>NZ_SDPO01000002.1 GCF_004134865.1 Agromyces fucosus | reverse complement strand
CCCAGAGCAAGCTCCAAGTTCATCGTTCGACTTGCATGTGTTAAGCACGCCGCCAGCGTTCGTCCTGAGCCAGGATCAAACTCTCCAAAAAAAATGGTTCCAACACCATCCGAAGACGGCATTGAGAGTTTCAATCACTGACAGAGAAACAACTGACTACTCAAAATCAAATTGTCCATCAATCAAAGGAATCCATACCCACCCCAAAAAGGGACAAGCTGGGGTTCAATAAAATTGGCATTGAACATAGTGCACGCTGTTGAGTTCTCAAGGAACGGACGCACCCGACAACCAACCCACAACAGGGCCGAACCACCGGAGCTACTTCGTTCTCATCCGGCCATCCCACCAAGGACGCATCCGAACGCTTCAAACCCGGAAGAAAACACCTTCACAAGCTTGGGATCATCGTGCCAACTTGAGGATCAGAACCAGACGCTTCTCAGCAATCCCGCTCTGCGCTCCTGTGGGGCAACGAAGGATTACTTTACGAGGAAACCCGAGCAGTGCGCAAACCCTGCGTGCATCCCGGGCGTGTCGCACCCGTGACCCCAGAGAACACGCGAAGGCCGTCGCCGCGGTCGCTCGCAAACGTGCGGCACCCGCGCCGTTGTGAGCGAGGCCCCGACCCACGACCTGATCACCGCGGCGGGGTCACTCCACATCTTCTCTTCTACAGCCAGCGCATGGTGAACGCCCGGGCGAGCACCGCCCGGAACGGCGGGATCGCGAGGGCGCGCACGGCGGCGTTACGAACCCGTAGCCGCGCTCCCGCGGCCGGAGCCCCCATGCGCATGTTGAACGCGGCCTGACGGATGGCCCGCGCCGCCGACGCCCGCCGCGTGCGCTCGTAGCGCTCGAACGCCTCGTAGGGTGCGCCCGTCTCGATCGCGTGCTCGATCTCTCGATCGAGAAGCAGTGCGTCGAGCCATCCGAGGTTCATACCCTGCCCGCCGATCGGGCTGATCTCGTGAGCGGCATCGCCGGCGAGGGCGACGCGGCCCCGATGCATCCGCTCGGCCAGGTGCTGCCGCGCCTCGAAGACGCTCGGCTCCCCCGCGGCCTCGGGATCGAACCGGCCGTCGACGCGCGCGGCGACGATCGTGGCGAGCTGCATCGGCCCGACCTCCGGCAGCGGCCTGCGCACCCATGCGACCCAGCGGCGTCTCCCGCCCGGGAGCGGGAACGACTCGACGACCCCTGCGGGCTCGAAGTGGAGCAGCGCCGTCGACGGCTCCCCGGTGTCGTCGCGCGTGTCGCCCATCACGTAGTGCGCGCGACCGGGCTTGGCCGCCCAGCCGAGGCCGGCGAGCTCGCGGATGCCGCTGCGCACGCCGTCGGCCCCGACGACGTAGCGGGCGAGCAGCGTGACGGTCTCGCCGCCGTGGTCGCCCGAGACCTCGACGTGCGTGCCGAGATCGCGGAGCCCCTGCACCTCGACACCGTGCATGAGGGCCTCGGAGGCGAGCTCGGCGAGCCGTCGCTCGAGCATCGCCTCGGTCTCGAGCTGCGGCAGCGACCACACGGAGCCCGCCCGGACGAACGACATCGAGCCGAGCACGCGGCCGCGGCACGTCACACGCCCTTCGCGGATCTCGACGCCGGAAGCCCGCACCTCGGCCTCGAGCCCGACCCGGCCGAGTGCGCGCAGCCCCGGCGGATGGATGCCGATCGCGCGCGATCGCCCCGACCGCTCGGTGCGGCGCTCGAGCACCGCGACGTCGCGGCCGCGCTGCGCGAGCAGGCATGCGAGCAGTAGTCCGACCGGCCCGCCGCCGACGATGACGACGTCGTGCATGACGTCGTGCTTGCCGACGCGCACCGAGCCGGCGGATGCCTCAGGCATCCGCTCCCCAGACCACCTCGAGCCGCGACGGGAACGCCCGCCGCACGGCCCATCCCTCGGGCAGCACGGGCGCGAGTTCGCCCGCCGTGTGGCTGCGCCGGATCGAGGTGAGCCCGTCGGGGCGGATGTAGGAGCCGGCGAGCAGGTTGCCCGCGAACGGCAGCGTGCCGAGCCAGAATCCCGCGTAGCCGAGCCGCGTGCGCTCGATGTCGCCGTGCACGGCCAGGCCGCCGGGGCCGAGCAGCAGTTCGCTGTCGCGCAGCAGCGCGCCGAACTCGCGCCCGTCGAGGTGGTGCAGCACGTGGTTGGAGACCACGAGGTCGAAGTGCTCGCCCTCGTCGACCAGGTCGCCGCTCATCGCGCGGCGGAGCGTCAGTCCCGGCGTCGGCGGCCGAGCCGATGCCCACGCCATCGCGCGGGCGTCGGGGTCGATCGCCGTGATCTCGAGGCGCAACCCGTCGGCGTCGGCCCATCGCAGCAGCCGCCGCGGCAGGTCCGCGCTGCCGGCTCCGACGTCGAGCAGGCGGGTGCCCCAGACCGGTGAGAGCCGCGGGCGGATCCACTGCAGGTAGACGGCGCGCTCCCCCGAGACGACGGCGTTCACGAGCCGGAACCGTTCGTAGGTCTTCGCGAGCATCACGGGGTCGGCATCGGGCCCGTCCATGAGCTCCTGCGCCTCGGCGTCGCGCGCTCGCAGCGACCTCATGCCGGCCCGCCGAGCAGCACGACCATCACACCCGAACGGTCAGGAGCGCCGACTCGACCGTCAGGCCCGGCCCGAACGCCATCGCTGCGACGCGGTCGCCGTCGGCGGCGGCATCCGAGTGCAGGATGTTGCGCAGCACGAACAGCACCGTCGCGCTCGACATGTTGCCGTAGTCGCGCAGGGTGTCGCGCGCGGGCACGAGCTGCGCCTCGGTGAGCCCGAGCCTTGTCTCGACCTTGTCGAGGATGCTGCGGCCCCCCGGATGGATCGCCCAGTGCTCGATCGCCTCGCTCGACCCGTCGCCCGCGAGCGCCGCCGCGAGCGCGTCGTCGTGCTCGAAGAGCGGCTCGAGCGCGCCGGTGATGTGATCGTCGATGATCGCCGGGATGGCGTTCGAGAGCACCATCTCGAAGCCGTGGTCGCCGATCTTCCACGCCATGTCGCCCTCGCCGACCGGCGTGATGCGAGTGGCGAAGCGGTCGAGGTCGAACGCCTTCTCGCCCGGCTCGGTCGGCCGCGCGGTCACGATGCCCGAACCGGCGCCGTCGGCGAAGAGCGACGACGCCACGATCGTGTCGGGGTCGTTCGACGATCGCAGGTGCAGCGTGCAGAGCTCGACCGAGACGACGAGCACGACCGCCGAGGCATCCGCCTTCGCCAGTTGCGTGGCGATGCGCAGCGCCGGGATCGACGCGTAGCAGCCCATGAAGCCCAGGTGGTAGCGCTCGACCCCGGGGTTCAGGCCCAGGTCGCGGGCGATCATGAAGTCGGGGCCAGGCGCGTAGAAGCCCGTGCACGAGACCGTGATGACATGCGTGACATCGGATGCCTCGATGCCCGGCGTGGCCTCGATCGCCGCACGCCCCGCCTCGACGTAGAGGCGCGTGGCATGCTCGGCGTACAGCTCGTTGCGCACCTTCGTGCCGGGCAGGAGCAGCTCGCCGGACTCGTTGTCGAAGAACACGGGATCTTCGGGATGCGCGTCCCATCGCAGCTCGTCGAGCACCGAGTGCCGGCGCTCGATGCCCGAGACGTTGAACGAGGTGGCGACGATGCGCTGGCCCAGCCGGCCGAGGCCGGGCTGGGCCGCGAACACGTCGCGCACCTCGTCTTGCACGAGCACCGTCGCCGGCACCGCGGTGGACAGACCCCTCAGCGTGACAGCCATGCCCTCACCCTAGGTACGTCGAAGGAATCGACGACAGGGCTTCCGCCCGCTGCGTCGATCGACTACGGCGACTCACGCCTCAGCCGAGGAGCTTCGCCTTGGCAGCCGCGAACTCCTCGGGCGAGAGGATGCCCTGCTGCTGGAGAGCCGCGAGCTTCTGCAACTCGCCGACGAGGTCGACCCCGGCGGCGGGAGCGGCAACCGCCTGCTGCGCGGCGACGCCCATCGCCGCCTGCTGCTGCGAGACGGCCTGCTGCGCGGCGGCGTCGATCTGCGCCTGCTGCTGCTGCGCCTCGTACTGCTGCTGCTCGTACTGGCCCTGGGCCTTCTCCTGCTGGTGTCGCTGCACGCTACCGCTGACGGCAGTGGCGGTTCCGGCGACGACGGCCGTGCGAGCGGCCATGCCGATCAGGCCCGGGCGTCCCATTCTTCTCAGTGGCATGTTCTTACTCCCCTTCGGCTTCTGCGAGCGCGGCGTTCACGACGGGCGCCGGAATGCGTTCGGTCTGCAGTACGAGTCCGCCCGACTGGGCGAACCGGGATGCCAGGCGCTTGGCCCACACGAGCTCGATCGCGAGGAGCGCCCCCGACGTGCCCGGCGGAATGCCCTGGGCGAGCTCGTGGGCGTCTTCTTCTGCGACGAGGCCGATCGCCTCGAGCTCGACCGTTCCGAAGCCGTACTCGTCGCTCACCTCTTCGAATTCGGTGATCAGCACCGAGCCGTCGAGCTCGCGCGAGATCACGAGGAAGTCGAGCAACCGGATCTCACCGCCCTCGACCAGTTCGCCGATCGCCTCGAGGGTGCCCGGGTCGGGGCGGTCGCCCTCGAACCCCACCAGATACAGCTCCACCGGGCCGTATTCGAACTCCGCCATGATCTCCCCTATCTCACGTGGTTGCAGACTACGCGCGCGCGGGCCTCATGCGCCAGAGCGGCGCGATGAATCCCTGCGGAACGTCAGGTTCGCGTCGCGTGCGGGTCGCCCGTGAGCCGCCGAAGCGGCCCCGAGCGCTCGTCGGGTTCGAGCAGGAGCGCCCGCACGAGCAGCGTCAGCGGGATGCAGAGGATCGCCCCGATGGGGCCGATCACGAGCGTCCAGAACACGACCGAGAAGAACGTCAGCGTGAGGCTGAGACCCACCGCGTCGCTCACGAACTTCGGCTGCACGAGCACCTGCAGCACGACGTTGATCACGCAGTACGCGGCCACGACCGCGAGCGCCAGCGGCCACCCGCCCACGACGAGCGCGAGGATCGCCGGCGGGATGAGGCCGATCACGAAGCCGATGTTCGGGATGAAGTTCGTGACGAAGGCGAGGATCGCCCAGACGATCGGGATCGGCACGCCGACCCACCAGAGGAACAGGCCGTCGAGCACGGCGACCACGAGTCCGAAGCTCGCGTTCACGACGTAGTAACGGCGCACGCCCGAGAAGTAGCGGGCACCGATCGTGTCGGCGGCTGCGGTGCCGAACACCCGGCCGCCGCGGCTGAGGCTCGCGGCATCCGCCGCCATGAAGATGACGTAGGCCAGCACGAAGAAGAACGCGGTCGCGGCGCCGAGCACGGCGTCGGCGACGCCGGCGGCGAAGGAGAGGAGCGTCTTCGGGTCGATCGCGGCCGCCGCCGACTCGGCCGCCTCGCTCGTCATTCCCAGCGACGTGAGCCAGTCGTAGACGGCCTGCACGGTCGCGGTCAGTTCGTCGGCGTAGTCGGGCAGCATGCCGATGAACTGCGCGGAGGCCACGACGAGCAGCGTGGCGAGGATCCCGAGGATCAGGTACGCGACCACGATCACCGCCGTCGTCGCGAGCCAGCTCGGCCAGCCGCGACGCTCGAGCGGGTGGCGCACCGGATGCGCGATGATCACGACGACCGCGGCCACCGCGGCGGGGGCGAGGATGTCGCGGGCGAACCACACCCCGGCGAAGACGACGCACGCGGCCGCGATCGTGATGAGCACCCTGGTGCCGTGGGCGAACCCGCCGCCCCCTGTTCCCCGAGCCGGTCGAAGGGCGCCGCCCGAGACATCCGTCATCAGAAGCTTCCGATGCCCTTGCCGATCAGCACGACGCCGATCACGAGGAGGAGCACCGCCATCACGGTCGCGTTGTTCTGCACGAGCCAGCCGCGGAGCGACTCGAGCGGCCCGGCCATCTTCTCGGAGGCGAGGAGGTAGGCGATCACCGGCACCGCGACCGAGCATGCGGCGATGATGACGAAGATCACGATCACGAGCGTGATCTCGCCGCCGCTCAGGCCGGCCGTGCCGATCAGCACGCCCGCGCCGGCCGCCATGAGCAGGTTCTTCGGGTTGACGGCCGAGAGCAGGAACCCGAGCACCGCGCCGCGCATCGTGGTCATCGAGTCGATCGCGGACATCCACTTCGGCAGGGCGGCGGCCTCGCCCGCCTTCGGACGACCGCGCCACTGCTTCAGGGCGAGGAACAGCAGCCCCGCGCCGAGGAGCAGCTTGATCACGCCGGAGATCGGCTTGGCCGCATCCGGATCCTGCTCGGGGATGATCGAGGCGAGCAGCGTGAACACGACGACCGCGACGACGATGCCGAGCACCCAGCCGATCATGAAGCCGACGCTCGTGCCCTTCGCCTTCGGCGAGAGCAGCATGAGGATCGCCGCGATGATCGGGATCGGGCTGATCGCGATGCCGAGTGCGAGCGGCAGGATGCCGCCGATGACCTCGCCCATGTGTGAACTCCTGTCTGGCGGCGTGGCCGCCGTCGTCGTCTAACCCTGTTGCGGTGTGCTCGCGAGCGCCGCGATCGCGGCGCGGTTGGTGTCGAAGATCCGGCGTTCGCCGAGCAGGCCGAGGTCGGTCAACCGGTCGCGGGCATCGGAGCGCACGCGGCTGAACCCGAGTTCGATGCCGCGGGCATCGAGCCACGCGACGAGCGCCGAGAAGCTCTCGGCCCCGGTCACGTCGACGTCGGTGACGGCCTCCATGTCGATGACGACGTGTCTCACGGTTCCCTCGGGCACCGCCTTGACGGCCTTCTTCACCGCGTCGTCGAACACCGACCCGTTCGCGAAGAAGAGCGGGGCCGCGAGCCGGATGACGATCACCCCGGGCGCCGTCATGGTGCCGACGGGCGCCTCGCCGAGGAGCGACTGGGTGGGCGAGTCGCCCGCCGCGAGCACGTCGATCGGCGGGTTCGCCGCGCGCTTGGCGAGGTTGATGAGCGCGAGCACGAAGGCTACGACGATGCCCGCGATCGAGCCGACGAGAAGCGTCACGAGGAAGCAGACGGCGGCGATCGCGAACTCGAAGCGGTCGAGCCGCCAGAGCATGCGGAAGTCCTTGATGCCGAGCAGCGGCAGGATCGCGACGCCGACGATCGCCCCGATCGCGGGCGACGGGATGTCGGCGAGCAGGGCCGTGCCGAAGACCAGGAGCAGGAGCGTGCCGACCGCGAGCACGAGCGAGGGCAACTGCGTGCGGGAGCCGGCCTGGTCCATCGCCGCGGTGCGCGAGGTCGAGGAGCCCATGGCGAAGCTGCCGCTCGCGCCGGCGGCGATGTTGCCGAGGCCGAAGGCGAAGAGGTCGCGGTTCGGCCTGGTCGGGTAGTTGTTCTTCTCGCCGTACGACCGCGAGACGAGCAGTCCCTCGGCCGTCGTCACCATCGTCAGCGCGAGGGCCGACGGCACGAGCATGAGCCACATCGTCCAGTCGATGACGGGCCACGTGAACGCGGGGGGTCCGGCCGGCACCGCGCCGAGCACGTCGACCCCGGCATCGTCGAGATCGGCGATCACGACGACGACCGTCGCGACGATCAGCACGATGAGCGCCCACGGCACGAGCCGGAGGAACCGCTGGCCGAGGATCAGCACGGCGACCGAGAGCGCCGCAATGGTGAGCGACCACGGGTTCGTCGTGCCGAGACCGGTCACGAGCTCGACGACCTTGTCGACGAACTCCCCGCCCGAGTCGATCTTCACGCCGAGCATCTTCGCGATCTGGCTGATGAGGATGTCGAAGGCGAGGCCGCCGACGAAGCCCACGAGGATCGGCTTCGACAGGAAGTTCGCGATGAAGCCGAGCTTGAAGACCGACATGAGCACGAAGAGGATGCCGCAGATGATCGCCTGCGCGAGCGCGAGCGTCGCGTAGTCGGCGCTGCCGGCCGCCGCGAGTCCGCCGAGGGATGAGGCGACGAGGGCCGCGGCCGCGGCATCCGGCGACACGACCAGCTGCCGCGACGAGACGACGAGCGCATAGACGACCGTCGGCACGATGAGCGCGTAGAGGCCCGCGGTCGGCGGCAGGCCGGCGATCTGCGCATACCCGATGTTCAGCGGGATCGCGATCGCGAGCAGGGTGACGCCCGCGGTCAGTTCGCGCGCGACGTTCTTCCTGCTGAGTCCCACCAACGGCTTCTGCACCGGTACCCCCTCCGTCTGCTCAGATCGACACTAGCGAGCGGATGCCTCGCCGCACCCCTCGTCTCACGCCGCAGGCGGTGCCATCAGTCGGCGCCGGCCGGCGCCGAGGGTGCCGACGCGGAGGCCGGGTCCTTCTTCGGCGCCGCGATCCGGAACTCGGGGACCCCCGACACGAGGAGCCAGGCCGGCAGCACGATCACGCACAGCATCGGGAGGATCGTGATGTCCCCGGCGATCGCGACGGCGACGAAGATCGAGATCCACCCGTCGCGGGTCACGACGAGCAGCACGCCGACGACCGCGCAACCGACGGCCAGGCCGAGGGGAAGCGACGGGATCAGCGCATGCCCGAGCATGCCGAGCGCGACGCCGATGAACGTCGCCGGGAAGACGCGACCGCCGCGGAACATCGAGCTCGCCGCGATGAGCAACGCGACGACCTTGATCCCCGCCATCGCGGCGAGCTGGCCCGCGTCGTACTTGTCGGGGTCCTGCAGCAGCTCGCCGACCTGATCGAGGCCCTTGAACATCGTGATGGGTCCGCCGAGCAGGCCGAGGAGTCCGAGGAGCAACCCGCCGGCCGTCGCGACCAGCACGGGGTACCGCAGCGAGTGCATCGCACGGTAGACGATCGGGAATGCGGCGAGCATCGCGAGTCCGACGACGACCGCGCCGACCGCGACGACCGTGCCGGTGAGCAGATCGAGCGCCTGCGGAGCCCCGTAGACGGGGATGTCGAACGCGAACGCCGGCTGGCCGAGCAGGCGCATCGTGAACGAGCCGGCCCCGGCCGCGGCGAGCGGGAGGAAGAGCCGATCCCACAGAGCACCCCCGGACTTCAGCGCGGCGACGATGCCGGTGAAGACGAGGGCTGCCGCCACGGGGGTGCCGAACAGGGCGCCGATCGTGCCGGACGCGGCGAGCAGCACGACGAGCTGCATGGGCACGGAGGGCATCAGCCGCGCGACCATCGCGACCATGATGGCCGAGTTCACGGCGATGATCGGGTTCTCGGGACCGAGGCTCACGCCGCCCGCGAGGGCGAGCACCGTGACGATGATGAGGCTCGGCAGGTTCCCCAACGGTTGCGGAGGCTCGACGAGCTCGGTCGTCGCCGAGTCGGGGCCGCCGTGCCCGGGCATGAACTGCAGCACGAGGCCGACCGCGAGACCGGTGAGCGTGAGCACGACCACGATCCACCAGCCCGACGGATCGACGCCGAGTGCACCGGGAATGCCGTCCCACAGCACGGAATCGAGCACCGCCGCGACGCTGTTGAGCGCCCAGAGCACGAGCGCGGAGAGGACGCCGATCGCGAGGGCCGGGATCGCGAGGAGCAGCAGTCGCTTGGGGGTGACCTCGGGGTCACGTGGCGGGATGGCGAGGCTCACGGTCAGATCCTGTCTGCGAGGGTCAGGGGTGAGGGAGCAGCGCGAGGCCGAGGCCCCATCCGTCGATGTCGAGCGATGCCACCCAGTCAGCCACGTGCCCTCCCGGTGCGAGGCTACCGCCGGGAGGCTCGCGCGGTGGGATGCACGCCGTCACTTCCGCCCAGCCACTGCCCGCGCGGCATATGGACGTGCGAGCGCGCCACGCGGTAGGTTCACCTCAGCAGCGCTCTATGGGGGGCGTTCATTCACAGTGAAAGGCTGCACACGCACATGAGTTTTTGGGAAAGTTTCTGGGACCTGATCTGGTGGTTCCTCTGGGCATTCGCGTTCATCGCCTACCTCTTCGCCCTCTTCGCGATCATCGGCGACCTGTTCCGCGACCAGAAGCTCAACGGCTGGTGGAAGGCGGTGTGGATCATCTTCCTGATCTTCGTGCCGTTCCTCACCGCGCTGGTCTACCTGATCGCCCGCGGCAACGGCATGGCCGAGCGCTCGCAGAAGGAGTACAAGCAGGCTCAGGCCGCGACCGACGCGTACATCCGTCAGACCGCCGGCTCCGCCAGCCCCTCCGATGAGATCGCGAAGGCCAAGGGCCTGCTCGACTCCGGCAGCATCACCCAGCAGGAGTTCGAGCTCCTGAAGGCCAAGGCGCTCGCGCACCCCACGCAGACCGTCTGATTCCAGACCTGCAGCTGAGAGGGTCGGATGCTTCGGCATCCGACCCTCTTCGCGTACCCGGGTGCCGGGCCGACTGCCGGCCGCGCAGATAGGCTGGTTCGACGACCACCAAGGGGAGAACATGCCGGATTCCGATCTCACCGCGCTCTCGACCGAAGCATACGTGTATGGCTTCCCGTTGGTCTTCAATCTCGACCAGGTGCTGCGGTACGTGAACGAGGGGATCGGCGCGAACCCGGCGGCCCCGTTCAACTCGTTCAGCCATGCCCGGAAGATGGCCGGACCTGCGGACACGTTCGTCACGATCAACAACGACACCGTGTACTCGATGGCGCAGCTCGACCTCGGCGTCGGACCAGTGCTGCTGCATGTGCCCGACACGGCGGGCCGGTACTACGTGCTGCAGTTCGTGGATGCCTGGACGGATAATTTCGCCTACGTCGGCCACCGGGCGACCGGCACCGCGGCCGGTGACTTCCTGCTGGTCCCGCGGGGTTGGGCCGGCGATGCTCCCGCTGGGGCGACGGTCATCGAGTTCCCGACGCGAGTCGCCTCCATCGTGGGCAGGTGGGCCTGCGCCGGAGAGGACGATCTCATCGCCGTGGCCGCGCTGCAGGACGCCACGACGCTGACCCCGCTCGACCACGGCGCGACGGCGCAGGGCCTCCCGCGGCCGGCGGCGTCCGACTCGGAAGCGCTCCTGTTCTTCGACAAGCTGCGGCTCTGGAGTCAATCGTTCCCCGGGGCCGAGCGCGACCAGTCGCTCCAGGCAAGCCTCTCGCCGCTCGGGATCAACGACTCCGCCCGCCCCGTCACCGAGACCGCCGAGGCAGTGACGCAGGCCCTCGCTTCGGGGTACACGCACGGTCAGGCGGTGCTGCAGAAGGTGCTCCACTCCGGGGGCTCCAGCCCGGTCGTGAACGGGTGGAAGCTGACCTTCCACGCATTCGACTACAACCTCGACTACTTCCAGGTCGGCGCGCTCGATGACCCGGCCTTCAAGATCGCCGACCCGAAGATGCGGATCGTCGAGCGCGCCGCCGCCGCGGCCGGCGGACTCTGGGGCAACCACGCCTACGAGGCGGCATACATCATGACCTACGTCGACGACCGGGGTGAACAGCTCACCGGGGCTCGCACGTACACGCTGCACTTGGATCCGACGCCGCCGGTCGGGGCGTTCTGGTCGTTGACGATGTACGACGTGCCGAACTTCTTCATGGTCGACAACCCCATCGACCGGTACTCGATCGGGGACCGGACGCCGGGCATCGTGTACGAGGACGACGGGTCTCTCGTCATCACGATCAGTCACACCGAACCGACGAACTCGACGGCACGGGCGAACTGGCTGCCCGCACCGGCCGGCGACTTCCGCCCAGTGCTGCGCATGTACGAGCCCGACGGTTCGATCCTGGATCAGAGCTACGCCTTCCCCGCGATCACCCGTATCGCCTGACCGGACGCGATCGACCTCACGGCCCCGCCGCAACGGCATGGGCCGCGCGAGGTTCGATGCCTACGCCTGCGGCGCCGTCACCCGTGACACATCCGCGATCGGCGTCGCCGCGGCATCCGAGGCGGAAGGTCCGTGCATGGCCCCGGTGTTGCGGAGGAAGACGATGATCCAGCTGAAGATCAGCACCGCCGCGACGAGCTCGACCGCGGTGAGGTTGTAGTACCCCGTCGCGAAGAAGATCGCGAGCATCACGATCACACCGACATAGACGTAGCCGAGCAGGATGAACACCTTCGGCATCGACGGGATGAACCATCGCAACCCGATGACGAGCACGGCGAAGGCGATCGTCATGCCCGTCGCCACCGTGTTGTGCACCAGGAAGAACTGATCCACCGGGAAGATGCCGACGCACGCGAGGAAGATCCCGAGGAGGATCATGCCGACGCGCACGATCGTGCGGCCCCGCAGCTCGGCGCGCGTCGCGGTCGGCACCGCGGCCGTCGCGTACCGCGCGATCGTCGTGACGATCACGCCCGCGATGATGAGGGTCAGGTTGAAGGCGAGCGCCGAGATGTCGTTCGTCATGCCGAGCGCGCTCAGGTTCTTCTGCCACCAGAGCGGATCGCTCGAGCTCAGCATGCTCGCGAGCGCGCCCACCACGAGGAAGAGGGCGAGCACGAACGAGAGCAGCATCGGCGTCAGGTGCGCAGCCGAGAGGAACACGGCATAGGCCGTGACAGCCATGCCGACGCCCGCGAGCACGGCCCCGGGGATCGTGAAGACGACCGCGCCCTGGAAGCTCTGCTCGAGCAGGTCGGCGAGCCCGATCCAGCCGAGCAGCGCGATGAAGGCATGGGCCAGTGCGATGGCGGTGAGATCGAACCAGTGGATGCGCGCGCCCGGGGCGTCGAGACCCGGCAGCACGGAGTCGGCGAAGCCGGCCGCGCTCCGCGTGCGCAGCGCGAGACGGCCGAGCAGGAAGGCGATGAGCGTGGCGATCGCCGAGCCGAAGCCGACGAACTCGCCGAGCGAGCCCTGGCCGGCGATCGGCAGGTTCCGGCCCAGGAACATGAACCAGGCGACGAGTCCGCCGATGACGAACACCGCGGCTCCGATGAGGAGGGCGATCGATTCGAGCGACTCGGCCGTGGCCGCCGGATGCCGCAGCACACGTCGGATCGACGACGGAGCGATCGCGATCGGCGATGCAGGCGGGGCGTCGAAGGTGGTGGTGTTGCGGCTCACTGGCGCTCCTCGAGATGTGCACCGCGCGCGGTCCCGGCCTCGCCGGCGGCGTGGTGATTCGGCATCAGCATGCCAGCGATCGGGCCGGTCGCCCGCGAACGACCCGCCCTGCGCGCTCAGCCCTTGACGACCCGCCCTGCGCGTTCAGCCCTTGATGGGGTCGAGCACCTCGAGCATCGAGCCCTGCACGAACCCGGCCCATTCGTAGGCCGCCCTGAGGTAGTCGTCGCGCGTCTCGTCGGCGTCGGCCTCGTCTTCGTCGACGATGCCGACCCGCTCGGCGAGGATGAGCCGCAGGTCGGTGAGGAAGGTGAGCCAGCCCCAGGCCTCCGACTGATCGAGCTCGATCTGCACGACTCCGCCGTGCTCCTCGACGGCGGTGGCGTCGCGCACGCGCTGGGCTGCCTGGCGCTTGCCGTCGACGAGGCTGTCGCGGGTGTACCTGGTGTAGTCGTGAGCGGCGTCGTGGTCGTCGGGGTATGCGTTCGGCAGCAGGCGGCCGAGCGCGGGGTCGTCGGCCTCGCCGAGGAGCAGCACCGAGTCGACCTGGTCGGCGAGCTCGGAGAGCAGCATCGCCTCTTCGGTCTCGAGCACGATGCGAACGCCCTCGCCGCCGCCCAGTCCCGCGACGATCACGGCTCGGCCCGCTCGACGGTGGCCTGCAGGCCATAGCCGTGCATGGCCTGCGCATGACGCTCCATGGCTTCACGGTTGCCGGTGGCGACGATGGCGCGGCCCTCGGTGTGCACGAGCAGCATGAGCCGCTCGGCCTCGGCACGCGGGAGGCCGAAGTAGCTGCGGAAGACGTAGCTCACGTACGTCATGAGGTTCACCGGGTCGTCCCACACGACCGTGCGCCACGGCAGCTCCACCGCGGCGCGAAGCGCCTCGTCGGTGTCGAGCTGCTCGAGGGTCAGTGTCATCTCCCAAGCCTGACATGACGACTGGCCGGACGGAACCCCGCGGGGACTCCGTCCGGCCGACTCGCCGGTCAGGGCACGGCGCCGCTCTTCCGGCGCGGTCGTCAGCGCGCCTGGATCAGGGCGCCTGGATCAGGGCGCCTGGATCAGGGCGCCGCGGTGTACGGCGCCGAGAGCACCACGGTCACCGGCGCACCGTTCGCCGTGCCCGTCACGCGTGCCGCGACCGTGCCCGCCGCGACGCTCGCCGCGCGCACCGAGAAGGTGTGCGTGGCGCTCCTGCCCGGCGCCACGGAGGCGAACGACTTCGTGCCGAACGCCGACGTGAGCTCGACCGACACCGGCGCGCTCTCGCGGTTCGTCACCTTGACCGCGATGTAGGCCTTCCCGCCGAGGACCCGCGACTCGGCGACCGCGTCCACCGCGAGCGACGGGGCCGCCACGCGGCGACCGTGCACCGAGACCTCGGCCGCGCCGCCGAACTGGAGGCCGTTCTGGGCGTTGATGCCGACGAGCTTGATGAACCGCGCCGGGGTGGCGGCGAAGTTCACGCGCGTCGCGGCGGCACCGATCGTGAAGGACCCGGTCGCGACCGGATCGCCCCACGCGACGCCGTCCTGGGAGAGGAAGACCTGGTAGTCCTTGATGCGGCCGTTCGTGCCCGCCTGCCGGGGCAGGTAAGTCATGCCGTCGACGGTGTGCTCGCCGCCCAGTCCGATCGCGATCCAGTGCGGGTAGCTCGCGGGATTGGTCGACCACCGCGTGTGCCAGAAGCTCTCGGCGCTGCCGTCGATGGCCTTCTCCGCGGCATCCGCCGGCTTCTCGTCGCTGCTGACGCCCGCGATCGACAGTCGCGACTGCGGGAGCGTGCCCTCGGGCAGGAGGGCGACGGTGGTGTCGAACGAGACCTCGCCCGCGCCGTCGGCGGAGGTGAACGCGCCGGTGACGGTGAACGGGTACGCCTGCTGGGGAGCGCCGGCCGCTGGTGTCACCGTCCAGCTGGTGGTGCCCTTCTCGCCGGCGGCCAGCGACTCGAACGCGGCGTCGGTCGACGCGACCGCGGTCCATCCCTCCGGCACCGTCAGCGCCATCGAGATGTCGGTCAGCACTTCGGTCGAGTTGTTGGTGAACGAGGTCGTCACGACTCCCTCCTCGCCCGCCACGAGTTCGGTCGCGCCCTCGAACGCGACCCATGCGTCTTGCGGCGAGAGCTGGTCGGTGTCGGTCGCGACCTCGAAGATCCGCACGCCGTCGCGGTTGATCCAGGTGGCCTTCAGCGTCGCCGGCTCGACGGTGGTGTCGGCCTCGAGACGCAGGAACACGTGCGGCTCGACCGCGCTGTGCACGAGCGAGGGGTGCGGCACGTTGAGGCTCGGGATCACCGAGCTGTGCATCGGGCTCACGATGAACTGCCAGAGGTCGTACCCGACCCGAGGGCCGTAGTTCAGGGCTCGCGACACGTGGATGTCGCCGCCGACGAGGAAGACTCCCGAGATGCGGTGCTCGGCGACGAAGTCGAGGATGGCGTCGCGCTCGTGCGCGTAGGTGCCCCAGTCGTCGCTCTCGGCGTTCTGCTTGTCGTCCCAGATCATGCCGGTCGCAAGCACCTTGAACGGCGCCGTGCTCGCGAGGAGCTTCTCCTGCAGCCAGGCCCACTGCACCTCGCCGATCGCCGTCTGCTTGGCAGGGTCCGCCCAGCTCGGCGAAATCCGGCTGAACCACCGCGGGTCGATCAGGAACACCTCGATCGGCCCGCGACGGAACGAGCTGTAGATGCCCTCGCCGGCCTCGGTGCGTACGGTCAACTGCTCGCCGTCAGCGTCGTGCCCGAAGATCGCGTTCGCCCGGTAGTCGACGAGGGCCGTGCGGTTGTTCCGCTTGCCGACGAGGTCTCCGTGCACGTCGTTGCCGCCGAAGTCGTGGTCGTCCCATGTGGCCCAGGTCGGCATCGTGCTCGTCAGCGCGGTGAGCTGCGGCTGCTCGAGGAAGGCGCGCTGCTTGGTGCGCGCGACGTCGAGGTTCGTGCTGTCGATGTACGGGGTGTCGCCGAGCATGACGAAGCCGTTGCACCCCTCGGCGATGATGCGATCCCAGATGTGATTCGCCTCGGTCCAGACGCACGACCCCATGCCCATGACGAGCTTGGTCGGCTCGTCGTGCGGCGTCGACGTCGAGAACGAGCCGCCCACATCCAGGCCGGGGATGGGCCCGTCTGCAGGGGAGATCGAGTAGGTGTAGGCCGTGCCGGCGGTCAGCCCGGCGAGGTCGAACAGCACGGTCGAGTCGTTGGACGGCGAGAGGTCGGCCTCGACCGACTGCGGGTCCTCACCCTCGCTCGAGTAGGTGCACACCCACGTCGTGCGGTCGTGCAGGTCGCTGCCCGGCCGGATGAGGATGCGGGCGTGCTCGGTGCCGGTGTCGCCGACGAGCGGGCCGGCGAAGGCCTGCAGGGTCGGCGGCACCGCGGGCGCGGTGCCCGCGCGGACGCTCTGCACGTAGGCCGTCAGCGCCGTGAAGAACATCTCGCTGTCGGCGATCGCCCCCGCCGGCTGCACGGCCGCGCCGGCGGCGTTGTAGCACTTGTCGATCGTGAGGCTCGTGATGACGAAACGGCCGGCGCCGTGCGCGGCCTCGAGCATCGCGGGCGGGCGACCGGCCGCCTGGCAGCTCAGCAGCACCCGCATCTGCCGCCAGTCGAGCAGCGACTCCCAGCTGACGCGGATCTGGGTCGAGCGACCGGTGAAGACCTTGCCGTCGACGACGCGCAGGTGGGCGACGAGCGGGTGATCGGTCGCCACGGGGAAGATCGTGTCGTAGTCGGAGTCGTTGCGGCTCGCCATGAGCGGCGCCGGCAGGTACCCGACCGTCGGGTTGAACTGGTCGGACTGGGCCATGTCGAGCAGCACGCCGCCCGCGGCGACGAACGCCTGGATCGAGGCGGCCTGGGCGGTGATGTACGCCCCATAGGTCGGCTCGTTGTTCGTGAAGCTGCCGAAGGCGATGAGGTCGACGCCCTGTTCGGTGGCGGGCTTCGCGGGATCGAACGGCACCACGGTGCATCCGGCCTTCGTGAACAACTGGGTGAGACCCGTCGCGCTCGTCCACTGGTCGCGGAACTCGAGCACGGCGACGCGCACGGGGTTCTCATCAGCAGCAGCCGCGGGGCCGCCCTGCGTGATGAGTGCCGCAGCGGCTCCGACGGCGGCTCCACCGAGGAACCCTCGTCGGCTCGTGAGCTGGCGATTCCTCGATTTCGTCGTCTGATTGTCGGATGTTTCGGTCACAGGGGCCTCCTCGGCGTCGACGTTGACGCGCGCGAACACAGCGCACGCGTCGGACATTATCTGAACCGGAGGGCGTGGCGTTGTACGAAAGATCGGATGAACGCCATAGGGCTTCACTATGACGACGCGGCAGAGTTGTCCGAAGAACTTCGTGGCGGACGCGGCGGATACACGAGGGTGACGAGCACGACCGAGATGATCATCAGCAGGAACCACGACACGAGTTTCGACGGCGACACGAGGTGCCAGCCGTCGAGCTGGTCGGGGTAGAGCCAGGCGCCGGCCCACGTGGCGATGTTCTCGGCGAACCAGATGAAGAGGGCGACGAGCACGAAGCTCACGAGCACGGGCATGCGCGGGGTGCGCCGCCAGACGCGGAAGTGCATCACGGTCGGCCACCACACCACGACGACCGCCGCGACCAGCACCCAGCGCAGGTCGACGATGAAGTGGTGGGTGAAGAAGTTCGCGTAGATGGCGACGGCCACGACCACGGTGAGCCATCGCCTGGGGTACCGCGTGAATCCGAGGTCGAAGAGCCGGTAGACGCGCACCATGTACGAGCCGACGGCCGCGTACATGAAGCCGGTGAAGAGCGGCACCCCTGCGATGCGCAGCACGCCGTCGCCGTCGTACGACCACGAGCCGACGTCGGTCTTGAAGATCTCCATGACCGTGCCCGTGAGGTGGAAGAGCACGATGACCCAGAGTTCGCGCCCCGACTCGAGTCGCGTCGCGACCATCACGACCTGGATCACGACGGCGGCGATCGTGAGCGCGTCGTTGCGCGCGAGCGCCGCGTCGTCGGGGTACCAGAGCCTCGCGGCGACGATCGCGGCGAGCAGTGCCGCGCCGAAGATGCAGGCCCAGGCCTGCTTGGCGCCGAACACGAGGAATTCGATGAACCCGGCACGGATGCCGCGCTCCGACGCTCCTGCGAGCAGGCGATGCGCACCGCGGTCGAGGGCCAGCTCGACCGCGGTGAGCTGCCGCGCGTCCTCCCGGGCGCCACGCTGCGATGGGCCGGTCACGACCGGCACCTCTCCGGTCATCCCGCCCGCCGCGAGGCCGTCACCGTGAACTTCGGATTCCGGGCGATCTGCCGGGTGCGCCCCACGACGCGTTCGAGGAGCGGGCGATACCCCAGGTGCGAGTTCCACACGCACCACAGCTCGCCACCGGGTGCGAGCGCGCGCGCCGCGTCGGCGAAGAGGTGGGCGGCGATGCCGGTCGAGATCGCCGCGTCGCTGTGGAACGGCGGATTCAGCACGATGAGTCGCTCGCTCGCGTCGGTGAGCGCTTCGAGACCGTCGGCGCGGGTGACGTGCACCCGATCCGAGACCCCGTTGGCCTCGGCGGTGAGCCGAGCGGATGCCGCGGCCGACGCCGATCGATCGGTCGCCGTGACCCGCAGCGCCGGACGCGCCCGAGCAAGCCACGACGCCACGACGCCCGTGCCGCACGCGAGATCGACGGCGGTCGCGGCATCCGGAACCGCGTCGCCCAGCTGCGCGAGCAGGAACCGGGTGCCGATGTCGACCCCGGTGCCGGCGAAGACGCCGCCGTGGGCGACCACCGTGAGCCCGAGGTCGTCGTGCCGAGCGCTCCGCGGCCAGCTCGGCCCGTCGGACGACGGCCGCACGACGGGCTCGCGCGCGAAGAGCACTCGAGACTTCTGCCGGGCGCGGCTCACGTCGAGCCGCCCGAAGCTCTGCCCGAGCATGTCGTTCATCGCGAGCGACATGTGCTTGATCCTGCCGCCGGCGACGACCACGACCTCAGGGCCGGCGTGCGCGGCGATGAGCTGCGACACCTCGTCGAGCCGGTCGAGCGATCGCGGCAGGCGCATGAGCACGAGCCGCGCGCCCGAGACGAGGTCGGGCCCGAGCGTGAGCGAGCGCACCTTGCCGTCGGAGCCGAGCCTGCCCGCGTTCGAGGCGAGCGCCCGCTCCCCCGTCACGAGGTCCTGGTGCACCCGGATACCGCGGCCGCCGGCGTCCGCCGCGGCGAGCGCGAGCGCCCCGTAGGAGTCGTCGATGACGACGATCTCCCCCGGCCCCGCCTCGCCGATGAGCGCCGCGGCCTCGTCGAGGATCAGACGGTCCGCGGCATCCGATGCCTCGAGCCCCGAGCCCTCGACATCGGGATGGCGCCGCAGGGCGTCGAAGTCGAAGGACATCCCCCAAGGGTACGGCGCGTCGAACTGATCTCGGATGCCTCTCCCGCTGGAGACATCCGCCCCACTAGCCTGTCGAATGTCGGCACGACTTCTGGGGGTTCTCATGACCATCGAAGCTCAGCACATCAGTCCGGACGAGCACGCCGTCGAATGGTGGGCGCTCGCCCCCGCCGACGTGGTCGTTCAGGTGAAGACCGAGGCCGCTCGCGGCCTGACCGCCGCCGAGGCGGAACGGCGCCTCGCCGAGGCCGGGCCCAACGCCCTGCAGAGTGCGCCGCCGCCGAGCGTCTGGCGCATCGCGCTCAGCCAGGTGCTCGAGCTCATGACGCTCATGCTCATCGCGGTGACGATCGTGTCGCTCCTCATCGGGCAGGTCACGACCGCCATCATCGTGGCGGTCCTGGTGCTGTTCAACGTGATCACGGGCACCCAGCAGGAGGTGAAGGCCCGCCGCAGCGTCGACGCGCTCGCGAAGCTGCAGACGCCGAAGGCGCGGGTGATCCGCGACGGGGTGCTGCTCCAGATCGATGCGACCGGGCTCGTGCCGGGCGACATCGTCGAGCTGGAATCCGGTGATCTCGCTCCTGCCGACGGCCGGATCCTCCGATCGGCGAACCTCGAGACCCAGGAGTCGTCGCTCACCGGCGAGTCGCTGCCGATCCCGAAGGGACCGGCCGAGAACACCGCAGGGACCGCCCTCGCCGACCGCACCTCGATGGTGTTCCAGAACACGTCGATCACCCGCGGCACGGCGCGCATCGTCGTCGTCGAGACCGGCATGCGCACCCAGATGGGCCGCATCGCATCACTGCTCTCGCAGGTGGGCGACAAGAAGTCCCCGCTCCAGCTCGAGCTCGACGGCCTCACGAAGGTGCTCGGCATCATCGCGTGGAGCGCCGTGCTCGTCATCGTGCTGATCGGCTTCGCGCGCGGACAGAGCCTCGACGAGCTGCTCTTCCTCGCCACGGCCGTCGCGATCTCGGCGATACCGACCGGCCTTCCGGTCTTCGTGCAGAGCCTGCTCGCCTGGGGCGCGTCGAAGCTGGCGAAGGAACGTGCGATCGTCACCTCCCTGAACGACGTCGAGACGCTCGGCGCGACGAGCGCGATCTGCTCCGACAAGACCGGCACCCTGACGCTGAACATGATGACCGTGCGCACCGCCTGGTTCGGCGGCAACACCTACCGGGTCACCGGCGAGGGCTACTCGTTCGAGGGCACGGTGCTGGGCACCTCCGACGAGCCGATCGACGCGCCGACCCTCGGGCTCGCGATCGGCCTGCCGAACGACGCGACCGTCTCGCCCGACGGCGACGTGGTCGGCGACCCCACCGAGGCGGCGCTCGTCGTGCTCGCCGCCAGGCTCGGCATCGATGCCGACCAGGCGCGCAAGGACTACCCCCGCCTCGCCGAAGTGCCGTTCGACTCCGACTACAAGTTCATGGCGACGCTGCAGCGCATCCCCTACCGCGGAGAGCAGCGACTCGTGCTCATCGTGAAGGGCGCGCCCGACGTCGTGCTCGGACGTTGCACGACCATGCTCAGTGAGACGCGGGAGGTCGTGCCCGTGGCATCCGACGCCGCAACTGCGGAGCTCGAGCGGATGTCGGCGACCGGCCTGCGCACCCTCGCGATCGCCGCCCGGTTCGTCGACGACGCCGACGAGGGCCGCATCGCAGCCGACCCGATGTCGTGGGTCGCTGAACTGTCGCTGATCGGCATCGTCGGCATCGTCGACCCGCTGCGCACGGAGGCGAAGGACGCCGTCGCGGTCGCTCACAACGCCGGCATCGACGTGCGCATGATCACGGGCGACCACGCCGTCACCGCGGGCGCGATCGGCGCCGAGCTCGGGCTCGGCACCGGGGCCGTGAGCGGAGCCGACCTCAAGCAGATGAGCGACGAGGAGCTCAGCCGGCGGCTGCCGGACCTGCACGTTTTCGGCCGCGTCACGCCCGACGACAAGCTGCGACTCGTCGGCCTCCTGCAGGCCGACGGCGCGATCGTCGCCATGACGGGCGACGCCGTGAACGATGCCGCGGCCATCAAGCAGGCGAACATCGGCGTCGCGATGGGCTCGGGATCGGAGGTGACGAAGCAGGCCGCGAAACTCGTGCTCACCGACGACAACTTCGCGACCCTCGTGCATGCCGTCGAGATCGGCCGCATCGTCTACTCGAAGATCACGGCGTACCTGCGATTCCAGATGACGCAGCTGCTCAGCCTGATCATGCTGTTCCTGGCGGCGAGCGCGTTCTCGATCGCCGAAGGCGTCGCGCTGTTCCCCGCCCAGGTGCTGTTCATCAACTTCTTCGTGGCGCTGTTCGCGGTCTTCGCGATCGCCGCCGACGCGAACCCGCCCGGCATCATGAACCACCCGCCGCGTGACCCGAAGATCGGCGTCGTCAACCGGGTCTCACTCGTCGAGTGGCTCGTCTACGGTGCCGTCATCTTCCTGATCGCGCTCGTGCCGCTCCTCTGGGGGCCCGACGAACCGAGCCCGGTCGAACCGACCGCGTCGATGACGATGGCCTACGTCGTGCTCGGACTCGCCACCGTGCTGAGCGCCCTGCTCATGCGCCGCACGCCCGAGTCGGGTCTGCTGGCGCCCATCGCGGCGGTCGCCAAGATCCTCGTCTGGCCGGTGCTGCTTATCGTCGCGTCGACGGAGATCGGCTTCCTGCAGCGTGCGCTCGGCACCGTCTCGCTCACGGGCTGGCAGTGGCTCGGCTGCATCGGCCTCACGATGGTGCTGCTGGTCGTCGTCGAGGGCGACAAGTGGTTCCGTCGGCGCCGGCTTGCACGCCGCCTCGCGGCGAACCCCGTCGCCGCCACCGTCGGCATCCGCTGACGTCCGGGCCGGTGCTCCTGATCACGGCCGAATTCGCTGAGTGCGGCTCTCGGCGGGGTTTGCTAACCTCGGGTCCGCATGCAGGACGCACGAGCCGGGGGACGACGGGCGGCGCGACATGAGGTCGCGACGCCCGTGACGCGTCCCCGCCGCCAGGCGTCGCCGCGGGCGAGCTCGCCCCGCCGATCGCTCGCCGCCGCCGCCGTGCTCTCGGTGCTCGGCCTGCTCGCGGGCCTCGCCCTCGCGCCGCTGCCGCAACCCGCAGGCCTCGCCTCCTTCGCGGCCGCGAGCGGCCAGCACCGCGGCGAGGCGCAGGATCTCACGGTCGCACCGGATGTCGCGGCGCCGACCGTCTCGCACGATTCCTACGTCGCGACCACCGGCACCCAGACGCTCGTCGCCGGCGGCACGAACGTCGACTGGGCCAAGCTCGTGCTCATCGAGGGCGGTTGGCCGTTGACCGAGGAGAACGTCACCTTCATGATGCGCTGGATGCGTCAGGAGAACGGCGCCGACAACTGGTGGAACCGCAACAACCCGCTGAACAATGGACAGGGGTCGGGCGGCGGCTCCGGCCTCGGCAGCTACCCGAGCCTCGTCGAAGCGGCCTACTACGCCGCCGAGAACCTGCAGTCGGGTCGCTATCCCGAGGTCGACGCCGCGCTCGCGCGAGGCGATTCGGCCGACGCCACCGCGCAGGCGATCTGGGCGTCGGCCTGGGCCTCGAGCCACTACGGGTACGGCACGCACTGGAGTTCGCGGCCCTACGACGTCATCGAGGCCCCGGCGTCGGCCTGGGGGCGCTGACCCGGTCCGCTCAGCCCTCGACGTTCACCTGACCGATCAGGTTGACCCGAACGCCGAGCCGATCAAACACGGCGGCCTTCGCGAGCAACGCGCGGTCGGCGGTCTCCGCGTCGGGCGCGTAGACGAGTTGCGCGTGGTTCGCCTTGTGGCGGGCCATGAACTGGTCGCGGGAGACCTCGTGCAGCACGACGTGCGCGATCGGCCACTCGGGGTTCGTGGCGTCCTTGCGGCGCTGCGTCTCCTCTGCGGGCAGTTCGACGACCGTGCCGCGGAAGAGGTCGACCTGCAGCACCCCGTCGGCGATGAACACGCGCGAGAGCACCACCTCGCCGGGCTTCGAGACACCGTTGATGGTCGCGCCACCGGCCGGGAAGAACACCGGTCCCTGCCGCCAGCCCTCAGCCTGATCCCAGCCGCCGAGGTGCGAGCCGGGCACCGAGCCCGAGATCTCGTACACCCACACGAACCGGCCGCCGTACTCCTCGCCCCAACGCACGTCGTGCAGGGTGTTGTCGGGCACGAGTCCCATGGCCGTCCAGACGCGGTCGGTGATCAGCGCATCGACGGCGACGCCCTCGTCGGCCTCGTTGAAGTGGGGGAACGCGCGGCCCGCGAAGAGCTCGCGGGCGCCGTCACGTGAGAGCACCGGCGGTCGTTCGGTGGAGTTCAGCAGCCCCTCGGCCAGGTCGGAGGCGGGCACGAGGTCCTTCAGGCCCTGCTGGTACTGGATGCCCACGGCGTCGAGCCCGAAGTCGTCGGAGATCCGCAGCGCAGCGATGTACATCTTCAACTGCCAGCGCACCTGAGACTCGGTGAGCTCGGTCGCCTCGTCATCGCCGAACTTGAACACCATGCCGCGATCGACGAGCCACGCGAGCGCGGCATCGGCATCGGCATCCGGCACCGTGAGCATCTCGGCATACAGCGCCGATTGCGAGAGCCGCTCCTTGTAGATGCCGAGGGGGTTCACGAGCTCGTCGTCGAAGATCGCGTTGTACATCCCCATGCAGCCCTCGTCGAAGACGCCGATGATGGCCTTGTCGGTCAGCAGCTGTTCGGCGATCGCGCGGCCGAGTTCGCGTTCGGCGGATGCCGCGAGCTCGGGCAGCGGGCGCACGTGCGAGTCGTCGTGCGTGATGCGACCCGTGCCGACCCACTCGGCGATCCCGTCGAGGAACCACTGGTCGGTGAAGTCCACCGACCAGATCGTCGAGTACTCGGTGCCCATCTTGGTCATGCCCGCGTTCAGGCCCAGCAGCCCGACGAGCCCGGGCCAGTCGCCCGCGAAGTTCGCCACCGTGAGGATCGGACCGCGGTGGGTGCGGAGGCCGGCGAGCACGTGGTGCGAGTACTGCCACACGGCCTCGGCCACGATGAGGGGGGCGTCCACCGGAATCCGCTTGAAGACCTCGAGGCCCATGCGCTGGCTCGAGATGAAGCCGTGCCCAGTGGACTCGTCGACCTCGTTGGCCCGGATCACGGTCCAGCCGAGCCCGGCGAACGCGGCGGTGACGTCCGCCTCCATCTGCCGCTGCGTCGGCCAACCGGCCGCATTGGCCGACTCCCGCAGGTCGCCGCTCGCGATCAGGTACGCCGTCTTCTCGGGCGCGCTGGGCCGCTCGTCCGTGGCGGGGAGGGTGTAGGTGGTCATGCTGCGGTTCCTTCCGTGAAGCTGCGCGCCGGGTGCTGCGCCCGCTGGTGGGCGGCGAGGGCGTGGGTGACGGTCACCGTGCCGGCGTAGAGGTCGTGATAGTGGTCGAAGAGCTCGTCGTATCGGGCCGTGTGCCCGGGCGTCGGGCGGATGACGGACTCGATCGGGTTCCACTCCGCGATGTCCGGCTCGGCGCCGAGCGCCTGCGCCGCGAGGAAGGCGGCACCGTAGGCCGCGCCGATCGTCGTGCGCGGCACGTGCTGCTCGAGCCCCGTGACATCGGACACGATCTGCAGCCACAGCGTGCCGCGGGTGCCACCGCCCACCGCGACGGTGCGACGGATGTCCGCGCCGGCGGCGGCCATGGTCTCGACGTTGTGACGCACGCCGAAGGCGGTGGCCTCGAGCGCCGCGCGGTAGAGGTCGCCGCGCGTGTGGCTCAGGCTGAGGCCGGCGATCACGCCGCGTGCATCGGGGTCGAGGATCGGCGTGCGCTCACCCGCGAAGTACGGCAGCATCAGGAGGCCGTTCGCCCCGGGGCCCGAGGCGCTCGCCTCCGCGAGCAGCGAGGGGTAGTCGGCCCCGGTGAGGTCTTTCAGCCATGCCGTCAGTGCGCCGGAGGTCGCGAGCCCACCGGCGAGGTTGCGGGTACCGGGAAACGCGCCGACCGTCGTCCACATCGACGGAGTGCGCAGGGTCTGCCGGCCGGTCGCGATCAGGAACATCGTCGTGCCGTACATGAGCATGAGATCGCCGTCGCCGTGCGCGCCGACACTGACCGCTTCACTCCAGGCGTCGATCGTTCCGGCGGTGACCGGTGTGCCGACAGGGATTCCGGTCTCGGCGGCGGCTTCGGTGGTGACGGTTCCGGCGAACTCGTTCGCCCAGCGCAGCGCCGGCGCCTCGAGCCCGGGAGCGAAGCGCTGCCACCACGGCTCGTGCCACTGCTCGCCTTCGATGTCGTAGAGCGGCGAGAGCTGGCTCGCCGACTGGTGGTCGAGCACATACTCGCCGGTCAGCCGGCTCGCGAGCCAGCTCGCCGGCATGAAGAGCCGGCGGGCGCGGGCGTATGCTCCGGGCTCCTCCTCGGCGACCCAGGCGATCTTCGGCCCGCCGGCCTGCGTCGTGAGGGGCGAGCCGCCGATGCGTGTGATCTCCTCGGCGCCGAGTTCGCGCGTCATGCGCTCGATCTGCTCGGTGGCGCGGCTGTCGACTCCGTACAGGATGGCGGGGCGGACCGGCTCGCCCTCGTCGTCGGCGAGCAGCACGCACGGCCCCATGCCGCTGACGCCGACGGCGACGACATCGACGGCACCGCGTGCGCTCGAAGCCTCGGCGAACAGGGTTCGCGCGATGCGCACGAACTCGTCCCACCACACGCGGGCATCCATCTCGACCCAGCCGGACCGGGGCCGATCGACCTCGTGCGGCACCGTCGCGCTGGCGTAGACCTCACCCGTGACGGCGTCGGCGAGCACGCCCTTGCTGCTCGACGTGCCGATGTCGACGCCGAGGGTCACCGCGGTCATGCGCCCGCCGCATCCTCGGCGGCGGTCGCCTCGACGTCCGCCTGGAGCCGCGTCCAGGCGGCCTCGAGATCGTGGATGCCGCGATCCGACACCCTGGGCAGTGGCGCGCGGCAGTGCCCGAGCTCGCCGACGCGCTTGCCGCTCATGAACTTCGCCGCCCCGAACACGTTGGCAGCCACCATCGCCTCGACAGTGTCGTTGATTCGCCGTTGCACGAGCCGCGCCGCGTCCATGTCGCCGCGCTCGAAGCGCGCTCGCAACGACCGGAAGAGCTCGATCTGGATGCCGACCGTGGTGCCGATCGCACCGCGGGCACCCACCGAGAGCGCCGGGAGGTAGATCTCGTCGAACCCGTTCACGAGCGTGAGATGCGGGTAGCGCTGCAGCATCCGCTCTGCACCGTAGAGGTTGTTCGACGTGTGCTTGACGCCGATCACCTGCGGAAGCTCGAGGATCGACTCGAACCCGCCGTCGGAGATCTCGAGGCCCGTGAACTGCGGGATGTTGTACACGAGGAACGGCACGTCGATGCTGTCGATGACGGAGCGGAAGTGCGCGGCCACGTCGTCGGTGCTGTACCGGTAATAGGGCGGCGGGATCATGGAGACGGCTGCGGCGCCCGCCGATTGGGCGGCGAGCGCGAGTCGTCGCGACTCCCCCGTCGACAACGCGCCGACGTGCGTGACGACGGGCACCCGTCCGGCTGCGACCTCGACGGCCGTACGGGTCAGTTCGCCGCGCTCCGCCTCCGAGAGCAGGAGGCCCTCTCCGGAGGAGCCTCCGATGTAGAGCCCCTCAACGCCGCGGGTGATGTCGGAATCGGCGAGGCGTGCGAAGGCGTCGAGATCGACCGACTCGTCGCTGCGGGTCGGCGTGACGAGCGCGGCGAAGAGCCGACCGTCGAGGATGCCGTTCGTGGGGCTCGTGCCGTTCGTGGCTGGCGTTACGCTCACGTCGCTCACCAGGCGGTCCATCCGCCGTCGACGACGAGATTCGAGCCGGTCACGTAGCGCGAAGCATCCGATGCGAGGAACACCAGCGCGCCGTTGAACTCGTCGGCCTCGGCCATCCGCCCGATTGGCATGCGCGCGGTGTAGTTCGCCTGGAACGTGGCATCCTGCGTGTCGCGACGCACGCCCGACGGGGTCAACGTGTTCACCCTGATGCCGTTCCTGCCCCAGTACGTCGCGCAGTAGCGGGTCAGGTTGTAGACGCCCGACTTCGCCGCGGAGTACGCGACCGGCTTGATGAACGGCACCCCCGTCGTCTCCTCCTTATAGGCGTAGATGTCCTGCACCGGCGAGCCCATGCCGTAGATCGACCCGATGTTGATGATGGAGCCCTCGAGCCCCGCCTCCCGCATCAGGCGCCCGGCGACCTGGGTCACGATGAACGTGCCGACGAGATTGGTCTCGACGACCTCTCGGAACACCTCGACCGGGAAGTGCTCGAAGGGCCCCGAGACCTCGGGCGGAGCGCTCGGCTGCGTGTCGAGGCCCGCATTGTTGACGAGGATGGTGGGCGTGCCCCACGCCTCGACGACCTGTGCGAAGCCGCGTTCCACGCTGACGGGGTCGGTGATGTCCATCGTCACCGACATGACGTCGTGCTGGTTCTCGCTGATGCCGAGCGCAGCCGCGGCGTCTTCGCGGGCGGTGCGGGACGCCACGACGACGCGGGCACCTCGATCATGCAGCGCACGCACGAACTCGGCGCCGATCTGCCCGAAGCCGCCGGTGACCACGGCGACGCGGCCCTGCACTGAGAACAATGGGTCGAACGTCATTTCTGCTCCAATCGAAGGGGGCGGCGTCAGCCCTTGACCGCGCCGGAGGTGAGGCCCGAGACGATGCCCCGTTGAGCCCAGAGGAAGAACACGATGGCCGGCAGCGCGAAGAGCAGCGCCGAGAACATGACCTGGTTCATCGGGGTGTAGAACTGCCCGAGGAACGAGGCGAGTCCGACCGGCGCCGTCCAGAGCGACGACGACGAGAGGAAGGTGTTCGCGAACATGAACTCGTTCCAGCCGTCGAAGAACGCGATGACGGATGCCGCGGCGATGCTGGGCGAGATCAGCGGGAGCACGATCGTGAACAGGATGCGGGCCCGCGAGCAGCCGTCGATTCGCGCCGATTCCTCCAACTCGTACGGAATCTTGTCGATGCCGCCCTTGATGATGAACATGGCGACCGGCATCACGAAGGCCGTGTCGGCGAGGATCAGGCCGAAGTGCCCGTTGAGGAGGCCTGCGCCCGCGAAGATCGCGTAGAGCGGCACGATGATGAGCGCCTCGGGCAGCATCTGCGTGCTGAAGAAGATGAAGCCGGCGACGCCGCGCCCGTAGAACCGGTAGCGGCTGAGCGCATAGGCGGCGGTGATCGCGAGGAGCAGGCTGAGGATCGTCGTGCCCGTGGCGATGATGAACGAGTTGCCGAGCCATCCGATGATCGGCACGTCGGTGAGGAACGAACCCCACTGGCCGATGTTGCCGATCTCGGGCCACAGCGGTTGTCCGCCCTCGCCGTAGAGGGAGGACTCGGTGCCGAGCGACGTCGCGAACATCCAGTAGACCGGGAAGCCGGCGAACACGACGAACAGCGTGATGAGGATGGCGCGGCCGATGCGCATGAGCACCGAGGTCGAACGGGCTCTGGGGGCCGCGCCGCGGGGAGCCACGGAGGCGATGTTGGTGGTCATCGCGAGACCTCCTTGCGTTCTTGGACCTGCTCGAGGATGAAGTAGACGATCGTGACCAGCAGAGAGAGCACGAGACCCAGGGCGCCGATGGCCGCCGCTCGACCGAGGTTCTGGTCCTGGAACGCCGTGCGGTAGACGTTCACGACGAGCGTGTTGGTGGCGTCGAGCGGGCCGCCGCCGGTGATGAGGAAGATGATCTCGAAGCGCCTGATCGACCAGATGGTCATCAGCAGGGTGATCACGCGAATCGTCGGTGTGATGTGAGGAAGGGTGACGGCACGGAACGACTGCCAGCGGTTCGCGCCGTCGACCCAGGTCGCTTCGCGCAGCTCCTGCGGCACGCTCTGCAGCGCTGCCAGCATGACGAGCATGACGAGCGGCATGACCTTCCACACGGTGGCCAACGTGACGGAGAAGAGTCCGAACGCCGGGTCGATCAGCCATCCGTGCTCACCGAGGCCGAGCGCACCGGTCGCGCGGTTCAGGACGCCGGCTTCGTTGTTGTAGATCCACACGAAGATGAGAGCCGCTGCCACGGTCGGCACCGCCCATGGGATGGTGACCACCGCACGAACGATGCCGCGGCCACGGAACGCCGTGTTCAGGAGCAGCGCACCGCACGTGCCGATCACGACGGCGAAGACGACCGTGAACAGCGTGTAGAGCAGGGTCGTGACCACGGAGTTCCAGAAGCGCTCGCTCGAGAGCAGGTACTCGTAGTTCTCGAAGCCCACCGGCCGGCCGCCGCTCGGGTTCACGAGTTTCGTCGACGTGAACGAGAGGATGATGCCGCGCACGAGCGGGAACACCGTCAGCACGGTCAGGTAGAGGATCGCGGGGAGCACGAACAGATACGCGCCCCACCGCTCGAGGAAGCGCCCGAACCCGGGAGCCCTGCGGCGACGCCCTCGTGGGGGCGCGCCCTTGGACGGCGCAGCCTCAGTGGTCGCTGCGAGCGGAGTGGTGACCGACACGGTGAGTCCTTCCGATAGGTGCGCGGGCGGGCGCCGGGGGTGGGCGCCCGCCCGAACGGGCGTCAGCCCAATTCGCTCTCGAGCATCGACTGCACCTTCTCGAGCGCCGGCTTCACGTCGCCGCCGTTGGTGCGAAGGCCCTCGACCGCCGTCAGGAACTCGCGCCAGACGACCTTGCTCTCGGTCTCGAATCCCTCGACGAGGGTCGAGCGGGAGGTCTTGGCCGCCTCGAGGAACTGCGGCGCCCAGGGGTTCGCTTCGAGGAAGGCGGGGTCGGGCTGGATGTCGGTCGCCATCGCGGAGGCACCCAGACCGGCGCGAATCGCGGTCTGTCCTTCTTCGCCGAGCACCCAGCGCACGAAGTCCTTCGCGCCTTCCACGTTGTCGCCGTTGGCGTTGACGGCCAGCACGAGCTGCGAGTTGGCACCGGGGTTCTCGAACGGCAGCGGGGCGGAGCCGAGGTTGGATCCGTTGATGAGGTTCTCGGGGTTCGAGGTCAGGGTGGTCGCCACGCCGGAGTTCTCGAACATGATGCCCACCTGGCCCTGGCCGAACTTGGCACGGAACGTGGAGGCGTCGTCGCCGATCGGGGCGACGCCGGAACCGAAGGTCTCGAGGAACGCCTCGACGGCCTCGACGTTCTCGTCGGACGCGATCGTGAGTTCGTCACCGTCGGAGAGCTCGCCGCCGAAACCGTAGAGCCAGTTGGCCATCTCGAGGGTCCAGCCGTCGATCTCGGCGGTCTGGTGCCGGCCGGCGAACCCGGAGATGCCCAGCGCCGAGGTGATGGTCTCGGCCGCGCTGGTGAACTCCGCGTATGTCTCGGGGACTTCGAGTCCGAGCTCGGTGAAGATGTCCTTGTTGTAGACCATCGAGTACGTGGGTCGCTCCCAGTTGAACCCGTACTGGGCGTCGAGGAAGTACCCCGACGTGTTGGTCTCGTTGAGCGAGTCGCCGAGCTCGTCGGCGATGTCGTCGAGCGGCTCGAGGAGACCGGCCTCGGCGAGCGTGACGAACTGGCTGTCCTGGAGCACCATGACATCCGGTCCGCCGCCCGCACCGAGCTCGGTGCTCAGCTTGTCCGCGTAGTTCGCGAAGGGGATCTCGATCTTGGTCAACGAGGTGTCGCCGTCGGGGCCGTCGTAGTCCTTCACGGCGTCCCAGATGATCGGGCCCTTGCCGTCTTCGAGGAACTGCCAGTTCGAGAAGGTGAGCTCGCCGCCCGATGCCTCAGCGTCACCGGAGGAGCTCGGAGCGCAACCAGCGAGCGCGAAGATGCCCGCTGCCGCCACGGCGGCGACCCCGGCGAGACGAGCCCGACGGGACCCGCCCTCGGTGGGTGCCCATCGGGTCTTGGATGCTGTGTTCACATTCACTCCTTCATCGCAGTGCAGTGCGGCCGGGATCGCCGCCGGGGGATGTAATCGATTTCACGATGCACGGCTGAAGATGCGCGATGAAATCGATTTCTTGGAATTTACTCCGCGGCTCCGGGAATGTCAAGAACACGGCTTCCGACGTCGGCGCGCAGCTCGACCGTGCGCACCGGTTGGGTATCGCCGTTGATGCGATCGATGAGCATGGCCGCTGCCGACATGCCCATCTGCCGGGCAGGGAGCCTGACGAAGGAGAGGTCGTCGGTCGGGCCGAGCACGTACGGAAGCGAGCCGATGACCGACACCCCGAACCCGCTCGTCGAGAGGCCCCGTGCATGCAGTTCCTGCAGCGCTCCGACGGCGATCAGGTTGTTGGACGCCACGACGGCATCGGGTCGCGACGGCGACTCGAGCAGCTCGGCCATCGCTGCGCGACCACCGTCGACGCGGAAGTCCGAGTGGTACAGGAGCCCATCGCTCGGCACGCCGGCGTCGCGCATGGCCCGCTGCCAGCCCTCGGCGCGATCACGCGCCGTATCGATCGACTCCGGGCCCGTGATGCACGCGATCCTGCGGAATCCGGCCTCGATCAGTGCGGTCGTCGCCAGCGTTCCCGCCGCGCGGTTCGGCATCACGACCGCGTCGATGTCGTCATGGAAGACACGGTCGACCGCGACGACCGGACGCCCGCCCCTCCGGACCGCGGCGAGGTCGGGCTGCCCCGACGAGGTGGCCAGGAGCAGTCCGGCCATGTCCTCGGCCCGGACGATGTCGAGGTACGTCGCCTCCTTCGCCGGGTCGTCATCGGAGTTGCAGAGCACCACGCTGAGGCCCGCCTCCTGCGCGACATCCTCGACGCCCCTCGCCATCTCGGTGAAGTAGGGATTCTCGATGTCGGGGATGATGAGTGCGATCACCTGGTTGCTCTTCATGCGAAGCGATCGCGCCCGCCGGTTCGGCGTGTACTCGAGCTCGTCGATTGCGCGCTGGATCGACTCGACCTTGTCGGGCGAGACGTACAGGTTGTTCAGCGAACGTGAAACCGTCGCGGGAGAAACCCCCGCGCGTTTTGCAACATCGTAGATCGTGGCCACCCGACACACAGTAGCTGATATCGATTTCGTGCGATAGCCCACCGGGAGAGCCGCTCAGCGGCGGCCCGTGACGAGGCGATGCGCCTACTCGCGCTCCAGCGGACGCCACACGACGACCGCGTTCTCGCGGCGCGCGCGGGTGCCGGCCCTCAGCGAGATGACCTCACCGGCCGAACCTGCCGCGAAGACCCGGCGGCCGGGCCGGTTCAGCATCTCGTCGGCGAGCGCGCCCTCGAGTTCGCGCACCCTGGCGCGCAGGGTCGCCACCTCGTCTTCGAGTCCGAGCACCCGGCGGATGCCCTCGAGGCTCACGCCCTCGCTCGAGAGCTGGGCGATCTCACGCAACTGCACGACGTCGTGCATCGAGTACCGCCGAGACTTGCCCGCAGTGCGGGTCGGTGAGACGAGCCCGAGCCGGTCGTACTGGCGCAGCGTCTGGGGGTGCATGCCCGCGAGTTCGGCGGCGACGGAGATGACGAAGAGCGGGCTCCTCTCGTTCATCTCCACCGCCTAGCCCTTCGCCTTCGCGAGCAGGTCGGCGCGGGGATTCTCGTCGGGCAGCAGCGCGGCGAACTCCTCGAGCTTCGCCTCCGCCTCCTTCGAGAGATGGGATGGAACGGCGACCTGCACGACCGCGAGCAGGTCTCCGGTGCCCTTCGGGGTCTCGACTCCGCGGCCCTTGACGCGCAGGACCCGGCCGCTCGGCGTGCCGGGGGCGACCCGCAGCTTGACGGGGCCGCCGCCGAGGGTCGGAACCTGGATCGTCGCGCCGAGGGCGGCCTCGGTGAAGGTGACGGGCACGGTGACCCTGAGGTTCAGCCCGTCGCGCTCGAAGACCGGGTGCTTGCGCACCGTCACGGTCAGCACGATGTCGCCGGGCTCGCCGCCGTCGGGCGAGGGCTGACCCTTGCCGCGCAGTCGGATCTTCTGCCCGTCGGCGACACCCGCCGGGATTCGCACCGTGATCGGCTTGCCCTCTGCGGTCTGCAGGGTGATCTGGTCGCCCTTGGTGGCCGTGACGAAGTCGAGCGTCGTCGACGCCGTGACATCCCGACCCTTGGTGGGCCCGCCGGCGCCGCGGTAGCCGCCGGTGGGCTGGCCGAAGCGGCCGCCGCCGAAGAGCCCGCCGAGCAGGTCGTCGTAGTCGCCGCCCTGCTGGAACGTGTAGGACTGGCCGCGACCGCCGCCGCCCTGGCCGAACATGCCGCCGAAGACGTCTTCGAACCCGCCGGCGCCGCCGGCACTGCCGGGCGCAGTGAATCGTGCGCCGGAGCCCATGGCCCGCACGGCGTCGTACTCCTTGCGCTGCTCGGGATCGGCGAGCACGGAGTGCGCCTCGCTGATCTCCTTGAACTTCGCCTCGGCGGCAGCGTCACCGGGGTTGGAGTCGGGGTGGTACTTGCGCGCGAGCTTGCGGTACGTCTTCTTGAGGTCTGCGTCGCTCACGTCTTTGGAGACGCCGAGCACCTTGTAGAAGTCCTTGTCGAACCAATCCTGACTGGCCACCGGCACCTCCTCTTCTGAAATCTAGTCGGGTCTGTCTGTCGGGGCACGCGATCCCGCTGGTCGAGTAGCGACGAAGGAGCGTCTCGAGACCTCGAACGGGTCTCGATACGCGCTTCGCGCTACCCGACCGGCGGATGCACTACTGCGGGGTCTTCACGACGACCTTCGCTGCGCGGAGCAGCGTGCCGCCGAGGGCGTACCCGGTCTCGACGACGTCGGCGACCGTGTCGATCTCGACGTCGTCGGCCGGCTGCTGGAAGATCGCCTCGTGCCGCTGCGGGTCGAACGGCTCGCCGACCTCGCCGAACGAGGTGAGGCCGAGCTTCTCGGCCGCGCCGCGCAGCTTCGCCGCGATGGTCGCGAACGGCGCGTCTCCGTCGAGGTCGCCGTGCTTCTCGGCCCGGTCGAGGTCGTCGAGCACGGGCAGCAGCACGGCCACGGCCGCACCGACGGCGCGCTCGCGCTCGAGCTCGCGGTTCGCCTCGGTGCGCTTGCGGTAGTTGGCGTACTCCGCGGTGATGCGCTTGAGGTCGGCGAGGTGCTCGTCGCTCGGATCCTGCACCTCGGCGTTCGCCGCGTTCAGGATGTCGTCGACCGTGAGCACCTCGTCGTCGTCACCGGCAGCGGATGCCGCGGCATCCGTCTCAGCCTCTGGCGTCTCGATATCGGGCCCCTCGGCCTCGATGAGTTCGTCATCGAGGCCTTCCGGCTCGTTCTCGTGCTTGCCTGACATGGCTACTTCTTCTCTTCTTCGTCGTCGATGACCTCGGCGTCGACCACGTCTTCGTCGGACGCGGCCTCTTCACCGGTGGGCGTCGCGTCTTCGCCGGCCGGAGCGGAGGCGTCGGCCTGGCTCTGCGCGTAGATCGCCTCGCCGAGCTTGCCCTGCGATGCGTTGAGCTTCTCGAACGCCGACTTCACGGCGTCGTCGTCTTCGCCCGCGAGCGCGGTCTTCAGCGCGTCGACATCGCCCTGTACCTCGGACTTTACGTCGGCGGGGAGCTTGTCGTCGTTGTCCTTGATCAGCTTCTCGATCGAGTAGACGAGCTGCTCGGCCTGGTTGCGGGTCTCAGCCGACTCGCGACGCGCCTTGTCTTCGGCGGCGTGCTCCTCGGCCTCGCGCACCATGCGCTCGATGTCGTCCTTCGGGAGGCTCGAGCCGCCCGAGATCGTCATGCGCTGCTCCTTGCCGGTGCCCTTGTCCTTCGCCGACACGTGCACGATGCCGTTGGCGTCGATGTCGAACGTGACCTCGATCTGCGGAATGCCCCGCGGCGCCGGCGCGATGCCGGTGAGCTCGAAGGTACCGAGCGGCTTGTTGTCGCGGGTGAACTCGCGCTCGCCCTGGAAGACCTGGATCGCGACCGACGGCTGGTTGTCGTCGGCGGTCGTGAAGGTCTCGCTGCGCTTGGTCGGGATGGCCGTGTTGCGCTCGATGAGCTTCGTCATGATGCCGCCCTTGGTCTCGATGCCGAGGCTGAGGGGGGTGACGTCGATCAGGAGCACGTCCTTGCGCTCGCCCTTGAGGACGCCCGCCTGGAGGGCCGCGCCGACGGCGACGACCTCATCGGGGTTGACGCCCTTGTTGGGCTCCTGGCCGGTCTCCTTCTTCACGAGCTCGCTGACCGCGGGCATGCGCGTCGATCCACCGACGAGCACGACGTGCGCGATGTCGGAGAGCTTGACGCCCGCCTCGCGGATGACGTCTTCGAACGGCTTCTTCGTGCGGTCGAGCAGGTCGCTCGTCATGTTCTCGAACTCGGCGCGCGTGAGCGTCTCGTCGAGGTTCGCGGGGCCGTTCTCGGTGAGCGAGAGGTAGGGCAGCTGGATGGACGCCTTCAGGTTCGAGGACAGTTCCTTCTTGGCCTGCTCAGCGGCCTCCTTCAGGCGCTGCTTGGCGATCTTGTCGTTCGAGACGTCGACGCCGGTCGACTCCTTGAACTTCTTGATGAGCCAGTCGACGATGCGCTGGTCCCAGTCGTCGCCGCCGAGGCGGTTGTCACCCGCGGTTGCCTTGACCTGGATGGTCGAGAAGTCGTCGTCCTTGCCCACCTCGAGGAGGGACACGTCGAACGTGCCGCCACCGAGGTCGAAGACGAGGATGAGCTCGTCCTCCTTGCCCTTGTCGAGGCCGTACGCGAGCGCGGCCGCAGTGGGCTCGTTGATGATGCGGAGCACGTTGAGGCCCGCGATCTCGCCGGCCTCCTTCGTGGCCTGGCGCTCGGCGTCGTTGAAGTACGCGGGCACCGTGATCACGGCGTCGGTGACCGTGTCGCCGAGGTACTGCTCTGCATCTCGCTTCAGCTTCTGCAGGATGCGCGCCGAGATCTCCTGCGGCGTGTACTGCTTGCCGTCGATCTCGTCGGTCTTCCAGTCGGTGCCCATGTGGCGCTTGACCGACGCGATGGTGCGGTCGACGTTGGTGACGGCCTGGCGCTTCGCGGTCTCGCCGACGAGCACCTCGCCGTCTTTCGTGAATGCGACGACCGACGGAGTGGTGCGCAGACCCTCCGCGTTCGCGATGACCGTGGGCTCGCCGCCCTCGAGGACCGCGACGACCGAGTTGGTGGTGCCGAGGTCGATTCCTACTGCACGTGACATGTGTGTTCTCCTTCTCCCGGCCGGCGGCCCCGGCCGCACGCGAGTGCCGCGCGGCCCGTGGATCAGCTGGCCGGATACCGGTTCGACCCTTGCTGGCCCGCAACCGAAGTACCTGAGGCAAGACTTGAGCCTTGCCGACTCAAGCTTCTCAGCGCCCCGTGAACGTGTCAAGTCGAGGTGGTGAAACTTGAGTGTACTTGACTCAACTCACAGCCGGCGTCCAGTATTCCGAGGCGGGGACTACCGGCCGAGCCCGCCCGTCCATAGAGTTTCGCCGAGGGCACGGCCATGCCCGAACGGCGACGGGAGCGATCGTGAACAACAGACGGATGCAACTGGCGGGCGGCCTGACGGTCGCACTCGCGGTGATCGGGGGACTCGGGGCGACCGGCGCGATCGCAGCTCCCGGGACGCCGAACGGCCCGCGCTACACGGCGGGCGTGCCCGGAGCGGGTGACGCGTACTTCCCGTATTCCGGCAACGGGGGCTACGACGTGCAGCACTACGACCTCGATGTCACCTACACGCCGCCGGCTGCCGAACCCGCACCGCTCGTGGGGCAGTTCGACGGCACCGCGACGATCGACCTCGTGGCCACGCAGGATCTCGACCGGTTCAACCTCGACCTGCGCGGCATGGCGGTCAGCTCGGTCACGGTGAACGGCAAGCCCGCGAAGGCCGTCGCGCCACCGGCCGCCGGCGCCGTCGTCGACGGCGCCGCGTACTGGCACGTGCAGAACGACGAGGAGCGCCGCTGGGAGCTCACCGTGCAGCCGCGCCCGAAGCTCAAGTCTGGCCAGAGCGTCCAGGTGGTCGTCGAATACGGCGGCCCGACCACCCGGCCCCTCGACATCGAGGACGCCCTCTACGGCTGGGTGACGACGCGCGACGGTGCGATGGTGGTCAGCGAGCCCGACGGCTCGATGACCTGGTACCCCGTCAGCGACCACCAGACCGACAAGGCGAGCTACAGCTTCGCGATCACGGTGCCCGAGGGCAAGACCGCCGTGGCGAACGGCGTGCAGCCGAAACCCGAGGAGACCGCCGGCGGCTGGACCACCTGGTACTGGGACGCCCCCGACCAGCAGGCGAGCTACCTGACGACCGCCTCGGTCGGCGACTTCGACCTGCGCGACCCGTACCTCTCGTCGAGCGGCGTACCGATCATCGACGCGGTCGACACGAAGCTCTCGCCCGCGAGGCTCGCGACCACGAACGCGAGCCTCGCGCGACAGGTCGACATGCTCGACTTCTTCGAGAGCCGCTTCGGCCCGTACCCGTTCAGCGCCTTCGGGGCGATCGTCGACAACGACAGCGTCGGGTACGCCCTCGAGACGCAGACCCGCCCGGTCTACTCGAGCCAGGCGAGACAAGGCACAGTCGCGCACGAGCTCGCTCACCAGTGGTTCGGCGACGCGGTCAGCCCCGAGCGCTGGCAGGACATCTGGCTCAACGAGGGTTGGGCGACCTACGCGACCTGGATGTGGGTCGAGGCGGACGGCGGCACCCCCGCCCAGGAGTCGTACAACGAGTGGTACGCCTCCGAAGATGCCGACGCCGAGTACTGGGACCTCCAGATCGGCGACCCGGGCCCGCTGGGACTGTTCCAGGAGCCGGTCTACGACCGTGGCGCGGGCACACTGCACGCGCTCCGCGTCGAGCTCGGCGACGAGGCGTTCTTCGCGGGCACGCGGCTCTGGCTCGAGCGCTTCGACGACTCGGCGGGAACGGCGGAGGACTTCCAAGCCGTCTTCGAGGAGGTCTCGGGCCGAGACCTCGACGCCTTCTTCCAGACCTGGCTCTACGAGCAGGCCAAGCCGCCGGCCACCTGGACCATGCCGTAGGCGAAAGTGTCAGCCGAGCGCCGCTCCCTCCGCCGACGCCGAGGGCTTCGGGTCGGGGAGCCGGCGCATCCGCAGCGCGTTCGCGACGCCGAGGAGGCCGGCGAGGATCGGCACGAGCAGTGCGACCTGCAGGGCGATGAAGCGGGAGTCGGTGTTGATGCGCACGATCTCCGCCTGCACCTCGGGAGGCTGATCGACGAGCAGTTCCTCGAGCCCGGTGTTCGTCATGATCTCGGCGTCCTCCTCGAGCACCGACGAGACCTGTTGCTGCTCGTCGGGGCTGAGCACCGAACTCGCCTCGGCGCTCGCGGTGAACGTGAAGGCGAGCGTCGCGAGCATGATCGCGCCGGCGAAGGCGAGGCCGAACGAGAGGCCGAACGAGCCGGCCGCCGAGTTCACGCCCGCCGCCTCGCTGACGCGCTCGTCGGAGATCGGCGAGAGCGTGTAGTTGTTCAGTTGCGAGACGAGGAGGCCGAGTCCGCAGCCCGCCACGACGAGCGGAATGGTGAGGTACCAGCCCGAGTCGGCGATGGGCACGATCGGCACGACCACCGCGATGCCGACGACGACGAGGGCGAATCCCCAGAGGATGATCGTGGCCGGGCGCCGCTTGAGTCCGCGACCTGCGAGCAGCGCGACGACGAACATGCTGAGCGACAGCGGCGCGATCGAGAGTCCCGCCTGCAGCGCGTTGTACTCGAAGACCATCTGCAGGTAGATGGGCAGCACGATCATCGTGCCGCCGAGGGCGATCTGCTGCAGCAATTGCCCACTCGCACCCGCTCGGAACATCTTCGACTCGAAGAGCGTCGGGTCGAGCAGCGTCGGCTTGCCGCGACGCTTGCGGCTGCGCAGCCAGAACACGAGCAGGCCGAGGCCGAGCACGCCGACGCCGATGATCAGGCCGACGTAACCGCCCCCTTCCTGCCAGACGAGGATGCCGGTGACGACGCCGCCCATGCCGACGATCGAGAGGAACGCCCCGACGAGGTCGATCGACCGATCCCCGTGGTACGGCACGTCCTTGACGAGTCCGATGCCGGCGAGCACGACCGCGATGATCACCGCCTCGAGCGCGAACCCGACCCGCCACGAGAGGAAGGTCGTGATGAACCCGCCGAGGAGCGGGCCGACGGCGGCGGCGATCGCGGCGGATGCCCCGACGAGGGCGTACACCCGCGTCTGCTGCGCCCCCTCGAAGTTGCCGTGGATGAGCGACTGCATCGCCGGCAGCAGCAGCGACGCGCCGATGCCGCCGATGAAGGCCCAGAAGATGATGATCGCGGTGAGGTCCTGCGCGAACACCATCGCGATCGCGCCGATCGCGTAGCCGAGCAGGCCGAGGATGTACGCGAACTTCCGCCCGATGAGGTCGCCGGTCTTGCCGCCGATCAGGATGAACGCCGCCGAGACGAGAGCCTCGAGCGCGATCGCGCCCTGCACGCCGCTCACCGTGGTGTCGAGATCGTGCACCACCGCGGAGATGGATACGTTCATGAGGGAGGTGTCGACGACCAGCACGAACATGGCCATCGCGAGCAGGATGGCGAGCCGTCCGTTGAACCGCCCCCCGGTGGCTCCATTGGGTTCCATGGCTCACTGAACCACATCGCGGACGCCGCCGGAAGAGCCCGTTCACGACTCGTTCCCCGGCTGAAGCTACGATGCGGCCATGCTGAAGCCGTCCTCCGACGCCACCGCCGGCCACGTCGTGCACCTCATCGAGCGATTCGACACCCCGCAGAGCGCGCCGGAATCCCTGCTGCTCCCGAAGCGGATGCGCACCCTCGGGCGCGCGATGTTCGCACTCGCCGGTGTGATCGCGACCGTCGGCGCCGCCGTCGCCCTCGTGCTGCTCTGGACCGATGAGACGCCGGGTTGGTGGTTCAACCTGATCTTCACGATCATGATCGGCTGCATTCCGGTCGTCGTATGGGCGATCCTGGTCGGTTCGATCCAGGATGCGGCCGCCGAGCGAGCGCTGCAGGAGACCTGGCAGGAGCACCGTGATCGCTCCCGAGCCGAGCCGGGCACGGTGGCGGACCGGCGCATCGCGCTCTCGGACGACGGCTCCGTCTCCTCCTTCGACCTCGTCGTGACGCTCGGCCGGGGAGCGACGCTGAGCGGGAGCTGGCGGCCGCGCACCTCGTCGGGTCGCCCGTTGCTGCAGACGCAGGTGCCGGGAGTCGGCACCGCGGTGCGGGTCTGGCGGATCGCCGATGCCGACGTCGCGGCGAGCGCGAGCCCGGTCGTCATCGAGGTGGCGGACCCGACGGTCGTGGTGCAGCACCGAGCCTGTCTCGATGAGCGCCCGCATCCCGGCCGGGATCCGCGACTCCTCGAGCGCGTCGATCATGAGCGGCGCGAACTGCGCCTTGCGCCCGGCGTGCGTGCCGAGGAATCGCCGGAGCTGCGCGTCCGTCGCCCTCCCGCGTTGCGCGGGCTGATGCTGGAATCCGCGGAAGCGGACGATCTCGCCGTGCTCGGCGAGCAGTTGCTGCATGCGATCGACGCCGAGCGCACGGATCAGCTCCCCTTCGAGGTCGGGGTCGCACGCGAAGAACCCGAGCCCGGCCAGCTCGGGCAGGGTGGCGGCTGAACCGAGTCCACCGCCTTCCAGAGCACGCTGCACGTAGGAGATCTCGGCGGCGTCGAAGAGGCCGAGCACCCGCGGCCGCACGGGCCAACTGGCGAGTTCGCCGAGGCGATGGTGCAGGTTCGTGATCCCGTCCATCGAGACGACCCGCACCTGCGCGGCCGCCAGGTCGCGCCCGAGCCGTACCGCGAGTGCCTCGACCGCGAGCCGGTCGCTGTTCCCTTCGACGAGCAGCAGGGTGTCGGATGCCGCGTGCCCCGGGTCGCCTCGCATGGGGCGACCCTACTCCGCCTCCCGCTTCGGCGGGCTCTGCGAACCATGACACTGGACGCGCCCGGCGAAACGCCCTAAGCTGCCGAAGCTGCCGTTTCGCGCAGCATCCGCCCCGGTGCATCCGGTGAAGAAAGGAGTCGATCATGGCTGTCGTTGTCGTGAACCTCCACGTTCCCTTCACTTGCGAGGCCTCCACCCGCTGAGCGGTCCGGTGGCCTCCGCGACCTTCGGAGATCCACCTTGCACATCACCTCGTCTCTCGACGAATCCGCCGTCGTGCGTGCGCACGCGGCATCCACTTCATTCACGACCCCGCGGTTCGACGCGGGCGACCTCGCCTTCCAGACCACGGAACCCGGCGAGGGCCAACGCTGGTCGACCTGGCCGGCCACCACTCCGCTCGAGCGCGGCCCCCAGCCGCGACCCGAGTGGCTCGTCACGGATGCCGCGGCGATCGACACCGAACTCGGTGTCGTGAAGACCGGCAAGGAGGCCGACCTCTGCCTCATCGAACGGGCCGTGCCCGACGCCGAACCCGGCACGCTCGGCAAGCACGTGCTGCTCGCCGCGAAGCGGTATCGCGGCAGTGAGCACAGCGACTTCCACCGCTCGACCGTCTACACCGAGGGCCGCACCACACGTCGCAGCCGTGACGCGCGCGCCCTCGCCAAGGGCACGACGTTCGGCCGCGAGGTCGCGCGCATGCAGTGGGCCTACGCCGAGTTCGAGGCGTTGACCCGGCTCACCGAACTCGGAGCGGCCGTGCCGTACCCGGTGCAGGTGAGCGGCACCGAGGTGCTCATGGAGTTCATCGGCGACGGCCGGGTCGCCGCGCCGCGCCTCGCACAGGTGCGGGCGACGCCCGACGAGCTGCGGGAACTGTTCCACCAGGTCGTCGACTTCATGCGCACGCTCGCGCGCTCGGGGCTCGCGCATGGCGACCTCTCGCCGTACAACTTGCTCGTGCACGACGGCGGGATGGTCGCGATCGACCTGCCGCAGGTCGTCGACGTGGTGTCGAACCCGCAGGGCTTCGACCTGCTGCACCGCGACTGCCGGAACGTCTGCGACTGGTTCACGCGGCAGCGCCTCGAGTGCGACGCCGAGCAGTTGTTCGGCGAGCTGATCGCGGAGGTCTACAGCTGAGCGGTGAGCGTCTGAGGGCCGGGCGATGTCAGGGGTATCCCTGAGATGGGGTCACGGTTCGAGCACATCCGTTGCGAATAGGAAGATATGTTCCTATTCTCTGGGCATGGCATCTCGAACCACACTCCTCGCGACGATCGCCGCCGGCGCGCTCGCCCTCGTCCTCACCGGCTGCGGCGCCGGCGCGCCCGCGCCGTCCGCCTCCGGCGCCGCCCCGGAGGCCTCGGCGACGGCTGATCCCGCTGCCACCGCCACGGAGGCACCTTCCGATCCGGAGGCCGGTGCGCTCAGCTGCGACACCGTGCTCACCGACGCCGAATACACGCGGCTCGCCGCCGAGGGCCACGAGCCCCGGGATGATCCGTTCCTCCTCGGCCCTGCCATGGAGCGCATGGCCGACGAGGGCGCGCTCGTCTGCGTCTGGAACAAGCCGAACAGCGATGTCGCCGTCTGGTACGCCCGGCTCGAGGTCGGCGACCAGGGCCAGGCGTGGCTCGATCAGCTGCAGGCCGAGGGCTGGTTCGAGGACACCCACCAGGGCGACGGCAGCTACCAGGCGCCGGCGGACTACGACGCGAACTACCAGCCGTCGGTGCTGCTCGACTCCGGCGTGCTGCACTTCGTGGGCGACAACCGCCTGCTCCGAGAGGTGCGCGAACTGCAGTAGGCGACCCGGCTCGCGGCCGGGCAGGCCGCGAGCCGTGAGCGGCGGGGTCCGCAGCAGCGATACAGTGCCCTCGGGTCGATGAGGACCCCGGCTCGTGCGAGCGAGGCCGCCCGGGTCGCGCCCGGCCGCGGCATCCGCCACCCGCTGTTCACCTGAGAGAACGAGACTGCAGCCCATGACCGATCCCGACGCGCCGCGCTCACCCGAAGCGCCCCGCAACTTCCCGCCCTCGCACCTCACCCCGGCCGACGGGGCCGCGGCGACGATCGGGGTGGCGACCGGGCAGGTCGAGGCCGTCGCCGAAGCCGGAGCCCGCAAGGGGCGGATCTTCGCATGGGGCTTGTGGGACTGGGGATCGGCGGCGTTCAACGCGGTCGTCACGACGTTCGTGTTCACGGTGTACCTCACGAGCGAGTCGTTCGGTCCGAAGGGCACCGTCGAGGCGCAGCTCGGCTGGGCGCTCGCGATCGCCGGCCTGCTCATCGCGCTGCTCGCACCCATCACGGGCCAGCGCTCCGACACGAGCGGCCGTCGCAAGTTCTGGCTCGCGGTCAACACCTACATCGTCGTCGCCATCACGGTCGCGATGTTCTTCGTGCAGCCCGGCCCCGAGTACCTGCTGCTCGGCCTGTTCCTGGTGGCCGCCGGCAACGTCTTCTTCGAGTTCGCGGGCGTCAACTACAACGCCATGCTCGTGCAGGTCTCCACGCCCCGCTCGATCGGCAAGGTCTCGGGCTTCGGCTGGGGCATGGGATACGTCGGCGGCATCGTGCTGCTGCTCGTCGTGTACTTCGGCTTCATCCAGCCCGAGGTCGGCCTCTTCGGGGTCACCGGCGAGAACGGCATGGACGTGCGCGTCACGATGCTCGTCTCCGCCCTGTGGTTCGGCCTGTTCGCCCTGCCCGTGCTGTTCGCGGTGCCCGAGTACCGCAACCCCGCCGCCGTCGAGCGGGAGAAGATCGGCTTCTTCGCCTCCTACGCGCGCCTCGGCCGCGACATCAAGCGGCTCTGGAATGAGCAGCGCAACACCGTCTGGTTCCTGCTGGCGAGCGCGGTCTTCCGCGACGGCCTCGCGGGCGTCTTCACGTTCGGCGGCGTGCTCGCGGCATCCGTCTTCGGGTTCTCTGCCGGCGAGGTCATCATCTTCGCCATCGCGGCGAACGTCGTGGCCGGCATCTCGACGATCGCCGTCGGCGCGCTCGACGACAAGCTCGGCGCGAAGCCGGTGATCATGGCGGCCCTCATCGGGCTCGTGGTGAGCGGGCTCATCGTGTTCTTCCTGCACGACGGCGGGCAGATCGTGTTCTGGACCGCGGGCCTCGCGCTCTGCCTCTTCGTGGGACCCGCGCAGTCGGCGAGCCGTACCTTCCTCGCCCGCCTCATCCCCGCCGGTCGCGAGGGCGAGGTCTTCGGCCTCTACGCCACGACCGGTCGCGCCGTGAGCTTCCTCGCGCCGACCGCCTTCGCACTCTTCGTCACGATCGGCGGCGAGCCGTACTACGGCATCCTCGGCATCGTGCTCGTGATCGCGCTGGGGCTCGCGCTCCTCATCCCCGTGAAGGCGAGCGCACCGACGAGGTAGCGGTCAGTCGCCCGCCCGCGCACTCAGACGGGCGACGGTCTCGTCGAGCGTGCGGCCCACGATGCGGGTCATGTCGACGGCGTCGGGGTTCAGGAGCCACTGCACCTGCAGTCCGTCCATCACGGCGATGAGGGCGGAGGCCGAGTCGGCGAGGTCGTCGGGGTCGGTGTTGCCGGTGACCTCGCCGAGCACGCCGGCGATCTTCTCGCGCAGCACGTCGAGGCGCGCCTGGAAGTACTCGTGCGCCGGATGCCCGTCGGTGACCGACTCCCCCGACAGCACGGCGTAGGCCTGCACGACGCCGCGACGGCGCGAGTTCTCCTCGACCGTGTCGACGAGATGCTGCAGGAACGCCGGGCCCTCGGTCTGCGCACGGGCGGGCACGCCCGCGACCTCCTCGCCGTCGCGGTACTTCAGCATCGCGACGAGCAGCCCCTCCTTGCTGCCGAAGTGATGCAGCACGCCGGCATGGGTCATCCCGGCCTGCTCGGCCACCTCGACAAGGGCGCCCTTGTTGTACCCGCGGGCGCCGAACACGTTCATCGCCGCCTTCAGCACGGCCTCGCGGCGCTCGGTGGTGCGGGCCTGCGGGCGCAGGGCGCGCTCGGCAGCCGGCCTGCCGCGCGCGTCGTCATGGACTTCGGCCACGGGGTTCCCTCCTGTGCGGATGCGTCTAGCCCTCGTCGCGCGGCCAGTCGGCGATGAAGCGCGAGAGCAGACGCGCGAACTCGGCGGTCTCCTCGGGAGTGAAGGCGGCGAGCGCGGTCTCGACGGCACCGCGGCGCGTGTCTCGGGCGCTCTCCAGCAGCTTCCGGCCGGAGGCCGTGAGCACGAGGGCGCTCCGCCGGGCATCGGATGGGTCCGCCTCACGGCGCACATGCCCCGCCTCGACGGCCGCCTGCACGAGCCGGCTCGCCCGCGGCTGATCGACGCCGATCGCCTCGGCGAGCTGGCTCACCGAGGGCGGGCGCTCGGCGCCCTCGAGCGCATCGAGCAGGCGGAAGCGCGCAGCGTGCGCGAGCGCGTGCCGGCCGGGACCGCCACCCGGGCCTCGCCCGCGACCTCGCCCGCCCCAGCCTTCGGGTCCCCCGCGACCGCCGCGGTGGCCTCGACGGTCGTCGGGCTCGGCCCCCTCGCCGCGCTCGTGGTCGGCGTGCCCCGGATGCTCCGCAGTATGGTACCCGTCGGGCCCGTGGTCGTGCGGGTGGTCGTGCGAGTGCCCGCCCCCGTGCCCGTCGTGGCCCTCCTGCCCGAAGTGCTCGGCCCGGCGCTGGAGCCGCCGGCGTTCCTGATCGCGGCGCATCGTGACGAGGGCCTGCTCGATCACGGTGATCGGGTCGTTCGGGGCTGCGCCCGCGGCATCCGACCCTGAACGTTCCCCGGGAGGGACTTGACTCGATGCGTTCATGTATGTCATTGTACATATACATGCTACAGTGCATGCAATTGATCGGGTGCTCCACCCGGGTCGAAGCGAACGCCGACTGAGGCGACGCCGCCCGAGCGCACCCGCCCTCTGCGGGCGAGCCTCCAGTGCCGCCCGCGACACCGACGCGCTCCGCGTCACGAAAGGAACACCCATGACCACCCCCGACAACACTCAGAACAACAGCACCAACGGCCCCGCGAGCCCCCGCCCCTTCGGCTTCTGGCTCAAGGTCATCGACCGCCGCCTCGACGAGGCGATGGGCGATCTCTTCGCCGAAGAGGGCCTCACTCGCCGCGACTGGCGGCGCCTCAACCTCGTGGCGGGCACCGTCACCGACCCCCGCATGAGCGAGAAGCTCGCAGCGCGCCCCGAGCGCGTCGAGCCGCTCGTCGAACGCGGATGGGTCGAGGGCGAGCCCGGCGCCTGGCGCCTGACCGAGGCCGGCGAGACCGCTCGTGCCTCACTGCAGGAGCGCGTCGCAACGCTCCGCGCGAAGGTCGCCGGCGCCGTCAGCCCCGAGGACTTCGCCACGACCATGGCCTCGCTCGAGGCCATCGCCGGCGAACTCGGTTGGGTCGATGGCGAGCGGATGCCGCGTGGGCACCGACGCGGCTTCGGCCGCCGTCACGGCGGCGAGGGCTTCGGCCGACGTCAGCACGGTGAGGGCTTCGGCCGGCGTCACGGCGGCGAAGGCCACCGTCACGGCGAAGGGCACGACGCCGGCCACGGTCGGTGCGGCCACGGCCACGGCGACGGGCACGGGCACGGGCACGGCCCCACTCGCAACGACGTCCACGTGCATGTCCACGTGCACGGAGATGCCGGCCGACCCGGTCACCCGCACGAGCGCGGTGACCACGGCCATCGCGGCCACGACGGTCACGAGGGCCACGGCCGCGGTCGCAACCGAGCCTGAGCCCGGCTGAACACTGCCGCACGCCGCCTCGACGGCCACCGCTGCACACCACGAGGGACCCGCCACCGGCGGGCCCCTCGTCTGCTTGCGGCATCCGCTCGTCACACCTCAGCGCTTCTCAGCCTCCGATCCCGAGAGCCGCTGCGCGATGTAGATCGGGATGATCGAGACGAGCACGAGCACGACCGCGATGACCGACACGATGGGCGCCTGGTTCGGCCGGAACATGTTGTTCAGGATGAAGATCGGCAGCGTCGTCACCCCCGATCCGGCCGTGAACGTCGTCACGATGATCTCGTCGAAGGAGAGGGCGAAGGCGAGCAGTCCGCCCGCGAGCAGCGCCGAGCGCAACTGCGGGAAGGTCACGAGCCGGAAGGTCGTCCACACACCGCCGCCGAGGTCGGCCGAGGCCTCCTCGAGGTTGGTGCCCTGCCGCCGGAGCCGCGCGATGACGTTGTTGAACACCGTGACGATGCAGAACGTCGCGTGCGCGATCACGATCGTCCAGATCGAGAGCGGCACCCCCATGATCGTGCGGAAGAAGTTGTTGAGCGCGATACCCGTGATGATGCCCGGGAGTGCGATCGGCAGGATCACGAGCAGGCTGATCGCCTCGCGCCCGAAGAACTCGAAGCGCTGCAGGGCGAGCGAGATGAGGGTGCCCAGCACGAGCGAGACGATCGTGGCGATCACCGCGATCTGCACGCTCGTCGCCACGGCCTCCATGGCGCCGGCGCTCTGGAACGCGCGGCCCCACCACTCGAGCGTGAAGCCGGGCGGCGGCCAGGTGAGCGACGTCGACGTCGAGAACGAGTTCACGAGCACGACGAAGAGCGGCACGTAGACGACCAGGAGGATCGCGCCGGTCACGACGCCGAGCATCGTGCGGGAGAGTCTGGAGAGTCGCATCCGTCGCCCCTAGAGGTTGTCGAGCGCGCCGGTGCGACGCACGAGGAAGAGGTAGCCGAAGATGATCACGATCGGGATGAGCGCGATCGCCGAGGCGAGCGGCAGGTTGTTCGCCGCGCCGACGTTCGTGTAGACGAGGTTTCCGAGCATCTGGTTCGCGCCGCCGACGATGTTCACCGTGATGTAGTCGCCGAGCGAGAGCGCGAAGCTGAAGATCGTGCCCGCGATGATCGCCGGCAGCACGAGCGGGAACACCACGAGGCGGAGCGTCGGCCAGGTACGCCCGCCGAGGTCGGAGGAGGCCTCGAGCAGCGAGTCTGGCACGCGCTCGAGTCCCGCATAGATCGGGAGGATCACGTACGGCAGCCACAGGTACGACAGCGTGATGATGGTCGCGGGCAAGCCGTAGCCCGGCGTGCTGCCACCGAAGGGCGCGAGCAGCCACTCGAGGATGCCGTCCTGCGAGAGCACCGACCGCCAGGCGTAGGCCTTCACGAGGTAGCTCGCCCACAGCGGCGTCAGCACCGCGATCACGAGGATCCGCTGCATGCGCGGCGTCGCCACCTTCGCCATGAAGAACGCGATCGGCAGCGCGAGCGCCACGTCGATGAGCGTGACGGCGAGCGCGACGCCCAAGGTGCGCAGGGTCACCGTCTGGTACAGCGAGCCGGTGATCACCGTGACGATGTTGTCGAGCGTCCACTCCTGGGTGATCTCGCCCGTGAAGCTGTCGACCGACCAGAACGCGGTGACGAGCAGCAGCACGAGGGCGACGATGTAGACGATGCCGAGCCAGAAGAGCGGTGCGCTGAGCAGCAGGCCGAGCCGGGCGCGTGGGTGCGTGCTGAGGAAGACGGAGACCCGGCGTGCCGGGGTCTCCCGCGGTCGGGGCACGGTCGCGTGCGTCAAATGCGTGTCCTGTCGGTCGAATGATCCGGATGCCGCGGGGCCGAGGGAGTCCTCGCGAGGTCTCCCCCGGCCCGTGGTGGGCGGGGTCAGCCCTTGATCTCCTGCCACGCCTCGGTCCACGCGGCGTAGTCGGTGCACTGCACGTCGGTGCGGCCGTCGAGGCACTTCTCGATCGGGGTCGACCAGTACCAGATCTGCGACGCGTAGTCGGCGTCGCCGGCGTGGTACGCCTCGCAGTCCTCGCGGTACTCGCAGGCCTCGTCGCTCGACGGAGCCTCGCCGAAGTACGACGTGGCCGCGGCGTTCGCCTCGGGGCTCGCGATGTAGTCGAGCCACGCGTACGCGCAGTTCGGGTTCTTCGACTCCGACGCGATCATCCAGGTGTCCGACCATCCGGTCGTGCCCTCTTCGGGCAGCACGACGTCGGTCGCGACTCCCTCGCTCTCGAGCACGTTCTCGATGACCTGCCAGCTCGTGCCGACGACGGTGTCGCCGGTCGTGAAGGCCTGGATCTCCTTGAGGTAGTCGGACCAGTACTCGCCGATGTTCTCGCGCTGCTGCTTCAGCAGGTCGACCGCGGCGGCGAGCTGCTCCTCATCGAGGGAGTACGGGTTCTCGATGCCGAGCTCGGGGTTGTGCGCCATGAGGTAGACCGCGGCGTCAGCGATGTAGATCGGCGAGTCGTACGCCGTCACCTGACCGGCGTACTCGCTCGAGCCGTCGAAGACGACGTCCCACGAGGTGGGTGCGGTCGGGAAGACCTCGGTGTTGTACATGAGGAGGTTCGCGCCGTAGCCGTGGGGCACTCCGTACGCGACGCCGTCGACCGAGTTCCACGCCTGGTCCTTCAGGAACGGGTAGATGTTCTCGTAGTTCGGGATCAGGTCGGTGTTGACGGGTGCCACGTCGCCGGCGGCGACGAGGCGGAGCGACGCGTCGCCCGATGCGGAGACCACGTCGTAGTCGCCGGTCTTCATGAGGTTCAGCGCCTCGTCGGAGGTGCCGAAGGTCTTCGTCGTGACCTCGCAGCCGGTGTCCTCCTCGAAGGGCGTCACCCAGTCGACGGCGGGGTCGTTCGAGCCGTCCTCGACGTATCCGGGCCAGGCGAGCAGGGAGACCTGACCCTCCATCTCGCCGAGTTCGGTGGCGGCCTCGCCGCCGTCCGAACCGCCGCCCGACGTCGTGCCGCAGGCGGTGAGCATCGCGATCGAGGCGATCGCGAGTCCCACGGTCGCGCCGCGGCGTGCCGTGTGCGTGGTGCGCTTCATGGTTCTCTCCTCTTCTGGTGTGCCGTGTGGTGCAGTTGTGGTGCTGGTCTTCGATGCGGTCGTCGAGAACGTGCGTGGTGCGTCAGCCCGAGATCCCCGGGAGCACCTCGATGCCGAGCGGCACGACGTCGTCGTCGTGCCACGAGACCACGACGCGGTCGCCGCGCTCGTCGTCGTGCTGGCGACCCCGGTCGTTCTGCTCGAGCACGGTCACGCGGGTGCCGTCGTCGAGGTCGACGACGAGGCGCACGCCGCTGCCGAGGTAGATCGCCTCGACGACCGTGCCCGGCACGTCGACGACTCCCTGCTGGCGCAGGCCGTCGCGTGTCACGGTCATCTTCTCGGGGCGCACGGAGTGGTGGCCTTCGCGTCCGAGGATCGTGCGTGAGCGGTCAGCGTCGAAGAGGTTCGAGGTGCCGACGAAGTCGGCGACGAAGCGCGAGCGGGGGCGCTCGTAGAGTTCGGCGGGGGTGCCGAGCTGCTCGATGCGGCCGTCGTTGAACACCGCGATCCGGTCGGAGAGCGTGAGCGCCTCCTCCTGGTCGTGCGTGACGAAGATGAAGGTGATGCCGAGCTCGCGCTGGATCTGCTTCAGCTCGACCTGCATCTGCTCGCGGAGCTTGAGGTCGAGGGCGCCGAGCGGCTCGTCGAGCAGCAGCACCTTCGGCTGCACGACGGTGGCCCGTGCGAGGGCGACGCGCTGGCGCTGCCCGCCCGAGAGCTGCGAGGGCTTGCGGCCGGCCATCTGCTCGAGCCGCACCGAGGCGAGGGCGCGAAGCGCGCGCTCGTTGCGCTCCTTGCGGCCGAGGCCGCGCACGCGCAGACCGTAGGCCACGTTGTCGAGCACGCTCATATGCGGGAACAGCGCGTAGTCCTGGAACACCGTGTTGACATCACGGTCGAACGGCGCTCGCTTCGTGACATCCTGCCCGAAGAGCTCGACCGTTCCCCCGCTCGGCTGTTCGAAGCCGGCGATGAGCCGCAGCACCGTGGTCTTGCCCGAGCCCGACGGCCCGAGCATCGAGAAGAACTCGCCGGCCGCGATCTCGAGGTCGACGTGGTCGACCGCCGTGACCGCCCCGAACTCCTTGGTGAGTGCGGTGAGGCGGATGGCCGGTTGCGTCTCGGTCATGGACATCTCCTTCGATGCGACCCGAAACATCTGAAACCAGATGTTCGTCTGTCCAGAATCATATGACTCCAGATGTAAAAGTCCAGACCCCCGTGTTACGGTCGTGTCACGGATTCGCCAGCACAGATGCGGGGAGGTCGGATGCCGCAGGCCACGAGCCGCTCCGACGCCACGCGCGCGGTCGTCTTCTCACCGCTCGAGGGGGCCGGTCGCGCCGAACTCGTCGAGCAGCGACTGACGGATGCGATCGTCGCGGGCGTGCTGCGCGACGGTGAGCGCCTCCCCAGCGAGTCCGAACTCGCGAAGAGCCTCGGCGTCGCCGTCGTGACCGCCCGCGAGGCGCTCGTGGCGCTTCGCGACAAGGGCCTCGTGCTCACGCGACGAGGCCGCGACGGTGGCAGCTTCGTCACCCACGATCGCGACGCCGCCATGCGCATGACCGACGCACGGGTTCGCGCGCTCAGCCGCATCGAGCTGCGCGACCTCTCGCTGCACTACGCCGCGATCGCGGGCATGGCGGCCGAGGTCGCGGCCGATCGCGCGAGCGACGACGACCTCGCGAGCCTCGTCGAGGTCGACGCCCGTGCCGACCTCGGCTCCGCGGGCGGCGCCCGACGGGCGATGAGCCGGTTCCAGCTCGAGATCGCCGCGGTGAGCCAGTCGCCCCGGCTCGTGCACGAGGAGCTCCGCCTGCAGGCCGAATCCGGCCCCCTGCTCTGGCTGTGCCTGCGCGAACAGGCGTATCGTGACCGCAGTAGACAGGCGCGGGTCGAGGTCATCGAGGCGATCCGCAGCGTCGACCCGCCACGGGCACGGCGCGCGACCACCGACCACATCGCAGCCGCCACCGAGTGGCTCATCGACGAGAAGTCCCGGCTCGAGTCCCCGCAGCAGGGTCCCGAACAGGGTCGGCAACCGGCACCGGATGCCGAAGACCGGAAGGGCTGAGGCCATGACCACCCCCGTCGTCAACGCAGCCGACACCATCGCCCACCGCATCGCCGCCACGATCGACCCGCTCTTCGCGCTCATCGACACCTGGCGCGACGAGCTCGAGGCGCGCCTCGCAAGGACCGCCGAGCCGAGCGCCGCCGAGTTCGACCCCGTCGTCGCCGCGCTCGTGCGCCCCGCCCTCGACGACTCCAGCGCGCTGATCACCGGCGCGGGGTTCGTGGCCGCGCCCGGGTTCCTGCCCGATGCGCCGTGGCACCTCGCGTGGTGGTTGAGCGGCACGAACACGTTCCGCGCCGCCGCCGACGGGGGCGTGCGTCGCCTCGACGCCGAGAGCGACCCCGACGCCGAGCAGTTCCGCGACTACACGACGCTCGAGTGGTGGCGCATCCCGGCACGCACCGGCACGCGTCACCTCACCGGCCCGTACGTCGACTACCTCTGCACCGACGACTACACCGTCACGATCACCACGGGCGTGATGGTCGACGGCGAGATGGCCGGCGTCGTCGGCACCGACGCGTACGTCGCCCGCCTCGAGCAGGAACTGCTGCCGGTGCTGCGCGAGTCGGGGCATCCGTGCACGCTCGTGAACGCCTCGGGGCGCATCGTAGCCTCGACCGACTCACGGCACGCGACGGGTGCGCTGCTCCGGCTCGACGGGCTCGCCTCGGTGCTCGCGCCACTGCACGAGCATCAGGGCCAGGCCTCGGCCGGCGTGCTGCCCGGCGGTCAGTTCGTGGTGCCGTGCGGCGACACGACCCTCGCGCTCGTGTTCGCGACGACCTGATCGGCGCGCCCGCGCACGCGGTCGCGTGCCCCGGGTCGCCCCGTCAGGCGGTGAGGTCGTCGACCTCGGCGAGCCGCGCGACGAGCGCGTCGTCGGCTCCGGCGGCGCGGAGGCGGGCGACGAGCGCGCGCCGCGCGAAGACGTAGGGCAGGTTCGAGCCACCGAGCAATGAGCGGGTGTTCGCGGCGTCGAGCAGCGCGGTCGCCTCGAAGGCGAACTGCTCGGGATCCTCATCGGCCCCGACCTCGCCCTGTGCCACGGCGTAGCCGAAGGACGCGGCGATGTACCCGTTCCACTCGCCCATTGCCGCGGCGAGCGCGTCGCGCACGGGCCCGGGCTTGGAGTCGAACTCGGCGGTGGTCGCGGCGAAGAAGCATCCGCCCGCGAACACCCGGCCGCGTGAGTACGCGATCCAGCCATCGAGCAGGGCCACGATGCGACGGATGCCTCGGGGCTCGCCGCGTGCCGGCTCGATGACGCTGGCAACGAAGCGCAGCCGCGCCGCCTCGATCGCGGCGAGCTGCAGGCGCTCCTTCGAGCCGAACAGGGTCGCGACCCCGCTCTTGCTGACGTGCGCGGCCTCGGCGAGCCGGCCGATCGAGAGCCCGTCGAGCCCCTCGACCGAGGCGAGGTCGACGGCGCGATCGAGCACGAGGCGTCGCGACGCGTCGCCCTTCAGCCGTCGTCCGTCGGTCTCGATCATGTCTTGATTGTACGCACGATCGTTCGTATAGTATGCGTACGACCGTTCGTATTGTCAGGTGCAACACCGAGGAGCCACGATGTCAGCAGCATCCGCAATCGCCACCGGAGTGCGCGCCGCGGCGCGCATCTCCCCCGACCTCGGTGCGGCTCTCGCGCTGCCGCTCTTCCGGCGCGTCGGCAAGCGCGCACCCGTCGTCGCCACCGACCTGGCGACCCATCACGCCGCTCGCCGCGGCACCGTGCGCATCCCCGGCATCCGCGGCAGGGGCGTCGATGTCGCCACCTACGAGTGGGGCGCGGGCGAACGCACCGTCCTCCTCGCACACGGCTGGCAGTCGCGCGCCAGCATGTTCGCCCCGCTCGTTCGCGAGCTCCGGAGCGAGGGATTCCGCGTGCTCGCGTTCGACGGGCCGGCCAACGGCGACTCGCCCGGCCGCCACACGTACGTCGTCGACCACCTCGACGTCATCGGCGAGCTCACCCGGCGCGAGGGGGCGTGGCACGCGATCGTCGGGCACTCGTTCGGTTCGCTCGCCGCGCTCATGGCCGTGCACGGCGGGATCCCGGCGACGCGGGTCGTCGGCATCGCCAGCGCAGCGGACCCGAGGATATTCGTCGACGGCTTCGGCACGATGCTCGGCCTCGATGCATCGACTCGCGACGCCCTCGCCGCGAGATACGCTGCGCGCGACTTCACCGGGCAGCCCGACCCCTTCGAGCGCTACTCGGCTGTGCGACATCCGCTGCCCTTCGAGACGCCACTGCTGCTCGTGCACGACCGAGGCGACCTGCGGATCCCGTTCATCGAATCGGAGCGACTGCTGGAGGCGAACCGCGGTCACGCCCGGTTGCTCGCGACCGAGGGGCTCAGCCACAACCGGGTGCTCAGGGCCGACGTCACGCTCGACGCCGTGATGGAGTTCATGCTCGCGGGCGACGAGGCGTCGACCGGGCGGATGGCACGGGCGGCCTCACTCGCAGCGCACCCTTCGGGAGCCGCGGGCTGACTCAGGCGGCCTCGGGCGGCCCCGGGGCCGATGCAGGCCGACTCGGTTCAGCTCGCGATGAGGCCGAGCAGCACCGCAAGGCGGCCCTCGCCGTCGCCCGGAACCCGGCGGGTGCGCTGCAGCATCGTGAGGCCGTGGAGGCTCGCCCACAGCACCTCGGCGAGCGTGTCGGGATGCTCGGCGAACGGCTGCACCACGGCGCGGATCTCGGCGAATCCCGCGACCAGTTGCGGCAGGGTGCCCGCTTCGGCGAACGCGAGCCCCGTGCCGCGCACGAACATCGCGTCGTACATGGCGGGGTGCGCCTCGGCGTACCGGAGATAGGCGCGACTCACCGCCTCGAGCGCGTCCTCTGGGGTGGACGCGCCCGATCGAGCCTGCGCGAGGGCGTCGGCCATCTCACCGAAGCCCTCGACGGCGACCGCGTCGATCAGTGCGTCCATCGAGTCGAAGTGCGAATAGATGACGGGCTGCGTGTAGTCGATCGCATCGGCGAGGCGCCGCGACGTCACCGACGGCCAGCCTTCAGCCTCGGCGAACTCCCGGGCGGCCGCGAGGATCGCCAGGCGTCGCTGCTCCCGGCGCCGGGCCATGCGTTCACTCGTTGCCACGAATCCGAGACTACCGCTCGGTCGAAAGGAATGCTAGCGTCGCAATAAATCTTTCAACGATAGGAAATCACATGGACCTCACCCAGTTCACCGTCGCCACCTGGATCGGCGCCTCGCTCGCCCTCGTGCCCGCTCTCGGCATCATCGCCGTCGGGATCTCGTACCTGGCGTGGCCGACGGCCGTCTCGCAGGGCTTCGGCTTCACCACCGCGATCACCCCCGAGGTGACGCCGTGGCAGCACATCAAGGGTCCGCGCGACATCGCCTCGGGGCTCGCCGTGCTGGCGATGCTCGTGTTCTTCGGTCCGGCGGCGGCCGCCGTCATCCTGCTCGTCGAAGTGCTCATCCCGATCGGCGACGCGCTCATGATCATCCGCAACCACGGCCGGCTGTCGGCAGCCCTCGGCATCCACGTCTCGACAGCGGCGCTGATGATCGTCGCCGCCGTGCTGCTGTTCCTCTGAACAGCCGGTGCGGGCTAGTCGCCCCGCGACCCGGCGTCGGTGACACCGACATCCGTGCGGTGGAACTGGTGGAACGAGCGCGACGCCGTCGGCCCGCGCTGCCCCTGGTAGCGGTTCGCGTACTCGGCCGAGCCGTAGGGCCGCTCGCTCGGCGACGACAGGCGGAAGAAGCACATCTGGCCGATCTTCATGCCCGGCCAGAGCTTGATCGGCAAGGTGGCGACGTTCGACAGCTCGAGCGTGACGTGGCCCGTGAAGCCCGGGTCGATGAACCCGGCCGTCGAGTGCGTGAGCAGGCCCAGCCGGCCGAGCGAGCTCTTGCCCTCGAGGCGCGCGGCGACGTCGTCGGGCAGGGTCACGGCCTCGTAGGTCGAGGCGAGCACGAACTCGCCCGGGTGCAGGATGAACGCCTCGTCGGGCCGCACCTCGATGAGGTGGGTCAGCTCGGGCTGGTCTTCGGCCGGATCGATGAAGGGGTACTTGTGGTTGTCGAAGAGACGGAAGTACCGGTCGAGGCGCACATCGATCGACGAGGGCTGGATCATGCCCGGTTCGTACGGGTCGAGCCCGATGCGGTTCGCGTCGAGTTCGGCCCGGATGTCGCGATCTGAGAGCAGCACGCTGCCAGCGTAGCAACGCGGCCCCGACGAGTCCGCCGGTCGGGTAGCGAAGCGCATCGAGACCGTTGATACGATGGTGCACACGGTGTCTGCGGATGCCGCGTGCGGATGTAGTTCAATGGTAGAACTTCAGCTTCCCAAGCTGATAGCGCGGGTTCGATTCCCGTCATCCGCTCCACATCGCGAATTCGGGTGCGTCGCGCACCGAACGCTCTGGCGCGCCGACCCCCCAATGGGGGCCGTTCGGGTGGTAATCTCGACCCACCAGCACGAACGGCGGCGACTGCGATTCGGGTTCGCAGCCTCCTCACTACCGCTCGTGATGGTCGGACGAGGAGCAGGAGGGGGCCAACCGTTCTTCGCCCCTGAGTGACGCGCTCGCTCAATGCGTGCGCCATCGGTGGAACCGCGACCCTACCCGCGTAGGTCACCGATGGCCGGGCCGGTGAGACCCCTTCACCGGCCCGGCGGCCCCATCCCCTTCGAACTCCGCTCGACGGCCGCTCTGGCCACGTGTCGGGGGCCGGGTGCAGACTGGCAGCATGTGCGGACGATTCGCAAACGACGCCAAGATCGACGAGCTCATCCAGGAGTTCGTCGCCGAGGGCGGCGACTACCGCGACTGGCGGCCCCAGTTCTCCATCGCCCCGACCGAGGTCGTGCCGATCGTGCGGGAGCGCAAGAACAGCGAGACCGGCGAGGTGCGGCGTTCGGTCGATCCCGCGGTCTGGAACTTCCGCCCGTCGTTCATGAAGGAGTCGAAGCGCCCGCAGTTCAACACGCGCATCGAGACCGTCGCCACCAACGGGTTGTGGAAGGGCGCCTTCGCGTCATCCCGCTGCCTCGTGCCGATGCGCGGCTACTACGAGTGGACCGGCGAGCCCGGCAGCAAGCAGGCCTGGTTCCTGCACGGCGAGCAGCCGCTCCTCGCGGCGGCCGGCATCTACACCGCGCGCAAGGTGGGCGACGAGTGGGAGGTCTCGACGTCGATCATCACGCGCGAGGCTCGGGATGCCTCGGGCGAGGTGCACGACCGCATGCCCGTCTTCCTCGACCGCGACGCCTGGGACGACTACCTCGCACCCGTGAAGCTCGACGACGCCGGCAAGGCCGAGATGATCGAGCTCATGACGGCCGAGTCCGAACGCGTCGCCTCGTCCATCTCGAACTACGAGGTCGACCGTCGGGTCAACAACTCGCGTGCTGTCGATCCGGCCGACCCGACGCTGATCGAACCCCTCGACTGACGCGGCGAGCGCGCACCACGCCCGCCCGCCCGCGTCAGCAGTTCGGACCGGTCAGTACTTGCCGCCCAGCGCCTTGTTCTTCAGCGCCTCGAACTCGCCGTCGGTGATGAGTCCCTGTTCGCGCAGCGACTGCGCCTTCTCGATCTCCGACGCCGGGTTCGCGAACGATGTCGCGCGGATCTCCTCCTCGGAGTACTCCTGGTACTCGACCTGCTTGCGCGCCGAGCGCTCGGCCATGCCCTTGCCGCGCGCGATCAGGTAGACCAGCGCCGTGACGAACGGCACGAAGACGAGGAAGAGGACCCACACGGCCTTGAGCCATCCGTTGAGCGAGTGATCGCGGAAGATGTCGATGAGGATGTAGATGAGGGCGAACAGGTACGCGACGTAGGCGAAGATCCAGAAGCAGAACCAGAACCAGTCCCAGACGCTGTTGAGGAAGTACATGGTGATCGCCTTTCGCCCGAGCCGGGATCACCGGCGTGCAGAATCGGCACCGTGACGGCGCCGGTCGTCCTTCTGCCGTCAACCTAGCGCAGCCCCCGCCCCGGAGGACAGAGGCCACGCGGGATCACTCCGGCAGCGCGTAGGACGGGAGTCCCCGACGGCGGATCAGCCACTCGGCCACGATGAGATTCGGGATCCAGCAGAGGAACGGCACCGCCGCGTACGCGTTGTCGAACGCCGCTTCGAAGTCGAAGTCGCCGGGCAGCGCCTGCACGCCGAGCAGCACGCCGATCCAGAGCCGCAACGTCACCGCCGCGTAGGTGAGGGCGAAGTTGCGCATCATCCATGCCCGGTGGCTCGGGACATCCCCCGCCCGGATGGCACGGTAGGCGCGCACGCCGGTGGCGATCCACAGCGCGGCGAGCGCGCCGAACCCGAAGAACCCCACGAGGCCGGCCGAGTTGAACGGCGCCATCACGAGCCCGGCGACGCCCGCGATCAGCACGGCACCGAGGTAGGTCCGCCCGGTCCAGCGATGCACCCGCGGATGTCTCGTGCGAAGCCCGCGCCAGAACTGGAACGGCCCGGCGATGAGGGCGATGGCGCCCGCGACGATGTGCACGTAGAACGCGAGCTGCACGAACCCGGGTCGCCCGTCGTAGTTCGAGGCGAGGCCGACGCCGTCTTCCGAGAGGGCGGCGAGCGATGCGGTGAGGTAGGGCGTGACGGCGTAGACCGTGATCGCCAGTGAGGAGAGCAGCACCCACGTCCATCCCGCGCGCGCGGCGAACGATCGAGGGGCGCGAGGCGGCGGCATCCCCTCTCCCCGCACGTGCGGTGCGTCGGGGGCGGATGCGGCTGGGGTCCTGGTTCCGGTGCTCATGCGGCTCAGCATGGCGACCGGCGCGCCGGACCGGCACGGGGTGCTCCCCCGGTTCGCACGGGGGGAAACCCCCGTGCGTGCGGCCTCACCCCTCCGACGCCTCGAGCCGCCCCGACTGCACCGCCGCGACGAAGGCGCGGTGGTCCCGTTCGTTCTGGTCGGCGTACGCCACCGCGAAGTCGGCGATCGCCTGGTCGAAGCGGTCGCTGTCGCCGAGGTAGCCGGCGATCGCGACGCGGTCGCCCGAGCGGGCGTGCGCCCGCGCGAGCGTCTCGCCGCAGACCTTGGCGTAGAGCTTCGCCCCCGACGGCACGCTCGTCTCGACGTCGAACGCCCCCTTCCAGTCGTGCAATTGACGCAGGTAGAAGTCGCGCTCGACGCCGTCGCCGCCCCGCACGCGCTGCCAGCCGAGGAACAGGTCGCTTGCCGCCTGCATCACCCGCTGGCCCCGCACGACGCGTTCGCCGTGGTGGTCGAACGCGCTCGGCCCGAGGAAGCGCTCGAGCACCGACGTCTGCGCCTCCTTCGCCTGGAGCAACAGCGGGTCCTCGTCGTCGCGGCCGCGCAGCAGCACGATCCACGCGCGGGTGCCGACGCTGCCGACGCCGACGACCTTGCGCGCCATGTGCAGGTAGGAGAACTCATCGAGCGGATGCCTCGCGAGCGGCAGCGTCGTGCGGTAGTCGCGCAGCAGCTCGCGCATGGCCTCCTCGTCATCGGCATGCGTACGGCCGACGGGCGCGAGGTCCTCGACCGGCACGATGAGGGGCGGGTCCGCGGCGATGCGCAGCTTCCCGTCGATGACCCGCACGAGCTTCGAGAAGGCCTTCATGCTGTCGCGGGTCTTCGCCTTCGCGATGATCGAATCGGTGCGCTTCACCTGCTCCTTCTCGGCGTGGCCCGCTTCGCGCTCCGCGCGCACCCATTCGGCGAGCGTGTCGGCGTCGAGTCGGTCGTACCAGGCATCGAGCACCCGGGACTCGGCGGCCCGATGCATCCGCTCGCGATAGCCGCGGACCGCCGCGACGGTCGTGTCGCGCCGCTCGGCCTCGCTGAAGCCACGCGACCGGCCGGCGATCTCGAAGCTCGCTGCGAGCCGCTTGAGGTCCCACTCCCACGGGCCCGGCAGCGTCTCGTCGAAGTCGTTGATGTCGAAGGCGAGCTTGCGCTCAGGCGTGCCGAAGACGCCGAAGTTCGAGAGGTGCGCGTCACCGCAGACCTGCACGGTGATGCCCGAGTCGGCCGTGTGCGCGAGGTCGGCGGCCATGATGAGGGCCGCACCCCGGTAGAACGTGAACGGCGAGACCATCATGCGCGCGTGGCGGATCGGGATCAGCTCGGGCACACGGGTCGCGGCCTGCTCCTCGAGCAGTGCCACCGGGTCGGGCCGGTCGGCCGCGGGCGCCCAGTCGGCATGCTCGGTGCGCGGTGAGCGCCGGCGCGCCGCCCGCCCCCACTCGGCCCTGGCCGCGAAGTCGGTGGGATCGGGGAGCGGTTCGGGCGGCGCGACGGCCCCATCGCGCGATCGGCCCGCTTCGGATGCCCCGTGGTGCGTCGTCATGGTGCTCCCCCGTTCCTCGTCTCCCCGCCCGGTCACGTCACCGGCGGGACATCCGCTTTCTCGCGCTTTCGGCCCATGACCTCGGTCGGGATCCCGCGCGAGAAGAAGAGGGCGAAGAACGCGATCACGATGAGCGCGAAGAACGCGGTGTGCAGCGACGAGATCTGGGAGTCGGTGTAGATGCGGGTGAGCTCGGCGCTCTCGGACTCGTCGAGGCCGGCCTCCTTCGCGATGTCGGCGACGTCGGCTGCGGGGAGGATCGCGACGCCGGCCTCGGTCTGCTCGGCGACGAGCGCTTTCGTCTCGGGCGAGAGTTCGCTCGAGGCGACGCCGAGCGCGAAGCTCGAGGCGAGCGCGCCGATCAGCACCGAGCCGATGAGCGCGGTGCCGAGCGAGGAGCCGAGGTTCTGGAAGACGCCCTGCAGTCCCCCGACCTCGCTCGTCTGCGACTCGGAGACGCTCGACATGTTGACGTTGCCGAGCTGCGAGGCGAGGAGGCCGAGCGCGGCGCCCGCGACGAACATGCCGAAGCCGAAGGCGAAGCTCTGCAGTTCGAGGTCGACCGAGGCGAGCAGCAGGATCGAGCTCAGCACGAGGGCGATCTGGCCGATGCGCACGATGCGCCGCGGCGACCAGAGCCGCGAGAGGCGTGTGCCGACGATCGAGAAGAGGATGAGCGAGATCGAGAGCGGGAAGATCTTCAGGCCCGTCTCGAGCGCGTCGAGGCCGAGGGTCATCTGCAGGTAGACCGGCACCATGAAGAAGAGGCCGGCCGTGATCGCGTACTGCGCGCCGAGCACCGAGAGGCCGCTGCGGAGCCGCGCGATCCTGAAGAGTTCGACGTCGACGAGCGGCTGGCGCCCCGTTGCTGAGAGGTGGCGCTGGCGACGCACGAAGAGCGCGAGCAGCCCCGCGCCGGCGACGATCAGCCACGCGCAGAGCGAGATGCCGAGCGGGGCGATCTCGACGCCGCCGATCTCGGGCGAGTTCAGCGGCGTGATCCAGCCCCACGTCTTGCTCTGCAGCATGCCGAGCACCACGAAGATGAGCCCGACGGCCGAGAGCAGCACGCTCCAGACGTCGATGTGCGCGGTCTGCCGAGCCGTGCGATCGGCGATGACCCTCGTGAAGAGCACGACGACGATCATGATGACCACTTCGCCGACGAACACGTAGCGCCAGCTCGCGTACGTCGTGAGGAACCCGCCGATCAGCGGGCCGGCCGCGACCGCAGCACCCGAGACGGCGCCGATGACCGCGAACGCGGTGATGCGGTCGGTGCCCTCGTAGTTGTCGGCGATGAGCGCGGCGACCGCCGGGATCACGAGCACGGCGCCGACGCCCTCGATGATCGACCAGCCGAGGAAGAGCACCTGCACGTTCGGGCTGAGCGCGGTCATGAGCGAGCCGAGCGCGTAGATGCACGAGCCGATGACGAACGCCCGGCGCCGCCCCCACACGTCACCGAGTTTCGCGCCGAGCAGCATGAGCGCCGCCATGGTGAGCGTGTAGAACGTGATCGCGGCCTGCATCGCCGTGACCGTGGTGTCGAGGTCGACGACGACGGTCGAGATCGACACGTTCATGACGGTGCCGTCGAGCACCATGACGAACTGCGCGGCCCCGAGGATCGCGACGACGGACCACTTCTTCATCTGATCCCCGTTTCCGACGCGCGATGTGGAGTCGAGGTCAGTATGGCACCGGATGCCCCGGCGGCGCCTCAGGCCGGCACGGCGAGATCAGGCCGGCACGGCGATCAGGCACGCACGGCGCTCGACATGAACGGCTCGTAGCTGTAGCCCTCGGAACCGAGGATCGCGACCGACGACTCGGGCACCTCGAGGAAGGCGCCGGGCAGGTTGTTGAGCGGTTCGGAGACCACGACGCGCGCCCGCTGGCCGAAGAGCTTCAGCCGCGGGACATCCGGGTACATCTCGTGCAGCGTGGGGATGTCGACGGAGTGGAAGAGCGTGCGCGACTTGCCCTCCGAGGAGTACCGGAAGGCCCAGATGGTCGCGCCGTCGGCGAGAGCGATCGTGCCCTGCATCGGGTAGTCGATGCCGTGCTTGCGGCCGGTCTCCTCGACGAACTGCACGGCCCTCGTCATGCCGCCGACCGGATCGCCCTGCAGGCCGAAGGTGAGCGCGAGGTGGAACAGCACCTCGGAGTCCGTCGTGCCCAGGATGTGCGGGTAGAGCTCGGGGTCGACCGCGAAGGTGAGGTCGCGCTTCATCTCGTGGAAGCCGTGGATCACCCCGTTGTGCATGAAGAGCCAGTTCAGGTACCGGTACGGATGGCAGTTGGTGCGCTGGATCGGCGGCCCGGCCGCCGCGCGGACGTGGCTGAAGAACAGCGGGCTCTCGACCGCGTCGGTGATCTCGCGCAGGTTCTCGTCGTTCCACGCAGGTTCGACGCTGTGGTAGATCGACGGGATGCTCCCCTCCGTCGAGCCGACGGGATACCAGCCGAACCCGAAGCCGTCGCCGTTCACGGTCTCAGCGCCGAGCGGCGAATCGAGCGCCTGGGCGACGAGCGAATGCTGCGCGTCGAGGATCACGAGCGATGGTTGGAGCGGTTCTCCCGCGTAGGCAAGCCAGCGGCACATGGGCTCAGCTCCTTCGTCCTGCATCGGAGCGCGTCCGGCATCGGAGCGCGGATGCGGTCAGCCTAGCGCCGCCGCGATGAATCCTCACCTCCTCGCGGGTGAACGGCTTGGCACTTCAGCCCGCGGGCGCCGCCTCCGGTGCCGGCTCGGCAGCGGCATCGGGCTTCGGGCACTTCGCCAGCTCGCGCATCTTGGTCGTCGCCTGTTCGAACGACCACGGCAGCTCGACGAGCGGCTTCTCGTGCTCAGGAGCGGGAGCGGCCTTCGACGCGAGCGAGGCGAGGGCGAATGCCGCTTCCCTCGCGAAGTCCCCGCCGGAGGTCGAGTTGTTCAGGGCGATGACCACCGTGAGCCCGCTCTCGGGATCGGTGAACGCGGCCGTCAGGGCACCGGTCGACTCGCCGGCGAGGCCGCGCATCGGGCCGAACTCGGCGCCCCCGAGTCCCCAGCTCTGCCAGGCCGGCGTATCGCCGCCGAGCGGGATCGGAGTCCACTGCTTTCGCGCCGTGCCCTCGTCGAGCAGGGCGCCGGTCGCGAACGCGGCGCTGAGCCGACGGGCGTCGTCGAGGCTCGAGACGGCTCCCGCCGCGGCACCGCCCATCGAACTCGACTGGCGGCTGTCGTCGCGGATGACGGCGCAGTCTGCGGTTCCGTCGGCGGCGAGCGCGGCCGAGTACGCGCCGAGGCCGTCCTCGAGCTCGGTGTCGTTCGGCGCGGGGAGCTTCGTGTCCTCGAGCCCCAGCGGGTCGAGGACGTACTGCTCGGCGAGATCGTTCCAGGCGCGGCCGGTGCGTCGCTCGAGCGCCATCGAGAGCAGCAGCACACCGGTGCGCGAGAGCGTCCACTGCTCGCCCGGAGCGCCGGTGCGCGGCAGCGCGAGGCCGCTCGAGAGCAGTTCGTTGGGCGGCCAGATGCGCTCGGGGTTCGCCACGAAGTGGCTCTTCAGCCCCGGGTAGTAGTCGGCGACGCCCGAGGTGTGCGCGCAGAGCTGGCCGAGCGTGATGCCGTCGAGGCCCGGCACCCAGTCGACGTAGTCGTCGACGTGGTCGTCGAGCGCCACTCTGCCCTCGTCGACGAGGCGCAGCAGCACCGTGCACGTCACCTCGCTCGTGAGCGTGCCGAGGCGGAACTCGGTGTCGGTGGTGACGGGCTCGGATTTCTCGGCGAAGTCGACGGTGCCCGAGGCGCCGGTCCACTCCCCCGACCACGGCGACCAGGCTCCTGCGACGCCGCCGCTCGATCCGCTGAGCGCGACGGCTTCGTCGAGCACGGCCTGCAACTGCCCGGCGAGGTCGTCGCCGAATGCGGCTCCGACGGGGTCGAGTTCGGCCATCGGGTCCACTGAACCGCCGGTGCACCCGGAGAGTCCGAGCACGCCGACGAGGAAGACGGCGATGACGGCCCGCCTCCGTGCGACCTTGATCTGGCCAGCCACCTAGCTCCCCTCAGCCGTGTGTCCGGTGAAATTGTAACCCGGCGAGGGGGCGAAGCCCGTCCCCTCGCGCTTTCGGGGCGGGTCGTGGTACTCCGCGGCGGGTCGTGACGGCGGCCAGCGATCGGCGCGCCGCCACGGCGCGGCCTCGGCTCAGGGTCGCAGCGCCGTGATCTCGCGATCGGCCCCCGACATGAAGCGCTCCACGTTGCGGTCGACGATGATGTCGCTCGGCCGCAGCGGTCGCTCGAGGTAGAGCCCGTCGAGGGAGGTGAGCCGGCTCAGGGCGACATAGGTCTGCCCGGGGCTGAAGACGCGCTGCCCGAGGTCGACGATCGCCGTGTCGTAACTCGCACCCTGCGACTTGTGGATCGTAACCGCCCACGCCAGTTTCAGCGGGAACTGCGTGAACTCGGCGACGATCTGCTTCTCGAGCTTCTTGCGGATCGGGTCCCACGTGTACTTGTACTTCTCCCACGTGACCTGCTCGACCTCGTGCTCCTCACCGCCCACGTCGACGCGCACGACGCGGTCGAGCGAGGTCACCGTGCCGATCGTGCCGTTCACCCAGCGCTGGCCCTCGGGGCCGATCGCGGTGTCGTTGCGGAGGAACATCACCTGAGCGCCGAGCTTCAGCTCGAGGTTCTCGTCAGCGGGGAACGCCCGGCCGCCGAAGTCGCCGTTCACCTCGGCCTCGTTGCCCTGCGACTGCCCCGGAAGGCGGTGCAGCTGCGTGCGGTTGATGCGATTGACGGTGTCGTTGCGCGTCGCGAGGGTGATCGCACCCTGCTCGGGCAGCGGTCGCCGCGCCCCGACGCTGTTGAGCACGCCCGCGATCTCGGCGGTCACCATGCCGTGCCGCACCGCGTTCAACATGTGCTTGAACTCGTCGTCGTGCTGGCGGTGGATCTCGCCGAGCTCGAAGATGCGCAGGTCGGTCTCGCGCCACACCTTGGCGTCGAAGAACCACATCGAGTCGTAGGTGTCGGCGAAGTAGGCGCGCTCGTCGGCGTCGCCCGGCACCGGTGCGAGTTGGTACGGGTCGCCGAACAACACGACCTGCGCACCCCCGAACGGCTCGAGCGGGCGCTGCCTCGCCTGGCGGAGCGATCGGTCCATCGCGTCGAGCAGGTCGGCGTTGACCATCGAGACCTCGTCGATGACGAGGGTGTCCATCGCGTTCAGGATCTTGCGGACGGTGTCGTTCTGCTCGATGTCGTGGTCGGCGATGACGCCGATCGGCAGCCGGAACAGCGAGTGGATCGTCTGGCCGCCGACGTTCAGTGCGGCCACGCCCGTCGGCGCGCAGATCACGATCTGCTTCTGCGTGTTCCAGTTCAGGTGGTTCAGCAGCGTCGACTTGCCGGTGCCGGCGCGACCCGTGACGAACACGTGCTCGCGCGTGCCCTCGATGGCCTGGAACACCGCGGCCTGTTCGCGGCTGAGGGTGACGTTCTGCACTGGGGCGCTTTCGACTCGGCGAGCGGATGCCGCGGGGCGGAGGTCGCGGCGATCCCACTGTAACCGGCTCGCGCGGGCGCCGAGGCGTGCCGGGGCCCCGCGTTCACAGCTCGGGGCCCGGTTCCGCGGCCCGGTCCCGGTACAGTGTTGCGGGTGGGGAGCTCCGGAGTGCGCGGCAGTCGAGTTTCGCCGTTGTCCGTCGCCGGGTGGCTCGGGCTCGCGGTGCTCCTCGCCGGCGCCTTCATCGCCGCCCTCGGCGCGCTGAACCAGACGATCTACGGCTCGTCGAGCTTCATCGAGCGCTACCTCACGGCCATCGCGAACGACGACATCGCCGAGGCATCCACGACCCCCGGCGTCGCCCTCGACGAGGCCGAGCTCGCGGAGCTCGGCCTGGCCCCCGACGTCTCGACCGCGATGCTGCGCACCGGTGTCATCGAGTCGGGTCCCGAAGACGTGAGCATCATGGGCGACGTCGCCCACCCCGACGGCACGCACACCGTGACCGCGAGCTACCGGCTCGCCGACGCGATCGTGCAGTCATCGTTCGACGTCCGCCCCATCGAGCCGCTCTACGGCGTGCTGAACCGCTGGGAGTTCGCGGTGAGTCCGCTCGCCGTGATCGACGTCACGGCCGCGCACAACCCGACGTTCACGGTCGGCTCCCTCACCCTCGACACGCGAGCGCTGAAGTCGGGCGAAGAGCTCGCGGCCTTCACCCAGGTCGCGCCGTACATCGCGATCGCCCCGGCCGTCTACGAGTTCTCGTACAGCTCGGAGCTGCTCGAGGCCGTGCCGGTCGCGGTCCAGGCCGATGCCTCGGAGCGGCCCGCCGTGACCGTCGACGCGCAGCCGACCGCCGCGTTCGTCGACCGCGTGCAGGTCACCCTCGACGAGTTCCTGGGCGAGTGCGCCGCGCAGCCCGTGCTGCAACCGGCCGAGTGCCCGTTCGGCATCGAGATCGACGACCGCGTCACCGGCGACCCGCAGTGGACGATCGTCGCGTCGCCCCAGGTCACCCTGACCCCGGGGGAATCGTCGTTCGACATGCCGCCCACCGAGGGCGTGGCGCACATCTCGGTCGAGGTGCAGTCGCTCTTCGACGGGCACCGCTTCACGCTTGAAGAGGACCGCCCGTTCACCGTCGCGCTCGGTGCGACCATTCAGCCCGACGAGAGCATCTCGATCCAGCTGAAGTAGCGCTGCGGGTTGAGCCTGCCGAGACCCCCGGCCTCCACGAACTCGACCCGCAGAACCGCTATCGCGGGCGGTCGTGCTCGGCGATGGCGGCGAGCTGCGCGTTGTACGCCTCGAGCTCGGCATCGCCGGTGCGGTCGGCGTGACGATCGCGGCGCTTCGACTCCTTCTCGTCGCTGCGCGCCCACTGCACGGCGACCGTGATCGCGAGCGCCACCGTCGGGATCTCGCCGATCGACCACGCGATGCCGCCGCCGAGCTGCTGGTCGACGAGGGCGTCGGTGCCCCACCCCATCGCGCCGTACCAGTCGGCGAGGAGCAGTCCGGTGCTCGACATGATCGTGAGGCCGAAGAACGCGTGGAACGCCATCGTGCCGAGCAGCAGCACCAGGCGGAACGGGTACGGCAGGCGGTACGGCACCGGGTCGATGCCGATGAGGGACTGCACGAACAGGTAGCCCGTGATGAGGAAGTGCACGATCATCCACTCGTGCCCGATGTGGTCGAGCATCGTCCAGCGGAAGAGCGGCGAGTAGTAGAAGATCCAGAGCGACCCGACGAAGAGCAGGGCGGCGACGATCGGGTTCGCGATGAATCCGGCGAACCGCGAGTGCACGGCGAGCAGGATCCACTCGCGGCCACCGCGACTGCCGTCCTTGCGGGCACGGATGGCGCGGGCCGCGAGCGTGACCGGCGCGCCGGGCACGAGCAGCACCGGCACGGCCATCGTGAGCACCATGTGCGCAAGCATGTGCGCCGAGAAGAGGTACTGCTCGTAGACGTTGACGCCGCCGTTGGTGATGTAGGCGAGCAGCAGGAGACCCGAGACCCAGAGCACCGTGCGGTAGATCGGCCAGCGGTCGCCGCGCTTGCGGAGTCGACGCACGCCCGCGATGTAGAAGAAGATGCCGAAGCCGCATGCGAGCAGCCAGATGAGATCGGGGTTCCACTCGGTGAAGAAGCGGGTCCACTCGGGCCACGGCGGCAACGGCTCGCCGGTGAGGATCTCCGCCGGCGTGCGCGCGAGCGAGCCCGCCTCCTCCTCGGAGACCGGGGTGGCCGTGCGGGCGAGTGCCGCGGCGGCGCCCGACGCGAGCCCCATGAAGGCGAGCTCGGCCACCACGAGCCACCAGAAGGAGCCCCGAGGACGGTCGCCACGCGACATCCGCCCGATCAGGAACCGGCGCTGCGCGGCGCCGAACAGGCCGAGCACGATGAAGGCGACGACCTTGACGACCACGAGCATGCCGTAGGGAGTGAGGAGCTGGTCCCAGTCGCCGATGCGGAGCGCGGCGCTCGCGTATCCCGAGAGCGCCACGACGATGAAGCTGATGAGCGCGACGGTCGAGTAGCGCGCGAGCACGACCGGCAGGCGCTTCTCGCCGAGCTCGCCCTTCAGCAGCACGATCGTGAGCAGCCCGCCGAGCCACACCGAGGCGAAGACGAGGTGCAGGCCGAGCCCGGTGACGGCCGCGGCATGGCCGGCGGCGCCCGCCGCATGGCCCTGCTGGGCGAGGGGCACGAGCGAGGCGACTGCGAGCACGGTCACGAAGACGAGGGCGGTGTGATTGCGCACCGCGAAGCACAGCACGGTGACGGCGGCGGCCACGAGCATCGTCGTGAGCCACGCCTGGCCGAGCGGGATGGTCGTCACGAACTGGCCGAGCTTCTGCCCGAACGCGTCGCTCAGGTCGAACGGCACGCCCGTGACGAGCAGGAAGGTGAAGAGGCCGGTCGCGCCGCTCGCGACCGTCAGCACGGCAGCGGATGCCGCAGCCACGTCGAGTGCCAGGTCGAACTCGCGTCGCTTCGGGCTGAGCGCCCAGACCGCGAGCACGAGCGCGCCGATCATGCCGGCGGCGCCGAGGTTCACGAAGAGCTTCGCGACGGGCACGCCGTAGCGGGCGACGGGGCCCGGGTCCTGGATCAGCTGTTCGGCCGCTCCCCCGCCGTAGGCGAGGCCGGCGAACGTCGCGGCGAGGGCGACGACGATGAGTGCGGCGGGGCCGAGCACTCGCACGGAGCGGGGCACCGAACCAGCCTAGACGTCAGATTCCGTGAACCAGCCCGGAGCGGGCTCGAGAACCGCAGGAACCAGCTCGGAACGGCGAAGGGGCGCACGGCTCGCGCCGTACGCCCCTTCGGGAAGTCGCAGTTACTTCGCAGCAGCCTTGAGCTTCGAACCAGCCGAGACCTTGACCGAGTAGCCGGCCGGAATCTGGATCTCGGCGCCCGTCTGCGGGTTGCGGCCGGTGCGCGCAGCGCGGTGCGTGCGCTCGACGGCGAGCCAGCCCGGGATGGAGACCTTCGTGCCCGAGCCGACGGACTCGGCGAGCGCCTCGAAGAGGCCGCCGAGAACGGCGTCGACGGTAGCCTGGCTCTGTCCGGTCGACGCTGCGACCTTCGCGACGAGCTCGGTCTTGTTGAGCGACTTGTCAGCCATTGAATGTCCTCCTCGGACGTTCGCTGTTCGGTACAGCAGTTGTGAGTTCTCGGGAACGATCGTTCAACCGCCCCCGTGGCCGATCAGGCCGCCTCGAATGTAACAGAGTTCCGCGGAATCCCGCGGATTTCCGGCCCTTTCGAGCACCTTCGCCTCGGCGTGTCGCGTCCGCTGGGAGCGAATTCGCACCAGCGGACGCGAAGAACGCCTCAGTCCTCGAGCGCCGACCAGCGCTTCAGGAACGTCGAGAGCTCTTCCCGCGACACGGTCGCCGCGGGCCGGAACACGCCGCTGACGGAGGTGATGCGCTCGGCGGCGAGCCACTCGATCGACCTGAAGTACGTCGACCCGACCGCGACGTCGCTGAACGTCGCGGTGGTGGGCGCCGTGAACGACGGCGCCGACGCGCGGAACAGGAACGCGGCGACCTGCTGGCGCGTCAGCACGTCGCCGGGGCCGAAGTTGCTCTTGACGGCGGTGATGCCGGCGCTCGCGAGGTACTCGACCGCGGTGAACGCGTCGTGATCGGCCGGAACGTCGGCGAACGTCGGCACTGCAGGTACCTCGAACTCGGGCGAGCCCAGGAGCCGGTACAGCGCGATCGCGGTCACGCCGCGCGTCGCGGGAGCCTTCGGATCGAACCGCACGATGCCGTCGTCGCCGCGGATCCCGCCGATGATGCCCTGGCTCCCGGCCCAGCGCGCATTGTCGGCGTGACCGCCGGTCGTGAGGTCGGCGAACCGGGGCATCAGGGCGGCCGTCGCCTCGGAGGTGGCCGCGACGGGCTCGGCTCCGGGGCGGGTTCCGGTGACGGTGACCGCGAGCGTGACGCCCTCGAGGGCATCGCCCGGCACCAGCTCGGTGCCCGTCGCCTCAGCGAGCGGCTCACCGTCCGCGAGCCACTGGTAGGCGAGGACGGCGCCGTCGCCCCAGTCCCCCGCGTCGACCGTGAACGCCTGGCCGACCTGCGCGACGCCGTTCACCGTCGGGATCGGCGCCGGCTCGGGCTCGGGAGCCGTGCGGGTCATGACGGCGTCGATGCCCGTGAACGAGCCGCCGTTCGGCGCCTCGAGCACGGTGGCCGCGTCGCGGGTCGCCGCGTTCTCCCAGTACTGAGTGGCATAGGGCACTGCGGCGTCGCTCCGGTCGGCGAACTCGACGACATAGTTGCCAGGCGGCAGTCCGCCCATGCGGAACGAGATGTCGTCGCCGGCACCGCTGATCTGCTCTGGCTGGGCCCACACACCCGGTGCACGCTCGTGCAGCAGGCGCAGGCTCGCCCCCGTCGCCGGACCGCCGTGCTCGTCGATGATGCTGCCCGAGATCTGCACGCCCGGCGCCGCCTCGACGTCGACGTCGGGGGTCACCGCCTGCGCCGTGACCGGGGCCACCGCCGCCTCGTCCTGATAGAAGGCACCGCCGTAGTAGGTCTTCGCCCAGTTCGCGCTCCAGGAGCCGTACGACATCACGGTGTACTCGCCGGGCGCCAGGCCCGACACCTCGTACGCCCCGGCGGCGTCCGCCCGTTCGAAGGCGACCGTCTCCCACGCGCCGCTCGAGTTCTTGCGGAGCACGTCGAAGTAGGCCTGTGCCGACGGCACGCTGCCCGCCTCGGCGCGCTCGGTGAGGGTGCCGGTGAGGGTGCCGCCGGCAGTGAGGTTCGCGTCGATGGTCTCGACGACATCGCCGGGGCTCAGCTCGAGGTGGGTCGACGATGCTCGATCGACCGCGCCCTGCCAGTACTGGTGCGCCCACTCGCCGTCGAAGTCCGAGAAGCCGACGACGTACTCGCCCGCTTGGAGGCCCGCCAGGCGGTAGGTTCCGTCGGCGGCCGTGACGGCCTTCACGGTCGCGATGTAGGCGTCGGAGGAGCCGGCGTACGAAGCTGCGACCTCGACGCCTTCGACCGGTGCGCCCCCGGCGGAGACGGTGCCCTCGATGACGGCGCCGGCGTTCAGCTCGAAGTCGGCCGCGAACGACTGGCCCGCCACGAGGTCGACGCGAGCCGCGGCATCCTCGTCGTAGACGTCCTGCCAGTACTCGTCGACGAGCTCGGACTCGCTCCCCCAGCCGGGCCCGGCCTTCAAGACGTACTCACCCGACGGCAGACCCGGGATCGAGTAGCTGCCGTCGGAGGCGACGGATGCCCCGCCCCGGGTCCCCGTCATGTCCGACGAGAGGTAGGCGTAGACGTACCCGCCGGAGACTGGCTGTCCGGCCTCGTCGACCACCCGGCCCGACACGGTCGCGCCGACCTCGAGGGTGGGCTCGATGGCCACCGTCGCTCCGGCGGTCACGGTGATGTCGGTCGCGGACTCGAAGTCGGCGGCGTCCTCCCAGTACTCGTACACGTACTGGGCAGTCTGCACCTGCGGGTTGATCGAGGCCCGATACGTGCCAGGGGTGAGGTTCTCGATCGAGAAGCTGCCGTCGGCCGCCGTGGCGCCTTCCGTGCCGTCGCCCCAGAGCAGGGTCCAGCAGTCGCGCTGCTCCAGCGGGTCGAAGTCCTCATCGCAGCGGAAGAGCTGCACGCGCACACCCTCGAGCGGTGCGCCGGCCTCGCCGGTCACGACTCCCGCGATGGAGCCGGTCTCGGTCTCTGCGGCGTATGCGGGCGACGCGACGCCGGCGAGGCCGACGAGCATGGCGAGCGCGCCGAGGATTCCGGCGAGCCGCCGCCGGCGCGAGACCGGTGGGGAGTCGGGAGTGAGCGAGGGCATCGGACGTCCTTCCGTGAGCGCCGGGAACGGCATGGTGCTCACGCTACGAAACGGAGGACGGTGTCCGCCATGGGCAGGACTCCCCGTCGATCCCCCGGGGACGACGAAAGGGGCGCCCCTTGCGGGACGCCCCTTTCGGTGAAGCTCGTGCTTACCAGCTCGACTTGGTGATGCCGGGCAGCTCGCCACGGTGCGCCATGTCACGGAAGCGGACGCGCGAGACGCCGAACTTCGTGAGGACACCGCGGGGGCGGCCGTCGATCGCGTCACGCGAACGCAGGCGAACCGGCGACGCGTTGCGGGGAAGCTTCTGCAGGCCCTTGCGAGCAGCCTCGCGGCTCTCGTCGGTGCCGTTCGGGTCGACGAGCGCCTTCTTCAGCTCGAGACGCTTCGCGGCGTACCGCTCGACGATGACCTTGCGCTGGTCGTTGCGTGCGATCTTGCTCTTCTTCGCCATGTCTTAGCGCTCCTCTCGGAAGTCGACGTGCTTGCGCACTACAGGGTCGTACTTCTTGAGCACGAGGCGGTCGGGGTTGTTGCGGCGGTTCTTGCGGGTCACGTAGGTGTACCCGGTGCCGGCGGTCGACCGAAGCTTGATGATCGGCCGGATGTCCTGTGCCTTTGCCATTAGAGCTTCACCCCACGTGCCTGCATGTCCTTGACCACTGCTTCAATGCCACGAGCGTCGATCACCTTGATGCCCTTGGCGGACACGTTGATGGTGATGTTCCGACGAAGCGACGGCACGAAATAGGTCTTCTTCTGCACGTTCGGGTCGAAGCGGCGCTTCGTCCGGCGGTGCGAGTGCGAGATGTTGTGCCCGAAGCCGGGAACGGCTCCAGTCACCTGGCACACTGCTGCCATTGTTTCCTCCAATACCGAGGGGCGGATGCCCCTCCCAAGGTCTCTTGTCTGCTGACCCTCCCCACGCTGAAGCCCGCGATTTCTCGCACGGTTTCGATGGGGATTGTCGCGGCATGGGCAGTGGAAGTGCCCAGCCAACGAGCCAGCTTACCAGACGTGCCACTGGCGACCGAACCGAACAGGTGCCGCGCTGCCGACCGACCTCCAGGGCCACCGAGCAGATGCCGCCTCCGTCAGCGATCGAAGACCGGCCCCACGACGCCTTCACGTCGCGCGCGTGGCCGGCGCGACAGCACCGCTGCGAAGAAGAAGCAGAGGGCACCGAGCAGCGTTCCGAAATTCGCCCAGAACTGACTCACGAAGTCGCCCGTGACCGGGGACACGTAGGCACCGACCGCCGACACCGCGAACGCCACCGAGCCGATCATGTTCAGCCAGGTGCCGTGCCAGGTGCGGGCGTGCGCATCCCAGAGCGCGAGTCGGTGCCGGGTCGCTACGACCGCGAGCGCACTCGACACGAGGAAGGCGATCGACCCGAACGCGTCGGGGCGCCAGCCCGCGCCGAGCACCTCGGGAGCGGCGATGGCGGCGGCGAGCGCGACGCCGGTGCTGACGTTGAAGCAGAGGGTTCCGGCGAACTGCACGGCCGCCGCCCACCAGTCGGCGCGATCGGCCAGGTTCGTGTGGCTCCGCGGCGGCCGACGTCCGCTGAGGCTCAGCTGGATGAAACCCGCCGCGGTGAAGAACAGCGAGCCGACGAAGAACGTGACGCCGACCAGCACGGCGCCGACCCAGTCGCCGTAGGCGGGGATCGCACCCGCCATGAAGCAGAGCGAACCGATGCCGAAGCCCCAAGCCTCGCGCCGCAGGCGAAGAGGACGACGGTCGACGGTCGCAGCGGGATCGTGCGATCCACGCCCATCGGTGTCGTGATTCATGCCGGTGCCCTCTCGCCGCGTGCGAAGCCCGCCCGTCAACCGTAGCCAGCCGGATCGGGCGTGGGAAGGTGCGCCGCGCCGCGTGCGAGCCGCCGCCGATGTCGCCCGAGACTTCACGCGATCTGGACTATTGACCGTGCGCCGACATGGGGCCACACTCGGGGTTTGGGCCGTCATTTCGGGGGGCGACGCCCTGCGCAGCCGTCTCCGACGCGCCCATGTTCATGCACGACGAAGCAGAACACGGGGGAATGCACCATGACCGACAACAAGCCTCGATCGCACTCCGGGGGCGGGAGCACCGCACCGATCACGCCCGACCACTCGAGCCACGCGTTCGCGGGGATCAGTGAGACCACCCAACTGAACCCGATCTTCGCGCGAGCCGGAGAGGCCACCGACTTCCCGGTGGACCGGCTCCCCGACGGTGAGTCCCTGCCCGAGACCGCGTACCAGATCGTGCACGACGAAGCCATGCTCGACGGCAATGCACGCCTCAACCTGGCGACGTTCGTCGGCACGTGGATGGATCCGTTCGCCTCCAAGCTGTACGCCGAGTCGGCCGACAAGAACATGATCGACAAGGACGAGTACCCGCAGACGGCGGCGATCGAGACGCGCTGCTGGAAGATGATCGCGAGCCTCTGGAACGCGCCGAGCGCCGAGGACGCCATCGGCACCTCGACCATCGGCTCGTCCGAGGCCTGCATGCTCGGCGGCCTCGCACTGAAGCGCCGTTGGCAGGTCGCACGTCGCGCCGAGGGCAAGTCCACGGAACGGCCGAACCTCATCCTCTCGAGCGCCGTGCAGGTGTGCTGGGAGAAATTCTGCAACTACTGGGACGTCGAGGCGCGCTACGTGCCGATCAGCGACGAGCACAAGGTGCTCGACGGCCACGACCTCGACAAGTACGTCGACGAGAACACGATCGGCGTCGTCGCGATCATGGGCGTCACGTACACCGGCATGTACGAGCCGGTGAAGGAGATCGCGGCAGCCCTCGACAAGATCCAGGCCGAGACCGGGCTCGACGTGAAGATCCACGTCGACGGGGCATCCGGCGGCATGATCGCGCCGTTCCTCCAGCCCGACCTCGAGTGGGACTTCCGGGTCGACCGGGTCGTCTCGATCAGCACGTCCGCCCACAAGTACGGCCTCGTGTACCCGGGCCTCGGCTGGGTCGTCTGGCGCACCGTCGGCGACCTGCCGAAGGACCTCGTCTTCGACGTCACCTACCTCGGCGGCCACATGCCGACGTTCGCACTGAACTTCTCGCGGCCGGGCGCGCAGGTGCTGCTGCAGTACTACCTGTTCCTCCGTCTCGGATGGGACGGCTACCGAAAGGTGCAGCAGGCGTCGCAGGATGTCGCGGTGTACCTGTCGGGCGAGATCGGGAAGATGGACGCCTTCGAACTCTGGAACGACGGCACCGACATCCCGGTCTTCGCGTGGCAGCTGAAGAAGGGGCACACCGACAAGTGGAACCTCTACCACCTGTCGGAGCGCCTGCGCCTGAAGGGCTGGCTCATCCCCGCGTATCCGATGCCCGACGACATCTCGGACCTCGTCGTGCAGCGCATCGTCGTGCGCAACGGACTCAGCCGGAACCTCGCCGAGTCGCTGCTGCTCGACATCCAGGAGGCCACCGAGTTCCTCGACGCCCTCGAGTCCCCGATGCCGATCGAGGGCCAAGTGTCCTCCTTCACGCACTAGGAGGCGATCATGACCGAGATCAAGGACTCGGCGCACGCCTCGCCGACGTCGTCGGCACCGAAGCGGGCCGACGGCACCATCGCTCCGTCGCCCGAGCATGTCAAGCCGCATCCGTTCGAGAAGGTGCCGCACAAGCCGGCGATCGGCGCGCCCGGCGTGACCTCGCAGAAGTTCATGTCGCTCATGCAGCTCGCGATCCTGACCGTGGTCGCGGTCGCATCGCTGCGGAGCCTCCCGGCCATGGCCGGGTACGGACTCGGCTCGATCACGCTGTTCATCATCCCCGCGATCTTCTTCTTGATCCCGACAGCGCTCGTCGCCGCCGAGCTCGCGACCGGTTGGAAGGGCGGCGTGTTCACGTGGGTGCGCGAGGCGTTCGGCGGCAAGTGGGGGTTCCAGGCGATCTGGCTGCAGTGGGTGCAGAACGTCGTCTGGTATCCGACGCAGATCGCGTTCATCGCAGCCTCGCTCGCGTTCGTCTTCCTCGATCCGAACCTCGCGAACTCCGGCCTCTACACGGCGATCGTGATCCTGGTGCTGTACTGGTTCTCGACCTTCATCACCCTGAAGGGCGGCAACCTCTTCGCGAAGGTGGGCTCCTGGAGCGGACTCGCGGGAACGATCTTCCCGGGCCTGCTGCTGATCATCTTCGGCATCATCTGGGTCTCGACGGGCCAGACGAGCCAGATCCCGCTCACTGCGGACTCGATCATCCCGCCCTTCACCGGGATCGCGTCGATCGTGCTCATCGTGTCGAACGTGCTCGCGTACGCCGGCATGGAGGTCAACGCGGTGCACGCGAACGACCTCAAGAGCCCGGGCAAGGAGTACCCGAAGACGGTGCTCATCGCGTCGATCCTGATCCTCGGCATCTTCATCGTGCCGACGATCGCGATCGGCCTGGTCGTGCCGTCCGACAAGCTGGGGCTGACGACCGGCATCAACCTCGCCTTCCAGGCCTACTTCGAGTCCTTCGGCGTGCCGTGGCTGACACCGGTGCTCTCGCTCCTCATCGCGCTCGGCGCCTTCGCGTCGGTCGTCACGTGGATCGCCGGTCCGTCGCGGGGCCTCCTCGCGGCGGCGCGGAGCGGCTACCTCCCGGTGTTCCTGCAGAAGCGCAACAAGGCGGGCGTGCAGGTGGGCATCCTCACCGTGCAGGGCATCGTCGTGACGCTGCTCGCCTCGCTGTTCATCTTCGTGCCGAACATCAACACGGCGTTCATCCTGCTCGTCGACATGGCGGCCGCGCTCTACCTCATCATGTACATGATGATGTTCGCCGCGGCCATGCGGCTGCGGGTGAAGCAGCCGCACGTCGTGCGCTCGTACCGGGTGCCCGCGATGTACGTGATCGCGACGGTCGGCTTCATCGCGTGCCTGGCGGCCTTCATCCTCGGCTTCATCCCGCCCGAGGGCTTCGGCGGCGGTGCACCGGGATGGCTCTATCCCGTGCTGGTCGGAGTGGTGGTGCTCGCGTTGGGCGTGCCGCCGCTCATCTTCTACGCGGTGCGGAAGCCGTCGTGGGACCAGCGCACAGCAGAGGAGAAGACCACCTTCGACGACGTGCTCGTGAATCCGCCTGCGGCGGGTGGTACGGCGGATGCCGCGGCCCCGCCGGGTGCCGCGGGTGGCGGGGCGTCCGGCCCCGCCAGCTAGGAACCGCCCGCCGAGACGGCGGACGCGGGCGAACGAAGAGGGGCGGATGCTGCGGCATCCGCCCCTCTTCTCATCTCTATTTCGCGTGGCGCCGTCGGGCTACTTCGTGAGCGAGTCGACGTACTCCCGGTTGTCGGCGATCCACTGCTCGACGACCGGTGCGTAGTCGTCGGCGTCGCCGTCGCCGTTGAACATGGCGTTCTCGAGCGAGAAGAGCAGCTCGGAGTCCATCGTGAAGCCCTTCAGCCAGCCGGCGAGGGTCGGGTAGTCCTGCTCGAAGCTCTTGCCGCCGAAGGAATGGATGCCCTCGGCGTCGCCGAGCGTGCCCTCGGGATCCTCGAGGTCCTTGAGCGGGAACGCGTCGTAGGCCCAGTGCGGGCGCCAGAGTGTGACGGCGACGTTCTCGCCGTTCTCGGTGGCCGCAGTCAGCTCGGCGAGCATCGCGGGCGTGGAGCTCGTCACGTACTCCATCTTCTCGAGGCCGTATGTCGGGATGACCTCGTCGGTCGTGACCCGGTTCAGGCCCGAGCCCGGCTCGATGCCGACGAGCTTGCCGCCGAAGAGGTCGGCACTCGCGGCGAGTTCCTCGAGGGAGTCGATCGGGGCGTCCTCGTTCACGGCGATCGTGAGCTTGGCGTCCTCGTTCCACGCGCCGAGGTCGACGAGGTCGTCGCCGTACTGCTCGATGTAGTCGGCGTGGGTGATCGGCAGCCAGGTGTCGAGGGTCACGTCGTAGTCGTCGGTCGTGAGGCCGGTGTAGACGGGCGCCGGGTCGGCGTACTCGAGCGTGACGTCGTAGCCCTGTTCGGTGAGCACGGCCTTCCAGAGCTCGCTCGCGGCGACTCCTTCGTCCCAGCCGTTGAACACGGCGATGGTGACGTCCTTCTGGTCGCCGTTCTCGAGGGTCTCGGCCTCGGCGCCGGCGGCGCAGCCGCTGAGTGCCAGGGCGGAGACCGCCCCGAGTGCGAGTGCTCCGGTGAGCATGCGCTTCTTCATGTGTTCCTTTCCTCCCGCGTGCTGTCGCGGGTGTTGGGGAGCGCCGCGCGATTCCGCGCGACGAGCGTTGCACCGCCGGTCGGGCGGTGGCAGGTCGGTCGGTGCGAGCGGGTCAGGCGGTGGCGGATGCCGCGGGCAGGCGTTCCGCCTCGGGGCCGAGCGGCTCCGAGGCATCCGTCGTCGGCGCCTGCTTGTCTCGACCGCGCGGCTTCCTCGGCGTGCCGAGCGCCCCGGTGACCCGGTCGAGGATGATCGCGAGGATCACGACCGAGAGACCGGCCTCGAAGCCGAGCCCGACGTCGATGCGGGTGAGCGACTGCACGACCTCGCCGCCGAGCCCGCCTGCGCCGACCATGCCGGCGATGACGACCATCGAGAGTGAGAGCATGATGACCTGGTTGACGCCGGCCATGATGCTCGGCATCGCGAGCGGCAACTGGATCTGGCGGAGGATGCGCCACGGCGATGAGCCGAAGGCCTGGCCGGCCTCGACGACCTCCTTGTCGACGCCGCGGATGCCGAGCTCGGTGAGCCTGACGCCGGGCGCCATCGCGAAGATGATCGTCGCGACGATGCCGGGGACGACGCCGACGCGGAAGAGGATGAGCGCCGGGATCAGGTAGACCATCGCCGGCATCGTCTGCATGAAGTCGAGGATCGGCCGGATGACCTTCGACGCCAAGTCGGAGCGGGCGGCGAGCACGCCGAGCGGCACCGAGATCGCCACGGCGATGAGCGAGGCGACGAGCACGAGGGCCAGCGTCGACATGGCGTTGTCCCATTGGTCGACGCCGACGATCACGAGGAGGCCGAGCGCCGTGCCCGTCGCGAGCTTCCAGCCCTTCGCGAACCAGGCGATCGCCGCGAGCGCGAGGATGACGACCCAGAACGGCGGGGTCTGCAGCACGACGTCGACGAGGTCGTAGAAGCCGGCGAAGACGCTCCGCACGACGGCGAAGAACCCGCCGAAGACGTCGGTGATGAAGTGGATGACGGCGTCGGCCCAGTCGCCGAGCGGGAGTCGGATGTCGTTCATGCCGGGCTCCTCTCCCCCGCTGCGTCACGGTGCATGGCTTCGGCCCTGATGTCGGCGGCTTCCGCGACCGCCGCGGCGACCGCACTGGCGTCGGCCGCGTCGGCGATCGCCGTGTCGGGCCGGGCCGTTCGGTGCAGCGTCGCGGTGATGACGTCGACCGGAATCGTCGCCGGCGTCTCGATGACGGCGTGCTCCCCCGTGTTCGACGAGACGTTGCCGAGTGCCGCGAGCAGGGTGACGCGCGGCACCGCCCCGAGGAGGCGTCCCTGGTCGTCGACGACGGCGAGCGGCAACTGGCTCTCGACGGCGCTCTCGAAGAGCTCGGAGAGGTGCTCGTCGGCGCCGACGACGGGATGGTCGTCGCTGATCGCCGGCTCGAGCGATCGTTCGCCGCGCTGCACGAGGCGCAGCACGTCGCGGTCGTGCACGACGCCGAGCAGGCGACGGCCGCCGCCGACGACGAAGACCATCGAGGTCTGCAGGTCGCGCATCGATCGCAGGGCCGCCCGAGGGCCGGCCGAGGCCGTGACGACCGCGCGCGGCGCCTCCATGACGTTGCCGGCTGTCAGCACGCGCGAGCGGTCGACGTCCTGCACGAACTGGGCGACGTAGTCGTCGGCGGGGTCCGTGAGGATCTCCTCCGCTGTGCCGAGCTGCACGATGCGCCCGTCGCGCATGACGGCGATGCGATCGCCGAGGAACATCGCCTCGTTGAGGTCGTGGGTGATGAAGACGATCGTCTTGCCGAGCTCCTGCTGCAGCTCGACGAGCTGCTCCTGCATCTCCTTGCGGATGAGCGGATCGAGCGCCGAGAACGCCTCGTCCATGAGCAGGATGTCGGTGTCCGACGCGAGTGCACGGGCGAGCCCGACGCGCTGCTGCATGCCGCCCGAGAGCTCCGAGGGCATCTTGTCCCCCCAGCCGCCGAGTCCCACCCGGTCGAGGATGTGCTCGGCGCGTCGGCGCCGTTCAGCCGCCGGGACGCCCTGGATCTCGAGACCGTATGCCGCGTTCTCGAGGACGCTGCGGTGGGGCAGCAGCGCGAAGTGCTGGAAGACCATCGAGATGTGGCGACGACGCACCTCGCGGAGCCGCTTGGGCGACATGCCCGTGATCGTCTCCCCCATCACCGTGACACTGCCGTCGGTCGGTTCGAGCAGTCCGTTGAGCGTGCGGATGAGCGTCGACTTGCCCGAACCCGACAGGCCCATGACGACGAAGATCTCGCCTCGCCGCACGTCGAAGTCGGCGTCGATCACCGCTGCGGTGCCGAGGGGCGCGAGTTCGGCACGGCCGGCACCGGCGCGAAGGCGATCGAGCGCCTCCTTCGGCTTCCGGCCGAAGAACTTGGTCAGGCGACGAACGGAGAGTGCTGGGCTCTCGGCCGCGGATACGGGTGTTTCGGACATGGACAGGCTCCCGGAGCGCACGCCGAACACCGCGCACGTTGACACGCGAGCGGTCGAGAATCGGGCAGGGCTGACTCGTGGGTCACGGCCGGGTTGACGGCGATGGGAGGTGTGGACTCAAGCCCTGTCTGAGGGCGAGAACACGACTTCCGCGCAAGCGGCCATCGGGGCCGGATGCCACGCCGCCGAACCATACGCCGCAGCATGCCGATTACGGAATGCAGCAGCGCGGACTGGGCGATTCGGTCTTGCAGGACCGTGTCCACCGTATCGAGGTCACCGGGGCAACCCAAATCGAGTAGTGATAAATATGCCCTGATCAGAGCTTTTCACTCGGCGCGAGTGGTGCGCTACTCCCCTGCCGTCTGCAGCTTCGTGCAGTTGGCGCACAGGCCGAAGACGTCGACCACGTGCGCAGCACCGGTGAACCCGTGCTCGGCCGCGACCGTCTTCGCCCATGCCTCGACCTCGTCGGCGGCGATCTCGACGGTCAGCCCGCAGTTGCGGCAGATGAGGTGATGGTGATGCCCCGTCGTGCTGCAGGCCCGGTAGATCGCCTCTCCGTCGGGTGATTGCAGCGAATCGGCCTCACCGCTCGAGGCGAGGTCGCCGAGCGCTCGGTAGACCGTGGCGAGGCCGATCGGCGAGCCGTTGGCGTGCAGCGTCGAGTGCAGCGCCTGCGCGCTGATGAAACCCTCGGTGTCGTCGAGGGCCTCGCGAACAGCCTCACGCTGCCAGGTGTTGCGCTTCATGCGATCCGTGCGTCCTCCGCGGTCTCCACCGGTATGGCGACTCGGTTCAACGGTAGTCCCCGAAGCTTGGAGATACCCAGTGCGAGAAGGAAGAAGGCGGTCGCCGCGAGCGCGATGGCCGGGCCTGCGGCGATCTCGAACAGTCGCGATGACGTGACGCCGAGCACGCCCGACGCTGCACCGATCAGCGGAGCCGCGAACAGCAGGCCGCGGAACGATCGCACCATGAGCCGCGCGGCGGCGGCGGGCGCCGCGATCAGGGCGATCGCGAGGATGGCGCCGACCGCGGGCAGCGAGCTCACGACCGACGCCGCCGTGAGGCCGAGCACGAGGAGTTCGATCGGCCACTCCCGGTACCCGGCGGCACGGAACCCGTGGGGATCGAACGTCGAGAACGCGATCTCCTTGCCGAAGAGCGAGATGCACACCACCGCGACGACGGCGACGGATGCCGCAAGCAGAATATCTCCGTCGCTCACCGTCAGGATCGAGCCCATGAGCAGGGATTCGGCGCGCACGGGCAGCCCTGGGATGAGTGCCTGGAGCAGTGCACCAGCCGCGAATCCGCCCGTGAGCACGATGCCCGCCGCAACTTGCGCGCCCTGCCGGCGCACGCGCGCGATGCCGGCCATGACGGCGACGAGCACGACGGATGCCACGGCCGCGCCCGCCGGCACGCTCACCCCGAGCGCGGCCGCCGCGACGGCGCCCGGATACGTGCCGTGCGTCAGTGCCTGCGCGAAGAACGTTCGCCGCCGCACGACGACCAGGGCGCCGACGAGCCCGGCACCCGCGCCGATGATGATCGCTGCGAGGAGCGCTCGCTCGAAGTACCCCATCAGCGCCCATCCCCCGCCACGACGGGATCGCGGTGTTCAGCGCGGTCGCGGCTGCCGTTGATGCGGGTTCTGGACCAGCGGATCGTGCTGCTCACGAGCAGCACGATCGCGTAGCCGACCACGAACACCGCGACGACCGTACTGCCGGCCGGCACGTCGACCCCGGCGCCCACCGAGACCGCGAATCCGAGCGCGAGACCGAGCCATGCGGCGATCGCGGCGAACCCGGCCGCCGCGGGGAAGAGCCACCACAGCCGCGCGGTCGTCAGCCGCGCAACGGCACCCGGAACGATGAGCAATGCGAGCACGAGCAGCGTGCCGATCGTGCTCGCCGCTGCGACCACGACGAGGGCGATCGCCGAGTTGAGCACGAGGTCGAGCACGAGGGCCGAGTCGCCGGCGGCGCGGCTGCCCTTCGCGTCGAAGGCACGGTACAACTGCTGCTTCAGCGTGACCAGCACCATGAGGAGCGCGGTGATGCTCACGACGATGAGCGGGAGCACCTCGTCGGGCGGGATCGTGAGCACCCGGCCGAACAGCAGCGCCTCGAGCTCGCCGGCGTAGTCGTCGCTGCGCGACACGACGATCACACCGACGCTGAAGGTCGCCGTCAATACGATCGCGATCGCCGCGTCGGAGGTGATGCCGGCTCGATCGAGCCAGGTGAGGGCGAGTGCGCCGGCGAGGGCGGCGATCGCAGCGCCGGGCAGCAGCCCGGCGCTGCCGCCGACCGCGAGCCCGATCGCCAGGCCGGGGAACACCGCGTGGGTCAGGCCGTCGCTGATGAACTCCAGGCCCCTGAGGTTCACGAGCACCCCGACGAAGCCGGCCACGACCGCGAGCACCAGCATGACGAGCAGCGCGCGACCCATGAACGGGATCGCGAATGCGCCGAAGAGCGCGTCGGTCAGCGGCATCCCTCACCGCCGGCACGGCTCGAGTCCGCATATGTCGCGTATGGCATTCAGTGGCCCTCGTGGCCCGGTACGACGAGCGTGTGCTCGTCGATCTCGACCTCCACGCCCTCGAAGCACTCCTGCACGTTGCTCAGCGTGAGCACGTCGTCGACCGGCCCGCTCGCGAGTTGCGTGCGGTTGACCAGCACGACGGAGTCGCAGACACGGCGGGCGAGATCGAGGTCGTGGGTCGACACGAGCACCGCGACGCCGCGGGTCTTGAGGGCGCGCACGGTGCCGACGAGCGCGTCGCGATTGGGCTGGTCGAGTCCGTTGAACGGCTCGTCGAGCAGCAGCAGGCCTGGGTCGGATGCGAGGGCCCTGGCGAGGAGCCCGCGCTGCCGCTGGCCGCCCGAGAGCTCCCCGAACGGCCGCTTCGCGAGCTCGGCGAGGCCGACGGTCTCGAGCGCCTCGCGCACCGCCGCCCGATCGGCGCGGCCAGGCCACCGGAGCAGGCCGAGACCGCGGTAGCGGCCCTGCATCACGACCTGCTCGACGCTGATGGGGAAGTCGGGGTCGAGGTCGGCCGACTGTGGAAGGAAACCGACCATGCCGTTCGGGGCATGCGACGCGAGAGTGGGGGAGCCTCCGGCGCCTGGGCGCTGGGAACCGAACTCGATCGTGCCTGCGGTGCGCGGCACGAGGCCGAGGATCCCCTTCAGGAGGGTCGACTTGCCGGCCCCGTTCGGTCCGATGAGTGCCACGGCCTCGCCGCGCGCGATGTCGAGGTCGAGGCCGCTGACTCCCGTGCCACCGGGGTGGGTGAATGCGGCGCCGCGGAGGCGCAGCACGGGGGAGTCGTCCATGGTTGTCATCCTTGCAGTGACGCGGGCACCGCGGTAGGCGTGACGCCCCACGACTCGAGGATCAGCCGAGCATTGTGCAACTGGCTGCCGAGGTAGGTGGCACCCTCGCTGCCCTCGACACCGAGGGAGTCGCCGTAGAGGGCGTCGGGGCCCGAGTAGACGGTCACGCCGGCTTCGGCGGCGATGGTCTCCGCGGCCTTCGGGGAGATGGATGCCTCCGAGAACACGGCGGCGACACCGGTGGACCGGATCCGGTCGACGAGCGCGTCGATCTCGGCGGCGCTCGGCTCGGCGTTGTCGTCGAAGCTCGGGATGACGCTGCCGACGAACGTGACGTCGTAGGCCTCGACGAAGTACGTGAAGGCGTCGTGGTTCGTCACGAGGAGCCGCTCGGCGACCGGCACGGACTCGACGTTCTCGGTGATCCACTCGTCGAGCGCGTCGAGCTTCGCGAGGTAGTCGGTCTCGTTCTGCGCGAGCGCATCGCCATCGACGCCGGGCAGCTCGGCGATGCCGTCGGCGATGTTCTCGACCATGTGCTCGGCGAGCTCGGGGTCGGTCCAGATGTGGGGGTTGCCCGAGCCGTGGTCGTGATCGTGTTCGGCGTCGCCCTCGGCGTGATCGTCGTGCGCTTCGTCATCGGCGTGCTCGTCGCTCTCGGCGTGATCGCCCGCGGCATCCGTCGCCTCGACCTCGTCGTGCGCCTCGGCCTCGTGATCGTGGTCGTCGGTGCCGTGGAGCTCGATGCCCGTGCTCGCGTCGATGAGCACGCCGTCGAACCCGGAGGCCTGCACCGCGTCGTCGAGCCAGCTCTCGAGGCCGCCGCCGTTGACGACGAGGGCATCGGCCTTCGACAACGCGAGCAATTGCGCAGCAGAGGGGTCGAAGCTGTGGGCGCTCTGGCCGGGGGAGAGCAGCTGCGTCACCGCGGCGCCGTCGCCGACGAGCTCGCGCGTGAAGTCGCCGACCTGGGTCGTCGTCGCGACGATCGCGGGGCCGTCGGCAGCTGCGCCGGATGCCGCGGGCGCCGAGCAACCCGCAAGGGTCAGGGCCGCCGCCGAGAGCACGGCACCGCCGACGAGGGCGGCGGGCAGTCGGCGGAAGGCGCTGGTTCGGTTGCTCATGACTCCACCGTACGTCTTATTGATAATGATTGTCAAAACCATGAAGCGACCGAATCGGTCACAGTGGGTGAACATCGATGCGCGTCCGCCGCATTCCCACGACATCCTGTGGACAGCTCTGGCGAGTGTCGCACTGACGTGCGAGAGTGAAGCACGTGGATACGACGACAGCTCCTCTCACGTTGCATCCGTTCACCGTCGCCGATGCCGAGCGCGTGCTCTCCGGCGAGGTCGACCCCCATGACGGCTGGGAGGGCGCGTACGCCTTCACCGACGAGCCCGAGCTGCTCGCCGAGTACCTCCGCATGGTGCAGCAGAACGGCGATCCGACGCCCTACGGCCCCTACCTCGTGCGACGAGGCGAAGACGGCCCGGCCATCGGGGGAGTGAACCTGTTCGGCCCGCCCGGCGATGACGGAGCCGTCGAGTTCGCGTTCGGCCTCGTGCCGGCGGTGCGAGGCCAGGGGCTCTCGACGCACACGGTCGCGGCCGTCGTCGAGCTCGCCCGCGCGGCAGGCGTCGTGATCCTCCGCGCCGAGGCCGAGGTGCCGAACCTGCCCGCCCGCCGGGCGCTCGAACGTGCCGGCTTCGCGCAGTCCTCGCGCACGACCGAGGCGATCATCTACGAGCTGCGGCTGTAACCGGCCTGGAAGGTTTCGACGGGCTCAGCCCGCAAGGGCGCAGGCGCAACCCGCATGGTCTTTGTCGCTCGAGCTCGTCGAGACCCGGCCACGAGCTACTCGAGCAGGAGCGCCGGCTCCTCGATGATCGACGCGACGTCGGCGAGGAAGCGCGAGGCCACATCGCCGTCGACGACGCGGTGGTCGAACGACGCACCGATCGTCGTGACGAAGCGCGGTCGCACCTCGCCGTCGACGACCCACGGCTTCTGCTTGATCGTGCCGAGCGCGACGATCGCGACCTCACCCGGGTTCAGGATCGGGGTGCCGGTATCCATGCCGAAGACGCCGATGTTCGTGATGGTGATGGTGCCGTTCTGCATCTCGGCCGGCTGCGTCTTGCCCTCGCGCGCCGTCAGCGTGAGCTGCTCGAGCGCCGTGGCGAGCTCGACCATGGTCATCGCCTGCGCCTCCTTGACGTTCGGCACGATGAGCCCGCGCGGGGTCGCCGCGGCGATGCCGAGGTTCACGTAGTTCTTGACCACGATCTCGGTGTCGGTCCACTGCGCATTGACCGTCGGGTTGCGGCGCACGGCCCAGATCATCGCCTTGGCCATGATCAGGAGCGGCGAGATGCGCACGCCGGCGTAGTCGGGGGAGGCCTTCAGCCGCTTCAGGTACTCCATCGTGCGGCTGGCGTCGACGTCGACGAAGACGCTCACGTGCGGCGCCTGGAAGGCGCTCTGCACCATCGCGTTCGCGATCGCCTTGCGCACGCCCTTGACGGGGATGCGCTCCTCACGGGCCTCGGGCCGCTCGGGGGTCTGGATGTTGCGGAACACGCTGGCCTGGCTCGCCTCGCGGATCACGTCGTCGCGCGTGATGTCGCCGATCGGCCCCGTGGGCGCGACGCGAGACAGGTCGACTCCGAGGTCTTTCGCGAGCTTGCGGATCGGCGGCTTCGCGATGACGGGAAGTCGAGGGGCGGGCCGCGATGGCGCGGCGACGGCAGCGGATGCCGCGGCGCCGGCCGTGCTCGCGGGCGCCGGGTTCACCGGGGCGGGCGGGGGAGTGACGGCGGGGGGCGCGAGGTGTCCGTGCGCGCCGTCGGGCGTGACGTGGCGTCGACGGCGCGTCGCCGCCGGACCGGAGCTGCCGTGGCCGACGAGCACGGCGCCGCTCTCCTCGGCGGCAGCGGCCGCCGGTACCTTGCCGTAGATCGGCAGTGACTCTGCGGCCGGTTCAGCACTACCGGCGGGCACCACGGAGTCGACCACCGGCGCCGCAGCCGGCGCGGCAGGGGCATCCGACGCGAGCCCCGCGGCATCCGTCTGGATGACCAGGATCGGCGTGCCGACGTCGACGGTGTTGCCCTCTTCGACGAGCAGTTCGGAGACGACGCCCTCGAACGCGCTCGGCAGCTCGACGAGCGATTTCGCGGTCTCGATCTCGACGAAGACCTGGTCGAGGCTGATGCGATCGCCGGGCGCGACGCGCCACTGCACGATCTCGGCCTCGGTGAGGCCCTCGCCGACGTCGGGGAGGGGGAATCGGATCTCGCTCATGTTCTTTACCCTCGCAGTCGGTCTATGCCGTCGTCGTCATGTCATGCCGCGCGCCGCGCGGCGCCTCAGTAGGCCAGGGCGCGGTCGACGGCTTCGAGCACCCGGTCGGGGCTCGGCAGGAACTCGGTCTCGAGTGCGGCCGGTGGGAACGGCGTGTCGAAGCCCGACACGCGCAGCACCGGCGCCTCGAGTGCGTAGAACGCCCGCTCGGCGACCGTCGCGGCGATCTCGGAGCCGACCGAGACGTTGCCGTACGCCTCTTGGGCGACCACGAGCCGGCCCGTGCGGTGCACCGACTCGAGCAGCGGGCCGTAGTCGATGGGGGAGAGCGACCGGAGGTCGACGACCTCGATGCTGCGCCCCTCGGTCTCGGCGATGTCGGCAGCCTGCAGCAGCGTCGCGATCATCGCGCCGTGGCCCACGACGGTGACGTCGGTGCCCTGGCGCATGACGCGGCTCGCGTGCAGCGGCAGGCCGGAGTGGTCGAGGTCGACCGGGCCCTTCGGCCAGTAGCGGCTCTTCGGCTCGAAGAACAGCACCGGGTCGTCGGAGCGGATCGCCTCCTGGATCATCCAGTAGGCGTCGTGCGGGTTCGACGGGCTCACCACACGCAAGCCCGGAGTGTGCGCGAAGTACGCCTCGGGGCTCTCCTGGTGGTGCTCGATCGAGCCGATGTGCCCGCCGTAGGGCACCCGGATCACGACGGGCATCGAGAGGGAGCCGTCGTGGCGCACCGTCTGGCGTGCGAGCTGCGTCGTGATCTGGTCGAACGCCGGGAAGATGAATCCGTCGAACTGGATCTCGATGACCGGCCGGTAGCCGCGCATCGCGAGGCCGATCGCGGTGCCGACGATGGCTGACTCGGCGAGCGGGGTGTCGAGGATGCGCTTGTCGCCGAACTCGGCCGAGAGTCCCTCGGTCACGCGGAAGACGCCGCCGAGCGGGCCGATGTCTTCACCCATGAGCAGCACCTTCTCGTCGGCGCGGAGCGCCTCGCGGAGGCCCGCGTTGATGGCCTTCGCCATCGAGAGGGTCTGCACGCCTCGCACGTCGCCTGCTCCCTGAGCCTGTTGAAGGGCGGTGGATGCCTCGGGCACTGCCTCGCTCGCGACATCCGTCACGTGGTTCTCCTCTTCGGTGCGGGCGCTCATGCCGTGCCCCCTGCCGGACCCTCGAACGAGGTCTCGAAGCTCTCGAGCCACGCGTACTGCTCGACCATGAGCGGATGCGGCTCGCTGTAGACGTGCTCGAAGATCGCCTCGCGCGTCGGCGCCTGCAGTTCGAGTGCGCGGCGGCGCAGGTCTGCGGCGATGTCGTTCGCCTCGGCCTCGACGTCGCTGAAGAACGAAGCGGATGCCCCGCGCCCCTCGAGCCACGTGCGGTACCGCGTGATCGGGTCGCGCGCCTCCCAGTACGCCACCTCGTCGTCGGTGCGGTACTTCGTGGGGTCGTCGGCGGTGGTGTGGGCGCCCATGCGGTAGGTCACGGCCTCGATGAGGCTGGGGCCGTCGCCGGCACGCGCCTCTTCGAGCGACTGGCGGGTGACCGCGTAGCTCGCGAGCACGTCGTTGCCGTCAACGCGCACGCCCGGCATGCCGAAGCCGCCGCCGCGAAGCGACAGCGGGCTGCGCGACTGCCTCGCGACGGGCACCGAGATCGCCCACTGGTTGTTCTGGATGAAGAAGACCTGCGGCGTCTGGTAGCTCGAGGCGAAGACGAGCGCTTCGTTGGCGTCGCCCTGCGAGGTCGAGCCGTCGCCGTAGTACACGAGCACCGCGGCATCCGTCTCGGGGTCGCCCGTCGCGGTCGCGCCGTCGAACTGGAGGCCCATCGCGTAGCCCGTGGCGTGCAACGTCTGCGAGGCGAGCACGAGCGTGTAGAGGTGGAAGTTGCCGTTCTCCTCGGGGTTCCACCCGCCGAGGGTTGCGCCGCGCAGCAGCGCGAAGATGCGCGAGAGGTCGAGCCCGCGGATCATGCCGACGATGTGCTCGCGGTACGACGGGAACAGGTGGTCCTGCGGGCGGGCCGCGTGCGCGGAGCCGACCTGCGCCGCCTCTTGGCCGTGACTCGGCACCCACAGGGCGAGCTGGCCCTGCCGCTGCAGGTTCGCCCCGGCCACGTCGATGCGGCGCGAGACCGCCATGTCGCGGTAGAAGCGCTGCAGCTCGGCGTCGCTCAACGCCTCGACGAGCGGGAGATAGGCCTCGGCCTCGGGGGAGGGACGAAGTTCGCCCTCATGGGTCAGGAGCTGGACCGTCGGCGCGGTGAACTCTCTTTCGCGGGCTGCCACCGTTCCACGCTACCCGCTACTGCGGGTGCCCTTCTTGTGAGCCCGGTACAAGCTCACCCAGAATCGTGAGGAGGATGTCCACAGATTCCTCTTCACCGATCGAGATGCGGATGCCGTCTGGCGCGAAGGCGCGCGTCACGATCCCGGCGTCGAAGAGACGCTCGGCCACCGTGGTCGTCGCCTCGCCGGCTGGCAGCCAGACGAAGTTGCTGCGCGAGGCCGGCACCGGCCACCCCTGCGCCGCGATGGCCGCGTGCACGCGGTCGCGCCGGTCGGCGATCACGCCGACCCGCTCGAGCAGCTCTGCCTCGGCCACCGGCTCGAGCGAGGCGATGGCAGCGGATGCCGCGGCAGCCGTGACCCCGAGGGGGATCGCGGTCGCACGCGCCGCGTCGAGCAGTTCGACGGGTCCGATGGCGTAGCCGACCCGAAGGCCGGCGAGGCCGTAGGCCTTCGAGAAGGTGCGGAGCAGCACGAGGTTCGGGTAGCGGCCGATGAGGGTCGCGCCGTCGACGGCGTCGTCGGCGCTGCCGTCGCCGCGCACGAACTCGGCGTAGGCCTCGTCGAGCAGGACGAGCCGATCGGCCGGCACCTTCGCCATGAACGCCTCGAACTCGGCCGCGGTCACGACCACGCCCGTGGGGTTGTTCGGCGAGCAGACGATGACGACGCGCGTGCGGTCGGTGATCGCCGCGGCCATCGCGTCGAGGTCGTGCCCGTGGTCGGGGCGGTTCGGCACCATCACGCTCACGGCGCCGGCTACCGTGGCGAGGCCGGGGTAGGCCTCGAACGAGCGCCAGGAGTAGACCACCTCGTCGCCGGGCGAGGCGGCCGCGAGGATGAACTGCGCGAGCAGCGCGACCGATCCCGCCCCGACGAGCACCTCGTCGGCCGTGACCCCGAACCGCTCTGCGAGCTTCTCGCGCAGCGCGAGCGCCGTGGCATCCGGATACCGGTTGATGTCGTGCGCGGCGGCCGCGACGACGTCGATGACCGACGGCAGGGGCGTGAACGGGTTCTCGTTGCTCGAGAGCTTGAAGCCGTCGGCGGGCGCGGGGCGCCCCTGTCGGTACGGCGGAAGGGCGGCGATCTCGGGGCGCAGGCGTACGCGCGCCCCCGTGGGCTCCGGTGCGGTCACGATTTCCACCGTACTCCTTCGCTCCTGGCAGGCCCGTCTGACAGAGTGGGGGCATGCGTTTCATCGTCAAGGTCATCGTCATCGCGCTCGCCCTCTGGCTCACGACGCTCATCGTCTCGGGCGTCAGCGTCGTGCCCTATGAGGACACCCAGCTCGCGACCGTGCTCACCTACCTGCTCGTCGCGCTCATCTTCGGTCTCGTGAACGCGATCATCGGCAACTTCATCAGGATCGTCGCGTTCCCGATCTACGTGCTGACCCTCGGCCTCATCTCCTTCATCGTCAACGGCCTCCTGCTGCTGCTCGTCGACTGGATCAGCGACCTCATGGGCTTCGGCCTCGTCGTCGAGAGCTTCTGGTGGGGCGTGCTGGGCGCCCTGGTGCTCGGCCTCATCAGCTGGCTCATCGGCCTCGTGCTGCGCCCGGTGTCGAAGGACTGAGCTCGCGCGTCGCGACCCATCGGGTCATCTCCCCGGCGCCGCCGCCCGTGAACGCCGCGACCCGCTCGCGGAACGCCACGAGCCGCTGCTCCTCCGAGGCGTCGATGAGCGCCGCGGTCTCCTGATAGCGCACGAGTGCGTGGGCGGCGAACGCGTCGTGCTCGATGCCGGGCTCGAGCACGCTCCGCGAGACGGTGAGCCGGTCGAGCGACGGATGCCCCGAGCCGCCGGTCGCGGGAACGAGGTCCTCCTCGTGCTCGACCGTGAGCACGGGCACTCCGCCCCGAACCTCCGCCGACGCGACCGGGCCGCCGACGCTCACCGCGGCGACGACGTTGAGTTCGGGGTCTGCGGCGAGCGTCGCCGCCACGATGCCGCCCCCGGAGTGACCGACCGGCAGGAGCGGGTCGCCCGGTCTCGCCCCGGCCTCGGCGAGCGCCATGCGGACCGCGCGTTCGACCGCCCCCGAGTCCGCGCCGGCCATGCGCAACGCATCGAGCGGCGAGTCGTCGGCGATGCCGTGCAGGTTGCTCGTCATGTCGTTGGTCTCCTCTCCGGCCGTCGTGGTGAAGTCAGCGGTGCCGCTGATGTACACGATCCACCTCGGGTCGCCGGCCGCCCCGTAGCGCTCGACCCGGATCTGCGCACCGTCGTCGGAGGTCGGGATGCGGTCGACGAGATCGGCGACCCCAGAGGGAGCGGTGACCGGCCCGTCGACCGGAGGCGCGTCGGCGCGAGTCGCGCGAGCGGCCGCGCTCTGATCGGCGGGCCCATCGGAGACCCGGCGGCTCACCCTCACCGGCGCCTCGACGAGGACCCGGCTGCCGATCGTGGCGCCGAACAACCCCGCGATGCCCAGCGCGAGCGACGCGGCCTCGGGCGCACGGATCTCTGCTCCGACGCCCACCGCGAGACCGGGCGGGACGAGGAGCGCACCGGCGACGAGTTCATCGACCGAGTCGACCGCATTCCGCACCGCGCGCACGAAACCCCGATCGGACAGCAGGTGCGTCTGGTCGGCGAGCCATGCGTCGAGCGGTGTCACCCACCCGAGTGCACGCGCGCCGAGCATGACCCCGAGTGCCACGCCGCCGCCGAGCAGGATCGATGGGAACGCCACCCGCACCATGCCGCCCGCGAGCGCGGCCAGCGGACCCGCGCCGATCCGCCAGAGCGCCTCCACGACGCGCTCGGAGGCACCGTACCGCTCGGCGCTCTCGATCAGCGCCTCGCGCAGATGCCCGGCGCAGTCCGTCGCCTCCTCCAGGCGCACCCGCGCGTTCGCGAGGCCCCACGTCGGCGACGACATGTCCCAGGAACCGGCGGCAGGCTCGCGGAGGTCGAGTTCGGCGAGGCCGCGGCTGATGACGCCGGCGCGTTCCCGCCAGTCCGAAACCACCGCCTCCGTATTTCCCAGACGGGCCGCGTCAGCGAACAGTTCGTCGGTCGCGACAGCGGTCGAGCCGCCCCCGCTGAGTGTCAGCGAGTCGTCCACGACGCATCGCTTCGAGTGATGGGCACCTGCATCTCGCCGAGTGATGCGCGTTGCACCTCAAGCTGCCGCTCCATGCGCCGGATGCGGTCGACGAGCGACGACTCCGCATCGACCAGTCCGTCACGTGCAGCGACGACGCGTGCCCTGAGGTCGTCGAGACCGCGCACGTACCCGTCAGCCGCGGCCGATCGCCAGGCGCCGGTCGACGGGGGAACGAGTCGATGCACGGACTGCTGCACCTCGGCGAGCAGCGACCTCAGCATCAGGAGATGCGCTCTGGCATCGTCGATGCGCGCCTGCGTGACGGCGGTGCCCTTCAGGGCGAGCGCATACGGATCCGAATCGAGCATGCTCGAGTGTTGCTGAGCGGCATGGCCGATCGGGCCGGTAGAGGGCATCCTGTGCGCGGGCAGCGCAACACGCGCCTGTGGAGGGCGAGTGACCGCCTCAGTCGGCGAGCACCGCGTCGAGTGCGTGCACACCGACCCGGCCCAGTCGCCCTCCGGCACCGATCGTGTCGACGATCGCGCTACCGAGCACGAACGCCCACGCTCGAGCACGGTCCCACATCGCGGCATCCGTCTCGCGAAGCCGGCCGAGTTCGGCGCGGAAGACGGCCCGCGCCGGAGCGTCGAAGGTGAGCCATGCCGTCGCGAGATCGCACGCCGGGTCACCGGCGCAGACATCGCCGAAGTCGACGACGGCCGCGAGATCTCCGGATGCCGCGAGCACGAGGTTCGCCGGATGCAGGTCGCCGTGCACCCACACCGGTCGGCCCTTCCATTCCGGCGCGGCGAGTCCACGGTTCCAGACGGCGCGGAGCGCCTCGATTTTTTCGGGGTGCATCCCGGCGAGTCCGCGATGAAGCCTGCCCTGCACGACACCGTCGCGCTCGGCGAGCGGTACGCCGCGGTAGGCGTTCACCGGCGCCGCCGCCGGAGCCGGCACCCCGATCTCCGCGAGGAAGTTCGCGAGCGACGACGCGGCGACCGCTCGCGCCTCGGGCGCGACGTCGGCCGCGCTCACCCCCTCGAACCAGGGAAGGATGCTCCACGGGAAGTCGAAGCCCAGCTCGGGGGCCGGACGGCCGATCCGCACCGGGGCGGGCACCGGAACCGATACGCGGTCGGCGATCGACGGCAGCCAGCGCTGCTCGTGCAGCACCAAGTCCGCGGCGACGGTTCGACGCGGCACCCGCACCAGATGATGCTCGCCGAGCCGGAACATCGCGTTGTCCCATCCGTTCGCGAGCAGCACGACGGGGCCGGCGAGGTCGGGGTGCTGCGCCGCCACGAGGTCCCGGGCGAGGCGTTCATCGACGAGGATGTCGGGCTCGGGGGCATCCGTCATGCGTCCACCTCCCGTCTGCCCGCTCGGTTCGACCGCCCAGCGTACCGCCGCCCCCGAATTGGTGCTGTGCGATCGACCGATGTCGTCCACAATGGAACCCATGACGCGAGCGGATTCCGCGGGGGACGACGCGCCTCCGTTTCGGGTGTCCTTCGTGTGCACGGGCAACATCTGCCGTTCGCCGATGGCCGAGGTCGTGTTGCGGGCGCACGCCGAGCGCGCCGGGCTCAGCGACCGGCTGGCGATCGAGTCGGCCGCGACCGGCGACTGGCACGTCGGCGAGCCGGCCGACCGGCGCACGATCGATGCGCTCGAGCGCGCCGGCTACGACGGGCACCACCACCGGGCTCGGCAGTTCGAGGCGGCCGACTTTCCACGGCTCGATCTCGTGGTGGCCTTCGACCGCGGCCAGGCGCGCATCCTGCGCAACTGGGCGCCGGGGCCCGCCGAGCAGGACAAGGTGCGGATGCTGCTCGAGTTCGGGCCGGAATCGGCCGACCTGCAGGACGTGCCTGACCCCTACTACTCCGACGAACCGATGTTCGATCGAGTCCTTGAGATGATTGAACGGTCGACGTCGGCGCTCTTCCGACAACTCGCACCAGCACTCAGACAAGGAATCCGATGACTTCGCTGCCTCCCCAGCCGCTCAGCCCCCTCGACGGTCGCTACCGCTCGGCGGTCGGAGAGCTCGGCGAGCACCTCTCAGAGGCCGGCCTCAACCGGGCGCGCGTGCACGTCGAGGTCGAGTGGCTCATCGCCCAGACCGACCGCGGCTTCTTCGGCTCGTCGCCGCTCAGCGACCACCAGAAGGCGAGCCTGCGCCAGGTCGTGGCCGACTTCGGCCAGCCCGACATCGACGAGCTGGCCGGCCTCGAGGCCACCACCCGCCACGACGTGAAGGCCGTCGAGTACTACGTGCGCCGCCGCCTCAGCGACCTCGGCCTCGACGCGATCGCCGAACTCACGCACTTCGCCTGCACGAGTGAAGACATCAACAACCTCTCCTACGCGGTCACGGTGCGCGACGCCGTGCGCGAGGTGTGGCTGCCGAAGTACCGCGCCGTCATCGAGACGATCGAGTCGCTCGCCCGCGAGCACCGCGACGCGTCGATGCTCTCGCGCACGCACGGGCAGCCGGCGACGCCGTCGACCATGGGCAAGGAGCTCGCGGTCTTCGCGTACCGCCTCCGCCGCATCGAGCGCCAGATCGAGGCGACCGAGTACCTCGGCAAGTTCTCGGGCGCGACCGGCACGTTCTCGGCGCACGTGGTGGCCGCACCGGATGTCTCGTGGCCCGAGGTCTCCCGCGAGTTCGTCGAGTCGCTCGGCCTCACCTGGAACCCGCTCACCACCCAGATCGAGTCGCACGACTGGCAGGCCGAGCTCTACGGCAAGGTCTCCCACGCCAACCGCGTGCTGCACAACCTTGCAACCGACATCTGGACCTACATCGCCCTCGGCATCTTCCGCCAGATCCCCGCGCCCGGCGCGACCGGCTCGTCGACGATGCCGCACAAGGTCAACCCGATCCGCTTCGAGAACGCCGAGGCGAACCTCGAGCTCTCGAGCGCCCTGCTCGACTCACTCGCCGCGACCCTCGTGACGAGCCGCATGCAGCGCGACCTCACCGACTCGAGCGCGCAGCGCAACATCGGCGTCGGTTTCGGGCACTCGATGCTCGCGCTCGACAACATCCAGCGCGGGCTCGGCGAGATCGACCTCGACCTCGTGGTGCTCGCCGCCGACCTCGACGGCAACTGGGAGGTGCTCGGCGAGGCGATCCAGACGGTGATCCGCGCCGAGGTCGTCGCCGGTCGCTCGACGATCGCCGACCCCTACGCCATGCTCAAGGAGCTCACGCGCGGCAAGCGCGTCGGTGCAGCCGAACTCGCCGAGTTCGTGAACGGGCTCGAGATCGGCGACGACGCGAAGCAGCGGCTGCTCGCGCTCACGCCCCAGTCGTACACGGGCATCGCCTCGGAACTCGTCGACCGCCTCGGCTGAGGCCGTGCCGCGGCATCCGCCTCGTGCAGGGTGCCGCGGTCGCTGAGTCGCAGGATGATCCTGGCGACTCGCGGCGGCCCAGCGGCGCACCGTGCGAATCGTCCTGCGACTCGGCGAACGCCGTCGTGCGAAGCGATCAGTGGCCGGGCGAGGCGGGCGGAGCCGCGGGCGGCTCGTCGCCGTCGATCTCGGCCGTCTCTTCTGCGTTGGGCTTGATCGCCATCGACAGCAGGGCCAGCGTCACGAGCACGACGATGAACGCAATGCCGGCGATGATCAGGGCCAACATGAGGTCGCGCGCCGTGATGAGCACGACGAGGCCCGTGAAGATCGCGGCGATCGCCGCCCCGCCGACGTACTCGATCGGGCGGAGCACGTCGCGACGGCTCGGCTTGTACTCACCGGGGGTGTTGCTCACGAGGTCGGCTCCGTTCCGGGTGCGTCGGGCGCGGCATCCGCTGGGCTGGTGGCCCACTTCAGCGAGAACCCGCCGATCAGCAGGTAGACGCCGAGGATGACGAGGTAGCCGCCGAGCAGGCCGACCGCGGTGACGGCGTCGAGCGGGATGAGGAGGAACACGAGCGCGAGGATCGCGGTGAATGCGCCGGCGGCGATCCAGTCACGGGCGGCGGGAGTGCGGCCGCGCGCACGGAGGCCGGCGAAGAGCTCGAGGATGCCGGTGACGGCGGCCCAGACGCTCACGAGGTAGAGCAGGAACGGCAGCCCGCCGGGCACCGTCAGCGCGAGCAGTCCGGCGGCGACGGTCACGACCGCGGCGATCACGAAGAACGAGCGGATGCCGCGGTCCTCGGTGAATCGCATCGACAGCGCGCCCGTGACGAGGCCCGACACGACGGCCCAGAGGCCGAAGACGAAGAGGCCGAAGACGGGGGAGTGGTTCTGCGAGAACGTGATGGCGGCGGCGGGCACGAGTGCCAGGATGCCGCGGACGACCGGGACGACCCAGTAGCGGGCGCCCTCGGGAGCGGCTGCGATGGCCACTTGACCTCTTTCACATCGGTTGGGGTACCGATCCATCCTACGTTGGCGGCGCGGGTGCCGAGTCCTGAGCCGGCGGCCGCCCCTCGCCAGGCGCGTTGCGGGCGACGAGGGCCGCGCCGAGCCGGTGCAGCTCGCGTCGGAGGGACTCGGGCTCGGCCACCTCGAGGTACTCGGCCCACCCCGCGAGGCCCCGCGCGATGATGGCCTCGGTCGGTGCCGTGAGGGTGACGCGGGAACGCGCGGGGTCGACCTCCACGGCACCGACGGCGCGCTGGCCGAACTGCGTGTGCAGCAGCGGCACGATGCCCGAATCGACGATGACGGTCGCGGTCGCTGCAGACCGCTGCTGATCGACCTCGGCGGTGACGCGCTCCCAGACCTCGGCGAGATCGAGGCCGTCGGGTCGCTCGGCGGCCTCCCCGGTGGGAGCGGCGTCGAGCATCCGGTCGACGCGGTACGTGCGCTCCGCACCGTCGACCCCGCCGAGGAGATACCAGCGACCGTGCTTCTGCACGAGCCCCCAGGGGTCGACCACGCGATCGGCCGGTTCCCGGTTCCACGCGGCGTAGCGGATGCGGAGACGTGCGCGGTCGACGATCGCCGCTTCGAGCACGGGCAGCAGCTCGGGGCGCTCGGTCGCCGGCCGGCCCCACTCGCCGGGATCGATGACGACCGCCTCGGCCGCGGCTTCGGCGTCGGTGCGGAACGTCTCGGGCAGGGCTCGCACGAGCTTGCGCAGTGCCGTCTTCGCTTCTGGGGCGACGGATGCCGCGGGGCCGACGAGCAGGAAGAGGGCACGCGCTTCCCCGGCCGACAGTCCGCTCAGGTCGGTGCGGGCTCCGCCGAGCAGCTGCCATCCGCCGCCGCGGCCGGCCTGCGGGTACACGGGGATGCCGGCGGCCGACAGTGCCTCGAGGTCGCGCCGCGCGGTGGCGATCGAGACCTCGAGCTCCTCGGCGAGCTGCGCGGCGGTCACTCGGCCCTTGGCCTGGAGGGTCAGGAGCACTGCCACGAGGCGGTCTGCGCGCATGACTCCATTCTCGGGAACAAAGTAGTCAGAAGGTGAGCACTTCTGCGTTCGAGACTGTACTCACGACTGAACGCCACTCGAAGGGAACCGCTCATGCTCAGGGGATTCGCCACCGTCAGCTACTACGCCGCCGACCTCGAGGCGGCCACCGCCTGGTACGGCGACGTGCTCGGCATCGAACCGTACTTCCGCCGGCCGGGCTACGTGGAGTACCGTGTCGGCGACTTCCAGCACGAGCTCGGCATCATCGACGCGCAGTACCGTCCGACGAGCGCGGATGTCCCGGCGGGCGAGATCATCTACTGGGCCGTCGACGACGTCACGGCCACGTACGAGCGTCTGCTCGAACTCGGCGCCGCGAGGTACCAGCCGCCCATGGAGCGGGGGCCCGGCTTCACCACAGCGTCGGTCGTCGACCCGTTCGGCAACATCCTCGGCGTCATGTTCAACCAGCACTACCTCGACGTGCTCGCCGAACGGTGAACCACGCTGCCGGGCGATGAGCGCAAGCTCACCGCCCAGCACGGTCACAGCGCCCGGAGGATGTCCTCCACGCGCGCCTTCGCGTCGCCGAACAGCATCTGCGCATTGTCGCGGTGGAAGAGCGGGTTCGCCACCCCGGCGTAGCCGGCCGACATCGAGCGCTTGAAGACGATCACGTTCGACGACTCCCACACCCGCAGCACCGGCATTCCGGCGATCGGGCTGCCCGGATCCTCGGCGGCCGACGGGTTGACGGTGTCGTTCGCCCCGATCACGAGCACCACCGACGTCTTCGCGAAGTCGTCGTTGATCTCGTCCATCTCCTCGACGATGTCGTAGGGCACCTTCGCCTCGGCGAGCAGCACGTTCATGTGCCCGGGTAGGCGACCGGCGACGGGGTGGATGCCGAAGCGCACGTCGACGCCCCGCTCGCGCAGCCGGCTCGTGAGCTCGGCCACGGGGTACTGCGCCTGTGCCACGGCCATGCCGTACCCGGGCGTGATGATGACCGACGTGGCGTCGCGCAGCAACTCCGCGGCATCCGCTGCCGTGACCTCGCGGATCTCGCCCGCCTCCTCGCCGTCGCCCGACGAGGTCGGCGCCGCGATGCCGAAGCCGCCCGCGATCACCGAGATGAACGAGCGGTTCATGGCCTTGCACATGATGTACGAGAGGTAGGCACCCGAGGAACCGACGAGCGCGCCGGTGACGATGAGCAGGTCGTTGTTCAGCAGGAAGCCCGCCGCGGCCGCCGCCCATCCCGAGTAACTGTTCAGCATCGAGATGACGACCGGCATGTCGCCGCCGCCGATGGAGGCCACGAGGTGCCAGCCGAGCGCGAGGGCGAGCGCGGTCACCACGACGAGGAGCCAGAGCTCGGGCGTGATGACGTACCAGACCGTCAGCGCCACGAAGGCGACGAGCGCCCCGAGGTTCAGCACGTTCTTGCCGGGCAGCATGAGCGGCGCCGACGACATGCGCGCCGAGAGCTTCAGGAACGCGACGATCGAGCCCGTGAAGGTGACGCCGCCGATGAAGACGCCGATGAAGACCTCGGCGTGGTGGATGTCGAGGAGTGCACCGCTCATGCCGGTGGCCTCGAGGGCGCCGTTCCAGCCGACGAGCACCGCGGCGAGGCCGACGAAGCTGTGCAGCAGGGCGATGAGCTCTGGCATGCCCGTCATCGCGACGACGCGGGCGCGCCAGAGACCGATCGCGCCGCCGACGAGCACGGCGACGACGAGCAGGATGAGGCCGGTCGTCGCCTGCGGCGAGCCCCAGGCGTCGGCGAACGTCGCGTACACCGTGGCGACGAGCGCGATGGTCATTCCCGCGATGCCGTAGCCGACACCGGCCTTGGCGGTGTCGTGCCGGCTGAGCCCCGCGAGGCTCATGATGAACAGCAGCGCCGCCACGATGTAGGCGGCACCGGCGATCGACGCCGGGGTCAGCAGGGTGGCCTCTGCGGTGTCGACGAGAGCAGTGGCGGTCATGAGATCAGCCACGGTCGGCTCCAGTCTTGGCGTTGTCGGCAGCTCCGCGCGCGAACATGGCGAGCATGCGTCGGGTGACGGCGAATCCGCCGAAGATGTTGATGCTGGCCAGCAGCACGGCGACGGTGGCGATGACCTGCACGGCGAGCACGTCGCTCGTGATCTGCACCATGGCGCCGACGATGATGATGCCCGAGATCGCGTTCGTCACGCTCATGAGCGGCGTGTGCAACGCGTGCGCCACCTTGCCGATCACGTAGAAGCCGACGACGACCGCCAGCACGAGCACCGTGAAGTGCTGCGGCAGCGGTGCCGGCGCGATCGCGTTCACGGCGAAGAGCGCCGCGATGCCGATCGCGACGAGCACGACCTTCTTCACGGGCGACATCGGCCGCTTGGGCTCCGGTGCGGGCGCGACATCCTTCGCGCCGCCTGCCGAAGCGGATGCCGCGGCTCCCGGTGCCGCTGAAACCTGCACGGGCGGTGGCGGCCAGGTGACGGCGCCGTCGCGCGCGACCGTCACCGATCGCTGCACGACGTCGTCGAAGTCGAGCACGAGCTCGCCGTCCTTCGCGGGCGTGAGGAGCTTCACGAGATTCACGACGTTCGTGCCGTAGAGCTGCGAGGCCTGCGTGGGCAGGCGTGAGGCGAGGTCGGTGTAGCCGAGGATCACGACGCCGTTCGGCGTGACGATGCGCTCGCCCGCGACGGAGCCCTCGACGTTGCCGCCCATGCCCGCCGCCATGTCGACGATGACGCTGCCCGACTTCATGCTCGCGACGTCGGCCGCCGTGATGAGCCGGGGCGCCGCGCGGCCCGGGATGAGCGCCGTCGTGATGATGATGTCGACGTCGGCCGCCTGCTCGGAGTAGATCTCGGCTGCGCGCCGGTCGTAGTCCTCGCTCGTCGCCTTGGCGTACCCGTCGGTCGACTGCTCGACCTCGACTTCGACCTTCAGGTACTCGCCGCCGATCGACTTGACCTGGTCGGCGACCTCGGGCCGCGGGTCGGTGGCCCGCACGATCGCGCCGAGGCTCGATGCAGCGCCGATCGCGGCGAGGCCGGCGACGCCGGCACCGGCGACGAGCACCTTGGCGGGCGGAACCTTGCCGGCCGCCGTGACCTGCCCGGTGAAGAAGCGACCGAACTCGTGCGCCGCCTCGACGACGGCGCGGTATCCGGCGATGTTCGCCATCGAACTCAGCACGTCCATCGACTGCGCGCGCGAGATGCGCGGCACGGCGTCCATCGCGAGCGCCGTGACGCCGCGGGCCGCGAGCGCCTGGAGCAGCTCGGGCTTGAACGCCGGGGCCAGCAGGGCGATGAGCGTGGCGCCCGACGCCAACTGCGCGATCTCGGCCTCGGTCGGTGCGTTGACCTTCAGCACCAGGTCGCTCGCGAACGCGGTGGCGCCGTCGACGAGCTGGGCTCCCGCCTCGACGTAGGCGTCGTCGGGGAACACCGACCGCGCGCCGGCGCCCGCCTCGACGACGACCTCGTAGCCGAGGGCGATCAACTGCTTCACGGTCGCCGGCGTTGCGGCGACGCGGGTCTCGGGTCTCTGTTCGGTGACGACCCCGATGCGCGTCATGCGGTACTCCTCATTCGTCTTCTCCATCGAAGCGGTGCAAGCCCGGTCGCTTGCGCTCGCTCAGCGTAGAACGCAGGCGACGATGATCGGGAGGATTTCACAGGAATCGGAAGCGAAGGAACCGCGGATCTTTCGCGCGGCGGAAATCTGCATGTCCGATGATCGAGCGAGGCGTTCTAGTATCGGACGGAGGCACGATCGTGTCGCGGTCAGGAGGGCGGGGCGAATGATCGCAGACGACGCCGCCCGGGCCGGATCGCAGACGCTGAGCCGCGGCATCCGGATTCTCGAGACCCTGGCCGACGCCGACCGCGCCCTCTCGATCGACGAGGTCGCCGCAGCCCTCGCCGTGCACCGCTCGGTCGCCTACCGGCTCGTGCGCACCCTCGAGCACCACGGGCTCGTCACCCGCGACGCCGCCGGGCGCCTCGCGCTCGGCACCGGACTCGCGGCCCTCGCCTCGGGCGTCGCCCGCGACCTGCAGAACATCGCGCTGCCCGAACTCAACGCCGTCGCGAACGAGCTCGGCATGACGTGCCTGCTCGCCGTGCTCGCCGATGCCGAAGAAGCCGTCACGCTCGTGAGCGCCTCACCCCGTCAGTCGGTCGCCGTGGTGTCGTACCGGCCGGGCCACCGGCATCCGATCACGCGAGGCGGGCCGGGCAAGGCGATCCTGCTGAGCCTCCCGCAGAGTGCGTGGCCGGTCGAGGTGCCCGACGGCCTGCGCGAGGAGATCGCCGAGAGCCGCCGACGCGGCTACGCCCTCAGCCACGACGAGGTCGTGCCGTCGCTCGCGTCGGTCGCGGTGCCGCTTGTGCTGCCCGGGCAGCCGCCGGCATCGATCGCCGTGATCCACGTCTCGTTCTCGCGGCCCGAGGCCGAGATCGCCGAGCGCCTCCGGCTCGCCGCCGAGGCGGTCACGCGCGCCTACGGCGCCTGACCGACCGTTCGCGAACGCCTACCGCGCGAGCATCTGCCCTGCGAAGAAGTCGCCGAGTTCGGCGGTCGCCGACAACGGCAGCACGTGCGCGACGTACCCGTCGGGTCGCACCACGACGACGGCGCCGCCGCGCGAGATGCCGCGCTCCTCGAAGATGTCGGTCGGGCACCAGTAGCTCGCTGCCGCGGCGAAGACCTTCTCCCAGTCCATGAGGCCGAGCGGTCCGCTCTTCGGCCGGAACACCTCGGGCGCGCGGGTGATGTCGATCGCCTCGTGCGGCTGCTGGTAGATCACCTTGACGTCGAACACCGCGTCGACGTCGGCGCCCTGCGGGGTGAAGCGCGCCGGCGGCGCATCGGGCGACGACATCCATTCAGCCCATTCGGTCAGGGCGGATGCCTCGCCGGCACCGGGCGCATCGGCGAAGGCGTACACGCGCCAGCGGCCGTCGGCCTTCGCGTGGTGGCCGAGGTGCACGACGTTGCCGTCGCAGACGAACGACACCTGCGAGGACTTGAAGCGCTTGCCGATCGGGAACCCGGTCGCCAGCCCCTGGTGCTCGGCGTCGCCCGTGATCATCGACGGCCCGTACTGCGTCATGAAGCCCGACGGGAACTCGGCGGTGCCGAGATAGAAGGTCGCGAGCTCCTGCGGGTCGGAGATCTCCTCGGGCTTGCGCGCCATGAGCGACGACCACTCGCGGTCGAAGTCGATGAGCTGCTGGGCGACGGGCTGCCGCTCGGCCGAGTAGGTCGAGAGGAGCGTCTCGGGCGCAAGGCCCGACACCACCGAGCCGAGCTTCCAGCCGAGGTTGAAGCCGTCCTGCATCGACACGTTCATGCCCTGACCGGCTTTCGCGCTGTGCGTGTGGCACGCGTCACCGGTGAGGAACACGCGCGGCGAGGCATCCGCATCATCGCTCGAACGATCGTCGAAGTGGTCGGTGACCCGGTGCCCGACCTCGTAGACGCTGAACCAGGCGACGTCGCGCACGTCGAGCGTGTACGGGTGCAGGATGTCGTTCGCCTTGGCGATGATCGCCTCGATGGGGGTCTTCCGCACCTCGTGGTTGTCGTCTCGAGCGACCTCGCCGAGGTCGATGTACATGCGGCTGAGGTACCCGCCCTCGCGGGGGATGTGCAGGATGTTGCCCGCGACCGAGTTGATCGCGCACTTGGTGCGCCAGTCCGGGAAGTCCGTGTTGACCACCACGTCCATCACGCCCCAGGCGTGCGCCGCGATGTCGCCGAGGTGCTTGCGCCCGATGGCCTCGCGCACGCCGCTGCGGGCGCCGTCGCACCCGGCGACGTACTTGGCGCGCACCGTGCGCTCCTCGCCGGCGCGCTCACCGGCGACGTAGCGGAGCCGCACCTCGACGGGGTGGTCGCCCGCCTCGGGCGTGCCGGCCTCGTGCACGGTGAGCCCGGTGAATTCGACGCCGTAGTCGGGTGCGATGCGCCCGGGACCGTGGACGGCGGCTTCGGCGAAGTAGTCGAGCACGCGCGCCTGGTTGACGATCAGGTGGGGGAACTCGCTGATCTTGTAGCCGTAGTCTTCAGTGCGCGACGTGCGGATGATGTTCTGCGGCGCCTCGGGGTCGGGCCCCCAGAAGTTCATGTAGCCGATGTTGTAGGCCTCGGCGGTGATGCGCTCGGCGAAGCCGAACAGCTGGAAGGTCTCGACGCTGCGCGGCTGGATGCCGTCGGCCTGCCCGAGCACGAGGCGGCCGTCACGACGCTCGACGATGCGCGTGACGACGCTGGGGTACTGCGAGAGCTGCGCCGCGAGCAGCATCCCGGCCGGGCCCGAGCCGACGATGAGCACGTCGATCTCGTCTGGCAGCTCCTCGGGGCGGTCGATGCCGACGCCGGCCGCGGGCTGCACCCGCGGGTCACCGGACACGTAGCCATGGTGGTGGAACTGCACAGCTTCTCCTCACTGCTCTGTGGGCATGCCTCGATGGCCGTCGGCCGACTCGGGCATGTTCGATAATCGAACGCTTCATTCTCATATCGCGCACTCAGCATAACCCCTGCGGCGAATCCGCGGCCACCAGCAGCGCACCGCTGCGCGATAGCGCCGGAACTCGTCCCCGAAGCGCGCCTCGAGGTCGGATTCCTCGTGCGGACGCACTGCGAAATTCCACACGAGCGATCCGAGGACCGCGTACACGACGACGAGCCAGGAGGAGAGGAGGAGCCCCACCGCGACGCCCTGGACGATTCCCGAGATCGCCATCGGATTGCGGACGTATCGATACGGGCCGGCGATCACGAGACGATTCGGCATCGCCGCAGGCAGCGGAGTGCCGTCGCCCTTGGTCGACATGGCCGCGGCCGACCAGATACCCAGCGCGCTCGCGAGCAACAGCACGACGGATCCGGCGATCCGGAGGAACGGCGGGAACCCGGCCGCGAGTCCCCAACGCTGCTCGAGCAGGTCGATGACGAGCGGGCCGACCACGAGGAACAGCCCCCAGAACACGACGATCTGGGCCGCGGTACGGGCGGCGTGCACCCGGGTGCCGGCCCGGGCATCGGCAGGCGCGAAGGCGAACGGTCCGACAAGGATCCACTCGGTCGGCACTCGCCCGAGGAGCAGGAGGCACAGGGCGAAGACGGATGCACCGGCAGCGGCGGTCATGAAGAGCACGCCCCAGCCCGCCTCCGACGTGAGGGTCGCGTACGCGGCCAACGCCACCGTGACGGCGATCGTCCATCCCGTGGCCACGACAGCAGCGAACCGGATCCCGAACGCGGCCGCCGCCGAAGCGCCGACGAAGAGCGGCACGTCGAGGGCAGCGACCATGACCGGGTCCAGTCCGCCGAGCGTCGCCTCGCGCACGACGGGCGACAGGAACACGGCGACCCACCACGCCGCACCGGCGACCGCCTGCACGGCGAAGTACCTCCGACCCCAGCGCATGGGCACACGGTAACACCGCTGCACCTGCTCCGGATGCCGGCGCCATCACCGTTGCACGACGGTCGCCATCATCCGCTTCAGAGCACGCCCGACGGGCGCTGCTCAAGAACTCCACCGCTGGCGGATCGTCGGGCGACGAGCAGGCGGATCGCGATCGCCACCTGCACCACCAAGCACACGAGCCCGAGGGTCAACGCCATCGACGCCGCATCGAACGGGACCTCCGCCGGGTATGAGGCATAGTGCCCGGTCACAGGCTGCCCACCCGGGCCGATCAGGAAGAGGAAGGAGAACGCCAGGAGCGCCGGCACCGGCACCGTGACGAGCCAGCGGTCCACTGCGGTCCAGCTCGCGGACCGCAACACCAGGACGACGCCGGTGAGCCACGCGCCGATGGCAGCGACGGCGAGTACCGCGGCGAACATGTTGCCGGTGCTCATCATGACGACGGCGGGCGGCACGACTGCTGACATGACCACCAGGCCGGCGATGGCGAACGAACCGTTGCGGCTCGTCGTGGCGGTGCCCGTTGGTCCGATGGAACCCGCCGCCCTGAAGCGAGCAGCGGTCCACCCCGCGGCGAACACCATCGGCAGCAGCACATACCGCGCGATCGGGTCGAGGAGCGCAGCAGCATCTGGCAGTGCCGGTGCGATGGTGCGGCATTGGTCGCCGGTGCAGACCTCGATCACTGAGACTGACGCACTCACGGCGGTCACGACCGGCGCCAGGGCTCCGGCCGTGGTTGCGATCGCTGCGAAGCCGACCGTCCGCTCGGCGGCGCTCCAGCCGCGGGAGGCCGAGAGGACGGCGATGCCGATGATGACAAGTGCCGCAGCGATCGACGCCGTCACCGGGAGCCAGGCCCAGCTTCGGGTCGCGAGCGCCGAGGCCACGACGACGAGGAGACCGACGGGTGCAGCGGCGATGACGACGGTCGCAGCGGGCCATCGGTCGAGTCGGCCGAGTACTCCATGCCGCGGCATCTCGTGGGCACCGGCCCGCGGCACCTGCAGGACGCGTGCAGCGCCGTCCTCCTTCCGGCGGCGGAGTCGAAGCAAGAGGAACAGAACGACGATGAGCGGTGTCGACATCGCGAACGACCAAGCGATCGGGCCGGACACGATGCTGAGGAACGGAAGGCCGAACACGAGCACGACCGGGCTCAGAACCGTCCCGACCAGCTTGTCGCCGATCGTCCATCGAGGCGAGCACCAGAGCAGAATTAGCCCAGAAAGCGACACGAGCGGCGACACCAGCATTCCGGTCAGCAGCATGAGCAGCGTCACGATGACGGCGACCGGGGAGCCGAAGATTCGCTCCATCGCCGGCTCGACGGCCGCGACCGATGCAGTGGTCGCGGAGCGCGTCTCGCTCGCAGGCGCCGGCGCGGACGCCGGACGCTCGACGGCGGCCGCGACCAGTGCTGGATCGCCCAGCTCTCGGAGCACCTGACGCACATCGAGTCGGGTTCCCGTGCGCTCGGCGTCGTCTGCGGCCTGGCGCACATGCTCGGCGAGTTCCGCCACGATTCCCTCGGCCTGCGTGGGGTCGATCGCCGCGACCGCGCGACGCACCTCGGTGAGGTAGGCGTCGACTCTCGGGTCGGTGTGCAGCTCGGTCATCGTGTCGTCCTCTCGTCGTCCGTCTTCGCGCCGCGGTCATCGTCGCCGTCATCGTCGCCCTGCGCCAGCGCGGCATCGACGGATGTCGCGAATCCCCGCCAGCTGGCCTCGAAGCCGACGACGGCGTCAGCTCCCGCCGCGGTGAGCCGGTAGTACCTGCGCGGCGGACCGACGGCCGACTCCTGCCAGTCGGTCTCCACCCAGCCCGACGCGCGCAGACGCGCGAGCAATGGGTACAGCGAGCCTTCACTCGCGAGCAGCCCCAGGTCGAAGAGGGTTTTGGCGAGATCGCGACCGTACACGTCGCCCCGGCGAACGATGGCGAGCGCGCACCATTCGAGCACTCCCTTGCGGAGATTCGTCTGGACGCGATCGGCCGGATACATGTGATGCACGGTACCAGTCGATGCATGGTAGCGGAAGGGTGGTCATCCGCCCGTTCACGAGGCCGAAGATCCTGACCGCGCGCCGGCCGCCGCCATCACCGTTGCACGACGGTCGCCGAAGCTAGGCTTCGAGCGTGACTCAGCCCAATGTGCGCCCGAAGATCGTCATCACCAGCATCGACTCGGCGCCGGACGACCTCCTGGAGCAATTGCCCGTGCACGCCGAGCTGGTGCGGATCCTGCCGGGGTCCGACCGACCCGACTACAGCCTGGCCGTCGCGAAGAAGCCGATCCACTTCCGCACTTCCCTGGCAGCCCTCGAGCAGGCCGGGGTCGACCCGGGTGCGGCCGACCCTCAGATGATCCGGGTGCACGACGACGGCTCGGTCGACCTCGTCATCTTCGGGCTGGTGATGTGCGCCCGGGTGGCGGGCGAGACGATCCACCTCGCCATGCAGGACTTCCCGGTGAACATCGCCTACGTCATCGACAACACGCAGCTGCGCGACGCCTCGGTGGACTTCTCCAAGTGTTACTTCGCGGCGATCGGCTTCGTCAGCATGGATGACGTGCGTCCTCGGTGACGTCGGCGCGACCCCGTGTTCACGGGGTCGCGAGCACGGCCTCGGTTGCCGTGCGGATCTCGACGACGGTGCCGCTTCGGCGGGCCGCTTCGGCGGCCCAGACGATCTCGTGTGAACGCAGGCTCTCCCGTCCGCCGGACTCGACGAGCGCGCGATCACCCGAACGCACCGCGGTGAGGAACGCATCGATGAGCGCCGTGTCTGCACCACCGTGGCCATCGGCCGCACTGGCGCCGCCATCGATCGCGGTTTCGATCGTCTCCTTCTTGTCGGTCTCGAAGTCGTGGATGACGAGGTTCCGGCCGTCACCGTCGATGCTTCCCCGGCTGCCGAAGATTCTCGTCTTGCGGAAGTCGAGTTCGGTGAATGCGGTGACGGTGAACGACGCGGTCGCCCCGTTCGCGTATTCGAGGTTCACCACCTGATGGTCGGCGACGTCGTTGTCTCCGTTGAACACACAGGCGCCGTACGGCCCGGTGCGGAGCGCCTCGCCGATCCGTTCGGGAGTGACCGGGTCGGCGAGTACCGCGAGAGGCCAACGCTCGCCGACCGGGTCCCCGAGGAACCGCTCGTAGATCCGCGGAGCGGAGTAGGCGCAGGTGCCCACGAGCGGGCAGTCGACACATCGTTCGGCAGCCGTTGCAGGCTTGTTCGCCGGGGTGAAGAAACTCAGGCTGCCGAATGAGGAGACTCGACGAACCGGCTCGCCGATGATGTGGCTGAGCCAGTCGAGGTCGTGGCTCGACTTCGCCATGAGCATCGAGCTGGACTCGGCCTCCCTCGCCCAGTTGCCGCGAACGTACGAGTGCGCGAAATGCCACCAGCCGATGGGCTCGAGATGCTCGACCGAGATGATCTCGCCGATTCGACCGGCGTCGAGCAGTTCCTTCAGGGCGCGACTGTACCCGCTGTACCGCATCACATGACACACCATGAGCAGTACATCGTTGCGTTCCGCTGCCTCGACGATCCGTTCGCTGTCCGCGGCGGTGGGCGCCATCGGCTTCTCGAGGAGGAGGTGATATCCGGCATCGGCGAAGGCGATGGCCGGGTCGGTGTGGAGGCGATCCGGGGTCGCGATCACCGCGGCATCCGCGAGCCTCGGCAGGGCTGCGAGGTCTCGCCAGTCGGCGAAGACGGATGTCTCGGGGAGCTCGTACTCCGCCGCGAATGAGGCGCGTCGTCGGGGGTCGGGGTCGACGACGGCGACGACTGCCCCGCGACCGGAAGCTGTCGCCAAGCGGGCGTAGTTGGTGCCGCGGGATCCGGCTCCGATGATGGCGAGACGCACGATGTCGGGCATTGATGGGACTTTCTGGTCGGTGCCGGCGCTCACTTGATCGCGCCTTGCAGCATGCCGCTGATGAACTGCCGCTGGAAGATGAAATAGAGGATGACGATCGGCGCGATGACGATGAGCGTGCCGGCGGCCAGCAGGGGGATGTTCTCGCCGTACTGCTGCACGAACGTACCGAGGCCCGACGGGGCGGTGCGCATGGAGGGATCCCTGAGCAGGATGAGGGCGAGGAGGAACTGGTTCCACGCCCACATGAAGTTGAGCAGTCCGAGGGTGACGAGGGCGGGGCGCGCGGTCGGCAGGAGCACCTGGGTGAGGACACGGAAGCTCGAAGCGCCGTCCAGCTCGGCGGCCTCGATGAGTTCGCGCGGAATCGCCTCGAAGTGCGACCGCATCCAGAAGATCCCGAACGGCATGAACGCACCGGCCAGTGGCAAGATCACCGCCCAGTAGGTGTCGATCAGCCCGATGCTTCGGAAGTCGAAGTACAGCGGGATCACGATCGCCTCATACGGCAGCGTCAGCCCGGCGATGAAGAACGCGAAGAGCGCACCCTTTCCACGCAACCGCATGGTTCCCATGGCGTAGCCGGCGAGGGTCGCGCAGATCAACGCGATCGGCACCACCACGAGCGCGATGATCGCGCTCGATCGGATCAGCGAGGCGAAGCCCGCTGCGGTCCATGCCTCGGCGAAGTTCGACCACTGCGGATCGCTCGGCCACTCGAGGCGCGGCGCCAGGGTGCTGCTCGGCTGCAGGGCTGCGCTCATGAGCGCGAGGAACGGGATGACCACCGATGCTGCCGCGATCAGGAGGAAGGCGTTCGAGAGAACGCGTGAGGCGACGCGGTTCATGATCGCTCCTTTCCGAGTCGACCGACGACGGCGACGATGGCGAGGATCAGCGCGCTGAGCACGGTCGCGAGGGCGCAGGCGACACCGACCCGGTTCGAGGTGAAGACGAGTTGGTAGATGAGCACGCCCGGCACGGTCGTCGTGCGACCGGGGCCCCCGCCAGTGGTGACGTAGACGACGTCGAAGCTCGCGAGTGCGGAGATGATGGTCACGGTGACGGCGATCACGATCTCGGGCCGCAGGCCCGGCAGGGTCACGTGGAAGAATTGGCGCACGGCGCCCGCACGGTCGATCCGCGCCGCCTCGTACAGGGACGGATCGATCTTCTGCATGCCCGCGAGGAGCAGCATGGTGCAGAGTCCGGTCGTCACCCAGGTCCCGACGAAGCCGACCGCGAAGTAGGCCCATTCGAAGTCGCCGAGCCATGCGCGGGTGAGGTCGCCCAGGCCGGCACCGGTGAGCACCTGGTTGATCGGGCCGTCAGTGCCGTAGAGATAGCGCCAGATCACGCCGACCGCGACGAGCGGGAGGATCTGCGGCAGGAAGAGGATCGTGCGCAGGATGCCCGCGCCACGACGCTGCCGAGCTGCGATGACGGCGGCGATGACGAGGCCCAGGCCGACGGGGAGCACCGTGTAGAAGACGATGAATCCGAGCCCGTTCAGGAGCGCCCTCTGCAGCAGTGGCTCCGTGAGCACCGCCACGTAGTTCTCGAGGCCCACCCAGGTTGACGGTCCGATTCCGTCCCAGTCGTAGAACGAGATCCAGATGCTGTGCAGCCAGGGTGCAGCCACGAACAATCCGTAGAAGACGAAGGCCGGCAATATGTAGAGCAGTGCAGTGCGCGCCTGTCGACGATGCGAGCGGCGAAGTGCCGGCCGATGACGTTCCGGCTTCGAGGTATCGACCTTCGAAGTACCGACCGCGGAGGGCGCGACCCGGTCGGCCTCGACCGCGCCGGCTGAGGCGGGGGCGGGAGCGCCGTTGATCGACGCCCCCGCATTCGCGCTGGCCGAGCGGTTCCGCAGGTCAGCCCTGACCATGCGTCTGGGCCCAATCGGCCTGAACCTGGGAGATGAAGTCCTCGGGCGAGATCTTCGCCGCGAGGAGTTCCTGGCTGGCAGCGGTGAGCGTGTCGTTCATCGTCGCCGTTGCGTTGTTGTTGAAGCCGACCAAGCCGTTCGACTCGACGACCTGGCTCCAGGCGTTCACGATGGCCTCCTTGACCGTGCCGGGCTCAGGCGTGGCCGCCGACGGGTCGACGGGCATGAAGCCCTGGGCGAACTGCTGCTCGGACGCCTCGGGAGAGTTGAGGAAGTCGAGGAACGCGGCAGCCGCGTTGGGATGCTCGCTCTTCGACGAGATCGCATAGGCGACCGAGGTGCCGATCGCGGTCACGTTCTCGCCGGGGAAGGGTGCGAACCCGGCATCCGCGCCGAGTCCGTCGCCGATCTTGGAGGCATCCCAGTTGCCGTCGACGAAGAAGAGGCCCTCGCCCTGCACGAAGTTGTCGACCGCACCCTGCAGGTCGACGCCGTTGGCGTCGGCGGGGATGTATCCCTTCGCAGCCCAGTCGGCGAGCTTGGTGGCAGCAACGGTGTTGCCGTCTGTGGCGAAGTCGCTGCCGGCAGCCCCGAAGACCCACTTCGCAGCCTCGGCCGCTCCATCGGCAGCCTGCCCCATCAGCTGCACGACGAAACTCGAGTGCCCCTGCGAGTTGCCGAGCTGCAGCGGCAGCACGCCCGCCGCCTGCGCCTTCGCGAGGTCTGCTTCGAATGCGTCGAGGCTCGTCGGCGCCTCGGTGATGCCGAGCTTCGCCGCGATCGCCTTGTTGTAATACAGACCGACGATCGAGAAGCCGGCTGGTGCGGCGTAGAGCGAGCCGCCGGGTCCCAATGTCGTGCCGTCTTCGGCGACCCGCCACTGGTCGAGCTGGTTGCTCGGGTAGACGTCCGCCCAGTCGTACAGCTCGGCGTACGGGTCGAGGTCGAGCACGAGGTCGTTCTTGACCGTGTTCGCGACGCTGTTGAGCAGGACGATGTCGGGGGACTCGTCCGAGCTGAGCGCGAGATTGACGCTCTTGTTGTAGTCCTCGTAGTTCGTCTGCGTGTAGTCGACGGTCACGTTCGGGAACTGCTCCTCGAACGCGGCGATCGTCGCCTTCGTGGACTCACCCGACTCCGGCGTCGAAACGAGGCTGAGCGTGATCTCCTCGGCACCGAGGTCCTTGCTCGCCTCTTCGCGAGGACCGCTCGAACTGCTCGATGCGCCGGGCGCGCACCCGGCAAGAAGGCCCGCGACGGCGAACGCGCCGAGAGCGGAGAGGACGAACTTGCTCCGTTGCATGATGCTCCTAGTTGACTGCTGTGTGGGCCCCTCGGGTATTTCACAAGGGCTTTTCGTTTTGGGACGTTACGCTCTCCGACTCGGGCTGTCAACACGCGCAGGACATTTTCACAAATGCCCTTCGTTTTGTAGACTTCGGTCACGACCCAGGAAGTTGGTGGCTGCTGTGACGCAGATGAGCGGGAGCGACGTTGCAACGCTGCGCTGGATCAACTCGCGCGCCGTACTCCGCGAACTCCATTTCAACGACGGCGATCCACGCTCCGTCACGGAACTCGCTGCACGGGTGGCACTCTCTCGGCCGACGGTCGAAGCAGCGTTGAACGACCTCACCGCCGAGGGATGGGTGGAGGAGATCTCCGCCGCCGCCGCGCCGCACAAGGCAGGGAGACCCGCGCGCCGCTATCGCTTCGCAGCCCTCGCCGGAGTCGTCGTCGGCATCGATGTCGGCCCACACAACGCCGCCGTGATCGTCGCCGACCTCCGCGGAAACCACCTTCACGCCGAACGGCGGAGCGCGCTGGACCTCGAGACGGGCGACGCCGCATGGAACGCGATCCACGACCTGGTCATGCACTCACTCGATGCTGCCGGGGTCGACGGGGCGCAGATCCGCGCGATCACGGTCGGGGTACCCGCGATCGTCGATGCCGATGGCGACATCGCTCTGACCACGGTGGTGCCCGACTGGCTCGAATCGCACCTTCCGCAACGACTCCGCAACGCCTTCCCGGCATCCAACGTGTCGTTCGACAACGACGCCAAACTGGCGACGCGTGCCGAGGCGGCATGGGGCCACGCGGTCGGCGCTGCAGACGCGATCTTCCTGCTCGCGGGCCATCGCATCGCGGCGGGCCTGATCGTCGACGGCCGGGTCATCCGTGGATACCACGGCGGTGCCGGTGAGATCGGCGCCAACGCCAGGATCGGTTGGAACGACGCCGTGGAACGGTTCCACCGACGCGCGGGTGACCGGAGCGTGGATTCACTCCTGACCGGAGCCGCGAGTGGCGAGGCGCACGCGGTCGCGGCGGTGAACGCGTTCGCCGAGGAGATCGCCGGTGGACTCGCGACGCTCATCCTCGCCATCGACCCGCAGATCGTCGTCGTCGGCGGCGGGTTCGCGCGGGCCGGCTTGCCGTTCGTGCGCGCGCTCGAGGCGGCGGTTTCGCCGTATTGCCTCTACGTTCCGCAGTTCAGCCTCTCGCCACTCGGCTCGGACGCCGTCGCACGAGGAGCGGTCGCCCGCTCGCTCGACTACGTCCGTACCGCGGAGATGGCGTTGACCGCCGCCTGAGCACGAGCACATCGCTCATGAGTCGGCGGCGGTGCGCCCGCCCAGCGCGAGCGCCGCACCAGCGAGGGCTGAGTCGACGACGAGTTCGGAGATGAGGCCGGATCGTGCGAGCGCGAGCACCGCCTCGGACTTGGCGGCACTCGCAGCGACGGCGATGACCCGCGGCGTCGCTCGGAGCCGGTCGGTGGTGACTCCGACGCAGCGATCGGCGAAGTCGGGTGCCATCTCGCGACCCAGGGTGTCGAGCATGGTGACGCCGATCTCCGCGACGGCGCCGCGGTCGACGAGGTCCTGGCGGACGTCCGGCGCAAGGACGTCGTAGAGCTGGGACGAGGGCGGGTTCCAGCTGCCGACCGCCATCACGGCGGTGGTCACCTGCTCGTGCCGTTCAAGGACGCGAGCGATGTCGGATTGTTTCCGGAACGCGCGGGCGGTGGCGACATCGTCGGCGACGAGCGGCGCGAACAACGGGAGGACATCGCCGCCCGAGCGAAGCCCGATGCGTCGCACGATCTCGACCGGAGAGAGATCCGGGGTCATCTCGGTCGCTCCGGTCAATTGCACGACGGAGATCCGCGGGAGATCGTCGATCGCTTCGGCGGTCGCGCCGAGGGTCCGCCCCCATCCCATCCCGAGCGTCTCGCCGTCCTGCAGCGTCTGGGTGAGGAGCGTGGCAGCCGCCCGCCCGACGGTGCGCCGAACGTCGTCCTCGTTCCCGGATGCTCCGACGACGACCACTCTCCGCAGTCCGAGTTGGTCGCGGAGCGCGGCCGACAGTGCTTCATCGACGACTCCGTCGTCGGCGATCGTGATGTTCACGATGCCCCATTCGCGGGCGCTTTCGAGGAGGCGGGCGACCTTGAACCGGGAGACGCCGAGCTCGTCGGCGATCTGGACCTTGCTCTGATCATCGAGATAGAAGCGCCGCGCCGCGTTCACGGCGAGCGCCCGGTCGAGGATCGGGTCGATGTCGTTGATCGAGCGCTTCGACACTGGGATTCCTCTCGATCGGGTTGCGCGGGTCGGCACTCCTCATTATCTTGGAAGACAAACGAGCACGCAAGGCGCTCAAATGAGCGACACCGACCAGCCGAACGGCTCTGACGTGGAAGAGGAGGACCGCATGCCGATCGTCGCCGGTGTGGATGCCTCCACTCAGTCGAGCACCGTCGAACTCCGCGACGCCGACAGCGGCGCGTTGCTCGGCACCGGGCGCGCGGCGCACCCCGAGACCTTTCCGCCGGTGAGCGAGCAGCATCCGTCCGCATGGTGGTCGGCCGTCGCATCGGCCTTCGCCGCCGCCGCGCAGGATGCCGGGGTGAGGTCGCAGGAGATCCGCGCGATCAGCGTCGGCGCGCAATGTCACGGACTCGTTCTCCTCGACCACGACGGTGTCCCGCTGCATCCGGCGAAGCTGTGGAACGACACCACCTCCGCACCGCAGGCGGCCAGGCTCCTCACCGAGTTCGGCGGGAAAGGATGGGCCGACGCCGTCGGCTCGGTCCCGACCGCGGCCTTCACGATCACGAAGCTCGCCTGGATGGCCGAGTACAAGCCCGAACTGCTGGGACAGGCGGCCACCGTGCTGCTGCCGCACGACTACCTGACCTTCCGCCTCACGGGCCGGTTCGTCACCGATCGATCCGACGCATCGGGCACCGGGTACTTCGCGGCGCACGAAGGGCGGTGGCGCACCGACCTGCTCGATCGCGTCATCGGCGCCCGAGACTGGGACACGATGCTTCCCACCGTCCTGGGGCCCGACGAAGCCGCAGGGACGATCGCCGCGGCCGTCGCCGACGAGCTCGGCCTCGACAGGGACGTCCTCGTCGGCGCCGGCGGCGGCGACCAGCACCTCAGTGCTGTCGGGATCGGGCTCGCGAACGGCGACGTTGCGTACAGCCTCGGCACGTCGGGCGTGGTGATGACCGCGAGTGCACACCCGGTGTTCGACCCCGAAGGCATCGTGACCGGTGTCGCGAGCGCGGTCGGCGGATACCTCCCACTCGCCTGCACGTTGAACGCGACGAAGGTGACCGACTGGGCGGCGCGAATGCTCGGCGTCAGCGTCCAAGGGCTGGGTGAACTGGCGCTGCGCGGCAACCCGGCCGACCGCCCCGTGCTCGCCGCCTTCCTCGATGGCGAACGCACCCCGAATCGGCCCGACGCCGTCGGGGTGCTCGCCGGTCTCACCACGACGACCACCCGCGAGGAGCTGGCTCGGGCGGCGTTCGAGGGCGTTCTGCTGGGGCTGGTCGAGGCGCACGCGAGACTCGGCGCAGTCGGAGCAGCAGCCGACGGCGAGGTGACGATCACGGGCGGCGGCGCGCGGTCCTCCGCCTTCCGGCAATTGCTCGCCGATCTCCTCGGCCGACCGATCAGCACGCGGGACTCCGCGGAATCGACCGCTCGCGGCGCGGCGCTCCAAGCGTCGGCGGTACTCCGCGAGCGTTCGGTCGCCGACGTCGCCGTCGAGCTCCGGCCCGACACGACGAGCGTCACCGATCCGCAGCACGAGGCCCCGGCGCGACTCCGCGACCAGTATCGGACGCTCTCCGCCTGGACAGGTGCCGACCGTCGACCCGACGCTCCATGACTCCCTCCGCCTGAACCGTTCGAACCGATGCGCCGTCGTGCGCAGAATCAAGGAGTACCGATCTTGTTCCCCACCACGTTCCCCGAAGCCGAGCTCTTCACTCCCGGTACCGATGCACCGGCGCTGCGTTGGGGGTTGCTGGCACCGGGGTGGATCGCGGACCTCTTCGTGTCGGCCGTGCACGAGCACACCGATCAACGATTCGTCGCCGTGGCATCGCGGTCCGCTGAACGCGCCCGATCGTTCTCGGCACAGCACGGTATCGCCAAGGCGTACGACTCGTACGAGCAGCTCGTCGCCGACCCCGAGGTCGACGTGGTCTACATCGCCGCGCCGCAGAGCGAGCACCTCGCACTGGGCCTCCTGGCCATCGCCGCGGGAAAGCACGTCCTCGTCGAGAAGCCGATGGCGACGACCGCCGACGAGGCTCGCGTGCTGGTCGCGGCCGCTCGAAGCGCCGGGATCCTGCTGATGGAGGCGCTGTGGAGCCGCTACCTGCCGCAGACCTCCGTGGTGCGCGCGCTCGTCCGCGACGGGGTGCTCGGAGACATCCGCTCGATCGCCGCTGATCACGGCCAGGCCATCCCCGACTACCCGCATCACCGCCTCCACCGCCGCGAACTCGGCGGAGGGGCACTGCTCGACCTCGGCATCTACCCCGTCCAACTGGATTCGATGGTGCTGGGCGCGCCGACCTCGATCACTGCGATCGGCGGCCTCCTCGACACCGGCGTGGACGCCTACTCGACGCTCGTGCTCGGACACGGGCCTTCCGTCCAATCCACCCTCACCACCACGCTCGTGGTGCGCACCCCGTCGACCGCGGTCATCGCCGGCACCGCGGCGAGGCTCGAGATGGCCGGCTCGTTCTACATGCCGACCACCCTCCGCCTCGCGGACAACGACGGCAACGCTCTCGTCTGGAACGACCCCACCGGAGTGACGTCCATGGCCGGGCTGTCGTGGGAGGCGACGGCACTGGCGCGATTCGTCGGCCAGGGTCGAACCGAGTCGCCCGTGCACACCCTCGATGAGACCGTCTCGATTCTCGAGACCCTCGACGAGGCGCGCCAACAGCTCGACGACGCGGCGTCAGGCCCCGCTCGTCCTGACGAGGTCGTCCGAGGTGCTGCGTGAGGCAGTTGTCTCGCGTCGCCGACGGGCCGCAGTAAGGCGGTCGATGACCAGCCCGATCACGAGGGCGAAAGCCACGCCGATCACGGCGCTGAGCAACGGCCGGCCCTCGAGCCACTGGCCCGCCACGATCCCGATCGTCGCGCTGTACACCGCCCACGTCACCCCGGCGACGGCGCTGATGGGCAGGAAGCGGCGCCAGGGATAGCGCAACGCACCCGCCGACATGTTGACGACGACGCGGCCGACCGGGATGTAGCGGGCACCGAGGATGACGGGCGTGCCCCGCTGCACCAGCGCTCGCTGAGCACGAGCGAAGGCCGCGGAGACCCGCGGAACTCGCATCCAGCGGAATCGCGTCGTGCCGACTGCGCCGCCGATCGCGCACGCGATGTTGTCGCCGATCGTCGCACCGATCGCCGCGACGAGGCACAGCAGCAGCAGCGTGGAGGGGTCGCCGGCGGATGCCGCGACGGCGGCGGCGGCCACGAGCACCATCTCGCTCGGGATCGGCGGGAAGAAGCCGTCGATGACGGCCGTCGCGAACATGATGAGGAGCAGCCAGGGCGACGCCGCGGCCTGCAGGATGAAGTCGTTGAGAACGTCCACATCTCGACGCTATGAACGCCATCGTCGTCGGCGCATCGGTCCGCGGTATCGCCCGCCTGGTACTTCGGAGTGATCTCCGCACGTCGCGGGTACCCGCGTCGTACGGTGCCGCGACGCTCAGCCGGTCTCCCGACGACGCCTCCGGGCGCGGAGGAGTGCGAACACGCCGACCGCGATGAGCACGCCGAGGAGGGCGAGGGCGACGGGCCGGATCGTCTCCGCCCACGGCCAGACCGGACCCTCGAGCGTCAGGTCGTCGACGGGGTACTCGAGCACCTTCGCAGTCCATCGCGCAGTGGCCGCGTCGGTCGTTCGGGCGAGGTCCTCCAGCACCGTGTCGAATGCGAAGCCCGCCTCCTCGTGTGGCCGCTGCACCGGCTCCATCCCGGGGAGCGCGTCGTGCCCGGTCGTTCCAGGCAGGACGAGCCGGTCGAGCCCGAGCCCGATCCCGTCCGCACGCGGCACGAAGGTGAGGCCGTGCCGAGACTGCACCGGTCCGGGTCCCACGGCGACGGTGTCGACGGCGAGCGATTGACCGTATGTGTCGAACACCGAGGCGAGCTCGATCTCGCCCACCCCGTCGGTGAGTTGGACGCCGACGTGCGGCCGGTCCCAGCCGAATGCCGTGTTGAACGCCACAACCGCATCGGATGGCGCGAGCCGCGACTCCTCGATGGGTGCGGCGCCCTCGGGGTCGTAGTGCGGCCACTCGATCGCGCGTGCCGCCTCGGCAGCAGCATCCCCGCCGACGAGGCGATCGACGACGTGCAGGGTTCCATCGATGCCCGACAGAATGCCGGCGGTGCTGACGAAGTCGCCGTCGTCGACGTACCTCGTGCCGCGATCCCATTCGACCGCCGGGTACGTGTCGGCCCATTCGTCGAGTCGCAGCCAGTGCGCAGTGGCCCGGTGGCCGTCGAGGAGCCCGGCCGAGGCGACGACGGCCGCCCCGTTGCAGATGCTGAGGATCAGCGTTCCGCCGTTCGCTTGCCGTTCGAGCCAGTCGGTGACGGGCTTCGTCGTGGGCCGGCCGACATCGGGCATCGCGGGGACCACGATGAGATCCGCCGGCCCGCCCACGAGATCTTCGAGCTCTGCGAAGGTGAGGTCGGGCACGAGGTCGAGTCCGCCGGTCAATGGCAGGGGGTTCGCATCGGATGCCACGGTGTAGACGTTGAAGGCACCCGTCGTGGCGAGGATCTCGTAGGGGGCGAGCGTGTCCGACACGACGGCGCCCCTGCCACCGACCACGACGACGGCCGTGGGCAGGGCCGGGTCGTATTCGGCCGGCGCGGGCGGCGGGGATGCGCCGTCGGATCGCGGCTCGTTCAGGGCGAGGGCGCCGACGACAGCGGGGGCGCCGAGCGCTGCCGGAAGCACCGCCGCGGCGAGCAGGAGCACGATGACTCGGAGGAAGGCACGCATTCGATCACCACCCGTACTCGCGCCGGCGGCGCAGCATCGCGATCAGCATGGCCGGCAGCATCAGCACGTGGCCGGCGGTCATGAGCCCCATCGCCGACAGCGCCCCCACCCAGTGGAACGGGAGCAGCACGAGGAACGACAGGTACATCGCCGCGGTCATCTCCGCGATGGCCGGCAGACCGTGGCCGCGGATCCGCATCCACACGGCCATGCCGATCGACATGTCGGTGGCCATCACGAGCACGTGCGCGGTCGTGTTCTCTGTGAGTCCGGGCCACGCCCAGGCCCAGATCTGGCCCAGCACGACCATCCCCAGCACCATGGCGATCACCATTTCGAGCCCGTGCAGCGCGAACCGCCACACCGACGGCCGTCGTCGGGTCATCGTTTCGTGGTTCATCTCGACTCCTCTCGGAATTCCAGCGTTCGGATACCGGAATCCTCCGAGAGTCGGAGGGGTGCGTCAGGTGCAGAAGGTCATGCCTCGGGTCACGTCTCGGCTGTGACCCCGTCAGAGGATGCCGACGTCGCGAGCGCGGAGGGCCGCCTGCGTGCGGTCGCGCACGTCGAGCTTGGCCAGCACGCTCGTGACGAGATTCTTCACCGTGCCTTCCGCGAGGTACAGGGCCCGGGCGATCTCCCGGTTGCTGCGCCCGTCGGCGAGCAGCCGAACCACCTCGACCTCACGCTCGGTGAGCGGATGCTCCGGCGCCGGTGCTTCCTGCGGCAGCTTCGCCACTCGTGCGACGACCTTCGCAGCCACCGACGGCTGGAGGACGGACTCGCCTCGATCGGCCGCGCCGAGGGCTTCGACGAGCTTCGCAGAGCTGACGTCCTTCAGCAGGTAGCCGATGGCGCCGGCACGTAGTGCCGCGAACACGTCCTCATCGTCGTCGAAGGTCGTCAGGGCGAGTACCCGTACATCGGGTTGCTCGGTTCGGAGTCGCGCGGTCGCTGCGATGCCGTCGAGCACCGGCATCCGGAGGTCCATGAGCACGACGTCGGGACGCAGCTGGCTGCTGCGCCGCACTGCCTCCTCGCCGTTGCCGGCCTCACCGACGACCTCGATTCCCTGCTGTACCTCGAGCAAGGTCGTGAGCGCTTCGCGGAAGAGCGCCTGGTCGTCGGCGACGAGCACGCGGATCGTCACCCCGGGACCTCCACGGTGAGGGCGAGTCCGGCGGAGCCGGCCGGGCCGAGCGAGACCCGTCCGCCGAGATTCGCCATCCGCTCTCGCAATCCCGTGAGACCGAACCCGTCACCGGGGGCTTCGGGCAGGCCCCTGCCGTCGTCGCGTACCTCGAGCCTGACGTGATCCTCATCGGAGAAGTCGAGCACGACGCTCGTGCTGCTCGCCCCGGCGTGCTTGCGGACGTTGGTGAGGCCCTCCTGGGCGGCCCGGAACAGCGACTCGTCCACCTCAGCACGGATCGCCCGTGGTCGGCCGACCACCTCGAGCTCGGTCGGCACGCCCGCCTCGGTCGCCTCCGCGGTCAGCGTCTGCAGCGCCTCGGCCAGCGCGGGGCGATGCTCGCGCAGGGCCGACACAGATCGCCGCACCTCGGCGAGGGCCTGACCCGACTGATCCTGCGCCGTCGCCAGCATCGCATCGAGTCGCTCCGGCTCGGCGGTGCGGATGACCGCGCGAGCCGCCTCGAGTTGCATCTGCACGACCGTCAGGTGGTGTCCGACCCCGTCGTGGATGTCGCGCGCGAGCCGGTTCCGCTCCTGGATGACGGCCAGCTGCTCGGCCTGGGCGGCGTAGCCGCGCAGGCGCTCGTTGGCGTCGGCGAGCTCGGCCCGTGCCTTCTGCTCCCGCACGAGGAGCCACGTCACGACGAGCGTGAACATCGTGACCGCGAGGGTGCCGAGTCCTTCGCGGAGCCCGCCCTGCCAGTCCATGCCGAGATGCACCAGCGGAATCACGGCGGCGACAACCGCGGCGACGGGCAGCGGGAGGAGCAGGACGCTCTGCGACACGAGCACCACGAGCAGCAGGATCGATCCGACCGCCGCACCCGACAGGGAGAACAGCACGAACCCGAGAGGCAATTGCACGGCCACGTAGGCCACAGCCCACCAGATCGAGCGGCCCTGAACGAAGCGGAACCCGAAGATCGCGAGCAGCGTGAATGCGAGTCCGACGAGCAGCGTCGGGAGCGGCTGCTGCTCGAAGCTCGCAGACCCGAGCGGCAGCGTCACGTACGCGACGACGGTGAGGATGGCCATGGCCCACTGCACTGTTCCACTGTGCGGGTCTGCGGGCGTCTGGTCAACCGTCGGCCGCTCATGCCTCGAAGGCGGAAGCTCCTTCACCTGATCGTCGAGAACTGCAAGGCTGGGCCCGTGAGCATCGCATCGGCGGACGAAGCCGCAGCCTTCGCAGGAAACTCGGCCCTCGGGCCCGACGGCTCCGTTCCACCTCGTATCCGCATCCGTTGGGGCTGGTTCTTCGGGTGCATCGTGCTCGGCCTCGCTGCGATCGTCGCCGGGTGGTTCCTCGTCTCGCCCGCGAGCCGACTCGGCTACGTCGGCGGTGTGCTCGCCGGCATCGGCACCACGCTCCTGCTCGTCGGCGTCGTCGTGCTGCTCGAGCGTCGCATCGTCGGCTCCGCAGTGAAGGTCGTACAGGACGCCACCAAGGAGGCGCGAATCAGAACCAACGAGGAAGTGCGCGCTCAGATACGCGACTTCGAAGACCGGGTCGCCGGAATCTGGGAGACCGGCACGCCGGCGGCCGCCGCGGAGGAGACGCTGCGAATGAGCGATGAGTTCACGAAACGCGTGGTCGACACCTACACCGATGACGGCAACGCCCGTTCCAGGTAGGGCGATGGCGTGCCGAGGCATCCGAGGTGGTCCGCGACGCACCTCGGATGTCGCGGGGCAGGTCAGCGCCTGCTGGTGTACCGGGCTGCGCCGATGATGACCGCCAGCGCTGCGCCGAGCGCCGAGACCAACGGCACGGCGACCACCGCGAGTGCGATCGTGTTGGGGCGGAACCTCAGTCCGTCGGGGCCTCCGATGTACGCCCCGATCGGCACCGAGTACCCACCGCCACCGCCACCGCTGCCCTCACCCCGACCGGCCGGGGTCTTCTCGGATGCCGGCATGTCGCCGGAGCCCTCGCCCCCGCCGAATCCGAACGCCACGAGGGCGACGGGCACGAGTTCCTGCCCGTCGACCGTGGTCTTCTCGCCGTATGCCACCTTCGCGCCCCACGCGGGCACCGATTCCGCCAGGTTCTCGATGAGCTTCGCCATGGTTCGACGCTACGCGCGATGTCCGCGCGCGGCTACCCTTCAGGGTGTCGGGATGACGTCGGTTCGAGCGTCAGCACGAACGCCGGCTACGCGTCCCATGGGCCGCCGCTCAGACGGCCGGCTGACGGACGCCGCGACGCCAGACGTCGCGGAGGTTCAGCGTGTCGCTGATCGTCGTGGTCGGATCGCCGTCCACGAGGAGGAGATCGGCGCGCTGGCCCGCCGCGATCGTGCCTCGATCGGTGAGACCGAAACGACGAGCCGTCACCGCCGTGGCAGCGCTGAGCGCAGTCGTGGGCGCCAGGCCGGCATCGACGAAGTACTGCAGTTCCTGGTGCACGCTCGCGCCGTGAGCGAGCCCGCCGAGGAAGGGCAGCGGCTGGGATACGTCGGTACCGATGAGGAGATCGACTCCGGCGGCGTCGAGAGCTCGAACGGTCGCCAGCACATCCTCGAGCCGACCCTCCGGGTAGTGGTTGAAGCTGCTGCGCAGTGTCGAGTCCCACTCCGGGGTGAGCTTGCCGGCGACCCGCGGGTCGTCAGCGAGCGCCGAGCCGGTGATCCCCATCATCGAGGCGTCGAGCACCACGCAGGCGACGACGAAGGCGCCGGACCGTGCGATGGCGTCGATGATCTCGGGGGAGTGGGGTCGGTCCATGAACAGGTGCGCCAGGCCGTCGATGCCGGCCTGGATGCTCATCTGGGTGGCCTCGATGGTGAGCGCATGCGCCACGGTCAGCATTCCGAGTCGGTGGGCTTCGGCGACGCCGGCGTTCAGCGTCGCCTGGTCGAGCATGGGCAGTCCGGGGTGTCCCTCCACGCTGCCGTCGTCGACCATGAACTTGATGTAGTCGGAGCCGGCGCGAGCGAGCTGACCGACGACGTCGACGGCCTCCTCCGGCGTCGTGACCTTCGCGCGCACGATCGGGTCGACCCGGTCGGGTGTGCCGGGGCGGCCGCCCGGACCGCCACGACCTCCGCCTCGCTGGGGGTTGAAGTCCTTGGGGAAGAGCTCCTCCGGGTGCCCGCCGGGCGGGGTGAGACCGAACCCCGCGGAACGCACGTCGGCCAGGGTGTCGTCTCCCGTGATGTGTGCGCGGTCACGGGCGGTGTTCGCCCCCTGCATCTCGAGCTCCGTCGTCACGCCGAACTGCAACGCCATCCGGAGTCCCGCGGTATCGGTGTGCACGTGGGCATCGATGAGCCCGGGCAGCAGAGTCGCTCCGGGTGCCTCGATGATCTCCGCATCGCCGGGCGCGTGATCGCCGATGGACTCGATGAGCCCGTCCGCCAGGACCACCGTCTTCGGACCAAGACTCGTGGCGCCGTCGAAGACCCGTCCGGCCACAATTGCAGTACGCATACGACTTTCTCACCAATCCATGCACGAGAGCCCAGCCGATCGGCGGGCTCATATACGTGTATGTTAGCACCTATGTGCAGATTGCACGCACTTGGGAGGTGTCATGACGAGTGACGACCCCGCCGAAGCATCCGCTGCCGGCGACGACCAACTCCTCGATTCCATCGGGACGGCCTTCTCGAGACTGCGGCGACGCACGAGCAGCGTGCCGATCGGAGCGCCGGTGGCTCGGACGGATGTCCGGCGCGATCTCCTCCTGGCGATCGTCGAGGAGTCGGACGGACAACTGAGCGTCAACGCAGTGGCAGCCGCCATGGGGATGGAACGAACCGCGGTCAGCCGGCTCGCCGGCTCATGCGTCAGCGACGGACTGGTCGAACGCGTGGCATCCCAGACCGACGGGCGCAGCATCACCCTGCGTCTCACATCGCGAGGGCACGAGGTGCTCGCGAACTCCCGGCATCAGCAACGCCGAGCGTTCGAATACATCACCAGGGACTGGGACGACGGCGAACGACTGGAGTTCGCCCGACTGCTTCACAAGTACGTCGCCGCGTCGAACCAGCACGCATCCGACTAGAACCCTGCGGACGTGGCGACTCTCGGCGCCGCGCGCAGATGTCAACGGCGCCGAGTCCACCGCTTCACGTCAGCGTGCAGCGCCGATGGGCCTCGCGTCGGACCTCATCGCGGACCCATGGGATGGGCGAGATCGTAGGCGCGGGAGACCTTCGCCGGGACGACCATGCGCCAGGCATCGACGACGAGCTCGCGGGCCTCGGCGGGTTCAAGGGCCGCGAGATCGGCATGGACCCAGTTGAAGCGCAGATCCGAGTCCGAGGGCATCTGGAACTTGCGCGGATTCCCCCCGACGAGCGCTGCCCGCTCCTCTTTCGGGAAGGCGAACCCCATCACGCTCTCGTCGAGCGAGAACGCGACGTAGACCAGCTGACCGACCCGGAATTTCAATCGCCCGCGGACGTAGGCAAGGTAGGAGCGCTCCAGCTCCGTGCCCAGCGCCCGAACGTCGTCGATGACCGCCATGTCCACAGTCTCTCAGTTCGAATTGGCGGAGTCCTACGCGCTCGACCCGCTCTCCGCGATGCAGGCGCAGGCGCAGCCCTGGCCCTGGCACTGCCGGAATGGGCGTGCCACGATGTGCGTGGAGGGGGCACTGTGGACGAGGTCGCGTACAAGTCATTGGCGTCGGTGTACGAGTGGCTGGTGCCAGATGCCAAGGCGTCCCCGGCGGGCAACGCGCAGACGTTCGAGACGGTGACGGCCGGGCTCGAGCCGGGGGCGCAGATCCTGGACTGCGCCTGCGGGATCGGGTTGCTGGCGGTGGGGCTGGCTGAGGCCGGGTTCCGGGTCACTGCGTGCGATGCCAGCCCGGCGATGGTCGAACGGACCGAGGCGCTTGCTCGCGCGCACGGAGTCGAGGTGTCGACGCGCGTCTGCCGCTGGGACGAGCTACCCGACCAAGGCTGGCAGGACCGGTTCGACGCGGTGTTCTGCGTCGGGAACTCGCTCGCGCACGCGGTCGGACGCAGCGGCCGGCGCGCCGCACTCGACGGCATGGCATTCGTGTTGGCGACGGGCGGAGTGCTGACGCTGACCTCCCGCAATTGGGAGCAGATCCGCTCGGGTGGCAGCAGGCTGGACGTCTGGGACCGGCTCGTGGAACGTGCCGGCCGCAAGGCAGTGGTGGTCTACTCCTGGCAGGTCCCACCTTCATGGGACGCCGAACACCACCTGCAGATCTCCGTGGCAGCACTCCGGGACGATGACCAGCTGCCGGTGACGACCGAACTGCTGTCGATGTGGCCCTTCCGCCACGACGAACTCCTCGCCGATGTCGCGGCCGCGGGTCTCAGCCTGGAAGGCTCCAGCTACAACGCGACCCAGCCGCAGTATCTCGTCACCGCTCGGCGACCCGCGGCACCACAGCCGTGACGATCGTGTCGACGATCGCCGCGACGGCATCGGTACCCAGCAGTTCCGGCATCGTGAGGTGATCGAGCAACAGCCCGCTCATCGCGAGGTAGAGCACGAGCGCGGTCGACCGGTCGCCTGGGAAGCCGTGGTCGACGTGGTCCGAGGTCGCTACGGCGAGGTTGCCGGCGAACTGCCGGGTCACGGTCGGCGCGACGTGAGGATTCCTGGTCGCCTCGAGCCGCAGTTCGAAGAGCGCGAGGTGCGCGGCGCGATCGGCGAGCGCGCGTTCGACGAGCCACATCATGAGCCCGCGTTCACTTTCGCGCGTCGGCTCGGCAGCCATGCGGGCCGCGGCCTCGACCGGGTCTGGCGCGAGCCGGATGAAGACGTGCTCGGCGAGTTCGCGGAGCAGTTGGTCGCGTGACGCGAAGTAGTTCGACGCGGTACCCGGCGGCACCGAGGCAGCCCGGTCGACCGCGCCGAACGTCAGTCCGCGGCCGCCCTCGACCGCGATCACCTCGACCGCGGCATCCAGAAGGCGATGCCGTCGCTCCGTGTTCCTCGCCATCGCGTGATCTCCAGCCCTTGACTCGCCGACCACTATGACTATAGTGATTGAATTCCGTTCCCGACACGAAGGACCCATGCGAAACCTCACGTACTACATCGCCCTCTCCGTCGACGGCTTCATCTCCGGCCCCGCTGACGAGGTCGACTTCTTCCCCGGCTCCGATGACTACATGGCCTGGATGGCCGGCGACTACGGCGACGCCTTGCCCAGCCATGCTCGAGCACAGCTCGGCATCGCGGATGCCCCACTCACGCGCTTCGACACCATCGTGATGGGTCGCCGCACCTACGAGCCCGGTCTCCAGCTCGGCATCACCTCGCCGTACTCGCACCTGCGCCAGTTCGTCGCCTCGAGCACCCTCGAGCAGCTCGATCCGGCGGTCACGATGATCGCGAGCGACCCGATCGCCGCCGTGCGCGCCCTGAAGCAGGAGGACTCGCCGCTCGACATCTACCTCGCGGGCGGCGGCGTCCTCGCGGGCCAGCTGCTCGACGAGATCGACCGGCTCGTCATCAAGCGCTACCCCGTGGTCGCCGGAGCCGGCAGGACCGCCTTCGGCCCCGAGTTCAGCCCGACCGCGTTCGCGCTCGACGAGGTGCGCTCATTCGAGGGCGGAAACGTCGTCGAGTGGTACTCCAAGATCTGAACGGATGCCGCGGCATCGGCCGCCGACGCATGAGCACCGCCTTCACACGTAGATCGCGACGAGCTTGTCGAGGGACTCCTCGAGGCCCTTCTTCGAAAGCGCGAGCTGCTCGGGGTCGGTGTAGCCGAGTTCGGTGACGGTGAGTCGCGTCGCGTCGCCGTCGCCGATCGACTCGAATGCGATGACGTGCCGCACGTCGCGCGGGATGCCCGCTGCCCCGATGGTCGCCGGGTCGATCGTGGCGCCGTGCTCGTCGGCGATGTTGTGGATGAACTCGAGGCGGCGCGGTGCGTCGACGAGCGTGTACGCCCACGTGCTGTACAGCGCCGGGAACCCCCAGTCGGGGGCGGTCATGCACACGAGGGACGTGCCGCCGACGCGCACGTCGAGCTCGGCGACCGTGCAGGTGAAGCCGGTCGGGCCCCACCAGCGAAGCACCCGGTCGGGTTCGGTCCACGATTTCCAGGCCGCCTCGATGGGGGCGGGGATGTCGCGGCTCACGACGAGATCGTGCGTCTCGTGCTGGGTCGTGTCGTTCATCGTGGCTCCTCCGCTGTAGGCCGCCGCCGCGGCATCCGTTTCACTTCGATGATCGAAGCGTAGTTTACTTTGATGATCAAAGTCAATGCCGTAGACTCGACGCATGAAGCGAGCTGAAGGGCGGTCGACCTGCCCCACCAACTTCACCGTGGAGACCTTCGGCGACAGTTGGTCGCTGCTGATCATGCGCGACCTCCTCACACTCGGCAAGCACACCTTCGGGGAGTTCCTTCGGTCCGAGGAGCGCATCGGGCCGAGCGTGCTCGCCGACCGCCTCGCCCGACTCGAGCGCAGCGGAATCATCGTGCGCACCCCGAGCGAGACGGATGCCCGCAAGGTCACCTACTCGGCGACGGAGCGCGGCATCGCGGCGATCCCGCTCTTGTACGAGGCGGCGCGATGGGGCATGGGCGGCGTTCCCGTCGAGGAGGACGATCCGTGGGAGGCGGTCATGGCGATGGACCGCCACGACGTGCTCGACGCGTGGGAGCAAGCCGTGCGCGAGGGTGGTTCGCTCTTCGGAGACGCGGAGAGCGCGTTCGCGCGGCTGAGCGACGGGGCACGCGCGGTCGCGTGACGGATTACCCCTGCACCATGTCGGCAAACCGCGAGAAGTGGCCGTGGAACGCCACCGTGATCGTGCGGGTGGGGCCGTTGCGGTGCTTGGCGACGATGAGGTCGGCCTCGCCGGCGCGGGGGCTGTCGCGTTCGTAGGCGCTCTCGCGGTGCAGCAGGATCACCATGTCGGCGTCCTGCTCGATCGAGCCCGACTCGCGCAGGTCGCTGATGGCGGGCATCTTGTCGGCGCGCTGCTCGGGGCCACGGTTCAGCTGCGAGAGGGCGATGACCGGCACCTGCAGCTCCTTCGCGAGCAGCTTGAGCGCACGCGAGAACTCCGAGACCTCTTGCTGGCGGCTCTCGACGCGCTTGCCGCTCGTCATGAGCTGGAGGTAGTCGATGACGACCATCTTCAGTCCGACCTTCTGCTTGAGACGGCGGCACTTCGCGCGGATCTCGACGAGCGTCATGTTGGGGGAGTCGTCGATGTAGAGCGGTGCGTCGTTGATGCGCCCGCGGGTCGCCGCGATCGTGGTCCAGTCGCGCGAGTCGACGGTGCCCTTGCGCATCATCTGCAGCGGCACGGATGCCTCGGCGCTCAGCAGGCGCATCGCAATCTCGCTCTTGCCCATCTCGAGCGAGAAGAAGACCGACGGCTGGCCGTTCGTGATCGACGCGGCACGTGCGAAGTCGAGCGCGAGCGTCGACTTTCCCATGGCGGGTCGCGCCGCGACGATGATCATCTGGCCGGGGTGGAACCCGTTGGTCAGGTCGTCGAGGTCGGCGAAGCCGGTCGGCACACCGGTGAACTTGCCGTCGGTGTGCTTGGCCGCCTCGATCTCGTCGATGGCGACGGTCACGGCCTCGGAGAGCGGCACGTAGTCTTCGGTCTCGACCGAGCCGGTCACGGCGTAGATCTCAGCCTGGGCGTTGTTGACGAGGTCGGTGACCTCGCCCTCGCCCTGGTAGCCCATCTGCACGATACGCGTGCCGGCCTCGACGAGGCGGCGCAGCATCGCCCGCTCGGCGACGATCGACGAGTAGAAGCCGGCGTTCGCCGCGGTCGGCACGATGCTCGTGAGCGTGTGCAGGTACTCGACGCCGCCGGCGCGCTGGAGGTCGCCGGTCTTGGTCAGCTCATCAGTGACGGCGATGACGTCGGTGGGCTCGCCGTGCGAGTAGAGGGTGAGGATCGCGTTGAAGACGACCTCGTGCTTCGGCACGTAGAAGTCGACGCCGCGCACGGTCTCGATGACGTCGGCGACCGCGTCTTTCGAGAGCATCATGCCGCCGAGCGCGCTCTGCTCGGCGAGGAGGTCGTGGGGAGGAACGCGTTCGCCCCGTCGGGCGTCACCGTCGTCGACCGGTTCAGCGAGCCCGATGTGCGCGATCGACAACTTCATGACCTCCGGTTCGGCTCAAGCGGGTGAGCGACCCGCGCCCACGACCCAGTGTCTCGGAGGCCGCTGACACAGCTGGTCGACCGGGATTTCGAACGGGGTGGAATGGACGCTGCTTCACGATAGGGAAGCCGGTGTGCACAACACAACCCAGCCTGTGGATAACTCTGGGGACAATCTGGGCGAAACGCCGTGGAATGTGTGCACTTCGCCTGTGGATAACTGTGGAAACTCGGTGAATTACACGGGTTGAATTCAAGTCTGACCGGGTTTTATATCTACTCACACCTGTGGGGGAAAACTTCTTTGGAAGTCCACCGCACCTGTGCGTCGACCTGTGTACAACCATCACAGGAAACACCGATACGACTTGCGCGCACCACGCCGGCGGGTGTACGCGACACGGCCCGCGAACACGCGAAAGCGGCGGCCGGGCCGAGGCCCGAACCGCCGCTTCCGTGCGTTCTGCGAACTACTTCGCTGCGACCACCTGAAGGGTGATCGTCGCCGAGAGCTCGTCGTGCAGACGAACCGTCGCCTCGTGATCGCCGACCGCCTTGATAGGGGTCGTGATCTCGATCTTGCGCTTGTCGAGCTCGCCGAGACCGGCGGTCGCGACGGCAGCCGCGACATCCGAGGTCTTGACGGAGCCGAAGAGGCGCCCGCCCTGGCCTGCCTTGACGGCCAGCTTGACCTTCGTCGACTCGAGCTTGGCCTTGACGGCCTGCGCGTCTTCGAGCGAGTGCAGGGCGCGAGCGGCGCGAGCCGCCTTGATCTGCTCGACCTGCTTCTCGCCACCGCGCGACCACGCCACAGCGAAGCCCTGGGGAACGAGGTAGTTGCGAGCGTAACCGCTCTTGACCTCGACGACGTCGCCGGCCGTGCCGAGGCCGGTGACCTCGTGGGTGAGAATTACCTTAGCCATTGTCGTGCTCCTTAGCGGCCAGAGCCCGAGTAGGGCAGAAGGGCCATCTCGCGTGCGTTCTTGACGGCACGGGCGATCAGGCGCTGCTCCTGCACGGAGACACCGGTGATACGGCGGGCGCGGATCTTTCCACGCTCGGAGATGAACTTGCGGAGGGTCGCGACGTCCTTGTAGTCGATGACACCGACCTTGATGGACTTCGCCGGGGCGGCGTTCTTCGCGCCCTTCCCGCGGGTCGGCTTGCGGCGATCGCCGCTCGACTTTCCAGCCATTGTCTTTCCTGTCTATTGAAAACGATTCGAGCGAGCGGATGCCTGCGGCATCCGTTCACCGGCCGTTGCGCCTGTTGAGGACGCCGGGCCTAGAAGGGGGTCTCGTCGCCGTAGCTCGTACCGGGGGTGTTCCAGACGTCTCCGCCGCCGCCACCCTGAGGGGCTGCTGCGGGGGCGCTGGGTGCCCACGGCTCGTCGGCACCGGCGCCGCCCCCGAAGGAGCTGTTGCCGCCGCCGACACCACGGTTGGACTGTGCGCGAGTCACGGACGCGGTGGCGTAGCGCAGGCTCGGGCCGATTTCATCGACCTCGAGCTCGATGGTGGTGCGCTTCTCGCCTTCCTTCGTCTCGTAGGAACGCTGCTTGAGACGCCCGGAAGCGATGACCCGGGATCCCTTGGTGAGTGAACCGGCCACGTGCTCGGCGAATTCACGCCAGACGCTCGCGCGCAGGAACAGCGCTTCGCCGTCCTTCCACTCGTTCGCCTGACGGTCGAACGTACGAGGAGTGGAAGCGATGGTGAAGTTGGCAACCGCGAGGCCGTTCTGCGTGTAACGCAGCTCGGGATCTGCAGTGAGGTTGCCCACCACGGTGATGATGGTCTCGCCGGCCATGAGGACTAGTCGTCCTTCTTGGCCGCGGCGGGAGCCGCGGCGACGGCGGCAGCAGGGGCAGCGGCGACGGCAGCTGCAGGAGCAGCAGCCTTCGCGCCGGCCTTCGCCTGGGCGGCGGCCTTCTTCGCGGCCTTCGCCTCCTGGGCCTTCGCGTGAGCGGCGACCTGGGCGATGCCCTCTTCGGCACGGAGGACCTTGGTGCGCATGACGGCTTCGCTGAGGTTCAGCTGGCGGTCGAGCTCATCGGTGGTCTTGGACTCGGCGGTGAAGTCGACGACGGCGTAGATGCCCTCGTTCTTCTTGTTGATCTCGTACGCCAGACGACGACGTCCCCAGATGTCGACCTTGTCGACACTGCCGCCATCGTTTCGGATGACGTTGAGGAACTTGTCAAGGCTGGGAGCAACGGTGCGCTCATCGATCTCGGGATCGAGGATAACCATCAGCTCGTATTGGTGCATGACTAACCCACCTCCTTCGGACTCAAACGGCTACAGGATCTCTGCAGCAGGAGGGTTGTACATACGTCACGCCATGGAGGCCGCACATTCGCGGCACACGGGCAACCTTGACAGCATAGCGGATGCCTCGTACCCGCGCCATTCGACCGGGACGGGTCAGACGTCGGCGATCTTCTCGCCGATGGAGACCGGCCACCACGCGGCATCCGCACCGAAGCGCACGACCGCGAGCCCGCTCGTCGCGCCGGCCTTCACGAACACGCCTTCGAGTCGGGTGCCCGGCTGCGGCACGCCCGGCGCGGCAGTCGCCTGGGCCGTCAGCACGAGTTCCCGGCCGGCCGGGATGCCGTCGATGGCCGAAGCCGGCACCGCGCTGATGTCGATCGCGGTGTTCTTCGGGGTCGCGGCCTTCTTCTGGTTGACGACGCGCACGTTCGTCGACGTGACCTCGACCGCGAACTCGGGCGTCCGCGACGTGTCGAAGCGCGCCAGACGGATGGTGCCGGCGATCGAACGGACGTACGCGATGAGGCCGCCGGCGAGCACGAGACCCCCGGCGATGCCCCAGAACCAGCCCCAGAAGTCGATGGGTGCGGGCGCATCGAACGAGACGCGCTCGGTGCTGGTGTTCAGGTACACCGTGACGTCCCCGAGCTGCTCGTCGTCAGTCGCGAGCGTCTCGCGGTACTGCGTGCCGGCGTACTCGAACTCGACCACGACCGCGCGGACCTCTTCGAGGTGACGGCTGCGGCGCGAGCCCTGCGTCTGCATGACCGTCGTCTCCTCGACCGCGACGCCCGAGACCGGCTCGGTGCGCTCGGTCGCCTGCGCGACGACCGGGCCGACGAAGACCAGGGACCAGAACCCCACCCCGAGCATGAGCACGACAGCCCAGAGCAGGTGGAAGCGCACCCGCGCCTTCGTGAAGGTCGAGAGGTGGGAGCGGTCGATGGTGGTCGTGGTCATGCGTGCGGTTCCTCGCGCGAGGCCCACCAGGCGAGCAGGCGATCGGTCGCGGCATCCGGGCCGATGGGGCCCTCGTCGAGCCGCACCTCGAGCAGGTACCGGTACGCCTCGCCGACGACCGGGCCGGGCGGAACGTCCAGCAGCCGCATGATGTCGGCGCCGTCGAGCTCGGGCCGCACCGCGGCGAGCTCCTCCTCCTCGGCGAGCACCGAGATGCGCTCCTCGAGGTCGTCGTAGGCGAACGCGAGCTGGTCGGCCTTGCGGCGATTGCGGGTCGTGACGTCGGCCCGCGCGAGGATGTGGAGGCGCTCCAGCTGGTCGCCGGCGTCGCGCACGTACCGGCGCACGGCGGAGTCGCTCCACGCGCCGTCCGTGTACCCGAAGAAGCGGAGGTGCAGCTCGATGAGCCGCGAGACCGCGGCGATCGTGTCGTTGTCGAAGCGCAGCGCGCGGAGGCGCTTGCGCGCGAGCTTGGCGCCGACCACGTCGTGGTGATGGAAGCTGACCGCGCCGCCCGCCTCGAACCGCCGCGTCGCGGGCTTGCCGATGTCGTGCAGCAGAGCTGCGAGGCGGAGGACGAGGTCGGGGGAGTCGAGCACGCCGCGCTCGATCTCGTAGTCGATGGCCTGGTCGAGCACGGTGAGGCTGTGCTCGTACACGTCCTTGTGACGGTGGTGCTCGTCGCGTTCGAGCGAGAGCGCCGGCAACTCGGGCAGCACGCGCTCGGCCAGGCCCGACTCGACAAGCAGCCGGATGCCGCTGCGCGGGGACCTCGAGAGCAGCAGCTTCGTCAGCTCGTCGCGCACGCGCTCGGCCGAGATGCGGTCGATCTCGGCGGCGAGATCGGTCATGGCCTGCTCGGTCGCCTGCTCGACCGTGAACCCGAGCTGGGCCGAGAATCGTGCGGCACGGAGCATCCGCAGCGGATCGTCGCCGAAGGACTGCTCGGGAGCCGCGGGGGTGCGCAGCACCTTCGCCACGAGATCCTCCACGCCGCCCGACGGGTCGACGAGCTCGAGCTTCGGCAGGCGCAGCGCGAGGGCGTTGACCGTGAAGTCGCGGCGCGTGAGGTCGTCTTCGAGGCTCGAGCCGAACACGACCTCGGGCTTCCGCGATGCGCCGTCGTACGCATCGGCGCGGTACGTCGTGATCTCGACGGTCTCGCCGGCGATCCTCGCCCCGATCGTGCCGAATGCGCGACCGATGTCCCAGTGGGCCTCCGCGATCGGCTTCACGATCGCGAGGATGGCGTCGGGCGTGGCATCCGTCGTGAAATCGAGGTCGTTGACCGGCCGGCCGAGGAATGCGTCGCGCACCGGGCCGCCGACGAGGGCGAGTTCGTGGCCGGCTGCCTCGAACGCCGCCGCCAGTCGCGAAACGGTCGGCGAAGCCGCCAGCTCGCCCAGCCGGTCGAGGGCTGCCGCGACACTCTGCATGCCCCCATGTTAAGCGTCCGGCGAAGGATGCCCCGGTCGGCGCTGCCCGAAGCGCCTGTGGATGCCGAGCGAATGCCCGGGTGCCACGCCGTAGAATCGCCAGCATGGTGCCCGAGTCGAACCCTGCGCGCCGCCGGTGCTCACGGGTCGAATCGACGGATGGCGCCCAGCGGTCGCCCTCGTCGCCCTCGTCACCGCTCCGCGGTCGGTCCCGCCGACACGGCCTCACCGCCTTCGGCGCGGCGATCGCAGCGGCGTCGATGCTCGCGGCGGCCCCTCTGGCGGCGAACGCCGCCTCCCTCGCCGTGACGAGCGCATCGGCCGCCGCGCACGGCGCCCGCTCCATGCCGACCGAGACCCGTGAGGTGACCGAGGTCATCCTGCGGGTCGCGCCCACGATCGCGACGAGCATCGCGACCGACGCACCCGTCACCTTCGACGTGGAGATCGAGAACGCGACGTCCGAACCCGTCGCGGCGGGCACCCTCCGACTCGTACGCTCGGCCGCGCCGATCGACGACACCGCAGAACTCGACGCGTGGCTCGCCCAGGCACCCGACGCCGAGGCACCCTCTGCTGAGGCCCCGGCCTCCGACGCCCCTGCGGCTGAGGCGGCGGAACTCGACGGCGTCGACGTGGCCGACGTCCCGTCGACGACGGTCGCCCCCGGTGCCGTCGAGGTCGTGTCGATCACGCTCCCGCCCGAGGCGATCGACGCCCTCGACGACTCGCCGGTGCTCGGGTTCGGTGCCGAGCTCTTCGTGGGCGGCACGGTCGTCTCCTCCTCCACCGAGGTCTTCGCCAACGCGGCCGCGCCGGTCACGAGCTCGACCACGGTCGCACTCGCCGTTCCCGTGACCGTCCCGGCATCCGCAGCAGGCCTGCTCGGCGCCGACGACCTGGCCACCTGGACCTCGCCGTTCGGACTCCTGTCACGGCAGCTCGACGCCGTCGAGGGGCGCCCGGTCGCGATCGGCATCGACCCGCGCATCATCGCGTCGGTCCGCGTGCTCGGCACCTCGGCGCCGAGCACCGCGACCTCGTGGCTCGAGCGCCTCGCCGGCCTCCCGAACGAGATATTCCCTCTCGCGTATGCAGATGCGGATGTCGCGGCGCAGGCGCAGCTCGGCGTGCCGGCCCTGCTCGGTCCGACGTCGTTCTCCGACGTGCTCGATCCGGCGAACTTCTCGGGCACGGCCGATGCGGCGGGCGAGAACCCGGGGGAGCCGGCCGACGGCGACGCCGTTCCGAGTGCCACCCCGGTTCCGACCCAACCGGCGGCCGGTGAAGTGCCGACCACCGAAGACCTGCTTGCATGGCCCTACACCCGCACGGACATCGCGTGGCCCGCTGACGACACGATCACCGCGGGCGATCTCGCGTTCCTCGGCACGGCGGGGCTGACCTCGTCGATCCTCGCGCCCGGCAACGTCGTTCCGGCGGAGCAGTGGGTGAACGCCGCCTCGAATGTCGACGGGTCATCGGCCGTCGTCGCTGACGGCCGACTCACCGCTCCGCTGCGCGCGGCGACCGAGGCGGTCAGCGACACCGAGTGGCGAGCGGCAACGGGCCGGCTCGGTGCCGAACTCGCCCTGCTCGACGACGGCGGCGCGGACCAGCCCGCGACGCTGCTGGCGACCCTCGGTCGCGGCGCAGGCACGCAGTCGGCGCGCGTGTCGGCCACCCTGGACGAGCTCGCCGCGAATCCGCGCGTCACCCCGGCATCTCTCACCGACGCGATCGGCGCACCTCCCGTCGCGCGAACCCTCGTCGATGAACCCGAAGACCGCCAGCGCATCGACAACGTCGACCGCATCCTCCGCACCGATGCGAACGTGACGGCGTTCGCGACCGTGCTCGACGACCCCGAAGATATCACCGGCCCGACCCGACGCGACGCCCTCGCGCTGCTCGACGTCGCCTGGCTCGACGACCGACCGGCGTGGGATGCGGCGGTCGGCGAGTGGCTCGTGGCGCAGCGCCGAACCCTCGACGCGGTCTCGATCGTGCCCAGCAGCCCCATCAACGTGGTGTCGTCGGAGACCGGCGTACCCACCACCATCCTCAATGCGCTGCCCTACCCCGTCACCGTCGTCGTCGACGTCAGGCCGTCGAACGGCCGACTCGTCGTCGAAGATCAGGTCGAGGTCGAGATCGACCCCGAGTCGCGGAGCACCGTCACGGTGCCCGTCGCCGCCGGCATCGGCAATGGCGAGGTCACCCTGACCGTCTCGCTGACCTCACCCGAGGGAGTGCCCGTCGGCAGTCCCGTTTCGATCCCCGTCAACGTGCAGGCCGACTGGGAGGGCCTCGGCGCCGCCATCATCGGCGTCATCGTCGTCGTGTTCTTCGGCGTCGGCATCTGGCGCAACATCCGCCGCCATCGCAAGCGGAAGGCTGAGGCTGCGGAGACCGAAGAGAACGACGACGCGGATGCCGCGGTCGAGACGGATGCCGCCGAGCCAGCCGAAGCCGATGGGTCCGCACGGGTCCCCGAGGCCGAGCAGACCGTCGCACGCGGCGACGAGCAGGGAGACGGACGCCGCGATGGCTGAAGACCGAATCGGGCGGGCGAGCGCATTCCTCGCATCGGGCACGATCGTCTCGCGCATCCTGGGGTTCGTGAAGGCCGCGCTGCTCGCCGCCGTCATCGGTGCGGGTGGTGCCGGCGCGAACGCATTCGCGGTGGCGAACCAGTTGCCGAACACCATCTACGCAGTCGTCGCCGGCGGTGTCCTGAGCGCGGTGCTCGTGCCGTTGATCGTCCGCTCCGCGGCGCATCGCGATGGCGGAGTCGCCTACATCAACAAGGTCATGACGCTGGGCTTCGTGATCCTCGCGGCGGCGGCCCTCGTCGCGACACTGCTCACGCCACTGCTGACGGCGCTCGTCGGCTCGCGTCTGACCGACGGTGTCTTCGCACTCGCCGTCGCGTTCGGGTACTGGTGCCTGCCGCAGATCTTCTTCTACGGCATGTACTCGCTGCTGGGTGAAGTGCTGAACGCCAAACGCGTGTTCGGGCCCTTCACGTGGGTGCCGGTGCTGAACAACGTCGTCGCCATCGCCGGACTCGCCGTGTTCGCATTCGTCTTCGGCTCCGACCCCGACGGTCTGCGCACCGCCGGCGAGTGGTCGCCCGGCATGATCGCGCTCCTCGCCGGCAGCGCGACCCTCGGCGTCGCCATCCAGGGCCTCGTGCTCTTCTGGTTCTGGAGGCGGGCGGGGCTCCGGTACCGCCCCGACTTCGCCTGGCGCGGTGTCGGACTGCGGTCGACCGCCGGCGTCGCCAGCTGGACCTTCGGCATGCTGCTGCTCACGACGATCGCGGGCTTCGTCGAGACCTCCGTCGTCGGTGTCTCCGCGGCATCGCCCGACGAGGCTTCGGTCAGCATGCAGCAGACCGCCTGGTTGATCTTCATGCTGCCGCACTCGGTGATCACCGTGTCGATCGCCACCGCCTACTTCACGCGCATGAGCGAGCACGCCGCGACCGGCGACCTCCCGAAGGTCCGCGACGACCTCTCGAGCGCCGTGCGCGGGGTCGGCGTGATCCTGATGCTCGCCACGGCGGTCCTCATGGTGTGCGCCTTCCTCTTCGCCCGGGTGTTCTCCTCGGTCGAACCGCTCGTGTTCGCTGGTGGGGCGCTGGTGCTCGCCTATCTCGTCGGCCTCATCCCGTTCAGCGTGCTCTTCGTCGTGCAGCGCACCTTCTACTCGCTCGGGGACACGAAGACGCCGTTCTTCATCACGCTCGTGCAGGTCGTGCTGATCATCGCCGGCACGTTGGGCTGCATCGCCCTGCCCAGCGCTTGGGTGGCATTCGGCATCGCCGTGGTCATCACGGTCGCAGGCACCATCCAGGCGGTCCTCGCCGTCGTCCTGTTACGTCGCCGCATCGGCGCGCTCGACGGTCGACGCATCTTCATCGCCTACGGCCGGTCGGCTCTCGCGCTCGTGCTGCCCGTCATCGTCGGCCTCGCCCTGCTCTGGGCGCTCGGTGGAACCTCGTTCGACGGTTACGCCTTCTCGAGCATCTTCAGCGCGATCCTGTCGATGGCCATCATCGGCGCCTCGATGAGCATCGTGTACTTCGCGGTGCTCTGGATGCTGCGCTCGCCCGAGCTTCGCGGGTTCGCCGCCCCGCTCATCACCCGCCTCAAGCGCTGAGCCCACGCGGCATCCGTCACACGCTGTACCGCGGGGCTGCGGCGGAATAGTCGCCGCTTAGACTGTGTTGAGCATCTCGTGGCATCCGATTCGTTGAATGCTACGAATCACCAGCAACGACGGGAGCGGCTTTGCGCGACATCATCATCATCGGCTCGGGCCCGGCCGGATTCACGGCCGCGATCTACGCCGCACGCGCGCAGCTGAAACCCCTGCTCATCGCGAGCTCGGTCGAGATCGGCGGCGAGCTGATGAACACGACCGAGGTCGAGAACTACCCCGGCTTCCCCGAGGGCATCATGGGCCCCGATCTCATGACGAAGTTCCAGGAGCAGGCCGAGCGGTTCGGCACCGAGGTCGTCTACGACGACGTCGTCGAGCTCGAACTCGACGGCCCCGTCAAGCGCGTCAAGCTGGGCAACGGCGACGAGCACGAAGCGGCTGCGGTCATCTACGCGACCGGCTCCGCCTATCGCAAGCTCGGCCTCCCCGAAGAAGAGGTGCTCTCCGGCCACGGTCTCTCGTGGTGCGCGACGTGCGACGGCTTCTTCTTCCGCGAGAAGACGATCGCCGTCATCGGCGGCGGCGACTCCGCGATGGAGGAGGCAACCTTCCTCACCCGCTTCGCCAGCAAGGTCTACGTCATCCACCGTCGCGACTCGCTCAAGGCGTCGAAGATCATGCAGCAGCGCGCCTTCGACAACGAGAAGATCGAGTTCATCTGGAACTCCGAGATCGCCGCGATCCACGGCACCGAAGCGGTGACCGGCGTCACCCTGCGCGACACCGTGACCGGTGACGAGCGCGGGCTCGACCTCGACGGCCTCTTCGTCGCGATCGGCAACGACCCGCGCACGCACCTCGTGCACGGCAAGCTCGACCTCACCCCTGAAGGCACCATCGCGGTCGAGGGCCGCACCTCGAAGACCTCGTTGCCGGGCGTCTTCGCCGCCGGCGACGTCATCGACCCGCACTACCGCCAGGCGATCACCGCTGCCGGTTCCGGCGCGGCCGCCGCGCTCGACGCCGAGCACTACCTCGCAGCCCTCGGCAACGAGAACGCCGCCGAGGCCGTGCTCGAGACCGAGTTCGCCGTCATCACCTGATCAAGCGCTGCTCCGCGGCATCCGATCACCCAGACTTCACCAAAGGAGAACGCAATGACTGCACGTGCAGTGACCGAGGCCACCTTCGAGCAGGAGGTCCTCAACAACGAGAAGGCCGTCCTCGTGGACTTCTGGGCCGAATGGTGCGGCCCGTGTCGCGCCGTGAGCCCGATCCTCGACCAGATCGCGACGGAGCACGCCGACAAGCTCGACATCGTCAAGCTCAACGTCGACGAGAACCCCGGCCTCGCGATGAAGTACCAGATCACCGCGATTCCCGCGTTCAAGGTCTTCGAGAAGGGCGAGGTCGTCAAGACCGTCATCGGCGCCAAGCCGAAGCCCGCACTCGAGGCCGACCTCGCCGCCTACATCTCGTAGTCGGCGGTCGAATTCCAGACCCGTCCGGCGAAAGCCGGGCGGGTCTTTCGCGTCTCCGGCGCCGAGGCGACAGACGAGCGGATGTCGCGGCGCACGACCCCGAACGACCACCCCGGAACCCAGCAACTACAGTGGAAACCCTGAACAGAACGGAAGCAGCGCAGTGACATCTGACGGCGTCCCCCAGCGGACCGGCAACAATCTCGACCCTTGGTACGCGAATTACGCCGAGCGAGCCGCCGGGCTGGCCGCCTCCGAAGTCCGAGCCCTGTTCGCCGTTGCCTCACGACCCGAGGTCGTCTCGCTGGCCGGCGGCATGCCGTACGTGTCGGCGCTGCCGCACGACCTCATCACCTCCTCCATGGAGCGGGTCATGCGTGAACGCGGTGCCGTGGCGCTGCAGTACGGTTCCGGGCAGGGGATTCCCGAGCTGCGCGAGCAGATCCTCGAGGTCATGTCGATCGAGGGCATCCGCGGCAGCGTCGACAACGTCGTGACCGCGACCGGCTCGCAACAGGCCCTCGATCTCGTCGCCAAGCTCTTCATCGATCCCGGAGACGTGATCCTCGCCGAATCGCCGAGCTATGTCGGGGCACTCGGCATCTTCCGCTCGTACCAGGCGAATGTGGCGCATGTCGCGACCGACGAGCACGGACTGATCCCCGAGGCCTTGCGGCAGACGATCGCGGCACTTCGCGGACAGGGCCGCCGAATCAAGTTCCTGTACACGATTCCGAACTTCCACAACCCGGCCGGCGTCACGCTCTCCGCCGAACGGCGGCCCGAGATCCTCGAGATCTGCCGTTCGAACGAGATCCTCGTGCTCGAGGACAACCCCTACGGTCTGCTGCACTTCGACGAGCCTGCGCCCAACGCGCTCCGCTCCCTCGACCCCGAGGGCGTCATCTACCTCGGCTCGTTCTCGAAGACGCTCGCGCCCGGCTTCCGGGTCGGATGGGCGCTCGCTCCCCACGCCATCCGCGAGAAGCTGATCCTCGCGGCCGAGTCCGCGATCCTGTCGCCGAGCTCCTTCAGCCAGATGGTCGTGTCGGAGTACCTCGCGACCGCCGACTGGCGCGCGCAGATCGACACCTTCCGCGGGGTGTATCGCGAGCGCAAGGACGCGATGATCGAGGCGCTGGGGGAGTACCTGCCGCAGCTCAACTGGACCAATCCCAACGGAGGGTTCTACGTCTGGGTCACGATGCCCGATGTCCTCGACTCGAAGCAGATGTTGCCGCGGGCGGTGAAGGAACTCGTCGCGTATACGCCCGGAACGGCATTCTTCGCCGACGGGCGGGGTCGCCACGCGATGCGACTGTCGTTCTGCTATCCGACGCCCGACGCGATCCGGCTCGGCATCCGCCGACTCGCGACCGTGATCAACGGCGAACTCGACCTGCTCGACACCTTCGCGGGAACTGGCCCGCTGCAACTGCCTTCGAGTGCGGGGTACGACTCCGCGCCACCGTCCGACCTGAAGTAGTGGAGAAACCCCTGATCATGAGCGATTCCTCCGGTCTTTACGTCGTCGTTCTCGCTGGCGGCATCTCGCACGAGCGCGATGTGTCCCTCCGTTCCGGCCGACGCGTCGCCGACGCGCTGACCGCAGCCGGCCATCGGGTGGCCCTCCGCGACCCCGATGCGGGACTCCTGCCCTTCCTCGTGAACGAACGACCCGACGTCGTATTCCCCGCACTGCATGGATCGAGCGGTGAGGATGGTTCGCTGCTCGAGCTGCTCGCGGCGATCGGGGTTCCGACCGTCGGCTCGTCGGGCGCCGCGTCGCGGCGAGCCTGGTCGAAGCCCGTTGCGAGTTCGTTGCTCGCATCGGTCGGCGTCGACGTTCCCGAATCGATCGTGCTCTCCCACGAAGCGTTCAGGGAGCTCGGTGCATCGAGCGTGCTCAAGGTCGTGCGCTCGGCACTCGAGGGCGACCTCGTCGTGAAGCCCGCATCCGGTGGATCGGCCCAGGGAGTGACGATCGTCGAGGACACGAACGATCTCGCACGCGCAATGGTCGAGGCGTTCACCTATGCCGACGTCGCGGTCGTCGAGCGGCGGATCCACGGGACTGAGATCGCGGTCACCGTCGTCGACACCGGCGATGGACCCCGTACACTGCCCGCGGTGGAGATCGAGCCGACGGCCGGCGTCTACAGTTTCCAGGCTCGGTACAACGCCGGCGAGACGACCTTCTATGCTCCGTCGCGTCTCGATGACGCCACCGTGTCGGCGGTATCGGATGCCGCGGTGCTCGCGCATCGCACCCTCGGACTCCGCGATCTCTCGCGGGTGGACTTCATCGTCGACGGCAGCGGCCGTCCCTGGTTCCTCGAGGCGAATGTCATCCCGGGGCTCACGGAGACATCGCTCGTACCACTGGCGATCGAGGCTTCTGGCTCGAGCGCAGCAGCGATCTACGGCGCTCTCGTGGAAGCCGCGCACGCTCGCGCGAACTGACGAGTGCGGAGCATGAAGAAGGGCCGGTCCACTCGGACCGGCCCTTCTTCATGTCGCGATCACATACGGCTTCTCGCCGAAGGCTCGACACGATTCTTCGGCCGAAATCACATGATTTCGGTTCGTCAGAACGGATTCTGCGAGCGACCGATGCTCACACTCCGTCGAGATTCTCGCCGAGTTCCGTGAGAATCCGACGCAAGTCCTGAACGGTCGCGAAATCGATGCTGATCTGGCCTTTCCTTGCACCCAACGCGATCTTGACGCGGGTGTTCAGGCGGTCGCCCAACCGAGTGGACAGGTCCTCGAGGAAATCCTGTCGTTTGCCGGCAGAGGGCTTCGGTCGGGATGTCTTCGGCTCCTTCGTCGCGACGGCTTCGGCCGCACGCACCGACAGCTCCTCGTTCACGATCTTGTCGGCGAAACGCTGCATCTCCGCCGCGTCGTCACCGATCGACAGGATGGCTCGAGCGTGGCCCGCGCTCAGCACGCCCGCCGCGACCCGGAGTTGCACGGGCTCGGGGAGCCGCAGAAGTCGGAGAGTGTTCGAGATCTGCGGACGTGAGCGACCGATGCGCGAGGCGAGCTGTTCCTGCGTGATGCCGAAGTCGGAGAGCAATTGCTGGTAGGCCGAGGCCTCCTCGAGAGGGTTCAGCTGCGAGCGGTGAAGGTTTTCGAGCAGCGCGTCGCGCAGCATGTCTTCATTCGCGGTGTCCTTCACCACCGCGGGGATGGAGTCCAAGCCCGCTGCCTTGGTGGCTCGAAGGCGCCGCTCGCCCATGACCAGTTCGTACTTGCCGGCGAGCTCGGGGTGACGGCGAACCACGATGGGCTGCAGCACTCCGAACTCGCGGACGCTGTGCACGAGCTCAGCGAGGTCGTCGGGGTCGAAGACGCTTCGCGGCTGGTGGGCGTTCGGAAGGATGTCGTTCGGGTCGAGTCGGGCCAGGTGAGCACCCGGGACGTTGACGAGCCCTTCGGCCGACGCGGCCTGCTCGACGACCGCAACCGCGGTGGGCTGTTGCGCATCCGTTTCCGGGAAGAATACGTCGACCGGGCGTGCCCGCGTGCTGTCTTCGCCGCTCGGGATCAGCGCGCCGATCCCACGTCCGAGACCGGTTCGTTTCGTTGCCATCAGTTCGACTCCTCGGGTGTTGCCGCTCCGCGACGGGCGATTTCGGCGGCCGCCTCACGATACGACAATGATCCGGTGGATCCGAAGTCGTAGCTGATGACGCTCTGCCCATAGCTCGGTGCTTCCGAGACTCGGACCGATCGGGGGATGATCGTTTCCAGCGTCTGGGCGGGGAAGTGGTCGCGGACCTCCTGCGCAACCTGCTGGGCGAGGTTGGTACGCGAGTCGTACATCGTCAGCAGGATCGTCGACAAGCGGAGCTCGGGATTGAGGTGCTTCTCGATCAACTCGATGTTACTGAGCAGTTGAGAGAGACCCTCGAGCGCGTAGTACTCGCACTGGATCGGGATGAGCACTTCGCGCGCGGCGACGAATGCGTTGATCGTCAGGAGTCCGAGGGAGGGCGGGCAGTCGATGAAGACGTAGTCGTACGGGCGATCCATCGAAGCGAGATGAGCGTCGAGCGCACGCCGGAGCCGCTGTTCACGCGCCACGAGTGACACGAGTTCGATCTCGGCGCCGGCGAGGTGAATGGTCGCCGGCACGCAGTCGAGCAGCTCGTGTTCGGTGGATGGCTGCACAACTTCGGCCAACGAAACATCGGAGACGAGCACCTCGTAGACGCTCTTGCGCTCCGATCGGTGATCGACGCCGAGTGCCGTCGAGGCGTTGCCCTGCGGGTCCAGGTCGATCACGAGCACTCGGGCTCCGGAGCGAGCAAGGCCTGCGGCAAGGTTCACGGCGGTGGTCGTCTTGCCGACGCCGCCCTTCTGGTTGGAGATCGTCAGCACGCGAGTCGACGGGGGAAGCGGGAGAACCGCTTCGTCGAGTGCGGTGCGCCGACGGGTCTCGTCGGCGAGTTCGTAAGCCAGGGGAGTTCCTCCGTGATCTGACGATGTTTCACGTGAAACATCGGGGGCTTCGGTTGGTGCGTGGGGGCCTGCAGCAGGTGCGGACTGGGGTGCGGGGCTGATGCTCGCGTCATTGCCCGGGGGAGTGGTGGTCACCGGGCGAGGCGCAGAACTCACAGCTTCAGAATCGGGACGCTGAAGCGGAGCGGGACCAGGACCCGCCGTAGCGGCAGCCTCGGGTGGACGAGTACTCGGCTGTGGAACGGCTGCCGAAATGCGCTCCCCGGTACCATCGCCGACCACTGGCATGGGTCGTGCCGCGTCCGAGGTCAACGGAATCGTGGCTTCGGGGGAGTCGATCTCGCGCGTCGGGCCCGATGAAAGCGGCACTGAACCAGGCGTCGCTCCAGCCGGCGCGATCCTGGGCGATGCGCTTTGCGCCACGACTGCATCGGTCGCCGCGGCCTGCGTCTCCGCCATCGCCGCCGTCTCACGCGTCTCTGGCTCCGTCTCCGCCGCCGTATCGGCCGTCGGCACAGCCGTCGGTGTCTCGGCCGTCGTTGTCTGCACGACCTGGTTCTGCACCGTCACGCTCTGCACCGTCGTGCCGCCATCTGCTTGAGCACGCGCAGGGTGGAGCGATGACGCAGTATCTGCGGTTGCGTCACCGACGATTTCGCGGATCAGGTCTTCGAGCAGACGGTCGGGTCCCGTCGGGTGATGGTCGGGGACGACTCCGGCAGGATCGGGATCTGCGCTGAGCGCTGCCGCTGTTGCGGCATCCCAATCGATCGCACGGCCGCCGGACGAAGCAACCGCCTGCTGCGCGGAGGGCACAGTCGGCATGCCGGGAGCATCGGGCGTCACGGCCGATGCGATGTAATCGGGTCCGCCAGCCTGAGCAGCCGCGCCTTCGATGGGTGGCACGGTCTCGCCGGCCGAGCCGGGGGGAGCGCCGGTCTCACCTTCCCCCCCGACCGTCGCAGGGCTGGACGGCGCCGCGGCGGTCCATTCGGCGAACTGGCCGCGGTCGGCGCCGCTGGGCTGCGGCTGCTGGGACTCAGGCAGCGTCTCCGGAGGAGTCAGCGGAGCCGATTTCGAATGCGTCGTGCCGCGGGCGGGCTCATCGGGGGAGGGCTGAGGGCGCTTGCGGTGAAACCATCCACGTCCCCCGCCCTGTGCCATGCCGACGCTCCAAATCCTTGGTATTCGAGAGATCTGCCGCGTTCTGCGGCGTCCTCGATCCGAGAGTCAAGCCTAACCGGCGCGACCGACTCTCAAGTTGAAACACGAGCGAACTACGAGAGATCCGCACCGATCGTCCTGCGCACGGGTGAGTGTCGGCGCGGCTGGGCAGGGCGAGTCGAGTGAGGCGAGCCAAACGGTGGGTCGGGTCGGCCGACGCTCGATGACTGACAAGTGGACCGCCACCGGAGGAGGTGTCCCCCCTGTGACGGCCGCCGCGGCCGGCGGACCGGGTGAGTTCGATTGCGGGGAGCGGGTCAACCACACACGTGCACCGTGGGTTGTCGCGAGAGCCACGGGATGGTTCAGCCTTGCGTCGCCCGATGAAGCGCGGTTTCGTGTCCCAAATGGAGGCTGCGATGACGAACTCCCCTGGCCGCGCTCGATCGCCTCCTCATCCCCCGATCGTCCGCATCCGACCGATGTTTCACGTGAAACATCGGCTGACAAGCAAAGTGGATATCCAATGTTTCACGTGAAACACCATCGGACCTCGAGTGGGCCACGCGATTGAGGAGAGTTGGAGACCGGTCGGATGGAGGCGCCAGTTCAAGACGTGGGGCGTCGGTCTCCGTTCGTCGCGCCACCGAAGGGCTCGGAAACGCAAGGGGGTGAGGCACTTGCACAGCTCTTCTCGTTGGAAACCCTTCACCATGTCCGGCTGGTCTGGGCCGAGAGCCCGAACCGCTCGTACGAAAGTGCTGACGATCCGCGGCGGCCTGAACGGCCTCGCCGTCTGCCTCGTCGTGAAAGGTCCCCCCTGGTGACTGATCACCGACGACCGATGTCGGTCTACACGCGGGAGTGCGCTGCGCCGCCGTGCAGAGGCGGCGTTCGGTCCGTTGGACGGCTTTGATTCGGCGCTTCCAAGCCGCCGGTCCACGTTGCCCGCGTCCCTGAACCGATCGATGTTTCACGTGAAACATCGGTGCACGATCTCGTGGGCAACCTCCACGAATCTCCCGGCTCCCTCGGCGCCCACACTCGTCTCGGTGGTCAGACTCGTGTCGGCGCATGCGCTGGCCTGCACGTTCTAGATCGGCGCCACAGCCCCGCTCATCCACACAGACCCGCGCATCCCCACAGCCCGCATCTCCACAGCCCCGCGCATCCTCACAGCCCCCCATCTCCTCAGCCCCGCGCATCCCCACAGCCCCGCCCATCCCACAGCCTCGCGCATCTTCACGGCACTCGTCTCTACCGGCGCACTGCTCTCAACCGGTTCCGGACCGGGCCGCCCTGCGATCGGTCAGACTCGGTCGTTGCCGATTCCCATTCCGTCGGCTGGTACACGCCGTTTCGCTGCTTGCCCGCATCGTCGAGCAAATCCGTGCCGATCCCTGTGATGGCGGCGTCCGGAAGGCGGGTGCGGCGCAAGGTCCACGCGACCTCACATCGGTGGAACGCCTCCGATTACGGGATCCGGGCATCCGGGCATCGAGGCATCCGGGCATCGAGGCATCGGGGCATCGGGGCAGCAGGGCAGCAGGGCAGCAGGGCAGCAGGGCAGCAGGGCAGCAGGGCAGCAGGGCAGCAGGGCAGCAGGGCAGCAGGGCAGCAGGGCAGCAGGGCAGCAGGGCAGCAGGGCAGCAGGGCAGCAGGGCATCGGGGCATCGGGGCATCGGGGCATCGGGATGCTGGCACACATCACGCGCGCACACCCGCTGCACCCGCACCCCAGCGCCCGCCGACGCGCCACCCGCGCCCGCACCCGCACCCGCACCTGCACCCGCACCCGCACCCGCACCCGCACCCGCCGGTAGCATCGAGCATGGGTCTCCCCGTCCTCCGCGGCAATTCACGGGGGAGTGGATCAACGACACACCATTGGCGCGCGAGACCGGTTGGGTTCGGTTCATTGGCATGCTCGCTGCATCAGTGACACCCAGCGCTTCCGTGCGACGCTGAGATCGGCCAAGCGTCGCGCCAGAGTGCGGTGTCGGATCAATTGGCCGTCGAGTTCAACGTCCTCACCAGTGGGCCGAAGCTCAGCGCCGGTTGCGCTGCGCTCACCACTGACGAACAGGATTGAGGAATACAGACTGAATGCCTCGCAGGGACCGGAGATCACGGCCAGACAACGCGCACCGGAGACGTGATCGCCCGAGCTGTGCGCCCTCACCTCTCGACGTGCCAGTGCGCCGGTCATGCAGTACGTCCGACCGCGTGAACCAGGCCCAGAAGCTCGTGCCACAGCAGCAGTTTCGTCGACGCTTCTTATGCACCTGCCGCTTGCCGGGCGCTCGTTCCTCATACCTCGAGGACTCCGGCCCTCCGATGCGGCCCGGCGCTCCGAACCCTGCCGCTCCATGGGAGGCGTCCACCATCCGGCCGCGGAGGCGTGTGATCTGTTTGCAGGCGCGCGAATGGCAGGCGCACCGGTTCCATCGCGCGAAGGTGTGCGATTGGCCAGGCTCGATCCGAGTCCGGACCGGCGGACACTGAAGCGACGAGATGCCGCCGAGGGAAGACCGGTGCCGGGGAACCTGAATCGCCGCACTATCCGCGAACCCCGCCACAACACGTACTGCACGATGGGCGGCGGCCCGGGGCGTGGCCGAACCGGTCGGAGGCGTCGTTCACGGAACGAAGGCAGCGGCGCGGGGTCGCGAGCGGGATCCATCACTCCCGGCGCCGGCCGGGGCATGAGCTGCGCGGGGTCCGGCGCTTGGACTCCGCCGGGGGGTGACATGCAGTACGACGATTCGAGTTCTAGGTGATTGTCTCCGAGAGCCAGGTACCCGTCCTCACTTATCTGCGTCGGTCACCCCTGGGTATCGCGATGCCAACGCGGTCTGCAGAGGTTTCGGCCGCTTCGGCCAGCGACACACCAGGGGAACCGATCGGTTCATGCAATGCGACCGATCCCGCCGACCTTCGCGTGGCGGAGCTTTGATCCAACCCGGGCCGAGGCAGTGGGCTGTATCGGCCAAGCCGCGCCGCAGAGTGCCGGCAACTTCGAGTCGAGCGCCGCGAGCTTCAACGTGCCGAGGATGCACACGCTGATACCAACGACCGTTTCACGTGAAACGCCATTGAGGAACCGGGGTGGGCTGAGGGTTAGACGATCTCAGTAACAGCTCAGCGAGCGATCGCCCGGAGCGAAGCGGATCACATTGCGAAGAGACAGGGGCCTTGATCGCAGGGGAGCCTGGCACAGAGCACGGCTTGGTGTGGAGGAGCTATAGCGGAGGATCCGCGAACACTCAGACACATGCGGGTGGCTGTCGCGTGCGCCAAGCACCGCACACTGTCGCGTTCTCTGAAAGAGAGCAGCAGGGGGAGAAGCGATGGGAAGCCGGAGAGAGACGAATGCGACCGAGAGTGGGGAGCAAGGTGAGGAGCACGGGGCAAGGAGCGCGGTCACCGTTCGACCGCGCCGCGGACAGGTCGAAGACAAGGGATCCAGCAGGGGACACCTTCGATGGACCACCGACCGCCGTCGCCCATCGAACCCAGCGCCTTGCGTGCGTTTCACGTGAAACGCTCACGGCACCACGTCGACCGAGAGAGAACCGACGCTGTTCGAGCACCGTCATGTCGCACCGCTGGCCCCTTGCGGCAACGTTCCTCACCGCGGGGCGCGAGCTGGACAGATCTCGAGAGTCGCGGGCGTCACACGTGCTCGACGTGATGGCCAACGTCAGACCGGCGCCCAGTTCGACGACTCGCCGCCACCCGCGCGACCAACCCCCCGACCGTCGCAACAGCAGCGCCCACACCGACGACAGATCCACAGGGATGCCAGCTGGCACGAGGTCGGCCAGACGTCGGCATCGATTGGGTCGACGGGTGCAGGTTCTGGGAGGCGGCGCTAGCCGTCACCATGCGAGCGTCCGAAACGCCGTCAGGCATGACCATCCACGCAGACGCTGCCGCCTCCGCGCTTCACACGACCGAGCCAAGGCTCGTGCGCCCCAGTGCTCGTGCGCCTCAATGGATGAAGGTGCAGAACACGAACGGCATCAGCGCCACAACGGCTGACGTTCGGCCGAACGACGCCCTTGCGATGTGCGACAAGCCCTGCCCGGGACCGCAGAGCGCGGCTCGCGACGAGGAGCTTCAGCCCGCAGTTGCGCGGAACACCCTCGTGACCTCGGAGACGACACCTTCGCCGAGCACGAGGACCTCGACATCATGCAGTTGGTACTTGCGAATGACCTTCTCGGCCGCACCGATCTCACCGTCGACTCCGGCGCCCTTCATGAGCACCAGTTCACCGCCTGGTCGCAGGAGGGGAGCGGTGACCGGAATGAGCGTGCGGAGCGCGCTCACAGCGCGAGCAGTCACCTGGTCGAGCTGGTCGAAGAGCTTGGACTCCTCTGCGCGCGCCCGCACGACGGTCACGTTCGAGAGGCCGAGTTCATCGGCCTGCCGCTCGAGCCACGCGACGCGACGCTCCATCGGTTCGATGAGGGTGAACGAGACATCCGGTCGCATGATCGCGAGCACGATGCCGGGCAGACCGGCGCCGGATCCGACGTCGCCCACTCGACCGGGCCGAAGCAAGGGTGCGACCAGCGCGCTGTTCAGGATGTGGCGGGTCCACAGGCGAGGCAACTCAAGCGGGCCGATCAGGCCGAGCTCCTCGCCGTGCCGTGCAAGGGCGTTCGCGAAGGCCCGCCCGCCCTCGATGTGCTCGCCGAAGAGCTCGACGGCAGCGGCCGGTTCGGGTTCGAGTCCGTCGGTCATCGTTTCACGTGAAACGTCAGCCAACGCGAGTGATGACCGTGTGACGATCGGAGCCTTCACCGCGCGACTCCGAGTGCAGGCCGCGCTCCGCGACGAGGTCGTGCACGAGCTTGCGCTCGTACGACGACATCGGGGGCAGGGATGCCTCGGCGGCTCCGCCCTCGATGCGCTCAGCCGCGCGCTCGACGAGACCGGCGAGCTCGTCACGACGTGCGTCGCGCGAACCGCCGATGTCGAGGATCAGACGCGAGAACGCACCCGTCTTCGTCTGCACGGCCAGGCGCGTGAGCTCCTGGAAGGCGCTGACGGTCTCGGGCTTCGCGAGCAGGTTGAGGTTCGCGCCTTCACCGGCGTTGACCGAGACGTATGCGCGTCCGTTGCGTGCATCGATGTCGATGTCGCCATCGAGATCCATGATGTCGAGGAGCTCTTCGATGTAGTCGGCCGCGATGTCGCCCTCTTCTTCGAGCTGCGAAGTGGAACGCTCGGCGGCGTCGTGCTGTACGTCGGTCATGGGTTACTTCCCCTGCTTCTTCGCGCGAGCCTTGCTCACGGGCTGCTGGCGCTGAGTCTTCTTCGCTTCAGTCGCTTCGATCTCGGTCTGGGTCGGGCTCTTCTCTTCGACGACGAGCTTGCCCTTGCGGGCGAGGCGCTCTTCGCGGGCCTTCGCGGCCTCACTGCCGGGAGTCGGCATGTTGCGGATGACCACGAACTGCTGACCCATGGTCCAGAAGTTCGAGACGAGCCAGTAGAACATGACGCCGATCGGGAAGGCGACACCCGAGAATGCGAACACCAGGGGCAGCAGGTAGAGCATGATGCGCTGCTGACGGAACATGGGGCTCGCCTTGGTCTCGGGCGACATGTTCTTGGAGACGATCTGCAGCTGCGTGATGAACTGCGATGCGGTCATCAGCACGATCATCGTGGCGGCGATCACCATGACCTGCCACGGGTACTCGCCATTCATCGCTCCAATGAAGGTGCCCTTCAGCGGCGCGCCGAGGAACTCGGCGTTGGCGAAGGAGTTGGCGAGGTCCTGCGTGAATACGCCGACACCGGCCTTGTCGTGCTGAGCGTCGTTGAGCACGGAGAACAGGCCGAAGAAGATCGGCATCTGCAGCAGCAGCGGCAGGCACGACGAGAGCGGGTTGGTGCCCGTCTTCTTGTAGAGCTCCATGGTCTCGCGCGACATTGCCTCGCGCGAGAACTGGTCCTTCTTGCCCTTGTACTTGTCTTGGATCTTCTTGAGCTGCGGCGCCACCTCGAGCATGCGGCGCTGGCTCTTGATCTGCTTGACGAAGATCGGGATGAGAGCGGCTCGAACGACGATGACGAGACCGACGATCGACAGCACCCAGGTCACACCGGCGTTGGGGTCGAGTCCGAAGAACGTCCACATCGAGTGGAACGCGACGAGGATCAGCTCGATGACCCATTTGATGGGCCAGAGGATCAGGCTGATGATATCGGGCATTGGGTGGGTCAGTCCTTTCGGAACACGGTGGGGGAGGAGAGCGCGAGGGCCGCGTCGTCGCGGCGGGGAACGGCAGCCGAGTCGGCTGCAGCGGCGGTGGATGCACCGTGGCCCGTGGAGCCGGAAGTGTGGGAGTGCCCGTGGCCGGGCGCCTCGAGATCAGCGGAGGCCGTGGCATCCGTCCACCCGGCGGGGATGACCCACCCGAACCGGGTGATGCGGTAGCGGGAGTGCTTCGCGGCACGGACGTCGTCGATGCCGCCAGCCGTCCAGGGATTGCACCTGAGGATGCGCCAGGCCGTGAGACCGGACCCGATGACGAGGCCGCGCTGCTGCACGGAACCCAGGCCGTAGGCCGAGCATGACGGGTAGTACCGGCAGACGTCGCCGTATAACGGCGAAATCGCGGCTCGATAGCCGCGAATGAGGAGGACCCCGACGTTGCGGGGGATGAGCGCGGTGAACAGGACGGCGTTCTTCACGCTATTCGCCCTTCTCCTGCGCTGCTGCGGCCGACGATCGTGCCCGTCGGCGTTGGAGTGCGCCGAGTACTTCGGCGCGGATCTCGTTCCAGTCGGCGAGCGACGCCGACGGCAGGGCTCGCACGACGACGTCGACATCGGAGATGCCGTCGCCGAGAGCCTCATGGCAGACGGCTTTCAACCGCCGGCGGACGAGATTTCGGCGGACTGCGCCGCCGACCTTCTTCGAAACGATGAAGCCGAAGCGTGCGTCGGTGCCCGACTCCCGTGAGCGCACATAGCTCACGGTGTGGGCACCGCCGACCTTCGCCCCACGGCGCACGATGACTCGATAGTCGTCGGCGCTCGTGATGCGATTCGCTTTGGCGAGCACCGAAGATCTACGCGGAGAGCTCGGTGCGACCCTTGCTGCGTCGTGCCGACAGGATGGCACGGCCGGCGCGGGTGCGCATGCGAAGGCGGAAGCCGTGCTTCTTGGCGCGACGACGGTTGTTCGGCTGGAAAGTACGCTTGCTCATTCTTCTTCTCCGGCGTTCGGATCTCCTCGCCGAAATTCGCTGGTTGCGTGATGGCGGGAAAACTGGGTGCCCTTGACGGGCTGGGGTCAACTGATTAAAACTACGGCCTCGAAGGCTCGGGGTCAAACCGAACCGAATCCGAAGTGGCCGCAGTACAAAAGAGACAGTATCGCCCGAACCTCAGGATCGCCTGTGGAACGACACACCCGAGCTATCGAATCCCTCAATCGGCATTTGTCGGGAGCGCCTTCCTCGGATAGCGTTTGACACCAGTTATCCCCAGCTTGGTGCGCGGATTCTCGGGCTTCTTCCGAAATCTCCCCACAGGCCGTGGATAACGCAGAGAACACGCGCCTCGCGCCGCTTGCTCCGTCGATCGGGGGATCGATGAGCGGCCAGACGACGGCCACCGAATGATTGCGGGGAACGATGACAGAGCAGCCCATCACGGATACGTGGGCGACGATCCTCGATCGGCTGTCAGACGACGACGCGATCACTCCGATGCTCCAGGGGTTCCTGAACCTGGTCGAGCCCAAGGGCATCGCAGCGGGCACCTTCTATCTCGAGGTGCCGAACGACTTCACGGCGAGCATGCTCAATCAGCGCATGCGGGTGTCGTTGCTGTCGGCGATGAGCGTGGTCGAGGCGCCGTCTCCCGTCACCTCCTTCTACGTGGTCGTCAATCCCGAGCTCGAGGAGACGAGGGCGGCCGAGCCGCAGTCGCCGTTCGTCGATGAGGCGATCGATCCGGTCGAACTGCCGGCGTCTCCTCAGTCGGTCTTCGAGAACACGAGTCCCGTCGCGTCGCGCGACACCCGGCTCAACCCGAAGTACGGGTTCGAGAGCTTCGTCATCGGTCAGTCCAACCGCTTCGCGCATGCGGCGGCGGTCGCGGTGGCCGAGGCACCGGCGAAGGCCTACAACCCGCTCTTCATCTACGGTGACTCGGGCCTTGGCAAGACCCACCTCCTGCACGCCATCGGCCACTACGCGATGAGCCTGTATCCGGGCATCCGCGTGCGATACGTGAGTTCCGAGGAGTTCACGAACGACTTCATCAACTCGATCGCGAACAACCGCGGCTCGCTGTTCCAGCAGCGGTACCGCAACATCGACATCCTCCTGATCGACGACATCCAGTTCCTGCAGGGCAAGGCGGAGACGCAGGAGGCGTTCTTCCACACCTTCAACACGCTGCACGATCACAACAAGCAGGTCGTCATCACGAGCGATGTGCCGCCGAAGCACCTGACGGGCTTCGAAGACCGCATGCGCAGTCGTTTCGAGTGGGGCCTCATCACCGATGTCCAGGCGCCCGACCTCGAGACGCGCATCGCGATCCTCCGGAAGAAGGCCCAGTCCGAGCGTCTCCAGGTGCCCGACGACATCCTCGAGTACATGGCGTCGAAGGTCTCGAGCAACATCCGAGAGCTCGAGGGCACGCTCATCCGTGTGACCGCGTTCGCGAGCCTCAACCGCACGCCGGTCGACATGCCGCTCGTGCAGACGGTGTTGAAGGACCTGATCACGGATGACTCGGACAACGTGGTGTCGCCGGTCGACATCATCACGGCGACCGCCGACTACTTCAAGCTCACCGTCGACGACCTCTACGGATCGAGCCGATCGCAGGCCGTGGCGACTGCGCGTCAGATCGCGATGTACCTCTGCCGCGAGCTCACGAGCCTGTCGCTGCCGAAGATCGGGCAGCTCTTCGGGAACCGCGACCACACGACCGTCATGTACGCGAACAAGAAGATCTCGGAACTCATGAAGGAGCGTCGCTCCATCTACAACCAGGTCACCGAGCTCACCGCACGCATCAAGCAGGTCAGCCGCTACCGCTGAGTCGGACCCTCGCCGGTCGAGCAAGCGCCTCCTCGACCGACCCTCGGCGCGCCCGAAAACGACCCGAACCGAGGTCTGCAGGCCCCGTGCAGGCCTCAGACGACCGATTCCCACAGTTGTGGAGAACCTGTGGATTGTTAACGAGCAACCGCCCAGCGCCTGTTGAGACAGGGTGCTCGCCTGTGCAGAACGGTGTCCTGAGATCGAGGACGGCGGGTGGCATCCGCTCACGAACCCACACACTGTGCACAGATCGGATGCCCCGCGATCAGCGTCGTTCCGCGGGTCTCCGAACACCATCCACAGTTTCCACAGCGGTTAACACTGTTAAGAGTTAAGGGTTTAAGTGGGGATTCCCACAACCTTGTGAATCGGCGCACCTCGAACGAAGGTCGTCGTGATCCGGTTCGTGATCGATTCGCCCGCGTCTGGACGATCTCTGCGGATAGCATGGGAGCCACCCAGCGACATCCACGACGGGAGTACCGTGAAGTTCCAGGTCAACCGCGACGTCTTCAGTGAGGCCGTTTCCTTCGCCGTCAAGCTGCTGCCTCAGCGCACCACGCTGCCGATCCTCTCGGGCGTGCTGATCCAGGCGAACGCCGACGGTCTCGTGCTCTCCTCCTTCGACTACGAGGTCTCATCGCAGACCGAGATCCAGGCCGACGTCGAAGAGACCGGTACCGTCCTCGTCTCCGGCCGACTCCTCGCCGAGATCGCCGGCCGCCTTCCGAACGCACCCGTGCGCGTGGCGACCGAAGAGAGTCGTATCTCCGTGAGCTGCGGCTCCGCGAGCTTCACCCTGCTGTCGATGCCGGTCGAGGAGTACCCCTCCATTCCCGAGATCGGCGAGCAGTCGGGCGTGGTTCCGGCCGAGGAGTTCGCCGCGGCCGTCGCACAGGTCGCCGTCGCCGCTTCGCGTGACGACGTCACTCCCGTCATCACGGGCGTCCAGCTCGAGGTGCGCGAGAACAACCTCAGCCTCGTCGCCACCGACCGCTACCGCGTCGCCGTCCGCGAACTCGACTGGGACGGCGGATCCGTCGCGAGCGAGGAATCGGTCACGGCACTCGTGCCCGCCCGCACCCTGCAAGAGGTCGGCAAGACCTTCGGCCACTCCGGCACCATCTCGGTCTCGATCACGAGCCGCGACGACCGCGAGCTCATCGCGTTCAGCGCCGAGAAGAAGACCGTCACCTCCCTCCTCATCAAGGGCAACTTCCCGCCCGTACGCCGGCTCTTCCCCGAGACGGTCGACAACTACGCGGTGGTCAACACGGCCGAGCTCATCGAGGCCACCCGTCGCGTCGCCCTCGTCCTGGAGCGCGAGGCCGCCCTTCGGTACAGCTTCTCCGCCGACGGTCTCACCCTCGAGGCGATCGGCAGCGAGCAGGCCCAAGCCTCAGAGACGATCGACGCGATCCTCACGGGCGACGACACGGTCGTCTCGCTGAAGCCGCAGTTCCTGCTCGACGGGCTCGGCGCCGTGCACTCGGAGTTCGTGCGCGTCTCGTTCACGAAGACCGAGAATCCCAACAAGCCGGGCCCAGTGCTCATCACGAGCCAGTCCTCTCGCGAGCAGGCCGGCGCCGACAGCTACCGCTACCTGCTGCAGCCGAACCTGCTGCTGCGCTAGTCGGTCGCCACGGGCCCGTCGTCGGCGGTGCGGGGTAGCGTGGACCATTGCGAATCCGTCGGCTCCGGGGCATCCGGATGCCTCGCTGCTGAAGGGAGCCCAGCGTGCACGTCGCCCGGCTCTCGTTGACCGACTACCGCAACTACGCGCGGGCCGAGCTCGAACTCGGCCCCGGGGCGACGGTGCTGGTCGGGCGCAACGGGCAGGGCAAGACCAACCTCGTCGAAGCCATCGGCTACCTGGCGACCCTCGGCTCGCACAGGGTGTCGGGCGACCAGGCGCTCATCCGCGCCGGCGCCGACGCCGCGATCGTGCGAGCGCTCCTCTCGCACGGCGATCGAGAGTTGCTCGTCGAGCTGCAGCTGAACCGTCAGGGTGCCAACCGTGCCCAGCTGAACCGCTCTCCCGTGAAGACCCGCGAGCTGCCGCGTTATGCGCACAGCGTGCTCTTCGCTCCCGAAGACCTCGCGATCGTGCGCGGCGAGCCCTCGGTGCGCCGGCGCATGCTCGACGAGTTGCTCATCCAGCGCACGCCGCGCCTCGCGGGCGTCATGGCCGACTACGAGCGGGTGCTCAAGCAGCGCAACTCGCTGCTGAAGAGCGCCAGGGCCCGCGGTCTCGCCGTCGACAAACTCACGACGCTCGACATCTGGGACGAACGGCTCGTCACGTTCGGGTCCGAGCTCATCGACCAGCGACTCGCGCTCGTCGAAGAGCTCCGCGAACCCCTCGCCGCGGCGTACCGGGCGATCGTCGACGCCGATCACGGGCCGGGCATGACGCCGTTGCTCTCGATCGACGGCGCCGACCCCGATGCCGATGCCGATCAGGTGGTCGGTGCCGCAGCGTCGACCGCCGGTACCCGCGAGCGATTCGCCGAGGCGTTGCGCGTGCTCCGCCCGAAGGAGCTCGAGCGCGGCGTCACGCTCGTCGGCCCGCATCGCGACGATGTCGTGCTGCTCCTGAACGACCTTCCCGCAAAGGGATACGCGAGCCACGGGGAGTCGTGGTCCTTCGCCCTCGCGCTTCGACTGGCCTCGGCCGAGCTGCTGCGTCGCGACTCGATGACGGGCGACCCGGTCCTCGTGCTCGACGACGTGTTCGCCGAACTCGACCGCCTACGGCGGGAACGGCTCGCCCACGCGATCGCCGGTTTCGAGCAGGTGCTGGTGACGGCCGCGGTGCTCGAAGACGTTCCGCTTCCGCTCACCGCCCGCATCGTGCACATCGCCGCCGGCCGGATCGTCGACGGCGAGCCCGCGAGCGAGTCTGAGACTGACCCCGCCGGCGAGCCCGAACCGTCGTCGACCACCACCGAGCCCGAGGCCGCGGATGTCTGAGGCCTCACGCGTCTACCAGCACTTCCGCGAGATCTTCGGCGGCCAGCCCCGCTCGCACACCGGGCGTGCCGGGCGGGTTCGCACCCGCGAGGCCTCCGGCAGCGAGCCGTTCAGCCCGGGCCGCGACCCGAAGCCGCTCGGTGACACGATCGATTCCCTGAGCGCCCAGCTCGGATGGAGCGGCCCGCTCTCGCAGCACGACGTGCTCGCCTCCTGGGCGGAGATCGCCGGTGAGGAGACCGCGCGGCACACCGAACCCATCGCGATCGAAGGCGGCGTGCTGCAGGTCAGGTGCGAGTCGACTGCGTGGGCCACGCAGCTCCGCATGATGCGCACCCAACTGGTCACCGAGATCACGACGAGATTCCCCGGAGCGGGCGTCGACACGATCCGCTTTCAGGGGCCGGATGCCCCCACCTGGAAAAAGGGTCCCAGATCGGTTCCAGGGCGTGGTCCACGCGATACCTACGGCTAGGCAGGCAAATTCGGTCACTGGGAATCTGAAATCGCCCCAGAACGGCGCTTCGAGGCTTGCGTCGACCCTCGGTTTGATAGGATCGAGAGTCGCCAGAATGACGGTCAGGAGCCCGATTCACACATGACAGCGGAACCGACGAACCCCCAGGAGTCACCGGCTTACGGTGCTGATGAGATCCAGGTACTCGAGGGGCTCGAAGCGGTTCGCAAGCGGCCGGGTATGTACATCGGCTCGACGGGCCCACGAGGCCTGCACCATCTCGTCTCCGAGATCGTCGACAACTCGGTCGATGAAGCGCTTGCGGGCCATGCCACCACGATCGACGTGACGATCCTGCCCGATGGCGGTGTGCGCGTCATCGACGACGGCCGCGGCATCCCCGTCGACGTCCACAAGACCGAAGGCCGCTCCACGGTCGAGGTCGTCCACACCGTGCTGCACGCGGGCGGCAAGTTCGGCGGCGGCGGGTATGCGGTTTCGGGCGGTCTGCACGGCGTCGGTGCATCCGTCGTCAATGCGCTCTCGACCAAGTTCGACGTCGCGGTGCGACGCCAGGGCCATGTGTGGCGACAGTCCTACACGGTCGGCGTGCCCGACGCACCGCTGTCGAAGGACGAGCCCAACGACGAGACCGGCACGACGACCACGTTCTGGCCGAGCCCCGACATCTTCGAGACCGTCGAGTTCGACTACGAGACGCTGCGCGCCCGGTTCCAGCAGATGGCCTTCCTCAACAAGGGCCTGCGCATCACGCTCACCGATGAACGCGTCGGCCATGTCGAGATCGATCCCGACGACACCGCGGCGAACGAAGCGGATGCCGCGACTCCCGGTCAGCGCACCGACACCTTCCTCTACGAGCGCGGCCTCGTCGACTACGTCGAATACCTCAACCGCTCGAAGAAGTCCGATGTCGTGAACGACGAGATCATCTCGTTCGAGACCGAAGACACCGAGCGCAAGATCGCGCTCGAGGTCGCGATGCAGTGGACGACGTCGTACACCGAGTCGGTGCACACGTATGCGAACACCATCAACACGCACGAGGGCGGCACCCACGAAGAGGGCTTCCGGTCGGCGCTGACCACCCTCGTGAACAAGTACGCCCGCGAGAAGGGCATCATCAAGGAGAAGGACGAGAACCTCTCCGGCGATGATGTGCGCGAGGGACTCACGGCCGTCATCTCGGTCAAGCTCTCCGAGCCGCAGTTCGAGGGCCAGACGAAGACGAAGCTCGGCAACACCGAGGTGAAGTCGTTCGTGCAGAAGGTCACCTCCGATCAGCTGGGCGACTGGTTCGAGCGCAACCCGACGCAGGCCCGCGACATCATCCGCAAGGCGATCCAGGCGGCCACCGCACGACTCGCTGCGCGCAAGGCGCGCGAGGCGACGAGGCGCAAGGGCCTGCTCGAGTCGGGCGGAATGCCGGGCAAGCTCAAGGACTGCTCGTCGAAGGACCCGTCGGTCTCCGAGATCTTCATCGTCGAGGGCGACTCGGCGGGCGGCTCCGCCGTGCAGGGTCGCAACCCCGAGACGCAGGCCATCCTGCCGCTGCGCGGCAAGATCCTGAACGTCGAGAAGGCCCGACTCGACCGCGCGCTCGGCAATGCCGAAGTCCAGGCGATGATCACCGCCTTCGGCGCCGGCATCGGCGAGGACTTCAACACCGAGAAGGCCAGGTACCACAAGATCGTGCTCATGGCCGACGCCGACGTCGACGGCCAGCACATCACGACCCTGTTGCTCACGCTGCTGTTCCGCTACATGCGCCCGCTCATCGAGTTCGGCTACGTGTACCTCGCGCAGCCGCCGCTGTACCGCCTGAAGTGGACCAATGCCGATCACGAGTACGTCTACTCCGACAAGGAGCGCGATGCGCTGCTCACCGCCGGCGTCGCCGCCGGCAAGCGCATCCCGAAAGACAACGGCGTGCAGCGCTACAAGGGTCTCGGCGAGATGAACCACCAGGAACTGTGGGAGACCACGATGAACCCCGAGACCCGCACGCTGCTGCAGGTCACGATGGACGACGCGGCCGCCGCCGACGAGATCTTCTCCACCCTGATGGGCGAAGACGTCGAGAGCCGCCGCAACTTCATCCAGAAGAACGCGAAGGACGTGCGTTTCCTTGACATCTGATGTGATCAACCCCGGCGGCGACGAGCCGGTCGAGGGCCCCGGCATCCACGGCAGGATCGACCAGGTCGACCTGCAGCTCGAGATGCAGCGCTCGTACCTCGACTACGCGATGAGCGTCATCGTCGGGCGTGCGCTGCCCGACGTGCGCGACGGCCTGAAGCCGGTGCACCGCCGCGTCATCTACGCGATGTACGACGGCGGCTACCGCCCCGACCGTGCGTTCTCGAAGTGCGCCCGCGTCGTCGGCGACGTCATGGGCCAGTTCCACCCGCACGGCGACACGGCGATCTACGACGCCCTCGTGCGCCTCGTGCAGCCGTGGAGCCTGCGCTACCCGCTCGCGCTCGGCCAAGGCAACTTCGGCTCGCCCGGCAACGACGGCGCGGCCGCTCCTCGATACACCGAGACCAAGATGGCTCCGCTCGCGCTCGAGATGGTGCGCGACATCGAGAAGGAGACTGTCGACTTCCAGGACAACTACGACGGGCGCACCCAGGAGCCGGCGATTCTGCCGGCCCGGTTCCCGAACCTCCTGGTCAACGGCTCGGTCGGCATCGCGGTCGGCATGGCCACGAACATCCCGCCGCACAACCTCCGCGAAGTGGCATCCGGCGCCCAGTGGTACCTCGAGCACCCCGATGCCTCGCGCGAGGAGCTGCAGGAGGCGCTGATTCAGCGCATCAAGGGCCCCGACTTCCCGACGGGCGCGCAGATCCTCGGTGTCAAGGGCATCAACGACGCCTACCGTACCGGTCGCGGATCCATCACGATGCGCGCCGTCGTCTCGGTTGAAGAGCTGCAGGGGCGCACCTGCCTCGTCATCACCGAGCTGCCGTACCAGGTCAACCCCGACAACCTCGCGATCAAGATCGCCGACCTCGTGAAGGACGGCAAGGTCGGCGGCATCGCCGACATCCGCGACGAGACCTCGGGCCGCACCGGCCAGCGCCTCGTGATCGTGCTGAAGCGCGACGCGGTCGCGAAGGTCGTGCTGAACAACCTGTACAAGCACACGCAGCTGCAGGACAACTTCGGCGCGAACATGCTCGCGATCGTCGACGGCATTCCGCGCACCCTCTCGATCGACGGATTCATCGCCCACTGGGTCGATCACCAGATCGAGGTCATCGTTCGGCGCACGCAGTTCCTGCTGCGCGAGGCCGAGGCCCGCATGCACATCCTGCGGGCCTACCTCAAGGCACTCGACGCCCTCGATGAGGTGATCGCGCTCATCCGCGCTTCGGCGACGGTCGACGTCGCACGAGACGGGCTCAAGGACCTCCTCGACATCGACGACCTCCAGGCCGACGCGATCCTCGCGATGCAGCTCCGACGTCTCGCCGCCCTCGAGCGCCAGAAGATCAACGAGGAAGCCGAGGAGCTCGGCGAGAAGATCGCCGACTACGAGTCGATCCTCGCCTCGCCTCAGCGCCAGCGCACCATCGTCTCCGAAGAGCTCGCCGAGATCGTCGCGAAGTACGGCGACGAGCGACGCACGCACATCATGCCGGGCTACGACGGCGACATGTCGGTCGAAGACCTCATCCCCGAAGAGGAGATGGTGGTCACCGTCACGCGTGGCGGCTACGTCAAGCGCACGCGCAGCGACAACTACCGCTCGCAGCACCGCGGCGGCAAGGGCGTGAAGGGCGCGCAACTGCGCGCCGACGACGTCGTCGAGCACTTCTTCGTCACCACGACGCACCACTGGCTGCTGTTCTTCACGAACATGGGCCGCGTCTACCGGGCGAAGGCGTACGAGATCCAGGAGGCCGGCCGCGACGCGAAGGGCCAGCACGTCGCGAACCTGCTCGAGATGCAGCCCGACGAGCAGATCGCCGAGATCCTCGACATCCGCGACTACAGCGTGGCGCAGTACCTCGTGCTGGCCACGCGCGATGGACTCGTCAAGAAGACGGAGCTGACGGCGTACGACACCAACCGCTCCCGGGGCGTCATCGCGATCAACCTCCGCGAGGGTGACGAGCTCGTCTCGGCGATGCTCGCGGGCGTGCACGACGAGATCCTCCTCGTCTCGAAGAAGGGCATGTCCCTGCGCTTCGAGGCCACTGATGAGGCGCTGCGACCCATGGGCCGCTCGACGTCCGGTGTGAAGGGCATGTCGTTCCGTGAGGGCGACCAGTTGCTCGAGGCATCCGTCGTCGCCGCTTCGCTCACCGACGGCACGGAGACCGACGAGACCGAGGCCGACGCCGGCGACGACGACGCCAGGTACGTCTTCGTCGTCACCGAGGGCGGGTACGCCAAGCGCACCGCCGTCGACCAGTACCGCCTGCAGAACCGCGGCGGTCTGGGCATCAAGGTGGCCAAGCTGAGCGAGGATCGAGGCGACCTCGCAGGGGCCCTGATCGTCGGTCACGACGACGAGGTCCTTGTGGTTCTTGCCAGTGGCAAGGTGGTACGCTCTGACGTCGCCGAGGTTCCCGCCAAGGGCAGGGACACGATGGGCGTCGTGTTCGCGAAGTTCGCGAACGACGACAGGATCATCGCCATCGCGAAGAATTCCGAGCGGAATCTCGTGGAGGAGGCCGCCGAGTCCGAAGCGGCCGAGCCCGCGCGAGAGGAGTAACCCTAGATGAGTAGCGTCGCTGAGAAGCTGGCCCGCAAGTCGAACCGCAAGACCCCTGCCAAGCAGGTGCGCCTCCGGCTCGTCTACATCGACTTCTGGTCGGCGGTGAAGTTGTCGTTCCTCGTCGCCGTGTGCCTCGCGGTCGTCAGCATCGTCGCGACGTTCCTCATCTACACGGTGTTGAACTCGACCGGCATCTTCGACAAGGTCAACGAGCTCGTGCAAGACGTCGCGGGCGCCGGCGGCGACCTCACGTCGATCCTGTCGCTCGGCAACGTCATGGGCTTCGCGGTCGTCGCGGCACTCCTGAACCTCGTCGTCACGACGGCGCTCGGCGCCATCATCGCCGTGCTCTACAACCTGAGCGTCAAGATCACGGGCGGCATCCTCGTCGGATTCACCAACAACTCATGCGATTCTCGGCCCGATTCGGAGATTCCTGCCACGTCCGGTAGTCTTTCCTCTGGCCGAAATTCGGGGATATAGCTCAGGCGGTTAGAGCGCTTCGCTGATAACGAAGAGGTCCGAGGTTCAAGTCCTCGTATCCCCACTGTGAACAATTCAATATGAAGAACGGATGCCTCAGGCATCCGCTCGGGGCCTTAGCTCAGTTGGTAGAGCGCCTGCTTTGCAAGCAGGATGTCAGGAGTTCGAATCTCCTAGGCTCCACAGCAACTCAGAACCTCAGAACCTCGGAATCCCGCAAATACCGCGAGATTCCGGGGTTTTTCTCTGCCGTGAGCGATTCCCAGCCAGGCTGCGCGCTCGCTCGTTCTCGATCTCTCCCCGCACATGCCCTTCTGGAGAGAGATAGCCGGGTATGCCACCTTGGTTGTATTCGTGGGATCACGGTACTTCACGGTCGACGTTCCGGTACCGCGTTCGCGTGACCTCCTGCTTAGACTTCGGGTGTGAATTACGAGGTGCAGGATGCTGTTCTGTGGCTGGAGGCGACCTCTGGTACCGACGCTTCGTACGCCGTCATCTTCGACCGGTATCGGCGTCTCGTATTCAAACGGGCATACGACCGCCTCCGTGATGTCACGGAGGCCGAGGATGTCGTCGCGATCGTCTTCATGGAGGCATGGCGGAAGCGCGACAGTGTCAGGTTCGTGGATGGCTCGCTCCGGCCGTGGCTGCTGGTCGTCACCCTGAATGTCTGCCTGAACCACGATCGCGCGAGCCGCCGGTATCGGCGGCTGCTTGCGAAGCTGCCTCCTCCCGATCACGAGCCCGATCTGAGTGAGCGCACCCTCGCGCAGATCGCAGCCAGCGAAGCCTTCCAAGCGCTGCGAGTCGCGATGAAGCGCTACAGCGAATCGGATCAGCGTGTGATCGAGCTCTGCTTGATCGATGAACTGCCCGTCTCCGCAGCAGCAATCGTCCTCGATATGCCCGTCGGCACTGTGAAGGCGAAGCTGTCCCGCACCCGGAAGAAGCTCCAGGTGGAGCTCGAACGATTCGCTCCAGCATCGGAAGTGGTCGACATATGAACGAACCGCTGGACGGCCGCCCCGAAATGCGCCCGGGGCGCGAGGCTGCGATCAAGAGTCTCGTGCTCGAGAACCTCGAAGAGTCGCGCGAAAAGAGAGCACGCTGGCGCCGCAACCGCTGGTTCGCGTGGGGCGGCGCCGGGGTGCTGGTTGTTGGCATTGGCGCTACGGCCGCAGGAGTCGTATTGCAGGCACAGACGGTGTCGAACGAGCAGATCGTGCACTGCCTGGAGTCCGACCAGCGTGCGGCCGACGGCAGCTACCCGGGAGGGATGGGCTCGCTTGCCTCCGCGAACGGCGAAGCCCGCGCGATCGAAGCTGTGGAATTCTGCACGATGATGTGGGAGCAGGGTGCGATGGAGCCGGGATTCGATCCCCGGTCGACGACGAACGCCCCAGGCGAGGTGCCCGAGGCATTCATCGTTTGCGTGATGCCTGATGGCAGCGCGGCCGCAGTTCCCTCGTCAGAGCCGGCGGTCTGCCAACGCCTCGGCCTCGCGCCCGTTGATGGCGGTGACGGCGGGTAGTTAGCCACAGTCCCCTGAGGCGGAACACGATCGCAGCGCAGCGCGACGCGTCGGTGCGTCGCTATGCAGCTGCCGTCGAAGTCGGCGCCTTTATGCATCCGGAGGCGTTGCGCCGGACATCTCTTGGTGACCGACCATTTCTCGAGGGAGCACTACCTGATGACGTTCAACGTGACTGGATCTGCCAAGACACTCCTGTGGGTTGGTGTCGCGCTGCTCGCACTCTGCGCGGTGCTCATCGTCATCCTCCCGCCGGTTCTCGGCGGAATCGGCGGCGATAGAGTCGTCGGTCAGACGGCCGGCGTATTCATTGATCTGCTCGTCCGGCTCGTGCGCGAGATCGGCGCTCCTCTCGGCGCTGCTTTCATCGGTGCGGCGCTCGTCATCGGCCACCGAACTGATTCTCGCGAATAGGCAACCTCCCGAGCCGGTCCGGGCATTCTTCACCGGAGGATCGACCGATCTCCTCCTTTTCTGATCGAAGGAGACCACATGTTGAACAGGGCAACGTCCTCGCCTAACGCAAGCGAGCGGCAAGTCGATCTCCACGGTCACGGGCGGCGCCTACATCCGGTGGGACTGAGATCGACACAGCTGAGTTCGCGTCGGCGGTAGCCGGCTGACCTCGCACCATGTGGCAAGGGCGCAGTCTCCTGTTGAAGGGGCGCACCCTGGCCACTTCCATGCTTGGCGCTCACCTCGCCCTCGCGCGCCTCGGATCTCGAGGTGCACTGCGTCGGCGAAGCGCTCCTCTCAGCACATGAAACGGATCGCGAGCTCACCCTTCCTCGTGTCTCCGTTGAGGGCCGGGCACTCGTTGCTCAGGAGGATCCACGACGATGCGATTACCCCGAATGTCGCCCTGCCCGCCATCCTCGACAATCGAGGTCGACGGCTCCTGGTCAATCGGCCATTCGATGCGATGAGGGAGTCGGTTGAGGTAGTTGGACTCGTAGGCTTCGAGCGCTCCGCGTCCAGGCTCCTGCGCCGGCGGGCCGGATCGCTTCGTGAACACTCTGATTACCGAACCGACTGCGATCGAGCCCCAGAGAATCACCGCGATCCACGGTCCTATCGCGTCTGGGAACAGCGCCATCGTGACTGCCACAGCCGCAAGGCTGGCGATCGCTACTACAACCCAGATGATCTTGGGCATCACCATCTCCCTCTCCCGCGATCATACGCACGCCGCTCATAGCGCACGAGGGCGGCTCCCTGTCCGGATTGCTGGACACCTCTCGCCCCGAGGCCCACACGTCGCGCTCACGACATCGCGGAAGCATGCTCGGTGACCAGCTCCGGGCCGTGTTGTGTCTGGCTGCTGGCCACACTGCGCGCCCGAGGTCTACCACTACCAACGGCATGTCCAGAAGCGGGAGCTCATCGACATCAAGATGGCCCTCGGGCGCGTGGCGAACCTCGTGTCGCAGTGATGGCCGGATCCGCCGTCAGAGCTGCAGCCAGCGTTCGATCAGTGCGACGATCTCGTCGCGATGCGCATCGATCTCGGCCGGGTCCAGGGCGATCACGCCGCGGTCGGCCGCCGCCCAGCGCACGAGCCCGGTGTCGTCGTCGAAGCTGAAGCCCTCGGCATCGACGATCTTCACGCCCCGGTGGATGACGATGCGCACCTTGCCCCTGGGGTCGGTGCCGACCGTCACGCGGTCGACACCGTCGAGCGCGTAGTTCGGCCCGTTCCACTTGATGTTCTCGACGGTGCCCGCGGGCGCCGCGCTGCGGATGCCGTCGCGGAGACGGACGAGCGGGCCTCCGAATTCCGACGGGAGACCGTCTAGATAGCGATCGACTTCGGGTGCGGCTGCGATCATCTTCGAGGCTTCGGTCATCGCGGGTTCCGTTCGCTCGGGTGCCTCGACCATAGCGGCGTCGGGGCGGGCACGTCGATCGCCCCGCTACAGTGTCCTGATGGACATCCGCATCGCCGCGTACGGGGTCATCATCCGCGATGGCCGGATCCTGCTCTCGCACTGGAACGAGCACGGTCGCTCCGGATGGACGCTGCCCGGAGGCGGCATCGAGGGCTCCGAGCACCCGATCGTTGCGGCGCGGCGGGAGATCTTCGAGGAGACGGGGTACGAGGCATCCGTCGACCGCCTGCTCGGCATCGACACCATGGTCGTGCCGACCTCGAAGCGTCATTCGGGAGCTGCGCCGCTCTACGCGATGCGCGTCGTGTACCGGGCGAGCGTGGTCGGCGGCGAGCTCCGCAACGAGGTCGACGGTTCGAGTGACGAGGCCCGCTGGTTCGACCTCGACGAGGTGTCGCGCCTGAAGCGCGTGAGCCTGCTCGACATCGCCTTGCGGTTGAACGCGGCCGAACCCGCAGACGGCGTGCCGCCGTCGGCTCGGGAGTAGGGCCCGGCTCCGAGCCCGTCGAGGAGGATCTCGCCCGTCGAAGGGGAGACGCGCCCGCGGCCGCGTCGCCGACGTTCCGGCCGCCTGGCCGAACCGTTCGCGACACGGCCGCGGGTGGCCGAGCTCCCCGCGGGCCGACTCGCAAATGCTGCGACGCCGACCTGCGGGGGCCTGGCTGAGGTGGTGCTGTCGATGGTGCGCATGGTCGCTCAGATCAGCGGCTGCGCCATCAGGGTGACGCGCTGGAACTCGGCGGCCTGCAGGCGGGCTGCGGCCTGTTCGTTCCAGCGGCGCTCGGCGGTCGCCGAGTGCGTGCGCTGCTCGTCACGTCGTCGGCTCCACGCGAGGAGCGCGTGGCCCGCACGGCGTGCGATCCGGTCGCTGAGCTGTCGGGCGTCAGCGCGGAGGGTGACAGCCTGCACCTGTGCGGTGCGGCCGGCGGAGATGGTACTCGTATTCACGGTGATTCCTTCTGATGGGTGGTGCGGATTGGGCGTTGCGGGTGGTGCAGCGGCCGATGCGGTCGATGGTCGATCGGATCGAGCCGACGTGATCCCGGATGTCGGTGCGCGGGCGCTTCAATGGCGGCGCGCACGGACTCGTCCGGGCATGGCGGCGCGCGAGCACTCATGGCGAGTGATGCGCGCCTCCGCGGTCTGGCGTGAGCCGGGACATCCGCTCGTGTCTCATGAGGTTCGACTCATGCGAGACGGCCGGCGACGTGGTCGCTGACGGATGCGCGGCTGCTGCCGCAGGGTCACGCCCGAGGGGCGGATCGGACGTTCAGGCGCGAAGGCGCGTGACGTCGAGGCGAACTGCTAGCAGGCCCGAGGCGCGAGGAGGACTCCCGTGTGGGCCGCAGTAAATGCTGGCGTGAAGATGTGCTTCATCATGGGTATCAACTCCTCTCTGCATTGCGTGTTCGACAACGGTTTTAGACACTAGCGGGACTTTCACGTCGACCGCAAGGCGAATTCACAGATTCTTCGAGATTCAGTGCCTGCACTGACGTTGGGCGACCGCGGAGACGACGAAGGCCCCGCCTGCAACAGGCGGGGCCTTCGGAAACTCGTGCGGTCAGGCCGCGGTCGACGCGCCCGGCGTCGGCTCGTCGTCGGCCACCCAGAGCTCGTCGTCGGCGCGGAACGTCTGCCAGACCGCGTAGGCCACACCAGCAGCGGCGACGATTCCGGCGCCGATCGCCAGGTAGGTGCCGAAGCCCGGGCCGCGCTTCTCCTTGACGACCTCGGCCGCACGTGGTGAGACGCGCTCGAGGGCGCGGCGCACGCGGGCGTCGTTGGCGATGTCGCCGATCGAGAGCACGGAGCCGAGCGCGTTGCCCACCGTTCGCTCGACGGTGTCACCGGCGACGCGTGCGGCGGTGCCGGCCCGCTGGACGTTGGGGCGGACGTAGCTGTCGTACCCCGTGCGGACGCGTGGCACGACCTCTTCGCGCGTGAGGTGGCCGAGTTGACGGCTGGCCTCGCGGGCGACGGCGTTGGCGTGCTCGAGCACGTGCTGCTGGTTCTCCCAGAGTTCCCCAGCGTTGCTCTGCAGTCGCTTGAGTTCCTTCCGGCGCTTGCGTGACAGGCTCATCTCGACCTCCATCGATGTGCAGCGAACCACTCCATCTTGCCACCGAAACGGCTGGAAGCGAGGTGGGAGTCCGAATACGGCATGCCGGTTGACGAATCCACCCGTGACAGAATATGAGGATGCCGATTCCCACTGCAGTCGCGACGCTCAACACCAACCACGGACCGATCAAGGTCGACCTCTACGGCGACCACGCCCCGAAGACGGTCAAGAACTTCGTCGGCCTCGCCACCGGCGAGATCGAATGGACCCACCCCGCCACGGGCGAGAAGTCCACCGCGCCGCTGTACGACGGCGTCATCTTCCACCGCATCATCCCCGGCTTCATGATCCAGGGCGGCGACCCGCTCGGTCAGGGCGTTGGCGGCCCCGGCTACCAGTTCGACGACGAGATCAACTCCGAGCTCGACTTCACCGAGCCCTACGTGCTCGCGATGGCCAACGCCGGCATCCAGATGGGCCGCGGCACCAACGGTTCGCAGTTCTTCATCACCACCGCCCCCACCACCTGGTTGCAGGGCAAGCACTCGATCTTCGGCAAGGTGAACGACGAGGCCAGCCGCGCCGTCGTCGACCGCCTCGGCGCCGTCGCCACCGACGGTCGTGACAAGCCGCTCGAGGACGTCGTCATCGAGAGCGTCACCGTCGAGCAGCTCTGACCCGCGGGTGAGCGACTCGGGGCCTGATCGGGCGAACTTCTGTTACCGGCATCCCGATCGGCAGAGTTACATCCTCTGCCAGCGATGCGGGCGCACGATCTGCCCCGAGTGTCAGACCCAGGCCCCCGTCGGGGTCATCTGCCCCGAGTGCATGCGCGAGCAGCGCGCGAGCGCCCCGCGGACGAAGCCGGCGGTGCTGACGCGCATGCGCTCGGCCGCCGGGCGGGGTGCACCGGTGGTCACCTATGCCCTCATCGGAATCTCCGTGGCGGTGTATCTGCTGCAGATGATCCCTGGCCTCGGCGTCACGGGCGCGATCCGGTACGCGGGCTTCTACTCGCACCCGGGTGCGCTCGAGCCGTGGCGCATGATGACGTCGGTGTTCGCGCACGGGAGCATCCTGCACCTGCTGCTGAACATGTACACCCTGTGGATCTTCGGCCAACTGCTCGAGGGCCTGCTCGGCAGGTGGCGCTACCTCACGCTGTACCTCCTGGCGGGCTTCGCCGGATCGGTGGGCGTGCTGTGGCTCGCTCCGCCGAACGTGCCGGTCGTCGGGGCATCCGGCGCGATCTTCGGCCTCATGGGCGCGTTCCTCGTCATCCAGCGCCGGCTCGGCGGTCAGGCGACGCAGCTGTTCGTGCTGCTCGGCATCAACCTCGTCATCGGCTTCATCCCCGGCATGAACGTGGCCTGGCAGGCGCACCTCGGCGGGCTCGCCGCCGGCGCGCTCATCGGGTTCATCCTCGTCGAGACCCGCAAGCGGTCGCAGCAGCGGCTGCAGATGTGGCTCCTGATCGCCGTGGGCGCGGTGCTGGTGCTGCTCAGCCTGCGATACCTGTTCTTCCCCATCGTCTAAGCAGGGCCCGATCGGCTGACGCCTCGCGGATCGCCTGACACCATTCGAAGTTATCCACAGGCCTCTCCACAGCTGGGGAGAGTTACACACGTGTAATTGTCGTCATTACGGGGGACACGGGGGCTTGGAGTTCTCCACACCCTGTGGAGAACTCTGCATCGAAGCGGCACGTACGACGTGCGGAACGCGGCGCGCGACTGGCGTGGCGTCGCAGCACGACCAACGACAGAGGGGCGGATGCCGCAGCATCCGCCCCTCTTCTGCGTCGTTGCGCCGGCTAACGCCAGCGAGTGGTCATGAGGAAGCCGACGAAGGCGATGCCGAATCCGATGAGGATGTTCCACGAGCCGAGGTCGGCGATCGGGAAGGCGCCCTGGCTCACGTAGAACACGATGATCCAGGCGAGCCCGACGAGCATGAAGCCGAACATGACGGGCTTGAACCACACCGGGTTCGGAGCCTCTTCGCCGCTCGCCTGTTCTGCGCGCGCGGGCTTCGATGATTTCGTACGTGCCATGCGGGTGATTCTAGCCGAGGGAAGGCCCGCGAACACATTCGGTTCACTGCTCCGCGGGCTAGAATCGCCCTCATGTCCGAGTCTCAGGCCGATGGACGGCGCGCACGCCGCTCCTCGGACGGTCGGCGCCCCCGAGTCAGCGTCGTCGGCGTGCTCGGCGAACTGCTGCTCACCGCCGGCGTGCTGATCCTCCTGTTCCTCGGTTGGCAGCTCTGGTGGAACGACGCCATCATGGCCGGACAGCAGTCGTCCGCGGCATCCGAGCTCAGCAAGGAATGGCAGGAGCAGGCCCGCGCGACGCAGGGAGCGACGCCTCCGCCGGACCCCGCGAACTACGGCGCGCCCGTGGTGGACGCGACCGAGTACGCCAACGGCGACGCCTTCGCGGTGATGTACGTGCCCCGCTTCGGCGAGGACTCGCAGCGCAACATCGCCGAGGGCTACGGGCTCGACGTGCTGAACAGCTTCGACCTCGGCGTCGGCCACTACCCGCAGACGCAGCGACCCGGAGAGGTCGGCAACTTCGCGATCGCCTCGCACCGCAGCGCGTACGGCGGCGGCATGCACGAGATCGAGCAGCTGCAGCTCGGCGACGCCATCTACATCCAGACGAAGGACGGCTGGTACACCTACCGGTTCCGCGACTTCGAGTACGTGACCCCCGAGACGGTCGACGTGCTGGCGCCGGTGCCGCACCATCCCGACCTCGCGCCCACAGACCGCATCGTCACGCTCACGAGCTGCAATCCGCTGTACTCGACCGCGGAGCGCATCATCGCCTACGGCGTGCTCGAGTCCTGGCAGCCGAGCGCCGCCGGCCCTCCGGCCGAGATCGCGCCCATCGTCGCAACCTGGGGGAGCTGAGACATGTACGGTGCACTCTGGAGAGTGCTGCCCGGCCCTGTGTGGCTGCGCATCATCCTGCTGCTGCTGCTCGCCACGGCCGTCGTCTTCGCGCTGTTCACATGGGTGTTCCCGTGGGTCGACGGCGTCCTGAATCCGATCAACGTCACGGTGGAGTGAGCTGACATGGAACACACCTCGACCCGGGTGCTCGTCGTCGACAACTACGACAGCTTCGTCTACACCCTGAACGGCTACCTGCAGGAGCTCGGCGCCGAGACCGAGGTCGTACGCAACGACTCGTTCGGCATCGACGAGGTGCCCGCGCGGATCGCCGAGTACGACGCCGTGCTCATCTCGCCCGGGCCCGGCAAGCCCTCGGATGCCGGTGTGTCGATCCCCATCGTCGAGGCCGCCCTCGCAACGGGGCAGCCGATCCTCGGCGTCTGCCTCGGCCACCAGGCGATCGCCGAGGCGTTCGGTGCGGTCGTCACGAACGCCGAAGAGCTCATGCACGGCAAGACCTCTCTCATCACGCACGACGGCAGTGACTTCTACGACGGCGTGCCGCAGCCCTTCACGGCGACGCGGTACCACTCGCTCGCCGTCGTCGACGACACCGTGCCCGGCGAACTCGTCGTGACGAGCCGCACACAGGGCGGCGTCATCATGGGACTGCGCCACGAGAGCGCCCCCATCTTCGGCGTGCAGTTCCACCCCGAGTCGGTGTTGACCGAGGGCGGCTACCGGATGCTCGGCAACTGGCTCGCGGTCGCGGGCTTCCCAGCCGCCCGCGAACGCGCCGTGGGTCTCAGCCCGCTCGTGCGGGCGACGGCGGGCTGACGGCCGCACGCGGCTTCTCACGACACAGGTGCGCGAGGCTGCGTGCGTGCACGCACGCACCGCCCGGGGCTTCGGCGGGCGTGCAAGGGCTCCGCCGGGGCGTCAGCTCGCGGAGCGGGGCGTCAGGCAGCGGAGCAGGGCGTCAGCCCGCGCAGTAGGTGAGTTCGACCGTCGAGTGCTGGGGCACGTCGCCGGGCGCGAGCGACTGGTTGGTGACCGGCGAGCCCGGTTCCGCCTTGCAGGAGGCGTCGGGCTTCGGCACCGCCGTGAGCTGCAGGTTCTCGGCCGCGAGATACGAGGTCGCGGCTTCGAGGGTTTGTCCGGTCACGTCGGGGAGCGTGACGCTGCCGCTCGAGATGCGGAAGTCGACCGTCGAGCCGACCTCGGCAGCAGCGCCCGCCTCGGGCGTGGTGCCGAGCACGGTGTCGCCCGGCACGGTCGGCGACGGCTCGCGGTTCTCGGCGCCGGGCACGAGTCCGAGGGCGATGAGATCGGCCTTCGCCTGCTCGAGCGTCTTGTTGCGAAGATCGGGCACCGCCACGGCCTGCTTGCCGGTCGAGACGAACACGGTCACTGCCGTGCCGTTGTCGACCTTCTCGCCGGCGGGCGGATCGGTGCCGATGACCTGGCCTGCCGGCACGGTGTCGTCGGTCTTCTCGACAGAGCTCGCCGGAAGTCCGAGCTCTTGGAGCGCGTCGACCGCCTCTTCGTACGTGCTCCCCGTCAGTGTTGGGATCTCCTTGACGTTCGGCGGCAACTCGGCCGTCGGCTGCAGGTTGAACGCCCAGTACATGACGGCGATGACGATGACGACGACGCCGATGATGCCCGACCAGATCCAGATCGCGGGCGGGCGACGCTGGGTTCGCGTCATCGTCTCGTCTTCGGCGAGCTGGCGCAGGGCGAGCTCGGAGCTCGAGAGCGAGCCGGTCGGCGCCCCGAAGAGCATCGTGGCCTGATCGGGTTCCCGGTGGACGGGCACGCGACCGGATGCCGCGGTGTCGACGTCCGTGCGGAACTCGGCGGCCGACTGGTAGCGCTGGTCGCGGTTCTTCGAGAGGGCGTGCATCACGACGGCGTCGAGGGCCGGTGAGACCTTCGGGTTGATGACGCTCGGCTTGACCGGCTTCTCGCTGACGTGCTGGTAGGCCACCGCGACCGGGGTATCGCCGCGGAACGGCGGACGACCGGTCAGCATCTCGAAGAGCACCACGCCGGTCGAGTACAGGTCGGTGCGGGCATCGACGGTCTCGCCCTTCGCCTGCTCGGGCGAGAAGTACGAGGCGGTTCCGAGGATGGCCGTGGTCTGCGCGACGGTCGTCGAGGAGTCGGAGACTGCGCGCGCGATGCCGAAGTCCATGACCTTCACCTGGCCGGCGGTCGTGATCATGATGTTGCCGGGCTTGATGTCGCGGTGCACGACACCGGCTCGGTGCGAGTACTCGAGCGCGGTCAGCACGCCGTCGATGACGCGAACCGCAGCGGCCGCCTCGAGGGGTCCGTCGTGGATGATGTCCTTCAGCAGCCGTCCTTCGACGAACTCCATCACGATGAACGGCAGCTGCACCTCTTGACCGGCAGCGTCGACCACGGTCTCTTCACCGGCGTCGAAGACGCGCACGATCGTGGGGTGGGCCATGCGGGCCGCCGACTGCGCCTCTTGACGGAACCGCATGCGGAACGCCGGGTCGGTCGCGAGCTGCGGTTTCAGCAGCTTGATCGCGACCTGCCGCCCCAATCGGGTGTCGGTGCCCACGTGCACGTCGGACATGCCGCCGCGCCCGATGAGAGCGCCGACGCGGTATCGACCCGCGAGCACTCGTCCTTCATCGTTCACCGTGCAGCTCCATGCCCTTTCTCGTGTTCCGCGGTTCCGTCGGTCAGTTGTCGACGGTCACCGTCAGCGGAGGCGAGGTCGGGGAACTCACCGGGCCGCAGAAGTACAGGTAGGTCACCTGGAACTCGTCCTGCCCGGCCATGACCTGCGCCGTTGTGGTACCGGCCGGCACCGGACCAGGTGCTGTCGCGTCACCCGTGACCTGCACGGAGTAGCCGGTCAGCTCCTGCCCGGAGGGGCACTGCTGAGCGCTCCACGAGATCGTGACGGGCACCTTCGCGTTGGGATCGGACGACGGCGTGAACGGGTTCGGGTTCGCGGTCGGTGCCGACGTCGGCGCAGTCGGCGCCTCGGGAGCGGCGTAGTACGTGATCGTCACCTCGGAGCCGATCTTCATGTTGCCCGTGGGGTTGACGTCGTACACGCGGCCGGCTTCGTCGGCATTCGCGGCGGGATTGCCCTCGACGGCGTTCACGACCATGCCGATGCCCTCGAGCTTCGCGCGGGCCTCGTCGACCGTGAGACCGAGGTAGTCTTCACGGTTGACCTGCGCGTTCGTGGGGGCCTCGGTGGTGGGCGGCGGGGGCGGCGTCGTGGCCGTCTTCGACGGAGGAGTCGAAGGTGCCGTCGACGGCGCCTCTTTGCCGCCGCCGTTCAGGGCCAGCGCGATGATCGTGCCGATCAGCACGATCGCGAGCAGCGCGATGAGGACGATGAGCGGCCAGGTCCAGGGGCTGCGCTTCTTCTTCTCTTCGAGTGGCTCTTCGCCGTCGAGCGGCGCGCCCGCGGCCGACGGCATCACCGTCGTCGCGGCCGTGGCACCGGCAGCGGGCATGAGCATCGTCGCGGCGGTGGCGCCGGCAGCGCCCAGTACGGCGGGCACGGCAGCGGCGGCAGCCTGCACGTCGCCGCGGCGGAGGGCCGTGGCTGCGCGTGCGAGGTGCGCGGCGGACTGCGGCCGGTCGGCCGGGTTCTTCGCGATGCATCCGTAGACCAGGTTGCGCACCGGCTCCGAGACCGTCACCGGCAGGTCGGGCGGCGTCTCGTTGATCTGCGCCATCGCGATCGCGACCTGCGACTCGCCCGTGAACGGACGGCGGCCCGCGAGGGCCTCGTAGGCGACGATGCCGAGCGAGTAGATGTCGGTCGTCGGCGAGGCCGGGTGACCCGACGCCTGCTCGGGCGACAGGTACTGCACCGTGCCCATGACCTGGCCGGTCGCGGTCAGCGGCACCTGGTCGGCGATGCGCGCGATGCCGAAGTCGGTGATCTTGACGCGCCCGTCGGGCGTGATGAGCAGGTTGCCGGGCTTGATGTCGCGGTGCACGAGGCCCGCTGCGTGCGCGGCCTGCAGTGCCGCCGCGGTCTGCGCGACGATGTCGAGCACCTTGTCGGTGGAGAGCACGTGCTCGCGCTCGAGTATCGTCGACAGCGCTTCGCCGGGCACGAGCTCCATGACGAGGTAGGCGCTGCCGTCCTCCTCGCCGTAGTCGAAGACGTTGGCGATGCCCTCGTGGTTGACGAGCGCGGCGTGGCGGGCCTCGGCGCGGAAGCGCTCGAGGAAGCCCGGGTCGCCCAGGTACTCGTCTTTCAGGATCTTGATCGCGACCTGACGGCCGATGACGAGGTCTGTGGCCTGCCACACCTCGCCCATCCCGCCGATCGCGATGCGGGACTGCAGTTCGTAGCGCCCTCCGAAGGTGAGCCCTGCGCTCGGTCTCATTTGTTCAGCACCGCCTCTAGTACCTGCTTTGCGACGGGTGCGGCGATGAGATTGCCGTACCCCTCCTGGCCAAGTCCCCCGCCATCCTCAACGAGCACTGTGATCGCATACTGAGGATTGTCGGCGGGGGCAAAACCGGTGAACCAGAGAGTGTAGGGGTCACTCTCGCCGTTCTCCGCTGTACCTGTCTTACCGGCCACGCTGACGCCGTCTATTCTTGCATTACTCGCGGCACCGTTCTCGACGCCGTTGACCATCATCCCCACCATCGTGTTCGCCGTCTCCTCGCTGATGGCCCGCCCGAACTCCTTGGCCTCGAACTCCTGCAAAGGAGTGAAGTCGGGAGCCGTGATCTGATCGACCAGGTTCGGGTCCATGACGATGCCGCCGTTGGCGATCGCAGCCGACACCATGGCCATCTGCATGGGGGTCGCGCGCAGCCCGTCGCCCTGACCGAATGCGCTCAGCGCGGTCTGCGGTTCGTCGAGCACTCGCGGGTACGTGCTCACCTCGGTGACCGTCGGGATCAGGAACTCGCTGTTGAACCCGAACTTCTCGGCCTGATCGCGGATCGCGTCGTCGCCGAGTTCCATGCCGAGCTCGGCGAACGGGATGTTGCACGAGAGACGGAGCGCGTCGGCGAGGGTGACGGTCGCGCCGCCGCCGCACGACCCGCCGCCCGAGTTCCGCACGATGGAGTCGGTGCCGGGCAGCGTGAGCTCGCCCGGGTTCGGGAACGTGGACTCGGGCGTGTACCGGCCCGACTCGAGCGCCGCCGCGGTCACGACGAGCTTGAACACGGATCCGGGCGGGTTCATGTCGCCGCCCGTGGCACGGTTGAAGAGCGGGTCGGCCGGATCGGCGAGGAGGCCGTCGTAGGTGGCCGTCACCTCCGCCGAGTTGTGCACGGCCATCGAGTTCGGGTCGAACGTGGGCTTCGTGACCATCGCGATGATGCGGCCGGTCGACGGCTCGGTGACGATGACGGCGCCCGTGTAGTCGCCGAGGGCGTCCCACGCGGCCTGCTGCGCGACCGGGTCGATCGCCACCTCGACGGATGCGCCCATCGGGTCCTGTCCGGAGATCAGGCGGTTGAGGGAGTCGAAGAACTGGCTCGACGACTGGCCGCTCAGGTACTCGTTGACCGAGCGCTCGAGGCCCGTCGCCTCGCCGTTGACGGGGAGGTACCCCGTGACCGGCGCGTACAGAGGCCCGTTGGCGTACACGCGCTGGAACTTGTAGTCGTCGTCGGAGGGCTGCGAGTACGCGATCGGCTCCCCGCCGACCAGGATCGGGCCGCGCTCGATCGAGTAGCTCTCGTAGAGCGTGCGCGAGTTGCGGGGATCGGCCGCGAGGGCCTCCGCCTGCACGTACTGGATGATCGTCGACGAGACGAGCAGGGTCAGGAACATGAGGAACGCGACGATGGAGACGCGCTTGAGTTCTCGATTCATCCGTCGATCACCAGCCTCGGATGGTTGCGGACCGTGTCGGAGAGTCGCAGCAGGAGCGCGACGATGATCCAGTTCGCCACGAGCGATGAACCACCCGCCGCGAGGAACGGCGTCGTGAGGCCGGTCAAGGGGATGACGCGCGTGACGCCGCCGACGACGATGAAGACCTGCAGCGCCACGACGAACGCGAGCCCGACGCCGAGGAGCTTGCCGAAGTCGTCCTGCCCGGCGAAGCCGATGCGGAACCCGCGCGCCACGAACAGCAGGTAGAGGGCGAGGATCGCGAAGATGCCGGCGAGGCCGAGCTCCTCGCCGAGGCTCGCGATGATGTAGTCGCTCTGCGGCACCGGGGTGAGATCGGGGCGCCCCTGGCCCCAGCCGGTGCCGATGAGGCCACCGTTCGCGAGCCCGAAGAGACCTTGCACGAGCTGGTAGCTGCCGCCGATCTCTGCGCTGAAGCGATCATCGCTGAACGGGTCGAGCCAGTTCGCGAAGCGGTTGCCGACGTAGTCGAGGGTCTGGCTCGCGATGATCGCGCCGCCGATGAAGAGGCTCAACCCGAGCACGACCCACGAGAGCCGGCTCGTCGCGACGTAGAGCATCACGAGGAAGAGGCCGAAGTAGAGGAGCGCGGTGCCGAGGTCGCGCTGGAACACGATGACGGCCATCGACAGCGCCCACACGATGAGGAGCGGGCCGAGATCACGCGCCCGCGGGAACTGCATGCCGAGGAACTTCGTGCCCACCATCGACAGGGAGTCGCGGTTGCGCACGAGGTAGCCGGCGAAGAAGACGGCCAGCGCGATCTTCGCGATCTCGCCCGGCTGGAAGGTCGCGATGTCGCCGATGCCGATCCACACCCGGGCGCCGTACACCTCGCGCCCGAGACCGGGCACGAGCGGGAGCAGCAGCAGGACGATCGCCAGGAGCCCCGCGAGGTAGGTGTAGCGGAAGAGCACGCGGTGATTGCGGATGACGAGGATCGTCGCGATCGCGCAGATGATCGCGATGGCGCTCCACACGATCTGCCTGACGGCCGCGCTCTCCCACCCGGCATCGCCCTCGGCGATGTCGATGCGATAGATCATCGCGATGCCGAGGCCGTTCAGCACGGTCGCGATCGGCAGCAGGAAGGGGTCGGCGTCGCGCGCCGTGTAGCGCATCGCGATGTGCAACCCGAAGACGAGGAACGAGAGGCCCGCGCCGAGCAGCACGAGCTGCGTGTCGACGCGGCCGAGCGCCCCGAGCTGCACGAGCACGATGGCGGCGGCGTTGATGAAGCACGCCACGAGCAGGAGCCAGAACTCGAGGTTGCGCAGCTTCTGCGGGATCCGGATGCGCCGGATGCCCTCTGGCGGCGTGCCCGTCAGCGGCACGGACTGGAGATCACTCAATGGATTCCTCCAGCCGCTGCACGATGCGATACGCCTCGGCGTAGGTGCCGGCGCTGATCGTCTGCTGGACCCGCTGCTGGTCGTAGGTGCGGAGCTCGGCGACGTCGAGCTCGGTCTCGGTGAACAGCTCGTGCAGCGAGATCGGTCCGAGGTTCTGCTGGATGCCCTGGTAGATGGCGACCCGGCCGTTGGACTCGCCGACGTAGAAGCGGGTCTGCGTCCACTGGTAGCCGAGCGCGAAGGTCGCCACGATCGCCCCGATCAGCAGGACGATCCAGAAGCTCCACATCCAGCGGCGGCGCCGGCGTCGGCGCGCATCCTCCTCGATGATCTCGTCGAAGAAGTCCTCGGAGTCGGGCTCGAAGTGCGTCTCTTGAACCGGGTGAGGACGGAAGGGCGTCAGGCGGATGCCGCGGGCGCGCGCCGGCTCGGACGGCTGGCCGAACGCCGGCGGGGCGGCGGCCGAGCCGACGATGAGCGGCGGCGTCGCCGGGGCGGGCGGCTCGCCGATGTCGAGGATCACGACGGTGACGTTGTCGGGGGCGCCGCCGTCGAGCGAGGCCTTGACGAGTCGGTCGGCGACCTGCTTGGCGCCGGCGTCGGCCGACATGATGTCATGGATGTCGTCGAAGGAGGCGACGCCCGAGAGCCCGTCGGAGCAGAGCATCCATCGGTCGCCGTCACGGGTGTCGAGCACGAGGGCGTCGATCTCGGGCGAGGCCTCGACGTCGCCGAGCACGCGCATGAGCACCGATCGCCGAGGGTGCACCATCGCCTCTTCGGCCGTGATGCGCCCGGCGTCGACGAGGCGCTGCACGAAGGTGTGGTCGGTGGAGATCTGGCTGAGCTCGCCCGACCGCAGCAGGTAGATGCGGGAGTCGCCGATGTGCGAGATGACGACGCGGTCGCCCACGAGCAGCACGGCGCTGACGGTCGTCCCCATGCCGGTCAGCTCGGAGTGGTCGGCGACGGTCGCCGCGAGCTGACGGTTGGCCGCGATCAGGGCGCCTTCGAGGGACGCCGAGGCCTCGGCCGTGTTGTCGTAGTCGACGTCGGCCTCGGCGATGCGCCGTGTGGCGATCGCGCTCGCGACGTCGCCGCCCGCGTGCCCGCCCATGCCGTCGGCCACGACGAACAGGCGGCGGCCGGCGTAGCCGGAGTCCTGGTTGTTCGAGCGGATCCGTCCGACGTGCGAGACCGCAGCGCTCGCCTTGATGTTCGCCATGGGCTACCGCCGCAGCTCGAACGTCGTCGCTCCGACCTTCACGGTGGCTCCGAGCGGGATCGGGGTGGGCACGGTCACTCGGGAGCCGTTGAGGAAGGTGCCGTTGGTCGAATCGAGGTCTTGGAGCATCCATCGACCGTTCCACTGCATGAGACGCGCGTGATGGGTCGAGGTGTAGTCGTCGCGGATGATGATGGCCGAGTCGCTCGAACGGCCGATCGTGATCTCGTCGTGGCCGAGCGGGAACTCTGCGCCGTTCTTCGTGCCGCTCGTGATGACGAGCCGCGTCGCGTTCTCGCTCGAGGCGAGCTCGCCGGTGCCGCCGCCGGAGGCAGCTGCGTGCGAGACCGGCGCCGTCGCGGCGGCGGGCGCCGCCACCGGGGCGCTCGGGAACGCGGATGCCGCGGCGGGGGCCGCGGGAGCCGGAGCGGCCGACGCGGTCTCGGGCCGCAACTTGCGCACGCGCTGGCCGAACAGGTCGCTGCGGAGCGCGTAGACGATCGCGAAGACGAAGACCCAGAGCAGCAGGAGGAAGCCGAGCTGGAGCACGAGGAGGGTGAGTTCGCTCATTCGCCGGGCCCCCAGAACCCGCCCATGTCGTGGCGTTCGGTGGCCGGGTCGGTGCGGCCGCGCGTGTTTGCGCCAGAGCTCGAGGCCTGCGCCAGCACGCGGAACGTGATGCGGGACCGGCCGATGCCGATGACCGAGTCGGGCTCGAGGATGGCCTCCTTCACCGGGGAGCCGTTGAGCTGGGTGCCGTTCGTCGAGCCGAGGTCGCGCACCCGCGCGCGACTGCCGTCCCACTGCACCTCGGCGTGCCGACGCGACGCGCCGGAGTCGTCGAGGGTGACGTCGGCCTCGCTGCCGCGGCCGATGACGGTGCGGCCCTTCATGATCGGGTAGCGCTTGCCGTTCACGTCGAGCACGGGGGTCCAGGCGACCTGGCCCTTCACGTTCTGCGAATCGACCTGCACCATGCCCACGGAGAGGCCGGGATCGGCGTGCAGCGACAGGGTGATGCCGCCGGCGAACTGGAAGTGCTGGCTCGCGGCGTGCTTCTGCACGAGGTCGACGAGCTCGTCGATGAGCGCCGGCCCCAGGCCGGACATGCGCGCGTGGTCGTCGGGCGCCATGCGCACCACGAAGCTGTTCGGCACGAGCACGCGGTCGCGCGAGACCACGGCCGCCTTCGTGTCGATCTCCCGCTTCAGGGCGGAGGTGATCTCGACGGGTTGCAGCCCCGAGCGGAAGGTCTTCGCGAAAGCGCCGTTGACGGCGCGCTCGAGACCCTTCTCGAAGTTGTCCAGTAGGCCCACAGGTCTCCCGCTCCAGATTTGCGCCGACGCCGTCGTTTCGAACCGACGCCGTCATGACTTGTGACATGGTAGCCCGAAGGGCTGGGAAGACTCGTGATCAGTCCATCTGGATCGCCGAGTCGGCTTCGTCGACATCGAGCGACAGGGTCGGGATCGACGCCGTCAGCAGGCTTCCGTCGGCGCGGCGGGAGCCCGTGACATCCCGCATCGTCGGCGCGCCGTACAGGCGCGGGCCCTGGCCGTCGAGCGGCACCGAGACATCCGAGCCGGTGCTCACCACCACCTCCGCCCCGCGCACCCTGACCCGTGCCTCGATGCCGTCTTCGACGGCGAACGAGATCGCATCGGGGGTGAGGTCGACGCGCAGCCGCGTGCCGCGGAGCGTGACCCGGAACGTCAGTCGCTGCCAGCCGTCGGGCAGGCGCGGATCGAACGTGAAGACCCCGTTGTGGTCGCGGAAACCGCCGAAGCCCGAGACGAGGGCGCTCCACACGCCGCCCGTCGAGGCGACGTGCACGCCGTCGGCCGTGTTGTTGTGCAGGTCGGCGAGGTCGACGAAGAGCGCCGAGCGGAAGTACCGCATCGCGAGCTCGTGGTAGCCGACCTCGGACGCGATGATCGACTGCACGACCGCCGACAGCGTCGAGTCGCCCGTGGTCAGCGGGTCGTAGTACTCGAAGTTGGCGCGTTTCGCCTCGGTCGAGAAGCGATCGCCCTGCAGGTAGAGGGCGAGCACGACGTCGGCCTGCTTCAGCACCTGGAAGCGGTAGATGACGAGCGGGTGGTAGTGCAGCAGCAGGGGGCGCCGGTCCTCGGGCGTGGCCTCGAGATCCCACAGCTCCTTCTGCAGGAAGGCGCTGTCTTGGGGGTGGATGCCGAGCTGCTCGTCGAAGGGGATGTGCATGTGCGCCGCCGCCCGCCGCCAGCCCGCGACCTCGGCCGGCGTCACCGAGAGGCGCTCGACGAGGCGGTCGTAGGCAGCCGGGTCGAGCACCTGCAGGTCGTCGACGGCGGATGCCGCGGCGGCGAGGTTCGCCCGCGCCATCACGTTCGTGTACAGGTTGTCGTTGACGACCGTCGTGTACTCGTCGGGGCCCGTGACGCCGTGGATGTGGAACACGTCGTCGGCGTTCGAGCGCCAGAACCCGAGGTCCTCCCACATGCGCGCCGTCTCGACGAGGATGTCGATCGCGCCGCGGGCGAGGAAGTCCTGGTCGCCGGTGGCCCTGACGTACTGGTTCAGCGCATAGGAGATGTCGGCGTCGATGTGGTACTGCGCCGTGCCGGCCGCGTAGTACGCGCTCGACTCCTGCCCGTTGATCGTGCGCCACGGGAACAGGGCCCCGAGCTGGTTCAGCTCCAGCGCCCGGGCGCGGGCGGCAGGAAGCATCCGCTGCCGGAATCTCAGCACGTTGCGCGCCACGACCGGCGCCGTGTAGCTGAGGAACGGCAGCACGTACACCTCGGTGTCCCAGAAGTAGTGGCCGCCGTAGCCCGAACCGCTCACGCCCTTCGCGGCGACGCCGTCGCCGTCGGTGCGGGCGGTCGCCTGCGCGAGCTGGAACAGGTTCCACCTGGTCGCCTGCTGGATCGCGGCCTGGCCCTGGACCTCGACGTCGGCTCGCGCCCAGAAGTCGTCGAGCCATGAACGCTGCTGCGCGAACAGCTCGGCCACGCCGAGTTCGGCGGCGCGGTCGAGCGTGCGGTCGCACCGGTCGACGAGTTCGCGCGTCGGCACGGTGCGGGCCGTGTGGTAGCTGATCGTCTTCGTCACGCGGATCGGCTGGCCCTGCTTGGCGTGCACGCGGTAGATGTGCTTCGCGAGGTCGTCGCCGATGGAGCTCGACTCGCTGAACTGGTTCTCGGTCGCGATCTGGTGCTCGGCACCGACCGCGATCGTCATGCCCGAGTTCGTGGTCTGGTAGCCGAGCATGTACCGCCCGCCCTCGGCCCGCTTCACCCGCGGCTGCATGACGCGCTCGTTGAACATCTCCGCCTTGCGCGGGTCGAAGCTGCCGATCGCCTCGGGCACGCCGGAGCGGTACTCGTCGCGGCCGTCCTGCCGATTCAGGATCTGGCTCGAGATGGTCACCGCCGCGTCGGCGTCGAGCATCTCGACCTCGTAGTCGAGCACCGCGAGGTGGCGGTCGGTGAAGCTCACCATGCGCCGGCTCGTGATGAGCACGCGCTTGCCCGACGGCGTGCGCCAGACGATCGACCGGCTGAGCGCGCCGAGACGGAAGTCGAGCCGGCGTTCGTAGGAGAGGAGCTCGGCGACCGTGAGCACGAGCGGCTCGTCGTCGACGTAGAGGCGGATGACCTTCGCGTCGGGCGCGTTCACGATGGTCTGGCCGACCCGGGCGAAGCCGAACGCCTCTTCGGCGTGGCGGATCGGCCACGTCTCGTGGAACCCGTTCACGAAGGTGCCGTGCATGTGGCCGTCGCGGCCCTCCTCGACGTTGCCGCGGAGGCCGAGGTACCCGTTGCCGACCGCGAAGATCGTCTCGGTGCGACCCATGTCGGCCTCGCCGAACTCGGTCTCCACGAGCGCCCACTCGTCGATCGGGAACCGCGTGCGGTTCAGCGGGTCGTGGTCTGCGAACCTCATTCGCCGTCCTCTCGTGGGGTGTCGTTCGCGTGCGTGTCGGAGCCGACGGGAAGCAGCGGGATCAGTTCATCGAGCTCGTCGACCACGATGTCGGCGCCGAGGCCCTCGAGCGCGGCCCGGCCGACGCCCCGGTCGACGCCGATCACGATCCCGAACTCGCCGGCCGCGCCCGCGGTCACGCCCGACTCGGCGTCTTCGACGACGGCGCACACCGTGGTCGGCACCCCGAGCAGCTCGGCCGCGCGCTCGAAGGTGTCGGGGGCCGGCTTGCCGGGGATGCCGTCGCGCGCGGCGACCGCCCCGTCGACGACGACCTCGAAGCGATCGGCGAGCCCGGCGGCCGCCAGCACCGACGGCGCGTTCTTCGAGCTCGAGACGACGGCCACGAGGCATCCGCTCGCCTGCACCGCGTCGAGGAAGGCGACGCTCGCCGGGTACGCCTCGACGCCCTCCTCGGCGAGGGTCTCGTTGAAGGCCTCGTTCTTGCGGTTGCCGAGTCCGTGCACGGTGTCTTCGCTCGGTGCGTCGGTGACGTCGCCCTCGGGCACGCGGATGCCGCGGCTCTCGAGGAGGCTCCGGACCCCGTCGTAGCGCGGCTTGCCGTCGATGTACGAGAAGTAGTCGGACTCGGTGTACGGCGCGGCGCCGTGCTGCTCGAGATACGGCGTGAAGAGGCGCGCCCACGCGTGCATGTGCACGGTCGCGGTCGGCGTCAGCACGCCGTCGAGGTCGAAGAGATAGGCACGGATGCCACTGAGAGCCCGGGTGGACTCGCTGGGGAGCGTCAAGCTGCGGTCCTTTCGTCGCGACGGTCGGGGCAACGGAACCCGGTGATCGATGCTATTCCCGCGTGGCAGGGCAGCGCGAGGTGCGAACCGGACTCGGAGGAATCGTGGAGGGTCGGGTGCCGGTCCTTCGGCCCCCCGGCGCTGTGGCAGGCAACTCGGCCGGGGCGTGCTGAGTCGCAGGTCGGATCTCCCGACACGCCGGGGGCCGTCGGCGTGTCGGCGCGTTCATCCTGCGACTCAGTGCACCGCCCGGGGCATCCGCTGCGCTCGAATGGCTTTGCCGGGCGCGAGATGTTAGTCTCTCGTGGTTGGACGCACGAGAGTGCGACCACACGTGCGCGAGTGGCGGAATTGGCAGACGCGCTGGCTTCAGGTGCCAGTACTCGCAAGGGTGTGGGGGTTCAAGTCCCCCCTCGCGCACCACACATCGAACGGTCCGGGTCTCCATGAGGCTCCGGGCCGTTTTCGTTTGCGGCGCGGGTCGCATGCGCGCGAGTCGGATGCGCGTGTCACACCTCGGGCGCTACGGCGTCTTTCTCAGTAGGGCCGGCAACAGGCGGGCCCCATGAAGAAAGGCCTCGTCCATGGCGAACCCCGTCACCTCGCTCGACCAGCTCAACCTCGCGTTCGCCGACCGGTTCAACGCGCGCGACCTCGACGGCCTGATGGCGCTGAACGTCGACGGCGTCGTGTTCGTGCCGGCGCCCGGGCAGCCGGTGCAGGGCGAGGAGAACGTGCGCGGCGCGCTCGAGCAGTTCCTCGGCCTGAACCTGCCGATCACGATGATGGTGCGCCACGTGTTCCAGCGCGGCGACACCGGCCTCGCGATCGCCGACTGGACGATCACGGGCACCGGCCCCGACGGCTCCGACATCGCGCTGGCCGGCACGACCGCCGACGTCGCCGTCCACGACGAGCAGCACGGATGGCGCTACGCCGTCGACAACCCGTTCGGCACCGCCTGACGCACGCCACGGGAGGGCCGGCCGCTGGGGGAACAGGGCCGGCCCTTCCGTCGGGGGAGTTGCGTGCACCGGTTCGACCGTGAGCTCGATCCGGTGCACCCGCAGGGGCGGGGAGCGAGTCAGCCGGCGTCGGACATGCCGGACTCCCGGCACTCGGCGAGCGACTTGCGGGCTCGGGAGATGCGCTGTCGCGCGGCGGCGGGCGTGATCCCGAGGCGCTCGGCGATCTCGGGTGCCGGGAGCTCGTCGACGACGCTGAGGAGCAGCGGTTCGCGAAGGGAATCGGGAAGGCCGCGGATGGCGTCGAGGGCGCCGTCGAGGATCAGCCGCATCTCGACGTCTCCGGCGACGCTCGTGCCGTCGGCGAGATCGGGCAGGTCGGCGTCGAGCGCCGCCACCGGTCGGCGGGCCCGCTGGCGGGCGAGGTCGGCCGCGGCGTTCCGTGCGATGACATCGAGCCAGGAGCACATCTGCCCGGGTTCCGGCGCGTGCAGCTGCTCGATCGAGCGCCAGGCCCTGAGCAGCGCCGTCTGCGCGACATCCTCTGCATCATCGGGCGCGACGCCGAGCGAGATGCTCCGCCGACGGAGCCGGTCGGGCTCCGCGGCGATCATCGCGGCGAGCGAGGCGCGACGGCCGTCGTCGCGGCGGTCGCGCCCGCTCGGCGCCTGCTCGGACGTCATGCCTCCGAGGCTAGCCGTTGGTCGACAACGTGTAGTCGCCGTCGGCGCAGCCCGTCACGATCCATCCGCCCGGAACCTCGGTCGTCTCGACCTCCTCGATGCCGGTGACCTCGACGTCGGGTTCGGCCGCGCCGGGGATCCACACCTCGAGGTCGCAGCCGCGGTCGGGCGTCGTGCCGGCGAGATCGACGGCGGCGCCCTCGGCCTCGAGCGAGGTCAGCACCCCAGGAGCGGACTGCGGGTAGGCGCGGCTCAGGATCTCGAGAAGATCCGCCTTGGGCGGAGCGTCGCCGCCGGTCTCGCACTCCTGCATCATGAGGGCGTTGCCGAAGGGTCCGATGCCGTTCTGCGGGTCGCCGCAGGCCTGCTTCCAGACCCAGTACGCGCTGCCGAGCCTGCGCTCGTCCTCTTCGTCGGCGTAGCGGTTCATGCGGGCGAGCACGTCGTCGTCATCGCCCCAGTAGCCGTACTCGCCCGACCACAAGGGGGCGTCGTAGAGGTCGGCGACGCGCTGAGCGAGCGCGAACTGGCGCTCGATGCTGACGATCGGCGGGATGCCCAGGTCGCGGTCCATCGTGATCGACTCGGCATAGAGGTGCGGCGAGAAGACGATGTTGTCGTCGTCGGTGAACCCGGGGGTGGGGCCGGTGTCGAACCCGAGGCCCGACCAGAGGATGCTCGGCTCGAAGAACACGATCTGCGGTGCGCCGGCCTCGCGGATCTCGTCGATCGCCCGGTCGTAGAACCTCCCGAGCTGGTGGGAGGTCGTCACGGGCGCCGTCTCGCCGAAGCCGGGCTCGTTGATCAGGTCGAAGCCCGCGACCATCGGCTCGTCGGCGAACTCCGCGGCGAGCTCGCCCCAGGTCTCGGCGAACGCCGTCTGCACCCCGTCGGTGTCGAAGTAGAAGTTCTGGAAGGCACGGTCGCCGGCGGGGGAGATGTCGCGCCCGGTGAACTGGCAGCGCGGCGCGTCATCGGTGATCGTCGCCCATTCCGGGGCGCCGTCGTAGCCCCACATCTCCTCGGTGCCGGGGCGGCACGCGGTGCCCGCTTCAGTGGGGCCGTTCCACCAGCCGTCCTGGTGCATGTCGAGCACGGTGTAGATGCCGTACTCCTCGCCCCACGCCACCGCTTCCTCGATCTTCGAGAGGTATTCGGGGTCGAGCGTGCCCCGCTCGGGCTCGAGCGCCGACCACGAGAGGTTCAGTCGCACGACGTTGAAGCCGTACTCGGCCATGCTCGCGTAGTCGTCTTCGGTCAGCGGCCGCGTCGCGGGCACGTCGGGCTGGTGCTGGTAGAAGTCGACGAGCTGGTTGACGTTGACGCCCCGCAGCAGCACCTGGTTGCCGGCGCCGTCGGTGATGATCGAGCCCTCGGCGCGGAGGAAGCCCTCGGGGGGCGAGGTGCTCGCGTCGACTGCGCTCGCGGCATCCCCGCCGGGCAGGAGGAATGCCGCGCCCATCGCGACGACGGCCACCGACGCGGCGACGAGCTGCGGGCCGCGCGACGCGCCGCGCCGCGCCAGCACCCGGTCGGTGACGACCGCGCTCACCCCGACGATCCAGCCGGCGCAGGCGCCGAAGGCGAGCCCGTCGGCGACCGTCACGTACGCCGCCATCAGCGGCCAGATGTCGCCGGCGAAGCCGCCGTCGACGATGAGGGCGACGACCGCCTGCACGATGCCGACGAGTCCGCCGGCGACGAGTGCCGCGAGCCAGCCGCCGAGCACGCCGGGCACGCGTGCCCGCATCCAGCGCAGGCACAGGGCGGTCGCGCCGGCGATCAGGACCACGGCGATGAGCATCGAGGGGATGCCGCGGTCGAGGCGCGCCACCGGGATGCCGTCCGCATAGACGGCGCCCGTCCACCAGAGGCCCGCGAGGAGCGGTGCGAGGACGGCGAAGATCACGGCGGCAGGCCAGATCGAGCCGCGTTGGAACGACCGGCGATCCGTCGGGCCGCCGAACCAGCGCGCGAGGGCTGCCACGATGAGCGCCGCGGGCACGGCCTTCGCCGTCACGAAGCCGGCGGCCCACGCGGCGACCGCGAGGTCCCACGTCATGACGAGGCAGGCCGCGGCCTGGGCCAGCAGGACGGCGAGCACGACGCCCGCCGTGAGCGTCCAGAACCGGTCGCCGGCTCGCACGGCCGCCCACCACACGACGCCGAGCACCACGGGCACGAACACCAGGTACGGCGCGAACGGCCAGACGCCGGCACTCGCCTGCGGAATCGCACCCGACCAGCCGACGAGGGCGAGCAGTCCGGTCGGGTCGGCGACGGCCTGGACGACGATCAGGGCGAGCATCGCGATGACGGCGACGAGCGGGCGACGAGCGGCGTGTCGAGCCGCGGTCGTCTCGGAGGTGGCCTCGGAGGTGGTCTCGGAGGCCGTCTCCTGGGCCGCGCGATCCGCCCGATCGTCGGCGTGCGTCGTGGGGGCGTCGTGCATCGGGAACCTCGCTGTCCGTCGAACTGGGTCGCTTGACCCAGTTCCGGCCAACACTAGCCGTCGGCGACGGCGCGCGGAAGGGTCGTTCGATCACGAGACCGCATCGATGGCGACCGCAGCCGACCGGAGATCAGTCGACGACGCGGATGCCCAGGTGACTCGCGAGCGTCGTCGCGAGCAGCGCGACCTGCATGCCGTCCATCGTGGCGCCCCGCAGCCCGTCGATACCGGCGATCGCGGCGAGGTCGAGACCGCGCAGGTCGACGTCGGTGAGCCTGGCGCCCGTCACGTCGAGCGATCGCACGTCGCACTGCTCGAACGCGACGCGGTCGGCCCGCGCGTTGCCGAGGTCGAGCTCCTCGATGGTGCAGTCGGTGAAGCGGATGTCGCGGACCTCCGCACCCCGCAGGTTGACGAAGCCGAGCTTGCAGCCGACGAAGCGGACCGACTGCCAGGTGTTGTCGTAGAACTCGACCGACCCGATGCGGGAGCCCGACACGAGCACGTCGCGAAGCGTCGCGCGCGGTGCGCGCAGCACGGGGGCCTCGAGCCGCTCGACCACGGTCTCGGTGAGTGTCGCCCCGCGGAGCAGCGCATCGTGGGCGAACACCCCGACGAGCTCGCACTCGCCGATGGTCACCCCGGTGAGGTCGCGTTCCGAGAGATCGCCGCCGCGGAAGCGACGGCCTTCGACGCGGTCGCCGGCGGCCAGTTCGTCGATCTTGCCGTCGACGAGGTCGGTGAGCACGATCTCGTCGATGCGGGGCGGCTTGAGTCGAGCGTCTTTCGGCATGGCGTCCTTCGTCTGCTGCCCGTGATCGCGGGCCGAATCGAGGTTAATGCCCGGCGCCGACAGCGCCGACTCCTCCGCCGGCGGCGCGGCCTCCTACGATGAGGGCATGCGTGGCACGCTGTTCGTCATCGTAGGGATCCTGCTCAGTTGGGTGCTCGGCGCGGTCGTCGTGCGCCTCGGCCTCGACTGGGCCGACACGTTCCCGTACAGCGAGGCATCCGAGTGGCGCTACCTCGGTGTCGCCGTCGCGGCACTGCTCATCGCGGTCGGCGGCTCGGTCGCGACGCTGCTCATCGCCCTGCGACGCCGTCGGCGCGTCGCCGCGACGGAGAGCTGAGCGCTCGCGGAGTTCGGCCAGCCGAGTTGGCTATCCCGGGCGCTGCGCGATCGGCAGCACCTCGGCGTTCGGCAGTCTCGCGAGCAGCGCACCCGGGACGAGCAGCTTCGAAGCGCGGATGCCGCTGCCGACGATGAGCCGTTCGTGCTCGGCGACGGACTGGTCGACGAGGATCTGCCAGTCGGCGGGCAGGCCGATCGGCGTGATGCCGCCGTACTCCATGGCGGTGAGCTCGACCGCGGCGTCCATCGGGGCGAACGAGAGCTTGCGCGCGTCGAGATGCCGGCGCACGGCGCCGTTCACGTCCAGCCGGTCGCCGCCGCGCACGAGGCACGCGGCGTGCCAGGTGCGCTCGCCCCGGCGCGCCTGCACGATCACGCAGTTCGCGCCGTCGCCCATCGAGATCTCGTAGTGCTCGCAGAAGGCGGCCGTGTCGGCGAGACCGGGGTCGATCGCGGAGACCAGCACCGCCGAGGCATCCGCTGCCGGCATCGCGCCGACCGCGGCCGCCGTGGACGCCGCGAGCAGGGCGGGGGAGGCGGCGGCGGGCGTGAAGTCGAGCGTTCCGAAGCGCATCCGAGCAGCGTACTCGGATGCCGTGCGCCATCGCCCGACCGGGTGCGACCAAGAGGGCGCCGGCCGCGGGACTGCGATCGGCGCCCTCTGTGACGCGTCGCTACTGCCCGCGGCGCAGGTCGAGCTGTCCGGTGCTGACCGCGGCGACGACACCGCCGTCGACCAGCAGGTCGGTGCCGGTGATGAAGCTCGCGTCGGGACCCAGCAGGAACGCCGCGGCATCCGCGATGTCGTACGGGGTGCCGACTCGACCGGTGCCGGAGCCGGCGATCATGGCGCGCATCTGCCCGCCGGACTCGCCGGCGAGCTCCTGCTGGCCCATCGGCGTCGAGATGACGCCGGGGCTGATGCTGTTGACGCGAGCACCGCGTGCGCCCCAGCGGGTGCTCGCTGCGCGAACCCGCAGGTGGTTGCCGTGCTTGGCGAACGGGTACGCCGCCGTGGCATCCGTGACCGAGGCGAGCACCGGCAGGGCGAGCAGCTCGTCGCTCGGGGTCGTCGCGAGTGCGTGCGAGACCTCGGGCGGCAGCGGTGGCAGGAAGTGACCGGCCATGCTCGCGATGACGAGGCCGGCACCGCCCGGGGCGATCACCCGCTCGAACTCGTCGAGCACGTGCGCGGTGCCGAGCAGGTCGACCGCGAGGATCGCGTCGCGCGGCGCCTGCACCGGGGAGAGCCCGGCCGTGTGGACGACCTGCGTCACCCGGCCGAGCTCGGCGGCCGCATCGGCGAGTTCGGCGACGGAGCCCCGCGACGAGACGTCGACGACGTGCGTGACGACCTCGAAGCCGTCGCCGCGCAGAGCCCCGCCGACGCGTTCGAGGGCGGCCTCGCTGAAGTCGGCGAGCACCACGGTGCGACCGGTGCCCTGCCGACGCGCGATCGCCTCGCCCATGCCGCCGACGCCGATGACGACGAGCACGTCGCGCTTGCCCGCCTCCGCGCCGGTGCTCATGCCGCCGACCAGCCGCCGTCGCTCGCGAGCACGACGCCGTTGATGTTGACGCCGTCGTCGCTCAGCAGGAAGGTGATGGATGCCGCGAGCGCCTCTGCCTCGGCGGCGTCGGGCAGGATCGTCATCGCGAGCTGCACGCGCTCGGCGCCGAGCGGTGAGGCGAACTTCGCCTCGATGTTCGTGATCGTGGCACCGGGAGCCACCGCGTTCACGCGCAGTCCGCTCGGGCCGTACATGAACGCCGTCGACTTCGTGAGGCCGACGACCGCGTGCTTCGACGCCGTGTAGGCGACACCCGCGGCCGAGCCGCGGAGGGCGGCCTCGGAGGCGGTGTTCACGATCGACCCGGTGCCGCGCGCGACCATGACGGGCACGACGGCCCGCATGAGCTTCATGGTGCCGTCGACGTTGACCGAGAAGACGCGCTTCCAGACGGCGTCGGTGAGCTCGCCGATCGGCGTCATGTCGTCCATGATGCCGGCGATGTTCGCGAGGCCGTCGATGCGGTCGCCCGCTGCGGCGACGATCTCGGCGACCTTCGCGTCGTCGGTGATGTCGGCCACGAGCGTCACGATCTCGGCGCCCGCGTGCTCCGACGCGAAGTCGTCGAGGCGCTCCTGCGAGACGTCGACGGCGATCACGCGGCCGCCCTCGCGGGCGATGCGGGAGGCGGTCGCCCGACCGATGCCGGAGCCGGCGCCCGTGACGATGACGGTCTTGCCGGCGAAGCGGCCCTGGTCGAGGCGCTCGACCCACTCGGGACGCTCGACCGCGGATGCGACGCCAGCGGCACCGCCGGCATCGGCGGACTCGGTCGTCGGCTCGGGCGCCTCGGCGGAGGCATCCGCTGCTCCTGCCGGCACGTCGCCTGCCGCGGCGCGCGCGACGAGCTGGTCGACCATCTCCTGGCTGAACTGGCCCTTGCTGAGCTTGATGAGGCGCTTGATGGCGAGGCGCTGCACGGGGCGCATGACGTCTGCGTCCTGCCCGGCCTGTGCGAGCAGGTCACGCAGGATCGGGCCGCCCACGGGGTGCTCGAGCCAGGTCTTGATCGAGTCGTCGCCCGTGAGGGTCTTGGGGGTGTTCATGTGGTGCTTCCTTCTCTTCGATGTGGTGCGAAGCCATACCGGACATCCTTGTCCGGTAGTAAGGTAGCACCCGTGCCTGAACGCGGGAAGGGAACTTCCGAGGGCCGCAAGGCCAATCGCGGGCCGAGCGCCGGCCCCGGCAACCGGCGCGCCATCATCGCCGCCGCGCGCGAGGTCTTCGCGACCGACGGCCTGCAGGGTCCGTTCAACGCCATCGCCAAGAAGGCGGGCGTCGGGCAGGGCAGCCTCTACCGCCACTTCCCCGATCGGCTCTCGCTCGCCGTCGCCGTCTTCGACGAGAACATCGACGAACTCGAGTCCGCCGTCGAACACGAGGGCGCCACCCTCGACGACCTGCTCGAGGCGGTCATCGGGCAGGTCGTCGTGTCGACGGCGCTCATCGACCTCATCTGGCAGCACCAGCACGACGACCGGGTCGTCCACCTCGGTGAGCGGCTCGGAGCGGTCGTCGGCGCCCTCGTGGCACGCGAACGAGTGGCAGGCCGCATCGGCGACTCCGTCGAGGACGCCGACGTGCTGCTCGCCGTGTCGATGCTCGCCGACCTGCTCGCGCGCACCGGCGCCGAGGATCGCCGGCAGGTCGCCCAGCGCGCGTGGTCGATCTTCCACGCGGCATTCGCTCCGCGCTAGCAGGCGGCGCGTTCGTCGGCGCGCGCGGCGATCGTCAGGCGGTGACGGATGCCTCGGCGTCGGCGTCATCGCCGACGGTCTGCGTCTCGGCGTCGGCCGCGGCATCCGCTTCGTCGCCGTCTGCGCCGTCGCTGTCGGTGCCGCCGCTGCCGCGCCCGGTCGTCGCGACGATGGCCGCGACCGCGCCGACCACGAGGCCGAGCAACGCACCCGTGATCGCGGAGACCACGACGTTCGCCGCCGTGGTGCCGAGGTACGTGCCGAGGTCGGCGTGCACCGTGAAGCTCGTGAACACCCCGCGCACGAGGTTGCCGGCGACGACCGCGACGGTCGTGACCCACACGCCGCGGCCGAATGCGCGACCGGGGCTCGGCACCGCACGCCGCTTCGGTGCGCGGAGCATGACGAACGCGACGAGGAGCATGACGAGCACCCCCGCCACATCCGCGAGCCAGAACGCCCACGTCGTGTCGCCGAGCGGCATCAGTCGCAGTGCCGGGATCAGGTACGGCAGCCCGGCGGCGGCGGGCACCGCGAGAAGCGGCACGTACGTCGTGAGGACGCCGGTCAGCGGCCAGATGCCGACGAGGATCGCGAGCGCGACGAGTGCCGCGAGGACGGCCCGATCGGCTCGATGGAGACGATGTGGGTCAACTGTCCTAGTCGGCATGGGTTTGATGATAGCCTCCCCCTCACATACGTCAAGGAGGACCGGATGTTCGCCGCTCGAAGCACCGTCGCCGCAGGGTTGGGAGTGCTGCTCGTCGTGGGCGGCGTGGCCGCGGCGATGCGGACGCCGGGGCCGGCGGAGGCCGCCTCCTTCATCACCGACGGCGACGGGCGCTCGCTCGTGCAGCACGGGTTCTCGACCGCGAGCAGCTCGAAGAGCGTGCCCGACGGCATGCCCGACTTCACCGAGGACCAGCTCGTGCAGGAGCAGGCCGACATGGGCACGAACTTCGTGCGCTTCCTCATCTCGTGGCGCAAGGTCGAGCCGAGCCCCGGCGTCTACGATCAGGGCTACCTCGACGACGTCGAGGAGCGTGTGGGCTGGTACGAGGAGCGCGGCTATCACGTGATGCTCGACATGCACCAGGACCTCTGGGGTTCCGGCATCACGCCCGAGGGCGACAACGGCAACGGCGCGCCCGAGTGGGCGACGTACCTCGACGGCTTCCCCGTCGCCCACCACGACCAGTGGGAGCTGTACTACCTCGAGCCCGGCGTGATCCACGCGTTCGACAACTTCTGGAACACGACGGGCGAGCACCCCGAGCTCACCGACCACTACGCCGGGGCCTGGCGAGCCGTCGCGGAGCGGTTCGCCGACAACGACGCGGTGGTCGCCTACGACCTCATGAACGAGCCCTACGGCGGCACCGTGCAGGGACCGGCCTTCGAGGCAGGCCCGCTCACCGCGCTCTACCAGAAGACCGTCGACGCGATCCGCGAGGTCGACCAGGACTCCTGGGCCTGCCTCGAACCCCAGGCGCTCGGCTTCAACTGGGGGCTGCCGAGCGCGCTCGGCGCGGTCGACGACCCCCGCGAGGGCGACCCTCGCATCGCCTTCTGCCCGCACCTCTACCCGCTCCCGATGGATCTCGGCGAGGGATTCAGCGGCACCTCGCGCGACCTCGTCGAGACGACGGTGGCCGCGTGGCGCTCGAACACGCTGCGCACGGCCGAAGCCCTCGGCGGGGTGCCGATCATCCTCGGCGAGTTCGGCCTCGACACCACGCTGCCCGGCGCGCTCGACTACGTCGACCTCGTCTACACGACGTCGGATGCCTCGGGCATCGGCATCGCGTACTGGTCGCGCGACCCGGGGCCGTGGGGGCCGTATGAAGAGGACGGAACGCCGCGCAACCTCATCACGGTGCTCGACCGGCCCTACCCGCGCGCGATCGCCGGCGAGCTGCACACGTGGAACTCCGAGCCCGACTCCCTCGAGATCTCGGTCACGCCGACCGCCGACGGCTCTGCGACGAGCGAGGTCTACCTGCCTGCGGGCGGGTTCCCCGACGGCGGGGTCGTCGAGGGCGGCGAGGTCGTGTCGTGGGACCCGGAGCTCCGCATCCTCCGCTTCACGATCGACGCCGGCGACGACGGCGAGGGCGGCGCGCAGACGGTCGTGGTGCGACCGAGCTGACGCCCGCGGTTCCGTCTTTCGTTCGATGCGTCGGCGGCCCGCAGAAGGGGAGTATCGAGGTGAGGCTCGACCACCTCGCCTGCCTCCGAAGGGAACCGCCATGCAGAAACTGTTCTACGCATCGTTCGCGTACATGATCGTCGGCGTCGCCTCCGGCCTCTTCTACCGGGAGTTCACGAAGGCCAACGACTTCCCCGAAGGGCAGTTCACCCAGCTCGGCCTGGCCCACACCCACCTGCTGACGCTCGGCTTCATCGTGCTGCTCATCGTGCTCGTGATCGAGAAGGTCTTCGTGATCTCGAAGAGCCACCTCTTCGAGTGGTTCTTCTGGGTCTACAACGCGGGCGTCATCGTGACGTCGGCCATGCTCATCTGGCACGGCTCGCTCACGGTCATGGGCGAGGAGTCGACCTCGGCGATCGCGGGCATCGCGGGCCTCGGCCACATCGCGCTGGCCGCGGGCATGGTGCTGCTCTTCCTGGCACTGCGCAGTCGCATCGTGGCACCGGCGGCGGCCCAGCCGGTGGTCGAGGCGACGGCCGCCGAGTAGGCGGCGACCGGCCTCGTCGCGACTGTCAGGTGCGTGCGTCACACTGAAGTCGTGATCGCCGACCATGCCCTCAGCTGGCGGCCGCGGCATCCGACCGATCTGCGCCAGACGCTCGGAGCGCTGCGGCGCGGCGTCGGCGACCCGGCGTTCCTGCTCGACGCGACCGGCGCCGTCTGGCGCACGACGCGCACGCCCGAAGGCGATGCGACCCTGCGACTGACCCAGCCCGATGCCGAGACGCTGCGCTGCGAGGCGTGGGGGCCGGGTGCCGGTGCCGCGGTCGTGCAGGCGCCCGAACTGCTCGGCGACGCCGACGACCCCACGGGCTTCGAGCCGCGACTGCCGATGCTCGACGACGCGCACCGGCGCAATCCCGGCCTGCGCATCACGCGCACCGCGCAGGTCTTCGAGGCCCTCGCCGCAACGATCCTCGAGCAGAAGGTCATCACCCTCCAGGCGCACGACTCCTGGCGCCGCCTGCTCATCGGCTTCGGCACGCCGGCCCCCGGCCCGACGCCCCGGCCGATGCGGGTCGTGCCGTCACCCGAGGTCTGGCGCACGATCCCGAGCTGGGAGTGGCATCGCGCGGGCGTCGACCCGAAACGGGCGCGCGCGCTTGCGAACGCGGCGGGATACGCCGACAAGCTCGAGGCCGTCGTCGCGATGAGCCCCGCGGATGCCGCGGCTCGCCTCACCCTCATGCCGGGCGTCGGCCCGTGGACCGTCGCCGAGGTCGCCCAGCGCGCGCTGGGCGACGCCGATGCGCTCTCCGTCGGCGATTACCACCTCTCCAACTACGTGGGACACGCGCTCGCGGGGCGCGACATGACCGACGACGAGATGCTCGAGACGCTCGAGCCGTGGCGCGGCCATCGCTATCGCGTCGTGCGGCTGCTCGGCGCCGCGGGAGTGCGCGGGCGGCCTCGGCGGGGCCCGCGCATGGCGTTCGTCGACCACCGCGCGATCTGATGGAGAGGCGCGGGAGCCGTTCGTCGTCCGGGAGATGTTCCCCTCGCGCATAGGACACGCATAGGCTCTGCAATTACCGTGCTCTGAGGCCGACCCGGCCTCTCCCGATTGCGAAGGACACACACATCGTGAATACAACCGCCTCCAAGGTCAACGTGCCGCTGATCCTGCTCTGGGTCGCGGCAGTGGCGCTGATCGGCGGGGGCTACTGGCTCCTGAGCTCGTCGACCGCCAGCCAGGTCGAGTTCTACACCTCCGGCTCGCAGGATGTCGCCGGGCTCCTCGGCGCGCAGACGAACACGACGGTCGCGGGCCTGCTGCTCGCGGTCGGTGCACTCGCCGTCGTCATCGCCCTCGCGGTGCACGCACTCGGCCGGAGCGCTCGTGTCGCGTCGGCGGAAGCCGCCGCGCTCGTCGCAGCTGAGGATGCCGCCTTCGAGGCGGAGCTCGATCGCGCCGAGGCGGAGTTCGACCGCGCCGAGGCTGAGGCCGCCGCTGCCGGGGTCGCGCCCGTCGCCGAAGCGCCTGCCGTCGTCGAAGAGGTCGTCGTCGAAGAGGTCGAGGCTTCCGAAGCCCCGGCCGAGCCCGCTGCGGACGCGGCATCCGCACACGCCGCCGCCGCCGAGCCGGGAACGTCGGGCGATACCAAGTAGCAGGGACCGCGCGCTCCAGCTGCGCCCGACCTCCGGCCGAACGCGTCGCATCCCGACGATCGAGCGTGACCATCCCGTCTCGTCTCGTCTCGATGCGGCGCGTTCGCGTCTTCGCCGACAGGCCGAACGCGAGTGACATCTGTCACGATCGAGACGAGACGAACGGCTCTGCCGTCGCCTGCATACGGTTTCTAACCTCGAATCATGACTGCACAACGCGAATCCACTCACACCCTCGGCACGTCGCCGAGCCTGCGGCGGGGTGCGCCGCCGGCGCGGGCGACCGGTGCCGTACTCGGAGCCGTCTTCGGAGCGCTGCTCATTTGGGCGATCGCGGTGCCGATCGCCGGCATCGACCTCGAAGCGCGAATGGGTGCCGGTGCGCAGCCGGTCGGCCCGGCGCTCGTCGCGATCGCGGCCGTCGTCGGCGCGGCCGGCGCCCTGGCCGTTTCCGCGCTCATCGCCAGGTTCGCACGGAACGCGCGGCGACTCTGGTTCGTGATCTCGATCTGCGTCGGAGTGCTCTCGCTCGCAGGCCCGCTTCTGAGCGCGGCATCCGGTGCCTCGACGGCCGTGCTGCTCGTGATGCACGTGGTCGTGGGCGGGTCGCTCATCGTCGGACTGGCGCCGCGCCGCGCGGTCGAGGTGCGCCGATGACGGATGCCGCGAGCGGGCGCTCGAGTGCCGGCACGAACCAGTGGCGCCCGGGCGCTCGAGCCTTGGCAGCGGGCTCCACGGGTTGGTTCCTCGCGTGGATCGGGAGGCACACCGGACTGTGGATGACCGTCCTCTGGTGCACCATCCTGCTGTTCGCGCCGGCCGCAGATCTCGTCGGGCTCGTGCTCGATGGCGCCGAACCGTTCCGGATCGCCCTTGCCGTAGCGTTTCTCGTCGGGGCGGCGGCGACCTTCGCGGTGGCCGTCGCGGTCGGGTCGCGCCGCCGGGACGCGCCGCTCGCCGTCGGCGCGCTCGTCCTGCTCGCGGGTATCGCGTGCGCGAGCATGGGCGCATTCTCATGGGTCACGCCGCTCGCGCTGCCCGCGATCGCAGCCGGGGTGGCGCTGCACGAACGTGTGGTGCTGCCGGTGATCCTCGCCATGTCGGCGTTCGCCGGCCTGCTCGTGGGTTTCGTCGCGCTCGACGTGTTCGCGGGTCTCGGCGCCGCCCTCTTCGTCTTCCTCGCCGGGCTCGGCAACTTCGTGGTGCACCGGCTCGTCGCCGTGATCGCCGAACTCGACGCCGCACGCGAAGAACTCGCACGGGCCGCGGTGGTGCACGAGCGCGTGCGATTCGCGCGCGACCTGCACGACCTGCTCGGACACAGTCTGTCGGTGATCGTCGTGAAGGCGGAGCTGGCGCGACGGCTCGCGCACGACGACGCGGATGCCGCTGCGGCGCATGCCGCCGATATCGAGACGATCGGGCGACAGGCGCTCGCCGACGTGCGCGCGGCCGTCACCGGCTATCGCGACGCGGGCCTCGCGCTCGAGCTCGAGCGCGCGCGCCTCGCTCTCGTCTCATCCGGCCGCGCCGTCGATATCCGCAACGATGCCGGACCGCTCCCGACCGCGACCGACGAGCTCTTCGGCTGGGTGGTTCGCGAGGGGTCGACGAACATCATGCGGCACTCGACCGCGCGGCGCTGCCGTGTCACGATCGAGCACGTGGAGGGCTTCGACGTCATCGAGATCTCGGACGACGGCCGCCCGGCGTCGACGCCTGAGCCGACGCCGACGCCGGACGGAACGGGACTCCGGGGTCTCCGTGAACGGGTCGCCGAGGCGAACGGCGAACTCCACGCCGCCCATGCGGCAGACGGGTTCCGCATCGTGGTGCGCGTGCCGACGAGCGATCGGCTGAAGGGGGAGTCATGAGGATCCTGCTCGCCGAGGATCAGACGATGTTCCGCACTGCTCTCGGAACCCTGCTCGATCTCGAACCCGACTTCGAGGTCGTCGCGCAGGTCGGGCGTGGTGACGCCGTCGTGGCCGCCGCCCGCGAGAGTCGTCCCGACGTCGCCCTGCTCGACATCGAGATGCCCGGCGCCACCGGGCTCGAGGTCACGCCGCTCCTCCTCGCCGAGGTGCCCGGCGTCGTCGTCGTGGTGCTGACGACCTTCGGGCGTCCGGGCTACCTCAAGCGCGCACTCGAGGCGGGCGCGCGAGGATTCCTGCTGAAGGATGTGCCGGTCGAGCGGCTCGCCGAGCAGTTGCGGGCGGTCGTCGGCGGATCGATCGTCGTCGACCCGCAGCTCGCGGCATCCGCTCTGGCGACTCCGCCGAGCCCGCTGACCGATCGCGAGCGGGAGGTGCTGGTGGAGGGCGCCCGCGGGGCGACCGTGCAGGAGATCGCGGTACGACTGCACCTGTCGCCGGCAACGGTGCGCAACTACCTGTCGTCGGCGATCGGCAAGACCGGTGCCAGCAACCGCGTCAGTGCGGCAAAGGTCGCCGAACAGCAGGGCTGGCTGTAGTCCGTGCGTGCCTGCCGGCGTCAGCCCGCAGTCTGGCGCTCGGTGGGAACGACACGTGCCTGACCCCACTCGACGAGCGGCTGCAGCAGCTCGATGAGCTGCAGGCCCGCGGTGCTCGGCGTGTAGGTGATCGTCACCGGCGTCGTCGCCCGCACGTGCCGTTCGAGGACGCCTTCGTCTTCGAGCTCCTTGAGGCGGGCGGCGAGCAGCCGGTCGGAGATGCCGGTGACGGTGCTGCGGTACTCCGAGAACCGGCGGGCCCCGCGCACGCCGGCGAGCAGGATGGCCGCGTTCCACTTGCGGCCCGCGAACTCGACCGTGCTCTGGAATCGGCGGCACTGCGCCTCGTCGATGTGGCCGAGTTCGTGCAGGCGGGTGCGTCGGTCGTCGAGCAGCGCGACGGCCGCGTCATCCGCGTCATCCGTCTCCGAGTTGCTTACCATAGGTAAGTAGCTTACCCCTCTCGTGCGACCGCCGCACCCCGTGCCGGAGGATGGGAGCGTGGCGCAGGACGATGCCCGTGCGCCCGCGATCGATCGGAGCACGATGCACTACGGCCACGACCTGCAGTTCGGCACCTTCATCACGCCGAAGAACGACCCGCCGCAGTTCGCCGTGCGACTCGCCGAGCTCAGCGAGGCATCGGGCTACGACCTCGTGACGTTCCAGGACCACCCGTACCAACCGGCGTTCCACGACACGCAGACCCTGCTCACCTGGGTCGCGGCGCGCACCGAGCGCATCCACCTCGCCGCGAACGTGACGAACCTGCCGCTTCGGCCGCCGGCCGTGCTGGCCCGTGCCGCCGCGAGCCTCGACCTGCTCTCGGGCGGACGCTTCGAGCTCGGCCTCGGCGCCGGCGGGTTCTGGGATGCGATCGACGCGATGGGCGGCCGCAGGCTCACCCCCGGGCAGGCGGTCGACGCGCTCTCCGAGGGCATCGACGTCATCCGCGGCGTCTGGGACCAGGGCGAGCGAGCGCGTTTCCAGGTCGACGGCACCTACTACCGGGTCGACGGCGCGAAGCGCGGCCCGGCGCCGGCGCACAACATCCCGATCATCATCGGTGCGCTGAAGCCCCGCATGCTGCGACTCATCGGCCGCAAGGGCGACGGCTGGCTGCCCTCGCTCGGGTACATGCAGCCGGGCGACTACGCGGCCGGCAACGCACGCATCGACGAGGCCGCGATCGCCGCCGGCCGGGACCCCCGCGAGATCCGCCGGATGGTCAACATCGGCGGCCGGTTCGGCGGCGGCGGGTTCCTGAACGGGCCGGCCGCGCAGTGGGTCGACGACCTGCTGCCGTACGTCGTCGACGACGGCGTGGGCACCTTCATCCTCGCGAGCGACGACCCCGGCACGATCGTGCACTTCGCCGAGGAGGTCGCGCCGGCCCTTCGCGAAGCGGTCGCACGAGAGCTGCGAGCAGCGGATGCCGCGGCATCCGCCGACTCGATCGCTCTGTCTGCCGGGAGCCCTTCGACAGGCTCAGGGAACGGGGGTGCAGGCTCAGCGAGCAGACCGGTGCGCAACTCGGCCGTGCGCGGTAAGCGACGCGACGGCATCGACTACGACGCGGTGCCCGCCTCGCTCGCCGCCGACGCGATCGAGCCCGGCGACGCCGGCTACGTGCGCGTGAAGTCGACGTACATGCGCGGCGGAGCCCCCGGCCTCGTGCTGCGCCCGGCCGATGCCGCGCAGGTCGCCGAGGCGGTCGACTTCGCACGTGCGAACCCCGAGGTGCCGCTCGGCGTGCGCAGCGGCGGGCACGGCATCAGCGGTCGATCCACGAACGACGGCGGCATCGTCATCGACCTCTCCCGGCTGAACGCGATGGAGGTGCTCGACGAGGAGCGCCGGCTCGTGCGCGTCGAGGCGGGTGCGCGCTGGCAGGACGTCGCGGCGTTCCTCGCGCCGCACGGCTGGGCGCTCTCCTCCGGCGACTACGGGGGAGTGGGCGTCGGCGGACTCGCGACGGCGGGCGGCATCGGCTGGCTCGTGCGCGAGCACGGCCTCACGATCGACCACGTGCGCGCCGTCGAGATGGTGCTGGCCGACGGCTCCGTCGTGCGAGCGGATGCCACGCGGCATCCCGACCTCTTCTGGGCCGTTCGCGGCGCCGGCGCGAACATGGGCATCGTCACCGCCTTCGAGTTCGAGGTCGACGAGGTCGGCGCCCTCGGCTTCGCGCAGCTCGCGTTCGACGCGAGCGACACCGCCGGGTTTCTGCAGGCCTGGGGCGACTGGGTCGTCGACTCGCCGCGCGACGTCACGAGCTTCCTGCTCATGGGAGGTGCCCGCCCGGGCGAGCCGCCCGTCGCGCAGGTGATGGCGGTCATCGACTCCGACGACCCCGACACGGTCGTCGCCCGACTGCAGCCGCTCGCGGAGGCCGCGCCGCTCATCGGGCAGGACGTGCGCCTCACGACCTACGAGTCGATCATGGCGAACGCCGCCGACGGCAGCCACGCCGCCGAGGGCGAGCCGACCGCGCGCACGGGCCTCATCGGCCGCATCACCCCGGAGTTCGCGGCGGATGCCGCGCGATTCATCGAGAGCGGGGCGACCTACTTCTTCCAGTTGCGAGCCGTCGGCGGCGCCGTGCACGACGTGCCGGCGGATGCCACGGCCTTCGCCCATCGCGCGGCGGAGTTCTCGGTCGTCGCCTTCGGCTCGAGCCGGCACCGCACGAGCGAGCGGTGGAACGAGTTCATGGCGCCGCACTTCTCGGGCGCGTACGTGAGCTTCGAGACCGAGGTGGGTCCGGCGTCCGTCACCGCGGCGTATCCTCCCGCGACCCTCGAGCGGCTGCGCGCGATCAAGGCCGAGGTCGACTCCGGCAACATGTTCCGCGACAACGCCAACCTCGAACCCGCCTGACTCGAATCGTCATTCTCGGAATCGGATCGGCATCCTCGGAATCAATCCGCGTTGCACGCGTTGCATCCCAGCATGACGAACCTCGCTCCAACTGACATCGGAATCATCGGCGCCGGCAACATCGGCGGCGCGCTCGCTCGAAAGCTCGTCGAGCTCGGTCACCGCGTGACGATCGCGAACTCGCGCGGCCCCGAGACGCTCGCCGAGCTCGTCGCCGAACTGGGCCCGAACGCGTCGGCCGGCACGGCCGCCGAGGCCGCGGAGGCGGGGGAGTTCGTCATCGTGACGGTTCCGCTGAAGGCCTACCGCGACATCCCCGTGGCACCGCTCGCCGGCAAGATCGTGATCGACACGAACAACTACTACTGGGAGCGCGACGGCCGCATCGCCGAGCTCGACTCGGGCGAGGCGACCGTCTCGGGGCTGCTGCAGGCGCACCTGCCCGAGTCGAAGGTCGCCAAGGGCTTCAACAACATCCTCGCCGCCTCGATCCTCACCGACGGCACTCCCGCAGGAACGCCCGGTCGCCGAGCGCTGTCGACCGCGAGCGACTTCGACGACGCCGCGGCGCTCGTCACTGCGCTCCTCGACGACTTCGGGTTCGACTCGGTCGAGTTCGGTCCGCTCTCCGAGAGCTGGCGCGCCGAGCGCGATCAGCCGGCGTACGTCACGCCGCAGACGCGCGAGGAGCTCGTGGCGAACCTCGCGCGCGCGGAGCGGCTGCTCGCGGCCTAGCCACGGCCGCCTCAGCGGCTCATCGCCGGATGGCTCGCCTCACTCGAGCCATTCGGTGATGAAGGTCGGGCTCGCGTGGATGTGGGTCGAGATCATGGCCTCGGGTCCGATGATCACGAACTTGTGCGGGGTGTGTGCCGGCACGACGAGCACCTGGCCGCCGACGGCTTCCAGTTGTTCATCGCCGACCGTGAACAGCGCCCGCCCATGGCGGATGACGAACGTCTCGGAATACGGATGCAGGTGCAGCCGCGGACCGGAGCCGACCTTCGAGCTGTACGTGAGGATGAGCGACACGTCGGAACCGATCGAGGCGCCCTCGATCGACTCGTGCCAGTACACGTCGTCTTCGGCCACGCCGCTGCGCTGGTGCATCAGAACCATGGTGTGCTCCTCGCTTTCGCGGCACACGGTACACCCGGCGACGTCCGGCCGCATGCGGGGTCGGCCCGCACCAGATGCTTCCCTGCCCAGCTGCGCGAGTGCGGCTGCTCAAGCGACCGCGGCCGTACGAATCGGACCGGCGCGCCGACGGGCGAGTGCGGCGGCGCGCCGAGCCGGTGACACCGTCGATGCGCGCCACCGCTGCGGCCCCATGCCGGGCGGCGGCATCACCTCGGGCGTGCCGTCGTTCATGCGAATGCGCCACCCCGAGCTGTCGATCGAGCGGTGGTGGAACCAGCAGCGCAGCACACCGTTGTCGGTGTGGGTGGCGCCGCCATGCCACCACGGGACGACATGATGCACCTCGGTGGCCCACGCAGGGGTGTCGCATCCGGGAATGATGCAGCCGCCGTCGCGTGCTGCGAGGGCACGACGCTGTGCGCGGTTGAAGCAGCGCTCGGTCGTACCGATGCCGACGACCCCGCCGTTGGCGGCCAGCGTGACGTGCTGTATGCCGTTCGCGCTCGCATGTTGTTCAACAGCCCGCATCGAGATCGGTTCGTCGATGCCGTCGACGTGGCCGACGCCATGACCGGCGCGGAAATCGTCGGCGAGCACTGTGACGACGATCGTCGGGGACGCGCCTCCGAGGGTCGGAAGCTCATCGGCCCGTGCCGCGATGTCGAACACGGTCGCGATCGCGTCATGCTGGCGCTGCGCCCGGGTGCGCGGGTCTCTGCTGCCGGATGCCTCGGGCTCCGCCTGCTTGACGTCGTCTTCGACGGGAGCGGCCGCCGAAGGATCGGCGACCGGCACGAACCCGGTCGACTGCCGAAAGTTGGTGATCGAGTCGAACACTCGCCGCACCATGCCCGCGACCTCGGGCAGCAGTGCGCCACGCACGGGAACGAGGCCGTCTCGAGCGGGAAGGAGTTCGAACCCGCGGGCCGCCCACTGCCGATGCGACGGCTCGGCGCCGTCGGGGTCGAGGACTTCGGCCCACACGGCGGCCTGCATGCGCGTCTCGGTGGCCGTCACGGGGGCCGAGACCTCAGCGCCCGGCGCAGCGGCGACGCCGATCGCCGCGCAGACGAGTTCGTGTTCAGCCGCGCGCACTCCGTCGAGGTCGCCGTTGGCGTGGCGCGGGAGCACCGCGTCGAGTGCCTTCGCGATGGCGACCGCGGAGTCGAAGCCGAGCTCACCGGTGCACAGGCCCCCGGCGAGGCGCTCGAATCGGGGTGGCGTCGAATCGCCGAGCAGCGTGGACGTGCGGCGAACTGCCGCCCCGAGCCTGAGCCGCGCACGCGCGGTCGGCGAGGAGACGCGAGTGAGGCGTTGAAGGAGCTCGGCGGCGCTCGTACACCCCTTCTTCGCCGCGAGCCCCTCGCGACCGAGCGAGGTGCGGCTGCGGTGCTCGATCTCGCCCGCGGCATGGACGCGCAATGCATCGGCGAAGCGGCCGAGCCGTTCGACCTGCGCGACGAGTTCGAGGAGTTCGACGTCGCGCGCCGAAGCCAGGGCAGGCACCGTGTTCGCCGGCCCGCTCGCGGCATCGAGGAGGTCGCCGACCGGATCGGCGACCTCGGCGATGCGAGCGGTGAGGGCGTGCTCCATGTCTTCGACACTAGGGGCGACCACTGACATTTCGGTTCGAATGAAAATCAGCGCTGACCTGCATATGTAGCTGTGGAGAACGAGGGTCGACGGCTGCCTGTGGAGGAGGAGTGGGGAGGGTGCGGTGGGTCTCGATACGCTCGCTGGCGCTCGCTCCTCGACCGACGTGGGTGCTCGTCCGGTGGGTCTCGATACGCTCGCTGGCGCTCGCTACTCGACCGGCCTCGGCGCCGCGTCGAGCACCCCGTCGAGCGCGGGGTGCAGGTGCCGCGTCGTGAGCACGGTGGCGGCATGCCGCGCGCCCGCCTCGAGCGCCTCGTCGAGCGCCGCTCCGTCGAGGTGCGCGTCGAGCACTCCCGACATGAAGGCATCCCCCGCCCCGTTGGTGTCGAGCACCTCGACGGGCACCGCCGCGACCTCGGACCGGAGCATCCGACCGTGGTCGCCGGCGCTGATCGCGATCGCGCCCTGCGCGCCGAGCGTGCAGACGACGACGGATGCCCCGCCGCGCACGCACTGCTCCATGAACGGCCGCGGGTCGTCGCCGATGCGGTCGGCGTTCATGAAGATCCAGTCGGCGGCCCTGATGAACGGGCGGTGGAACTCGGCACTGCCGTCGTAGTCGTGGATGTCGGTCCAGATCGGGCGGCCGGTGGCGCGCGCCGCGCCGATGAGCCCGTGCGAACGCTCCGAGAGGTCGAGCACGATCGCCGGGGCATCCCGCATCGCCTGCGCCAGCTCCGTCGACGGCGGCGTGCCGGGGTCGGCGGGCGCGCTCAGGTAGAGCGAGACGCGCTCGCCCTGCCGGGTCATGAGGTTCAGGTGGCTCTCGGTGCGCGCTGCGGCGAGGCTCGCGAACGCGACACCGGATGCCTCGAGCGCACCCCGCACGCGCCGCCCCTCCTCGTCGTCCCCGATGAGCGTGTGCAGGAGCACGGGCCGGCCGAGGGACGCGAGCCCGAGCGCCTTGCCGGCGGAGGTGCCGCCGATCGTCTCGTAGTCGTCGAGCGCGAACTGCATGTGCGGCACCGGCTCGGGCAGGTGCTCGAGGTAGACGATGCGGTTCCAGGCGGCCGGGCCCGAGACGACGATGGGTGCGTTCATGGTTCGCAGCGTAGCGGCGGCGACGTGCCGATCCTCCGGGCCGGCACTGATGCCGCAGCGTGTCGCACGGTCGAGGCTGATCATGAGGATCACTCACGAGGGGAGCGCGCCATGTCGGTCAGCATCGGGGGAGTGGAGCTCTACATGGGGCCGGTCGCAGTCGGCGGCCCCGACGACCTCGACCAGGCGATCCGCGACTTCATCGACGCGGCGCAGCACAGCCTCGCCATCGCCGTGCAGGAGATCGATTCGCGGCCCATCGCCCAGGCGATCCTCGCCGCGAAGCTGCGCGGCGTGCGGGTGCGCGTCATCCTCGAGGGCGACTACCTCACCGAAGAGAAGGCCCTCGCCGACCCGTGGGGCGTCACCGGCGCGCACGAGGAGAACCGCGTCATCATGGGCGCCCTGCTGAAGGCACGCGTCGACGTGATCAGCGACCTGAATCCGAAGATCTTCCATCAGAAGTTCATCGTGCGCGACTCGGGCAAGCCCGGTGCCGCGGTGCTGACGGGCTCGACCAACTTCACCCTCACCGACACCGGCAAGAACGAGGAGGTCGGCATCGGGGCCGGCCAGAACCTCAACCACGTGGTCGTCCTGACCGGCCAGCTCGCCGCCACCGAGTACCTGCGCGAGTTCGAGCGGATGCGGTCGGGCACGTTCGGCGACCTGCACGAGCGCGTCGAGCCGAGGCCGAAGGAGTTCGACCTGCCCGACGTGCGGGTGAAGCCCCTCTTCGCACCGCGGCATGGCCCCGAGATGGAGATCATGAAGCAGATGCTGAAGGCGAAGGACTCGATCGACTTCGCGATGTTCACCTTCGCCCAGTCGTCGGGCATCGACGACACCATGATCCGCTTGCGGCCCCTCGTCTCGCGCATCCGCGGCGTGCTCGACCGCGACCAGGGCGCCGCGAAGTGGGCGGCGACGAGCGACCTCGGGCACGGCGACGTCGAGCTCTTCGCGAACCGCCGCAACACGGGGGTGCGCAAGCTCCACCACAAGCTCATGGTCATCGACGAGCGGCTCGTCATCGTCGGCAGCTTCAACTACACGGCGCCGGCCAACACCCTGAACGACGAGAACATCATCGTGATCGGCGACCTCGAAGAGGAGGCGGGCAGTGCAGCGGATGTCGCGCAGCGCACGCTCGCCCGCTATGCGCTCACCGAGATCGACCGCATCATCGACGACCTCTCCGCGCCGGTGCCCGTCGTGCCGTAGCGCGGTCGGGCCGTTGGCGCTCGACGAGACCGGTGGCTGACGGCGAAGTGGTAGCGTCGCCATCGTGAACGCGACCGGCACCCTCGCCATCGACGCCGGCCAGTCGGGCATCAAGGTCAGGCACTCGGATGCCTCGGGCTCCGGCGAGTGGTCGGCCCCCGGCATCCGCACCGACCTGCCGCTGCTGCCGCAACTCGCACGCGTCATCGAGCAGGCTCACGAGGGCGGTCGATCCGCGGAGCGCATCGGACTCGGTGTCTCCGGGCTGACCGAGGACGAGGTCGACGCCGGCTACCTGCTCGCCGCCGCGGCCCCGATCGGCGCTCGCAGCGTGCACCTCGCCCACGACTCGATCACGGCGTACCTCGGTGCGCTCGGCGACGAGCGCGGCGTCGTCGTCGCCGCGGGAACGGGTTCCGTCACCCTCGCCGTCGGTGCCGTCGAGATCGCGAGGGTCGACGGGTGGGGCTACCTCATGGGCGACGCCGGCAGCGGTTACTGGCTCGGTCGGGCGGGGCTCGAGGCGGTCATGCGCGACTACGACGGGCGCGGGCCCGCGACCGCCCTCAGCGAGGTCGTGCGTGCGGACTTCCCCGACGTCGAGGCGGCCTACATCGAACTGCAGGCCGACCCCGAGCGGGTGCAGCGCATCGCGTCGTACGCACGGGCGGTGGCGGATGCCGCCGCCGCGGGCGACGAGGTGTCCGTGGCGATCGCCTCCGCCGGCGCGCGAGAGCTCGCGATGTCCGCCATCGCCGGACTCCGACGAGTCGGCGAGCTGGGTGCCCCCGTCTCGCAGGTGCGCGGGGTCGGCGGCCTGTTCCACGGCGAGGTGCTCGGCCGCGAGTTCGTCGAGACGCTGCGCGCCGAGCTGCCGGGTGCCGAAGTGCGGCTCGGCGAGGCGCACCCGCTCGACGGTGCCGCGGCACTCGCCGACGTCGCGCCGACGAGCGCGCTCGCGGCGCACATCGCCGTCGCGCGGATGGGTCCGTCGGTCGAGTAGCGACGCAGGAGCGCATCGAGACCTGGTGCGGGGGTCTCGACACGGCCGCGGGCGGCCTACTCGACCGGCGAGTGGGCCGCGGGCGGCCTACTCGACCGGCGCCCGGGGCTACATCGTGTCGAGGATCGCGACGAGGTGCTCGAACGTGGTGTTCGGGTTCACGATCGCGAAGCGGGTGTTCGGCCGCCCGGCGTGCGAGCTCGGCGTCACGAACGCACGCTGCTCGTCGAGCAGTCGAGCCGACCACGCGTCGTAGTCGGCCTTCGTCCAGCCGTCGCGCTCGAAGACGACGACCGAGAGCTGCGGGGAGCGCACGAGGCTGAGCCCGTCGCGCCGCTCGATCTCGTCGGCGATGCGCTGCGCGAGCGCGATCGAGCTCGAGATCGCCTCGCGGTAGGCGGTGCCGCCGTAGGTCGCGAGCGAGAACCACAGCGGCAGGCCGCGTGCCCGTCGCGTGAGGTGTGCGGCGTAGTCGGACGGGCTCCAGTCGCCGCCCTCGGTGAGCGTGTCGAGGTACTCGGCGTGCTGCGTGTGCGCACGGCGGCCTTGCTCGGGGTCGCGGTAGATGAGCGCGCACGCGTCGAAGGGGGCGAAGAGCCACTTGTGCGGGTCGACGATCACCGAGTCGGCGTGCTCGACGCCCGCGAAGCGGTCGCGCGCGAGCGGCGAGAGCATGCCGGCGAGCCCGTAGGCGCCGTCGACGTGGAACCAGAAGTCGAAGTCGCGCTTCAGCGCCGCGATCGAGGCGAGGTCGTCGACGATGCCGAAGTTCGTCGAGCCGGCGGTCGCGACGACGGCGAAGACGGATGCCCCGTGCTCCTCGAGTGCTCCTCGAACGTCGTCGCCGCGCAGCATGCCGTCACCGGCCGGCTTCACGGGCACGACGTCGACGTCCATCACGCGGGCGGCCGAGGCGATCGAGGAGTGCGCCTCTGCGCTGCACACGATCTTCCATCGACCGCCGGGCGGCGCGGGCACCGCGGCATCCGCTGCCCCTTCGCTCAGGCGGTGACGCGCGTGCTCGCGTGCGGCGACGAGGGCCGAGAGGTTGCCGAGCGTGCCGCCCTGCACGAAGACGCCGCCCGAGCCCGCGGGCAGGCCGAACTCGCGGCCGAGCCACGAGAGCACCTCGTTCTCGGCGTAGACGGCGCCGGCGCCCTCGAGCCAGGAGCCGCCGTAGAGCGCACTCGCCGAGACCACGAGGTCGAACGCCGTCGCCGCCTTCGTCGGCGCGGTCGGGATGAAGGAGAGGTACTGCGGGTGGTCGGTCGTGATGCAGGCGGGGGCGAGCACGTGCTCGAAGAGCGCCAGGGCCCGAGCGGCGCCGATGCCGTGCTCGTCGATCGTGCGGCCGGCGAGGCGCCGCAGCTCGGGCTCGGTCACCGGCTTGTCGAGCGGGGTGTCGTCGCTCAGGATGCGGCGGCGCGAGTAGGCGAGCACGAGGTCGACGAGGTGCGAGGTCTCGTCGGAGGTCGAGTGCATGCGGGTCGCGGGGTCGCGCGGCTCGTTCGCGTCGAGGTCGAGTTCAGTGCGGTGCATCCGGATGTCCCTTTCGGCTCGGCCGAGCCGGTTCGCCGGCGGGCCACGGAAAAGCTTCACATATCCTTGCGGTTTCGCAAAAAAGCATCACGAATCCTGCGTCGTGCGCCAGTTTCGGCCGGAAAGCGACACGCGAACGCAATGGATGCTACTGGTGACGCAATGCCGCTCGTAGATGCTCCTCGGGGTCGACGAGGTGATTGTGGTCGTCGACCCCGAGGGCGACCTCGGCCCAGTTCAGGGTGCCGCTGAACGCGCCGCCCCACACCTTGTAGCCCTCGTACGCCGGCATGCCGGTGTCGCAGCCCGTGTCGAGCCCCTCGTCGAACGAGAAGTAGAGCGCGTGCGTGTGCTCGACGCGGCCGCTGCCGACCGCCTTGCCGTCGATGAACAGCGAGACGTCCCCGCCCTTGCCGATGCCGCCGCCGTCGTAGGCGAACTCGACCCGCACCTGGTGCTCGCCCGCGCCCATCGCGGCATCCGACAGCGTCGTCGAACGCTGCAGGCCGCAGTAGTTGTAGTGGAAGCCGAGCTTGCCGTCTTCGGCGAAGAACGACCACCCCCCGGTGCGGCCGCCCTGTGCCACGATGGCGCCCTCGAGCGAGCCGTCGTCGGGCACGACCACCTCGGAGGTGACCGAGAACGAGCGGTTCTTCACGTTGATCGCGACGTTCTCGCCGAGGCGCACCATGCCGGGGTAGAGCCGCAGGCGGTCGCCCTTCACGAGCGTCGGCCGGCCGGCGAGCTCGGGGTTCATGCGCTCGGCGGCGCGGTCGTCCATCGGGAACACGTTGTGGCGGGCCGCCTCGATGAGGAAGAGCCGCTGCAGCTCCGCGAGCTTCTCGGGTTGCTCATCGGCGAGGTTCCTCGCCTGCGTCCAGTCGGTCGTCGTGTCGTAGAGCTCCCAGACGTCGAGCGAGAAGTCGGGCGCCTTCGAGACCACGTCCCACGGGGTGCGGTGCTTCGTGACGGCCGTCCAGCCACGGTGGTAGATGCCGCGGTTGCCCATGAGCTCGAAGTACTGCGTCGTGTGGCGCTCGTCGGCGGATGCGTCGTCGAAGCTGTAGGCCATCGAGACGCCGTGCATCGGCTCCTGCGTGACGCCGTTGAACGTGTGCGGCTCCGCGAGCCCGGCTACGTCGAGCACGGTCGGCGCCACGTCGATGACGTGATGCCACTGCTCGCGCACCTCGCCCTTCGCGGCGATGCGGCTCGGCCAGTGCACGATCGTGCCGTTGCGGGTGCCGCCGTAGTGCGAGGCGACCTGCTTGGTCCACTGGTACGGGGTGCACATCGCGTGCGCCCAGGCGACCGAGTAGTGGTTGTACGCCTCGGGGCCGCCGACCTGGTCGAGGTGCTCCTTCCAGAACTCGACCGTCTCGAACTGGCCGCCGCCGTTCGAGGCTGTCGTCAGCATGTAGGCGCCGTCGATGCCGCCCTCGGCCGAGGCGCCGTTGTCGCCGATGATGTAGTAGATGAGCGTGTCGTCGAGGATGTCGAGTTCCTCGAGCGCGTCGATGACCCGGCCGGTGTGGTGGTCGGCGTACTCGAGGAAGGCCGCATAGACCTCCATCTGGCGGGCGAGCACCGGCTTCTGCTCATCGGGCACGTCGTCCCAGGCGGGCAGGCCCTCGGGGCGGGCTGTCAGTTCGGAGTCGGCGGCGATGACGCCGAGTGCCTTCTGGCGGTCGAAGGTCTCCTCGCGCTGCGCGTCCCAGCCGAGGTCGAACCTGCCCTCGTACTTGGCGATCCAGTCCTTCGGCACGTGGTGCGGTGCGTGGGTCGCCCCTGGCGCGAAGTACACGAAGAAGGGCTTGTCGGGCGTCAGGCTCTGCTGCTGGCGCACGTAGTCGATCGCCTTGTCGGCGAGGTCGGGCATCAGGTGGTAATCGGGGTCGGTCGGCGGCGCGATCGCGGTGAGCCCGTCGATGAGCGCCGGCGTGTACTGGTTCGTCTCCCCGCCGATGAAGCCGTAGAAGCGCTCGAACCCGCTCTGCGCGGGCCAGTGGTCGAACGGGCCGGTCGGGCCCGACTCCCACACGGGTACTTCGTGGCACTTGCCGAACTGCGCGGTGTTGTAGCCGCTCTGGCGGAGGATCTCGGGCAGCGGCACCGCGGTGTTCGGCCGCGTCGAGCGGTAGCCCGGCGCGGGCGTCGCGGTTTCGGTGATGTGGCCCATGCCGACGGAGTGGTGATTGCGACCCGAGAGCAGCGCGGCCCGTGTCGGCGAGCAGAGCGCGGTCGTGTGGAACCGCGAGTAGCGCAGGCCCTCGCCCGCGAGGCGTTCGGCGGTCGGCGTGCGGATGGGGCCGCCGAAGGCGCTGGATGCCCCGAATCCGACGTCGTCGAGCAGGATCACGAGCACGTTCGGCGCCTGGGCCGGTGGGCGCGCCGGCTCGATCGGCGGGAACTTCTCGTCGAGCTTCTTCGCGTCGTACGCGACCGGCCCCTGGTACGGGCGATCGGGCACGGGAAGCACGGATCCCGGTCGGACGTCGTTCATGTGTTCCCCCTCATGCACGTCGGGCGTCGTCGCGCCATTCGATCATCGCAGCCGCGTCGCGCGTGAGGGGGAGTGCCGCTCAGCGGCGCACGAACTCCTGCACGAAGTCCTCGTCGACGCTCACGCCGAGGCCCGGGCCGGTCGGCACGGTGAAGTCGCCGTTCGGCGCGACCTCGAGCGGGGTCGTGAGGATCCGGTTCGCAACCGGCAGTGTGAGCGGCTGGTACTCGAAGGCGAGGAGCGACGGCGAGCTCGCGGCGACGTGGAGGCCGGCGGCCATCGCGATGCCGAACGCCGCGGAGTGATGCGGTGCCACCTGAGCGTGGAACGCGTCGGCGACGGCCGCGATCGCGAGCCCCTCGGTGATGCCCGTGCGCCCGATGTCGGGCTGCGTGAGGCCGACGGCCCGGCGTGCGAGCCAGTCGGTGAACTCGAAGCGACTGCGCATCGCCTCGCCCACCGCGACGGGGGTCTCGATGGATGCCGCGAGGTCGCGGTGGCCCTCGACGTCCTCGGGAGCGAGGGGCGCCTCGAAGAACCAGGCGTGGCGTTCGTCGAGTTCGCGGCCGAGCGCCTTCGCCTCGCCGAGGCGGTAGCTCCAGTGCGCGTCGAGCGCGACCTTGAGGTCGGGGTGCGCGTCGTTGACGGCGTCGAAGGTCGCGAGGTCGGTGCGCAGGTCTGTGCCGAGGTGCATCTTGAACCGGCGCACGCCCGCTTCGACGAGCACGGCGGTCTTCTCGGCGATCTCGGCGTCGTCGGCGCCGCGCACTCCCGACACGTAGGTCGGCAGCACCTCGGCGAATCGTCCGCCTGCGAGCTCGGAGACCGAGAGGCCGGTCGCCTTGCCCCAGAGGTCCCACAGTGCGATGTCGACGGCGGCCATGGCGTCGGCCTGGTGGCCGGTCAGGTGCCCGCGTTCGCGCATCGACTCCGACATCCGGTGCCAGAGCGTCCGCACCGAACGCGGGTCCTCTCCGATGATGAGCGGCGTGAGGAGGTGGTCGACGATCGCCGCCGCGACCTCTGGGGCGACGGGTGCGAGCCCCTCGCCCCAGCCGACGAGGCCGTCGTCGGTCTCGATCTTCACGATGAGCGTCTCGTAGCCGGGGGAGTAGAGGCTCCGCCACGGCGGCCTGATCATGTAACCGCGGTGCTCGACCGCCGCCTCGCCCGCGTAGGAGTCTTCGGCATCCTCCTTCGAGATGAAGAGGGGGAACGTTTGGACGCGCGCGATTCTCACAGGGTCTCCGATGACGAGGGATGATCGAGAAGCCGTCGACGGATGCCGCGGCGTGGGGTTCGAGTGTCGGGGTCTACAGGGCGGCGTACGCCGTCGCGGAGTGGGAGGGGCTGTAGCCGAGGGCGACGGAGATCTCGTCGGCGGCCTCGATGACCTGCAGCGCGATCTCCTGGTGGGGCGCCTGCAGGTCGAGCACCGAGAGCGGACCGCTCGCGGAGAGGCCGGCGACGATCTCACCGGCGCGGTTGCGAACGGGTGCCGCGATGCAGGCGCGCCCGAAGGCGAGCTCCTCGATCTCGGTGGCGTACCCGCGGCTGCGCGTCTCTTCGAGGGCGATCTCCATCGCGTCGCGGTCGACGATCGTGTGCGGGGTGAACCGCTGGGGCGTGTTCGCGAAGTACTCGTCGATGAGGTCGGACGGCATGCCCGACAACAGCGCCTTGCCGAGCCCCGTGGCGTGCAGCGGCGCCGTGCGCCCGGCCATCGCGAACGACTTCGGGGCGAGCGCGCCCTCGAAGTTGCAGAGGTAGGTGAAGGTGAAGCCGCTGAGTTCTGCGACGTTCACGCCGATGCCGAGCCGGTGCGCCAGGTTCTGGGCGATCTGGCGCGAGGCGCGGAAGATCGGGGAGCCGTTGAGGGCGATGGTGCCGAGCGAGACGGCGGCCGGCCCGAGCCGGTAGAGGCCGGTCCGGTCGTCCTGCACCACGAACCGCATGCGGTCGAGCGCCGACATCATGCGCGACACGGTCGATTGCCCGAGCCCCGTGAGTGCGCAGAGCTCCGACACCCGCAGCTCGCCGGCCTCCTCGGTGAAACACGCGAGCAGGGACATAGCCCGTTCGACGGTCTGTGTGCCGCCGACCGATTCCGATGCCATCGGGACTCCTTCTCATGCAGTTGCCGCGCGTCGTTGCTTACCCGCTCGGGCTGCGCCGTTGCCGTCAGTGTAGTAACCGGAATCGGCTGAGGCAATCCAAATATGGGTGAGTTATGCATTTTGTGGATTTCGCATCCGCATTGTGGTTTACTGGCCGCACGTCAGCGTTGACCACTTGTGACGACGACGCACAGGGGCCCCTGATGAGGGGTCGCCATCTCTCGGGAAGTGAACGCAATGCAGCAAGCCATCCTCGAACGACCCGCGACACGCGAGGCGACCGAGCCGACCGGGCCGCGATCCGGGCGGCGTTCGACCCTCGGTGCGAAGGATCGCACCTTCGGATTCATGATCGCACTCCCCGCGGTCCTCCTCTTCCTCGTGATCGCGATCTACCCGCTCGTCTCGAGCATCGGCACGAGCCTCTACGACCAGTCGTTGCTCACGCCCGATCGCACCTTCGTCGGCTTCGACAACTACGTCGCGATCTTCGGCGAGTTCATGGCGCGGCTCGGCACGACGCTCACCTTCGCGACGCTCGCGACGATCTTCCCCGTGCTCCTCGGCGTCGCGCTCGCCGTGCTGTTGAACGCACGACTCCGCGGTAGAAACATCCTGCGCGGCACGCTCATGCTGCCGTGGCTCCTGCCCGGCGTCGTGGTCTCGTTCCTCTGGGCGTGGATCTTCAACGACAGCTACGGCGTGCTCAACCACCTGCTGACGATGGTGGGCCTGCCCGAGGTGAGCATGCTCGGCAACCCCACCGGCGCGATGGCGGCCGTCGTGATCGCGAAGACCTGGCACTCGTTCCCCTGGATCATGGTCGTCGCCCTCTCGGTGCTGCAGACCCTGCCGGCCGAGCAGCTCGAGGCCGCGACGATCGACGGGGCCACGCGTTCGCAGCGGTTCCGCTACATCTCGCTGCCGCACATCGTCGGCCCGGTCGCCCTCGTCGCGACGCTCGAGTTCATCTACAACTTCGGCAACTTCGACACCATCTTCGTGATGACGGGAGGCGGCCCCGGAGATTCGACGACGACGCTCGCCGTCAGCCTCTATCAACTCGCGTTCGGCAGCTACGAGCTCGGCAAGGCATCCGCCATGGGCGTGCTCTGGCTCATCCTGCTCGCGATCATCTCGAGCGCATACCTGCTGCTCAACCGACGTCTGGAGAAGCGATGAGTCACGGCCGCGACATCGGAGAGGCGATCATCCGCCCGAGACTGTCGATCCCCGGGCGCCTTGGGCTCATCCTGCTCGCCCTCTTCGGCCTCCTGCCGATCTACTGGCTGACGTCGACGGCGTTCATGAAGAAGGAGGCGGTGTTCGCCCTCGATCGGCCGCTCTTCCCGGTCGACCCGACGCTCGACAACTTCATCGGGTTCTTCCAGAACGACGCGCTGCTCCAGGCGCTCGCGAACAGCTTCATCGTCTCGACGGGCACCGCCGTGCTCTCCGTGCTCGTCGGCGGCATCATGGCCTACTCGCTCTCGAAGTTCCGCTACCGCGGGCGCAACGCGATCATGTTCATGTTCCTCATCGGGCAGCTCATCCCGGGGGCGCTGCTCCTGATCTCGCTGTACCTCATGCTGAGCTCGGCCGGCCTGCTCTACACCTACACGGCGCTCATCATCTCGTTCACGACGTTCACGCTGCCGCTCGTGGTGTTCCTCCTGAAGGGCATCATCGACGGGCTGCCCGACGACATCCTCGAGGCGGCGAAGGTCGACGGCCTCTCGCGCATCGCGACGATGTTCCAGATCGTCTTCCCTCTCGTGGTGCCCGGCCTCATCACGGCGGCGATGTTCGCCTTCATGCGCGGCTGGAGCGACCTGCTGTTCGCGCTCACGCTCGCGGGCCCCGACAAGCAGACCCTGCCTGCCGGTCTCACCCAGGCCTTCATCCGCGAGGGCACGGCCGACTGGCCGGCACTCATGGCGGCATCCCTCATCACCTCGCTGCCGCTCGCCATCATCTTCATCCTCCTCCAGCGCTACTTCGTCTCCGGCCTCGCGTCGGGGGCCGTGAAGGGGTAGCCGTGATCCGCAGCACCGCACCGAACACACATTCCGACGAAGGAGCAGTCCACATGAACCTCTCGACCTCGCAGCTCAGCCGCCGCGCCTTCATCGGCGGCGGTACGGCATTCGCCGCACTCGGCGCGCTCGCGCTCGCCGGCTGCGCCACCCCGGCCGCACCGGGCGCCAGTGCCGGCGCCAACGCTGCGACCAAGGCGAAGACGATCAACTTCTACGGCAACTCGCTCGGCGAGGAGGCGCTGAAGCCCGCATGGGAGGCGATCCTCAAGGACTTCTCCGCGGAGGAGGGCGTCACCGTCTCGCCCGTCATCTACCCCTACGACCAGGCCGCGACGCAGCTCGCACTCACCGGTCGCTCGGGCAAGCTCATGGGCGTCGGCCAGTCGGGCGGATGGCAGGTGCTCACGCCCATGGACGTGCTCGCCGACCTCTCCGACCTCGCCAAGGGGCTCGGCATCCCGCAGGGCGTGCTCGACTCGTACACGATGGGCGGCAAGCTCCTCGTGCTGCCGCTCACGGCGTCGGGCATCGGCATCATCACGAACGGCGAGATCGCCAAGAGCGTCGGCATCAAGTCGGGCATGACGGTCGAGCAGTTCGCGACCGCGCTCGAGAAGATCAAGTCGCAGGACTCCTCGTTGATCCCCTACGCGGCGGTCACGAAGAACCCCGACCTGAAGGATGCCGCGCACTGGATGTGGGGCTGGGGCAGCCCGGTCGTCACCGACGACTTCGAGTGCACGATCGGCGACAAGGAGAGCGTCGAGGCGATCACCTGGTACAAGGCGCTGCAGGACGACGGCCTCACCCAGGCGAACGTGGCCCGCAGCGACGCGCGCATCCTGTTCGCGAGCGGCCGCGCCGCCCTCTACGACGACGCCCCGCTCGCCTCGACCTTCGTGAAGACGAACGGTGCCGCGCAGAACATCATCGACAACATCAGCGCGATCGAACGACCCACGGCCAACGGCAACCCGTCGTACAACCGCGCCTGGGGCGGCGGACTGTTCGCGAGTGCCGGCGAGGGCGAGCTCACGAGCCGCGACTTCATCACCTACGCCGCGACGAACATCGACGCCGCGACCGCGCAGTACGAGCAGTCGGGCGTCGCACCGGCCGCGAAGTCCGTCGCCGACCAGATCCCGGCGCTCGCCGCCGACGAGTACCAGACCACGTTCCGCACCGAGGTCTCCGAGCACGCTCGCGGCGCCGCATGGGACCGCGTGCCCGTAACCGCGCAGATCGACGCGGCGATCGGCGCCGGCGTGGCGACCATCCTCGCGGGCCAGGTCGACGTGCAGACGGGACTCAACTCGCTGAAGAAGGAAGTCCAGGACCTGCTCGACGCGAACTCGTAGTCGATCGTTCGGCGTGCGCCGCGGCATCCGCTTCGTGACGGATGCCTCGGGCCGCTCGCCGCGTGCTCAGGCCAGGCGGTCGTCGGGGAGCGCGAAGAAGTCGGCGGCGTGCTGCCGCGCCATCCGCTCGGAGACCTCGGCGATCTGGCCGTCGAGGTGCCCGTTCGCGCGCACGGTGAGCCGCTTGGGCCCGGTGAGCGCGTGGAAGACGGCGAACTGGCCTCGCGGGTCGACGGCCGGGTCGAGCACTGCCGCCGCCACGTGCACGGGCACGCGGATGCGCCGAGCCGCCACGGCGGCGTCGAAGTAGCCGAGCACCTCACGCGCCTCGGGGTGCTCTTGCACGTGCTGTCGCACGGCCTCGCCACTGCCCGTGCAGCGCCGGGTGAGGCGGATCGCGTGGTGCCCGAAGCTCGGGACGTCGAGCGACGCGCGCCGGAAGCGGGCGTCCCAGGGCAGGGCCATCGCCCCGATGCCGCCGCCGAAGCTGCCGCCGCTGAAGTCGAGCGCCGCGGCTGCCGCCGGGGCGGCGTCGAGCAAGACGGTCGCGGCTCGCCAGACGTCGGCGGCGGCGAATCGGTGCGAGTAGGTGTCGCGGTGCGCGATGCCCGCGAGCACGTGCTCGTCGGGGAGCGCCGGGAAGCGACTGCCCGTGTTCGGCAGCGTGCCCGGCGCCGCGGGGAAGATCGCGGCGGTGTCGGCGGGCACCTGATCGAGGTCGGGCGCCGTGCGGCCGCCGTATCCGTGCCCGATCACGAGGCCGCGTCGGATCGCTGCCTCGAGGCGCGGCACCATCAGGAACGCCACGGCCGGCTCGCCGGCGGACGAGTCGAACCGGATCTGCCTCACCTGGTGGGTCTCGGTGGCGTCGAGGTCGCGCGTGGCCTCCCAGCCGACCCGGCCGGCGCCGTACGCCTCGAAGGTGCCGCGCCAGAACTCGTCGAAGTCGGCCGGCTCCTCCGGCGGCCCAGGCGGCGTCAGCAGCGCGGTCACCGAGTACTCGGTCAGTTCCTCGGAAGGGGAGTTGGTCACTGCGTGGTCCTCTCGGGAGTCGGCATGGTCGACGCTATCGGCACCGCTGGTTGCATTGCCATTGACACTGTCGCATAACGGATGCATCATATGCATCATGGATTCAAGGATGAGCCCAGCGGCCGACCACGATTCGATGGACCCCGACGCGTCACCAGCGGATGCCCCACCAGCTGCCCCCGGGCAGTGGAGCCGGCGCTCTGCGCTGCAGCTCCTGCTGGCGGCCGGCGTGCTCCCTGCCGTCTTCGGAGGCCACCCGGAGGCCGCTGCGGCGGATCCCGGGTTCAGCGGCACCAGCGGCGCCTACGCCGACGCCCTGCGGCGTCTCGACAAGCCGAACCTCTCGCTCACCCGCGTCGCGCGGCTCGTCGGGCGAAACCATCGCATGACCTTCCACCAGGCGCGGTGGGACGGCGGCGAGACGATCGTCCGCGACCTCGAGATCAAGCACGACGGACAGTGGCTGTCGGTGACGAGCCCCGACCACCGCTTCGACGAGCAATGGGTCGTGCTGGCCGGCACGCTGCCCGACGGCAGCGCACCCGAGCTGTACGGGCCGCTGCAGCCGAGCTGGCTGGGGTTCACCTCGTATCGACGCCTCAGCGGGCAGGTGATCGAGCTGCGCACCAGCACCGACGACGTCGAGCTCGTCGTGCGCTGGCGGCTCGACGGCGACCAGCCCGAGGCGCACTACGTGCTGAAGGCGAAGCAGGCCGGCGACTACCTCGTCGGCTACCAGAGCCAGGACGTCAAGGGCATCGACGACCTCGACGAGGTGCTCTGCGGCTCGTACCAGCACGCGCTCACCGTGGTCGACGGCTCGGCCCCGCTCGGCGCGTGGGAGCTGTTCGCGCCCATGGCGCTGACCCAGTACGCCGTCGCCGGCGTCGCCGTCACCTCGGGCGTCTACCTGCCGGCCGAGGTGGCCGAGTTCGTGCACGAGCGCCAGCTCATGTCGGATCGGCAGCCCTACGGGATGAGTCTGCGCAACGACAGCCTCGACGTCGTGCCGAGCGTCTACGCGCCGCAACCGGGCCTGCGGACGGCCATGGCGGCCGGAGAACGTCGCGGCTTCGCCTTCGGCGTCGCGGCCCGTGTCGGCAGCCTCTATGACGCGTACACGGCGCTGTGCCGCGGCGAGTACGGCCTGAAGGCGTACCGCAGCAACGTCTACGACCGCTCGCTGACCGATGCCGTCCACGCGATGACGGAGCTCATCGCGATCGAGCCCGACGGCGACGACTCGGTCGACTTCATCCCCTCCTACTCAGGTTGGTGGAACCGCGCCAAGGGATTCGTCGACGTCGAGAACGAAGACGCGGTGCGCACCGCGGCAAGCGGCGTGCTGCTCTCGGCGCACTACCTGACCGGCACCGCCGACGGCACCCTCTACGACCGCCGAGCCCGGCCCGCCCTCGAGTACCAGCTGTCGCGCAAGGGGATCGGCCACTCGCCCGTCATCGGCGGCTCGGTCTACAACGACAAGACGCAGTACCGGATCGGCCGGATCCCCACCGACGCGGTGAACCTCGCGGCGCTGTCCCAGCTCACCCACGGGCGCAACGCGGCCTTCCAGCGGCTCGCGGTGCAGGCCACCAAGGCCGGCGTCGTCGGGCAGAGCCGGGCACCGTTCGCGACCGCCCTGGCCACCTATCAGCTGACCGGCGACCCGGCCTACCTGACCGAGGCGACCCTGATCGGCCGGCGCTACGTGCAGGAGGAGATCCTCACGCCGTACCGCGGCAACGGGCAGCCGCCCGGTGGATTCGCCTACAGCTTCTCGAAGTACTGGGTCGACCTCCTGGTGCTGTTCGAGCTGACCGGCGAGGCCGTGTTCCTCGAGGGCGCGCATCGCGAGGCGCAGCGATTCATCACGCAGACGGCGGTTCGGCCGGTGCCCGACCAGACGATCACGGTGCCCGAGGGGCACGTGGTCGTGCAGCAGTACGACTGGGAGTCGCGATCGTCGCTTCCCGACTATCCGACGACGGATGTCGCGCCCGAGACCGTGCCCGCCTGGTACGTCTCGCCGACCGGCCTCACGTTCGAGGCGCTGTCGTCGTTCAAGCTCGGGACCAGTTCGCTGACCGATCCCGGCGGCGGGTACGTCTTCAACCCGTGCTGGGCCGGCGCCCTGCTGCGGCTGGCTCACCACGCCGGCGACCCGCTGCTCGCCGACGTCGCGCACAACATGGTCATCGGCCGATTCACCACCTACCCCGGCTACTACAGCCGCCAGTTCCAGGTCGCGCAGATGAAGCCCGACTTCGCGACGAGCGGCCCGGTCGGGATCACCGGCTACTACTTCCACCACGCACCCGCCCAGCTCGGCCTCGCGATGGACTACCTCATCAACGAGAGCTTCTACCGCAGTGCAGGGCAGATCGACTTCCCGCACGTCTTCGAGGCCGACTTCGCGTACTTCAAGTACTTCGCCTACGGGCACGCCCCCGGCACCTTCTTCGGCGAGGACGGCGTGTGGCCGTACTTCCCGGCCGGCCTGATCTCGCTCGACAACCCGTTGGTCAACTGGATGACCGGGGTCGGGAACGACGCCCTGTACGTGAGCCTCACGAACTCGGCGGCCGATGCGCAGTTCGTCGTCGTCGACCTCACCGGTGAGCTCACCGGGCTGACGGGCGGCGACGCCCCCGCGGTCGAGGTGGTGGCCGCCGACGGCACCCGTTCGGCGCAGGTCGCCGCCGGCGGACGCATCAAGGTGCGAGTGCCCGGCCACGGGCTCGTCGCCCTCGTCGTCCGCGGCGTCACGGTCGACCGGCCGGCGCAGCCGTTCGACGACCTCGTCGATCGCGGCACCGACAGCTTCCACGAGGTCGACTCCGACCCGGGCACCGACTACGGCCTCGCCCGCGGCGTGCTCCTCGTGCGACCCGGCGGCGACGGATACGACGCCTACGTGCAGATCGACACGGAGGAGCCGGCCACCCTCGGCTACCGCATCGGCGACGAACCCGTGAAGCAGGCGGCGTCGAAGGGCTACCCGTACGAGTGGACGATCCCGGTCGCCTCGTCGGCCGACGCGTTCAGCTATACGATCACGGTCGGCGCCAAGACCACCGAGGAGGTCACGCTGCGCGTGCCCGGTCGCATCGGCGGCGCCGATGCCCCGATCGCAGGCGACGTGGTCGCGCAGGCGACGAGCACGGCCGGCGACCGGGTGCCGCTCATGTTCGAGGTGCGCAATGCGAGCGACGACCCGTTCGCCGGTGAGGTGGCCCTGACGCTGCCTGCCGGGTGGCAGCTCGACGGTGCGGTGCCGGCGGTCTCCGTTCCGCCCCAGGGGTTCGCCCGGGTGGAGTCGGCGGCGATCATCGCGCCCGGCACGCCGCCGGGCGAGGTCCAGGTCGAGGCATCCGTGTCGGTCGCCGAGGGCGACCCCCTCGAACTGCGGCCCGCGTCCATCGAGGTGATCGACAGCCGCCGACTGGTGTCGCTGACCACCGACACCGCGATCATCAGCGGCCCGGGCGCCACCGCGCGACTGACGGCTCTGGTGATCAACACCGGCGTCACCCCCCTGCGCGGCACGCTGTCGCTCTTCGGCTTCTCGGGGTGGACCGTCGGCCAGAAGGACGTCGTGATCGAGGTGCCGCCGCGCTCCGACCTGACCCACACCTGGACGGTGACCGCGGGCGCGGCCGTGAAGCCGGGATCCACGACCCGGTTCGAGGCGCGACTCGACGGGACCCTGCGTCGCGGCGTGCTGGTGCGGGTCGCCGACGAGGGCGTGATCGCCCACACGCAGTCGCCGTGGCCCGGCTACCTGGAGACCGGGTTGTGGTTCCCGAGCGGCCTGGCGGGCTGGAACGGCACTCGCACCCGCTACAGCGACGTCGATTCGGTGGGCAGCACGGTGACCTGGCAGGTGGACCTGCCGGACGCCGGCGAGTACCGGGTCTCCGTCTGGTATCCGACGAACCCGACGACGACGACATCAGCGGCCTACATCGTCGAGCATCAGGGCGGCAGCACCGAGGTCATCGTGGACCAGACCGTCGGGGCGGCTGCGTGGCGTCCGCTCGGCACGTTCCGGTACGACGCCGGTGCGGTCGGCGTCGTGCGACTGGAGGTCCGCAACACCTCGTTCCACCGGGTCAGCGCCGCGCAATTCGTCCGCGTCGGGAACTGACGGCGAACGCCTGCCGGCCGAGTGCGAGAGCACCGGCCGGCAGGCGTTCTGCTGCGGAAGGCGCAGCGATGAGCAGGTGGCGTGCAGCGCCGGGCGCCGGGCGCCGGACCGGGGCTCAGAGCCAGCGGTCGCGCAGGGCGGGCTTCAGCCAGGCGGCGGGCGACGAGATCGACAGCCCGCCGTCGACGGCGATGGTCGTGCCCGTGACGAACGAGGAGGCGTCGGAGCCGAGGAACGCCACGACGGCGGCGACCTCTTCGGGGCGGCCGATGCGGCCGAGCGGGTAGCCCTCGCTCTCGCCGGTGTCGGTCGCCGAGATGCTTCCGGGTGCCACCGCGTTGACCCGGATCCCGCGGGGGCCGTAGTCGAGGGCGAGCTGGCGCACGAGGCCCTCGACGCCGGCCTTGGCGGCGGCGTAGGCCGGCAGCGCCGGGGCCGCGAGCGAGGCGTTCACCGAGGTGACCGCGACGATCGACGAGCCCGAGGCGAGGCGAGGCAGCGCCGCACGTGCCACGAAGAACGCGGAGTCGAGCGTCGCCCCGAGGGACCCCCGCCAGTCCTCGTCGCTCGTGGCGTCGGCACGGCCGATGGGCATGCGGGCGGCGGCGAGCACCACGACGTCGAGCCGGCCGAGCGCGAGCTCGGCGTCGGCGACGGCCTGCGCCGCGGCATCCGCTCGGCTGCAGTCGGCGACGAGGTACCGTTCGAAGACGGGGTCGGCGGATGTCTCGAGCCCGACGCCGACGACCGCGTCGCCCTGCTCGGCGAAGGCACGGGCGATCGCGAGCCCGATGTCGGAGCCGCCGCCGATCAGCAGGACGCCGCGGCGGGTCACACGCGCACCGCGGTGGGCAGCGGCGGGAGGTCGAGCTCCTCGATCACGAGGTCGACGGCGGCGCGGCTGCCGGCGTCGAGTCGGGCGGCCGGGTAGCGCACGGTGGCGTGGTCGATGATGCCGCGCGCCACGAGCACCTCCTTGTGCACCGCCCACGCGATGCCGCCCTGCAGGCCCACCAGCACGAGGGGGAGCATACGTCGGAACCCGGCGCGCGCCTCGTCGACGCGCCCGGTGATGAACTGCTCGAGCACCGGCGCGAGCAGGTCGGCGAACTCGCAGGCCGGCATCGTGCCGACCGCGCCGCGCGCGTACTCCTCGAGGCAGAACTGCGCGTTCTGCCCGCCGAGCACGGCGAAGTCGGCGTCGCCGATCGCCTCGACGACCGCGCCGACCTTGGGCGCCGTCGGGGGAGCCTCGATCTTCACCGAGTCGACGCCGTCGAGGCGGGAGAGCTCGGCGATGAGCGACGGGGCCATGGCGACGCCCGTCACGCCGGGCGCGTCCTGCACCATGACCGAGAGGGAGGTGGCGGCGGCGACCTCGGCGTAGAAGTCGACGAGGCTCGCGGCGGGCGGCTTCACCATGAACGGCGGCAGCACCATGAGCGCGTCCGCGCCGCCCTCCTGTGCGATGAGCGACTGCTCGATCGAGGTCGCGGTCGAGGTGCCGTTGACCCCGGCGATGACGGGCACGCGGCCGTCGACGAGTTCGACGACGTCGGAGAGGATGGTGCGCCGCTCGGCGGCCGTGAGGGCGAAGCCCTCGCTCGCCATGCCGAAGACGGCGACGCCGTCCACGCCGGAGGCGAGCTGGAACTCGACCAGTCGGCGCAGGCTGGGGCGGTCGAGCGCGCCTGATTCATCGAACGGGGTGGCAAGAATCGGCATCAAGCCATGGAGCATCGGGGCCATCGGCCAGTTCCTCACTTCAGCGTCGTTGCTTCTGCCAGTCTCGCAACTGACATTCATATTGTGAGATAGCCTGCCACATATCGGGTAACACCACCACCGAAGGATGACACGGATGTCGCGCTCCACTCCCTCACGAACCGTCGAGATCATCTCCGCCGAGCGGTACGTCCAGGCCGAGTCCCCGCGTTGGGACGGCCGTGACGGCGGCCTCGGCTGGATCGACATGGCGACCGGTGCGTTCCACCGCGGGCGTCTCGACGGCGGAATGGTGGTGCCGACGACCGCGACGATCGTCGGGCGGCAGATCGGCGCGCCCGTGCCGCTCGCCGAACGAGGCGCCGGCTGGGCCGTGGCCGTCGACCAGGGGCTCGTGCATGTGGGCGACGACGGTGTCGTCTCGCCGATCGCGGTCGGCATCGCCTCGGGCGACGACTACATGAACGACGGTGGGGCCGACCCGCTCGGCCGCTTCTGGGTGGGCAGCCAGTCGATGCCGAGGGACCCGCATTGCTCGCTCTGGAGCTTCGACGCCGACGGGGTGGCGACCGAGCGCCTCGGTGGCGTGACCGTCTCGAACGGGCTCGCGTTCGATCCCACCGGCGAGACGCTGTACTACATCGACACGCTGCCGCACCGGAGCATCGAGGCCTTCGACGTCGCGCCCGACGGCGCGCTCGGCAACCGGCGCACCGTGTGCCGGGTCGAGGGCGGCAACCCCGACGGCCTGGCGATCGACCTCGAGGGCATGCTCTGGGTGGCGGTCTGGGACGCCGCCGAGGTGCGCCGCTACTCGCCGAGCGGCGTGCTGCTCGAGACGATCGAGCTCCCGGCGAAGCGGCCGACGGCCGTGGCGCTCGTCGACCGGCTGCTCGTGATCACGACGGCGAGCATCGGGCTGCCGGATCCGACCGATGCCGACGGCGCCCTCCTCGGCGTCGAGGTCGAGGTCGGCGGCGCCCCGGCGTTCCCGTGGCGCGGCGTGCCGCCGCGGGTGCTCTCCAGCGCTCTCGCGTAGGCGGGAGCGTCGACGACCCGGCCGGGTTGCCATTTCCGCGTCACGGATCTAAACTGACTAGTCAGTACAAGTCCGAAGGATGCATCGTGTCGATCATCGTGCGGGCGCACGAACTCGCCCTCCACTCCAAGCGCGGCCCCGTCTACGGCCCCGTCAACCTCGTCGCCGACCGCGGCCTCACCGTGCTGCACGGCCCGGCCGGCAGCGGTCGCACCTGCCTGCTGCTCACGCTGGCCGGCCGCATGAAGCCCTCGAGCGGCACCGCAGAGACGCTCGGCTACGAATTGCCGCGCCGCGCGCGACCCGTGCAGCGCGCCACCGCGATCGCCGGGTTCCAGGGCATCGACACCCTCGAGGAGTCGGTCACCGTCGGTGCCGCGATCCGCGAGCGCGCCGCCTGGCTGGCGCCCTGGTGGGCGATCGTGCGCCGCACCGACGACGCGGAGCTCCGGCGCGTGCTCGCCCCCGTCTTCGGGAACGTGCAGCTGCCGTCGGTCGACACCCTCATCTGGGACCTCGACGAGGTGCAGACCGTGCTGCTGCGCATCGCGCTCGCGATGATGAGCGAGCCCGAGGTGCTCTTCTTCGACCAGATCGAGCAGGTGCAGTCGCCCGCCGCTCGGCGCGTGCTCTGGCAGCGCCTCGACGCGATCACGCGGGCGGGCACCGCCGTCGTGGCATCCGCTGCCGCGCCCGACACCGTCATCTGGAACGAGCTCGGCATCGCGCCGCTCGCCTTCGACCTCACCACCACCGCGCCCGAGGTTCCGGCAGAAGCCGACCCCGACGCCCTCGACCTCATCCTGGAGCACGCCTGATGTTCGCCTTCCTCTCCTCCGGCACGGAGCTGCGCCGCTTCGGCAAGGGCACGCTGCCCAAGATCGCGCTCGTCGTGCTCCTCTTCATCCCCCTCATCTACGGCGCCCTGTACCTCTGGGCGTTCTGGGCGCCGACCGACGAGTTGAAGAACCTCCCCGTCGCCCTCGTGAACGAAGACGTCGGCGCGAGCCGCGACGGCGAGCCGATCACCGCCGGTGACGACCTCGTCGACGAGCTCACGAGCCGGAACGACCTCGACTGGCAGGTGACGGATGCCGCGGACGCCACGACCGGCGTCACCGACGGCGACTACTACTTCGCCGTCACGATCCCGGCCGACTTCTCCGCCAGCGCCGTCTCGGTCGGCTCCGACGACCCGAAGCCCGCGACCGTCGAGGTCGACTACAACGACTCGAACAGCTTCCTCGCGTCGACACTCGGCAAGCAGGCCATGATCCAGCTCCGCGACACCGTGGCCGAACAGGTGGGCCAGCAGACCGCCGACGCGATGCTCATCGGGTTGAACGACGCCGGCGACGGCATCCGCTCCGCCGCCGAGGGAGCGACGACGCTCGCCGACGGCATCGCCACCGCGAACGACGGGGCCGGCCGACTCGTCGTCGGCCTCGGCGACCTCGCGAGCGGCGCCGGCACCCTCGATGCGGGTGCGGTGCAGCTCGCCGACGGCACCGGCACCCTCGCCGACGGCCTCCAGCAGCTCGCCTCGGGTGCCGGCACACTCTCGGCCGGGGCGACGCAGGTCTCGAACGGCGCGGCCGAGCTCTCGGGCAAGGTGAACGACGCAGCGAACGGCTCCGCCGTGCTCGCCCAGAAGGCGCACGGCCTCGCGGACGGCGCAGCAGGGATCGCGGCGAAGACCGGCGACCTCGCGGCCGGCACGGAGCAACTCTCGGGCTCGCTCGAAGCGCTCGCAGCGCAGATGCAGGCGAACCCCGACCTGCCCGCGAGCAGCCTTCTTCCGGCAGTGCAGGCGATCTCGGCGGGTGCCGGCGAGCTGAACAGCGGGGCACAGGCCGCCCTGCCGACCGTGCAGGGGTACGCCGGGCTCAGCAGCCAGTACGCCGGGGCCGTCGACCAGCTCTCCGCCGGACTCACGGCCGGTGCCCCGAAGGCTGCGGAACTCGCGGCGGGCGCCGCCCAGGTGAGCGACGGAGCGTCGACGCTCTCGACGAAGTCGGGCGAAGCGGCATCCGGCGCCCAGACCATCGCGAACGGTGCCGCGCGGCTCAGTTCCGGCACCGACGGCCTCGTGAGCGGCACCGGCGAGCTCGCCGCAGGCGGCACCGCGCTCGCCTCGGGTGCCGCGCAGCTCTCAGACGGCAGCCGGACGCTCGCCGACAAGCTCGGCGAGGGCGCCGCGGAGGCGCCGCAGCTCAGCTCCACCGACATCGAGGTGAAAGCCGACGTCATGGCAGCACCAGTGCAGCTCGACGAGAGCTGGCAGAACGAGTCGAAGAGCTTCGGCGAGGGCTTCGCCCCGTTCTTCATCGCCCTCGCGACCTTCGTCGGCGGGCTGATCACGTGGCTCATCCTGCGCGCGCTGCCGACCCGGGCGCTCGCCGCCTCGGCCACGGGCCTTCGCGCCGTCATGACCGGCTTCCTGCCCGCGATGGCGATCGGTCTCGGCCAGGTCGTGATCATGGTGCTCGTGCTGGTCTACGGCATCGGCCTCGAACCGGTGTACTGGCTCGGCACCTCGGCGTTCATCTACCTCGTGACCCTCGCCTTCCTCGCGCTGCAGCAGATGTTCATCATCGTGCTCGGCACCGCCGCCGGCCGGGTGGTGAGCCTCGTGCTGCTCATGCTGCAGCTCAGCTCGTCGGGCGGCACCTACCCCGTCGAGACGACGCCGGCCTTCTTCCAGTGGCTGCATCCGTACATGCCCGCCTCCTACGTGGTGAGCGGCCTGCGCGAGCTCATCACCGGAGGGGTGGACTCTAGACTGTGGCTTTCGGTGCTCGTGCTCGCCGGCATCCTCGTGGGCTCGCTCGCGATCAGCGCCTGGAGCGCCGGCCGGCAGCGCATGTGGAGCGTCAGCCGGCTGCACCCCGAGCTGGCGATCTAGCCGGCCCGGCGGCAGCCGGCAACGCCACCGCACAGCTCGAGCGAACGACGAGGAGACGACATGGCACGCGCGAACACGACGAAGCGCGCCATCCTCGACGCCGCGCTCGAGCTGGCGGCCACCAAGGGCATCACCGGCACGACGATGGACGAGGTCGCCGAACTCGCCGGCGTCGCCAAGGGCAGCCTGTACTACAACTTCAGCTCGAAGGACCAGCTCTTCGAGGCCATGCTGCAGGAGGGGGTCGGCGCGCTCGCCGAGTCCCTCCGCAGCGCCAAGGGCGAGCTCCGCGGATGGGACGCGGTCGACGCGCTCGTCATCCGGCTGCTCGACATCGTCGCCGAGAACTCAGCGCTCGCGAGGCTCATGGCGTCGGAGATCTTCCGCACCGACCGGGCGTGGCAGGAGACCCTGTTCGCGCTCCGGCACGATGCGCTCGCCGTGTTCGCCGAGGCGATCGACGAGACGGATGCCGCGGCCGGGCGCAGCAGCATCATGGCGTCGGGCGTCTTCGGCGCGGTGCTCATGTCGGGGCTCGAGTGGCTCGTCTTCGAGCCCGAGCGCAGCCGCGACGAGGTCGCCGCCGCGATCCTCGCGACGCTCCACGTGCGCTGAGCGCCGGTCCACGTTCGCTGAGCGCCGGCCGACCTGCGCTGAGTGGTCGGTTCGTTCGAGACTCCAGATCGCGCATGTGAGACCTGCCTCATGTGAGGCGGATCTCACACGAGGCATCCGGTCGATCCGTGCACGAGTGCGGGGGACGCGCGCGTCGCCGGGTGAGCGTAGGGTACGCGCATGGCAGCCGATGTATTCGACGTCGCAGTGGTGGGCGGGGGTCCGGCCGGGCTCAGCGCGGCGCTCTCGCTCGCGCGGGCGCGCCGGCGAGTGATCGTCTTCGACGCGGGCGACCCGAGGAACGGGGTTGCCGAGCACATGCACGGAGTGCTCGGTCACGACGGCATGCCCCCGACCGCCCTGCTCGAGCGGGGTCGCGGCGAAGTCCAACGGCACGGTGGGATCGTCGTCGAAGGGCGGGTGGGCAGGGTTCGCGTCGGCCCGGCCGGCATCGACGTGGACGGCCCCTCGGGTACCGTGCGGGCACGGCGGCTGATCGTGTCCACCGGCCTCCGCGACGAACTCCCCGAGATCGCCGGCCTGCGGGAGCAGTGGGGTCGTGGCGTGGTCGTGTGCCCCTACTGCGACGGGTGGGAGCGGCGCAACGACACCATCGGCGTGATCGCCACCGGCCCCAAGGGCATCGATCAGGCGCACCAGCTGCGCCAGTGGTCCGACACGATCGTCTACTTCCCGAACGACGTCGGCGAGCCCGGCGCCGGAGCGCTGCGGACCCTCGAGGGGCGGGGCATCCGGGTCGAGCGGGGTCGGGTGCGAGCGGTCCGTTCGAATGAGGGCCGGGTCGGGGCCGTCCAGCTGGACGACCGGTCGGTGCAGGTCGAGTCGATCTTCACGGCGACGACGCTGCACCCGCGAGATCGGCTGCTGCGAGAACTCGGAGCGCGAACCATCGATGACGCCGACGGTTCGTGGGTGGAGGTCGATGCCGACGGCCGCACGAGCGTCGAGCACGTCTGGGCCGTCGGGAACGTGGTCGATCGACGCTCGAACGTCTCGGTGTCGCTCGGAGCGGGGTCGCTCATCGCCGGAGCCGTCAACGCCGACCTCACCGCAGAGGACATCGCACGATCGGTGCGGCGGGACCTCGAACGCTGAGCGAGCCGTCGAGGTCAGGCGCTCTCGGTGCCCTTCAGCTCGATGCTGATCTGCTCGGCGTCGAGGTCCTCGAGCGCGGCACTGAGCGCCGCGGCGCTGAACGTGCCGTCGTCGCGCGCGTCGAGCAGGGCGGTGCGCTCCGCCTCGATCATGCGGAGCCGCAACAGGCGCACCTGCTCGGGATCGATCCGGCGGGCGGATGCCGCGGCGCGAGACCCGGCCGAGTTATCCGTGTCGTCCGCAGCATCCGAGGCATCCGTGTCGTCCGAGGCATCCGTGTCATCCGCAGCATCCGCTTCGCCCTCGGCGTTCGAGAGCTGCCAGGCGGCGCGCATGCGCTCGGCGACCTCGCGCACTGCGGGGTCGTCGTCCCTCGCCATCTCGGCCATCGCGGCGCTGCGCAGCACGCCCTCGAGCTCGCGTCGCTCCGCGAGGCTCTCGCCGGGGTCGCGGGCAGGCAGGAGCCGGTGCACGAGCCACGGCAGCGTTCCGCCCTGCACGAGCAGCGAACCGACCGCGACGACGAACGCGATCAGGACGAGGAGTGAGCGGCTCGGCGTCTCGGACGGCAGCGTCTGCGCGGCGGCGAGCGTCACGACGCCTCGCATTCCCGCCCACACGACGATCGTGCCCTCGCGCCAGCCGAGCGGCTGGGCGAGGAGGTAGTCGATGTCGGCGACACGTCGCCGCCACACCGTGCGGAACCGTTCGGCCGTCGCCGGCGAGGGAGGCTTCGAGCCGCGGCGCCCGTCGCCGAGCGAGGCCCGATGCTCGAGGTGCTTCGTCTCGATGGCGGCGCGCCCGCGCTCCCGGCCGCGGCCGGGCCCCCGCTCGAGGCTCGCCGTACCGCCGGCGGCGCGGTCGGCGATGACGTCCTTGATCGTGGCCGCGCGTCTCGCCTGACGCGAGAGCGCGGCGAGCAGCGGGGCGACGAAGGCGGCCCGGATGAGCACGGTGGCCGTCAGCGCGATCGCCGCGAGCCCGACCGCGAACCAGGCGCCCTCGTGGGCCTCCTCGACGTCGGCGACGATCGCGGTGAGCTCGAGCCCCATCACGAGGAACACCGCGCCCTCGAGCACGAGCTCGACCGTGCGCCAGTTCTGGGCGTCCGACAGTCGATGCTGCGGGCTGAGGTAGCGCGCCGCGCCGCGGCCGGTGACGAGCCCCGCGACCACGGCGGCGACGAGGCCCGATGCGCCCAGGTGCTCGGCGGGGATCGCGGCGAGGAAGGGCATCGTGAACGAGATGACGGTGTTGACCGTCGGATTGGCGATGCGGGCGCGCACCCGCAGGTTGACCCAGCCGACGGCGACGCCGATCACGGCGGCGATGACGATCGAGTAGACGAACGAGCCGGCGACGCCCCAGATCGAGACGGATGCCGCGGCGCCCGCGATCGCCGCACGCAGCAGCACGAGGGCGCTCGCGTCGTTGAGCAGGCTCTCGCCCTCGAGCATCGCCACCACGCGGGGCGAGACGCCGAGACGTTTCACGATCGAGGTCGCGACCGCGTCGGTGGGGCTGACGATCGCACCGAGCGCGATGCCCCACGCGATGCCGAGTCCGGGGATCAGCCAGGCGAACAGCAGGCCGAGCAGCACCGCCGTGATGACCACGAGCACGACCGAGAGCCCGCTGATCGCACCGAAGTCGCGGCGGAACTCCATCGCCGGCATCGAGACCGCGGCCGAGTAGAGGAGCGGCGGCAGCACGCCCGCGAGGATCCACGCCGGGTCGATCTCGAACTCGGGCACCGCCGGCAGCAGGCCGACGCCGAGGCCCACGAGCACGAGGAGCAACGGCGCGGCCACGCCGAGCTTCGGCGAGACGGCGGTCGCGGCGGCGATGGCGAGCAGTGCGAGCACGCCCGCGAGGAGCAGATCCATGTGAGCATTCTGCCGCGACAGCGCTCGCCGCCGCTCGGTCGCTACGCGGCGGCGGCGACCCTGAGGCCCGGTGGTGGCCTAGTGCTGCCTGCGCATCTCGCGTACCCCGAGGACCACGAAGACGACGGCGACCACGAGGGCGATGCCGGCGATGCCGAACGGCCCGATCGATCCGAGCAGGGCCGAGAAGCCGGCGCGGCGGCCCGAAGATCCGTCGGCGACCTCATCCCAGAGCGGGGTGAAGCACGCCACGGCGATCGTGAGGGCGATCGCGCCGCCGCCGAACCATCCCCACGGTGTCTCGCGCTCCTCGTCGTGCGCAGTCGACGGATCGGCGTCCGACGCCGCGGGCGGTGTCTGCGGCTCGTTCGGGGTCACGGACGCCACAGCGCACCGCCTTCGTCGAGGTTCGAGGAACCGACGTACACCCCGATGACGCCGTTGTCGCCGTCGGACGAGAGCGGGAAGCATCCGGAGACCGTCTCGCCGGCCGCGAGCGCCTCGACGATCTCGGTCGGGCTTCCGCCCTGCGCGCCGTTGCACTCCTCCATGCCGGTGAACGTGGAGTCGAGGTAGTCGCCGTTCGCGAGTTCGGAGTAGATGCCCGAGAAGAGGAGGTTGAGGGTGGCGGGGTCGTCGACGGCGTCGCCCGTGTAGCGGAAGTCGATGTCGGCGAACCAGATCTCGTCGCCGCCGGAATAGGCCTCCGCGACAGCTGCGGGCGCCTGCTCGAGCGAGGTCACCGAGACCTCCACCGGCAGCGTCGCCTCGCCGGCGGTCAGGTCGAAGCTCGCCGACTGGCCGATCTGCTTCGTCTCGGGTCCGGAGCTCGAGCATCCGCTGAGCATCAGGGTCACCGCGGCACCGGCTGCCGCGAATGCCATCAGGGTCGGCTTGGTCGCCATTCGTGTCTCTCCTCTGCACACAGCCGCGAACGCGGCGGACCCATCCTGTGGTGGGCGGAGCGTGCGTCGTGAGTTTCCCGAACGAGCCCGAACGGCCGTCGCGATCCGCTCAGCCGACCAGCGCGACGCGTTCGCGGAGTTGCGGGGTGCGCGCGTGGCCGATCGATTCGAGAAGATCGAGCGCGCGTCGGGCCGCGACGCCGGCGGCCGCAGGATCGCCGGCCGACTCCAGCACCGCCGAGTGCACTGCGAGCGACCTCGCCAGCTCCAGAGGATCGCCGATGGCCTCGGCGACCGACTGCGCCGCGGTCGCCCGCCTGCCCGCGAGGCCGAACTCGCCGGTGGCGACGGCGATCTCCGCGAGCGTGTTCAGGGCGTCGGCCTCGACGAGCGGCCAGCCGACCTCCCTCGCCTCGCGGAGCGCTCGCGCCCCGGCCGCCGAGGCGTCGCCGAAGCGCCCGCGCGCGAGCTGCACCTGGGCCTCGAGCACGTCGAGCTCCGGTTCGACCTCGATGCCCTCCGAGCCGTCGAGCATCGCGCGGCACTCGGCGATCGTCGCCGCGGCTTCGTCGATGTCGCCGGCCGCGACCAGGATGCCGGTGCGCACGACCCGGAGGTACGACGCGGAGAAGCCGGTGGTGCCGTGCCGGATGAGTCCGTCGATGTCGGCGAGGGCCTCTGCGGTGCGCCCGATCGCCCCCCGGAACATCGCCCGATTCGAGCGGATGATCGCGAGGTTGACCTCGTCGCCGGCCGACTCGCTGATCTGCCGAGCGTGCTCGTACCCGGCTGCCGCCTCGGTCGACCTGCCGCGCAAGCGCGAGAGATCGGCGAGGTTGCCGATCGCCCGCCCCTCGGTGATGCCGTTGCCCGCCGCCGCGGCTCGTTCTCCCGCCGTGCGGTACGCCTCCTCGGCGAGGTCGTAGCGGCCGAGCATGCGATGCACGTTGCCGATGATGTTCCAGCGACGCCCGGGCATCGCCTCGGTGCCGATGCGTTCGGCCCGGTGCAGGGCCGCGAGGGCTGCGTCGACATCGCCGAGGCGCTCGGACGCCCGGGCGAGCAGCTCGGCGATGTCGCCGCGCTCACCGGGTTCGGCCGAGGCATCCGCTCGCACCAGGAGGTCGTGCGCCTCGGCCCAGTAGCCGGCGTCACCGAGCTGTTCGGCGAAGCGCTGCGCGAGGCCGACGAGCTCGGAGCGGAGGCCGAGCTCGTCGGCGAGCAGTGCCGCGGCATGGAGCTGACCCACCCCGACCCGGTCGAGCTGCGAGCGCTCGGCGACGACCCTCACGAAGGTGCGGCCGAACTCGCGGCGAACCGAGAGCGGATCGGTGTCGAGCGCGAGGCGGCGGGCGAAGGCTCGCACGGTGTCGTGCATGCTGATCAGCCCTGATTCGGACTCCACGAGGTGCAGCGAGGTGAGGCGGCCGATGCCCGCGCCGGGTGCGAGGTACCCGATGATGTCGCGGTGGATCGGTGCCGAGAGCAGCCCGAGCGAGCGGAACAGCGCCATCGCGTCGTCGTCGAGGGTGGCCACCGTCGACCGGAGGAACGGGCGCACACGCTCGTCGGCATCGCCGCTCTCGAACCGTTCGGCGACGTCGTCGAGGCTCCACCGCGGATTGTCGCGGACGAAGCGGGCGATGACGGAGAGGTCGAGTCGGATCCCTCCCGAGGCCCGCGCCAGGCGAGCGATCGCGTCGTGCCCTCCGGAGGTGATGCGATCGCCGAGTTCCCGCTCGAGCAAGGCGATCGCCTGCTCGCTCGTGAGCGGCTCGACGACCAGGCGCCGTACCCGCGGCGACGCCGAGCGGTCTGCCGACCCCGCGCGCCCGCGCTCGATCTCGGCCTCGAGGTCGTCGAGCATCGCGCGCGACGTGACGAGGATCTGCGCGCCCGGCGTACCGATGAGGAGCGGTGCCACAGCTGACGCTGCTGCCGCGTCCTCGAGGAGCAGCAGCGTGGGGCGGCGGGCGCACGCCTCGGCGATGCGCCGGCGGAGGATGCCGGCGCCGGCGCGGTGCTCGGTTCGGGCGCCGAGGGTGCGGGCGATGCCGCGGAGCGCCTCTTCGGCAGCGACGGGCGCCTGCACGCTGTCGTAGCCGCGGAGCTCGACCCTCAGGGCGAGGTCGACCCGGCCCGCGGCCCGCTCGCCCGCGGCCAATCGCCGGGCGAGCATGCTCTTGCCCACGCCCGGCAGGCCGGTGATGACGAGCACCGTGCCGGGAGCGACGGCGGGGGTCGACGGTGGAGCGTCCGACGAGGCCGGAGACGCTGCACGGCCGGCGCCCAGCTCAGTCACGACGACGTGATCGCCGAGGGTGGCACCGGCCAAGCGGAGTGCGAGCCGCCGCCAGGCCTCGGCCGGACCGGCGGGCACCCCGAGCGCGAGCACGATGTCGCCGACGAGATCGGCGTCGATCCGTCTCCGGTCAGGTCGGAAGCAGTCGTAGACGGTCACCCGGCCGGGCGCGGCGCCCGACCCTCGTCGCTCGCGCAGCACCGCGACCTGCCTGGTGAGCTCGGCGAAGCTCGGCGCTCCCTGATCGAGGCGGAGCTGCGTGAGCGCGCGCGAGAACGCCGCGAATCCATCGATCCCGGGCGAGGGCATGAACGCGGCGGATGGCGCGGGGCTTCGCGTCGGTCCGTTCACAGCCGTTCCTCTGCATCTCGGGAGATCCGGGCGCATCGCGAGGTCACCGCCCGCACGGTCCCACCACCCTATCGAGCGGGTCGTCGCCGACCTGCACTAGTGTCGGAGGCCGCCACACCCGCGACGAGAACGGAATCCACCATGGCCTGGCTGTTCCTCACCCTCGCGATCGTGTTCGAGGTCGCGGCGACGAGCTTCATCGGCAAGACCGAGGGGTTCACGAAGCTCTGGTGGACCGTCGGAGTGCTCGCGGCCTACGGGGTGTCGTTCGCGATGCTCGCCCAGGCGGTGCGCGAGCTCGAGATCGGCATGGTCTACGCGATCTGGTCGGGCGTGGGCACGGCGGCGATCGCGACGATCGGGGTGCTCTTCCTCGGCGAGAGCCTCACGATGCCCAAGCTCTTCGGCATCGGGTTGATCATCGCGGGTGTCATCGTGCTGAACGTCTTCGCCGCGCCGGCCGCGCACGCCTGACGAGCCGCCCGGCCGCCCTCGACCTCAGTCGTGCGGGGGATCCGTCGGCGCGCGGCATCCGGCAGGCTGGACGGATGGACCTCGACCTTCTGAGCGGAGCCGCCCTCACCGGCCCCGCCCTCCTCGGTGCGCTCGCGCTGCTGGCGCTCGTCGACTCGACGAGCTTCGGCACCCTGCTCATCCCGACGTGGCTGCTCCTCGCGCCCGGCCGCCTGCGGCCCGGCCGGATCCTCATCTACCTCGCGACGGTCGCGGGCTTCTACCTCCTGGTCGGCATCGTGCTGCTGACCGTCGCGGCCACCGCCCTCCCGCAGCTCATGACGCTCGCCGCGACCCCCGGCTTCCTCTGGGCGCAGCTCATCGTCGGCGCGGCCCTGCTCGTCGGGTCGTTTTTCATCGGCGGCAAGCGCAAGCGCACGGGACCCGGCCGCTTCGCGCGCTGGCGCGAGCGAGCCGTCACCGACGTGGGGGAGGAAGCGGGTAGCCTGCTGCCGCTCATGGGGCTCGCGGTCGCCGCCGCTGCCGTCGAGGTCGCGTCGATGCTGCCGTACCTCGTCGGCATCGGACTGCTCTCGACCTCGGAGTTCGACGCCGCCGCCCGGCTGCTCGTGCTCGCGGGGTACTGCCTCGTCATGGTCCTGCCCGCCCTCGTGCTGCTCGGCCTCCGTCTCGTCGCGGCACGGGCGATGGAGCGACCCCTCGCACGGCTCGGCGCCTGGATGGAGAGGAACGCCGCCGAGACGACCGGATGGATCGTCGGCATCATCGGGTTCCTGCTCGCGCGGGCGGCGGCCGTCGAGCTCGGCCTCTTCGAAGCGATCCTGTAGCGCTCGTCCCGACCGGGTCGACACCCGAGACGCGGAACGCGCGCACCGACCGGGTGGTCGGTGCGCGCGTTCGCGTGGTGCGTCAGTCTGCCAGCAGGTCAGTCCCACTCGACGACGGCGCCGTCGGTCGCGAGGTTCATCGACGGGGTGCCGAACGACGGGCCGAACAGCACGGAGCACGTGCCGGTGGCGCCGTCCTTCGTGCACTCCGCAGTGACCTCGACCGAGCCGAGGTACCCGCCCGTCACCAGGGTGGGCACGTCGTAGCTCAGCTCGGGCTGGAACGCGCCGATCTCGGCGCGCGTCTCGGCGGGCAGCGTGCGGCTGATGGTGCCCTCGGTGAGCACGGTTCCGTCGCTCAGCGTGGCCGGAATCGTGAGTCCGCAACCGGCCTCGAGCGTCGTCGACACGATGCAGGCGTCGACCGAGGCCGAGACGGCCTGCCGGAAGGCGTCCGCCGCCTCGGGCGTGAGCACCGCGTTCATGCCACTCGTGTCGGGGTACTCGCTCGGCGCGGTCACGACGATCACGGTCTCGCCCTCGAGGGCGAACCCGTCGACGGTCACGCCGTACTCGTACGCGCCGGGGAACGCATCGACGTACTCGCCGCTCACCGGGACGCCGTTGATGGTCGGCTCGAGGCCGTCGAGCTGGTAGACGCTCAGCTGACCGGTGCCGCCCGTGACCGTCCACCCGTCGGAGTCCTGGGAGACGGAGATCTCGGTCGTGACGGGCGTGTCTCCGATCGAGTAGGTGACGGGCACCAGGCCGTAGCCGCCGGTGATGTCGGGCTCGCCGATCACGATGTCGGTGAGGGGTGCGAGCTCCTGCGACGCGGCGAGTACGTCATCGGTCAGCAGCGGGCTCGACGAATCCGGTGCGTAGATGAACGAGAGCGCCGCCTCCGCATCGCCGTCGGCGATGGCGGTGAGGTATCCCTCTGCCGTCTCCTCGGCGCTCCCGCCCCCGGCGAAGGGGCTGCCGCCGCCTGCGATTCCGCGCAGGGCGCTGATCGCGAACACGATCGCGACGATGAGGACGACGAGCACGACGAGCCCGCCCCCGACGATGCCGAGGATCGCGCCCGTGCCGAGGCCTTTCTTGGGCGCGGGGGCCACGCCGCCGGGTGCCGCAGCCTCAGGAGCCACCGCCGGCGCGGGCGCCGCCTCGGTCGTCTCGGGAATGGTCTCTTGGGGCTCTTCGCCCCGGGAATCTTCAGTCAATGTTCCCCCTTCGGTGGCCAGCCTATGTACGCCGGTGAGGGGGTCACGGCGGGCCGGGGGTGGAGGGCTCCCCATTGCGGATTTGTCGGCAGGTCGTGGTCGACTCTGGGCATGGGATTCGACACGCAGTTCCTCGGAGTGCCCGCACCGATGCCGCGAGCAGGTGAGGTCGAGGCCGCGGCTTCCGTCGATCTCGAGTACCTCCACTTCTCGGTCGTGCTCGACACCGTGCGGCGCCTCGCGCGGGTCACGGGCGTCAACGTCGACGGGCCGTCGCTCATCGACCTGCCGCGCGGCGACGACTGGAGGCTCGACGAGCGCATCCCGGCCGATTGGCAGGCAGGCCCCGAGATCTACGCCCGCAACGACTTCGACCGCGGCCACCTCGTGCGCCGTCGCGACCCCGTCTGGGGCGCGCCCGAGATCGCGGCGCGGGCGAACGCCGAGACCTTCCGCTACCCCAATGCCGCCCCGCAGGCCTCTGGCTTCAACCAGTCGAAAGAGCTGTGGCTCGGCCTCGAAGACCACGTGCTCGAGCACGCCGAGGTCTACGGTCTGCGGCTCAGCGTGTTCACGGCACCCGTGCTCGCGGCGGGCGACCCGCCGTATCGAGGCATCCGAGTGCCCCTTCGGTTCTGGAAGGTCGTCGCGTGGAACGACGGCGGACGCCTCGCGACGACGGCCTTCGTGGTCGACCAGGCGCCGCTCGTCGACACGAGCGAGGTCGTGGCGCCGACTCCGGGCGAGACGCCGCCGCTCGGGCCGTTCCGCACCTTCCAGGTGCCGGTGTCGGATGTCGCGGAGCTCACCGGCCTCGTCATGCCCGAGCTCGAGGCAGCCGACGTGCTGCCCGTGACCGTCGCGGTGACCGGCTGGCGGCAGCTCGCGGGCGCCGGCGACATCCGGCTCTGAGCCCGCGCTCCCGGGCGCTCGCTACTCGACCGGCGAGACGGCCGGCGCGAGGGGCGCGCGTTTCGCCTTCCGAGCCGCCTTCGCCGCGGCATCCGACTCGGCCATGAGCGCCTTCGTCTCGTCGAGCTCGCCGAGCATCGGGCGGAGCCAGAAGGAGTTCGGGTTCGAGTCGACGAGCACCATGCGCACGAGCAACGTGAGGGGAATCGCGAGAATTGCGCCGATCGGGCCGATGACGACCGCCCAGAACAGCACCGAGAAGAACGTGATCGTCTGGCTCAGCGCGACGGCGTTGCCGACGACGCGCGGCTGGATGACCGACTGGATCACGGCGTTGATGACTCCGTAGACGACGATCACGGCGATCACCGTCGGCCAGCCGCCCACGAGCGCGCCGAAGATGATCGGCGGGATGATCGCGATGAAGTAGCCGATGTTCGGGATGAAACTGCAGAGGAAGGCGAGCAGACCCCAGATGAACGCGCCGGGAACGCCGATGATGAGGAGCGCGATCCAGTTCACGACACCCTGCGCCACGCCGAGCACCGTCGTCACGACCATGTACCGGCGGACGTTGCTGCCGTAGTTGACGAGCGAGGTCGCGACGAGTGGGCGATGCGGCCGAAGCTGCCGCAGCAGTGTCGGCAGGTAGCCCGCGTCCATCGCCATGAGCAGCAGCATCGTGAAGAGCACGACGAGCGTCGTCGTCCACCCGGCGAGGCCGCCGACGAGTCCGCCGACGAACCCGATGACGGTACCGGGATCGAAGTCGGAGAACAGCGCGTGCACCTCGTCGGCGTTGATGCCGATCGAGACCAGCCACTGGGCGAGGTCGGCGCCCCACGACTTGATCTCGCCGGCGAACTCGGGCAGCAGGTTCGCGAACTGCCCGAACGCGACCATGACGGCGTAGCCGAAGGCGACCAGCAGCAACGTGACGGCGGTGATCACCGACCCCGTCGCGATGCCGCGGGGCACGCCGTGGTCTTCGAGCCACACTCGCAGGGGATGCACGCAGATCGTGAGCACGAGGGCGAAGAAGACCGGGGCGATGATGCCGGAGAGGGCGGCGATGCCGAACGCGGCGACGGCCGCCCCGCCGAACCCGATGAGGATGAACGCGTTGCGGTGCTCTCCGCCCGGCACCTCCCTGCGGAGCGCTTCGGCCTCGGCCTCGCTCGTGACGCCCTTCGGCCCGGTTCGCTTCCTGTTCCACCACATGAGGACTCCGTTCGGCACGGTGCGCGCGCGTCTTGCCTCACGATAGCGAGCGGCGATGCCGGGCAGCGGGAGCGGCGCGGCACGGCGGGGCTCAGGGTGCCGGCGCCGACCGGCCCGGCAGGAGCGGCGGGCTCGCGGCATCGGAGAGCGTGAGGACCGCCCGGCCCACCTGCCGATGCTGTTCGAGCGCGTCTTCGAGCGCGCGCAGTTCGGCCGCGACATCCGCTTCGCCCCGATCGCCCACGAGGTCGACCGCTGCGATCACGAAGACCGTGTCGGGCCCCGTGAACTCGATGTGGAGGAAGGTGACGCGATCGATCTCGGGTCGCTCGAGCAGTTCGGCGAGCACCACGTCGCGCGACTCCTCGTCGATCGCCTCGCCGAGGAGGAAGGCGCGGTTGCGGCCGATCAGCACGACCGCGACGACGCCGAGCAGCACGCCGACGAGGATCGAGCCGAGGGCGTCGTAGACGGGCGAGCCCGTGACCTGGTGCAGCAGCACGCCGAGGAAGGCGAGCACGAGGCCGATGAGGGCGGCGGCGTCCTCGGCGAACACGGCCCGAAGTGTGGGGTTCGAGCTCTTCGCGACGTGCTCGATCGTGTGCCGGCTGCGCTCGCGTGCCGCTGCGCGCGCCTGACGGTAGGCCCGTACGAACGAGATCGCCTCGAGCACGAACGAGACGGCGAGCACGACGTAGGCGACGCCGAAGTCGCTCGCCGGCTCCGGATCGATCAGCTCGGTGATGCCGTGCTGGATCGAGACGACCGCGCCGGCGGTGAAGAGGCCGAATGCGGCGAACATCGACCAGATGTAGGCGTCCTTGCCGAAGCCGAGCGGATGCCGCGCATCGGCCGGTTTCCGCGAGCGGCGCTCGGCGATGACGAGCAGGACCTCGTTGCCGGTGTCGGCCCAGGAGTGCGCGGCCTCGGCGACCATCGACGCCGAACCGGTGATCGCCGCCGCCGCGGTCTTCGCGATCGCGATGAGGGCGTTCGCGACGAGTGCGATGACGACCGTGAGCAGGCTCTCGCCCGCGGTGTCGTTCGCGCTGTCGCCGTCGGTGTCGCCCATGCCTGCCCTCCCCGGTTCGAGTCTGGCATCCGGCGCGCCTCGGTGCGACAGTGGAGGCATGGGCGCGGGCGCAGGGCGCATCGACACCGACGTGCTGATCGTCGGTGCCGGGCCGAGCGGGCTCATGACCGCGGTGTGCCTCGCGAAGCTCGGGGTCGACGCGGTGATCGTCGACGGGAAGCAGGGGCCGACCCGCGAGTCCCGGGCGCTCGCCGTGCAGGCCCGATCGATGGAGCTCTACGACCAGCTCGGCCTCGTCGACCGGGTGCTCGCCGAGCGCTCGGCGGCCACGACCGTGGTGCCGGGGGCCGGCCGGGGTCGACGCCCGTTCGGGCGCATCCGCCTGCGTGCGCTCGGCACCGGGGTCACGCCGTATCGCGAGATCACGGTGTTCGAGCAGAGCCGCAACGAGCGCCTCCTCGTCGATGCGCTCGGTGAGCTCGGGCGCGAGGTGCGGTGGGGCCATCGGCTCGAGCGGCTCGATGTCGCACCGCATACGGACCGAGACGACGACGGCGGCGACGGCGGGCGAGCGGATGCCGCGGCATCCGTCACCGCGACCCTCGTCGGACCCGACGGGCCGGTGACCGTGCGCGCCCGCTACTGCGTCGGCGCCGACGGCGCCCATTCGCCCGTGCGCGAGTCGCTCGGGATCCCCTTCGAGGGCGTGACGAACGAGCACACCTTCTACGTCTCGGATGCCTCGGGCGTCACCGGGCTCGTCGGCGACGCGATCAACGTGCGCGTGACGGCCGAGCACTTCCTGCTCGCGTTCCCGATGGGGCCGGGGCGGGCACGCCTCCTCGGCGTCGTGCGGGACCGCGACCGCGACGAGCACGGAGAGCTGCCCGAGGCCCTCGTGCGCGGCATGCTCGACCGGGAGTTCGGCGTGCGGTACGCGGCATCCGTATGGTTCACGACGTACCGGCTGCACCACCGCCTCGCCGCGCGCTTCCGCGACGGGCCGTGCTTCCTCGTCGGCGACGCCGCCCACATCCACTCGCCGGTCGGCGCGCAGGGCATGAACACCGGCCTGCAGGAGGCGCACGGTCTCGCCTGCGCGCTCGCCGACGTCGTGGTCGGCGGCATGCCCGACGCGCGGCTCGACCGCTACGAGGCGGAGCGGCGACCGGTCGGGAAGGTGCTCGTCGCGACGACGGATCGCGCGTTCGCCGCGGTGACCTCGGCCTCACCCGCCGCGCGCTTCGTGCGCGGCCGCGTCGTGCCGCTCATCGGCCCGATCGCCGTGCGCCTCGCGCCGCTGCTCATCGGCGGACGGCGGGTGTTCGGCTACCTCTCGCAGACCCGCGTCCGCTACCCGGTTCCGGATGTCGCGGGCACCCGCCGGGACGCGGCGGTGGGCGTTCGCCTGCGATGGACGGGGGAGAACTTCGGCGCGCTCCGCTCGATGCAGTGGCAGGTGCACGGGTACGGCGTGCCCGAGCGGGCCGTGCGGCGCATCGCCGGCGAGCTCGGGGTGGAGGCGCACGTCTTCGGTCGTGACACCGGGCATCCGCGTCGAGCCCGGCTGCGGACCGATCGGGTCTACCTCGTGCGCCGCGACGGCTTCGTGGTCGCCGAGGTGCTCGCCCCCGGCACCGGTCGCGACCTCGATGCCGCGAGGGCCCGCCTCGCCGGATTCTGAGGCGCGCTCGGCGACGCGTATCGTCGTATGGTGACCGACGAGACCATGCCCGCTGCGGCGCCCGCTCACGGTGCGGAGCGAGGCAGGAGCCTCGCCGGAGCCGCCGTGCAGCTCGGCACCGAGGTCTCCATCAACTTCGGCTCATCCCTCGCGGGCCTCGTGATCCCGGTCGTCGGCTCGTTCGTCGTCGTCGCCGTGCGACAGCTCGTGATGGTCGTCGCCGTGCTGCCGTTCTACCGTCCGAAGCGCGCCGAGCTCACGTGGCGCCGCCTCTGGCCGGCGGTCGCGCTCGGCGTCGTGCTCGCGATCATGAACGTGACGTTCTACGAGTCGGTGCACCTGCTCGGCCTCGGCGTCGCCGCGACGATCGAGTTCCTCGGGCCGCTCGCCATCGCGCTCGCGAGTTCGCGGCGCGTGCTCGATGTGATCTGCGCGCTCGCCGCAGGGGCCGGGGTCGTACTGCTGATCGGCCCGGGCGCATCGGATGCCGCGGGCATCGACCCGTGGGGCCTGACGCTCGCCCTGACCGCGGCGGCCGCCTGGGCCGGGTACATCCTGCTCACGCGCAAGGTCGCTCACGGCCTGCCGGGGCTCGAGGGGCTCACCGTCGCGAGCATCGTCAGCCTCGCGCTGCTGGCACCGTTCGCGGCGGCGACCTTCGACCCGGCGGTCGTCGACTGGGCCGTCGTCGGCCTGCTGCTCGGCGTCGGAGTGCTGTCGTCGGCGTTGCCGTACAGCCTCGACACGTGGATCCTGCGCCGCATCTCGCCGCGCATCTACGCGATCGTCACGAGCTTCGGCCCCGTCATCGCGGCCGTGTTCGGCTGGCTCGTGCTGTCGGAGACCTTCTCGCTCACCGAGGTGATCGCGATCGTCATCGTCTGCGGGGCCGCGGGCACGGCGCTGGCCACCCAGCGCGCACGGCCCAAGTCGCAGCTCGAGCAGACCGCAGAGGGCATGGCCTAGTCGTACTGACCGGAGCGGCCGATCGAGCGACTCACTCGCCCCGACCGTGCACCGGTCTGGCGTTCGCCGGGGGTTCTCCGACCTCCTGGATGGTGTGGCCGCTGCAAGCCGTCTTGGTCACGCTGGCTCGCTCGATGCGCGACACGGTGAACCATCGCATCGCATTGCGCAGTCGGCACCACCCGACCAGGTACCACTGGCCGTTCGGGGAGGCGAACAGCACCGGTTCGACGTCGCGGGTGGTCGTGGTCCCCTCTCTCGACGTGTAGCGGATGCGGACGACGCGCTGCTCGGCCATCGCCTCCTCCAGTGCCGACCTGGTTGCGCGCGAAGCGGGGGAAGGAATCGCGTCGACCCAGACGCGGCCGGCCAGCTCGTCGGCTCGTGCTCGGGTTCTGGGATCGAGCACGTCGAGGATCTTCCGGATCCCGGCTGCTGCCAGATCGGCGTAGGGGGCATCGGGTGCAGCGGACACGGCCGCCATGAGCGCCACGGCCTGCGCCGGCGACAGGCTGACCGGCGGCAGGGACGCGCCTTCGGCCAACCCGTATCCACCGCCCGGACCTGGGCGCGACCATACGGGCGCGCCGCTGTTCTCGAGCCCATCGAGGTCTCTCTTGACCGTTCGCACGGACACGCCGAACTCTCTCGCCAATCGTTCGGCGGAGACTCCTCGCGCGCCGCTGCGGCGCAACATCTCGGAGAGGGCATGGAGCCGTTCGGTTCGCTTCACCGTTCGGATCCCGACGAATTCATGACAGAAATAGTGACACACTCTTGTCCATGGGGCCTGTGAGAGTTGTGACATGACAACTCCCGCGACCAGTCCGACCATCATCCTCATCGCCGGCCACTGGCTGGGTGCTTGGGCCTGGGATGACGTCCTCGAACACCTGAGCACCGACCACTCGCGCGCAATCGCAATGACGCTGCCCGGTCTCGACGGGGACGATTCCGAACGTGCGGCGAAGACGCTCGACGACCAGGCGGATGCGATCCTCGGAGTCATTTCCCAACATGGAGATCGGCCCGCGGTCCTCGTCGCCCACAGTGGGGCGAACGCCCCCGTCAGTCTCGTCCTCGACCGGCACCCGGAGCTCGTCCACCGGGTGGTGTGGGTCGACTCCGGCCCCGTGGCGGCGGGTAGTGTCTTCGCTCCCGACTTCCCGGATGAGGCGAAGGAGTTGCCGCTGCCGTCGTTCGATGTGCTCGCACAGCAGGCGAGCCTCGAAGGCCTGAGCCCGGAGGTCCTCGAGCGTTTCCGGGCCCGGGCCGTCCCCGAGCCGGGCCCCGTGCTTCGTCAGCCCGTCGAGCTCACGAACGATGCCCGCCGCAAGGTCCGGACCACCCTGGTGTGCTGCTCGATCTCGAGCGAACAGGTCATGGAGCTGGTCCGAGCAGGCCATCCCATGTTCGCCGAAGTCGCGAACCTCGAGCACCTCGACGTCATCGACCTCCCGACGGGGCATTGGCCCATGTGGAGCCGTCCGCGCGACCTCGCCGCGGCCATTCAGTCGGCTGCTTCCCGAACCGACTGAACGGCACGTACAACCGGCAGGGCCAGCCGAATCCGGCTGGCCCTGCCGGTCCGTCAGCGCTCGGGTCGCTGCTCGTCGGCGTCGGCGCTGGCGTCCGCGTCCGTGGCGGCGGCCGCTTCCGCCTCGAGGGCCCGGAGCAGCGCGCCCACGCCGCGCGTGAGCGCCCGGAGGTCTTCGATGTCGAGCCGTTCGAGCGGCGGGCGACTGAGCTGCGGCCGGGCGGCGAGCAGCTCCTGCATCACCTCGCGACCCCGATCGGTGGCGACCACCCGGCGCACCCGGTGATCGTTGAGATCTTCGACGCGCGTGGCCATGCCCTGGCCGGTCAGCCGGTCGACGATGCCCGACATCGTCGCGAGCGAGACGCCGAGCGTCTTCGAGAGGCCCTGCACGGTGCTGCCGTCGGCGTCGGTGAGGATGATGCCGAGCACCTTGAGCTGCTGCATCGTGAGCCGGATCGAGAGCAGCGGCTCGACGAGCTCGGGCACCACGATGGTCTCCATCGCGGCCTGCAGGCGGAGGAGTTCGTCGAGGAGTTCGCCCTGACCGGCGCTGTCGACTTCGAAGCTCTCCACTCGAACACCGTACCCCGGCATTCTCAGCCGCGGCACAGGGAAGAATACGTAGCCTAAAGCGAAGCTTCGTGTGATACGAAGCAAATTCCCCCTCGGTACGACCACGCCCCGACCCCCAGGACGGCCATGTACAGACTCGCCCGATTCAGTCTCGCCAACCGGGCGCTCGTCGCGCTCGTGACGCTCGTCATCGCCGGCTTCGGCCTGTTCTCGATGACGCAGCTCAAGCAGGAGCTCATCCCGTCGATCGAGCTGCCGCAGACGACCGTCGTGACGGTCGTGCCGGGCGCGAGCCCCGAGGTGATGGACGAGCAGGTGAGCCTGCCGATCTCGAACGCGCTGTCGAACCTCGACGACGTCGAGTCGGTCGTCGCGAGCTCGTCGAGCGGGGTGTCGACGGTCTCCGTCGCCTATGCCTACGGCACCGACGCCAAGGAGTTCACGGCCTCGCTGAACGACGCGATCGCCGGGCTCGACGGAACGCTTCCCGAGAACGCCGAACCCGAGGTGCTCGCGGGCAGCACCTCGTCGCTGCCGATCATGTTCCTGACGGCAGGGGCGACGGATGTCTCGCTGGCCGAGCTCTCCGCGACGCTCGCCGACATCGTCGTGCCTCGCCTCGAGGCCATCGACGGCGTGCGCTCCGCCACGGTCTCGGGCGGCGCGACCGAGCGTGTCGTGATCACCCCCGACCAGGCCGCGCTCGCCGAGCAGGGCATCTCCCCGATGGCCGTCTCCGATGCGCTCGAGGCCAACGGGCTCGTGATGCCGCTCGGCAGCATCACCGAGGACGGCCAGCTGCTGCCCGTCCAGGGCGGCGAGTCGATCGACTCGCTCGACGCGCTCCGCGAGATCCCGCTGGCCTCGACGACGCAGCCCGGCACCGTCGTGCAGCTCGGCGACGTGGCATCCGTCGAGCTCGAGACCGAGCCGCAGACCTCGATCACCCGCACCAACGGCGTCGAGGCGCTCTCGCTCTCGATCGTCGCGACCCAGAACGCCGACGTCGTCGCCGTCTCGCACGCCGTCGACGATGCCCTCGCCGACCTGTCCGACGAGCTCGAGGGCATCGACCTCACGGTCGTGTTCAGCCAGGCGCCGTTCATCGAGGAGTCGATCCAGCACCTCGCGATCGAGGGCCTGCTCGGCCTCCTCTTCGCGATCGTCGTCATCCTGATCTTCCTCATGTCGGTGCGCTCGACGCTCGTGACCGCGATCTCCATCCCGCTCTCGGTGCTCGTGACCTTCATCGGGCTGAACCTCGGTGGCTACTCGCTCAACATGCTCACCCTCGGTGCCCTCACGATCGCGATCGGACGCGTGGTCGACGACTCGATCGTCGTCATCGAGAACATCAAGCGGCACCTCGCCTACGGCGAGGCGAAGGTGCAGGCGATCCTCGGGGCCGTGCGGGAGGTCGCGGGGGCGATCACCTCGTCGACGCTCACGACCGTCGCCGTCTTCCTGCCGATCGCGCTCGTCGGCGGTATGGTCGGCGAGCTCTTCGCGCCGTTCGCCCTCACGGTGACGATCGCGATGCTCTCCTCGCTCCTCGTCTCGCTGACGATCGTGCCCGTGCTCTCGTACTGGTTCCTGCGGCAGCCGAAGAACCTCGACGACATCGAGGCCACCCGCCTCGCCGCCGAGGAGAAGGAGCGCACGGGCTGGCTGCAGCGCGGCTACGCCCCAGTGCTCCGCGGCACGCAGAAGCATCCGGTGATCACCCTCGTCTCCTCGGTGCTGCTCCTCGTCATCACCTTCGCGATGGTGCCCTTCCTGAAGGTCGACTTCCTCGGCTCGACCGGCCAGAACATGGTCACGGTCACGCAGGAGTTCCCGGCCGGCACCGACCTCGAGACGATCTCGGCAGGAGCCGAGAAGGTCGAGGACGTGCTGCTCGACCTCGATGGCGTCGAAGACGTCATGCTCACCGCCGGCTCTGGCGGCATGATGTCGATGCTCGGCGGCGCGGGCGGTACGGCGACCTACATCGTGAACACCTCGAAGGACGTCGACCAGGCGGCGCTGCAGGACGAGCTGCGGGAGAGCCTCGCCGAGATCGACGACGCCGGCGAGATCGCCATCGCCGACTCGGCCGCGATGGGCGGCTTCGGCGGCACCGTCGACGTGATCGTGCAGGCTGCGAACGAGAGCGATCTCGCCGCGGCATCCGAGGACGTGCTCGCCGCGCTCGAAGACACCCCGAACGCCGCGGAGGTCACGAGCGATCGCGCCCCGGCGCAGCCGATCGTGCAGGTGACCGTCGACCGCACGGCCGCGCTCGAGAACGGCCTCACGGAGGTGCAGGTGCTCGGCATCGTGGCGGGCACGCTCTCGCCGCAGTCGATCGGCTCGATCGGGCTCGACGGCGAGGAGTACCGCATCTACGTCGACGGCGCCCCCGCGCCGCAGTCGATCGCCGAACTCGAGCAGGTCGTGCTGCCGAGCACCGCGAGCCCCGTCGGCTTCGTGCCGCTGTCGGCGATCGCGACGGTCGAGGAGGTCACCGTGCCCACCTCGATCGCCCGCCAGTCCGGCGAGCTCGTCGCGACGATCTCGATCACGCCCGACGAGGGCGAGCTGGGCGCCGTCACCGCATCGGTGCAGGAGAGCCTCGCCGAGCTCGAGCTGCCGCAGGGCGTCACCGCCGAGATCGGCGGCCTCGCCGAGACCCAGACCGAGTCGTTCGAGCAGCTCGGCCTCGCGATGCTCGTCGCGATCGCGATCGTGTTCATGCTGCTCGTGGCGACGTTCCGGTCGCTGCGCCAGCCGCTGATCCTGCTCGTGTCGATTCCGTTCGCCGCAACCGGCGCCATCGCGCTGCTGCTCGCGACCGGACGACCGCTCGGCATCTCGGCGCTCATCGGCATGCTCATGCTGATCGGCATCGTCGTGACGAACGCGATCGTGCTCATCGACCTCGTGAACCAGTACCGGGCCCAGGGCCAGCGGGTCGCCGACGCCGTCTTCAACGGCGCCCGTCAGCGCCTGCGCCCGATCCTCATGACGGCGCTCGCGACGATCTTCGCCCTCATGCCGATGGCGTTCGGCGTCACCGGGTCGAGCGGGTTCATCTCGCAGGACCTCGCGATCGTCGTGATCGGCGGACTCGTCTCCTCGACGGTGCTGACCCTCGTGCTCGTGCCCGTGCTGTACCTCCTCGTCGAGGGTCGCCGCGAGCGACGCGAGGCGAAGCGGGCGGCGAAGCACGAGGCGAAGGCTGCGGATGTCGCGGGGCCTGCGCTCCCCGCTGCGACCGACGCCTGACGCTCGACGCCTCGCGCGAGCGTGAAGCAGGAACGGGCGCCCCGACACGGGCGCCCGTTCCGCTCCGCTCCGCCCTTCATGTCGGGCGTCGCGTGCACGGGCGTGCCACTCATTCGGTCGTCGTGACTCGTGCGAGACCTCGGCGATCTCGTGCGAGAGCGGCCGAGCCTCGTGCGAGACCGGCCGAGCCTCGTGTGTGAGCGCCCCAGCCTCATGTGAGACCCGCCTCATGTGAGGCAGATCTCACACGGTCGGTTCGCACGCTGTTCGCGCCGCATCGGGTGCATTGCCGTGGTGAGGAGGCGACCGTATCGTGGACGCGAGGGCGCATTGCCGCGTCGCGACGTCGGGAGGAACCATGGCCACCATCGCGTGGATCGGTCTGGGACACATGGGCGGGCCGATGGCGGGAAACCTCGTCGCGGCCGGTCATCTCGTGCGGGGCGTCGACCCGGTGCCGGCGGCGCGCACCGCCGCCGCCGAGCGCGGCGTGCGCATCGTCGCGACCGTGGAGGAGGCGGTTCGGGAGGCCGACGTCGTCTTCACCTCGCTTCCGCGGAGCGAGCATGTCCGCGAGGTCTACGGGGGCGACGGCGGGGTGTGGGCTGCGGCGCCCGCCGGGGCATTGCTGCTCGACACGTCGACGGTCGATGTCGCGACGTCGAGGTTCTGCCACGAGGCATCCGTCGAACGCGGGTTCCGCTTCGTCGACTCGCCCGTCTCCGGCGGCATCGCGGGGGCGGAGGCGGCGACGCTCACCTTCATGCTCGGCGGCGATCCCGAGGATGTCGCCGAGGCCACTCGGCTCGTCGAGCCGCTCGCGGCGCACGTCTTCGACCTCGGCGGCCCCACGATGGGCATCGCCGCGAAGCTCGCGAACAACCTCATGCTCTTCGTCTCGCTGCTCGGCGTCGCCGAGGGCTCGCAGCTCGCAGCCGAGCTCGGGCTCGACCCGGCGAAGTTCTTCGAAGTGGCGTCCGTGTCGTCGGGGGAGTCGTGGCCGCTCCGCACCTGGTACCCGGCGCCGGGCGTGGTGCCGACGAGCCCGGCGAACCGCGGCTTCGACGCGACCTTCTCGGCAGTGCTCGCCCAGAAGGACCTGTCGTTCGCGCTCGCCGCGGGCGCCGCCGCCGGGCTGCCGATGCCGGCGTCGCGCATCGCGCTCGAGCAGTTCGAACGGCTCATCGACGAGGGTCTCGGCGGCAAGGACGCGAGCCTCATCGTGAAGTACGCCTCGTCCGACGGGAGCGTCGCGGGGTTCGACCCCGAGGCGTGAGGGTGCGGCGGGTCGCACTCGCCCGACCCGGCGGGCGTGGGCGCCCGGCTCAGCCGTGCTGCACGGCCGTGATGACCTCGGTGAGGCGGTCTCGCAGATGCCCCAGCTCGTCGAGGCTCATGCCGAGGCGGTCGACGACCTGCGGCGGGATCGCGAGCGCCTGCTCGCGGAGCGCCCGTCCGGTCGGAGTGAGCGCGACGTCGAGGGCGCGCTCGTCGCGCGTGCTGCGCTCGCGCGTCAGGTAGCCCTGCGCCTCGAGCCGCTTCAACAGCGGCGACAGCGTCGCGGGCTCGAGCTGGAGCGCCTCGCCGAGGTCGCGCACGGTGCGGGGGCTCCGCTGCCAGAGCGCGAGCATGACGAGGTACTGCGGGTGCGTGAGGCCGAGCGGCTCGAGGATCGGACGGTAGACGCCGATCACGCCGCGCGCCGCGACGGCGAGGGCGAAGCAGACCTGGTTCTCGAGCGCCAGCAGGTCGTCGGTCGCAGCAGCGCCGCCGGGCTCAGCGGATGGCGCGGCAACCGGCTCGTCGGTGGTGTCGGGGAGTGCGCTGCTGGCGTTCATGGGCTTCCAGTATGACGTGGCGACAAATCATTAGTACACTAATGATTGTGACACGAAGAAAGCGGGACACGCCACCCGGGGCCCAGCGCGGCTACGCCGGCTTCATCGACCGGCTGAACGCTAGGCTGCTGCCCTACATCGGGCCTCCTCCGCTCGGCCCCTACGACGAGGAGCCGGCGCCAGCCACGCCTCCCGCCTGCCCGCTCTGCGGCGCGCCGATGTCGAGCCACACGATCGACCGTTCATTCGAGCGCACGCAGCTGCACTGCCCCTGATCCGCGGGCGCACGGTCGCTCGTGCTCGTGCTCGTGCCCGTGCCCGCGCCTCGTGCCTCGCGCGAACCCGCCGCGCGCGTCCCATCGCTCCGCGACCGTCGAGATGACGCTTCTCGTCGGTTCGACGCGGGTCCATCCGACAAGAAGCGTCGTCTCGATGGGTCGAAGCGGCGAGGCATCCCATGAGGAATGCCGCGGCAGCGTGTCGGCGCCGCCCGCTACTCTGGCGACGTGAGCGACTACGAAGTGCTGGAGATCGGCGGCCTCGACGAGTGGCGGGAGCACTTCGGCGGCTTCCGCCCCGAGAGTTCGCGCGACGGTCGGCGGGTCGTCGACCACGACCTGACGATGCAGTACATCGGCATGACCGCCAACGCCCTCGAACCGGGCGAAGAGGCCGGCTACTGGCACACCCACTCCCGCGTCGAGGAGCTCTACGTCTTCCTCGGAGGCCGCGGGCAGATGGGCCTCGACGGCGAGGTCGTCGACGTCGGCCCCGGCAGCGTCGTGCGCGTCGGCCAGGGGGTCTGGCGCACTTGGCGCTGCGTTCCCGACGGTTCCGAGCAGCTGCGCTGGCTGTGCATCCGCGCCGGTGGCTCCGAGCTGCCGCACCTGCCCGACGACGGGCAGCGCGACAACGACCGCCCGTCACCCTGGTAGTCGGCGGCAGAACGACGACCGAGACGAGCGCCGCGCGAGTGGGTGACATGTCGATCAGCGAAGTGCGAGCGGCCTACACCGAGCGAGCCGAGGAGTACATCTCGCTGCTCGGATCGGTCGCCGACACCCACGAGCTCGACCGCGAACTCATCACCCGATGGGCCGCGTCGCTCGACGGACCGCTGCTCGACGCCGGGTGCGGACCGGGGCACTGGACCGATCACCTCCGACGGCTCGGTCATGACGTCGAGGGCGTCGACCTCACTCCCGCGTTCGTCGCCCGCGCGGCTGAGCGGTTCCCCGCGGTGCCGTTCAGGGTGGCGTCGTTCGACGACCTCGGCGTGCCCGCTGCCGGCCTCGCCGGGATCCTCGCGTGGTACTCGCTCATCCACCTCGAACCCGACCGTGTGCCGTCGGCCCTCGATGAGCTCGCACGATGCATCCGCCCCGGGGGGAGCCTGCTGCTCGGCTTCTTCGACGGCGTGAGCATCGAGCCATTCGCGCACAAGGTCGTGACCGCCTACTTCTGGCCGCCGACCGCCATGGCGCAGCGCCTCGAGGCGGCGGGGTTCGCGGTCGAAGAGGTGCACACCCGCACCGACCCCGGCCGCCGACCGCACGCGGCGATCATCGCGCGGCGAACCTCCTAGCTCTGCGCCGCCAGCCGCCGGCTCACCCAGCGGTCGTACTGCGCCCACGGGTCGGCGATGCCGAGTCGCAGCTCGGCGATGTGCGCGAGCAGTTCGTCGTGCACCCCGAACCATTCGGTGCCCGCGAACCGGTGTCTCGCGAACTGCGCGTGACGGCGCTGCTCGACCGTGCGGTCGCCGAGCTCGAAGGCGAGCACCTCGTCGTGCGGCAGGCTCGCGAACCGCACCCGGGGGTTGCCCGAGGTGCCGATCTTGATCTGGTCGCGATAGCCGAGGTAGTAGACGACGTCGACCCGGGGATCGGCCAGCCCGTCGTCAGGCGCGTCGCCGAAGCGCCACTCGCAGATCGCGCAGATGCGACCCGACGGGTACACGATGCCAACCCGCGAGCCGCAGACGAGGCAGGGCCCCGGCAGCAGGTCGGTCACCCCGACGTCTCGCGCCACCCAGTCGTATGCCTCGAGCAGGTGCCGGGTGCACAGGTCGAGCGGCGCGCCCGGCTCGACCGACGCCGCGCACGGGCCGTCATCGAGGCGGATGCTGCACGCCCGCCCTGCGGCATCCGCTCGGTTCATACCGGAAGGCTAACCGCGACCACCGACGCGAGAGTGAGCCGCGATAGGCTCGATCTCCGACGCCGAATGGCGGCGGACACCGACGTTCGGAGGTCGATCGGCATGCCCCTGTGGCGCAAGCGGCAGAGAAAACGGTTCAAGCCGTTCGACCGCACCGCGCTGCCCGAGGCCCCGACGCCGACCTTCGACGAGATGCTCGCGGAAGGCGTGCTCGTCGCCGAGTCCGCCGGGCGCATGGCGTTGAAGAACCGCATGATCGTCGAGGCGCTGCGCGGTGAGGAGCCGTTCGCACCCGAGCGCGCCGCCGCCGCCGCTCGCGAGGTGCTCTACGAACTCGTGCAGGAGGCCGACGAGGTCGCCGAGATTACGAGCGAGGCCCGGTCCGCCGCCGCCAAGCGCGACGGCCGTTCATCCCACGAGCACGACTACCGAAGGGCGGATGCCGCGAACCTCCGCCGCCGCGAGCAGGTGTATGCCGCCGTCGCGAAGGAACTGTGGGAGCGCCGCAACGACCCCGAGTACCTCAGGGCCTTCGCCGAGCGCGCACGCGAAGAGGCCTGGGACGAGGTCTCGGGTGCGATCGAGACGCGCCTCGACCGCGAGTGGGGCGAGTGGCCCGAGATCGAGGTCGACGAGACCTACGAGGCCGAGCGCGACGACCGCATCCACGACTTGCTGGCCGACCTCGATCGAGGCGTGGCGGCTGCCGAGGCCGAGCGTGCGCGCCGCGCCGAGGCGAACGACCCGTTCCGCGGCTTCGCGGGCTGAGCCGGGCGGCCCGAACGTTCATCAGGGGTTCACGGCCCGCAGCGGCGGTCGTCGGCGCTCCGCGATAGCGTGGGAATGATGAGCCGCACCGACCGTATCGACCGAGTCGAAGCGTCGCCCGTGCCGGCCGGTCGGCCGGGCCTGCGCCTCGCCGCGCTGTCGATCGGGCAGGTCGTCAGCTGGGGCATCCTCTACTACGCGATGATCGTCGCGGCGCCCGAGGTGGCGCGCGAGACGGGCTGGTCGCTCGTCGCGATCACCGCCGCGTTCTCGGCCGGACTCGTGGTGTCGGCGCTCGCCGGGGTCTTCGTCGGCCGCCTGCTCGACGAACGCGGACCGCGCACCGTCATGAGCCTCGGCTCGCTCGTGGGTGCGGTCGGGCTCGTGGGCGTCGCCTCCGCGCCCGACCTCGTGCTCTTCGCCGGCGCCTGGATCGTGTGCGGCATCGCGCAGTCGGCCGTGCTCTACCAGGCCGCCTTCACCGTGATCACTCGTCGCTACGGTGCACGCCGCCAGCTGCCGATGACGATCCTGACGCTGGCGGGCGGGCTCGCCTCGACGATCTTCGCCCCGATCGTCGCCGGTCTGCTCGCGGTGCTCGACTGGCGGGCGACCTTCCTCGTGCTCGCCGCGGTGCTCGCGATCATCACCGTGCCGCTGCACCTGCTGTCGCTCGAGCGTCGATGGCCGCACCGGCACGCCGTGCACGACGAAGCCGTGCACACGGTCTCTTCAGTGCTTCGAACGCGTCGCTTCTGGATGCTCGAGAACACCATGATCACCGTCAGCGTGGCGCTCATGAGCACGACGCTCGCGGCCGTGCCGCTCTACATGGAGAAGGGCCTGACCTTCGAGTTCGCGGCGCTCGCGCTCGGCCTGATCGGCGCCGGCCAGGTGATCGGCCGGTTGCTGTTCCTTGTGCTGCCTCATGGCGTGCGGCCGTGGGTGCCGGTCGCGATCGTCTGCGCGCTCGCCGCGATCTCGCTCGCCGCGCTCGCACTCGTGCCCGGTCCGATCTGGCTGCTCATCGTGATCGGCGTCGTCGCCGGTGCCGTGCGCGGCGCGTACACGCTCGTGCAGGCGTCGGCGGTCGCCGACCGCTGGGGCACCCGCAACTACGGTGCCATCAACGGCGCCTTCGCTGCGCCGATCACGATCGCGATGGCCCTCTCTCCTGCGATCGGCGCGGCGGTGGCCACGGGCGTCGGATCGTACGCCGCGATGACGGCCGTCATGGCGGGGCTCGCGTTCGTCGCGATGCTCACGGCGCGCGCGACGTGAGCCCGACGAAGGTCGATCACGAGACGTCGGATATCCCACCGTCACGAAGGGCGGGAGACGTGAGTGCCGCGGTGTGCTGGAACTCGGCTCGGTAGGCGACGAAGAGCGAACCGGCGAACACCAACAGCACCACGCAACCGATCCAGCCGCTGAGGTCTCTCAACGCGGGGACGGCGAAGATGGCGACCGCCCCGACCGCCACCAGGACTCCGGCCAAGACACCGTACGAGCGCATCCCGTAGAGCGAGATGAACGTGAGGTAGTGGGCCCCCACGATGATGAGCGAGGCCGGCAGGAACAACGAGGGTTCGACAGCGCCGAGCGCGATCGCCACGAGCAACCCCAGCGGCACGGTGAATGCGCTTTGCATGGCGAGGGCGATTGAAGGGTGCCCTTTGGCCAGGGAAGCCGGTCCACCCATCAGCTTCAAAACAAGCGAGGACAGCGGAAAGATCAACATCCCCCCGAAGAAGAGGACGGCCATTGCTGTTGCCGAGGAACCCCACTGAGACGCGGCCGACGCCGCCGCCCAGATCACGGCGGCGACGAGTGGACCCGAGAATCCTGCCCGGTAGACACGGCGAACATCCTCTTGCGCCTGTTTCACGTTCACGCGTTCATACTCGCAGAAGACGCGCGAGGGGCTCGAGAGCGGCCGGAATCGACCGTGTGTCCGGCGTTCGCGAATGCGGTCATCGACCGCAGCCGAAGCCTTGTCAGACTTGCCCTAGGCGCCGACGGGCGCGATCTCGGCGATGAGCGCCTCGACGCGAGCACGAATGTCGTCGCGCACGCGCCGGACCGTTTCGAGCTCCTTGCCGGCGGGGTCTTCGAGCTCCCAGTCCTCGTACCGCTTGCCGGGGAAGATCGGGCACGCGTCGCCGCAGCCCATCGTGATCACGACGTCGGATTCCCTCACGGCGTCGACGGTGAGGACCTTCGGCGTGCTGCCGGCGATGTCGATGCCCTCCTCGGCCATCGCCTCGATGGCGACCGGGTTGATCTCGTCCTTGGGCTCCGAGCCGGCCGAGAGCACCTCGACGCGGTCGCCCGCGAGCGCCCGCAGGTAACCGGCGGCCATCTGGGAACGGCCGGCGTTGTGCACGCAGACGAACAGGACGGTGGGGGTGTCGTTCACGGGTTCTCGCTCTCGATGGTCGGCAGCAGCCTAGACGGGTGAGGTGACGCCGGGGTGAACGAGCGGTTCAACTGCAGCATCCGCTCGCCTCCGCCGCAGCGCCGCCGCTCGTCGCGGCTGCAGTGCCCGTGGAGCACACGCCCGTGGCGGGCAGCACGAGCTCGACGTCGCGGGCGGCCGCAGCGTCGCCGGCGAGCCACGCCGACACCGAGCGGACCTGCTCGTACCCGGTCGCGAGCAGGAAGGTCGGCGCCCGCCCGTAGCTCTTCATGCCCACGATGAAGAAGTCGCGCTCGGGCTGGGTGAGCTCGGCGAAGCCATGCGGTTCGACCGTGCCGCAGGAGTGCACGTTGGGGTCGATGAGGGGGGCGAGGCGGCGGGGCGCTTCGACGATGTCGTCGAGCTCGAGCCGGATCTCGCGGAGCATCTCGAGGTTCGGGCGGAAGCCGGTCGCGTTCACGATGCGGTCGGCCGAGATCGTCTCGAGCCCGTCACCTCGGCGGCCGGTGATGCGGGCGACGGATGCCTCGTCGTCCAGGCCGCGCGCGAGCCGCACGATCTCGAACCGATCGACGAGCTCGATGCGTCCGGCGTCGACGAGCGCGTCGACGCGCGCCCCGATCGATGCCCGCGCCGCGAGCTCGTCATCGGGTGAGGTCGAGACGCGTGCCGCGGTGGCGTTGCGGATGACCCAGGTGATGCGGGTGCTCGGCTCCTGCTCGGCCAGCGTCGCGAGCTTCAGCAGCGTGTTGGCGGCGGAGTGCCCGGCTCCGACGACGACGGTGTGCCGGCCGGCGAAGGCGGCTCGTTCACGACCGACCACGTCGGGCAGCGCGTGGCTGACGAGGTCGGCCACCTCGGGCAGGCCGAGCGGGTCGAGTCCCGAGGAGCCGAGACTGTTCGGGGTGAGGTACGTGCCCGAGGCGTCGATCACGGCACGCGCGGTCAGCTCGTCGACGCCGTCGGCGGTGCGCACGCGCAGCAGGAACGGCGTCTGCGCCCGGCCGGTGGTGCGCGTGCGGTCCATGCCTTCGCGGGTGATGTCGGTGACGTCGACGCCGAGACGCGTGCGCCCGGCGATCGCCGGGAGTGCCGCCAGTGGTGCGAGGAACTGTTCGACGAGCTCTGCACCCGTGGGCAGGGAATCGGCGGGCGGTTCGACCCAGTCGGTCTCGGCGAGCAGGCGCTTCGCTGCAGGGTCGACGAGGTGCTTCCACGGGGAGAACAACCGGGTGTGGCCCCATTGCTCGACGCTCGCGCCGATGCGGTCGCCGGCTTCGAGCAGCACGAAGTCGATGCCGCGCTCGGTCAGGTTCGCCGCGGCGGCGAGGCCGATCGGGCCGGCGCCGACGATGGCGACGGGCAGGCCCTGCAGCCGCGAGGGAGCCGTGGTGGTCGGGGTGATGAGGTCGATGAGGGTCATCCGTGTCTCTCATTCATTGAAGTTCGTCGATAGAGCGAGTGTGGCGACTATATCGATAGATGTCAATATACGGGTAGAGTGGTGCTCGTGACCATGATCGAGCTGCCCCTCCTCTCGCGCGACGCCGCCGAGGCGGAGGCCGTCGCTGCCGCCGGGGCCGCGCCCGCCGCGTGCTGCGGTCCGCTCACCCGGGAGACCATCACCGCCGCCGATGCCGACGTGTTCGCCCGGAAGCTCAAGGCGCTCGCCGACCCCGTGAGGCTGCGTCTCGTCTCGATCGTCGCGGCATCCGAGGGTCAGGAGGCGTGCGTGTGCGACCTCACCGAGCCCGTCGGCCTCAGCCAGCCGACCGTGTCGCACCACCTGAAGATCCTCACCGAGGCCGGTATTCTCTCGCGTTCGAAGCGCGGCACATGGGCGTACTTCCGCTTGGTGCCGGGTGCGCTCGAGGCGATCGCGGCACCGCTCGTCAACGTCTGACGCCGCGCCCGAAGCGGGCGAGGAACGTCGTGACCGCCTCGTCGGCGATGCGATCGAGCTCGACGTCGTCGTAGGGCCGGGCGGTTCCCTCGAGCGTGAGCCGGTTCAGCGGTACGGCGATCACCAGCCACGTGAACTGCTCTGCGGCGATGTGGGCCGGCTCGGCGTGCAGCACGCCTCGCTCCGAGAGCACCGAGAACGCGTTCGCGAGGGCCGTGATGTTCCGCTCCCAGCTGCGCTCGACGTAGTCGGACGCGATGGCGGGGAAGCGTGCGGCCTCGGCCGCCACCAGTGTGCGCATCTGCAGGACGGCCGGAGAAAGCACGCCGCGCTGCAGCACTCCAGCGAGCTGTCGCAGCTGCGCGGCGGGATCGTCCGCGATCGCCAGGGCGTCGGTGTGGGGCTTCATCGCATCCCGCCCGCGCTCGACCCAGTCGGCGACCACCGCGGCGAACAGTTCGTTCTTCGACGGGTAGTCGCGGTAGAGGGAGGCCTTGGAGATGCGTGCGGACGACGCGACCGAGTCCATGGTCGTGCCGGCGAAGCCGTGCGACAGGAACTGCGCCCTCGCGATGTCGAGGAGCGCGGCGCCGGCCGTTCCGCGTGGGCGACCGAGGCGGCGCGCTTGGCTGGTGACCATGTTCCTCCGATTTAGTACTTGACAGTACTTTACAGGGCGCCTACCGTGTAACTAAAGAACCCAGCAGTACTAAAGTCGAAGGGTCGGGAGATGGTCTTCCTCGGAATCGCGATCGCGGCGGTCGCCGCCTTCATCCTCAGCTCCGTCTACTACATCGTGGCGCCGAAGGCACCGCCGGCCTCCGCCGAACGCGGCACCGCCCGCGACGAGCGCCCCAAGCCGTGGCAGATCCTGCTCGAACTCGTGCGCAGCGCCATCGTCGCCGGTCTGCTGGCCGGCCTGATGATCGCCGCCGGATGGTCAGGGGCCTGGGCCGGTGCGCTGCTCGGGCTCTCGCTCTTCGCGCTGCCGCTCGTGCTGCTCGCCGGATCCGTGCAGTGGGAGAAGGTTCCGGTCTCGACCGCAGTGCTCCACGCCGGCGACTGGCTGCTCAAGCTCGTGCTCATCGGCGTCATCGTCGGCCTGTTCGTCTGAGCCAGGAGACGTGTTCGTCAACGAGGAGAAAGGATGATCATGACCAGCAAGGCAGGGCCGCTCGACATCACGTTCAACGCCGTGCTCGGCAAGGCGCAGCCGGGAGACACCTGGACCTGCGTCAAGCTGCCCGACTCGGCCGCCATCTTCGGCACCCGCGGACTCGTCAAGGTCGCCGGCACCGTCGACGGGGTGGAGTTCCGGAGCTCGTTCATGGCGCTCGGCGACGGCACCCACAAGCTGCCGATCGCCGCTGGACTGCGGCGTTCGATCGGGAAGACCGACGGCGACGAGGTCACCGTGCACCTCACCGAACGCCTCGGGTGACGAGGCGAGACCAGTGAGCGGATGCCCCGGCGCGCTGCCGGGGCATCCGCTCACTGCCGTCTCATCCGGCCGGCTCAGTCAGCCGGCGCGATGTTGTGGTTGCGGCGGAACACGTTGCCCGGGTCGACCTGCCTCTTGATGCGGCGCAGGCGCTCGAGCGTCGCCGGCGGGTACATCGACGCCGTGACCTCGGGGCCGTACTCGGCCGAGAAGTTGCCGTAGGTGCCGCTCGTGAACGCGAGCGCGGCATCGCTGCCCGCCTTCACGGCCGCGAGCTGCTCGGGCGAGGCATCCGCCGCGAGCACCCCGTTGACGATGAGGAGCGCCTCGGCATCGCGGTGGGGGATCGCCGTCGCGTCGGGCGCGACCCGGGAGAAGGCGCCGCCGAGTGCGCGGAGCAGCACCATGGTGGGCACCTCTCGGGCGTATGCCGCCGCGACCGCGTCGAGCGCCGCATCGGACAGGTCGGGCACGAAGCCGTTGCCGCCGACGAACAGGAACGGCGGCCGACCCGGCGGGGCGTCTTCGAGCAGTTCGCTGTAGGCGACCGGGGCGAGAGACACCTCCACGACCGACGGGAGCGCGAGCAGCGGAGCGAGGAGCTCGTGGAGCCTGGACTCGTCGCCCTTCAGGGCCACGCCGAGCTGCGGCCCGCCGGGCATCTCGGGCCCGAACGGCGGCAACAGCATGAGGGACGAGTTCAGTTCGTCAGGGCCTGCCCGCATGACGTCGCGCCACGCGCGGAGCACCGCGGGCACGTCGGAACGGTCGAAGCGCACGAGCCCGCCGACGAGCCCGTCTGCGGGGATCGCCTGGAAGACGAACCTCGTGGCGACGCCGAAGTTGCCGCCGCCGCCGCGCACCGCCCAGAAGAGCTCGGGGTGCGACGTCTCGCTCAGGGTCAGCACCTCGCCGGCCGCCGTGACGAGCTCGACCTCGCGGAGCGCGTCGATGGCGAGGCCCTGCTCGCGCACGAGCCAGCCGACACCGCCGCCGAGCGCCAGGCCCCCCACGCCGACGTCGCGGGTGTCGCCCGAGCTCACGCCCAGCCCGTGCGGGCCGAGCACGGCGGCGACGTCGCCCCAGTGGGCACCGCCGCCCACAGTGACGAGGCCGGTCGCGTCGACCTCGATCGCGGTGAACTCGGCGAGGTCGACGACGAGGCCGCCGTCGACCGGAAGCAGGCCGTGACCGCCGCTGCGCACGGCGATCGGCATGCCCGCCGCGGCGGCGAGGCCGACGGCGGCCGCGACCTCGTCGACGGTGTGCGGTCGAACGACCGCGTCGGGTTCGCCGACGCCGGCGAACACGGTGCGCCCGGCGTCGTACTCGGATGCGCCGGGACCATGGGCCCGGCCTGGAACTCGTTCGCTCAGATCGGAGAGAAGAGACATTTCGTCAGTCTGGCAGCGGCCTGCGACATCCGGAACGGTGCTCGCTCTGCGCGGAATCGGTGCGTTCGCATGCACCGATGCGGGTGTCGGCGGAGCGGCGTACGGTGTCGCGCATGACGTTCAACGACGGCCTCGTCACGGCCAACCTCTCGATCTCGCTCGACGGATTCGTCGCCGGCCCGAACCAGACCCGTACCGACCCGCTCGGCGAAGGCGGCGAAGACCTGCACCGGTGGATGTTCGAGCAGCCCGACGAGAACGCCGGCATCGTCGAGCAGATCCTCGCGCCGGATGCCTACATCATGGGCCGCAACATGTTCGGGCCGATCCGCGGCGAGTGGACCGACGAGGACTGGAAGGGCTGGTGGGGCGAGAACCCGCCGTACCACGGGCCCGTCTACGTGCTCACGCACCACCCGCACGACCCGATCCCGATGGAGGGCGGCACGACCTTCCACTTCGTGACGACCGGCATCGAAGACGCGCTCGCCCAGGCGAGAGCTGCCGTCGGCGACGATGGCCGCATCTCGATCGCGGGCGGCGCGAGCACTGTGCGGCAGTACCTCGCCGCCGGCCACATCGACCGCATCATCATCACGATCTCGCCGATGATGCTCGGCGGCGGCGAGCGGCTCTTCGAGGGCATCGACGACCCGGCCCTCACGCCGGTCGAGGTGCTGAACACCCCGCTCGCGACGCACATCACCTACGAGCGGCGACGCTGAGCTCACTCGCCGCTCGGGTGCGCCCCCGCCGCGTCGACGACCCACGCGTAGGCGAACGCGCGCTCGCGCCAGGCCGCATAGCGGCCCGAGACGCCGCCGTGCCCGGCCGCCATCTCGATCTTCAGCAGCGGGTCGGCCCCGACGTCGCGGAGCTTCGCCACCCACTTCGCCGGCTCGACGTAGAGCACGCGCGTGTCGTTCAGCGAGGTCACGGCCAGGATCGGCGGGTAGTGGTTCACGTGCACGTTCTCGATCGGCGAGTACGACTTCATGTAGGAGTAGACCTCCTCGTCGTCGAGCGGGTTGCCCCACTCGTCCCACTCGATCACGGTCAGCGGCAGCGACGGGTCGAGGATCGAGGTCAGCGGGTCGACGAAGGGAACCTCGGCGAGGAAGCCCGAGAAGTACTTCGGCGCGAGGTTCGCGACGGCGCCGATGAGCAGGCCGCCTGCGCTGCCGCCCTGGGCGACGAGCCGGTCGGGGGCGGTGATGTCCTCATCGATCAGGTGCCGCGCGACGGCCGCGAAGTCGGTGAAGGTGTTGCGCTTCTCGAGCTTCTTGCCGTGCTCGTACCAGAGCCGCCCCATCTCGCCGCCGCCGCGCACGTGGGCCACGGCGAAGATCATGCCGCGGTCGAGCAGCGACAGCCGCGGGATGCCGAAGCCCGGGTCGATCGAATGCTCGTACGAGCCGTAGCCGTAGAGCAGGGTCGGGGCGGGCCTGCCGAGGTCGACGAGGTCGTGCCGATACACGAGCGAGACGGGGATGCGCGTGCCGTCGTCGGCCGTCGCCCACTCGCGTCGCTGCGAATAGCGGGTCGCGTCGTAGTCGCCGAGCACGGCCTGGCGCTTGCGGAGCCGTCGCTCGCCCGTCGCGACGACGACGTCGTAGACCGTCGAGGGGGTCACGAAGCTCGTGTACCCGATGCGCAACGTCGGCTGCGCCCAGTCGGGGTTGCCCGAGAGGCCCACCGCGAAGAGGGCCTCGTCGAAGGCGAGCTCGTGCAGGGTGTCGTCGGGCGTGGCGTCGGCCGGGAGGCCGGCCGCCGGCACCTTCGCGACGGCCACGCGCGGCAACCCCTCGCGGCGGTACTCGACGGCGACGAAGTCGCGGAACGCGTCGACGCCCTCGAGTCGCACGGCCGGGTCGTGGGGCAGTAGCGTGCGCCGGTCGCCCTGCGGGTCGGATGCCGCGACGCTCACGAGCTCGAAGTTCACGGCCTGGTCGTTGTGCACGATGAGCAGGCGGTCCTTGCCGCCGGCGACGACGTGCTCGACGTCGTACTCCACCCCGTCTTTGCGGGGCCAGACGACGGAGAACTCGCCCGTCGGTTCGGCGGCGTCGAGCAGCCAGGTCTCGCTCGTGACGTTGGAGCCCGCCTCGATCACGAGGAACCTGCGGCTCCGCGTCACGCCGACGCCGAGCCAGAAGCGCTCGTCGGGCTCGGAGAAGACCGAGACGTCGTCGGATGCCGCGGTGCCGATCTCGTGCCGCCAGATCGTGTCGGGCCTCCACGACTCGTCGACCGTCGCGTAGAACACGAAGCGCCCGCTCGGGTCGAACGTCGCTCCGCTCGAGGTGCCCTCGATGACGTCGTCGTACTCCCGCCCCGAGCCGTCGAGCGAGCGGAGCCGGATCGTGTACCGCTCATCGCCCTCGAGGTCGGTCGCGTAGAGCAGGGTCGCGCCGTCGGCCGTGACGTCGAAGCTGCCGAGCGAGTAGAAGTCGTGGCCCTCGGCCTCTGCGTTGTCGTCGAGCAGCACCTGCTCGCCGGGCAGTGGGGAGCCCGAGTCATCCGTCACGGGGGGCTCCCAGTCGTCGGGGCCTGCGGCGGGCACCCGGCAGTGGATGCCGTATTCGCGGCCCTCGACGGTGCGGGTGTAGTACCACCAGTCGCCCTCGCGGGTCGGCACGCTGAGGTCGGTCTCCTTGGTGCGGGTCGTGATCTCCTCGAAGATCTGCTCCTGCAGGATCGAGAGGTGCTCGGTGCGCGCCTTCGTGAAGGCGTTCTCCTCGTGCAGGTGCGCGAGCACCTCGGGGTCGTCCTTGTCGCGCAGCCACTCGTAGTCGTCGACGACGACGTCGCCGTGGTGCACGCGTTCGGTGGGTCGCTTGTCGGTCTTCGGCGGAGTCAGCACGAACCCACGCTACGCCCCTGTGCGCGGCCGGTGTCATCCGCCCGCGAAAACCGTGACCAGCATGGCAATCCGATGTGACGACCGAGGTTCGCGGGAACGAGCACCTTAGGTTAGCCTTAGCTCAATCCACTCCATTCGTACCGGGAGACGCGCGTGCTCGCCAACTACCTGATCGGCCTTCGCGAAGGCCTCGAGGCGGGGCTCATCGTCGGCATCCTCATCGCCTACCTCGGCAAGATCGGCCGCCGCGACCTCTTCGGCCGCCTCTGGTTCGGCATCGGCATCGCCGTCGCCGTCTCGCTCGGCGTCGGTGCGCTGCTCACGTGGGGCCCGTACGCCATGACGTTCCAGGCGCAGGAGATGCTCGGCGGCACGCTCTCCCTCGTCGCGGTCGCGCTCGTGACCTGGATGATCTTCTGGATGGGCACGCACGGCGCCGGCCTCTCGAAGGAGCTGCGCGGCCAGGTCGACGCCGCCGTCGACCGGTCGTGGTTCGCCATCGTGCTGCTCGGCGCGCTCGCCGTCGGGCGCGAGGGCATCGAGACCGCCCTCTTCGTCTGGGCCAACGTCTCGGGCGGCAACGACCCCGTGCTCGGCACCGTCGGCGCGCTGCTCGGCATCGTGACCGCGATCGTCATCTCGTGGGGCATCTCCCGCGGGCTCGTGCGCATCAACCTCTCGAGGTTCTTCACGTGGACCGGGCTCTTCCTCATCCTCGTGGCGGCGGGCGTGCTCGTGTACGGCATCGGCGACCTGCAGGAGGCGTCGGTGATCCCGGGCTGGGGCACGCACGCGTTCAGCCTCGTCGAGGCCGTGCCGCCGGGCAGCTGGTACGGCACCGTGCTCGCGGGCATCTTCAACTTCACCCCCGAGCCGACCTGGGCCCAGGTCATCGGGTGGGTGCTCTACGTCGCGATCACGACGACGCTCTACCTCGGCATGCTGCACCGCCGACGCCGGCCGGTGACCGCCGTGGCTCCCGCCTCGGCCGCGCCGACGACCGCCGCCGTTGCGGCGAACTGACCCCGACCACCCCCCGTCTCACCCCACCTCGAATCCAGGAGCATCCATGACCCGACGCGCCCTCGCGGCATCCGCTGCCGTGACCGCACTCGCGCTCGCCCTCACCGGCTGCGTCGCGAAAGCCGACCTCGCATCGGCGATCGCCGTCGACATCACCGATGACGGATGCGCCGTGGCCGCCGCCACCGCGCCCGCCGGCGCCGTGACGTTCGCCCTCGCGAACAACGGCACCGACGTGAACGAGTTCGAGATCCTCGCCGACGACCAGCTGCGCATCGTGGGCGAGAAGGAGAACGTGACCCCCGGCCAGGAGATCGACTTCACCGCCCACCTCGAGCCGGGCACGTACTACACGGCGTGCAAGTTCCAGCAGGTCGGCGCACCGATCGGCCTCGCCGAGTTCACCGTGACGGGCGAGGCATCGGCGGTGTCGGCCGGCGACGAGGAGCTCTCCGACCAGGCCGTGACGGAGTACCTCGCCTACGTGCGCTCGCAGTCGGCCGAGCTGCTGCCGCTCGTCGAGGCGTTCGCCGCGGCCTACGCCGCCGGCGACGACGAGACCGCCCGATCGCTCTTCGCCGCGACCCGCGTGCCCTACGAGCGCATCGAGCCCACGGCCGAGGCGTTCGGCGACCTCGACCCGAAGATCGACTTCCGCGAGGTCGACGCCGTGGCCGACGGCCTCGAGTGGACCGGTTTCCACCGCATCGAGAAGGACCTCTGGGCCCCGGCCCCCGGTGACCTCAACTCCGACGGGCAGGACGCGTTCCTCGACTGGGCTCCCTCGACGCCCGAGGAACGTCAGGCGTACGCCGACGGCCTCGTCGCGGATGTCACCGAGCTCCACGACCTCGTGACCGCCGACGACTTCACCGTCTCGCTCGACGCCATCTCGAACGGCGCGATCGCGCTGCTCGACGAGGTCGCCGCCGGCAAGATCACCGGTGAGGAGGACTGGTGGTCGGGCACCGACCTCTCCGACTTCGCCGCCAACGTGCAGGGCGCCGGCGTCGCCTTCGGCGCGGTGCGCGCGCTCGCCGAGTCGAAGGGCGACGAGGGCACGGCGCTCGCGACCGAGATCGACGAGCAGTTCGCCGCCCTCGAGGCCGCGCTCGCCGAGTACGGCTCCCTCGAATCGGGCTTCGTCGACTATGCGACCCTGACCGATGTCGACAAGAAGACGCTCAGCGACGAGGTCAACGCGCTCGCCGAGCCGCTCTCGCAGCTCACCGCGACGGTGCTCGGGGCCTGATGGTCGAGGAGCGCGACGCCGGTCGAGAAGGACGCGACGAGGGAGCGACCGTCTCGAGACCTGTCTCCGAATCGGAGCAGGGGTCTCGAGACGGCGCTGGAGCGCCTGCTCGACCGGCGGAGGCCGGCGTGAGTCGCCGTGGTCTCTTCGGGCTCCTGGGCGCGGGCGCGGCCGGCGCCGTCGTCGGGGCTGCAGCGGGGGCCGGCGTCGCCGTTGCCGTGACGGGCGGGGCGGATGCCTCGGGCCCCGCGGCATCCGTCTACCCGTTCTTCGGCGAGCACCAGGCCGGCATCGTGACCCCGGCTCAGGACCGTCTGCACTTCGCGGCGTTCGACGTCGCCGAGACGCTCGACCGCGAGGGCCTCATCGCGCTGCTGACCGAGTGGACGGACGCTGCGGCGCGACTGAGCCAGGGGCTCGAGGTCGCCGAGGGCGGGGCCGTCGGCGGCTCCGACTACGCGCCGCCGGCCGACACCGGCGAGGCGCTCGGCCTGCCCGCGAGCGGGCTCACGATCACGTTCGGGTTCGGCCCCGGCCTCTTCGCCGACGCCGAGGGCGCCGACCGCTTCGGCATCGCGACCCGGCGCCCGGCCCTGCTCGAGCCGCTCCCGCGCTTCCAGGGCGACGCGCTCGTGCCCGAGATCTCCGGCGGCGACCTCTGCATCCAGGCGTGCGCCGACGATCCGCAGGTCGCCGTGCACGCGATCCGCAACCTCAGCCGCATCGCCTTCGGCCGCGCGAGCCTGCGCTGGTCGCAGCTCGGCTTCGGTCGCACCTCGTCGACCTCGACGACCCAGGCGACGCCCCGCAACCTCTTCGGCTTCAAGGACGGCACGGCGAACGTCAAGGCCGAGGAGACGGCAACCGTCGACGAGCAGATCTGGGTGAACGCGAGCGACCAGCCGGCGTGGCTCGAGGGCGGCTCGTACCTCGTGGCACGCCGCATCCGCATGATCATCGAGAACTGGGACCGCGTGCAGCTCGGCGAGCAGGAACAGCTCGTGGGGCGCTCGAAGGGCGAGGGCGCGCCGCTCTCGGGCGGCACCGAGTTCACCGAGCCCGATTTCGAGAAGACCGGAGCGACCGATGCGCCGCTCATCGGCACCGACGCGCATGTGCGGCTCGCGCACCCGACGTCGAACGGCGGAGCTCGTATGCTCCGCAGGGGATACAACTTCGTCGACGGCAACGACTCGCTCGGCCGGCTCGACGCCGGGCTCTTCTTCCTGTCGTTCCAGCGTTCGCCGCAGCAGTTCATCGACGTGCAGCGGAACCTCGCGCGCGACGGGCTGAACGAATACCTGAAGCACGTCGGGTCGGCGATCTTCGCGGTGCCGGGCGGCGTCGCCGAGGGCGAGTTCGTGGGCCAGGCGCTCTTCGACACCCCCTGATCGGCTCGAGGGAGCCCGGTACCGGACCCCCCGAACGGCCGGAACTGTTGTTATCTCACCTTGCGCGGCGGGACACTCAGTCATGTCCACTACACGGCGGGGCCCGGTGCTCGGGCGAATCGTGGTGTTCGCATGCGCGCTGGGCCTGCTCGCCGCATGCACATCGGGCGGCGCGACGCCTGCTGCGTCACCGAGCCCCCTTCCGGCATCGACGGCGCCCGATGCATCCGATGAGGTCGCAGCTGACGACGCCGTGAAGGCCGACGCCGTGATGCAGATCGTGCGCGACTACATGGAGGAGGCGCACCTGAAGGCCGTCATCGTGAAGGTGTCGGTCGACGGGGCCGAGATCGTGACCGCCGCCGAGGGTGAGTCCATGACGGGGATTCCGGCGACGCCCGACATGCACTTCCGCAACGGCGCCGTCGCGATCTCGTACGTGTCGACCCTGATGCTGCAACTCGTCGACGAGGGTGAGATGAGCCTCGACGACAAGGTCTCGATGTACCTGCCCGACCTGCCGCACGCCGACGAGGTCACGGTCGGGCAGCTGGCCCAGATGACCTCGGGCTACCAGGACTTCGTGCTCGGCAACGAGGAGTTCGCCGAGATCGCCTACGCCGACCCGTTCAAGGCGTGGACGACGGAGGACCAGCTCGCCCTCGCGATGGACAAGCCGTTGTGGTTCGAGCCCGGCACCAACTGGGCCTACGCGCACACCAACTACGTCATCCTCGGGCTCGTGCTCGAAGAGGTCACGGGGATGTCGCTCGAGGACGCCTTGCAGGAGCGGGTCCTCGATCCGCTGGGCCTCGCGAACACGACGGCCTCGCTCACCGCGGAGATCCCCGAACCGGCGCTGCACGCCTACAGCTCGGAGCGACGATCCTTCCTGAACATCCCCGAGGGAGTCCCGTTCTACGAGGACTCCACGGGCTGGAATCCGTCGTGGACCATCAGCCAGGGCGCCATCCAGACGAGCAACATCGACGACCTGCTGACGAGCGCGATCGCGGTCGGCACGGGCGAGCTGCTCTCGAAGGAGTCGTACGAGGCGATGACGTCGACCGACCTGCGCGGAAAGACGACCGCGATCGACGGCTGCGTCAACTGCCGCCCGCTCGACGAGTTCGCGACGTACGGACTCGGACTGTGGATCTCGGGCGACTGGCTGCTCCAGAACCCGCTCTTCTACGGATACGCGGCGGTGAACGCCTACCTGCCGTCGGAGAGGATCGCGATCGCGGTCGCGGTCACATACGAGGAGGAGGCCTTCAACAGCGAAGGCCAGTACTCGAACGGCGGCGACGAGTTGTTCCGGAGGATCGGCGCATACCTCGCGCCCGATGACGCTCCGCCCGTGCGGCCGACGCCGTAGCGCTCAGCCCCGGAGCGGCGTCGCCGTCCTGAGTCGCCGACCTGAGTCGCCGACCTCAGTCGCCCAACTTCACGAGCCAGCGCCCATCACCCTGGTCGATCAGCATGCCGCTCACCCGCGTGCCGTCGGCGCGTTCGGCCGTGAAGTCGATCGGCGGCAGGCCCTCGTCGGAGAGGGCCATGCCGCCGCTGAAGGTGGGCGAGATGTAGCCGAGCTCCTCGAGCGCCTGCTCCCGCGCTTGCGTGTCCCAGATGCCCGACAGCGTCCACGCCATCGCGCCAGCGGTGAGCGCTGAGACGAGGAAGAGCACGTAGCCGAGCTCGCGGAGCGGCTTCGAGCGGCGCCGCGTGCCGACGAACGAGACGACGACGCCCGCGAGCAGCACGAGCAGCGGGATCGCCACCGGCCAGGGGTTCCACGGCGCGATCGTGATGACGACCTCGGTCGCGGCGGCCGGGGTCATCCGGTCTTCGTCCAGTCGAGGTTGATGACGTCGCCGATGTAGACGTTCTCCCCGAAGTCGTGCACCTGCGCGTTCATGCGCAGGAGCTGCTGCTGCGGCAGGTCGAAGCGCTGCGCGATGTCGAAGAAGCTGTCGCCCGCGACGACGACGTAGCTGATCGGCATGCCGCTGCCGTCGAGCGACGGGGTGCCGTTCGCACCGTCGCGCGCCCCGAGGTCGACGGCCGGGCCGGGTTCGTAGACGGGGGCGGGCGCATTCGGCACCGGCTCGGGGGCGGGGGCCGGCGCGGGTGCGGGTTCGGCCGGGGGCGCGGTGGGCGTCGGAGTCGGCTTGGGCTTCGGGGTCGCGGTGACGGTCGCGACGATCGTCACCGGCGGGGGCGTGGGTGCCGCGACGCATCCGCTCAGGAGCAGCGCCACGGCGACCGTTCCGAGCGTGACGGATGCCCCGATACCACCGACTGCTCGCCGCACTGCGCCTCCAACCGTAGGGTGGCGTGCCACCCCTCGGCGCGCCGGTCGGTTCACCCTATCTGCTGCGCCGGGCTCGCGACAGCGGGCCGAAGGTCGCATTCGCGGGGTTCGCGCCCGCCGGCGCCGGCCGCCGTCGAGATGACGTGAATCGTCGCCGCTGGGCGCGCGAGGCGACGATTCCCGTCATCTCGAGGTCACGCGGCGAGTGCGTCGAGGACGGCTCCGCGGATGCGCCCGAGCGCCTCGACGAGCTGCGTGTCGCTCGGTGCGGCGTAGCCGAACACGATGCCGTGACGCCGCGTGGTGCCGGGGGCGGCCCAGTAGTCCGAGAGCGGGGCGACGGCCACGCCCTCGTTCGCCAGCCGGGTCACGAGGGCAGCGGATGCCGCGGCATCCGGAAGCTCGACGACCGCGTGCAGCCCGCCGTCGAGTCCCGAGAGCGGTGCGCCCGGCAGCCCGTCGAGCGCGGCGAGCACGAGTCCGCGGCGATGGGCGTACTCGCGACGGGCGACCGTGATGTGCCGTCGCACGGCGCCGCTCGCGAGCAGCTCGGCGATCGCGTGCTGCGCGACGCCCGGAACCGGGCAGGCCTCGTCGTCTCGCGAGGCGGCGATCGCGTCGCGGAGCCGCCGGTTCGCGGCGGGCAGCACCAGGTAGCCGAGGCGGATCCACGGCGTCAGCACCTTCGAGAAGCTGCCGATGAGCACGACCCGGCCCGTGTCGTCGAGCGAGGCGAGCGCCGGGAGGGGCGGCCCGAGGTGCCGGAACTCGCTGTCGTAGTCGTCCTCGATCACGAGCGCGTCGTGCGCGCCGGCCCACGCGAGCAGCTCGAGCCGGGTCGCGACCGGCAGGCGACCGCCGAGGGGGTACTGGTGGCTCGGCGTGACCATGACGGCGGCGGGCACGACCGGCAGCCGCCGCAGGGCGCCGACGTCGAACCCGTCGCCGTCGGCCCCGACGGGGTGCGTGCGCACGCCGCGACGTTCGAACAGGCGCCGCGCCGAGGGGTAGCCCGGATCCTCGATCGCGAGGTCGGGAGCACTGCCGGCGATGTGCGCGAGCACGGATGCCACGAGCCCGAGCGCCTCGCTCGTGCCGGCGGTGACGACGATGTCGTCGGGCGAGCAGGCGAGTCCGCGCGCGTGCCGCAGGTGGTCGGCGATCTCGGCGCGCAGTCGGGGCACGCCGAACGGCGGCGGCGAGTCCGCCGGGATCTCGAGCGAGGCGGCGCCGCGCCAGGCCGCGCGCCAGGGGCGGGGGTCGATGCGCGAGGTCGACGGGCGGCCGGGGAGGAGGTTGATGCGCGGTTCGGGCGAGGCTGAAGGTTCCGCCGCCATCGCGGATGGCTCGGCCCCTGCGGCACGGGCGGATGCCGCGGCATCCGCTGCCCGCTCGACCCGGGGCACGAGCTCGGCGACGCGGGTGGCAGCACCCTGTCGCGTCTCGAGGTAGCCCTCGCCGGCGAGTTGGTCGTAGGCCGTCACGACGACGCTGCGCGAGAGGCCGAGGGCGCTCGCGAGCGCCCTCGTCGACGGCACCGGATCGCCCGGGCGGAGCTCGCCGGCCAGCACGCGCCGCCGCAGCCCGTCGACGAGCTGCACGCCGAGGGGCACCGTCGACGTGCGGTCGAGGTCGATGATCGGGCCGTCCATCCGACTCCCAACTGGACTGGTTGATTCTGCGAGAACTGGACTGCGAACTCAACCAGTGTACGCCCGAGACTCGAAGGGTGACCACGAACGACGCCGCAGCCCAAGCCCCAGCACCCCGCCGCATCCGCCGCATGTCGGAGCGCCAGACGACCGATCGCGATGCGCTCTTCGAGCTGCTCGACGGCGAGCTCGTCGGCCACCTGGCCGCGGTCGTCGACGGCGTGCCGATCGTCGTGCCGATGGGCTACGCCCGCGATGGCGAGCACGTGCTCGTGCACGGCTCGACCGGCGGCGGATTCGCGTTGCGCGCGGCATCCGAACGGCAGGTCGTCGCCTTCGCCGTGACCGCGCTCGACGGACTCGTCTTCGCCCGCTCCCTCTTCGACAGCTCCATGAACTACCGCAGCGTCGTCGCGTACGGGGTGCTCGAACCCGTCGAGGGCGAGCGAGCGGATGCCGCGCTCCTCGCGCTCTCGGAGCGGCTCATGCCCGGCCGTGCCGACGAGGTGCGGGCGACGACCTGCAAGGAGATCGCGGCGACCCGGGTGCTCCGGCTCCGCCTCGACGACGTCGTCATGAAGGCGCGGGCCGCCGGCGCGTCGGAGGAGCCCGACGACGGCGAGGACCACTCCGTGTGGGCGGGGGTCGTGCCGCTCGGCCGCCGCTGGGGCGCGCCGGAGCCCTCCGTGCTGACCCCGGCGGGCACCCCGATACCCGACTCCGTGGTCGCCCTGACGACGTCGACGGAGCCCGACGACAAGCTTCACTGAGATTTCGTCAGATTCCGTGAAGACCTGCAGAAGGGAGGTGCGCCATGTTCTCGACACTGTTCCTCGCCGTGCTCGCACTGGTCGCCGTCGTGGCGATCTCCGCCGCGGTCGTGCAGTTCGGTCGCGACGGCTACCGCCGCACGCCCACGATCCTCGGCTGAGCGCCGGCCGCTCGGTCCCCGCTCGCGGTGCCGCCTCAGACGGATCTGAGGCGGCATCCGCATGAAATAGGGCGATCGCCCGATGAGCCTCAGGTGCCTCAGAGCGCACGCTGGAGGCATCCGGTCGAACGATCGGGGAGACCCAGGAGGGGAACATGCAGTTCTCTGCAGACTTCATGGCACTGCACGCGCACCAGAGCGACGTGCACCGCGCCGAGTGGGAGCTCGGGCTGCGTCGCGCGGCCGACGAGTCCGGTTCCGACGACGCGGGGGCGTCGCCCGAACCGGCTCGTCGCCACCGCCGCATGCACCGGGCGCCGCGTCTCGCCCTGCGGTGAGCACGACCGCGACGGCGGAGGCGGTTCGCACGGTCGATCCGCCGATTCCGCCATCCGCGATCACGGGTGCCGCGGCAGCTGCCGCTGTCGGGGGGACGTGGCACGATGAGATCGTGACCACGTCGACGGCGGCCATGGTCGGCCGCGACGCCGACCTCGCGAGGCTCAACGAGCGCCTCGACGAGGTGCGCGCCGGCGCGCCCTTCACCGTCGTGATCGGCGGTGAGGCGGGCATCGGCAAGACGCGGCTCGTGCGCGAGTTCGAGCGCGGGCTGCCGTCAGACGTGCGCCTCCTGGCCGGGCAGTGCGTCGACCTCGGCAGCGTCGCGGCGCCGTACGCGCCCGTCAAGGCGGCGCTGCGCACGCTCATCGCCGACCTCGGGCGCGAACGCGTGCTCGAGGCGGCCGGCCCCGGCCGGCCGGCGCTCGCGGCGCTCCTGCCCGAGCTCGCGGCATCCGACCCCGACGCGGCCGCGGCCGCAGCCCCCGCCGGTGTCGGCGCCGCAACGGGCCAGCTGCACGAGGGCATCGCGGTGCTGCTCGAGAGCGTCTCGCGCGAGCGGCCGGTGGTGCTCCTCATCGAAGACCTGCACTGGGTCGACGCCGCCACGCTCGCCCTGCTCCGATTCCTCATGCGCGCCCTCGGCTCGAGCCGGGTGCTCACGGTGCTGACCTACCGCAGCGAAGACGTCACCAGGGGGCATCCGCTGCGGGCCTTCCTCTCCGAGGCCGAGCGCGACCGCTGGGTCGAACGACGCGACCTCTCGCGCCTGACCCGCGCCCAGGTGCGCAAGCTCACGAAGTCGCTCGTCGGCGATCCGCCCACCGACGCGGTCATCGACACCGTCTTCCGCCGCAGCGACGGCGTGCCGTTCTTCGTCGAAGAGCTCGTCGGCCTCGACGGGTGCCGCGATGAGCGCGAGCTGCCCGACACCCTCCGCGAACTGCTGCTGGCGCGCTACGAGCGCCTCAGCGATCCGGCCCAGGCGCTGCTGCGGGTCATCAGCGTGGGCGGCGTGCGCATCTCCCATGCCATGCTCGAGACGGTCTTCGACGGCTCGGCCGACGAGCTCGAGCTCGCAGCACGTGAGAGCGTGGTGGCCGGCGTGCTCACGATCGACGGCGACGACTACGCCTTCCGGCATGCGCTCGTGCGAGAGGCGATCCTCGCCGACCTGCTGCCCGGCGAGCGGGCGCGATTCCACTCGCGGTACGCCGAGGCCTACGAGGCCGCCGCCGCCGCAGGCACGCGGCGCCTCGCGGCCGAGATCTCGTTCCACTGGCTCGGCGCGCACGACGCGGCTCGCGCATTCCCCGCCACGATCCACGCGATGCGTGAGGCGCGCGCCGCGGCCGCCTACGCCACCGCCGCACAGCTCGGCGAGCGGGCGATCGGCCTGTGGGACGTCGTGCCCGAACCCGAGCGATCGTCGGGCATGACGAAACTCGAACTGATGGGGCGCACGGCCTCGCACCTGCGCAACGCCGGCGAGGGCGAGCGCAGTCTCGCGCTCGTCAAGGCCGCGCTCGCCGAGTGCCCGCGCGACGAGCCGCAGTACCCCCGATTCCTGCGCGACAAGGCGATGGATCTCGCCAGCGTCGGGCGACCGGGGTCGATCCCCGTGCTCGAAGAGGCGCTCGAGGTCCTCGGCGAGCGTCCGAGCGAACTCCGCATGACCGTGCTCATCGTGCTCGCCGGCCGGTTCATGATCGAAGGGCGTCTCGACGAGGCCGTCGACACCGCCGAGCGTGCGCTCGAGGTCGCCATCGAGGTCGAATCGCCCCGCTACGCCTCGCTCGCCGCGAACGTGGCCGCCGTCAGCCGGGCGAGTCGCGGCGAGGTCGATGCGGGGTTCGCCGGCCTCGAGCATGCACGAGAGCTCTCCCACGGCGACGGCGCTGCGATGCTGCGCTACTGGGTCAACGCCTCCGACCTGCACTTCCTCGTCGGCAACTACGCCGAGGCGGTGCGCCTCGCCGAAGAGGGCCTCGAGCAGGCGAGGGCGCAGGGCGTCGAGCGCAGCTCCGGCCTGATCCTCGCCTCGAACGCCGTCGACCCGCTCTTCGCGCTCGGCGAATGGGATCGCGCGGCGGTGCTCATCGAGCGCGCCCTCGCACTCGACCCGCCGGGGCCGTTCGGGGTCTACTTGCAGCGGGCGCGCATCTGGTCGATCCTCTGGCTCGGCGAGCCCGTGCGTGCCGCCGAGCAGTTGCGGAGGGTCCGCTCGACGATGACCGAGATCATGGAGGTCGAGGTGCAGACGCGCCTCAGCGTCAGTCGTGTCGCTGCCGAGGTCGCACTCGCCGGAGGCGACGTCGCCGGCGCATGGCGCGAGGCGAAGCGCGTGCTCGACGAACGGGGCGGGCCCCTGCCCGGCTACGGACTCCCGCTCGCCTGGGTCGCGGCCCGGGTCATCGGGGCGGCCCGTGCCGGCGCGGGAGGGGTCATCGGCCGTGAACAGGCCGGCGGCATCCCCGCCGAGCTCGTCGCCGAGATCAGCGCGGCGGAGCCCGCCCTTCGCGAGGTGCTCGCGGGCATGGACTGGCCCACCCGCTCCCTCTGGGCCGCGTTCTTCGAGGCCGAACTCGCCGAAGCACCCGACGGGGCGGCCGGCTCCGACGCCGAAGCCTGGCGGGTCGCGGCGAAGGCGGCAGCGGCGCCCTCGGCCCCGGGATACCTCGCGCCGTACGCCCTCACCCGCCAGGGAGAGGCCGAGCTCGCCGCCGGCGACCGCGCCGCCGCGAAGGTCACGCTGCAGAGCGCCTTCGACCTCGCCCTCAGCGGCGGCGTCGGCGCGGTACGCGATCGCGTCGAGCAGGTCGCCGCGGCCGCCGGGCTCGCGCTCGACGGCGGCATGGGGTCGGGCAGGCCCAAGGCCGGGGCGGGTGCCGGCCCGGGCCTCGCGGGTTCTGCGGCATCCGATGCCATTGCGGCCGCCGAGGTGACCGCCGAGCTCACCGCCCGTGAACGGCAGGTGCTCGAACTCATCGCCGAGGGGCTCAGCAACCGCCAGATCGGCGAGCGGCTCTTCATCAGCGGCAAGACCGCGAGCGTGCACGTGTCGGCGATCCTCCGCAAGCTCGGCGCGGCCACCCGCACCGAAGCGGCCTACCGCGCCGGCGTGCTGCGCTGACCCTGCCGGCACCGGGCCGTTGCGTGGTGCGAGAGGCACCGTCTCGCGTGGCAGGCACCCGCTTCGCGTCCTCCGGCACGCTTCGTTGCCCCGACGTGCGCCGCAATGGCCCTGCGTCAGCGCGCCGCCTGGAACCCCCGCGCCACGTCGATGAGGATCCGCGTGCCGAACCCGGTGGCGCCCTTCGAACGCCACGATTCGTCGGCATCCGACTGCATCGTGCCCGCGATGTCGAGGTGCGCCCACGGCGTCGTGCCCACGAAGTGGTCGAGGAACAGCGCCGCCGTCGTCGCGCCCGCGAAGGTGCCGCCGAGGTTCGAGAGGTCGGCGACCTGCGAGTCGAGCTGCTTGCGGTAGCGGCGCTCGAGGGGCAACCGCCAGACCTGCTCGTCGGTCGCCGCTGAGGCGCGCTCGACCGAGGCGAGGGTCGTCTCGTCGTTGCCGAAGAGCGCTGCGGTCGAGGTGCCGAGCGCCATGAGGGCGGCGCCCGTGAGCGTCGCGATGTCGATGATCGTGTCGACGCCCTCCTCGTTCGCGAGGGCGATGGCATCCATCATCACGAGCCGGCCCTCGGCATCGGTGTTCTTCACCTCGACGGTCGTGCCGTTCCGCGCGGTGAGCACGTCGCCGAGCTGGTACGCCGAGCCCGACGGCATGTTGTCGGTGCACATGAGCCAGCCGGTGACGGTCGCGGTGGAACGCAGCGCCCGCAACGCGGTGAAGGCGCCGAGCACGGATGCCGCGCCGCCCATGTCCATCTTCATGAGCAGGTGCATCGGGTCGGACGGCTTCAGGCTGATGCCGCCCGAGTCGTACATGATGCCCTTGCCGACGAGCCCGAGATGCCCGGTCGGGGTGCCGACGGGCGTGTAGCGGAGCTTCACCATGCGCGGTTCCTCGGTCGAGCCGCGGTTGACGCCCAGCAGGCCGCCGCACCCGAGCTCGATGAGCTGCTGCTTGTCGAAGACCTCGACCTCGAAGCCGAAGCGCACGCCGAGCGACACGGCGACGTCGGCCAGATCGGTCGCGGTCAAGTGGCCCGGGGGAGTGTTCGCGAGGTCGCGGGCCACGTTGGCCGCGCGCGCGGTGACGAGGCCGGCCTCGATGCCGGCGGCGAGTTCGACGGCATCGGAGCCGGCGGTCGGCACGTCGCCGATGCGCAGGACGAGTCGCTCGAACGGTGCACCGCTCGGCTTCGTCGAGCGACCGGTGTACCGGTAGCTTCCGAGGGCAGCGCCCTCCGCGATCGCCTGACCGGCCGATGCCCGGTCGAGCGAGCCGAGCTCGGGGATCTCGAACCCGATGCGCGAGGCCTTGGCGGCGGCGCGCACGAGGGCCGCCGCGGCATCCCGCAACCCGTTGATCGTGAGTTCGGCGGTCGGGCCGCCGCCGACGAGCACGGTCGGCTCGGCACCGGGCACGTACAGCGTCTGCCCCGTTTTCGCCTCGAAGCCGGCGCGCTCCCATGCTGCCTGGTCCAGACCGGCGATCGACTCGGCGTCGGCGACCGGGGTGGTGACGAGCACACCCGTCACCTCGGTGTCGCCCAGCGCTTCGTCGAGCACGACGGACGGGGAGTTCGCGAGCGACGACACCGCGTCGAAGTCGTCGGGGATGAGCTTGTTCGCGCTGCGGGTCATGCCGGTGTCTCCTTCTGGGCGAGGTCGTCGAGGTCGAGTCCATCGAGGTCGTTGACGTCATCGAGGTCGACGGGGTCGATCGGATCGCCGTCGTCGGGCTCGAGCTTCTCGGGCAGTTCGTCGCGACGGCGTCCGGGCATTCGGGTCGCCGGCACGATCGCGAGGAGCGAGAGCGCTGCGAGGCCGAGCAATGAGACCTTGAGCGCCTGCAGGCGCGCCTCGGCGTTGATCGCGATCGCGGCGTCGAGCTGCGGCCCGCTCGCTCGGGACTCGAGCACGGCGGCGAGCTGCTCGTTCGTGAGGAAGTCGGCTTCGTTGATGTTCACCTGCGCGATGAGCTCGTCGGAGATCTCGGGATGCTCCTGCGCGCCGCTGAGCAGCAGCGTCGAGAGCATGCCGACGGCGAACGCCGTCGCCACCGCGATGCCGACGCTGCCCGAGAGGTTGTGCACGAGCCCGCGCCACGCACCGACGTCGCCCGCGAGCTGCCTGGGCGCGGAGGAGAGCAGGGTGTTGAAGACGAGCGCGACGATCGCGCCCTGGCCGAGGCCGAGCAGGATGAGTCCGGCGACGACGAAGCCCTGGCTCCATTCGCCGCGCACGGTGAAGGCGAGGAGCGTGAGCGCCGACGCCACCACGACGAAGCCGGCACTCGCGATCGCCTTCGGCGTGAACCGGCCGTAGAGCGAGGCGACGAACGTCGAGGCGAGGAAGATCGAGAGCGTGTAGGGGATGATCGAGAACGACGTCTCGATGCTCGAGCGGCCCTGCACGACCTGGATGTAGAGCGGGATCAGGAAGTTCGCCGCGGTGCCCACGAACAGCATGATCGCCATGCACGCCGTGATGGCCCGCTCGGAGCCCGTCGCGAGGACGCGCAGGTCGAAGATGCGCGGCTTGCCCTCGCGCCCGCGGCGACGCAGCCAGGAGAAGAACACCTGGCCGACGATGAGGCCGGCGATCACGAGCAGCGGTGCCGGCGAGATGCCGAGGATGTCGAATGGCGCCTGACTCGTCGCGAGCCACACGCCCCAGGTCGAGAGCCCCGAGAAGCCGAAGCTCAGGAGGATGACCGCGACGGCCGCGAGGATGGCGCCGGTCCAGTCGATGGAGAGACCGGGCTGTGCCGTCACCCGCTTGAGCTTGAAGCTCAGCAGCAGGTTGACGACGGCGAGAGCGACCATCAGCACGAACGACCAGCGCCAGCCGATCGTGTTCGCGAACCAGCCGGCGAGCAGGAGTGCCAGCACGCCGGCCGCGGGGATGGCCGCCGCCAGGAGGCCGATCGCCCGGCCCTGCTGCAGGCCGTGGTAGTTCGTCGCGATGAAGACGGTGAGCGCCGGGGCGATGAGGGCGATGACCGCGCCCGACGAGGCTTGGGCGATGAACAGCATCGCGGGCGACACGCTGAGCGCGACGCCCAGCATGGCCAGTCCGTGGATCGCGACGGCGATCTGGAAGACGCCGCGGCTGCCGAACCGCGAGCCGATCTTCGCCCCGAGCAGGATGAATGCCGCCATCGCGAAGGTTCCCGCGGTGATCGCCGTGCCGACCGTGCTCGCCGGAGTGTCGAGTTCGGTCGTGATGCCGGCCATCGAGACGGTGAGGGCGTTCACCGCGAACGAGACCTGGATCTGCGTCATGACGACGACGACGAGGGCGAGCCACGATGTCTTCGCGATCGGTGCGACGACGGATGCTTCGGCCTGCGTGCTCATGAACGTCCCCTCGAGTTCAATCTGCTGTTGCTGCTCACCGTAGCGGCACACGGGTCGCCGGCGATACGGCACGGCGTTGAGCCCCTCGGGCGGCCGAGACTACAGTGAGCGACATGTCAGCCGGGGGGCGAATGCGGATCGTCGTCGCGATCGGCGCGCTCGCCGGCGCGGCATGGTTCGGCATCGGGTGGATCGCGGCGACACCGCCGGCCGCTTGGGCGACGTCGACGGCGAGTGTGACGGCGCCGGGGGCCGCGCCGATCGTCGAGCCGCTGCCGACCGATGAGCCGATCGAGTCGACGCCCCCCGCCACGGAACCCGAACCCGAACCCGAACCCACCCCGACGACCGAGCCGGAGCCGACCAATGAGCCGGTGCCGACCACGCCGCCGCCCACGACCGAGGCGCCCGCGTCGGAGGTGCCGCCGACGCCGACCGAGACGCCGTCGCAGGCGCCGGTGCTCGAACCCGTGCCGCCCGCGGTGCTCGACGAGAGCGAGTCGCCGTGGTCGTGGATCATCGCGGCGGTCGTGCTGCTCGCGAGCGCAGCGGTGCTCTTCGCGATCCGCAGGCCCGGAGTGTCGGAGGAGGACGCGGCGACCGGTGAGCTCGTCACGGGCGTGCTCGCACCGGGAGGGCCGCCGGCGGGCACCACCCCGCCGCCCGCCGTCACGCTCGCCGCGATGGAGTCGGTCGGCGAGGCGATGATCGATGCCGGCTACTCGGTGACCACCGTGCACGCCGCCCTGCTCGACATCGCCACGGTGAACGCCGCCCCGGCGACGGAGATCATCGTCTTCCCGACCGCCCTGATCGTCTCGGCCCGCGGCGTCGGCGACCTCAGCACCGGTGCCGTCTCGAGCGGCAGCAGCAAGCTCACGCTGTCGCAGATCGACGCGCTGAACCGCACGGTCGAGGCCGCCCGCTCCGGTGCGATCGACCCAGCCACGACGCGGCGACGCATCCGCGCGCTCCGCCGGCAGCCGATGCCGTACTCGCCGGTGCAACGGGTGGTGGCGTACGCGCTCCTCTCCGGCGGACTCTCGGTGCTGCTCGGCGCCTCGTGGGCGGGCGCGGGAGCCGCCGCGGTGCTCGGCGTGTTCGCGGGCGCGGCACAGCTCCTCTCGGCTCGAGCGCCGCGCGACTACCAGGCGCTCGTGACGGTGGCGATCGCGTTCGGCGTCTCGATCGCCGTGTTCCTGCTCATCAGGGCGGGTCTCGACCCGGGTGTGCTCCCCGCCCTCATCGCGCCTCTCGTGACCCTGCTGCCCGGTTCCCTCCTCACGACCGGCGTCATCGAGCTCGCGACCGGCCAGATGATGTCGGGCGGTGGTCGCCTCGCCGCGGGCACCATGCAGCTGGTGCTGCTCGCCGTGGGCATCGTCGGGGCGGCCGCGCTCGTCGGGGTGCCGCGCATCGACTTCACGACGGCGTCGCTGCCGATCGGTCCGATCGCTCCCTGGATCGCCGTCGCCGTGTTCGGCGTCGGCATCGTCGTCTACAACTGCGGGCGACGCGACTCCATCGTCTGGATCCTGCTGGTGCTCTACTCGGCCTACGGCGCCCAGGTCATCGGCGACGTCTTCTTCGGCGGCGTGCTCTCGGCCTTCGTGGGAGCGCTCGTGATGACGCCCGTCGCGGTGCTCGTGGCTCGGCAGCGCACCGGCCCGCCGGCGGTCGTCAGCTTCCTGCCGGCATTCTGGCTGCTCGTCCCCGGGGCGATCGGGCTCGTCGGCGTCGCCACGATCCTCGGCGGCGACCAGGCCGGCGCTGACACCCTCGTGACCACGGCGTCGACGATGGTCGCGATCGCGCTCGGCATCTTGGCGGGGTCGGCCGTCACGGGACGGCTGCGGTCCTCGCGCGGCCCCCTCCTGTAGCGGATGCCTCACAGCTAGTCTGTGCCCATGGACCCCGTCGCGACCACGCTCGTCATCCTGGCGCTCGCGATCATCGCGTTCATGTCGAACCGCGTGCCGCTCGGCATCGTGGCGATCGGCGTCTCCGTCGCGCTCTGGCTGACCGGCATCCTCGATCTCGGGCAGGCGCTCGCCGGGTTCGGCGACCCGACCGTCATCTTCATCGCCGCCCTCTTCGTCGTCAGCGAATCGCTCGACTCGACGGGCGTCACGGCCTGGGCCGGGCAGCAGGTCATCGGCCGGGCCGGCACGAGGCGCGGCCCGCTGCTCCTCGTCGTGTGCCTGCTCGTCGCGGGGGTCACGGCGCTCATCAGCGTCAACGGGGCGGTGGCCGCGCTCATCCCGGTCGTCGTCGTCGTCGCGACCCGCGTCGGTATCGCGCCCTCGCAGATGCTCATGCCGCTCGCGTTCTCGGCGCACGCGGGGTCGCTGCTCGCGCTGACGGGCACCCCGGTGAACATCATCGTGAGCGAGGCCGCCGCCGACGCCGGTGCGCGCCCGTTCGGCTTCTTCGAATTCGGCCTCGTCGGCGTGCCGCTCGTGGTCGGCACCCTGCTGATCATCTCGCTCCTCGGTCGTCGGCTGCTGCCCGAACGCGCGGCGACCACGCTGCCGCAGGACGTCGGCAAGCACGCGCGCACGCTTCGCCAGCAGTATCACCTGCCCGAGGGAACCGAGCTCATCGGGGTGCGCGAGGGCGCCACCGAGGTCGTGGTGGCACCGCGCTCGTCGCTCATCGGCCTGCACCTCTTCCCCGGGATGTGCACGCCGAGCGGCGATCTCGTCGTGCTCGCCGTGCAGCGCGGCGGCGAGGACCTCGTCGGCAGCGACTCGCTGCTGCAGGCCGGGGACACGCTCCTCGTCAGCGGCCCGTGGGGCGAGCTCGAGCGCAACACCGCCGGCCCCGACGTGCTCGTCGTCGACGACCCGGCGACGATGCGCCGTTCGGTGCCGCTCGGTGCCGGCGCGAAGCGCGCGCTCGTGATCCTCGCGGCCATGGTCGTGCTGCTCGCCACGGGTCTCGTGCCGCCGGCGATTGCTGGGCTCGCCGCGGCATCCGCTCTCGTGCTCACCAAGGTCGTGAGCCCGACGCAGGCCTATCGCAGCATCTCGTGGACGACGGTCGTGCTCGTCGCCGGCATGATCCCGCTGTCGACGGCGTTCATCTCGACCGGCACCGCGGCATTGATCGCCGACGGCCTGCTCGGCCTCGTCGGCGACGCCTCCCCGTACCTGGCGCTGTTCGCGATCTGCGCGCTGACGATGGTGCTCGGCCAGCTCATCTCGAACACCGCGACCGTGCTCATCGTGACGCCCGTCGCCGTCGTCGTCGCCGCGGACCTCGGGGTGTCGGTGCTGCCGTTCATGATGGCGCTCACGGTCGCCGGTGCGGCCTCGTTCCTCACGCCCGTCGCGACGCCCGCGAACACCATGGTGCTCGAGCCCGGCGGCTACCGCTTCGGCGACTACTGGAAGCTCGGGCTGCCGCTGCTCCTGCTGTTCCTCGTCGTCGCGGTGTTCTTCGTGCCATTCGTGTGGCCGTTCTGACGACGCCCCTCAGGTGCTCGGGGTGCGAATCATCCGCTGCACCCGCAGCCGACCTCGGAGATCTGCATTGGATCGGACGGAGGTGAACCCTCCGCTCGAATCGCCGCAGATCTCCGAGGTCGCGCCTGCGCTCGCGCGGCTCGCCCGGCCTGCCCGGCTCAGCCGGCCACGCGCACGAGCAGCTCGCCGCTCGGCGTGACACCTGCCGAGTTCTCGACCTCGACCGAGTAGCGGTGCTCGCCCGGCGCGGCATCCGTGACGTCGAACTCGACGACCCGGCCGTCGCCGGCCGAACGGTAGACGCGACCGACCACCGAGCCGTTCTCGACGAGGCGGACGACGGTCGTCGGCTCGCCCTTGGCGACCTTGACCTTGACGACGAAGTCGCCGTCGGCATCCGGGCCCTTCCGCGGCCCCGTGAGCGCCGACACCTCGGCCGCAGCCGGTGCCGCCGTGGCATCGTCGGCACCCGCCTCCCGGTACATCGCGCCGTGCATCGGCGTCACCGTGAGCGACTCGAGGGTCGAGCCCTCCCCGTCGGCCCAGAGCCCGATGGTGTCGGCACCGGCGTTCGGGAACACCTGGTCGGTGATCGTCGTGCGCCCGTCGGCCGTGAACACCTCGACCGAGGAGCGGTCGATGTAGGCGGTCAGCGTGACCGTACCGTCGGCGTCGAGCGCGACGGGAGCGTCGTCGAGCGAGGCGAACGCCGGGTGGAAGCCCGTGTTCCCCGAGTCCCGCCGGTCGACGAAGAGCCGGCCGGATGCCGCGTCGTACCCGATGCGCGTCGCCGACTCGTCATCGCCAAGCACGCTGAGCCCGACGGCGTCGGCGTCGCCGGGTCGCAGCACGGCGTCGATTCGCACGACCTCGCCCGAAACGGGCAGCGTCGAAGCACCGTCGGCGATCGGCCGCGCGGCATCCGTGAAGGCCCGATCGGTCTGCTCGAGCTCGGCGAACTCGGGTACGACCTGCTGCACGAGTCGCGGTCCGCGCCCGGTCGTCACGAGCGACACGTCGCGCGGCAGGGCCATGGCGCTTCGCCACGTGCCGGTCGGGATGTCGTTCGCGTAGTCCCAGTTGTTCATCCAGCCGAGCATCACGCGCCGGCCGTCGGGAGCGCCCGAGAACGACACGGTCGCGTAGTAGTCGCGGCCCCAGTCGAGCCAGTCGTAGCCCTCGATGCGCGGCGCGGCCGCGACATCCGAGAACATCACCTGGTCGACGAGCACGTGGCCCCAGCCGAAGCGGTTGTTGTCGACGATGCGAACGGATGCCTCCTGCCCGGCGAACTCGGCGACGTTCCAGTTCACCCAGTCGAGGTTCTCGCTGCCCCGGCCGGTCGCCGTGCGCACGACCTCGCCGTCGATGATGAGATTGACGCTCGTCTCCTCGCTGCGCGGAAGGGCTGCTGCTGCGCCGAGCATGAGGTGGTCGACCGTGAGGTGGCCCCAGCCGCCGGTGGCGTCGTCGTGCACCTGGAACTGCGCGTCGCGGCCGGCGAACTCCGAAACATCCCACGACTGCCAGTTGAGCTGTCCCCCTTCGGGGCCGTACGCCGTGCGCACGACCTCGCCGTCGACGAGCAGACGCGCCTCGAGCGTGCCGTTGAAGCGCTTGCCGCCGCCGAGCAGGAACGACAGGTGACCCTCGCCCGGCTCGATCGTGAAGGCGGGCGAGGTGAGGTCGCCCAGGTTGGTGTCGCCGTACGGCCCGGATTCGAAGGTGTTGATGCGCTTCTGACCGAGGTAGTAGTCGCCGCCCTGCGTCGACGGGCTGCGGCTCGGGTCGATCGCGAAGTCGCCCGTCGCCGTCCAGCCGGTGTCGGCGAGGGTCGTGCCGTCGGCGAGCTCGAAGCCGTCGAAGAGCAGGCGCCCGGCGGGCGGCTCATTGCCGAGCTGCGTGCCGTCCACGTGCGGGTGGTTGCCACCCCCGACGAGCAGGTTCACGAAGGGCTCGTCGATCGTGAACTCGGGAGACTCGAGCGTGCCGACGGGCCAGTCGAAGTCGTTGAACCCGTTCACGAGGCCGGCGCCGAGGTGGCCGGTCACGGCGTTCTGGCCAGGCAGGGTTCCCGACGCGGGGGCGTCGCCCCAGGGCCCGTTCTTCCAGTTGCCCGGCTCGTTGCCGACGACCCAGTCGCCGTACGTGCCGTCGTCGAACCCGGCGAAGAGCTCGCCGGGCGGCACCGCGGCATCCGACACCGTGCTCTCGGAGGTGAAGGTCGTGCCGTCGAACTCGCCCACGAAGTACTGGCCGCCCGAACCGCCGGCGACCGCACCCGGGTTCAGGTTGACCACCATGACCCATTTGGTGTCCGCGGGGTCGCCGTCGACCGGAAGCGGGAAGAGGTCGGGGCACTCCCAGATGCCGCCAGCGGCGTTCGCCGGACCGAAGTCGCTGAGATGCGTCCATGTCTTCAGGTCGTCACTCCGCGAGAGCACGACCTTGTACTGCAGGGCCTCGACCGCGGCCATCACCCAGTACGACTCGCCCGTGGCCGGGTTCGTGTAGCGGAAGACCTTCGGGTCACGGAAGTTCGCGGAGTCGCGGTCGTAGACGGGGTTGCCCGCGTACTTCGTCCAGGTCTGCCCGTGGTCGAGGCTAAAGGCGAGCGACTGGGCCTGCTTGCCGGCGTGCGTCGGATGGGCGCTCGTGTAGGCGCTCGTGTAGATCGCGATCATCGGCGGGTTCTCGGCCGTGCCGAAGCCGCTCGTGTTCTCGTCGTCGACCACGACGGAGCCCGAGAAGATGTCCTCGATCGCGACGCCGTTCTCGTCGAACGTCTGCGGGATCGCGACCGACTGCTCCTCCCAGTGCACGAGGTCGGTGCTCGTGGCGTGACCCCAGCTCATGTTTCCCCAGCGGGTGCCCGACGGGTTGTGCTGGAAGAAGAGGTGCCACGTGCCGTCGTCGTAGACGAGGCCGTTCGGGTCGTTCATCCAGTTGCGCTCCGGCGAGAAGTGCAGCGAGGGCCGGTACTGCTCGGAGGCAGGGTCCGGACCCGTGTCTGCGCCTTCGGCCATCGCGGGCATCGCGCCCAGGAGTCCGAGCGCGACTGCCGCGGCCGCCGTAGCGCCGACGGCCGTGCGCCATCGTGATTTCGTCGTCATCGTTCGAATCGCCCTTCATTGCACGAGTGTCGATGCCTGCTTGACATCGTTGTCAGTCAACGACGGCGATGCTACGGACTGTCCGGCGGACATTGCAAGCGGTCGGACGGATGCTCCTTCGCCCACCCACCCCGTACCCTCGACGAATGCACCACACGAGCATCCGACCCGCTGTCATCGCCGACGCCCCGGGCATCGCCCGGGTGCACTGGGACAGTCACCAGACCACCTACGTGGAGCCCGGTCGTGTCGCGCGTGAGCGGGTCGAGGCGTGGACCATGGCTGACCGCATCGCGCGGTGGACGGCGAACCTCGCCATCTCGAATGACGTGTACCCGGCACCCGAGGGGTTCCATCGCATGGCGATCTGGGTGGCCGTGGTCGACGGCCGGATCGTCGGCTGGGCGAATACGAGCGCGGGCCGCGACGCCGACGGTCCAAGGGACCTCGAGCTCGAGGGGCTCTACGTGCTCGACGCCCACCACGGCACCGGCGTCGGCCAGGCACTCCTCGATGCGGCGATCGGCGATCGACCCGCCTACCTCTGGGCCCTCGCCGACAACCCGCGCGCCCACGGCTTCTACCGGCGCAACGGCTTCGTCGCCGACGGCACGCGGAAGTTCGACGACCTCTGGCAGATCACCGAGGTGCGCTTCGTGCGCTGACGGTTCAGCTGGAGTGCACGGCCTCTGCATCGGCACGCGGCATCCGCAGCAACGCACCCTCGTGCCGAACCGTCGCCGCGGCGATCAGCATCGCCTCGTGCAGCGCCTGCGCCCAGGCCGTGTCGGTCGCAGGCAGCCCGTCGGCGGCAATGCGTCGCACCATTGCCGCGAGGGTCGCGTCACCGGCACCCATCGTGTCGATCACCAGCCCGGGCAACGTCACGATGCTCGCGTGCACGGGGCTGTCGACGTGGTGCAGCGTGGCACCGTCGCGCCCGGCCGTGGCGAGCACAGCCGATGCGCCTGCGGAGCTGAGCCGCCCCACGAAGGCGTCGAGCGTGTCGCCCAGCAGCAGCTCGGCGTCTTCGTCGCCGACCTTCACGAGGAGCGAGCGCGACGCGAAGTCCTCGAAGTTCGCGAGGAAACGTGCGCGATCGGCGAGCATGCCGGCGCGCGGGTTGCCGTCGACGATCACGCGGCCCGCGGGGTCGGCGATCGCGCCGACGAGCTCGGCGTATTGCTCGGCGTCGTCGAACGGGAAGCAGCTGACGACCACGAGGTCTGCCTCGTCGATCGCGGCGCGGGTGGCGTCGTCGAAGCGGATGCGGCGCCGCTGCGCGGCCTCGTTGAACTCGTAGCGCGGCTCGCCGTCGGTGCGGTCGGAGACGGCGCGCGACGTGCCGTGTTCGGACGGGCTCTCGATGAGACGCACACCGTAGTCGCGCAGGTAGGCGCGGATGCGCGTCGCCGGTTCGTCGTCGCCGAGCATCGCGACGAGCGTCGCCTGTTGGCCGAGCAGGGCGAGCCCGACGGCGACGTTCAGCGCTGCACCGCCGACGAACTCGCGGGCGCCCCTCGGGTCGCGGAGCTCGTCGATGAGCGCGTCGCCGATGACGGTGACACGCGCCACGGAGCCGGACCCGGAGGAGCCGGTGCGTTGCTGCGGCAGTTGCTGCGACATCCGTTCAGCCCTCCGCTCGCGGGGCGATCTCGCCCGAGCCCCGCTCGAGCAGCCGCGTCGGAACGATCGTACGCGCGGCGACCGAGGCATCGCCGTCGAGGCGCGCGAACACGCGTTCGGCGGCGATGCGTCCGATGGCCTGCGGGTTCTGCGCGACGACCGTGACCCCGGGTTCGAGGAGGTCGCCGAGCGGCACGTCGTCGAAGCCGACGAGCGCCGTGTCGTGCTGGCGCCCGAGTTCCCGCAGCGCGCGGATGACGCCGATGGTCACGAGGTTCTGGCTCGAGAAGATCGCGGTGGGCGGGTTCGGAACGTCGAAGAGGGCGAGGGTCGCGGCGCGTGACGTCGCCTCGTCGTGGAGCCCCTCGACGACCTGCTGGCCCCGGGTCGAGACGCCCGCACGACCGAGCTCGTCGAGGTAGCCCCGGTGGCGCTCGCGCGCGGTCTGGATGTCATGGCGGTCGCCGAGGTAGGCGATGCGGCGATGCCCGTGCTCGAGCAGGTGCCTGGTCGCGAGGGCGGCGCCGTCGGAATTGTCGCTGACGACCGCGTCGGAGGTGAGGCCGGCGGGCTCACGGTCGACGAAGACGACCGGGGTGCCGCGCCGCAGTTCGGGCGCGAGGTAGGCCTGGCTCTCGGAGATGGTGGTGAGGATCAGGCCGTCGACGCGGCGGCGGAGGAAGGCGGAGACCGCCTCCTGCTCGCGATCGGGGTCGTCGTCGAGGCTCGACGCGAACACCGAGACCCCGCGAGCGAGGGCGGCGTCTTCGACGGCCCGGTGCACGGCGCCCGAGAACGGGTTGTCGACGCTGCCGACGAGGAGGCCGAGCGTGCGCGTGCGGCCGTCGGCCCTGCGCAGGTTTCCGGCGTGCAGGTCGGGCTGGTAGTCGAGCGTGCGGGCCGCGGCCTCGACCTTGGCGATCGTCGCCGCGGAGACGTTCGGCTCGCCGTTGATGACGCGCGAGACCGTCTTCACGCCGACACCGGCGAGGGCGGCCACGTGCCGCATCGTCGGTCGCGAACGTGCGCTGTCCGGCGCGGTACTCGAGTTTGACAACGGTGTCACGATTTGCTCCCAAATGTGCAAGTTGGACTTGACTATACATGCGACGGTGAGCTAGACCTATCCCTGACATCGTTGTCAAGGCGACAACGGGCCTTCCAACACCAGAGGAGATTCATCGATGAATCACACAGCACCAGGTGCGCTCCGCCGCCGCCTCATCGCCGCAGGATCGCTGACCGCCGCAGCGGCGCTCGCCCTGACCGGCTGTGCCGCCGGCGCCGACGCAGGCGGCGACAGCGGTGACGCCGACGCGATCGGCGTCTCGCTCATCGTCAAGACCACGACCAACCCGTTCTTCGTCGCCATGCAGGACGGCGCCGAGGCCGCCGCCGACGAACTCGGCGTCGAGCTCACGCTCGCCGCGGGCAAGGAGGACGGCGACGAGGACACCCAGATCCAGGCCATCGAGAACGCCATCTCCAAGGGCGACGCCGGCATCCTGATCACTCCGAACGGGCCCGGCGTCGAAGACGCGCTCGTGAAGGCCCGCGACGCCGGCCTCTTCGTGATCGCGCTCGACACGCCCCCCGCCGATCCCGAGGCCGTCGACATCACCTTCGCGACCGACAACTTCGCGGCCGGCCAGGAGATCGGCGAGTGGACCGCCGCCAAGCTCGCCGGCGAGAAGGCGACCATCGCGCTCATCGACCTCTTCGACGACAAGATCGTCTCGGTCGACTACAACCGCGACCAGGGCTTCCTCGACGGCATGGGCATCGACACCGCCGACGCGGCAGTCAACGGCGACGAGGCGAAGAGCGGCACCTACAGCGGCGGCGACTACGAGATCGTCGGCAACGAGGCATCCGGTGGCGCCGAGGACGGCGGCCGCACCGCCGCCGAGACCCTGCTCTCGAAGAACCCAGACATCAACGTCGTCTACACGATCAACGAACCGGCCGCCTACGGCGCCTACGAGGCGTTCAAGGCCGCCGGGAAGGACGACGTGATCGTCGTCTCCGTCGACGGCGGCTGCGCCGGCGTCGACCAGGTGGCCGAGGGCATCATCGGCGCGACGAGTCAGCAGTACCCGGTCAAGATGGCCGAGCTCGGCGTGCAGGCGATCTTCGACCTCGTGAAGACGGGCAAGGCCCCCGAGACGACCGAGGGCCTCGACTTCTTCGACACCGGCGTCGCGCTCGTCACCGACGACCCGCAGGAGGGTGTCGACTCCATCGACACCACCGAGGGCGGCGAGATCTGCTGGGGCTGATCCCCGGCACCGCATCGTGAGCGGTGCGGGCCGGTGAGGATGCCGCGACGCGGCGCCCCTGGCCATGACCCCGCCCCGCGGCATCCGGTCCCTCCCGGCCCGCACCGCTCACTCACCGAACAACGGAGTACAACGTGACCCAGCAGACCACCGAGCCGCCGACGTCGGCGCTCGACCTGGCCGAGGAGTTCCTCGACCGGACCACCCCGCTCAGCCGCATCCGAAACACGCTGCACCGCTACCCGGCGGTCAGCCCGGCGATCGTGCTCGTGCTCGCCGTCATCGTCTTCGGCCTGCTCAACGATCGGTTCCTGAACCCGGCGAACCTCTCGCTCATCACGCAGCAGGTCGCCGTCGTCGGCACGCTCGCCGTCGCCCAGACGCTGATCATCCTCACCGCGGGAATCGACCTCTCGGTCGGCGCGGTCATGGTGCTGAGCTCGATGGTGATGGCGCAGACGAGCGTCCAGCTCGGCCTCCCTGGCGTGCTCGCCATCTTCCTGGGCCTCGTCGTCGGACTCGCGGCCGGCGCGTTCAACGGATTCCTCGTCACCCGCCTGAAGTTGCCCCCGTTCATCGTGACCCTCGGCACGCTCAGCATCTTCGTCGCGCTCACCCTGCTGTACTCGGGGGGCGCCACCGTGCGCGGCGCCGAGATGCCCGAACTGCTCACCGCGATGGGTGCCACCTTCAACATCGGCGGCGTGAACTTCACGGTCGGCGTGCTGATGATGCTGCTGCTCTACGTGGTGGTCGCCCTGATCCTCGGGAAGACGGCCTGGGGCCGACACGTCTACGCGGTCGGCGACGACCCCGAGGCCGCGCGCCTCGCCGGCATCAGCGTCAATCGGGTGCTCATGAGCGTCTACCTCGCGGCGGGCGCGATCCTCGCGCTCGGCGCCTGGATCCAGATCGGTCGCACGAACGCGGCATCGCCCAACGCGGGCGCTGAACTCAACCTCGACTCGATCACCGCCGTCGTCATCGGCGGCACGAGCCTCTTCGGCGGTCGCGGCACCGTCTGGGGCACCCTCCTCGGCGCGCTCATCGTCGGCGTGTTCCGCAACGGCCTGTCACTCGCCGGGCTCGACGTGCTCTGGCAGACCTTCGCCGTCGGCGTGCTCATCATCGTCGCCGTCTCGGTCGACCAGTGGATTCGAAAGGTACGCAAATGACCACCGCAACGGATGCCGCGGGCCAGGCGCCCGCCCCCGGCCCCGCAGAGACCCGCACCCCGATCCTGCGCGCCCGCCGACTCGTCAAGACGTTCGGCCGGGTCGTCGGCCTCGACGGGGTGAGCCTCGAGCTCTATCCCGGCGAGGTGCTCGCGATCATCGGCGACAACGGCGCCGGCAAGTCGACGCTCATCAAGTGCCTCACGGGCGCCGAGATCCCCGACGAGGGCGAGCTCTTCCTCGACGAGAAGCCGGTGCACTTCAAGCGCCCGCAGGACGCCCGGGCCGCGGGCATCGAGACGGTCTACCAGAACCTCGCCGTCTCCCCGGCGCTCGACGTGGCCGCGAACCTGTTCCTCGGCCGCGAGGAGCGCAAGCGCGGCATCCTCGGCTCGGTGTTCCGCGTCGTCGACCAGAAGGGCATGCGCGAGAAGGCGCGCAACGAGCTGAAGGCGCTCGGCATCTCGACCCTGCAAGACGTCACGGTGCCGGTCGAGAACCTCTCGGGCGGGCAGCGGCAGGCCGTCGCGGTCGCCCGGGCCGCGGCGTTCGGGTCGAAGGTCGTCGTGCTCGACGAGCCGACCGCCGCGCTCGGCGTGCGGGAGTCGAACCAGGTGCTCGAGCTCATCAGGAACCTGCGCGACCGGGGCATCCCCGTCATCCTCATCTCGCACAACATGCCGCATGTCTTCGACGTGGCCGACCGCATCCACATCCAGCGGCTCGGCAAGCGTGCCGCGACGATCACGCCCGAGTCGCACACGATGACCGACGCCGTGGCGATCATGACCGGCGCGCTGCGCGCGTGAGCGAGGCTGCCCCCGACGCTGATGGTCGAATCGAGCTGATCGCCGAGTTCACCGCGATCGCCGGCCGTGAGGAGGAGGTCGAGCGCCTCCTCCTCGCGCTGGCCACCGACGTTCGTCACGAGAGCGGATGCCTCGACTTCACGCCGCACCGCGTGGTCGAGGCGCCGAGCGGGCCCGTCTTCGCGGCGGCAGCAGCGGCGACCGGGCCGGCGCCGGTCGGCGCTCGGTTCGTCGTGACCGAGGTCTATCGCGACGCCGCGGCATTCGCCGAGCACCTCGCCGCCCCGTACGGCGCCGACTTCAATGCCGCGCTCGGTCCGCTGATCGTCGAGCGCGGTTCGGTGCTGACCTTCCTGTCGTCGCTCGACTGACGGGCGCCGACGGGCGCCGGCGGTCGTTCGGGCGCCGACCGCGCGGTTACGCTTGGGGGTCGAGCGCGAGGAGCAGCATGAAACCCGGACCGAGGCGCAGTGTCAGCCAGGTCGACATCGTCGACGCGGCGTTCGAGATCCTCGAGCAGAAGGGCTTCGCCGCCGTGTCGGTGCGCGGGGTCGCCGCGGCGCTCGGCCTCACGCCCACGGCGATCTACACGTACTTCCCGTCGAAGAACGCGCTGCTGCGCGCGATGGTCGAGGAGCTGCTGTCGAGCCTCGACCTCGCTGCCGCGGCCGACACCGGCGCCCCCTGGCGAGAGCGCGTGCACGCGCTCGCCGCGGCGATGCGCGCACGCATCGCCGAGCACACGGGCGCCATGGTGCTCGTCACGAGCGGTCCGCTCGACGGGCGGCATGCACTGGGGCTGAACGAGACGCTCATCGCCGGCTTCATGGCCGAGGGGATGCCGCAGGCCGATGCCGCCCGCGCCGCCTACGCCGTGCGGGCCCACGTGCTCGGGGTCGCCGCCCTCGATGCCGCCGAGCGGGTCGACGACGTCGAGAAGGCAGCCGACCGGTCGACGGCCGGGGCGCTCTGGTCGGATGCCGCGAGCCATCCGCTCACCGAGGCGACCGAGCACCTCGTGTCGGGCGATGCGGAGCCATCGGCCTTCGCGTGGGGGCTCGATCGATTGCTCGACGGCGTGCTCGTGGGTAGCGCCGCCTCCTGAGGCCGGCCCGGTATCGCCGCCGGGCGAACGGCGGATGCGCCTGACACGCGGCGAGGCGCCGGCCCCCGAAGGGAGCCGACGCCTCGTCGTTCGTGCCGGTGATTCCGATCAGCCCGCCGTGGGCGGAGTGATCGAGATGAGGGCGGACTGGTTGCCCTTGAACGCCTTCTTCACCGTGATGACGGTGCCGTAGCCCACACCGTCGTCGGCAGGGTTGCCGGTGCCGAAGACGCCACCGAGCGGGCTGGCCGCACCGTACAGATCGGTCAGCGGGTTGCCGTCGAAGTCGACGATCCGCGTGCTGTACGGCGCGTTTCCGACCGACGGCACGACTGCCGAACCGTCGCGGAAGCGGCGGGCCATGCGGCCGTCGGGCAGCACCTCGAGACCCGAGGTCCAGCCGAGGTCGTCGGTGAACGTGCTCACCGGCGCGCGCGACGGAACGTCGGTGCAGTACTCGGTCGTCAGCTCCGCACCCGTGATGCACTCCGTGAAGGCGTGCGTCGGGGTGAGGCCGAAGGCCACGTCGGAGGACTGCGAACGCGACGGCAGGTTGTGCTGCAGCGTGCCGTCGGCCGCGGCGGCGTCACCGGTGCGACGCAGCGGGTCGAAGTGGCTGTCGACGAGCAGCAGGCCGCCCTTCGCGCCGTAGCTCGGCAGTGCCGTCTCGTTGGTGCGCACGTGGTTGGTGTTGCCGTAGGTCGTGTCGCGGTACCAGACCAGCGCTCCGGGAGCGTTGTACGCGACCTTCTCGACCTTCCACGCGCCGGCGCTGTACACCGAGTTGTAGCCGTACTTCAGGCCCTCGTCGAACCCGTCGAAGTTGCGCCACTCGACCATGTAGTACTGCGCCTTGTGCGACGTACCGGTGTCGATGCGCCAGCCGGGGCCGGTCGTGTCGGCGAAGCTGGCGACCTCGGCGGTCCAGCCGTTGTCACCGCTCTCGACGTCGTCGGTCCAGACCTCGGTCGCTCCGCTCGTGACGGCGAAGTCGTCGGCGAACCATCCGCGCTCCTGGAAGGCGGCGTCGGTCGCGAGGCGCAGGCGAACGCCCACCGTGGTGCCCGCGTACGACGAGAGGTCGATGTACTGGCGAGCCCAGCCGTCGCTGCTGCCCGTGAGGCCGTACGTCTTGTCGCCGAAGGTGGCGAGGTTGCCGTTCGGGTCGGGGTAGTCCTCGGACGTCGTGGCCTCGGTTCCGTCTTCGTTGAAGACCTTCACGTCGGTCCAGGTGGTGCCGCCGTCGGTCGAGACCTCGACGAAGCCGAAGTCCCAGTCCTCCTCGATGACGAAGTTGTTGCTCATCCAGAACTTCGCGTCGGTCGGGACGTCGACCGTGCGCGAGATGCGGATGTCGCCCCAGTCCTGGTCGGCACCGGTGTACCACATGTTCTCGCCGCTGGCCGGCTCTGCGAGGGTGATGACCTTGTCGGGCAGGTTGATCTTCACGCCGTCTTCGGTGCCCTTGGGCGAGCGGGACGCCTGGCCGACCTTGATCGTCTCGGCGTCGTCACCGGGGTTCATCACGACCGGGTCGACCCAGCCGAGGACCCACTTGTCCCAGATGCCCATGTGGCTCGGCATCGACTGGAAGATGGGGCCGGAGTGCGAGCCGGAGCTCATGAGGTCCCAGAAGTCGATGTCGGAGTTGCCCTGGTTCGACGTGTCGTACAGGTCGGGCAGGCCGAGGTCGTGGCCGTACTCGTGCGCGAACACGCCGACGCCCGAGTCCTCGGGCTGCACGATGTAGTTCGACAGCTTGAGGTCGGTGCCCGGGATGTCCGCGCCGCCGGCGACAGCCGAGGAGTGCGCCCAGATGGCGTACGTGCCCTGCTCGCCGCCGCCGCCCGACTTGTCTTCGCCGGCGTGCACGAGCACGACGTGGTCGATCACGCCGTCGGGCTCGTTGAAGTCGCCGTCGCCGTCACGGTCGCCCTGGTCCTCGATGTCGTAGTCGCTCCACGGGAAGTCGGGCTGCGCCTCTGCGAGTGCCGCGACCGCGTCGATCGGCAGCTGACCCGCGGCCTTGGGGTTGTCGGGGTGGCCGTTCTGGTCCTGGATCTCGCCGGCTTCGTACTCGCCGGCCTCGTTCAGGAAGCAGCGGCTCGCGCCGTACCAGGCTTCGGAGTGCGGCACGGTGATCCAGGGAGTGGCCTCGCCGTGCACCGTGTAGGCGCCGCGCGACATCTCCTCGTACATGTTCTTCATCGTGTAGCCCGAGATGTCGAAGCCGGGCTTGCCGTCGGGGCCGGTGAGGTCGGTGCGCACTCGATCGGTGATGCCGTCGTCGGTGAAGAGCATCTTGTTGTAGTGCTCCGACGAGAAGTCGGGCACCCACATCGAGTTGTTGTCCTCGAGCTCGTAGTCGGCCGGGTTCGGGATGCCGTTGTGCGTCGGGCCGTTCTGGATGTCGCCCGGCTTGCATTCCTTCGAGCCGAACTCGGTCGGCACGTAGGTGCCGGTGAAGTCGTCGTTCGCGTTCTCGTTGAACTCGACGAGGATCGTGAGCAGCTTCGCTTCCTGCGTCGACTCGGCCTGCTTGAAGTTCGTCTTCTTGGGCTTCTTGTCGTGCTTGGGCTTCTTCAGCTCCTTGGGGTTCTTGCCCGTGGCGAGCGACTTCGCCTCCAGCGAGGCGAGCCCCTTCGCGGCGATCGGGTTGCCCTGCGAGTACTTGCGGTCGACGGCCTCGGCCTCGGCCAGGACCTGCGCCGACGACCTCGCGCTTGCGTCGGCTCCGTCGACGAGGACTTCGCCGTCGGTGTCGAACTGCCCCTCCGCGCGAGGTGCCACGTAGTTCATGTAGTACTCGGAATCGCTGATCACCGGTGGTGAGACCGGCGATTCAGCCGCGACCGCTCCCGATGCGCCGAATGACACCAGACCGGTGGCAGCGAGCGCGAGTACCGGGATGACCGCAACCGCGCGCTTGCGCGCGCGGCCCGTGAATCCAGACATGCTTCTCCCTTCGAACGCCCCGTGGAGGTGACCGCGGGGCGCGTACGACGTTCGTCGGTGGGCGAACGTAATCGGAATACTGCACTGCACTGCCTGCCTATGGAAGAGCTGTACCTGCTTTCGAACAGCACGACGCATGTCTGTTGCGTTCGCTTCGTGATCCGCGTCGATCATGCGCGCGTGCCACCCGGATGGGGGAGATTCTTGCGATCCCTCGACGCTGAGGATCCATCAAGTTATGTATTCGCCCTGAGCGTCGGCGGCGATCGGGTGGGGGTGCCGCGCGGCATCCGCTCGGTCTACGCTGAACGGAACGGCACCGGGGGGCGCCGCGGGCGGAGGGGTGCACGATGGCCGATGGAACGAGTGCGAGCGAGCGGATGCCCCGTGCCGGGCGTCGCGCGGTGCCGCCCCTGCTGCTCGCGGTCGCGGCCGGCGCGCTCCTGCTCGCCGGGTGCTCCGCCGGATCCGGCACCGGCACCGGCGCCGACACGCTGCCAGCGCCCGTCGTCGTCGAGATCGCCGACATCGAGGGCGAGACCATCGAGGTGGTCGACGGCAACGTGATCGATCTGACGGGCGACGACGAGACCTACGCCGAGTGGGACGCCGAGATCGAGGACCCCTCGATCGTCGAGTTCACGCCGGGCCGTGACGACGGGAGTGCGCAGTTCAACCCCGGACTCACGGCGCTCGCCGTCGGATCGACCGCGGTGACGCTCGAGAACAGCGAGACCGGGGAGACGGTCGCGTTCACGGTCGAGGTCGTGCCGGTGGCATCGGACTACTGAGTCCGTCAGCCGAGCAGCAGGTTCCGCAGCTGGTCGGCCGAGTGCACGACCGCCATGGCGTCGGCGGCTTCGTCGGGGGAGCCGTAGCCCCACTCGACGAGGATCGTGGGCACGCCGTTGGCGAGGGCGCCGAGCGTGTCGTATCCACGATCGCCGACCATCACGGCGTTCTCGGTGTCGACACCCGTCGCTTGGAGGCGGCGCAGCGCCTCGGCGACGACGTCGGCCTTGGTGCTCCGCTGCTCGTCGTCGCTCGCGCCGGCGATCTCGGTGAAGTACTGGCTGAGACCCTGGTGGTCGAGCACCTTGCGGGCCATCGACTCGGGCTTCGACGTCGCGAGCGCGATCGGGATGCCTGCGGCGTGCAGCCGTTCGAGCACGCCGGCGACGCCGGGGAACACGGGGGAGCGCAGCACGTGGTCGGCATAGTGCTCGCGGTAGATGGTGAGTGCCTTCCAGGCCTCCGCGTCGTCGAACCCGGCGGACAGCCGCAGGCTGTCGAGCAGGGGCGGGCCGACGTATGCACGCAGCACCTCGTCGGAGGGGACGTCGAGGCCGAGCGTGGTGAACATGTGCGCGAGGGACCCGGTGATGTCGGCGGCCGAGTCGACGATCGTGCCGTCGAGGTCGAACAGCACGGCCGACCAGGTTCGCGGCGGCGCGACGGTCTCGATGGGGGTCGTGGAAGTCATCGTGACATCCTACGGCTAGCAAGCCTGAGGGATTCTCAGGAAGAGAACCTTCCCACGTCGCTCCTGGCGCGTCAACCCCTCGCGCGGATCAGAACAAGCGGGAGTGACCGTCGTCGACCCCGCGCATCGCGTCGTAGTCGAGCACGAGGCAGCGGATGCCGCGGTCCTCCGCGAGGGTGCGGGCCTGCGGCTTGATCTCCTGCGCCGCGAAGACGCCGGTCACCGGTGCGAGGTGCGGATCGCGGTTCATGAGCTCGAGGTAGCGCGTCAGCTGCTCGACGCCGTCGATGTCGCCGCGGCGCTTGAGCTCGACGGCGACCGAGGCGCCCGAGGCATCCGTCGCGAGGATGTCGACCGGGCCGATCGCCGTCATGTACTCGCGGCGCACGAGCCGGTGGCCGTCGCCGAGGAGCTCGATCTGCTCGGCGAGCAGCTTCTGCAGGTGCGCCTCCACGCCGTCCTTCTGCAGGCCGGGGTCGATGCCGAGCTCGTGGTTCGTGTCGTGCAGCACCTCGTGGATCGAGACGATCAGCTGGTCGGCCGTCTTCTGGTGCACGACCTTCCAGAGCTCGACGATGCCCGCGGCGCGCTGGTCGTCGTCGGGCTCGAGCGTCGTGAGGGTGCACGGCGGGCTCATCCAGTTGAGCGGCTTGTAGCTGCCGCCGTCGGAGTGCACGAGGAGGCTGCCGTCGCCCTTCACCATCAGCAGGCGGGTGGCGAGAGGGAGATGGGCCGCGAGGCGCCCCGCGTAGTCGACGGAGCAGCGGGCGATGACGAGACGCACCCGATGAGTTTATGCGTCGGATGCCGCGGCGGCGGACCCGTTCGCCGGTCCGTCGGACTCGCCGCCCGTCGCGCCGGGCATGCGCGAGCGCTCGCGAGCCGCAGGAGCCGCGAGGCCGGCCATGACCATGAGCGCGAGGATCACGAGCAGGGCGTTCAGCAGCCCGAAGTGCTCGCCGAGGAAGCCGATGAACGGCGGGCCGACGAGGAACGCGCAATAGCCGATGATCGCCACGGCGCTCACCCGGGCGGCGGCCTGCGCGCGGTCGGGAACGTCGGCTGCGGCGGACATGCCCACCGGGAAGCCCATCGACGCGCCGACCCCCCACATGATCGTGCCGATGACGATGACCCACATCTCGGTGCCGAAGATGAAGAGGCTGAGTCCTACGACGCCGGTCGCGGCGAGCACGCGGAGCGTCGCGACCCGGCCGAACCGGTCGACGAGCGGCCCGCCGAGCACGCGGGCGGTGGTCATCGACACCGCGAAGACGGTGAAGATCGCGGCGCCCACGGCGGGGTCGAGGCCATGGCCGTCGACCGCCGCGAGCGTGAGCCAGTCGTTCGCCGATCCCTCGGCGAACGACATGCCGAGCATGATGACGCCGATGAGGAGCAGCCGCACGTCGCCCCAGACCCTGAGGCCGTCGCGGAACCGTTCCGTCCAGGGGCGTGCGGATGCGGCATCCGCTCGCTCGTCGGCGGCGGACGGGTCGCCGAGTTCGCTGCGCTTGGGCACGAAGCGCACCGAGACGATCGCGCCGATCGCGATGACGGCGGCGATCGCGGACAGGTGCACCGCGACCGGCACGGCCAGGGCTGCAGCCGCGGCCGCGATGCCGGCGCCCGCGACCGTGCCGAAGGAGAAGAACGCGTGCATGAGCGGCATGAGCGTGCGGCTGATCTCGCGCTCGGCCTCCGCGCCCTCGACGTTCATCATGACGTCGACCGCGCCGTTGCCGAAGCCCGCGAAGGCCAGGCCGATCGCGATGAGCGGGATCGACGGCAGGAGCGAGCCGCCGAAGCCGATGAACACGAGCCCGAGCGAGACGGCGATGAGCGCGCCGGCCATGCCCGCTCGGGCGCCGAAGCGCGCCATGAGCGGCGGGGCGGCGATGAGGCCGAGCACGGACGCGATGGAGCCGGAGAGGATGACGAGCCCGACGCCCTGGGTGCTGAGGCCCGTCTCGTCGCGCACCTCGGGGAGGCGGGCGACCCAGCTCGCGAGGCTCAGCCCCGAGAGGAAGAAGATCGCGAAGACGGCGTTGCGCCACGAGAGGAGTTCGCGGCGGGCGCGAGTGGGGTGCGTCGTGTGGCCGGGGGTCAAATGCTGCCTGTCTCTCTTCCGCGGATCGGCAGGAGTCGAATCGATTCGATCGCGCCGATCCGATCACACTAATCGCACCGCCGCGTGCTCGCAACCGAAGCGCGCCTCGTCAGGCGCACGCGGGAATCGCAGCGGCCGTGCCCGCCCGGAAATCCCCGGGCGGGCACGGCCGCCGGTCATGCGATCAGTAGCTGGCCGTGACGCTCACCCCTGCGAACGCTTCGACGGCGGTCAGGCCGACGTAGTTCCACCCGGGCTGGGGCCAGGCGACCACGACGCTCTCCTCGTTGCTGCCGCGCTTCGTCGAGCGGGCGACGTGCGCGTTCGCGCCGGCCCAGTCGTAGCAGTTGTAGTAGAGGTCGGCGTCGCCGGTGCCGCCCGTCGTCGTGACGGTCACCTGGGCGGTCCCGGCGGGGATCCAGATGTAGAGGCCGTCGGTGTCACCACGTGCCGAGGAGCGCCCCGAGCGGACGCACTCGTCGTCGAGCTGGCGGCGGTCGGAGCCCGTGCACTCGGGGAGTGCCGGGCCGCCGTCGTCGTCGACGGCGACGGGCAGGGTGACCGTGCCGGTCGCCCCGTCGTCGTCGGTCACCGTCAGGGTGACCGAGTACGTGCCCGCCGCGGCGAAGGCGACCGACGGGTTCGCCTCGGTCGACTCCCGGCCGTCGCCGAACTGCCAGCGGCGCGAGGCGATCGAGCCGTCCTCGTCGGTCGACGTGTCGGTGAAGCCGACGTTCAGCCCGTCGATCGAGATCCCGAAGGACGCCACCGGCACGCGGTTGACCGGGTCGGTCCCGCCGCCGAGGTCGGCGCTGCACTCGCCCGCCGCGCATCGCTCGAGGTACGCAGCGAAGTCGGCGTCGTACCGCGTGCCGATCGTGTCCGTGATGTAGGTGCGAGCCGCGTCCCAGTCGCCGGCGCGGTACGAGCCGAGGATGGTCTGCAGTTCGGCCGGGCGCTCGTTGAGCATGAACGCCGCGGCGAGGTAACCCCAGCGGTAGACCCGTTCCTGTCCGTGGTCGTAGTTCGTGTCGAAGAGCTGGCTGAGCCGGTAGGTGCCCTGCGCGGCCGCCGCCTGCGCGGCCGTGTAGTCCTCACCCCGGTAGTGGTACGAGATGAACTCCGCGAAGCCCTCGACCCACCAGATGGTGGGCGTCTGCATGCCCTCCTCGAAGTCGCCGTGCATGTTGAACCGGCCGTCGAGGTAGTGGGTGTACTCGTGGTTCAGGTTCCACACCGCGAACGCCGGACGGAGCCATTCGGCCTCGTAGGCGATGAAGCGCGCGACGTTGTCGGCCGCCGAGGGGTCGCCCTCGAGGTACATGCCGCCGTTGTTCGTGTCGATGCCGAAGATGGCGCCGGCGTAGCTCTGGTAGTCGCTGCTCGAGTCGAACACGACGACCTCGATGCTCGAGTTCACGTCGTTCGGCACCGGCCCCGGGTCCTTCGCGACCGCGTGGAAGTACCGGTCCTGGGCGAGCAGGCTCGAGCAACTCGCTGCGAGCTGGTCGGCGCTGATCTCCTGGGCGCGGATCGTGATGCTCGACGAGCAGACGTGCTCGGTCGGGAGCACGGCGTCGGCGACGCGTTCGGAGAGGTTGCAGGTGCCGTAGTCGGCGCAGGCCCCACCGTCGTAGTAGTTCGCGACGGTCGCGGTCGCGATCCAGAGCGGCGCGGTCGGCGAGTCGAGCGAGGTGCGCGTCAGCAGGTCGACCACCAAGGGCTTCGCCGCAGCGCGCACCGCGTCATCGCCGAGGAAGCGGGCGAGCTCGCGTCCCGCGTTCGACGGCAGGAAGGCGGAGCCGCCTCCGAGGAGGTCGAGGTGGGCGACCGCGAAGTCGCGCAGCGTGGTGAGCAGGCCCGGGTCGGCCGCGATGGCCGAGACGAACGCCGGCACCTGGTGTCCCCTGAACAGCACGGTGAAGGTGTTGTTCACCGCGTTCCGCATCCACCAGGATGCCTCGTACTCGGAGTCGTAGCTCGTGAGCAGTCGCTCGACCACGTCGAGGTACCGCGCGTTCAGCTCCGAGCTGTCGATGAGGATGACGGCCTCGCCGAGGATCTCGCCGTTCGCGTCGGTCACGTCGCGGGAGCGTGCGTTGCCGAAGAACGCGTCGAGCGCCGCGGCGGTCGCGGTGGACAGGGCGTCGCCGTAGTCGCCGACGTTGTCAGGGTCGTAGTACTGCACGTAGTAGCCGGCCCGGAGGAAGAGCACGAGCTGTGCCGCCGAGGTGCTGTTGTCACCCGGATACGCGGCGGCGACCGTACGCAGTTCGTTCGCGATCGTCACCATCTGCGACTCCGCGAAGATCGCCTTCGCGTCGGCGCCCTTCGCCTGGAACAGCGTGTTGACGCAATCCGTGGTGCTCGCCGTCACGAGGTCGACGAGCGCCCGGCCTTGCACGGCCGCGAATGCCGCGGTCGAGCACTCAGCGGCTGCGGCGCGGGCCGTCGATCGGCTCGCCGTCCCGGCGGAGGGCCGGTCCGGCAGTTCGGCCTCATCGCCGGCCTCGGTGCGGTGCACCGCCTCGTTGGCGGTGAGCGGGGCCGTCGCCTCGAGGGCGTCGGTGCCCGAGGCGTCACTCACGCCTGCGGCGTCGGCCGTGCCGCTGTCGGACGCGGGGCCGAAGCCGCTCGCCGTGGCGGCGGGTGTTGCGGCGTTCGCCGCGAGTGGGGTGCAGAGACTGAACAGGAGCGTGAGCGACAGTGCGACTGCCGCCCCCGCCCCGCCCCGTCGTCGGAATGTCGTGGTCATCGTTGACCTCCATCGGTTGTCTGCCTTGTGGTCGGAGAAACCGGCACTTCGGGTTCCCGGCCCTGTGCTGACCCCGGCACGAGCCGGAGACGGCGCGTCGTCATCGAGCGCCTCGGACAGGATGTCATGTATTACACATCACGCGCTACATATTGCATACAAAAAGTGTCCCCCGTTCTTCGATCGGACCGTTCGGTCGCGCGCCGCGCCACCGCGATGCCGGGCGCGAGTTCCCGGGGCCCTCAGGCCCTCGGCTTCGGCGTCCATGTCCCCCATTCGGCGGATCACGGTGACGTCGACGCCGGGTGCGGCTCACCGCATGGCAGGGCGGGCGGGCCGGCCTTGTCGAGCGTCGAGCCGCGGGCTAGGGTCGTGCTAATCGATTAACAACTCGAAGGGGAGTGCCATGCCGGCCTCGATCAGCGGTGATGGGCGTGACGACGCGAACCCAGGAGGAGCATCCGCTCCATCGCGCCCGAACATCCTCCTGATCGTCTCCGACGATCACGGCTACGCCGACCGATCGGCCCTCGGCATCGACCCCGAGGTGCGCACTCCGGCGCTCGACCGCCTGGCTGCCGAGGGCGTCGGCTGCGATGAGGCCTACGTGACGGCACCCGTCTGCTCACCCTCGCGCGCCGGCCTCATCGCCGGTGCCTACCAGCAGCGGTGGGGTGCGCACTGGTTCGACGACTCGTCGATGGCGGGCCCCGAGCGCCCCTCGCTCGCCGAGCGGCTCCGCGACGTCGGCTACCGCGCGGGGTATTACGGCAAGGTGCACTACGGCGCCGAGCGCGAGGGCGATCGCGGAGCACCGCCGCAGCACGGCTTCGACGACAGCTTCTACGGGCTCGCCGGTCAGTCGATGGGACGCCTCAACTACCTGCGGCACTCGAGCGCGGCCGTCGACGAGTACGGCGGGGCGGCGAAGGCCATGGCGGTGCAGCCCATGTCGGCGGGCGGGGAGCCGGTCGAGGTCGAGCGATTCCTCACCGATGAGATCGCCGACCGTGCCGCCGCCTTCATCGCCGCTGACGACGATCGGCCGTTCTTCGCGATGGTCGCCTTCAACGCGGTGCACAACTTCTGCTGGCAGCTGCCCGACGAGGAGCTCGAGGCGCGCGGGCTGCCGAGATTCGAGGACTGGTACCCCGGGGCATCCGACTACCTCGACTGGTACGACGGCGCGATCAGCCCGAACCTGGCGAACGGGCGGGCCTACTACCTCGCCCAACTCGAGCTGATGGACCGGCAGGTCGGCCGCCTGCTCGATCTGCTCGACGAGCAGGGAATCGGCGACGACACGATCGTCGTCTACACGACCGACAACGGCGGCTCGCAGTGCAACTACGGCCTGAACACTCCGCTCCGCGGCACGAAGTACACGCTCTACGAGGGCGGCATCCGCGTGCCGTTCCTCGTGCGCTGGCCGGCGGCGCTGCCGGGCGGGGTCGTGCGCGACGGACTCGTGAGCTCCATGGACATCGCGGCGACGGCGCTCGCCGCGGCGGGCGGCGGGCTCGACGGGCTCGACGGCCGCGACCTCCTGGCCTTCCTCCGCGGTGACGGCGGCCCGGTTCGCGACCAGCTGCACTGGGACTGCCGTTGGCAGTGGTCGGTGCGGCAGGGCCGGTGGAAGCTCGCCTGGGTCGAGTCCGGCTCACCGCATGCGGCGGAGATCCGGCGCGTCGAGCACACCGAGCCGGGCGACGGCCTCCGCCTCGTCGATCTCGTGGCGGACCCCTCCGAGCAGCGCGACGTGCAGGCCGAGCATCCGGAGGTCGTCGCCGAGCTCACCGCCGCGCGCCGGCGATGGCGGGCCGAGATGGACCGATCGTCCGTGGTTCCGAAGTGAAGCTTGCGTCGCCCCGCGACCGCCGCTACAGTCACGTGTTAATCGTTTAGCTAAACGATTAACATTCGGCGGGCGCAGCCTCGCCATCCTTCACCAAGAGACAGATCCAAAGGAGGATCGGATGCTTCGAAGTGCAATCACCCGTCGCGGGGCCGCCGCGGTGGCCTTGGCCGCCACGGCCGCACTCGCGCTCAGCGCGTGCAGCGACTCGGGTTCGGACGCGGGCGACGGCGAGGCGGTCACGCTCGAATACGGCGTCTGGGACCAGAAGCAGGAGGCCGCGATGAAGGAGATCGCCGCCGCCTTCACCGAGGAGCACCCCGAGGTCACCGTCAAGCTCGTCACGACGCCCTACAAGGAGTACTTCACGAAGCTGCAGACCTCGGTCTCGGGCGGCTCGGCCCCCGACGTCTTCTGGATGAACGGCCCGAACTTCCAGCTCTACGCCTCGAACGGCGTGCTCGCCCCGCTCGACGACCAGGGCATCGACCCGGCCGACTACCCGCAGGGACTCGTGGACCTCTACACCTACGACGGCGAGCTCTACGGCGCCCCGAAGGACTTCGACACCGTCGGACTCTGGTACAACACGGAACTCTTCGATGCCGCGGGAGTGGCCTACCCCGAGGCCGGCTGGACCTGGGACGACCTCAAGGCGACCGCCGCGAAGCTCACCGACCCCGCGACGGGCCAGTTCGGCATCGCCGCCTCCCAGTTCGGCCAGGAGAACTACTACAACTCCATCGCGCAGGCCGGCGGCGAGGTCATCAGCGCCGACGGCACCGAGTCCGGCTACGGCAGCCCCGAGGCACTCGCGGGCATCGAGCTGTGGACCGACCTCATCGCCGCCGGCTCCTCGCCCACCGCGCAGCAGATGACCGACACCAACCCCGAAGACCTCTTCTTCTCGGGCAAGGTCGCCATGTTCCAGAACGGCTCGTGGGCCGCCGGCGCCTACGCCGACAACCCGGACATCGCCGACAAGGTGAACGTCGCCCCGCTCGCCGCGGGCGCCGACGGCAACCAGAGCGTCATCCACGGCCTCGCCAACGTCGTGAACGCGGAGAGCGACCACCTCGATCTCGCCAAGCAGTTCGCCGCCTTCGCGAGCGGCGACGCGGCGTCCGACATCATGGCCGATTCGGGCACCGTCATCCCGGCGTTCGACGGCAAGCAGCAGGCCTGGGTCGATGCGCTGCCGCAGTACGACCTCCAGGTGTACATCGACGCGCTCGAGACCGCCGTGGCCTACCCCGTCTCGAAGAACACCGCCGCGTGGACCTCGATCGAGATTGAGATCCTCTCGCAGGTCTGGGCCGGCTCGATCTCGCCGAAGGACGGCCTCCAGCAGCTCGCCACCGAGATGCAGGCGGCGCTCGACTCGGAGTCGGAGTAGCACCATGACCGACCTGATCGCGCAGCGCGCGAGCGCGCCGATCTCCGAACTCGATCGGGGGCGGCTCGCGGCCGCCCCCGGTCGGGGGCGGCGGCGCGGGCGGGGACCCGGCCAGTCGTCGTGGTGGGCGCTGCTGTTCATCGGCCCGACTGCCGCCGGCCTCGTCGCGTTCTACCTGTGGCCGACCGTGCGCACCTTCCTCATGTCGTTCACGGAGTCGGGCCCCTTCGGCGGCTCCGAGTTCGTGGGCCTCGACAACTACGTGCGGCTCTTCCAGGACCCCGAGCTGCTCGGTGCCCTCCGCAACACCGCGCTGTACACGGTGATCGCCCTCGTCGGCATCCCGCTCGCGGTCGCCATCGCGGCGCTGCTGAACACGACCGGGCTGCGCGGCCGTGGCATCTACCGCACCCTCTACTTCATCCCGGTCGTCACCATGCCGGCTGCGATCGCGCTCGTCTGGCGCATGATCTACAACGGCGACTACGGCGTGCTCAACGAGGTGCTCGGTGTCTTCGGCATCGAGGGCGCGAGCTGGCTCACCGACCCGAGCACGGCGCTCATCGCGATCGCCGTCGTCGGCATCTGGGCCGGCCTCGGCACGAACATCGTCATCTTCCTCGCGGGACTGCAGGGGATCCCCGACACGGTCATGGAGGCCGCCGACCTCGACGGTGCCGGCCCCGTGCGCAAGTTCTTCTCGATCACCATCCCGCTGCTGAGCCCGAGCATCTTCTTCGTCAGCGTGATCAGCGTCATCGGGGCACTGCAGGTCTTCGACCTCATCTACATGATGCTCGGTACGTCGAACCCGGCGATGCCGAACACCCGCACGATCGTCTACCTCTTCTACCAGGCCGGGTTCATCGACAACGAGAAGGGCTACGCGGCCGCGATCGCGTTCCTCCTGCTCATCATCATCCTGGTGCTGACGGTCGTGCAGTTCCGGCTGCAGAAGAAGTGGGTGCACTATGAGTGACCTCTCCCTCGACACTCGGGCGATGACCGGCGCGGATGTCTCGAGCACACGCGCCGGCGGGACATCCGCTGCCCGTGGCCGCCGCAACCGCGGTCACTGGCTCGTGCACCTGCTGCTCGCCGGCGGCGCGATCCTGATGGTCTTCCCGTTCGTCTGGCAGACCCTCACCGCGTTCAAGACGTTCCAAGACTCGGTGCAGGTGCCACCCGTCGTCATCCCCGACCCGTGGGTGTTCACGAACTTCGCCGAAGTCTTCGACTCGATGCCGTTCGGCCAGATGTTCCTGAACTCGGTGCTGCTCACCGTCGGCCGCACCGTCGGCCAGGTGGTGCTCTGCACGATGGCGGGCTACGCCTTCGCACGCATCCCCTTCCGCGGCCGCAACGTGGTGTTCGTGCTGTTCCTCTCGGTGCTCATGGTGCCCTCGCAGCTCTACCTGCTGCCGCAATACGAGATCATCCAGAGCCTCGGCTGGCTGAACACCCTGCAGGCGCTCATCGTCCCGGGCATCTTCAGCGCGTTCGGCACCTTCCTCATGCGGCAGTTCTTCATGTCGATGCCGTCCGAGCTCGAAGAGGCCGCGCGCATCGACGGCGCGAATCCGTGGCAGACGTTCTGGCGGGTCATGGTGCCGCTCGCGAAGCCCGGCATCATCGCGCTCACAGTCTTCACGGTGCTGTGGTCGTGGAACGACCTGCTCTGGCCGCTCGTCGTGACGACCGACCCCGAGAAGATGCCCCTCTCGGTGGGCCTGTCGCAGCTCGTCGGCCTGCACGGCACTGACTACCCTGTGCTGATGGCGGGCGCACTGCTGGCGACGCTGCCCATGCTGATCACCTTCATGATCCTGCAGAAGCAGTTCATCCAGGGCATCGCCTTCTCGGGAACGAAGGGGTGACGTGATGGTGCGGACGAACGTGGACGGATCGACGACGGGCGGCGGCCACAGCGGTCACCTCGGCAACGGCGGGGGCAGCAGCGCCGCGGGGCGCCGGCGGCCGACGCTGCGCATGGTCGCCGAGCTCGCGGGCGTCTCGACGGCGACCGTGTCGTACGTGTTCTCGGGCCGCAGCGGCGGAGGTTCGGGGGTTGCCGAGCCGACCGCGAAGCGCGTGCTGGAGGCTGCCGAGCAGCTCAACTACCGTCCCAACCGCGCGGCCCGCACGATCCGCACGGGCCGCAGCGACACGGTGCAGCTCTCGCTGCACATGCTGAGCGACCCGTGGTCGCTCGCCGTCGCGGCCGCCGTCAACGAGGAGGCGAACCGGCACGGGCTCACGACGCTCATCCTCGCCGACGGCGACTGGTACGCGGCGCTCGACCGGGTCGAGAGCGACGTGGCCTACCTCGACGGCGCGATCGGCACCGATGACGCCGAGCAGAAGGTGCAGGCCCTCGCCGAGCGCGGGCAGCGCCTGGTGGTCTTCAGCGAGACGCTCGAGCCGAACGGCTACGACGTGATCCGCTCCGATGCGATCCCGGGTTGCTACCTCGCGATGGACCACCTGCTCGAACGGCACACCGCGATCGGATGCCTCGTGGCCGAGGACGCCGTGCACGCCCCCCAGGGCTCGCGGTACACGCCCTACCTCGAGCGCATGCGCGAGCGCGGCCTGCCGATCGTGCCCGAGCACACCGCGACGTACGCCGGAACGCAGGCGAGCGCCTTCACCGCGGCCGTCGGGCTGCTCTCGCGGAAGGATCGTCCGACGGCCGTCTATGCGACGACGGACTTCGCGGCGATCGCGGCGATCAACGCCGCGCACATGCTCGGCCTCCGTGTGCCGCACGACGTCGCCGTCATCGGCGTCGGCAACACCCCAGACGCGCAGTCGGTCGCGCCGACCCTGACGACGGTCGGCCCGACCGACTTCTACCGCCGGCAGGCCGAGATCATCGTGGCGCGCGCGCTCGAGCCGGACGCGACCGAGGCCCGCCTGCACGAATTCCCCTGGTCGCTCGTTCCGGGCGGCTCGACCGATCTCGACGCCGCGCCTCGCGCGGCGCGCACGCTGTGACCCCGCGCACGCGGAACACCTGAAGGAGCAACACCCCGTGGATCTGAACATCGGCATCGTCGGCTTCGGCGCACGCTCGACCCTCTGGAAGGAGGCGCACCGCCCCGGCCGGGGTTCGCGCGTCGTCGCCGTGTGCGACCTCGCCGAGCGGTCACGGGCGGATGCGCGAGCGGTGCTGCCCGAGGCATCCGTCACCGACTCGCTCGACGAACTGCTCGCGAGCGGGATCGACGCGGTCATGGTGCTGACGCCCGACCACCAGCACGCGCCGGTTGCGATCGCCGCGCTCGAGGCGGGCGTGCCCGTCTTCTGCGAGAAGCCGCTGGCCGTGACGGTCGACGACGCCGACGCGATCCTCGAGACCGCGCGGCGCACGGGCACCCGGTTGTACGTCGGGCACAACATGCGGCACATGTCGGTCGTGCTGCTCATGCGGCGCCTCATCCTCGAGGGGCGCATCGGCGAGGTGAAAGCGATCTGGTGCCGGCACTTCGTGGGCAACGGCGGCGACTACTACTTCAAGGACTGGCACGCGGAGCGCGAGAAGACGACGGGGCTGCTCCTCCAGAAGGGCGCGCACGACCTCGACGTCATCCACTGGTTGGCCGGGGCGTACACGAGCGAGGTGCAGGCGATGGGCTCGCTCAGCGTGTACGGCGACATCGGCGACCGCCGCGACCGTTCGGGGGAGCGGATGCGCGACTGGTTCAGCCTCGACAACTGGCCGCCGGCCGCGCAGAGCGGTCTCAACCCGGTGATCGACGTCGAGGACATCTCGATGGTCAACATGCGCCTCGGCAACGGGGTGCTCGCGAGCTACCAGCAGTGCCACTTCACGCCCGACTACTGGCGCAACTACACCGTCATCGGCACCGAGGGGCGCATCGAGAACTTCGGGGATGTCTCGGGCTCGGAGGTGCGGCTCTGGAACCGCCGCCATCAGGGTGCGGCGCCGGCCGACGAGACCTTCATCGTGCCCGAGGCGCCCGAAGACGTCGGGCACGACGGCGCCGACGCGCTCCTCGTCGCGGAGTTCCTGCGGTTCGTGCGAGACGGCGGCACGACCGAGACGTCTCCGGTCGCGGCCCGCGAGGCCGTCGCGGTCGGCGTCCGGGCGACGGAATCGTTGCGCGGCGACGGCGCCACCCTCGCCGTGCCGCAGCTGGCACCCGACCTCGTCGACTACTTCGAGGCGGGACAGGTCGAGCCGGCGTCGGCGCACCGCTGACGCTGCGTAACATATTACTCCGCGCCGATACGATTGACCTGTCATCCGGCGCACCCACCGGACCACTCGCATGAGCCGCCGCACCCAGTGGCTCATGTTCTGAACAACGGAGTTTCTGCGATGAAGGCCCTCTTCAAACCCGCCCCCGGCGCCGGCCTGGAGTACGTCGAGCGGCCGGAGCCCGAGACGGGCCCCGCCGACGTGAAGATCCGGGTGCTGCGCACCGGCATCTGCGGCACCGACCTGCACATCGAGAAGTGGGACGACTGGGCCGCGTCGACGATCGCCGCGCCCCTCATCCCCGGTCACGAGTTCTTCGGCGAGGTGGTCGAGGTCGGGCCGCTCGTGCACGACGTCGCCGTCGGCGACCGCGTCTCGGGCGAGGGACACATCGTGTGCGGCATGTGCCGCAACTGCCGCGCGGGCCGCCGCCAGATGTGCATCCGCACCAAGGGCGTCGGCCTCCATCGCGACGGCGCGTTCGCGGAGTACATCGTCATCCCCGGCGAGAACGTGTGGGTGCACCACGCCTCGGTCGAGCCCGAGGTCGGGGCGATCTTCGACCCGTTCGGCAACGCGGTGCACACCGCGCTCGCCTTCTCGGTCGTCGGCGAAGACGTGCTCGTCACGGGCTGCGGCCCGATCGGGCTCATGTCGATCGCGGTCGCCCGGCATGTCGGCGCCCGCTTCATCGTCGCCACGGATGTCTCGCCGGCACGCCTGTCGCTGGCGCTCGAGATGGGCGCCGACGCCGTCGTCGACGTGTCGAAGGAACGGGTGCGGTCGGCGCAGGAGCGACTCGGCATGCGCGAGGGCTTCGACGTGGGCTTCGAGATGTCGGGCTCGGCGAAGGCGCTGCCCGAGATGATCGAGAACATGAACCACGGCGGTCGCATGGCGCTGCTGGGCCTGCCGGCGGAGCCGTACGCGATCGACTGGGGCAAGGTCGTCACCCACATGCTCACCATGAAGGGCATCTACGGACGCGAGATGTTCGAGACCTGGAACTCGATGAGCGCGATGCTGCAGACGAGCCCGCAGCTGCGCTCGCGCGTCGCCTCGATCATCAGCGACCGATACCCTGCGCGCGAGTGGCGTGCGGCGTTCGACGCGGCCGCCTCCGGCGGCGTCGGCAAGGTCATCCTCGACTGGACGGAGCTCTAGACATGTACGGAACGGTTCGCGACCAGCTTCGCAGCGAGCTCGACGAGATCGAGGCCGCGGGTCTCACGAAGCGCGAGCGCGGCATCCACGGCCCGCAGTCCTCCGAGATCGAGGTCGCCGGGCGCGAGGTGCTGAACTTCTGCGCCAACAACTACCTCGGGCTCGCGAACGACCCGCGCATCGTCGCGGCGGCGCACGCCGGGCTCGACGAGTGGGGCTACGGACTCGCGAGCGTGCGGTTCATCTGCGGCACGCAGGAGCTGCACCTCGAACTCGAGAAGCGGGTCTCGTCGTTCCTCGGCTACGACGACACGATCCTCTTCTCCTCGTGCTTCGACGCCAACGGCGGCGTCTTCGAGGTGCTCTTCGGGCCCGACGACGCGATCATCTCCGACGAGCTGAACCACGCCTCGATCATCGACGGCATCCGGCTCTCGAAGGCCGGCCGGTACCGCTACAAGAACCGCGACATGGCCGACCTCGAGGCGCAGCTGGTCGCGGCATCCGATGCCCGTCGCCGGGTGATCGTGACCGATGGCGTCTTCTCGATGGACGGCTACATCGCGCCCCTCGCCGAGATCTGCGACCTCGCCGACAAGTACGACGCGCTCGTCTTCGTCGACGACTCGCACGCCGTCGGCTTCGTCGGCGAGCACGGCCGCGGCACGCCCGAGCACTGCGGCGTCGAGGGTCGCGTCGACATCACGACCGGCACCTTCGGCAAGGCGCTCGGCGGGGCATCCGGCGGCTACGTCGCCGCCCGCCAGGAGATCGTCGACCTGCTGCGCCAGCGCGCCCGGCCCTACCTCTTCTCCAACACCCTCGCCCCGGCGATCGTGGCGGGCACGATCCAGGCGCTCGAGCTGCTCGCCTCCTCGGGCGAGCTGCGCGAGAAGCTGCGGGCGAACGCGTCGCTCTTCCGGTCCCTGATGACGGATGCCTCGTTCGACCTGCTGCCCGGTGAGCACCCGATCGTGCCCGTGATGTTCGGCGATGCCGCCCTCACCGCGCGCATGGCCGACGCGCTGCAGCGGCACGGGGTGTACGTCACCGCCTTCAGCTTCCCGGTGGTGCCCCGCGGGGCGGCGCGCATCCGCGTGCAGCTCTCCGCTGCGCACTCCGAGGAGGAGATTCGGCGCTGCGTCGCCGCGTTCGTCACGGCTCGCGACGAGGTGGGCTCGCCGGTCTCGCCGGTCGAGTAGGCCTCGCCGGTCTCGCCGGTCGAGTAGGCGCGCCAGCGCCGTATCGAGACCCGTGCTCCCAGAAGCAGGTTTCGAGACGCTCGCTGCGCTTGCTCCTCAACCCACGAGGCAGGCGTGTCAGCGCCCGCGGGCCCCGATGCGGGCGCCGACCGATCCGGGCGCGAACCGCGCGAGGCCGACGAGCAACCGGTAGCGGAGCGAAGGCACCGAGAGGGACTTGCCGCGGGCGGTGTCTCGCAGTGCCTCGGCGACGACCTTCCGCGCGTCGAGCCACATCCAACCCGGAACCCCTTCCTGGCCCGGCGGCAGTCCCAGCCGCTCGTGGAACTTCGTGTGCGTGTAGCCGGGGCACACGGCCGTCGTCGTGACCCCTTGCCGCGCGTACTGCCCGTTCGCCCACTCGCTGAACACGACCAGCCAGCGCTTGCAGGCGCCATATGTCGATCGCGGAATGAACGCGCCGACCGACGCGATGTTGATGATCCGCCCGCGTCGGCGGGGGAGCATCGACCGCAGGGCTGCGTGGCTCAGACGCAGGGGCACCTCGACGTGCAGGTGCAGATGGCGCACCTCGACCTCGACGTCGTTGGCCGCGAAGTCGAGCGGCAGGCCGAACCCCGCGTTGTTGACGAGCAGGTCGATCGGCCGTGCGGCATCGGAGAGGCGCTCGACGACCCGGGCCAGGTGACGCGGCTTCAGCAGGTCGGCCGGCAGCACCTCGACCTCGACGCCGTGCTCGCGGCGGATCCGCATGGCCAGCTCGTCGAGGGCGGCGCGATCACGCGCCACGAGCACGAGGTGGGCGCCGGTGGCGGCGAGCTGTCTGGCGAACTCGGCGCCGAGCCCGGAGCTCGCGCCGGTGATGAGGGCGGTTCTCGACATGCGGCCGAGCCTAGGCGATGCCGCGGGTCGAGCGCTCGGCACGCCGCGGATCGCCGATCGAATCGATTCGGCCTAGACTCGGCCCCATGCAGCCCGATGCCGCTCAACGCCCGACGCTCGCCGATGTCGCGGCACGCGCGGGCGTCTCGCAGTCGACCGCCTCGCTCGCCTTCAGCGGCTCGGGCCCCGTGTCCGCCGCCACGAAGGAGCGCGTGCTCGCCGCGGCATCCGATCTCGGTTACGCCGGTCCCGACCCGCGCGCACGGTCGTTGCGCCGCGGGCGTTCGGGCATCGTCGGCGTCGTGCTCGAGGAGCGCGTGCGCGCGGCGTTCCTCGACCCCGTGAAGATCCAGATGCTCGACGGCATCTCCGAGGGCATCGCGCCGCTCGGCGCCGGCCTCCTGCTGCTCACCGACACCGGAGAGGCGGGCGAGAACGCCGTCAGCATCGAGAGCGCGCCGGTCGACGCGGTCGTGCTCGTGGGCTGCAGTCCGCGCCTCGGCGTCACGATCGAGGCGCTGCGTCGCCGCGGCATCCCCGCCGTCGCCATCGAGGGCGACACCGGTGAGGACATCCCCGAGATCTCGATCGACAACCTCCAGGCGACTCGGCGGGGCGCCGAATACCTGCGGCAATTGGGCCATACGGATGTCGCGATCGTGACGCTGCCCTTCGACGCGGCGCGCACTCGGGGCCCCCTCACCAGGGAGCTGCTGGAGTCGAGCACGGCGGCCACGGCGAGCCAGCGCCTCGCCGGCGCTCGTGAGATCTTCCCCGAGGCGACGGGCCGCGCCGCAGGGGCCAGCTCGATCGAAGAGGGGCTCGAGGCTGCGCGGGCGCTCCTCGCCGACCCGGAGAACCGTCCGACGGCGATCATCGCGCAGAGCGACCTGCTGGCGGCGGGGGTCATCCAGGCGGCCGAGGAGCTCGGCATGCAGGTGCCGGCCGATCTCAGCGTGCTCGGTTTCGACGGCATCCGGGTCGACGGCCTGCAGCACGACCTCACGACGCTCGCGCAGCCCTCGGTCGCGAAGGGAAGGGCGGCCGGCGAGGCCGTCGTTCAGATGCTCTCGGGCGAGCCGCCCGCGTCGCGGTGCTTCACGAGCACGCTGCACGTCGGCGATACGACGGCCGTGCCCCGAACGGCGGGTTGACGGCGCTCGCTGCTCGCCGCCCGCTGCTGGCCGCCCGCTGCTCGATGCCGCTCCGGCTCTCCGGTCATCGAGATGCCACTCGTTGTCGGTTGCGACCGTGTCGATGCGACAACTTGCGTCACCTCAATGCCACGCACCCCGGGCATCCGCCCAAGGGCGCCCACGCGCGCCCCGGTGACGCCGCAGGGCCACGCGGTCCGGTCGCCCCGCGGCATCCGACCCCGCTCCCGTAAGGGTTCCGTTAGGAAGATTCACAAATTTGTGAAACGAGCGTAGTGTCGGCCTCATGAACACCGTCATCGAAACACGCGGTCTCGAGAAGCACTTCGGCCGCGTGCGTGCACTCGACGGGCTCGACCTCAGCGTCGAGGCCGGCGAGGTGCACGGGTTCCTCGGCCCGAACGGCGCGGGGAAGTCCACCACCATTCGCGTGCTGCTCGGCCTCATCCGGGCCAGCGGCGGCAACGCGACGCTCTTCGGCCGCGACCCCTGGCGCGACGCCGTCGAGCTGCACCGGCGCATCGCCTACGTGCCGGGCGACGTGAACCTCTGGTCGAACCTCTCGGGCGGTGAGTCGATCGACCTGCTCACGCGCCTTCGGGGCGGCACGACCGACAAGCGCGCCTATGCGGCGCGGCGCGAGCACCTCGCCGAGGTCTTCCAGTTCGACCCGTCGAAGAAGGGCCGCACCTACTCGAAGGGCAACCGGCAGAAGGTCGCGCTCATCGCCGCGCTCGCCACGCCAGCCGACCTGTACATCCTCGACGAGCCCACCTCGGGCCTCGACCCGCTCATGGAGGCGGTCTTCCGTCAGGAGATCGCGGCCCTCCTCGGCGACGGCGCGACCGTGCTCCTGTCGAGCCACATCCTCTCGGAGGTCGAGCACCTGTGCGACCGCGTGAGCATCATCCGCGCCGGGCGCACGGTCGAGACGGGCACGCTCGCCGAGCTCCGCCACCTCACCCGCACCGAGATCTCCTTCGCCGGCGAGGGGATCGACCACGCCGCCTTCGCGACCATCCCCGGCGCGCACGACCTCGTGGTCGACGGCGCCCGTGTGCGCTTCACCGCCGATTCCGACGCCATGCCCGACGTGCTCGCCGCCCTTAGTCGCCTGCGTGCCACCGGCGTCACCGTGAACCCGCCCTCGCTCGAGGAGCTCTTCATGCGGCACTACCACGACGAGATCGACGAGCCGGCGCGATCGAGTCTCGAGGGCGTGCGATGAAGACCCTGCCGACCCTGCTCCTCGCGCGGTTCCGCCGCGACCGGGTGCAGATCATCGTGTGGCTCGCGCTCTTCGCGCTGCTCGAGGTCGCCGGTCGCGGCGCCGTCACCGAGACCTACGGCGATGACGCCGAACGGGCGAGCGTCATCAGGCTCGTGATCATGAGCCCCGCCATCCTGATGCTCCGCGGCACTCCGCAGGGCACCGACCCCGACGCATTCCAGTTCTTCCTGCTCTTCGGCTTCCTGGGGCTCATGGTCGGCCTGATGATGACGTTCCTCGCCGTGCGACACACGCGCGGCGACGAGGAGGCGGGCAGGGCCGAGCTCGTCGGATCCACTCCCGCCGGCCGCATCGCACCGCTGCTCGCGACGGCGCTCGAGGGCGTCATCCTGAGTGCGCTGGTCGGGGCGATCATGGGCGGCGTGGCCTTCGCGTACGGGGCGGATGCCTCGGGCGCCCTGCTCTACGGCGCGGCACTGTCGGCCGTGGGCATCGCGTACCTCGGCGTCGGGCTCGCGTGCGCGCAGCTCATGCGCACCTCGCGCGGGGCGAACGGGCTCGCGGCCGCGATCGTGACCCTCGGCTACGCCTTCCGCGCGATGGGGGATGCCACGGGCACCGTGCAGCCCGACGGGCTCAGCATGGAGGCGGGCTGGTGGAGCTGGCTCAGCCCGATCGGCTGGGGCCAGGCGGTCGCGCCGTACACGCATCAGCGACTCTGGCCGCTCGCGCTCTGCGTCGCCCTCGGGGCGGTGCTCTTCGCCGCCTCCGCGTGGCTGCAGTCGCACCGCGACCTCGACTCGAGCATCGTGCCCGAGCGGGCGGGCCGCCTGCATGCGCCGCTGAGCCTCTCGGGCCCGATCGGCCTCGTCTGGCGCACGCTCCGCAACCCCGTCATCGGCTGGACCGTCGGCGGTGCGCTCTTCGGACTCGTACTGGGCGCCGTCGGGCAGACGGTCGTCGACCTCGTCAACACCCCCGATGGCCAGGAGGCCGGGCAGGCGATCACCGACACCCTCGCCGCGATCGCGGGGCCGAACGCCGAGGGCGGGTTGATCGACCTCTTCACGACCGGGCTCTTCGGATTCGTCGGCGTGCTCGCCGCGGTCGGCGGCGTGCAGGCGATCATGCGAGCCCGGCAGGATGAGGCCGGCGGCACGGCAGAACTCGTGCTCGCCGCGCCCGTCTCGCGGTTCCGCTGGTTCTCCGCGTACCTCCTGATCGGCGCCGCCTCGGTCGCTGCGGTGCTGGCCTTCGCGGTGCTCGGCGCCTTCGTCGGACTCATCGGGTCGCCGGATGTCGGTGAGCGCATGTCGACCGTCGCCGAGGCGGGGCTCGCCCAGCTGCCGGCCTGCCTCGTGATCGTCGCGGTCGCCGCCCTCGTGTTCGCCCTCGTGCCTCGGGCGTCGATCGCCCTCGGCTGGGCGGTGCTGCTCGTCGCGATCGTACTGGGGCAGTTCGGCGGCCTCTTCGGGTTCCCCGAGTGGGTGCGCGACATCTCGCCGTTCACCCACACCCCGATCGTCACGGCCGAGACGATCGACTGGTCGGCCGCGTGGGTCATGTCGGGCATCGCCGTTGTCGTGGCCGCGGGGGCCACGGCCCTCGTGCGGCGACGGGACCTGGCACTCGGCGGGTGATGACGGGCGCGGGGCATCCGCTCGGCCCCGCTCGTTCTGTGAGGATGGGGAGATGGCGCGAGACGAACAGGCGATGAACGAGTTCGTCGAGCAGTCCGCCGCGGCGATGGCCGAGGCGGGCTTCCCGCGCATGCCGGCGAGGGTGCTGATGGCGCTCATCGCCGCCGAGTCGACCGGGCTCACAGCCCGGGAGCTGAGCGACCAGCTCGTCGCGAGCGCCGCCGCGATCTCGGGCGCCGTGCGGTACCTGCAGACGCTGCGCATGGTGCGCCGCGTGTCGCAGCCCGGCTCGCGTCGGGTGCTCTACGAGCTGCCCGAGCATGCCTGGTACACGGTGACGATGGGCAAGAACCCGCTCTACGACCACCTCGAGGCGCTCGCGTCGAAGGCCGTCGCGGCGATCGACGACCCCGACTCGCTCGCCTCGCAGCGCATCGCCGAGATGAGCGACTTCTTCCTCTTCATCCAGCGCCGCATGCCCGAGCTGCTCGTCGAATGGCGCGCCGAGCGCGGGGCCTGAGCGCCCGTCGACCCCGGCCTAGGCTGACGGCATGAGCCTCGATCTCGCCGCCGTCTACCGCGACCTGCATGCCAACCCCGAACTCTCGTTCCAGGAGCACCGCACCGCGGGCATCGTGGCCGAGACGCTGACCGCGCTCGGATTGACGGTCACGACCGGCATCGGCCGCACGGGCGTCGTGGGCGTGCTCGAGAACGGCGACGGCCCGACCGTGCTGCTCCGCGCCGACATGGACGGACTGCCCGTGCTCGAGGCGACCGGCCTGCCCTATGCGAGCACGGCGCGCGGCACCGACCACGAGGGCAACGACGTGCCCGTCATGCACGCCTGCGGGCACGACGTGCACGTCACGTGCCTGCTCGGCGCGACCGAGCGGCTCGTCGCGGATCGCGCCGAGTGGTCCGGCACGCTGGTGGCGCTCTTCCAGCCCGCCGAGGAGTGGGGCGGCGGCGCCGAGGCGATGGTCGCCGACGGACTCTTCGATCGCGTGCCGAAGCCCGACATCGTGCTCGGCCAGCACGTGGCGCCCCTGCCCGCTGGATTCGCGGCGGTGCGCGGCGGCGTGGCGATGGCCGGCGCCGACTCGCTCACGATCCGGCTGCACGGCACGGGCGGGCACGGCTCGCGACCCGAGACGACGGTCGACCCCGTCTACCTCGCCGCGTCGACGGTCGTCCGGCTGCAGGGCATCGTCGCTCGCGAACTCGCGGCGACGGATGCGGCCGTGGTGTCGGTCGGCCAGATCCACGCCGGCACGAAGAACAACATCATCCCGGCCGAGGCCTCCCTCGGCCTCAGCATCCGCAGCTTCGACGAGACCGTGCGCACGAAGGTGCTGTCGGCGATCGAGCGCATCGCGAAGGCGGAGGCCGCCGCGTCGGGTGCACCGCGCGAGCCCGACTTCGACTACGAGGAGCGCTTCCCGGTCACCGTGAACGACGCGGCGGCCACGGAGCGCACGGCGGCAGCGTTGCGCGGGGTGCTCGGCGAGGCGCGCGTGATCGACCCCGGGGTGATCTCGGGCAGCGAAGACGTCGGCGTGCTCGCGACGGCCGCGGGAGTGCCCCTCGTCTACTGGATCCTCGGCGGCTCCGACCCCGCCCTCTTCGGCGATGCGCTCGCGACCGGGCGCATGCCCGACGACATCCCGTCGAACCACTCGCCGTTCTTCGCTCCGCTCATCGAGCCCACGCTCGAGGTCGGGGTCGCCGCGCTCGTCGCCGGCGCGCGCGAGTGGCTGGGCGAGCCGACCGCCTGACCTCCCGTGCGCCCCGGCGCTGCGCCGTCAGCGACCCTCGCCGACCACCATCCACGCCGCACCGCGCGCCCGCAGCCCGAGCGTGACCGCCCGCGCCCCGAGGTAGCCGATCGCGAACGCCGCCATGAGCCACGCCGGTCCGGCGGCTCCGGCCGGGGCGACGGCGACCACCCAGAGGGCGAGCGGCACGAACACGACGAGGTTCACGATGCCGGTCCACGCGAGGTACCGGGCGTCGCCGGCGCCGATGAGCACGCCGTCGAGCACGAACACGATGCCGCCGAGCGGGGCGGAGAGCGCGAGCACCACGAGCGTCGGGGGCAGGAGCGCCGCGACATCCGCCGAACTCGTGAAGAGGGCGGGCAGCACCCACGCCGTCGAGAGCAGCAGCACGCCGATCGCGGCGCCGCTGCCGACGCCCCATTGCAGGCAGCGTCGCAGCACCGCGCGCACGCCGGCGAGGTCGCCTGCGCCGAGGTCGCGGCCGATGAGGGCCTGCGCGGCGATGGCGAGGGCGTCGAGCGCGAAGCCGATCGTGAAGTAGATCGTCATCGCCACCTGGAACGCGGCGAGCTCGTTCGAGCCGAGCGAGGTCGCCGCCCACGTCGCGAGCAGCAGTGCGAGCCGGAGGCTCAGCGTGCGGAGGAACAGCCAGCCGCCGGATGCCGCTCCGCGCAGCACTCCCGCATGGTGCGGCCAGGGGCTCGCGCCGGCGCGGGCCGCGTGCCGGGCGACGACCACGAGGTAGACGGCGACCATGCCCCACTGCGCGACGACGGTGCCGACGGCCGAGCCCGCGATGCCCCAGCCGGCGACGTAGATGAAGACGTAGTTCAGTGCGATGTTCACCGCGAAGCCGACGCCGGCGACCCAGAGCGGGGTGCGCGTGTCCTGCAGTCCGCGCAGGAGGCCGGTGGCCGCGAACACGATGAGCATCGCCGGGAGGCCGGCCATCGAGATCGAGAGGTAGACGGATGCCTCGGCGGTCACCGCCTCGGAGGCGCCGAAGAGTCCGACGAGCATCGGTGCCGCGAACCATCCGGCGACGGCGAGCACGACGCCGATGCCGAGTGCGAGCCACAGCCCGTCGATGCCCGAGGCCACCGCGCCCCGCACGTCGCCGAGTCCGACCCGACGCGCGACGGCGGGCGTGGTCGCGTAGGCGAGGAAGACCATGAGCCCGATGATCGTCTGCAGCACCGCGCTTGCGAGGCCGAGGCCGGCGAGGGGCGTTGCGCCGAGGTGGCCGATCATCGCGGTGTCGGCCAGGAGGAAGAGGGGTTCGGCGATGAGCGCGCCGAGCGCGGGTACCGCGAGCCGGAGGATCTCCCGGTCGACCCCGCTGCGCGGCGGATTCGTCGGCGGGGTGAGGCTCGATGGTTCGTTGCGGGGCTCGTTCATGGGCGTTCCGAGCCTACGGGCGCCCGCCGACGGCGGCAGCGTCCACGTGCCCTCGCCTGCGAGGGCGAGCGGAATGGACCCGGGTCGCGCTCGACGGCGGCACCCGCGCCGAACGCCGGGATCCCGGCGATCTCTGGGAGTTTCACGCACCTTCCGCCAGACGCGTGACCCCGCGCCGGACCGCCGCCTAGGCTGGGGGGATGACCGATGTCGCGCTGCCCTCCGGAATCAAGCAGGACGAACTCGACGCGGGCATCCGCCCGCAAGACGACCTCTTCCGACACGTCAACGGCAGGTGGATCGAGCGCACCGACATCCCGGCCGACAAGGCCAGGTACGGCTCGTTCCTCGTGCTGCACGAGGAGGCCGAGCAGGCCGTGCGCGAGATCATCGAGGAGTCGCAAGGCGCCGAGCCCGGCACCGAGGCGCGCAAGGTCGGCGACCTCTACGCGAGCTTCATGAACGAGGAGCGGGCGAACCTGCTCGGCGCCACGCCGATCGCCGGCCAGCTCGTCGAGGTCGACCTGATCGACTCGGTCGACGCCTTCCTCGCGACCCTCGGGCGGCTCGAGCGCCAGGGCGTGCCCGGCTTCCTGCAGCTCTACGTCGACAACGACCCCGGCGACCCCGAGCGCTACCTCGTCTTCGTCGAGCAGGGCGGCATCGGTCTGCCCGACGAGAGCTACTTCCGCGAAGACCGCTTCGAGTCCGTGCGCGAGGCGTACCGGTCGCACCTCGAGCGGATGCTCCGGCTCGCGCAGCTCGAAGCGCCGGGCGAGCGCGCCGCCCGGGTGTTCGAGCTCGAGACCGCGATCGCCGCGGCGCACTGGAGCAACGTCGAGACCCGCGACAGCGAGAAGACGTACAACCTGTTCTCGTGGGACGACGCGGTCGCAGAGGCATCCGCTCGGCAGGGCACTGACGGCACCGTCGACCTGAACACCTGGCGCGACGCCATGGGCGTGCCCGCCGGTGCGTTCGACGAGATCGTGCTGCGCGAGCCCTCGTTCGTGCAGGGCCTCGGCGCGCTGCTCACCGAAGACCGCCTGCCGGCGTGGAAGGACTGGCTCGCCTGGCAGGTCGTGCGCGGCAGCGCCGCGTACCTCTCGAACGACTTCGTCGAGGCGAACTTCGACTTCTACGGCCGCACGCTCACCGGCACCCCGCAGATGCGCGAGCGGTGGAAGCGCGGCGTCTCGCTCGTCGAGGGCGCCATGGGCGAGGCCGTCGGCCGCATCTACGTCGAGCGGCACTTCCCGCCCGCCGCGAAGGAGGCGATGGACGACCTCGTCGCGAACCTCGTCGAGGCCTACCGGCAGTCGATCGACGCGCTCGAGTGGATGGGCGAGGAGACCCGGGCGAAGGCGCTCGACAAGCTCGCGAAGTTCACCCCGAAGATCGGCTTCCCGGTGAAGTGGCGCGACTACTCGGTGCTCGAGATCACCGACGACCTGGTCGGCAACGTGCGGGCGACCGCGGAGTACGAGTTCAACCGCGAACTCGGCAAGATCGGCAAGCCGCTCGACCGCGACGAGTGGTTCATGACGCCGCAGACGATCAACGCGTACTACAACCCCGGGTTCAACGAGATCGTCTTCCCGGCGGCGATCCTGCAGTACCCGTTCTTCGACGCCGAGCGCGACGCCGCCGCGAACTACGGTGCGATCGGCGCCGTGATCGGGCACGAGATCGGCCACGGCTTCGACGACCAGGGATCGAAGTACGACGGCGACGGGCGCCTCACCGACTGGTGGACCGAGGCCGACCGCGCCGCGTTCGAGGAGCGCACGGCGGCCCTCATCGCCCAGTACGACGCGCTCGTGCCGGCACAGCTCGAGGCCGCGCAGCTCGAGCCCGCAGCGGGCGAGAACAACGACGCGGCCGACAGCGAGCAGCAGCCTGAGGCGGATGCCGCGGGCGACGCGCCGCACGTCAACGGCGCCCTCACGATCGGCGAGAACATCGGCGACCTCGGCGGACTCGCGATCGCGTGGAGGGCCTACGTCATCTCGCTCGGCGGCGACGTCGAGTCGGCTCCGGTGATCGACGGCCTCACCGCAGCGCAGCGCTTCTTCCTGTCGTGGGCCCAGGCCTGGCAGATGAAGGGCCGCGATGAAGAGGTCGTGCGGCTGCTCGCGATCGACCCGCACTCGCCCAACGAGTTCCGCTGCAACCAGATCGTCAGGAACATCGACGAGTTCTACGCTAGCTTCGAAGTGACTCCCGACGACGACCTCTGGCTCGACCCAGCCGAGCGTGTGACGATCTGGTAGTCCTGTACGTACATTCGAGCAATATCGAGCGCGCCGCTTCAGCGGTGGGGGAGCGCCGACCGTCAGAGGAAGGCCGTGGGAGCACCGTGGTGACGTCGTCGCAGGGTTCGGAGCGGCGTGCACGGCACAGCGACCTGAGGCGCGGCAAGCATCGCACCGAGGAGCCGGGCGAGAACTTCGCCCGCGGGTTCGACGCACTCGGCGAGCTCGCGCTCGCCGGCGTGCAGGTGTCGGCCCGGGCGACCGACCTCGCGACCGGCAAGGTGCTCTTCTCGGTCGACGACCACGTCGTCATGCCGACGGCGTCGATCGGCAAGGTGCTGCTGCTCGTCGAGGTCGCGTCACGGCTCGCCGGAGACAGCAGCGAGTCGTTCACGGTGCTCGACCGGGCGCCGCGTGACGCCGTCGGCGACTCCGGCATCTGGCAGCACATGCAGTCGCCGTCGCTGCCGCTCGCCGACCTCGCGGCGCTCATCGGTGCGACGAGCGACAACCTCGCGACGAACGTGCTCATCCGCCACGTCGGCCTCGAGGCGGTGCGCTCCCGCACCGAGGCGCTCGGACTGACCCGCACGGCGCTGCTCGACCTCGTGCGCGACCACCGCGGGCCCGACGACGCCCCGCAGCTCTCGATCGGCTCGGCGAAGGAGCTGACCTGGCTGTTCGCCTCCCTCGCCCGCGGCGAGATCGTCTCGCCCGAGGTGTCTCAGCGCGTCGTCGGCTGGCTCTCGCTGAACGCCGACCTCTCGATGGTGGCGAGCGCGTTCGGGCTCGACCCGCTCGCGCACCGCACCCCCGATCACAACGTGCTGCTCATGAACAAGACGGGCACCGACGGCGGCGTGCGCAGCGAGGTCGGTGTGCTCCGCGGCCCGCGTGCGAGCGTCTCGTACGCGGTCTCGATGTACTACGCCGACACGATGATCTCCTCCCGCCTCGCGGTGCTCGACGGCATGCGCCAGGTCGGCCTCGACCTGCTGGAGTACGTGCACTGACATGCTGATCCGGTCACTCGAATCCGCCGATCACGCCGCGGTCGAGCACCTGTTGGCGGTCGCGTTCGCCACGCCGGCCACGACCGCCGACGCGCCGCCGATCGAGGTCGGGCTGAACACGGCGCTGCTCGACTCCGACGCGCTGCTCCCGCACCTCGCGCTCGTCGCCGAGCTCGAGGGCGAGGTCATCGGCTACTGCATCAGCACCCGCGCGAGCATCGGCGAGTCCGACGCGCTCGGTCTCGGGCCCATCGGCGTGCTGCCGGGCCAGCAGCGACTCGGCGTCGGCTCCGCACTCATCGCCGAGACCGTGCGCGTCGCCGAGGCGCACGGCGAGGGCGCGATCGTGCTGCTCGGCGACCCTGCGTACTACGGGCGGTTCGGATTCGTCCCGGGCTCCGAGCTCGGCATCGTCGCGCCCGAGCCCGCGTGGGGCGAGTACTTCCAGGCGCTGCCCCTCGCAGCTGTCACCGACGCGCACCGCGGCGCGTTCCGCTACGCGCGTCCCTTCGAGGAGCTCTGAGCGGTCGGACCGTCCGGCGTGTCGGCGTTCGTGTCGGCGTCCGCGTCTGCGTCCGCAACTGCGTTCGTGTCTGCGTCCGCAACTGCGTTCGTGTCTGCGTCCGCACCTGCGTCAGCGTCCGCCTCTGCATCCGCACCCGCATCTGCATCCGCACCCGCGTCCGCATCCGCGTCGGTGTCGATCGCGGCGGCGATGGTCGCCACCGCGGCGGCGATGACCGCCTCCGGTGGGGCCGAGAGCGACTCGACCGCGGTGACGACGGCCGCGGCCGTCTCGGGCGCCGAGAGGATCCGGAAGTGGCCGGCCACCGGCAGTCGGCGGTTCGTGGCGCCGGCGAGCGAACTGCCCTCGGGCAGGTGGGGGTCGAAGACCCCGAAGAGCGACACGATGCGCGAGTTGACGGATGCCGCGCTCGCGAGCTCGACGATCGTCGCGCTGTCGGGGTCGAACTCGCGCATGCTCGGGTCGAGCAGGTAGCGGGCGAGCCGCGCGCCGCCGAAGGGGGTGGCGATCGCGACGAGCCCTCGCACGTCGAGGTGGTGGTCGAGGTCGCGGAGCAGCAACAGCTTGCCGATGAGCCCGCCCTTGGAGTGGGCGACGACGACCCGGCCCTCCGGCGGCGTCGGGATGCGCGCGAGCGCGCGCGACACCCGCTCGGCGGTGTCGGGGATCGCGAGCAGGTTCGCGCCGAGCCCGTGGGCGACCTGCACCCGGTAGCCACGGGCGTTCAGCGCGTCGCCGAGCGGCTCCATGAACGACCAGTGCTCGTAGACGCCGGGCAGCAGCAGGATCGTCGGCTTGCCCGTGTCGCCTCGCGCCCATCGCTTCGGCAGCTTCGGCACCGTGAGCACGCGCAGCTGCTGCTTCGCGGCATCGAGGTAGTCGAGCGCCCACCACACCGCCGCGGCGAGGAGCGGGATCGGCTTCGCCCGTTCGACTTCGACGCCCTTCGTCGAGGCGATCGCCTCGGCGGCGGCGGCGGCGGCGGTGGCGGTGGCGGCCGTGGCGGCGGTGGCGGTGGCGGCGGTGACCGCGGGGTCCGCGGCGTCGGCGATGCCGGGCACCTCTGATCCGACGAGGTCGCCGCGTGCATGCCGCACGATGAGGTCGCCCACCTGTGCACCGGCCGTGATCATCGTCTCGTGCCCACGACCGGGCACCTCGACGAGGCGCGCATGCGGCACCATCCGCGTCACCTGTTCGGCCCACGCGCGGGGCACGATGCGGTCGCGCTCGCCGCGGATGACGAGGGTCTCCGCGGAGATGCCCGGCAGCGTGCGTTCGATGCGATGGGCCATGACGGGGCGCAGGGTCTCGAGGTACCAGCCCACGCCGGCTCGAGCGTACGACCACAGCCCCAGGCCGAGCACCTTCGGGTGCGCGAGCACGAGGTCCTGCGCGAGCCTCGCCGCCTGCTTCGGCACGGATCGCTCGCGCGGGTTGACCGTCGGACCGATGAGGACGATGCGCTCGAAGAGCTGCGGGTGCCGGGCTGCCGCCTCGGCAACGGCCTGCGCGCCCGACGAGTGCCCGATGAGCACGGGGTTCTCGATGCCCTCGGCCTGCACGAGCTCGGCGAGGAGGTCACCGGCCGCGGGCATCGACAACGGGTGCTCCGGTTCGGGCGTGTCTCCGAAGCCGGGGAGGTCGAGGGCGTGCACGGGTCCGGTGCGACCGAGTGATTCCGCGACATCCGACCAGTACTCGTGCGCCATGCCGATGCCGTGCACGAGCACGTAGCCGGGGCCGTCGTCGATGCCGGTGCGAGTGATGCGCGTGACCCGGTCGCCACGGCGGAACTCGCGGATGGTCGGCATGAGCGAAGTCTACGAGGGGGAGCCGGCTCCATCAGCAGCCACGCGCGCCCGTCTGCCGCGGCGGGTCAGTCGATGAGACCGGCGGCGGAGAGGCGCTCGAGCACCTCGGCCCCGGCGGGCGGGCATCGATCGACGTCGGCGGTCGTCACCCAGTGCAGGCTGCCCACCTCGGCCGACGCGAAGGGCGCGGCATCCGTCTCGGCGCGGAAGACCCGCATGCGCACGAGGCGGCCGTCGGGTTCGCCGTGCGCCGCCGCCACGACCTCGAAGAGCTCCACGAGTTCGGCCGGGTCGAGCACGAGGGCCACCTCTTCGAGGGCTTCGCGCGCTGCGGCCTCGGCCGCCGTCTCGCCCGCGTCGATCTTGCCGCCCGGCATGTAGTACACCTCGCGGTCCCGCGCAGTGACCATGAGCACGCGCCGGTCGCGCACGAGGGCGATGGCGGCGACGCGGAGATCGGGGAGCTGAGGCATCCGTTCCACCCTACGTCGTGTCGGGTGACGGGGCGGCGGCGATGACGAGGGCGCGGTCGGCCCTGTCGCCGGCCGTGCCGTCACGGCTACGCTGGCTCGCACCCGACACCGCGAAGGAGCGAGCCGATGGCCAGCACGAGAGCACCCGGCGCCGGCGAGAGCGCATCCGGGGCCGTCCCGCGAGGATTCGCGCGCGACGTGCAGTCCGAGGTGTACCGGGCCGGGCTCTCGGGCATCCGCCCCGCGGTGCCCGTCGACCACGACGCCCTCGAGCGTGCTGCACGCAAGGCGGTCTCGGCCGAGGCGTTCGCGTACCTCGCCGGTGGCGCGGGTGCCGAGGCGACGATGGCGGCGAATCGCGCGGCGTTCGCGCGCCGGCGGATCTGGCCGCGCGTGCTCCGCGACGTCTCGGAGCGCGACCTCTCGATCGAGCTGCTCGGCCGGAAGCGTGCGACGCCCTTCGTGTTGTCGCCCATCGGCGTCGCCGAGATGGCCCACCCCGAAGCGGATGTCGCGGTGGGCCGGGCGGCCGCAGCGCTCGACGTGCCCTACCTGCTGTCGAACCAGGCCTCGCGCCCGATGGAGGAGGTCGCGGCCGCGATGGGCTCGCGTTCCCGGTGGTTCCAGCTCTACTGGAGCGCCTCCGACGAGCTCAACGCCTCCTTCGTGCGTCGCGCCGAGGCATCCGGTTGCGAGGCGATCGTCGTCACGCTCGACACGCACCTGCTCGGCTGGCGCACGCGCGATCTCGACGCCGCCTACCTGCCGTTCACGCGGGGGCAGGGCATCGCGCAGTACACGAGCGACCCGGTCTTCGCCGAGCTCGTGCGGCAGCGGGCCGCCGCCGGTGCCGGCGGGGGAGCACGCCCGAAGGTCACCCCGAAGCTGCTCGCCTCGGCGTTCTCGATCGCCCGCGCCGGCGCGAGAACTCCGCTCGTCGACGGCGGCGTGCGCGCGGCCCTGCGCTCGCCGCTCCCGCGGGCCGCGATCGAGACCTTCCTCGACGTGTTCTCGAACCCGGCGCTCACCTGGGCCGACCTCGCGAAGCTGCGCGAGTGGACGAAGCTGCCGGTGCTGCTGAAGGGCGTGCTGCATCCGGATGACGCGGCGCAGGCGCTCGACCACGGTGTCGACGGCCTCGTCGTCTCGAACCACGGCGGGCGCCAGGTCGACGACTCCGTCGCGAGCCTCGACGCCCTGCCCGGCGTCGTCGAGCGGGTGGGCGGGCGCGTGCCCGTCATCCTCGACAGCGGCGTGCGGGGCGGCGCCGACGCGTTCATCGCCCTCGCCCTCGGCGCCACGGCCGTGGGGATCGGCCGCCCCTACGTCTTCGGCCTCGCGGTCGCCGGGGCCACGGGGGTGCGCGAGGTCGTGCGCAACCACATCGCCGAGTTCGATCTCACCCTCGGGCTCGCAGGCCATCGCTCGGTCGCCGAGATCGGGCCGGGCTCGCTGACCGAGGCGTGAGCCGCGGCATCCGCTCGGTGTGGAAACGCGCAGGCGCTCGAGTCGGCCGTGGGATGTCGGCCCCTGTTCGGGGTGCGTCCGAGGCCGGGCCGGGTCGCTTGCCGCGGTGTAGCCTGAGTGGCCTGCCTTTCTGGAAGAGGGGTGGCACAGCGTTCCGGGTCGCGCGTTACGGGTGCGGCCCGGAATGCGCCGCCTGCAGCCGGGCGTGCGAGAGCCCCAGCCCGCCGAGGCGGACCGGGGCTCCCGGGTGTCAGCGCAACTGCGCTATCGGAGGTCGGCGATCACCGCCTCCGCCGCGCGGATGACGAGCGCCGCAGCCTCGGCATCGGTGCGGATGCGGCTCGGCACCTTCGCGACGATGAACTCGAGCTTGCTGATCGCCGTGGCGGTGTCGCCGGCGGCGAGGGCCGCGTCGGCCTCGGCCAGCGTGTCACCGAACGATGCCGCCGCGCCGTGGGTGATGCGGCCGTCGTCGTCGAGACTGCCGAGCAGCGCACGGATATCGCTCGTCGACGTGGTGAACTCGAGCTGGTCGAGGTCGACTCCGCCCGTGCTCGTCACGTACAGCCGATCGGTTCCCTCGGGCACGGTGACCAGCGGCGCGGATGCCTCCAGCCACTCGGCGCCGGCACTGGCCACGTCGATCGTCAGGAACGGCTCGGCCTCGGCGCTGCCCCACCGCAGTGAGAGCGAGCCGGTGCCGGTCGCGCGTGCCTCGACGCCCGTGATGCCCACGAGGTTCACCGGGTCGTACGCCAGCCAGTCGCCGGCGTCGAACGAGGCGACCTTGCGGAAGGCGCGAGCTGTCTCGTCGTCGACGATCGTCGTCTCGCCGCCCTTCGCGTCGGCGTGCTCGGCCTGCAGCTCGCGCGGGTTCAGCAGCGTCACGTCGTCGGCAGAGAGCGCCGGAGCCGTGGCGCTGCCGCCGTCGGTGTACGAGGCGCCGATCTGGGCGTAGATGTTCTCGGTCTCGCCGTGGCCGGCCTCCTCCTGCATCTCGATCTCGGCCGTGCAGCCGGTGCCGGTGAACAGCGGGTGGGCGTGCGTGTTGTCGTGACCCAGTGCGTAGCTCCAGTTCACCCGCGAGCAGTCGATCGTCGTGTCTTCAGGGTCGGTGACCTTCACCTCGAAGGCGACGGTGTCGCCCCAGTCGGCGAAGGACCCGTTCTCGGGAGTCACGATCTCGATGGTCGGCGCGGTGTTGCCGACCGTGATCACGACCGACGAGAGGCTGACGCGTCCGCTCGAGTCGGTGACCCGCACGCGGGCCGTGTACTGGCCGTCGGCCGTGTACGTGTGGCTCACCTCGGCGGGGCCGTCGGTGAAGGTGCCGGTGCCCTCGAGGTCCCACGCGAAGCTGAGCGCGAGGCCGTCGGGGTGGGTGCTGCCGGCGGCCGAGAAGTCGACCTCGAGCGGGCCCTGGCCCGACGTCACCGAGGCGTCGAGGTCGACGCGCGGGCCCTTCGTGCCCTCGACGTAGTCGACCCGGTAGAGGCCGGCGTCGGGGTTCGGGCGGAAGAAGCCGTCGCCGTAGTCGAGCACGTAGAGCGATCCGTCGGGGCCGAACTCGAAGTCGATCACGTTGTCCCACGGGGGCATGCCCGCCGCGTTGAGTGCGGCGTTCGGCAGGAAGTCCTCGATCTTCGTGACCTCGCCGTCGGGGTCCTCCTGGCTGAAGGCGAAGATGCGGTCGCGTGAGAACTCGGCCATGAACGTCTTGCCGCTCCAGTACTCGGGGAACTTCGTCGTCGACGCGTTCTCCTCGTCGTAGCGGTAGGTCGGGCCGCCCATCGGGGCCTGTCCGCCGGCGCCGAGCTCGGGCCACGGCTGATGGGTCGCCTGGTCGCCGTACCAGATCTGCGGCGCCGTCGCGGCGGGCAGCTGCGTCAGGCCGGTGTTGTGGCGCGAGGTGTTCGTCGGCCCGGCGTCGCAGTCGAACCAGTCGCCCTGGGTGAGCGTCTCGTAGTCCCAGTCGTTGTAGTTCGCGTTCGGTCCGTGGCAATAGGGCCAGCCGCCGTTGATCGGCTTCGTCGTGCTCTGCCACTCCACGTACCCCATCGGGCCGCGCAGGTCGCTCGCAGTGCCCGCGTCGGGGCCGTAGTCGCCCCACGTCAGCGCGCTCGTCACGGGGTCGTAGTCGATGCGGAACGGGTTGCGCACGCCCATGACGTAGATCTCGGGGCGGGTCTGCGGGGTGCCCGGGGCGAACAGGTTGCCGGCGGGGATCGTGTAGCTGCCGTCGTCCTGCACGTCGATCCGCAGGATCTTGCCGCGCAGGTCGTTCGAGTTGCCGGCGCCGCGACGCGAGTCGAGACCGGGGTTGTACCCGATGCGGTCGTTGTTCGGGGCATAGCCGTTGGCGCCGGGCGTGCTCGCCGGCGTGTTGTCGCCGGTGGCGAGCAGCACGTTGCCGTCGTTGTCGAACGCGACGTCACCCGCGACGTGGCAGCACTGGCCGCGCTGCACCTCGACCGTGATGATCACCTGTTCGCTCGCGAGGTCGAGCGAGTTCGTCTCAGCGTTCCAGTGGAAGCGGCTGAGCTGGTTGTAGCCCTTCCACTGGTTCCAATACGACTCGTCGGCGCCCGCCGGCAGGGTGTTCGGTGCCGATCCCGTCGGCGTCGTCGCCGGGTAGGGCGACACCATCGTGCGGGGCGCGTAGTAGAGGTAGACCCAGCCGTTCTCCTCGAAGGCCGGGTCGAGGGCGATCGTCTGCAGGCCGTCCTCGGAGTTCGCATAGACGTCGATCGTGTTGACGACCGTCGTGGTGCCCTGCGAGGGATCGGTGAGGCGCACCTGCCCGTTGCGCGTCGTGTGCAGCACGCGCGAGTCGGGCATCACCGCGAGGTCGATCGGCTCGCCGACGTCTCTCGTGAGGGTCACGCGTTCGTAGTTGGCCCAAGTGGTGGCGCTGACCTCGTCGCCGTGGTCCTCGCCGTCATGTGCGAAGGCGGCGGCCCCGGCGCTCACGGTGAGCGACGTGGCCGCCAGCAGTCCGCTGAGCACGAGGGCGCCCAACCGGATTCTGGATGTGGACATGGATGTCTCCTTGGAAGAGGGGTGTGCTGAAACGAGGAATGCCCCGGGCCGGGTTACGGCCTGGCCCGGGGCAGTGTGCTGCGTCAGCCGCGGAGCGCGGCCATGCCGTCGTACGCGACCTGTGCGAACGCCAGCGACTGGCCGGGGTTCGCGCCGCCGCCCGGTGCCGTGTCCTGCTCCCACATCGAGTTGTGGTACCCCTTGGCGCCGATGCGCTGGAAGAACGTCGTGTAGTCGATGTCTCCCTGGCCGAACGGCACCATGTCGTACCCGTTCGGGGTCGCCGTGTTGATGCGCCCGTCCTTGGTGTGGAACAGCGGGAACCGGGTGGTCTGCGCCGAGACGACCCCGGCCGGGTCGAAGAGGCTCTCGACCACGGTGCCGTCGGGCGCAGTGAAGCTGCGGTGCTTGTACTGCGCGACGTGGGCCCAGTAGATGTCCATCTCGAGGTAGACGTAGCTCGGGTCGGTGTTCTGCAGGAAGTACTCCAGGCGGCGGATGCCGCTGGAGCGCGTCGGCCGGCCGAGCGCGTCGAGCGGACCGCTGTCGAGCAGGAAGCTGTACGCGATGTCATGGTTGTGCGTGTACAGCTTCAGCCCGTGCGACGCGGCGCGCTCGCCGAAGAAGTTCCACCGCTCTGCGGCGAGATCCCAGTCGGCGACGAACGCGCTGCCCGTCGGGTCGTTGCCGGTTCCGATGTGGCCGAATCCGAGGATGTTCGCGACCTCGCACTGTGCGTCGAACGCGGCGATCGTCGCGTCGCTGATGGTCGACGGGATGTTGCCGTGGTTGCCCTCGGCCTCGAGCCCGTTGTCGTCGAGCCAGGTGCGCAGCAGCTGGGCGCCGGCGACGTTGTTGACATTGCCGCCGTCGGCGTTCGCGTGCTGTCCGTAACCGGCGAACTCGATCTGCTTGTAGCCGATGCGCGAGAGCTCCTGGAACACCTCCTTGAAGCCCGATGCCAGATCGGTCGTGTTCGGGTCGCGCGAGATGGCGTCGCGAACCGTGTAGAGGATGATGCCGCGCTTGCCCGGGGGCAGGAGCACGCCGTTGCCGGCTGCCTTCACGCCCCCGGAGGCGGCGGCTCCGCGAGTGACGGCGTGGGCCGGCCCTCCGCCGAAGGCCGCCGCGCCGAGTGCCGCGGCCGCAGCCATGCCGGTCGTCGCTGCGAGCAGTTGTCGGCGGGAAAGACCAAGGCGCCGGCCCAGCTCGGGGTTATCGTCGCGGTCGATGAGATCGTCCATGATGCTCCTTTGCATGAAGAGGGATGGATCGAGACTCGGCACCGTCGCCACCTCGCGCCGAAACCGCGCCTCGCAAGGATGCGCGATGCCCTGGTTCGCACCGGTCTCCGCGTCCCCAGTCGGCCAGTCGTAAATACCGACCGGCGTTCTTTTTCGAACGGTACGCCACATCTTGCGGACGGGTCAAGCGAAAGTCGGATGCTATACGGTATTCTTTCGTCAGTTGTTCGGCAAAAGTTTCGTTGCACAAAAGGCGATTCGCCGCGCGCGGTGGCTGGCGGTGGCATCCGCTCGATGTGGTCGGCGAACGCTACTTCGTGAGCGTCTTCACGAGGGCGACGGCCTCCGCCGGCGAGACCTCCGGCAGATACGCCTTGCCGATCGCGAGGCCGATCGTCGGCAGGGCGAGCGGGTCGGGGTAGGCCATCGAGATGGTCTCGTAGTCGGGGTTGAACTTCGCCTTGAACCTGAACAACGACGAGAACCCGTACGCCGGTTCGAGCGTCGAGGCGAGGAAGTCGAGGAGCCGCGTCATCACCGTCGGCTCGGGCGGCGTCTCGCCCGGTTCGAGCGGCTTCGTCGCGAGCGGTGCACCCGAGAGGCTCAGCACCTCGGCACCCGTGTCCTTCATGTGCAGCGCCGCCGACGCGATGAGGAATTCCATGATGCCGTTCATGCTGCCGTCGGCGCGGCGCATGAAGTCGATGGTCCAGCCGATCACGGAACCGTCGCGATGCACGGGCAGCCAGCTCGTCACCGCCTGCAACCGCCCGTCGGGCCCGACCGCGAGCATGAGCCGGACCTCGGGGTCCTTCAGCTCCTCGATGCCGCCGAGCGTGAAGCCCATCTCGGGCAGCTCCTTCTCGGCGACCCACTCCTCGGAGATCGCCTCGATCTCCGCGAGCGTGGCGAGGGGCAGTTCGTCCCAACTCGTCCAGACCGTGGTCATGCCCTCCTTGATGCCGCGGTTCAGCGCCTGCCGCACCTTCTGCCACGGCTTGCCGGCGAGCTCGAGCCCCGTCGTGCGCACGAGCGTCTCCTCGCCGACCGACATATGCTGCCAGCCGAGTTCGTCGAACACCGGCAGGTACTGGGGATGCACGCTGTAGAAGACCGGCACCCAGCTGTTCGCGTCGCAGAAGGCGGCGAACTCGCGGATGACGCGGCCGCGGTTCCCCGCCGCGCAGATCGGGTCGGACATCGTGATGGCGACGCCGTTGATCACCCGGTACGCCACGGCCGAGTCGCCGTCGTCGCTGAACCACGCGACGTTGCCCGGCCAGGTCGCCATGAACCCGAGCGTGCCGCCGCCGTTGCGGTGCAGCAGTTCGCGGAGCCGGGCGTCGTCGGCGGTCTTCGCCGCCGAGCCGGTGCGCGACATCAGCCGGATCGACGCGGCGATGAACACCGCCCAGAACACGGGACCGACCGCCTGGGCGAGGAAGCTCGTGACGTCATGCCCGGGCAGCACGATCGGGTCGACGACGGCGAGGAAGTGCGGCGGCACGAACCGCTTGAACGTGTCGAGCAGCACGTCCCACCCGGTCGCGGCCGGCCAGTACTCGCCGACGGTCGCGAGCCCGGCCACGAGGTAGGCGCCGGCGAGCACGACGAAGGTGCCGACGACGACCACGGCGAACCGGGCGAACGCCTCCCGCGGTGCGCGGATCTGGAAATGCCGTCTGGTCACGACCAGCATGACGATGATGCCGATCGGCAGTGCGAGCACCGCGACGGCCCACACGACGAGCTCGCCGAGGTCGAACACGGTCCAGGTGCCGTCGTCGACGTCGGCCGTCGTCACCGTGACGTCGTAGGCCGTGCGGGCGAAGAGCAGGATCGCGGCGTTCACCGCGATCGCGAGCCAGCGCGCGAAACGGCGACCGTGGCGCAGCCCCCACGCGGCGACGAGCAGGAGCAGCACCGGCACGAACGACAGCAGGAACATGCCGAATCCCTGCGCGCTGAGCAGTGCGAGCTGGGCGGTGCACGACTCGGATGCCGCGGCGGCAGCCGTGGCCGCCTCCCCGCCGCACGTGGCCATCACGGCTGCGAGCTCGAGCGGCTCGTCGGCGAAGAGGTACGAGCCGAAGGCGAAGGGGGTGAGCTCGGAGCGGTTCACGAGGGCGACGATCGGACCGACGGCGGTGACCGCGACGACGGCGGCCACGAGCGTGCGGGTCTCACGGTGGGAGCTGCGCTTGGCCGAGAGGGTCGAGGCGTCGCGAGTCAGCACGGCGCCGAGCAGGTAGCCCGCGATCGCCGCGACCAGTCGGTAGGCATTCGACGAGTCGCCGTCGTAGAGCACGAACACGAGGATGAAGGCGATCGTCACGACTCGGATGCGTCGGCGCCACAGCCGGCCCATGAACGCCGTGGCCGTCATGAGTGCGCCCACGATGCCGGTGAGCGGGTCGAGCGTCAGGTCCGCGGCGGTGCCGGTCGCCCACCACTCGCCGGCGAGTGAGCCGACCCACTGCAGGAGCGTGCCCACCGCGACGCCGATCGCACCCGTCACGAGGAACGCGACGATCGTGCGCCACGTGCCCATGCGTCGCTCGGCGACGCCGAGCAGCACGAGTGCCGCGAGCACGCCGAACACGAGCTGGAACGGGTCGAACGGGATGACGAGCGCCGTCGCGACGGTCCACCACTGCCGACCGTCGACGGTCGTGATCACCCCGGCCGCCCACGTGGTGGCGGTCTCGTCGGATGCGGCGCCGAAGAACGTGCCCGTCACGAGCGCCGTCACGACGAGCAGCACCGCGACGGCGATGCTGAAGGGCACGCGACGGATGAATCCGCCGAGTGCCTCCGCGGTCGAGCGCAGACGCCCGCTCGGCTCGAGGTCCTCGGTGTTCTCGGCGTCTCCGACACGCCCAGTCGTCTCGGTCATGGCGCCGACAACCCGAGTCGCGGAGAGAGCACGTCGAATCCCTTCTCGAGGCCGCCTGTGAGCGCCATGACGTCGTGGTCTGCGCCGGGCACGAGGAACAGCGTCGTCTGCATGGCCGCGGCCGTCGCGGCATCCGCCAGTCGTTCGGTGCCGCTCACGAACGCGAGGTCGTTCTCGCCGACCGTGAAGACGGCCGCCGAGTCGGGGTACGGGGCCTTCGCCGCCATGATGTTGGCGGGCTTCACGAGGTCGTAGGCGAACCGGTCGCCGCCGAAGATCTCCGCGAGCACCTCGTCTGGGTTTTCGGCGCCCGCGTACTCGACGGGGGAGACTGCGAGCAGGTTGCCGAACACCTCGGGGTACTTCGCGCCGAAGTAGGCGGCGCAGCCGCCGCCGTTCGAGTACCCGGCGACGGTCGTGAACGTCGCGCCCTGCAGCACGCCGAGTCGCTGCCTGGCCCACGGCACGACATCCTGCATGACGTAGCTCTCGACCTTGCCGAGCTCGCTGTCGAGGCAGAGCGGATCGGCTGAGGGATCGCCCAGCTGGTCGATGACGAGGGCGATCGGTGCGAGTCCGTCGTGGTCGGCCGCGAAGTCGTCGAGCACCTCGCCGATGAAGCTCGCATCGGGGTCGCCGGGCTGGCCCATCATCATGACGACGAGTGGGAGGCGCGGGGCATCCGTCACGAGCGCGGCGGGCGGCAGGTAGATCTGGGCGGGCCGGGCCTCGAAGCCCGACACCGTGTTCGGCACGCCGCCCTGCACGATGCCGACCTCTCCCGTCTCGGGCATGTCGGGCGGTGGCGTCCACGTCGCGTACAGCGGTTCCGCCGGGTCGGCGATCGTCGCGGGGTCGGGCACGGGCGGGTCGATCGTGTCGGCGGTCGAGATGTGGAACATCGAGCCGAGCGTCGGATTCAGTCCGTATGCGGCGTTCACGCCGAACGCCGCCGTCGCCGAGAACAACGGGATCGCGAGCAGGGCGATGAGCTTGCGCCACCACCGCGAGTACCAGAGGTTCCAGATCGCCACCGTGATGCCGGCGAACGCCGCCGGCACCCAGAGCCACGCCGAATCATCGACCGGGCCGCCGAACGCGTCGAGCACGTTGACGCCGATCCAGAGCACCGCGACCCCGATGAGCGAACCCACGATGAGCAGCACGATGACCGTCAGCACCCACGACCAGCCGGGGCCGCGGAACAGCAGGTACAGGAACACCAGCGCCGCGAGGCCGTACACCGCGACGACGAACGGGCCGTCGATCACGTTCAGTTCCCAGATGAGATCCCACACCGTCGCCCCCTCGGCCATGGTCGTGATGGGCACAGCGTACCGACCGTGCGCTCGTTCGTGGCGGCACCCGCCCGTAGGATGGTGACACCGTGTCGTTTTCCGGCATTCGCCCGTCTTCGGCATTCGCCTTCGCCCGATCCCCAGGACCATTGGAGCCACCGTGGCCGCACCCAGCCGTCTCGAATCCGTCATCGCCCTCGCCCAGCACCGGGGGTTCGTCTTCCAGGCCGGCGAGATCTACGGCGGATCCCGCTCCGCGTGGGACTACGGCCCCCTCGGCGTCGAGCTGAAGGAGAACATCAAGCGGCAGTGGTGGCGGTACATGGTCACCGGTCGCGACGACGTCGTCGGTCTCGACTCGAGCGTCATCCTGCCGAAGCAGGTCTGGATCGCCTCCGGGCACGTCGGCGTCTTCACCGACCCGCTCGTCGAGTGCCTGCACTGCCACAAGCGGTTCCGTGAAGACCACCTGCTCGAGGCCTTCGAGGAGAAGAAGGGTCGCGCCCCCGAGAACGGCATGGGCGACATCGCGTGCCCGAACTGCGGTACCCGCGGTCAGTGGACTCCGCCGCGCGACTTCAACATGATGCTGCAGACCTACCTGGGCCCGGTTCAGGATGAATCGGGGCTGCACTACCTCCGCCCCGAGACCGCTCAGGGCATCTTCACGAACTTCGCGAACGTGCTGCAGGCCGCTCGCATGAAGCCGCCGTTCGGCATCGGTCAGATCGGCAAGTCGTTCCGCAACGAGATCACGCCCGGAAACTTCATCTTCCGTACGCGCGAGTTCGAGCAGATGGAGCTCGAGTTCTTCGTCGAGCCCGGCACCGACGACCAGTGGTTCGAGTACTGGCTCGACTACCGCTGGCAGTGGTACGTCGACCTCGGCGTCGACCCCGAGAACCTGCGTCGCTTCGAGCACCCCGCAGAGAAGCTGTCGCACTACTCGAAGCGCACCGTCGACATCGAGTACCGCTTCGGCTTCACCGGTGGTGAGTGGGGTGAGCTCGAGGGCGTCGCGAACCGCACCGACTTCGACCTCACGACCCACTCGGAGCACTCGGGCAAGGAGCTGTCGTACTTCGACCAGTCGAAGAACGAGCGCTGGATCCCGTACGTGATCGAGCCCGCGGCCGGTCTCACCCGCTCGCTCATGGCATTCCTCGTCGACGCGTACCACGTCGAAGAGGTGCCGAACGCGAAGGGCGGCGTCGACACCCGCACGGTGCTGCGCCTCGATCCGCGTCTCGCGCCGGTGAAGGCCGCCGTGCTTCCGCTGAGTCGTAACGAGAAGTTGTCGCCGCTCGCTCGTGAGGTCGCCGCGTCGCTGCGCAAGCACTGGAACGTCGACTTCGACGATGCCGGTGCCATCGGGCGTCGGTACCGTCGGCAGGATGAGATCGGTACGCCGTTCTGCATCACGGTCGACTTCGACTCGCTCGACGACAACGCGGTGACCGTTCGCGAGCGCGACAGCATGGAACAGGTGCGCGTGCCGCTCGACGAGCTCGAGGGCTTCCTGGCGTCGCGCCTCGTCGGCGCGTAGCGGGAGCTGCACGGCGAAGGCGGGCTTTGCGCCGCGCGTCGCGGGAGCTGCACGGCGAAGGCGGGCTTCGCGCCGCGCGTCGCGGGAGCTGCGTGGCGAAATCTGCAGCGCCGGCATCGGGCTCGCCCGTCCGGGGCGCCTGAGACCGGTTTCCAGCGAGATCGGTTTCCACGTGTCCGGGTTGTGCCGTGTCCGGTTTCCGGCGCGCCGGTAACCGCCACGTCTTCGTACGCCGGCGTCCGCTCGCGTCCGCGCGTTCAGGCTCCGTCGACTCCCGTGCGCCAGCCGCCACCGCGCTCGAGTATTCGCCGCGCTGGGCCGCGCTGGGCCGCGCTGGGCAGATCTCTACCCAGCGACCGGAAGCACTCGTTCAGGCTCGGCCGGCCTCGCTCGGACAGATGCGAGGTGGGGCCGCGCCGGATCGACAGGATCCGCGAGCCGGGCATCGCCCGGGTTCGCGAGACGCTCCGGGTCGACCGGATTGATGAGATCGGCGGGCGTCTTCGCTCGCATCAATCTCGGGGTCTGGTCTGGATCGACGCCGGGCGGAGGTATGAGCCAGTAGTTCGTGCCGGTGCGCCGCACCTCCCACCCCTGATTGTGGTACCTGAGATGATCTCGACGGCAGAGCAGGATGCCGTCGGCCAGATCGGTGCGCCCGCCGTCGCGTTGCCAGTGGTCGATGTGATGGGCTTCGGTCCACGAGGGCGGGCGAGTGCAGTCGGGATCGAGACATCCGCCGTCGCGAATCGCGAGTGCCGTCTTCTGCTTGTCGGTGAAGAGTCGCTCGTCACGGCCGAGGTCGAGGCAGGCGCCGTCGGCGTCGAAGAGGACCGGCAGGTAACCCTCGCAGAGCCCCGTGCGGATGTCGACGAGCGGAACGCGGTCGGGGTGGCCCTGGATGGCGCCCGAGCCCTCGCCCGTACTGAGTGAGACCGCGTTCACGATGAGTCGGACCGATGGCTTCTTGTCGTTGAGCAGGCGGGTCGGGTCGACACTCGCACCGGCACGGAGCAAATGCACGAGGCCTTCGGCCGCGTCGCGCTCGCGCGTCGCACGAGCATCGGAGAAGGCCGCGTCGCCCCGCACCGGATCGCCGAAGCTGCGTCGCACCGGGGCCGCCGTGCGTCGAGGATGGGTGAGCTGGTCGAACACCGCCTTGATGAGCATGCCGCTCTCGGCGTCGAGCTCGAACTCCCCGCGCACCATGCCGTCGGGCTTCACCCACACGCGCCAGAACTGCGCCTCACGCTGGTGCTCGGTGCGCGCGGCCACGCCGGCGGCGTCGATGCGATCGCGCGCTTGACGGGCGAGGCGACGAGCCGCGTCGGCGTGCAGCCCGCGACTGTCGGCCAAGATGCTCGCGAGTACGGATGCCAACGCCGAGGCCAACGCCGACTCGTCGGCATCGCCGCCGGGTTCACCGAGCCCGGAACGGATCGCGTCGGCGACCGCCACGGTCAGCACCCCGCTGGCCACGGCACGGCTCAATTCGGAGAACCACGGCGCGACCGGTTCGGGCACGACCGCGGCGAGCTCGGGATCATCGCGTCGTGCGAGCTCGAGCTCGGCGACCGCCTCGGTCTCGGCGACCATGCGCCCGACCCCGATGAGAGCGGCGGTCTCACGTTTCGACGAATGCGTGATCGACTGCAGCAGATCGCCCGCGCTCGCGTGGCCGGTGCGCTGAGCGAGCCCTTGAAGCCCGAACGCGACTTTCGAACGCCGCACCACCTCGGCCGCGGCGAGAGCCTGGGCTCGCTCGACCTCGTGCCGGAGCGCGGTGATGGCCTCGACAGCCTCGACGAGGGCGCGATCGTCGAGCGCGCTGAAGGTGCTCGACGACGGTGCGCACGACGACATCAGGGCGGTCAGACCGCTGAAGTCGGGGAGCGCTTCGGCCATGTTCCATTGTCTCGCGGGCGGCCGACATTCGAACGTATGTTCCACAGTCTGTGGATAAGTCTGTGGAGAATCGGTGATGAGGGGAGCAGAGAGGGCGAGGAAGGGCGAGGCGGTGAGGGGGCAGGGAGGGAAGGACGGGCGAGGCGGTGAGGGGGCAGGTAGGGAAGGACGGGCGAGGCGGTGAGGGGGCAGGGAGGGAAGGAGGGCGAGGCGGTGAGGGGGCAGGGAGGGAAGGAGGGCGAGGCGGTGAGGGGGCAGGGAGGGAAGGACGGGCGAGGCGGTGAGGGCGAGGAGCCGAGAGTGGGCGCCGGGAAGGCGAGTGCCTGCCTACTCCCGAGCGCCCGCCCACTCGCGCCGCAGCACGCCGTACAACGCCGTGTCCTGCCATTCGCCGTCGTTGTACTGCTCTTCGAGGATCGTCGCCTCGCGTCGCATGCCGAGCCGCTCGCACAGGCCGGCGGATGCCTCGTTGCGCGCGTCGAGGAATGCCTGGATGCGGTGCGGGCGCAGCGTCTCGAACGCGAAGTCCCTGATGGCGATGCCTGCCTCGCGGGCATAGCCCTTGCCCTGGAAGTCGGGATGCACGACCCAGCCGAGTTCGAGCTGAGCGTGCTTGGCGCTCGAGACGCGCACCATCATGTCGCCGATCACGCGGTCGCGCGCCGTCGAGCCCGTCGGCTCCGCACCAATCGGCTTCCCACCCGTCGGCGCCGTACCGGTCGACATCGCACCCGTCGACATCGCCCCGGTCGACTCCGCACCCGTCGACTCCGCACCCGTCGACTCCTCGACCGACGGCACGCCGGGCAGCGTCATCGCGAGCACGAAGAAGTCGCCATCACCCTCGAGCACCCGTGCGGCGGCGCGCTTCGCCGTGTGCTCGTACGCCTCGGCGCGGTCGCGCTCGGGCCACGGCAGGTACCTCAGCACCTCGGGGATGCGCTGGTACTCGAAGACGTCTGGCGCATCGGATGCCTCGAGCGGCCGCAGCACGAGACGCTCCGTGTTGATCGGCGTCTCGGTGAGCGCGGTCGCATCGAAGGGGAACCGCAGCGCGGGTGGCCCGTCGGCGGCTGCCGCGGCGGCGCGGTCGAGTGCGGTCGACGCGGTCGACGCGGTCGTGGTCGCGGGGTCAGGCGTGGCGTTCTCGTGCATCGTCACGAAGCGTAGCGCGCGCCTCCGACGTGGCGGCCGAGGCATCCGCTGCGGGGGTGACGCCGAAGATGGCGGCGATGCCGTCGATCCAGGCCTGCTGCTCGCCGGCGCGCGCGAGTTCGCGCGAGCGCACCATGGGCGTGTGCAGCAGCACGCCGGCCATGTGGCGCAGGGCCTCCTCGGTGCGTCCATCGGCGTCGCCGCGCGTGCGGGCGCGTTCGATCTCGCCGTCGAGCAGGTCGAAGACGTGGCGCCGGAGGGCGACGACGGCGGGCGCGACATCCTGCTCGTCGCGGGACTCGCCGAAGGCCCGGGCCGCTCCGCCGACGATGGCGCGCGCGGCATCCGTCGCACCGAACTCTTCCAGCGGGGCGTGGATGCGGATCGTCTCGAGGTCGAGCAGTTCGACGCCGTGCACCTCGACGACGTCGGGCGCCACGTTGCGGGGAAGGCCGAGGTCGATCACGAGCTGGCGCTCGACGGGGGCTTCGGCGGGTCCGGCGACGAGGCCGAGCGGGCGAGCGGCAGCAGCAGTTCCGGCAGCAGCAGAACCGGCGGCAGCAGAACCAGCGGATGCCCCGAACCCGGCCCGGCCCGCTTCGAGCAGCGCGCGGTCGACGACGTGGTGCTCGGCCGTGGTGCACGTGACGATGACGTCGGAGGTGGCGGCCGCCGCAGCGACGTCGCGATGCCCGACCGCCTCGATGCCGTGGCTCGTGGCGAACTTCGCGGCGCGGCCGGAGGGGGAGAAGACGCGCACGTCGGTGACGCCGCGGTCGCGGAGCGCGGCGAGCGAGGCCCCTGCGAAGCGGCCCGTGCCGACGAGCAGCACGCGGGTGGCCGACCAGTCGGTGATGCGGCTCTCGGCGAGTTCGAGCGCGAGGCGCACGACCGAGCGGCCCTCGTTGCCGATGCCGGTCTCGTTCTTCACGCGGCGCGAGATCTGCGAGGCGCGCTGGAAGAGCCGTTCGAGGTCGGGGGTCGTCGTGCCCTCGGCGCGGGCTCGCTCGAGCGAACGGCGCACTTGGCCGGCGATCTCTCCTTCGCCGACGACGACCGACTCGAGGCCCGAGGCCACTGCGAAGAGGTGGCCGGCGACCGCGTTGCCGTGCACGAAGCCGAACGTCGAGCGCAGCTCTTCGGGCTCGAGGCCGGCGACGGCGCCGACCGAGCGGATGGCCTCGTGCACAGCGGGCACCGGCGAGTCGCCCTCGGCCGCGTCGAGGTCGAGGTACGCCTCGAAGCGGTTGCAGGTGGCGACGACGACGGCACCCTGCACGGCGGAGTGGCCGTTGCGGATACGGGGACCGGCGGCGTCCGCGGTCGCTGAGAGGCGCTCGAGCATGTCGAACCCGGCGTTCTTGTGACTCGCGGTGAGGCAGATGAGCACGAAGGGATTCTACTCGCCGTCGAATCCGGGTTCGCCCAGAGCGACTCCGAGGGAAACTCAGCGACCGGCGAGCGCCCCCGCGTTCTGCGGGATGATCTGGATCGGCGCCGTGAGCGGCGGCAGTTCGAGGCCCTCGGCCGCGAGCGCTTCGCGGTGCTTGGCCTTCCAGCTGCGAACCACGGCGAAGAACGGGGCGTCGGAGAGCGCGTACCGGCCCGGTCGTTCCGCGGCGAGCACGATCGGCAGCTCGACGCTCACGCCGGCGCGGCGCACGCGCAGCACGAGCACGGAGAGCACCGTCTCGCCCGCGATGAGCGAATCGCTGCGGATGCCGCGGACCTCGCGCCACGCGAACTGCGCGGCGCGACGCGGGCGGCGCCCGCCGTTCCAGAACGCGACGCCGAGTTCGTCGGCCACGATCGAGTAGCGCGCCGCGAGTGCGATCGGCGGCGCGTCATCCGTCGTCAGCTCGTTCAGGCGGGCGACGAGCTCACGGCGACGGATGCCGCAGCTCACCTCGCCGCGAACGCTGGCCTCGAGGGCGCGGCGACGCGAACGGGCCCGGCCCAGCTCGCCGAGGCGCACCAGCATCCAGACCAGCGCGGTGATGAGCGCGAGCACGGAGACGCCGACGGCGATGCGTTCGCCGCCCGGGATCTCGGGGAGTCGGAACATCACGCGGTCGAGGAAGCCCGATCCGGCGATGAGCGCTCCGATGACGATCGCGGCGGCGGCGGCGACCATGAAGGTGACGCCGGTGCGATGCGGTGCGGCCGCGTTCATCGCATGGCTCGCGTGGCTCGGGGAGCGGGGTATGGCAGGCGGGGGGACGACAGGCGCAGTGGGGACATGTGATTCTCCGTGGGATGCGGAGGCGCACGTGCCCGGGGGCTCGTGCGTCGTCGTGCTCGGGGGCGCACAACGTCTCGACCATAGCGCTGATGGGAGCGCGAATGTAAGGCTTCCGAACGAATCGGCCGAACGAGTCCCGGTCGTCCTGCGGTTACCCCTCAGCAGCCGCCTTGATCGAGCGCAGGCGGCTCTCCCACCCCTGTGCGAGGGCGTCGAGGTCGCGCGCGAGGGCGCTCAGGCGCGACCCGATCGCGCGGTAGCGCACCTCGCGGCCATGGATCTCGGTCTCGACGAGACCGGCCTCGCGCAGCACCTCGAGGTGCCGGGCGACGGCCTGCCTGCTGATCGGCTGGTCGGCCGCGAGTGCCGTCGCCGAGGCGGGCGCCGTGCCGAGTCGCTGCAGGAGTCCCCACCGCGTGTCGTCGCCCAGGGCGGCGAACGCGGCAGGGAGGCTCTCGGTGCCGATGGTCATCGACCCGCCGCGACGTCGACCGAGGTCTCGTTCGCGACGTGGTCGCGCGCGTACTCGAGTTCGATGGCCCAGCCCTCGGTGTTCTCGTCGAACATCCTGCGGCGCTCCTCGGCGCTGCGGTCGAGCCCCTCGAATCCGCTCTCGGCGACGCGCAGTACGACACCGCCGTCGGCGCGTTCCTCGATCCAGAACTCGACGAGCGTCGACGTGAGTGCATCGAGTGCGGGGTCCGGCTCGGCTGAGGCGGGGGGCGCGTTGAACCACCGGAACGCGGCGTAGCGCGGGGCGTCGAGCGATTCGACGCCGAGCGTGAACGAGCCCCACTTCTCGTCGTGAACGACGACGCGCGAGCCCTCTTCCTCGATGCGGTGCTCGACGACTCTGTCGTCGTTGATCCACCAGCCTGCGGTGGAGACGAGCTCCCACACGCGCTCCGCCGAGGCGTCGATGTCGATCTGCTGTTCGATCCGGTCGAGTGATCCGGTGGTGCCGTTCATGCGTCCTCCTCGAGTGCCGTGCTGAATGATGTGCAATGCAATCGTTGCACTACTCCTCACGAAGTGCAATGTTTTTGTTGCACTGCAAGGCGGTGCGATTCCGACGGGATCCGGGGTGGACTCAGCCGCGCGATGCCCGATAGCCGGGATGCACCTCGGGATCGAGCTCATGAGCGGCCGCGATGCGCGCGAGCAGCCGCCCGAGCGTCTGCCGCTCCTCCTGGCTGAGCTCGGCGACGAGATCATCCTCGTGCTCGCGGCCGATGCGGCGCATCTGCGCCATCACATCGCGACCGCGGTCGGCGAGATGCAGTTCGTGCGTGCGTCGATCCGTGGTGCTGCGGGTGCGGGTGACGAGCTCCTTGCGCTCGAGCGCGTCCACGAGTGCGACGACGCGACTCGGGACCACGCCGAGCTTGCGAGCGAGCGACTGCTGGCTGAGGCCGGGCTCGACCGCGATCATGCGCAGCAGTCCGACATCGCTCGGCTGCACGTCGAGCTCGGCGAGGCGTTCGGCGAAGCGTGTCGAGGCGAAGGCGCCGACCTGCGAGAGCAGGAATCCGACGCGGTCGGCGGGCGGCCGGAACGGTGCCTCGTGCGCGGTCGTCTCCATGTCGACGACTCTACCAGTTGCGGATGAATCATTCTGTGCTATGAATGATTACATGCACAGAACGAATGATGCGGCGGTCGGAACCGCCGCGGCCGAGTCCCAGCACTCCGCCTCGTCCACCGGCGCGCGGCGCGCACCAGCAGGGCCGCCGTTGCCGCCTCTCGCGATCGTCGTCGTCGCGCTCTCGATGGCCTCGATCGTGCTGCCGACCGTGCTCGCCGGCGGCGCGACCTACCCGTCGCCGTTCGGTGACGGCGATGCGATCGTCGCCTACTTCCGTGAGCACGAGCTCTCGGTGCTGATCGCGGCGCTGCTGCAGTTCGCGGCATCCGTGCCGCTCGCGATCTTCGCGGCCGCCGCGACGACGCGACTCACCCAGCTCGGCGTGCGCGCACCGGGGGTGTCGATCGGCTTCGCCGGAGGCATCATCGCCGCGGCGTCGATGGCGTTGTCGGCCGGCTTCAGCTGGGCGCTCACGCGACCGGAACTGCTCGAGGAGCCCGGCATCGTGCGCCTCCTGCACGACCTGGCGTTCTTCGCCGGCGGCCCGGGGTTCATCGTGCCCCTCGGCCTCCTCATCGCCGGGCTCGCCGTACCGGGACTGCTGGCCGGCCTGCTGCCGCGCTGGCACGCGTGGGCGGGACTTGTGCTGGCCGGCCTCGCCATGGTCGCAACGCTCGTGGTCGCGATCCCCGAGCTCGCGGTGCTGCTGCCGATCGTGCGCTTCCCCTCGTTCGCGTGGATCGTGCTCTGCGCATTCCTGCTTCCACTGCGGCGAGCGGATGTCGCGCGGCCCGCGCGCAACCGTTCCGACGCGACCTCGGAGCCGCGGTCGTGAGGGATGCGATGCTCGACAAGCTCGTGCGCTTCGAGCGGCCGGAGCGCTCCCTTCCCTATGCCTGGGCGATGGACGACGCCGCGAGGGCGGGCGTCTTCGGCGCTGATCCACAGGCCTACGCCGACGCGGTGCACGCCCTCGACGCCCAGCGCACCGACGCCGTGCGTCGCCTGGCAGCAGCGCCGTCGGCGCAGGCCGCACTCGGCCGAGGGCCGTTCGCAACCGGCGCGCGAATCCTCGCGCTCGGCGAGAGCACGACGGCCGATCGGCTCTCGTGGTTCGAGCTGTTCACCGAGCTGTTCGCCTCCGAGCGGCCGCAACTCGAGCTGCAGTTCGAGAACCTCGCGATCTCGGGGTCCACGTCCACGCAGACCCTCGCGAGCCTTCCCGCTGTCCGGCGCCGGCAACCCGACGTCGTCTTCTGCATGCTCGGGACCAACGACGCCCGTCGCTTTCCCGGCGCAGGCGGTGACCGGCTCGTGAGCACCGCCGAGACCACCCGCAACCTGCAGCTCATCCGCCGCGACGCCGCGAGCGCGCCCGGCGTGCGCTGGATCTGGGTCGCGCCGACGCCGATCGACGAGCAGCAGGTCGCCGCCCACCCCTATCTCGGCGGGACCGGGCTCGCCTGGACCGACGCCGACGTGCGCGGCACCGCCGCGATCCTGCGAGTGGTGGCCGAGCCGGGAGACCTCGTCATCGACCCGGCGGACGCTTCCGGCCCGTTGCCCCTTCTCGACGACGGCCTCCACCCGCAGCTCACGGCGCAGGCGACGCTCGCGGCGCATGTGCTCGAGATGCTGGCTGGGCCCGAGCGCTGAGCCTGCAGCTGATCGATCTTGGTGCTGCATCCGATCGCCGGATCTTCACTCAGCCGATCGCCGGATCTTCACTCAGGCCGATACGAGACAATGTCAGGCGTGATCCTCTCCCCGCAGCATCCGCTCTCCGCCGGCCTGACCTCCGACTCGCGACTCGTGCGCGCATACCGGGGAGAGCGTGCCGACGCGACACCCGTCTGGTTCATGCGGCAGGCGGGGCGCTCGCTGCCCGAGTACCGCGACCTCCGGGTCGGCACCCGCATGCTCGACGCCTGCCTCGACCCGGCGATGGCGAGCGAGATCACGCTGCAGCCCGTGCGCCGCCACAGGGTCGACGCCGGCATCTTCTTCAGCGACATCGTCGTGCCGCTGAAGCTCGTGGGCGTCGACGTCGAGATCCAGCCGGGTCGCGGTCCGGTCTTCGGGCGGGCCTACGCGGATGCCGCGGGCGTCGCCGAGCTCACGGCGATCGACCCTGCACGGCTCGACGAGGCATCCGCCCCCATCACCGAGGCCGTCGCCCGCACGGTCGCCGAGCTGAACACGACCGACAACGGCTCGGGCACCCCGACGCCGCTCATCGGCTTCGCCGGCGCCCCGTTCACGCTCGCGGCGTACCTCACCGAGGGCGGCCCCTCGAAGGACCACCTCGCCGCCCGCACCCTCATGCACGCCGATCCCGGCGCATGGCGCGCGCTCATGGACTGGACCGCCGAGCTCACCGGCCGCTTCCTGCGCACGCAGGTGCTCGCCGGGGCATCCGCCGCCCAGCTCTTCGACTCGTGGGCCGGCGCCATCTCGCTCGCCGACTACGAGACGCACGTCGCCCCGGCCTCGGCGGCGGCGCTCGCCCACGTGCACGACCTCGCCTACGAGACCGCGGATGCCTCGGGCGGCGCCGATGCCGCACCGACCACCCGCAGCGTGCCCGTCGTGCACTTCGGCGTCGGCACCGGCGAACTGCTGGGCGCGATGCACGGCATCGGCGTCGACACGGTGGGCGTCGACTACCGCATCCCGCTCGACGTCGCCGCGGCGCGCGTCGGCGAGGGCGTGCCGCTGCAGGGCAACCTCGACCCGGCCCTGCTCGCCGCCCCGTGGCCCGTGCTCGAGGCGGCCGTGCGCGACGTGCTCCGCCGTGGGCAGGCCGCTCCCGCGCACGTCTTCAACCTCGGGCACGGCGTGCCGCCCGAGACCGACCCGACGGTGCTGACGCGCGTCGTCGAACTCGTGCACGGGGCCTCGGCATGAGCGACCGCCCGACGCCGGCGGGCGACCCGGCCGCAGAGCCCGTCGTCGAGCATGTCACCGCCGACGTCGTCGTGATCGGCGGCGGTGTCGCCGGCCTCGTCGCGGCACTCGAGTGCGCGAAGGTCGGTCTGCAGGTCACCCTGCTCGAGCGCCGCGAGGAACTCGGCGGATGCGTCGGGCGCATCGAGCTCGACGGGCTCACGCTCGACAGCGGAGCCGAGTCGTTCGCGACCCGCGGCGGCACGGTCGCCGAACTGCTCGGCTCCCTCGGCCTCGACGCCGACGTCGAGAACCCGAACCCCGCCGGCGCCTGGCTCGTGATGCCCGGCAAGCAGGGCCTCGACGCGGCGCCGCTGCCGAAGACGGGCATGCTCGGCATCCCGGCCAACCCGCTCGGCGACGACGTGCGGCGCATCATCGGCTGGAACGGCGCGATCCGCGCCTACCTCGACCGCGTGAAGCCGATCCTCCGCATCGGCCGCGCCCGCAGCCTCGGCGAACTGGTGCGTGAGCGCATGGGCCAGGCAGTGCTCGACCGGCTCGTCACGCCCATCTCCGCGGGCGTCTACTCGACCGATCCCGTCGCCCTCGACCTCGACCTCGTCGCCCCCGGGCTCAACGAGGCGATGACGCGTACCGGTTCGCTGTCGGGAGGTGTCGGGCAGCTTCTCGAGGAGCGGAAGGCCGGCAGCGCCGTGCGCGGCATCCGCGGAGGCATGCACCGTCTCGTCGACGCCCTCGAACGAGAGCTCGCACGCTTCGGCGTCACGGTCGTGCGCGGCGCCGAGGTCACGGGCCTCGAGCGCGACGCCGCGACCCGCGAGCGCGACGCCGTGTCGTCGGCCGAGGCATCCGGATGGCTCGTCACCGCGACGACCTCGACCGGCCGGATGCTGGTGACCGCCCCCGACGTCGTGCTCGCCGCCTCGGGCCATGCCGCGCTCTCGCTCGTCGACGACGCGCTCGACGGCTGGACGCACACGAGCGACGCCGACGGCGCGGCCTGGCCCGCCGCCGCTTCCGTCGAACTCGTCACGCTCGTCCTCGACGCGCCCGCCCTCGATGCAGCCCCGCGCGGCACCGGCGTGCTCGTCGCGGCCGACGCGCCCGGGGTGACGGCGAAGGCCCTCACCCATTCGACCGCGAAGTGGTCGTGGCTGGCCGAGCAGGCGGGCGGCCGCCACGTCGTGCGCCTCTCCTACGGGCGCGCCGGTGCGGCGAACCCCCTCGACGGGCGTTCCGACGCCGAGGTCGCGGAGCTCGCGCTCGCGGATGCCTCACTGCTGCTCGGCGTGCAGCTCGACGAGCGGATGCTCCGCGCCTCGGGCCGCACCGTGTGGCGCGACGCCATCTCGCAGGCGACCATCGGTCAGCACGAGCGGGTGCACGCGCTCGAGGACGCGCTCGCCGCGGAGCCCGGCATCGAGGCGACCGGCTCGTGGGTCGCCGGCACCGGTCTCGCCTCGGTGGTGCCCCATGCGCTCGAGGCTGCACGACGCGTGCGTCACCGCCGGGTGCAGCCCGACGGCAACGCATAGCCGGAACGGAATATTTCGACGCAACCCCCTTGCGCGGCCTCGTGCGGGGTCTACGCTTGAAACGAGCTGTGGTGAACCACAGGGGGAGATGGGGTGCATATGAAAGGCAAGATCCTCTTCGTCGTGGGGCTCGGAGTCGGCTACGTGCTCGGTACGCGGGCCGGTCGAGAGCGCTACGAGCAGATCCGCAAGGCGGCCGAGGGCGTGTGGAACACGCCGGCCGTGCAGCAGGGAGTCGACTCCGTCAAGGGGTTCGCGGCCGACAAGGTCGGCGACCTCTCCGACACCGTGCTCGACGGCGTGAAGTCGTTCATCGGCAACGCGACCCGCGGCGCCGGCGCCACGAAGGGCGACGTCAGCGGGGCGGCGAAGTCCGCGAAGCAGAACGTGTCGAAGACCGCCGCCGCGGCGAAGTCGGCCGTCGACAGTGCGGCCTCCGCGCTCGGAGACGCGATCGACGATGCCGCAGAGGTCGCTTCATCCGCGGCATCCGGGGCGAAGGGCGGGGCGAAGCGCCCGCCGGCGAAGCGCGGCACCACGGGCAAGGCCGAGCCCGCCGCATCCGACTCCTGAACACGGAGGTGTTGACGCGATGACCGCGCCCTCGAACGACGACCGCTCACTGTTCACGCTGATCGGCGACCTGCCCGACACGATCTCGTCGCTCGTGCGCGCCGAGATCGACCAGATCAAGGCCGAGATCTCCTACAAGGTCAAGCACTTCGGCATCGGGTCGGGGCTCGTCGCGGGCGCCGCCGTGGTCGGCGTCTTCCTGCTCTTTACGCTCATCACCACCGCGATCTTCGCGCTCGCGCTCGTGATGCCCGCGTGGGCGGCCGCGCTCACCGTGTCGGGCGTGCTGCTGCTCATCATCGCGGTCCTGCTGTGGATCGCCTACGTCAACTTCAAGCGGGGCTCGGAGCCCCTCGAGTCCGTCGAGAGCCTGAAGGCCGACCTCGACGCCCTGAAGGGAACGGGTGACTATGACCGCCGCTACTGACGCCCCCGGCCCCCGACCCTCGAAGCGCGACGCCGCGGCGCGCGAGCGCAACCTGACGCGCGTGCAGGCGAAGGTCGCCTCGCAGCAGGCCAGGGCCGAGTTCGCCGAGACGCTCAACGCCCTCGAAGACAAGCTCAACGTGCCGAAGCAGGTCGGCATCCGCACCGAGCGCGCCAAGCGCAAGCTGCGCCGATTCGCCGATGAGCAGCCCGTGGCGGCGGTCGTCGCGGCCGTCGGCGTCGTGGCCGTCGTCGGCATCGGCGTGTGGCTCATCGTGCGCTCGAAGTTCGACTGATCGCGCCGTGGCCTCAGCCACCGACAGCAGCGGCACCGCTGGCACCACCGTCGACCGGGTCGCCGGCCTCGTGCGGGCCGAGATCCTGAGCGGGGTGCTCGCCCCCGACACGCCGCTTCGCGAGGAGGCGGCCGCCGAGCAGTTCGGGGTCTCGCGCCACACCGTGCGCGCCGCGTTCCAGCGGCTCGTCTCCGAACGGCTCGCCGTCGCCGAGGCGTACCGCGGAGTGCGGGTGGCGAGCTTCGACCGTGCTCACGTGATCGCCCTGCAGCAGTACCGCGCGGCGCTCGAGGTCGAGGCCGTGCGCATCGCCGGTGAGCGCCACGGCGAGGAATGGCCCGGCGAGGTGCTTGCGCCGGCGCGAGCGACGCTCGACGCGCTCGATCGGCTCGCCGACACCGACGCCGACGTCGACGCAGGTGGGGGCATCGACTGGCTCGAGGTCGAGCGCCTGCACGCCGAGTTCCATCACGCGGTCGTCGCCGCGTCGATGAGCCCGCGCATCATCGAGGCCCACGCGGCACTCGGCAGCGAACTGCTGCTCTTCCTGCTGCACGTGCGCCCGCACTACACGCTCGACACGCTCATCGAGGAGCACCGTGCCCTGCTCGACGAGCTCCCGACCCGCGGCGGCGACGCCGTGCGGGAGCACCTCGAGCACTCCACGAGACTCCTCACCGGCGCCTGACGCGACCGCACCGGGCCGGAAGGAAGGGGACGTCGACGTGACGGAACAGCCCGACGAGACGCCCACGCCCCCGAGCGGCGACGGGACGACGGCCTTCGCGGAACGGGTCTTCGGCGACATGCTCGGCGCGTTCGAACTGCTCAGCATCCACCTCGGCGATCGGCTCGGTTGGTATCGTGCGCTCGCCGACGGGGGGCCGCTCGACCCGCGTGCGCTCGCCGAGCGAACGGGAACGGATGAGCGCTACGCCCGCGAGTGGCTCGAGCAGCAGGCGGTCTCCGGCATCCTCACCGTCGAGGACGCCGAGCCCGAGGCATCCGCTCGCCGATTCGTCCTGCCGCCGGCGCACGCCGATGCCCTCGTGAATCCCGACTCGCTCGACTACGTCGCTCCCCTCGGACGCTTCATCGCCGCGGTCGGCGCGCAACTCGGGCCCCTGCTCGAGGCATATCGATCGGGTGGAGGCGTCTCATGGGCGCAGCTCGGCGACGACGCCCGATCGGCACAGGGCGATGTCAACCGGCCGTGGTTCCTGCACCGGCTCGGCGACGCGCTGGCGAGCGTCCCGTCGCTGTATGACGTGCTCTCGCGGCCGGGGGCGCGCATCGCGGACATCGGCATGGGGCACGGCTGGTCGTCGATCGCCCTCGCACAGGCGTACCCGTCTGCGCGGGTCGAGGGCTTCGACGTCGACGCCGAGTCGGTCGTCGCGGCACGCGGGCACGCCGCCGAGGCGCATCTCGGCGACCGCGTGCGCTTCCACCACGTGGCCGGCGAGGGAATGCCGCAGGAGGCCGTCTTCGACGCGGCTTTCGTGTTCGAGGCGCTGCACGACATGCCGTTCCCGGTCGAGGTGCTGACCTCGATCAGGCGGGCCGTGAAGCGCGACGGGGAAGTCGTGATCATGGACGAGGCGGTGGCCGAGGCGTTCGCGCCCGACGGCGACGACGTCGAGCGCATCATGTACGGGTACAGCATCTTCATGTGCCTGCCCGACGGGCTGTCCACGCCCGGTTCGGTCGGCACCGGTACCGTGATGCGCCAATCGAGGCTCGAGCGGTACGCCCGAGAGGCGGGGTTCTCGGGCATCGAGCTGCTGCCGATCGAGGGGTTCGCGTTCTTCCGCTTCACGCGGCTGCTCCACTGAGGTGCAGCTCTCCTGAGTTGCGGCTGCTCTGTTGAGCTGACGGTCACGCCGTGATGGCGGCGTACCAGATGAGCAGCATCGTCACGAGGAATCCGACGACGTAGTTGATGAGGAGGAAGAGCCGCCACCCGGCGTTCGCGCGACCCGACGACGCGTCGGTGACGCCCCTGAACGGTGCGGCCGCCGCGATGTACGGCGCCACGAGCACCGCGGCGAGCGGGCCCGGCCACGAGGTCGCGAGCATGAGCACGCCCGCGGTCACCCACATGGCGATCGCGAACCGCACCGTGCGTCGCGCCCCGAGGGCGGTCGCGATAGAGGCGATGCCCGCGGTGCGGTCCGGCACCACGTCCTGGACGGCACCGAAGGCGTGGCTCGCGATGCCCCACGCCAGGAACGCGAGCAGCAGTGCGATGAGGGGCGGCGTGAACGCCGCTCCCGCGAGCACGAGACCGTACACCGCCGGGCTCACGAAGTGCACGCTCGATGTCAGCGAATCGAGGAACGGCACCTCCTTGAACCGCAGCCCGGGCACCGAGTACGCCGCGACCGCGAAGAGGCTCACGGCGAGCACCGCCCATGACGCCGGCCCGCCCAACGCGAGCAGCACGATGACGAACGGCACGCAGCCCGCGACGGCCGCGATGATCGTCATGCGGTGCCGATCCGGCACGAGGAGCGCCCCCTCGACGCCGCCCTTGCGCGGGTTCGCGGCGTCCGAGGCGTAGTCGAAGACGTCGTTCACGCCGTACATCGCGAGGTTGTACGGCACCAGGAAGAAGAGCGTGCCGACGACGAACGCGACGTCGATCTCGCGTGCGGTCAGCAGGTACGCGGCGGCGAACGGGAACGCGGTGTTCACCCAGCTCAGCGGCCGGGAGGCGGTGAAGAGGTCGGCGATCACGCTGCGGCGAGTGTCAGTCGGCATCGGCTCGTGCTCCCATGAGGTTCCAGAGTCCGCTGAGGAGGAGCACGCCGGCGATCGGATAGGCGAGGTCCTCGAGCGGGGCGAGGCCCACGCGGACTCCCGAGATGTGCGCATCGGCGTAGTCGAACAGCCCCGTCGCGATCATGATCGAGTCGAACGCGATCGTGAGCGCGACGAGCACGAGTGCCGAGAGCAGCACCGCCCGCCCATGGCCGCGCGGTCCGCGACGCCAGCCGGCGACCGCGATGACGGCCGCCACCACGAGGAAGGCGGCGGAGAGCAGCAGGTAGGTCATCGACGCACCGCCTCTTTCACTGCGATCAGGCGGAGCGCGCCGGTGTAGAGCACGAGCGTCAGGTAGCAGAGGAAGCCCAGGAAGACGAGCTCCTCGAGGGGTAGTTCGGGGGCGAGCAGGATGCCGGTGCTCACCGCGTTCTCGCCCCGGTGGAAGATGCCGAGGGCGATGCCCGCGATGTCCCACGCCAGGAAGAACACGAGCCCTGCGCCGAGCACGACGATCGCCCGCAGTCGCCGTCCGGGGACGCCGAACACGAGTCGGAACCGGGCGTCGAGCAGCGCCATGCAGGCGATGGCGGCGAGGAGCACCCCGAGGTAGGCGAGCGTCATGCCGTCACGCTCCGCACGGTGGGCTCGGCGAGCGGGCCGGCGCCGCGCTCGCCGCGCAGCGCCTTCGCCACGAGCTCGGCGCTGATCAGGCACATCGGCAGCCCGATGCCGGGCACCGTGGTCGCTCCCGCGAAGTACAGGTCCTCGACCGTGCTCGATGCGGTGCGCCCCCGCAGGAAGGCGCTCTGGCGCAGCACGTGCGCCGGTCCGAGCGCCGAGCCGCGCCACGAGTTGAAGTCGGCCTCGAAGTCGGCCGGGCCGACCGTGCGGCGCACGACGACGCGATCCGCGAGGTCGGGCACGCCCGCCCACGAGGCGATCTGGGCGATCGCCGCGTCGGCGATGCGCTCGACCGAGTCGTCGCCTGCGCCGTCGACGCCGCCGCGTCCGATCGACGGGTCGGCCGGCACCGGCACGAGCACGAAGAGGTTCTCGTGGCCGTCGGGCGCCACCGAGGGATCCGTCGCGCTCGGCCGGCACACGTAGAGCGACGCCGGGTCGGGCACCGAGGGCGATCGGCCGAAGATGCGGTCGAAGTTCGCCGCCCAGTCCTCGGTGAACAGCAGGGTGTGGTGCAGCAGCTGGGGGAGTTCGCCGCGCACGCCGAGCATGACGAGGACCGCGCCGGGGCCGGGGTCGGCGCGGCGCCACGAGGCATCCGACCGGCTCCTCGACGCGGGAGGCAGCAACGCCGTCTCGGTGTGATGGACGTCGGCGGCCGAGACGACGACGTCGGCCGCGACCTCATGCGCGACTCCGTCGCGATCGAGGTAGAGGATGCCGCGCGCCGCACCCGACTCGACGGTGATGCTCGTGACCCTCGCGTCCGTCACGATGCGCGCCCCGGCCTCCTGCGCCAGCCGGGCCACGCTGTCGATGACCTCGCGGAATCCGCCCTGGGGATAGAACACGCCGTCGTCGAGGTCGAAATGGCTCATCAGGTGGTACAGGCTCGGCGCGGCTGACGGCGAGGTGCCGAGGAACACGGCGGGGTAGCCGAGCACCTGGCGCAGGCGCGGGTCGCGGAAGCGTCGGGCGATGAAGCGATCGAGGGGCTGCAGGAGCAGCCGGCCGAGGCGACCGATGCGCCGCAGCACCGGCGGGACGAGCAGGGTGCCCGGGGAGGAGAAGTCGTTGTAGAGGAAGTGGTCGAGCGCGAGACGCGTCGTCTCCCCGGCCGAGTCGAGGTACTGCTCGAGGCGGCGCCCGGCACCCGGCTCGATCGCCTCGAACGCCGCTGCCGCCCGTGTCCGGTCGGACGCGAGGTCGAGTGGCTCGGACCGGCGCTCGAAGAGCACGCGGTACCCGGGCTCCAGTCGCACGAGGTCGAGCTCGGCGGCGGCGCTCGTGCCCATCAGCCGGTAGAAGTGCTCGAACACCTCGGGCATGAGGTACCACGACGGGCCGGTGTCGAAGCGGAACCCGCCCGCGTCCCATCGCCCGGCGCGACCGCCGACGGTCTCGTTCGCCTCGTAGACGGTCACGTCGTGCCCGTCGCGGGCGAGCAGCGCCGCCGTCGCGAGGCCTGCGATGCCGCCCCCGACGATCGCGACCCGGCTCATGCCGGCGCCCCGGGCAGCGGAGCGGGCTGCGACGCCGACGCCGCAGGTGCGCGCCGCGGTCGCGTGCCGGCGGCTGCGGCGAGGAGGAGGAGCTTCCGCGGCGTCGACACGCGCACCCTCGCGACGAGCAGCTCGCGCGCCGGCGTTCGGCGCAGCCGTGCCGACAGGGCGGAGAACAGCGCATGCGCGGCGGCGACGGCCCTGCGGCATCCGCTCGGCAGCTCGGGAATCACCTCAGCGGCGATCGCGAGGTCGCGATCGAGGTCGTCGAGCAGGCGCAGCTTGTCGGCTTCGTCGAGGTGCGCCGGGTCGACGCCCGGGAAGTAGCGGCGGCCGAGGGAACCGTAGTCGTCGGCGAGGTCGCGCAGGAAGTTCACCTTCTGGAACGCCGCGCCGAGATGCCGGGCCCCCCGCTGCCAGCGCGCGTCGCGCTCGTCGTCGACGGGAAGCCCCTCGCTGAAGGCGCGCAGGCACATCAGCCCGACGACCTCCGCCGAGCCGTGGATGTACTCGCGGAGCTCGGCCTCGTCGAAGTCCACCGGGTCGAGGTCGCGCCGCATCGACGCGAAGAACGGCCGCGTCAGCTCGCGCCCGAACCCCGTGGTGCGGGCCGTGCGCGCGAAGGCGTGCACGACGAGGTTCGAGCTGTAGCCGCGGGCGATCGCCTGCTCGGTCTCCACCTCGAGGGCATCGAGCATCGCGCGCCGTTCATCCGGCCCGAGCCCGGCCTCCTCTGCCGGGCCGTCCACGATCTCGTCGGCGATGCGCACGAGCGCGTAGACGTCGGCGAGGTGGTCGCGCACCGGGCGCGAGCACAGGCGGCTCGCGAGCCCGAACGACGTCGAGTAGTGCGTGATGACCTGGGCGGAGCCGAGGTGGGCCGCGCGATCGTAGAGCGCGAGCCCGGTCGCCCCGGTCATCGTGCACGCTCCGTGCAGGTGCGGGCCGTCATCGTCAGCGACTCCTGCAGGCCGTGCGGCAGGTCCGCCGCCGCGATCGCGTCGACGGCGGCGGCGCAGCGCGCGTCGATGAGGCGCTCGACGCGGTCGCGGGCGCCGCTCGTCTCGATCGCACGTCGGAGTCCCGTCGCCCCGGCGTCGTCGAGCTCGGGACTCCCGAAGCCGGCGGCGGCGCGGTCCCAGTCGGGATGCACGCGGGCATAGGCGACGAGCAGCGTCTCCTTGCCCTCGCGCAGGTCGGAGAGCGATGACTTGCCGGTGACCGTCGCCGAGCCGAAGACGCCGAGCACGTCGTCGCGCAGCTGGAACGCGACGCCCAGATGGCGGCCGATCTCGCCGAGTCGCGCGACCGAGGCAGCAGAGGCGCCGCCGAGCACCGCTCCGGCCTGGAGGGGCGCACTGAACGAATATGAGGCGGTCTTGTTCTCGATCATGGCGAGGATGTCGCGCTCGCCGGGGGCGGCACCGGCGTGCCGCACGTCGGCGTGCTCGCCCGCCGCCGCGAGGAAGACGCACTCGTCGACGATCTCGAGCAACGAGGCCCGTACCTGGCGTGGCGCCTCGAGCTCGGCCACCACCCGCAGGGCGCCCGCGATGAGCAGGTCGCCGGCGAGAATGGCGGATGCCTCGCCGTAGTCGTTGGCCCGATCGACCGGCAGCCCCCGGCCGACCCCGTCGAGCGCGAACCGGCCGGCGACGTTGGGCGCTCCCCGTCGCACGAGGTCGTGGTCGATCACGTCGTCGTGCATGAGGAACGCGGTGTGCAGGAGCTCGAACGCCGAGGCCAGCCGCACCGATTCCGCCGAGCTCCCGCCGGCGAATGCGGCATGGGCGGCGAGCACGAGTTCGGGGCGGATGCGCTTGCCGCCGGCGGCGCCGTCGCGGGCGGCGACCCAGAGCCGGACGTAGTCGTCGCCGTGGCTCGCTGCGCGCTCGAGCTGCCGGGCGAAGTAGTCGTCGAGGAACTCGGAGACGGCGATGCCGCCGCCGTCGATCCGTCGATCGAGGGTCGCGCCGATCATGATGCGATGGCCTCGCGCCGGTCGAGGGAGCCCCCGAGGAACGGCAGCAGCTGCGCCTGCAGCACGAACCACGGGCTGAACGCCCACGGCGCGTGCTCGATCGCCGAGGCGAGACGATGCGGTGCCACCCAGGCGAAGTCCATGACCTCGCCCGGGTGCGGCTCGAGCTCGGAGGTCGCGTACGCCGTGTAGACGGGGCAGAGCTCGTTCTCGACGAGCCCCGAGGCATCCGTCGCCCGGTAGTGGAAGAACGGGAGCACCGGCTCGATGCCCTCGAGCGAGAGCCCGAGTTCGAACTCGCCGCGTCGGCGGATCGCGTGCGTCAGGGTCTCCGCCGGGGCGGGATGGCCGCAGAACGAGTTGGTCCAGACACCTGGCCAGGTCTGCTTCGAGAGGGCGCGCCGGGTCACGAGGAGCTCGTCGCGCTCGTTGAAGACGTGGCAGGAGAACGCCAGGTGGCGCGCGGTGTCCGCGCCGTGCACGCTCGACTTCGGCGCCCGGCCGATGGCACGGCCGTCGGCGTCGAGGAGCACGACCTCTTCGATGTCGCTGAGGGTCATGGGGACTCCCTCCTTTGCTGCATTGGCTAGAAGTTAGCTTAGCGAGAAATAAACAAACTGGCTAGAATCAAGCCATGGCAACTGAGCGGGAGGGGCGGCACGACATCGCGGCCGCGATGCACGACCCCCGCATCTCCGACCACGACGAAGAACTCGTGAACCGTTCCGGACTCGACGACGAGCAGGTCGACCAGATCGTGCGCGTCATGCAGAGCCTGCGGGGCTGGCACGAGGCGGAGCGCCGCATGAGCGAGGCGTCGAGCCGCTACATGAAGCTCAACCCCACCGACATGCGCGCCCTGCGCTTCCTCATCGCCGCCCGCAACCAGGGCGAGATCGCGACGCCCGGCGCGATCAGCGAGTACCTCGGCATCTCGAGCGCGTCGACGACCAAGCTGCTCGACCGGCTCGAGCGCGGCGGCCACATCGTGCGGGCGCCGCACCCGAGCGATCGGCGCGCGCTCGCCATCTCGGTGACCGACGACACCCGCATTGTGGCGCGCGAGTCGGTGGGCCGCTTGCACGCCCGGCGATTCGACGCCGCGGCCGCGCTCACCCCAGACGAGCGCGAGGTCGTGATCCGCTTCCTCGACGCGCTCAGCGCGACCGAGCAGGATCACGAGTAGCCGCGATCACGGCGCGGCCGCGCGCTCCCATGATGCGACGGGTCCGTCGACGACCGTGAAGAGCGGATGCGGGTCGGGCAGCTCGATGCCCGACCACCGGGCAGCCAGCTCGGGGCTCCTGACCGACAGTTTCCTGAGCAGGTGCTCCCACTCGAGCGCGAGCTGGCCGTCCGTCACCTCGAGCCGCACCGCGGGCGTACTCCGCCGGTGCACCTTGCTGCCGTCGAAGCGGTAGCCGCGGGCGGTCGCCTCCTCGGCGATGCCGGCGAGGTGGTCGCCGATCGCGCCGAGGGGGTCGGACGCGGCGCGGAACCGTTCGAGCTGCGGGTGCCGGGTGTAGCCCCGGGTCGCACCCTCGAGCACCGCCTGCGCGAGCAGGGTCTCGCGCCAGCAGGCCGTGAGCCCCTGGCGATCGAGGTAGCGCGGGTGCAGCGACCAGATCCTCATCCGACGAGCGTACGTCGCCGGGTCATCCGCACGCTCTTTTGGCCGATCACGCGGAAAGGGGGAGACTGGAGACATGTCTTCCCCCGCTGCCGAAGCGGCAGCCGACGCGCTCCGTCCCGAATCCGAAACCGATTCTCCCGAGGGCTTCACGGTGTTCGCCGTGCTCCGGCGGGATCCGGCGAGGCCCGATGACTACGACGGCCACGACGTGCGCCGTGTCGTCGAAGAACTCGACGGCGTCATCGCGCTTGTCGAGAACGAAGGGGTCACCCTTCGCGGCATCTACGACGTCTCGGGGCTCCGCGCCGACGCCGACGTGATGCTGTGGCTGCACGGCCCCACCGCCGAGGGCCTGCAGTGGGCCCTCCGCGAGCTCCGCCGCGCCCGCATCCTGAAGCACCTCCTGCCGACCTGGAACGCGATGGGCGTGCACCGCGACGCCGAGTTCAACAAGTCGCACGTGCCGGGCTTCCTCCGCGGCATCGAGCCCAAGTCGTGGCTCACCGTCTACCCCTTCGTGCGCAGCTACGAGTGGTACCTCCTGCCCGCCGAGGAGCGCAGTCGCATGCTCGCCGACCACGGCCGCAAGGGCGCCGCGTTCCGCGGGGCCATCGCCAACACCGTCAGCGCCTTCGCGCTCGGCGACTACGAGTGGCTGCTGCCCATCGAGTCCGACGAGCTCACCGAGCTCGTCGACCTCATGCGCGAGCTGCGCGACACCGATGCCCGCCGACACGTGCGCGAAGAGGTGCCCTTCTACACGGGCCGCCGCATCACGACCGCCGAACTCGTGGAGGTGCTGCAGTAATGGCCGCGGTCAACCTCGGCTCGGATGCCGCGCCGGCACCGTCCCACGGCCGCAAGCCGGCTCCCGCCGCCTCCGCACCGTGCGCCCTCGGGGCGGTCGTGCCGGGCGCGACCCCGGCCGCGCAGGGCGGCCCCGAGCACGTCACCGAGCCCGTCGCCTACGACGCGATCCTGCTCGCGGGCTTCGGCGGACCCGAGGGGCAGGATGACGTCATCCCGTTCCTGCGGAACGTGACGAGCGGCCGCGGCATCCCCGACGAGCGGCTCGAAGAGGTCGCCCACCACTACCGCCACTTCGGCGGCACGAGCCCCATCAACCAGCAGAACCGCGAACTGAAGGCCGCGCTCGAGGCCGAGCTCGAGCGCCGCGGCATCGACCTGCCCGTCTACTGGGGCAACCGCAACTGGGATCCCTACCTCAACGACGCGCTCGGCGAGGCGAAGGCCGCGGGGCACACGACGCTCATCGCCATCGCGACAAGCGCCTACAGCTCGTACTCGAGCTGCCGGCAGTACCGCGAGGACTTCGCGGACGCGCTCGCCGACACCGGCCTCGGCGACGAGGTGCAGATCGACAAGGTGCGGCAGTTCTTCGATCACCCCGGTTTCGTCGCCCCGTTCGTCGAGGGGGTGCGAGACGGGCTCGCGGGCCTCGAGGCATCCGGAGATCTCAACCGCACCACCGAGATCGAGGTGCTCTTCGCGACGCACTCGATCCCGTCGACCGATGCCGCGAAGTCCGGCCCGGCCGAGCGCGGCTTCGGCGAGGGCGGCGCGTACGCTGCGCAGCACCGTGCGGTCGCCGAGGTCGTCATGGCCAAGGCGGGGGCTGCGGATGTCCCGTGGCAGCTCGTCTACCAGTCGCGCAGCGGTCCTCCGTCGATGCCGTGGCTCGAGCCCGACATCAACGACGCCATCGAGGAGCTGCCCGCCGCGGGCCGCAAGGCCGTCGTGATCGTGCCGCTCGGTTTCGTGAGCGACCACATGGAGGTGCTCTGGGACCTCGACAACGAGGCGATCGAGACCGCGGAGCAGCACGGCCTCGCAGCTGTGCGCGTGCCGACACCCGGCACGCACCCGGACTACGTCGCCGGCCTCGTCGACCTCGTGCTCGAGCGCGTCAACGGCACGCCGGTCGCGGAGCGACCCGCCGAGACCGAGCTCGGTCCCTGGTACGACGTGTGTCGCCCTGGCTGCTGCGAGAACGTCCGCCTCGGGTTCCGGCCCGCGCTCGCCGGGATCGCGCCGTGAGCCCCGTCATCCGCGTCGGCACGCGGGGCAGCGCGCTCGCGATGGCGCAGACCCGCCAGATCTCCGAGCGGCTCGCCAAGGCCGCGAAGGCCGAGATCGAACTCGTGCCGATCACCACGCAGGGCGACACCTCGCGCGCCTCGCTCGCGTCGATCGGCGGCACGGGCGTGTTCGCCGCCGCGCTCCGCGAGGCCCTCCTCGCCGGCGAGTGCGACGTCGTCGTGCACTCCCTGAAAGACCTGCCGACCGCCGAGCACGAGGGGCTGCGCCTCGGGGCCGTGCCGAAGCGGGCCGACGCCCGCGACGCGCTCTGCGCTCGCGACGGGTTCACGATCGCGACGCTGCCCGAGGGCGCACGCGTCGGCACGGGCTCGCCGCGTCGCATCGCCCAGCTCGGTGCCGCGCGCCCCGACGTGATCGCCGTCGACCTGCGCGGCAACATCGACACGCGCCTCGGCAAGGTCGAGTCGGGGGAGCTCGACGCCGTGCTGCTCGCCGCAGCGGGCCTCGGCCGGCTTGGCCGTTCCGATGCCGTGACCGACCTGCTGTCGCTCGGCGACTGGCCGACGGCGCCCGGCCAGGGCGCCCTCGCGATCGAGGTGCGCCGCGAGCAGGGCGACCGTGCGCTCGAACGCGCGCTCGACGCCGTCGACCACACGATGACGCGTGCCACGGTGCTCGCCGAGCGCCTCGTGCTCGCTGGTCTCGAGGCCGGTTGCTCGGCCCCCATCGGCGCCACGGCGTTCATGGAGGACGAACTTCTGTTCCTGTCGGCGAGCGTGTACAGTGCCGACGGGGCCCGGCGACTCGTGAGTTCGCACGCGGCCACCCCCGAAAGCCGCTCGGCCGCCGACCTGGCGGATGCGGCGCGCGACCTCGCTCAACGCGTCGTCGCGGAACTCCTCGGCAACGGCGCCGCTGATCTTGCACCACCAGAGGAGTCGCTGTGAGCGAATTCGAATCGATGACGGGTGCCATCAACCTGCCTGCCTCCGCCGGCAAGCCGCTCGCCGGATGGCGGGTGCTCGTGCCGCGCGGCGGGCCCTGGGGTGATGGCGTCGCCGCCGCCCTGCGCGCCCGTGGCGCCTCGCCCGTGGTCGCCCCGCTGATCAACTTCGCGCCGAGCGACGACCAGCCGGCCCTCGAGGCTGCGCTCGCGAAGCTCGCCGCCGGCGGCTTCGACTGGCTCACGGTCACGAGCGCGACGACGGTCGACGTGCTCTCGACCTACAACGCCGTCATCCCCGAGACGACGAAGGTCGCTGCGGTCGGGGAGACCACCGCAGCCGCGCTCATCGCGGCGGGGTACCAGGCCGACATCGTGCCCTCCGAAGACAACTCCGCGCGCGGCATGCTCGAGGAGTGGGAGGCCGCGACCGACGGCGCGTCGGGGCTGAAGGTGCTCGCACTGCGTTCGGCGATCGCGAAGCAGGTCCTCTCCATCGGCCTCGAGCGCATGGGGCACCATGTCGAGGCGGTCGTCGCATACCGCACCATCGGCGTACCGGTCTCCGCGAAGGTCGCCGAAGACGTGCGCTCCGGCCGCGTCAACGCCGTGCTCGTGACGTCGGGCAGCGTCGCCGAGCAGGTGCAGGAGCAGCTCGGCCCGATCCCCGAGTCGATCCTCGTGGCCGCGATCGGCCCGCAGACGAAGAAGGACGCCGCCCAGGTCGGCCTCCGGGTCGACGTGATCGCGCGCGAACGCACCGCGGAGTCCCTCATCGACGCCGTCGTCGAGGCCGCCACGGCCAAGGCCTGACCCGCAGCCGGGTCATCGGCGCGCTTCCTCGCACCCGGCCGGCAGCCGGGTCACGGCGTCAGCCGTGTCACCGCGCATGGGCCGCGGAGGCCCCCGATGCCGTTTCCGTGTCGCCCGCCTTCGCGACGACGCCACGCATCGCCGACCAGTACCAGACGGGGGCGAGCCGTGTCGCGATGTCGGCGAGTCGTGCGTCGCGCCCGATGAACACCCGCGGCCGGCGTCGTTCGATGCCGTCGACGATGCGCGCGGCGGCCTCCTGCGCCGTGGTGCGATACAGCGACGCCTGTGCGTCGGCGGCTCGCGCTGCGACGTCGGCGGGCACTCCCTCCGCGACCCGTGCGTTGTGGATGATGGCCGTCCGCACGCCTCCCGGGTAGACGGCGGACATCGTGATGCCGGTGCGCTCGAGCTCGTGGCGCAGCGCGTCCGTGAAGCCGCGCACGGCGAACTTCGAGGTGACGTACGGCACCCGACCGGCGGGCGCGCCGAGCGCGTAGAGGCTCGCGACATTGGCGATGTGCGCCGCTGGCCGCCGCGCGAGCGCCGGCAGGAACGCCTTGTTCATCGCGACCGTGCCCCAGAGGTTGATGTCGACGACCCAGCGGAACTCGTCGAGGCTCAACTGCTCGAAGCGCCCGAGCATCGAGACTCCAGCGCAGTTCAGGAGGACGTCGACGCGACCGTGGGTGGCGAGCACCGCGGCCGGCAGCGCCTCGATCGCGTCGGTCTCGCGCAGGTCGATGACGTGCATGCTGACCGTGGTGCCGCCCGCACGCAGTTCCACGGCGAGGTCGTGCAGCGCCGCGCCATCGCGGTCGACGATCACGAGCTCGGCGCCGCGCTGGGCGAGGAGGCGGGCGGACTCGAGTCCCATTCCGCTCGCCGCGCCGGTGACGACGCAGACGGCGTCGCGAAGCTCGAGGCGCGCGCGGCGGGAACGGTAGGCGGGGTTGATGCGTGGCATGGTCGGGTTCCTTCGTGGCGACCACCTCGGCGCCGGTTCGATCCGGGAATCTATCACGTCAGCGACCGTCCAGCGCGGCCGACGTAGGCTTGACGGGTGAGCCCCACGCCCGTTCCCCGTGTCCGCCCGCGCCGCCTGCGTGAGACCCCGGCCCTGCGCCGTCTGGTCTCCGAGACCCGGTTGCACCCCGCCGAGCTCGTGCTCCCGATCTTCGTCCGCGAGGGCGTCTCCGCCGCCGTGCCGATCGGCTCGATGCCGGGCGTCGTGCAGCACTCGCTCTCGAGCCTGCCTGACGCCGTCGAGCAGGCGGCAGCAGCAGGCGTCGGCGGCGTCATGCTCTTCGGCGTCCCCGAGGTGCGCGACGCGCGCGGCACGGGTGCCACCGACCCCGACGGCATCCTCAACCTCGCGACGAGGGTCGCCGCCGAGGCATCCGCCGGCCGGCTCGTCGTGCAGACCGACCTGTGCCTCGACGAGTTCACCGACCACGGCCACTGCGGCGTGCTCGACGACCGGGGCCGCGTCGACAACGACGCCACCCTCGAGCGCTACACCTCGATGGCCCTCGCCCAGGTCCGTGCCGGTTCCGAGCTCCTCGGCCTCTCGGGCATGATGGACGGCCAGGTCGCGGCGGTGCGCGACGCCCTCGACGACGCCGGGCACCACGACGCGGCGATCCTCGCCTACTCGGCCAAGTACGCGAGCGCGTACTACGGCCCGTTCCGCGACGCGGTCGAGTCGACGCTCGACGGCGACCGCCGCACGTACCAGCTCGATCCCGGCAACCGCCGCGAGGGGCTCCGCGAGGCGATGATCGACATCGACGAGGGCGCCGACGTGGTGATGGTCAAGCCGGCCGGCAGCTACCTCGACGTGCTCGCCGATGTCGCCGCGGCATCCGAGGTGCCGGTCTGGGCCTACCAGGTGTCGGGGGAGTACTCGATGATCGAGGCCGCCGCCGCCCACGGCTGGATCGATCGCAAGCGCGCCGTCATCGAGTCGGTGCGCGGCATCCGCCGAGCGGGCGCCGACGCCGTGCTCACCTACTGGGCCGTCGAACTGGCCGAGTGGATCCGCGAAGGAGACGCGGCATGAGCGCCCCCACCAACGACGAGCTGTTCGCCCGCGCGCAGGCCGCGATCCCGGGCGGGGTGAACTCGCCCGTGCGCGCCTTCCGCTCGGTCGGCGGCACGCCGCGATTCCTCGTGTCGGCCCGCGGCCCCTACGTCACCGACGTCGAGGGTCGCGAGTACGTCGACCTCGTCGCCGGCTGGGGTCCCGCGATCCTGGGTCACGCCGACCCGCGGGTCATCGAGGCCGTGACGGATGCCGCGGCTCGCGGCCTCTCGTTCGGCGCGTCGACGCCCGCGGAGACCGAGCTCGCCGAGCTCGTCGAACAGCGCGTCGGCCCGGTCGGGAAGCTGCGCCTCGTCTCGACGGGCACCGAGGCGACGATGAGCGCCATTCGCCTCGCGCGCGGCTTCACGGGCCGCGACCTGCTCGTGAAGTTCGCCGGGCACTACCACGGCCACTCCGACGGGCTCCTCGCCGAGGCCGGTTCGGGTCTCGCGACCTTCGCCCTGCCCGGTTCTGCCGGAGTACCGGCCGACATCGCCGCGCTCACGCTCGTGGTGCCCTACAACGACCTCGACGCGCTCGCGGCGGTATTCGCCGAGCACGGCCACCGCATCGCCGCCGTCATCACCGAGGCAGCGGCGGCGAACATGGGCGTCGTGCCCCCGGTCGCCGGGTTCAACCGCGCCGTCGTCGAGCTCGCGCACGCGCACGGCTCGCTCGTCATCTCCGACGAGGTGCTCACCGGCTTCCGCGTCTCGGCGGCCGGATGGTGGGGGCTCGAAGACGGCACCGACACCTCGTACACCCCCGACCTCGTGACCTTCGGCAAGGTCATCGGCGGCGGCATGCCGGTCGCCGCCCTCGGCGGCCGCGCCGAGATCATGGACCAGCTCGCGCCCCTCGGCCCCGTCTACCAGGCGGGCACGCTCTCGGGGAACCCGGTCGCGGTCGCCGCCGGCGTCGCCACCCTCAGGGCAGCGGATGCCTCGGTCTACCGCAAGCTCGACGCCACCGCCGAGGCGATCAGCGACGCCGTCTCGGCCGCGCTCGACGCCGAGGGGGTGGCGCACCGCGTGCAGCACGCCGGCAACCTCTTCAGCTTCGTGTTCGGCGAGGAGGCCGCCTCCGCGCCCGTGCGCGACTACGCGACCGTGCAGCGACAGGAGTCGTGGCGCTACGCCCCGTTCTTCCACGCGATGCTCGACGCAGGGGTCTCGCTGCCGCCGAGCGTGTTCGAGGCGTGGTTCGTCACGGCGGCGCACGACGACACGGCGATCGCCCGGGTCTTCGAGGCCCTTCCGGCTGCGGCGCGCGCCGCGGCATCCGCTCGACCGGCGTAACCGCCTGTGCAGGTTGAGCCTGTCGGAACCGCCCAGGATGGTCTCGACAGGCTCGACCCGCAGAGGAAACCGTTATCGCTTTGTGGGGCGTCGACACGACACCGGATGCGCGACTCGGGCAGGATGGAAGCATGGCGAAGCTGCGCGTGCACACCGACCGGATCGAGGTACACCTCACCCCGGCCGAGAAGTCGCTCGCGCTCCGCAGCGCCGATCTCGTCGTGCAGCGCGATGACATCCGCTCGGCGACGATCACCGACGACCCGTGGATCTGGATCCGCGGCATCCGTCGTCGCGGCACCGAGGTGCCGCTCGTCGTCGCCGTCGGCGTGTGGAAGTACCACGGCGGCAGCGACTTCGTGATCGTCAAGGGCAAGCGCCAGGCGGTCGTGCTCGAGCTCGCCGCGGGCGAGTTCACCCGCATCATCCTGAGCACGAATCATGCCGCAGAGCTCATCGACCGGCTGAAGCTCACGGCGACGCCCGACATCGTCGAGGGCGACTGATCGGTCCGGTCGACGAGCGCCGCGGCATCCGCTCGCTCGGCTCCTCGTCGGCTCAGGCGAAGGCGAACAGCACGAAGCCGATGAGCGGCAGCGTGCCCTGCACGAGCGCGGGCTTCAGGTAGCCGCGCCCGGTCGTCGTGAGCACCGCGGCCGCGAGGAACATGCACGCCGTCGCGAAGAGCACGAGCGTCTTGCCGACGGCCATCGCGTCGGCCCAGTAGAGCACGAGGCCGAGGGCCGCGCCGATTCCGAGGAAGAGGTTGTAGAAGCCCTGGTTGTAGGCCATGGGCTTCGTGACGTCGGCGGCTGCCTGGTCGGCGACGCCGAAGCGCTTCCACGTGGAGGGCCGGGTCCACCAGACGCTCTCCATCAGGAAGATGTAGCCGTGCAGCAGCGCGGCGAGGGCGACGAACACGGTTCCGATGACGGCCATGTCGTGATCGTAGCGGGCGGCGCCCTCGCCGCGGCTCAGCTCACGCGGCGAACCGCTCCGAATCCGCGAACCGCTGTGCCGCCTCGATCGTGGCAGCGAGCGCCACGCGGCGCGACGCCTCGACATCGGGGTTCACGACGGTCGGTGCGAAGTGCACCTCCTCGACGTCGGCGATGCCGATGAAGCCGAGCCAGTCGCGGAAGAAGTTCGTGGTGAAGTCGGCCCCGAACGACGGCGGCAGTCCCTCGGCGTAGACCCCGCTCGTGTACACGACGAAGGCGCGCTTGCCCTGCAGCAGGCCCCGGTACCCCGAGTCCGGCGAGAAGTCGAAGGCCCAGCCGGGCTGGGTGATCACGTCGATGAGCTGCTTCAGGGGGTACGGCACGCCCGCGTTCCAGAAGGGCACGTTGAAGACGTAGGCGTCGGCGGCGTCGAACCGGTCGAACACGGTGCGCGCCTGCGACCAGGCCCGCTCCTCCGCGACGGAGTGGCCCTGCCCGGCGAACGTGGCCATCTTGGCGCCGGCGGCGACGGTGCCGAACTCGGGCAGCGAGCCGTCGAAGACGTCGAGGCGGTCGACGGTCAGTGCCTCGTCGACGGTGTGGAGTTCGCCGATGAAGCGGGTCGCGAGCTCGAGCGAGCGGCTGGCGTCGCCCCTGGCGGAGGCGTTGACGTGCAGCAGGTGGGTCATCTGGTGTCCTTCGGTGATCGACGGGGGATCCGGGAATGGATGGGCCCCTGTGGCGGTTTCGATCGTCACATCGCCGTGATACCGGCACCAGCAGGCACTTCAGAGTGCCGTGGGATGCCGGCGGTGCCCATCCGTCCGTGTCGACCGACCTTCGTCGACCGAGAGCTTGGAGACCCAGTGACCCTGACCGCCGACCAGCAGCGCGCCGCCGCGAAGGACGCCTATGCGTCGTACCTCGCCGAATGCCCGTCACGCCAGGTGCTCGACATCCTCGGCGCGAAATGGGCGACGCTCGTGCTCCTGCCGCTCGAGGAGGGACCCCAGCGGCACTCGCAGTTGCGCGCCCGGGTCGCGGGCGCCAGCCAGAAGATGCTCACCGAGACGTTGCGTCTGCTCGAACGCGACGGCCTCGTCGCCCGGGAGGTGAAGCAGGTCTACCCGGCGCACGTCGAGTACTCGCTCACCGCCCTCGGCGAGAGCCTGATGCCGATCGTGCATCACATGAAGGTCTGGGCCGACGCGAACATGGCGGAGGTCGAGTGGTACCGGCGGGCCGCCGAGTCGTGAGCCTGCGCTACGGCATCAGCCGGCCGGGCGTTCGCGCTCGATCGTGACCGGCGCGCCGAGGAACCGCTCGACCTCGGCGACGGATGCCGCGAGCCCGCGCTCCTCGCGTGCCGAGAACGTGCGCCACGGCACGAGCCTGACGACCGCGTTCCTCCCGGAGGTCACGGGCGCCCAGCGGCCGGCCATCACGCCGTCGATCATGAGCGCGTGCATCGGGAACTCGGGGTGCACGGGAGTGCTGCGGCCGGGTGGCTGCAGGAAGGCCCGGGGTGCGGCGTAGCCCATGATGTACTCGTCGTAGGCCTGGAGCAGGTCGACCGCGCCTGCTGGTGGAGGCGGGGCATCCATCGCCGCCACCGTCTGCTCGACGTCGTGCCAGTGCATCGCCCCGTCGACCTCGATCGTCTCGACGGCGCCGACGTGGGCGCCGCCGCTGCCGGCGCCGCCACTGCTGTCTCCGCCGCCCCCGTCGACGACCGCCGCGAACGCCCGGCGCGTGTCGCCGAGCGTGAAGCCCGACCACGCCGCGAAGTCGCGATCGGTCACCGGCCCCCGCGAGCGGATGAATCGTGCCGCGAGCTCGACGAGCGCCTCGTCACGCGACTTCGGGGCCGACGCCGGCACCCGCTCGTCGAAGGCCGCATAGGTGCGCTGCCGGCCGGCGTTCGCGCCGCTGATCGCGACCCGCTCGAGTTCGGCGAGCATGAGCACGTAGGTGAAGCCGAGCCCGGTCGATGGCTGCCCGGCGGCGTCGAGCGCGGCGGCGAGCTCGGCTCGCGTGCGGTGACCGCCCGCGAGCGAGGCGGCGACGGTGTCGAGCGCGCTCGTGCCGGCCTCCCCGTCGACGCCCGTGCGCCGGTAGTAGGTCGCGTTCGCACGGTGCACCCGCTCGGCCGAGAGTTCCATGAGCCACCGGGCATCCGCCGGGTCGACGAAGTGCCAGGTCGGCCGCAGCACGTGGGTGCGCAGGATCTCGCCGCGGTCGAGTGCCGCCGTCACCGCCGCGAGGTCGGGACGGCGCTCGGCCGGAACCCGCATCGCGAGTCCCCACTGCGCGGGCACGAACTCCTGCGACTGCACGGCGACGAAGTCGCGCACGACGGCCGGGGCCGAGGTCGCGCGCTCGGCTCGCAACCCCTGCACGTGCAGGCGGATGCGGCGGAGCTCGGCGAGCTGCACCCCTACGACACGTCCCGTCGCCAGGTCGTCGCGCCGCCGATCACGGTCGCCACGACCGCGATGCCGAGCAGCACGAGCCCGCCCTGCCACCACTCGAGGGTGTCGGTCGAGCCGAGCGAGGCGATGTTGTAGAAGGATGCCCCGACCAGCGCGTCGCTCGCAGCGCCCGGCAGGAACCGGCCGATCGAGGCGGTGACGTCGCTGAGCGAGGCCACGACCCGCAGGATCGGCTCGAGGAACTGGGTGAACGCGATGACGATGACGATCGCGGCCACCTGGTTGACGACGAGCACGCCGAGGCCGACGCCGATCGCACCCCAGAGCGCCATCGCGAGCACGCCGCGGCCGACGAGCGCCCACGTGTCGCTCGAGTCGAGTCCCGTGTCGAGGCCGAAGGCGGCGAGAGCCGCTGCGCCCGCGCCGACGGAGACGGCGAAGGCGACGACGCCGAGGCCCGCACCGATCACGAGCTGCGAGATGAACTTCGCGCTCAGCACGACCGTGCGGTGCGGCTCGGCGAGGAAGGTCGGCGTGAGGGTCTTGTGACGGAACTCGCCCGTCACCGCGAGGGCGCCGAGCAGCACCGGGAAGACGTAGCCGACCGACGAGGCGAAGCTGTAGATCAGCGGCGCGAGTTCGGTGCCGGGCGGCACGGTCGTCGAGCCCCCGGCGGATGCCGCGGCATCCGGATTCTCGCTCGCCCAGCCCAGGAAGGCGCCGAGGCCGCCCGACATGAAGGCGACGTAGGCGGCGAGGAGGATCGCGAGGAGCCACCACATGCGCGTCGTGAAGACCTTCTGGAACTCGGAGCCGATGGCGCGCACGAGGTTCACGACTCCTCACCGCCGCCGACGAGGGAGAGGAACGACTCCTCGAGCCCCGATCGCAAGCGGTGCAGGGCCGCGAGTTCGACGCCGCCGACGAAGGCGGCATGCCCGACCCTGGCGGGGTCGGGCTCGTCGACGATGAATCCGCTGCGGCCCTCGGTGTATTCGAGTCCCGCTGCCTCGAGCGCGGCGGCCAGGGCCGGTCGATCGGGGGAGTCGGCGATCGTGCGCGGCGCCGAGTCGAGCTCGAGGCTCGAGAGCGTGCCGCTCTTCATGAGCCGCCCCTTCGCGATGATGACGACCTCGTCGACGCTCTGCTGCACCTCGCTGAGCAGGTGCGAGGAGACGAGCACGGTGCGCCCCTCGCGCGCGAGGTTCTGCAGGAACCCGCGGATCCACTTGATGCCCTCGGGGTCGAGCCCGTTGATCGGTTCGTCGAGCACGAAGACGCCCGGGTCGCCGAGCAGCGTGTACGCGAGTGCGAGTCGCTGGCGCATGCCGAGCGAGTAGCCGCCGACCCGGCGATCGGCGTAGTCGGACATGCCGACCTGCTCGAGCACGGCAGGCACGCGAGACGACGACAGCCCCGTCGCCGTCGCGTAGACCTTCAGGTGGTTGCGCGCCGTGCGCCCCGGGTGGAAGTTCGCGTCGAGCGCGGCGCCCACCGTCTCGAGCGGCCGCGGCAGGGCCGAATACGGGGTGCCGTCGAAGGTCGCGGTGCCGGCGCTCGCGCGCTCGAGCCCGAGCAGCACCCGCAGCGTCGTGGTCTTGCCCGCGCCGTTCGGACCGAGGAATCCGGTGACCTTCCCCGGTTGCACCGTGAAGCTCAGGTCGTCGACCGCGGTCACCGGGCCGAAGTGCTTGCTGAGCCCCGAGATCTCGATGGGGATGCCGCTCGCCATGCGCTCTCCTCACGTGGGGGCGAGCTCGGTCGCGCAGGTCGCACCCCCGCACGACCCGGGCAGCCAGGCCGCCTCACGCTCACCCTAGCGAGCAAGCGGGGCCGGATGCATCCGTCGCGCGGGGGATTCGCGGATTCGGGTGCGGATCACCGGGGCCGCTGCGGCGGCCCCGGCATCGGATCAGCGTCAGTTGAGCGGCCGGATGCCCTCGGGCAGCACGCCGCCGTCGTAGAGGCTCGTCGCGAGATCCTGCAGGGCGCCGAGGGCGACGCGCTGCGTCGTGGGCCCGTACGAGACGCGGGCGACGCCGAGCTCCTGCAGGCGCGCGGGCGCCGGCACGCCGGGCAGGCCGATGAGCGTCACCTTCAGCTCGCCGATGCCGGCGACGAGCTCGGCCACGACCTCTTCGCCGAAGATGCCGGGCACGAACACGCTCGTGGCGCCGGCGTCGAGGTAGGCACGGCCGCGCTCGATGGCATCGGCGACGTTCACCTCGAGCGGGCGCTCGCGGCCGCGGAGGAAGGCGTCGGTGCGCGCGTTCAGGGCGAAGGGGACGCCCTCGGCCTCGGCGGCGGCCACCGCAGCGGTCACGGCGGCGACGGAGTCGGCGAGCGGCTTCAGCTGGTCTTCGAGGTTCGCACCCGCGATGCCCTCGCCGATCGCCCGGCGGACGGTGTCGCCGGCGTCGCCGTAGCCCGCTTCGAGGTCGGCACTCACCGGCACGTCGACGGCGCGCGCGATGCGACCGCACATGTCGAGCATGAGCTCGACGGGGATCTGCTCGCCGTCGGGGTAGCCGAACGTCGCGGCGATCGAGTGACTCGCGGTGGCGATCGCCCGGGTCTGCGGCAGGGCTGCGACCGCGGTGGCGCTCACGACGTCCCAGACGTTCACCACCTGGAGGAGTTCGGGAGCGGTGTGCAGGCGGCGGAGTTCGGCGGCGGTGTCGGCGAGAGTCATGAATCCAGCGTATGGCGAGCCGACGACCCGGATGACAGGGCCACCGGGTCGGGTCCGTTTCCCGCCAGGTCGGTCGAGTGCGGGTCAGCCGAGCGCGGCGGCGAGGCCGTCGAGCAGCCGCTCGACCTCGCTCGCGTCGGTGTACGGCGCGAGGCCCACTCGCAGGCCGCCGGCATCGCCGAGCCCGAGGCGCCGTGACGCCTCGAGCGCGTAGAAGTTGCTGCTCGGCGCGAGCACCCGGCCCTCGGCGAGGCGCTTCGTGACCTCGGCTGCCTCGTGGCCGTCGAACGTCATGAGCAGCGTGGGAGTTCGGCGGGCGGCCCGCGACCACACGGTGACCCCGGGCAGCTCGGCGAGCCCGGCCTCGATCCTGGCGAGGAGCGCCGCCTCGTGCTCGTGCAGTGCTGCGTACGAGGCGATGAGCCGAGCGCGGCGCGAGCCAGCGGCATCCGCTTCGCCGTTGCCCACGAGAGCCGCCAGGGCGTCGACCGCCGCGGTTCCGCCCGCGAGCAGCTCGTAGGGCAGCGTGCCGAACTCGAACCGCTCGGGCACGGCGTTCGTCGACGGCGCCAGCTTGTCGGGCTCGATCGACTCGAGCAGTTCGGGGGCGGCCGCGAGCACGCCGAAGTGCGGTCCGAGGAACTTGTACGGCGAGCACGTGAAGAAGTCGGCCCCGAGCGCTCCGATGTCGGGCAGCTCGTGCGCCGCGGAGTGCACGCCGTCGACGTAGACGAGTGCCCCGATCGCGTGCGCTGCCGCGGCGATCGCGGGGATGTCGGGCATCGTGCCGATGAGGTTCGAGGCCGCCGTGACGGCGACGAGCCTCGTGCGGCTCGACAGCACATCGGCGACGGCCTCCACCGGCAGCTCACCCGTGGCCGGGTCGAAGTCCGCCCAGCGCACGACGGCGCCGACGCGCTCGGCGGCCTGCACCCACGGGCGAACGTTCGAGTCGTGGTCGAGCCGCGTCACGACGACCTCGTCGCCGACGGCCCACTGCTTCGAGAGGTGACGCGAGAAGTCGTAGGCGAGCTGCGTGGCGCTGCGCCCCTGCACGATGCCGCGCGGGTGCCCGTCGACGAGATCGGCCATCGCGAGCCGGAACCCGTGCACGGCGGCCTCGGCGCGTTCCTCGGAGACACCGGTCGTGCCACGGTTCGAGAGCGGGCCGGTGAGCACGGATGCCACGGCGTCGCCCACCGACCGCGGCGTCTGCGTGCCGCCCGGCCCGTCGAACTGCGCCCACCCGCTCTCGAGCGACGGGAACTCCGAACGGATGCGTGCGACGTCGTAGGCCATGGAGCGAGGATAGCCACCCGGAGCACCGCGCACGGATAGCATGCACACATGGGCGAGGTGGGGGCCGAGGCATCCGGTGGCCCGATCGGCGGGGTTCCGGTCGGCGGTGCGCCGATCGCGGTCGAGCGCCCGCGCCGGGTCTCGTTCAACGCCGTGCTCGACGGCTTCTTCTTCGTCTACGCGGGCATCGCGGCCGTGTGGCTCGCGTGGCTCGTGCTCACCGAGTCGTTCGCGTTCGGCTGGTTCGGCATCCTGTTCTTCCTCGCCTTCTGGGTCGTGCTCGCCTATCTCGTGCTGCCGCGACTGCACCGGATCCTCACGACCATCTACGTGCCCGACTACTTCATCGGGCGCGCACGCACGAGCGACGGACTGCTCGGAGACCCGGTGAACCTCGCCTTCGACGGCGACGAGGCATCCGTGCACGCGGCGATGCGGACGGCCGGATGGACGCGCGCCGACGATGTCACCGGGGCGTCGAGCTGGCGCATCATCGCCTCGACCGTCACCCGTCGGAGCTACGACGAAGCACCGGTCAGCCCGCTCTTCCTCTTCGGCAGGCAGCAGGACTTCGCCTACCAGCAGGAGGTCGAGGGCAACCCGGCCAGGCGCCACCACGTGCGGTTCTGGCGCACGCCCGACGGCTGGCTGCTGCCCGGCGGCCGCCGCGTCGACTGGCTCGCGGCCGGCACCTTCGACCGGGCCGTCGGCTTCTCGCTCTTCACGCTGCAGATCACCCACAAGATCGACGCCGACATCGACATCGAGCGCGACCACATCGTCGACACGGTGATCGCCGCGAACCCCGAGGCGCGGGTCGACCTGCTCGCCGACTTCTCGACGGGGTACCACTCGAGGAACGGCGGCGGCGACACCATCACGACCGACGGCGACCTCCCGGTCGTCGACGTCGGCGCGGTGCCGGTCGTGCCGGAGGTCGCCCGATGAGCGTCGAGAAGCGGCCGGCATTCGAGCCGCCCGCCGTGCTCGTGAGACCTGCGCCGGTCGCGCCCATGCTGCGCCGCCCGGTCGCCACGACGTTCGGGGCGGTGCTCGTCGTGCTGCGGGTGCTCGCCGGCGTCATCTGGCTCGTCTCGCTCGGGCTGCTGTGGCGGAAGACGCTCGTCGAGGATCTCGGCGTGCCGCTCGACTCCGATGTCGAGGCCGACGCGGGCTCGAACGCGGTGCTCGCCGTGGTGCTCGGCGTCGGCGCGGTCGTGCTCGCCGTCGAACTCGTGCTCGCGCTGCTGATCTACCGCGGCAGCAACTGGGCACGCATCACGGTGATGGTCTTCGCGACGCTCAGCATCACGGGCTCGGCGTTCGACTACTTCGGGGCGGACGCCGAGATCACGCTGCGCACGACCCTCGTCACGCTCGCCCTCGACATCCTCGTGCTGCTCGCGCTCTCGAGCCGGAACGCGCGTGCCTACGCGCGGCGTCCGCGCAGTGCGAAGCGGCGGCCGCGCGGCTGAGGGGCGAGCCGCGCCGCACCGGCGCCGGTGCAGGCCGGCCGGTTCACGCCCGCAGCCACCGGTCGGCGACGAGTTCGCCGACGAGCACCTCAGTGAGTGCGGCGACCTCGTCGCGCTCGTCGCCGGGGAAGCGGATCGTGAGCTCGGCACCCGGCAGCTCGCGGCCGACCGCGGCGAACCGCGAGCCGCGCTGCGCCATCCAGTCGAGCGCCTGGGCGTCCCAGGCAGACCCGGCGAACACGAGCGCCCGGTAGTCCTGCGTCTTCGTGAGGTACACGTCGACGTGCGACCAGTCGCCCGTCTCCGAGGCGTAGGCGGCGCGCCGCGGCACCTCGCGCAGCATGAGCGCGGCCTGCTGCGCGCTCGAGGCGCGCTCGGCGGGGGCGAGCGCCCACGTGCCCATGGGTGCGGCGAGCAGATCGGCGAGCGGGGGCAGCCACTCGGCCTGCGTCTCGAACAGCGAGCGGGTCGCGGATGCCGCGGCGCGCACGGATGCCGCGTCGAACCGCTCGGCCGGCGCCGTGCCGAGCAGGCCCTCGAGCACCGCGTCGAGCACCGGGAAGGTCGCGCGGAACGTGCGGCACGCCACGCCCGACGCCTCGACGCCCGCGAGGAGGGGCACGATGATGTCGGCGATGCGCCCGAGCGCCGAGTCGGGCCGGTTCGTCACCGCGACGAGCCGACCGGTGCCGCGATAGCGCTCGACCGCCCGCAGCACCTCGGCGCTGCCGCCGGTCGCCGAGACGGCCACGACGGCGAGGTCTGGCGCCGAGGGCGGGAGCAGCTCGGCGCTCGCGAGCTCCACGACGACGTTCGCGCCGATCGCACGGAAGCGCCGCGCGACGACGTCGGCGGCATAGCGGCTCGAGCCCATGCCGAGCACGAGCACCCGCGAGGCGCCGAGCACGGGCAGGCGAGAGGCGCCGGGCAGCTCGGCGTCGAGCGCGTCGGCGAGGGCGTCGAGGGTCTCGGGGATCAGCTCGAGGTCGGCTCGAAAGGCGGTGGTGTCCACGGTTCCTCCGGGTGTTCGTTCGTCGACGGATGACGGTACGTGATCGCGGCGTCGGGCGCGTACACCCAGACGGGCAGGAAGCGGTCGGCGTAGCGCAGCTCGGCCACGAGCTGCTCGGCTTCGAAGCCCGGCAGCAGCGCCTCGTCGAGCAGCTCGCCGTTCGGTACGTGCGCACGATAGGCGTCGAGGAAGTCGCGTCGCGCCCGATCGGACCACGCGAAGGCACGCGCGTCGGCCCGCTGCATCCGCTTCTGGGCGACGGCCGCGACGAGGTCGAACGAGACGAGCATGTGCGCGATGTCGCGCGCCGCGGCATCCGGAGCCTCTCGCTCGTCGACGGCGAGCTGCGGGTCGCCGTCGAAGTCGATCACGGTGTACCGGGGCGCGTCGGTGCCGTCTCCGGTGCCGGGGGAGCGCAGCACCTGCCCGACGTGCAGGTCGCCGTGGATCGGGAACTCGACGCCCGGGGCGGTCGATCCGAGCGAGCGGATGTCGCGGGCGAGCGACTCGTGGCGATTGCGGAGGCGCGCCCCGGCCTCGCCGCTCGCGAGCCGCAGCGCCGATCGGAGCGCCGTCGACGCGCGATCGGCCCTGGCCGCCGGGGCCTCGGCTTCGGAGTGCACGGCCTCCTCGCCGAGCACACCGTGGATGCGCGCGACGCGCTCGCCGAGGATCGCGGGCCACGCCGGCTCCGGTCCGCCTTCGAGTGCCGCGACGACGTCGTCGACGGCCCAGGTCCACCCGTCGACCGCGCCGGGCAGGTACTCGGTCACGACCGCGAGCGTCGAGGTGCCGAGCGAGGGATGCCGCCACTCGACGCGCCCCACGAAGCGGTCGACGTCGTCGGAACCGGCGGCCGCGAGGCGCTCGAGCAGTGCCGAGGCGCGGTCGGCGGCGCTCCACCTGCCGACGAGCTTCACGATGAGCCGTTCGCCGACGATCACCGAGGTGTTCGTCTGGTCGACGGTGATGGCCCGCTCGGGGGCATCCGCCTCGACAGTGTCGTCCACGAGGCGCGCGACGGCACGCGCGATGCCGTCGCCCGCTGCCGGTCGCGCCTCGCCGGCGAGCACCCGGCCGTCGGCGTCGACGAGGAGCGCATGGTCGCCGACGACGATGCGTTCACCCTGAAGTATCGAGTTCATTGAATTCGGATTGTAACTATTCGGCATCCGTCATTCCAGCCCTGTCCCAGAACCATTGCGGTTTCTTGATCCTTGGTGCAACAATCGCTCAACCTTTCCCGCCTGTCTCTGGAGGTACCACATGACCACGACGCGACGTATCGTGGCGGCCGCGGCCGGCACGATCGCCCTCGCCTTCGCCGTCTCATCCTGCTCCTCCGGCGGCGGTGAAGCCGCGGAGACGCTCGACCCGAACGCCGACCTCAGCGAGCAGACGCTCACCGTCTCGATCTGGGCCGACTACTCGCCGGAAGACCTCGCCGAGCAGTTCGAGGCCGCGACGGGCGTGAAGACCACGATCGTGAACCACACGACGAACGAGGACATCGTCGCCAAGCTCACCGCGAGCGCGGACTCGGGCATCGACGTCGCCTTCGTCTCGGGGCAGTACGCCCAGGCGCTCGGTGAGCAGGGCCTGCTGGCCGAGCTCGACAAGTCGCTCATCCCGAACGAGGAGCACCTCTACCCCGAGGCGCTCGAGCTCGCGTACGACCCGGGCAACGTCTACTCCGAGCCGTACGCCTGGGGCACCACGGGCCTCTGCTACCGGCCCGACCTGACAGGCTACGACCCCACCTCGTGGAACGACCTGCTGAACCCGAAGCCCGAGCTCGTCGGCAAGACCACGATGCTCTCGACCGACCGCTGGCTCGCCGAACCCGCCCTCAAGGCCGCCGGTACCTCGATCAACACGACCGACGACGACGAACTCGCCGCGGCCAAGGAGCAGCTGCTCGAGACCAAGTCCACGCTCCTCGCCTACGACGACACGACGTTCTACTCGAAGCTCGTCTCGGGCGAGGCCGCGATGGTGCAGGCGTGGGACGGCTGGTGCAACTACGGCATCGCCGAAGACCCGTCGATCAAGTTCGTCGTGCCCGAAGAGGGCTCCGACCTCTGGGTCGACACCATGACCGTGCTCGAGTCGTCGAAGAACAAGGAGGCCGCGATGGCCTTCCTGAACTACATCCTCGACCCCGAGGTGCAGACGTGGGTCGCCGAGAACATCCTCTACAAGGTTCCCAACAAGGCGGCCATGGAGGCGCTCGACCCGGCCCTCATCGAGTCGTACCCGACCCTCGGCATCACCGTCGACGAGCTCATGGAGCAGGAGGCGATCGTCGACCTCGGCGAGGACACGTTGAAGTACGTCGACCTGAACGCCGAAGTGCTCGCCACGAACTAGCACCGTGACCACGACGAACCACCCGGCCGCCCCCGCCGCACGCACCGTGCGGCGGGGGCTCGCGCCCGTTCCCTTCCTCGCGCCCGGCATGATCTACCTGATCCTGTTCATGGCGCTGCCCGTGGGCCTCCTCGCCTTCTACACCTTCTTCAAGCGCGGGCGATTCGGCGGCATCGTGTTCGAGTTCACCCTCGACAACTGGGTGAAGCTCCTCGAACCGCTCTACGTCGGGGTCATCCTGCAGTCGATCGTGCTGGCGGGCATCGTGACGCTCCTCGCCCTCCTCATCGGCTACCCGATGGCGTACGCGATCGCAGGGCTCTCGCCGAAGTGGCGCACGGTCGCGCTCATCGCCGTCGTGCTCCCGTTCTGGACGAACTTCCTGATCCGCACCTACGCCTGGATCCTGCTCCTGAACAACGCCGGGTGGGTCAACCAGTGGCTGCAGGGCCTCGGCATCACGGATGCCCCGATCAGCATGCTCTACACCCCGCAGGCGATCGTCGTGGGACTGCTCTACATGTACCTGCCGCTCATGGTGCTGCCGCTCTACGCCTCGCTGCAGCAGCTCGACCCCTCGCTCCGCGAGGCGGCGACGAACCTCGGCGCGACGCCCTGGCGCGCGTTCCGCACGATCACCCTGCCGCTCTCGATCCCGGGCGCGCTGACCGGCTGCATCTTCGTGTTCGTGCCCGCGATGTCGAACTTCGTGATCCCCGAGCTCATCGGCGGCGGCAAGACGATCATGGTCGGCAACCTCGTGCGCGACCAGTTCTTCGAGGCCCGCGACTGGCCGTTCGGCGCGACGCTCGCGCTCCTCCTCACGATCCTGCTCGTCATCGTCATCGTCGTGCAGACCGCGGTGTCGCGCCGCCTCACGGAAGGACCGCGCCGTGGTTGACACGACTGCGCCGACGACCACGGCGATGCGCGAGCTCGAGCCCGAGGCCCGGCCGAGGGCCGTGCGCAAGCCCCGCGGCATCCTCGTGCCCCTCTGGCTCGGCTACGTGTTCCTGTACCTGCCGATCCTCATCGTCGTGATCATGAGCTTCAACGCGTCCGAGAACCTCTTCGTCTGGAAGGGCTTCTCGCTGCGCTGGTACCCCGAGCTCTTCGCCGACGAGAAGATCATGCAGGGCCTCGGCAACACCCTCATCGTCGCGACCGGCGCCACCGCGATCGCGACGGTGCTCGGCACGCTGCTCGCCTACGGCATCCAGCACTACACGCGCGGCGGGCTCATCAGGGCGTTCGCCATCGCCCCGGCGATCCTGCCCGACCTGCTGCTCGGCATCGGGCTGCTCACGCTGTTCTCGCTCGCGAGCGTGACGCTCGGGCTGCACTCGGTGATCCTCGCGCACGGCGTCTTCGCGACGGCCTTCGTGACGGCGATCGTGCTCGCCCGCATGGCGAACCTCGACCCGAGCCTCGAGGAGGCCTCGCGCGACCTCGGCGCCGGGGCGGTGCGCACCTTCATGCGGGTGACGCTGCCGCAGCTCGCACCCGGCATCGTCGCGGGCGCGCTGCTCGCGTTCACGCTCTCGATCGACGAGTTCGTGATCGCGTTCTTCACGACCGCGCCGACGCAGCCCACCCTGCCGATCGTCATCTACTCGATGGTGCGGTTCGGCGTGACCCCCGAGGTCAACGCCCTCGCCTCCATCCTCCTCCTCGTGAGCGTCGTGACGGTGATCGCGGCGCAACGACTGACCCGACTGACAGGAACCACACGATGAGCTCCGCCCCCCTGCTCCGCGTCGACGGCGTTCGCGCCGTGTACGGCGACACCGTCGCCCTGCACGGCGTCTCGCTCGACATCGCCCACAACGAGTTCTTCGCCCTGCTCGGCCCGTCCGGCTGCGGCAAGACGACGCTGCTGCGCTCGATCGCCGGGTTCGAGACCCCGGCCGAGGGCCGTATCGAGGTCGAGGGCGAAGACCTGCTGCGCCTGCCCGCGCACAAGCGGCCGGTCAACATGATGTTCCAGAGCTACGCGCTGTTCCCGCACATGAGCGTGGAGAAGAACGTCGCCTACGGCCTCGAGGCCGATGGCATCGGCGCCGCCGAGGTGCGCTCGCGCGTCGCCGACGTGATGGACGTCGTCGGGCTCGGCCCGCTCGCCAAGCGCCGGCCCACGCAGCTGTCGGGCGGCCAGCGCCAGCGCGTCGCACTCGCCCGCGCGATCGTGAAGCGGCCGAAGCTGCTGCTGCTCGACGAGCCGCTCTCGGCGCTCGACCGCCAGGTGCGCGCGTCGATGCAGCTCGAGCTGAAGCGGCTGCAGCACGAGGTCGGCCTCACCTTCGTCGTCGTCACGCACGACCAGGAGGAGGCGATGTCGATGGCCGATCGCATCGCGGTGCTCCGCGACGGGCGCCTCGAGCAGCTCGCCTCGCCGCAGGAGCTCTACGCGCACCCGGCCTCGCGCTTCGTCGCCTCCTTCATCGGCACGGCGAACCTGCTCGACGGCACGGTGACCGCAGGCGCCGTCGAGGTGCCCGGGTTCGGCGCGGTCATCGCTTCGCACGCGCTCGCGGCGGGCTCGCCCGCGACGGCGGTCGTGCGGCCGGAAGACGTCGAGCTGACAGCGGATGCCGCGGCTGCCGCCCTCTCGGGCACCGTGGTCGACACGTACTTCCTCGGCGGCGCGACGACGATCTCGATCGAGATGCCCGGCCATGCCGATCCACTCCTCGCGACGGTGCACGGGGCGACCCGGCTCGAGCGGGGCGCACGTGTCGGGGTGCGCTTCGGCCGGGCGACGGCGGTCGCCCGCGAGGCCGGTGCGGGCGCCGAGGCATCCGCTCAGGTGCCGCCTGTCGCTCCCGAGGCGCCGGCGCCTCAGGAGGAGGTCAGCGCGTGACCCGTGGCGAGCCTGGCGTACGACACGATGAGCTCGAGGGCAGCGTGGTGGTCGATCGTCGGGTGCTGGGCGATGATGCGGTAGCCGTAGGCGTCTTCGAGCGCGACGAGGTTGCGGGCGATCACGAGCGAGGGCTGCGAGAGGGTGAAGTGGCCGCGGGCCGCGCCCTGCTCGAGCACGACCTGGTACATGCCGACCTGGCGGTCGTAGAGCGTCGTGAGGAGCGAGGCCATGAGCGGGTTGCGGCCGGCCGAGCCGCCGAGCTCGCAGAGCAGGCGCACCTCGGTGTCGCCGGCTCCGCTCGGCAGGCCGGACTTCGCGAGGGCGAGCAGTCGCTCGACCGGGTCGTCGTCGAGGGCCTCGAGCATGCGCACGCGCTCCTCGTAGAAGCGCTCCATGCCGGCGCGGTTCGCCTCGAACATGAGCTCGTCGATGTCGGGGTAGTAGTAGAGCACGGCGCCCGAGGTGAGGCCGGCCTCCTCGGCGACCCGGTTGAGGCGCGCCCCGTCGGGGCCGTGCGCTGCGATGGCGCGCTGCGCCGCAGCCACCAACTGGCTCCGTCGCTCCTCCTGGCGTTTCGGCCTGGCCATCGTGCTCCCTCCAGATCAGACAGATTGTCTGCATCGATGGTCAATATTAGGCCGAACTGACTTGAAAACACATGGGCACAGCCCGGAAGAATTCTCTCTATCCATATGCAAGGAATTGCCGAAGGAGTCACCGATGACGGAAGAGCGCCGCACGTTCCTGTTCATGCCCGAGAGCGCGTACGGCCCGACGAACAATTGCATCGGCATCGGCGACGAGCTGCTCCGCCGCGGACACCGGGTCGTGTTCGCCGCTGAGCGCTCGTGGGAGGGCAAGCTCGTCGCCCTCGGCTTCGAGGAGGACCTCGTCGACCTGGCACCCGCCCCCGAGGAGGAGGTGGAGCAGGACGCCGGGCAGTTCTGGAAGGACTACATCAAGGAGATCTCCCCCGAGTTCCGGAAGACGACCGCCGAGCAGCTCGAGACCGTGGTGCTGCCCATCTGGGAGGCGCTCGTCGACGGCGCGAAGTTCTGCGAACCGCAGCTGAAGGCGATCATCGACCGCGTGCAGCCCGACGTCATCATCGAGGACAACGTGCTGACCTTCCCGGCCCTCGAGACCGCCGGCCGCCCCTTCGTGCGCATCGTCTCGTGCAATCCGCTCGAGGTGCCGGGCGAGGGCATCGCGCCGGCCTTCTCTGGGCTCGCCGATGACGACCGCGCCGGCTGGTCCGAGTTCCGCGCCGAGTACGACCGCACGCACCGCGCGCTCTGGCAGTCCTTCGACGCCTGGGTGCAGGAGCAGGGCGCGGCGCCCCTGCCCGACCTCGAGTTCATCCACAACGGCGACGCCAACGTCTACGTCTTCCCCGAGGCGCTCGACTACGACGCCGAACGGCCGCTGCCCGAGAGCTGGCACCGCGTCGACTCCTCGGTGCGCGAGACCGAGACCGAGCTGCCCGAGCTGCCCGCCTCCTTCACCGACGGCTCGCGCCCACTCGTCTACTTCAGCCTCGGCTCGCTCGGTTCGGCCGACGTCGGGCTCATGCGCCGGGTCATCGCCGCGCTCGCCGACGCCCCCGTGAACGTCATCGTCTCGAAGGGGCCGCTCCACGACGAGTTCGAACTCGCCGACAACATGTGGGGCGCCGAGTTCCTGCCGCAGACGAAGCTGCTCCCGCTCGCCGACCTCGTCATCACCCACGGCGGCAACAACACGACGACCGAGGCGCTGCACTTCGGCAAGCCCATGATCGTGCTGCCGCTCTTCTGGGACCAGTACGACAACGCGCAGCGCGTGCACGAGCGCGGCTTCGGCCTGCGCCTCGACCCGTACCGCTTCACGCCCGAGGAACTCACGGGCGCCGTGCAGGCCCTGCTCGACGACACGGCGCTCCGCGAGCGCATCGCCGCCGTCGGCGCCGACATCCGCTCGCGCCGCGGTCTCGCGAACGCTGCCGACGTGATCGAGCGCGTCGCGGTGTCGGAGCACGTGTGAGCACGCAGCAACAGGCGACGGATGCCGCGGCATCCGCTCTCGCAGGCGCCGCGCCGAAGCCGTACTGGATGGACCGGGCCGACGCGCCCGGCCCTGGCGCGCCGCTCGCCGACCGCGCCGAGGCCGATCTCGTCGTCATCGGTGCCGGCTTCACCGGGTTGTGGACGGCGTGGCGGGCGCTCGAGCGCGACCCCGGAGCATCCGTCGTCGTGCTCGAGGCCGACCGCGTCGCCCACGGCGCGACCGGGCGCAACGGCGGCTTCGTCGCGAGTTCGCTGACCCACGGCCTCACGCACGGCACCGCGATCTGGCCCGACCAGGTCGGCGCGCTCGCCGAGGAGGGCGACCGCAATCTCGCAGACCTCGTCGCGACGATCGAGGCCGCGGGCATCGACTGCGACCTGCGCCGCTCGGGCAAGACGACCCTCGCCGTCGAGGAATGGCAGCTCGCCGGCCTCCGCGAGGCGCAGGAGCTCGGTGCCCGGCACGGCGTCGAGCTCGAGCTGCAGTCGCGCGACGAGGTGCAGGCCGACGTGCACTCGCCGAGCTACCTCGGCGGCCTCCGCGACCGCACGGGCACGGTGCTCATCGACCCGGCGCGACTCGCGTGGGGGATGGCCGCCGAGCTCCGGCGTCGCGGGGCGCGGATCTTCGAGGCATCCGCCGCCACCGGCATCGAGACCAACGGGCCGGGCGTGCGCGTGCGCACCGCGCTCGGCCACGTCGACGCCCGTCACGCGGTGATCGCGACGGCCGCCTACCCGGCGCCGCTCAAGCGCCTCGGCTCGTACATCATGCCGCTCTACGACCACGTGCTGATGACCGAGCCGCTGACCGCCGCCCAGCAGGCGTCGATCGGCTGGAGTGAGGGGCAGGGCCTCACCGACGCGGGCAACCAGTTCCACTACTACCGGCCCACCGCCGACGGGCGCATCCTCTTCGGCGGATGGGACGCCGTGTACTACCGCGGCGGCAAGGTCGACGCGAGCCTCGAGCAGCGCGACAGCTCGCACGAGCTGCTCGCCCGGCATTTCTTCGAGACGTTCCCGCAGCTCGGCGGCCTGCGGTTCACGCACCGCTGGGCCGGCCCGATCGACTCGACCACCCGGTTCACCGCGGCCTATGGCACCGCGCGCGGCGGCCGAGTCGCCTACGCGGTCGGGCACACCGGCCTCGGCGTGGGCGCGTCTCGGTTCTCAGCGGATGTCGCGCTCGACCTGCTCTCGGGCGAGGCGACGTCGCGGCTGCGCTACGACATCGTGCGGCGCCGCCCGTTCCCGATCCCGCCCGAGCCGTTCCGCAACCCCATCATCCAGTTCACCCGGCACTCGATCCTCGCCGCCGACGCGCACGAGGGACGGCGCAACCTCTGGCTCCGCACCCTCGACCGCTTCGGCCTCGGCTTCAACTCCTGAGCAGCACGCCATGAACGGCGACGTCCGAGCAGCACCGGCACGCGGCATCCGTCGCGGCCCGAAAGGAACACCATGACCACCGGCACCTTCATCGGCGAGTACCGCAGCGGATCGGGCGGCGACACCGTCATCACGAACCCCGCGACCGAGCAGGAGGTCGCGTCGTTCACCGCTTCGGGCGTCTCCGACGTCGACGAGGCCGCGGCCGCAGCTCGCGCGGCGCAGCCCGAGTGGGCCGCGAAGACGCCGGGGGAGCGCTCGCTCGCCCTGCTTCGCCTGGCCGACGCGCTCGAGGCCGATGCTGAGAACCTGGCGAAGCTCGAGGTCGAGGACTCGGGCAAGCCGTGGACGACCGCCTTCGACGGCGAGCTGCCATTCGGCATCGACAACCTGCGCTTCTTCGCGGGCGCCGCCCGCTCGCTCGACGGCACCGGCGCGGGCACCCTCTCGAACGGGTACACCTCGATCATGACGCGCCGCCCGGTCGGCGTCGTCGCCGGCATCACGCCGTGGAACTTCCCGCTCATCATGGCGATCTGGAAGGCGGGGCCCGCGCTCGCCGCGGGCAACGCCGTGATCGTGAAGCCCGCTCCGGCCACACCGCGCACGACCCTTCGCTTCGCCGAGCTCGCCCTGCAGGCGGGCCTTCCCGCCGGCCTCTTCAACGTCGTCACCGGCGACGCCGAGGTGGGCCAGGCGCTCGTCACGCATCGCGAGGTCGACATGGTGAGCGTGACCGGCTCGACCCAGACCGGCAAGGCCGTCATGCGCGGCGCCGTCGAGGGCGTCAAGCGCGTGCACCTCGAACTCGGCGGCAAGGCGCCGGTCATCGTGTTCAAGGACGCCGACCTCGGCGCCATGGCGCACGCCGTCGCCCTCGGCGCGACCTACAACACGGGGCAGGACTGCACCGCGGCGACCCGGGTCTACCTCGAGCGCTCGGTCTACGACGACGGCGTCGCCGCGCTGCGCTCCGCCATCTCGGGCATCGTGGCCGGCGACCCGATGGACGGCGACACGCACATCGGCCCGCTCATCTCGAAGAGCCACCTCGAGCGTGTGTCGGGCTTCGTCTCACGGGCCGTCGCCGAGGGCGCCGAGGCACTCGCCGGCGGTCACGCGATCGACCGCATCGGCTCGTACTTCGCGCCGACCCTGCTCGTCGGCGCCGCGCAGTCGTCGGAGATCGTGCAGGGCGAGGTCTTCGGCCCCGTGCTCGTCGTGCTCCCGTTCGACGGCGAGGCCGAGGGCATCGCCCTCGCGAACGACAGCGCCTACGGGCTCGCCTCGTCGGTGTGGACCTCGGATGTCTCGCGCGCCCTGCGCGTCAGCCAGTCGCTCGACGTCGGCGTGACGTGGGTCAACGACCACCTGCCGATCGCGTCGGAGGCGCCGCACGGCGGCGTGAAGGGATCGGGCTTCGGCAAGGACATGTCGATCGAGCCGATGCTCGACTACTCGGTCACGCGCCACCTCATGATCCGGCACGCGCCGCCGCCCGAGACGACGGGCTTCCGCCCGGCCTGACGGCGTCGCCCTACCTACCTGCCGGTCGAGTAGCGAAGCGTATCGAGACCACTCGACTGGCCTCGATACGCTCCTTCGTCGCTACTCGACCGGCGATCGTTCGTCGCTACTCGACCGGCGTAGCGCGCACCGGGGCGGGCGCCGTGACGGGGAGCGGCAGCTCCTCCTGGTTCGCGGCGAACATCTTCTTCACGATGGGGCGGGCGAGCCGTGAGAGCATCACCTTCGTCATCGCCCGCGACATCAGTGCCTCGAACCGGTTCGCCGGCACCATGCGCTGGATTCCGCCGCCCATGAGCTGCTTGCCGGCCTCGGCGAACGGCACGATGTCGGCCGAGTACCGCCGTGCCGAGGCCGCCGGGTCGCCGGGGGTCTCGGCGATGCGAGCGCCGAGCAGGTACGCACCGATGAGCGCGGTCGCCGTGCCCATGCCCGACATGGGCGAGCCGCACGCCCCTGCATCGCCGATGAGCACGACCCGGCCGTTCGCCGCTTGGGGAACGTCGATGCGCGCGAGCTCGTCGAAGTAGAAGTCGGATGCCTCGCGCATGGCGTCGATCACCGTGGGCGCGTGCCATCCGGCGTCTTCGAGAGACCTGCGGACGAGCGCCTCCTGTGCGGCCCGGTCGCCGCGCAGCGCGGGGTCGCGGTCGACGCGCAGCGTGATGATCGCCTTCGAGGTCGCGGGGTCGAAGTCGGGCCGGATGCCGAAGGTCGCCCCCGGCACGAACCGCATCGAGAACCAGCCCGGCTCGACGTCGGAGGGCGTCGGAAGCGTGAAGAACGCCATGTAGCCGCCGAGGTACGTCGAGAAGTCCTCTTCCGGTCCGAACGCGAGGCGGCGGGTCGCCGAGTGCACGCCGTCGGCGCCCACGACGAGGTCGAATCGCTCGCCGGCCGCGCGCTCGAAGGCGACGTCGACGCCGTCGGCATCCTGCGCGATGGCCGCGATGCGGTCACCGTAGCGAAGGTCGAGGAGGCCCGGCGCTTCCGCGCTCGCCGCCGCGAGCGCCTCGCGCAGCACCTCGTCGAGGTCGCCGCGGGCGATCTCGATCTCGGCGACCGCGCCCTTGCCGTCGAAGTCCTCCATGGACATGCGGCCGAACACCCGGCCGCTGCCGTCGACGTAGGAGAGACCGCGTTCGTGCAGCAGCCGGGCCTCGATGCCGGGCATGAGGCCCATGCGCTCGGCGACCACGCGGCTGGCTCCGCGCAGGTCGACGGCCTGGCCGCCGGCTCGGGGAGCGTCGGCACGCTCGACGACGGTGGTGCGGATGCCGCTGCGCACGAGCTGCAGCGCGAGCGCGTGCCCGGCGATGCCGCCGCCGGAGATCAGGATGTGCGGGGTGGTGTCGGTGGTGGTCATCGCCGTGCCTCTCTTCGATTCATACGTTTGTCTCATACGTATGTCTAACAACGATTGAGACAGATGTCTAGTACGAATGTCTGAATCGTTCGCTACGATCGACGCATGGGCAATCGTGAAGACCTGCTGGCCGGTGCGCGCCGGGTGATCGTCGAGCGCGGAGTCGCCAAGGCGACCGCTCGCGACATCGCGACGGCCGCCGGTGTGAGCCTCGCCGCGATCGGCTATCACTTCGGCTCCAAGGAGCAGTTGATCACCGAGGCGCTCATGGAGTCGCTCGGCGACGGCATCGGCGACAGCATGGAGGCCGTCGTCGGCGAGACCGCCGCCCTGCCGCTGCTCGACGGCTTCGCCGCGCTCTGGAACCGCATGCCCGAGGTGTTCGCCGCGAATCGCGAGCCGCTGCTCGCGAGCCTCGACAACACCGTGCGGGTGCTGCGCGACCCCGAGGCGAGCCGGCATCTCGCCGAGGCAGCGGGGGAGGGCTACCTGGGCATCGCCGAGCAGCTCCGCGCAGCGCGGCCCGAACTCTCCGACGAACAGGTCGACGCGGTCGCGAAGCTCGACTTCGCGCTCGTGCAGAGCCTCGGCATCCTGTGGCTGCTCGCCCCCGACAGCCTGCCGAGCGGCGACGAACTCGCCAGGGCCGTGGCCGTCATCGCCGGCGCCGAGCCGCCCGCGGCCGCCTCGCCCGTCAGCCCCGCAGGGTGACGTCGAGCATCGCCTCGGCGACCGAGCGGATGAGCGCCGTGACCTCGTCGCGGGTCTTCGTGCCCGCGAGGATGTCCATCACGAGCCCGTCTTCGAGGGCGACGAGAGCCCAGGCGACGTCGTCGATCGCGAGGCGCGGCCGGAACACTCCGTTCGCGACGCCGTCGTCGAGGATCTCGCGGTAGATCGCGACCTGTCGCCGGTCGAGGGCATGGTCGGCGTCGTTGAGCGAGTCGTCGCGCAGCCCGAGCGACCAGAACTCGTAGAGGATGCGGGACTCGTCGCCCGCGAGCCCGCCGGTCGAGCCGGCCTCGATCGCCGCGTCGAGTCGTGCGGCGGGGCCCGACGCCGCCTCGACCGCCTCGTGGATCGTGTCGATGAACCGGTCGCTCGCGGCGTAGACGAGTTCGCGCACGAGCTCGCCGAGCCCGTCGAAGTAGTAGAGCACCGCCGACGGCTCCATGCCGGCCGCCGTCGCGATGGCACGCAGCGTGGTGCCCTCGGCGCCCTCGCGCACGGCGACGCCCCTGGCGGCCTCGAGGATCGCGAGGCGGCGTTCGGCGCGGCGGTTGGGGCGGGGCATCCGTTCATTCTGCCGCAGCGCGACGCGTCGGGCGAGACATCCGCGCCCGAAATCTGAATGTCGTTCCGAAAACCTTGACAAAGGCTGCCCGCAGTTGTTTGAATGCCATTCAACTTACCTCTCGGTCGAAGGAGACTCGATGAGCCACACCCCTGTCGACGCGGTACCGCCCGTCGTCGCCGAAGCCCCCGACAAGGGCCTCAAACCCGACGCGATCGGCCTCGGCCGGATCGTCGCGCTCGGCCTTGCCGCGGTCGCCCCGGCGTACAGCCTCGCGGTCACCCTCGGCTACGTCGTCCGCGCCGTCGGCGTGCACACCCCGGCCGCGTTCCTGCTCGGCTTTGTGCCGATCCTGTTCACGGCGTTCGCCTTCCGCGACCTCAATCGAGCCATGCCCGACTGCGGCGGTGTCTTCGTATGGATCTCGCGGGCGCTCGGTCCGGTCGCCGGCTGGTTCTTCGGAGGCTGGGTGCCGCAGATCGCGACCTTCATCGCGACGGCCGCGCTCGCCCAGGTCGCGACGGTGTACCTGCTCGCGACCTTCGGGCTCGAGGCGGTCGCCGAGAACCCGGTCGCGACGGTCTCCCTCGCCGTCGCGCTCATCGGGATCAGCGCGCTGATCGCCGTGCGGGGAATCCAGCTCGCGGCGTGGGTGCAGTACGCGCTCATCGCCCTGCAGATCGTCGCGATCGGCGGCTTCTGCTTCGGCGCGTTCAGCGCGATGGCGGCCGGCACGGCGCCCTCGACCGGCGAGCCGGTGAGCCTCTCGTGGTTCAACCCGTTCGCCGTCGACGACCCGAGCGGCCTCGTGGCGGGCGTCATCCTCTGCCTGTTCATCTACTGGGGCTGGGACGCGCTCATCTCGGTCAACGAGGAGACGACCGAACGCTCGCGCACGCCCGGCCGCGCCGTCGTGATCTCGACCGTCATCCTGCTCGTGCTCTACTGCGCCGCCTCGGTCGCGGCGCTCGGCTTCGGCGGCGTCGAGCTCATCACCTCGGATGCCGCGATCGACGACGTGCTCTCGGTGCTCGGACCGCTCGCCACCGGCGACGTCTTCGGGCGCGTCATCACCCTCGCGATCGGCCTCTCGGCACTCGCTGCGCTCTTCACCGTCGCCGTCAGCACCCCTCGCGGCTGGCTCAGCATGGCGACGTACCGCGCGCTGCCCGCCGCCATCACGCGCGTGCACCCGGTGCGCCGCACGCCGAATGCCGCCACGTGGTGGTGGGCGGGCATCAGCGCCGCCACGATCGTGCTGCTCACGCTGCTCTCGACCGACTTCATCGGCCTCGCGATCCTCGCGATCGGCCTGCTCGTCGCCGCGTACTACGCCGCGACCGCGATCGCCGCGGTCGTGTACTTCGCACCCGAGTTCCGCCGCGATCCGCGCCAGCTCGTGGTCGCCGGCATCCTGCCGGCCCTCGGCGCGCTCCTCATGGTCGTCGCGTTCGTCGTGAGCGCGATCGACATGGCGAGCCCGGAGTACGTCGGCGAGGCGATCCTCGGCGTCGGCACCGTGTTCTGGATCGGTGTCGGCGCACTCGTGGTCGGCGTCGTCGTCACGCTGGCACTGCGGCCGGCCTTCCCCGAGTTCTTCGGGCGGCGGACGATTCCGGTCGGCACGGTTCGCGACCACGACTTCACCATCGCCGACCCCGCGGATGTCCCGCTGCCCGCCACGGCGACCGCCGAACCCCACCATCGAGAGGAGCGCTGACGTGCGCACCCTGTCCATCGCCGCCATCCAGACCGCCGCGGTCGCTCGCGACATCGACACCACCTGGGCGCAGTTCGAGGCGCAGGTGCGAAAGGTCGTCGCCCTCTGCCCCCACGTCGACCTCGTCGTGGTGCCCGAACTGCTGCTCGCGGCGCCGGCGCCGATGCTCGTCGACGACCCCGACTTCGACGAGCGCGCGGCGACGACGATCCCCGGCCCGCTGACCGACCGGCTCGGGGCGCTCGCCCGCGAGCTCGGCGTGTGGCTCGTGCCGGGCTCGCTCGTCGAGCGCGACGGCGACGTGCTCTACAACACCGCCGTCGCGATCACCCCGCAGGGCGAGATCGCCGCGCGTTACCGGAAGCTCTTCCCGTGGCGGCCCTACGAAGAACTTCAGCCGGGACGCGATTTCACGACGTTCGAGATCCCCGGCGTCGGGCGGGTCGGCCTCGCGATCTGCTACGACGGCAGCTTTCCCGAGGTCGCGCGCCAACTCGCGTGGCTCGGTGCCGAGGTCATCATCCAGCCGACGCTCACCACGACCCGCGACCGCGAGATGGAGGTCGTCATGGCACGCTCGAACGCGTTCGCGAATCAGGTGTTCGTCGTGAATCTGAACGGCGCGGCGCCGTCGGGCGTCGGCGAGAGCGTGATCGTCGACCCCGAAGGCACGATCATGCAGCACGCCTCGGGCGGCGAGGAGGTGCTGTTCGCCGTGCTCGACCTCGACCGGGTGACGCAGGTGCGCGAGTACGGCACCTTCGGCCTCAACCGGCCGTGGGCCCAGCTCGCCGACCAGTGCGCGCTCGTCGAGTACCCGATGTTCGGCGAAGCGAAGTTCGTGCCGCCGGCCTGGGCGACCGGGTCGGTCGGGTAGCGGTCGCCGCTATTCGACCGGCGTCGACGCCGCGGCGTGCAGCTCGCAGGTCGCGGTGTCGCACGACGCGCACAGCACGAACTCCGCGTCGCACGAGGCATCCGTGCAGTTGGCGGTGCGATTGGTCGCGGAGCCGCAGCGCGCGCAGGTTCCGATGACGGCCGCGTGGTCGCTGAAGTCGATCGAGCCGCGTTGGTCGAAGACGTAGAGCGAACCCCGCCAGAGGCCGTCGTCGCCGAATCGCTCGCCGTAGCGCACGATGCCGCCCTTGAGTTGGTAGACCTCGCCGAAGCCGCGGCTCGTCATGAGGCTCGAGAGCACCTCGCAGCGGATGCCGCCGGTGCAGTAGGTGACGACGGGCTTGCCCTTCAGCTCGTCGTACTTCCCGGAGTCGAGTTCTTCGACGAAGTCGCGCGTCGTCTCGACGTCGGGCACGACGGCGCCGGCGAAGCGGCCGATCGCGGCCTCGAGGGCGTTGCGCCCGTCGAAGAAGACGACGTCGTCGCCGCGCTCGGCCATGAGCTCGTGCAGCGCCTCGGGGGTCAGCTTCGTGCCGCCGCCGACGACGCCCTGCTCGTCGACGGAGAGCTCGCCGGGTGCGCCGAACGAGACGATCTCATCGCGCACCTTCACGCTCAGCTTCGGGAAGTCGGTGCTCGCGCCGTGCTCGTCGAGGCCGGTGCCCTCGCTCCACTTGAAGTCGATGTGCTTGAACGCGGGGTACTCGCGGGTCTTGCGCACATAGCGCTTCAGCGCCTTCATCTCGCCGCCGAGCGTGCCGTTCAGCCCGTGCTCGGAGATCAGGATGCGCCCGCGGAGCCCCAGCGACGCGGCGAGGTCGCGCTGCCACAGGCGCACGGCGACGGGGTCGGCGAGCGGGGTGAAGACGTAGTAGAGGAGGATCTTGGCGAGGGCCACCCCGAGATCATACGGGCGGATGCCGCGTGGCCGCCGGGAGCGGTGAGGTTGCAGTACGGCCGGTCGGCCTGAGTGCGGTCGGCGGCTCCTTCCGGCGTTCTTCGGATCTCCCCCTTCGGTACGCGCTCGGGCGACCCCGCAGCCCAACCTTTTCCATTTCGGATATGCCAGTTCCCCCTCATCGATGAGGGGGAACTGGCATACCGATCCGGTCAAGAGTCGGTCGACGCCAGGGTCGGCGCGACGAGTCGGCAGGCAGCAAGTGAGCCCGTCGAGCCTTTGGAGCCCGAGGGACCCCCAGTCAGTCAGTCGAGAGGTGGTCCGACTCGGGCGGCTCGCTCCGCCGGCCATCGCGGCGGCCGCGTTGCCCCCGGCGACCCGCGCGGTGCATGTGCGGTTGACGCGTCGGCGACGCAGGGTGCGCAGGGAACTGCGGCGCGCGACGAACGCCCGTGCCGTAGCGCTGCTCCCACAGGGTGAAAAGCTCTCCGACGGCACCATCGAGGCGTTCGAGGTACTCGCCGTTCACGACGTAGAGTCGCGACTGCGGCAAGCCCTGGTCGGGCGCGACGCTCACGACGCCCTCGTCTCGCAAGATGCGCAAGTGGTGCGAGACGGCGGATCGGGAGATCGAGAACTCCATCGCGATCACGTCGTTCAGGATCCCGACCGGGTGCTCGCCGACCGCGAGCACCTCGATGATCCTGCGCCGAACAGGCTCAGCGACGATCTCGAACGGATGCATCATCGCGGCAGCGTACCGAGCGGGCGCCCGTGTGCGGCCCGCCTGTCCACAGGAGATGCGGCTACGGTGGCACTCGTGAGCGACCACATCTCTGCGAGCGTCGCCGACGGTGTCGGCCACGTCACGCTCGACCGTCCGCAGGCGCTGAATGCCCTCAGCTACGAGATGATCCGCGAGCTCGCCGCGATCTTCGAGCTCTGGCGCACCGACTCCGAAGTCGGCGTCGTCGTGCTCGACGGCGCGGGGGAGCGCGGCTTCTGCGCCGGCGGGGACATCCGCGAGCTCTACACGTACGCCTCGAACGACGACCACGCCGAAGCCCGGGCGTTCTTCCGCGCGGAGTACCGGCTCGACGCGATGATCGCGCGCTACCCGAAGCCCGTCGTCGCGCTGATGGACGGCATCACGATGGGCGGCGGCATCGGCCTCGCCGGCCACGCCTCGATCCGCATCGTGACCGAGCGCTCGCGCGTCGCGATGCCCGAGACCCGCATCGGCTTCACTCCGGATGTCGGTGGCAGCTGGTTGCTCGCGAAAGCTCCGGGTGAGCTCGGCGTGCACCTCGCGCTGAACTCGCGCACGATGGATGCCGCCGACGCGATGCACGCCGGCTTCGCCGACTCGTTCGTGCCCTCCGAGCGGCTGCCGCACGTCATCCAGGCGCTCGCCGAGCGAGCCGACCCCGGCAGCCCGGCCGAGATCGTCATGCTCTTCGACGAGACGCCCGGCCCGTCCGCGCTCGCGCTCGCCCGCGACTGGGTCGACGCCTGCTATTCGGCGCCCACGGTCGCTGAGATCATCGAGCGACTGCGCGCCTTCGCCGAGGGACGGGCGACGGCGACCACCGGGGGCGCCTCGTCGAGCTCCTTCCCGCAGCATCCGCTCGACCCCGGCGCGACCGCCTACGCGGCCGCCGCCGCCGACGAGCTCGAGACCCTCTCGCCGACCGCGCTCACCGTGACGCTCGAGTCGGTGCGCCGCGCCCGCACGCTGCGCAGCCTCGAAGACGCCCTCGAGCAGGAGTTCCGGCTCGTCTCGTGGTTCATCGAACAGCACGACCTGCGCGAGGGCATCCGCGCCCAGGTCATCGACAAGGACCGCACCCCCCGCTGGAACCCGTCGACGCTCGCCGAGGTCGAGCCCGGTCTCGCGACGAGGGTGCTCGACGATGCGCGCTTCGAACCGGTCTGGCCGCCCGCCTAGCGTTTGTATACATCAAGCGCAAGCTGGATGACCATTTGCGCGATCCTCTGCCGCAGCGTATACATAAGTGGGGGAGGGTGAGCATGAGAGCCAGCGAGCGCGCATATCGGGAGCTCCGCGAGGAGATCCTCGACGGCGTGCTCGCACCGGGCACCGCGCTCGCCGAGGTCGAGCAGGCGACCCGGCTCGGCGTCTCTCGCACGCCGGTGCGCGAAGCCCTCGCCCGACTCGAGGCCGATGGTCTCGCCACCGCGGCCTCCGCACGAGTGCTGCAGGTGAGCGAGCTCTCGCCCGCGAGCATCACCGCGCTGTACGAGCTGCGCGAGGCGCTCGAGGAGCAGGCCGCGCGGCTCGCCGCGACCCGGCGCGACCCTGCGCGATTCACCGAGCTCCACGAACGGCTCGCGGCAGCACCGCGGCTGCTCGACAGCGGCGACGACGGCCTGCGCACCTACTACGACACCGTCGACGCGCTCGACGCGGCGATCGACGCCGCCACAGCCAACCCCATGCTCGTCGCGGCGCTCCGCAGTGCTCGCCTGCACTCGGTCCGGGTGCGGCGACTGGCCCGACACAATCCCGATCGGCTCCGCGCCGCGGCATCCGAGCACCTCTTGATCGTCGAGGCGATCATCGCCGGCGACGCCTCGCTCGCCGCCCATGCCAGCCATGTGCACCTGCACATGAGCCTTCGTCACGCACTCGCATCCATCGAGTCTCGTCAGTCCGATGGGCACCGCGTAGCCTGACCGTTGGAACAGTTCTGAAAGGGCCGTCAACATGCACCTCCACCACCTTCGCACGCACCGCAGCGACGAGAACCTCGCACGTGAGGGCCAGCTCGCCTGGAAGCTCGCGAGCGTCGCGACCGACCCGGTCGAGCTCGACGACGACGTCGTCGACATGGTGGTGAACCGCGTCATCGACAACGCGGCCGTCGCGGCCGCCTCGATCGCCCGCGGCCCCGTCGTCTCGGCCCGCAGCCAGGCGCTCGCCCACCCCGTCTCGATCGGCGGCGACGGCGCCACCGTCTTCGGTGCGGATGCCGCGCGCCGCACGTCGCCCGAGTGGGCGGCGTGGGCCAACGGAGTGGCTGTGCGCGAACTCGACTTCCACGACACCTTCCTCGCCGCGGAGTACTCGCACCCCGGCGACAACATCCCGCCGATCGTCGCCGTCGCCCAGCACCTCGCGGCGAACCGCGGCCTCACGGGGCGCGACATCGTGCGCGGCATCGCGACGGGCTACGAGATCCAGATCGACCTCGTGAAGGCGATCTCGCTGCACAAGCACAAGATCGACCATGTGGCCCACCTCGGTCCGTCGGCCGCAGCCGGCATCGGCACCCTGCTCGGCCTCGACCAGGAGACGATCTTCCAGGCGATCGGCCAGGCACTGCACACGACCACCGCCACGCGGCAGTCGCGCAAGGGCGAGATCTCGACGTGGAAGGCGCACGCCCCCGCGTTCGCCGGCAAGATGGCCGTCGAAGCGGTCGACCGCGCGATGCGCGGCCAGACGAGTCCCGTGCCGATCTACGAGGGCGAAGACGGCGTCGTCGCCTGGCTCCTCGACGGGCCGGATGCCTCGTACGAGGTGCCGCTGCCCGAGGTGGGAGAGGCCAAGCGCGCCATCCTCGACTCGTACACGAAGGAGCACTCGGCCGAGTACCAGGCGCAGGCGTGGATCGACCTCGCCCGCAAGCTCCACGACGAGTACCCCCTGATCCTCGACGACCCGTCGCGCATCGAGTCGATCGTCCTGCACACCTCGCACCACACGCACTACGTCATCGGCTCGGGCGCGAACGACCCCCAGAAGTACGACCCCGATGCCTCGCGCGAGACGCTCGACCACTCGATCCCGTACATCTTCACCGTCGCCCTGCAGGACGGCACGTGGAACCACGCCGAGTCGTACTCGCCCGAGCGCGCCCACCGCGCCGACACCATCGAGCTGTGGAACAAGGTCACCACGGTCGAAGACGAGGAGTGGACGCGCCGCTACCACTCGAACGACATCGCCGAGAAGGCGTTCGGCGGTCGAGTCGTCATCAAGCTCGCCGACGGCGGCGAGATCGTCGACGAGATCGCCGTGGCCGACGCGCACCCGCTCGGCGCCCGGCCGTTCGCGCGCGAGCAGTACGTGCAGAAGTTCCGCACGCTCGCCGAGTGGGCGCTGACGCCCGAAGAGATCGAGCGCTTCCTCGACGTCGCGCAGCGACTGCCCGAGCTCGGCCCCGATGAGCTCGGCGGCCTCACGTTCAACGTCGCCCCCGGCGCGCTCGTCGGCGTCGAGGTGCCCGAGGGACTGTTCTGATGCTGTACGCGACGACCACCCCGTCCGAGAAGCGCCGGCTCTTCCGCGAGCGACTCGCGACCGGTGAGATCATGCGGTTCCCCGGGGCGTTCAACCCGCTCTCGGCGAGGCTCATCGAGCAGAAGGGCTTCGAGGGCGTCTACATCTCGGGCGCCGTGCTCTCGGCCGACCTCGGCCTGCCCGACATCGGCCTCACGACCCTCACCGAGGTCGCGGGCCGCGGCAAGCAGATCACCCGGATGACCGAGCTGCCGGCGATCATCGACGCCGACACCGGCTTCGGCGAGCCGATGAACGTCGCCCGCACCGTGCAGGAGATGGAGGACGCCGGCCTCGCGGGCCTCCATATCGAGGACCAGGTGAATCCCAAGCGCTGCGGCCACCTCGACGGCAAGCAGGTCGTCGACGAGGCGACGGCGCTGCAGCGCATCCGCGCCGCCGTCGATGCCCGCCGAGACCCGAACTTCCTCGTCATGGCGCGAACCGACATCGCCGCGGTCGACGGGCTCGCCGCCGCGGTCGATCGCGCGAAGGCGCTCGTCGATGCCGGCGCCGATGCCATCTTCCCCGAGGCGATGCGGTCGCTCGCCGAGTTCGAGGCGGTCCGCGCCGCGGTCGATGTGCCGCTGCTCGCCAACATGACCGAGTTCGGCAAGAGCGAGCTCTTCACGGTGCGCCAGCTCGCCGACGTCGGCATGAACATCGTCATCTGGCCGGTGTCGCTGCTGCGCCTCGCGATGGGTTCCGCCGTGCGCGGCCTCGACGAGATCGAGGCGACGGGCTCGCTCGTCGGCAAGCTCGACGAGATGCAGCACCGCGCCGATCTCTACGAACTCATCGACTATGAGGGCTACAACCGCTTCGATACGAGTATCTTCAACTTCACGGTCAGCAAGACGCCGGTCGAGTAGGCGCGCCAGCGCCGTATCGAGACCACGCCAACGCAAGGGAGCACACATTGGCTGAGCACGAGATCGCAGTACCGCCCGAGATCTACAAGGGCCTGGCCGGCGTCCCGGTCGACTACACCGCGATCTCGAAGGTGAACCCCGAGTCGAACTCCCTGCTCTACCGCGGCTACCCGGTGCAGGAACTCGCGGCGTCGTCGACGTTCGAGGAGGTCGCCTACCTGCTGTGGAACGGCGAGCTGCCGGATGACGCGCAGCTGGCCGAGTTCGAGGAGCGCGAGCGCTCGCTCCGCGGCCTCGACCACGAGGTGAAGCGCATCATCGACGAGCTGCCGCTCACCGCCCACCCCATGGACGTCGTGCGCACCGCGGTCTCGGTGATCGGCGCGAGCGACCCCGCGACCCCCGACGACAGCGTCGAGGCCAACCTCGACAAGTCGATCCGCCTGCTCGCGAAGCTGCCGTCGATCGTCTCGTACGACCAGCGGCGCCGGCACGAACTCGAGTTCGTCGAGCCGCGCGGCGACCTCGGCTTCTCGGCGAACTTCCTCTGGCAGACGTTCGGCGAGCTTCCCGAGCTGCCCGTCGTGAGCGCCTTCGACGTGTCGATGATCCTCTACGCCGAGCACTCGTTCAACGCCTCGACGTTCACCGCCCGCGTCATCACCTCGACGCTCGCCGACCTCTACTCCGCGGTCACCGGTGCGATCGGCGCACTCAAGGGCGCGCTGCACGGCGGCGCCAACGAGGCCGTCATGCACACCTTCGAGGAGATCGGGGCAGGCCCCGGCGGCGCCGAGCGCGCGGTCGCCTGGCTCGACACCGCACTCGCCGAGAAGCGCAAGATCATGGGCTTCGGCCACCGGGTCTACAAGAACGGCGACTCCCGCGTGCCGACGATGCGCGATGCCATGGAGCGCATGGTCGAGTACTACGAGCGGCCCGACCTGCTCGAGCTGTACGTCGCCCTCGAGCAGGCGATGGGCGAGCGCAAGGGCATCAAGCCGAACCTCGACTACCCGGCCGGCCCGGCCTACCACCTCATGGGCTTCGACACCCTGACCTTCACGCCGCTGTTCGTCGCGAGCCGCATCACGGGCTGGACGGCCCACATCATGGAGCAGGCGGCGTCCAACGCCCTCATCCGCCCGCTGTCGGTCTACAACGGCGTCGACGAGCGACACGTGCCCGTCAAGGGCTGATCCCCGTGTCCCACGTCTTCCTCGAGATGACGATGACCGTCGACGGATTCACCGCGGCGGTGGGCGTGAGTCTCGAGCATCCGTTCGGGCTCGAGGGGGAGCGGGTGCACTCGTGGATGCGCGACTCGGTGTTCGCCGGTTCGCCCGGCGATGACGACCGCGACGGCCTGATCGACGACTCGGCTGAAGAGGTCGATCGCGACGCCGTCGCGCACCTCTACGAGTCGACCGGCGCCTTCGTGCTCGGCCGACGCACGCTCGACGTCCGGGAGGCCGTCTGGGGCGACGAGCCCGTGTTCCAGGGACGCCCGTGCTTCGTCGTCACCAGTCGACCCCACGAGCCGTACTCTCGAGGCGGTTCGCGCTACGAGTTCGTCACCGGTGGAGTGGGCGAAGCGATCGCCCGTGCCGGCGCGGCTGCGAGCGCGGCATCCGTCTGCGTCATCGGCGGTGCGGATGTCGCGAGGCAGGCCCTCGCCCTCGGACTCGTCGACGAGGCGCGTCTCCACATCGTTCCGGTGCTGCTCGGCGGCGGCGACCGGCTCTTCCCCGACGCGGCTCCGCATCGGGTGGAGCTCGAGCCGATCTCCGCAGTTCAGGGAGCACGGGCGACGCACCTGCGCTACCGCGTGCCGACCGTCGCCGAGTAGTCGTCGCGGGCTCGCACAACGAGAGCCGCGGCATCCGGTCGCGCGACTGTGGCTTCCGCCAATGTCGGATGATCCACCATGAATTCGTCATACAGTCGTGGATCATGCACATGTTCTTCCGCACCCTGCTCCACGTGCTGTTCCTGTCTCGGCGCAAGCCCGACCTCGGGCACTGGGATGTCGCCCGCACGAACTTCATCACCCTGCCGACCGACCTCGACATCAACCGGCACATGAACAACGGCGTCTACTTCTCGATCATGGATGTCGCGCGCTTCGACATGCTCGTGCGCAACGGCGTCTGGGCCATGATGCGCGAGAAGAACTGGTACCCCGTCGTCGCGAGCGAGACGGTCACGTTCCGCAAGTCCCTGCAGTTGTGGCAGCGCTTCACGATCGAGTCGCGGCTCGTCGGCCACGACGACAAGGCCGTCTACATGGAGCAGCGCTATGTGCGGCCCGGCGCCGACGGCGAGCCCGAGATCTACGCGCAGGGGTTCATCCGCGCGCGGTTCCTCAAGAAGGGCGGCGGCACGGTGCCGATGTCCGACATCGTCGAGGCGCTCGGTGTCTCGGACGCCGACGACATCCCCGATTGGATGGAGCGATGGGGCACGGATGTCGCGCTGCCCGCCACTCGCGCGGCGGCGCCGTCGATCTGGAACTGACCGCTAGCTACGCGCCTTCTTCGGCACGACGACCTCTTTGATGATGAGCAGGATGCCGGCGGCGACGGGGATCGCGACGAGCGCACCGGGCAGCCCGCCGAGCGTGCCGCCCGCGAGCGCGGCGATGAGCACGATCGAGCCGGGCACCTGCACGGCCTTGCTCATGACCTTCGGCGTGAGGATGTAGGCCTCGACCTGCATGTAGATGAGCATGAAGACGAGCACGATGAGGGCCGCCACCGGCGAGACGAACAGGGCGATCACCGTCATGACCGCCGTCGTCAGCACCGTTCCGATGAGCGGGATGAGCGTGATGAAGAATGCCGCCACCGCGATCACGAGCGCGAACGGCACTCCCACGAGCAGCAGCAGGATGAAGCTGTAGACCGCGTTGAAGAACGCGAGCACGACCATGCCGCTGAGGTAGCGGCCGACGTTCTGCATGATGCGCTCGGCGTAGCCGACGACGCGCTCGCGGTGCGACGCCGAGATGAGTGTGTAGATCGCCCGCTTCGACGAGTCGAGGGTCGCCGTGAAGTAGATCGTCAGGATGAAGATGAAGAACGCGCTCGAGAGGCCGCCGATGATCGCGAAGCCGACGTTCAGTGCGCCGCCGCCGATGGTCGCCCAGAAGTTCGGGTCGCTGATGGTGTCGACGACCCACTTGTAGACGGAGCCGAGCACGCCGCCCGAGCCGGCCTGCGCGTCCTGGAACCAGTCCTGCGTCTGCAGGTCCTTGTACATGGCGGGAAGGCTGTTGATGAATGCGCTCGCCTGGGTGATGACGATGGGCAGCACGAGCCAGAGCATGCCGGCGATCACGACGATGAACAGGATGATGACGGTGACGATGGCGGCGCCGCGCTTCAGGCCGCGGCGCTCGAACCAGCGCACGAGCGGGTCGAGCCCGAGCGTGACGAACGCGGCGGCGAGCACCGAGAAGACGACGCTCGAGATGCTCGCGAACGCGGCGGCGATGCCGAGCGCGACCACGACGCCGAGGGTCGCGACGAACGCCCACTGGAACGGCTTGTCGGCCATCAGGTTCGCGTTGCGTGCGCGCCAGCCCGCGGTTTCCGTGGACTCGCGGGCCTGGCGTTCGATGCTCTTCACGGCGTCAGTCTAGGGCGGGGCCGTTCCGCCGCCGGGGAGCGCGCCGGAGCGTGCTTCAGCACGGCGTCGGTCGAGGGCGGCGCGGCTCCGCCGCAGGGGAGCGCGCCGAGGCGTGCTTCAGCTGTTCGCGGCGGTCGGAACCTGGAGCTCCCGGTAGTGCCGGGCGAACGCCGGGTAGTAGGTCTCCCATGCGGGCTGCGGCATGCCGGCGCGGGCGGCCGCGAGTCGGTCGAGGTAGTAGTCCCACCCGGGGCCCATGTCGGCCGATTCGGCGGGGTCGCGCAGGCGCTGACCGAGCGTGAGCGTCGTCATGCCCCCGCCCTCGACGAGATGGCAGAAGACTCGGATGCCCGTCGGGCCGGGGCCCGAGTCGGCGGTGAACCGGTGCGGCGCCGCGCACTCGAGGATCGTGACATTCTGCCACTCGCCCTCGCCTTCGGCCTCCATGCGGAACCGCACGCCGCCGGTCGCCGGGCTGCCGGTGTACGTGCCGATCCAGGCGCGCATGGCGTTCGGATTCGTGAGGCTGAACCAGACGTCTTCGATGGGAGCGTGGAAGAGGCGGTCGAACTGCAGGTACAGGCCGTCGTCTTTCAGCACGTAGTGCCCGGTCGGTCTCGCGGTCATCTCGGCCCCCCGTTCGCTCGTTCCCTCAGGCTAATCCCGCTGCGCGCCAACCGCCAGAGCGGCCCGCCGCCCACTAGAGTGTGGCCATGGGATCGAGTGGGGGACGCAAGCGTGCGTCGAGTGGGCAGACATCATCGGGCGTGAAGACGTCGTCGAGCGGGCGGTCGGCGAGTAGAGAAGAGACGCTCGACATCGACCCCGAGAACAACAAGGCCGGCCTCTGGGGCGCACTCGCCGGTCTGGTCGTGTTCGCATTCATCGCCATTCCGCTGTCGGCCGCGTTCACGTTCGCGACGACGCCGCACTCCCAGCAGCTTTTCGCCGGTCGACTCTCCGAGGCGACCCAGGGCGGCTACCAGTTCTTCTGGTGGACCGTGACGATCTTCCTGTTCGCGCTGCCGTTCCTCGTCGGCTACCTCGTCGCGAAGCTCTCGGTGAAGTCGCTGGCGGTCGTGGGCGCCATCATCGCGCTCTTCATCATCGCCATCATGGTGCTCGGCCAGGTCTTCGTCTTCTAGGTCACCGAACTCAACTGGTTGAGCCTGTCGAAACCCGGTTTCGACAGGCTCGACCCACAGAACAGGCTCAACCCGGTTTCGACAGGCTCGACCGAGAGCACCGCGTTACGCACCTCGTGGTGCGTCACGCACGGTGAAGTGCGTGGCCTCCATGCGTTAGTGTCACCGTTCGTGCGTTACGCACGAACAGTAACCAACACTTGGAGAGACCTTGCTCATCGCACTCTGGATCGTCACCGGCCTGCTCGCCCTCCTGTTCGGCATGGCCGGCACCATGAAGGCGACCAAGTCGCGCGAGGCCGTGCTCGCGAACATGCCCTGGGTCGAAGACGTGAGCGCCGGCCAGCTCAAGACCATCGGCCTGGTCGAGGTGCTGGGAGCGATCGGCCTCGTGCTGCCCGCCGCCACCGGCATCCTGCCGTGGCTCACGCCCGTTGCGGCGTTCGCGCTCGCGATCACGATGGTGTTCGCCGTCGCCCTGCACGTGAAGCGCAAGGAGGCGTTCGTTCCGAGCCTCGTGCTCGGCATCGTCGCGGTGGTCGTGGGCGTCGGCTGGGTCGCGCTCGGCTGATCAGCCGGCGGATGCCTCGAGCACCGCCATCGCCGCGTTGTGGCCGCCGATGCCGCTCACGGCCCCGCCGCGCACGGCACCCGATCCGCAGAGCAGGATGCCGGGATGCGCCGTCGCGACGCCCCAGCGCTCTGCCGGCGTCGAGAGGGCGGCGCCCGGCTCCGCCCACGGCCAGGACAGCCCGCCGTGGAAGATGTTGCCGCCCGGCATCGCGAGCGCCTCCTCAAGGTCGAGGGTCGTCTTCGTCTCGATGCAGGGGTTGCCGGCGGCATCCGTCGCGATGACGCCCTCGATCGGCTCCGCGAGCACCGAGTTCAGCGAGGCGAGCACCGCCGCCTGCAGTCGCGCCCGCAGCTCGTCGTTGCCGAAGCGCTCGAGCAGCCGGTGCGGCACGTGCAGGCCGAAGACGGTCAGGGTGTGGGCGCCGGATGCCGCGAGCTCGGGCGAGAGGATCGACGGGTCGCTCAGGGTGTGGCAGTAGATCTCGCACGGCAGCTGCGAGGGAATGCGACCGCGGGCCGCCTCGCCGTAGGCGGTCTCGAGCTGCGACGCGAGTTCGTTGATGTGGAACGTGCCCGCGAACGCGGCCTCTGGGGCGACGGTCGAGTCGCGCAGTTCCGGCAGCCGGGTGAGCAGCAGGTTCACCTTCACCTGCGCGCCCTCTGGCGCGTTCAGGTGGCGCAGGCGTTCGCGCACGACGGAGGGCACCCCGGTCGTCGTCGCCGAAGCGGGTGAGGCCTGCGCACCCGCTTCGAGCAGCCGGTCGAGCACCGCGGGCGCGACGTTCGCGAGGATGACGCGCGCCTCCGACATCCGCTCGCCCGGTTCGTCTCCGGGTCGCCAGCGCACCTCGCCCGACGGATCGACCGCGACGACCTCTGCGCCCGTCACGAGCTCGGCGCCGGCCTCGCGGGCCGCGCGCGCGAGTTCGCCGGTGACGGCGCCCATGCCGCCGACCGGCACGTCCCAGTCGCCGGTGCCGCCGCCGATCACGTGATACAGGAAGCAGCGGTTCGCGTCGAGCGACGGGTCGTCGAGCTCGGTGAACGTGCCGATGAGCCCGTCGGTCGCGACGACGCCGCGCACGAGGTCGCTCGTGAACCGGGCGTCGATCACCTCGCCGAGCGGCCGCTCGACGAACTCGCGCCAGAGCCGCTCGTCGCCGAGCAGCGCGCGCGCCTCGTCGCGGGTCGGCAGGGGTTCGGTGAGCGTCGGGAAGAGGCGCTCGGCCAACCGGGCCGTGTCGGCGTAGAACGCCTGCCACGCGGCCGCGTCGGGTTCGGCGTCGACCCGGGCGAAGGCGGCCGCCGTGCTCCCTGAGCCTGTCGAAGGGGCCTCGGCGTCGACGAGCAGGCCGCGCGACGGGTCGGCGGGGTCGGGAGTGTACGACGAGAAGCGCCGGCGCACGAGGCGCACGTCGAGGCCGAGGTCGTCGATGATGCGCTGCGGCAGCAGGCTCACGAGGTACGAGTAGCGCGAGAGGCGCGCGTCGACGCCCTCGAACGCGTCGGCCGAGACGGCGGCGCCGCCGAGGTGGTCGCTGCGCTCGAGCAGCAGCACGCGCTTGCCCGCTCGGGCGAGGTAGGCGGCGGCGGTGAGGCCGTTGTGGCCACCGCCGAGGATCACGACGTCGTGGGGCATCCCACGAGCGTACGCGACGGCGACGGCGCGGCCCCCGGCCCCGGAAATCGGGCGATCCCGGGGCTGCATCGCCGAACGCTATGGCGCCGATAGCGCCGATCTGGGTTCCCGCATCGCACGTCGGTGATCAGAGTGGACTCAGCCCGAGCACAGCGAGGAAAGAGAGAACCGTGACCGCCGAGACCTTCACCGTCAACGACCGCACCTACACGACCCCGGAGGCACCGGTCGTGGTCATCTGCATCGACGGCAGCGAGCCCGACTACCACCTCGAGGCGATCAAGGCCGGCCGCATGCCCTGGCTCGCGCAGTCGCTCGAGTCGAACACCAGCTCGTGGGAGGCGCACTGCGCCATGCCCGCGCTGACGAACCCCAACAACATCTCGATCGCGACGGGTCAGCCGCCGGCCGTGCACGGCATCAGCGGCAACTACATCTTCGACACCACGACGGGTGAGGAGGTGCTCATGAACGACAAGAAGTTCCTGCGGGCCCCCACCATCTTCGGTGCCGCGAACGACGCCGGGCTCGACGTGGTCATCGTCACCGCGAAGGACAAGCTCCGCCGCCTCCTCGGCGCGGGCGTCGTCGAAGCGGGGCCCAGCCTCGACGGCAGCGGCGAGTTCGTCGAGCCGCGGCGCACCGGGATCTGCTTCTCGGCTGAGAAGGCCGATCAGGTCACCCTCGAAGACAACGGCATCGAGAACGTGCTCGAACTCGTCGGCAAGCCGCTCGCGAGCGTCTACTCGGCCGAGCTGTCGATCTTCGCGCTCGCCGCCGGCGTCGAGATCCTGCGCAGCCGGCACGTCGACCTCATGTACCTGTCGCTGACCGACTACATCCAGCACAAGAACGCACCGGGCACCGAGCCTGCCAACGACCTCTACGCCGAGATCGACCGCTACGCGTCGGAGCTCGAGGCGCTCGGGGCGATCGTGGTGCTGACCGCCGACCACGGCATGAGCGCGAAGACGGATGCCTCGGGCAAGGCCAACGTGCTCTTCGTCGAAGACGAGGTGCGCACGATCCTCGGCAGTTCCGACGTCGAGCCGGGCACCGACGGGCTGCGGGTCATCCTGCCGATCACCGATCCCTACACCGTGCACCACGGCGCGCTGGGCTCGTTCGCGTCGGTCTACCTCCCCGAGGGCGCCGACCGCGACGCGACGATCGAGGCGCTGCGCCTCATCCCCGGCGTGCAGGTCGCGCTGACCCGCGAGGAGGCCGCAGAGACGTTCTCGATGCCGGCCGACCGCATCGGCGACATCATCGTGCTCGGCGAGGAGGGCACGGCCGTCGGCCGCTACGCCGCGTGGCACGACCTGAGCGGCCTCGACGCGCCGCTCCGTTCGCACGGGGCGCTCGGCGAACTGCAGATCCCGTTCATCATCAACCGGCAGCTGCCCCACCCGGAACAGCTCGACGAGCCGTGGGGCCGCCCCGCCTACATCCACAACTACGACGCGTACTGGGTTGCGACCACCCTGGTCTCCCAGCACGAGCACACGGCACTGACCGCCGTGTGACTCTCTCCCCCCACCCCCTGAAACCCGCAGGCTGACTGCGACTTGGAGATTGGTAACCATGTCAAGCACCATCGACCGGCCAATGGCGACCGGTAAGCAGCTCGACGCACCGACGTTCCGCAAGATGGCGTGGCGAATGCTGCTGGCGTCCATGTTCATGTACCTGTTCTTCTATACCGGGCGCCAGGCCTTCGGCTTCGCGATCCCCGGCATCCAGGAGGAGTTCGGCTGGACCAAGGCGACGATCGGCGCCATCAGCGGCATCGCGCTCTGGTCGTACGCCGTCGGCCAGCTCATCAACGGCAACCTCTCCGACAAGTTCGGCGGCCGTCGCATGGCCACGGTCGGCTCGATCGCCTCGACCGCGTTCTGCGTCGGCGCCAGCTTCACGGGAACACCGGTCGGCATGGGCGCCATGCTCGGTGCGAACGGGGTCGCGCAGTCGATGGGCTGGTCGGCCGGCGGCCGGGTGATCTCCAACTGGTGGAGCCACTCCGAGCGCGGCAAGACGTTCGGGTTCTACACGCTCGCGGCGGGCTGCTCCTCGGTGCTCGTGTTCGCGACGTCGACGCTCGTGGTCGACACGTTCGACCTCGAGTGGCAGTGGCTGTTCCGCCTGCCCGTGCTGCTCATGCTCGTCGGCGGCATCACCTTCTACCTCATCGCTCGCGACACCCCCAAGTCGGCCGGCGTCATCCCCCCGGAGTCCTTCACGAAGGACGCCGACCACGCCGAGAAGACGATCGCCACGACGACGTCGTCGGTCGGCGCGCTCGACGTCGCCGAGGCGGAGGCCCCGGTGAAGTCGATCACCCGTTACAAGACGGTGCTCGGCATCCCGAAGATCTGGCTCACGGGCATCGCGATCGGCTTCCAGAACTCGGCCCGCTACGGCATGCTCATCTGGGTTCCGGTGTTCTTCCTCGGCGACGAATGGAAGGCGACCCCGGGCGGCCTCTGGATCTCGCTCTCGCTTCCCGTCGGCATGGCCGTCGGCGCACTGGTCAACGGCCAGCTCTCCGACCGGCTCTTCGGATCCCGCCGCGACCGCCCCATCATGCTCTTCATGTCGCTCGGCGCACTGTCGGCGATGGCGATGTGGCTGCTCAACCCCGGCCCCGCACTCGGCATCGTGCTGCTGTTCCTCTGCGGCTTCTTCATCTACGGCCCGCAGTCGTCATTCTGGGCGCTCTGCCCCGACCTCGCCGGCAAGGTCATGGCCGGCACGGCGATCGGAGCGGTGAACTTCTTCTCCTACCTGTTCGCGGGTGCCGCCGAGCCGATCATCGGGCACATTATGGACGCCAACGGCGGTGACGCCAGCCTGATCTTCCCGATCGTGGCGGTCTGCTGCGCCTGCAGCGCGCTCGTCGCCTCGACGATCAGGCGCTGACCTCCACCCGGCGCTGACCTCCACCAGGCGCTGACGCGCTTCACTGCACCCGGCGAAACGGGACCGCCCCGGTCCCATCCGGTACCCGACGAGGAGTAGGACAATGACGACCATGGCCAATGACGTGACGAAGACGTCGACGACCACCGTCGCAACGGCAGCGGTGTGGTCGGGCGTCGACGAGGGATTCTCCGTCGACCCCCAGCCGCTGCCCGAGCTCCGCGTCGGGGAGGTGCTGGTGGCGATCGAGCTCGCGACGATCTGCGGGAGCGATCTGCACACCATCGCCGGTGACCGGCCGACACCGCTCCCCACCGTGCTCGGGCACGAGGCGGTCGGCCATGTCGTCGCCATCGGGGGCGACGCGCTGGGCCCCGACGGTCGCGCCCTGGCCGTCGGGGACCGGGTCACCTGGACCATCGGCACCTCGTGCGGCACCTGTCGCCGTTGTCGCCGGGGGATCCCGCAGAAGTGCACGACCCTGCGCAAGTACGGCCACGAGGCGATGGACGAGCACTGGAAGCTCAACGGCGGCTTCGCCTCGCACTGCCACCTGATCTCGGGCACCGGACTGGTGCCGGTGCCCGATGATCTGCCCGCGGCCATCGCCGCACCCGCGAACTGCGCCACCGCCACCGTCACGTGCGCGGCCCGGCGCGTCGAGCTCGACGCCGGCGACGTGGTCGTCGTGCTCGGATGCGGCATGCTCGGCCTGACGGCCGTGGCGTACGCCAAGGACCGCGGCGTCGAGACGGTGATCGCGGTGGACATCGATCCCGCCCGACGGGCGCTCGCCCTGGAGTTCGGCGCCACCTTCGCCGTCGCGCCCGAAGACCTCGCCGCGACGGCGAAGGAGCACGGCGCCGACGTCGTCTTCGAGCTCTCCGGCAACAGCCGCGCGGTGCAGTCGGCCTTCGACATCGTCGACATGGGCGGCCGGATCGCGCTCGTCGGCTCCGTCTCGCCGGCGCCCGAGATCAGTTTCGAGCCGAGCGGCTACGTCAAGAACCTGACGACCGTCGTCGGCAGCCACAACTACCGCATCGACGACCTCGTCGAGGCGATCGACTTCCTCCGCCGCACGCCGGCGCAGCAACTGTTCGTCGACCTCATCCCCGACGCATTCGACCTTGCAGACATCGACGACGCCGTCGCCTTCGCGCGCACCGGTGCCGCGCCGCGCATCGCCGTTCGCCCCAACTGACCGAGGAGCCCTCTCGTGACCGATCTCCACCCCCCGCTGACCCTCGACCCGACCCGTGCCGAAGGAGCCGACGTGACGCCTCAGCCCCAGTCCGATCACCTCCTGAACCACATCGACGGGGTCTGGACCGCCAGCGCGAGCGGCGACACCCGCGACAACCGCAATCCGGCGAACACCGATGACGTGATCGGCGCGTTCACGGAGTCGATCACCGCCGACGTCACCGCCGCCGTCGACGCGGCCGAGGCCGCGCAGCCCGCATGGGACGCGATCGGCCCGATCGAGCGGGCGAAGGTGCTCACTCGCGCCGCCCGCCTCATCGAGGAGCGCATCGACCTCTTCGCCGCGGCGATCACCCGCGAGCAGGGCAAGCGCCTCTCGGAGGCTCGCGGCGAGGTCACCCGCTCCCTCGCGATCCTCGAGTTCACGATCGGCGAGGCGCGACGCATCAACGGCGTCACCACCCCGGCTGAAGAGCCCCGCACCGTCGTGATGACCTTCCGGCGTCCCCTCGGCGTCGTCGGCCTGATCACGCCCTGGAACTTTCCGGTGGCCATCCCCATGTGGAAGGTCGCGCCCGCGCTCCTCGCCGGCTGCGGCGCGGTGCTGAAGCCGTCGCCCCTGACCCCGTGGACCTCGGCGCTGCTGGTGCAGGCGTTCGCCGACGCCGGCCTGCCCGACGGCGTGCTCAACCTGATCCAGGGCGACCGCGAGGCGGGCGAGGCGATCGTGAACGACCCGAGGGTCGCCGGCATCTCGTTCACCGGGTCGCTGCCCGTCGGGCAGGCGATCAACCGCGCCGGCGCGAACCGCCTCATGCGCACCCAGCTCGAGCTCGGCGGCAAGAACGCGCTGATCGTGCTCGCCGACGCCGACCTCGACGCCGCGACCGACGCGATCATCCATGGCGCGTTCGGCCAGAGCGGGCAGCGCTGCAGCGCGACCAGCCGGGTGATCGTCGACGCGGCGGTGCACGACGAGCTGCTCTCCCGCCTCGTTCCGCGGGTGCAGGCGATGCGGATCGGCGCAGGCGACCAGGACTGGGCCGACATCGGACCGGTCGTCAACGAGGAGCGCCAGGTCGCCTGCCTCACCGCGATCGAGCGCGCGGTCGCCGATGGTGCCGAGGTCGCCGTCGGCGGAGGCGCTGCGGAACTCGAGACGCCCGGCTACTTCGTGCAGCCGACGGTGCTCGACCAGGTGGCGTGGGACTCGCACCTCGCCCAGGAGGAGGTCTTCGGTCCCGTGCTCTCGGTGATCACGTGCGAGGGCTACGACGACGCGATGCGCATCAGCAACTCGGTCAAGTACGGCATGTCGGGCACGATCTTCACGCAGGACCCCGCCCGCATCTTCCAGGCGCTGCAGGACTTCCAGGCGGGCATGCTGCACGTCAACCGTCCCGGCGTGGGCGCCTATTCGCACCTGCCGCACATGGGCGCGAAGGCGTCGCAGCTCGGCGCACCCGAGTGCTCGCCCGACGTGTGGAACTTCTACACCGACCTGCGGTCGGCCTGCATCAGGTACTGACCGCTCAGCGCTGCCCGCGGCGGTCGCCGTGGGCGGGTGGTGTCCGCCTGCCCCACCCGTCCACCGTGACCGCCGCGGGTTCTTCCGCCCGCCTCCCACGCGGGCGCCGAGCGCTGCCTCAGCTGGGCCAGACGGCGATCGCGCGCAGCTGGGTCACGAACGCCTCTTCGGGCGGCGTCAGCACACGGTCGGCCCGGCGGATGAGCGAGACGGTGCGGCTCGGCGGTGCCGGGTCGACCTCGAGGGCGACGAGGTGGCCCATCGAGCGCTCCCGGGCGATCGCATGCTCGGAGAGCAGGGCGACGCCGAGCCCCTGGTAGGCGGCCTCCTTCAGGGTGTCCGGCCCCCACATCTCCCACCGCTCGGCGGACTCGAGGCCCCATTGCAGCAGGATGTCCTCCTGCTGGCGCCGGGTGGCCGATCCCTTCTCGCGCACCAGGAAGCGCTGGCCGGCCAGGTCGCCGGGCACGAGCCGCTTGCCGACGAGCGGCGAGTCGGATGCCGCGACCAGCACCATCTCCTCAGTGAGCAGCGCCTCGGAGTCGAGCGGCTCCTTGGGCTCGCCGATACACAGCCCGAGGGCGACCTCGCCGCGGATCACCCACCCCTCGACGGCCTCCTCGTTGCCGACGCGGATCTGGCAGTCGATCTTCGGGGCACGGGCGGTGAAGTCGGCGACGAGGCGGGGCAGCAGGTAGGTGCCGAGGGTCGTGGTGCCGGCAACCGTGAGTCGCCCGGCCTCGAGGCCCTGGAAGCCCGCGATGCTGTGCTCGAGGGACTCGAGCTGCGCGAAGATCCTGCGCGCGTGGTCGACGACGACGTCGCCGGCCGGTGTGGGCCGGGCCCCCTGGGTCGTGCGCTCGACGAGGTGCACCCCGAGGGAGAGCTCGAGGTTGCGCACGTGGTTCGACACCGAGGGTTGGCTCATGTAGAGCCGCTTCGCCGCGCCCGAGAACCCGCCGGCCTCGACGACGGCGACGAGCACCTCGAGCTGGTTCAAGCTGACCATGATCCGTCCTCACCGACACGCCAACGTCCTCGACGAATCGTAGTCCGTCGAGGACGAGGCGGTGCAGCCGGTGCGCCGGCTCAGCGGGCCCGCTTCATCGCCCGCACACCGACCACGACGCCGATCGCGCAGGTCACCGCGGCGGCGATGACGCCGCCGATGACGGCGGGAGCGCCGAAGTCGCCCGCGAGGAGCGCTCGCTCGGCACCGACGATGTAGCTCAGCGGATTGATCGCCGCGGCGACCTGCATCCACGCGGGGCCGTCCTCGAGCGGCAGCAGCATGCCCGAGAGGATCATGAGCGGGAAGAGCAGCGTCTGGTGCACCATCCAGAACATCCAGTCGCGGTTGCGGCAGGCGAGGGCGAGCGTGTAGCTGAGCGCGCCGAACCCGATGCCGAAGACGGCGAGCACCGCGAGGCCGGCGACGAGCCCGGGCACGTCGAGCGAGAAGCCGAACGGCACGGCGACGAGCACCACGATCGTGCCCTGGATCACGAGGGGCACGACCTCCTTGAGGGCGCGGCCGACGAGCAGTGCGCTCCGCGAGAGCGGGGCGACGAGCGTGCGCTCGTGCGATCCCGTCTGCATCTCGAAGAGCAGGTTGGCGCCCGTCGAGGCCGTGCCGAACAGCGCGACCATCACGAGGATGCCTGGCACGAACCACTGCAGCGTGCCCGCGGCGTCCCCGCCGGAGGCGCCGATCAGCAGCGGGCCGAACAGCCCGAGGAAGACGAGCGGCTGCACGAGCGAGAAGATCACGCTGAACGGGTCGCGGACGAGCGGGCGCGACTCTCGGACGAAGACCGAGGCGGTGTCTCGGAGGAAGCCCGTCGGGCGGGCGGTGGCGTCGATGGTGGTCATGAGTTGCTCCTTCATGTTCGTCGGGGGTGGATCAGGCGAGGGCCGGCTCGGCGGATGCCTCGGCGTGCGCGGCCTCCTCGCGAAGGGTGCGGCCCGTGAGGGCGAGGAACACGTCGTCGAGGGTCGGCTGCCGGTGGGTGGCGGCGGTGACATCGAGTCCGGCGTCGCCGAGCGAGCGGATGTATCGGGGCAGCGCCCGATCGCCGCCGGGCGCCGTCACCGTGACGACCTGCCCGGAGGCCGCGCCGCCGATGCGGGCCGCGGCGGCCGCGGCATCCGCTGCCGTCTCGAAGGTGAGGCTCACGCGGTCGCCCGCGAGCGATTCCTTGAGCGCCCAGGCGGTGTCGTCCGCGATGACCTGTCCGTGATCCATCACCATCACGCGCTCGGCGAGCTGGTCGGCCTCGTCGAGGTAGTGCGTCGTCAGGAAGATCGTCGTGCCCGTCTCGCGGCGGAGGTCGACGATGTGCTCCCAGAGGTTCGCGCGGCTGTGCGGGTCGAGGCCCGTCGACGGCTCGTCGAGGAAGAGCAGCTCGGGCCGGTGGATGAGGCCGAGCGCGATGTCGAGCCGGCGCTTCTGGCCGCCCGAGAGCGACTGCACCTGCCGGCCGGCGACCTGGCCGAGCTCGAGCGACTCGATGAGCTCGGCGGCGCGCGCCCGGGTCTCGCGGCGGCCCATGCCGTAGAAGGAGCCCTGTGCGTGCAGCTCGTCGCGCACGCGCTGGGTGTGCCCGCCGGAGCTGCCCTGCCCGACGTAGCCGATGCGGCGGCGCACGCCGGCCGGGTCGCGGCGGATGTCGGAGCCGGCGACGATGGCGTCGCCGCTCGTCGGGGGCAACAGGGTGGTGAGCATGCGAAGCGTCGTCGACTTGCCGGCGCCGTTCGGGCCGAGGAAGGCGACGAGCTCGCCGGCGCCGACCTCGAGGTCGACGGAACGGACGGCCTCGACGACCTTCCCCTTGGCGGGGAACGTCTTCGTGAGGCCCTGAGCGGAGATCATCTGGTTCGTCATACCTGCAGTCTTCCGAGCCATCCGGTCAGTTTCCGTCCGCATGGATGGGAAACTTGGAGCATGGCCGCAACGACCTCGCGAACCCTCGAACTGCTCTCCCTGCTGCAGAGCCACCGGCACTGGTCGGCGCGCGAACTCGTCGACCGGCTCGGCGTCTCCGACCGAACCCTGCGACGCGACGTCGACCGACTTCGCGAGCTCGGTTACGGCATCGAGTCGGCGCGCGGCTCGACCGGCGGCTACCGGCTCGAGGCCGGCACCGGGCTGCCGCCCCTGCTGCTGAGCGACGACGAGGGCGTCGCGATCGCCGTCGGCCTGCGCTCGCAGGCGACCGCCGGGCTCCGCGGCGCTGAGCACACGACGCTCAGCGCCCTCGCGAAGATCGAGCAGGTGCTGCCGCCCGCCCTGCGTCGCCGCATCGAGGCGCTGCAATCCCACGCCGCGACCGGAGCCGGCGGGCCCGGATCCGCGCGCTCGGGCCGCCCGACCCCCGAGGTCGACGCCGAACTGCTCGGCCTCCTCGCGCTCGGCTGCCGCGACTCCGAGCGGCTGCGGTTCACCTACACGGATGCCGCGGGCGAGGCGTCGGCCCGCGTCGTCGAGCCGTACCGGCTCGTGCCCGTCGCCCGGCGCTGGTACCTGCTCGCGTGGGATCGCCAGCGCGAGGACTGGCGCACCTTCCGGCTCGACCGCATGAGCGACGTCTTCCCGACCCGGGTGCGGTTCGAACCCCGGCCGATGAGTGACGACGACGCCCGGGCGCGCGTCGAGGCGGCGGTGCGCTGGCGCGACCGGAGCGTGAAGGCCCGCGTCGTCGCCGAGCTGCCGCAGGCGGAGCTCGTCGAGCACCTCGGCTGGTACGGGCGCGACGTCGTGGCGATCGACGGCGGGCACTGCGCGTGGCCGCTCGAGGCCGACTCGGTCGAGAACCTCTCGATGGCGCTCATGTGGATGCCGCGCGGCGTGCGCTACCGGGTCGAGGGGCCCGCCGAGGTGCTCGACTTCCTCGCGATGCAGGCCGAGCGCTTCGCGGAGGCATCCGCTCGGGCGTGACCGTTACTCGGTGCGCGCCAGCGTGCCGATCTCGTCGCCCGACTCGTCGAGGACGGTGAGCGTGTCGCCGGCGATCGTGCCCGTCGCGAGCGCCGAGAGCCACGTGTCGACACCCTCGCAGGCCATGCGCGTCGAGGCGACGTCGACGAACGTCACGGTGTCGGCCTCGGCGGTCCAGCTGCCGACCAGGCGGTTGCAGCCGTCGGTGCCGGTGAGCGAGCCGTCGTCACCGAGCACGAGCGATGGCTCGTCGGTGGCGGCGACATCTCCCCAGGTGCCGACGGGGTCGACGGCCTCGGCGGAATCGGTGCCGGCGGTGCCGGCATTGCCGGCGCAGGCGGTCAGCAGCGTCGCTGCGAGCAGGATGGTGCCGGACAGGGCGAGGCGCTGCAGCGTTCGTGACATGGGCACAGCGTAGCGACCGGAGGCCTCAGCGGGCCGAAGGCGTCGCCGTCGCTCGCGCGGCCCGGGCGAGCGCGTCTCGGCAGGCGACGACGGCCGGTCGGGCGGCCGCCGCGAGCCGGGTGGAGGTGAACACCTCGCGCTCGGGATGTCCCGGCAGGTCCACGAGGGTCACGCTCGGCGCTTCGCCGGCCCACACGAGGTCGGGCAGGAGCCCGACGGCGTTGCCCGAGCGGATCAGGCGGATGTGCGCCATGAGGTCGGCAGTCTCGAACCGCACGTCGGGCTCGAAGCCGGCCTCGCGGCAGAGCTGCTCGGCCCAGTCGCGCGAGGCCGTGCCCTCGGGCTCGAGCACCCAGGGCATCGTCGCGGCGGCGAGCAGCGATGGTTCCGCAGGGCCGGTGCCCCGTCGAGAGGACGCATGTGGTCGCTCTGCGTCGGACATTCCGACACGTCGCGTCCTCCCGCGCGGCGGATGCGGCGGGAGTGCGAGCCGGATGGTGTCGGCGACGAGGTGCACGCGGTCGAGCTCCTCGCGGTGGGCTCGCGTGTGGCCCGGGTACTGCTCGGCGATCACGAGGTCGAAGTCGCGCGCCGACACCTCGAAGAGGCCGACGTCGGGCTCGCGCTCGGTGACCTCGACGCGCAGGGCGGGGTGCTCGGCGCGCAGCAGGGTCAGCGCCTGCGGCACCACGGCGTGCGCCGCTGACTGGAACACGGCGATGCGCACCGTGCCGCCGACGGCGGTGAGCGAGCGGGCGACCTCGGACTCCGCCTCCTCGAGCCGGTCGAGCACGGCGCGGGCGTGCCCGACGAGCACCTCGGCCTGCGGGGTCAGCTGCACCCGGCGACCGACTTGCACGAGCAACGGCACGCCGGCCTCGCGCTCGAGCTGGCTGAGCTGCTGCGAGACCGACGAGGGGCTGTACGAGAGCGCTTCGGCGACCGCGGAGAGCGTGCCTCGGTCGCTGAGTTCCACGAGCAGTCGCAGGCGTCGCACGTCGAGCATGGGCACCTCCGGGGCATCCGCTGATCTTTCGGTTCTTCCGAACAGTATCGTTCAGATTCATTCGCTTTACCGAACGGATGTCCCGGCGCATACTGAACCCGACAGGCGCGCGACCCCCGGCGCGCTCGAAGCAAAGGACAGTACCCTCGTGACCATGTCGAACGCCGCCACGGACGCCCGGCCGAACACCGATCACGTCGTCGCCCTCGTGCGACGCTGGCTCGCCGAGAGCGCGGAGCACCCCGCCGATCCGGCCGCCGAACGCCTCGCCGGCGTGCTGAAGGATCCGCGCGGCCTCGACTTCACGGTCGGCTTCGTCGACGGCGTCATGCGCCCCGAAGACCTCGGCGTCGCGGGCCGCAACCTCGAACAGGTCGCGAAGCTCACGCCGAAGTTCCTGCCCTGGTACCTGAAGGCCGCGATCCGCGTCGGCGGGGTCGTCGCCCCCGTGCTGCCGTGGATCGTCATCCCGATCGCCCGCCGGGTGCTGCGCGCCATGGTCGGCCACCTCGTGCTCGACGCCACGCCCGACAAGCTCGGCCCGGCCATCGCGACCCTGCGCGAGTCGGGCAACCGCCTGAACCTGAACCTCCTCGGCGAGGCCGTGCTCGGTGAAGAGGAAGCGGACCGTCGCCTCTCCGGCACCTACGAGTTCCTCGCCCGCGACGACGTCGACTACGTGTCGATCAAGGTGTCGAGCGTCGTCAGCCAGCTCTCGATGTGGTCGTTCGACGAGGCCGTGGCCAAGGTCGTCGCGAAGCTCACCCCGTTGTACGAGCTCGCGGCCAAGAGCCGCACGCCGAAGTTCATCAACCTCGACATGGAGGAGTACCGCGACCTCGACCTGACGATCGCGGTCTTCACGACCCTGCTCGACCAGCCGCAGCTGCGGGGGCTCGAGGCCGGCATCGTGCTGCAGACCTACCTGCCCGACGCGCTCGGCGCGATGCAGGAGCTCACCGCGTGGGCGAAGAACCGTCGCGCGCAGGGCGGTGCCCCCATCAAGGTGCGCATCGTGAAGGGCGCGAACCTCGCCATGGAACACGTCGACGCCGCCGTGCACGACTGGCCGCTCGCCACCTACGACTCCAAGCAGGACTCCGACACCAACTACAAGCGCGTGCTCGACTGGTCGATGACTCCCGAGCGCACCGACGCGGTCAAGCTCGGCGTCGCCGGCCACAACCTCTTCGATGTCGCCCACGCCTGGCTCACCGCCCGCGAGCGCGGCGTCGACTCGCGCGTCGAGTTCGAGATGCTGCTCGGCATGGCGACCGGCCAGGCCGAGGCCGTGCGCCGCGACGTCGGCAACCTGCTGCTCTACACACCCGTCGTGAACCCGAGCGAGTTCGACGTCGCCATCGCCTACCTGATCCGCCGCCTCGAAGAGAACGCGAGCCAGGAGAACTTCATGTCGGCCGTGTTCGAGCTGAGCACGAGCGAGCCGCTGTTCCAGCGCGAGCAGGCGCGCTACCTCGCCTCGCTGGCGGCCCTCGAGCCGACGGTCGTGACGGCGCCTGCGCCGAACCGCACCCAGAACCGCCACACCGAGTGGACCGACGAGACGCTCGCAGCCGCGATGACGGTTCCGGATGCCCCGGCGCCCGGCACCGAGCACGACGACGACCCCTCGCTCACGAGCGTGGTGCTCGGCATCACCCGCGGGTCGTCGGGCATGGACGGCGCAGAGCTGGCGGATGCCGCGGCATCCGCCTTCCCTGCCGGCTCCGGCGTGACGCCGGGCTTCCGAAACGAGCCCGACACCGACCCGGCCCTCGCCGCGAACCGCGAGTGGGGTCGCCGCATCCTCGAGCGCGTGCCCGGCTCGACGCTCGGCGTCGCCACGATCGCAGCCGGCCGCGTCGACGATGCGGCCACACTCGAGCGCATCATCCAGACGGTCGCCGCCCGCGGCCGGGCCTGGGGCGAACTGCCCGGTGCCGAGCGCGCCGCCGTGCTGCACCGCGCCGGCTACGCGCTCGCCGCGAACCGCGACCGGCTGATCGAGGTCATGGCCGCCGAGACCGGCAAGACCATCGCCGAGGCCGACCCCGAGATCAGCGAGGCGATCGACTTCGCGCACTACTACGCCGAGCGCGCCCGCGAGCTCGACCACGTGCAGGGTGCCGTCTTCGTGCCGTCGAAGCTCACGGTCATCACGCCCCCGTGGAACTTCCCCGTTGCGATCCCGGCCGGCGGCGTGCTCTCCGCGCTCGCCGCGGGCTCCGGCGTCATCATCAAGCCCGCGAAGCTCGCCCAGCGTTCGGGCGCGGTCATGGTCGAGGCGCTGTGGGAGGCCGGCATCCCGCGGGAGCTCCTCACGCTCGTCGACATCGGGGAGCGGGAGCTCGGCAAGGAGCTCGTCTCCCACCCCGCGGTCGATCGGGTCATCCTCACGGGCGCCTACGAGACGGCGCAGCTCTTCCGCTCGTTCCGCAAGGACCTGCCGCTGCTCGCCGAGACGAGCGGCAAGAACGCGATCATCGTGACGCCGTCGGCCGACCTCGACCTCGCGGCATCCGACGTCGTCAAGAGCGCCTTCGGCCACGCCGGCCAGAAGTGCTCGGCCGCTTCGCTCGTGATCCTCGTCGGCTCGGTCGCGAAGTCCGAGCGGTTCCGCCGCCAGCTCGTCGACGCCACCCGCTCGCTTCGAGTCGGATGGCCCGAGCATGCGACGAGCCAGATGGGCCCGATCGTCGAGCCCGCGAACGGCAAGCTGCTGCACGCGCTCACCCAGCTCGGCATCGGCGAGGAATGGCTCGTCGAGCCGCAGCAGCTCGACGACACCGGCCGGCTCTGGTCGCCGGGCATCCGCACGGGCGTCGCGCCCGGCTCGTACTTCCACCTCACCGAGTTCTTCGGCCCCGTGCTCGGCATCATGCACGCGAAGGACCTCGACGAGGCGATCCGCCTGCAGAACGCCGTCGACTACGGCCTGACCGCCGGCCTGCACTCGCTCGACGCGAACGAGCTCGGCACCTGGTTCGACCGGGTCGAGGCCGGCAACCTCTACGTCAACCGCGGCATCACCGGCGCGATCGTGCAGCGCCAGCCCTTCGGCGGATGGAAGCGCTCCGCCGTCGGCGCCGGCGCCAAGGCCGGCGGACCGAACTACCTGTTCGGCCTCGGCGAGTGGCTGCCGCAGCACGGCGCCTCCTCGAGCACCCTGCACCTGCGCGGGCTCGAGAAGCGCGTCGCCGAGCTGATCGAGGCCTCGCAGTCGGCACTCGACTACGACTCGTTCGACGTGCTGCGCCGTTCGGCGCTCTCCGACGAGCTCGCCTGGGCCGAGGAGTACGGCGTCGTGAAGGATGTCTCGGGGGTCGGCGTCGAGCGCAACCTCTTCCGCTACCGGCCGCTGCCCGTGACGGTGCGCATCGGCGAGCAGGCGAGCCTCGCCGAGGGTCTCCGCGTCATCGCGGCCGGCCTGCTCGCGAAGTCGCCCCTCTCGGTCTCGACCGCGGTCGAGCTGCCGAAGGGCGTGCGCACGCTGCTCTCGGCGCGGGACTTCCGGGTCGTGCGCGAGGGCGACGCAGCGTGGCTCGGCCGTGCAGCCAAGGGCGGCATCACGACGCCGCGCGTGCGTCTCGTCGGCGGCGGCGCCTCCGCTCTGGCCGAGGCGCTCGACGGCACTCCGGATGTCGCGGTGTGGTCGCACCCCGTCACGCCCTCGGGCCGCGTCGAGCTGCTGCCGTTCCTGCACGAGCAGGCGATCTCGATCACGAACCACCGCTTCGGCAACCCGACGACGATCTCCGACGGCGTGATCTGATTCGGCGGGAGGCTGCCGGGGTCACGCCCCGGCAGCCGACGGGAGCTCCACCGCGCCGAGTTCTTCGGTGAGGATGCGATCCCATGCGTCGTCGGCTGCGGTCGAGCATGCACCGCGAACGACGGTGTCCTCGGCGAACGGCGAGATCCTGACGCCGATCGGAACCAGGGTCTTGCCGTGCAACCGGCGTTCGAGCGCGCCGGCGAGCACCGCGCCTCCGCGCGCGATTCCGCCGGTGACGTAGATGCAGTTCAGGTCGAGTGCGAGAGCGATCGGGGCGATCGCACCGATCGCGACGTCGGCGACCTCGTCGATGATGAGCTCGGCAGTGCGATTGCCCTCGGCTGCCTTCCGGAACACGTACTCGGTCGGGTCGGCGTCATCGACTCCTGCCGCGAACGATCCATCCGGGTCGCGCGCTGCGAACAGGCGCGCGACTTCTCCGATCCGCTTCGAACCGATCACCTGCTCGAGGCTGGCCCATTCGGCCGCCCACGGATCGCGCACCGGCAACGAGCCGATCTCCCCGGCGGCCGAGTTCCCGCCCCGGAACAGGCGTCGATCCAGCACGAGACCCGCGCCGACCCGCTCTCCCCATTGGATCGTCATGAACGATGCGGGCGTCTCCTCGAGGGAGAGCATCGCGCGCGCTGCGAGGTTCGCATCGTTGTCGACCCTGACGGCGCATCCGAGTGCGGCGCCGAGCTCGGCGCCGATATCGATCTGCTCCCACCCGTCGATCTCGCGAACGACGTGGATGCGGCCGCTTGTCCGGTCGACGACGCCGATGCTTGCGACGCAGGCGGCCGCGAGGTCGTTCGAGGCGATTCCGGCGGACTCGATGGCCTCTGCCGTGACCTTCAGTGCGAGATCGAGGAGGAGGTGTCCGTCGCGGACGTCGTGCCGCAGCTCCGTGCCGCCGAGGAGCTGCCCGAACCCGTCGCGAACCTGAGCGACGATGCGATGCGGACCGACGTCGAGTCCGAGGGAGGCCACTCGCCTGACGTTGAGCGAGACCCGGACGGCGGGGCGACCGACGGTTTCGAGGCTGCCGTGCACGTGAAGCCAGCCGGTCGTGACGAGTTCGTCGACGATCTGGGCGACGGTCGGTCGGGCGAGTCCGGTGGCCTCGGCGATCTCGATGATGCGCGCCGGAGCATCTCGCCGGCGGAGGTCTGCCAGCACCCGCCCGGTATTGACCCGCTTGACGATCGATGTGCCGCCCGTTCTGACGACTGTCATGGCCGCGCCCTCCAGGTCCTGCGAGCAGCATATCGCATCGTCAATTTGAAATTGTCCTTGCGTTATTCGAGGTCAACTGGTTCCATTGCGACGTACAACCCCGTCGTCGGCTTCCCAAGCGATCTCTCGAAAGGGCCGTATCCATGATCCCCACTCCTCAACGTCGAGTGAGTCTGGTCGCCGTGCTGGCAGCTGCGTTGCTCGCGGCTCCACTCGGCGCCGGACCTGCGTTCGCGGCGTCCACGAGCGTCCACGTCCGAGCAGCGACGACGGCCGGCGTGGTCGTCACCGATGACGGCTTCGGTCCCGCTCGTGACGCCGCGGCCCGCCTGATCGGCACTGGCGCCGATGGCATCGACTTCGCCTCGCTCGAACCGGTGGGCGGGGCCGACCGCTACGAGGTGACCGCCGTCGACGGACGGATCCGCATCGCCGCGACGACACCGGGCACCGCGCTCGCCGGCCTGAACGCGTACCTCGGCAGCATCGGCCAGAACATCTCCTGGAACGTCCGCAACGTCGACCGCGATGCCGCGCTGCCGCTCCCGGACCGGCCCATCTCGTCGACCGCGAACGTCAGCCACCGGTTCTACGGCAACGACACCGAGGACGGCTACACCGGGGCGTACCGCAGCTGGGAGCAGTGGGAGCGAGAGATCGACGAGCTCGCCGCGCTCGGCTTCAACGAGGTCTTCATGCCGGTCGGCTCCGAGGCGGTGTACTTCGAGGTGCTGCAGCAGTTCGGCTACTCGGCCGAGGAGGCGCGGGCGTGGATCCCGCTGCCCGCGCACCAGCCGTGGTGGCTGCTGCAGAACATGGCGAGCTACCCGGCCGGCACGAGTGACGCACTGCTCGAGCAGCGCACCGAGCTCGGGCGCAAGATCGCCGACCGACTCCGCGAGCTCGACATCACACCGGTGCTCCCCGGTTACTTCGGCACGGTGCCGACCGACTTCGCCGCCCGCAACGCCGGTTCGCGGGTCGAGCCGCAGGGCGGCTGGGTCGGCTTCCAGCGCCCGGGCTGGCTCGACCCGAACTCGGCGGTGTTCCCGGCCGTGGCCGACGCGTTCTACGACGTCTCCGAGCGCCTGCTCGGCGCATCGACCGCCTACAAGATGGACGTCCTGCACGAGGGCGGGCAGCGCGGCCAAGTGGACGTGCCCGCCGCCTCGCGTGCCATCGAGACGGCGCTGCAGACCGCGCAGCCCGGTGCGACGTGGGTGTTGCTCGGCTGGCAGAGCAATCCGCCCGCCGATGTCGCCGCCGCAGTCGACCCCGAGACGACGTTCATCGTCGACGGGCTCTCCGACCGATACGGGATCCGCGACAAGCTCGAGTCGCAGTGGAGCGGTATCCCGTACGCCTTCGGCACGATCTGGAACTACGGCGGCCACACCACCATGGGTGCGGAGGTGAAGGTCTGGAACGAGCGGTTCACGCAGTTGCGCACCAAGGCGGGCAGCAAGCTCGACGGCATCGCCGCGCTTCCCGAGGGCGGGCTCAACAATCCCGTCGCGATCGAGTTCTTCGCCGGCATGGCCTGGCGCGATGACCCGGTCGACGTGAACGCCTGGTTCGATGACTGGACCGAGCGTCGCTACGGCACGGACGACCCGGAGCTGAAGGCCGCGTGGCGCATCCTCGCCGAGACGGCGTACGCGCTGCCCACGAACGACAGCTTCGCCGAGGCGCAGGACAGCCTGTACGCCGACCAGCCCTCGCTCTCGGCCTCGGCTGCGGCGTCGTGGTCGCCGACCGGTTTCGCCTACGACTCCGAGCGGTTCGCCGTGGCGCTCGACCATCTGCTCGCCGCAGCGCCCGCCGCATCGGATCTCCCGAGCTACCGGTACGACCTGATGGATGTGGCGCGTCAGGTGACCGCCAACACCTCGCGAACCCTGCTTCCGCAGCTGCAGCAGGCCTACGGCAACCTCGATCGCACCGCATTCACCCAGTTGAGCGAGGAATGGCTCGCGAACATGGAGCTCCTCGACGAGATCTCTGGCACCCAGCCGCAGATGCTGTTCGGGCGCTGGATCGCGGATGCCCGTGCTGCTGCCGCCGATGAGGCCGAGGCCGATCGGCTCGAGTTCGATGCTCGCGCCGTGGTCACCACATGGGGCGATCGAAGCGCCGTGAACGCGGGGCTGAACGACTACGCGAACCGCGAGTGGCAAGGCCTCGTCGGCACCTACTACACGGATCGCTGGGAGCGCTTCTTCCAGAGCATCCAGACGTCCTTCGACACCGGGAAGGCCCCGCAGGGCATCGACTGGTATGCCGTCGGCGCCGAGTTCAGCGGCTCGACCGACACGTCGGAATTCCTGACCGAGCCCGAGGGCGACATCGTCGCACTCGCGGGGCGGGCGCAGGCTGCACACGACGCTGCCGCCGCCGAGCTTCCCGATCCGCCCGCCGCAGGCACGCACTTCCTGTCGGACCTGCCCTTCGCCTCGGTGAAGCTCAACTCGGCGTACGGACCGATCGAACGGGATACCGAGATCGGCGAGCCCGCCGCCGGCGACGGGCAGCCGATCCGGCTCGCCGGTACCCAGTACGCGAAAGGCCTCGGCGTGAACTCGCCGACGACGATCGCGTTCAATCTCGGCGGGCGATGCACCGCGTTCAACGCCGTCGTCGGCATCGACGACATCATGAACAAGGCCGGTGCGAACCCGAACGTGATCTTCCGGGTCACGGTCGACGGTACGGTGCTCTTCGACAGCGGCGCGATGCTGAAGGGACAGGCGAAGCCCGTCAGCGTCGACACGACGGGGGTCGAGATCCTCACGCTGGAGGTCGACCCCAACGCCGCCGCCTCGCCCGCCGGTGCGGCCGAGTGGTGGGACCGCGCGGACTGGGCCGATGCCGAGGTCGACTGCGGCGAGCCGGAGCCCGTGCTCGCGGTCCAGACCGTCGTCGAGACCCGCTGCATCGCGTCGAAGGTGTACGTGTCGGTGCGAGCCACGAACGGCGAGTCCACGCCGGTCTCGATCGTCGTCCGCTCCGCCTATGGAGACAAGGAGTTCGCGAGCATCGCGACCGGCAGGAACGCGACCACGGCATTCAACGCTCGCGCCGCCGAGGTGCCGGCGGGCACGGTCACCGTCGAGGCGAAACGCCTCTCCGACGGCGTGACCGCGACGAGCACCGTCGCCTACGAGGCGCGCAGCTGCGGCTGACCGTGCCTCGGGTCGGACCCGGCGCGTCGGCTCAGCCGGCGCGCCGGAACGTCAGGACCTCGCCCCGCCGCGAGCGCTCGAGCGTGAACCCCTCGTCCTGCAACCGGCCGAGCACGCGCCGGGGCAGGGCCGGGAGTTCGGCGGTGGTGCCGGGCACCGGCTTCGCGATGCCCGTGACGAGTGAGACGTCGAGTCCCGCACCGCGCACCTCGATGCGGGCGTAGTCGCTCCTGCATCGCCAGACGAGACGCTCGAGATCGTGGAACGGGACGATCGTGGTCGTCGACCCGGTGCTGAGCCACAGCCGATCGTTCCCGAAGCCGATGACACCGGCGACGGTTCGTCGTCGCACCACCGCGAGCACGGCGAGGTACGGCGGCAGGGCGAAGACGACCCCGATGACGATGACCGTGAACCGGGGGCCGAAGGCGTAGACGAGGTCGCCCGCCGCGACGAGTGCTGCTGCGGCGAGCCCGCCCATCACGACCACGATCACGACGATGGCGGTCGTGAGTGCCCGCATCGTGATCGGCACCGCCGAGAAGCGCACCTCGGAGCCGTGGCCGTGCTCAGCGCGGACCCATTCGGGCGTGGTCAGCGCCGCCTTCGCCTTCGACGTGCCCACGATCGAGGAGACACGGGAGATCAGGCCGAGCCAGATCCAGCCCGCCGCGGGGATCGCCGCGAACTGCATGATGAGGAACGAGATCCGCACGAGCTCCGGGGTGGTCGCGACCACCGCACCGCCGAACTCGACGGCCGTCACCACGAACGCCGCCGACACGATCGCGCCGATCACGTGCACGATGACCCCCCGGCGCACGGGCGTCATGCGGAACGTCGCGTTGACGAACGAGAACCCGCACAGCCAGCCCCCGACGAGCATCAGCAGATACGGGATCAACTCGGTCGCCTGGCCGGCGAGGCCCCACGGAACGACCAGCGCGAGGCAGATCGCCGCCCAAACGAGCGGGCTGCCGACGAGTCGGCGTCGGCGCGGCGCGGGCGCGCCGACGGTCGCCGCAGGTGACGCGGTCACTGGTCAGGCGTGGGCGGTGGTGCGTCCGCGATTGCGGCGACGGATGCCGCGGGGCGCGCGCCCACCGACGAAGGACCGGGCCGAGTCGACGATGAAGCCCTGTCGCAGCGCCTCGCGGCCGATGAGCATGCGGAAGCCCATCTCGTCGCGATTGGTGAGCGTCACCTCGGCGGTCATCGTGCGGCCCATGAGCACGACGTCCATGAGCACGACGATGCGCTCCTCGGTGTGACCGGAGGAGCTTCGCACCGAGCGGCGGTCGTGCACCGGGCACTCGACGACGACGGCGTCTTCATCGGAGTTCTGCCACGGATGCACGCCGAATCGGACGATCGACTGGGCGCCGCGCTGCACCTCTTCGAGGTCGAAGGCGTGCAGCGACGAGGTGCGCGCACCCGTGTCGAGCTTCGCCTTGATCCACGGAACTCCGGCTCCGGGCAGGCTCACCCATTCGCGCCATCCCGCGATGGTGTTTGAATAGACGGGCTCTTCCACTCCACCATCTTCGCAGGGGCACACGATGAAACTGGCGATCCTCTCGCGCGCCCCGCAGGCGTATTCCACACAACGGCTCCGCACGGCCGCCCAACAGCGCGGTCACGAGGTCAAGGTGCTCGACACCCTGCGCTTCGCGATCGACCTGTCGGGGCCGGAGCCCGACCTGCAGTACCGCGGGCGCCGGCTCTCCGACTACGACGCCGTGCTGCCGCGTATCGGCAATTCGGTCACCTACTTCGGCACCGCCGTGGTGCGTCAGTTCGAGCAGATGGACGTCTACACGCCGAACACCGCGAACGGCATCACGAACTCGCGCGACAAACTGCGCGCGAACCAGATCCTCTCGCGCCACAACATCGGCATGCCCGCGACGGCGTTCGTGCGCAACCGCGCCGACGTGCGGCCGGCGATCGAACGCGTCGGGGGAGCGCCCGTCGTCATCAAGCTGCTCGAGGGCACGCAGGGCATCGGCGTCATCCTGGCACCCGAGGTCAAGGTCGCCGAGGCGATCATCGAGACGCTGCACTCGACGAAGCAGAACGTGTTGATCCAGCGCTTCATCAAGGAGAGCAGGGGCCGCGACATCCGTGCCCTCGTCGTCGGCGACCGCGTGGTCGCGGCCATGCGTCGCAGCGCGAGCGGCGACGAGTTCCGTTCGAACGTGCACCGCGGCGGCACCGTCGAGGCCGTCGAACTGACGCCCGAGTACGAGCAGGCGGCCGTGCGCTCGGCGCAGATCATGGGCCTGCGCGTCGCGGGCGTCGACATGCTCGAGGGCGACGACGGCCCGCTCGTCATGGAGGTCAACTCCTCGCCGGGCCTCGAGGGCATCGAGACGGCCACGAAGCTCGACGTGGCCGGCGCGATCATCGACCACATCGCGAACCAGGTCGCCTTCCCCGAGATCGACGTGCGCCAGCGGCTCACCGTCTCGACCGGCTACGGCGTCGCCGAGCTGATGGTGCACGGCGGGGCCGACCTCGTCGGCACGACGCTCGGGGAGTCGGGCCTCTGGGAGCGCGACATCACCGTGCTCACGCTGCACCGAGGCACGACCGTCATCCCCAACCCGCGCAAGGGCGTCGTGCTCGAGGGCGAAGACCGCCTGCTGTGCTTCGGCAAGCTCGAGGAGATGCGCTCGATGATCCCCGAGCGCCGTCGTCGCCGGTCGAAGGTGCGCAAGCTCCCGAAGCAGCCGATCCCCGAGGAGTGAGCCCGGTCGCTCATTGCGGCGATCGGTGATTCGAGCGGATGCCGCGGCGGCGATCGTGAGCGCGTCGCGAGATGTGCCGCAGATCGCTCATGTGAAGCTCGCCTCATGTGAGGCGAGCTTCACATGAGGCCGACGGGAACGCTCAGCGTTCGGCGTCGAGGGCCGACCCGATCAGGGCCAGGGCAGTTTCACGGTCGATGCCGAGACGGTGCACCCGGTCGGCGAATGCGATGGCCGCGACCTGCGCCTCACGCGTGACCGGGTCGCCGGTCTCGGAGACGAAGGAGCCTGCACGTCCGCGCCCCTCGATCACGTGGTCGTCTTCGAGTGCGCGGTACGCCTTGGCGACGGTGTTCACCGCGAGTCCGAGTTCGGCCGCGAGGGCGCGAACCGTCGGCAGCCGAGTGCCCGGCGCGAGCGAACCGCTCGCGACGGCATCGATCACCTGTCGGCGCAGCTGCTCGAACGGCGGCGCAGAGGCGCCGGGGTCGATCGACAGCTTCATGCCCGCTGCTCCGTGCCCGAGGCATCCGTCATCGTCAGTCCCGGTTGCGGTTGACGAGACGCGACAGCACGATCGCGCTACGGGTGTGGTCGACGTTCGGCGCGATGCGCACCCGCTCGAGCGCCTCTTCGAGTGAGGCGATGTCGCGGGCGCGCATGTGCACGATCGCGTCGGCGCTCCCGGTCACGGTGCCTGCGTAGACGACCTCTGGCACGCCCTGCAGGATGCGCTGGAGCTCGTCGGGCGCGACGGTACCGCGGCAGAAGAGCTCGACGTAGGCTTCGGTCGACATGCCGTCGACGGTCGGGTCGACCTGGATGGTGAACGAGCGGATGACCCCGTCGGCGACGAGCCGGTCGACGCGGCGCTTCACGGCGGAGGCCGAGAGGCCCACCGACGATCCGATGTCGCCGTATCCTGCCCGGGAGTTCTGCCGCAGCAGATCGAGGATGGCGCGATCGAGGTTGTCCATTCTCGGATTGTATGTCGATCCTTTGCGTTCCTGCAGAAGATGGCGCACATTTCCTGCGCCCTGCGCGGATTCCCGGCCTAGGCTGGTGGGATGCCCATCGATTCCCCCGTGCGTCTGGCCGTGCAGGTGCAGCCGCAGCACGCCGAGTACCCCGCCATCCGCGACACCGTCATGCGCCTCGAGGAACTCGGCGTCGACGTGGTCTTCAACTGGGACCACTTCTTCCCCCTGACCGGGGATCGCGACGGCCTGCACTTCGAGGCGTGGACCATGCTCGGCGCGTGGGCCGAGCAGACCGAGCGCATCGAGTTCGGCACCCTCGTGAACTGCAACTCGTACCGCGGCGCCGACCTGCAGGCCGACATGGCCCGCACCCTCGACCACATCAGCGCGAAGGGCGGCACCGGCCGGTTCATCTTCGGCACCGGATCCGGCTGGTTCGAGCGCGACTACGACGAGTACGGCTACGAATTCGGCACCCGCGGCTCGCGGCTGAACGCGCTCGCGGATGCCATGCCCCGCATCGAGGCCCGGTGGGCGAAGCTGAACCCGCCGCCGACCCGGCGGATCCCCGTGATGATCGGCGGCAAGGGCGAGCAGAAGACGCTGCGCATCGTCGCCCGGCACGCCGACATCTGGCACTCCTTCGTCGCGCCCGACGAGCTGCGGCACAAGCTCGACGTGCTCGCCCGCTGGGGCGACGAGGTGGGGCGGGATGTCTCGGAGATCACCGTCTCGAACGAACTCGATCGAGCGGGCCACGACGTCGAGCACGCCGAGGCGCTCTTCGACGCCGGCGTGCGGCTCTTCACGATCGGCATCGGCGGCCCGGCGTACGACCTCGACCCGGTTCGGCGCTGGCTCGCCTGGCGCGACGCGAAGAACGGCTGAACCGTCGCGGCGCCCTGCCGCCGACTAACGGGCCGTCGACACGGTCAGCGATCCATCCGGCTGCCAGGTCACGTCGAGGCTCGGCACTGCGCCGGAGCTCGACCAGCCGACGCTCAGCCCCTCGTGTGGGAACCGGCCATCGATCGTGCAGGTCGCCGCCCCACCCAGGTCGTTGCCCATGGTGAGGACGAGGCAGAACTCGCTGTCGTCGCGCCCAGCGAAAACGAGTGAGCCGTCGGCGCGCGTCGCGAGCAAGCGGGTCTCCATTGGTCCGTTGCCGAAGTCGGGAACCATGCTGGCCGGAGGCACGTCGGCGTCGGTCGCGGGCCGAACGAACACCGCAGCCGCGGCTGACCCAGCTGCAGCCGGCTGGGATGCGAGAAACTCGGCCTGCGTTCGCGGGCCCGGGAACACCGACTCGGCAGCGGCGGCGAGCTCCGCCTGCTGCTCGGCCTCTCGGGCGCCGAGCTGCCAGCCGGCGAGCACGCCGACGACGAGGGCCGCGGTCGCGGCGATGATCACGCGTCGCACTCGGCGCCGGGGGTCGGCAGCGGTGGCAGCGGCCGGCGGCATGTCGACGGCAAGGCCGTCGGCTCCGGTCGCATCGATGTCGGACGGTCCAGTCGGAGCAGGTGTCGCGTCGGCGCCGGCAGAGGCACTCTCGTGAATTGCCGAGGCCCGAAGTTCGAGCAGTTCGCGCGCGGCCGCTTCCCGCTCGTCGTCGCTCGCGCCGGAGCCGTAGACGAGCCGCTCGAGATCGGCGATGCGGTCGGTCGTCACTCCGTGCCCCCTTCGTCCTCTTCGGCGACCACGGGCTCGGCGGCCGGTTCGCCCGCCGGAGTGAGTTCCACGGCGCCGTCGCGTCGCCAGAGCACCGTCGTCGCCGTCGTCGCCGACGTCCCGTTCACGACGGTCGTGCGCAGGCCCTCGCCGTTCACGATCTGAGCGGTGGTGCAGGCCGGTGCGCCGTCCTCCGCGCCCGCCGTCCAGCTCGCGATGAGGCAGAGCTCGCCGTCGCGGACCGCCGAGTAGACCACGAGCCCGTCGGGCCGACTGAGCAGACGTCGGGCGCTCTCGCCGTCGAGCAGGTAGCTCTGCACGAACTCCGGGTCGAGGAGATCGGACTCCGCCTGCGGTCGGTCGAGTCCGCCGACCATCGACGTCTCGCCGAGCGGAACGGTGGCGGGTGCGGTCGGCACGGCGATCGAGGCATCCGGGCCCGCCGTCGACATGGGCTCCGAGGGCGGCACCGAACGGCCGCCGAGCTGCCACCCGATGCCCAGCCCGAGTGCGAGCGCGACGGCGCCGGCCGCGATCGCCCAGCGGATGCCGCGGGCATCCGTCGGCGCCGAGGCGGGCAGCGGCTCGAACGGCGACGCGGATCCGGGCTCGGCCTCGGTCGGCTCGCCAGGCCGTTCTCCGGCCGTGCGGTGGGCAGCGAGGGTCGACCGGGCTTGGCGTTCCGCCGCGGCATCCGCTTCGGCTCGGCGCAGTTCCTCCAGCTCGGCGGCGGCCGAGTGCCGCTCCGGCTCCGAGGCGTCGGCGCCGAACACGATGCGCTGCAGCTCGGCGGTGCGGGCGGCAGCGGCAGCTGCAGGGTCGGTCCCGGCGTCGCCACCGGGGTCGGGGGAGTCGGCGCGGGACCGGTCGTCCACGTCAGTCATGCCGGTCTCCGTCGCTCCGCCCGGGGGTGGCACGTCGGGTCGCGCAGGTCCGGGTCGCTTCAGCATGCCTCAGGGTCGCGCCGACGGCAAGCGAGGAAGAAACGCGTCAGACGCCTCATCCGTTCACGCGCTCACGCACGGATGCGGCGCCAGATCGTCGAACGGGCACGAATCTTGCGCAGCACGCCACCAACCACGCCGCGAATACACCCACACTTGAAGCAGGCGACCCGACGGCGGCGAAACCCGAACGCTGCCGTCGGACTCGCGAACAGCGAGTCGGTGCGCCGACGTTGCACGGAGCGGATGCCGCAGGCCCCCAAGCGGCATCCGCTCCCCCTTCGAAGGAGCGAGATGTCGACGATGATCGCGACCGGCGGCCAGCCCGGCGAGCGACCCGCTGCGCAGGCGGCACGCCCCGAACGCCGGCCCACCGCGCGCAGCGTGCTCATGTGCCGCCCCGAGCACTTCACCGTCGTCTACCGCATCAACCCGTGGATGAATCCGGCCGAGCCGACCGACACGTCCCTCGCGCTCGCGCAGTGGCAGGTGTTGCACGACACCTTCGTCGGGCTCGGCTACGACGTGCAGCTCATCGAGCCGATCGAGGGCCTGCCCGACATGGTCTACGCCGCGAACGGCGGGTTCGTGATCGACGGCATCGCCTACGGGGCCAAGTTCACCTACGCCGAGCGCCAGCCCGAGGGTCCGGCCTACATGGAGTGGTTCCGCGAGGCTGGATTCGACGTGCGGGAGCCGGTGGAGATCAACGAGGGCGAGGGCGACTTCCTGCTCGTCGGCGACGCGATCCTCGCGGGCACCGGGTTCCGCAGCGACTCTCGCTCGCACGAGGAGCTCGCCGCGATCTTCGGCCGCGAGGTCGTGACGCTGCGGCTCGTGGACCCGAGCTTCTACCACCTCGACACGGCGGTCGCCGTGCTCGACCCGACGCCCGGCCAGGAGCACATCGCCTACCTGCCGAGCGCGTTCGACGAGGCATCCGTCGCCCTGCTGCAGGCGCGCTTCCCCGACGCGATCATCGTGAACGAGACGGATGCCGCAGTGCTCGGCCTCAACTCGTTCAGCGACGGCTACCACGTGGTCATCGCCTCACGGGCGACCGACTTCGAACGACAACTCCGCGAACACGGATACCACCCGATCGGCGTCGACCTCTCCGAGCTGCTGCTCGGCGGGGGCGGCGTCAAATGCTGCACCCTGGAGCTGCGCCGATGACCCTGAACCGACCCGCCACGACCACCGACCGCACCGCCGATGCGATCCTGCTCGAAGACGAGCACGCGGCGCACAACTACCATCCGCTGCCGGTCGTCGTCGCCTCAGGCGAGGGCGCCTGGGTGACGGATGTCGAGGGGCGTCGCTACCTCGATTGCCTCGCTGCCTACTCGGCAGTGAACTTCGGTCACGGCAATCCCCAGCTCGTCGAGGCCGCCCGCGAGCAGCTCGGCCGCATCACGCTCACCAGCCGCGCGTTCCACAACGACCGGCTCGGCCCGTTCGTCACCGAGCTCGCGGCACTCTGCGGCAAGGACATGGTGCTGCCCATGAACACGGGCGCCGAGGCCGTCGAATCGGCCGTCAAGGTCGCGCGCGCCTGGGGCTACCGGGTGAAGGGCGTGGCAGACGACGCCGCGAACATCGTCGTGATGGCCGGCAACTTCCACGGCCGCACGACGACGATCATCTCGTTCAGCGACGACCCCGACGCGCGCGACGACTTCGGGCCGTACACGCCGGGCTTCCGCGCAGTGCCGTACGGGGACGCCGCCGCGGTCGCCGCCGCGATCGACGAGAACACCGTTGCCGTGCTCGTCGAGCCGATCCAGGGGGAGGCCGGCATCGTCGTGCCCCCCGCCGACTTCCTGCCGTCGCTGCGTGCGCTCTGCACGGAGCGCCGGGTACTGCTCATCGCCGACGAGATCCAATCGGGGCTCGGTCGTGTGGGCGCGACGTTCGCGTGCGACCTCGTCGGCGTCGTTCCCGACCTGTACCTGCTCGGCAAGGCGCTCGGCGGCGGTATCGTGCCGGTCTCCGCGGTCGTCGGCGACCGGGAGGTGCTCGGGGTGCTCCGCCCCGGCGAGCACGGATCGACCTTCGGGGGCAATCCGCTCGCGGCATCCGTCGGCCTCGAAGTCGTGCGCATGCTCGCGAGCGGCCGGCCGCAGGAGCGCGCGCGGGAGCTCGGCGCCCATCTGCAGTCCCGCCTGAGCGCCCTCGTCGGGCACGGCGTCGTGGAGGTGCGCGGCGCGGGCCTCTGGGCCGGCGTCGACATCGACCCGGCGCTCGCGACCGGTCGCGAGGTCTGCGAGGCGCTCATGCGACGCGGAGTGCTCGCGAAGGACACGCACGGGTCGACCATCCGGCTGGCGCCGCCGATCGTGGTCGAGCAGGCCGACCTCGACTGGGCCGTCGACCAGCTCGCCGACGTGCTCGAGGAGCTCGCGGTCAGCGACCGGTGACGCGGATCGCCCCGTTCGAGGTGGCGAGGTCGAGTTCGAACTCGCCGTCGGAGTCCTCGTCGATGTCGATGTCGACCGCTCCGTTCGACGTGTCGGTCGTGACGCGGTAGCCGGCGCTGTCGGGCGGCACTGCGAGGTCGATCGCACCGTTGGAGGTGCGCGCCTCGACGTCTTGCGCGGCGCTGAGCCGCAGTTCGATCCCGCCGTTCGAAGTCGATGCCCGCACGCCGCTGCCGGCGAGGCCGCGACCCTCGATGCGCCCGTTGCTCGTCTCCACCTCGATCGAGCCGGTGACGTCGTCGAGTTCGATGCGCCCGTTGTTCGTCGCCACGTCGACCTCGTTCACCTTGGTGAGCTCGATCGCGCCGTTCGACGTGGCGCCGCGCACGTCGACGCCCGGCGGGAGCGAGATCGAGTACTCGACCGTGCAGCGGCGACCGCACCCGCTGAGCACGAGCACGCCGTCGTCGACCTCGAACGTCGACCCGACCTCGCGGTCGCCGTGGTACGAGACGGTTCGCGAGACCTCGATCTCCGTGGCCTCGTCGTCACCCTCCACCGTGACGCCGCCGGCGGGCTGGTCGATCTCGATCGTGTGGACCTGCTCGTCGAGGGTCGACTCGTCGCTGAACCGCTCGGGCGGGGTGAGGAGGCCGCATCCGCTCAAGAGCAGTGCCGCTGCCGTGGCGGCGGTGCCGATCGCGATCGAGCGTGCTGTGCGATTCATGGTCTCTCCCTCGGGCGCTCGTGTCCGCCCCTCCTGCGACCATAACGAGGCCGGTGGCCTGCCCGCACGGGGGCATGCCCCCGGAACCCCCGTGCGGGTTCGGCCGCGCTACTTCGCGAGGAAGGCGAGCAGCGCCTCGGGGCCGCGGCAACGCGGAGACCAACCCGTCTCAAGCTCATTCACGCGGACGAAACAGTCGCCGCGACGCCCCGAAACACGGTCTTCCTAGGGTCGCCGTGTTCGCAAGCGCGAACGACAGTGTCCAGGAGGTTCGATGCAATCACCACCGAGCAACACCCGCACGAGACGGCTGCCGTACGCGATCCTGGGGGGCGGCGTCGTCGCCGCGGCCGCGATCGTGGGCGGATTCATGGCGATCCCGGCGGTCAGCGGCGCGAACGGCGCCGAGAGCTCCGAGGCGAGGGCCCTCGACGAGGTCACCTCGAAGCCCGAGCTCGGGTCGCCGCGCGACCCGCTCAGTCCGGCCGAGCTCAGCTACGCCATCCACCTCGCGAGCACCGACGCGAGCGTGCCCGACGACGTCACCTCCGTCGACGGTTCGGCCGCGCCGCAGGTGCTCTCGGTCGACATCCCGACGCGGAACGTCGATTCGCCCGACCGGCTCGTCGACGTCTTCCTGTTCGACTACACCTCGAACCAGACCTTCCTGCAGACGGTCGACCTCACCGCCGGCAGCGTCGAGAGCACGGCGAGGCAGGGGGTGCAGCCGCCGCCCAGCCCCGACGAGGTCGACTACGCGTTCGGCGTCTTCCTCGGCGACCCAGCGGCCAGCGCGGCCGTCCGCGCCGAGTACGCGGCCGTCGCGGGTGAGGAGCTCGAGTCGATCGACCAGCTCGCCGTGACCGGAGGCGCGTTCGTGCCGGATGCCGGGACCCTCGGCGCCGACGCCTGCAGTATCGACCGTTGCGTCGAGATGCAGTTCCGCGTGCCGGGCGGCGGTTACCTCGACACGACCGGGTTCGTCGTCGACCTGTCCACCGAGTCCGTGATCGGCATCAAGTGAAAGGCGCAGTGATGAAGAGGATGTCCCGGGCGATCGCCCTCGCTGCGGCCGCCGTCGCGGTCGCCGCAGGCCTCGCCGTCGTGCCGGTGTCCGCGGCCACCGCCGCCGCACCGACCGTCAACTGCTCGGGCGACGCGCGCATCGAGAAGTCGTTCGAGAACGGCACCGAATGGCAGATGTGCTGGCGCATCGACAGCAAGCACGGCCTCGTGCTCGAGCAGGTCGCCGTCAAGGCGCCCGGCGAGGACTCGTACCGCCGTGTGCTCGACTCCGTCAGCCTCGGCCAGCTCAACGTGCCGTACGACACGGGCAAGAACGTCTGGAACGACATCACGTCGTACGGCTTCGGCAACCAGTACCTGCAGAAGCTCAGCGCGGCCGAGTGCACCACCGGCACGCTCCGCGACTACGGGCAGGCCTGGAGCATCACCCGACGCGGTGAGACGACGAACTACCTGCGCACGATCCCGTCGCTGTGCATCACCGACACGACCCGGGACCTCGCATACCGCTCGCACGAGCAGACCTGGGGCTCGATCGAGGACGCCCCGCTGTTCACCGCGACCGGGCAGGCGTTCGACCTCACGATCGTCTCGAAGGTCGACTGGTACGAGTACGCCACGAAGGTCGAGTTCACCGACGAGGGCGCGATCTCGTTCAACCTGGGCGCGACCGGCGACGTCTCGTACGAGGACTTCGACGCCGACGCCACCACGGGCTGGCCGATCGGCACGGATGCCGCGGACTACGCGGCCTCGCACTGGCACAACGCGTTCTGGCGGCTCGACTTCGGGCTCGACGGCCAGGCGTTGCAGCAGGTCGAGCAGTACGACTCGACGCTCGGCGAGCCGGGTGAGCAGGCGCCGCTCATGCACACGACCGGCGCGACCGTCGAGCACCCGGCCAATCTCGTGCCCGCGGCCGACACCACCTGGTGGCGGGTCGTGGCACCCGAGAGCCGCAACGCCGACAACCACGCCAGGTCGTACGAGTTCGTGTTCCCCGGTTCGCAGCTCTACCAGGGCAACCCGATCACGCAGCCGCTCATCAGCGTCACGAACTACGCCGACTGCGAGCAGTTCGCGAGCAACAACCTCAACCCGGCCTGCCCGAACCTGAGCGTGCTCGACTACGTCGCGAACAGTGCGGATGCGGCGCTGACCGATCCGGTCGCGTGGGTCAACAGCGGGTTCCACCACGTCGTGCGCGACGAGGACCAGAGCCCGATGCAGACGCACTGGCAGTCGTTCTCGATCATGCCGCGAGACTGGACGGCGCAGTCGATGAGCACGCCCGACGGGCGCTCGTGCATCGACGGCGATCCGGGCGGCGAGATCCACAGCGACGAGTCGCCGTGCGAGGCCGTCGAGCCGACGACCCCGCCCGAGACGACGCCGCCGACGGAGACCCCGACGGAGACGCCGACGCCGACGCCGACCGAGGGCGAGGATGCCCCGAGCCTCTCGATCTCGTCGACGGAGCTCTCGCCCGGCGAGAGCTTCGAGCTCGAGGGTGCGGGCTTCGCCGCCGATGAGGCCGTCGAGGTCGTGCTGCACTCCGAGCCGATCACGGTGGGAACCCTCACCGCCGACGCGGAAGGCGTGATCGCCGGGACGCTCGAGCTGCCCGCGGCGGCCGCCGCCGGTGAGCACACGATCGTCGTGACCGGAGCCGAGTCGGGTCTGACCGCGGAGGTCGCCGTCACGGTCGCGTCCGCGCCGACGGGCGCCGCGGCGGCCGGCGGCGGCTCGGGCGCCGGCATGCTCGCGTTCACCGGCACGGCGCTCCCGATCGCCGCGGCATCGGCTGCGGTCGTGCTACTCGCGGCCGGCGGCCTGCTGCTGCTGCTTCGGCGACGCCGCCGGTCGGCGATCACGTCGGCCTGATCCAGCTGGCGGCGGTCCGGCATCGGCCGAACCGCCGCCTCCGATCCACCGAAGGAGCACCATGCGGCGTCCCATCGCCACGACCGTCGCCCTCGTCGTGATCCTCGTCGCCGGCGCATCCGCCGTCGGCCCGTGGCTCGCGGCATCCGATGCAGCCAGGGCCGCCGAGCTCGTCGACGCCGCACCGGGCCGCACCGTGATCGCGGCATCCCAACGTGACGAAGCGATCGCCGCCGTGCCGGCTGAGGCGACCGTGGGTGTGGAGGATCCGCCGAACGACGCGGACATGACGTTCGCGATGATGATGATCCCGCATCACGAGCAGGCGATCGAGCTGTCGCGGATCCTCGCGGCGACACCGGGCATCGATGAGTTCTCGCGCTCGCTCGCGGCCTTCATCGAGACGGACCAGACGAACGAGATCGCGGCGATGCGGGCCTGGACCGAGGCCTGGCACGGGGTCGGCGTCATGAACCACAGCGGCGGCATCATGTCCGGTATGGCGACGCCCGAGCAGGTCGCGGCGTTCGACGCGCTCTCGGGCGGGCAGGCCGAGGCGCGTTTCCTCGACCTGATGATCGCCCACCACCGGGGCGCGCTCACGATGGCCGACGAGGCGATCGCCGAGGGCTCCAACAGCTACATCCGCTCGCTCGCCAAGCACATCGCGGCCGAGCAGGAACGCGAGATCGAGGCGATGATCCTGCGACGGGCCGAGCTGTGAGCCGCCGCCGCGCCGTCGCCTGGATCGTGGTCGTCACGCTCGCCGTCTGTGCCGCATCGGCGCTGACCACGGAGACAGTGTTCCGGGCGGACTCGGACTCCATGTCGCCCACGATCGAGGTCGGGGACGTCCTGGTCGCCGCACGCCATCGTGGCGGGGGACCGGGGCGGGGCGACGTCGTCGTCTTCACGGATCCCGGCGGCTGGGGCGAGCGTGTCGCCGGGCTGCTCGGCCGCGAGGACACGCCCTCGACCTTCGTGAAACGCGTGATCGGGCTGCCGGGTGAACGAGTCGCCTGCTGCACGGCGGGCGGCGCGCTGACGGTCGACGGCGAACCGCTCGCCGAGGACTACCGAGAGGCGGGCGACGAGCTCGCAAGCGTGCTCGCGTTCGACAGGACCGTGCCGGCAGGCTCGGTCTTCGTGCTCGGTGATGCACGGGCCGCGTCGATCGACTCCCGGTACCTCGGGTCGGTTCCGATCACTTCCCTGATCGGCACGCTGCAGTTCGTGGTCCCGCTCGGCGGTTGAGCCCGGCGCACGTGTCCGCCCGCGGCATCCGCTTGTTCGCTCAGGCCGTCGCCGAACCCATCGAATAGGACGCGTGCGCGAGTTCCTCGACCGCGGCGGTCACCGCGCCGAGATGGCGGACGGCGGCCGCGAGATCCACGCCCGGGACCGTCAGCGCGACGGCCGCTGCGAGGTCTCCCTCGGGCGAGCGCACCGGCACAGCGATGCATACGCGGGCGTCGGGGCCCGGCTCGATGCAGTTCGCATAGCCCAGCCGGGACACGTCGACGGCGATGCGCCGACGCTCCTCGATCGAGATGCCCGCTGCATGCGCAGATACCGCTACTGCCTTCGCCGCTCCAGGATCGGTGGTCGCCTCGAGGGGCGGATACTCGGCGATGAGCAGCCGTCCGACCGCCGTCGCTCCGAGCTGGCGGCGCGTTCGGTCGATCGAGAGAAGGGGGAGGTCGGGGTCCTCGTCGACGACCAGAACCCGCCCGCCTGTGTACCGTACGAAATGCACCGCCTCGCCGGTTCGCCTGCGGAGGCCGGCGATGAGATCGGGCACCGGGTCGGCGCGGCGCGGCGCGATCAGGTGCGCGAGCTCGACCACTCGCACGCCGAGCACGAAGCCGTCGAGACTCGGATGCCGCAGCAGATACTCCTCGCTCGTGAGCGAGTTGATCAGACGGTAGGCGCTGGCACGCGGCATCCCGAGCAACTGGGCGATGCGGTTCGCGGAGAGCGTGGGGCCGCCGCGCGCGACCTCTTCGAGCACCGCGAGGGCGAGGGCGACACCACCGGCGCCCGACGGGCCGCTCATGAGCGAGTGGGTGGAGCGCCCGGGAACGAGATGGCGTCGGACGCCACTGGCGTGTCGTAGGCACCGACTCGCCTCGCGAGGCCGGAGCCGGAACGGACCCGCAGCAGATGGGCGACCGTCGTGACCGCGATGATCGCCACGAGGACGGCGAGCGCTGTCGGGTCGTCGCCGGCTTCGGCGAGTGTCTCGGTGACCGCGACGCCTGCGAGCACCAGGGTGCCGAGGAGTGCGGGCCACGCCTCGCGGAGGCTGAACTCCTCGATGCGAACGAGGTAGGGGGTCGCCGCCGCGCAGACCGCGAGGTAGGCGATGATGAACGCCATGCTCGCGGCCAGGTGCACGACGTCGCGGTAGAGCGAGGTCCGCCCCGCCCCGGCCAGGAGCAGCGTGCCGACGATGAGCGAGGCGCCGACGACGACGGCGGCCACGTGCGGTGTCGCGTACCGGATCGACGTGCGACCGAGCGCCCTCGGTAGCACGCCTTCGCGGGCCATCGTGAACACGAGGCGCACGAGCGCGTTGGTGAACGCGAGGGTGCACGCGATCCAGGAGGCGGCCACGACCGCATGGATCAGAGGGTCCAACCACGGGCTCGCGGCGAGGTCGGCATCCGTGAGCAGCCGTGCCGACCCGCCGTCGGCCACCGCGGAGAGTTGGGCCATCATCCCGAACAGGTACACCGCGGCGACGGCGGCGACGGTCCAGACGAGCGCCCGCGGCACGCTCGCGAGCGGTCGACGGCTCTCGGGGCCGAGCGCTGCACCGCTCTCGAAGCCGACGAAGCAGATCAACGCGAACCCGATGCCCTCGGCGAAGGAGGGGAGCGACGGTGCGGCGTCGATGTCGGGCAGGATGCCCGAGAGATTCCACCCCGAAGCGGCGAACACCGTGATCGAGAGTGCGACGAGGGCCGTGACCGCGACCGCCTCGACGACCAGCATGACCCGTGTCGACATCTTCGGGCCGAGGGCGATGACCGCCGTGATCGCCGCACCGATGCCGACGGTGAGCAGGGTGGGCACCAGCCCTCCAGCTGCCCATCGTTCGGTGCCGCCGAATGCCGCGTCGAGACGGTGGACCGCACTGCGGAGGGTGTCGATCGAGACGCCCCCGTAACCGAGCAGGAGGGCGACGCCGGTGACGATCCCCGCGGTCGGGCCGATGCCCTTGGTGACGAAGGTGTAGATACCGCCGGCGGCCGAGATGCGGCGCGCGAAGATCGAGGTGGCCAACGCCACGAGGATCACGGCTGCCGCGGTCAGCAACAGGGTCGCGAAGGCGAACGAACCCGTGCGGGTGATGAGGCCGCCCGTCAGGATGAGGAGGCCACCGGCTGGGGCAACGGCGGCGACGGACTGCGCCACCAAGTCGATGGTGCGCACCGACCCGCGCCGGAGTCCGTGCAGTGGCGACACCGACCCGAGGCTCGCATCGGGCAGTCCCCTCGTGATCGCGTCGCTCAGTGAGCTCATGTCTCTGCCTCCTCGGATGCCGGAAGCGTATTCGTCGCGGGTTTCGCCGCGGTCAGCGACGTGTTTCGGGTCGGTGACACGAGACGGGACACGGCGAACGACGCTCGCGGCATCCTGACCGGCGCCGACGCTGTGGCGACGGGTCCGAGCAAAGCCGTTGGCGCGCCCGCACGGGGGTTCCGGGCATGCCCCCGGAACCCCCGTGCGGGTTCGGCCGCCCTACTTCGCGAGGAAGGCGAGCAGCGCCTCGTTGACCTCGGCGCCGTGGGTCCAGAGCAGGCCGTGCGGCGCACCCTCGATCTCGACGTAATCGGCGGCGGGCAGGCGCTTCGTGAATTCGCGGGCGGTCGCGTCGATCGGCAGGATGCGGTCGGCGGTGCCGTGCAGGATGAGCGACGGGACGTCGACCTTCTCGATGTCGCCGCGGAAGTCCGTGAGCCACGACTGCACGACCGCCGAGGAGGCGAACCACGAGGAGCCGGCTGCGACGTTCCAGCTGCCGCGCAACGCGCCTTCGCTGATGCGCGATCCGAGGGTCTCGTCGAGGTTGTAGAAGTCCTGGAAGAACCCGTCGAACCAGGCGTAGCGGTCGGACTTCGCCGTCTGCTCGATGCCCTCGAACACCGAGGCGGGCACGCCCGTGGGGTTGTCGTCGGTCTGGAGGAGGAACGGTTCGAGCGAGGCGAGGAACGCCGCCTTCGCCACGCGCTCGCTGCCGTAGGTGCTCAGGTAGCGAGCGACCTCGCCGGTGCCCATCGAGAAGCCGACCAGCACGGCATCGCGCACATCGAGCGTCTCGAGCACCGTGTTCAGGTCGGCGGCGAAGGTGTCGTAGTCGTACCCGGTGGTCGGCTGGCTCGAGAGTCCGAAGCCGCGGCGGTCGTAGGTGATGACCCGGTAGCCGGCGTCGAGGAGCGCGGCCGACTGCTTCTCCCATGAGCGGCCGTTGAGCGGGTAGCCGTGGATCAGCACGACCGGCTGCCCGGTGCCGTGGTCTTCGTAGTACAGCTCGATGGGGGTGCTGTTCTCGGTTCCGACGGTGATGGTCGACATGTCGTGCTCCTCGTGACTGATACCTAACCGGTTTGGTTCGGTGTGTTGGTTATAACGAAACCATAGCGCGATCCTTCCAACCTGTCTACCGCGTTATGATGGTTATAATCTTCTGTTCAGAATCGAGACCCGATGTCCGCCTCCCTCTTGCTCGACCTCGTGAACTCGCGGCTCGTGATCGGCGAGCAGGTGCACGACGAACTCGGCGAGGACGCAGCCGCCGCCGCTTGGCTTCGCGTGCACGGGGCGCTCGGCTCGCCGGCCGAGGTCGCCGACGCCCGGGCGGCGCGCGCCGCGCTCGTGCCCTTCCTCAGAGGTGAAGCGGATGCCTCGGCGCTCGAGCCGTGGGCCGACGCGATGCGCAAGCGCGCCCGCGTCGGCGCCAGCGGGCTCGAGTGGATCGACGAGATCGACCCCGAACGGGCCATCGGGGCGAGGGCCGTGGGCGAGTGGGCGACGCTGCAGGGCGAGCAGGGCTCGCGCATCCGGCCGTGCGCAGCACACGACTGCCAGCATTTCCTCATCGATGAGAGCCGTGCGAACGCCCGCAAGTGGCACTCGATGGAGACGTGCGGCAACCGGGCGAAGGCCCGCAGGCACTACGCGAAGTCGAAGCTCGCAGTGCTGCCCGGAAGCACCGAGGAGTAGTCTGACCGGCATGGGCAGCGTCACAGAACCTGCCCCGGGGGAGTACGGGCCGCCCGAGCCGAGGGGAACCGGCGAAGGCGACTCGTCACGCGACACTCGGGGCGACCACGGCTTCTTCGGGCAGCCGAGATCGCTCGCGAACATCTTCGGCGTCGAGATGTGGGAGCGGTTCAGCTTCTACGGCATGCAGGGGATCCTGCTGATCTACCTGTACTACTCGGTCGCCGAGGGCGGCCTCGGCATGGAGGAGACGGCGGCGGCCGGCATCGTCGGCGCCTACGGCGGCGGGGTCTACCTCTCGACCATCCTCGGGGCATGGCTCGCCGATCGCGTGCTCGGCAGCGAGAAGGTGCTCTTCTACAGCGCCATCGTCATCATGGCCGGTCACATCGCGCTCGCGCTCCTGCCGGGGTTCGTCGGCGTCGGCGTCGGCCTGGTCCTCGTCGCCTTCGGCTCCGGCGGCCTCAAGGCGAACGCCACGAGCGTCGTCGGCACGCTCTACTCCGAGCACGACCCGCGCCGCGACGCCGGGTTCTCGATCTTCTACCTCGGCATCAACCTCGGTGCGTTCTTCGGCCCGATCCTCACGGGCCTCCTCGCGTCGACGCTCGGCTTCCACTGGGGCTTCGCGCTCGCCGCGGTCGGCATGGCGATCGGGCTCACCCAGTACTCGTTCGGGCGCAAGCGCCTGCCGGCCGAGGCATCCGTCGTCCCGAACCCTCTCCCACGTGACCGCATCGGCCTCGTCATCGGCATCGCCGTCGCTGCGGTCGTCGCCGTCGTGGTGCTCGTCGTCACGGGCCTCATCACCGCGACGAACCTCGTCACCTGGGTCATCGGTTCCGTGATCGTGGCCGCGGTGGGGTACTTCGCGGTGATCCTGTCGAGCAAGCGCATCACGACCGTCGAGCGCAGCCGGGTGTTCGGCTTCATCCCGCTGTTCGTCGCGAGCGTCGCCTTCTGGTCGCTGTACCAGCAGCAGTTCACGGTGCTCACGATCTACTCCGACAAGCAGCTGAACCGCGATCTCTTCGGCTGGGAGATGCCCGTCTCGTGGGTGCAGTCGATCAACCCGATCTTCATCATCATCCTGTCGGGTGTCTTCGCGGCCATCTGGACGAAGCTCGGCGACCGCCAGCCGTCGACGCCGATCAAGTTCGCGCTCGGCACGGCGATCATGGGTGTGGCGTTCCTGCTCTTCATCCCGTTCGCCGGCGGCGCGGCGAACTCGACCCCGCTGCTTGCGATCATCGGCATCCTGTTCGTGTTCACCGTGGCCGAGCTCCTGCTGTCGCCGGTCGGCCTCTCGGTGACGACGAAGCTGGCTCCGAAGGTGTTCCACACGCAGATGGTGGCGCTGTTCTTCCTGTCGGTCGCGCTCGGCACGGCGATCTCGGGCCAGCTCGCGACCTTCTACTCGGCCGACAACGAGGTGGTCTACTTCGGCGTGCTCGGCGGCATCGCGATCGCGCTCGGCGCTGCGCTCGCCGTCGGCAGCCGCGGGGTCCTGAAGCTCATGGCGGGCGTGCGCTGATCCAGGCGGGCCCGGCCACCGGCGGCCGACCCGCTGACGCGGGGCATGCCCGCGGGCGACTACGATTCGAGTGATGACCCGAGCCCTGGTGGTGATTCCCACCTACAACGAGCGCGAGAACATCGCTGCGATCGTCTCCCGTGTGCGCACCGCCGTGCCCGCGGCATCCGTGCTCGTGGTCGACGACTCCTCGCCCGACGGCACCGGCGTGATCGCCGACGAGCTGGCGGCGGCGGATGCCTCGGTGCACGTGCTGCACCGCACCGAGAAGAACGGCCTCGGGGCGGCCTACCTCGACGCCTTCGCCTGGGCGCTCGCCGAGGGGTTCGACCCCATCGTGCAGATGGACGCCGACGGATCGCACCAGCCGGAGCAGCTCACGCGGTTGCTCGACGCGCTCGCCACCGAGCCCCCGGTCGACCTCGTGATCGGCTCGCGCTGGATCGACGGCGGCTCGATCGAGAACTGGCCGCGCCGCCGCCAGTGGCTCTCGCGGGGCGGCAGCGCCTACGCGCGCTGGGTGCTTCGCCTCCCGACGAGGGATGCCACGGCGGGGTATCGGGCGTTCCGGGCCGACGCGCTGCGGCGTATCCGGCTCGACGACGTGCACACGCGCGGCTACGGGTTCCAGGTCGACATGCTCTGGCACGCGCGCGAGGCCGGGCTCGTCGTGGTCGAGGTTCCTGTCACCTTCGTCGAGCGCGAGCGCGGGCGGTCGAAGATGAGCGCCGGCATCGTGATCGAGGCGATGATGCGCGTCACCGGCTGGGGTATCCGCAGTCGGCTCGGCCGCGGACTGCCTCAGCCCGCGAGCAGCAACGGCTCGGAGACCAAGCGCTCGCGAGCCTGACGCCGGGCGCCGGCGACCGCGGTTTCGCCGCCGTGCTGCGACGCCGCAATTGGACGATCCGTCGGGTACCGCCGACGAACGGTCGGGCGCCGGCGCGGTCGTTCCGAGAGGGTGGAGATCCACCTGAAGGAGCGACATGTCGACGAATACCGCGAGCACCAGTGCGATCCCGCTCCCAACGGCCGAGGCGGCGCCGGACGCGGATGCACCGGGCCCCCGCAAGGCCGCATGGGCCGGGGTCGTCTCGCTCGGCCTCGGCATCTTCACGCTCGTGGCAAGCGAGTTCCTGCCCGCGAGCCTGCTCTCGCCGATCGCGGCCGACCTCGGCATCACCGAGGGGGTCGCCGGACAGCTCGTGACCGCCACGAGCATCATCGGCATCGTCGGCGGCCCCCTCGTCGTGTCGGCACTGCCGCGGGTCGACCGCCGCACGGTCATGGTGGGCCTCACCACGCTCGCCGTCATCTCGAACGTGCTCGTCGCCATCGCTCCCGTATTCGGACTCATGATGGCTTCCCGTTTGCTGCTGGGCCTCGCGATCTCGGGATTCTGGGCCATGTCCCTCGCCGTGACCTCGCAGCTCGTGCCGGCGGATCGGCTGGGCCGCGCGATGACGATCGTGAATACGGGGCTCTCGCTCGCGACTATCGCCGCGGTGCCCGCGGGCGCCGTCCTCGGTGACTTCGTCGGCTGGCGCACGGTATTCCTCGGCGCCGCCGCGGTGGGGGTCGTCGCACTCACGGTGCAGATGGTGACGCTGCCGTCGGTGCCGCCGACCGGGGCGCCCGGCTTCCGCACGCTCGTGCGGACGGCGGTGCGGCCGGTCGTCGCGCTCGGGATCCTCTCGGTCGTGCTCATCGCGGGCGGCCACTTCGCCGGCTTCACCTACCTGCGCCCGGCCTTCGAGTCGATCGGCGCGGTCACGCCGTCGACGCTCGCGCTGCTGCTTGCGGTCTTCGGGCTCGCCTCGTTCGCAGGGAACCTGGCAGCCGGCCCGCTGGCCGATCGGCGCCTGGGCACGCTTCTCGTGGCGGCACCGGCTGCCATCGGTGCCTCGATGGTGCTGTACGCAGCATGGGGCGCGAACCCGGTCGTTGCGGTCGTCGTGGTGAGCGTGTGGGGTGCCGGGTTCGGGGCCGTTCCGACGATGATCCAGACCTGGATGGCACGCGTCGCCCCCGACCGGCTCGAGAGCGCGGGCGGACTCATCGTGGCCGCCTTCCAGACTGCGATCACGATCGGTGCGGCCGTCGGCGGCCTGCTCGTGGATTCGGTCGGCGTGCAGGTCGCGTTCCTCGGCGGCGGAATCTCCGCGGTGCTCGGCGGCATGGTGCTTGCCACGGCGCGGCGCCGGTGACGGCAGCCCAAGCGTACGCCGCGGCTGTCGCGGCGCATCCACGGGTCGAGCGGATGCTGCTAGCTTCGCAAGACGAGCCGCGACGGTCGGTCGCAACCGTGAACCCGAGGAGAACGCCCGTGCAATCCGACGCAGTGGCAGAAGCGGCATCCGATGCGGTCTCCGCGCCTGCGAAGGTGCTCGTGTACGGGGCATACGGGCACACGGGCCGCTTCGTCGTCATCGAGCTGCTCCGACGCGGCCTCGTCCCGGTGCTCTCCGGCCGGAACGGTTCGGCCTTGGAGGTGATGGCCGCAGAACTCGGGCTGGATGCTCGCCGCGCGGACGTCACGGACGCCGAGGCGATCGACGAGGCGATGCGGGATGCCGCGGCCGTCGTCAACTGCGCCGGCCCGTTCGCCCACACGACGGGTCCGTTGCTGGATGCGGCGAACCGCCGGCGGGTGCCCTACGTCGACGTCGCCGCCGAGATCGAGGCGAACGAGGACACCTTCACCCGCATCCGGGAGCGCGCCGGTGCCGAAGGGGAGATCGTCGTCCCGGCGATGGCCTTCTTCGGCGGCCTGGGAGACCTGCTCGCGACCGCCGCGATGGGCGACTGGGCCGACGCCGACGAGGTGCACGTCGCGTACGGGCTGAGCAGCTGGCATCCCACTCCAGGCACTCGCGCCGCCGGGACCGTCTCGCGTGAACGGCGCGATGGCCGACACGTCACGTTCCGCGACGGCAGCCTGCAGTACGGCGAGGACGAGTCCCAGCTGACGACGTGGTCCTTTCCCGAGCCCCTCGGCGTCAGGCAGGTTCGAAGCAAGTTCTCGATGGCCGACATCGTCACGATCCCCAAGCACTTGCGGGTTCGCGACGTCGACTGCTACATGACCGTCGAAGCGATCGCGGAGCTCTCATCGTCGGACACGCCCGCGCCGGTTCCGGTCGATGAGAACGGCCGATCCGAGCAGACCTTCGTCGTCGATGTCATGGTTCGCAGGGGTGCGGAGCAGCGACGCGCATCCGCTTCCGGGCAGGACATCTACGCGATCACCGGTCCGCTCGCAGCCGAAGCGGTCGACCGCATCCTCTCGGGGCGAACGCGGACGACCGGGGTCGCGTCGGCCGGCGCGATGTTCGATCCGGCGGACTTCCTCGACGCGCTGCACGAGGAGCTGAGCTGGACGAGCGAGCTCGCCGAGCCGCTCGGATCCGACCGGTCGTAATCCGGGTCAGGCGACGGGCTGCAGGACGCTCCGTCGCCAGCGGCTCGGTGCCACGCCGGCGTGACGGCGGAACGCGCGGCTGAACCCGTCCTCACTGTCGTAGCCGAGGCGATACGCGATGCCCGCCACCGCGTCGCCGTTGCGGAGCATCCGCTCGGCCTGCGCCATCCGGACCCGGGTGACGTACTTCGCAGGGGTGTCGCCGACCGTCTCGCGGAACTGCTCGGAGAACTGCGAGCGGGACGCGCGCGCGATGCGAGCGAGGGCTGCGACGGTCCATGGCGAACCTGGGCTCTCGTGGATCGCCGCGAGGGCGTCGCCGACGTTCGGGTCCTGTGCCGCGGCAAGCCAGGCGCGCGCCGTGCCGCAGCCGTGTTCGAGCCAGAAGCGCACCGCCGCCGAGATGACCACGTCGGTGAGTCCGGCCAGCACGGTGACCGCGCCCGGACGGGCGTCGGATGCCTCGCGGTGCATCGTGTCGAGCAGGCTCGAGAACCCGGGCTCCTTCCGACCGAACCCGCGGGCGGCCAGCACGGGCGGCATCGCCCGAGTCATCGTCGGATGGGGCTCCACCAGCGCGATCGTCGCGCTCAGCAGGCGTGCGTCGGCGGAGGCGGTCAGTCGTGTCGGTCCGCCCTGCGGCAGGAGCGCGACGTCCCCGCGGTCGAGTTCGACCAGGTCGTCTCCCCGCTCGAGTTCGATGGTCCCGGAGAGGACGACATGGAGCCGTGTCGTGTCCTGCCGGTCGTGCCGGGTCGCGCCCGCGGCGAGATCGTGTCGAGAGGTCTCGCTCACCGACCACCTGAGGTGTTCGAGGAACCGACCGATCGTGGCGTCGTCGTCGACCCGGATCATGGCCGGTGGCGACGACGTGATCATACGCATGTGAGGTGCAATCGCCTCGAGGCGCCGATCATTCCCCGACGCCGGCGCGCGACCTCAGCCCGCGAGCAGCAACGGCTCGGAGACCAAGCGCTCGCGAGCCTGACGGCGGGCACCGGCGACCGCGGCTTCGCCGCCATGTTGCGAGGCGATGATCGTGGGGATCGACTCGAGGGCACCGCCGCCGACGGTCGGGCGATTGTCGCGGAACGCGGTCTCGATGTCGCCGACCAGTGCCGCCCAGTACCCGCCCACGACGATGTACGCGGGGTCGAGGGTCGGGGCGACCAATTGGAGCGATCGGCCGATCCACAGGGCTGCGTCGAGCCATGACCAGCGGGCGCGGTCGTCGGCGGCGTCGACCAGGGCGACGAGCTCCTCGAGCGCGGCGCGACGACCGTTGGCGGCCGCGAACCCGGTGAGGCCCGCCCGCTTGAGCACGATCTCGGGGGAGGCGACGGTGGCGAGGCATCCGCGCTGTCCGCAGGCGCATCGCACGCCGCCGGGCACGATCGGCAGGTGCGCGAACGTCGCGGCGAGTCCGTGGGCGCCGCGCATCGGTCGGCCGTCGACGACGGCGGCGGCGACGATGCCGGTATCGCCGGCGAGGTAGAACAGGTCGCGTGAGACCAGGCCCCCCAGCTCGACGGATGCCGCGGCCACCGCCGCCGGTACGAGCGCGATGGGCACGGGGAGCTCGCCTTCGATCTCGGCCAGCCCAGGCGTGCGGGCGCGGAGTTCGCCGAGCACGTCGACGGGCTCGACGCCGAGCCGATCGTCGGTGAGCACGATCGAGGGGGTTCCGGCGACGGCGCCGTCGACGAGCACGGTGACGTCGGCGATCCGCCGTTCGGCGCGCTCGGCCCTGGCGATGGCCCGGCCCAGCACGACCGCGAGCAGTTCGAGCGGGCTCGGGTCGGCGACCGGCGTGTCGGCGAGGGAGGGATCGGGGCGGAGCGGTGCGGTGAAGCGGGCCAGCTCGTCGCCGCCGAGCGATGCGATGGTGGCGACGGCGTCGTCGGGCCCCAGATGGGCGGTGACGAGCACGTGGTCGGCGGCGGCGAGGGTGAGCGGTGCGGTGCGGTGGTCGCCCGCGGCGTCCGCCGCCTCGGGTCGCAGCACGCCGGCGTCGAGCAGCCGCGAGGTGAGCCCGGCGATCGCCCCGCGGCCGAGGCCCGTCGCGGCGGCGAGCTCGCTGCGGGTCGCCGGGCCATGATCGACCAGGTGGTCGACGAGGCGTGCGGACTGCTCGCGATGCACCTCGTCGAGCGGGCCGGTGGTGGTGGGAACTGAGGTCTCGCCGGCCGTTGTCATGTGAGAAGCATGCGTGCAACGGGGCCTCCGGGTCACGTACCCCGTTCGGGGTACACGACCCGAAGGCCCCGGCGCGCGACCGGATCAGCCGGCGAGCAGCGGACGCACGCTGGCGTAGCCGTCGGCCACCACGGTCGACGGGGTGTCGTAGACGCGCGTCGTCCGCTCGGCCTCCGAGTACCGCGGCCAGCCCGGATCGCCCGTCGTGATGAACGCCACGGCGCCGCCGTGGACCTCGTCGGCGAGGCGCTGCGGTGGGTTCGGCCCCGCGAGCGGCTCCATCGCGATGGAGTCGAGGCAGTCGAAGAAGAACGGCACGTCGAGGCAGTGCTCGGCGAAGCCGAACGTGCCCGACGGCCATGAGAACCGGTACACCCACGTCGGTGCGTCGCCGCGCAGCGCGACGATCTTGATCAGTGCGGTGCGGAACATCTGGTCGGTGAGGAACCGGCCCGCGATGCGCGCCGTGCCCTTGCCGGCGACCTCGGCGTTCGCCGCGAGGTAGGGCTTCAGCTTCGCCTTCGGCATGCCGAGCTTCTTCAGCATCAGCGACTTCGGGATCCAGCGGAGCTTCTTCTCGGCCTCGGCGAAGGCCATCGTGAACTCATCGTCGGTGGCGCCGATGACGAGGGGCTTGTCGGAGCCGACCCCCGCCGCGAGCGAGTCCTTCGTCGAGCGGGTGAGCAGCTCGCCGTCGATCGCCGGGCCGAGGCCCAGCCCCTCGTCGATCATGCTCTGCAGGGAGTCGGGGCCGAGTTCGGTCGCCTTCTTCTGCAGCTCGAGGATGCGGTCTTCGGAGAGGCTCGAGAACCCGGCGACCGTCGGCTCGACGCCGCCGGCCGCTGCGAGCTCACGGCCGAACTTCTCGCCACGCGCCGGCGTGACGTCGGCGAGGGCGCCGGAGATCGCGTAGACCCCCTGGAAGAGGTGCTGCGCCGACTCCATGCCGAGCAGGGTGAGCACGGCGCCGCCGCCGGCCGATTGGCCGGCGATGGTCACGCGCGACGGGTCGCCGCCGAAGGACGCGATGTTCTCCTGCACCCACTGGAGGGCGAGGAGCCAGTCGCGGACGCCGCGGTTCGACGGGGCATCGGAGATCCAGCCGAAGCCGTCGAACCCGAGGCGGTACGAGATCGTCACGGTCACGACGCCGTCGCGGTTGAAGCGCCCGCCGTCGTACCAGAGGCTCGCGGGCGAACCGGCGAAGAAGCCGCCGCCGTGGATCCAGACCAGCACCGGCAGCGCCGCGTCGGTCGACGGTGCCGGAGTGAAGACGTTCACGTTGAGCGTCGAGTCGCCGGGCACGCTGGGCTCGGGGATGAGCGTCACGCCGGGGTCGCCGCGCTGCGCGGTTGCGCCGAACTCGAGCGCGTCGCGCACGCCCTCCCACGGCGCCTTCGGCACCGGGGCGGCGAAGCGCAGGTCGCCGACGGGCGCCTCGGCGAAGGGGATGCCGAGGAATGCGGCCGAAGCGGATGCCTCGCCGGCCTCTCCGCGCCAGGCGCCGCGAACGCGGCCCGCGGTGGTGTCGACCTCGACGAAGGTACCGGTGCTGGTCTGGGTCATGGGGTGGTGCTCCTAACGAACGCTCTTGATGGGGATGACTGCCAGAGCCGCGATGATGACGAAGACGCCGCCGAAGACGAACAGCATCGGATATCCGCCGAGCGTACCGATGATGATGCCGGCGATCGCGGCGCTCATGGCCTGGGGGATGTTGGTGGCGATGTTCAGGATGCCGAGGTCCTTGGCGGCCGCGGAACCTCCGCCGGGCAGGACCTCGGTCATGAGTGCGGTGTCGACGGACATGTAGAGACCGAAGCCGATGCCGTTGATCACGCTCATCGCGATCATGCCGGTCATGTCCGGCATGAGGAGCGGCATGATGAAGCCCACGACCATGACGGCCGACGCCACGTAGATGAAGACCTTGCGCCGGCCGGCCTTGTCGCTCCACCAGCCCGAGACCGCGATGGCGACGAGCGTCGGCACGAGCGCCACGAGCGTCAGGGTGACGACGGCCCCGGTCGCGTCCACGAGCTCCATGCCGATGTAGTCGGTCAGGATGTAGAACTGGAACGCAGCCACGACGAAGTAGCCGAGCATGAGCAGGAATCGGGCCGTGAACGCCCAGAAGAAGTCGGGGTTCGTACGCGGGTCGATCCAGAAGCCGCCGAAGAACGCCTTCCAGCTCCACGGCTCGACGGCGGCCTCCTTCGACGACCAGTCGCGGTCGATCACGACGTACGCCACGGTGACGACGATGATGGCGATGCCGAAGACGGCGTAGCCCATGCCGAAGTTCGCGGCGAACTGCCCGGCGACCATGATGCCGAGGGTCATGCCGACCTGCATGCCGATGCCGAACATGGCACTCGCGGCGCCGCGCTTGTCGCGCGGGAACCGGTCGGGCGTGATCGCCGAGAGCGGCCCCTGGATGGCATTCAGCGAAACCTGGATGAGCACCCAGAAGATCGCGATCCAGACGATCGAGTCGAGGAAGCCCATGCCCAGCAGGAGCACGCCGCCGATGAGCGACCCGCCGACCATCCACGGTGCGCGGCGCCCGAAGCGCGAGCGTGTGCGGTCGCTGATCGCTCCGACGATCGGCTGGGCGAAGAGCGTGAACACGAACGAGATCGTCGAGACGAAGGCGAGGTTCGCGACCTTGTTCGCCTCGTCGATGATCGCGACCTGGAGGGGAAGGAGGATCGCGATCAGGCCGCCGTAGGTGCCGAAGAGCGTGAGGGCGACGAGCAGGATGCCGGGGAGCGTGCGCTTGGTGGGCGGCGGGCTCGCCGGTGCTTCGCCGGGGAGCGGTTCGGTCGACGAGATGGCCCCGGTGGGGGCGAGGAGGGCGGCGGGGTCGCCCGGGGCTGGGGGTTGGATGGACAAGGGTGGCTCCTCTTCATTGAGAACTGCCTGCTGGGGGCGCGCTCATCCGAGCGAAAACCGAATGGCGCTCGGCAATGAGTATGCGCCGAATCCCGTTGGAATTCAACCGTTGAACTAAAAGCGTGGACAGGCGTCCCCGCATCGCCCCGGTCCCGGCCCGGGGTGGTGTCAGACGCCGAGGCGGCCCGGATCGGCGAGCACCGCGTCGCGAGCCGCCCACACGGCACCGAACAGCGCGGCATCCGCGCCGAGCCGGCCGGCCACCACTGCGGGAATCGCGGGAGCGCCCGCACGTGGTCCGGCGAGCGTCGGCCGATTCGCCCGGAACGCCTGCTCGATCGATGCGGTGTGCGCTGCCCAGAAGCCGCCGATGACGATGGCGTCGGGGTCGGTCGCCATCGAGAGCACCTGGAGTGAACGCGCGATCCACGGCAGGGCGTCGTCCCATGCCGCGGCGGCGGGCGTCGCTCCGGCAGCGATCTGCGACGAGAGCTCGTCGATCGCCGTGGCGAGGCCGCGCTCGGCCACGAGACCGGCGAGGCCCGCCCGCTCGAGCAGCACGTCGGGGCCGGCGACGGTCACGAGGCATCCGCTCTGGCCGCACTCGCAGGGCTCGCCGTCGGGCACGATGACGATGTGGCCGAGCGCCCCGCCCACTCCGTGTGCACCTTCGACGAGTCGCCCCTCCAGGAGGATGGCGCCTCCGATGCCCGAGTTGCTCTTGATGTAGAGCATGCTCTCGGTGCTCTCGAGCACCGAGCGTTCTGCGAGTGCGGCGAGCCAGGCGTCGGACTCGAGGCTCATCGTCGCGGGAAGCGACGGAAGGCGCGAGCGTAATCCGCCGATGACATCGACCTCGCCCCACCCGAGGTCGGTGTCGGCCAGTACGACGGGCGGTTCGCCGCCGACCGGGGCGAAGACGACGACCGGCATCTCGACCACTCGGCGACCGAGCCCGGAAGCGACGCCGAGCGCCTCGGCGACCACCGAGGCGAGCACGTCGAGCACGGCGTCGGGCTCGCCCATCGGGCGGCCGTGCCGCGCGGAGACCCGGAACAGCTCGTCACCGGCGAGGGTGGTCAGCAGTGCGGTGGCGGTGTCGGCGTCGACCTGCGCGACGAGCACGGCGAGGTCGGATGCCGCGAGCTCGAGCCTCGTGATCGGGCGGCCCTTGCCGCTCGCGACCGGATCGGTCTCACGGAGCACGCCCGCTTCGGTGAGCGCAGCCGCGAGCGCGGTCACGGCACCGCGGGTGAGCCCCGTCGCCTCGGCGATCTCGCTGCGCGCGCTCGGGCCGGAGCGCACGATGTGCTCGAGCACGAGCGTCAGGTTGTGCCGGCGCACGTCGCCGGAGACGAGCGATCGCGGGAGGCGAGGCATCCGCTCAGGCCTTGCGGGTGATGAGGTGCCAGAGATAGGCGACGTGCTCGGCCATGTCGATCGAGGGGTCGAGCATCCACTGCGTCTGCAGGCCGTCGGCGGCCGCGAGGAAGAGGTTGCCGATGCGGTCGAGGTCGAGATCGGGGTCGAGGCGGCCCGCCGCCTGCTCACTGCGCAGCATGTCGCCGAAGACGGCGCGGAACGCGTCGTAGCGCTTGACGAAGAACTCGTGAGCCGGGTGGTCGGCGTCGCAGGCCTCGGTCGACAACTGGGCGTAGAGCTGCACGAGGCCCGGCACCTCGGAGTTGTGCCGGATCACCTGGAAGAACACCTCGATCGACTGATTCGTCTGGAAGTCGATGCCCTCGGTGTCGACCTCGTCGCGCTTGCGGAGGATCTCCTGGAAGAGCTCCTCCTTCGACGAGAAGTAGTGGAGCAGGCCGGCCTGGCTGAGGCCGACCGCGTCGGCGAGCTCGCGCACGCTCGTGCGACGGTAGCCGTTGCGTGCGATGACGTCGAGCGCCGTGGTGAGGATCTCCTCGCGCTTCGCGACGCCTTTCGCGTATGAACCTCTGCGTGCCATACCTGAATGGTAGTCGCTTGCGGTTGAAAACCGAGCGATGTATGGTTTTGCCACCCCGCCTCGCTGTCGAGGCTCTGAAAGGACCGCACATGACAACGGCGTCGACCCCCCAGCCTGCAGCCGACCCACGCCTCGACGAACCCGAGGAGGCCCTCGCCTTCTTCGAAGAGGCCGCCGGCAATGAAGACCCGCCCACCCCGATCAAGGGCGTTCGCCGCCTGATGGGCTGGATCATCCCCGCGAACCTCGGCATCTTCCTCATCTGGGGCGCCGTTCCCGGCATCCTGTTGCCCGCCCAGATCGCCGCGCAGTTCGGCGAGGCCGACAAGATCGCGAATCTCGCCATCGTGATGACGATCGGCGCGTTCTTCTCGATGCTCGCCCAGCCGATCGCCGGCCAGATCTCCGACCGCACGCGCTCGCGATTCGGCCGTCGCGCCCCGTGGATCTTCATGGGTGCGCTCGCGGGTGGCCTCGCCCTCGTCGGCCTCGCCTTCGCGGACAGCCTCGTCGGCGTCGTCATCGCCTGGACCCTCGTGCAGATCACCTACAACTTCGCGCAGGGCCCACTCAGTGCGGTCATGCCCGACCGGGTGCCGGTCAAACGTCGCGGCACGTTCGCGACGCTCTCGGGCATCGGCCTCATGGTGGGGGCGCTCGGCGGCCAGATCGTCGGATCGATGTTCTACGGCAGCATCGCCGCCGGCTACGTGACCTTCGCGGTGTTCTCCCTCCTCATGCTGTCGCTGTTCATCGTCTTCAACCCCGACTACTCCTCGAAGGATCTCGAGCCGGAGCCCTTCAAGTTCGGCGACTTCCTCCGGACCTTCTGGGTCAGCCCGATCAAGCACCCCGACTTCTTCTGGGCGTTCACCGGCCGGCTGCTGCTCTACACGGGCTACTTCGCCGTCACCGGGTACCAGCTCTACCTGCTCACCGACTACTTCGGCGTCGAGCGGCCGCAGGACGTCATCCCGATGCTCGGCCTCATCAGCCTCGCCGGCATCCTCATTGCGACCATCGTCTCAGGCCCGCTCTCCGACAAGCTCGGTCGCCGCAAGATCTTCGTCTTCGTCTCCTCGGCCGTCACCGGCCTGGCGTTCCTGCTGCCGTGGGTCTGGCCCGACCTCACCGCGTGGATGATCATGACCTTCATCTCCGGCCTCGGGTTCGGCATGTTCCAGGCCGTCGACACCGCGCTCATGAGCGAGGTGCTGCCGTCCGCGAAGTCCTTCGCGAAGGACCTCGGGGTCGTGAACATCGCGGCGACCCTGCCGCAGACCCTCGCGCCGGGCGTCGCCGGTGCGATCGTGCTCGCGTTCGGCTTCGAGGGCCTCTTCCCCGTCGCGATCGTGCTCTCGATCCTCGGCGCCTTCGCCGTCTGGCCGATCAAGGCGGTGAAGTGATGTCGGATGCCGCCGCCCCTTCGGCCTCGGCCGTCGTGACGCCGCCCGTGGCGGGTGAGCCCGGGGCATCCGCTGCTCGTCGGCCTCGCTCGTTGCTCGTGACCGGCCTCGTCGGCATGGCGCTCTTCGCAGCCTTCGGCCTCGCCGTGGCCGCGAACCCCGAGAGCCCGTTCACGCAGGGCATCGACGACGCGTGGCGCGCCCTCGCCGGACTCGAGCCGGGCACGGGCGGAGAGACCTGGGCCCTGCCGATGCTGTTCCAGCACCTCGGGCAGATCCCGGGTGCGGTGCTGACGCTGCTGCTCATCCCGATCTGGCTCTTCGTGATCCGCCGCTGGCGGTCGGCGCTGTTCTTCCTCGCCGCCGAGCTCGTGGGCAACTTCGGCGTGTCGCAGCTCACCAAGAACCTCGTCGATCGGCCCCGCCCGGCCGACGACCTCGCGAACGGCCTCTACGGGCCGCTGTTCGAGGTCGACCACGGCTCGTTCCCCTCTGGACATGCCGTGAGCACCGGCATCCTGCTCGTCGCGGTCGCCGCCCTGTTCCCGCCCGCGAAGCGACTCGTGTGGTGGATCATCGGCGCGTTGCTCGTGGTCGGCATGATCTGGCAGCGCACGCTGATCAACGCGCACTGGTTCTCGGACGCGCTCTTCGGCATCATCGGCGGAGCCTCGGCGACGCTCATCCTGTGGTGGGCCTTCGCGACCCTGCTGCAGAAGGACTACGGAAAACCACTCTTCCGGCGGAGTATCGAAGCACCGGCTACAGAAGGAGCATCATGACGGACACCCTGAACACCACCGGCACCGCCCTCGGCCTCGACGCCCCCGCCGCCGACATCGTGGCGGAGCTCACGCTCGAGGAGAAGGCGTCGCTCACGAGCGGCGCGAGCTTCTGGACGACGCAGGGCATCGAGCGCGCCGGCATCCCCGCGATCGTGCTCACCGATGGCCCGCACGGCGTGCGCCTGCAGAAGGGCAGCGCCGACCACCTCGGCATCGGCGACAGCGTGCCGGCCACGTGCTTCCCGCCGGCCGTCGCCCTCGGTTCGACCTTCGACCCCGAGCTGCTCGAGCGTGTCGGAACGGCCCTCGGCGAGGAGGCGCGCGCCGAAGGTGTCGGCGTGCTGCTCGGCCCGGGCGTCAACATCAAGCGCTCGCCCCTGTGCGGCCGCAACTTCGAGTACCTCTCCGAGGACCCGATCGTCTCGGGCGTGCTCGGCGCCGCCCTCGTGAACGGCCTGCAGTCGCAGGGCGTCGGCGGTTCGCTCAAGCACTTCGCGGCGAACAACCAGGAGCACGAGCGCATGAGCTCGTCGAGCGACGTCGACCCGCGGCCGCTGCGCGAGATCTACCTGCGCGGCTTCCAGCGTGTCGTCGAAGATGCGCAGCCGTGGACCGTCATGTGCTCGTACAACCGCCTGAACGGCGTCTATACGAGCGAAGACCCGTGGCTGCTGAACACGGTGCTCCGCGACGACTGGGGCTTCGAGGGTCTCGTCGTCAGCGACTGGGGAGCCGTCAACGACCGCGTCGTCGGCCTGCCCGCCGGCCTCGACCTCGAGATGCCGTCGTCCGACGGCCGCTCCGCGGCTGCACTCCTCGCGGCCGTCGCCGACGGCTCGCTCGACGAGTCGGCCCTCGACCTCGGCGCACGCCGCGTCGTCGAGCTCGTGCAGAAGGCCGTCGCCGGAGCCCGCTCTTCGGCAGGCTCGGTCGACGCCGCCTACGACGTCGACGCGCACCACGCCCTCGCTCGCGAGGCCGCGGGCCGCGGCGCCGTGCTGTTGAAGAACGACGACGCGATCCTGCCGCTCGACGCCGCGACCTCGGTCGCCGTCATCGGCGCGTTCGCCGAGAAGCCGCGCTACCAGGGCGCCGGCTCTTCGCTCATCAACCCGACGAAGCTCGACAACGCGCTCGACGCGATCACCGAGTACGCGGGTCAGGCGAACGTCGCGTTCGCCGCCGGCTTCACGACCGACGGTTCCGACGGCGCCGCCCTCGTCGCCCCCGCCGTCGAGCTCGCCTCGTCGAAGGACGTCGTCGTGCTGTTCCTCGGCCTGCCGGGTTCGTACGAGTCCGAGGGCTTCGACCGCGACGACCTGCACCTGCCGGCGGAGCAGCTCGCGCTGCTCGAGGCCGTCGTCGCGGCGAACCCGCGCACGGTCGTCGTGCTCGCCAACGGCGGCGTCGTCGAACTGCCGTTCGCCGATGACGTGCCCGCGATCCTCGAGGGCTGGCTCGGCGGCCAGGCCGGCGGCTCCGCCATCGCCGACGTGCTCTACGGCGCCGTGAACCCCTCGGGTCGTCTCGCGGAGACCATCCCGCTGAAGCTGTCGGACACCCCCGCGTACCTGAACTTCCCGGGCGACTTCGGCCACGTGCGCTACGGCGAGGGCCTCTTCGTGGGCTACCGCTGGTACGACGCCCGCGACGCCGAGGTGCGCTACCCGTTCGGCCACGGCCTGTCGTACACGACCTTCGGCTACTCCGACCTGTCGGTGGCAGCGGATGCATCAGGCATCACGGTGCGCGTCACGGTGACGAACACCGGCGACCGCGCCGGTCGCGAGGTCGTGCAGGTCTACACGGGCCTCGCCGCCTCGGGCGTGCAGCGCGCCCCGCGCGAGATCAAGGCCTTCGCCAACGTCGCCCTCGAGGCCGGCGAATCGCGCCAGGTCGAGATCGCCGTTCGGGGCGAGGACCTCGCGTACTGGGACATCCGCGTCGACCGCTGGATCGTCGAGCCCGGCGCCTACAGCGTCGAGGTCGGCGCGTCGAGCCGCGACATCCGTCTGAGCGCCGTCGTCGAGGTCGAGGGCGAGCAGGTGCGAATCCCGCTCTCGCTCGAGTCGTCGATCGCCGAGCTCGCGGCCGACCCGATCGCCGGGCCGATCGTCATGCAGGCGATGGGCTCGTTCGCGTCGGGCATGGCCGATACCGACATCTTCGACGAGGGCGGGCTCGACAAGATGATGGCGTCGTTCCCGATCGGCAAGCTCGCGGGCTTCCCGGGCGTTCCGGTGACGCCCGAGCAGATCCAGCAGCTGATCGACCTCTCGAACTCGCAGCAGGCGTAGTCGACCGCAGCGGAACCGAACGGCCGTCCCTCACGAGGGGCGGCCGTTCGCCGTCACCGCGCGCTCGGGGTGGTCGTCGTCGTGATGGGCAATCGCACAGACACGGCGGCGAGGATGGTCCGATGACCGTGATCGCGCCGCCCGAGCCCGCCGCCGGCGGCCCCGCGAGGCCTCAGCCGGCCCGACGCCGTCGGGTGGGACTCGCCCGGTTCACGGCGCTGCTCGGTGCCGCCCTCGCACTCGTGCTCATGTTCCATGCCCTCGTACCGGATGTCGCGGGCCTCGGCCTCATCGTCGACACGGCGCTCCCGTGGCTCGGGCTCGTCGTGCCGCTGCTCCTCGTCGGCGCGTTCGTCGCGCGAAGCCGTGCCGCGATCGCCACGGTCGTGCTTGCCGCTGTCGTCTGGTGCCTCGTGTTCGTGCCGTCGGTCGTCCCGCTCTCGTGGACGGCCGCTTCGGCGACGGACTCGCAGCTCACGGTGGCGAGCCAGAACGTCGAGGCCGGCTCCGGCACGGCCGCCGACTCCGCCGCGGCGCTGGCGGCCACCGGCGCCGACGTGGTCGCGCTGCAGGAGATGGACGCCGAGTCGCGCGAGGCGGCCGGCTCGGTGCTCGACGAGGTCTACCCGCATCGCTACGGCGTCGGCACGGTCGGCGTCTGGAGCGTGTTCCCGATCGAGAACGCCCAGATGCTCGATCTCGGCCTCGGCTGGAAGCGCGGGCTCGCCGCCGACCTCGGGACGCCGAGCGGGCCGGTGAGCATCTACGTCGTGCACGCGGCATCCGCTCGGCCTGCGGCGAGTGGCGAACGCGACGTCATGCTCGCGAACCTCGGCGAGCACCTGGCGCGCGATGAGAACGCCCGCGTCGTCGCGATCGGCGACTTCAACGCGGGCTCGTCGGACCGGGCGCTCGGCGAGATCACCGCGCAACTCGCGGAGGCGAACCAGACGGGCGGCGGCTTCGGCTTCACCTGGCCGGCCGTCGCTCCCGTCGTTCGCCTCGACCACGTGTTCCAGCGCGGCATGGAGGTCGTCTCGAACACGACGACGCAGGTCGGCGGCGGCGACCACCTCGCGGTCGTCGCGACACTGAACCTCGAGTAGTCAGCGGGCGTCGCCCGATGCGCCGGATGCGTCGGACGCCCCGGGCTCGCCGGCGAAGGCGCGTGCCGACGCGAGCCCTGCGTCGAGCGAATCCCCGATGCGCGGCGTCGCGGGGAACACCCGGTCGCGTCCGATCGCGTCGATCGCCCCGGTCGTCTCGAGCTGGTTCATCACGCGGGGGCTGAGCCCGACGAGGACGAGCGTCCCTCCGGCGGCGCGCAGCTGCTCGGCGTAGCGCGTGACGACGCGGATGAAGGTCGCGCCGAGCTCGTCGGTGCCGCGGAGGCGAAGCACCACGGCGGCGCGCTCGCAGCGATCGGGCACCTCGGGAAGCTGCGCGGCGAAGATGGGCGCCGCGGCGAAGAACAGGCTGCCGTACGGCACGAGCACGACGATCTCACCCGCCTCGACGCGGTTCGGCGGTTCGGTCTCGATGGGGTGCGGACTCGACGCGTCGTAGACCCAGCGGCGCACGACGACGCGGTTCGACTGCCGGGCGACGTGCAGCACGACCGCGAGGCCGACGCCCACGAGCACCGCGTACTGCAGCGGCACGATGAGGGTGAGCACGAAGGTGACGCCGAGCACGCTCGCCTGGATGCGCCCCGTGCGCCACACCATCGCGAGGTCGCGCGGCTTGAAGGTGCGCACGCCGACGAGGATGAGGAGCGCGGCGAGGGCGGGCATCGCGACCTGCGAGATCACACCGCCGAGCGCGAGGATGCCGATCACCATCACGACCGCGGTGAACACGTTCGCCAGCGCGCTCTTCGCGCCGGCCGCGCGGACGATCGCGGTCGCCGACATCGAGCCGCCCACCGGCAGGCCCTGGAAGAGTCCGCTCGCGAGGTTGGCGACGCCCTGGCCGCGGAAGTCCGCAGACGGGTCGGGGTAGCGGCCGTCGGGGTTCGGCGTGGCCCCGGAGATCGCGGCCCCCTGCACGAGGCCGACGAGTGCCAGGGACAGCGCCGGGATGAGGAGTTCGGCGGTCAGCGCGAAGTCAGGCAGGGCCGGCATCGGCACGGCGTTCGGCACCTCGGTGATGTCGCCGACGATCGCCACGCCGCCGAACCAGGGGATGAGGGTCAGTGCTGACGCAGCGGCGACCGCGACGACGAGCGAGAGCGGTCCGAGGAAGGTGCGCTCCAGCACGAGGATGAGTGCCGCGGTGACCACGCCGAGCAGGAGGCTCTGCCAGTGGATCGAGGGGAGGTGCAGCAGGATGTCGAGGCTGCGCATGATCCGGTTCGGGCCCTCGCCCTCGTAGCCGGTGAGGTTCGAGAGCTGGCCGAGCACGATGTTCACGGCCACGGCGTTGACGAATCCGACGAGCACCGCCGTCGGGATGAAGCGCACGAGCGAGCCGAGGCGTGCTAGCCCGAGGCCGAGCATGATGATGCCGGTGAGCAGGGCGAGCGTCGCGACCGCGACCCCCTGGCGGTCGGAGTCGACGACCGCGGGCACGTCGGCGATCATGACCGACATCGCGCCGGTCGCCTGCACCGACATGAAGACCGACCCGGTCGCGAGGGCGCCGCCGAGCGTGCCGAAGAGGTAGCCGTAGAGCCCGTAGACCGGATTCACCCCGGCGAGGACGCCCGATGCGAGACCGTCGGGGATGCTCTCGATGCCGAGCACGAGACCGGCGCGGGCGTCGGCGAGCACCGTGCGGCGCGTGCCGAAGCGCGCGAAGTAGCGGCGTATCGGTGCGGGCAGGCCCCGCTTGCCGGCGTCGGGCGCGGTCTCGCCAGCACCATCGGACATGCGACCCCCTGCGCTCATCGATTCCCCGCGCTCATCATAGGGTGGGCGCTCGCGCGGGCTCACTCGGTGGGCACGGACGCGGTCGAGATGACGCGAGTTGTCGCCATCGAGTTCGTGAAGCGACGACACGCGTCATCTCGGCGTGACTCGTGCGCCTACGAGCACGCCCTGATGGACTGGAGCGGAATCGCGCACCGGGTTGGGGGATTCTCCCGATGCCGCGCTTGGGCGCGATCCGTACCGTCGCTTCCATGGATCTCGCCGTATTCGCCGGCGTCGTCTCGACCGGCCTCTTCGCCATGAGCTACGTGCCCATGCTGGCGAAGGCCGTGCGCACGAAGGACCTCGCGTCGTACAGCCTCGGCAACCTCGCGATCACGAACGTCGGCAATGCGGTGTACTCCGCGTACGTGTTCAGCCTGCCGTTCGGTCCGATCTGGTTCCTGCACTCCTTCTACGTCGTCTCCTCCCTGCTCATGCTCGTCTGGTTCCTCCGATCCCGTGCTGCACTCGCTCGGACGCGATCCGCAACCCCTTGTCGCGGCCCCCGCGCCTCGCGTAGACCGGAACGTGTCCGCGTCAGCCGCGCGGGCGGAGAGGAGGAACGCGACGATGGCGATCCGACTGAATGAGACGGCGCTGCGCCACGCGCGATCGCTCGTGCGCGACGGCGACGTGGTGCGCGACGAACGCGATGCCTGGAGCGAGGACGCCCCCACGGCCGACGAGGAGAACGCGTTCATCGAACGCGAGGGGTGGACCGAGTTCCGCCACTGGCACCTCGGCATCGACGACGAGGCCGACGAGGAGACGAAGGAGGCGTATTCGTTCCCGTATGGCGACTTCCGCAAGGTGCACCGCTGCGGTGTGATCTCGCTCGAGAGTCGCGCCGGCCAGTACGACCACGACGAGATCCGCGACGCAGCCAACCGGCTCCTGAGCCTGATCGACGAGGGCTGATCGATGGCCGCAGCCACGCGAGCCGAGCGCGCCACGGCGAAGCGCGCGATCGCGCAGTCGAAGCGGGCGGAGTCCGAGGTGCGACGTCTCGCGAAGGAGCTGCCCAAGGGCACCCAGCGGGCATGGCTCGAACGGGCCGTCGCCGAGGCGAGGGCCGCCCGGAGAGCCGCCGAGGCCGAACGCCGGGCCGACCCGCGCCGCGCAGCACGACGCGCGGACTCCGCAGTCGCCGGGCTCGAGCGCGCCACCCGCATCAGCGGTCTGCGCCGTGGAGACAAGCAGCCGCCGTTGGCGGGGCTGCTGGACGCCGACGAGCGGGCCGAGGCCAGGGCGAGACTGATCAAGCGGCGTCGCGCACAGGCGAAGCAGGCGCAGAAGATGGCCAAGACGGTGGCGCGGGGAACGATCGTCGCCGCTGTGACGACGCCGACCGACGACGAACGACGACAGGACCGGCGGCAGGACAGGCGGCAGGCGGCGAACCGCCGACGAGCGCACGGCTCGTCGGCGGCCGGCCGCGCTACTTCTTGACGGTCGCGGGCTTCGCGGCAGTCGCCGACTTGGCGGCGGCGGACTTCGTGGTCGACTTCGCCGCCGAACCGGCGGCACGGGGCGCGCGCACCGTCTTCGGCTTCGCAGCAACGGCCTGCTCCGCGGCATCCGTCATCGGCTTCGGCAGCGCCGTGAAGCGCGACAGCTGCGTGACGTGCTGCGGGCCGAGCTCGTCGAGCGTCGACACCTCGAGCAGCTTCATCGTGCGGGCGATCTGCGTCGAGAGGATCGAGATCGTCTTGTCGACGCCCTCGCGTCCGCCGGCCATGAGGCCGTAGAGGTAGGCGCGGCCGATGAGGGTGAAGCGGGCGCCGAGGGCGACGGATGCCACGATGTCGGCGCCCGACATGATGCCGGTGTCGAGGTGCACCTCCATGTCGGAGCCGACCTCGCGCACGACATGCGGCAGGAGGTGGAAGGGGATCGGCGCGCGGTCGAGCTGGCGGCCGCCGTGGTTGGAGAGCACGATGCCGTCGACGCCCTTGCCGGCGAGGATCTGCGCGTCCTGCACGGTCTGCACGCCCTTGACGACGATCTTGCCGGGCCACATGGCGCGGATCGTCTCGAGGTCCTCGAACGAGATGGTGGGGTCGAACATGCCGTCGATGAGCTCGCCGACGGTGCCGCCGGTCGAGGAGAGCGAGGCGAACTCGAGCTTCGGGGTGGTGAGGAAGTTGATCCACCACTCGGGGCGGGGGATCGCGTTGACGACGGTCGCGGGGGTGAGCTGCGGCGGGATCGAGAAGCCGTTGCGCGTGTCGCGCAGGCGAGCACCGGCGACCGGGGTGTCGACCGTGAAGAAGAGGGTGTCGAAGCCCGCGGCGGCCGCGCGGCGCACGAGCTCGTAGGACTTCTCGCGGTCGCGCATCACGTAGAGCTGGAACCAGTTGCGACCGTTCGGGTTCGCGGCCTTCACGTCTTCGATCGAGGTCGTGCCCATGGTCGAGAGGGTGAACGGGATGCCGGCCGCACCCGCCGCGCCTGCGCCCGCGGTCTCGCCCTCGGTCTGCATCATGCGCGTGAAGCCCGTGGGCGCGATGCCGAACGGCATGGCGGTCGGCCCGCCGAGCACCTCGCGGCTCATGTCCACCACGGGCACGTTGCGCAGGATCGCCGGGTGGAACTCGATGTCCTCGAACGCCTGGCGCGCGCGGGCGAGCGAGATCTCGCCTTCGGCGGCGCCCTCGGTGTAGTCGAACGGCGCCTTCGGCGTGCGGCGCTTCGCGATGTCGCGGAGGTCGGAGATCGTCAGCGCCTTGTCGAGGCGGCGCTGCTTGGCATTCAGCGTCGGCGCCTTGAAGCGCATGAGCTCGGCGAGCTCCTTGGGGTTCGGGAACTGGCGCTGGACCATTGGCGTGCTGCTCTCTCTCGTCACTTCAGGCGGTCGGGGTGTCGACGAACGTCTCGGCGTAGTAGCCCGAGATGTGGTCGTGGGTTCGGGTGCGGGCGGTGGCGGCATCCGCTCGCTGGATGGCCTCGACGATGCCGCGGTGCTCACCTCGCAGGCGAGCGGATGTCGCGTGCCAGTCGGCGATCGCGGCGACGCCCTCGAGGGCGTACCCCTCGATGCCGCTGCGGAGGCCTGCCATCGTCGCGGTGATCACCTGGTTGCCGGAGGCTTCGGCGAGGGCGAGGTGGAAGGCGGCGTCGAGGGCGAGGAACTCGGTGGGCGTGAGGCCCGGGGAGTCCATCGCGTCGAGCAGGAGCTCGGCGGGCGCGAGGTCGGGCGCGGCCCCCGCGGGTGCCGTGGCCTCGGCGAGGTCGCCGGCGACCGAGCTCTCGAGGATGAGGCGCGTGCGCACGATGTCGGCGACGGGGAAGCCGCTCGCGGCGACCTGCAGGCGCATGAGGGCCGACATGCCGCCGCCGGGCGTCGCGATGATGATGGCGCCCGACGTCGGGCCCGAGCCCGCCGAGGTTCGGATGAGTCCGAGCACCTCGAGCACGCGGAGGGCCTCGCGGACGCTCGAGCGGCCGACGCCGAGTTCGGCGGAGAGGGCGCGCTCGCCGGGCAGGCGATCGCCGGGGCGCAGGGCGCCCTCGAGCAATTGCGTCTCGACGTGCTCGAGCACGATTCGCCAGGCGCGCGGTGCATCGGATGTCTCAGCGCCCATGCCGATCGTCCTCTCCGCGTGCCTGTGGTCTGACCACAGTAGCATGTGTGGTCAGACCACAGGTCGGGTCGAGTTCGGCGCGGACGCGCTACGGCACGATGATCGCGCGCCCGCGCAGCGTGCCGTCGTGCAGGCGTCGGTAGGCCTCGGGCGCCTCGTCGATCGGGAACACCTCGGTCTCGACCTTCACGAGTCCGGCGCGGGCGAGGTCGAACACCTCGAACAGCTCGGCGCGGGATCCCCAGTAGGGCGCTCGCACGGTCGAGTCGTAGGGTGCGCCGAGCATGCCGACCGGCAGCATCCCGGCGCCGACCCCGACGATCACGTGGTCGCTCTCGACGCCGGCCACGCTGCGGCCGAGATCGATGGTGGGCTGGATGGCGACGAAGTCGAACACCGCGGTCACGGGGCGTCCGCCCGTGGCCTCGCGGATCCGCTCTGCGGCGTCGGCATCGGAGGCGAAGGCGTGGTGAGCCCCGACCTCGCGGGCGAGCGCGAGCTTCTCCTCGCCGAGGTCGAGTGCGATGACCGTCGACGGGGTGATCGCCCGCAGGATCTGGATCGCGACGTGACCGAGCCCGCCGGCGCCGATCACGACGGCGGTCGAGCCGGGCACGAGCTTCGGCAGCGACATCTTGATCGCGTGGTACGGCGTGAGCCCCGCGTCGGTGAGTGCGACGTTCTGCACGGGGTCGAGGTCGCCGAGCGACAGCAGGTGCCGATCGCTCCGCACGATCATGTACTCGGCCATCGCCCCGGGCGCTCCGAGGCCGGGAGGAGCGATGCCGAGCTCGGCGGCGCGCTCGCAGTAGTTCTCCTTGCCCTGAGCGCACTGGTAGCAGCGCCCGCAGCCCTGGGGCCCGTAGACCGCGACCGAGTCGCCGATCGCGACGCCCGTGACGCCGTCGCCGAGCTTGTCGACGATGCCGGTGCCCTCATGACCGAGCGTGAGCGGCAGGCCGTAAGTGTACTGCTCCTCGGTCAGGCCCATCACGAAGCTGTCGGAGTGGCAGGCACCGGCGGCGGTCACCTTCAACCGCACCTCGCCCGGTCCGGGCTCCGGAACCTCGATCTCGACGACCTCCGGTGATCCGCCGATGGTCCGATACTGCACCGCCTTCATGGCACCCTCCCGTTCGACTCCGGCGTCCAGTACGCCGGACACCCCCAGTCTTCTCCCCGGGCCTGAACGGTGTCGGTGAACGGCAGTGAGCGGATGCCGCGGGGTCAGTCCTTCGTCGGTCGGAGCCGCACCCGGCCGCGGCCGGTCTCGTCGAGCTCGACCACGCCGCCACGCGACTTCAAGAACTCGGTGAACGAGGCGAAGCCGAGGCGGCGCTCCTGGAAGCTCGGATCCATGCGCATCATCTGGTTCTTCACCGTGCTCGACGACTGCCACTCCTCGTCGTTCTTCGCGTGGAGCAATTCAAGCGCCTTGAGCAGCAGGCGGCTGGGGTTGCGGGGGCTGCCGCCGGCGGGTTCGTCGGCCGGCGCGTGGTCGGTCGGTGCGACGAACTGCAGGGCCCGGGCCGACGCGCGCTTCGCGGGCGGTTCGGGCGCCTCGTTCGTCTCGGGCTTCTCGACTGCCGACGTGCCCGCCGCCTCCGCGACGGACTTCGACGTGGCGCGGCGCCGTCGGTTCGGCGCGGGGGCCGCCTCCGCGACCTGCTCCGTCGGCGCGTCGGTCGCGGCCGGTTCGGTCGCCTCGGGTGCCGCGGACTTCGCCCGCGACCGGCGGCCCGTCGCCGGTGGGGCGGCAGGTGCCTCTGGGGCTGCGTGCGCCGCGGCATCCGCTGCCTCGTCTTCGGCGACCGCGGCATCCGTCGCGAGCAGGGTGTCGTAGTCGGCGTACTCGTCGCAGGCCGCCGTGAGCGCACGGCTCGTGCCGCCCGCGACGCCGATGCCGACGACGTAGCGGCCGAGGCGTTTCGCCTTCTGCGCGAGGGCGACGTAGTCGGAGTCGCCCGCGACGATCACGATGTGGGTGAGGTCGTCGATGCGGAACATGTCTTCCACGGCGTCGACCGCGAGGCGGATGTCGGCGCCGTTCTTCGTCGCCGAGAGTGGGAAGAGCTGCACGAGGTCGACGGCTCGGTCGATGAGCTGGCCGCGGTAGCTCGCGTTCACGGGCGTCGACCAGTCGGCGTAGGCGCGGGCGATCGCGATCGTGCCGAACGTCGCGGCGAAGTCGAGCACGGCGTCGACGTCGACCGTCGCCTCGGCGAGCTTCTTCGCCGTCTCCGATCCGGCGGCGGGTGCCTTGCTCGTCGAGGTGTCCTTGCGGTACGCGCTGACCCTGCGCGAGCCAGGATCGCCGTGCAGTTGGTCGTAGCGCGAGATGACGATGTTGTCGAAATCGAAGTACAGGGCCACGCGGGGTTCTGCCGAGATGGGCATGAAGACCTTCCATCGGGGGTGTGCCTTCGATGCTACGCCCGCGGGCTGTGCGCGACCCGAAGGCACCCCCGGGACGGCGTCAGGCGGATGCCGCGGCGAGTTCGCTCGCGGCCCGGACCCCCGCGGCGTCGAGCACGCCGAGGAACGCCTTCATCCACCTGCCGTTGTCGGGCCAGGCGCGCGACGTGACGAGGTTGCCGTCGATCACGCCGCCGCCGTTCTCGAAGGACGCGCCGACGACCTCGAGGTCGATCGCCAGCTCGGGGTAGATCGACGAGGTGCGTCCGGCGAGCACCCCGGCCGCCGCGAGCAGCAGGGGTCCGTGACAGGTGGCCGCCACCGGGGCATCCGTCGCGAAGAAGTGACGCACGATGCGCTTCGCGTCCTCGTTGTTGCGCAGGTACTCGGGCGCGCGGCCGCCGGGGATGACGATCGCGGCGTAGTCGGACGGGTCGACGTCGGCGAGCGCGACATCCGCGGGCCAGGTGTGGCCGAGCTTCTCGGTGTACGTGTCGAAGCCGTCGACGAAGTCGTGCACGACGAACTGCAGCTTGCGAACCTCGGGCGCGCCGATGTGCACCTCGAATCCCTCCTCCTTCAGGCGCTCGTAGGGGTAGAGCACCTCGAGCGTCTCTGCGGCGTCGCCGGTGATGATGAGGATCTTGGTCATGAGGGGTACCTCCGGGGTGTGTACTTCGCTGTACGGATGCCGCGGGTCGGCGACTCGGGCGGGCCGCCGCGTCTGCGTCGACGGGCTGAGTCTGCGCCCGCCGATCCGCCGGTGTCACACCTCGTTCGCACTATGTGCGAAACGCCCCTGGATCCGCCGCGCTCGCCGCGGCCGGCCCGTATCGCGGGCCCCGGGCCCGGCGTAGCATCGGGGCATGAGCGCAGAGGAGCGTCATGGCGGCGCGGGCATCCAGTCGGCCGAGCGCGTCCTGCGTATCCTCGAGCTCGTCGGCGCGGCGCCCACCGGCCTGACCGCCGCCGAGATCGCCCAGCGGCTCGGCCTCGGGCAGTCGACGACCTACCGCCTGCTCGCGACGCTGCACCGCCAGGACTACCTCGCGCGCCAGTCGGGGGAGCACCGCTACATCCTCGGCCGCACGGTCGACCAGCTCGGCCGCGCACTGCAGTACCAGCTCGTCGCGACCGACCCGGTGCGACAGGTGTTGCGCGCGATGCACGACGCGGTCGGCGCACCCGCGTACCTCACGGTCTTCCGGGGCGACGACATCGCCGTGGCGCACATCGAGGACTCGGCGGCGCACCCCCGCATCGGGCAGCTGCACGTGGGCTTCTCCGAGGCGTCGCACGCGACCGCGTTCGGCAAGCTCATGCTGGCCTCCCGCGACGATGCAGGGGTCGCCCGGTTCCTCGAACGGCACTCGCCGACGCGCCTCACCGCGTCGAGCATCACGGACGCCGCGGCGCTGAACGACCAGCTCGACGAGATCCGAGCCCAGCAGCTCGCCGTCGAGATCGAGGAGTACCTGCCGAAGCTCGCGTGCATCGCGGCGCCGGTGCGATCGGCTGCGGGCCGCACCGTCGGCGCGGTCTCGGTCTCGGTGCAGGCGAAGGACTTCGCCGCCCGGTCGACGCAGCTCGAGCGTGCGGTGCGCCGCGGCGCGTGGCAGGTCTCGGCACGGCTCTCCGGCTGAGTCCCGCGTCGCATGCGGTGATCTCGCAAATCCGGGAACACCCGCCGACTCGGTGCGGTTGGCTTCGGATGTCGGTCGCAGGCGTTCGCCCACCAGCGAGTCCCGGACCGCCGCCCACCCACCGTCCGACCCTTCCGAGGAGCCCGCATGACCGAACCCGCCCAGACCGCCGACCGCGTCCGCATCGGCGCTTCCGACCTCGAGATCGCGCCCCTGTCGCTCGGCACGAACGTCTTCGGCTGGACCGCCGACCGCGACGCGACGTTCGCCGTGCTCGACGCGTTCACAGCCGGCGGCGGGAACTTCCTCGACACGGCCGACGGGTACTCGGCCTGGGTGCCCGGGAACGCGGGTGGTGACAGCGAGCGCCTCATCGGCGAGTGGATCGCGTCACGCGATGCGCGCGATGACGTCGTCATCGCCACCAAGGTGAGCACGCACCCCGAGTTCACGGGTCTCTCGGCCGCGAACATCCATGCGGCGGCGGATGCCTCGCTCCAGCGCCTCGGCACCGATGTGATCGACCTCTACTACGCCCACTTCGACGATGCCGACGTGACGCTCGAGGAGACCGTGGGGGCCTTCTCTGCGCTCGTGGACGCTGGCAAGGTGCGTGCGATCGGCATCTCGAACTACACGCCCGAGCGCATCGACGAGTGGTTCCGGGTGACCGAGGCGAACGGACTGCACCGCGCGGTCGCCCTGCAGCCGCACTACAACCTCGTCGAGCGGCATTTCGAGTCCAACGGCCTGCGCGAGCGCGCCGAACGCGAGGGGCTCGCGGTCTTCCCCTACTTCTCGCTCGCGAAGGGCTTCCTCGCCGGCAAGTACCGCACCGCGGCGGATGTCACCGCCGAGGGCGCGAGCGTTCGCGCCGGTGGCGCGGCGCCCTACCTCGGCGAACGCGGTACCCGAGTGCTCTCGGTGCTCGACGAGGTCGCGGCGGCCCACGGGGCATCCGTCGCTTCCGTGTCGCTCGCGTGGCTCCGTCGGCAGCCGACCGTCGTCGCCCCTATCGCCAGCGCGCGCACCGTCGAGCAGTTGGGCGACCTCCTCGCGTCGATCCAGCTCGAACTGACCGATGAGGAGCTCGCGGCACTCGCCCGCGCCTCGGCCTGAGGCGGTCGGGCAGCGGCATCCGCCGCGGTCGCGGCGACACGGCCGGTGAAGTGCAGCGTTCGCGGCGCTCCGGACCGTCGTCGTGGAATGATGCGGTGACGTCGCTCGATCGCGACGGCGGACGGGGGTCGGCGTGCACGCTCGCTGGTGGAAGCTCGACCCGGGCGGCGCCCTCGTCGGTCTGCTCATCGCCGCGCTGTCGATGACCCCGTCGCTGCTGCCGCGCCCGGCGCTCTTCCAGGGGATCATCACCGCGTTCGCGTTCCTCATCGGCTACGGCGTCGGAGTCGGCGTGTGGTGGCTGGTGCGCCGCTTCGTGCGCTGGCGTCCGACGCCCGAACACCGCCGCATCGCGTGGTGGGTGTATCTCGGTGTCGCCGTGGTGCTCGCGATCGTGCTGGCATTCGCCTCGGTCGGGTGGCAGAACGAGGTTCGCCGAACGGTCGAGCTGCCGGAGATCGACGGCTTCGACGGCCTGCTGTTCGTCGTCGGATTCGTGCCGGTCGTGTTCATCGGCATCGCCCTCGCCCGTGCCGAGCGACGACTCGGCACGCGGTTGTCAGCCCGATTCGGGCGCGGCTGGGGCGTGACCGCCGCGGTGGCGATCGTCGTCGCCTCGACCGTCGTCCTCGTCTCGGTCGTGATGTTCGGCCTCGACCGGCTCTACCTCGCGAACAACGGCCCTGCGGCCCCGTGGGTCACCGAGCCGATGAGCGCCTTCCGGTCGGCGGGGCCCGATTCCGAGGTCGAATGGGATCTCGTGGGTCGGCACGGCACCGCTTTCCTCGGAGGCGGTCCGAAGGCCGCCGACATCGAGGAACTCACCGGCGAGCCGGCGCTCGAGCCCGTGCGCGTCTACGTCGGGCAGGCGAACGCGCCGACCGTCGAGGAACGTGCCGCAATTGCGGTGCGCGAACTGGAGCGCACCGGCGCGTTCGATCGCGACGTGCTCGTCGTCGCCACGACGACCGGCTCCGGGTGGCTGGAGCCTCAGGCCGTCGACGCCGTCGAGTACCTTCACGGCGGCGACACCGCGATCGTGTCGATGCAGTACGCGTACACGCCGAGCTGGGTGTCGTTCGTCTTCGACCCCGATGCGCCGGTCGCGTCATCCGTCGCCCTGTTCCAGGCCGTTCGAGCGAAGTGGGAGACCCTGCCCGAAGCGAGTCGCCCGCAGCTCGTGGTCTACGGTCTGAGCCTCGGCGCGCATGGGACGCAGGAGGCGTTCGACGGGCTGGACGACCTGCGTGCGAACGCCGAAGGCGCGCTCCTCGTCGGCAGCCCGAACGGTGCCACGATGTGGCGGGAACTCACCGAGGGGCGCGACGCCGGCAGTCCGCAGTGGCAGCCCGTCGTCGACGGCGGCCGCGAGGTGCGCTGGCTCTCGGTACCCGGTGACTTCCACGCACTCGGACCCGATTGGGAGGCGCCGCGCGTCGCGTACCTGCAGCACGCGAACGATCCCGTCACCTGGCTCGGGCTCGAGCTGATCTGGGCGGAGCCGGACTGGCTGACCCCCGAGGAGCGTGCCGACGAGGTCAGCGACTCGATGCGCTGGATCCCCGCCGTGACCGCGTTGCAGGTCGTCATCGACATGTTCATGGGCGAGAGCGTGCCCGCCAGCCACGGACACAACTACGGCGATGTGGTGCTCGACGGCTGGCAGGCGGTCACCGGCGACGGCGACCTCGACGCGCCCGCGATGGCGCGCATCCAGGGCGTGCTCGAGGGGTATGCGGAGGTGCAGCCCGTCGGCAGCGTCAGCGAATAGTCGCGGACGCCTCAGGCCCCCGCGACCACCGCGTTGTGCAGCTCGTCGGCCTCGACGCCGAGACGCCGCACCCCGCCGCCGACGTTGGTGAGCAGCACGAAGCAGACGCCCTGCGACGGCGTGATCCAGAACTCGCATCCGCCCCATCCGCCGTGGCCGTACGCGTCGCGGACCAGGAGGCTCGGCGCGGCGTTGCGCAGGTTCCAGGTGAAGCCCCAGTCCTGGCCGCGCGAGGCGGGGTAGGGCTCGAGCTTCGTCATGCCGACGGTCAGCGGGCGAAGCATCGCCTCGACGGTGGCGGGGGCGATGAGCGAACCGTCGCCGCGGAGCAGTGCGCTGCCGATGGCCAGCAGGTCGCTCGCGCGCCCGAGTACGCCGGCACCGGGGTGCCCGAGCGCCGCGAAGCGCGGGTAGTCGAGGCCCTGCGCGGCAGCGTCGACGACCTCGTGCGGCGACGCGTCGGGGTCGAGCGTGAAGCCCGTGGCGCCGGCTCGTGCCGCCACGGCGGTGACGGCATCGAACCAGGGTTCGCCGCCGGCGTGCTCGATCATCGCGGCGACGCCGTCGAAGGCGAGGGTCGAGTACCGCGTCGCCGTGCCGGCCTCGAAGTCGCGGCCCGGTGCGACGAGCGATGCGCGCAGTCCGCCCTGGTCCATCGGCGGCTCGGAGATGCCCGAGCTGTGGCTCACGAGGTGTCGGAGCCGCACGACGTCGTCGCGCCCTTCCCCGAACTCGGGCAGGGCGCTCGAGAGGGGCGTGTCGGGCGTGAGCCGCCCGCGCTCGACGAGACGCAGGGCGGCGAGGCCGACGAGCGGCTTCGTCACCGAGAAGAGCGGATAGAGGTCGTCGACGGATGCCGCGCGCCCGCGTTCGGTGCCGAACGCCTCGAGTGCGACCACGCCCTCGCTCGTGGCGATGCCGAGCACGGCGGTCGGGAGCGCCCCGCTATCGACGTGGCGTCGCGTCCAGTCGAGGGCGTCGTCGAAGCGGGGCATGAGGGTCCTCTCGGTGGGGATGGCTGCCGGGGCCGATCGGCCCGCCGGCGGGATCGGGGCTGGGTCAGCTGCGGTAGACGACGTTCAGGGGAGCGTCGCCGCGCAGCATCCGCTCGATCTGCTCTCGCAGGAGCCGCGCCATGCGCGGCATCATCGCCGTCGAGGCGCCACCCACGTGCGGGCTGACGAGCACGTTCGGCAGCGCGAAGAGCGGATGCCCCGCCGGCAGCGGCTCCGGGTCGGTGACGTCGAGCGCGAACCGCAGCCGGCCGGAGCCAGCCTCCGCGATGATCGCGTCGGTGTCGGCGACCTTTCCGCGCGCGATGTTCACGACCAGGGCGCCGTCGGGCAGTGCGGCGAGGAAGTCGGCGTCGACGAGTCCCGTCGTGGAGTCGGAGAGCGGCACGCCCACGATCACGATGTCGGACTCGGGCAGCAGGGTCGGCAGCTCGTCGATGCCGCGGATGAAGCCCTGCTCGTCGGATCGGGCGCGGCTCGCGACGCGCGTGAGCTCGACCTCGAACGGCGCGAGGCGCGCCTCGATCGCGCGGCCGACGCCGCCGTAGCCGATGAGCAGCACGCGCCGGTCGGCGAGGCTCTCGTAGCGGGCGGCGGCCCACCGGCCCTCACCGGCCGCGCGGACGAAGTCGGGGATCCCGCGCTGCGAAGCGAGGATGAGCGCGAGCGTCAGCTCGGCGGTCGAGGTCTCGTGCACGCTCGCGGCGTTGGCGTAGACGTGGCCCGGCGGCAGTGCGCCCGGCACGTCGTCGTAGCCGATCGACTGCGACTGCACGAGCTGCGTCGCCACGCGCTCGAGCGCGCCGAGACGCGCGGAGGCGCCCATGTACGGCGGCACGACGAGGTCGATGCGATCGGCGGGCGCCTCGCCGGTGAGGTCCCAGACGCGAACCTCGGCTCCCGCGGGCGGCGTGCCGAGGGCGGTCAGCAGGGCCTGGCCCGGCACGGTCACGAGGAGGTCGCGATCAGTCATTCCGCCATCCTCTCAAACCCGGTCGACGGCGGTGAACCCGCGCACGTCACACGCCCGGAGCCTTCCTCGGCACTGGGTAGTGTGGAAAGGCCGCGCGCGACCTGCACCACGTGGCATCCGTTCGAGAGAAGGGCGCGCGTTGCCGAACCGCAGCACCATCGAAGACATCTACGCCGACACGTTGCGGCGCAACCCCGGCGAAGTCGAGTTCCACCAGGCCGTGCGCGAGGTGTTCGACTCGCTCGGGCGCGTGCTCGACAAGAACCCGCAGTACGTGCAGGCGTCGATCCTCGAGCGCATCTGCGAGCCCGAGCGGCAGATCATCTTCCGGGTGCCGTGGGTCGACGACGCCGGCCAGGTGCGCATCAACCGTGGATTCCGCGTGCAGTTCAACTCGGCGCTCGGCCCGTACAAAGGCGGCCTGCGCTTCCACCCGACCGTGCTGCTCGGCACCGTGAAGTTCCTCGGCTTCGAGCAGGTCTTCAAGAACGCGCTCACAGGCATGCCCATCGGCGGCGGCAAGGGCGGCAGCGACTTCGATCCCAAGGGCCGCTCCGACGGCGAGATCATGCGCTTCTGCCAGTCGTTCATGACGGAGGCCTACCGGCACATCGGCGAGTACACGGATGTCCCTGCGGGCGACATCGGCGTCGGTGCGCGTGAGATCGGCTACCTGTTCGGCCAGTACAAGCGCATCACCAACCGCTACGAGTCGGGCGTGCTCACCGGCAAGGGCGTGACGTGGGGCGGCTCGCTCGTGCGCACCGAGGCCACGGGCTACGGCGCCGTCTACTTCACCGAGCACATGCTCGCGACCCGCGGCCGTTCCCTCGACGGCGCCCGCGTGCTGGTCTCCGGCTCGGGCAACGTCGCCGTCTACGCGATCGAGAAGGTGCAGGCGCTCGGCGGCATCGTCGTCGGCGCCTCCGACTCGTCCGGCGCGATCCACGACCCCGACGGCATCGACCTCGAGCTGCTCCGCGACATCAAGGAACGGCGCCGCGAGCGCATCTCCGTCTACGCCGATGAGCGCGGGGGCCGGGTGAAGTTCTTGCCCGGGGCATCCGTGTGGGACATCGAGAGCGCCGAGCGCATCGACGTCGCCCTGCCGTGCGCGACGCAGAACGAGCTCTCCGAGGCGCAGGCCGTGAAGCTCGTGGCCGCAGGCGTCGTCGCCGTCGCCGAGGGCGCGAACATGCCGACGACTCCCGGCGCGCTCCGCGTGCTGCGCGAGGCCGGCGTGCTCTTCGGCCCGGGCAAGGCCGCGAACGCCGGCGGCGTCGCGACCTCCGCCCTCGAGATGCAGCAGAACGCCTCGCGCGACTCGTGGGGCTTCGAGCACACCGAGGAGCGGCTCTCCGAGATCATGGCGGGCATCCACGAGCGCACGGCGGCGACCGCCGACGAGTACGGCGTGCCGGGCGACTACGTGGTCGGCGCCAACATCGCCGGGTTCACGCGCGTCGCCGACGCGATGCTCGCCCTCGGCGTTATCTGACGCCTCAGCCGCACGAGTTCGCGGCGTACGGCACCGATCGGCTCTGCGTGATCGTCGACCCGTCGGCGACCCGGCTCGCCTCGATCGTCACGGCGCCCTCGTGCACGCTCGACGCCCGCACCGCGAACGTGTGCGCGACGCTCCGTCCCGGCAGCACCTCGGCGAAGGCGCGCTCGCCGTACGGGGTGACGATCTTCACCGAGACGGGCACCGGCTCGGCGTTCGTCACCTTCACGGCGAGATACGCCTTCGATCCGATGCATCGGGCCTCGGCGACGGCCGTGACCTCGACCGATGGCCCGTCGTCGATCTGCACGACGTTCAGGCCGCGCATCGTGTAGAGCAGCCCGTCCTCGTCGGACTCGATGTGCGGTCCGCTGTACCAGCCGCCGTCGATGCCCGCCACGACGGTCGTGATCGTGAGCGTCTGCGGGTCGATGCGGAACACCGTGGTGTCGGATGCCGCGTAGACCAGGCCGCGGCTGACGGTCATCGAGCCGAAGTCGGTCGAGACGGCAGCCGCATCGAGGGTCTGCACGACGGTGCGGCTCGGGATGTCGATGACGAACACGCCGGCGCCGTGCCTGGCGAGGCCGAAGAGACGGTCGCCCACCGTCGCGAGCGCGGCGATGCCGGCGCCGACGCCCGTGTCGACGCGCCACAGCTCGGTGCCGGTGACGGGGTTCCACGCGACGACCGTGCTGCGCGGCCCGGTCTGGTAGAGGTTGTCGCCGCCGAGGTAGGCGACGCCGGCCGAGGTCGTGACCGCGCGCACCATCTGCTGGGTGTCGATCGGGTTCACCCATGACGCTGCCGCGCGCGTCGCCGGGTTGTAGGCCGTCAGGGAGCCGCCGCCCTGGGTGTCGTTCTGGGTCGCGATGAGCACGAGCCGGTTCACGGGATCCCAGCACACGTCGAGCGGGCGGTTCTGGTTGGCGGGGAATGAGGCGATCTGGTGGGGGTCCACGTCGCTCGCCGGGTCGTACGACCAGAGTCCCTTCGAGTTGTACTGGCCCGAGTAGAGCACGCCGTCGACGACGACGCCGTCCTTCTGCTCGCCGGGGGTGCGCAGGTTCGTGACGGCCTCCGTGTCGAGGTCGTGGCGGGCGATCGCGCCGGTGCCGCCGACGTAGACGCGGCCGGCGCCGACGGCGAGGCCCATGGCCGTCTGGGGGCCGGCGGGCGCACCGGCGCCGACGAGGTCGGTCGTGGTGGTCGTGCGCGTCGCCGGGCCGATCTCGGCGATGAAGCTGTAGCCGGATGCCGCCACGAGGCGATCCCCACGGATGCCGAGTCCCCACAGCGTGCCGATGTCCGTGTCCTGCACCGCCGTCATCGTCTTCTTCGTGATCGAGTAGGCGTACACGGTGGGATCCTTCGCGAAGTACACGGTGTCGCCCTGCTGCGCGAAGAGCACCCCGGTGCGCGCGATGGTCTGGTACGTCGACGGGTTCGCGAGGTTCAGCAGCACCGACTTGCCGGGGCCCTTGAGGCCCACCGCGAGCGTGCTGTCGAGCACCGAGAGGGAGGTGACCGAGACGGCGGCGGCGAACTCGGCGGGCAGCACGTCGACGGGCGTGCGGGTTGCGCGGTCGAAGGCGAACAGCTTCGCGAGGCTCGCCCCGCCGCCGCCCGCGAGCACGCTGCCGGTGCCGAAGTACACGGTGGTGTCGGTGGCGGCGACGGCCTGGGCGATCGTCGCGCCCGGGCTCGGGATGCCCCAGCTCGTGATGGTGTTCGTCGTCGGGTCGAGCTCCCAGAGGCTCGGGGCGCTCGCCGTGGTGGGCTCGCCTCCGCCGGCCGCGTAGACCTTCCCGTCGGGCGCGACTGCCAACGCCCGCACGTCGCGGTCGCCGGTGGCGCCGATCGCGACGGCGGGGGCCTCGGGGTTGGTGAGGTCCCACTGGTAGACGTTCGCGCCCTCCATCGAGTCCCGGAGCATCCCGATGAAGAGCCGGTTGCGAGCGGGGTCGGCGGCGAGCGCCTGGATGCTGTAACCCGATGGCAGGTCCGTTCGGCTCGTCACCGTGCGCGTCGGCAGGTGGAACCCGACGACCCGGGCCGGGCTGAGGTTCCGCGAGCCGATGTACATCGTGTCGCCGACCAGGAGCCCGCTCATCAGCGGGAATTGCACGACGCCGGGGCCGAGGTCGCGAATGCGCGGACCTGTCGCGAGCGCCTGGCCGACGCCGCCGCCGGCAGCGGGCGCCGCCCAGCCCGGGGCTGCTGCACCGAACGCGAGCGCGAGCCCGCCGATGCCGCCGAGCACGAGCATCCGGCGCCTGCTGAAATCGCACGACATGGCGTTACTCCTCATCGAGTGTGTCCGTCGGCATCGATCCGTGCGGCCGGGGAGCCGCGTCGTGCCTGATTGGGCATGTTTCACCCAGAAGGCGTGCACCTCAAGGGAACCGCGCAAAGCGATCAGAACCGCACAACTGCAGCCGTCCGACGCGGCCTCTGCAGAGCGCGCAGCATCGAGATGACCCGTGTTGTCGGTTCCGCGTTGCGCCGACCGACAACACGGGTCATCTCGATCGATGGCGCGCGTGACTGCTGGCGGGCGTTGCGCTCCGGAGGGTGGAGGGAGCGCCGCTACGCGCGGGGCTTCGGCAGACGGATCGGCGAGGTGAGCGCCACTTCCTCGGAGAAGTCGGCGGGCACGAGCCGGTCGTTCGGCACAGTCGGCACGAGCTCGCGCTCGCGGTCCGCCCCTCGGTCGCGCCCTGCCCGGCGTGAACGCTCGGCCACGCGATCCCGCCCGAACTCCCGCTCGATCTCGCGTTCGAGCTGATCGACCTGCAGCGTCGGCACGGCTTGCGTGGTCACGGCCGCGATCGCAGCGGTCGGGGCATCCGAGAACCGCACGGCGGGTCGCCAGGCATATCGCGGATGCCGCGTCAGCCGCATCCCTCGTGACACCACGAGCCAGCCGAGGCCGATGAGCGCGGCGACCATCGCAGCGACGGCAGCGAGTCCGAGCGCCCAGCGCGGGCCCATGCCGTCGGCGACCGCGCCCACGATCGGGGCGCCGATGGGCGTGCCGCCGGCGAGGATCGCCATGTAGAGCGCCATCACGCGGCCGCGAAGCTCGGGCTCCGTCGTGGTCTGCACGTACCCGTTCGCCGTTGTGAGGATCGTCACCGCGCCGAGTCCGATGAGGATCGTCGAGGCCGCGAAGGTCCAGTAGGTGGGCATGAGTGCGGCGGTGAGCGTCGCGAAGCCGAGGAACGCGCACGCGAGGATGACGACGCGGATGCGCGCCCGCTCACGGCGTGCGGCGAGGAGCGCACCGGTCAGCGAGCCGATCGCGAGGATCGACGAGAGGAGTCCGTACTCGCCGGCGCCGCGGCCGAACTCGACGGCCATCGTCGAGGAGAAGATCGGGAAGTTCATGCCGAACGCGCCGATGAGGAAGACCATCACGAAGACGACGACGAGGTCGGGCCTGCCGGCCACGTAGCGGAACCCGGCGACGAACTGGCCCTTGGCGCGGGGTGCTCGAGGGGAGCGCTTCAGCTGCCGGCCCTTCAGCATCGCGAGCGCGCCCAGCACCGCGAGGAAGGTGAACGCATTGATGATGAAGACCCAGCCCGACCCCACGAGCACGATGAGGAAGCCCGCGACGGCTGGGCCGATCATGCGGGCGGTGTTGAACGACGCCGAGTTCAGGGCGACGGCGTTCGACATGTCGGAGTTGGAGACGAGGTCGGAGACGAAGGTCTGCCGTGCCGGGTTGTCGATGGCGTTCACGAGGCCGAGGGCGAGCGCGAAGAGGTAGAGGTGCCAGAGTTCGGCGGTGCCGAAGACGAGCAGGAGCCCGAGCCCGAGCCCGAGCAGCATGAGCAGGCTCTGCGTGAGCATGAGGATCTTGCGGCGGTCGAAGCGGTCGGCGATGAGGCCGGTGATCGGCACGAGCAGCAGCTGCGGCGCGAACTGCAGGGCCATGGTGATGCCGACGGCGAAGGCGTCGTTGTCGGTGAGCTCGGTCAGCACCACCCAGTTCTGGGCGGTGGCCTGCATCCAGGCGCCGACGTTCGAGACGAGGGCGCCGATGAACCAGATTCGGTAGTTGCGGTGGGCGAGGGATCGGAACATTGCACTCACTGGTCGGTGAGCCTCCTGAGGATGGTCGTGGCCTCGGCGAGCGTCTCGCGTTCGGCTGGGGTGAGGGCCGCGAAGCGCTTCGCGAGCCAGGCGTCGCGACGGCGGCGGGTCTCGAGCACGATCGCCTCGCCGGTCGCGGTCGCCGCGACGATGACCTTGCGGCCGTCGTCGGGTGAGGCTGCACGGGTGGCGTAGCCCGCGTCGACGAGGCAGTTCACCGTGCGGTTCATCGACGGCGCAGTGACCCGCTCGAGCTCGGCGAGCCGGCCGATGGTGAGCGGCCCCTCGGTCGAGATCCAGCCGAGGGTCGAGAACTGCGAGCCGCTGAGCTCGGTCTCGGTGCGCTCCTGGCGGAGCCGGCGGGAGAGTCGCATGATCGCGATGCGCAGTTCGGTGCTCTGCTCGGCGAGCGTGCGGCGCCTGGCGGCCGGTGCTCGCGTCGCCGCCGCAGGGGTCGATCGATCGGCCGAGGCAGGGCGCGCGACATCCGTCATATTGCTTAGTGTAACAAATTAGCATTGCTAAGGAAAATGCACCGCCCGGCACCGCGGGCGACCGGGCAGGACAGCGGATGCCCGGGAACGGCGGATGCCCCGGACCGCGTGCGGTCCGGGGCATCCGGTTCCTGTGTGCGCCGCCGCAGGACCCATGGGTCGACCACGTCGGAGCTGCACCGCGCATCCTCACGGATGCGGGCGTCTCTGGGGCGTTACTCGAACAGTGACAGCGTCAGCGTCGAGCTGTAGTTGCCGGCCGCGACCGAGCTCTCGGTGCGGAGGAACAGGCCCGCGTTCGCGGTCCATGCGCCCTCGCTGGCGATCTCGCCGGAGTTCCACGCCGAGGCGAAGAGCTCCTGGTCGACGAGGCCGACGTTGTTCGCCGGGTCGGCGTCGTCGTCGACCACGGTGTCGACCTCGTCGCCGATGGCGACCAGGCCCGACTCACCGCCGTCGATGAGCTCCGGGCTCCAGCCGAGGTGGCCCGCCCCGATGTCGGGCTGCCCGGCGTCGCCGGCGAAGGCCGTGCTCGAGCCGAGCACGTACCAGGCGGCACCCTCGGGGATGTCCTCGGCCGCGCGCGTGTCGGTCACGGTGACGGTCGGGAGCGTTCCCGTGAACTGGCGCACCAGGTCGGTCGAGCCGTCCTCCGCCAGCGTGACGGAGGTGCCGGCGACGGTCATCGCCAGCACGCCGGGCTCGTTCAACTCGGTGACCTCGACGTTCACGTCGACCGTGCTGTCGTCGCCGACGGGGTCGGCCGCGTTCGCCGCGGCAGCGCCCGCCGCCGTCAACATGAGCGCGCCGAACGTCACGGCGGTGACCCGCAACGCGGTGGAGGTGCTGATCTTCTTCATTTCGATTCCTTTACTCGGATGGGGATTGGACGGGGCTTCGGCGATCACCCGCAGTTGCGGGCGTCGTAGTCCACGACACGCGGTGTCACGGTTCCGTCGGAGGTGCGGGTCGCCTCGACGGTGACCTGACCCGCTTCGACGCTCACCGCTCGCGAGTTGAACGTCGCGACCGCGTTCTTGCCGGCGGCGACCGTGGCGAACGACTTCTCGCCGTAGGCGCTCGTGGTCTTCACCGAGATCGCCTCGTCCTCGCGGTTCGTGGCCTTCACGGTCACGTACGCCTTCGAGGCGATGCACCGGGTCTCGGCGACGACCTCGACGTCGACCTCGGGAACGGCCGACTCGCATTCGAACCGGGCGTCGCCCCAGATGCCGTGCGCCCCGTTGATGCTGCCGGGCGCCTGGACGATGAGGTCGACGTACTGCGCACCGGTCAGGTCGATGTCCACCGACTCGGGCGCGAAGCCCGGCGTGAACGTGCGCGACTGGTAGCGGTTGACGCCGTCGGTGTCGACCTTGAAGATCACGTTGCCGCCGAAGCCCGACTCGAGCCCCACCTCTGCGGTGAAGGCCGAGCACTTGCCGCCGACGAAGTAGGTGATCTTCGACTGGGCGTGGACGCCGAGCCCCTTCTCGTACACGGGCGACGTGCCGGTGGCGGGGTCCGTGTAGTTGATCTTCAGGGGCAGGTCGGGCGACGACGCCGAGTCCTTGTTCGCGACGTCCTTGCCGATGACGCCCCACCCGTTCGTGGCGCTCAGCCAGTCGAGGTCGGATGCCCACGCGGAGCCCTCCGGCACCGCCGGCAGCGGCTGGTCGACGATCTGCCAGTCGAAGATCTTCATCCGGCTCTCGTTCGGCAGCACGACCGAGGCGACCTCCTTGCCCGGGTTCAGGCGGATGAGGTTCGAGTAGACCTGGTACTTGCCCGTCGGGTACTCGTACACGGCGGGGTTCGTGGCGCTGTTGCGGCCGAGCGACGTGATGGCGACGGTCGAACCCTGCAGGCCCGAGGCCTGCAGCAGCCAGTTCGGGAAGTAGATGTTCTGCTTCGCGGTCGTGCCGTCGGTGTAGGTGATCGTCAGCTCGGGATTGACGCCGGCTCCCGTCGCCGCCGAGGCGAGCACCGCGAGGTGCGTGCCCTGACCCGAGAGGGCGATGGTCTGCCCCGCCGGCGTCACCGAGTTCGGCGTGCCGACCGGGGTGGGCCACGTGTACTCGATCGCCGTGTCTCCGGTGCCAACGGTGACGGTGCCGCCGGGGGCGACCCCCGCGGCCTCGAGGGCGGCCTTCGAGAAGGATGCCCCGCCGCCGTCGAAGTTGCCGGCGGTCGCCGTGTCGAGGTCGGTGATCGACACCGCGTTGAACGCGCCCTGCAGCGAACCGTAGGCGACGTAGAGCTGGTTCGCCCCAGTCACCTCGACCTGCTGGTTCGAGGCCGAGGTGTACGCGGCCTTCACGGTGAGGGTCTGCAGGTCGGCGCCCGATTCCGGGGTCACCTCGAGCACGAACTCGGCGGTGATCGAAGCGCCGGGCTCGACGCGGTCGGCCGTTCCGCCCGTCGTGGACACGAGGTTCCAGCCCTCGGGCAGCACGGGGGAGAGCACCACGTCGTCCTTCGCCGCGGTGCCCGTGTTGGTGAACGTCGCGGTGGCCGTCGTCTGCTCGCCCTGGAACACGCGGTCGTCGAGGGTGACGTCGACGGATGCCGCCGAGGCGTCCTGATCGCGGCCGCCCACGGCGCTCGTGCCGGAGAGCACGACCTGCGCCGAGGCATCCGATGCCAGTTCGCCCGTCGAGACCACCACGACGCCGCCGGTGCGGTCGCCGTCGTACGCCCAGCCGGTTCGTCCCTCGAGCGCGGCGACGTCGTCGACCTGCTCGAGCGCCGTGCCGTCGAGCTCGACCGCAGCGGGCTCCGAGCCGGTGTGCACCTCGAGGCGGTAGTCGCGGCCGGCGGCCTTGCCGTCGTACTCGCCCTCGCGCTCGCCGAGGGTGACGGTCACGTCGCCCTCCGCAGCGGCAGCGGGTGCGCTGACCTCGAAGTCCTGGTGGCTCGCCTCGCCCTCGGCGTGCGAACGGGTGACCTTGTCGTCCTCGTAGAGTGTGAACGAGGAGTCGCCCTGCGGGTACGTCGTCAGGGTGATCGCCGAGTCCTCGGGCACGAGCGAGGCGTTGCGGGCCGTGATGCCCTGCGGCACCACCGCGCCGGCGCGAACGAAGATCGGCAGCGTGTCGAGCGGGGCCGAGTAGCCGTTGACGACCTTGCCGCCCTCGTGGACCGTGCCGGTCCAGTAGTCGACCCAGCGGTCGCCTGCGGGCAGGTAGATGCCGTTGCGCACGTCGGAGTCGGTGAACACCGGCGCCACGAGGTAGTCCTCGCCGAGCAGGAACTCGTTGTTCGCCTCGACGCTGTAGGCGCCGGGGTCGCTCGGGTACTCGAGCGCGATCGAGCGCATCATCGAGACGCCCGTGCGATGCGACTCCTCGGCGAGCGTGTAGATGTAGGGCATCAGGCGCTGGCGGAGCTGCAAGTAGTCGCGGTTGATCGCGGTCGCCTCGTCGCCGTACAGCCACGGCCGCTTGTCGGTCTGCGCCCAGCCGCTCATGGAGTAGAGCGCGGGGGCGAAGGCCTTCCACTGCAGGTCGCGGACGTAGCTCTTCGTCGAGCCGCCGAAGATGCCGTCGACGTCGCCCGTGCTGAAGGCGAGGCCCGAGTTGCCGGCGCCGGTGAGCGCCGAGACCTGCCAGCGCACCGCGTCGAGGTTGCCCGAGTGGTCGCCAGTCCACTGCATGCCGCAGCGCTGCGATCCCGCCCAGCCCTCGACCATGAGGGAGGTGCCGCGGGCGTCTGAGTACTGCTCGATGCCGCCGTGCGCGGCCTCGCACCCCGTGAGTGCCTGACGGTAGCCCTGGCCGACCCACGCGACGTCGAGCTTGCGCAGGCGAACGCCGGCCTCGCCGACCTCGAACTCCTGGTTGGTGAGGGAGCGCTGGGTCCAGAGGCCCGTCTTCAGGCCGGTCTCCTGCTCGATCGCGTCGACGGTCTGGGGCAGGTCGACGTACTCGCAGCCGTACCCGTCGTTGACGAGCATCCAGCCGGCGGGCATGTCGTTCTCGACGAAGTCCTTCGCGAAGTCGAGCGCCTGGGGGGTCTGCAGCTTGGCGGGGTCCTTGTACGCCGTGTAGGTCGAGCTGCCGCGGTTGTAGCAGTCGGCGTCGCCGTACTCGAGTCCGTAGACCGGCGGCATCATCGGGCGGCCTGTGAGCTGGGTGTACGAGTCGAGCGACTGCTTGTAATCGCCGACGAAGTAGTAGGCGTCGAACCGCTTCTCCTCGTGCGTCGTCGTGTGCGCGGCGAAGTCGTAGCTGCCTCGGGCGAAGGTGTTGCGGAGCACGCCGTAGCCGTTGGACGACATGTAGTACGGCACCGCGTTGGGGTAGCCGTCGTCGTCCCAGTCGAAGTTCTTCGCGATGTTGACGGTGGCGCCGGTGTGGACCGAGCGGCCGTTCTGCATGCCGCCGCCGATGAACTGCTCGCCCTCGATCGGGGCGAGGTGCTGCGTGGCGCTCGAGGCGCCGAAGGTGATCGGCGCCGATTCCGACCAGATGACGGAGCCGTCGGCACGGGTCGCGGTCGAGGCGCCGGTCGCGCGGTCGATGACGAGCGAGACGGCCTCGGTCGCGATGGTGATCGTGTCGCCCTCGGTGACGGTGATCTGCGGGGCGTCGAAGCTGTCGGCGCCGACGACGATGTTCGCCGTGCGCGCGGGGTCGTTCTGCGGGGTGTTGGCCGGGTCGGTGAAGCTGCCGCTCGGGTCGGCCTCGAGCCGGAAGGTGCGGGCGTCGAGGAACGAGACGCGCATCGCGCCGCCTGCTGCGGTGAGGGTGACGCTCGCGCCGTCCTGCTGCACGGCGCTGATCGCGCCGAGGGGAGTGCCTGCGCCGTCGACGGCGACCTCGGGGACCACCGGCTTCGGGGTGATCGGCGTGGTGGCGGCCGCCGCGCCGACGGCGGTGGCCGCAGCCGGCGGCTCAGGTGCGGCGAAGGCGGGCGAGACGCCCGTCGTCGCCAGCACGGCGATGGCGGCTGCCGCGACGACCGACGAGGCGCGTTGGCCCCGTCGTGCGCGGCTCGTGCGGTCGGGGCTCATCGTTGCTCGCTTTCACCGTTGATTGCAATTGACGTTAAGAAGGGCCAAACGCTCATATAAGATCACTTCTTGGTCACTCGGGTCAAGGGGTACGGGACACGAATCCGTGATTCGTCCGATAGCTCCGTGGCAGGTCCGTTGGATTCCTGCCCGCCCGGGGGCCCGCAGCCCCGGTCGCCTGCCATGATGTCGGCATGGCGACCTTCACCGACGAGCACGGGGTCCGGATCCACTACGAGTCGTGGCGAGTGCCCGACGCGACCGCGGTGATCCAACTCGCTCACGGCGTCGGCGAGCACATCGGCCGGTACGCCGAGCTCATCGAGGCGCTGAACGGCGCGGGCTACTCGGTCTGGGCCGACGACCATCGCGGGCACGGGCAGACCGGCTTCGAGCAGCACGGCGGCGACCTGACGCGCATGGGCCGGCTCGGCCCCGGCGGGCTCCGGGCGACGATCGACGCGGTCGAGCAGTTCACGGGAGTCATCCGCGACGCCGAAGGGCCCGAGTTGCCGCTCGTGCTGCTCGGGCACTCGTGGGGCTCGCTCATGTCGCAGATCATCGTGAACCGCAGCGCCGAGAAGTACGACGGCGTCGTGCTCACCGGCACGGCCCACCGCACGCTCGTCGACATGAACGGCGGCGACCTGAACGCCCGGCACAAGCGGCACGGACCCACGCCGGTCGAGTGGCTGAGCCGCGACCCCGAGGTCGCGTCGGCGTTCATGGCCGACCCGTACACGACCCACGTTCCGCTGCGGAAGCTCTTCGGCACGATCGACGCGGCGCGCTTGCTCGGTCGCCCGGCACGTCACCTGCCCGCCGAACTGCCGCTGCTCATCATGGTCGGCTCCGACGACACGCTCGGCGGCGAGGCGAGTGCGGTGAAGCTCGCGAACGCCTACGTGCACCGCTCGGGCCTCGTCGACGTTCAGCTCATCGTCTACGCGGGCGCGCGGCACGAGGTGTTCAACGAGACGAACCGTGCCGAGGTGCGCGCCGACCTCATCGGCTGGCTCGACGAGCGCTTCGCGGTCGACTGAGCGGACGTCCGACCGCTCCCGGGCTCGACGGCGGCAGCGGATGCCGCGGCCGCTCGCGCCTCAGATCGCCGCGCGCCCCGGGGGCACGTCGAAGCCGAGCAGCCGGATGCGTGGATGGCTCGTGAGCTGCGACTCGGTCGCCCAGGGGTAGACGATCGTCGTGATGTTGCAGTTGCCGAGCACCGGCAGCAGGTCGCGGTAGCCGTCTGGGTCCATACCCGCGAGCTCGCAGAACAGCAGCCTGATGAGCGTCGCGTGCCCGACGACGAGCACGCGTCCCTCGGGGAACTCCTCGACGAGTTCGTCGAACACCGGCAGGGCGCGGGCGATGCCGTCGCGGCCGCGTTCGCCGCCCGGCAGCGGGTTCGTCGCAGGCGCGCGGCAGAATGCCGGCCACTCCTGGGGGAAGCGCTCGGCGAGCTCGGTCGGGGTGAGCCCCTCGCCGTCGCCGAAGTCGATCTCGACGAGGCGGTCGTCGATGCGGAGGGCGAGGCCGGTCGTCTCGACGGATGGCGCGGCCGAACGCCGCGCGCGGGAGAGTGGCGAGGCCACGATCGCATCCAGGCTCGCATCGACCGCCCAGGCGCCGAGTGCCGCGGCCTGGCCGAGGCCGTGGCGCGTCAGCGGGACATCCGAATTGCCCGCGTACCGGTGGTCGGCGTGCCAGGTCGTCTCGCCGTGGCGTGCCAGGTAGAACGTCGTCATCTCGGGCCCCCTGCCGTCCCCTCGATCGTAGGCTGCCGCATCCAAGCCCGGCATCCGTAGGCTGTACCGCATGCACGGTGAATACAAGGTGCCCGGTGGCAAGCTCGTGGTCGTCGATTTCGAGGTGCGCGACGGGGTGATCACGGATCCGCGCGTGGCGGGCGACTTCTTCCTCGAGCCCGACGAGGCGCTGGGCGACATCGACGCGGCGCTCACCGGCCTCTCCGCGGCATCCGACGCGAAGCAGATCGCCGCGGCGATCACCGCCGGCCTCCGCCACGACGCGGTCATGCTCGGCTTCTCGCCCGAGGCGATCGCAGTCGCGGTGCGACGGGCGATGACGGATGCCACGAGCTGGGCCGACTACGAATGGGAGATCGTGCACGACGCGGCCGTGCCGCCGCGCACGCACCTCGCGCTCGACGAGGTGCTCGCGACCCGCGTCGGCGAGGGCCGCCGCAAGCCCACGCTGCGCTTCTGGGAGTGGGACGAGTCTGCGGTCGTCATCGGCAGCTTCCAGTCGGTCAGGAACGAGGTCGACCCCGAAGGCGCCGAGAAGTACGGCTTCGAGGTCGTGCGCCGCATCTCGGGCGGCGGCGCGATGATGATGGAGCGCGGCAATGTCGTCACGTACTCGCTCTACGTACCGGGCGAGCTCGTGCAGGGCATGAGCTTCGCCGACTCCTACGCGTTCCTCGACGACTGGGTGCTGCAGGGGCTGCGTGCTATCGGCATCGAGGCGACGTACCAGCCGCTCAACGACATCGCGAGCCCGCTCGGCAAGATCGGCGGCGCCGCCCAGAAGCGGCTCGGCTCGGGCGGGGTGCTGCACCACGTGACCATGGCCTACGACCTCGACAACGAGAAGATGCTCGAGGTACTGCGCATCGGTCGCGAGAAGATCAGCGACAAGGGCATCGCGAGCGCTGCGAAGCGCGTCGACCCGCTGCGTTCGCAGACCGGGCTGTCGCGGGCGGCGATCATCGAGAGCCTGAAGCAGACCTTCGCCTCGCTCTACGGCGCGACGCCGGGCACTGTGAGTGCCGACGAACTCGCCGAGGCCGAGGCGCTCGTGGAGTCCAAGTTCTCGACGCAGGAGTGGCTCCAGCGGGTGCCCTGACCGCGCACCGACCCGCGCGCGAGGAAGGCTCAGCGATCCCCGTTAGACTCGCCGGGTGGATTGGTGGATCTGGGTCGGCATCGCCGCGGTAGCGTGCGCCTTCGTGGCGTTCGCCGTGCGGCGCGGCTGGATCGACCTCTCCGACAAGACCAAGCGCGGCGGCGGTGGCGGCGGGGTCATGATGATCGGCGACGAGGTCTTCGCGCCCCGCAAGCACGAGGCGCAGGTCGAGCTCGACCGGCAGAGCCGGCTTCCGGTTCCCTCGCCGATTCCGGGTGACGGCGACAAGGGCATCGCGTTCGCCGACGACGGCACGGATGCCTCGCGGCCCGAGCCTGCAGGGGCCGACCGCTTCCGCGGCACGATCCGCCTCGACGTCGACCGCGACTGAGTTCCTCCCTCGGCCGGGTCGGGCCATGGGCTGCCTCGATACGCTTCGCTGCTCCGCCGGCGGATGTCTCGACGACTGACAGACTGGACCGGTGAGCTTCGACGAACCCGACCGCATCATCCATGCGGACAACCTCGCCGTGCTGCCGACCTTCCCCGACGGCCGCTTCACGCTCATCTACCTCGACCCGCCGTTCAACACGGGCCGCGCACAGTCGCGGCAGTCGACCCGCCACGTGCGCGTCGTACCGACGGATGACGCCGAGCCCGAGCCATCCGGAGCCATCACCGGGTTCGCGGGCAAGCGCTACGAGCGCATCCGCGGCGACCTGCTGCGCTACGACGACCGCTTCGACGACTACTGGGGCTTCCTCGAGCCGCGACTCATCGAGGCGTGGCGGCTGCTCGCCGACGACGGCACCCTGTACCTGCACCTCGACTACCGCGAGGCGCACTACGCGAAGGTGCTGCTCGACGCCCTGTTCGGTCGCGAGTGCTTCCTCAACGAGCTCATCTGGGCCTACGACTACGGCGCGAAGGCCAAGCGCAAGTGGCCGACGAAGCACGACACGATCCTCGTCTACGTGAAGAACCCGTCGGGGTACTGGTTCGACTCGAGTGCCGTCGACCGCGAGCCCTACATGGCGCCCGGGCTCGTGACGCCCGAGAAGGCGGAGCTCGGCAAGCTGCCGACCGACGTGTGGTGGCACACGATCGTGTCCCCGACGGGCCGTGAGAAGACGGGGTACCCGACGCAGAAGCCCGAGGGCATCCTCCGCCGTATCGTGCAGGCCTCGACGCGCGAGGGCGACTGGGTGCTCGACTTCTTCGCGGGGTCGGGCACGACGGGCGCCGTCGCGGCGACCCTCGGCCGGCGCTTCGTGCTCGTCGACGAGAACCCCGAGGCGATCGCCGTCATGAAGGGCCGGTTCACGGATGTCGCGGGCGTCGTGTTCCAGGCGGGCGCGACGCCGTAACCGGCTGAGGTGGTTGCCCGTGAGCTGCGCCGATCGCGACGACGCGGGCCCCGCTCGGGCGGGTGTGCCCGGGCGAGGCCCGCGTGCCGTGCCAGCCGGATCAGCCGCTCGTGGTGGTGCGTCAGCGCGTCGTCTGCACCGACAGCTGGTCGAGCACGAAGTCGGTCTGCTGGCCGTCGTCCTCGGTGCTGACGAACGAGATGGTGACCGTCTGGCCGGCGAACTGCGTCAGGTCGATGACCCGCCTGGAGTAGGCGGGCACGCGGTCGCCGTTCCACCAGGTGGCCACCGTCGTCGTCTGTCCGCCCGACTGGACCTGCAGCTCGAGCTTGTCGGCCTTGACCGCGCGGTCCTCCGAGGGGCTGTTGATCCGCATGTAGAAGTCGAGCACCGTGGTGCCCTTGCGCGGGACCTGCACGCCCGAGCGGCTCAGCGAGTCGACGCTCGCCACGCCGTTGCCGCCCATCCAGGCGTAGTACTGGCCGCTGCGGGCGCCGAAGTAGCTCCACGTGCCGACCACGCCGCCGACGACGTCCCAGCCGTCGCCCTGGTCCTCGAGGTCGCCGTTCACGAGTGACTCCGTGCGACGGACGTCGCGGAAGTCGATCGTGTGCTCGTTCAGGATGTCGCGTGCCTGCCGGTCGACCGAGAGCCCCGACTTCGGTCGATCGACGTTGAACCACTCGGCGAAGTCGAACGAGTCGTACTGGTCGAGATTGCGGAAGGTCGCCTCGGGGCCGCCGTCGAGCTCGCGCCACAGCGAGATCATCGCCCCCGCGACGCGGCCTTCGACGTGCTCGCCGTTGTCGGGGTTGGGCCGAGCCGGCGCGATCGTCGTGTCCTGAAGTCCCGTCTGCATGAGGTCCATCCAGTCGGTCGTGTTGTAGTAGTAGCGGCCGTCGCCCATGGCGTAGCCCGTGACGGCGTTCGCGAATCCTTCGGTCCAGGCGCACATCGCCCCCGTGACGCGGTGCAGCGAGTGCGGCGAGGGGCAGTCGCCCGTCGGCCAGCGCCAGTTGTAGAGCAGGTGCTGGAAGTTGTGCCCGGCTTCGTGCACGACCGTGTGCAGGGTGTCGGGCATCGCGTCGGTGAGGTAGACGGAGCGCACGTTCGCGGCGGTCTGGTAGTAGCCGCCGTCGGTGTTGCCCGGTGCCCAGCGCGCCTTGAGCTTCTCGCAGTCGGTCGTCTGCTCCGCGGTCCAGCAGTCGGTGCCCGAACCGCGCAGCTCGTAGAGCGCGTTGTGGATGTCGAAGGCGTTGAACGCCCGCATGTGCAGGGCGCTCGGCACCGAGGTGCCGAAGTCCTGCACGGTGCCCGCCGCGACGTCGGTGACCGGGGCGGAGCGGGTCGTGTACGAGGTGGCACCCGTCATGTCGTCGATCTCCCACCACGCGTTGCGGGTGGTGAACTCGACGCTCAGCGACGCGAGCTCGGGAGCCGGCGAGGTGAAGCAGAGTTCGTAGCTGCCGTCCTCGGCATCGGTGAGGCCGGTCGCCAGCGTCGCCGCGGGGGCGTCGGGGGTCGTCTGCCCGAGGACCGCGACGGCGACCCGACGCGCGGCACGCCAGTCGCCGGTCCAGTCGGCGATGTCGAGGTCGCCGACGGCGCAGATCGCGTCGGATGCCGCGGTCACCTCGCCGACCTTCGGCTTCTCGGTCGCCGAGCGCTTGGTGTCGGCGTCGCCGTTCTTCCCGTGGGTGGTCGACGATGTTCCGGCCGCGCCGGGCGCCGACTCGGCGGCGGTCCGGCCGATCGTGAGCTCGGTCGAGGCGTGCGCGCTGCGCTCCTCGGCCGGCTGGGCGGTATCGACGACGTCGACCTGGATCTGCGCGGGACCGGCGACGTCGGCGATCACCTCGAAGGTCACGGTCCGGCCGGACTCGTCGAGTGCGAGGTCCTGCGTCGCGACGGTGTCGAGGCCGCGCTCGGTCGGAGCCGAGAATCCGTCGGTGACGATTCGCAGGCCCGCGGGCAGGCGCACGGCGAGCTGGGCGTCGTCGATCGGGACCTCGGTGTCGAGTTGGACCGTGACGGTCGCCGTCTCGCCGAGCCCCGGCACCCGGTCGAGCGCGACCGCGGCGGTGACGCAGCCGACGGGCGACTCGGAGAGCTCGTTGGCCGGTGGGGCGATGGTGCACGACTGGGGGGCGGATGCGGCGGCCGCTCCGCCGGCCTCGGCGGCGTGCGCGGAGGGGACGCCGAGCGTGAGGGCGGTCAGGACAAGTGTTCCGGTCGTTGCGGCCGCAATGCTGCGACTGCTGGCGCGTAGGTTCATGGGCCAAGCGTCGCGAATGGTATGTCACATGTGCAATACCACTTGCGCCTATGGCCGCCATAGGCGGAGCGGTGTCCCCCTGCGCCGGAATCGCGGCGTGCGCGGCGGCGACTCAGGCCAGGAAGCCGGCTTCGAGCAGGCCCTTCGCCTGCAGCACGCTCCACGGGCTGAGGAGGAACGGCGCCTCGACGGCCGTGCGCGCGAACGCCGCCGGGTCGACCCATCGCCAGTCCATCACCTCGTCGGGATCGGGCGCCGGGTCGCCCGTGAACTCGGCGAGGTAGACGGGACAGACCTCGTTCTCGACGACGCCGTCGGGCGCCACCGCCCGATAGCGGAAGTCGGGCAGTGCGGCTCGGAGCGCGACCGCCGTCACGCCGAGCTCGGTGGCGAGCCGCCGGCGAACGGCCTCCTCGACCGGCTCGTCGGGAGCCGGGTGCCCGCACGCCGTGTTGGTCCAGACCCCGGGCCAGGTGCGCTTCCGCAGCGAACGGCGGGTCAGCAGCATCCGCCCGTCCCGGTCGAAGACGTAGCACGAGAAGGCGAGGTGCAGCGGGGTGTCGGCGGTGTGCACCGCGGCCTTGTCCATCGTGCCGATCGGTGCCCCGTTGAGGTCGAGCAGCACGACCTGCTCGACCGCGGCCGGCGTGCCGATCGGCACACCGACGGCGGGCGCGCCGATCGGCGACGCGCTCATCGCGCCACCGCGGTCGCAGGAACCCCCGACGCCTGCAGCACGAGGTCGCGCACGCTCGCCGCCGGCACGAGGTCGTCGGCCGACCGCGCGCCCCAGAACGGCAGGCTCGCGTCCGAGCACAGCAGCAGCGGCGTGTCGGCGGCGCTGTCGGGCAGCCGGCCGTGCGTGCCGCGCACCCACGAGGGGTCGAGCGGCACGACGTTCATCGCGTACCGCAGGCCGAGCTTCTTGCGCACGAGGCCGAGCCCCGCCTTGGCCTTCGCGAGGCGGTCGGCCGGGTCGAAGAACAGCTCGGCCGGGTCGTACCCGGGCTTGCGGTGGATGTCGACGCCGCGCGCGAACTCGGGAGCCCGGTCGTCGTCGAGCCAGTAGTAGTACGTGAACCAGGCGCCGGGTTCGGCGACCACGACGAGCTCGCCCGAGCGTTCGTGGTCGAGGCCGTAGCGGGCCTGCGCTTCGCGATCGAGCACCTCGTCGACGCCCGGCAGCGCCTCGAGCACCTCGCGCACGCGGCGCAGGTCGGCGTCGTCGGCGACGTAGACGTGCGCCACCTGGTGGTCGGCGACGGCGAAGGCCCGAGACGTCCAGGGGTCGAGCTGCTCGCGGCCGTCTTGCACGTAGACCTCGAGCAGTCCCTCGCGTCGGAGCGCCCGGTTGACGTCGACCGGATGCCGCGCCTCGGCGATGCCGTACTCGGCGACCGCGATCACGGTGACGCCCGATGCGGCGGCATCGTCGAGCAGGGGCGCGAGCGCGGAGTCGAGCTCGGCGGCGGCGGCGTCGGCCTCCGGCCCGTCGGGACCGAAGCGCTGCAGGTCGTAGTCGAGGTGGGGCAGGTAGGCCATCACGAGGTCGGAGCGCTGTTCGCGCATGATCTTGCGGGTCGCCTCGACGATCCATCGCGTCGAGGCGATGGTGGCCGTCGGACCCCAGTACTGGAACAGCGGGAACTCGCCGAGTGCGCCCACGAGCTCGTCGTGCAGTGCGGGCGGTCGCACGTAGGCGTCGGGCGACTTGCGCCCGTCGGCGTGGTAGATCGGCCGCGGGGTCACGGTGATGTCGGTCGTCGCGCCCATCGCGTACCACCAGCCGACGTTCGCGGCGGTGAACCCGGGCTTCGCCCGGCGCGCGGTCTCCCAGACCTTCTCGCCCTGCACGAGCCTGTTGTGCTGGCGCCACAGGTGCACCTCGCCCTGGTCGCGGAAGTACCAGCCGTTGCCCACGATGCCGTGCTGGGCGGGGGCGAGCCCGGTCAGCATCGTCGACTGCACGCTGCACGTCACGGCGGGCAGCACGGTGCCGAGACTCGTCTGGGCGCCCGACGCGGCCATGGCGCGGAGCCTCGGCATGTGCGAGAGGGCGCGCGGTGTCAGGCCGACGACGTCGAGCAGCAGAACGGATGTCACGAGGCCACCTCCGAGAGTGAGCGGGTGTCGGCCGGGGCGGGCCGGGGCGGCGCGCCGAGCAGCTCGTCGGCCGCCCAGCGCACCTCGCCCGCGATGCCGGCGACGAGGTCGTCGACGCCGCCCGGCAGCACGCTCCAAGTGTAGGTCTCGACGTCGAGGTGGGCCTCGTCGCCGTGGGGGATGCCGCGGACCGCGTCGACGGCGGCTCGCAGCACCTCGGTCGTCGCCGAGATCGGCGCGCTCGGCGCGAGATGCAGGGGCACGTGGAAGTGCACGCGCCACGGGCCATCGGCCGGCAGCTGGTCGAGCGCCTCGGGCAGGTCGTCGACGGCGAGCACCGTGCCGTCGGGGGAGAGCTCGCGCGTCTGGTGCAGGTAGCGCTGCTCGACGAAGGCGGCGACCGCCTCGCGGTTCGCCGGGTCGCCCGGATGCTCGACGTGCAGCGCGGCCGAGGCCTGCACCTTCACGACGCGCAGCCCCGCATCCGCGATCTGCCGCACCGCGGCCACGGGGTCGGCGAACGAGACGGCCAGGTGGCACGTGTCGAGGCAGACGCCGATGAACTCGGGGTCGATGCCCTCGGCCACGCGCGGCGCAAGCCAGCGCACGACGTCGTCGACGGTGTCGAGCGTGCAGCCCGGCTCGGGCTCGATCGCGAGGCGCACGGTGCGGCCGGTCTCGTCCTGCAGGCGCCGGAGCTCCCGCGACACGTGCACGAGCGCCTCGGTCGCGCGAGCGTCGTCGACGGCGGTCCACGGGTCGCGCCAGCCGAGCGGCAGCGTCGAGATGCTGCCGGATGCCCCGGCGGGCAGCAGCTCGGCGAGCACGCGCGCGCAGTCGAGCGTGAAGGACGCGCGGCGCGGGTCGGTCCAGTCGGGTCGGTACACGTCGAGCTTCACGACGTCGGCGTGGAACGCGCTGTACGGGAAGGCGTTGACCGTGCGGAGCTCGAGCCCGTTGGCGTCGAGGCGCTCGCGCAGCCGCTCGCGATCGGCCTCGCTCGACGCGAGCCGGAGGGCGAGCTCGGCCGGCAGCCAGAGGCCGACGCCGAGCCGGTCGAGGCCGGCCTGCTCGCGCACCGGGCCGGCGAAGGCGTCGAGCTGCTCGAGCACCCCCTCGAGGTCTTCGGCCGGGTGCACGTTGGTGCAGTACGAGAGCTCCATCAGGCCCTCGCCCCCCGGAGCACGGAGTTGCCCTCGAAGGTCGCGCCGGCCGTGGGGACGGCCGGAGTCCCCGAGGCATCCGCTGCGCCCGAGGCATCCGCTGCGCCCGAGGCATCCGTCGACTCGTCGAACCCGGGCACCGGGTCGAGGTGCAGCCGCCCGCTCTGGCCGTAGAACGCGACCGGGTTCTGCCAGAGCACCACGTCGACGTCGTGCTCGGTGAAGCCGGCGTCGAGCATGGCCTGGCCCGTCTTGCGGGTCTTGAGCGGGTCGGAGTTACCCCAGTCGGCCGCCGAGTTCACGAGGACCCGTTCGGTGCCGTGCTCGCGGAGGATCGCGACCATGCGCGCCTCGTCCATCTTCGTGTCGGGGTAGATCGAGAAGCCCATCCAGCACCCGCTGTCGGCGACGGACGCGACCGTCGTCTCGTTGAGGTGGTCGACGACGACCATCCCGGGGTCGACGCCGGCGTCGCGGATCACGTCGAGCGTTCGCAGCGTGCCGGCCGCCTTGTCGCGATGCGGCGTGTGCACCATCGCGGGCAGTTCGAACTCGCGGGCGAGCGCGAGCTGCGCGACGAAGACCTCGTCCTCCTCGGCGGTCATCGAGTCGTAGCCGAGCTCGCCGACCGCCACCACGCCGTCCTTGGCGAGGTAGCGCGGCAGCACGGCCAGCACCTCGCGGCAGCGCGGGTCGTTGGCCTCCTTCGGGTTCAGTCCGATCGTGGCGTGATGGCGGATGCCGTACTGCGCGGCGCGGAACCGCTCCCAGCCGATGAGCCCGTCGAAGTAGTCGACGAAGCTGCCGACGTTCGTGCGCGGCTGCCCGAGCCAGAACGCCGGTTCGACGACGGCGCGGACGCCGGCGAGGTACATCGCTGCGTAGTCGTTCGTGGTGCGCGCGCTCATGTGGATGTGCGGGTCGAAGATTCGCATGGTCAGCCTCCGGGCGTGGTCTGGATCGTGGAGAGTCGGGTCATGTCGGCGCTGATCTCGCGGCCGGCGGCGCGGCGCTCGGCGATGAGCGCTGCGGCCATGCGGGCGAGCTCGGCGTCGCCCCGCGAGTCGATGCCCGCGACGGCGTCGAGGGGGATGCCCATGAAGAGCGCTTTCAGCACGCCGTGGCGCCAGCCGTGCTGGTCGAGCTCGCGGGCCGAGAAGTCGCCGAGCGCGGCGGCGACGAGGCGCGGGTCGTTCGTGCGCAGCGCGTCGGCGACGAGGTCGCGACCGGTCGCGACGAGCGGCGCGGCGAGCATCGGCTCGGCGTTCGGCTCGCACAGTGCGTTGAGGCCGCGGAGCACGCCGCGACGTTCGGCATCGTCGCCGTACCGGTAGAGCTCGGCGACGGTGTCGGCCGCGATCCCGTCGTCGTCGACGGCGGCGACGAGCGCCTGCACGAGCGCCGCACGGGCCCGGTCGTCGTCGGTGCCGTGCACGAGTCCGAGCGGATCGTGCTCCGGGTCGACGGGGTCGCGTCCCACCGAGCGCCCGGCCGCCGGGAAGAGCACCGAGATGCGCCGTGGGTCCGCCGTCACGTCGTCGACCGCCGCGATCGTCCAGGGATGGGTCATCGTTCCTCCTTCAACGCCTCGTGAATGGCACGGATGCCGCGGGCTGCTGCGCCCGGCGCATCGTGCGAGTGGCGCGGCAGCTCGATGGCCGCCACGCCCCGGTAGCCGAGTTCCTGCAGCGTCGCGAGGGCCGCTGCGAGGTCGAGCCGGCCCCGCCCGAGTTCGAGGTGCTCGTGCACGCCGGGCATCATGTCGTCGACCTGCACGTTGACGAGCAGGTCGCCCGCGGCGCGGAGGGCGCCGACGACGCCGTCGGGCTCGACCGCGACGCAGTGCCCGAGGTCGACGGTGATGCCGAACGCCTCGGGGCGGCCGAGCTCGTCGCGGAGGCGGAGGGCGTCGGCGACGGTCTCGACGAGCATGCCCGGCTCGGGCTCGAAGCCGAGGCGCACGCCGACGGCGTCAGCGAGGTCGACGACCTCGCGCATGCGCTCGACGAGCATCGACCATGCCTCGTCGGATGCGACGTCGCCCGGCACGACTCCCGACCAGAGCGACACGCAGTCGGCGCGGAGCACCGCTGCCAGCTCGACGGCGCGCCCGAGGAAACGCAGTCGCGGCTCGGCCTCCCGGTCGACGAGCGTCGGGCGGTGCTTCACGAACGGGTCGAGCAGGTACCGGCTGCCGGTCTCGACGACGACGGGCCAACCGAGCTCGTCGAGGCGCCCGCGAAGCCGTGCGGCGCGCTCGAACGCGTCGTCGGCGAACGGGTCGAGGTGCGGATGGCCGAGCGTCAGCGCGAGGGCTCGGTATCCCTCGGCCTCGAGCACCGTGAGCGTGTCGTCGAGGGTGTGGTCGGCGAATCCGTTCGTGCCGTAGCCGATGCTGAAGCCGGGGGTCATGTCACATCGCCCCGCTTGCGGCGCGCCGAGTGCGCGCGGCGTGCGAGATCGACGCCCGTGAGGAGCGCGGCCGAGCCGAGGGCGCCGGTGCGCGCGACGAGCGTGGTCTGCAGCGGGATCATCGCGCCGATGCCCGCCCGGGTGGCGGTGCGGACGTTGCCCGCCGACGGGTCGTCGAGCGTGCGGAGCTGCGTCGGCACCGTCGCGGCGAGGTAGGAGGCCGCCGCGGCGACGGTCGCGAGCGTGGCGCCGATGCGCCACGCGGTCGAGGCCTTCCCGGTCGGGCTGATGCCGGTCGGGTCGACCCGACTCGCGGCGATCCGCGCGTCGAAGGCGCCGCGGTCGCCCGCAGCGGCCGCCACCGCGCTCGCCGCGGTCATCGCGAGGGTCGCGCCGGCGACGCCGACCGATCCGCCGTGCACTTCGCCGCGCGATTGCAGCGTGACCCCGGCCGTGTGCAGCGCGACGGTCGCGGCGGCGGGAGCGGCCCGTCGCGCTCCGCCCGCCCCCATCATGACGTCGAGCCCGCGGCAGGCGGCCATCGAGACCGGCCCGAGCGGCGTCGACTTCGCCACGGTGTTGTAGAGCACGATCGCGCCGACGAGCGGCATCGCGACGCCGAGGCCTCGCCGTCCGCCGCCCGCCGCCGCGAGGGCGAGGCCCGCCGCGAAGCATCCGCTCACGACTGCGAGCGCGGTGCCCGCCGACACCCGACCCGAGGGGATGGGCCGCTCGGGCCGCTCCTCGGCGTCGAGCTCGCGGTCGGCGTAGTCGTTCAGCGCCATGCCCCCGCTGTAGAGCAGCACGGATGCCGCGGGCAGCAGCCACTGCCGACCGGTGAACCGGGCGCCCCCGGCGTGCCCGCCGGCCAGCGTGTCGCCGATCACCGTCAGCGCGGCCGGCGCGCGGACGAGGTCGAGGAGGTCCGCGGGGGAGGTCATGCCGGCGTCACCGCGCTCTCCGCGGCGGCGCGGACTCGCGTTCCCGTGGCGTGCGCCCAGTCGTGCAGGGCGATCGTCTGCTGCGAGAAGTCGTGCACGTCGCTGCCCCACGGGTCCTTGAAGAAGAACCCGAACGCGGGGATGGCGCCGCGCTGGCCGTCGGCCGCGGCGAGGGCGAGGAGCCGGGCGATGTCGAGGATGAGCGGTGCCGCGAGCATCGAGTCGTAGGCGCTCCAGATCGTCTGCATCGTGATGCGCGACGAGAGGAATCCCTCGGCGTGGATGTGGTCCCAGGCGGTCTTCACGTCGCCGAGGTCGGGCACGTTGTCGATGTGCAGGGGAGCGACGACGTGGTCGCCGACGAGGCTGACGAGACCACGGGTCTTGGTCGCGAGCTTGCTGCGCACGGCCTCGGGGTCGGCGAGGGTGGCGCCGTCGCCGCCGCCGAGGAGGTTGGAGCCGGCCCACGAGAGCACGCGCATGCCGCGAGCCGTGAACATCGGGGCGAGCGCGGTGCGCAGCAGCGTCTCGCCGGTCTTGCCGTCCTGACCGGCGAAGGGGATGCCCCGCTCGGTCGCGAGGGAGCGGATGACGGGCACGTCGATGCCGGCAGAGGGGGTGAAGCACGCGTACGCGCTGCCCGACTCGATCGCGGCGAGGGCGGCGATCGAGCTCGCCGGCAGCAGGGGCCGATCGGGGTCCTCGAGCGCGGCGGTGAACAGCTCGGGGTCGTGGAACTCGACGTGGTCCTCGAGGATCGGCTCCGTCGAGGAGATGTCGACGACGACGACCCGACCGAGGCCGTGCCGCTCGCGGAAGTCGGTGATGTCGGCGGCCATGCGGCGAACGGCGTCGGCCTGCGACCCGGTGTGGGTCCTCCGGTCGTATCCCGGACGGATCTCGGCGTCGGCGCGATCGAGCGCGTCGTCGGCCGTCGCCACGAAGCGGTGCGCGAGCATGCCGGAGTCGACGAGCGCGTGCGCCCGTTCACGGAGTGGGGTCGTGCTGACGTCGTGCCCGCCGATCACGAGGTCGGCGAACGCCGGCAGCGGGACGCCCGCGAACGCCTCGCCCGCGGTCGTGCACCCGGTCGGCGGGGCGAGCTCGGCGCGCATCGCGTGCAGTCCGACGGCGACCACGGTGCCGATCGAGCCGCGGCCGCCGATCAGCCAGAGGCCGACCCGGCCCTCGCGCCAGGCGTCGGTACCGATCGCCGTCGCGGATGTCTCGTGCTGCGTCATGTCGTTCCTCCGGGTGGTGTCTGGTCGATGTGTCGTGTCGGTGCGTGCCGCGTCGTTCAACTCGTGCGCCCCCGCAGGGAGTGTGCGAGATCGGTCAGGTAGGCGGCGAGCCGATCGGGCAGGCCGGCTTCGGCGAGTCGGATGCCGCGTGCCACGTGCTCGTCGATCGTGCGCGTGACCGCGGCGCGCGCGCCGGTGCGGGTCACGATGTCGCGGATCGCGGCGGCATCCGCCTCGGTAGCAGCCGGGTCGCCCAGTGTCGCGTCGAGCCGCGCACGGCCGGCAACGTCGGCCCGCTGGTAGGCGAGGCGCACGTGCTCGGTGCGCTTGCCCTGCTGCACGTCGGACAGCACCGACTTGCCGGTCGCGTCAGCCGAGCCGAAGAGGCCGAGCTCGTCGTCGGCGAGCTGGTACGCGATGCCGAAGGCGATGCCGATCTGCTGCAGGCACTCGAGCTCGGCCGCAGACGCGGCGCCGCTCGCGACGGCGCCGAGACGCAGGGGGAGGGCCACGCTGTAGGCGGCGGTCTTCAGCTCGGCGACGAGCAGCGGCTCGGATGCATCGGGCCGAAGCAGTTCGGAACGGACGTCGAGGAACTCGCCCGCGATCGTGGTCTCGAGTGCGGCGGATGCCTCGGCGGCGAGTCGTTGCTGCACCGACGCCGGAGCCGGCGCTTCGAGGAGCGCCAGCAGCGCAGCGTTGATCGCGAGGTCGCCGGCGAGCAGGGCGGCGGTCATCGCCTGACGCTCGGCCGCGACGGCCGGCAGCCCGGCGACCCGCCCGGCGTCGGCGTATCGGGCGACGAGGTTGGGCTGGCCATGTCGCACGCGATCGCCGTCGATGAGGTCGTCGTGCATGCAGAGGCCGAGGTGCAGGAGCTGCTGGGCGCCGGCGACCTCGGCGAGCAGGTCGGCGTCGGAGCCGCCCATGCCGAAGAACGCGGCTGCGACGAGTCGGGGCCGCATGTGCTTGCCGCCGTCGGACGCCCGGGCCTCGGCGATGAGCTCGCCCGCGGCGGGGCCCGCGGCGGCGCACCGCGCCTGTACCCGGTCCCAGTGGGCCGCGGTGATCGCCGGCGCCCGTCGCGCGAACTCCTCGACGAGCAGGGCCAAGGTCGGGGCTTCCGCCTCGAGGACGGCGCTCGCGCGGGCCGCTTCGGGCGCGGCCGCGATCGCGGTCGCCGGGGTCGGCTTCATGGCTACTCCTCCGTCGACATTGACAGGGCGGTGGCGTGTCCTCGCAGGGGAGGTTTGGTCACCCCGTCGAATATGTCGACAGAAGTGTCAAAAACGCTCAACTTCTTACTGAAGCTCAGCATAAGTCGCGCAGAAGTTGAACGTCAATCGACAAAACTTCTGGGCGCGGGTGCGAAACTCACGCCGATCGGAGTGAGTGGCGCTCGTTCCAACGCGGACTTCCGCCGTGGACGACGGAATTCAGGCCGTCGTTCTCGCGGGCGTCGGCGAAGAGAACCGGGACGAATGGCTCGACCGGTGCGGCCGGTTCGCGGCGGCGGCGCCCCGGGACGAACCGGGCGGGCGGGCTCAGCCCGACTGGCGCACCACGAGCTCGGTGGGCAGGATCGTCGCCGACTCGACGTCTTCGCCGGCGATGAGGCGCACGAGCTTGCGTGCCATCTCGGCGCCCATCTCGGACGACGGCTGCCGCACGGTCGTGAGCGGCGGCACCGCGGTGGCGGCGTAGCGGTCGTCGTCGAAGCCGACGACGGCGACGTCGTCGGGCACCGAGCGACCGGCGTCCGCGAGGGCGGAGAGGGCGCCCATCGCCATCTGGTCGTTGGCGGCGAAGACGGCATCGAGCTCCGGCGCGCGCTCGAGCAGTCGGTGCATCGCCGCGGCGCCGGAGGCGGCCGTGAAGTCGCCGAACTCGATGAGGTCGTCGGCCAGCCCGGCTCCGGTGACGACTGTGGTGAATCCATGCAGGCGATCGACCCCGGGCGGCATGTCCTGCGGGCCGGCGATCGTCGCGATGCGGGTGCGCCCGGCATCGATGAGGTGCTGCGCGGCTGCCGTGGCGCCGTGCTCGTTGTCGACGTCGACGGTGTACCCGCTCGACTCCTCGGGATCGAGCGGTCGCCCGCCGAACACGAGGGGCAGTGAACGCGAGAGGTGCGCGAAGGAATGGTCGCCCGTGTGGTGCGAGACGACGAGCGCGCCGTCGACGTTGCCGCCGAGCAGGTAGCGCCGGGTCTTGTCGGGATCGAGCTCCGACTCGATGAGCATGTTCAGCGTGTACTCGGTGCCCGCCAGCGCCAGCGCGGCCCCCTGCACGATCGAGGCGAAGAACGGGTCGTCGAAGACGCGGGCCGCCGACTCGGGCACGATGAGGGCGATCGCCTGGGTGCGCCGGCTCGCGAGCGAGCGCGCTGCACGGTTCGGCACGTAGTTCAGGGCCGTGATCGCCGCCTGCACGGACTCCACGACCTCGGGGCTCACCTTCGGGGAGCCGTTGACGACCCGGGAGACCGTGGCACGTGAGACGCCGGCCTGAGCCGCGACCATCTCGAGGGTCGGCGCGTGGCCGGCCGGAATGCTCCCCCTCATCGTGGGCCCCTTCCAGTGCTCCGGTTCACCCCACGATAGTCGTCGCGGCGAGCTGACTCTTCGCGTTCGCGATCAACGCCGCGAACGCGTGGGCGCTGTCCTTCGGCGTCCGCTCGAACGTGTCGTAGTCGACGCGCACGATGCCGAACCGCTTCTCGTAGCCCCAGGCCCACTCGAAGTTGTCGAGCAGCGACCAGACGAAGTACCCGCGCACGTCGGCGCCCTGCTCGATCGCCTCGGCGATCGCGTCGACGTGGTCGAGCACGTACCGGGTGCGCTCGAGGTCGTGCACGGCGCCGTCGGCCGAGACGATGTCGTCGTAGGCGGCGCCGTTCTCCGTCACGAAGAGCGGCGGCAGGTTCGGGTACTCGGCACCGAGCCGCACGAGCAGGCGGGTGAGGCCCGCGGGGTTGACCTCCCAGTCCATCGCCGTGCGGGGCAGCCCCCGAGACGGCATCGAGACGTATTCGCTGCCGGGGAACGGCGAGCGGCCGGGCCGGTCGGTCGGCCGCAGGGATGGCGCGGTGTCGGCGGGCAGCGGATGCCCCGAGACGTTGTCGTCGTGGTAGTGGTTCACGCCGAGGAAGTCGATCGGCTGCGAGATCTGCGCCAGGTCGCCGGGCAGGATCCGCTCGTCGAGCCCGAACTCCCGCACGTCGCTGAGCAGGTCGTCGGGGTACGCGCCGAGCAGCAGGGGGTCGAGGTACATCCGGTTCCAGAGGGCGTCGATGCGTCGCGCGGCCTCGAGGTCGACGGGGTCGGCGGGATCGTTCGGCACCGCGTTCGTGAGGTTCAGCGTGATGCCGAGCCGGATGTCGCGCCCCGCGCCATCCGCGAGGCCCCGGAGCTTCTCGACCGCGAGGCCGTGCGCGAGGTGTTGGTGGTGCACGGCTGCGAGCCCGGCGACCGGGTCGTTCAGGCCGGGTGCGTGCTCGCCCCCGACGTAGCCGATGAGCGATGAGCAGAGCGGCTCGTTGAACGTCGTCCAGTGCGTGACGCGGTCGCCGAGTGCGCCGTACACGGCTTCGGCGTACTCCGCGAAGCGGTAGGCGGTGTCGCGGTTCGCCCAGCCGCCCCGCTCCTGCAGGGCCTGCGGCAGGTCCCAGTGGTAGAGCGTGAGCCACGGCAGGATGCCGGCGCCGAGCAGTTCGTCGACGAGCCTCGAGTAGAAGTCGAGCCCCTCCTGGTTGACGCTGCGGCCGCCGGGCACGACCCGCGCCCAGCTCGTCGAGAACCGGTAGGAGTCGAGGCCGAGCGTGCGCATGAGTGCCACGTCCTCCGGCATGCGGTGGTAGTGGTCGACCGCCCGGTCGGGGGTGTCGCCGCCGGCGACGGCACCGGGGACCCGCGCGAAGGCGTCCCAGATGGAGTCCTCCTTGCCGCCTTCGTGCGCGGCGCCCTCGATCTGGGCCGCGGCGGTCGCCGAGCCCCAGATGAAGTCGGCCGGCCAGTTCCGTCGGAACGACGCGTGATTCTCGTTCAACCCTTCACAGCTCCTTGCATGATTCCCGAGATGAGTTGCTTGCCCGCGATGACGAACAGCACGAGCAGGGGGATGGTGGCGAGCACCGCGCCGGTCAGCACGACGGAGTAGTCGACGTAGTACCCCGACTGCAGCTGGCTGAGCGCCGTCTGCAGCGTGGGGTTGGTCGGGCTCAGCACGATGAGCGGCCACAGGTAGTCGGTCCACGCCATCATGAAGGTGAAGAGGCCGAGGATCGCCATCGCGGGCCGAGCGGCGGGCAGTGCGACGTTGAAGAAGGTGCGGATCTGGTTCGCGCCGTCGACGCGGGCGGCCTCGATGAGCTCGTCGGGGATGACGTCGACGAGGTACTGCCGCATGAAGAACACGCCGAAGGCGGTGACGAGCGTCGGCACGATGACGGCGCCGATGGTGCCCGTCCAGCCGAACTCGCGCATGACCATGAACAGCGGGATGATGCCGAGCTGCGTGGGGATCGCCATGGTCGCGATGACGAACACCATGAGTCCGTCGCGGCCGCGGAAGCGGAGCTTGGCGAACGCGTATCCGGCGAGCGTCGAGAACGTCACGACCGAGATCGTGATGACGGACGAGATGATGATCGAGTTGCCGAGGGCGAGCCAGAACGGGATCGCGTCGAGCACCTTGGTCGCGTTGGCGAGGAAGTTGCCGCCAGGCAGGAGCGGGAGCGTCTCGCCGCGGGTGGCGTTCGTGCCGCTGCCGACGACGACCGACCACCAGAGGGGGTAGGCGCCGCCGATGATGAACGCGGCGAGCAGCCCATAGGTGAGGAAGCCGGGACGGCTGCCGATGCCGGCGGTGCCCATCGCGCGACGGCGGCCGTTGCCGCCGTCGCCCCAGCGGGGACGCGCGGGTCGATCGGGTTCGACGTCGTCATCGATCATCACCGCGGGGATGGGTTCGGGGATCAGGGTGCTCATGCCGCTCCTCCTCGGGTGGCGCGTTCGCGTGCGCGGCGCGCGCGGCGGTCGGGTTTGTCGCCGCCGGTGGCGATGCGCCGGGAGATCAGGAAGTTGATGAGGCCGAATCCGACGATGAGCAGGAACAGCAGCCAGGCGACGGCGGCGGCCTCGCCGAAGTCGCGTCGGAAGAAGGCGAGCTCCCACATGAACAGCACGGTCGTCTGGAACTGTCGATCGCTGCCGCCGATGCCGCCGGCGGTCGAGACGTCGAAGAGGCGTGGCTCGGTGAAGATCTGCAGGCCGCCGATCGTGGCGGTGATGATGACGAAGATGAGCGTCGGGCGGATCGAGGGGATCGTGATCGAGAAGAAGCGGCGAACGGCTCCGGCGCCGTCGATCGCGGCCGACTCGTAGAGGTCGCGCGGCACCGACTGCATCGCCGCGAGCAGGATGAGGGCGTTGTAGCCCGTCCAGCGGAAGTTCACCATGGTGGCGATCGCGATGTGGCTGAGGAAGGTGTCGTGCTTCCACGCCTGGTCGGGGATGCCGAAGACGTTGAGGATGTTGTTGACGAGGCCGTCGGCCTCGTTGAAGGCGCTCGAGAAGATGATCGCCACCGCGACGGGGGTCACGATGTAGGGCAGCAGCACGCTCATGCGCCAGAAGGTCGGCGCGCGCAGGCCCTGGTCGAGCAGGTACGCGACGATCAGGGCGATCGCCAGCTGGGGGATCGACGACAGCAGGAAGATGCTGATCGTGTTGCCGATCGAGTTCCAGAACATGGAGTCGCCGAGGATCTCGACGAAGTTCTCGAACCCGACGAACGGCCCCTGGCCCTTCAGGAGGTCCCACTCGTGCATCGACACGACGAGCGTGTAGCCGAGCGGGAAGAGGCCGACGAGGGCGAAGAGGATGAAGAAGGGCGAGACGTAGAAGTACGGGCTCGCCTTGACGTCGAAGCGCGAGAGGCGCTGGCGGAAGGTCAGGGGTTCGGATGCCGCGGATCGGCGCTGCGGCGTCGGGGTCCCGCTCGCGGGGGGCCGAATGGTCGTGGTCATGCGAAGTCCAGTCGTGGGAGTTGGCGGGGGAGGGATGTCCCTCGGGCGACGTGCCCGAGGGACATCCGTACCGTGGCGGGGCTACTCGCCGACGAGCTCGTGGAGCAGCTCGATCGCCTGGTCCCATGCGGCGGTGCCGTCGACCTCGCCGCGGTCGAGCGCCGACAGCGCGGGACCGAAGACGTTCTCCTGGATCACGGAGTCGTCGGGGCCCTTGAACTGGGCGACGACGCCCTCAGCGCGAGCAGCGAGGATGGCGCCCGTGGGTGCGCCGTTGAAGAACTCGTTCGGCGTGGCCTCGGAGGCGAGGGTCTCCTGTGCTTCGATCGTGCTCGGGAAGTTGCCTGCGGCAGCCGACTGCTTCACCTGCTGCTCCGGCTGGGTGAGCCAGTCCGCGAGCTTCGCTGCGGCTTCCTTGTGCTCCGAGGTCTCGGGGACCGAGAGGAAGGCGCCGCCCCAGTTGGCTGCGCCACCGGGGAAGACGTCGGCGAAGTCCCAGCCGGTGGAGGCGTCGCCGCCGCCGGTCTCGACCTGGCCTTCGACGACGCCGAGCATCCAGCCCGGGCAGACGAAGGTCGCGAAGGTGCCGTCGACGAACGACTTGCCGCCGTTCCAGTCCCACGCCGCCTGCGCGGCCGAGAGGCCGTCGTCGACCGCGCCCGAGAGCAGGTCGAAGTTCGCCTTGAGGTCCGCGTTGTCTTCGACGTTCAGTTCGCCGTCGCTCGTGTAGTACCCCTCGGGCATCTGGTTGACCATCGAGTTCCAGACGAAGCCCGAGTGGTCGAACCAGGCCTTGCCGGTCGCCTGCTGGTACTGGCGTCCGACGTCGAAGTAGTGCGCCCAGTCGCCGTTCAGCAGTTCGGCGACGCTCTCGCGGTCGCTCGCGAGGCCGGCAGCCTCGAGTGCCGGGCCGTTGTAGCAGATGCCGCTCGGGCCGATGTCGGTGCCGTAGCCGATGACGCGGCCCTCGGGGTCGGTCGCCTGCTCGTACTTCCAGTCGACCCAGTCGGCCTTGCGGTCGTCGATGCCGTACTCGGTGAGGTCGACGAACTGGTCGGAGACCTCCATGATCGCGCCGAGCCAGCCCTCCTCGATCGCGACGACGTCGGAGAGGCCCGAGCCGGCGGCGAGCTTGGTGAAGGCGTCGGTGCGGGCGTTGCCGCCCGTGTCGATGTTGGTCGCCTCGATCGTGACGCCGGGGTTGGCTTCCTCGTACTCGGTGTAGAGGTCGTCGTATCCGAACGTGCCGAACGTGGTGACGGTCAGTGTGATGTCGCCGTCGGTCTCTTCGCCGCCGCCGGACGAGCAGGCGGAGGCGAGGAGGGCGATGGTCGCTGCGCCGGCAACGGCTGCGGCGACCTTCGTGTGGCGTGAGAGCTTCACGGTCACTCCTTTGTGTGTGCGTGGACGGGAATGTGCGCAGCGTGAGAGCGCTCTCTTCCCAACCGGTGAGAGCGCTCTCACGATTCGAGAGGTGACTCTATGCAGTCGTCCGGGAAAAGTCAAGAGAGCGCTCTCACGCAGTGTTCCCGTCGCTGGCCCGAGCGTTCTTCGGGCATCGGGGATGGGCTCCGGTGGGTGCTCAGCAAGCCCCGCGTAGACTCGAACGGTGTCATCGAGTGAACGCCAGCACCCGTCCGACGAGGCGCAGCAGAAGCGTCGTCTCGTGATCGCCGGCTCGCTGAGCCTCGCCCTCGTCGCCGTCGCCGTCGTCGTGATCGGCGCCGTTGCGGGCGGTTCGGCCGCGGGTTCGCCCGGCGACGGGGCATCCGATTCGGCTGAGAGCGCGACCCCACGTCCGGTGTCCGGCGCGGCGCAGGAGCCCGCCGCCGTCGACACCTTCGACCGCACGGCGCACTCCCTCGACGACCCGAACAGCATCTGGGTGGTCGTCGACAAGCTGCGCCCCCTGAATCCGCAGGACTTCGAGCCCGACGACCTCGTCGACGTCGACGTGCCGCACACCTGGGACCCGATGATGCGACAGGAGGCGGCCGACGCGGTCGTCGCGATGTTCCAGGCCGCGTCCGACGAGGCCGACCTGACGCTCGCGTCGAACAGCGCGTTCCGCTCGTACAGCGCCCAGGAGGAGATCTACGACGGCGACGACCTGCTGACGGCCCGGCCCGGGTTCAGCGAGCACCAGACCGGCCTCGTGATGGACATCGGCGCCGAGAGCGGCGACTGCTCGCTCGACGCGTGCTTCGCCGACACCGCAGAGGGCGTCTGGCTGCGCGACAACGCCTGGCGCTTCGGCTTCATCCTGCGCTACCCGGCCGACAAGACGCCCGTCACCGGCTACGAGTTCGAGCCGTGGCACTTCCGCTACGTCGGGGTGCCGCTCGCGACCGAGATGCACGAGACCGGCGTCACGACGCTCGAGGAGTTCTTCGGCCTGCCCGCAGCGCCCGAGTATGAGTGAGCGCGTGCCGCATCGCGGCCTCTCGCTCACGGTGCTGGTCGTCAACCAGCTCCTCGCGGGCGTCGGCGTGGCCTCGGGCATCGCCGTCGCCGCGCTCCTCGTCGAAGAGCTGACGGGCGTCGTCGCCCTCGCGGGCCTCGCCCAGTCGGCCAGCGTGCTCGGGGCCGCGATCGTCGCGATCCCGCTCGCGCGGCTCGCGGTCCGCTCGGGCCGCCACGTGGCGCTCGCGACGGGCTACGCGCTCGCGATGACGGGCGCCCTGCTCGTGATCGCCGCCGCTGCGAGCGGCTGGGTTCCCCTCGTCTTCCTCGGCCTGGCGGCCTTCGGCGCCGGCAGTGCCGCGGGCCTGCAGGCGCGCTTCGCCGCGACCGAGGTCGCGGCCGCGGGGTTCGAGGCGCGCTCGATGTCGATCGTGCTCTGGGCGACCACCATCGGCTCGGTTGCGGGGCCCTTGCTGTCGGCCACGGGGAACGCCGTCGGCATCGCGCTCGGCCTGCCGCCGCTCGTCGGCCCGTTCCTCTTCTCGGGCGTCGCGTTCGCGCTCTCGACCCTGCTCGTGGCCACGCTGCTTCGGCTGCCGAAGCCGGGCACGATGGCGACGGACGCCGCGAGCAGCGCTCCCGACGCCGGGACGCAGGCCGATGAGCTCGCCCCCGACCGCGTCGTCGACGCCGGGGGAGCGGCGCCCGCCGCCGAGCCCATCGGGGCGTGGGCCGCGTTCCGCATCGCCGTGCGAGAACCGCGGTCGCTCTTCGCGATCCTCGCCATCGTGTGCTCGCACACCGTCATGGTGGGCGTCATGGTGATGACCCCGGTGCACATGACCGCCCACGGCCTCTCGCTCTCGCTCGTCGGCGTCGTGATCAGCATCCACATCATCGGGATGTACGGGGCGAGCCCGCTCGTCGGCTGGCTCGCCGACCGCATCGGCCCGCCGCGCGTGATCGTGATCGGCGTCGGCATCCTCACGGCGGCGGCGCTCATCGGCATCCTCGCGCCCGCCGACGACATGCTGCTCGTGCCGCTCGCGCTCGGCCTCCTCGGCCTCGGCTGGTCGTGCGGACTCATCGGCGGATCGACGCTGCTCACGACCTCGGTCGAGCCGTCGATCCGGGTGCCGTTGCAGGGCGCGACCGACGCCGCGATGAATCTCGCGGCCGCGGCATCCGCTGCGCTCTCGGGGGTCGTGCTCGGAGCCGCGGGCTTCGCCGGAGTGAACGTCGTCGCGCTGCTCGTGCTCGTGCCGCTCATCGTCGCCGGGCTGCGCGCCCGCCGTGCCGGGCTCAGCGAGGCGGGTCGACGCGCTCCCGTGAGCTGAGCGCCTCGAGCAGTGCGGCCGCGGTGGCGGCGTCGTCGACGGTCACGACGAATCGCCGACCGCCCCGACGCGTGACCTGCAGCGCCTCGCCGGCGCGGAGCACGATGCCGAACGCGCCGTCGGGTGCGATGCGGATGCCCCAGCCGCCGAACTCGGCGGTCGGGTGCACGTTCCTGACGGACACCGCCTCGACCTCGGCGAGGGGCACGCTGAAGCGCGGGACGCCGACGGGGGAGCGCACGAGGAGGCCGCGGTCGTCGACGCGGACCCGGAACACGAACGTCGTGACGGCGAGGAGTACGAGCAGCACGGTCACCCCGAGCATCACCCACCAGGCCGTCGAGCCCGCGGCGGCGACGACGACGGTGCCGATCGCGAGGGCGACGATGCTCAGGATGATCGCGACCACGGCCGCTGGGGCCATGGCCGTCGTGCGCACCCACATCGCCCGCTCGCCGGCGGCGAGGTCGAGCGGTTCGACGGTGCGAGCCGGGGTGCGACCGTCGGTCGTGACGTTCGGCTGCGCGAACCACGCGCCGACTCCCGCGCCGGCGGCGAGCAGCCCGCTCACGAGCAGCGGCCACCCGACGCCGGGGGCGTCCTGCGGGTCGGCGAGTCCGCGCTGCATCCCGAACGTCCAGGTGATGCCGACGACCAGCAGCACGTTGGTGCCGATCGAGAGCGCGCCGAGCAGCCGCAGCATCGGCCCCCACTGGCCGTCGCGCGTGCCGACGAGCATGATGCCAGCGAAGAGCGCTGCGAGGCCGAACCCGAGCAGGGCCGTGGTGAGCGGGACGACCCAGGCGGGACCGAATCCATCGGGGCCGCTCCCGCTCCAGTGCGTGGCGACCGTCGGCGGAACGTCAGGGAGCCAGGCGACCATGAGGGCGACGGCGACGAGGGTGATGGCGGCCGGCAGCGCGCAGCCGATCAGCAGGAAGCGGCGGCGGGCGGTGCGGACGTCGGCGTGCGCGGTCATCGGTAGGTCTCCTTCACGAGAGCGGCGAGGGTGTCGGCGGCGAGGCCGAGGGTGCGCGCACGGGCGACCAGCGCGGCGATGTCGTGGTGCAGGTGCGCGAGGGGCTCGACCGCGTCGGTGACGATGGCCCCTCGGCCGCGGCGCATGTCGACGAGCCCCTCGTCGCGGAGCTGCTGGTAGGCGCGCAGCACCGTGTGCAGGTTGATGCCGAGCGAGCCGGCGACATCACGGGCCGAGGGCAGGCGGTCGCCTGCGGCGAGTCGTCCCGCGGCGGCGTCGGCGTGCACGGACGCGACGATCTGGGCGAAGATCGGCGTGTCGCTCGCGGGGTCGACTCGGATCAGCATGCGGTGAACCTTTCAAACTGTTCTATAAATACTAGAACAGTTTTGATCAGCCCGCGCGCACGGGGGCCGGGTGGTCGGTCGCGGCCCCGGTTTTCCGGCGAGAGCGCGCTCTCACCGGCTTCCCAGAGTTTGAGAGGCTTCCTCACAAATTCGCGTGATGGGGTGTCAATCGCCCCCCGATCACGTACCCGGAATCCCCCCCGCCTGTGCCCTTCGCCTTCTTCTCGTCTGCCTCCACGCCCGCTGAACTCCCCGCACGACGCCGCTCGACGTATCGCGCTCCGTCATCGGGCGCCGCTGCACTCCCGGGCGAATCCGCGACGGATGCCGTCACCGCGGCGACATCCGACGCCGGTGCTTCGGCCGCTGGTGCTTCCGCCGACGCCGGTGCTGCGCGCGCCGACAGCGCCGACAGCGCCGACACCGCCGCGGTCGAGCGCCGTGCTGAGCGCCGTGCGAGGCACCGTGCCGAACGAGTGCGCAACCGCCGCCCGTCGAGCGGCGCGCCCCGCAGGTTCATGGCACTCGGCTGCGCGAGCGCGATCCTGAGCGTCAGCGCGTTCGGCGCCGTCGCTGCGGCATCCGCCGATGACGAGACGCGGCTCGCCGCGGCTCAGGAGGCCTCGATCACCTCGGCCGCATCCGCCGCCGAACGCGACGTCATCAGCGCGCCGGTCTCGATCGCGAAGCGACCGACCGTCACGAGCGGGCTCTCGACCGCAGCTGCGCCGTTCACCGGCGGCACGCAGGTAACCGTCGCCGGCGAGCAGCTCGACCAGGTCGCCCAGGTGGCCGTCGGCGGCGTTGCGGCTCCCATCGTCGCCGCGACCGCCGAGCAGTTGACCTTCCAGGTGCCCGCGGTCGCCGACACCGCCCTCGGCGCAGTGGCCGTGGCGTTCACGGATGCCTCGGGCGCCCCGGTCGCCGTCGCCACCCCCGGCACCGCGACCGTCGCCGGTGCCGCGGCTCCGGCCTCGCTCGCCGCCCAGCTCACGGAGATCGACGAGGCCGCCGTGTACGCGCCGACCACGTCCCTCACCCTGACGTACACCTCGAACCCCGCGATCGACGCCCAGGTGGGCTATGTGCTCACCTACTGGAGCAGTTACAACACCGCGCAGTACACCGTCTTGAGCGGTGTCGACTGCGCGAACTTCACGAGCCAGTCGCTCGTCGCCCGGGGCTGGGCGATGGACGCCGGCTGGTACTACGACCAGGCGACCGGCGCGATGTCGCCGAGCTGGTCGAGCTCGACCGCGATGCGCGACTGGCTGTACGGCCGCCCCGACCTCGCGACCCCGCTCGACGACTCGCAGCGCGGGCTCGTCAAGGTCGGCGACATCGCGCAGTTCGACTGGGACGGCTCGGGCGATCGCGACCACACCGCCGTCGTCACCCGGGTCGAGCACGGCGCGAACGGCACGACCGTCTGGGTCGGCGGCCACACGAAGGACGCCGACTACTGGAACGTCGACGAGGCGCTCGCCTCGGGCGGCGGCAGCGTCACCTACTTCTCGCTGAAGTAGGCCGCTCAGCCCCCGAGCGCCCCGTCGACGATCGCCTTCGCCTCGGCCTGCACGAGCCGCAGGTGCTCCGGCCCCTTGAACGACTCGGCGTAGATCTTGTAGACGTCTTCAGTACCGCTCGGGCGGGCCGCGAACCACGCGTCGGCCGTCTCGACCTTCACGCCGCCGATCGCCGCTCCGTTGCCCGGCGCATGCGAGAGCTTCGCCGTGATCGGCTGGCCCGCGAGCTCCGTCGCCGGGATGGCGTCGCCGTCGAGCTTGCCGAGGGCCGCCTTCTGGGCAGCGGATGCCGCGGCATCCGTGCGCTCGTAGGCGGGGTTGCCGAAGCGCTCGGCGAGCTCCGCGTAGAGCGCCGACGGCGACTTCCCGGTGACCGCGCGAATCTCGGACGCGAGCAGGCAGAGCAGGATGCCGTCTTTGTCGGTCGTCCAGACGGTGCCGTCGAAGCGCAGGAACGAGGCGCCCGCGCTCTCTTCACCACCGAAGCCGACCGAGCCGTCGACGAGTCCGGGCACGAACCACTTGAAGCCGACCGGCACCTCCCAGAGGCGACGGCCGAGCGCCGCGGCGACCCGGTCGATCATCGAGCTCGAGACGAGGGTCTTGCCGATCGCGGCATCCGCTCGCCATTCGGGTCGGTGCGCGAACAGGTACTCGATCGCGACGGCGAGGTAGTGGTTGGGGTTCATGAGTCCGCCGTCGGGCGTGACGATGCCGTGCCGGTCGGCGTCGGCGTCGTTGCCCGTGAGGATGTCGTATCCCTCGTGCGCGAGCACCGAGGCCATGGCGCTCGGCGATGACGGGTCCATGCGGATCTTGCCGTCCCAGTCGAGCGTCATGAACGACCAGGCGGGGTCGACGCGCTCGTTCACGACGGTCAGGTCGAGCTCGTAGCGGTCGCGGATCGCGCCCCAGTACGAGACGGATGCCCCGCCGAGGGGGTCGGCCCCGATGCGGATGCCGGATTCGCGGATCGCGTCGAAGTCGATGATGTTCGCGAGGTCGTCCACGTAGTTGCCGCGGAAGTCGTAGGTCTCGACGCCGCTCGGCTCGGCCTGCTTGACGTCCTTCAGGCCGCCCGCGATGAGTTCGTTGGCGCGGTCGGCGATCCACTTCGTGGCGTCCGAGTCGGCGGGCCCGCCGTGCGGCGGGTTGTACTTGAACCCGCCGTCTTGGGGCGGGTTGTGCGACGGCGTGATGACGATGCCGTCGGCCTCGCCCTCTGCGCGCTTGGCCGGGTCGTTGTTCCACTTCAGGATCGCGTGCGAGAGCGCCGGCGTCGGCACGTAGTCGTCGAACTCGTCGGCGAGCACGCGCACTCGGTTGGCGACGAGCACGTCGAGTGCGGTCGTCTGCGCCGGGGCGCTCAGCGCATGCGTGTCGGCGCCGATGAACAGGGGGCCGGTGATGCCCTGCGAGGCGCGGTACTCGACGATCGCCTGCGTGATCGCGAGGATGTGGTCTTCGTTGAACGCCGTGTTGAAGGCCGAGCCGCGGTGGCCCGAGGTGCCGAAGGCGACGCGCTGCTCGGGCACCGAGGCATCCGGATGCAGCTCGTAGTAGGCCCTCACGAGGGCCTCCACGTCGATGAGGTCGGATTCGATGGCCGGGGTGCCTGCGCGCTCGTGCATGCGACCAGTCTGGCACCGAGCGGCGGCTCAGACGAGGGCGTGCACCGCAGTGGCGATCGAGTAGATGGCGAGCCCGGCGAGCGCGCCGACGACGGTGCCGTTGATGCGGATGAACTGCAGGTCGCGCCCGACCTGCAGCTCGAGCTTCTCGGTCGTCTCCCGGGGATCCCAGCGTTCGACGGTCTCGGTGATGACCCCCGCGATCTCGTGGCGGTAGTTGCGCACGACGTAGGCCGCGGCATCCGTCACCCACGCGTCGACCTTGCCGGCGAGCTGCTCATCGACGACGAGCCGTGCGCCGACCTCGACGACCGCCGAGGTGAGGCCGGCCCGCAGCTCGCTCGACGGGTCGGCGAGCGCGGCGTCGAGCGTCGCCTTCACCGAGGCCCACGCCTCGCCGGCGAACTCGCGCACGCGCGGGCTCGCGAGCAGCTCGGCCTTGAGGTGCTCGACGCGCGCGATCATCGCCGGGTCGTGCTGCAGCTCGTCGGCGAGCTCTGCGAGGTAGCGGTCGATCGCGAGGCGCAGCGGATGCGCGGGATCGGCACGCACGGCGCGGACGAACGCGAGCACTTCCCGGGAGGCGCGGTCGTCGACGAGCCGGTCGACGAAGCCGGGAAGCCAGCGGGGGAGACGGTCGGAGACCATGCTGCCGAACGCCTCGGGATGCGCCTCGAGCCACGCCTCGGCCTTCTCGAGCACGACGTCCACGGCGGCCCGCTGCTGGTCGGCGGCCACGAGCCGCGCGCCGACCCGGCCGATCGCCGGGCCCCAATCGGGCTCGAACAGGTGGCGGCGGGCGAGCCGCTCGATCACGTCCTCGACGTCGTCGTCGCCGAGCAGGGTCAGCACGCCGCGTGCGGCGACGGATGCCTCGGCGGTCAGCCGCTCGGCATTGGCGGGCGTCGCGAGCCAGCCGCCGAGCTGGCGGGCGATGCCGATCGAGCGGAGCTTGCCGAGCACGACCTCGTCGGAGAGGAACTCGTGCTCGACGAACGCTCCGAGCGTCGCGCCGATCTCGTCCTTGCGCCTCGGGATGATCGCGGTGTGCGGGATGGGGATGCCGAGCGGATGGCGGAACAGCGCCGTCACCGCGAACCAGTCGGCGATCGCGCCGACCATGGCGCCCTCGGCGGCCGCGCGTACGTAGGCGAGCCACGGCACCTCGTCCTGCAGGGAGAACGACACCGCGAAGACGACCGCCGCGACGACGAGCAGTCCGGTCGCGACGCGCTTCATGCGTCGCAGCGCCGCGAGCCGTTCGGCATCGGTGGGCACGGTCCGGTTCGCGTCGATCGTGGTCATCGGTCCCTCCTCACGTGCGAGGCGCTCCGCGATCGAACCGCGTCGCACGGTGTCGACGCTAGCCGCTCGCCCATGACCCGGTGGCTAGGCTGGCCTGCATGACGGATGCCGCGCCCACACCGCCCGAGGAGACCTACTCCTACCTGGGGCCGGCGGGCACGTTCACCGAGGCGGCGCTGAAGCAGGTCGCCGCGGCATCCGGAAAGCACTGGCGCGGCGTCAACAACGTCGGCGAAGCGCTCGCCGACGTCACGAGCGGCCGCTCGACGGCCGCCATGATCGCGATCGAGAACTCGGTCGACGGCGGTGTCTCGGCCACGCAGGACGCCCTCGCGACCGTGCCCGGCCTCCGCATCCTCGGCGAGTACCTCGTGCCGGTGAACTTCGTGCTCGTCGCCCGGCCGGGCACCGCGCTGGCCGACGTTCGCGTCGTGAACGCCCACCCCGTCGCCTACGCCCAGTCGCGCGGGTGGCTCGAGCGCGAGCTGCCGAACCACGGGCACATCCCCGCGACGAGCAACGTCTCCGCCGCGGCATCCCTCTTCGAAGGCAGCCAGGCCGACGCGGCCGTCGCGCCGCCCGGCATCACCGACCACCTCGACGTCGACGTGCTCGCCCGTGACATCGGCGACAACCCCAACGCCGTCACGCGCTTCGTGCTCGTCAGCCGTTCGCGCGAACTGCCCGAGCCGACCGGCGCGGACAAGACGAGCCTCATCGTCGAGCTGCCCGACGACGAGCCGGGCGCCCTGCTCGCGATGCTCGAGCAATTCTCGACCCGGGGCGTGAACCTCTCGCTCATCCAGTCGCGGCCCATCGGCGATGCCCTCGGCCGCTACCGGTTCGTCGTCGACGTCGACGGGCACATCGCCGACGAGCGCGTCGCCGACGCCCTGCTCGGCCTCCGGCGCACGAGCCCCAACGTGATCTTCCTCGGCTCCTATCCGCGGGCCGACGAGCAGACGGTCGCGTATCACTCGAAGTACGATGACGGCATCTTCATCGAGGCGCGCGACTGGCTGCGGGGCCTCTTGAGCGGCGAACCCGACTGATCGGGAAGCCCTGACCCGAGGAGCTCAGTGAGCGAAGGCGCCACGACTGGAATCGACCCCCGGTTCGACCCGCGCTACCAGCGCGGGTACACCGGACACGCGGGCTCGGATGCCGCCACCCGAGCGGATGCCGCCGCCGCGCCGCTGCCGGCGGTGTCACGGGTGCCCGAGCCGCCGGAGTCGATGCGTTCGCTGATCGCGCCGTCGCGCGATCGCGGGGTCGATCCCGCCGGAGCGCTCGCGGAGCGGCCGGTGGCCGGCGATGACGGCCCCGAGGCGTTCGCGGGGTGGATCGCCGATCCCGAACCGTCGGTGCAGGAGCGCGCCGACATCGCATTCGTGGCGGCGTGGGTCGTCGCCGCGACCGCCCTCGTCGCCGGGGTGGGACTCTTCTGGTCGGGCATCTCGACCGTGAGTTTCTACGGGCCGAGCACGGGTTCCGATCAGGTGCTCCAGACGACGGCCTGGCTCCTCGCGCCCTCGCTCGTGCAAGCTGGGCTGCTCGGCCTCGTGGGGATGCTCGTGTGGACCGGTGTCCGTCATGCGCGAGGCACGGCGCGCATCTTCGGTGCCGCGGCGACGGAAACCGGGGGCCGGCCGTGATGCGCCGGCTCCTCGCGAACCCGGCGTTGATCGTGCTCGCCGCAGTGGTGTTCATCTCCGTGATCGGCACGGTCTGGGGTGTCCAGATGAGCATGACCAGCCAAGACGGGATGAGCTGGACCGGCGAACCGAGCGAGGAACAGCTCTGGCAGTTCCGCCTCATGCGCATCAGCGGCTCCCTCCCACCGATCGCGACCTTCGTCGGAGTGGCAGCAGTGCTCGGCATCCTGGTGATCGCCTCCGCGAGCCGTCGTCGGACGATCCGCCCAGACCCGAGGGGCTGACGTGACCGACGACCCTGCGAGCGGTCTCGATCCGCGGTTCGACCCGCGCTACCAGCGCGGGTACTCCGGGCGGGAGACGGATGCTGTGCCGGTCGCGCCTGCGGAGAAGCCGATCGCCGACCCTCGCGATCCGGTGCCGGTGCCGGTGACCGCCGCAGAGACGGTGGCGGCGCCCGTGCCCGTGCCCGAGCCCGCAGCCCCGGCCCCGACGGCTGGTGCGACATCCGATCCCGATCCGCTGCCCGTGTCGGTCGAGACGCGCGAGGACTCCGACGTGTTCGCCCCCGAGCCCGGGGCCTCGGGCCCGTCGGTGCGCGCCTGGCTCATCGCCGGATGGGCGGTCACGGCAGCGGTGTTCGCAGCCGGGGCTCTCCTGTCGTGGATCGTGAGCTCCGACATCGGGTACTCGACGGGATCGTTCTCGAACGAGGACCAGTGGCTCAGGGAACTCGGCTGGACGCTGGCACCGTCACTGCTCACGGCCGGCGCGATGGGCGTCGTCGTCGTGACCGCGGTCGCAGCGCTCATGCCCACCCGGGGCGACGACGCGGCCACCGAGGGCGGTGGTCCGCGGTTCGGTCGAAGGGCCGCGTGGTGGGCGCTCGTCGGCATCGCCGCGGTCGCCGTCATCGGGGTCCTGTGGGCCATCGGCAGGGTCTTCGAGGGGTCGAACGCGAACGGCAGCCTCATGCTCGACGGGAACGGGAACCCCGCCGACGTCGCCGATCAGGCAGAGGTGTTCGCCCGGATCGAGCTCGGCCAGTTCGCCCAGTCCCTCGTCGGATCGCTCGCGCTCGCCGCGATCGCGGCGTTCGTGGCGCTCGTCGCGGTCGAGGTGCGACGCGCGACGCTCACCGCGGGACGCGGACGATCAGCGCCGCCGGATCGACCGTGAACCGCGCCGCGGTCACGAGCCCGAACTCGTCGCCGTCGATCTCGAACTCCTCGGCGTCGCCCTCGATCTCGAGGTCGACGGCGCGACCGCGCAGGTAGACGATCTCGCTGCGCCGGTTGCCGCCCGTGAGGTCGAGGAACTGCCGGCCGAGGGCCGACTTCCGCAGCACACGGTTCTCCCAGGTGACCTTGCGCCAGATGAGGAGCCAGCCGAACAGGTTGCGCGGCGCCAGCACGACCACGTCGAGGCGCCCGTCGTCGATCTCGGCGTCGGGGATCAACTCGATGTTGCCCGGCAGGTAGCCGAGGTTCGCGACGAGGATGCTCGAGACCTTCGAACGGTGGTGCCGGCCGGTGTCGACCCGGTGCACGGCGCGGAACGGCTTCGACGCCGGCAGCGCCCGCAGGCCCGCGTCGACGTAGGCCAGCCAGCCGACGCGCTTCTTCAGGTCGGGGTTCGTGTTCGAGATCATCGCGGCGTCGATGCCGATGCCGCTCATCACGAGCGAGACGTGGGTCTCCTCGCTTCCGTCGGGGCGGGTGACGTCGGCCACGATGACGTCGACGGCGCGGTCGAGGCCCGCGAAGGCGAGCACGACGGCGTCGGCCTGGTCGCTGACGGGGATCTCGAGGTTGCGGGCGAAGAGGTTGCCCGTGCCGATGGGCACGAGTCCGAGCGGCACGCCGGTGCCGCGCAGGCCGGCGGCGACCGAGCGCACGGTTCCGTCGCCCCCCGCGGCGATCACGAGGTCGACGCCCGCCTCGATCGCCTCGCGCGCCATGCCCTTGCCGGGGTCGTCGGCCTCGGTCTCGATCCACAGCGTCGGAGCGAAGTGCTGGCGCTCCTCGGCCGCGCCGACGGCGGCGCGGAGGGCCTCGACGCCCTGCTTCGTCGGATTGAAGATCACGGCCGCCCGCGGGCGTCGGCCCGCGACATCCGCTGCCCCCTGCTGTTCTGCCGTCACGCAGCCCACGGTATTGCATCGCGCCGTGAATTCACCCCGGCGGCCTGCGACCGCGTTCGGCGGAACCGCAGATCAGGCGGTCGGATGCCGCGGCTAGACTTGCTCGGGTGATCGATCCCGTGCTGCTTCGCGAGAACCCCGACCTCATCAAGCGCTCGCAAGAGCTCCGTGGCGAGTCCGTGGCGCTCGTCGACGCTGCGGTCGAGGCCGATGCCGCGAGGCGCACGGCCATCACGGTGTTCGAAGCGCTCCGAGCCGAGCAGAACGCGTTCGGCAAGCAGGTCGCGCAGGCGCCGAAAGACGCCAAGGCCGCCCTCGTGGCGGAGGCGCAGGAACTCGCCGCGCGCGTGAAGGCCGCGAACCAGGCCGCGGGCGACGCCGAGGCCGAGTTCACGCTCGCGGTGCAGCGGCTCGGCAACATCGTCATCGACGGCGTGCCGGCCGGCGGCGAAGACGACTTCATCGTGCTGCGCGAAGTCGGCGAGATCCCGGCGTTCGACTTCGAGCCGCGCGATCACCTCGAGATCGGCGAGCTGCTCGACGCGATCGACATGCAGCGCGGTGCCAAGGTCTCGGGCGCGCGCTTCCACTACCTCAAGGGCATCGGGGCGCGCCTCGAGATCGCACTCATGAACATGGGCCTCGACCGGGCGATCGCGGCGGGCTTCACCCCGCTCATCACGCCCACGCTCGTGCGCCCCGAGATCATGCAGGGCACCGGGTTCCTCGGCGCCCACTCCGACGAGGTCTACTACCTGCCCGAGCAGGAGCTCTACCTCACGGGCACGAGCGAGGTCGCGCTCGCCGGCTACCACGCCGACGAGATCATCGACGTCTCGAACGGCCCGATCCGCTACGCCGGCTGGTCGACCTGCTACCGCAGCGAGGCCGGCAGCCACGGCAAAGACACTCGGGGCATCATCCGGGTGCACCAGTTCAACAAGCTCGAGATGTTCACCTACATCGACCCGGCCGACGCCGAGGCCGAGCACGAGCGCCTGCTCGGCTGGCAAGAGGGAATGCTGCAAGACCTCGGGCTCTCGTACCGCGTGATCGACACCGCGGCGGGCGACCTGGGTTCGAGCGCAGCCCGCAAGTACGACGTCGAGGCCTGGGTGCCCACGCAGAACGCCTACCGCGAGCTCACCTCGACCTCGAACTGCACGACGTTCCAGGCGCGCCGCCTCGACATCCGCCACCGCACCGAGAGCGGCAAGACGGCGCCCGTCGCGACGCTCAACGGCACGCTCGCGACCACGCGCTGGCTCGTCGCGATCCTCGAGACCCACCAGCAGGCTGACGGTTCGGTCGTGGTGCCCGAGGCGCTTCGCGGCTACCTCGGCGGTCTCGAGGTGCTCGAGCCGATCGCATGAGCATCGAGCGGATGCCGCGGCTCGACGTCGACGAGCAGTGGTTCGTCGCGCTCGACGTCGACGGCACCATCATGCACGAAGACGGCTCGATCGACCCCGAGGTCGTCGTGGCCGTCGCCGCAGCACGCGACCGGGGCCACATCGTGACGCTCGCGACCGGGCGCTCGTGGGCGACGACCGCGCCCGTGCTCGAGCAGCTCGGCCTCACGCCCGAGTACGTGGTGTGCGCGAACGGTGCCATCACGATGCAGCGCGACGACTCGGCCCCCGGCGGGTACCTCCGTCGCCACGTCGAGACCTTCGACCCGACGCTCGTGCTCGAGCGCATCCGCGGGTTCCTGCCCTCCGGCAAGTTCATGGTCGAACTGCCCGACGGCTACCGCCTCTACACCGAGGGCATGACCGAGTGGAACCTCGAGAACGCCCGCGAGGTGCGCTTCGAGGAGCTGCTCGATCAGCGCGCGACGCGTGTCGTGGTCACGAGCCTCGAGCACGGACTCGATGAGTTCTTCGGCATCGTCGACCAGATGGGCCTGCACCACGTGAGCTACGCCATCGGCTGGACCGCCTGGCTCGACATCGCGCCCGACGGCGTCAACAAGGCGACCGCGCTCGAACGGGTCAGAGGGTGGCTCGACCTGCCGAACGACCGGGTACTGGCTGCCGGCGACGGCCGCAACGACCTCGAGATGTTCGCATGGGCGGGCGCTGCGGGCCGCGCCGTCGCGATGGGCCAGGCGCCCGACGAGGTGCGCGAAGCCGCGAACGAGGTGGGGGGCCCGGTCGACGAGGCCGGGCTCGCGGCGGTGCTCGACTCGCTGCCATGACGGCCGGGCCGCTGCGCGCGTGACGGGAACCTCCGAGGCCGCCAGCATAGAATCGGCCAGTCAGAGGGGGTGCGATGAGCGATTCGGGCGAACAGCAGGCCGCTGCCGATCAGGCGGTTGCCGCCGAGCCGGCGACGGTGCCGAGGCACGGTCGGCTGCCGAAGCACGGCGCCGCTTCGACGTACCTGAAGCTCGCGGCATCCGTCATCGCCGTGCTTGCCGTGGCCGCGACGTCGATCGCCGCGTACGCCGCCGTCGATCTCGTGCAGTCGATCAAGCCCGGCACCGAACTCGAGGACGAGCATCTGCTCGCCGGGGTGCCCGACATCGGTGCCATGGAGGGCGGGCTCAGCTTCCTGCTCGTCGGCAGCGACAAGCGTCCCGCCGACGGATCCTTCGGCGACCCTGAAGAGGACTCCGCCGTTCTCAACGACGTGACGATGCTGCTGCACATCTCGCAGGATCATTCGCACGTCGAAGTCGTCAGCTTCCCGCGCGACATGATCGTGCCGGTGCCCGAGTGCCCCGATCCGGTCGACCCCGAGAGCGGGCCGCTCTCGTCGATGTCGGGCGTGCCCCTCAACAGCGTGCTCGGCCACGGCGGACTCGGGTGCGTCGTCAGCACGATCAGCCAGCTGACCGGGGTCCCGATCACGGTCGCGGGTGTCGTCGAGTTCAACGGCGTGGCGGCGCTGTCCGAAGCCGTCGGCGGTGTCGAGGTCTGCCTCGCCGACCGGGTCGACGACGACTATTCGGGCCTGCACCTCGATGCCGGCACGCACAGCATCTCGGGGTACGAGGCGCTCGCCTTCCTTCGCACCCGGCATGGCGTCGGCGATGGCAGCGACCTCGGCCGCATCGCCAGCCAGCAGGCCTTCCTCGCCTCGCTCGCACGAACGCTGCAGAGCGACGGAACGCTCAGCGACCCGGTGAAGCTCTACTCGATCGCCAAGGCGATGCTCTCGAACATGGAGCTCTCCAACGCGCTCCAGAATCCGACGACGCTCGTCTCGATCGCTCGCACCCTCGCCGACGTCGACCTGTCGAAGATCGCGTTCGTGCAGTACCCGACCGAATACTCCGACGACCGCACTCGGGTGCTCCCGGCCGAGTCCGCCGAGGCGGTGAACGCCGCGCTGCAGGCCGATCAGCCGCTGGTGATCGACCCGACCGCCATCGACAACTCGGAGTTCGGCACGGTCGCCGACCCGGCCGCTCCGCCCGCCGACGGCTCGGCAGAGGCACCGCCTGCCGAGGCGAGCGCGCCGCCGACCGCTCCGCTGCCCGGTGACGTGACGGGCATCACCGGTGACACCGTGCGGTGCGCGAAGGCCAACGAGGGCTGATCCGGGGGCTCCCCGATCACCCCACCCAGCGCGCTTCAGCACCTTTTCAGACTGGCCTGCGAGGCTGTCTGAAACATGCTTCGGCTGGAGATCCGACGGAGACCTGCTTCGGTTCGAAGTCTGGCTGAAACATGCTTCGGCTAGAATCGGGCCTGTCTGCACGATCGAGCACCTCCGGGTGCGTCGCGCGGGCATGGAGGGCTGTCCGAGCGGCCGATGGAGCTGGTCTTGAAAACCAGTGGGCAGCAATGCCTCGTGGGTTCGAATCCCACGCCCTCCGCGAGACCGACGAGACGAAAGGACAGCGGTGGCAGACGAACTGCGCTCGAGTGCACGACGCGCCGTGGGGTCGACCCCTGTCGTCCGGCACGGACGACTCAAGCGACGTTCCATCTGGAAGACGATCGGCAAGGCGACGGCCTCGGTCCTCGCCGTTGCGCTGGTGTCCGGCTCCGCGGTCGCGGCGTACGCCGCATGGGATCTCGCCAACACCGCGAAGCCCACGGTCACGCTCGGCAACGAAGACGTGCTCGAGGGCGTGCCCGACATCGGCGCGATGCCGGGCGGCGTGAACCTGCTGCTCATCGGCAGCGACAGCCGTGAAGGTCAGGGCGACGGCTTCGGCGACCCCGACGAGGAGACGGCGGTCCTCAACGACGTCACGATGCTCATGCACATCTCGGAAGACCACTCGAACGCCTCGGTGATCAGCTTCCCGCGCGACATGCTAGTTGACGTACCGGAGTGCGTCGATCCGGCGGACCCGGCCGGTGATCCACTGTCGGAGCAGTACGGCGTGAAGATCAACTCGGTGCTCTCGCTCGGCGGCATGCCGTGCGTCGTGAAGACCGTCGAGCAGCTCGTCGGCGTGACCATTCCGTTCGCCGGCACCGTGCAGTTCATGGGCGTCGCCGGTCTGTCCGAGGCTGTCGGCGGCGTCCCCGTGTGCGTCGCTGAGCCGATCGAAGACGAGCACACCGACCTCTACCTTCCCGCCGGCATGCACGAGCTCGCCGGCATCCAGGCGCTGCAGTTCCTCCGCACCCGCCACGGCGTCGGCGACGGCAGCGACCTCGGGCGCATCTCGAATCAGCAGGTCTTCATGTCGTCACTGGCTCGAACGCTGCAGTCGAACGGAACCTTGAGCGATCCGGTCAAGCTCTACGGCATCGCGAAGGCGGCGCTCGCGAACATGCAGCTGTCCGACAGCCTCATGAACCCCAACACGATGATCTCGATCGCGAAGGCGCTGAAAGACACCGATCTCGACAAGATCGCCTTCATCCAGTACCCCACCTACAGCGCCGACGGCGCGCAGGTGCCGGCGGAGTCGGCGGAGGCGATTCGCGTCGCCCTGCAGAACGACCTGCCCGTGACGTTCGATCCTGCGTCGCAGGAGGCCTCGTTCGCCTCGGCTGGCGACCCGACCGCGGTCGATGCGGCCCCGGTGGCCGAGGCTCCGGTCGAGGGCGAGGCGCCTGCGGCGGATCCTGCGGCGGATCCCGCGGCGCCAGCGCCGACCGTCGAGGCGCTGCCGAGCGACGTCACGGGGCAGACCGCCGCCGAGACGCGATGCTCCGCCGGCCGCACGCTCGACGACCAGTAGACCGGTCGGTTCGGCCGAATCGTCATCCGAGGCAAGGTCGGGTTATGATGATTTTCGCGTGTCACGCAAGTGCGCGCGAGGAGACGTCGCATAGTCCGGCCGAGTGCACCACCCTGCTAAGGTGGAGTCCCCGTAAGGGGACCAGGGGTTCAAATCCCCTCGTCTCCGCACTTTCTCCCTGAGACCTGCATGCCAGGATTCTCGCGGTCGTCGAGTCACCGCGTGCTTCTGCGGCCGTGGCCGCGACGTCGAATGATCAGCAGGAGCCCGATGGCGACGAAGCCTGCCGCCATCATCCCCGGCACGATGAGTTCGGCCGTGGGTTGACCCGATTCCGCGAGAGCTGCCTGCGGCGCAGCGCTCGGCGCCGGTTCGGGAGCGGGCTGGTCGGCGACGAGCAGCTTGAGGAGCGTGATGGCGAGCGGCAGGCCCTGGTCGGTGTCCGACAGGCGCTTGTTGTACATCGTCGTGACGCCCACGCGCAGGCTCGGAGCGAGGGCCGTGTCGGTGCTGGAGCCGTCCGTCAAGCCGTTCTTGAATGCCCACGCCGCCCCGACATCATGGGTCGCGGCGTGGTGGAGCTCCCATCCCAGGCCCATCTGGAAGTGGGCGGGCCCGCACTGATCGGGAATCGAACAGCTCATGGTGATGTCGCTGATCGGCTGAAGCGTGTCCGCCATCGCCTGCACGCCGATCGGCGCGGTCGACGGAACGTATCCGAGGTGTGCGGCGACCCACGTGCCCATGTCGGTCGCGTCGGAGATGAGGCCGCCGGCACCGCTGATCGCGTTCGTGTTGTCCCAATGGAACGCGTTCGTTCCGTCTGCCTTGTATGGAGTGGCCAGGCGCCCGTCCCCATGGAACTCGAGCTCCGTCGACGACATTCCCAGCGCATCGAGGAACGCCTGGTCGAGCGCGGACTGGTAAGCCGGCGGCTCCGTCTCGATGACGGGGTCGAGCACGTTCGCGAGGATCGTGCCGAGCAGGCCGAACCCCCAATCGGAGTAGAGCCAGTCGGTCCCCGGTTGATACATCGGGCACGGCTGGCCGTTCAGGCAGGGCTGCGCGAACGCATCCCACAGCATGGTCTGCGTGTAGCCCGGGCGCGGATTCTCGCATCCGGGGTCAGCGCCGCAGCCCGCGCCGAGATTCGGGGGCGCGTCGAGCAGACCCGCCTGGTGGGTGGCGAGGTCGCCCAGCGTGATCGCGGTCGTGGCGCCGGTCTGCGGGTCGGTCCACTCCGGTACCTCCACCCCGGCAGGCGCGAAGAGCTGCACCGGGTCGTCGAGCGAGACCCGGTCGGTTGCGACGAGGTAGGCCAGGAGGTCGGCCGTGAACACCTTCGTCTCCGAGCCGAGCTCGAACTGCGTCGTGGCGTCGACCAGCTCAGATGAGCCCAGCGTCGGAGTGCCCGCGACGAACGTCGTGATCACGGGATCCGACCCGGCCCGGGCGGGAGTGACCACCGCCACGGAGAGTCCGGGCAGGTCGTGCTTCGCGAAGAAGGTGTCCACCTCGTGCTGCATCTTCTTCGTCAGCTCGGGCGTCATCTCCACGATGTTCACGGGCGGCTGATCCGAGGCCAGGGCGGGTGCGACCGCGCTCGTCGAGAGCGCTGCGATCGCCGCGGTCGCTGCTGCCGTCGCCGTCAGAGATCGATGCCGACGGCGTCGCGGGGTGCGCATGTTCACGGCAGTCTTCCTTCGCTCAGCGGTGGATGCCTCGGCTCGAGAGACAACTGCACCCACGCGTGCGGGCGACCGGATGAAAACACACTGGCACACGTGAGACCGCTGGAGCGTGAGCGGCACGCGAGCCCGGGCCGGGCACGTCGTGGCCATCGGGCTGTTTCTCTGGTGTGGTGGTGAGCACGTGCTCCAGAGCGCGTGTCGGCGAGCCTGAGTAGACTTTTCTGGTTCAACGATCTGGGGGCATTGCATATGCAACGAATCATCACTTCCACTGCGCTCGTCTTCGCGGGCGCCCTGCTGCTCTCGGGCTGCGCCACTGGCGGCGGCACCGAGGCGAGCGCGCCCGCCGACGACTGCGAGGTCGTCCGCGTCGAGGTGCGCGACATCTCGAACGGGGCGCAGAACGCGATCCTGACCGCATCCGACCCGGCTGAACTCCAGGCTTACCTCGACGAGCTCTCCGAGCGCGTCGACGCGCTCGACGAGCAGGCCGCCGACGACTCGGCCCTCGCGGATGCGCTCGACACGTTCGACGAGAAGATCGACGCCGCGAGCGACTGGGCCGAGACGCTGCCCACCGAGGCCGAGGTCGAGGCGGGCGCCGAGATCGACGCCGACGCCCAGGCCGCGCAGACCGAGGACATCCAGGCCGCTGCGGTCAAGGTCACCGAGGTGTGCACCGCCGAATAGCGTTCGACGAAGGGGCGCCTCCGGCAGCACGCTGAAGGTCACCGAACCGCACGCACGCGATGAGCGCGCGGCATCCGTTCACTCGGAGGCCGCGCGCTTTCGCGTGGTCGTCTTCTTCTCGCCTTGTGAGGACTTGGCCGCCGCCTTCTTCTTCCCCGTGCCCTTCGCAGCGCCCTTCGCGCCTTTGCCGCCAGAGTCGCCCGCCTCGCGCTTCGCCGCGATCGACTGGCGCAACGCCTCCATGAGGTCGATGACCTCGCCGCCGGTCTCCTCCTCGGGCTCCTCGCCGAACGTCGCGGCGGTGTCGATGCCCTCGCCCTGCTCGAGCTTCGCCTTGATGAGGGTGCGCAGCTCCTGCTGGTACTCGTCGACGTACTGCTCGGGGTCGAAGTCGGAGACGAGGCTCTCGACGAGCTGCTTCGAGAGGTCGAGCTCCTTCGCCGAGATCTTGACCGGCTCGGAGAGCGAGGCGAACTCGGCGGCGCGCACCTCGTCGCTCCAGAGCAGCGTCTGCACCATGAGCACGTCACCGTGCACGCGCAGCGCCGCGAGCCGGGTCTTCTGCCGCAGCGCCATCTGCACGATCGCGGTGCGGTCGGTCGACTCGAGGGTCTCGCGCAGCAGCACGTACGCCTTCGACGAGGCGGAATCGGGCTCGAGGTAGTAGCTGCGATCGAACATGATCGGGTCGATCTGGTCGTTCGGCACGAACTCGACGACCTCGATCTCGCGGCTGCGCTCGGCTGGCAGCGACTTCAGGTCGTCGTCGGTGATGACGACGGTCTGCTCGCCGTCGTCGTACGCCTTGTCGATGTTCTTGTAGTCGACGACCTTGCCGCAGACCTCGCACTTGCGTTGGTACCTGATGCGCCCACCGTCTTCGTCGTGCACCTGGTGCAGTGACACGTCGTGGTCTTCGGTGGCGCTGTACAGCTTGACGGGCACATTGACGAGGCCGAATGTGACCGCCCCCTTCCAGACGGCTCGCATGCCTCCAGTACACACCAGGGGGAGGCGTGTGCGATACCCCTCGCGGCATCCTCGTGATCCGGCGCCGACACCGGCATGATGGTGGGCATGGCCGAAGGCGCGCGCCAACTCGTCGAGGTCGACGGCCGCCGCCTGCGGCTGACGAACCTCGACAAGGTCATGTATCCCGAGACGGGCATGACGAAGGGCGAGGTGATCTCCTACTACGCGGAGATCGCCCCCGTCATGGTGCCGCTCGTCGCCGGGCGCCCGGTGACGCGCAAGCGCTGGGTGCACGGCGTGGGCACGGCGGATGCCCCCGAGCACCCGTTCTTCGAGAAGAACCTCGCCGAGCACGCGCCCGAGTGGGTGCGCCGCGGCATCCAGCACCACTCCGACGGCGACAAGGCGTATCCGATCGCCGGAGACCGCGCGACGCTCGTCTGGCTCGCCCAACAGGCGTCCCTCGAGGTGCACGTGCCGCAGTGGCGATTCGATGCCACGGGGAAGCCGGCGAACCCCGACCGCATGGTCTTCGACCTCGACCCGGGCGAGGGAATGGGGCTCGCCGAGTGCGCCGAGGTCGCGAGGCTCGTACGCGACCTCGTCGCGGGCATGGGCCTCGAGGCGATGCCCGTCACGAGCGGCAGCAAGGGGATCCACCTCTACACGGCGCTCGACGGCTCGCAGACCTCCGATCAGGTCTCCGCGGTCGCGCACGAGCTCGCCAGGGCGCTCGAGGCCGATCACCCCGAGCTCATCGTGTCGAGCATGCGCAAGTCGCTGCGCACGGGCCGGGTGCTCATCGACTGGAGCCAGAACAACGGCAAGAAGACGACGATCGCGCCGTACTCGCTGCGGGGGCGACCGTGGCCGACCGTCGCCGCGCCGCGCACGTGGGAGGAGCTCGAGGATGCCGGGCTCCGTCAGCTCGAGGCATCCGAGGTGCTCGAACGTGTCGCCGTTGCTGGCGACCCGATGCGCGCGATCACGGATGCCTCGCACGGCGGGCCGCTCGCGCAGTACCTGTCGATGCGGAGCGCCTCGGCCACTCCCGAGCCCATGCCGGCATCGGCATGGGGCGCGGCGAGCGCAGGGGAGCCGCGCTTCGTCATCCAGGAGCACCGCGCCAGGCGTCTGCACTTCGACCTGCGACTCGAGCGCGACGGGGTGCTGAAGAGCTGGGCGGTGCCGAAGGGCGTGCCGGAGTCGTCGGGCACGAACCACCTCGCCGTGCAGACCGAGGATCACCCGATGGAGTACGCCTCGTTCGAGGGCACCATCCCGAAGGGCGAATACGGCGCCGGTTCCATGACGATCTGGGACTCCGGCACCTACGCGACCGAGAAATGGCGTGACGACGAGATCATCATCGACGTCGACGGGCAGCCCGGCGGGCCGCTCGGCGGGGCGGTGCGACTCGCGCTCATCCGCACCGACGGACAGGGCGAGAAGAGTTCGTGGCTGCTGCACCGCATGAAGGACCAGAGCGCCCACCCCGAGCGAGTCGAGGAGGCGCGCAACCCCGTTGGGCGGGTCGAGCCCGTCGAAGCCGAGCCCGTCGAAGCAGAGCCCGTCGAAGCCCCTGGTGCGGCCACCTCGGTTTCGGCAGGCTCAGCCCGCAGTATTTCGACGGGCTCAACCAGCAGTGTCCACCGCGTCGGCCCGATCACTCAACGGCCGATGCTCGCGACGCCGGGCACCCCCGGCATGCTCGCGGGTGAGGACTGGGCGCTCGAGTGGAAGTGGGACGGCATCCGCGTGCTCGCGCGCGTCGGCGCCGACGGCGTGCGACTCCTCAGCCGCAACGGGATCGACATCACCTCCCGCTACCCCGAGCTCGCCGACCTGCCCGCCGTCGTCCGGGGCGAGGCATTGCTCGACGGGGAGATCGTCGCGCTCGACGCCGACGGGCGGCCCGACTTCGGGCGGCTGCAGCGACGGATGAACCTCACGAAGCTGCGCGAGATCGAGCGGGTGGCGGCATCCGTGCCCGTGCGCCTGCTGCTCTTCGACGTCCTCGAGGTCGACGGACGACCGGTCGTGGACGAACCGTACCGCGAACGCCGCGCACGACTCGCCGGACTCGTCAGGATGAAACGCGGCGTGCCGGTCGAGGTTCCCGCGCCCGCCACGGGCAGTCCCGATGAGGCGCTGGAGGAGAGCCGCCGGCTCGGGCTCGAGGGGCTCGTCGCGAAACGGCCCGACTCCCGCTACCGGCCCGGCGCCCGCAGCAGCGACTGGCTGAAGCTCAAGCTCACCCTCACGCAGGAGGTCGTGATCGGTGGCTACCGCCGCGGCATCGGCACGCGCACCGGGCGCATCCGCTCGTTGCTCGTCGGCATTCCCGGCGACGGCGGCCTCGAGGTCGGCGGCCTCGAGTACGCCGGCCGCGTCGGCTCCGGGTTCGGCGAACGCGAGCTCGATCGGTTGCTGGCGGCGTTGCAGCCGCTCGAGCAGGCCGGGTCGCCGTTCGTGCAGGTGCCCGCGGCAGACGTGCGCGACGCGGTTTGGGTGCGCCCCGAACTCGTCGGCGAGATCGAACTCGGCGACTGGACGAGCACCGGGGTCGCGCGGCATCCGCGGTGGCGGGGCCTTCGGCCCGACAAGTCACCGGCCGAGGTCGTGCGCGAGACCTGAGGCGTTGAGCCGGCCGGCTCGACATGACCCCCCGCGTCAGGCGCCGCCGACGTGATCGAGCAGCTCGATCAGTCGCGCCTCGCGATCGGCGCCGGATGCCACGACGACGCCGTCCTCGTAGGCGACGAGCACCCGCGGGTCGATGTAGCTGCCGCGCGCGATCGCGGGCGTGTTGCCGAGTACGCGAGCCGCCTCCTCGATCGCCTCGCGGACGGCCGCCTTGCGGGCGCGGGCGGAGTGCTCCGGACCGATGCCGGCCAAGTGCTCGGCGGCGGTCATGGTGCCGCGGAGCGTGCGGAAGTCCTTCGCCGTGAAGCCGCCGCCGGTGCGCTCCCGGATGTCGCCGTTCACGTCGACGGGAGCTGCCGCGCGCATCGAGCGGCCGTCGCGCCACGCGTAGAGGCGGCCAGCGGGCGACCGCTCGCCACCAGTGTGCTCGATGAACCCCGCCAGCGCGGCATCCGAGATCCGCAGGTCCTGTGCGATGCCGCCCTTCGCGCGGAATCGGAAGCGAACGGTGTCGTCGTCCTCGAGCCGGGCGTTGCGCACCAGCAGTGTCGTCAGGCCGCGGCTGCGGAAGCCGGCGAGGGATTCCTCCGAACCGATGCGGATGCCGCCGAGATCGAGCGTGCGGAACGCGGCCGCGAGCACCCGCTCAGGGGTGAGCTCGGGTGCTTTCAGGTCGCGGGCGACGCTCCGACGGGCCGCGGGCAGGGCTGAGGCGAGTGCGGTCATTCGCTCGAACTTCTCGGCGTCCTGTCGTTCGCGCCACACCGGGTGGTAGAGGTACTGCCGTCTCCCGGCGGCGTCCACGCCGACGGCGAGGATGTGGGCGTTCGCAGCATCCGAGATCCAGACGTCCTGCCACGCCGGCGGGATCGCGAGATCGGTGATGCGCGCTCGCTCCGCCCGGCTCGCGCTGCTCCCCGTGCTGTGCACGTAGCCGAATCCGCGACCGCGTCTCACCCGGACGAACCCGGGGGACAGGTAGGGCTCGACCCGTTTGAGACGCGGCACGGCCGGGGCCGTCAGTGGTTGCGGAGCGCGGAGATGAGTTCGGACTTGCGCTTGCCGCTGTAGCCGCTGATCCCCAGCTCCTTCGCCCGCTTGCGCAGGGCGTCGACCGTCCAGTCCTCGTAGTCGCCGTGCTTGCCGCCCTTGCGGCCGACGGCGCTGCGGCCCTGCTTGGCGGCGGCGTTCGAGATCCGCGCGGCCTTCTCCTTCGAGGCCCCGTCGTCGCGGAGCTCCTCGTAGAGTTCGGGGTCCTTCAGCGATGCGTTCCTGCGTCCTGGCATGGCGGGTGCTCCTCTCATCGGTTCCGCGAGCCACGCTACGCCCGGACGTCGCGCGGGGGGAGGGGATTGACAGCCCTGCGCGCACGCGCAAGTAGCAGCCGGCGAGAGCGGGGGTCAACCCCTAGCCGCCGGTGCCGGCTGGGCCATAGCGTCGAGGGACGAGGCGTACCCCCGCCTCGAGGTTCTGCCCGTCGGGCGTGAACCACTCGCCGCGCTCGTCGATCACGAGCGCGGAACACCTGAAGGAGAATCATGAACATCCTCGTCGCCATCATCGCCATCGCCGCCGTCGTCCTGCTCATCACCGGCGGAGTCGTCCCTGCACTCAACTTCCTGATCTGGGTCGGCGTCGTCCTGGCGGTCATCGCGCTCATCGTGTTCCTCGTTCGCTTCATCGGCGGGAACCGCACGGTCTGACCGGCACTACGACTCCCGGAACGGGCGGCCCTCGGGCCGCCCGTTCCGCATGTTCACGCCGTATAATCGGACGCGTGGGAACCTTGTACTACGGCGACTCCGGCACCCCGATCGGCATCGAAGACCGCACCCTCGCCCACCTGAAGATCGCCATCACGACGAAGCTCCGGCGGGGCGAGTCGTTCACGCTGTCGTGGCAGCACGCCGAAGACCAGCCGCGCGGGCGGAGCACCCTCTGGGTGCACGCGAGCATTCCGCTGCGCTTCGTCTTCGACGAGCCCGTGGCACCGGAACTCAGCCGCCAGTGGATCGAAGACCTGATGCGCTCGGCGAACAGCACCGGTGGCATCCGTCTCGTGCCCGAGAACCTCGACACCGATCCGATCCCGACGCTCGCCGATCAGCCCGTGCAGGTCGGTGTCGACGTCCAGCAGGTCGAGACCGACGACGCACCGGTCGGGGTCTAGCGGAGCGAGCCCCGACCGACCCAGGTCGCGGTCAGACGCGCAGGTCGGGATCCGTGCCGATCACGTCGTCGTCCTGCATCACCGCATTCGATCCGAGGCTGCGACCGGTGTCGCCACCGTGGATCTCGCCGCGCCAGGCGCCGGTCGCGCGATGACGATCCTCGATGAAGTCCTTGAAGCGCGCGAGATCGCGCTGGACCTGCATGTCGTCGAGCTGAAGAGCGGCTCCCGCCTCTTCGACGAAGCCCTCGGGCTCCCACTCGATCTCGAGGTCGATGCGCGTGCGATCGGCCTCCACCGGGGTGAACTCGACGCGTCCGCGATGCACCACTTCGCCGATCGAAGACCAGGCCACGTGATCGTCGGGTACCTGGTCGCCGATCTCGGCGTCGAACTCGCGCTTCACGCCGCCGATCGAGACGACCCAGTGCGTGAGTGCGTCATCGACCTGGCGCACCTCCTCGACGCCTCCGAGGAACTCGGGGAAGGATTCGAACTGCGTCCACTGGTCGTAGGCGGTGCGCACGGGGACATCGGCCTCGGTCGAGGCCGTCAGGGTCGTGCTCATGGTCGTGTCCTCCTGTTCCGGACGCACGTTCGGCGTCCGAGATCAACGCTAGGCACGCCCCCCTCGCACCCGCGAGGGGCTTGTCGCCCGCGGGAGCACCTGCTAGACGGGAGGTATGAGGGATGGAGTTGCGATGTCGAACGTCGAGACGTGGTGGCCGCACCTGACGATCGCGGCCAAGCATCGGCTGCTGGCCGACCTGAGTGCGCCGATCGATGCCGAGACGGCACGGGAGATCGAGGCGATCACGGGAGAGACGGCCCCGTCGCGGTTGTCGCCGTCCGACGAGGCATTCATCCGCACCCAGGTCGAAGCGGTCGACTGAGCGCGAGGTTCGCCCGGCGCGGGCGAGCTACTCGACGCCCTCGAACTGTTCGCTCTCGGGCGGCTCGGGCACGAAGTGCAGCCCGGCGGTGCTGTTGGCCGAGAGCAGCATCTGCTCGATCCAGAGGCGGTTCAGCACCGGCGGACGATTGCCGCTGAAGACGAACTGCAGCGGAACCGAGTCGTGGAGCCAGAAGGTCGTGCGGCCGCTGCCGTTCTCCACGCCGTGATCCCAGGTCATGGCGAAGCTCTCGGAGCGTCGCAGCTTGTTGAGGATCGCGACACGCAGGTGGGCGAGGGTGCGATCGTCGATTTCGATCTCGCGGGGGGATGAGTTGTAGATGAACTTGCCCATGGCCGGGACTCTAGCCGTTCAGGCCGCTCGTTCGCACGCGGCATCCGTGGCGGGGCGGTGTCAAGCCCCTGCACGCGACGCCGTGTCGCGACTAGGAACGGAGCATGAGAGCAGTCACCTGGCATTCAGCGCGCTCCGTCGAGGTCTCCGTGGTCGCCGATCCGGGGCTGATCGAGCCGACCGACGCGATCGTGCGCGTGACGTCCACCGCGATCTGCGGCTCGGACCTGCACCTGTACGACGTCTTCGGTCCGTTCATGCACCGCGGCGACATCCTCGGGCACGAGGCCATGGGGGTCGTCGAAGAGGTCGGGGCAGCCGTTCGGCGGGTGAAGGCGGGCGACCGGGTGGTCGTGCCGTTCGTGATCGCGTGCGGAACGTGCCACATGTGCGTCCGCGGCCTGAGCAGCCAGTGCGAGACCACCCGGAACACGGACCACGGCACCGGCGCCATGCTCTACGGCTACACGGAGCTCTACGGTCGGGTTCCCGGCGGCCAGGCCGAGTATCTGCGCGTGCGCCTCGCCGACGCGAACGCGCACGTCGTCGGTCATGACCTCCCCGACGAGCGGTACCTCTTCCTCACCGACGTGCTGCCGACGGCCTGGCAGGCCGTCCGGTACGCCGGCGTCCCGCCCGGCGGATCGATCGCCGTGCTCGGCCTCGGACCCATCGGGCAGATGGTGGTGCGGATCGCCGTGCACGACGGGATCCGGGTGATCGCCGTGGACCCCGTCGTCGAACGGCGTTTGATGGCCGAGCGGTACGGCGCCGAAACGCTCGACCTCGACGCCGACGTGCTGGAGCGCATCCGTGAGCTCACACGCGGTCGAGGCCCGGATGCCGTCGTCGACGCCGTCGGGCTCGAGGCCGACGGCAGTCCGGCCGCGGCCCTCGCGCAGAACGCGGTGGGAGTCCTGCCGAGCGGCATCGCCAAGCCCGTCATGACGAAGGCCGGCCTCGACCGCCTCGCGGCCCTGCACCTCGCCATCGAGGCGGTGCGTCGTGGGGGCACGGTGTCGGTCGTGGGGGTCTACGCGGGCAACCTCGACCCGATGCCCATGATGACGATCTTCGACAAGCAGCTCACGATGCGGTTCGGCCAGGCGAACGTGCAGCACTGGCTTCCCGAGCTGATGCCGCTCGCTGAAGCCGACGGGGACCCGCTCGGCCTCGAGGATCTCGCGACGCATCGGGTGCCGCTCGCGCGCGCCCCCGAGATGTACGAGATGTTCAAGGCGAAGTCGGCGGGCTGCATCAAGGTCGTCCTGAAACCGAGCACCCTGACCAGCTGATTCCCGAGCAGCACGACGCGGCAGCCGCTCAGATGACGTGCCCGTCGGGATCGAGCGGATCATTCCGGCGCATTCCCGGCTTGTGGGCGTCGAGCGGATCGTCGCTCGACAGTTGAGCATCGGGATCGCTGAGCGACGGGCCTTCGGCGCTCGGTGGTGGGAGATCGCGCAGGAGGCGCCGGCGTGCGGCGTCGTCGAGGAGTGCAGGCTCCGGTCGGTCGGGTTCGGTGCGGGCTTCGGCGATCCGCGGTCGCGGCTCACCCATGACGTGCTCCTTTCGGTGGGGGCGGAGTTGGAGGCATCCGCTCGCTTCACGGTAGGCGCAGGCCGCTCCCGCCCGACAGGGGGTTGACCCGATCGGCTCGAGCACTCAGATCGCCCACGGCCGGCGGCGCGCTCGCCCGATGTGCTCGTCTATGCGCCCGTCTCGTGGTGCGGCGTCGCGACGGGCTTCGACTCCGGCGAGCCCCGCTGCCTGAGGTAGACGGATGCCCCGACGATCGCGGCGACGGCGAGGAACTCGCTCTGCCAGTTCTGCAGGGACTCGAACCAGAATTGCGAGGTGGCGAGGTACTCGACGACTCCGACGGGTGGAAGTCCATGCTGGGCCTGCTCCTCGGAGTAGGCCTCGGCTCCGCCGACCGCGTGGAACCAGAACGAGAGTCCGAACAGCACGAAGAAGAAGATCGCGAGCGAGTTCTCGTAGAGCACGAGCCAGACGCCGCCGCGCCGCACCGGCCACGGGGTGTCGTCCGAGATCGACGTGCGGCGCGGATCGGCGTCTTGAGGCGTGTGCTCGCCGATCGGCTTGGATTCAGACGAGCCCTTCTGGAAGAGGAAGATCGTGAGCACCACGTACGCACCCATCTGCAGGAACTCCGACTCCCAGTTCTCGAACGTGGCCTCGATGAACGAACCCGAGCGGAGATACTCGCCGAAGGGAATCGACGAGGATCCGTGCGCGAGCTGCTCCTCGTTGTAGACCTGCAGGCCTGTGATCGCCATCCCGGTGAGGCAGAGGAGGAAGATCACCATGCAGACGAGGAAGAGGGCGTGGTCGTGGAACCAACGTCCAGCGTTCGAAGCCGGGGCCGGGCGCGTCTCGGCGCGTGTCTTCGTCATCTCGCCTCCTCGAAGGTGGTTCGATCGTGACCCCGTTCACATGGGGGCGGCAAGCCCTTGACAGCGTCAAGGGCTGACGGGCAGCGGATGCCGCGGCTCGCGCCGTGTCGCCGGTGCGGCGTAGCGTGGGCGGCGTGGAGCATCCCCGAGTCGTCGACCCGCGGCATCCGCTCGTCGAGCGCGTGCGCGCCGTGTGCCTCGCGCTGCCCGAGGCCGTCGAGGTCGAGGCGTGGGGCCGGCCGACGTTCCGGGCGGCGAAGCCGATCTTCGTCCACGTGAGCGCCTCGATGGACCGCCCGCTCTCGATCGTGCTGAAGACCGACCCCGACGAGCACCAGGCACTCACGCAAGACGGGCGATTCTTCGGTCCGCCCTACTACGACCGCGACCGATGGGTCGGCGTCGACCTCGACCAGCCCGACACCGACTGGCAGCTCCTCGCCGAGCTCATCGAGACGTCGTACCGCCAGGTCGCGAACCGTCGGCAGCGCACCGCGCTCGACGCGCTGCGGCCCGAGCACGCCGACGGCTGAGACCGTCGGCCGCACGGTTCGCGGCATCGAGTCCGGGCGAGGCGGCGCTCGATTGGCGAGATCTGAGCCGGTGCGTTAGAGTTACGTGGTTGCCTGATCGCGAAGGAAGCGCCAGGCGACATGACTGCGCCCGTAGCTCAACGGATAGAGCATCTGACTACGGATCAGAAGGTTGGGGGTTCGAATCCCTCCGGGCGCACACTGGTTGAGACAGTAGGAGAACGGCTCGCGAAAGCGGGCCGTTTTCGTTTTCCCGGGCGACGGCGGCCACTGTGCGCGCGCTTCATGGTGGCCCGCAGTTCGCTGGGAGTCTGCTGAGTATCGGCGTGGGTGACGTGACACAGGGGTGACGCGGCTGTCCGGCGCCGGTTAGGCTCGCCTCACATCTGATTCTGGGGGATCGAGAGTTCGGATATGAGGGGTGCGTTCGCCGGGGTCCCTCCGGAGGCGTTGAACCGGGTCCTCGTCGTGCCGACGCACGCGGTGGGTGCCGAAGCCGCCGAACGTGTGGGGCACGTTCGGCTCCGAGCCGTGCGCTCGCGACCGCTCGCCTCCCATGTGCGGCGCATCTACGCCCTGCTCATCGCCGCGGCCGTCTCGATCGTGCTCTATCGAGCACTCGATCCCCGGTTCTCCACCGGCGGTCACTCCCACGGGATCGACGTCGTCTGGGTGGTGCCGGCGCTCGCGGGCGGTGCAGCCGTCGGCGCGTGCCTCGTCGTGGCCTCGGCATCGAGCAACGCGATCGCCGCGCTCACCCGGCTCGGGCTGCCGGCATTGCGCGTCGAGTCGCGGGCGATCGCCAACGGCATGACCTGGGCGGCGATCGCGTTGCTCGCCGTGCACTTCACCTCCGAGGCATTCGACGGGTTCCCCGGCGGGCACGAGCTGTTCGGGCTCCTGCTCGGGGTCGTGTTCGGCGTCGGCACGTTCCGCCTGCACCGCGGTGCGATCGAGCACGAGGCCTACCGCACCTTCAACCTCGTCGCGATGCTCCTCGCGGCCGGCAGCCTCGCGAGCATGAGCATCACCCCCACCGGCGACTGGTGGACGCACAACTTCAGCACCCTCGGCACGTCGAACGACCTGGCCGCCGCGTGCTTCAACGTCGCGATCATCGTGTCGGGGTTCGGCATGGCGGGCCTGTCGGGGCTGCTCACCAGATCGCTCGCGCACGGACCGTTCGCACTCCGCCCCGGAGCCCGTACCGTGATGCGGTTGTTCGTCGCGCTCGTCGGCCTCAACCTCATGGGCGTCGGGCTCGTGCCGATCGACACCGACACCGACCTGCACAACGGCTTCGCCGTCGGGGCGGCCGCGGCCTTCGCCGTGCTGTGCGTCGGCATCCAGCTCTTCGCGCCGCGGATCCCGCGGTGGTTCGCCCGATTCTCGTATCTCGCGGTCGCGGTCGAGGCGGCCGCGATGGTGGCCTACGACCGGCTCGGCCTGTTCAACCTCACGGTCTTCGAGATCGTGGCCTTCACGCTCGTGTTCGCCTGGCTGATCGCGCTCGTGGTCGCGACCGTGCACGAGCACGGCGAACGGCCGGCGGATGCCGCGGCGCCCGTTCGCGGCATCCGTCGCTGCCTCTCCCGGCCGGTGAGCGCGGCGCGTCGCACGCCCGAACCGCTCGCCGTCGCGCGACTCGCCCGCGCCGAAGCGGTGGCGCGCGCGCGAACCCTCGGCGTGCCGCCCGGCGCGAGGTGCGATGGCCGGCGTCTGCGCCACGTCGTTCCCGCCCGAACCGTGCGGCTGAGCTCGGTTGCGGCGCCCGCGTGGCCGTGGCGACGGCGCCGTGGACTGCGCCGCTCGAGGCGCGTCGGCCGGGACGGTCGAGTAGAGTCGCGCCATGGCCACCGACATCGTCGAAATCGTCCGCAACGATGACCGCCACCGCTACGACCTGACATTCGGGGGCGAGCGCGCGGGCTTCGCGCAGTACCGGCTGGAAGACGGCGTGATCGTCTTCACGCACACCGTCGTGCTGCCCGAGTTCGAGGGGCGCGGCCTCGGCAGCAAGCTGGCCCGCACCGCGCTCGACGACGCCGTCGCCCGCGGTGAGCGCATCGTGCCCGAGTGCCCGTTCATCGCCGCTTACCTTCGTCGACACGAGGAGTACGAGGCATCCGTCGACTGGCCCTGATCGCGGCCGCCGACGTGCCCGCGCGGGCGTGAGAGCCGCGCGTGGAAGCGTTCTCACCCCCCAATCGGGGCAGTATCCACCGGTCGATCGGGCGGATACGATTCGAGCAGACCCGAGTCGACCCCTGTGCCGACCTGCTCGTGCTGACCCCCGCGAGTAGAGCGACGGAGCATGCTCCGTTCGCCGGGACAAGCTCGCCGGGCTCAGTTCGGGTCGCTCGGCGGGAGGTCTCCCCGGAGACCGCGGTGGGGTGGGAGGTAGGGTTCCCGCCCCACCGTCACCCGCCGCGCCGTTCAGGCCTGCGCCTCGGGATGCTTCGAGCGTCGCGCGGCGGCCTTCCAGGTGAAGTCCACGGCGACCGCGAGTACGATGATGCCGACGAGGGCGAGTGCCGTCGTCGGTTCGTCGACGAGCGTCGTGGTGCAGAAGATGATGAACGTGCCGAGCGTCGCCACCAGAGCGATGACGAGCATGATGATGCTCGCGCCCGTCTCGCGGTACAGCCGGAAATGGGCGACCGTGACGGCGGAGAACACGAGCAGGGCGACCGCGCTGCCGATCGAGGCGATCTTGTTCAGATCGAATCCGATCACGAGCACGCTCGCGAGTACCGCCATGACGACGAGCCCGACCGGGAAGCGCCCGACCGAGCGGCTGAACATCGGCGGGAATTGCCCGACGGAGGCGAGGTGCTGCGTCATGCCGATGGATGGGTAGAGGCCCGCGTTAACCGCACCCGTCGTCGAGAAGAGCGCCGTGATCACCATGAGCACGTACCCGGCCTGGCCGAGCGACGGCTTCGCGGCCTCGGCGAGTGCCGTCGTGCCGTATTCCACCACCTGGTCGGCGGTGAGCGTGCCGAAGACGCCGATCGAGACGGCGATGTAGATCGTCGTCGCGATGGCGAGTGCCATGTAGATGGCTTTCGGGAGCTGTCGGGCAGGATTCGGAAGGTCCTTCGCGGTGAAGGTGATCACACCGAACCCGAGGAAGGCGAAGAAGGTGAGGGCGACGCTCGCCACGATCTCCTTCGCGGCGGGGTAGCCGGCGGGCGCGAGCAGGGCGAGGTCGATGTTCGCGATCGTGACGGCCGCGAACACGACGAGGATGCCGAGGACGACGATCACGATGACCGACTGCACACGGGCGACGGCGGTGGCGCCGACCGTGTTCAGCACCGACATCACGACGATCAGCGCCACCGCGAGCACCTTGCCCCACGTCTCATCCCCGCCCGCGACGACCGAACTCGCGTATCCGCCGAACGAGGTGGCGATCATCGCGACCACGATGGACCCGGCCGTGAAGAAGAGCCAGGAACCGATACCCGTGAGGTGGCCCTCGCCGAGACCTCGAGAGAGGTAGGTCAGGATGCCGCCGCCCGACGGGTACTTCGCCCCGAGCTTCGCGAAGGAGTAGCCCTGGAGCCCGGCGATGATGCCGGCGATGAGGAACGACACCCAGACGGCCGAACCGGCGACCGCTCCCGCCGCGCCGAGCAGCGCGAAGATGCCGGCGCCGACCATGGAGCCGACCCCGATGAAGGTCGCCTGGAGCACGGTCATTCGCTTCTCGGACTGCGGAACGGACACGCGCACCTCGCCTTCGCGGCGCCCGGCTGCCGAACGACGGCCGGGCGGTTCGATCAGGACCGTTCTGCTGCTGCGAGTCCCTGGATGAAGAGGGTCTGCGCGGCGATCATCCGCTCGATCTCACCGGGGTCGACCGACTCGTCGGATGCGTGGATGCGCGACTGCGCTGTGTCCTCCGCTCCCCAGAGCACGATCGCCGAGTCCGGGGCGACCTTCTGGAGGGATGCCACGAGGGGGATCGACGCACCGCTGCCGATCGACTCGACGGGTGCGCCGTACGCCGCCTCGAGGGCGGCCTCCGCAGCGACGATCGCGGGATGCGAGGCGTCGACGGCGAACGGATGTCCCGTCTTCACCTTCTCGACCTCGACCTCGCAGTTCCACGGGCGCTGGGCGCGCAGGTGCGCCATGAGGGCGTCGAGCTGCGCGTCGGCGTCGGCGCCGGGGACGATGCGCATCGAGAGCTTCGCCGTCACCGACGGCAGCAGCACGTTCGACGCCTCTGCCGTGTTCGGCAGGTCCATGCCGAGCACCGTCACCGAGGGCTTCGCCCAGATGCGGTCGGAGAGCGAACCGGTGCCGAGGTAGTCGACCCCGGGCAGCACCGCCGACCCTTCTCGATAGACGTCCTCCTCCATGTCGGCACCGCTCCAGTGCCCGCTGTCGACGCCGGGGATGACGGTGTCGCCGTGCTCGTCGTGGAGCGTGTCGAGGATCCGGATCATCGCCGTCATGGCGTCGGGCGCCGCGCCGCCGAACATGCCCGAGTGCACGGGGTTGCCGAGCGTGCGCACGGTCACCGTGCACGCGACATCCCCTCGGAGCGCGGTCGTGAGACCCGGCCGCCCCACACGCTGCGGGCCGATGTCGGCGATGACGTACGCGTCGGCGGCGAAGAGCTCGGGGTTCGCCTCGACGAACGCCTCGAGGTGGGAGATCGTCTCCTCCTCGCCCTCGACGAGGATCTTCAGGTTGCAGGGGCGGTCGGCGCCGAGGAGCTTCAGGGTGCCGTAGTGGATGACGAGGCCCGACTTGTCGTCGGCGGCTCCGCGCCCGTACATGCGACCGTCGTCCTTCGTTACCGGCTCGAAGGGATCGGTCGACCAGCCCTGGCTCTCGGCAGCGGGCTGCACGTCGTAGTGGGCGTAGAGCAGCACGGTCGGCGAGCCCTCGGGACCCGGGAGGTCGGCGTAGACGCACGGATAGCCGTCGGGCACGTCGAGCAGCTTCACGCCGGTGGCCCCAGCCGCCTCGAAGAGCTCGACGACGGCCGCTCCCATGCGGTGCACGGGCTCGGGGTCGAACCCGGGGAAGGCGACGGATGGGATGCGCACGAGCGTCTCGAGACGGTCGAGCACCTCGGGCATCAACTGCGCGGCGGCGGACTTCACGTCTGCGGCGTCGGTCATGGGTTCCTCCTCGGCTGGATGGTGCGGATGCTTCGGGCGCGTCGTGATCGCGCGGTGATCGGGCGTGCTGGGTCAGGCGGGCACGACGAGCTGGATCAGGAGGCCGGCCCCGACGACGGCGACCCACGACACGAGCATCGGGATGGTGAACGAGTGCCACACGGGCACCTGCGTCAACTTCGTCGAGCCTGTCAGGTCGGTCTCGACGGCGGCGATCTGCGAGCCGTTGGCCGGGAACAGCCAGACGCCGATGAGCGATGGCCACATCGCCGTGATGATGCCGGGCGCCAGGCCGGCGGCGAGGGCGATCGGGATCATCGTGTTCGTCGTCGCCGACTGGCTCGTCGTGAGGCCGCAGACGATGAACAGCGCGACGGCGAGGAGCAGCGGGTTCGCCTCGATCATCGCGCCGAGCGGCTCGATGATCGTCTCCTCGTTGGCGGAGATGAAGGTGTCGGCCATCCAGGCGATGCCGAACAGCGCCACCGCGGCGACGAATCCGGCCCGCAGCAGCGGCTGCTCGACCACGAGCGACGGCTTGACCTTGCGCACGAGGATGATGACGAGGGCCACCGAGAACATCACCATTTCGATGATGGTCGACATGCCCAGCGGCACGAGCTCCCCTGACTCGTCGGGGAACGCGGGACGCAGGCCCGGGAAGAGGCCGAGCAGCACGATGAGCAGCGTGCCGGTGACGAAGATGTACGCGGCGGTCGCGCCACCCGGGGGTACGGGGTGCTCGATGCGCGCGGGCGGGACGTCGGCCGGGGCGACCGGACCGCCGGTCCCGGTGGCCGTCGCCGTCGCGGTGCCGCCGGCCGTCACCGGGGTACCGCCGCCGACCTTGGCCTCGTAGCGGGCCTTCAGCGCAGCGGGCACCTCGACGGTGCCGTCGGCGACGCGCTTCAGGTACACCGGGTCGTCGAGCAGGTCCTTGCCCACGCGCTGCTGCACGAGCGAGGTGACGATGCAGGCCACGATCGCCGCCGGCACCGTGATGAGGAGGATCTGCGGCAGTCCGTAGCCGGTGCCGTCCATGAGCACGAGGTAGGCGGCCATGGCCGCCGACACCGGGCTGGCGGTGATGCCGAGGCCCGAGGTGACGGTCGACGCGGCGAGGGCCCGCTCGGGGCGCTGTCCGTTGCGGTACGCCGTCTCGTAGATCACGGGGATCAGGGCGAAGAAGATGTTCGAGGTGCCCGAGAGCACGGTGAAGACGAACGCAACGAGCGGTGCGACGTAGGTGAGCCGCTTCGGATTGCGCTGGATGATCTTCGACGCGATCGCCACGAGGTAGTCGATGCCGCCGGCCGCCTGCATCGCCGACGACGCCGTGATCACCGCGATGATGATGAAGAAGGCATCGATCGGGATGGCGCCCGGCGGCAGTTGGAAGACGAACACGAGGATCACCGTGCCGACGACGCCCCAGAGGCCCAGGCCGATGCCGCCAGTGCGGACGCCGAGCACGATCGCGCCGATGACGACGCAGGCTTGCAGTATGACGAGCACGATGTCCATGACGTCCCCCCAGGAACTCAGCCAGAACCACTCTTTAGGCTGAGAGTAGTGCCCGGGGGAACCGCACGTCTACGTCGGGTTTTTCGCGCTTCCTCGCGGCTCCGAACGCGTCAGGACTGGTCGAGTTCGGGGCGCAGCCGGTTGCAGAGATCGGCGAGCGTGCGGAGCTCGTCTTCGGACAGGCTGTCGCCGAACTGGCGGTTGATGGCGTCCATGTGGGTGATCGCGACACGGCGGAAGAGATCGAACCCCTCGTCGGTGATCGCGACGATCGTGCCGCGGCCGTCTCGGGGGTCGGGCAGCTTCGCGACGAGCCCGCGGGTCGTCAGCCGGTCGACGAGACGGCTCACGCTCGGCTGGGTGATGAGCACGTTCTGGTTCAGGTCCTTGAGGCGCAGGCGTCGACCGGGCGCGCGTGTGATGTTGAAGAGGACGTCGTACTCGTTGAGCGAGATGACGTCGCTCGGGAACTCGGCCGCGAGGGCGCGCATGATCGAGACCTGCGCGCGGAACAGCGATTCCCAAGCAGCCACCGTGATCGCGCGATCTGCCATGCGGGGTCCTTCCGATTGTGGGCTGATCCCACAATAGGGAACCTCGGGAGGAATCGGTTGAGGGCCGGTCGTGGAGGCTGACGGTGCGGGGGCGCTGCCCCTCGGCTCACCGTCTGGAATCGGTTGAGGGCCGGTCGTAGAGGCTGACGACCGGCCCTCTCCCTTGCACCAAGAGTGTCCTGCAATCACATTCCACGTCGCTTGCCACAGCAAACAAGCGGCGCAGTTCCGAATATATAACGGATCGGTAACAGGCGCTAGTTATCGTTCCGTTATTTTTCGAAGCGGCCGATTCCGGCCCTCCGGCGCGCGCCGGAGGGGCCTCAGTACAGGTCGGGGGAGGGCGTCGAGGCCTGGCGGATCGAGACATCCGCGTGACGGTCGAAGCGGTAGCCGACGCCGCGAACCGTGCGCACGATGTCCTGGTAGTGGGCGAGCTTCGAGCGCAGGCGACGCACGTGCACGTCGATGGTGCGCTCGCTCGGAGCCTCGTCATCGGCGTCCCAGAGGTTGTCGATGAGCTCGTGGCGGTCGATCGTGCGGCCCTCGCGGAGCACGAGGTACTGCAGCAGTTCGAACTCCTTGTAGGTGAGGCCCGCAGCCTCGCCGTCGAGGAGGACGCGCTTGCGCGAGATGTCGATGATGACGCCGTTGGGGTGACGATCGGTGTCGTCGCGGACGCCCTGGCCTTCGCGCTGCTTGGCGAGCGCCGAGGGGTCCTGCAGGGCGAGGCGCACGACGTCGACGTCGCGGCCGCCGGCGCCCTCCGGCGCGAGTGCGACCGCGGCGTACGTCTCGGCGGAGGGCGAGACCTCGGCCGTCAACGCGCGCAGTGCCTCGACGATGCGGTGGAGGGTGGTGCCGTCTGCGAGCGCCTTGGCCTCGTCGATGCCGACGTAGAGCACGAAGCCGCGTGCTTCGGTGCCCTCGGGCACGGCGCGGACACGGGGGCTGCGGCCGGCGGCCGCCTCGGCGGAGGAAGCCGCGGCGATGGCCGGCTCGGCGACGTCAGCGGGCACGGAGCGGAGCGGGGCGGACACATGCGTCGGTGCTGCGGCGAGCGACGGTGCGGTGCGGGCCTGGACGGTGCGGATGGGAGCGGGTGCGAATGCGAGAGACATGACGGAGAATCCTTGCGTGAAGGGTGCAGCGACGGACCCCTGGAGTCGGGGTCTGAGCGAATGGCCGGACGGCCGGGCGAACCCCCGGATGCGGTGGGTTCAGAGGAGTCGGCGTCGATCTGGATGCGGATCGGCTGCGGAACTCGGCGGTGGGGTCGCGGTCAGCGGCACATTCGACAACACATGGCTGCACGTGCCGGCATCATCATGCCGGTCGTCCTGAGAACGCCGTGGGCGGTCAGGTTGCGTGCGGTGTCTGTCATGAGCGTCAGTCAAACCGATCGTCGAGCATGTGTCAATTCGTGACCATCACGTGACGGGGTGTGACATCGCACGCGGTGCGCGATGCCGAGAGGCAACCGGCAGGATCAGTCAGCCCGACCCGAAGCGCGCAAGATTCTGCGACGAATAGGCAGTTTCAGAAATCTTCCGCGTCGGAAACTCGCCCCGGCGTGTCGAGGCTCGAAGATCCTTCGGTGAAGGTGATTCGTGGCGCTGCTTATACCGTGCCGTACAGCCGGTCGCCTGCATCGCCGAGGCCGGGCACGATGTACCCGAGCTCGTTGAGTCGCTCGTCGACGGCGCCGAGCACGATGGTCACCTCGCCGCGGCCTTCCATGGCCGCCTCGACGGCTGCGAGCCCCTCGGGCGCCGCGAGGATGCAGATCGCCGTGACATCCGTCGCGCCGCGCTTCAGCAGGAACTCGATCGCCGCGATGAGCGAGCCGCCCGTCGCGAGCATCGGGTCGAGCACGAAGCACTGGCGGTCGGAGAGGTCGTCGGGCAGCCGCTCGGCATAGGTGGTGGGTTCGAGCGTCTCCTCGTTGCGCGCCATGCCGAGGAATCCGACCTCGGCGGTCGGCACGAGCTTCACCATGCCCTCGAGCATGCCGAGGCCCGCGCGAAGGATCGGGACGATGAGCGGCTTCGGGTCGGCGATGCGCACGCCCGTGGTGGGGGCCACCGGGGTCACGATGTCGACCGGCTCGACCCGCACGCCGCGCGTGCCCTCGTAGGCGAGAAGCGTCATGAGCTCTTCGACGAGCGAGCGGAACACCGGCGACGGCGTCTTCACGTCGCGGAGCACCGTCAGCTTGTGGGTGATGAGTGGGTGGTCGGCAACGTGGACTCGCATAGGCTCGAGTCTAGTTCGGGAGGGTCGAGCGCGGAGGGGGAGAACGTGGAGCTGCCGCAGCACCGGGAGTGGATGCGCCTCGCGCTCGCCGAGGCCGCCCAGGCGCCCGCGACGCGTGATGTGCCGGTCGGCGCGATCGTCGTCGATGGCGCTGGACGGGTCATCGCCGCGCGCCGGAACGAACGCGAGCTGCACGGCGATCCGACCGCCCATGCCGAGCTCCTGGCGCTTCGCTCGGCGGCCGAGGTCACGGGTGACTGGCGGCTCACCGACTGCACCCTCGTGGTCACGCTGGAGCCCTGCGTCATGTGCGCCGGAGCGATCCTGGCCGCACGGATCCCGACCGTCGTGTTCGGCGCCTGGGACGAGAAGGCCGGTGCCGCCGGCTCGCTCTACGACGTGCTGCGTGATCGCCGGCTCAACCACCGGGTCGAGGTGTACGCCGGTGTCGAAGCGGATGCCGCGGCGCGACTGCTGCTCGAGTTCTTCGAGGACCCGCTCAGGCGCTCGTGAGCCCCGCCGAGAGCCGGCGGAAGTTGTGGACGGCCCGCTCCGCCGGCGACCCGGGTCCTACCTCGGGGTCGTCGGTCTCGGCCCAGGCCTCGAGCGCGATGCGGATCGCGTCGGTCGCCGCTGCGGCGACGAGACGTGCGGTGGGCTCGTCGACCGTCGGCCCGCCGAGCTCGAGGATGACGCCCCGAAGCTTCGTCTCGGACTCCCGGTTGACGCGGTACCAGACGTTCATGAGGGCGGGGTCGTCGACGCCCGCGCGCAGGAGGCCACGCGTCCAGCTCACGCCTTCGAGGTCGTCGCCCGGTGGGGTGAGCGCCTCGGCGATCGCGCGCTCGATCGCGATGAGCGGGTCGACGGATCGATCGGATGCCGCGAGCAGCGCCCGCCAGTGGTCGGCGCCGACGGTGAGGAGCGGGGCGACGGCGTCCTCCTTCGTCCGGAAGTAGCGGTAGAAGGTGCGGAGCGCGACACCCCCTGCCGCGGCGATCTCCTCGGCGGTCGTCGCGTCGGGGCCGCGGTCGGTGAACAGCCGGGCGGCGGCACGGGCGAGCTCGAGCTGGGTCGCGGCCTTGCGGCGTTCGGTCAGCGTCGGAGGTCTCTCATCCACGTTCGAAGCGTACGCGATGCCGCGCGATCGGTGGCGTTCGTCGCCACACTGGCACAACGTGTCAAGGTGGCGTAACGTGTAACACAACTTCCCGAACCCCGAAAGGTCACCAGTCATGAACCGTTACGAAGGACGCCGCGCGATCGTCACAGGCGGAGGCTCCGGCATCGGCCAGGCCACCGTGCTGCGCATGCTCTCCGAGGGCGGCGTCGTCGTCGCCGCCGACGTGAGCGAGGCTGGTCTCGCCGACACCGTGGCGAAGGCCGGCGACGCCGCCGACCGTCTCACGACCGTCGTCGTGAACATCTCCGACGAGGCATCCGTTCGTGATGGCGTCGCCGCTGCGGTCGCCGCACTCGGAGGACTCGACGTGCTCGTCAACGCCGCCGGCATCCTGCGCTCCTCGCACACCCACGAGACGACCCTCGAGCAGTTCCAGCAGGTCATCAACGTGAACCTCGTCGGCACGTTCCTCATGATCCGCGAGTCGATCCCCGCGCTCCTCGAGGGCGACGGGCCGGCGGTCGTGAACTTCAGCTCGACGTCGGCGGCGTTCGCGCACCCCTACATGTCGGCCTACGCGGCCAGCAAGGGCGGCGTGCAGTCGATGACCCACGCACTCGCCGCGGAGTACGGCAAGCAGGGCATCCGCTTCAACTCCGTGCAGCCCGGCTCGATCTCCTCGGGCATGACCGACGGCAGCGGTGAGAGCAAGCAGAGCCAGGGCCCCGGCCTGCCCGCCGATGCCGACTTCAGCCTCTTCATGAAGCTCACCCCGGCGATCGCGCAGGGCATGGCGAGCCCCGAGACTGTCGCCGGCGTCGTCGCGATGCTCGCGAGCGACGATGGTGCATTCATCACCGGCACCGAGGTGCGCATCGACGGCGGCACGCACTTCTAGCCGTCACTGCAGCAACACACAGGGCGCCGTCCGGGTTCATCCCCGGGCGGCGCCCTCTCCGCTGTGTGCATGCCAATGCCCTGCAGGTGCACCGCGTCGGAGATCTGCGCCGAATCGGATAGATTCGGCGCACGACACCGATCTGCTGCAGATCTCCGAAGTCACGGCGGAGACGTGCGGCGTGGAGGCGCGGCGCGGACGCCGAGACGACGCGGTACCTCGACCGGCCGGGCGCGAGACTACGCGGCGCGAGCGTTGCGCGCCGCGAGCCTCTCGAGGTACTCGCCGAGCAGTCGAGCGGATGCCGCCTCCGCGACCGGCCCGAACGACGCGCGCTCCTCGCGCAGCTGCTCGCGGCTGAGGCCGTACTCGGGCAGTTCGTCGCCCCACTCCCGCAGCCAGTCCTCGTGGATCTCGTCGGTGACCTCGGGATGGAACTGCACCGCGAGCAGCCACTCGCCCTTCGCGAACGCCTGGTTCTCGTAGGCACCCGAGGAGGCGAGCCGTTCGACGCCCTCGGGCAGTTCGAAGGTGTCGCCGTGCCACTGCACCGTCGGAACCCCGGCGAAGTGCCGCACCGGCGAGCTCGCGCCGGCCTCGGTCGGCTCGACCGTCAGCCAGCCGACCTCCTTCTTCGGGCCCTTGAAGACCTCGGCGCCGAGCGACTTCGCGAGCAGCTGCGCGCCGAGGCAGACGCCGAAGATCGGCGCCTCCGCCTCGATGCGCGTGCGGAGCAGCGCGATCTCGTCGGACAGGTACGGATAGCGGTCGGTCTCATAGGCTCCCTCGTCGCCGCCGAGCACGACGACGAGGTCGGGTGCCAGGGCGTCGAGCGCCGAGACATCCGTCGACGGGGCGTCGACCGTGACGATCTCGTAGCCGTGCGCCTCGAGCGTGGGTCCGAGGTTGCCGAGGCCGATCGCGGAGTCGTGGCGCAGCACCAGGGCGGTGCGGGCGACTCGCGTCACTCGAGGCCCTTGATGACGATGGCGTCGGTGGGCGGGGCCGGGTGGTTCGGCTCGACGTAGACGTCGGGCTCGATGTAGATGGCCCGTGCCGACGGCACCGCGTCGCGGATGCGCTGCTCGATGGCGTTCGTCGCCGCCGACACCTCGAGCAGGCGCTGGTCGGCGGTGAAGCCGAGCTTGGCGGCGATGAGCAGCTCGTCGGGGCCGAGGTAGAGGGTCTTCATGTGGATGATGCGCTCGGCCTCGGGGCCGGCGAGGATCGCCTGCTCGATGCGCTCGAGGTCGTCGTCGTTGGCGCCCTCGCCGACGAGCAGCGACTTCGTCTCGATGCCGAGCACGATCGCCACGAGCACGAGGAGGGTACCGATCATGAGCGTGCCGATCGCGTCGAACGTCGGGTTGCCGGTGATGACCGTGAGTCCGACGGCGAGGAACGCGAAGACCAGGCCGATGAGGGCCGCGACGTCTTCGAGCAGCACGACGGGCAGCTCGGGCGCCTTCGCCCGGCGCACGAACTGCACCCACGTCTGGCGGCCGCGGATGTGGTTCGACTCCTTGACCGCCGTGCGCAGCGAGAACGACTCGAGCACGATCGCGATCGAGAGCACGAGCAGCGGCAGCCACGCGTTCTCGAGCTCGTGCGGGTGGGTCAGCTTGTCGATGCCCTCGTAGATCGAGAAGATGCCCCCGACCGAGAACAGGATGATCGAGACGACGAAGGCGTACACGTAGCGCTCGCGGCCGTAGCCGAACGGGTGCTCCTTGTCGGCGGCCTTCTTCGCCTTGCGACCGCCGAGGATGAGGAGCAGCTGGTTGCCGGCGTCGGCGACCGAGTGCACGCCCTCGGCGAGCATCGATGCCGAGCCCGAGAAGAACCACGCGATGAACTTCGTCAGGGCGATGCCCGTGTTCGCGAGGAACGCCGCGATGATTGCCTTGGTGCCGCCCGATGCGCTCATGAAGAAATCCTAAAGGTGGATGATTGGCTGAGTTCGCGTCGAGCCCGATGCGCTCATGAAGCAATCCTAAACGGGCGTGCCGGGGCGATTCGTCTACGCGAAGCCACAGCATCCGGCCCCGAATCTAGGATGGTCGCATGAGTGCCGAGGCCCCCGTCAGACTGCCCGCGATCGCGTTCCTGGGGGCCGGCTCGATGGCCCGTGCCATCCTCACCGGCCTGTTGCAGCCGGGCATCGAGGTAGAGGGCGGCATCCGCGCGACGAACCGCAGCGCCGAGAAAGCGGCCGAGCTCACGGCGCTTCCGGGAGTCGTCGCCTATGCCACCGAGACGGATGCCGCGGCGAACCGCACGGCCGTCGCCGGCGCGAAGCTCGTGGTCGTCGCCGTGAAGCCCGCGATGGTGCCAGCCCTCCTCGAGGAGATCGCCGATGCGCTGGAGCCCGGGACGATCGTCGTGAGCGTTGCGGCCGGGGTCACCGTGGCGACGTTCGAGTCGCTGCTGCCCGAGTCGGTCGCGGTGATCCGCTCGATGCCGAACACGCCCGCGGTCGTCGGCCGCGCCGTCACGGGCGTCTCGGCCGGCACCCGGTCGAGCGACGACGACCTCGCGCTCGCCGTCGCGCTCTTCGAGACCGTCGGCGAGGTGCTCGTCGTGCCCGAGGCGCAGATCGACGCCCTCTCGACGATCTCGGGCTCGGGCCCGGCCTACGTCTTCTACCTCATCGAGCAGCTCACCGCGGCGGCGGTCGACAAGGGCTTCACGCCCGAGCAGGCGGCCGTCATGGTCGAGGGCACGTTCCGCGGTGCGAGCGAGCTGCTCGCGGCATCGGACGACGGCCCCGCCGAGCTGCGTCGACGCGTCACGAGCCCGAAGGGCACCACCGAGCGCGCCGTGGCCGTGCTCGAGGAGGCGGGCTTCAAGCAGGCCTTCGACCGCGCCACCGATGCGGCGCTCGCCCGCGCGAGGGAGCTGGCCGCCGGCGCATGAGCGGCGGCGTGATTCCGAAGCCCCTCTCGTTCGAGCAGCGCGACGGCGAGTTCGCGGTCGACGATGACACGGTCATCAGGGCGTCGGATGCCGCGGCTCCCGCAGCCCGCCGGCTGCAGGCCGACCTGGCGGCGGCGACGGGCCTCACGCTGCCGATCACCCCCTCCGCACCGGCTGGTGGGCGCGAAGGCGCCGGCGCCGCGATCGAGCTGGACGTCGACCCCGAACTGCCTCGCGAGGGCTACCGGCTCGAGATCGCGCCCGACGGCGTACGTCTCGCGGGCGGCTCCACCGCGGGGCTCTTCCACGGCGGCATCGCGTTCCGGCAGCTGCTCGGCCCCGACGCGTTCCGGCGGGCGGCGCTGCCGGGGCGGCAGTGGCGCGCCGCGGCATCCGTCACCGTCGACGCCCCGCGTTTTGCATGGCGGGGCTTCATGCTCGACGTCGCCCGCGGCTTCCGGCCGAAGCACGAGGTGCTGCGGCTCATCGACCTGCTCGCCCTGCACCGGGTCAACGTGCTGCAATTGCACCTGACCGACGACCAGGGCTGGCGCATGGAGATCCACCGCTACCCGCGCCTGACCGAGGTCGGTGCGTGGCGGCCCGAGTCGCAGCTCGGCCACGGGCCGGACTCGACCCTCGACGGCCGCCCCGTCGGCGGCTTCTACACGCACGACGACCTGCGCGAGATCGTCGCCTACGCGGCAGAGCGGCACATCGAGGTCGTGCCCGAGATCGAGACCCCCGGGCACGTGCGGGCGGCGCTCGCCGCCTACCCCGAACTCGGTGTCACGGGCGGGCCCTACGAGGTGTGGCCGCGGTACGGCATCAACGACGACGTGCTGAACGCCGAGGAGTCGACGGTCGAGTTCTTCCGCAACGTGCTCGACGAGGTCATGGCGGTGTTCCCGTCGACCTACATCGCCGTCGGCGGCGACGAGGCGCGCAAGGTGCAGTGGGCGAATGACTCACGCACGCAGAAGCTCATGGCGTCGCGCGGGCTCGAGACGCCGAACGAGTTGCAGGCGTGGTTCATCCGGCAGCTCGACGCGCACCTCACGGCCGCCGGTCGGCGACTCTACGGATGGGACGAGGTGCTCGAAGGTCCGCTCGGCCCCGGTGCGACGATCGCGTCGTGGCGCGGCCTTCGCGGGGCCGAGGTCGCGGTGGCGCGCGGCCACGACGTCGTGCTCTGCCCCGACGACTTCGCCTACCTCGACTATCGGCAGTCGGACTCGGCCGAGGAGCCGATCCCGGTCGGCACGGTGCAGTCATTGCGCGACGTCTACGAGTTCGAGCCGCTCCCGGAGGATGCCTCCGAGCCGATGCGCCGCCATGTGCTCGGGGTGCAGGCGAACGCCTGGAGCGAGCACATGGACACGGCGTCGAGGGTCGACTACATGGTCTTCCCGCGACTCGCCGCGTTCGCCGAGGTTGCCTGGAGCGCGCCGGGCAAGCGCTGGGCGGACTTCGAGGCGCGCCTCGACGCGCAGCTCGCGATCTACGGCGCGATGGGCGTGGCGTACCGACCTCTCGCCGGGCCGCATCCGTGGCAGCAGCGTCCCGGAGTGCCGGGTGCGCCCCGTGCCAAGGCCGACCGGCAGGCCGAACTCGCGGCGCTCACCGCCGACCTGCACGAGTGACGCACCCGGGCGCAGGGAGTGCCTGCGCCCGGGTGCGTGATCGCGTGATCGCTCGCGCGAGGTGGTGCATGCCGCTACAGCGCGGCGTGCGCCTTGCCGGAGCGCGCCCTGACGAGCATCTTCGTGAGCCGCACGCTCGCCGCGATCACCAGGGCGGCGCACACGGCGCCGATGCCCATGGTGACGCCGGCCATCAGTGCGTCGGGGTGCTCACGGGTGAGCGTCGGGTGCGTCGCGAGTTCGTTCTCGAAACCGGCGGCGAAGCCGATCATGAACAACCAGGTCGCGACGATCATCGTCGCGAGGAATGGTGGGATTCTCCTCATGTCACCTCCTTCGGCGTGACCTGCCAGTATAGTCCACGCCTCTGGAAATGCCTGAACCGGGCCGGTTTCTCGAGCTCAGGCCCGCTCGAGCAGCACCATGACCTCGAAGTGCGTCGTCTGCGGGAACATGTCGAACACCCTCCCGCGCACCGGCCGCAACGACGGCATCGCCTCGAGGTCGCGAGCGAGCGAGGCCGCGTTGCAGCTCGAGTACAGCACGTGGCGAACAGCGGATGCCTCGAGCCATCCGCTCAGCTCCCGGCCGATGCCCCGTCGAGGCGGGTTCACGATCACGAGATCGGGAGCAGCGTCCGCCCCCAGGGCGAAGGCGGTGGCGTCGCCGGCTTCGAACCGCACGCGTGAGAGCGCGGCATCCGTTCGGCTCAGCTCGGCGCTCGCGACGGCCTCGACGCTCGTCTCGATGCCGGTGACGGATGCCGCGGCATCCGCGATGTGCAGGGCGAAGCCGCCGACGCCCGAGTAGAGGTCCCAGGCCGAATCGGGCGCGAGGGCACGCACCCAGTCGCGCGCCTCGACGTAGAGCGCCTCGGCGATCTCGGTGTTCGTCTGGAAGAAGCTCTGCGGGCGCAGGTGCATCGTCACGTCGCCGAGGCGCATCGGCAGCGTCGAGGCCTCGGTGAAGACGATCTCGTGCTCGCCCTCGAGCACGGCCTTGTGCTCGGGCAGCACGTTCGCGGTGACGACGCGGGCGTTCGGGAGCTCGGCCAGAAGCCACGGCAGGTGCTTGCGGATGCGTCCGACCGGCTCGGTCGAGCGCACGACGAAGCGGATCATGAGCTCGCCGTCGGGCGACTCGGTGAGGATCAGGTGCTTGAGCTCGCCCGTGCGGCTCGGCACGTCGTAGGGCGTGAGGCCGGCGCGCGTGATGAATGCCGCGATCACGGGGAACGCCGCCCGGTGGCCGGGAGAGCAGATGCCGCACGCCTCTAGGTCGATGCCGTGGCCGTCGGCGTCGAGGATGCCGATCGTCGGCGCGTCCGTCGTGCCGCCGATCACCATCTTCGCCTTGTTGCGGTAGCCGCCTTCGCGGCTGCCGATCGGGGCCAGCCAGTCGAGGCCCGTGTGTGCGCGCAGGAGGTCTTCGGCGTGCCGCTGCTTGTCGGCGAGCTGCCGCTCGTAGGGCTGCCCCATGAGCGAGCACGAGGTGCAGCGCCCGGCGTCGAAGTAGGAGCAGTCCACGGGTTCCAGCGTAGGCGCGGATACGGTGGTCGGGTGAGCGCCGCCGACGACCGCCCCCGCATCCCCGGAGATCTCGTGCGGGTTCGCGCGACGAAGTGGCTCGGGCAGCCCCACTGGGAGTTCGACGGGCGCTGGCTCGGGGCCGACGAGCACGGCGACTGGGTCGGGTTCCCGGCCGGCACGCGGTTCGCGCGGCCGGGGCACGGTTTCACCGCGACGTGGGACTCGGTGTCGCTCTTCCCGCGCGCGGGCTGGGCGGCAGGGTTCAACGCGGGGCATCCGCGCGGGCTCGGCATCTACGTCGACCTCGCGACGGTTCCCGAGTGGCGAGCGGATGCGTCGGGGGCCTGGACGGTCTCGTACGTCGACCTCGATCTCGACGTCGTCGAACGTGCGGGCGCACCGGCGTTCATCGACGACGAAGACGAGTTCGCCGAGCATGCGGTGGAGTTCGGGTATCCGGACGAGTTGGTGGCACGGGTGCGCGCCGATGCCGAGGCGGTGCTCGGGGCGGTGCGGCGACGCGAGGCGCCGTTCGACGGGGCGACGGCGAGGGAGTGGCTCGGGCGTCTGGGTCGCCTCGAGCGGCTCGGCTGACGTCATGCAGTCACCCTTTGCGCCCGTCGGACACCCGTCGCTTCATTCGAACATATCTTCGATTTCGTGACCGATTTCCGCTAGACTCAGACCATGCCCGAAGCGAGCGCAGCACTCTCCGACCTGAGAGTGGCGTGCGAGCTCACCGACGAGACCTGGGCGGGCGCGCTGCTGCGGCCATCGACCGATTCGGTCGCCGATGTGGTCGCGATGAGCGGCGACGGGCTGGTTCGCGTGACCGAGTCGCTGGCCGAATTGGCGCGTCGTGTGCAGGCACTGCAGGCGAAGTGCGCTGCCGAGATCGCGAGTCGATCGCGCTCGGGTGGTGAAGACGATGTCGCTCGCCGCCACGGCTACTCCTCGGCCGAGCGACTGATCGCATCGGTCACCGGTGGCCGGTTCAGCGATGCCGCGAAGCTCGTGACGGTGGGCGAGGCGACCGCGCCGCGGGCATCGTTCACCGGCGAGGCGCTGCCGCCGCGGCATCCGCATCTGGCTGCCGGCCTCGAGTCGGGCTCACTGTGCGTCGACGCGGCCGAGACGATTCGCCGATTCCTCGACGGGGTGGCGCTCCGAGCCGATCGGCAGCAGGTGAGCGAAGCCGAAATGCTCTTAGTCGAGCGGGCGCCGATCGTCGGGGTCGATGGGCTCACTCGGCTGATCAAGCACCTGCAGGCTCGCCTCGATCCAGACGGCGTGAAGCCGCGCGAAGACGAGCTGCGTTCACAGCGCGGGCTGCGCATCTGGGAGGATCGCGCCGGCATGATCCAGCTGCAGGGCGCGTTCGACCCGGTGAACGGTGCGCCGATCAAGCTCGCGGTCGAGGCGCTCGTCGGTGCAGAGCTGCACCGGGCACGCGATGCGAAGCGTGGCTTCGGCGCGTCGGTCGTTGAGGGCCAGGCGGGTGACGGCGGCCAGCCTCAGGTCGGCGAGCCTCACGCGATCGGCGAGCCCGATGACCTCTTCGACGAACGGCGCACGATCGCGCAGATGAACGCCGACGCCCTCGCCGACATCGCGCGGCTCTCACTCGGGGCCAAGCAGGCGCCCGCGGCGCTCCGGCAGGTCACGGTGGTGGCGCGCATCGACGCCGAGTCGCTCGTCGGCGGTCACGGCCATGCCACGATCGACGGCATCGACCAGCCCGTCTCGGTCGCGACGGCACGCGAGCTGGCGATGTCAGCGGGCATCAGCCCGCTCCTGCTCGACCACCGGTCCGAGCCGCTCGAACTCGGCCGCGCCGCCCGACTCTTCACCGCCGCGCAGAAGCTCGCACTCGTCGAGCGCGATGGCGGTTGCGCATGGCCGGCGTGCAATCGGCCGCCGTCGCACACGCAAGCGCACCACATCAAGTGGTGGAAGCGTCATCGGGGTCGAACCGATATCGGCAATGGCATCATGCTGTGCTCGCATCATCATCACCGCGTCCATGACGACGGGTGGGTCATCACCGTGCGCGACGCGCAGACGTGGTTCACTCCACCGGTGCATCTCGATCCGCAGCAGCGGCCGCGCCCCGGCAACCGGCGGCGACATCCGACGGGCTGGGCCGAGGAGGGCGGTGGCCGAGGTACGCCGGTCGCACGGGTCGCGGCGGCCTGAGCTCAGGTGGCCTCGACGGCTCCAGGCTCGAAGCGGTACCCCATGCCGGGTTCCGTGAGGAAGAACCGCGGCTCCGACGGCGTCGGCTCCAGCTTGCGCCGCAACTGGGCGACGTAGAGACGCAGGTACCCGGCGTCGTTCGCGTGGAACGGTCCCCACACCTCGCTCAAGAGCATCTGCCGGGTGAGGAGCTTGCCCGGGTTCTTCAGGAACAGCTCGAGCAGGCGCCATTCTGTCGGCGTCAGGCGCACGGATGTCGCGTTGCCCGAAGCATCCGTCGACCTGATGGTCTTCGCCGCGAGGTCGACGGTGAGGGCACCGATCGCGTGCGCAGCGGCATCCGCTTCACCGCTCGTCGACCGGGCCCGGGCGCGGATGCGGGCGAGCAGCTCGTCCATCGCGAACGGCTTCGTCACGTAGTCGTCGGCGCCCGCGTCGAGCGCATCGACCTTCTCGGCCGAGTCGGTGCGACCCGAGAGCACGAGGATCGGCACCTTCGACCACGCGCGCACCGCCCGGATGACGTCGAGGCCATCGACGCGCGGCATGCCGAGATCGAGGAGGATGAGATCGGGGTGCGCATTCGCGGCCAGGTCGATCGCCTCGGCGCCGTCGCGGGCGGCGATGACCTCGTAGCCGCGGGCGGCGAGCGTGATGCGCAACGCACGCTGCAGCTGGTCGTCGTCGTCGGCGAGGAGGATCCTCATCGCAGCTCCTCGGCGTTCGGGGATGTGGGCGGGGGTGTCGGGGTCGTCGTCGGAGTACCGGCCGAGGGCAGGGTCACGACCATGGTCAGGCCGCCGCCGGGCGTGTCCTCGACCTCCAGTGTGCCGTCCATTCCCTCGACGAAGCCCTTCGACAGGGCGAGGCCGAGCCCGAGGCCGGTGTCGTTGTCGGTGTCGCCGAGGCGCTGGAACGGCGTGAACACCTCGTCGCGGCGTTCGACGGGGATACCGGGTCCGCGGTCGACGACGCGCAGTTCGATCCGGCCCTGGAACGAGCTCGCCGCGAGTCGCACGCGCTCGCCGTCGGGGCTGTGCCGCACGGCGTTCGCGAGCAGGTTGACGACGACGCGTTGCAGCAGCACGCCGTCGGCCAGCACCGGGGCGAGCTCGTCGGCGAGGTCGAGCTCGACGTCGGCGGGCCCGAGCCCGAGTTCGTCGAGGGCGGGCAGCACGACGTCGGCGACCTCCGTGGGAGCGAGCGTGACGCCGAGCGCCCCCGCCTGCACCCGGCTCACGTCGAGCAGGTTGGTGACGAGTTCGGCGAGCGCATCGAGACTCTCCGAGGCGGTCGCGAGGAGTTCGTCGCGCTCGGCGGCGGGCAGCTCGACCTCGCGGGAGCGCAGCCCGCTGATCGCGGCCGACGCCGAGGTGAGCGGCCGGCGCAGGTCGTGTCCGACGGCGGCGAGCAGGGCCGAGCGCACCCGATCGGTCTCGACGAGGGCATCGGCCGCCGAGGCTGCGGTCGCGAGCGCGCCGTGCTCGATCGCGGCATCCATCTGGGCGGCGATGACCTGGAGCAGGCGGCGCTCGGATGCCTCGAGGTCCTGTCCGTGCAGTTCGAGCACGCCGCGGCTGCCGATGGGGATCTCGGTGACCCGGTCGTCACGACTCGGCTCGCCGTCGGCGACCCGGGGCTCGCCGTCGACGAGGAGGCGGACCCCGGTGAGGCCGAACGCCTCGCGGGTGCGGGTGACCATCGCCTGCAGGGCGTCCTCCCCGCGGAGCACGCTGCCGGCGAGCGTCGCGAGCAATTGCGACTCGGCGGCCGCCCGGCGGGCGACGCGGGTGCGGCGGGCCGCCTGGTCGACGACGTAGCTCACGAGTAGCGCATTGGCGACGTAGAACACCAGCGCGAGGAACTGCCGGGGGTCGCTGATCGTCAGGGTGTGGATCGGTTCGACGAAGAGGAAGTTGAGGGTGAGTCCCGAGAGCACGGCCGCGAAGAGACCGGGCCAGATGCCTCCGATGAGGGCGACGACGATCACGAGCAACTGGTAGGCCAGCACGTCGCTCGTGATCGACGTCTCGGTGTGGAACGTCACGAGCAGCCAGCTCAGCAGCGGGCCGGCGATGAGCGCGACCGCGAAGCCGACGAGCAGGCGCCCGCGGCTGAGTGCACCGCCGAGCCTCGGGAGCGAGAACCCCGACCCCGCCGCCGCGTGCGTGACGATGTGCACGTCGATGTCGCCCGACTCGCGGATGACGGTCGCCCCGATGCCCGGCCCGGTGAACGCCGCGGCCAGCCGCGACCGGCGACTCACGCCGAGCACGAGCTGCGTCGCGTTCGCCGCGCGGGCGAAGTCGACGAGTGCACGAGGCACGTCGTCGCCGACGACCTGGTGGAAGGTGCCGCCGAGTTGTTCGACGAGCGTGCGCTGGCGATCGAGGGCGTCGGGATGCCGCGCCCGCATGCCGTCGGGCCGGGTGACGTGCACCGCGACGAGCTCGCCACCCGAGGAGCGCGAGGCGATGCGCGCCCCGCGGCGCAGGAGCGTCTCGCCCTCGGGGCCGCCGGTGAGGGCGACGACCACGCGCTCGCGCGCCTCCCACTTGCGGTCGATGCCGTGCTCTACCCGGTAGGCCTTCAGCGCGGAGTCGACCTCGTCGGCGAGCCAGAGCAGCGCGAGTTCACGGAGCGCCGTGAGGTTGCCGAGCCGGAAGTAGTTCGACAGCGCGGCGTCGATGCGCTCGGCCGGGTAGACGAGACCTCCCGCGAGCCGGTCGCGCAGCGCCTGCGGGGCGAGGTCGACGACCTCGATCTGGTCGGCCGCGCGCAGCACGGCGTCGGGGATGGTCTCGCGCTGGGCGACCCCGGTGATCTGCTGCACGACGTCGCCGAGCGACTCGATGTGCTGGGCGTTGACGGTGGAGATCACGTCGATGCCGGCATCCAGCAGCTCGTCGACGTCCTGCCAGCGCTTCGCGTGCCGCGAGCCCGGCGCATTGGTGTGCGCGAGTTCGTCGACGAGCGCGACCTCGGGCCGGCGTTCGAGCACCGCATCGAGGTCCATCTCGTCGAGGCCCATGCCGCGGTGTTCGACCGTCGTGCGGGGCAGCACCTCGAGCCCGCTGACCATCGACGCGGTGGCCTTGCGGCCGTGCGTCTCGACGAAGGCCACGACGACGTCGCGGCCGTCGCCCCGGAGTCGACGACCTTCTTCGAGCATCGAGTAGGTCTTGCCGACGCCGGGGGCGGCGCCGAGCAGCACGCGAAGCCGGCCCCGTCTCATTCGCCTGCCCCTCAGCCCAGCTCGGAAAGGGCGAGGTTCAGCTGCAGCACGTTGACGGTCGGCTCGCCCAGGTACCCGAGATCCCGTGCCTGAATCCTAGACTCCACGAGTTCGCGCACCTCGGATTCGGGCAGGCCCCGCTCGCCGGCGACGCGGGCCACCTGCTGCAGCGCGTACTCGGGGCTGATGTGCGGGTCGAGGCCCGACGCCGAGGCAGTGAGGGCGTCGGCCGGGACATCCGCTTCGTCGACGCCGTCGAACGCGGCGACCTGCGCCTTCCGCTCCTCGATCGCGGCGATGAGGTCGGCGTTCTCGGGCCCCTGGTTGCTGCCGCTCGACGCCCCGCCGTCGTAGCCGTCGCCGGCCGCGGACGGGCGCGGCTGGAACCATTCCGGCAGCGGTTCGCCCGAAGCATCCGCGAACGACTGGCCGATGAGGGCGGAGCCCACGACCTCGTCGCCCGAGCGCTCGAGCGATCCGTTCGCCTGCGCTGGGAGCGCGACCTGCCCGATGACGGTGACGACGGTCGTGTACGCGACGCCGAGCACGAGCGTGAAGAGCAGCATCGCGCGGATCGCGACCCAGTGCGTGCGGGCCGTCGTGCGTGTCGTACTCATGTTTCTGGTGTCCTTTCGCGTCCGGGCCTAGAACCCGGGGATGAGGCTGACGACGAGGTCGATCAGCTTGATGCCGATGAAGGGGGCGACGATGCCGCCGAGGCCGTAGACGAGGAGGTTCCGGCTGAGGATCGCGGACGCGCCGCCGGCCCGGTACCTTACGCCGCGGAGCGCGAGCGGGATGAGGAACACGATGACGATCGCGTTGAAGATGATGGCCGACAGGATCGCCGAGGCGGGCGAGTGCAGCTGCATGACGTTCAGCACCGCGAGGCCCGGGAAGACGCCCGCGAACATCGCCGGGATGATCGCGAAGTACTTCGCGACGTCGTTGGCGATCGAGAACGTCGTGAGCGCACCGCGCGTGATGAGCAGCTGCTTGCCGATGCGCACGATCTCGATGAGCTTCGTCGGGTCGCTGTCGAGGTCGACCATGTTGCCGGCCTCCTTCGCGGCCGACGTGCCGGTGTTCATCGCGACGCCGACGTCGGCCTGCGCGAGCGCCGGGGCGTCGTTCGTGCCGTCGCCGGTCATGGCGACGAGGTTGCCGCCCGCCTGCTCGCGCTTGATGAGCGCCATCTTGTCTTCGGGGGTGGCCTCGGCGAGGTAGTCGTCGACGCCCGCCTCGGCCGCGATCGCCTTCGCGGTGAGCGGGTTGTCGCCCGTGATCATCACCGTGCGAATACCCATCGCCCGAAGCTCGGCGAAGCGCTCGGTGAGGCCGTCCTTCACGACGTCCTTCAGGTGCACGACGCCGAGCAGGCGCGCCGCGCCCTCCGCGTCCTTCGCGGCGACGACGAGCGGCGTGCCGCCGCTGTTCGAGATCGCCTCGACGCGCTGCTCGAGCTCGTCGAAGGCCGACGAGGCGATGCGACCGGATGCCTCGACCCACGCGATGACCGCCGAGCCGGCGCCCTTGCGGATGCTGGAGCCGTCGGACAGGTCGAGTCCCGACATGCGGGTCTGCGCCGTGAACGGCACGACCTCGCCGTCCACCCCGTTCTCCGAGCCCGTCGAAGGGTCGAAGCGGATGCCGCGCTCCGCCGCCAGCTCGACGATCGACGACCCCTCGGGGGTCGGGTCTGCGAGCGACGAGAGGGCGGCAGCCCGCTCAAGCTCCGAGGCCTCGACACCCGGCATCGGCACGAACTCGCTCGCGCGGCGATTGCCGTAGGTGATGGTGCCGGTCTTGTCGAGGAGCAGCGTCGTGACGTCTCCCGCGGCCTCGACCGCGCGGCCCGACATCGCGAGCACGTTGCGCTGCACGAGCCGGTCTATGCCGGCGATGCCGATGGCCGAGAGCAGGGCGCCGATCGTCGTCGGGATGAGGCAGACGAGCAGGGCGATGAGCACCGGGATCGAGACCGGCGCTGCTGCGTAGGAGGCGATCGGGTTGAGGGTGAGCGTGACGATCACGAAGATGATCGAGAGGCTCGCGAGCAGGATGTTCAGTGCGATCTCGTTCGGCGTCTTCTGACGCGAGGCGCCCTCGACGAGCGCGATCATGCGGTCGACGAAGGTCTCACCGGGCTTCGAGGTGATGCGCACCACGATGCGGTCGGAGAGCACGCGGGTGCCGCCCGTGACCGCCGAGCGGTCGCCGCCCGACTCCCGCACGACCGGGGCCGACTCGCCCGTGATCGCCGACTCGTCGACCGAGGCGATGCCGTGGATGATGTCGCCGTCGCCCGGGATCGATTCGCCCGCGGTCACGACGACGACGTCGCCGAGCCGGAGGTCGCCCGAGGGGACCTCGACGATCGAGGCGCGCGAAGCTGCGGCATCCGTCACCTCGTCGTACGCCGTGACGCGGCGGGCGATCGTCGACGTGCGGGTCTGCCGCAGCGTGTCGGCCTGCGCCTTGCCGCGGCCCTCGGCGACCGACTCCGCGAGGTTCGCGAAGAGCACGGTGAGCCAGAGCCAGACGGCGATCGCCCAGGTGAAGGTCAGCGGCACAGCGGTGCCGCCCGACGTGCCGGGGCCGCCGACGAACGGCTCGGCGATCGCGAGCACGGTCGTGAGCGCGGCGCCGACCTCGACGAGGAACATGACGGGGTTGCGCCACATCTGCCTCGGGTCGAGCTTGCGGAACGCGCCGGGCAGCGCCTGCATGATCTGCGCCGGTCCGAAGGCGCCGGCGGGGCGTTTCGAGGGGGAGCCCATCTGGCGGGGCGTGTGCTCCGCCACGGCGTCAGGGGCGGTGCCGGTGGAGACGGTGGACATGTCAGTTCAGCCCTTCAGCCAGGGGACCCAGCGTGAGAACGGGGAAGTAGGTGAGCGCGGTCACGATGACCGTGACGCCCACGAGGAGGCCGACGAACTGCGGCCGGTGGGTGGGCAGGGTGCCTGCGGTGGCGGGTACTCGGTCCTGCGCCGCGAGCGAGCCGGCGAGGGCGAGCACGAGCACGATCGGGATGAACCGGCCGAGCAGCATCGCGACGCCGAGCGCCGTGTTGAACCAGGGCGTGTTCGCGGTGAGCCCCGCGAACGCCGAACCGTTGTTGTTCGACGCGCTCGTGAACGCGTAGAGCACCTCGCTCATGCCGTGGATGCCGGGGTTCCAGATGGAGACCGACTCGACATCGGCACGGATCGCGGGGATCGCGAACGACAGGGCGGTGCCCACGAGCACGAGAGTCGGCGTGACGAGGATGTAGAGGCTCGCGAGCTTGATCTCACGCGGCCCGATCTTCTTTCCGAGGTACTCGGGCGTGCGACCCACGAGGAGGCCCGCGATGAACACCGCGATGATCGCGAGCACGAGCATGCCGTAGAGGCCCGAGCCGACGCCGCCGGGAGCGACCTCGCCGAGCATCATGTTGAGCATCGGCATCATGCCGCCGATCGCGGTGAAGGAGTCGTGCATCGAGTTCACGGCGCCGGTCGAGGTGAGCGTCGACGTCGTGCCGAACAGCGTCGAGCCGAAGATGCCGAAGCGCGCCTCCTTGCCCTCGAGCGCGCCGCCGGCGAGCTCGGGTGCGGTGCCGTTGCCGCCCGCCTCGAGCGCGCTGAGCGCCGCGAGCGAGACGACGTAGAGCGTCGCCATGACCGCGAGGATCGCGTACCCCTGCTTGTTCGAGCCGACCATCCTGCCGAAGGTTCGGGGCAGGGCGAACGGGATCGCGAGCATGAGCACGTTCTGGAAGAGGCTCGTCCATGCGGTCGGGTTCTCGAACGGATGAGCGGAGTTCACGTTGAAGAACCCGCCGCCGTTCGTGCCGAGCAGCTTGATGACCTCCTGCGAGGCGACCGGGCCGCCCGGCAGGCTCTGGGAGTTGCCGGCGAGCGTCGTGATCTCGGTGAATCCGTTGACGTTCTGCACGACGCCGCCGATCATCAGCACGATCGCGCCGATGACCGAGAGCGGCAGCAGCAGGCGGAACGAGCCACGGAACAGGTCGACCCAGAAGTTGCCGATCGTGCCCGAGCCGCGCCTGGCGAAGCCGCGCACGAGCGCCACGGCGACGGCGATGCCGACGGCGGCCGAGACGAAGTTCTGCACCGCGAGGCCCGCGAGCTGCACGGTGTAGCCCATCGTGAGCTCGGGGGAGTACGACTGCCAGTTGGTGTTCGCCACGAAGGACGCGGCGGTGTTGAACGACAACCCCTCGGGCACGGCCGGGAGGCCGAGCGAGTACGGCAGCACCGCCTGGGCGCGCTGCAGCACGTAGACGAAGAGCACGCCGACGACCGAGAAGGCGAGCACGCCGCGGAGGTAGGCGGGCCACGACTGCTCGGAGCGGGGGTCGACGCCGATGAGGCGGTAGAGGCTGCGCTCGAACCTCCAGTCCCGATCGCTCGTGTAGAGGCGCGCCATGTAGTCGCCGAGCGGGCGGTAGACGAGGGCGAGGATGAGGGCGAGGGTGGCCGCCTGCAGGACGGCGAACAGCACGGCCATCAGAACCGCTCGGGTTTCACGAGGGCGTACACGAGGTACACCACGGCGGCGACACCCAACGCGGCAGCGAGGAGCTCGAAGAAGATCACAGCTTCTCGACCCCCCTGGCGATGAGGCCGACGAGTACGAACACGGCGATGATGCCGAGAAGGTAGACGACGTCGAGCACGAGGACTCCAGATTCAGGATGGCGCGAGCCGCGGGCGCGGCTGGCGGGCCGGTTCGACGGGCTCGACCGGCAGAGACGATGCAACACCCGAGCGGATGCCTCGGCGCCGATCCTCACGGACCCCTAACGCCCCGCCGGCCGATCCGAATGCCGCGCTCACATGGCGTCGACGCCGCCCGCGGAGCGATACGTTTGGCACATGAACGCGGCGGACACCATCTCGGTCATCACCGAGGTGATCGGATGGTTCGCGCTCGCCGTGGGGCTCACGTGCCTGTTGCTCGCACTCCTCATCCGGGTCGCCGACGGCCGCTGGCTGCGCACCGAGGCGGTCGTGATCGACGGCGAGGGCGGCAGCATCGTGCGGTGGTTCACCGACGACGGATTCCAGTCGCGCGTGCTCAGCGCCGACGAGCGCGCACACGTCACCCGCCCCGAGGAGGAGCCCGCGTTCTACAAGGAGCGGGAACCCTACCGCCTGCGGCTCCACGAGCCGCCGCCCGGTCGTCGGGTGATCCGCATCCTCGGCTTCGTGTTCATCGGCATCGCCGCGGCCTCGGCCGTCATCGGCGTGGTGCTGATGTTCGTCGGCTGAGCGCTACTCGAGCGCCGCGAACCGCTCGATGTCGCTCTCGGTGCCCGACACGATGATGAGGTCGTGGTTCGAGACCACGGTGTGCTCGGTCGCGTAGGTGAAGGGCTTGCCGGGGCTCTTCACGCCGACGACCGTCACCCGGTACTTCGACCGCACACCCGACTCGGTGAGGTTCTTGCCGCGGATCGGCTTGGGCGGGTACATCTTGACGAGGGCGAAGTCGTCGTCGAACTCGATGAAGTCGAGCATGCGACCGCTCACGAGGTGCGCGGTGCGCTCACCGGCCTCGCGCTCGGGATAGATGACGTGGTTGGCGCCGATGCGCTGCAGGATCTTGCCGTGCGAGGCCGAGATCGCCTTCGCCCAGATCTGCGGGATCTTCAGGTCGACGAGGTTGGCCGTGATGAGCACGGATGCCTCGATGGAGGAGCCCACCGCGCAGACCGCGATCGAGAAGTCCTGCGCGCCGATCTGCTTCAGCGCATCGATCGACTTCGCGTCGGCGACGACCGCGTGGGTCACCCGTTCCGACCACTTCTGCACGAGCCCCTCGTTCTCGTCGACGGCGAGCACCTCGCGGCCGAGCCGGTCGAGCTGACCCGCGGTCGCGGCTCCGAAGCGGCCGAGGCCGATCACGAGCACCGGGGCGTCGTGCCTGATTCGATCAACCAACGATGGGCCTCTCTTCCGGACGCTTGAACAACTGCCGGCGCTGGCTCGCCGCCAGGGCCGCGGCGAGTGTCACTGTACCAACCCGCCCCATGAACATCGTGAGGGCCATGACGTAGACGCCCTCGGGCGGCAGTTCGGCGGTGAGCCCCGTCGACAGGCCGCACGTGGCGAACGCCGAGATCACGTCGAAGAGCACGTAGTCGAACGGCTGCTTCGTGATCTGCAGGATGGCGATCGACGAGACGGCGACGATGGTCGCGCCCCACAGCACGACGCTCACCGACAGGCGCAGCATGTCGCGCGGGATGCGACGGCCGAACGCCTCCATCGAGGGCGCACCGCGCGCCTCGGCGAATGCGGCGAGGAACAGCACGGCGAGGGTCGTGACCTTGATGCCGCCGGCGGTCGATGCCGAGCCGCCACCGATGAACATGAGCATGTCGGAGACGAGCAGGCTCGAGCCGTTGAGGTCGTGCATGTCGATCGTCGAGAACCCGCCCGACCTCGTCATCATCGACATGAAGAACGACTGGAAGACCGTCGGGCCGGCGTCGAGCTGGCCGTACGTCTTCGGATTGCCGTACTCGAGCAGCAGGAACATCGCGGCACCGGCGACGAAGAGGATCGTGGTCGTCGTGAGCGTCAGCTTGACGTGCACGCTCCAGCGATGCGGATGCCGCCAGGCCCGGGCCAGCGCGAAGATGACGGGGAAACCGAGGCTGCCGAGGAACACGCCGAGCATGAGCAGCGACTGGAACCAGTAGTCGCCGACGAGCGGCTCGAGGCCGCCCGGGTTCGGGCTGAACCCCGTGTTCGTGAACGCCATCGCCGAGTAGTAGAAGCTGTACCAGAACGAGTGCCAGGCGTCGTATCCGGCCGCGAGCATGCTCGGGATCATGCCGATGGCGATCGTCACCTCGATGACGAGGGCGCTGATCGCGACCGTCGCGAGGAGCCCGCCGACCTCGCCGAGGCGAATCGCCTGGCGCTCCGACACGGGGCCGACATGGATGCGCGAGGGGTTCGAGTCGCTCGCCGCGATGAGCTTCGCCCGCAGCCCGAGGCGGCGCGAGATCACGAGGCCGAGGATCGACGCGAGCGTCAGCACGCCGACGCCGCCGATGTTCACACCGATGAAGACGAGGGTGTTGCCGAACGGCGACCAGTGCGTCGCCATGTCGACGGTCGCGAGGCCGGTGACGCAGATGACGGAGACCGCCGTGAACACCGCGTCGTGGAGTGGCGTGACCTGTCGGTCGGCACTCGCGATCGGCAGCGAGAACAGCACCGTGAAGAGCACGATGAGCGACGCGAAGATGAGGATCGCGAATCGCGACGGCGAGTGCTTGACGAGGGAGTCGACGGCGTCCCGGACCTTGCCGAGCCACGACCGGCGGTCGACTCGGCCGAGTCGACCAATCGGCTGTGCGCGCATCGAGCCCCCTCCGTGCGTCAGCGAACGCGTGAGTCATGGTACTCCCCGCCGGGAGTGACTAGCCTTGGGGCATGGCGGACATCTTCGACGTGGTGGCGGACTCGACGCGGCGCGACATCCTCGCGGTGCTCCTCGAGCGCGAAGCAGACGTGCCGTCGTCGGGTGGGGAGATCAGCGTCTCCGAGATCGTGAGCGCACTCGGTGCGAGCCAGCCCACCGTCTCCAAGCACTTGAAGGTGCTTCGCGAGTCGGGCCTCGTCGCGGTGCGCGAAGAGGGGCAGCACCGGTACTACAAGCTCGACCGCACGCCGCTCGAGACGCTCGAGGACTGGCTCATCCCCTTCGTGTCGACGGATGCCGCGGCCGACGCCGCCACGCTCGCGAGCGCCGGCGCCCGCGAGGAGATCGCCCTCAACGACGAGCAGTTCGCGTTCGCCTCCGCCATCGGCAAGGCGTTCGCCGAGACGGCGCACCAGGTCACCGCGGTCGTCGGCCCCAAGAAGCGCCGCTGACCCGTTCGAGCATCACCCGACCACCGCGAGCACGAACGCCAGGCACGCTGCGGCCGACGTGACGGTGCGCACGTGGTTCCACGCGAGCCAGCCCGGGCGGAACGCCTGCCACGCGGCGGCGAGTGCCGTGGCATCCGTCTCGGCCGGTGCGGCCAGGCGGTTGTTCCGCGGAACGTTCGCGCCGCCCGTCACGCCCACCACGCCGATCAGGTAGATCGCAGCGCCCCCGATCGACCACCAGGTCGCGCCCTCGGGTTCGCCGAGGAACGCGATGACGGCGAGTACCGCCACGACGAGCGCCGTGCCGAAGATGGCGAGCATGAGCGGCGCCCGCACCGCGGTGACGTTGATCTCGCGCATGGCCCGTGCGGCATCGGCGGCGGGCAGGCGCCCGATGCCCTGGGTGACGAAGCCCGAGAAGGCGAAGAAGACGCCGGCGACGATGCCGGTGCCGAGGATCGCGACGACGAGCAGCACTTCCAGGTATGCGGGCATGCGTTCAGTCTGCCGTGCGGGTTTCGACGAGCTCAACCAGCAGACGAGCTCAACCAGCAGACGAGCTCACGCGTCGGCGCTCAGTGCAGGGGCTTGATCATCTCGAGTTCGAGCCCGCCCGGCGCGAGCTCGTATTCGCGGCTGCGGCCGGTGAGCGTGAACCCGAGCTTCTCGTAGAAGCGGATCGCCCGCGGGTTGTCCTCGTGCACCTCGAGGCGCAGGGTCCCGCCGAACTCGCGCGCCCACTGCTCGACCGCTTCGAGCAGCCGCCGCGAGACGCCGGCCTCGTCGCCGCGGTGCTCAGGTGCCACGTAGACGCCGACGAGCATCGGGCCCGACGTGGCATCCGGGATGTAGCCGCCCATGTGCCCGATCCAGCGGTCGCCGTCGATCGCCACGATCGAGGTCTGCCGGGGCGTCGTGCCACGTGCGGCGCGCGCCCGCCAGGTCGCCTCCTCGGCGTCGAGGGCCGTGGCGAGGGTCTCTCCGTAGGCGATCGGGGTGTCGCGCAGCATCTCGAGTCGCAGCGCGCGCACGGCCTGCCAGTCGGCTTCCTCGGTGGTTCGGATCACGAGATCGGGGCGGGGCATCCCTCGACGCTAACCCATCGGGCGAAGGCTGCCGTTCGGATCCGGTAGACTACCCCGAGGCTTTCTGGCCTCCGGCCGCGGCACGCGCGTCCGACTCGATCTTTTCTGTGAGGTTCTGATGGGTTCCGTCATCAAGAAGCGCCGCAAGCGTATGGCGAAGAAGAAGCACCGCAAGCTGCTTCGCAAGACGCGCCACCAGCGTCGCAACAAGAAGTAGTCCTTCGAGACGACGGCTGAGCGTCAGGCCCTCTGCGGCCTGGCGCTTTTCGCTGTACCCGGGCACGGCTCCGGACGCACGCCCCAGGCTCTGCGGCGTACCCTGAGAGAGTGCCACAACGCGACATCCGACTGACCCTCGTCGGCAAGCCCGGCTGCCATCTCTGCGACGACGCACGAGAGGTCGTGCAGGCCGTGATGGCCGAGGTCGCGGCGACCGATGCCCCGCCGCACATCGTGTTCGACGAGCGCTCGATCCTCGACGACGACGAACTGCGCGCCCGCTACGCCGAGGAGATCCCGGTCGTCCTCATCGACGACGTGGTGCACAACTACTGGCGCATCGATCCGGTGCGGTTGAAGACGGCGCTGCTCGCCGGCTGACTCGGCCTACCCACCGAGCGGCGACGGGTCAAGCCCGTTGCCCTCGCCCGGCGCCGGGTCTTGACTGGCGCCATGGACGTGTACTGGAAGGACCGCCCGGACTCCGCCGACGACCGGCGTGCCGACGACCAGCTCGACGACGAACGGCTGCGATCGCCGCTCCCCGACGAGCGGGTCGATGTCGCCGTCATCGGCGCGGGTGTCACCGGCCTCTCGACTGCGCTCATGCTGCAGAGCGCCGGTCGTTCCGTCACGATCGTCGAAGCAAGCGAAGTGGCGGCGCTCGCGTCGGGTGGGAACACCGGCAAGGCGAGCGTGCTGCAGGGATCCCGGCTTCGGCAGATCCGTCGATCCCATTCCGCCAGGGTGACCCGCGCCTACGTCGAGGCGAACCTCGAGGGGCAGGCGTGGCTCGCCGAGTTCGTCACCGCGCACGAGGTTCCCGTCGCGCACGAGACGGCGTACAGCTATGCCCAGTCGATGGCCGGTCTCGCCGTCGTGCGGGCCGAGTACGAGGCGGCGCGCGAGGCGGGCCTGCCGGTCGAGCTGGTCGACCGGATGTCGCTGCCGTTCCCGTTCGCCGGTGGGGTCGCGCTGGAGCGGCAGCTCGCCGTCGACCCGTACCGGCTCATGCTCGAGCTCGCCCGCGCGTTCGTCGCCGCCGGTGGCGTGCTCGTGACCGGCGTGCGGGTGCGCGACGTGCACGCCGGGGATCCAGCGGTCCTCGAGACCGACCAGGGAGACCTCCGCGCGAGCGACGTCGTCGTGGCCACTGCCACGCCGATCCTCGATCGCGGCCTGTACTTCGCGAAGACGCGGCACTCGCGTTCCTACATCGCCGCCTTCGATGTCGACGACCCGCCGATGCCCGGCCTCTTCCTCTCGGTCGACCAGCCGACCCGTTCGCTGCGCTCCGCATCGCTGCGTGCCGACGCGGGAGCCGCCGGCTCGCGGCTCATCGTCAGCGGCAACGAGCACCCCGTCGGCAGGGTGGACTCCGCCGCCGCGCGCGCCGAGGACCTCGTGCAGTGGACGCGGCGGCACTTCTCCGGCGCCCGACTCACCCATCGCTGGTCGGCGCAGGACTATGAGTCGCTGAACCTCGTGCCCTTCGCCGGCAGGATGCCGCGTGGCCGGGGTCGAGTCTGGTTCGCGACGGGCTACGCGAAGTGGGGTCTCACGAACGGCGTGGCCGCTGCGCTGCGCATCTCCGCGGAGATCCTGGGCGAACCGTGGCGCGCGCAGCAGCCCTGGATCCGGACCCTCGGCACGCGGCTGACCGTGCCCTCCGACGCGAGCCGGGGCATCTCGGAGAACGCCAAGGTCGCGCGAGAACTCGTCGCGGGCTGGGCACGGGCCGAGACGCGCACGGCGCCGGTGCCGCGGCCCGTCGAGGGTGCCGGCGTCGTGGCGTCCCGCGGGGGCGTGCCGGTCGGCGTGTCGACCGTCGGCGGTCGGACCTGCGCCGTTCGCGCGATCTGCACGCACCTCGGCGGGGTGGTGCGCTGGAACGACGCCGAGATGACCTGGGACTGTCCGTTGCACGGGTCGCGGTTCGAGGCATCCGGCCGGCTCATCGAGGGGCCGGCGGTGCGGGACCTGCCGGCGACCGACCACCCCGGGGGCGAGTTCTGACGTCGCCACGCCGAACTCTCCGCGCGCCGGCCGTGTCGACATTGTCAGCGCGCACGCCATGTGACACGGTGGAGATGCAGCCGTCGGGGGTCGACGGCTTCTGAGCGGGAAGGGTGAATGCAGGGGGCATCCGCCCTCGTCGTCGCCCTCCCAGACCGGGGAGACCGACTGTGAGCACCAAGCCCGACGTCCAGCGTTCGTCATTGCCGATTCCGGACCTGGCCTACACGGGCACCGTGACGTACGACGCGACGGACCCCGACACGCACTACCCGCCGATCGAGCGGCTGCTGCCCCCCGAGGGGGCGCCCAACGTGCTCGTCGTGCTCATCGACGACACCGGCTTCGGCGCCTCGAGCGCCTTCGGCGGGCCCGTGCACACTCCGAACTTCGAGCGCGTCGCCGCGCAGGGCCTGAAGTACACCCGCTTCCACACGACGGCGCTCTGCTCGCCGACGCGTGCCGCGCTGCTCTCCGGGCGCAACCACCACACCGTCGGCATGGGCGGCATCACCGAGATCGCGACGAGCGCGCCCGGCTACAGCTCGCTGCGCCCGAACAACTGCGCCCCGCTCGCCGAGACGCTGAAGCTCAACGGCTACAGCACGGCCCAGTTCGGCAAGTGCCACGAGGTGCCCGTCTGGCAGTCGAGCCCCGTCGGTCCGTTCGACCAATGGCCGAGCCCCGGCGGCGGCTTCGAGTACTTCTACGGCTTCATCGGCGGCGAGACCAACCAGTGGTACCCCGCGATCTACGAGGGCACGACGCCGGTCGAGCCGTGGGGCACGCCCGAAGAGGGCTATCACTTCATGGCCGACATGACCCAGAAGGCCATCGACTGGACCAAGCAGCAGAAGGCGCTCGCCCCCGACAAGCCCTTCTTCACCTACTTCGCGCCGGGCGCGACGCACGCCCCGCACCACGTGCCCGCCGAGTGGGCCGACAAGTACGCAGGCAAGTTCGACCAGGGGTGGGACGCCCTCCGTGAAGAGACCTTCGCGCGGCAGAAGGCGCTCGGCGTCATCCCCGAGAACGCGGTGCTCACCGAGCGCAGCCCCGGCATCCCCGCGTGGGACGAGATGAACCCCGAGCTGCACCCCGTGCTCGCCCGCGAGATGGAGGTCTACGCCGGGTACCTCGAGTACGCCGACCACTACGTCGGCGAGCTGCTCGACGCGCTCGAAGAGCTCGACGTGCTCGACGACACGCTCGTCTACGTGATCATCGGCGACAACGGGGCATCCGCCGAGGGCACCATGAAGGGCACGACGAACGAGGCGTTCACGATCAACCACATGAACGAGCTCGAAGACGACGCCTACCTCATCGAGCACAAGGACGACCTGGGCACGCCCCGCTCGTACAACCACTACGCGATCGGCTGGGCGCACGCGATGGACACGCCCTACCAGTGGACGAAGCAGGTGGCGAGCCACTGGGGCGGCACCCGCAACGGCACGATCGTCTCGTGGCCGAACGGCATCGCCGCGCGCGGCGAGATCCGCGACCAGTTCGCGCACGTCATCGACGTCGCGCCGACCGTGCTCGAAGCGGCCGGCATCCCCGAGCCGGCGACCGTGCACGGCGTCACGCAGCGCCCCTACGAGGGCACGCCCATGAACTCCTCGTTCGCGTCCGCCGACGCCGACGAGGTGCACACGACCCAGTACTTCGAGATGCTCGGCAACCGCGCGATCTTCCACAAGGGCTGGACCGCCGTCGCCAAGCACAAGGACCCGTGGCTCGCGTCGAGCCACGGCCTCGACGACGACGTGTGGGAGCTCTACAACGTCGAGGAGGACTGGACCCAGTCGAACGACCTCGCGGCGAAGGAGCCCGCGAAGCTCGCGGAGCTGCAGCGACTCTTCCTGATCCAGGCCGCGCGCTTCAACGTGCTGCCCATGGACATCCGCTCGGCCGAGCGGTTCAACGAGGAGATCGCCGGGCGCCCCGCCCTCGTGAAGGGCACCTCTCAGACCCTGTACTCGGGCATGAAGCGCCTCAGCGAGAACTCGGTCGTCAACATCAAGAACAAGTCGTTCACGGTGACGGCGAAGGTGACGATCCCCGAGGGCGGCGGCGCCGGGGTGATCATCGCCCAGGGCGGCTCCTACGGCGGGTGGAGCATGTACCTGCACGAGGGGACGCTGCGGTTCGCGTACAACGTCATGGGCATCGAGACCGACTACACGACCTCCGAGACCGTGCTCGAGCCGGGTGCCCACGAGCTCCGCGTGCACTTCGCGTACGACGGCGGTGGCCTCGGCAAGGGCGGCGCCGTGACGCTCTTCGACGGCGAGACGAAGCTCGGCGAGGGCCGGGTGGGCCGCACGCTGCCGTTCTTCTTCTCGATGGACGAGACGGTCGACGTCGGAGCGGATGTCGCGTCGCCCGTGTCGGCCGACTACGAGGCGACCGGCAATGCGTTCACGGGCAAGATCGCCTGGGTGCGCCTCGATGTCGGCGACGACGATCACGACCACCTCATCGACCCGGCGCACCAGATGCAGATCGCGATGACGCGGCAATGAGCGGGGCGCTCGACGCCGTGCGGGCGTTGCCGTCGTGGACGGACGGCGCGACCCGCGACGCGATCATCGACTTCGTGGCATCCGTCACCGAAGGCCCCGGTGCGGTTCCGGTCGAGGAGCGCGTCGCGGTCTTCGACAACGACGGCACGCTCTGGACCGAGAAGCCCATGCCGACGCAGCTGCACTACATCGTCGGGCAGTGGAAGGTGCAGGCCGAAGCCGACCCGTCGCTCGCCGAGAAGCAGCCGTACAAGGCGGCCGTCACCGGCGACTACGGCTGGCTCGGCGCCGCGATCGACAAGCACTACCAAGGCGATGACAGCGACCTGCAGATCCTCATCGGCGCCCTCGTCGGCATCACCGCGGGAATGAGCGTCGAAGACTACGCGGCGAGTGTGGGCGAGTTCTACGAGTCGGCGAAGCACCTCGCCCTCGGCAGGCCGTACGCCGAGGCGATCTACGCGCCGATGGTGGAACTCATGCGGTACCTCGAGGCACACGGATTCACCGTCTACATCGTCTCGGGCGGCGAGCGCGACTTCATGCGACCGATGACCCAGCAGTACTACGGGATTCCCCCGGAGCACGTCGTCGGCTCGGCGCTCGGCCTCGCGTGGGACGCGGATTCGGGGGAGGTGCGCTACACCGCCGGGCTCGATTTCTTCGACGACGGGCCCGAGAAGCCCGTTCGCATCTGGAGTCGAATCGGGCGTCGGCCCCTCATCGCCGGCGGCAACTCGAACGGCGACCTGCCGATGCTCGAGTTCGCGCGGAAGGGCGGCGGCCTCGCCCTGCTCGTGCACCACGACGACGACTCGGGTCGCGGCGACACCCCGTACGACCGGGGCGCCGAGCAGGCGCTCGCCGCGGCATCCGATCGCGGCATCACGGTCGTCAGCGTGGCGCGCGACTGGTCGCGGATCTTCCCCGACCCCGTGGCGTAGGAGAGCGGATGTCGCAGACGGGCGTTGCACGCCGGCGGCGTGCACTGCTGTTCCCGACCCTTCGGGGCTACCGGCGCGGATGGCTCGGGCCCGACCTCCTCGCCGGGCTCTCGGCGGGAGCGGTCGTGGTCCCGCAGGCGATGGCGTACGCGACGATCGCGAACCTGCCCGTCGAGATCGGCCTCTACACGTGCATGGTGCCGATGCTCGTGTACGCGATGCTCGGCGGCTCGCGGGCGATGAGCGTCTCGACGACGTCGACGATCGCGACGCTGACGGCGACGACGCTCGTCTCTGCCGGTGTCGCCGCGGGATCCGACGACCCCGTGCCCGACCTCATGGCGCTCACGCTCATGGTCGGACTCCTGCTGCTGGTCTGCCGGCTGTTCCGGCTCGGCTCACTCGTCGAGAACATCTCGAAGGCGACGATCGTCGGCATCCAGGTGGGCGTCGGCGCCACGGTCGCCGTCGGCCAGCTGCCGAAGCTCCTCGGCGAGACGTCGAACTTCTCGGGTCATGGATTCATCCGCTCGCTCGTCGCCGTCGTCGAGGCTGTGCCCGGCGCGAATGCGGCGACGATCGCGCTCTCGGCCGGATCGATCGCCGTGCTCTTCCTGCTGAAGCGATTCGCCGCGCGAGTTCCGGGGCCGCTGCTCGTCGTCGTCGGCGGCATCCTGCTCGTCGCGTTCGCCGGTCTCGAGGGAGCGGGTGTCGAACTCATCCCGCCCGTGCCGCAGGGCTTCCCGCCGCCGTCGCTGCCCTCGTTCGCACACGTGCCCGAACTGCTGCCCGGTGCGATCGCGATCGCGGTGATGGCCTTCCTCGAGTCCGCCGCGGTGGCGCGGGGCATCCGAAAGCCCGGCGAGCCGCAGATCGACAGCGACCAGGAGCTCTTCGCCACGGGTGCCGCGAACACGGTCGGCTCGTTGTTCCAGGTGCTGCCCGCCGCGGGCGGCTTCTCGCAGAGCGCCGTGAACCAGGGCGCCGGTGCGCGCACGCAGCTCGCGACGCTCGTGACCGTGGTGCTCGCCGTGCTCGTGGCGCTGTTCCTCGGGCCGGTGCTGAGCCTGCTGCCGCAGGCGACGCTCGCCGCCCTCGTGTTCGTCGCCGTGATCGGGCTGATCGACGTCGGCTCGCTCGTGCGCTTCTGGCGCGTCAGCCGGACCGACTTCTGGATCGCCGTGGCGACCGCGTTCGTCGGGCTCACCGCGGGCCTGCTGCTCGCGGTGCTCGTCGGGATCCTCGCCACCTTCGTCGCCGTGCTGCGCGAGCTCAACCGGCTGCGCGTCGAGGTCGGCGAGCCGGTCGACGGCGTGCTGCCGGTGCGGCTCATGGGGCCGCTCTACACGGCGAACGTGCTCGCCAACGAGAACGCGGTGCTCGCCGCGGCGGCCGATGCCGCTGCAGGCGGCGCGCACGTCCGTGCGGTCGCCCTCGAACTCACCCGGCTCTCCGCGACGTCGATCACGGTGCTGGACACGCTCGCCGACCTCGACCGTGAGCTCGCAGCGACCGGCGTCGAGCTGCGGCTCGCCGCCGTGCCCGAGTCGGGGGCGCAGGTCGCACGCCGCACGAGTTGGTTCTCGGGGCTCGAGTCGGCCGGGCGGGTCTACCCGACGCTCGAGGCGGCGGTCGCGGCGGGCGCCGGGGCCAGTTAGGGCAGCAGGCGCGTCGGGCCGCGGAAGAGGTACGTGGTCTCGCGGATCGACGTCTCGCCGAGCATGAGCATCAGCACGCGCGCGAGGCCCATGCCGAAGCCGCCGTGCGGCGGCACGCCGTAGCGGAAGAAGTCGAGGTAGAACTCGAGCTCCTCGGGGTCCATGCCCTTGTCGCGCGCCTGCTCGACGAGCACGTCGATGCGGTGCTCGCGCTGCGCGCCCGTCGAGATCTCGACGCCGTTGTAGATGAGGTCGTAGGAGTTCGTGAGGCTCGGGTCGCCCTCGTGCCGCATGTGGTAGAACGGCCGGATGCTCGCCGCGTAGTCGGTGAGGAAGACGAAGTCGTGGCCGAACGCCTCTTTCACGTACGCCGAGATCTGGCGCTCGCCCTCGGGGTCCATGTCGTCGTCGGCGCGGGGGATGACGTAGCCGCGGTCGGCGACGATCTGCTTCGCCTCGGCGAGCGGGATGCGCGGGAAGGGGCGCGACGGCACCGCGAGCTCGATGCCGAAGAGGTCGGCGATCTCGGCGCCGTGCTTGTCGACGACGGCCTGGAAGCCGGCGACCATGAGCTCCTCGTGCAGGGCCATGACGTCTTCGTGCGAGTCGATCCAGCTGATCTCGGTGTCGACCGAGGTGAACTCGGTCGCGTGACGCGAGGTGAACGAGGGGTCGGCGCGGAACGCGGGACCCACTTCGAACACGCCGCCGAAGCCGGCCGCCTGCGCCATCTGCTTGAAGAACTGGGGGCTCTGCGCGAGGTACGCCTTGCCCTCGAAGTACTCGACCTCGAAGAGCTCTGCGCGGGACTCCGACGCCGAGGCCATGAGCTTCGGGGTCTGGATCTCGATGAGGCCCTTCTCGACCCACACGCCGCGGAGCGCGTGGAGGAAGGTTGTCTGGATGCGGAAGATGAGGGCCTGCTTGGGGTGGCGCAGGTCGAGGAAGCGCCAGTCCATGCGCTTGTCGAGGCTCGAGTCCGCCGCGATCGGCGTCTCGGGGTTCGCAGCGGTGACGACGTCGAGCGAGGCGAGCTTCACCTCGAGGCCGCCGAGCTTGACGCGCTCGTCGTGCTTCAGCTCGCCGGTCACGGTGATGAAGGAGCCGTGCGCGAGCGCCGAGATGGCCTCGGTCGTCGCCAGGCGAGCGGATGCCTCGGCGTCGGCGCCCTCTTCGACCTCGCGGGTCGCCGGGTTCACGAGCTGCACGGCACCCGACTCGTCGCGAAGGATGACGAACTGCACCTTCTTCTGATCGCGCACGGTCTCGACCCATCCGGACACGGTGACGGGGCCGTCGGGGAGAGCGGCGAGGTTCTTGACGAGGGTGCGGGTACTCACGATCGACCATCCTACCCGTGGGGGTTCCGACGCTCGGCGGATTCAAAGGAACGCGCTCTCTAGACTGGAAGCCGTGCCGGCCGAGCAGATCCATCTCGTGCGCCATGGCGAGGTGTTCAACCCGCAGGGCGTGCTCTACGGACGACTCTCGGGATTCGGCCTCTCCGACCTCGGTCGCAGCATGGCGCAGGCCGCCGCCGACGACCTCGTCGCCCGCGATCGACCCGTCACCGCCCTCGTCTCCTCACCGCTGCAGCGGACCCAGCAGTCGGCCGAGCCGATCGCCACGGCCTTCGCCCTCGAGCCGCTGCTCGACGAGCGCGTGATCGAGCCCGAGAACCGCTTCGAGGGCAAGCGCATGCGCGGCGCCGACGGCGCGCTCCGGGACATCCGCAACTGGCCGCTGCTCGTGAACCCGTGGGAGCCCAGCTGGGGCGAGCCCTTCCGCTCGATCGCCGACCGCATGCTCGCCGCCATCGGCGATGCGTGGGAGGCGGCCGACGGCGGCGACGTCGTCATCGTCAGCCACCAGCTGCCGATCTGGATGGTGCACCGGCGCCTCGCCGGACTCTCGCTCGCGCACGACCCGCGGCGCCGGCGCTGCGGTCTCTCGAGCATCACGACGCTCGAGCGACGCGGCGACCGGTTCGTCGAGGTCGGCTACACCGACCCTGCGGCGGGACTCTCCGCCCAGGCCACAGACGTAGGAGCAGTGTGATGCGCGCTCGTTGGTCGTTGACGGCGGTCGCCGTGGCATCCGCCCTGCTGCTCACGGGGTGCACGAGCGACCCGCTCGCCGACCAGTTCCGTGAGGGCAGCAGCAAGAACTACATCGCCGGCGACGGCACGATCACGATCTACGACTCCGCCGATCGCAGCGACGCGATCGAGTTCACGGGCGAGACCGTCGAGGGCGAGCAGTACGACTCGGCGGATGACGCGGGCAAGGTGCAGGTCGTCAACTTCTGGTACGCCGGCTGCGCGCCGTGCCGCGCCGAGGCGCCCATCCTGCAGGAGGTGCACGAGGCGGTCGACCCCGTCGACGTGAGCTTCGTCGGCGTGAACGTGCGCGACCAGGCGGGCACCGCCGCGCCGTTCGAGGAGAAGTACGGCATCACGTACCCCTCGGTCCTCGACGTCGAGACCGGCGAGGCGCAGCTCGCGTTCGCGGGCCGCGTGCCGCCCGCCGCCGTGCCGACGACGATCGTCCTCGACCAGGACGGCCGGGTCGCCGCGCGCGTGCTCGGCCAGTTGAAGGACGCCTCCATCCTGCAGACGATCATCGACGACCTCCTCGCCGAGCAGGCCTAGCGCATGGGCGCGGGCGAGATCGTGCTGAACGGGCAGTTGCTCGCGGCCATGCCGATCGCGATCGCTGCGGGCCTCGTCTCGTTCCTCTCGCCGTGCGTCCTGCCGCTCGTGCCGGGTTACCTCGGTTACCTGGGCGGCTTCACGGATGCCTCGGCCGACGCCGTGACGGAGCGGAGGAACCGCCGACGGCTGCTGCTCGGCGTGCTGCTCTTCATCGTCGGGTTCACGGTCGTCTTCGTGAGCTTCAACCTCGTCGCGGGCTTCGCCGGGTCGTGGCTCGTGCGCTACTCCGACGTGATCGTGCGCGTCGCCGGCGTGCTGCTCATCGTCATGGGACTCGTCTTCATCGGCCAGTTCACCTTCCTGCAGCGCACGATCAAGCCGTCGTGGCGACCGGCGACCGGCCTGGCAGGGGCGCCGCTCCTCGGCATCGTGTTCGGGCTCGGCTGGACGCCGTGCATCGGCCCGACCCTCGCCGTCGTGCTCGCCCTCAGCGCCGATTCCGCCTCGGCCGGCCGCGGCGTGCTGCTCGGCCTCGCGTACTGCGTGGGCCTCGGCATCCCCTTCCTCCTCGTGGCAGCCGGCTTCAGCTGGGTCACGGGCTCGCTCGCCTTCCTCCGTCGTCACATCCGCGCGATCAACATCGCGGGAGGTGCGCTGCTCATCGTGATCGGCGTGCTCATGGTGACGGGCATCTGGTCCATCTGGATGTACGAACTGCAGGCGGTGATCACGGGTTTTGTCCCCGCAATCTGATCCCGGCGCGCCTTCTCGGCCCGCCGACCACATCGACTCGACCGAGGCCGACCCCGGTGAGACGCCCGTCAACCAGCCGAAGCTCGGCTTCGTGGGCTGGCTGCGCTTCGCCTGGCGGCAGCTCACGAGCATGCGCACCGCGCTGCTCCTGCTCCTGCTGCTCGCGATCGCCGCGGTGCCCGGCTCGCTCGTGCCGCAGCGCTCGAGCGACCCGAACGGCGTCACCCAGTACTTCGACGACAACCCGCGGCTCGCGCCGATCCTCGACGGCGTGCAGATGTTCGACGTCTACACCTCGGTGTGGTTCTCGGCGATCTACCTGCTGCTCTTCGTCTCGCTCATCGGCTGCATCATCCCGCGCACGAAGCACCACTTCGAGGCGCTGCGAGCGCGGCCGCCGCGCACCCCGGTGCGGCTCTCGCGCCTCGCCGGCTACACCGAGCGCGCGCTGCCCGAGGGCGAGACCGCTGCAGCCGCGATCGACTCGGCGGCCAAGCAGCTGCGTCAGTCGGGCTACCGCGTCGAGCAGTACGAACTGCGGGGCGAGCCCTCCGTGTCGGCCGAGCGCGGCTACCTCCGCGAGACCGGCAACCTCGTCTTCCACAGCGCGCTCGTCGGCGTGCTCGTGGCCGTCGGCTTCGGCGGCGGCTTCGGTTTCTCGGGCCAGCGGGTGATCGTCGAGGGCCAGACCTTCGTCAACACGCTCGCCGCCTACGACTCGTTCAATCCCGGACGCTTCTTCACCGACACCCGGTTGACGCCGTACCGGCTCTCGCTCGAGAGCCTCGACGCGGTGTACGAGACGCGCAACCAGGACGCGATCGGCCAGCCCATCGACTTCACGGCGCACGTGACCGTGCAGGGCCAGGACGGCGAGCCCGAAGACCGCACGGTGAAGGTCAACGAGCCGCTCTACACGCACGGCACCGACGTCTACCTGCTCGGCAACGGCTACGCGCCGACCATCACCGTGAAGAACGCCGAGGGCGACGTCGTGTTCACCGACGCCGTGCCGTTCCTGCCGCAGGACGCGAACCTCACCTCGATCGGCGTCGTGAAGGTGCCCGACGGCATGCCCGAACAGCTCGGCATGGTCGGCTTCTTCTACCCGACGCAGACCGAGCTCACCTCGGGGGCGTACACCTCGAGCTACCCCGACCTGATCCTGCCGGTGCTGACGCTCAACGTCTACGAGGGCGACCTCGGCATCGACGACGGCACGCCCACCTCGGTGTACTCGCTCGACACGTCGACCCTCGAGCAGCTGACCGGCGGCAAGACGGGCGTCGACTCGATCGAGCTGAAGCCCGGCGAGACCGCCGAGCTGCCGAACGGCCTCGGCACGGTGACCTTCGACGACGTCTCCCCGGGGGCTGCGCCCGCGGTCGACGTGAGCGACACCGACGCCGACTCCGCCGACGCCGAGGGTCGCAACTACGCGCAGAGCGTCTCGCGCTTCGCGAGCTTCGACATCCACCACGACCCGACCCAGATGTGGGTGCTCGCCTTCGCCGCGCTCATCCTCGGCGGGCTGCTCGTCTCGCTCTTCGTGCCCCGCCGCCGCATGTGGGTGAAGGCCGTGACGAAGCCCGACGGCCGGGTCGTGCTCGAGTACGCCGCACTCGCCCGCGGCGAGGACCCCGGTCTCGAAGACGCCGTGACCGGCTTCGCCGACAAGCACGCCGGCCCCGCGGCATCCGCCCGTTCCACTTCGAACTCGAACTCGGCCGCAGATGCTCCCGAGAAATCTTCGACGTAAGGTAGAACAGTGCAGTTGACCCTCGACGAGATCTCCATTCTCTGCGTGTACTCGGCCATGGTCGTGTACGCGATCGCGTTCATCGCGTTCTCGATCGACCTCGCGCGGCGTTCGGCAGCGGCCACGGCGGCGGCGGATGCCGCGGCTCGCGTCGAGGTCAAAGAGACGGTCGCGGTCGGTGCACCCTCCAGCCCCCGCTCGGCAGGCGCGGCGAAGCCGGCGGCATCCGTCGCCTACGGCCGTTCGCCCTCGCTGCGCGTCGGCGTCGCGATGACGGTGCTCGCCTGGATCCTGCACCTCTCGGCCGACGTGCTGCGCGGCCTCGCCGCGGGCCGGGTGCCGTGGGCGAACATGTACGAGTTCGCGCTCACCGGCACGCTCATCATCACCACGGTGTTCCTCGTCGTGCTCGTGGTCGTGAAGCAGGACCTGCGGTTCCTCGGCACGTTCATCACGGGCCTCGTGCTCGTGCTGCTCGGTATCGCCGCTCTCAACTTCTACGTCAGCCCGATCCCGCTGCCGCCGGCGCTGCAGTCGGTGTGGCTCGTCATCCACGTGTTCGTGGCGAGTGCGTCGGTCGGCCTCTTCGCCCTCGGCTTCGCGCTCTCGGTCGTGCAGCTCATGCAGGCCCGCCGCGAGTCGATCGCAGCGACGGCGAAGGCCGTGAAGCTCACGTTCCTCGCGACGCTGCCCGACTCGGTCACGCTCGAGAACCTCGCGTACCGCATCAACATCATCGGCTTCATCATGTGGACCTTCACCCTCATGGCCGGCTCGATCTGGGCTGAGAAGGCCTGGGGTCGGTACTGGGGCTGGGACACCAAGGAGGTGTGGACCTTCATCATCTGGGTGGTCTACGCCGGCTACATCCACGCCCGTGCCACGCGCGGATGGCGGGGCTCGCGCTCGGCTTGGCTCGCGATCATCGGCTTCTCGACGGTGCTGTTCAACTTCACCGTCGTGAACCTCTTCTTCAAGGGACTGCACGCGTACTCGGGGCTCTGAGCGGGCACGACTCGAGCCTGAAGGAGTTCAGAGCGGCACCGGTGCGATCGCTCGCCCCGGTGCCGCCCTTCCCGGCTCACGGCGCCGAAAGTCTCGGCTGCCGTGAGGTCTCTCAGCTACACGGGTTGCCGGCGGTCACGGTGCCGTTGGCGACCTTCACCGACCCGGCCCCGATCGTGTAGTCCTGCCCGCCGTGGTTGTCCCACGTGCCGGAGTCGTCGTTGAACGCCGCGGTGATGCTCGACGCGGAACCGAGGTCGATCGACTTCGACTTCCAGCCCGCGCAGGCGTTCATCATGCCGACGCCCGGCGGCTGGGTCCAGGCGCCGTCGCCGACGCGGTAGTGGATGTTGGCGCTCGACCAGGATGTCGCGTAGTACACGGTCGTCGTGCTCGACGAGGGCGTCCCGCACGGGTTCGTCGAGCCGACGGCACCGTTGTTCACGGTGACGACCTGCCCCGTCACGACGTAGTCGGCTCCGTTGTTGTTGTCCCACGTTCCCGAGCCGTTGTTGAACGCTGCGGTGATACCGGAGGCGGTGCCGAGGTCGATCGTCTTCGACACCCACCCGGTGCAGGCGGCGGTCATGCCGACGCCCGGAGCGGCCGTCCAGGGCCCGGAGCCGATCCGATAGTGCATGTTGTAGCCGGACCAGCCCTTCGAAGTCGAGTAGAAGACGGTCATCGAAGCACCCGTCCCCGGGCCCGGGTCGACCCCGCCGGATCCGCCCGCCTTCGCGCCGACGTGAAGCGCGAGCGCGCCGTTGCCACCCACGGAGGCGGTGAAGCGACCACTCGAGTCGACGGTCACGACGCCCCCGGCGCTGCATCCGCTGCTCGTCGGGGTGCCGACGATGACGTTGCAGTAGGAGCCCGCGGGAAGCGAGGTCTGCCACGAACGGTCGATGCTGCCGCCGCCCCGGTTGATCGCCACGAAGCCCTTGTCGCCGCGGCCGAACGCGATCGCGTTCGATCCGTTGTCCCACTTGTTCGAGATGGCAGAGCCGTAGGTGGCGGTTCGGAAGCCGACCATGTTCTCGATCGAGGTCTGGGCGTGCTTGCACGTCCAGCCGTTCTGCCCGCATACCGGGTCGATGACCTCGCCGTTGCCGGCGAGCGCAGGGCCCGCCTCCTTGTTCGAGAACTCGTACCCGGAGTGGATCGAGGGCGAGCCGTAGTTCCAGGCCAGGGTGAAGATCTGTGCGAGGTCGTACGAGGAGCCGTCCCGATAGCTGAGGGTCTCGCCGTTGCGCTCCGTGTCGTGGTTGTCGACGAAGACCGCCGCATTGGAGTTCTGCAGGAAGCCCGACCAGCTCGGGCCGATGCCGGCGCCTGAGATGAGCCAGTTGATGGTGCCGCTGCCGAACGCCTCCTTGAGCTTGCGCGCGTACGCGAACTCGTGGATGTCGCCGTTGCTCAGGTATTCCTCGGGCTGGATCGGCTCGTTCGCCCGGATGACCTCCTGCACGATGTAGAGGCGAGCGCGGTCGTTCACCTTGCTCATGATGCCCTGCATGTCGGCGGCCGAGATGTGCTTCACGGCGTCGATGCGGAAGCCGTCGACGCCGAGGCCGACCAGGTCGTTCAGGTATCCGGCGATGCGCCCGCGCACGTACTCGGAACCGGTGTCCAAGTCGGAGAGGTTCACGAGGTTGCACTCCTGGACCTCCCAGCGGTTCTGGTAGCTCGCGATGTCACGTCGACACGAGTGGAAGTCCTGCGACTGGTAGATGCCGGGGTAGTCGTAGTGCTGGAACGTCGAGCCCGCCCAGCCCGTGCCCCCCGCGCTCTTGCCGCTCATGTGGTTGACGACGGCATCGGCGATCACCTTGACGCCGGCGCTGTGGCAGGTGTCGACCATGGCCTTGAATTCGGCGCGAGTGCCGAGCCGGGACTCGACCTTGTAGCTCACCGGCTGGTAGTACGTCCACCACTCGGAACCCTGCACATGCTCCTGCGGGGGCGAGGTCTGCACGAAGCCGTAGCCGGCGGGTCCCAGATTGTCGGTGCACTCGCGCGCGATGGCGTTCCATGTCCACGAGAAGAGCACGGCGGTGGTGTCGCGTGGACCCGGTGCGGCCGCCTCAGCGCGGTCGGAGCTCGTTCCGGGCAGTGCGGTCATGAATGCGGCGAGGAGGGCGACGAGTGCGATTGCGGCAGAGAACCGCAAGCGCTTGCGAACCCCCGCGACAGCCGTCGCCTCGGCGTGTCTGTGATCGGTCATGTGGAATGAGTTCCTTCAGAGATCAGCGAATCTCAGGCCGGGAGTCCAGAGGATCGCGCCGCCGCCGCGTCGATGCGGCAGCCGCGTCACAACGACGACTGTCCCCAAAGATAGGCACAGGATACGAATCTCCGCAAGCAGATTTGTAAGCGCTTGCATTAACGGCGAGGCCGCTGCTACGGTCGCCTGCAGGTCGGAGGCACGCGGTCGTGCCGGGAATCGGGAGTCAAGGATGACGCAACGCGCACGTGCACGCAGCTGGTTCGCCCTCGTGGTGGCGGGAGGGCTCGCGGCATCCGTGCTCACGGTGATCCCGGGCCTCGCCGCCGCGGCAGACGAGGCGCGCACCTTCGCCCTCGTCGGCTCGCTGCAGAGCGAGCTCGGATGCGGCGCCGACTGGGCGCCCGACTGCGCCGACACCGAGCTGACCGCCACCGGCACCCCCGGCGTCTTCGCGGCCGACTTCACGATCCCCGCGGGCAGCTGGGAGTACAAGGTCGCGGTGAATGACAGCTGGGACGAGGCCTACGGGCTGAACGGCGGCGGCGACAACATCCCGCTCACCGTCGCGGGCGACACCGCCGTGCGCGTGGTCTTCGACGACAACCTGAAGAAGGTCGGGCTCGAGGCGACCGATTCCACGCTCCGCGGCGCCTACGACGAGGCATCCGACGCCCAGCTGGTGGCCGATCCCGTGCGCCAGCCCGGCAGCGACGAGGTGTTCTACTTCGTCATGACCGACCGCTTCGCGAACGGCGACACCTCCAACGACGAGGGCGGCCTCGACGGCGACCGCATGGCGACGGGCTACGACCCCACCGACAAGGGCTTCTACAACGGCGGCGACCTCGCCGGCCTGCGGCAGCAGCTCGACTACATCGACGGACTCGGCACGACCGCGATCTGGCTGACCCCGAGCTTCAAGAACCGGCCGGTGCAGGGCGAGGGCGCGAACGCGAGCGCCGGCTACCACGGCTACTGGATCACCGACTTCACCCAGATCGACCCGCACCTCGGCACGAACGCCGAGCTCGAGGCGCTCATCGGCGAGGCCCACGACAAGGGCATCAAGGTCTACTTCGACATCATCACGAACCACACGGCCGACGTGATCGACTACGAGGAGCAGCAGTACTCGTACATCGACCAGGCGACGAGCCCATACCTCGACGCCGACGGCGCCGCCTTCGACCCGGCCGACTTCGCCGACGCCGACACCGGTGCGGACTTCCCGGCGCTCGACGCCGCGACGAGCTTCCCGTACACGCCGAGCCTCACGGCCGACGACGCCGAGCTCAAGGTGCCGGCCTGGCTCAACGACCCGACGCTCTACCACAACCGCGGCGACTCGACGTGGGAGGGGGAGTCGGTCACCTACGGCGACTTCTCGGGCCTCGACGACCTCATGACCGAGCACCCGACGGTCGTGAACGGCTTCGTCGACGTCTACGAGCAGTGGATCGACCTCGGCATCGACGGCTTCCGCATCGACACCGCCAAGCACGTGAACTTCGAGTTCTGGGAGCAGTGGTCGACCGAGGTGCTCGACTACGCGCACGGCCTGGGCAAGGATGACTTCTTCATGTTCGGCGAGGTCTACGACGCCGACCCGCAGAAGCTCTCGCCCTACGTGCGCAAGACCGACATGAACTCGGTGCTCGACTTCACCTTCCAGTCGCAGGCCGTGAGCTTCGCGGCGGGCAACTCGGCCAAGAACCTGCAGTCGCTCTTCGCCGGTGACGACTACTACACGACCCCCGACTCCTCGGCGACGGCGCTGCCGACCTTCCTCGGCAACCACGACATGGGCCGCGTCGGCTACTTCCTGAATTCGACGGATGCCCCGCTGCAGCGCGACGAGCTCGCGCACGAGCTGCTCTTCCTCACCCGGGGCCAGCCGGTCGTCTACTACGGCGACGAGCAGGGCTTCGCCGGCACCGGCGGCGACAAGGACGCGCGGCAGACGCTCTTCGCGAGCCAGGTGACCGAGTACCAGAACCAGCCGCTCGTCACGGGCGAGACGGCCGGCAGCGTCGACCGCTATGCGACGGATGCCCCGCTCTACGAGCACATCGCCGAGCTCGCCGCGCTGCGCAGCGCCCACCCTGCCCTCGCGACGGGCGCGCAGATCGAACGCTACGTCGACAGCGGCGCGGGCGTCTACGCCTTCAGCCGCGTCGACCGCACCGAGCAGGTCGAGTACCTTGTGGCCGCGAACAACTCGGCCGCCGCGAAGACGGTCGACGTCTCGACGCTCACGAAGGACGGTTCGTTCTCGGTGCTCTCGGGCGACGGCACGGCCGTCACCGCGGACGCCGACGGCGTCGCCTCGATCACGGTGCCGCCGCTCGGTGCGGTCGTGTGGAAGGCCGACCGTGCGGTGAGCGCGCCCGACGCGGCATCCGCAATCTCGGTGTCGACGCCGGTCGCCGGTGCCGGTGTCTCTGGCATCACCCCCGTCGTGGCCGACGTCGACGACGCCACGTGGCAGGAGACGAGCTTCGCCTGGCGCGTTGCCGGCGCCACGGGCGACGACGCCTGGCACGCGCTCGGCACGGCCGAAGACACGAGTCCGCGCGTGTTCCACGACACGGCGGGCCTCGAGAAGGGCACCCTGCTCGAGTACCGCGCGATCTCGACGGATGCCGCGGGCAACCGTGCCGCGGCGAGCACCTACGCCTCCGTCGGCAACGCCGTGAACCTCGTCGAGGAGGAGGAGCCCGAGCAGCCGATCGACCTCGTGACGGTGCCCGGTTCGCACAACTCCGAGATGGGCTGCGCGGGCGACTGGGCTCCCGGCTGCGAGGCGGCGAAGCTCACGCTGCGCGCCGACGGCATCTACTCCGGCACGTTCGACGTGGCGCCCGGCGACTACGAGTACAAGGTCGCGATCAACGGCAGCTGGGACGTCAACTACGGCGCGAACGGCGAGCCCAATGGCGGCAACGTCACCTACTCGCACCCGGGCGGACCGATCACGTTCTTCTGGAACCCCGACACGAAGGTCGTCTCCTCGACCGCCGAGGGCCCCGTCGTGACGCTGCCCGGCAGCTTCCAGTCGGAGGTCGGATGCCCCGGCGACTGGCAGCCCGACTGCCTCGCCTCGCTCATGCAGGACGGCGACAAGGACGGCGTCTACACCTACGCGACCGATGAGATCCCCGACGGCGCCTACGAGACGAAGGTCGCCCATGGCCGCGGCTGGGACGAGAACTACGGCGTCGGCGGCGCACCGGGCGGGGCGAACTACTCGTTCACCGCGGCCACGGGCAAGCTCGTCGAGTTCCGCTACACGCTCGCCACGCATGAGCTCGAGATCGTCGTCACCGACCCGCCGCTCGCCGGCACCGGTGAGACGCGCGCCCACTGGGTGAGCGAGGACACGCTCGCGTGGCCCGCCGAACTGCTCAGCGGCGCAGAGGCGACGGATGCCTCGTGGACCCTCGAGCACTCGGGCGACGCCTCGCTCGCGGTCGAGGCAGGTGCCGTCACCGGCGGCGACGACCCCGTCGAGCTCGAGCTCGACCCCGAGGGGCTCTCCGACGAGCAGCTCGCGGCGTTCCCTGCGCTCGAGGGCTTCCTCGCCCTGCGCCCGGTCGGCCTCGACCGGAGCGACGTGCAGGGGCTCCTCACCGAGCAGCTCGCGGTCGCACAGCAGACGGACGACGAGCTCACCGCCTTCACGGGCGTGCAGCTGCCCGGCGTGCTCGACGCGCTCTACGGCGACGCCGTGGCATCCGTGCCGCTCGGCGTGAACTGGACCGACGGCGGCGCGAACGCGACGCTCTGGGCGCCGACCGCTCGCACGGTGTCGCTCGAACGTTGGAGCGCCGGGGCATCCGGTGACGCCGAGCTCGTCGAGGCGAGCTTCGACGAGGCCGACGGCACCTGGAGTGTGGACGGGCTCGAGGCGGGCGACGAGTACCGCTGGTCGGTCGAGGTCTACGCCCCGAGCACCGGCGAGATCGAGACGAACTCGGTCACCGACCCGTACTCCGTCGCCCTCACGGCGAACTCGGTGCGCTCGGTCGTCGTCGACCTCGACGACGAGTCGCTGCGACCCGAACAATGGGAGGAGACGGCGGCGCCCGTCGTCGAGCGCGCCGTCGACCGTGCGATCTACGAACTGCACGTGCGCGACTTCTCGATCGGCGACGAGACCGTTCCCGCCGAAGAGCGCGGTACCTACCGCGCCTTCACACGGGAGTCGGCCGGCACCGCCCAGCTGCAGCAGCTCGCCGACGCCGGCATCAACACCGTGCACCTGCTGCCGACGTTCGACATCGCCACGATCGAGGAGAACCGAGCGGCCCAGACGACGCCCGACTGCGACCTCGCGTCGTTCGGTCCGGCGTCGCCCGAGCAGCAGGCCTGCATCGACGCGATCCGCGACCTCGACGGCTTCAACTGGGGGTACGACCCGTTCCACTTCCAGACGCCGGAGGGCTCGTACGCCGTCGACCCCGATGGCGGCGCCCGGGTCGCCGAGTTCCGCGAGATGGTCGGTGCGCTGCACGACACCGGCCTCCAGGTCGTGCTCGACGAGGTCTACAACCACACCGCCGAGGCAGGGCAGGGTGCCAAATCGGTGCTCGACAGGATCGTGCCCGGCTACTACCAGCGCCTGAACGCGGCCGGCAACGTCGAGACCTCGACGTGCTGCCAGAACGTGGCGACCGAGCACGACGTGGCGCAGAAGCTCATGGTCGACTCCGTCGTGCTGTGGGCGAAGGAGTACAAGGTCGACGGCTTCCGCTTCGACCTCATGGGCCACCACTCGAAGGCGAACATGCTGGCCGTGCGCGCAGCCCTCGACGAGCTCACGCTCGAGGAGGACGGCGTCGACGGGTCATCCGTCTACCTGTACGGCGAGGGGTGGAACTTCGGCGAGGTCGCCGACAACGCGCTGTTCGAGCAGGCCACGCAGGGTCAGCTCGGCGGCACGGGCATCGGCACCTTCAACGACCGGCTGCGCGACGCCGTGCACGGCGGCAGCCCGGTCGACAGCTCCTCGACGTTCCAGCAGGGCTTCGGCACCGGGCTCGGCACCGACCCGAACGGACGGCCCGGCACGCCGTCGCCGGACGACCAGCTCGCCGACCTCGGGCACCAGACCGACCTGGTGAAGCTCGGCCTCGCGGGCAACCTGCGAGCCTACGAGCTGACGGATGCCTCGGGGCAGACGGTGCGCGGCGACGCGCTCGACTACCGCGGTGCGCCGGCCGGCTACGCCGATCAGCCCGACGAGGTCATCAATTACGTCGACGCCCACGACAACGAGACGCTCTACGACCTCTCGGTGTTCAAGCTGCCGGTGGGCACGACGATGGCCGATCGTGTACGCATGAACACGCTCGAGCTCGCGACCGTGACACTGTCGCAGTCGCCGTCCTTCTGGCACGCCGGCACCGAGCTGCTGCGCTCGAAGTCGCTCGATCGCAACAGCTACAACTCCGGCGACTGGTTCAACCGCATCGACTGGACGGGCCAGGAGTCGACCTTCGGCTCCGGCCTGACGGGAGAGGCCGACAACGGCACCAAGTGGGCCGACATGGCGCCCCTCCTCGCAGACCCGGCCCTCAAGCCGGGCGCTGCGGACATCGCCGCAGCCGAGGCATCCGCTCTCGACCTGCTGCGCGTGCGCTCGACGGTGGACCTGCTGCAGCTCGGCTCCGCGGAGCTCATCGACGAGAAGGTGTCGTTCCCGAACAGCGGCGCCGAGGCGACGCCCGGCGTGATCGCGATGCAGATCGACGACCTCGTGGGCGACGACGTCGACCCCGAGCTCGACGGTGCGCTCGTCGTGTTCAACGCGTCGCCGGAGCCGGTGACCGAGACGGTCGCCGCGCTCGCAGGTCGCGAGTTCGCGCTCGCCGAGGCCCAGGCGAACGGGTCCGACGCTGTCGTGAAGACGACGACGTGGGATGCCGCGACCGGCACGGTCACCGTGCCGGCCCGCAGCGTCGCCGTGCTCGTCGACGAGCAGGCGCCGCCGGCGGTGACGACCTTCACGGTCGCCACGCCGAACAAGCTGCTCGCGAAGGCGGGCTCCGCGGTGAAGCTGCGGGGCACGGTGTTCGCGCTCGACGGCAGCGCAGCGGTCGGCACCGTGCGCGTGTACGACGGCGGCACGCTCATCGCCGAGACCGAACTGAAGGCAGCCGATGCCGGCCGCATCGACGTGAAGCTGCCGAAGCTGCCGCGTGGGCTGCACCTCGTGCGTGCGGTGTTCGACGGCGGCGAGGGCTACGCCGACTCGCAATCGTTCGCGGTGCCGCTCATCCTCTGGTGAGCAGAGTCTCGTCGGTCGAGGAGCCGACGAAGGAGGCGTATCGAGACCTCGGAAGGGGTCTCGATACGCGCTCCGCGCTACTCGACCGGCGGGGTGATCGGCGCGAAGGCCGTGCGCACGGTCGCGGCGATCGCCGCCGCAACCGCGAGCAGTGCCAGCGCGAGCCACGGCAGCCAGTCGACGCCCAGCGCATCGAGCGCGAGACCGCCGACGAACGCGCCCGCCGCGATCGAGCCGTTCCATGTCGCGACGACCATCGACTGCGCGACATCCGCTGCGTCGCCCGCGATCCGCGCCGGCGCGGCCTGCAGCAGCGTGGGCGCACTGCCGTAGGCGAGACCCCAGACGCCGAGTGCGAGGAAGACCACGATCGGCTGGGCGGCCCAGAGCCCGATCGCGATCATCGCTGCGCCGAGCAGCACCGCCGCGACGATGACCATCGAGCGCATGCGCCGGTCGACGAGGGCGCCGGCCCCGATCACGCCCACCACGGCGAGCACGCCGAACACGAGCAGCGCGAGGTCGAGGTGCGCGTCGAGGCCGGACGCCACGGTCAGGGGCGCGATGTAGGTGTAGGCGATGTTGTGGGCGAGGATGAAGAACGCCGTGGTCGCGAGCACCGCGGCCAGTCCCGGCATCCGCAGCACCGATGCCAGTGACGGGCGAGCCCCCGCCCGTTCTCCTGGGAACGACGGCAGGGCGGCGACCGCCCAGACGGCGAGGCCGACGCCGACGATCGCGATGAGGCCGAACGCCGCGCGCCAGCCGACGGCGCCGCCGAGCATGGTCGCGATCGGCAGGCCGAAGGCGAACGCCAGGGGAGTGCCGACCATCGCGATCGAGAGCGCCCGGCCCGAGTGCTCGGGTTCGACGGTGCGCATGGCATAGCCGGCGGCCATCGCCCAGAGCAGCCCGGCGAGCATGCCGCCGAGCACGCGGGCGATGAGGATGAGCGCGTAGGAGTCGGCGATCGCCGTGACGCCGTTCACGAGGGCGAAGCCGAGCACGAGCGCCACCAGGAGCGGCTTGCGGGGCACGCTGCGGGTGAGTGCGGTCAGCGGGATCGCGGTGATCGCGGTCGTGACCGCGTAGATCGCCACGAGCTGGCCGATCTGGGACTCGGATGCCCCGAGATCGGCGCTCATCTGCGGCAGGAGGCCGGCCGGCAGGATCTCGGTGACGACGCCGGTGAAGACGACGGCGGCGAGGGCGAGCAGCCCGTTCAGCGGAAGGCGGGTGCGGCCGCTGCGGCGCGAGGGGCCGGCGGCCGCGGCACGCTTCGGCAGGGTCAGAGAGTCGGTGATCGGTGAAGCCATGTCGACAGTGTCGAACCTTGACACTAATGTGAAGGTCAAGTCGTGAGGATCAGACGACGAACGCGACGACACAGGAGGCGGCATGCAAATCGGCGAACTCTCGACGCGGACGGGCGTCGCGACGCGCTTGCTGCGCTATTACGAGGAGCAGGGCCTCGTGAGCTCGACGCGCGAGCACAACGGCTACCGCGAGTACGCCGACTCCGCGATCGAGCGGGTGAACCAGGTGCGCGGCCTCATCGAGGCCGGCATCCCGACCGCCGTGATCCGTGACATGCTGCCGTGCCTCGCGAGCACGTCGAACGCCGTGGCGCCCGTGATCCAGCGCGATCTCGCCGAGACGCTCGCCGAGCGCCGCGCCCAACTCGATCAGCGCATCGGATGTCTCGCGAAGAACCGCGACGCCATCACGAGCTACCTGGAGCGCGCGACCGTCACGGGGTGACGCCGGCGTCGCCGTCGGCCGATGGCGCTTCGCCGACCTGCCGGAGCAGCCGCTTGAACGCGTCGTACGCCGCGTCGCCAGCCGCCTCCGCGTGGCGGGCTTCGATCTCGGCGACGATCGCGTCCGAACGCTGCATCTGGTCGAGTCCGCGCTCGGTCGGTACCACGAGCTTGGCGCGACGATCGTCGGGGTCGGGCTCGCGCCGCACGTAGCCGAGGGCGGCCAGTTCGTCGACGAGGGTGCCGATCACCTGCTTGTGCTGACCCGACTGCTGGGCGAGATCGGTGGCACGGCTGCCCTCTTCGTCGATGAACGCCATGACCGCGCCGTGACGCGGGCGCAGGTCGGGATGGCCCTGCTCGGCGAGCGTGCGGAACAGCTCGCGCTGCACCGTGTGCAGCGCGCGATTGGCGAGGATGCCGAGGTCGGGCGATGCGGCCTTCCGTTCACTGCGTCTCATCAAGTTCCTCGCATTTAGTCACTGATCTTGACGATCATGAATTCTTACTATACCTTCGCCAGTGTAGCGAAGGAGAACACGCACATGATCATCGAACTCACCAGGTTCCGCGCCGGCCGCGAGGCGCTGCTGGCGGCACGACCGGCCATGCTCGCCGACTTCCGCACCGATCGCCCGGGCTTCATCGGCGCCCGGCTCGTGGAGCTCCCGGACCACGAATGGCTCGACGTCGTCGAGTGGCGAAGCGCTGCCGACCTCGCGCTCTCGCGTGAGCGAGGGGCGAACCTGCCCGGCATCGCCGGCTTCTTCTCCGCCATCGACGAGCTCATCGTCTCCGAAGACGGGCCGGCGTCATGACCGTGCTCATCACCGGCGCCAACGGCAACATCTCCAGCGCCCTCCTCGAACGACTCGCCGACTCCGGCCTCGAGGTGCGGGCCATGGTGCGCGACATCGCGAAGGCTCCCGCGATCCCGGGCGTCGACGTCGTCGTCGGCGACCTCGACGACCCGAGCTCTCTCGGCGCCGCCTTCGACGGCGTCGAGACCCTCTGGCTGCTCACCGCCATGGGCCCGCAGGCGCCGCACGCGAGCATGAACGCGATCTGGGCGGCCCGCGCCGCCGGTGTGCGCCACATCGTGCGCCTCTCGGCGATCGGGGCGGCGCACGACGCCCCGACCAGGAACGGGAGGCTGCATGCCCTCTCCGACGCCGAGCTGCGTGCCTCGGGCATCGACTGGACCATCATCAGGCCCGCGTTCTTCATGCAGAACCTGCTCGGCAGCGTGAACGGCGACGCCCTCTACGGGGCGCTCGGCGATGGCCGCGTCGGGTTCATCGACGTGCGCGACATCGCCGAGTTCGCGGCCGCCGTGCTCACCGATCCGCACGCACATGCCGGTGCCACGTACACGATCACGGGCCCCGAGAGCATGTCGCTGCACGAGGCGGCCGATGCCGCGGCATCCGTGCTCGAGACGCCGGTCGCGTACCGCCGGCTGAGTGACGACCAGGCGTACACGGCGATGCTCGGCTTCGGGCTCACCGAATGGGTGGCGGCAGTCAGCGTCGAGTACGGGCGGGCGTACGCGTCGAACTGGGGTGATCTCACCACACCCGATTTCGAACGGGTGGTCGGCCGGCCGGCGCGGGACTTCGAGACCTTCGCACGCGATCACGCGTCGCTGCTGCGCGCGGCCTGATGCCACCGTCGATCGTCTCCGCGGTCGTCAGGCCACCGGCTGCGTGAGCACCGCGTGGCATCGCACGACCCGCTCGAACCACCACTCGGTGCGCTCGGGCGAGGCCGCGTAGCGCTCGAGCAGCGCGGGGTCGGGCAGCACCCGGCCGACCGGGATCGACCCGCCCTCGGGGATGAGCGGCGACCGCGTGACATCCGCCGCCAGGAGCGACGCGGTGCCGAGTCCGCAGTCGAATTCGAGCGAGGGCACGGATGCCGCGAGCTGCGCGCCCATCGAGAGGCCGATGCTCGTGTCGAGGGCACTCGAGACGACGACGGGCAGGCCGGTGCGGCCGATGAGCTCGAGTGCACGATGGATGCCGCCGAGCGGCTGGGCCTTGATCACGAGCAGGTCGGCGGCACCGGCCTCGGCCACGGCGAGCGGGTCGTCGGCGCGGCGCACGCTCTCGTCGGCCGCGATCGGCACCCCCATGTACTTCGTTCGGCGGCGGATCTCGGCGAGCTCCTCGACGCTCGCGCAGGGCTGCTCGACGTACTCGAGGTCGAACGGTGCGAGCGCGTGGATCGCGTGCTCGGCCTCGTCGACGTTCCAGCCCGCGTTCGCGTCGATGCGGATGCGCCCCTCGGGTCCGAGTGCCTCGCGCACCGCCCGCACACGGGCGACATCCTGCGCCAGGGTCTGGTCGGCGCTCGCGACCTTCACTTTCGCCGTACGGCATCCGGGGAATCGCGCGAGCACCGCCGCGACGCTGTCGGGGTCGACGGCCGGCACGGTCGCGTTGACCGGGATGCGGTCGCGGAGCGCGGGCGGCGGGGCCGTCCAGCCGTAGTCGATCGCGGCCGCGAGCCAAGCGGATGCCTCGTCGTCGTCGTACTCGACGAACGGCGAGAACTCGGTCCATCCCTCCGGCCCTTCGAAGAGCACGGCCTCGCGTACGTCGATGCCGCGGAACCGCGTCACGAGGGGGAGGGCCACGACTCTGGCGGTGGCGAGCAGTTCGTTCGGCTCGGGCAGCATGTGCCCAGTCTCGCACCCCGGCTCGCGAAGATGGGGGCCTGTTAGGGTGAACGCCCACGAGGAGGCGCACATGGACGGACTGCAGCAACTCGGCATCGAGGGCGCCGAGGTGGCCGAGGAGCCGGTCGCGAAGAACGTGCTCATCGGCGTCGGTGGCGTGCTGCTCGTGATCGCGGCCCTGATCCCGATCACCGCGGCGGTCATCACCGTCGTGGTCGTCGTGACGACGTACGGCGGCGCCATGCTCGGCCTCTAGCCCGGGGAGCCGCCGTGTTCTGATCTGCGCGGAATAGGCTTGGGGTCATGAGCGCTGCGGTGTCCGACCTGTTCGATCCGAGCGAGTGGACCGACGCGGCATCCGCTGTCGCCGGTGCTGCGGGCCTCACCGACATCACCTACCATCACTCGAACGACGGCCGCATCGCGCGCATCGCGTTCCACCGGCCCGAGGTGCGCAACGCCTTCCGGCCGCACACGGTCGACGAGCTCTACCGCGCGCTCGAAGACGCGCGCACGAACCCGCGCATCGGCGTGGTGCTGCTGACCGGCAACGGGCCGAGTGCGAAGGACGGCGGCTGGGCGTTCTGCTCGGGCGGCGACCAGCGCATCCGGGGGCGCGACGGCTACCAGTACTCGGCCGACGAGACCGCGGTCGTCCGCGACCCGGCCGCAGCTGCGAGCACGGGCCGCCTCCACATCCTCGAGGTGCAGCGGCTCATCCGCTTCATGCCGAAGGTCGTCATCGCGGTCGTGCCCGGCTGGGCTGCCGGCGGCGGCCACTCGCTGCACGTCGTCTGCGACCTGACGATCGCGAGCCGCGAGCACGGCCGGTTCAAGCAGACCGACGCCGACGTCGGCAGCTTCGACGCCGGCTACGGCAGCGCGTACTTCGCCCGCCAGATCGGGCAGAAGTTCGCTCGCGAGGTGTTCTTCCTGGCCGAGGAGTACTCGGCCGAGCGCGCCTACGAGATGGGTGCCGTGAACCGCGTCGTGCCCCACGCCGAGCTCGAACGCGAGGCCATCGCGATGGCGCGCACGATCCTGACGAAGTCGCCGACCGCCGTGCGCATGCTGAAGTTCGCGTTCAACGCGGTGGACGACGGCATGGTCGGCCAGCAGGTCTTCGCGGGTGAGGCGACGCGACTCGCCTACGGCACCGACGAGGCCGTCGAGGGCCGCGATGCCTTCCTCGAGAAGCGCGACCCCGACTGGGGCCCGTACCCGTGGCACTACTGATGCCGGTTACGGGTCACCGGTTCAGGCGGTGCCGGTGGAGCCCGTGAAACCGCTCATCCGGGTTGCAGCCGGCGACACGCCTGCCCTGATCGCGCAGCTGCGGCAGGCCGTGCTCTTCGACGAGGCGGCTCTCGCGGTGCTGCCGGTCGCGGGCGACGCCGAGCCCGCGAGTGCCGACCTGGTCGCCGGGCATGTACCGGGCGACGTCGCCCTCGTCGTCGAGACGAGCGGGTCGACGGATGCCCCGAAGCGCGTGATGCTCTCGGCCGGTGCACTCCGGGCGAGCGCCGGCGCGACCGAGCAGTGGTTCGGCGGGCAGCACGGCCAGTGGCTGCTCGCGCTGCCGGCGACCTACATCGCGGGCGTGCAGGTGCTCGTGCGCTCGATCCTCGCGGGCACCGAACCCGTCGTGATGCCGCAGGGGCATTTCGACCCGCTGGCGTTCGCTGCGGCATCCGCCCGGCTCGACCCTGCAGGCGCGCGGTTCACCTCGCTCGTTCCTGTGCAGCTCGCCCGGCTCGTGGAGGCCGCCGCCGACGATGCCGCGGTAGCGGATGCCCTGCGCTCGTTCGACCGGATCCTCCTCGGGGGCCAGGCGGCGCCCGCCGGGCTCGTGGAGCGTGCCGCCGGCCTCGGTGCCCGCGTGCACCGCACCTACGGCTCGAGCGAGACCGCGGGCGGCTGCGTCTACGATGGCATGCTGCTGCCAGGGGTCGGCGTGCGCATCGTCGGGGGAGAGGTGCAGCTGAGCGGCCCGATGCTCGCGAGCGGCTACCTCGACGACCCCGGGCGCACGGCAGAGGCCTTCATCACCGACGCCGACGGCACCCGCTGGTACCGCACCGGCGACCTCGGCGAGCTCATCCCGGCCGACGACGGTGCCAGCAGGCTCCGCATCTCGGGTCGAGCCGACGACGTCATCATCTCGGGCGGCGTGAAGGTCGCGCTCGGGGAGGTCGAGCGCGCGATCCGGGGCGTTCCCGGGTTCGCCGAGGCCGTCGTGGTCGCGGCGGACGACGCCGAGTGGGGTCAGCGGCCGGGGGTCGTCGTCGCGATCGGTGAGATGACGCGAACCGACGCTGCGCGCGACGGGAACGACGGATCGCGTCACCTCGGGCGTGCGGATGCAGCGACATCCGCGAACCTCGCGGCGCTCGCGACGGCGACGGATGCCGCGGGGCTCGCGCCTGCGGCCCGCCCCGTGCGGCTGCTGCGACTCGACGCGCTGCCGCTGCTGGCCTCGGGCAAGCCCGACCGGAGACGCCTCGCACGGTTGTTCGCCGATGCTGCGGCGGAGGACGTCGGCGCCGGGTTCTCCGAGCCGGACGCGAACTAGCATGTTCGTGTGGCCCGCCCGAAACCCCAACGCCTGAACCCCGCCGCCGATCTCGCCGGAAAGTCCCGTACGCCGGGGCGCAGCGGGAACCCCGCGAAGGCCGCTCGAGGCGCGGATCCGGCCGCCAAGCCCGGCGCGAAGCCGGCTGCGAAGCCCGGCGCGCGCGACCGCGCCACGGCCGCCGACTGGGTGTCGGGCGCGAGACTGCGCACCCTGCCGCTCGCGATCGCACCGGTCGCCCTCGGCACGGGCGCCGGCATCGTCGCGATCCCCGACGGACCGTGGCACCCGGCGCGGGCGCTGCTCGCCCTCGTCGTCGCGCTCGCGCTGCAGATCGGCGTCAACTACGCCAACGACTACTCCGACGGGGTGCGCGGCACCGACGAGCACCGGGTCGGCCCGGCCCGCCTCACGGGGTCGGGCGTGGCCAAGCCCAAGCAGGTGCTCACCGTCGCGCTGAGCTTCTTCGCGCTCGCGGGCATCGCCGGACTCGCGCTCACGGTCGTGACGGGCCAGTGGTGGTTGCTCGCCGTGGGCGCGGTCGCGATCGTCGCCGCCTGGTTCTACACCGGCGGCAAGCATCCCTATGGCTACTACGGCCTCGGCGAGCTCTTCGTCTTCGTCTTCTTCGGGCTCGTCGCGACGGCGGGTTCTGCGTTCGTGCAGGCGCTCACCGTCAACTTCGAGGCGTGGCTCGGCGGCGTCGGGGTGGGGCTCATCGCCTGCGCGGTGCTCATGGCCAACAACCTGCGCGACGTCGTGCAAGACAAGGTGGCCGGCAAGCGCACGCTCGCCGTGCTCGTCGGTCCGCTCGCGGGACGCATCCTGTTCGCCGTCTTCATGCTCGTGCCGTTCGTCATCGTCGGCTTCTTCGCGCTGTTCTACCCGGCGGCGTGGCTCGTCATGTTCGCCCTGCTCGCGGCACTGCCCGCCTGCCTCATCGTGCTCACGGCGAAGACCCCGCGGGAGCTCATCATCGCCCTGCAGCTCGCGAGCCTCACGGCACTCGTCTACGGCATCGGGCTCGGGCTGGCGTTCGCGCTCTGATCGGGTCTCGATACGGCCCCTGGCGGGCCTCCTCGACCGGTGGTGCGATCAGCGCTCGTCGACGCCGCGTTCGAGCGCGGCGTCTTCGGCCTCGTCGTCGGCGTTCACGACCGGCGTCTCGCGGTGGCGGGCCGCGTAGAGGTCGCTCGACATCGCGTTGCGCGCACGGCGCAGGAAGATGAGCGACGCGCTCAGCCCGAACAGTGCGGCGATCGCCGCGGAGACCCAGACGTTGACGCCCGCGATCAGGAGCACCGCGAGCGGAACGGCGAACAGCAGCACCCGCAGCGCGGTGTACCAGATCCAGACGGGCACGGATTTCACCCGATCAGTCTAGGTCGGCGCGGCTGAGCGCACTCACAGCCGGGAACCCCGCGCACACGCCTAGACTGGGGCCATGGTGCGGTTGTACGTGGTGCTGATCGTGGCCGCGGTGGTCTTCTCCATCTACGCCATCGCCGACTGCGCCTTCTTCGACCGTTCACGGGTCCGCGGGCTGAGCCGCGGCTGGTGGATCGTCGTCATCGTCTTCGTGCCGATCATCGGCGGCCTGCTCTGGTTCATCATCGGGCGGGGCCGTGCCGGGCGCATCCCCGGCGGTCGCAGCCGCACGGTGGCTCCCGACGACGACGCCGAGTTCCTGCGCCGACTCGGCACCGAGGCCGAGCAGGCGGAGCGCATCCGCCGCATGGAGCAGGAGCTCGCCGAACTCGATCGCGACGCCGCGACCGGCGACGTCTCGCCGCCAGACGGCACGCCCGGCACCGCCGGCACCCCCGGCACCGAGCGCCAGCGACCCGACACCCCCGAGACGCCGGGTGAGCCCGGTCCGTCCGGCCGGCCGAATGGCTGAGCCCGACCGTCGAACCCCAGCGAGCCCCGCGAGCGACAGCGCGCTGGCGCTGCTCGCGGCGTTCGTGCGCGAGGGCGTCGTCGATCTCGTCGTTGCGCCGGGCTCGCGATCGCAGGCCCTCGCCCTCGCCGCCGCCGAACTCGAACGGGCCGGCGCCGTGCGCCTGCACGTTCGCATCGACGAGCGCGGCGCGGCGTTCCTCGCCATGGGCCTCGCGGTCGAGTCGGGTCGTCCGGTGCCGGTCATCACGACCTCCGGCACGGCGGTCGCGAACCTGCACCCCGCGGTGCTCGAGGCGCATCACTCGGGCGTGCCGCTGATCGTGCTCTCGGCCGACCGTCCGGCGGAGCTGCGCGGCATCCGCTCGAACCAGACGACCATGCAGCCCGGCATCTTCGCGGGCGCGGTGCGGCTCGAGCGCGATGTCGCGGCTCCCGACGGCGGCGCCGGTGAAGCGGATGCCGCGGCGCGCCTCGCCCGCGAGGCCGTCGCCGCAGCGCTCGGCCGCGACGCCGACGGCCGGCCGGTGCCGCACCCGGGCCCGGGCCCGGTGCACCTCAACCTGCAACTGCGGGAGCCGCTGTCCTCGGCGATCACGGCGGATCTGCTCGCTGAGCGTGGTCTGCTCGCTGAGCCTGTCGAAGCACGCGGGGCCACTCGGGCCGGGGCCCCTTCGGCAGGCTCGGGGAACAGCGAGGGGCACAGCGCGCCCATCCCATCCGGTCCGCGCACGATCGTCGTGGCCGGCGCCGGAGCGGGGCCGGGCGCCGAGGAGTTCGCGCGCGACGGCGGCTGGCCGCTCATCGCCGAGGTCTCGAGCGGCGCACACTTCGGACCGAACCTCGTCGTCGCCTACCGCGAACTGCTGCACGAACCGGGCTTCGGCGACGAGATCGAGCGGGTCGTGGTCTTCGGCCACCCGACGCTCTCGCGCGAGGTGCCCGCACTCGTGCAGCGAGAGGGCGTCGAGACGATCGTCGTGGCGCCGTGGGGCATCGAGTGGTTCAACCCCGGGCGCCGCGTCGCCCGGTTCGAACGCGCCGTGCACACGGAGACGCGACCGCAGAGCAGTGAAGAACGCGCGTGGACGGGCCGCTGGGTGCGCGCGAGCCGCATGCTCGTCGAGGCCGGGCTCCCGACCGTGCCGCTGCAGCGCGACGGCGTCGACGAGACCGGCCATGCGTCGGACTTCGAGGCGCAGCGCGAGTACATGAAGGCGCAGCTCGCTGCGATGCGGGCGCCCATCACCCGGCGCATGCTCGTCGATGCCGTGTGGTCGGCGACGTGGCCGCACGACCGGCTCCTCTTCGGCGCCTCGCGACTGATCCGCGACGCCGACCGGGCGGTGCCCGGACGCCGCATCCCCGTGCACGCCAATCGCGGGCTCGCCGGCATCGACGGCACCGTGGCGACCGCGATCGGCATCGCGATCGCGAGCCAGGTCGCGCACCCGGGCGAAGGCGACGCATCGGCCGGCCTTCCGAGCGAAGCGGATGCCGCAGCTCACGCCGCGGCCACGGCATCGTCGCCCGCACTCGCGGCCCGTGGCGGCGTGACCCGCGCCGTCATCGGCGACCTCACCCTGCTGCACGATGTCGGGTCGATGCTGCTCGGCGAGGGCGAGCACCGGCCGCGCGTGCAGCTCATCGTCGGCAACGACGGCGGCGGCACCATCTTCGATTCGCTCGAGGTCGCGGCATCCGCCCCTGCCGATGCCTTCGACCGCGTGCAGTTCACGCCGCAGCACGTCGACCTCGCGTCGCTCGCCGCCGCCTACGGCTGGAGGTACACGCGGGCGACCACTCGGTCCGAGCTCCACGATGCGCTCGGCACCCGGGTCGACGGGCCGTCGATCCTCGAGGTCCCGCTTCCGCGCTGACGCTTGCCGCGGCATCCGCTCGCTCGGCATCATGGAGCCATGAGCCGCGAGAAGTACTGGACCGCCGACCCTGCCGAGCTGCTGCGCGTCGGCGACGGCTTCGAGCTCGCGAAGACCGGCACCCGGGCGAGCCCCGGCTTCGACGGCGACAAGGCGGCGGGGCAGGAGGCGCTCGCCGAGGGCGCCGAGGTCCTCGCCGAACTGCAGGAGCAGCTCTTCGCCATGAGTCGCATGGGCGACGAGCGGCGCGTGCTGCTCGTGCTGCAGGCCATGGACACGGCGGGCAAGGGCGGCATCGTCAAGCACGTCATGGGCTCCGTCGACCCGCAGGGCGTGCAGCTCGCCGCGTTCAAGAAGCCGACGCCCGAAGAGCTCCAGCACGACTTCCTCTGGCGCGTCCACAAGCAGGTGCCGGGCGCCGGCATGATCGGCGTCTTCGACCGATCGCACTACGAAGACGTGCTCATCGGCCGGGTTCGCGAGTTCGCCTCGCCCGAGGAGATCGAGCGGCGCTACGAGGCGATCAACGAGTTCGAGGCCGAGCTCACCGCCACCGGCACGACGATCATCAAGGTCATGCTGCACATCTCGCGCGACGAGCAGAAGGCGCGGCTCACCGAGCGGCTCGCGCGGTCCGACAAGCATTGGAAGTTCAATCCCGGCGACGTCGACGAGCGACTGCTCTGGGACGACTACGCGGCGGCCTACCAGCTCGTCTTCGAGCGCACCGCGACCCCGGATGCCCCGTGGTTCGTCGTGCCCGCCGACCGCAAGTGGTACGCGCGGCTGGCCGTGCAGCACCTGCTGATCGACGCGCTCGAGGGCATGGATCTCGATTGGCCGAAGGCCGACTACGACGTCGCCGAGCAGCAGGCGCGGCTCGCCGCGAGCTGAACCAGGCCGCGGTCAGCCGCCGAACGCCTCGACGATCGGCCGAAACTTCATGACGGTCTCGGCGAGCTCGTCGGCGGGCACGGAGTCGTGCACGATGCCGCAACCGGCATAGGCGGTGACGGTGCCGTCGGAGTCGACCTGCGCGCAGCGCAGCGCGATCGCCCACTCGCCGTCGCCGCCGCCGTCGATCCATCCCACCGGGCCCGCGTAGCGGCCGCGGTCGAAGCCCTCGAGCTCGGCGATCGCGGGCAGCGCGATGCGACGCGGGGTGCCGGCGACGGCGGCCGTCGGGTGCACGGCCCGCACGAGATCGAGCGAGCTCGAGCCGTCGCCGAGCGTGCCCTTGAGGTCGGTGGCGAGGTGCCAGAGGTTCGGCAGCTGCAGGGTGAAGGGCTCGGGGCTCGTGTCGAGGCGGGCGGTGTGCGGGGCGAGCCGCTTCACGGCGCTCTCCACGGCGAGGGCGTGCTCGGCCCGGTCCTTCTCGGATGCGGCGAGGGTGAGCGCCCGCTCGCGGTCGGAGGCCTCGCCGGCGCCGCGCGACGCCGTGCCCGCGAGCACGCGAGCGGAGACGGTGCCGTGGTCGACGCGCACGAGGGTCTCGGGGCTCGCGCCGATGAGCCCGTCGACGGCGAAGACCCAGGTGTCGGGGTAGTCCTCGGCGAGCCGGTTGATCGTGGCCCGCAGCCCGGCGTCCTCATGCAGCTCGCCCACGAGCTGGCGGGCGAGAACCACCTTTTCGAGTCGGCCGGCCTTCTCGAGCTCGCCGGCGTCGATGCGCCGCACGGCCTCGGCGACGGCCGTCTCGTATGCCTCAGGGGGCATCGAGCCGGGGGTGAACGCCACGCGCGGCACCTGCCGCTTCGGCGCGGGTTCGGGGAGCACGACCTCGAGCTCGGCGTCGTCGGCGGAGCCGGAGGCATCCGTCACCTCGTCGGCAGGGTCGAGCGTGATCCTCGTGACCCATGAGCGGCCGTCACGTCGACCCATCACGAGCTCGGGCACGATGAGCACGCTCGTCGCCTCGGACTCGTCGGCGAACGCGAAGGCGCCGAACGCCACGAGCCCGGTGCCGGGCAGCCCGACGCGGTCGTCGATCTCGGCGAGGGCGGCGAGCGAGGTCCACGCCGCTGCCGCGTCTTCGACCCGGGTCGCGCCCGTGGTCTCGATGCGGACGACTTCGCCGAGCCCCACGATGCCCTCGCCACGGCGCATCCAGACGAGCGGATGCCGCGGATCGGCGCGCGGGATCAGCGGCTCCGTCTCATCGACGGCCACGGTGCGAACGACGAGCCGAGCACTCGCGGCTCGCGCCGCGTCATCCGTCTGACTCACCGCCCCAGCCTACGCCCGGCCGCGCGCCGTAGGATCGAGGGATGACCCGCGCAGATCTCGGCAAGCAGCCCGACCAGGTGTCGGCGATGTTCGATCGCGTCGCCGCGAGCTACGACCGCACCAACAACGTGCTCTCGGTGGGCAACGCCCCGCTCTGGCGCGTCGCGACGACGCGTGCCGTCGACCCGAAGCCGGGCCAGCGCATCCTCGACGTCGCCGCGGGCACCGGCACCTCGAGCGCGAGCCTCGCGAAGTCGGGGGCATCCGTCGTCGCCGCCGACTTCTCGCCCGGCATGATCGAGGTCGGTCGCAAACGCCAGGCCGCCGTGCAGAACCTCGTGTTCGTCGAGGCCGACGCCACGAAGCTGCCCTTCGGCGACGACGAGTTCGACGCCGTGACGATCTCGTTCGGCCTGCGCAACGTCAACGAGCCGAAGCAGGCGATCGCCGAGTTCTTCCGCGTGACCAAGCCCGGCGGCCGGCTCGTCATCTGCGAGTTCTCGACGCCGCCCGCGCCGCTCGTGCGCACGGGCTACGGCATCTACCAGCGCTACGTCATGCCGCCGCTCGTGAAGCTCTCGAGCTCCAACGACACGGCCTACGACTATCTCAACGAGTCGATCAACGCGTGGCCCGACCAGCGCACCCTCGCCGCGTGGATCCGCGAGGCCGGCTACACGGAGGTCGCGTGGCGCAACCTCACCCTCGGCGTCGTGGCCCTGCACCGCGCGACCAAGCCGCACGCCTGAGCGCACTCGCCTGAGCGGCGATCGGCACGGCTCCGGTTCGCCGCGGCCGTCGCGCGTCCGTGCAGATCGACCCCGATAGGCTAGTGAGCGTGAAACCGAGTCACCCGGTCGCCCGTCGAGGCTCATCGCTCGCCGCCAATCTCGGGCTCAGCGAGCGCGTCTTCGCGACCTCGGCCGACAAGGCCATGGTGAAGGCCATCGACGCCGGGCTCGATCGCGTCGAGGCCGGCCTCCTGCAAGAGGTCCGGTTCGCCGACACCATCGCGGATGTCTCGACGCGCTACCTGCTCCAGGCGGGCGGCAAGCGCGTGCGCCCCATGCTGACGCTGCTCACCGCGCAGCTCGGCGCGGGAGTGACCGACGACGTGGTCACCGCGGCCGAGGCCATCGAGATCACGCACCTCGCGAGCCTGTACCACGACGACGTCATGGACGACGCCGACCGGCGCCGCGGCGTACCGAGTGCGCAGGCGGTGTGGGGCAACTCCGTCGCCATCCTCACCGGCGACCTGCTCTTCGCGCGCGCCAGCCAGCTCATGGCCGGCCTCGGCGAGGGCGCGATCCGCATGCAGGCCCGCACCTTCGAGCGGCTCGTGCTCGGCCAGCTGCACGAGACCGTCGGCCCGCAGCCGGGCGACGACCCCATCGCGCACTACATCCAGGTGCTCGCCGACAAGACCGGTTCGCTCATCGCGGCCGCCGCGCAGTCGGGCATCATCTTCTCGGGCGCAGACCCCGGCTTCGAAGCACCCATCATCGAGTTCGGCGAGAAGATCGGCGTGGCGTTCCAGCTCGTCGACGACGTCATCGACCTCTCGCCGCAGCCCGCCGAGACCGGCAAGGTGCCCGGCACCGACCTGCGCGCAGGTGTCGTGACGCTGCCGATGCTCCGGCTCGCCGAGCATGCCCGCACCGACGCGGCATCCGCTGCACTGCTCGAGCGCATCGAACGCGACGTGGTCATCGCCACCGGCCCGCTCGCTGCCGCCGACCCGATCGACACGAACACGATGGCCTCGCGCATCGTGCCCTCGAAGGAGACGATCGACGCGATCGTCGCCGAACTTCGGGAACACGAAGCTACGCGCGCTACGCTCGCTGAGGCCCACCGTTGGGCGCGCGAGGCGGTCGCCGCCCTCGCGCCGCTGCCCGAGGGCAGTGTGAAGAAGGCGCTCACACGATTCGCAGAGACGGTCGTCGAGCGCGAGAGCTGATGGAGAGACCACGCACGTGACGAGGAACAAGCTGAGACTGGCGATCGTCGGGGCAGGCCCCGCCGGCATCTACGCCGCGGACATCCTGCTGAAGGCCGAGCGCAACTTCGACGTCTCGATCGACCTCTTCGATCACCTGCCCGCGCCCTACGGGCTCGTGCGCTACGGCGTCGCGCCCGACCACCCGCGCATCAAGGGCATCATCACCGCGCTCCGCGAGGTGCTCGACCGCGGCGACATCCGCATCTTCGGCAACGTGAAGTTCGGTGAGGACATCACGCTCGAAGACCTGAAGAAGCACTACAACGCCGTGATCTTCGCGACCGGTGCTGTGAAGGACGCCTCGCTGAACATCCCGGGGGCCGAACTCGAGGGCTCCTACGGCGCGGCCGAGTTCGTCAGCTGGTTCGACGGGCACCCCGACTTCCCGCGCACGTGGCCGCTCGACGCCGAGTCGGTGGCCGTCATCGGCAACGGCAACGTCGCGCTCGACGTCGCGCGCATCCTCGCCAAGCACGTCGAAGACCTCATGTCGACCGAGATCCCCGCGAACGTCGCCGCCGGTCTCGCGGCCTCGCCCGTCACCGACGTGCACGTCTTCGGCCGCCGCGGCCCGACCTCGGTGAAGTTCACGCCGCTCGAGCTGCGCGAACTCGGCGAGCTCCGCGACGTCGACATGATCCTGCACGATGAGGACTTCGACTACGACGACGCCGCACGCGCCGCCGTCGCCGGCAACAAGCAGGTCTTCGTCATCGACAAGGTGCTGAACCAGTGGCGCCAGCGCGAGGTCGGCCAGGCGTCGCGCCGTCTTCACCTGCACTTCTTCGCGAAGCCGCTCGAACTCGTCGACGACGGCGAGGGCCGGGTCGGCGCCATCCGCTGGGAGCGCACCGCGCCCGACGGCGAGGGCGGCGTGGTCGGCACCGGCGAGTTCCGCGAGCTGCCGGTGCAGGCCGTCTACCGCGCCGTCGGCTACTTCGGCTCGCCGCTGCCCGGGATCCCCTTCGACAAGAAGTTCGGCGTGATCCCGAACCACGAGGGTCAGGTGCTCACGCGCGACAAGCAGACCGGCGAGGCGCGCCAGATGTACGGCGTCTACGCGACCGGCTGGATCAAGCGCGGGCCCGTCGGCCTCATCGGGCACACCAAGTCCGACGCCATGGAGACCATCAAGCACCTCATCAACGACCTCGGCAACTGGTGGGACCCCGAGTCCCCGTCAGAGGAGTCGGTCATCGAGCTGCTCGAGTCGCGCGGCATCCGCTGGACCGACCTCGACGGCTGGCACCGGCTCGACGAGCACGAGCAGGCGCTCGGCTCGGCCGAGGGTCGCGTGCGCGTGAAGGTCGTGCCGCGCGGCGAGATGGTCGACATCTCGCGCGCTGACGCGTAGCCGCCGGTCGAGTAGGCGCGCCAGCGCCGTATCGAGACCCCGCGACCCGCTACGCTCCAACCCATGCCCTTCGCCTGGTCGAGCCTCGTCGTGACGATCGCGGCCGTGCTGCTCGGCTTCGCGCTGGGATGGTGGCCGCTCGCCGTCTGGACCGAACGGTCGATGAAGGGCGAGCGGATGCCTCGGCTCGCGCCGCGCACCGTGCGTCTTGCTGCCTCGATCACCACCGCCGTGGTCTTCGGCGCGCTCGCCCTCCGGTTCGGGGTGTCGTGGACCCTGCCGGCCCTGCTCGCGTTCGCCGCGTGCGCGACGGTGCTCTCGATCGTCGACCTCGCCGAGAAACGCCTGCCGAACGCCGTCGTCTTCCCGGCACTCGGCGCGGTCGCGGTGCTGCTCGTGCCGGCGACGTGGGCGACGGGCATCTGGATGTCGCTCGTGTGGGCGCTCGTCGGCTCGGCGGCGATGTTCGCGGTGTACTTCCTGCTCGCTCTCATCTCGCCCGCGTCGATGGGCATGGGCGACGTGAAGCTCGCGCTCGTGATCGGGCTGCTGCTCGGATGGTTCGGGCTGTCAGCCTGGCTCGTGGGGCTGCTCGCGGCCTTCGTCGTCGGGGGAGTGGTAGCGATCGTCGCGCTCCTGCTGAAACGGGTGACGCTGCGCGGGTCGATCCCGTTCGGGCCATCGATGCTCGTCGGGGCGCTCGTTGCGGTGGTGTTCGTGGGGCCGGCAGGCTGAGCCGTCGTTAGAGGAGGCCAGTCTCCGCTTCGATTTCGGGGTACACGACGTACCCCGAAACCGGGGTACGCGTACCCCATCGCGGGGTACATCGAGTACCCCCAGAGCGGGGTACACGTCGTCGGATCTTGCGCGGATATCGGCGCACCTGGGCGGTTCTTTGCGTGTGTTGCCCGCAATGCCCCCGAAGGGGGGCATTCTTTCGCCGTATGCGCACGGCTACCTTCAACTGACTACCCCACCCAGGTCGTCACAGCAACCCCTGAACCCGAAGGAACCCGAAATGCTCAAGGCATACTCGCGCATTCAGGCGCGCATCAACTCGCTCCGCACCGAAGAAGAGGGCGCGACCGCGGTCGAGTACGGCCTCATCGTCGCCGCGATCGCTGCGGTCATCGTCGTCGTCGTGTTCACGCTCGGCGGTCAGATCCAGCAGGCGTTCCAGGACGTCTCGGACGCCATCACGACCGGCAACACCCCGGCGACCTGATCCCGTCTCACCGCGCGCGATTCACGTGACCAGAGACCGTGAACGGGGAGCGGCAGCAGTCGAGTTCGCACTCGTGCTGCTGCCGCTCTGCTTCCTGCTCCTCGGAATCATCGACTTCGGCTGGGTCTTCAACCAGCAGGTGTCGCTGGCGAATTCGGCGCGCGAATCGGCGAGGCACTACGTCGTGCATCAAGCGGACACGCCCCCAGGAACCGTTGCCTCAGCTATCGCCATCGGCGAGTCGGCTGCGCCGACCGTCGATTGGACCGTCGCCGGTGCCGGCATCACCCTCCTGCAGGGCTGCGACAGTTCGAAGGCCAACTACAGTGCTGCGCTCGCAGCGTCGAAGAGCGTGTCCACGACAGCGAGCATCCCGATGCCGTCGCTGACGGGATTCTTCACCTCGATGCTCGGCCCGACCCTCTCTGCGAATGGACAGATGGCATGCATCGAATGATGGATCGCCTCCGAGGAGACGAGCACGGCGCGAGCGCCGTGCTCGTGGGCCTCATGCTCGTCGTGCTCATCGGCTTCGGCGCGATCGCCGTCGACGTCGGCGCGATGTACTCCGAACGCGCCCAGCTGCAGAACTCCGCAGACGCCGGCGCACTCGCCGCTGCACAGTACTGCGCGAAGCACTCGAACTGCGCCTCGGCGACCGACAAGACCGGCGCGCGTGCTGCTGCGCTTTCGGTCACCGGCGGAAACCTCATCGGGCCGGCACCGACGGTCGGCGCCTTGAGTTATACCTCGGACACCGTCACGGTACCGGCGGCGACGCTCGCGATGAAGCATCCGCTCGCCGCGGCGATCGGTATGGCGCAGAGCGATGTCGGCGCCGGCGCGACCGCGAAGTGGGTTCCCGGAACGAAGGGCCCAGTCGTACCGTGGGCGATCGGCCACTGCAGCATCCCGACGAGCGGCAGCGGCACGAACGCGTGGATTCCGATCGACAACGTCACCTGCCCCGGCTTCGCAACGGGCGGCTTCGGATGGCTCGATGACGGCACCGCCTCGTGCTCGAAGGACGTCGCACTGTACGAATTCGTCACCATCACGACGGGAAACACGGGCAAGTGCTCTGTGTCGGATCAGGAACTCGCCGAGGCGGTCACCCAACTCGGCTGCAACCTGGGCTCGCTTCCGAGCTCGTTGAAGTCGAATGCCGAGAAGCTGTTCGCGTGCCTCGTCGGCAAGACCATCTACGTGCCCGTGTACAACACTGCGAGCGCCTGCGCCCCAGCGACTCCGCCGGCCGGCAAGACCTACTGCATCGACAAGTTCGCGGTCTTCGAGGTCAGTGGTATCCACGTCAAGGACAACGGCTCGGATCAGGTCGACTACTGCGCACCGAAGAGCACTCCCTTCTATGACGTCAAGTGTGAAGACAAGAAGGATCCGACCAAGCCCAAGGACTGGGGCTCACTCGCCTTCTTCGGAAGGTTCATCGAGTACACGACAGTGAACCCGAACTGGTTCATCGGACCGACCGTGCCGAAGACGACCCTCGTCAACTGATCTCCCTAGATCACCGAATCCATAGGACCCGAACCAATGAAGACCCGAATCATCGGTGCGATCGTCGCTCTCGTGCTCGCGGCGCTGGGCGCGTTCGTCATCATCACCTATGTGCGCGGTGCTGACGCTCGAGCTGCCGAAGGCATGGAGATGGCCGACGTCTACATCGTTCAGCAACCCATCCCCAAGGGCACCGCAGGCGCCGCGGTCGGCGACTTCGTCGAGCTGGACACCGTTCCGACGAAGAACCTCGCCGCCGGACAGGTCACGGATCTCGAGGAGATCAGCGGACTCGTCGCGGACGCCGAGCTGCTCCCCGGCGAGCAGCTCCTCGTCGAGCGTTTCGTCGACCCGCTCGAACTTGCGGCGCGGGGCGACGTCGTGATCCCCGACGGCATGCAGCTGATGTCGTTCACGCTCCCCGCCGATCGAGTGGTCGGCGGTCAGGTTCGAGCCGGCGACACGATCGGGCTCGTCGGGACGGTCGATCCGGACGAGGTCGGCGATCAGGAGGACGTGGTGAACCCGATCACGCAGTTCGCCTTCCACAACGTGCTCGTCACGAAGGTTCAGGGAGCGGTCGCGGTGCAGGCGAACGGCGAAGCGGATACGGAGACCGAAGACGCCGCTGCGCAACCCGAGCAGAACTCCGGTGACAGCATCATGGTGACCATCGCCTTGAATGCTCACGACATCGAACGATGGGTGTGGTTCACCGAGGGCGAGGCGGCGAGCTACGCGCAGATGTGGCTCACCCTCGAGAACGACAAGACCGTCAATACCGGTACCGAGCCGGTGACCGGGAGCAACGCGTTCTAGTGTCCGCCTACCTGTTGGTCAGTCGTTCCGCCGAGTATGAGACTCGTCTGCAGTCTCTGCTCGGCGAACGGCTTGCCGTGATCCCGGGGGAATTCCTCACCTTCGGCCCCGACTCGGTCGTGAGCCGCGTAGCCGGGAGCCCGCGCATCGCGCTCCTCGGGCCCGTGCTCAACTACGAGGAGACACGAGGCCTCGTCGAAGCCCTCACTGCGAAGCATCCGGATCTCGGGCTCATCGTCGTGCGTGAGCAGCGCTCGGATCTCGAGGACTGGGTCGACGAGCTCGCACTTCACGCGGTCCTGAGCCCCGACGCCGGCGACGACACCACGATCAGGCTGCTCGATCGGCTCGCCGAGTGGCTTGTCGAGAACGGTCGAGCGATCGCGAGTGACTTCGATGCGCCCGCGGCGCTGGAGATCGATGAAGAGATCCTCGGGGTCCTCGACGTTGGCCTCGAGAGTGGCGTCGATTCTTCCGCGCCAGTCCCTGAGGAGCCCGAGCCCGAGCCCCGGCCCGAGCCCGAGCCCGAGCCCGAGGCTCCTGCGTGGGAGTTCCCGCCACTTGACGCCGGTACGCCGACCGAAGCGATCGCCGTCGTCGCGCCGAAGGGGGGCCAAGGCAAGACGACCATCGCCATCAACCTCGCGACCGGGCTCGCCGAGGTCGCGCCCAACTCCGTCGTGCTTGTCGACGCCGACCTGCAGTTCGGCGATATCACCGCAGCTCTCGCGCTCTCGCCCGCACGCACGATCGTCGACGCGGTCGCCGACGCCGCGGCCGATGAACTCGTGCTGAAGACGACCCTCACACACCACGAGGACGGGTTCTTCGTGGTGGCGAGTGCGCCGTCTCCGGAGCTCGGCGACCAGGTGTCGCCTCGTGCGCTCGCCCAGCTCATCGACCGGCTCCGCTCAGCGTTCCGCTACGTCATCATCGACACGACGCCCGGCCTCGGTGAGCACACGCTGATCACGCTGGAGCATGTCACCGACGCCGTGTTCGTCACGGTCATGGGCGTGCCGAGCCTACGTGCGATGCGCACGGAGTTCGAATTGCTGACCAGACTCGCCCTCATGCCGGGCAACCGGCACATCGTCGTCAATCAGACCGACAAGAACAGCGGGCTCACGACGAAGGACGTCGAGAGCATCCTCGGAGCCCCCGTCGATTTCGAAGTGCCGAAGTCGTCAGCCGTACTCCTGGCATCGAACCGGGGTGTGCCGCTCATCCACGACGATGTGCGAGATCCCGCAGCGAAGGCGATCCGTTCGATCGTGCTTCGTATCGCGCCGGAGGCTTTCCCGAAGCGCAGCAGGATCCAGAGAAGGCGGCGATCGAATGAACCTGAATGATCGGCTGAACGCCCTTCGCAACGCAGAGGAGCGAGTGACCTCCGACTCGGAGCGCGCGGCGGCCTACCCCAGCCCACCCGACAAGGCCCAAGTGCTTCCTCAGCAGTCCCAGGCGCTCGCCGCCTCGGCGGAGTCACCGACCCAACCCGACCCGCGGAGCGGCAACGCTTTCGTGTCATCCCAGCCGGCCTCTGTGCCGCTGCGACGCCCGGCGCCGGCCGTGGACCCGCTTGCGGAGATGAAGGAGAAGGCTGCTCAAGAGCTGTTCGGGCGGATCGGGTCGCGCCTGAACGACTCCTCGTTGACCGAGGAGCAATTGCATCAGCTCGCTCGGCACGAACTCTCCGAGATCGTCGCCGCGGAACAACTCGCCCTGACGACCGCGGAGCGGAACCGGCTCATCGACGACATCGGCGCCGACGTCCTCGGCTACGGGCCACTCGAGCCACTGCTCGACGACGAATCCGTCAGCGAGATCATGGTCAATCGTCATGACCAGATCTATGTCGAGCGCTACGGTCGGCTTCAGGAGACGCCGTACCGGTTCACCGGTGAACCGCAATTGCGGCGAGTCATCGAACGGATCGTGTCGCGGGTCGGTCGACGCATCGACGAGGCATCACCGCTCGTCGATGCTCGACTCGAAGACGGCTCGCGTGTGAACGCCATCATCCCTCCGCTCGCCGTCGACGGCTCGTCGCTCACGATCCGGAAGTTCGCGGGCACCCCGTACACCGTCGACGATCTCATCAGGTTCGGAACACTGACGCGCGAAGCTGCGACGGTTCTCGACGCTGCGGTGCGGGCGAAGCTCAACATTCTGGTCTCAGGAGGAACGGGCACCGGAAAGACGACCCTGCTGAACGTGCTGTCGGCATTCATCCCGGGCGATGAACGGATCGTGACGATCGAGGATGCAGTCGAGCTCCAGCTCCAACAGGAGCACGTCGTCCGTCTCGAGTCGAGACCGCCGAACATCGAGGGCCGTGGCGAGATCACCATTCGCGACCTGGTGCGCAACTCCCTTCGCATGCGCCCTGACCGCATCGTCGTCGGCGAGGTTCGTGGCGCCGAATCCCTCGACATGCTGCAGGCGATGAACACCGGTCATGAGGGCTCGATCTCGACCCTGCACGCCAACGCGCCGCGCGATGCGATCGCGCGAATGGAGACGCTCGTGCTCATGGCGGGCATGGAGCTGCCGCTTCGCGCGATCCGCGAGCAGATCGCCTCGGCGATCGACATCATCGTTCAGATCACCCGCCACAAGGACGGCGTCCGTCGTATCACCGCCATCACCGAAGTGCACGGGATGGAGGGCGACGTCATCACACTGCAGGACGCCTTCTCGTTCGACTACTCGGCCGGCTACGACGACGAAGGCCGATTGAAAGGGACCATCGAACCGACCGGTGTCAGGCCTCGCTTCGCGGAACGGATCGCGGATCAGGGGATCGCGCTTCCCATCGCGCTCTTCCAGGTGCAACATCGCGAAATGCTCGGGGAGATCCGGTGACTCCGCTCCTCCTGATCCTCGGCATCAGCACCGTGCTGCTCGCTGGCCTGGTCGCGGTCTTCTTCGTGTTCGCACCTCCCGCGCCTCGCGTCGCACGCGATCGTCGAAGCGCTCCAGGAGTCGAGCATGTCTCCGCGCTCACCCGCATCACCGATCGGACCGTCGGTGCGCTCGACTCGGTCGCGTCCCGTCGCAAATCGCGATTCTTCGGGCAGGAGGAACTCGAACTCGCCGGCGTGCAGTCGGAGCCGTCGGGCTTCCTCGTGCTCGTGACGTCGGCGGCGGCCGTCCTCGCGCTGGTGGGCGCATTGCTCGGCCTGGCCAACGGGTCTTCAGTCCTCCTCGCGTTGCTGTTCGCAGCGCTCACTCCGATCCTGGCCAAGGTCGTCCTCATCATGCGAACGGCAAAGCGCCGTGCGAAGTTCGCCGAGCAGATCGACGACATGGTGCAGATGATCGCGGGCGGTCTGCGGGCGGGGCACGGCCTCAGCCGTTCGATCACCGCTGTCGCGACGGAATCCGAATCACCCATGCGCGAGGAACTCGCACGAGTCGTGAATGAGACGCGCTTGGGGCGACCTCTGGCGGATTCGCTCCTGACGACGGCGGCTCGCATGCGGAGCCCCGATTTCGAGTGGATCGCTCAGGCGATCGCAATCAACCAGGAGACCGGCGGCAACCTCGCGGAGGTGCTCGACCAGGTCGGCAAGACGATCCGCGACCGCAACGAGATCCGGCGCCAGGTCAGTGCGCTGTCGGCAGAAGGCCGTCTCTCGGCGATCATTCTCGTGGCCCTTCCGATCGCGGTGTTCCTGCTCCTCATGGCGACGCGCCCGAGCTACATGAGCGTGCTGTTCGAGACGGTACTGGGCCTCATCTCGCTCGTCATCGCCGTGTTGCTGTTGATCGTCGGCATGATCTGGATCTCGTTCACGGTGAAGGTGAAGTTCTGAGATGCCCGTATTCATCATGGTGGTCGGACTGCTCAGCGCGGCGGCGTTCGGGGTGTTCGTCTTCCTGTTGTTCCCAGCGACGACGAAGGCGCCGGTGCCCGCTACCGAGGCATCCGAGATCGAGCAACCGACCGCCGTTCCGGTTCAGCAATCGACGATAGGCACGAGATTCGTCGCTGCGGCCCCGAAGGGCTACATCGCATGGATCGAGCGCCAGATCCTGCACGCGGGAAGACCTGCTGGGTGGACGGTGGCGCGCATCCTCGTATGGAAGGTCGTGCTGACGGCCATCGCCGTGATCTTCGGGTGGATGTTCGTCGTGTCGGGCGGGGTCGAGCCGTTCAAGGTGCTCGTCGCCGTCGTTCTCGTTGCGATCGCGTTCGCCCTGCCCGACGTGCTCATCAACAGCAGGGCCCACGATCGTCAGACCGCGATCAACAATGCGTTGCCCGACACGCTCGATCAGATGACGATCGCCGTCGAGGCGGGCCTCGGATTCGATGCGGCGATGGCGAAGTCCGCTCGAAACGGAAAAGGTCCCTTGGCCGAAGAACTGATCCGCGTACTGCAGGACATGTCGATCGGCCGAACGCGACGCGACGCCTTTCTGGAACTCGACCACCGAACGAACTCGGTCGATCTGAAGCGGTTCGTCCGAGCGGTGGTGCAGGCAGATGCCTATGGGATCGCACTCGGCGACGTGCTCCGCGTGCAGGCCGGTGAGATGCGATTGAAGCGTCGTCAGCGTGCAGAAGAGCAGGCACAGAAAGTCACCGTCAAGATCCTCTTCCCGCTCATCTTCTGCCTACTGCCGGTCCTCCTCATTGTGGTCATGGCGCCTGCGGTCATCGGGATCATGGACGCGTTCAGCCAGGTCCGGTGAATCCTCAGGTCCCTCGGCGGCGCCGCCGTTCCCGCGGAGTCGCGGGCGGAACAGGAAGAGCGGATACAGCGACACGCACGTGATCGCGAACGCTACGAGCGCGAACGTCTCGTTGTTCATGAGCACCACGATCGAAATGTGGAGGCCGACGCCGAGCAGCGCCGCCAGCCGGCGACTCGCGGGGAACCAGAGGCCGATCGCGATGATGAGCTCCACGACGACGGTGAGCACGGCAGCCATGAAGAAGAGCTGCCACGGAAGGGGGATCCACACCCATTTCGAGAGTGGAGCGCCGGTGATGAACGTCGGGTTCATCTTGCTCACGGCTGAAAAGAAGTACAGCACCGAGAGCTGACTCATCATGAGCAACTGCGGCCACCAAGGCACGGTGGCGTGACTGCGCCGAGTGACGGCCCAGGTCGAGTCCGAGCGCGCGAACACGAGATACGCCATCAGCAGCGTGGCGAGCCACCGGTGGCTGCTGTAGGCCTGCTGGTCGGCGAGCAGGATCGCCGCATTCAGCACGACGGTGAGGATGGCCGCGGGTGCCGTCATCCAGCCGATCGTCACCGCGGCCCCCGCTGCGATGGCGAGCACGAGGCCGGCGATCAGCCACGGCAGTTCGAGCGCGGGCAGCCCGGTGAAGACGGGCGCGGCGAGGTAGCCGGCCGAGACGCGTTCCAAGATGGTGAATGCCTCGATCGCATTGAGGATCGTGGCGATGCCGAGCCCGATTCTGGCGATGGCCACCGGGCGTGCGTCGGTTCGGATGTCGATCAGTCGCATTCGATGCTCCGAACCCGGCCCGACTGCTCCACCTGCACGCTCATCGCGGCAGCGTCTGCCTCGCAGATCGCCTCCGGAAGCAACGGTAGCCAATCGACTTCCGGGCGATCCTTCGCCACGATCCGGTCGAGGTCGACGACCGGGTGTTCGACTCCGTCGGCACCGACAGTGATCGCCGTCACGCCACCGAGGGACGAGTACATCTGGAAACCGAACTCCTGTGGAGGCGGTTGGAGCAGTGCTATGAGCGGGAGCGCGATCTGCAGGCAGATCACGGCGCAGATAGCGACTGTTCCGATCACTCCACCCAGATGGCGACCAGACGACATCACCGTGCGGCCGGTCGCGCCGGCGCCGGCTTCGTCGTCAGGGCTGCCCACGCTCTCACGCTAGGGCCTTCGCTGCCCGGCACCAACGCCCACGTTGTTGGGCCACTCGGCAGGAGCGAGACGGACCGCGGCCGAGAGTGCAATCGAGGACTCCGACCAGCCCTGCTACGGATGCCGGGGTCGCCCTCGCTAGGCTGAGGCCAGACCGAGGGGAGGCGGCATGGTGGAGTCCGAGCGCCCCGAGCCCCGCAGCCCCGAAACCTGGCGCCCCGACGTGCTCGGCCCGGGCTTCGAGCAGCTCACCCTCCCGCTCGGCAGCGACAACGAGGGGGAGGTCGTGGCCACCCTCGTGCGGCACCGGCCGCCGTGGCGCCTGCGATTGGCGCGAGGCGCGGCATCCGGAGCCGACGTGCTCTACGTCCACGGCTGGAGCGACTACTTCTTCAATCCCGGCCTCGCCGAGTACTGGTCGAACGCCGGCGCACGCTTCTTCGCGCTCGACCTGCGCAAGTACGGCCGCAGCCTGCGCCCCGGCCAGACACCCGGCTTCATCACCGACCTCGCCGACTACGACGCCGACATCGACGCCGCGCTCGCCGCGATGGGGCACGGTGCGCCCGACGGCTCCGACGGTGAGGATGCCGCGGCGCGGGCCAGCAACAGTCGGCCGCTGATCCTGCTCGGGCACTCGACCGGCGGGCTCACGCTCAGCCTCTGGGCTGCACGGCACCGGGGGCGGGCCGCGGCGCTCGTGCTCAACAGCCCGTGGCTCGAGTTCCAGGCGAGCAAGATGGGGCGCGAGGCTCTCGCGCCGGTCATCGGCTGGGGGGCGAGGGTCAACCCGCTCGCGCCGCTGCCGAACGTCGACCTGGGCTTCTACACCCGCACGGTCTCGAGGGAGCTCGACGGCGAGTGGGAGTACAACCACGAGTGGCGGCCCGACCGCGGGTTCACGGTGCACCCGGCCTGGCTGAACGCCGTGCTCGTGGGGCATGCCACGGTCGCCGCGCGTATCGACGTGGGCGCCCCGGTGCTCACCCTGCTGTCGAAGCGATCGACGCTGCAGGCGCGCTGGGATCCGGCGATGGCCTCGAGCGACATCGTGCTCGTCGTCGACGAGGTCGCCGAGCGCACGCTGCGGCTCAGCCAGGTCGGCGCCGTGGCGCGCATCGACGGCGCGCTGCACGACGTGTTCCTGTCGCGGGCTCCCGTGCGTGAGGCCGCGTACGACGCGATCACGCAGTGGCTGCGCGGCTACGCCCCGCACCGCCGCTGAGGCCTCGCTCCCGCTCCCGCTCCCGCTCCCGCTCCCGCTCCCGCTCGCGCGACGAGCTGCGCTGCAGAGGACACGTCGCGCACGACCTCCACCGCGCATCCCCTCGCGGGAAGGACTCCGCGAGTGCCGTACGAGGACGCATCGCTCGCCACTGAGCCTCCACAGGCGCCACGGCTTCCGGCCCCCTCCCGAAAAGGCTGGCGCACCACAGATCGGATGCCGCGACTCGCCATGATCAGCAGATGCCCGATGGTCTGATCGTCAACGAGAACGGCTTCATCCTCGCTCGCGATGCTCGGGCAGCCGGCCTTGCATCGAGTCTCCACCGAGCCCTCGCGGCAGGCGAGATCGACCGAGTGCGGAAGGGCGTCTACGTCCTCCGGCGCGAACCCGACCCGAAGATGAGCAAGGCCGAGCAGCGAGCCATGGCGTATCGCCGACAAGTACTCGCCGCCGGCCAGACGTTGACCGCGCCGGTCTTCGCCTCGTACTCGGCTGTGGCGCTGCACCGGCTCCCGATCTACGGCGAGTGGTCGCCGAACATCCACGTGCTCTCACCTGATGGACACGGCCACCGTCGAACAGGGCTCATTTCGATCGCGCGGTGCCACGACCCCGCCATCGAGACGATCGAGGGGTGCGCCGTGACCGCGGTCGAGGCATCCGTCATACAGTTCGCGCGCGACGCCCCGCTTGCTGCGGCCCTGACTGCGGTCGATGCAGCGATTCGAACGACACGCCTCCGCACTCATCCGCCGAAGACGACGATCGAACGACTGTGGGCCGAACACGAGCGGATGGGCCGCTATACGGGCGTGCGCAAGGTTCGAGCGGTGCTGGAGCGATCGAGCACGCTGGCCGATACGCCGCTCGAAACCTGCAGTCGGCTCGTCATCGAGGAATGGGGGTTCCCCGAACCCGAACTGCAGCACGAACTCTGGTTGCCGGAGCTCGGCAAGCGCGCCTTCCTCGACTTCTACTGGGAGGAGTACGGCATCGGCGCAGAAGCCGACGGACGCGGCAAATACCTCGGGCAAGCGGATGCCGCGGCATCCGCTCACACCGTCGTCGAGGAGAAGGACCGTGAGAACGCCATTCGCAGGCAACTGCGGGGGTTCGACAGATGGGACTGGACCGAGATGCGCCAACGCTTCCCCGTGCGGAACCGTCTGCGTGCGGTCGGGCTTCCTGTCGTGCGGCGCCCGATTCGCCTGCTCTGAACCATTGGCACCGCGCTGTAGCGGCCGTTCGCGCGACGGTCCGCGCCCCAGAGGACGGACAACGCAAGACCTCCACGGCGCACAACGTCGCGCGAACGAGACACGAAGCGCGCGGCGCGGAGCGGCGCGCCTACCGGAAGTTGACGAACTGCAGCGCGACCTCGAGGTCTTTACCCTTGAGCAGCGCCATCGTGGCCTGCAGGTCGTCGCGGCTCTTCGAGGAGACGCGCACCTCGTCGCCCTGCGTCTGGCTCTTCACGCTCTTCGGCGCCTCGTCGCGGATGATCTTGTTGATCTTCTTCGCGTTCTCGGAGTCGATGCCGGCCTTCATCGTGGTCTCGATGCGGAACTCCTTGCCCGACGGGAACGGCTCCCCGGCGTCGAGCGAACGCAGCGAGATGCCGCGCTTGATGAGCTTGGCCTCGTAGACCTCGAGGATCGCCTTCGCGCGCTCCTCGCTGTTTGCCTTGATCAGCACCTTCTCACCGGACTGCTCGATCGACGCGCCGACGTTCTTGAAGTCGTAGCGCTGCGCGACCTCTTTCTGCGCCTGGTGGAGGGCGTTGTCGGCCTCCATCTGGTCGACCTTGGAAACGATGTCGAACGTTGCATCTGCCATGCCGCCCAGTGTATCGGCGAGCGGATGCCGCGTGGCTGGTCTCGATACGGCCGTGGGCGCGGCCTACTCGACCGACGTCAGGCCGGCGTCAGGCCGGCGGGCGCGCCGTCGACGAGCGCACGCGCAACTCGTACGGCAGGGGAGTGGCGGCGGGCGTCGCGGCATCCGCATCGCCCGGCTCGAGCTCGTCCATCAGGATGTCGACCGCCATCTCGCCCTGCACGCGAGGGAACTGCGCGACGGTCGTGAGGCCGAAGAAGTCGGAGAGGTCGTGATCGTCGATGCCGGCGATCGAGACATCGCGCGGCACGACGAGTCCGAGGTCGCGGGCCGCGAGGATCGAGCCGATGGCCATCTCGTCGGATGCCGCGAAGATCGCGGTCGGCCGGTCGTGCGGGGCGCCGAGCAGTTGCTTCGCGGCGTGGTAGCCGCCGCGGATCGTGAAGTCGGCGGGGGCGAAGAGCCGGGGGTCGACATCGAGGCCGGCGTCGCGGAGCGCGCCCTCGTAGCCGATGCGGCGGTTCGTCGGCAGGTGGAAGTCCATGTCGAACTCGAGGTCGCCGCCGATGTGCGCGATGCGGGTGTGGCCGAGCCCGATGAGGTGCTCGGTCGCGAGGCGGGCGACGGCGACGTCGTCGATCGTGAGGGTGCGCACGCCGGGGATCGGGCCGCCGACGCCGACGAGCGGCTTGCCGAGCTCGTGCAGGCGCGCGACCTCGCGCTCGGTGAGCTCGAGCGAGACGGCGATGACCGCGTCGACCCGCTGCCGCAGCAGGAAGTGCTCGAACACGCTCGAACGCTCCTGGCCGTCGCCGGAGAGGTTGTAGAGGGTGAGGTCGTATCCGCGGCGCAGCAGCGCCTGCTGGGCGCCCTCGAGCACCGAGGAGAAGAACCAGCGGTTCAGGAACGGCACGACGACGCCGATGTTGCGGGTGCGGCCCGAGGCGAGGCTCGAGGCGTTGGAGGAGACGACGTAGCCGAGCCGCGCCGCGGCCTCTTCGACCTTCGCCTTCGATCCGGGAGAGACGTGGCCGCGTCCGCTAAGGGCGCGCGAGACCGTCGCGGTGGAGACTCCCGCGAGTCTCGCGACCTCTTCGATGCCGGCCATGGCTCCTCATTCCCGGCCATGCCGAGTCGATCTCCCGGCCTCGCCGAGTCGGTCCCCGGCCATGCCGAGTCAGGGGAATCCTACTCGGCCGTGCCCGCCGCGCCCCGCGTGGCGCGTTGTCTCGCAGCGGCGGGTGGGATAGAAATACGAGTCGGGGCTGGCTCACGGGGGTGGCGGCTCGCCCCTTGTCGCCGTCTCGAAGGGAAAGCACCCGTGAAGTGGCTCAAGGGCATCGCCGTGGCGTTGGTCGTGATCTTCGCCTTGTTCTACATGATCAGTCGTCCTGAAGACGCTGCCAACGTCGTGCAAGGCGCGTTCGGCGCAGTCGTCTCGGCCACCGAGGCCGTCGGCAGGTTCTTCAGCTCACTCGCCTCATGACGCCATGAGCGTGTTCGGGTTCGATCCGCGCGTCGAGCGCCACCTCATCGCCGATGAGGGCGAGGTGATCGTCGACGAAGTGCGCAAGCACTGGGCGGCGGTCGTCGGGGCGATGCTCGAGATGACCTTGGCCGTGCCGGCGCTGATCCTGCTCGCGTGGGTGCCGCAGCCCCTGTACTGGTTCCCCATCTTCCTCGCGCTGTTCCTCTTCCTGCACGGGTTCTGGCGCATCCTGCAGGCCCGCATGGACCGCTTCGTGATCACGAACATGCGCGTGTTCCGCGTACACGGGATCCTGTCGCAGCGCATCGCCACCATGCCGATCTCCCGCATCCTCGACATCTCGGTGCACACCCCGCTCATCGGCCGCGTGTTCGGCTACGGGCACTTCGTGTTCGAGTCCGCCGCGCAGGACCAGGGGCTTCGCGAGATCCGCTTCGTCGGGTCGCCCGACCAGCGCGGCGCCACGATCCAGCGCGTCATCCAGCGTTCCGGCCTGCGCGGCCCCGCCCGGCAGATCGGCCGCAGCGAGCAGTTCGACACGGCGCCCGCGCCGACGCCGGTACCGCCGCGCTACGACCCCGCGCCGCAGCCAGATCGCTACGACACGACCCCGCCGCGCGACCCGAACGACACCGCCGAGATGCCCTGGTGGCGGTCGTAGGCCGTCGATTTCTCGCACCGGCCCTCGGCGGGTATCCTTGACAGGCCCCCGGTTGTGTGCAGAACGTGGTCGGGTGCGATGGCGAGTTACCCAAGCGGCCAAAGGGATCTGACTGTAAATCAGACTGCTCAGCATTCGGGGGTTCGAATCCCTCACTCGCCACCAAAGAAGCCCCGGTCAGCCGGGGCTTTCGTGGTTTCAGGGGCGGATACCCCGGTGCGCCGCGGATCCCGGCGGGCTAGCGTGTCAACATGAGTGACGACGCATCCGCTGCCCTGCTCGACCTCGCTCGGCGCATCGCGCTGCAGGCGGCGGAGTTCGCGTTCGAGGCGCGACGCGGCGGGGTGAGCGTCGCCGAGACGAAGTCGTCGCCGGTCGACGTCGTCACCGCGGTCGACCGTGACACCGAGGCGCTCATCCGGCGTCTCGTGCTCGAGGCGCGACCCGACGACGGCTTCGTCGGAGAGGAGGACGCCGCCCGCATCGGAACGAGCGGCGTCAACTGGGTCGTGGACCCGATCGACGGCACCGTGAACTTCCTCTACGGCATTCCCGCGTGGGCGATCAGCATCGCGGTGGTCGAGGGCTCGGCGGATCCGGCGCGGTGGACGGCGCTCGCGGCCGTCGTCGTGAATCCGAGCACGGGCGAGGTCTTCGAGGCCCGCGCCGGCGGCGGAGCGTGGCTCGACGGTCGGCGACTGCAGGTCAACACGGATGTCCCGCTGAGCCACGCCCTCCTCGGCACGGGGTTCGGGTACGCGGCCGAGGTGCGACGCGCCCAGGCCGAGGTGCTGCTCGAGCTGCTGCCGCTCGCGCGGGACATCCGTCGCATCGGCTCGGCCGCCCTCGACCTGTGCGCGGTGGCCGCGGGCAGTCTCGACGCCTATTACGAGCGCGGACTGAACCCGTGGGACCACGCGGCCGGCGCGCTGATCGCAGCCGAGGCGGGCGCGAAGGTCGGTGGCCCCGGCGGGGGAGCCGCGACGTTCGAACTCGTGATCGCCGCGGCGCCCGGGCTCTACGAGGAGATCGCCGAGGCGCTGCGACGCGCCGGTGTCGATGCCTGACGCATCTCCCGCGATCGCCGCGGATCTCGTGGACGTGCAGCGTTCTGACAGGCGGAGTTCGCGGTTCGACGTGGCATGAGCGACTGAGAACGGGTAGTCTTTACCAACCTGTTATCTCGGCCCCGTCGGGATGTCCACCTCCCCGCGTTGTCCGTTTTCCACGAAGCCGAGAGTTTTCCCCCACGTGCTCGAGTCCCCCCTCGTGCCCGACGATTCCACGCCAGGCACCCAGGCCCTTTCGCGGCCCGAGCGACCCCTGACTCGTCGTGAACTGCGTGAGCGCGAGTCGGCCGAGACCGCCGCGGCGCAGCGTGCCGCGGCCTTCGGGCAGCAGCAGACGGCCCCGGCGGCCGCACAGGGCGCTCCGTTCGAGCGGCAGACGGATGCCTCGTGGCAGGCGGTCTTCACCCCCGCCGCTGCGGCCGAGCCGGCGCCGCCGGCCCCCGCGTTCACCGCACCGGCGTATCCCACGGCTCCCGTGTATGACGCTCCTGCGTTCACCGCTCCCGCCGCTCCCGCGGCCCCGGTGCATACTCCGGCTCCGGCGTCTCCCGCTCCGGCCTTCGCCGCGGCCCCCGACGTTCCGGTTCCCGGGGCCTTGAGGCCGAGGCGATCGGCGGCCGAGATCCCGGCATCGCAGGCGCAGTCGGAACCGTTCGCGCCCGTCGCCCCCGCAACACACGCAGTCCCCGCAGCTCCCGCAGTCCCCGTCGTCATCGCAGCCCCCGCTCCGACCCCCCAGGCCGAGCCGGTCGACCTCCCGGTCGACAGGAACTCGGCCTTCTCCGTGTCACGGGCCGGTTCCGACGCGGGCGCCGCCTTCGACGACCTCTTCGCCGACCTCGGAGACGAGCCCGACGCGTCGGCGTCCGGCGGGCGCCGTGCCGACGCATCCGCTCGCTCGGCTCGGCCCTCGCGCGCCGAGCGCAAGGCCGCGAAGGCCGAGAAGGCGCCGAAGGGCGCCAAGGCCGCCAAGTCCTCCCGTTCCGCCGCCGTGGCCACGACCCCAGCGGTTCCGGTCGCAGCGCCCGAGGCGGCTCCGTCGGCGACCGCCGACTTCGCCGCGGTGATCGCCGCCTCTGCGATGACGCGCATCCCGAGCAGCGCCGAGGCGCCCGCGCCCGATTCGCAGTCCGCCGAGCAGTTCGTGCCCACCGCGGTCTGGCAGCCGTCCAACGGCGTCGCCGCGGCGCAGGAACGGCCTCGTCGTTCCGCGGGTCCCGACGCCGTCGGTGCGCGACGTTCCACGGCTCGCGAGGGGTCGTCGGCTCCCCGGGCCACGACCGGCTCCCCGAAGCCCACGGCGAAGCGCCGGGTGACGCGCGCAGGGCGAGTCGCCCGCATGTCCAGCGGCTTCGTCGCCATGAGCTTCGCGGCACTGCTCGCCGTCGCGACATCCGTGCCCTCGCTCTCGCTCCTCTCACCCGCCGACGTGCAGGCCATGGCGCTCGAGCAGGCGACGATCGGCAGCGAGCCCGGCCAGCAGGTCGAGATCACCGGCGGCACGCTCGCGCAGACCGTCCAGCGCGACGGCTACGAGACGCAGACCATCGACGAGTACGCGCGCGCAGCCGGCATCCGGCCCGAGGCGACGTTCACGAACAACCCGTCGGGCACCATCCAGTGGCCGTTCGCGGTCGGCGTCCACATCGGCGACCGGTTCGGGTACCGCGACTGCGCCGGTTGCTCGAGCGACCACGGCGGCCAGGACTTCAACCCTGGACTCGGCGCCGAGATCCAGTCCATCGCCGACGGCGTCGTCGCCAACTCGACGGACTCCGGCGGATCGCTCGGCGTCGTGATGATGATCGACCACATCATCGACGGCGAGCTCGTCACGAGCGTCTACGCGCACATGGAGTACAACTCCCGCCGCTTCGAGACGGGCGACACCGTCAAGGTCGGCGACGTGATCGGCCAGACCGGCGACACCGGCATGTCGACCGGCCCGCACCTCCACTTCGAGATCCGCCTCGGCGGCATGAGCGGCACCAAGGTCGACCCGCTCGACTGGCTGTACGCCAACACGAACTGACATGCGACCGCACGTCCACGGGCGCACCGTCGACGGTGTGACCCGGTGCGTGCACTACGCGACCGACGTCGACATCATCGCCATCCGCTTCGCGTGCTGCGATCGTTACTACCCGTGCCACGCCTGTCATGCCGAGGCCGAGTCGCACCCGGTCGTGGTCCGGCCGCGCGCCGAGTGGGACGAACCCGGCATCCTGTGCGGAGCGTGCGGCACCGAGCTCTCGGTGACCGCGTACCGGTCAACCGATTCCTGCCCCGCCTGCGCCGCCGACTTCAACCCGCGCTGCCGCCTGCACTGGGATCTCTACTTCGAGGCGTAGGCGTAGGCGCAGGCGCGCGCCCGGGCCCCGGTGCGCGCAGCACGAACGACGACGGCGCCGCCCCCGTCGAGACGGGAACGGCGCCGCAGGTGACGCGTGAGGTTACGCCGAGAGCCACACCGTGGTGTCGGCGGGCAGCGTGCGGCCGTCGATCGGCTCGCTCGAGAGCAGCACGTCGCCGTCGGGCAGGTCGACGGGGGAGTCCCCGGCGTTCGCGATCACGACGAGGTCGCCGTTGCGGAACGCGACGGTCGACTCGGGGTAGCCGGGCAGCCACTCGAGCGTGCCCGCACCGAGGTCGTGCGCCCGGCGCCGCGCGAGGGCGTCGCGGTAGAGCGAGAGGGTCGATGAGGCGTCGCCGCGCTGCACGTCGCGCGCGAGCGCGGCCCACTGCTCGGGCTGCGGGAGCCACGCGGCATCCGTCGGGCCGAAGCCGTACGAGGGCGCCGCCGATTCCCAGGGCAGGGGCACGCGGCATCCGTCTCGCCCGTAGCGCTCGTGGTTCGTGCGGAACCACGTCGGGTCCTGACGGGCGTCGTCGGGCAGGTCGATGACCTCGGGCAGACCGAGCTCCTCGCCCTGGTAGAGGTAGACCGAACCGGGCAGCGCGAGCATGAGCGCGGTCGCGGCGCGGGCGCGGCGGAGGCCGGGCGCGTACTCGGGCAGGCCCTTCGAGCGCGGGCCGAGGCCGTGGCCCTGCGGGTTCGCCTCGGTGACCGACAGTCGAGTGGCGTGGCGCACGACGTCGTGGTTCGAGAGCACCCAGGTCGAGGGCGCGCCGACCGCGGCGAACGCGGCGAGCGAGTCGTCGATGACGTGGCGCAGCGCCTCGGCGTTCCACGGCGTCTCGAGGTAGGCGAAGTTGAACGCCTGGTGCATCTCGTCGGGGCGCACCCACTTCGCGAGTCGGGGCAGCGGATCGACCCAGGCCTCGGCCGCGAGCACGCGGTCGTCGGGGTACTCGTCGAGCAGCTTCCGCCAGTCGCGGTAGATCTCGTGCACGCCGTCCTGACCCCAGTACGGAGCGCCGTCGCCGGGCTCCGCCGAGATCTCGGGCTCGAGCGGCACACCGGTGGTCGCCGCGCCGCCCATGCTGCCGCCCTCGGCCGGGGGCGTGAAGTCGGGGAGTCCCTCGGCCTTGATCATGCCGTGGGCGACGTCGACGCGGAAGCCGTCGACCCCGCGGTCGAGCCAGAAGCGCAGGATGCTGCGGAACTCCTCGCGGACCTCGGGGTTCGTCCAGTCGAAGTCGGGCTGCGAGCTGTCGAAGAGGTGCAGGTACCACTGGCCGGGCGTGCCGTCGGCTTCGACGACGCGGGTCCATGCCGGCCCGCCGAAGACGGACTCCCAGTTGTTGGGTGCCTCGGAGCCGTCGGCGCCGCGGCCGTCGCGGAACAGGTAGCGGGCGCGCTCCGCGCTGCCCGGCGCTGCGGCGAGTGCTGCCTGGAACCACTCGTGCTCGTCGGAGGAGTGGTTCGGCACGAGGTCGACGATGACGCGGATGCCGCGGGCATGCGCCTCGGCGACCATCGCGTCGAAGTCGGCGAGGGTGCCGAAGAGCGGGTCGACGTCGCAGTAGTCGGCGACGTCGTAGCCGGCGTCCCGCTGGGGCGACGTGTAGAAGGGGGAGAGCCAGATCGCGTCGATGCCGAGCTCCTGCAGCGCACCGAGGCGCGAGGTGATGCCGGCGAGGTCGCCCATGCCGTCGCCGTTCGCGTCGGCGAACGACCGGGGGTAGATCTGGTAGATCGCGGCGGTGCGCCACCATTCGGAAGTCATGCGGAAACTGTACGTCATCTCGATACCTGATGGAAACGCTTGCAGTTTCTACTCGTCGCACGATGGTTACAAACCGGTATCAATACGCGCTACCTCATTTGGTAAAGGGGACGAGGCAAGGTATACCTGTAATCGCTTGCACCAAGCGAGCACTCCATACGGAAGAACGGCCTTTCGGGCGCGGTGCCCCGTTTCACAGCGGAACGGGCGACTCTCACCAGGCGAAGGCGCCGTCTCACGCACACTGAGAAGGGCACACCAATGAGGGTGAACACGAAGAGCCTCCTTGCTGCCGGGGCCGTCGCGGTTGTCGCGACGCTCGGGCTCGCGAGCTGCTCCGCCGGCGACAGCGGCTCCGAGGGCGAAGCCTCGGCGAGCAGCACGCTGACGGTCTGGGTCGACGCCGAGCGCGTCGACGCGCTGAAGGGCGCGGCTGACGCATACACCGAGAAGACCGGCGTCAAGGTCGACCTCGTCGGCAAGGACAACGCCGACATCAAGGACGACTTCATCCAGCAGGTTCCGACCGGCAAGGGCCCCGACATCACCATGGGCGCCCACGACTGGCTGGGCGAGCTCTCGACCAACGGCGTCGTCGCCCCCATCGAACTCGGCGACTCCGCCGCCGACTACCTCCCGGTCGCGATCGACGCGTCGACCTACGAGGGCACGACCTACATGCTCCCCTACGCGGTGGAGAACATCGCGGTGCTCCGCAACGCCGACCTCGTTCCCGAGGCCGCCACGAGCTTCGACGACATGATCGCCAAGGGCCAGGCCGCCGGCCTCACCCAGCCGTTCGTGGTCGAGCAGGGCGCAGAGGGCAACCCCTACCACCTGTACCCGTTCCAGACCGCGTTCGGCGCTCCCGTCTTCGGCAGCGGCGCAGAGGGCTACGACCCCACCGACCTGCAGCTCGGCAACGCGGGCGGCGAGCAGTTCGCCACGTGGCTCGGCAGCCAGGGCAAGAACGGCACCGGCGTCTTCAACACCGACATCGACGGCGACATCGCCAAGCAGGCCTTCATCGACGGCACCGCGGCCTTCTGGCTGACCGGCCCGTGGAACGTCGGCGCCGCGACCGACGCCGGCATCAACGTCGCGATCGACTCCGTGCCGAGCCCGACCGCCGAGGTCGCGTCGCCGTTCGCCGGCGTCAAGGGCTTCTTCGTCTCGTCCGAGTCGAAGAACAAGGTCGCCGCGAACGACTTCCTCGTCAACTACATCGGCACCGAAGACGTTCAGCTCGAGCTGTTCAAGGCCGGCAACGTGCTCCCCGCGCTCTCGGCTGCCGCTGAGACCGCGTCGAGCGACCCGATCGTCGCCGGCTTCGCCGCCGTCGGCGCCGAGGCAGTGCCGATGCCCGCGATCCCCGCGATGGGCGCCGTGTGGCAGTACTGGGGCATCGCCGAGGCCGACATCATCAACGGTGCCGACCCCGTCGCGACGTGGCAGAAGCTCGCCGCCGACGTGCAGGCCGCGATCAGCAAGTAACGACTGAGAAGCTCCGGGCCGGATGCCGCTGCGGCATCCGGCCCGGAGCACTCACGTTCGACGAGAAGAGCGAGCAGGATGAGCACCACGATCGACGACGAGGTCTCCGCGGCGACGCCGCAGAAGCCGACGAAGAAGCAGCGGCGTGCCGCGAACATCGCCGACGCGGCATCCGGTGGGCTGAAGATGCTCCTCGTGAAGCTGCTGATGCTCGGCCTCGTCGACGCGATCGCGATCTACGGGGTCATCATCCTCGCGAGCGCCGAGCAGTGGCTCGTCGCGGCGATCGTCGCGGTCGTCGCGGTGATCGTCAACTGGATCTACTTCTCGCGTCGCAAGCTCCCCGCGAAGTACCTCACGCCCGGCGTGATCTTCCTCGTCGTCTTCCAGGTGTTCGTGCTCGTCTACACGGGCTACATCGCCTTCACGAACTACGGCACCGGCCACAACGGGTCGAAGGAGCAGGCGGTCTCGTCGCTCATGGCCTCCTCGCTCCAGCGCGTCGAGGACTCGCCCACCTACCCCGTCACCGTCGTCGACCAGGGCGGCACGCTCGGCCTGCTCGTGACGGACCCCGACGGCGAGGCGCTGCTCGGCACCAGCGAGCAGCCGCTCGCCCCCGTCGACGCCGAGATGGACGGCGACAAGGCCGTCGCCGTCGACGGCTGGACGACCCTGCAGTTCGCCGACGTGATCTCCCGCACCGACGAGATCACCGAACTCGCCGTGCCGTTCTCCGACGACCCGAACGACGGAGCGCTGCGCACCCCCGACGGCTCGAGCGCCTACCTCTACCTCTCGAACCTCGAGTACGACGAGGCCGCCGGCACGATGACGAACCTCGACACCGGCACCGTTTACTCTGACGTCGGCACCGGCGCCTTCACCTCCGAGAGCGGCGAAGAGCTCCTGCCCGGCTGGCAGATCGTGGTCGGCTTCGACAACTTCGTGCGCGCCGTCACCGACGAGCGCCTCGCCGGCCCGCTCGTCTACGTCACGCTCTGGACCTTCGCGTTCGCGCTCATCTCGGTCGCGTCGACGTTCTTCCTCGGCCTCTTCCTCGCGATCGTCTTCAACGACATGCGCATGAAGGGCCGCAAGTACTACCGCGTGCTCATGATCCTCCCGTACGCCGTGCCGTCGTTCCTCTCGGCGCTGATCTGGGCCGGCATGATGAACGAGAGCTTCGGCTTCATCAACCAGGTGCTCTTCGGCGGGGCATCCATTCCCTGGCTGACCGATCCCGTGCTCGCCAAGTTCTCGGTGCTGCTCGTGAACCTGTGGCTCGGCTTCCCATACATGTTCCTCGTGTGCACGGGCGCCCTGCAGTCGATTCCCGAGGAGCTGCAGGAGGCGGCGACGGTCGACGGCGCGAAGCCGTGGGCGGTGTTCCGGCTCATCAAGCTGCCGCTGCTGCTCGTCTCGGTCGCGCCCCTGCTCATCGCGTCGTTCGCGTTCAACTTCAACAACTTCAACGTGATCTACATGCTCACCGACGGCGGGCCGAGGGACTCGAACGCCCCGATCCCCGTCGGGTTCACCGACATCCTGATCTCGATGGTCTACAAGGTGGCGTTCACCGGGCAGACGCGCGACTACGGTCTCGCGAGCGCCTACTCGATCATCATCTTCATCATCGTGGCCGTGATCTCGGTCATCGCCTTCCGACGCACCAAGTCCCTCGAGGAGCTGAACTGATGGCCGCCCAGCAGCCCGTTCCCGGAACCCAGACCGGCCTCGTCATCGGCGAGGCGGCGGAGTTCGCGGATGCCTCGACGCGTGCGAGCGTCTCGATCGCACGCGACGGCGGCGACGGCGGCCCCGGCCGTGAGATCGCGCGCCGGCCGTTCAACCTTCGTCGCTGGTTCGCTGCGACCGGGTGGCGCCACATCGTCGGCATCGTGATGGTCGTGTTCTCGCTCTTCCCGATCGTCTTCGTGATCTCGTCGTCGCTGAACCCGCACGGCACGCTCACCGGCTCGAACGCCCTCTTCTCGGCGATCGGCCTCGAGAGCTACGTGCGCATCCTCACCGACCCGCAGGTGCCGTTCCTCACCTGGTTCGGCAACACGCTCATGATCGCCGGCATCACGGCGGTGCTGACGGTCTTCCTCGGGGCGCTCGCCGCGTACTCGTTCTCGCGAATGCGCTTCACCGGCCGTCGCTTCGGCCTGATCTCGATCGTCGTCGTGCAGATGTTCCCGCAGCTGCTCGCCGTCGTCGCGATCTTCCTGCTGATGAGCGCGATCGGAGACTGGTTCCCGGCGATCGGCCTGAACACGCACATCGGCCTGATCATGGTGTACCTCGGCGGCGCGCTCGGGGTGAACACGTACCTCATGTACGGCTTCTTCAACACGGTGCCGGCGTCGATCGACGAGGCCGCGAAGATCGACGGTGCCGGTCACGCCCGCATCTTCTTCACGATCATCCTGCGGCTCGTCGCCCCGATCCTCGCGGTCGTCGCACTGCTGTCGTTCATCGCCTCGGTCAACGAGTTCGTCGTGGCATCCGTGCTGCTCATCGACACCGACAAGCAGACGCTCGCCGTCGGCCTCACGAAGCTCGTGTCGAACCCGCGCTACGCCGACTGGAGCGCCTTCTCGGCGGGTGCCGTCATCGCGGCGCTGCCGGTCGTGGCGCTCTTCCTCTTCCTGCAGAAGTACATCGTCGGCGGGCTGACCGCCGGCGCCGTGAAGTAGCAGCCGCCCGCCCGGACGGTGCGGCCATGTCACCTGCGTGTCATGCGCAGGTGGAAAGGTGATGGAATGACCCCGCCGACCGTACTCGCCCAACTGGCTCCACTGGCTCCGCACCACGACGGATCACCGCTGCACGTCTCGACGCAGACGCCCGCGCTCGGCGAGACGGTGCGGCTGCGCCTGCGCGTACCCGAGTCGTTCGGGCCGCTCTCGTGGGTCGGCACCCGGTCGAACCCGAACCGGGAGCCGCGGTTCGACGAGGCCGTGCTGCTGCCTTCGACGGGCTCGGGCAGCGACGGTTCGGCTGACGGCTGGCAGTGGTGGGAGGCATCCGTCGAGGTCGAGAACCCGGTGCACGGGTACCGATGGTTGCTCGTCGGCGGCGACGGCCGCCAGCACTGGCTGAACCAGCTCGGCCTGTCGACGGTGGAGACCCGCGACCACGACGACTTCAGGCTCGTCGCGTACGAGCCCGCGCCCGACTGGGCGGCGTCGAGCGTGATGTACCAGGTGTTCCCCGATCGCTTCGCGAAGTCGGCGGCGGCGCCCTTCGATGCGCTCCGTGCGGCGGGCGAGCTGCCCGAATGGGCGATCGCGGCCGACTGGGGCGACCCCGTCGACCCCGTGTACCCAGGCCGGTCGAAGCAGCTGTTCGGCGGCGACCTCGACGGCGTGCGTGAGAAGCTCGACCACCTGGCATCGCTCGGCGTCGACCTGCTCTACCTGACGCCCGTCTTCCCGGCGCGCTCGAACCATCGCTACGACGCCACGACCTTCGACCTCGTCGACCCGCTGCTCGGCGGCGACGAGGCGCTCGTGCGGCTCGTCGAGGCGGCGCACGCCCGAGGCATCCGCGTCATCGGCGACCTGACCTCGAACCACTCGGGCGATGCGCACGAGTGGTTCCGCGCGGCGCAGGCCGACGCAGAGACGCCGGAGCGCCAGTTCTACTTCTTCCGCGACGAGGCCGACGGCGGCGGCTACGAGTCGTGGCTCGGGGTGCCGAGCCTGCCGAAGTTCGACTGGAGCTCCGACGAACTGCGCCGCCGCTTCATCGAGGGCCCCGACTCGGTCGTGGCTCGGTTCCTCGGAGCGCCGTTCCACCTCGACGGATGGCGCATCGACGTCGCCAACATGACCGGCCGGCTGGGCTCAGCCGACCTGAACGCCGAGGTGCGCCGGACGATCCGCCGCACGATGCTCGACGTGAAGCCCGACACGCTGCTGCTGGGGGAGTCGACGAACGACGCCGCGAGCGACTTCCAGGGCGATGCGTGGCACGGGGCGATGACCTACACGCCGTTCACCCGCCCGCTGTGGAGCTGGCTGCTGGAACCGGGCAGCCCGGCCGGCGGCGGCCTCGGCTTCGCGCTGCAACAGGTGCCTGCCTTCACGGGCGATGACTTCCACGCGGCGCACCTGCGGTTCGCCGCGGGCTTCCCGTGGCGCACGCGCCTCGCGACCATGAACGCGCTCGACACCCACGACACCCCGCGCTTCGCGACGCATGCGCGACCCGGGGCTCTGCCCGTGGCCCTCGGCCTCGCGATCTCGCTCCCCGGCATCCCCGTGGTCTGGGCCGGCGACGAGTTCGGGCTCACCGGCGTCGACGGCGAGGCCTCGCGCACGCCGATGCCGTGGGGGAGCGAGACCTCGCCCGAGGTCGCGCCCGTGCTCGAGACGTACCGCTCGCTGCTTCGGTTGCGCCGCGAGCGCCCGGTGCTCGCGACCGGCGGCATCCGCTGGCTCGCGATCGCCGACGACGCCGTGGCGTTCGTGCGCGAGTCGGTCGAGGAGTCGGTGCTCGTGTTCGCCGCGCGTTCGGCAGCCACGCTCGCGATCGACTCGGTCGCGCTCGGCGCGCTCGGTCGACTCGGCGAGCTCGGCGAGCTCGGCTCAGCGGATGTCGCGGCGCGACTCTTCGGGACGGCGCGAGTCGAGGCATCCGCTGGTCTCGTGACCCTTCAGGCCGACGAAGCCGGCTTCGCCGCGTGGAGCCTGCCGGGCGTCTCGGCGCCGTCCTGGGGATAGTTTCGACGAAGTCGCGGGCGGATGGCTACTGTCGGATTCCCCGACCGAGAGGACCATTCATGCAGCCTCCCGCGACGCCCCCGGCGCCCATGAGGCTCGGACACGCGCCGTCGCCGGATCCGAACGCGACGAACGCCTTCGCAAAGGTGAGTGTGGCGCTGCTCGCCGGGACCCTCGTGTTGGGACTGAACGCCTCGATCACCGCCGTCATCTTCGGCCATCTCGCGTGGGCGCAGTTGCGGCGAGTTCCCCAACGCGGGCGAGGGCTCGCCCTCACCGGCATCATCGGTGGCTATGTGATGACCGCGGTGTGGTTCGTGGTCGGGTTCGTGCTCATCGCACTGGTGATTCTCTGGCCGTACCTGCTCTGGGGACTCGCAGAAGGCTAGTTGCAGGGCATGGTCGCGCTGGTTCGGAGGTGCCGCCGAGAGGTGATATCCTCGTACGGTTGCCAAGTGCGGCAACATGCCCCGATAGCTCAGTGGTAGAGCACTTCCATGGTAAGGAAGGGGTCGTCAGTTCAATCCTGACTCGGGGCTCTGGTTCACTTCGTTCGGCCGTTCGGCTGGGCGGGGGAAGCCTACCCGGCGGGGTAGCTCAGGTGGTTAGAGCACACGGCTCATAATCGTGGTGTCGCGGGTTCGAGTCCCGCCCTCGCTACAACATCAGGACCCGGCTTGTCGCGGAATCGGTCCGTTGGCATGCGACCAGCCTGGCAGCCGGTGACGGTATGCCCCGCCCGCTCATCGACGGGCTTCCGACACATCAGCGGGTCGGTGTCAGGCCACCGGGCGCCACCGACAGCGGTGCGTCGAGCAGGTTGTCGCGCGCCAGCCATTCGGGGAGCATCGCCGAGACGAGCTTTCCCGCCCCGTCGACGTCCGCGCCGGTCTGCAGGTCCTCGTGCAGCAGTGAGAGGATCCCGCCGACGAGGAACCGCGCCCCGCGGTCGACGTCGAAGCCGACGGGCATGGCCGGCGAGCGTTCGATCGCGGTGGTGACGTGCGTCACCAGCGCGGCGTGGAGCTCTGCAAGCGCGGGCATCTGCTCATCCGAAACCAGCACCGCGACGCACAGGTCCCGATGTGCGGCGAGGTGGTCGAAGAGGTCCTGGAAACTCGCCGCCGTCGGCGCGACCTGCCCCCTGTGCTCGCGTTCGTCGTCGACCGGGTCGAAGGAATCGAGAATCGAACGGAGTGCGGCGACGCCCACTTCCTCGATGCCCGCGAAATGGGTGTAGAACGAACTCCTGCTCACCCCGGCTGCACGCACGAGGTCGGCGACCGTGGGTGAACTCGACGAGGCGAGGAGTCGCTCGTACGCGGACAGCAACTGACTCCGTGTTCGCACCGACCTCGGGTCGGTCGGATCGCCGTCGCGCATGAACGCCGCGGGTGGAATGCCTGTCAGCCCCATCGGTCCGCCTCCTCAGCATGAGCGTATCGGATGACAATCGGACAGATGTCCGTTAGTGTGATCCGCACCACTTCCGCTGAAAGGACGTCGAGATGTCAACGATGATGCTCGATCCACAGATCGCCGCCATGTACCGAGCCCTGGCCGAGAATCTGCAATCGCTCGGAGACTTCACGCCCCCTGTGCGCGGCGACGTGCACGGGCTGCGCGCCATGATCGATGGGTCGATGCCCGCATGTCCCGCCCCGCTGTCGACGGGCGTCTCCGTGCGAGAGCACACGATCACGTCGTCGCGGCAGGGACGGTTCGACCTCCGCTGGTACGAGCCCGAGACCCGGCAGGACGACGAGCTCCGGCCCGCAGTCGTCTACTTGCACGGCGGCGGCATGGTCGCCGGAAAGGCGGAGTACTACGACGGCCTCGTCCGGTACTACGTGCAGGAATCGCGAGTTGCCTTCGCCTCGGTGGACTACCGCCTGGCACCCGAGAACCCGGGCACGGGCATGGCCACCGACGCCGTCGACGCCATGGAGTGGCTCATCGAGCACGCCGACGAGCTCGGTGTCGACATCGAGCGAATCGCCGTCATGGGTGACAGTGGCGGGGGCGGCGTGGCCGCCGGAGCGGCGATCCTCGCTCGAGACCGGGGCATCGCGCTCGCGAAACAGGTCCTCATCTACCCGATGCTCGACGATCGCACCACGGTTCCCGACCCCAACATCGCCCCCTACGCCGCGTGGGACTGGGACTCCAACTGGACCTGCTGGAGTGCCGTGCTCGGAGCCGACGTCGGCGGCGACACCGTGTCGCCGATCGCGGCTCCCGCACGGCTCGCCGATTTCACCGGCCTGGCGCCGGCGTACATCGAGGTCGGCGATCTCGACATCTTCCGGGACGAATCGATCAGCTACGCCCAGCGCCTGCTCGCGGCCGGCATACCGTGCGAACTCCATGTGCTGCCCGGCGTCACCCACGGTCACGACCGCGTCAGCGTGGAGATCGACGTGTCACGCCGAACGCTCGCGGAGCGATGCCGCGTGCTCGCAGCGCTGTAGGCCTTCGCGCTCGACATCGCTTCGCCTCTGACTCCGCCCCACCCGCCCGTTCATCGCCTGCTCGACGGGTGGGGCTGGGGACCTCCTTTCTCCGCTTCGGCTAGCAGCCTCCCCTCAGTTCGGCCCGCGGCTACCCGGTTCTCGGGACGGAAGGTTCAGATCATCGGGGTCGACGTCGACGTCGCCCGTATCGTCGGGCCCGCCCGTTCCCGGAACAGCGCGCACGTCGTCGGGATCGATGCCGTCGTCGAGGTCCTCCGGGTCGACGCCGTCCTGCTTCGCTGCCGTCTCGGCCTCGCTCGACGGGCTGTAGGCGACATCCTTCCGTATCTGCTGGGTGTCGTTCAGTGGTGCGGGCTCGGACTTCGCGACTTCCGGATTCCCGGGCGCTCGGTTCTCATCATTGACTCGCATGCCGGGATGCTACGCCGATGCGATTCATGCGGTCAGCGGCTTGACAGGACCTTTGGCGCGCCTGCCGGCTGGAGTCAGAGCCCGTCCTGGTCATGCCAGTGCTACGTCGTCGACCCCGCAGAACGGCGACCGCTCACGGTCTCGGGCGACCGCCTTGGGCGGGAGCATCGATGCTACCGAGAACAAGCATGCGACCCGATCTCGTCGAGAATCCAGCGTTCGTGCGGAAATAGTCCTTGGTATCGGTAACAAATTGTGGCACGATCGGACCACCCCCACGGAGCCCCGTTCGAGGCTGCGCCGGGACTGGATCCGATCGCACCGACGGTGCGGGTCGACGGATGCGTTGCCCCCGGTGACGCAGGAAATTGGAGACGAAGATGCCTTCACCTCGCCCAGCGGGCCGCCTCTGGCGGCTCGGCCTCGGCTGCGCGATCGTCAGCGGCGCACTCGTGCCGTTCGCGGCCGCGCCGGCGACGGCCGCCCCGGACCTGGCCATCCAACCGTTCGCCGCCTCCACGGCCGGCGCAGCGCTCAACCTTCGGAGCGAGGAGTTGACCGTCGCGGCCGACGCCGGGTTCCCTCAGGTCGTCACGTACACCGATCGTGAGTCCGGTGCCGTCCTGCACGGCAACGACACGACGATCACGACGATCACCATCAACGGCGAGGCCCAGCCCGTGGGCGTGGTGTCGAAGCCGAGCGGCCGCGCAGCGGTCGACTACGTGCTCAAGCCGACCGCGCTTCCGGGCGTCTCGATCGCCGTGCGTCTCTCGGTCTCGCACCGTGTCGTGACGATCAAGGTGACGAAGATCGTCGACCCCCAGGGAGTGGTGAAGAGTCTGCAGATTCCCGATCACCGCCTGGTCACCGTCTCCTCCGACGAGCCCGGCGCGGCCGTCGCTGCGGCGAACCTCTCGGTCGACCGCGGCGTCTCGGGCGATGCGTTCCTCCCCGTCACGGTCGACACCCCGATCGACGCCGCCCCGAAGGGTTCGACGGCGATCATCGCGAACACGGGCGAGCTCGCCGCGGCGTTCGCGACGAACGCGCTCTACGACACCTCGTCGGGACCGAGCAGCAAGGATGCAGGCAACTTCTGGCGCCAGGCCGTCGCCGACGGTGACGGCGGCGTCGAGGTGGGCGTCGCGAGCGGCCCGTGGCTCTACCGTGCACAGGGGTCGGATGTCGCGGAGGAGCTGCCGTGGGTCAAGGTCGCGATCACTCCCGACGCCAACGACGACGACGTGGTCGACTGGCAGGACGGCGCGATCGCGATGCGCGGCATCCGCGTCGCCCCGTTCAAGGGCGGCCAGACTCCCGAGAACGTGATCACCCACATCCCGTTCAACTTCGCGTCGCAGGCGACGCATCCGTTCCTGCGCACCCTCGACGACGTGAAGCGCATCGCGCTCGCGACCGACGGCCTCGGCCAGGTCGCCATGCTCAAGGGCTTCACGAGCGAGGGACACGACTCGGCCAACACCGACTACGGCGACAACTTCAACGAGCGGGCGGGCGGACTGAACGACCTGAACCGGCTCGCGAAGGAAGGCGCGAAGTGGAACGCCTCGTTCGGCGTGCACATCAACGCGACCGAGATCTATCCCGAGGCGAACTCGATGAGCGACGAGGTCGCCACGACGTCGAACGGGTGGAACTGGCTCGACCAGTCGTACTACATGGACCAGCGCCACGACATCGTCTCGGGTGACCTCGACAAGCGCATCGGGCAGCTCGCCGACGCGACCGACGACAACCTCGACTTCGCCTACGTCGACGTGTACTACCAGCACGGATGGCTCGCGCAGAAGATCCAGGACTCGCTCGTGAAGCACGGGTTCCGGGTCGGCTCCGAGTGGGCCGACAAGCTGTCCGAGAACAACACGTGGTCGCACTGGGCGAACGACGAGAACTACGGCGGCGCGACCAACAAGGGCGTGAACTCGCAGATCCTGCGGTTCGTCAACAACACGAAAGCCGATGTGTGGAACCCCGACCCGAAGTTGGGCACGAGCCACATCGTCGAGTTCGAGGGCTGGACGAATCAGAACGACTTCACCGCGTTCCTCGAGAACGTGTGGGTCGCGAACGTGCCGACGAAGTTCCTGCAGCACCACGAGATCATGCGCTGGACGCCCGAGCGCATCGACCTCGAGGACGGCGTGAGCGTCACGGGGACCACCGCCGCCGATCGCTCGATCACCGTGGACGGCGCCGAGGTGCTGCGCGGTGGCACCTACCTGCTGCCCTGGTCGTCGACCGCCGATGAGGTGGCCGACAAGCTCTACCACTACAACCCCGCCGGCGGAGCGACCACGTGGACCCTGACCGATGAGTTCGCCGGGCTCGAGTCGCTGCAGCTGTTCGAGCTCAGCGACACGGGCCGCGAGAAGCTCGCCGACGTGCCGGTCGTCGACGGCACCGTGACGATCGACGCCGTGGCGGGTCAGCCGTACCTGCTGGCCGCCGGCGAGGAGGCGACGGCCGCCCAGGCGTTGCCGACGAAGGTCTCGTTCGGCCAGGGGACGACCGTCGACGACCCCGGCTTCAACGCGGGCGACCTGGACGCGTGGAACCCGACCGGAGCCGCGACCGCGGTGAGCGACGAGCTCGGACGGCGCTCCGCGCTGCTCGGGGCGGGTGAGGCCTCGATCAGCCAGCGCCTCGACCTGCTGAAGCCCGGCACCTACGCGGTCTCGGCGGACGTCGGCATCGCGGCGGGCCAGACACGCGAGACGACGCTCTCGGTCGACGTGCGCGACGACGACGGAGAGGATGCCTCGATCACGGTCGACAGCTCGGGTGCGGCCAACCTCGTCGGCTCCGACAGTTGGCACGGCACCAACCTGCAGCGCCTGCGAACCTTCCTCACCGTGACGGACGAGACCCTCCCGACCCTCACGATCGCCGCGGGCGACGGCGACGCCGCGGTGCACATCGACAACGTGCGGGTGGTCGCCACCGACGACCCGACGATCGGCGACGACGTGCTGATCGACGAGGACTTCGAGCGGGTCGACCAGGGCTGGGGACCGTTCTTCAAGGGCGACTCCGGCGGTGCCACCGACCCGCGTACGCACATCGCGAAGCGCAACGAGCCCTACACCCAGCAGGGCTGGAGAGGACGCAAGTTCGACATGGTGCTCTCGGGCGACTACTCGCTCATGGCGCACGAGGAGAACCGCGGTCTCGTGTACCGCACGTCCGAGTACACCGTGCCGGTCGAGGCCGGACATCGCTATCGGGTCTCGTTCGACTACCAGAGCGGAGTCGCGGGCGCCTACTCGTTCGTGACCGGCATCGACCAGATGGCGGACGGCGCCTCGACGCCGACGGACCTCACGGCCACGGAGTTCGGAGCCGTGCACGAGACCACCGAGTTCGTGCACGAGTTCGACGCACCGGCGTGCGGCGACACCTTCGTCGGCCTGCGCCGCAACGCGGTCGGCAGCACGGGCGCCGACCTGATCCTCGACGACCTCCGCATCGTCGACCTCGGCGAGAGCGAAGAGCCGGGCGCCTGCGCGCGGCTCACGCTCGCGGCACCGGCCAGCGGCATCGTGCCGGGCGAGGCGAACGCCTTCACCACGAGCTTCACGAACCACGAGGCGGAGGCGGCGACCGAGGTCACGACCACGCTCGCGGTACCCGAGGGCTGGACGGCCGAGCCGTCGGGCGCCGCGGCATTCGCGTCGGTCGCGCCCGGCGCCACGGTGAAGACCACGTGGCGAGTGTCGGCACCGGCCGACATCGCTCAGGGCAGCTACGAGGTCTCGGCGGCCACGAGCTACGGCGTCGGCGGCGGAACGCGCGCGGTCGAGGCATCCGTCTCGGTGGCGACCCTGCCGCCGGGGCTGATCCCGCAGTCGCGACTGTCGATCGCGGGCGTGAGCGATGCCGAGCCGGGCACCGGTGACGGCAGTGCGCGCGCCGCGATCGACGGCAACGCGGCCACGATGTGGCACTCGGCCTGGTCGCAGGTGAACCCCGACACGCCCTACCCCCACTGGATCGCGCTCGACCTCGGCGACACGTACGCCGTCGACGGGTTCGACTACCAGGTTCGGAGGGGCAACGGTTCGATCAAGAAGTACGAGCTCTACCTGAGCACCGACGGCACGAACTGGGGCACGCCCGTGAAGACGGGTGAGTTCGCGAGCGCGACGGAGGTGCAGCACCTGTCGTTCCCGGCGGCGAACGCACGCTTCGTGAAGCTCGTCGGCCTCAACGCGATCAACGGCGCGGCCTTCGCCGGCGCGAACGAGATCAACGTCTGGGGCACCCGTGAGGCGGCACCGACACCGTTGCCGAAGGACGCCATGTCGATCTCCGACGTCGACTCCGAGGAGACCGAGGGAGAGGACGGCGCCGCGACGAACGTGCTCGACGGCGACGCCGCGAGCTGCTGGCACAGCGAATGGCTGAACGCTTCGCCGGCGTATCCGCACCACGTGGCCGTCGACCTCGGCGGCTCGCACGAGCTGCGCGGCATCTCGATCCAGCAGCGACCGGGCACCGAGCCCAACGGCCGCATCAAGGGATACGAGGTGTACGTGAGCGCCGACGGCACGGACTGGGGTTCGCCGGTCGCAACCGGTGAGCTCGGCGCGGGCACCGCAGCGCAGACGGTGATGTTCGCGACGCCGGCGACGGCCGGCTTCGTCAAGGTCGTCGCGACGAGTTCGCACAACGGCCAGCCGTTCGCCTCGATCGCGGAGCTGGAGTTCTTCGGCACCGACTGATCGACCGGTGCCGGGGCGGTGGGGGCCGCCCCGGCACGGCACGAATGGCCTCGCGTTCCTCACCGCGGGGCCATTCGTGTGCCCGGACCGGCGGCGTCGTGCGAAAGTCCAAGCGGGCGCGCTACCGAGTCCATGGAGCTTCTCGGACGGGTGCCGCAGGGTGAGACCATGACCCCATCTCCCGCCCTCGGCGTCCAGACCGTCTTCGACCGCACCGAGTACCGCCAGGAGCCCGTCATCATCGATGAGCCCGGCGAGACGGCCTGGGCGCATCACGGCGTCGCCATCGCGCCCGACGGCGCGATCCACACAGCGGATGCCTCGGCTCGCCATCTCGTGATCCTCCGCGGCGAGACGGTCGAACGCGTGCCGTTCCCCGGCACCGAGCTGCACGGCCTCGCGGTCGATCACCACGGCGAGACCTGGGCCGCCGATCCCGGGCACAAGGCCGAGCGCACGGCAGAGGGCACGTACGAGGGCGAACGGCTGCGCGGGCGGGTGCTGCGCCTGCGCGCCGACGGCGTGGTCACCGCCGAGCTGTTCGGGTCCGAGACCTGGCGTCCGTGCGACGTCGCACTGTCGGACTTCGGCACTCTCGACGACCGGGTCTGGGTCGCCGACGGGTACGGCGACAGCATCGTGTACGCGTTCGACGTCGACGGCACGCTGCTCTGGAAGACCGATGGCGAGGAGACCGGGAAGCGGTTCCGCCAACCTCACGCGATCATCGTGGACTCGCGCTCGACGACCCCGACCCTGCTCGTCGCCGACCGCGCGAACCAGCGCATCGTCCGGCTCACCCTCGAGGGGGAGTTCCTCGGCGAGTTCGGACGATCGGCGCTCACGAGCCCGTCGGGATTCGCCCTCGACGGCGACCGGTTGCTCGTCACCGAGCTCGACGGACGGATCGTCGCCTTCGGGCCCGACGACGAGGCGATCGGCAGCATCGGCACCCCGCTCCGCCGCACCCCGGAGGCCTGGCCGAACGTGCTGCGCGACGGCGCGATCGAGCGACCCCGCTCGGTCGGCGTCTTCCGCGCGCCCCACGGCATCGCGGTCACAGGCGAGGGCGACATCATCGTGACGGAGTGGCTCATCGGCGGCCGGGTCACCCGCCTGGTGCCGCAGCTCCCCGCCTAGCGCCAGGCGACGCGTTCAGAGTCCGTCCTGGTCGTGCCAGTGCTCCTGCCAGCGCCAGTCGATCGGCTCGGTGGCCCGCTGGTAGCGGATGTCGGTCGAGAGCCGCATCCGGCCGCCGGCATCCACGTTGTCGAGGCCCGCGTGCACGATGTGCGCCGAGTGCACCATGACGTCGCCGGCCGTATAGTCGGTGACGAGCCATCGCGAGTCGTACTCGTCGGCGAGGCCGGGCAGGTCGGCCGTCATCGACGCGGCCGGGCGGCGCAGCGTGCCGGCGGCCTCCTGCGCCATCACCCGGTGGTGGCTGCCTTCGAGGTAGGCGAGGCCGCCGCGCTCGAGGGGGATGTCGCCGAGCGGGATCCACATCGACAGCACCCGGTCGCTGCCCTCCCGCAGGTAGACGAGGTCGTAGTGCGCCTGCGTCGCGGTTCCGATGCCTCGCTCGCCTGGCTTCGTGTGCCTGATGATCTTGCGCTTGTGCAGGTGCACCTCGTCTTCGAGGAGCCAGGCGAACCAGTCGGCGACGCGAGGCGCGGCGCAGAGCGCCTGGTACTCGGCGCCGGGCACCACGTCGTCGAAGAGGATGCGGCGGTAGGAGCCGCGGTCGAGGTCGCCGTCGGCCGCGATGCCCTCGACCGGGTCGCTGCCCTCGGCGACGAGTCCGGTCGGGGTGAGCGACTGGAAGTAGTAGCGGCGGAAGTCGAGCACCTCTGCCGGGTCGAGATGGCCGGTCAGGTACAGGTAGCCGTCGCGACGCAGTCGAGCCCAGAGCGCGTCGCGGTCGTCCCGTTCCTCCATGGGCGTCGGCTCGAGCCGTGCCAGGCGGGAGGGGGAGTCGTCGAGCACGTAGCCGTTCGAGGTGAGCATGGAATCATCCTCGGCGAGTCGATTCCGGACCTCCATGGATCCGGTGGAAAGAGCCCTTGGACTATCGTGGCGACATGGTGACGAGCTGGGCGCGATACGCCGCCCCGACGCCGCTGCTGCGAGACCACGGCCTCGACTGCCTCGGCGCCGGCGAGCAGTCCGACGCGCGAACGGGGTTCTCGGGCCGCCGTCTCGACAGCCACGCCCTCGTGTTCGTCAGCAGCGGTGACGGCGAGTACCACGATCACCGGGTCGGCCGCGTCGCGGTGCGCGGACCCGCCGTCATCCGCGTGCCGCCCGGTCGGTTGCACGGCTACGGCCCCGCCCGAGACGGCTGGACCGAGCACTGGCTGCTGTTCGACGGGGTCACGGTGCGCGCGCTCGTGGAGCTCGGGGCGTTCGACGCCCGGCGCCCCGTGGCGCCGCTGCGACGCATGCCCGAACGCGTGCCCGAGCTCTTCGCCGAGCTGAACGCCGTGCTCGAGTCGCCTCGCGGCTCGGCGCGCGCCACCGCGTCGGCCCTCTGCCTGCAGCTCATCGGGCTGGCCGCCGACGCCGAGATCCAGGAGGAGGGAGCGGATCGCGCGGCCGACCGCGTGGTCGCCGCCCTGCGCGAGACCGCCGCCGATCACCTCGACGTCGCCGAGCGCGCCCGGCGCCTCGGCCTCTCGCCGGGCAGGCTCCGCGCGCTCGTGCAGGAGGCCACCGGACGCTCGCCGCACGAGTTCATCGTCACGACGCGCATCGAGCGCGCCCAGTTCCTGCTCGCGAGCACCGAGCTGCCGGTGAACGCCATCGGTGCCGCCGTGGGGTACGACGACCCGGCGTTCTTCTCGCGGCTGTTCGCGCGCAAGGCGGGGGCTCCGCCCACGGAGTTCCGCGCCCAGCACGCGAGGCGCCCGCCCGACCGCTGATGCCGATGAGGGGCCGGGCGCGTCACAACCGCCCGATGCCGGTTCCGATGATGAACACGCCGACCATCAGCAGGATGAGCGACGTCACCACGCGGCTGTTGCGGGTCAGCCATTCCTTCATCCGCAGCAGCTTCGGCTGCATGCCCTTCGCATCGATGAGCGTCGCGACGACGGGCACCGCCACGGTCGACGCGCCGATGATCGTGTAGACGGCGATCACGATCGCCGCGTCGGATCCCGAGAGCCCCGCGCCGCGCACGGCCAGGCCGGCTGCGATGGCCAGCAGGATCTCCTTGGGGCGGATGTTCAGGGCCACCCCGAGCCCGAAGGCGCTCCACGGGCCGATCGACTCCACCTTGCCGAGCCACGCCGGCATGCCCTCGACGGGATTCCGGCGGGCACGACGCCAGGAGACGATCGCGATGACGATGAGTCCTGCGCCGACGATCATCTCGCCCACGCCGACCGCCACGTCGGGCTGTCGCGCCGACCGGGGCGTCGGGACGGCTTGCGTCGAGAGGGTGCAGATGACGACCAGCAGCACCATGCCGAGCACCCAGCCGACGAGGAACGGGGCGGCCGACTCGCGCTTCGGCGAGAGCAGGATCACGATCGTCGCCATGATCGGCACCGAACTGATCGCGACCGCGAGCGCGATCGGAAGGATGTGCCCTATCGCCTGCAGCATTCCGCTGCACCCCCTGCCTGGTGGCAACCCGCGGCGCTCGCAGCGTCGCTGAGCACACGATATCGGAGCCGAGCGGCCGGCGCCCGGAGATCGGCGCGCGCCGTCAGGCGGCGAACGCGTAGGCGTCGACGGCGGATCCCGCTGCAGCCAGCACGCCGGACGTCGGCCGATCGTGGTCGGCATCGCGATGGCACGCGCATCGCACCGGCATCCGGCCGCCGTCGACCGAGGTCACGAACTCGACGTGCTCGACGTGACCCTGCTGCTTGCGCCTGCCCCACATGTCCGACCCCCTTCACCTGAGAGATGCAGGGGGCGCCGATTCATGACGCGGGATCGACCTGAATCGGCTCGGCAGTGCTTCCGGATGCCGCGCTCGAACGCCGTGCAACGGCACGGAGCCGCAGCGCGAACGCCCCGCCGAGCACGAGGAACGCGGCGGCCGCGAGGAGCGCCCAGCGCGAGGCATCCGCCATGCCCTCGGCGAGCGCGTCGGCGACCGCCGGCCCGGCCGAACCGAGCTCGCCGTCCTCGCCCTCGGCCCGTACCTGAGGGATGGTTCCGCCGGCCGACTGCTCGGTGGCGGAGACGATCTGCTCGGATGCCGCGGCGGGCATGCCCTCAACGGTATCGACCTGCGCCGGCAGAGCGACGGCGAGTCCAGCGGCGAGCACGGCGCCGATGATGGCAGTGCCGAGCGCGGAGCCGACCTGACGCCCGGTGCTCTGGGTCGCGGAGCCCTGGCCCGACTCCTCGGGCGGGATGTCGGCGAGCACGGTGCCCGTGAGCTGCGCCGAGGCGAGGCCGAGTCCGAGTCCGTAGAGGGCCAGCACGCCGGCCAGGAGCCACGCGTTGATCTCCGACGAGAGCAGCACCGCGGCGAGCACGGCGCCGACGACCTCGAGCGCGAGGCCGATCACGACGACCGTGGGGGCGCCGAACCGCTCGGCGACGTGGCGGGCCATGGCTCCCGAGACGAACGCGCCGAGACCCATGGCCGCGAGCACGAACCCGGCCGCGAGCGTCGAGAGGCCGAGCGCGTTCACGATGAAGAGGGGGAGGACGAACAGGATGCCGAACTCGCCGATCGCGACGCACATCGCGACGAGGTTGCCCCACGTGAAGGTGGGCACGGAGAAGAGGTGCACGTCGAGGATCGCGGAGCGGCCGTTCCGTGCGCGATGCCGCTCCCAGAGGAAGAAGAGCACGAGGGCGACGATGCCGATCGCGATCGCCACCGGCACGGGGGAGATCGGCCACGACGTCGGCCAGGTCCAGCCGAACAGCTCGAACGGCTGCTTCGGCGCCCACCAGCCGAGGGAGCCGCCCTCGATGAGGCCGAACACGAGCGCGCCGAAGCCGATCGCCGACAGGAGCAGGCCGTCGACGTCGAGCCCCTTCGCCGTGATGACCGCCCGAGTCTCGGGCACCGTGAGGAACGCGCCGACGAGGATGATCGCGCCGAACGGCAGGTTGACGAGGAAGATCCACTCCCACCCGAACGACTGGGTCAGCCAGCCGCCGAGCAGGGGCCCGAGCGCGGCGACGCCCGAGATCGCGGCACCCCAGACGCCGAATGCCACTGCTCGGTCGCGGCCGCGGAACGTGGCGTTGACCGTCGACAACGTCGTCGGGAGGATGAATGCGCCGCCGATGCCCTGCACGAGCCTGGCGAGGATGAGCGAGGTGCCGCCGGTGGCGAGCGCCGCGAGGACGCTGCCGGCCAGGAAGACGAGGATGCCCGCCACCATCGCGCGGCGCCGGCCGAGTCGATCGCCGAGGCGCCCGGCGGTGAGCAGCAGCGCGGCGAAGACCACCGAGTAGATGCCGTTGACCCACTGGGCCTCGCTGAAGTCGAGCTGCAGGTCGGTGATGATCGTCGGCAGCGCGATGCCCACGATCGTGCCGTCGAGCACGATCATCGAGAGTGCCGCGGCGAGCACGCCGAGGCCCACCCATCGCCGTGCGCCGGTGCTCTCGGGCGCCGTAGCAGTGCCGTCCATCGTCCATCCCCCCGGTCGGGTCGCCCCGTCGGTTCCCACCGTATGCTCGGCGGAACCGGTTGCCAATCCGACGTTCGATTGATCCGCCGCGACGGCGGAACTGCGTTCTCCCAGCTGGACGGACTACCCTGAAGCGTGACTGCTGACGAAGCTCCGGTCGAGGTGGAGGCTCCAGAAGAGCCCGCCGCGACGACATTCTCCGACCTCGGACTCGATGGCGCCGTCCTGAAAGCCCTCTCCGACGTCGGCTACGAGACCCCTTCCGCGATCCAGGCCGCGACGATCCCATCACTCCTCGCCGGACGCGACGTGGTGGGCCTGGCCCAGACCGGCACCGGCAAGACGGCCGCCTTCGCGCTGCCGATCCTCGCGCGCCTCGACCTCTCCCAGAAGACCCCGCAAGCCCTCGTGCTCGCTCCGACCCGTGAGCTCGCGCTGCAGGTCTGCGAGGCGTTCGAGAAGTACGCCTCGCACCTCAAGGGCGTGCACATCCTCCCCGTGTACGGCGGTCAGGGCTACGGCGTGCAGCTCTCGGCGCTCCGCCGCGGCGTGCACATCGTGGTGGGCACCCCGGGCCGCATCATGGACCACCTCGAGAAGCGCACCCTCGACCTCTCGGAGCTCAAGTACCTCGTGCTCGACGAGGCCGACGAGATGCTCAAGATGGGCTTCGCCGAAGACGTCGAGACGATCCTCGCCGACACTCCCGACACCAAGCAGGTCGCCCTGTTCTCGGCGACCATGCCCGCGGCGATCCGCCGCATGTCGAAGCAGTACCTGCACGACCCCGAAGAGATCACCGTCAAGACGAAGACCCAGACGTCGGCGAACATCAGCCAGCGCTACCTCATCGTCTCGTACCAGCAGAAGGTCGACGCCCTCACCCGCATCCTCGAGGTCGAGAACTTCGAGGGCATGATCGTCTTCGTGCGCACGAAGAGCGTCACCGAGGAGCTCGCCGAGAAGCTGCGCGCACGCGGATACTCCGCCGCCGCGATCAACGGCGACATCGCCCAGGTGCAGCGCGAGCGCACGGTCAACCAGTTGAAGTCGGGCAAGCTCGACATCCTGGTGGCCACGGATGTCGCGGCTCGCGGCCTCGACGTCGAGCGCATCAGCCACGTGGTGAACTTCGACATCCCCACCGACAGCGAGCCCTACGTGCACCGCATCGGTCGCACGGGCCGCGCCGGTCGCACGGGTGACGCGATCAGCTTCGTCACGCCGCGCGAGCGCAGCCTGCTCGCCCGCATCGAGAAGGCTACGCGCCAGCCGATCGTGCAGATGCAGCTGCCGAGCGTCGACGACGTCAACGTCACGCGTCTCGCCCGCTTCGACGACCGCATCACCGCGGCACTCGGCCAGAACGAGCGCATCGACGGCTTCCGCGACATCATCGCCCACTACGTGCGCAACCACGACGTGCCCGAAGCGGATGTCGCGGCGGCTCTCGCCGTGGTGGCGCAGGGCGAGGCCCCGCTGCTGCTCGAGCCCGAGGCTGCGCGCCGTGCCGAGCGCGAGTGGAGCGACCGTCCGCCCCGCGGCGACAAGCCCGAGCGCGGCGACCGGGGCAGCCGCGACCGCGGCGACCGCTTCGACCGCGGCGGCGACCGGGGCGACCGCCCCGAGCGGCGCCAGCGCCCGAGCAGCGGTCCCATGGCGACGTACCGCATCGCGGTGGGCAAGCGCCACAAGGTCGAGCCGCGCCAGATCGTCGGCGCGCTCGCGAACGAGGGCGGGCTCAGCCGGGAGGACTTCGGCTCGATCCAGATCCGTCCGGAGTTCTCGCTCGTCGAGCTGCCGGCGAACCTGCCCCGCGAGACCCTCGAACGACTCGACGGCACCCGCATCTCGGGCCGGCTCATCGAGCTGCGCCCCGATCGCGGCGGGCCCACGCGGCGGTCGAACGACCGCGACGGTGGCGGCGACGGCGACAAGTCGTTCCGGAAGCCGCGCCACAAGGGCTAGCGGCGGATGGCGCTGCCGGCGGGCGTCTCGCGAGGCATCCGGGTGCGAAGCGGGCTGGTCGCGGCGGTCAGCCTCGCGCTCGGCCTCGGGCTGCAGCTCCTCGAGCGCACGCCCGTCGTCGACGTGCTCGGCAGCGTCGTCTACATCGTGTTCATCGCGTCCGCGCTGCGCGCGATCTGGCCGTCGCTCGGTGCCGTGGCCTGCTCGGCGACGGCGTTCGGGTTCGCGACGCTCGTCGAGCTGTCGCAACTGACCGAGTTGCCGCAGCGCGTGGTCGACGCCTTCCCGCCGTCACGACTGCTGCTCGGCAGCGCGTTCGACCCGATCGACATGTTCGCCTACGCAGGAGGGGCCGTGCTCGCGTTCCTCGTGCACGTCGCGCTGGTCGGCAGGGCCCGCGTGGCCGCGCCGTCGGCCGTGGCCGGAGACTGACGCATCCCGCGACGTGCGCCGGTTGGGTACCCTCGATGACGGACGATGTCCTCGAACGAGACCGAGAGGCGGGTGACCATGTCCGAACATGATGAGCCCGACGACCCCTCGCGTCGACCTCGCGGTCGCCGTGCCGCGCCCCCGTCACGCCTCGGCGCGATGCTCGAACCGGCGCTGCCGTTCGCGGCGGCCTCCGTCGCGTGGCTCGCCCGCCATCGCCTCGGCGCGGTGATCGCCGTCACGGCCCTCGCCGTCGTCGGCATGGGCGCGTCGGGCATCGCCCTCATGCAGGCGCCCGCGGGCGGGCCGGGCAACGAGGCGTCGACGCCGCTCGAAGAGCCGCGACCGACGTCGACGACCCCCGCGGCGCCCAGCCACTACGGCCCGGTGCTGCCGACCCCTGCGCCTCCGCGACCGATCTCGACGCCCACGCCGACGCCGGTCCCCGACGACGTCGTCGAGCCGCCCCTCGACGGCGACGAGCCGGTGGAGCCGACGGCGGCACCCGACGCGCCCGACGACCACCCCGGTCAGGGCAGAGGGCCGAAGAAGCCCAAGTGACGTCGCGGTTCGTGATCCGCGTCAGAGCCACTTCCTGTACTTGAACACGGCGTAGAGGCCGACGCCGAACAGCACCATGGCGGCGAGCGCCGTCGGGTACCCGAAGTCCCAGTGGGTCTCGGGCATGTCGTCGAAGTTCATGCCGTAGACGGTGCCGATGAGGGTCGGCGCGAAGATGATCGCGGCCCACGACGAGATCTTCTTGATCTCCTCGTTCTGCTGCAGGCTCGTGTCGGTCTGCCGGCGTGCCACGAGCGCCGAGTGCACGGTGAGGGCGTTGTCGAGGATGGCGCGGAACGACGCGACGCGCTCGTTGATGCGGATGGCGTGGTCGAGCACGTCGCGCAGCGACCGCTGCAGCTCGACGTCGACGCGGTACTTCTCCGAGCCCCGGCGCAACCACTCGAGCATCGGTGCGAGCGGCTGCACCGCGCGCTGGAAGTTGATCACCTCGCGCGAGAGCTCGTAGATGCGCCGGGAGAGGGCGTCGTCGTCGCTGTCGCCGAAGAGCTGGTCCTCGATCTCGTCGATGTCGTTCTCCAGGCCGGCGACGACCGGCTCGTACTCGTCGACGACCTCGTCGAGGATCGCGTAGAGCACCGCTTCGGGGCCCATGGCGAGCAGCGCGGGGCTCGACTCCATGCGCCTCCGCACGGCCGCGAGGTCGGGCGACTCCGCGTGGCGGATGGTGACGACGAAGTCGGGGCCGACGAAGAGGTGGAGCTCGCCGAACTCGACCGTCTCGAGCTCGTCGCGGTAGCGGGCCGGCCGCAGCACGGCGAAGAGCGTCTCGCCGTAGCGCTCGAGCTTCGATCGCTGGTGGCCGGTCAATGCATCTTCGACCGCGAGCGGGTGCAGGTCGAACTCGCGCGCGACCGAGGCGACCTCGCGGGGACTCGGCCGGTACAGCCCGATCCAGGCGAGGCCGTCATGGTCGTCCATGAGGCGGTAGGTGTCGTCGAGGTTCGTGGGCGTCTCGACGCGACGTCCGTCGACGTAGACGCCGTTGTCGACCAGAGGTGACATGAGCGATCCGTTCTCGCAGGGCGCGCGACAGCGCGCCGGTCTTCGGCAGGTGAGCGGATGTCGCCGCAGACCGCGCGCGGATCGGAACGCGTTCGCGCCGGCGGAGCGAAGCTCAGCGAAGGCGGGAACGGGAATGCGACGCAGCGGGGCCGGCGGCGTCGGTACTATGATCGGCCATCGCCCTCACCGCCCTTCGCATTCAGGGGCTGCTCGATGGCGGCCCGACGGCAGAGTCTAGCCGACGCGCCCGGGAGCCCGGAACACCCGGTCGGCGCCCACGACGAGGCGAGCGCCGAACGCGCGCACGGGCCGCGGCAGGGGGAGTTTCGCGGCGATCGAGCGGATCGCGCGGAATCGCCCGGAGCCGTGCGCGGCACGACGCATGGCCGCCTGGCTGAACGCCTGTGCCCAGAGTTGCGTGACCCGTGCCTCGTCGAACCGCGTGGCGGTGCGCATGGCGTGGGCCCGCATGCGGGCGACGCGGCGCGGAGACATCCGCTGCAGTCTGACGATCGCGCCGGCGAGTGCTTCGACGTCGCCGGCCGGCACGAGGAAGCCGTTGCGGCCGTCTCGGATGAGGTCGGCGGGGCCGTAGGGGATGTCGTAGGCGATCGGCAGGCAACCGGCGGCCATCGCCTCGACGAGCACGAGCGGGAAGCCCTCGGAGTGCGAGGTCAGCAGCAGGAACGAGGCGCCGGGAAGCCGGCTTCGCGCGTCGGGCTGGAATCCGTGCAGTCGTACCGCGGCCCGATCGGTGATGCGTCGTTCGAGCGCGGTGCGACTCTCGCCGTCGCCGTAGACGTCGAGGTGCACGGGCGGATCGGCGCGACTGCCCGCGCCGAGGGCGGCGTTCGCGCGCTGCACGGCCTCGATGGCATGCGAGACCCGCTTCCGGCGGGTCAGCGCGGCGAGCACGACGCCTCGGCCGGGATCGCGCGGCTCGTCCATCGACGTCGCCCGAGACGGCAGCGGCCGGGAGTTCGGAATCACCGTGAGGTGGTCGTGGTGGCCCACGATGCGCTCGACGTCATCGCGCTGCCGCCGTGAGAGCAGCACCACGAGGTCGAAGCCGTCGAGCTGCTCGAACACCTCGCGCCGCGACCGGCGGATCGGGTGCGGCTCGGAGTCCGCGGAGCGATGCGAGGCGTGCACGACGTGCGCGGTCACGACATGCGGTCGACGGTAGCCGATCAGCAACGGCGCCACGGTCTTGCTGTCGATGATCAGGTGGCTCGGGCGGCCCTCGGTCAGCGCGTCGAGCCAGGCCCGGTACAGCGGGCGGATGCCTCGCCACGATCGCACCGGGCGGCCGTCGGCATCGCACAGCACGACCGAGCGGCCGCCGATCACGCCGGGCAGCCGGGTGTCGCGCCGATCGCTGAGGAGCAGCGTGCCGTCGGCACGGTAGTGGTCGACCTGGAGCGTGCGGCCGTCGGCGTCGACTCGGCTGCGACTCATGACCACGTCACCGCGCAGCCGGGTCTCGAGCGCGCCGGTGCCGTCGCCGGCATCGTCGCTCGCGCGGAGCGGAGTGAACACGTCGCGCTCGAGCCGCAGCGTGCCCCCGGGCAGCGGATGCGTCCGAAGCCAGTCGTAGAGGTTCGTGATGCGCACCCCGTCGACGAGCACCCCGCGCCGTCGCAGCTCGAGCTCGATCTCAGGGGTGTCGGGGCGCGCGTCGAACGTCAGCACGTCGACCGTCGCGCCCCCGATCCGGTGGAACGCCGCTGAGCGTCGCAGCAGCGCATCCGTCATGCCCCCGAAGGTGTCGGGAATCGACCAGGTGAGCGCGAAGTGGCGCCCCTCGGGCATCCGCACGCCGGTCACCGCGCACCCTCGAGCCGTGCGAGCCGAACAGACATCCGTCAAGCCTAGCCGGGGCGTCTCGGAGGCCGCAGCACTTCAGCCGGTGACTCCCTCGAGGAAGTCGAGGGTCTCGACGAGTGCCGCCTGCGCCTCGTCGAAGTCAAGGTGGAACTGGTATTCGTGCGGCAGGGCGGGCTCGTGGTCGGCGGGCCAGAACAGCGAGGTGACGTCGACGCCGAGGTCATCGAGCCGCGCCTCCATCGGCAGCGACTGGATCCAGGTGAGCGCGTCGCCGTTGCCGCCCGAGATGTAGGTGGCCGGGAAATCGGACGTCACGAAGTCGATCGTCGACATGGTCGCGCCCGACGACTGCTGCGACCAGTCCTGACTGCCCGTGTAGCCCCACAGTGCGATCTTGAACCCCCACGCGCCGATGCCGGTCAGCTCCGACATCGCCGCGAGGTCGTAGACGCCGCAGTTCAGCACGACCCCCACGACCTGGTCGGCGTCGAGTGCCGGATCGATGCCCATGAGCCGGGCGTAGTCGGGGTTGGTGGACAGCGTCGCCATCTGGCTCGCGAGCTGGGCGCCGGCGGAGTCGCCCGCGATCACGATGCGGTCGGGATCGATGCGGTACTCCTCGGCGTCCGCCTCGAGCGTCGTCAGCGCGTCGTTCAGCTCGTGCACGGCCGTCGGATAGGTGCCCTCGGGACCGAGCGTGTAGTTCAGCCCCACCGTCGTGTAGCCCTCGGCGGCGAGGATGCGCAGGTAGGGGTCGACGTTCGCCGAGTCGCCCGAGATCCACGCGCCGCCGTGCACCCACACGATCGTGGGCAGCGGGTCGTCGCCGCCGTCGTCGGGCGAGAACACGTCGAAGGTCATGGCGGCGTCGTCATCGGCGTCGCCGCCGACCGGCACCGCGAGGTGCTCGGTGAGCGGTGCATCGGTCACGTACCGGTCCATCTCGGCGGCGGTGTCGTCGCCGCCCTTCTCGAAGACGGCGCGGATCGCCATCGCCGAGGGCCACGGCGTGAGCGTCACCACCCACGTGACCAGGAACCCGGCGACGGCGATCACCGCCACCGTTCCGATGAAGCGGCGCTGGCGCCGGCTCAGCCACAGCTCGTTGCCCCACGACGGCAGCGCATCATCACGCGTGTTCTTCGACGACACTCGTTCCCCCTCGACCTCGTTCCCGGTCATCCTGTCGGAGTTCGCGTCGTGAGACGGCTTGACGCACCGCTGGCCCGCGGCTCCGGCACCGCTCCGACCCGGCTTCGACACAGGCCGCGTTCATGCGCCGTTCAGACGGGCATGGTCGGCTAGTGTCCATGCCAGACGCCCGAGGTTGCGCGTCTCCACCGATCGATGGGACCAATCGTGACGAGCCGTACGGCCGAGTACCCCCGGCCGGACCACTTCCTCCTCCACATCAGCGACACGCACGTGCTCGCCGGCGGCGGCAAGCTCTACGACCGGGTCGAGAGCGAGCGGCACCTGCAGACCCTCTTCGAGGAGTTCGAGGCATCCGGCGGCAGGCCCGAGGCGATCGTCTTCACGGGTGACCTGGCCGACAAGGGCGAGCCCGACGCGTACGACCGCATCCGCGGCATCGTCGACCCCGTCGCCGAACGACTCGGCGCCCAGGTGATCTGGGTCATGGGCAACCACGACGAGCGGGGCGCGTTCCGGCGCGGGCTCCTCGGCGAGCGGGGCGTGAGCGCCGAAGGCGGGGTGCGCCCGGTCGACCGGGTCGACGACGTCGGCGGGCTCCGCGTCATCACGCTCGACTCCACCGTGCCCGGCCACCATCACGGCGAGATCGCGCCCGAACAGCTCGACTGGCTCGCGGAGGAGCTCTCGATGCCGGCGCCGCACGGCACGATCCTCGCCATGCACCACCCGCCGGTGCCGAGCGTGCTCGACCTCGCGGCCGCCGTCGAACTGCGCGATCAGGGCGGCCTCGCCGAGGTGGTCGAGGGCAGCGACATCCGCTCGATCATCGCCGGACACCTGCACTACTCGTCGACCGCGACGTTCGCGGGCGTGCCGGTCTCGGTGGCCTCGGCAAGTTGCTACACGCAGGACCTGAACGTGCCAGTGGGCGGCACCCGAGGCCGCGACGGCGCGCGCGCCTTCAACCTCGTGCACGTCTACCCGAACACGGTGCTGCATTCCGTCGTGCCGCTCGGGTCCTACGCCGCGCTCGACTGGATCGACGCGGAGGAGAGCTCGCGGCGGCTCGCGGCATCGGGCATCGGCATCGCGGATGCCGCGACCCCGCCGGTGCCGAAGGATCCGCCGTTCACCATGCCGATCCCCGTGCTCGCGGGCTGACGCCGTTGCGCTCGCCGAGGCCGTCACCTGATCAGCCTCGGCGGTTCGCCCGCGCGCCCTTCCTCGCGGTTCGAGCGAACTGCCATACTCAGACCACTTCTCCCGACCGCAGCGGCCTTCCACGCGCGCGAGGCGAGCAGACGACCTGGGGAGGTGGCGTATGAGCACGGAGCTCGCCGCGATCATCGGAGTGGTGCTGGTTCTCGCGGATTGGACGATCCGCATCGCGGCGCTGATCATCGTGCCGCGCGATCGCAAGCCCACCGCGGCCATGGCGTGGTTGCTCGCGATCTTCCTCATCCCCTTCGTCGGCATCCTCTTCTTCCTGCTGATCGGCAGCGTGAAGCTGCCGAAGAAGCGGCGCGAGAAGCAGCTCGAGATCAACCGGATGATCGCCGACCGTGCCGAGCATGTCGAACTCGCGCCCGATCGTGACACGTGGCCCGACTGGTTCGCGGCGATCGCCCGGCAGAACCGGCTGCTCGGAGCACTGCCCGCGATGGGAGGCAACACGGCGACCCTCATCGGCGACTACAACGGGTCGATCGACGCCATGGCCGCCGAGATCGACACGGCCGCGCGATTCGTCCACGTCGAATTCTTCATCGTCTCGTTCGACGAGACCACGAAGGGGTTCTTCGCCGCGATGGAGCGCGCCGTCCAGCGGGGCGTGACCGTTCGCGTGCTCCTCGACCACATCGCCTCGGGCAAGGCAGCCGGGGCCAAGGAGACCTACGCGGAGCTCGACCGGATCGGCGCGAAGTGGAGCTTCATGCTGCCGGTGCGCCCGCTGAAGGGCCAGTACCAGCGTCCCGACCTGCGCAACCACCGAAAGCTCGTCGTCGTCGACGGGCTGGTCGGATTCATGGGCTCGCAGAACCTCATCGACCGCAGCTACAACTCGAAGAAGAACATCAAGCGCGGCCTGCAGTGGCAGGAGCTCGTCACGCGGGTCACCGGCCCGATCGTCACGGGCGTCAACACCGTGTTCCTCTCCGACTGGTACCTCGAGACCGACGAGCTGCTCACCGAGGAGGAGAACGTGCCCGCCGTCGCGGTGCCCGCCCACCACTCGCCCGACGCGCTCGTCTGCCAGGTCGTGCCGAGCGGTCCCGGCTACGACGCCGAGAACAACCTGCGGCTCTTCCTCGCGCTCATCAACTCGGCGCAGAAGCGGGCCATCATCACGAGCCCGTACTTCGTGCCCGACGAGGCGATGCTCTACGCGATCACCTCGGCGTGCTACCGCGGACTCGACGTGCAGCTCTTCGTCTCGGAGATCGGCGACCAGGGTTCGGTCTGGCACGCGCAGCGGTCGTACTACCGCGACCTGCTCGAGGCCGGCGTGAAGATCTGGCTCTACCCCGCCCCGTACATCCTGCACGCGAAGCACCTGTCCATCGACGACGACGTCGCCGTCATCGGCTCGAGCAACATGGACATCCGCTCGTTCAGCCTGAACTCCGAGATGATGCTGCTCGTGCGCGGCGCGTCGTTCGTCGAGCAGATGCGAGCCGTCGAGCAGGGCTATCGCGACGCCGGTCGCCAGCTCACGCTCGAGGAGTGGAACCGCGAGCCCACGTCGGCGACGTTCCTCGACGGCGTGGCGCGACTCACCTCCGCGCTGCAGTAGGCGCAGCGACCCGCGTCAGGCGGAGCGGCCGGGGGCAGCGGATGTCGCGGCGCCCGCCTGCGCCGAGGCATCCGTCGCTTCCTTCTCCCACGGAGCCGGGAACGGGAAGTAGCGCTCGAGGAAGTCGATCACGGCCGCCGTGCGCTCCTCGACCGAGATCTCGGGGAAGCTGCCGTCGTTCAGGCAGAACATGTCGTGGTCGCGATGCTTCAGGAGCTCCTTCATCGCGGGCAGCGCCTGGCGCAGCGTCGTCTCGACGTACTTGACGCGGGCATCGGTCTGCACGACGGCGTGCCCGGCGAGCAGCGAGTAGTAGTGGTACAGCGAGTTCGTCACCGAGATGTCGGTCGCCGAGCGGAAGCGGCTCGCCGCGGTGCGGCGGAACTCCTCGGGGAAGGCGGCCTCCAACTCGGCCATGACGCTCTTGCGCAGCGGCGCGGCGCAGTGCTCGAGGTGCCGGGTCGTGACTTTGCCGAACCGTTCGCGGAGGAGGGCCCGGTTGACCCGGGCGGCGTTCTCGAACCCGCTGCGGCCCGGGTGCGTCGAACCGAGCCCGATACGGGTCGCCGCCTCGACGAACTTCGTGATGCCGCCGGGGGAGAAGAACAGCGACGGGCTCAGCGGGCGACCGAAGAACATGTCGTCGTTCGAGTAGAGGAAGTGCTCGGCGAGCCCCTCGATGCGGTGCAGCTGGCTCTCGACGGCGTGCGAGTTGTGCGTCGGGAGCACCGAGGTGTCGGCGAACATGGCCTCGCTCGGCACGATCGTGACCTTCGGGTGCTTCGCGAGCCAGGCCGGCGCACCCGAGTCGGTCGCGATGAAGATGCGGCGCACCCACGGCGCGAAGAGGTGCACCGAGCGCAGGGCGTACTTGAGCTCGTCGATCTGCCGGTAACGGGCCTCGGAGTCGTCGCCCTCGCCGACGACGTAGCTCTGCATGCGCTTCGCCCGCTCGCGGATGAACTCGTCGCTCGAGCCGTCGACCCAGGAGAAGACCATGTCGATCTCGAAGTCGACGTCGCTCGCGAGCGGTTCCCACATGTGCTCGAGGGTCGGCCAGTCGCGGCCGTGCAGGTGCACCACGTCGTCGGTCGTCTCGGAGCGCTGCAGCGTGCGGCGCATCAGCACGTTCTCGGCCGGAGCCTCGATCGTCTCGTCGCCGAAGCGCCAGAACTCGAGCTGCACGCCGGTCTCGCTGCCGTAGCGCAGGCGCCCGATGGGCTCGACGCGCGGACGGTAGACGCGAAGCAGCGTGGGCTTGCGCCCGGCGGAGAGGCGGCCGTCGGCCAGCAGCACGGGGTGCGTCTCGGCGGCGCGCTTCGGGGCGAGCGTGGCGGCGTAGAACGGCTCGTCGGCGAACGCCTCGGCGAAGGCGCTCGCGACGGCCTTGCGCATGGCGCGGTCGATCGCGATGATCGGGCGGTCGTCGTTGCCGCGCACGAGCAGGAACGGGATGTCGGCCTCGTCGAGCGCCGTGCCGAGCGCGAGCAGGTCCTCCACCATCGACTCCTGCGGCGTCATGTGCCCGTTGCGCAAGGCGTACTGGCCCTTGCGCAACACGAGATCGTCGCGATCGAAGCGGAGGGCACGACCGGCGGATGCCACGAGCACGAGTTCGGACGCATCGGAGAGCCGCATCGGCGGGGCGGGCGGCGCTTCCCTCCTCGCGAACGCGTGTCCGTCGTGCTGCTGCCGGTCAGGGGTTCGATCGCGGTCGGGTCTCGTCACGAAGCAGTGGCCTCCAGGGGGTGGGCGGGGCGCGAGTTGCGCGGTGTTCCGATTGTACGCAGCGCCCGGTGGGCGTTCGCCCGCGCGCTGCGCAGGATCGTGCGTCAGGAGCGCCAGACGGCGCGCAGCGCGTTCACGACATCGTCGAGTCCGCTCCCAGAGGCCTCGGCTTCGGCAGCGAGGTCGCGGATGCGCCGCACGATCGTTCCCGGGAGCACGGCCGCCGACTCCGCCACTCGCGTGCCGGCGGCGGTGCGGGTCACCACGAATCCGTCGTGCTCGAGCAATTTGTAGGCCTTCGCCGCGGTGCCGGCGGCGACGCCGAGGTCGGCAGCCGTCTGTCGTACGGTCGGCAGCCGTTCGCCCGCGCCGAGCTGGCCGGAGACGATCAGCCCCCGGAACTGGTGATAGATGTCCATCGCCGGGCCGCCGTCTGCTGCGGGACCAGGGGTACTCGGGGCATTCATCGGGCGCTCGCGGTCTCGTGAGTAGGCGAGGAGGGGCGGCTGATCGCGGCGGTTCCAGCGGGGCGCCGCCGCAATCTGCTCGCCACGAGCAGGAGCAGCACGAATGCGACGACCTCGACGGCGGGAGCGAGCCAGCCTCCGACGACCGCGAACTCGGCGTATCTCCAGGTGATGTCGAAGGAGCCGGAGACCCCCTCGATCTCGAGGCTCCCGATCGACCCGGACCGCGCGATGAAGCGCCACGCTCCGCCGAGTGCGAGCAGCATGCCCGCCGCCGCGACGGAGACCGTGCCGTTCGCCACCTCTGCGCGGGCGATCGTCTCGGCGGCGATCGTGTCGGGCCGGAGGAACGGCCGCGCCGCATTGCTCCGGAGTGTCAGCCAGGTCGCGAGCACGAGGGCTGCCGTGCAGACGAGCACGGGCACGCCGAACGCCCAGCCGTAGAACCACGGGCGCACATCGTCGATCGTCGCGTTCGGCGCGGTGAGCACGAGGTGGATCCACCGGCCGTCGGCGTCGGGCGACGACGCGAGCCCTGCGGCGATTGTCGTGGTGACGAGGGCCAGGAGCGCGAGGAGGGCGCCGGCGATGCCGGCACGGGGGCCGAACGTCGCCCACGTACGTCGCACGTTCGACGGCGCCGGTTGTTCCGGCGTCCGCTTCCTCGCGACGATGAGCACGAACGCCGCGGCGACGACGACCAGAGCCGCGAAGACCGGCGTCGCGTACTGCCACCACTCGACGACGTTTGCGAGGCGGAGCAAGTAGCCGCGCACGATGTTCTCGGTGGCGAACGCCGCGATGACGAGGATTGCGCCAACGGCCAGAGCAAGATGCTCGGGTCGATACCGCAGCGCCGTGGCGGGATCGGCCGAGCGCTCACGACGCCGATCGACACCCGACGCGCGACTGCGACGGATCACGAGCACGGCGGCGGCGATGACGGCCGCGACGACGAGGGAGAAGAGCGGAAGGTGCAGGAGCAGCCCGAAGAGTTCGCCAGCGGGGATCGGTGGGATCGTGATCTGCGGCATGTCGGTGCTCTCCCATCGGATTGTGTCGCCAAGTTAGCACAAGTTGTGTCATCACCGTGGTGCAAGTTTCCGGAGATGCCGGGGCTGATGGATGCCGCAGGGTGCGGCGGCGCTGATGTCGGCGGCGATCATCCGCGATTTCGAGGGGATCGACGATTTCGAGGGTGGGTGAGAGGCCGATGATCCTCGGAATCGCGGATCTCCTCGGAATCGCAGGCGCTCCGACCTCATGCGCGGGCAGCGCATCGTGTGTCCCCGCGAGTCGCCGCGGGTCGCCCCGGCAACCGCTGGGTGACGCCGCGTGACCTCGCGTTGACACGTGTGACAGGGTGCCTCGCGGCATCCGCTCGTGCTCTCTACCGTCGTGTTCAGGAGGTCGACATGACACGACTCATCATCGGCGCGATGGTCAGGGCGATCGGCGCCTACCCCTCGGGGTGGCGATACCCGGGCGCTCATCGCGACCCGCGCGGCGACGCGGCCGTGCTGCGGCGAGCCGCCGAGGTGGCCGAGGCCGCGCGACTCGACTACCTCTTCTTCGGCGACTGGCTCGCCACGGGCCACGACCTCGAGTTCCAGGATCCGTACCTCGTCGCCCGCGTCGACCCGATCGCGGCGATCACCTACCTCGCGGGCGTCACGAGCCGCATCGGGCTGATCGCGACCGCGAACACGAGCTACTCCGATCCGTACACCCTGGCCCGTGCGACGGCCTCTGCCGATCTGCTCTCTGGCGGCCGTGCCGGCCTCAACCTCGTGACGGGCGCCGAGCCGCGCGCAGCAGCCAATCACGGCGTCGACTTCCACACCGCGAACGAGTCGCGGTTCGATCGCGCGGTCGAGTTCGAGATCGTGCTGCGGCGGCTCTGGGACTCCTTCGACGACGACGCGATCGTCGCGGATGCCGCGAGCGGCGTGTACCTCGACCCGCAGAAGCTGCACGCCACCGACTTCCACGGCGAGCATCTCAGCGTGACGGGTCCGCTCAACGTGCCGCGCCCGGTGCAGGGCCACCTGCCGATCGTGCACGCCGGCATCTCGCCGCGGTCGCGACTCTTCGCCGCGCAGAGCGCCGACCTCGCGCTCGTCGCCGTCGGCGACCGCGAGCAGGCGATCGCGATCCGCGAGGAGTTGCGTTCGCTGGCCTTCGAGTCGGGTCGCGACGACCGCACGCTGAAGGTCATCGCGCCCGTGCTGCCGATCGTGGGGGAGACGCGCGAGCACGCCCAGTCGATCGCCGACGAGCTCAGCGAGCTCGTGCAGATCGCCGAGGACTGGCCCAGCGGCCCGCCCGCGGCGTTCCCGTCGAACCGCTCGCTTGCGCAGCTCTCGCTTCTCGTGGGGGTCGACCTCGGCGGGCTCTCGCCCGACCGCGCGGTCACGCCCGCGCTCGTGGCCGAGTTCAGCGCCGCCGGACAGGAGCTCGTCGAGATCGTCGCCGAGCGCACGGGGCGCAGCCCGTCGGGCGATCGGCCGCCGACCCTGCGGCACCTCGTCGTCGCGGCATCCGTCAACGCGTCGATGATCGTCGGCACCGCCGACGACATCGCCGCCGAGTTCGAGGCGTGGGGCGCCGCCGGCGCGGTCGACGGGTTCAACGTGCTCTCGGCGGTGCAGCCGCAGCAGTTCGAGGCGTTCGCGTTCCAGGTCGTGCCCGAGCTGCAGCGGCGGGGAATCCTGCCGACCGAGTACACGGGCGACACGCTGCGCGACCACCTCGGACTCGCGCGCCCCGAGAGCGTTCATGCCACGATCGGCGATCCGGGAGGCGTTGTCCAGCACGGCCACGGGCAGGGGTCGCGCGGACGACTCGCGTCGACGCGGCGGCATCCGTAGCGCAAGGGCGGGCAACTGTGTGTCGCAATGTGTCGCGGTGTGACCCTTCGCGGCGAGCGTGGTTGAGGGCGATTCCGGCGATCCGTAACCTGTCGCGGACACCCGCAATCGAGGAGCATCCGTGACGGTCACCGAGCAGTTCGCGACGCGCGACACCGCGCGCCGTGCACCGGCCGCTCAGGCGACGGATGCCGCGGCGCGACCCCGATCCGGCGGGCCCGGCCCGCTCGCGGTGCTCGCCGACGCCGGCCTCGAGGTGCCCGTGCTCGGCGGTGGGTTCGTGCGACACGTGAACCTCGATGTCGCGGCCTCGGCGCCCGCGTTCGACGTCGTGGCGCAGCAGGTGACGCGCGTGCTGCCGTACTACGCGAGCGTGCACCGCGGGTCGGGGTACCCGTCGCAGCTGTCGACCTCGCTCGTCGAAGACGCCCGACTCGCGGTGGCCCGGCATGTCGGCGCCCGAGACGACGACCTCGTCGTCTTCACCCGCAACACGACCGACGCACTGAACCTGCTCGCCGGTGCCGTGCCCGGCGACACGGTGGTGCTCGACCTCGAGCACCACGCCAACCTGCTGCCCTGGCGTTCGCGCCGGCTCGTCGAGGGGCGGGCGACCATCGCCGCGACCCTCGAGGCCCTCGACGCCGAGCTCGCCCGCACGCCGGCCGCGCTGCTGTCGGTGACCGGCGCATCGAACGTCACCGGCGAGGTGCTGCCGATCGACCGGCTCGCCGAGATCGCCCACGCACGCGGCGCCCGCATCGCCGTCGACGCGGCGCAGCTGCTGCCGCACCGCCGGGTCGACGTCACGGCGTCGGGCATCGACTACCTCGCCTTCTCGGGCCACAAGGCGTATGCGCCATTCGGCGCCGGCGCCCTCGTGGGCCGGGCCGACTGGCTCGACGCGGCACCCGCCTACCTCGCGGGCGGCGGCGCCGTCGCCGCGGTGCGGGCCGACGGGGTCGACTGGAAGCACGGGGTCGAACGACACGAGGCCGGCACCCCCAACGTCATCGGCGCGGTCGCGATCGCCCGCGCGCTCGCCGAACTCGAGCGGCTCGGCGACGACGCGCGACGCGACCACGAGCACGCGCTCACGCAGCGACTGCACGCGGGCCTCGCCGGCCAGCAGGGCGTGCGCGTGCTCAGTGGATTCAGCGAGCCGGTCGATTCGAACGGCGGGCCGAGCGACCGGCTCGGCATCGCGACGATCGAACTGGAGCGCGGCTCCGTCGGCCTCCTCGCCGCGGCGCTCGGCGCGGAGCACGGCGTCTCGGTGCGCGCCGGCCGATTCTGCGCCCACCCCTTCTTCGAGCGCACGGCCACCCGGTCGAACGGCCTCCGGGCGAGCCTCGGCGCCGGCAGCTCTGCCGACGACGTCGACCGGTTCCTCGACGCGCTCGCCCGCCTCGTCGCCGATGGCCCGGCCCACGCCTACGACCACTCGCCCGAGGGCTGGTGTCCGCGCGTCGACGACCGCCCCCGCCCCGACTTCGCCCTCGCCTGAGACAGGTCTCCGCCCTCGCCGGAGACCACGCCTGCGGGGGCTTCCGTGTGAAGGCGGCATCGCGCGGCCATCCGTCATCGAATCGATACGCAACGCCCGCTCGTCGTGGTCCACACTTGGCGCATGGGATCAGCGTTGACCACCATCGGACTCCCCGTCGCCCTCGGCATCATCATGTTCGGGCTCGGACTCTCACTCGCCCCCGGCGACTTCGCGCGCGTGGCGAAGCATCCGAAGGCGGTGATCATCGCCCTCGTCTGCCAGCTGCTCGTGCTGCCGGCGCTCTGCCTCGGCCTCGTGCTCGTCTTCCAGCTGCCGCCGGTGCTCGCGGTCGGCATGATGCTGCTCGCCGCCTCGCCCGGCGGCACGACGGCGAACCTGTACAGCCACCTGTTCCGCGGCGACGTCGCCCTGAACATCTCGCTCACGGCGATCAACTCGGTGCTCGCGGTCTTCACGCTGCCCCTCATCACGAACCTCGCGATCACGTACTTCCTGCCGGGCGACGACGGGCTCGGGCTGCAGCTCGCGAAGGTCGTCGAGGTGTTCGCGATCGTATTGCTGCCGGTCGCGATCGGCATGCTCGTGCGCTGGTGGCGCCCGGGCTTCGCCGACCGCATGGACAAGCCCGTGCGCATCGCGTCCGTCGTCATCCTCGTGGTCGTCATCGCCGGGGCGATCGCCTCGAACCTCGAGCTGCTGCTCGAGAACTTCGGCAGCCTCGCCGCCATCACGGTGCTCTTCTGCGTGCTGAGCCTCACGATCGGCTACCTCGTGCCGCGGCTGCTGCGCGTCGGGCCGGCCCAGTCGATCGCGAGCTCGTTCGAGATCGGCATCCACAATGCGACGCTCGCGATCGTCATCGCGCAGACCGTCATCGGCAGCGTCGAGATGAGCCTGCCCGCCGCGGTCTACGGCGTGCTGATGTTCTTCGTGGCGCTCGCCTTCGGCTTCCTGATCCGCCGGCGGGGCCCGGCGCCCGAGCGAGCGGATGCCGCGGCCGACGGCGTGCCCGCCGAGAGCAGAGGTGCCGGGGAGCCAGCGAGCTGAGCTCCCGGCCGGCCGGTGCGGAGGTGCCGGCGACCCGCGCGGATTCGTAGACTGGGCGGGTCACGCAGGGAGGGGACGGCATGCAGCCGCTCGACGAGAAGGTCGTTCGCTCGCTCTTCGGCAATGCGAACGCCGCCGAGGTCGAGCAGCTCGCGCTGCCCGTGCACTTCTTCGTGACCGAGTGGGCGCCGCTCGACGCCTTCGGCTGGCGAGACCCCCGCATCCCGTCGCGCGGCTACCTCGTCACCGAGATCGAGGGGATGCCGGTCGGCATCGTGCTCCGGGCCGCCGATCGCACCGGCTCGCACCACCGCGCGGCGATCTGCAACCTCTGCCACACGCATCAGCCCGGCGACCAGGTGGAGCTGTTCTCGGCCCGGCGCGCGGGCGCTGCGGGCGAACGCGGCGACAGCATCGGCACCTACATCTGCGCCGACCTCGCCTGCCAGGAGACCGTGCGGCTCGGCCGCCCGCCTGCGCCGTCGGAGGTGCTGCCGAGCGTGCACGAGCTCGAGCGCATCGAGGGGCTCGCGCGCCGCACACGGGCGTTCGTCGCCGACGTGCTCGGCCTCGCCTGAACGCTCAGGCGTCAGGCCGCGGCATCCGGAACCGGCTCGAGCGTCGGCCGCTTGGCCGCGCGCCCGTCGCCCGACGAACGGCCGGTGAGGCGCCGCCCGATCCACGGCAGGACGAACTCGCGGTAGTACGCGGCGGTGTTGCGGCTCTTGGGGCCTGCAGGCGCAGCGGCGACCTCTTCGACGCCCCACTCGGCCGGGACGGCGACGCCCAGCCCGGTCAGCACGTTGCTCGCGACGCGCGCGTGGCCGAGCGCGTTCAGGTGCAGCTTGTCGGGCGACCAGTAGCGGATGTCGCGGAGGCCCACGTCGTTGAAGTTGTCGACGAAGGTGACGCCGGGGCGGTCGGCGAGGTCGACGAGCGCCGCGGTGAGGCGCGCGCCGCGTGCGTCGAACACCTTGCCCATGGGGATGTGGTCGGTCGGGTTCGCGCCGCTCAGCATGAGCACGTGGATGCCCTCGGCGCGGATGCGCTCGATCGCGTCGCGGAAGCGGGAGGCCGTGACCTGCTCGTCCATGCGGGGGCGCAGCATGTCGTTGCCGCCGCCGTTGAAGCTCAGGAGCTCGGGCCGCAGCGCGATCGCGGGGTCGAGCTGCTCGTCGATGATGGGGCCGAGCTTGCGGCCGCGGATCGCCAGGTTCGCGTATCCGATGGGCTCGCGCGCGGCGGCGGCGAGGCCGATCGCCACGAAGTCGGCCCAGCCGCGCACGGAGCCGTCGGGGAGCTCGTCGCCGACGCCCTCGGTGAAGCTGTCGCCGATCGCCGCGTAGGAGTGGAACATGCCTCCACGCTATCGCGGGCCACCGGCGGCGTCGCCGCGCGGCCTCCGCTTCGGGGGCGCCGCGCCGGCAGCGCCGCATCGCCGGGTGCTCAGCCCGCAGTCTGCTTGGGCTCGATCTCGCAGTCGGCGCCGGGGTAGAGCAGGGTCTCGTGGCCGTCGTCGAACCGCACGAGGTAGGGCGGGCCGCCGTCTTCGCCGCGGATCTCGAGGATCTCACCGCGGCGGGTGGCTTGGCCGACCTGCTTGCCGTGGATGATGAGGCGTTCTCCGACGGTTGCGTGCATCGCGTCCTCCTCCGAGTCCTTCCAGCGTACGCCGGTGGGTCACGAGGTGGAAGGTGCGGGAGGCTGCCGGAGGTCAGTCGTGGCGCGCGTCGGGCATGCGGTCGATCGCGCGCCGATTCATGGCGATGAAGAAGCGGTTCTTCTTCGTGTTCTGGAAGGCGGCACAACGCCAGGTCGCCCCGTCTCGCACCATGACGAACGTCTGCACCTTGTCGTGTCGAATGCGGGCACCCTTGCCGATGCCGCCCTCGGTCAACACGACTGCGACACCGGGTGCGATGAACCGCAGGTCGAGCATTCGCATCGACATGCGGCTGCCGCGCTGCCACGTGCCGAAGACGGGGATGTGCGCACGACGGATGGCCGCCTGCCCGAGGTCGTGCAGTCCTGCGAAGATCACGTAGCTCGCGTCCTCGGTGAACTCGGCCGCGTAGGCGTCGGCATCGCCGGCATCCCATGCCGCCCGGATGCGGTCGAGCGCAACGAGCACTTCCGCCTGCTCGTCCGTGGTCATTGTCGTGGTGGTCGTGTTCTTCATGAATCTCATCCTGGCATGCACACTGCCATAATGCAATCTGCACTAATGAAGTCCGCCGGTAGGCTGGTCTGGTGAGCACCCGGGACCGTCTGCAGCGAGCTGATCGAGACTTGCCGTCGCTGACGGTGCTGGCACTGCTCAGCCTGGGGCCGCGACATACCTACGACATGCACCGGTTCATGGTCGCCACTCGCAAGGACTTCGTCGAGGGCCTGCCCCGCAGCCTCTATCACGCGGTCGACAGGCTCGAAGCGTCCGGTCTCGTCATCGAGGCCGGCGCAGAGCAGACTCCCGGCCGGCCCGAGCGAATGCGGTATGCCATCACCGATGCCGGGCGAGCGGAGCTGCGACGACGTGTCGCACTGCTGCTCGCGACGCCCGAGCCCGACGCCACGCTCGCCTACGCCGCGCTCTCGTTCGTCGGTGCACTCGGCCCGGGTGAGACGGTGGCAGCGTTGCGTGCTCGCGTCGCCATGATCGAGTTGAAGCTCACCCGGCTCGCGGATGATCTCGCCGAGGCTGCCGGGGTGCCGCGTCTGCTGCTCCTCGAAGCCGAGTTCGAGCAGTCGCGGCTGACTGCCGAGAAGGAATGGATGGCAGGGCTCATCGTCGAGCTGGAGTCCGGAGGCCTGCCGTGGCCCGACCTCTCCGAGGTGCCGGCCCCTGGCTGGTGAGTCTGGACCGGCTCTTCCCGATCGCCGCCTCGACGGATAGGGTGGCCGGAGTGGGTCAGATGTCCCACTTCGAGCCGAGCGGATGCCGCGGCATCCGCTCACCGCCGCCAGCCGACGAACAGCGAGGTTCCCCATGGCCGATGCCGCCACCCCCGACCGCCCGGGCGAGGCGCTGACGTTCCCGCAGGGATTCCGCTGGGGCGCCGCCACCGCGGCCTTCCAGATCGAGGGCTCGACGCGCGAGGGCGGCCGCGGCGAGTCGATCTGGGACGTCTTCACGCGGACGCCCGGCCTCGTGATCGACGGCTCGAACGCCGAGCTCGCGGCCGACAGCTACCGTCGGTACCGCGACGACGTCGCACTGCTCGCCGGGCTCGACGCCGACGACTACCGGTTCTCGATCTCGTGGCCCCGGGTGCAGCCCGGTGGCACGGGGCCGGCGAACGAGGCCGGGCTCGCGTACTACGACCGCCTCGTCGACGAGCTGCTCGCCGCCGGCATCGCGCCCGTGCCGACGCTCTACCATTGGGACCTCCCGCAGGAGCTCGAGGCCGCCGGCGGCTGGCTGAACCGCGACACCGCCTACCGACTCGCCGAGTACGCCGGCCTGGTGGTCGACCGACTCGGCGATCGCGTGCAGCGCTGGATCACCCTCAACGAGCCCGCGATGACGACCCTGCAGGGCTACGCGCTCGGCAGCCAGGCACCGGGGCACGCGCTCATGATGGGGTCTTTGCCGACCGCCCACCACCAGCTGCTCGCGCACGGACTCGCCGTCGCCGCGATCCGCGAGCGGGGCGACGCCGAGGTCGGCATCACGAACAACCACACCCTGATGGTGCCGGCGACGGATGCCCCGGCCGACCTGTTCGCCGCGGGAGCCTTCGACCTCATCTACAACCGCATCTTCGCCGACCCCGTGCTCACGGGCGCCTACCCCGATCTCTCGGGCTTCGGCCTCGAGGCGATACCCGGGCTCGAAGACGGCGACCTCGAGCTGATCGGCGCGCCGCTCGACTTCTACGGCATCAACTTCTACAACCCGACGCGCGTTGCGGCGCCTGCCGAGGGCTCCGAGTTCGCCGCGGCCGGCCTGCCGTTCGAGCCCGTCGAGTTCGAGGACGTGGCGACCACGGGATTCGACTGGCCGATCATGCCCGAGACGTTCACCGAGCTGCTCGTCTCGTTCGCGCGCGACTACGGCGAGCGGCTGCCGCCCGTCGTCATCACCGAGAACGGCGCGTCGTTCCCCGACGAGGTCGTGGAGGAAGCCGTCGACGGCGGGGTGCGGTGCACCGTGCACGACGAGCGGCGCATCGGCTACCTCGACGAGCACATCGCGGCGGTGCGGCGGGCGATCGACGAGGGCGTCGACGTGCAGGGCTACTACCTGTGGTCGCTCACCGACAACTTCGAGTGGGCCGAGGGGTACACGCAGCGCTTCGGGCTCGTGCACGTCGACTTCGAGACCGGCGAGCGCACGCCCAAGGACTCGTACGCCTGGTATCGCGACCGCATCGCGAGCTCGCGCGGCTGACGTCTCGGGGCGTCAGTCGACCGCGAGGAGCGCGGCCCACAGGTCGGCCCGGGCGTGGAAGCCCGAGAGGTCGCGGCCGAGCAGGCGCTCGGCGAGCGCGATGCGGCTCCGCACGGTGTGACGGTGCACCCCGAGCGCCTGTGCGGTGGCGTCGAACTGGCCGCCGTGCTGGAGCCACGTGCGGGTCGTCGTGAGCAGCGTCGTGCCGTTCTCGGCGTCGTGCTCGGTGAGCGGGGCGAGCGTCGCGAGCGCGACGGCGCGGGCATCGGTGCGGGCGAGGAACGCGAGCACGCCCTGCCGGCTGATCTCGTCGAACAGCACGACGCCCGAGCCCGATTCGCGGGCGCGTTCGACTGCTCGCAGCGCCTGCTCGTGGGCGAGCGCGATGCCGCCCGTGCCGACCGGGTCGGAGAGGCCGACGGGCAGTTCGAACTCGGTCGCGAGCTCATCGGCGAGCCCGGTGTCGACCTCCTCGAGCAGCAGCACGAACTGCTCGTCGTCGCGGCCGAAGAAGAGGCGTCCGCCGCGCTCCTCGACACGCAGCTCGAGCAGCTCGGTCAGGCGGTCGACAGCGGTGAGCGGCGCATCCATCACGGCGATGCGCATCGGCGCCGACGGGAGCGGCCCCCACATCTCAGTCGCGACCCGCTCGGCGAGCGTCAGATCACCCGCGAGGATGCCGCGGAGCAGCCCCGAACGCAGGTGGCCGCGTGCTCGGTCGAGGTCGCGGTTCTGCTCGAGCGCGAGGCCGGCGAGGGCGATCACCGAGGTGACGACCTCGCGACCGGCCTGGTCGAGCTCGGGGGAGTCGCCGATCGCGAGCACGCCGCGGAGCGCGCCACCACCGCCGAGGGTCTGCAGCGTCATCCGCTGCGGTGACTCGGTCGACTCGCCGGCGACCACCGTGCGGCTGGCGCGTTGTCCGCGGCGGAGCATCGAGCGCGCCTCGCCGACGACCTCGCCGAGCAGCGGCTGGCCGAGTCCGTCGTCGGGCGCTTCGCGGTCGAGCGACCCCGTGGCGTCGATGAGTCCGACCCATGCCCCCAGGCGGTGGGAGAGTTCGGCGAGCGTCGCGGACAGACCGTCGGGGCGGAGGGCGGCGAGCGAGATCGCACGCTGTGCGTTCAGCGCCCAGGCCTGCCGTGCGTAGGCGTCTTCGGCGATGAGGTCGGCGACCGTGCGGGCGATCGCGATGAACGGCACCCGGTAGGGCACCTCGAAGAGCGGGAGCCCCTGCGCAGTGCAGGCCTCGACGAGCGACTCGGGCGTGCCCTCGCGGATCACCTCGGTGCCGAATCCGAGGGCGGCGACTCCCGTCTCGCGGAGCCGCGCGACGTAGCCGGAGGCGAAGCCGACCTCGGCGTCGTCGCCGAACTGGGTGCCGGTCGTCAGGAGCACGTGGCCGGCATCGAGGAAGGGCGTGGGATCGGCGAGGTCGGAGCTGTGCGCCCAGACCACGCGCGCCGAGAGCGCCCCCTCGGGCAGTTCGGCTGCGGGGGTGCGCAGGCCGAGCGCGAGCTCGGGGCGGTCGAGCAGGGTCTGCACGGTCGGCTGCACGGGGCTCCTCTTCCTCGGCGGGGATCGAATGTACGTGGTGTCCAAACGGATGCACCTGAGTGTACACGCGGGCGCTGAGGCATCCGCTCGGGCCGACCTAGCATTGGCGGCATCAGCCACCGTCGTCACCCCGCATCGGAGCACTCATGACTCTCGTCGACACCCCGGCCACCCTGACCGGAGGACCCTCGCTCGCCCAGGAGCGCCGTCTCGTCACCGCCATCCCCGGCCCCCGCTCGCAGGAGCTCATGGCCCGCAAGGCGGCCGCCGTCGCCGCGGGCGTCGGCCACACCCTGCCGATCTCGGTCGTCGCAGCGGGCGGAGGCGTCATCGTCGACGCCGACGGCAACTCGCTCATCGACCTCGGCTCGGGCATCGCCGTCACCGGCGTCGGCAACTCGGCGCCCCGCGTCGTCGAGGCCGTCACCGCGCAGCTGAACTCGTTCACGCACACGTGCTTCACCGTCTCGCCGTACGAGGGCTACGTCGCCGTCGCCGAGAAGCTCAACGAGCTCACCCCCGGCGACCACGTCAAGCGCACCGCCCTCTTCAACTCGGGTGCCGAGGCCGTCGAGAACGCCGTCAAGATCGCCCGCCACTTCACGAAGAAGCAGGCCGTCGTCGCGTTCGACCACGCGTACCACGGACGCACGAACCTCACCATGGGCCTCACGGCGAAGAACATCCCGTACAAGAGCGGCTTCGGCCCGTTCGCGTCCGAGGTGTACCGCGCACCTCTCAGCTACCCCTTCCGCGACGGCGGCCTCTCGGGCGCCGAAGCGGCGGCCAAGGCCATCTCCGTCATCGAGAAGCAGGTCGGCGCCGAGAACCTCGCCGCGATCATCATCGAGCCCATCCAGGGCGAGGGCGGCTTCATCGTCCCGGCACAGGGCTTCCTCTCCGCGCTCGTCGAGTGGGCCCGCGAGAACGACGTCGTCTTCATCGCCGACGAGGTGCAGACCGGCTTCGCCCGTACCGGTGCCTGGTTCGCGAGCGAGCACGAGGGCATCGTTCCCGACGTCATCGTCACCGCCAAGGGCATCGCCGGCGGCCTGCCGCTCTCCGCGGTCACCGGCCGTGCCGAGATCATGGACTCCGCGATGGCCGGCGGCCTCGGCGGCACCTACGCGGGTTCGCCCATCGCCTGCGCCGCCGCACTCGCGACGATCGAGACGTACGAGCAGGACGGCCTCATCGAGCGCGCCCGCGAGATCGGCTCCGTGCTCATCGGCCGCCTGAACGCGCTGCGCACCGCCGACCCCCGCATCGGCGACGTCCGCGGACGCGGCGCCATGGTCGCGATCGAGCTCGTCGACCCCGCCACCGGGGCTCCCGACGCCGCGCTCACGAACGCGGTCGCGAAGTACGCGCACGCCAACGGCGTCGTGCTGCTGACCTGCGGCACCTACGGCAACGTCATCCGCTTCCTGCCCCCGCTCACCATCTCCGACGAACTGCTCATCGACGGCCTCTCGGTCGTCGCGGAAGGACTGAAGAACGCATGACCGACCTCCTGGCGGCGACGACGACGTCGACCGCAACGTCGGATGCCGCGGCATCCGCTGCCCTTCGACAGGCTCAGGCAGCCGGCGCGGCCGCGCAGCACATCGCGACGCCCCTCACCGACGCGCGCTCCCAGCTCGCCGAGGCGGTGGGCCTGCTCGGCTACACCGACGGACTGCACCAGATGCTCGCGACCCCGCGCCGCGAGCTGACCGTCGCCGTGCCGCTGCGCATGGACTCGGGTGAGAGCCGGCTCTACATCGGCCACCGCGTGCAGCACAACTTCTCACGCGGCCCGGCCAAGGGCGGCCTGCGCTACGCACCGAACGTCAACATCGACGAGGTGCGGGCGCTCGCGATGTGGATGACCTGGAAGTGCGCCCTGCTCGACGTGCCGTACGGCGGCGCGAAGGGCGGCATCGCGATCGACCCCCGCGAGCACTCCAAGGCCGAGCTCGAGCGCGTGACCCGCCGCTACACGAGCGAGATCCTGCCGATCATCGGCCCGGAGCGCGACATCCCCGCGCCCGACATCGGCACCGACGAGCAGACGATGGCCTGGATCATGGACACCTACTCCGTGACCAGCGGCTACACGGTGCCCGGCGTCGTGACCGGCAAGCCCATCGCGCTCGGCGGTTCGCAGGGGCGGGCGAGCGCGACCTCGCGTGGGGTGACCCACATCGCGCTCGCCGCGCTCCGGCACCGCGGCATCGAGCCGTCGCGCGCGACCGCAGCGGTGCAGGGCTTCGGCAAGGTCGGTGCGGACGCCGCACGGTTCCTCTCCGAGGCCGGCGTCACCGTCGCCGGGGTCAGCGACCAGTACGGCGCCGTGTTCAACGCGACGGGCCTCGACATCGAGGCGCTCGGGGGCCACGTGCGCGCCACGGGTTCGGTCGTCGGCTTCGCCGGCGCCGAGGCGATCGACGGCGCGCAGCTCATCACGCTCGACGTCGACCTGCTCGTGCCGGCCGCCGTCGAGGGCGTGCTGCACGAGGGCAACGCGGCCTCGGTGCAGGCCACGGTCATCGTCGAGGGCGCGAACGGTCCGACGACGCCCGGTGCCGACCGCATCCTCCGCGAGAACGGCGTGCTCGTCGTGCCTGACATCCTTGCGAACGCGGGCGGCGTCATCGTCTCGTACTTCGAATGGGTGCAGGCGAACCAGGCCTACTGGTGGCGCGCCGACGAAGTGGAGTCCAGACTGGAGGAGCGGATGCTCAGCGCGTGGCAGCACGTGCTGGGATACGCCGAGACACGGGGGCTCTCGCTTCGCACCGCCGCGACGGCGCTCGCCGTCGAACGCGTCGCCGAAGCGCACAAGCTGCGCGGGCTCTACCCCTGATCGCGGCATCCGCACCGCTCTCGACCCCGTCACCCCGAATCATCGAACGGAAACCACACGCATGACGACCGCAACACAGGAAGCGACCGTGCTCGACCGCATCAACGGCGGGCTCTTCATCGGCGGCGAATGGGTCGACGCGGAGGGCGGCAAGACGCTCGCCGTCATCGACCCCGCGACCGGGGCGACGATCAAGGAGATCGCCGACGCCTCCGTCGCCGACGGCACCAAGGCGCTCGACGCCGCGGTCGCCGCGCAGGACGCGTGGGCCGCGACGGCTCCGCGTGAGCGCGGCGAACTGCTGCGCCGGGCGTTCGACCTGCTGCAGGAGCGCAAGGAGGACTTCGCCCTCCTCATGACGATGGAGATGGGCAAGCCCCTCGCCGAGGCACGCGGAGAGGTCGCCTACGGCGGCGAGTTCCTGCGCTGGTTCAGCGAGGAGGCCGTGCGCATCTCGGGCCGCTACGGGCTGAACCCCGAGGGCACCGGCAACATGATCGTCTCGCAGCGCCCCGTCGGCCCGTCGTTCTTCATCACGCCGTGGAACTTCCCGCTCGCGATGGCGACCCGCAAGATCGCGCCCGCGCTCGCCGCAGGCTGCACGGTCGTCATCAAGCCCCCGGCACTCACCCCGCTCACGACCCTCGCGTTCGTGCAGCTGCTCGAAGAGGTGGGCCTCCCGGCCGGCGTCGTCAACGTCATCGCGACGTCGACCTCGTCGAAGGTCTCGGGCCCGATCATCGCCGACCCGCGCCTGCGCAAGCTCAGCTTCACCGGTTCGACCGAGGTCGGCCGCAGCCTCATGAAGGAGGCCGCGCAGGGCATCCTCCGCACGTCGATGGAGCTCGGCGGCAACGCGCCGTTCGTCATCTTCGAGGATGCCGACCTCGACAAGGCGGTCGACGGCGCGATGCTCGCCAAGTTCCGCAACATCGGGCAGGCCTGCACCGCCGCGAACCGCTTCATCGTGCACGAGTCGGTCGCCCACGAGTTCGGCAAGCGCGTCGCCGAGCGCGTGCAGGCGATGCGCGTCGGCCGCGGCACCGAAGACGGCATCGCGATCGGCCCGCTGATCGATGCGAAGGCGGTCGCCTCGACCGACGAGCTCGTCAACGACGCCGTCTCCAAGGGCGCAACGGTGCTCACCGGCGGCGCCGCGATCGAGGGCGAGGGCACGTTCTACGCCCCGACCGTGCTCGGTTCCGTGCCGGCCGACGCCCGCCTCCTCCGCGAGGAGATCTTCGGCCCGGTGCTCGGCATCACCACGTTCTCGACGGAGGACGAGGCTGTGCGCCTCGCCAACGACACCGAGTACGGCCTCGTCTCCTACGTCTTCACGCAGGACCTCGCGCGCGGCCACCGCATGATCAACCGCCTCGCCACGGGAATGATGGGCCTGAACACCGGCCTCGTCTCGAACGCCGCCGCGCCGTTCGGCGGCATCAAGCAGTCGGGCATCGGCCGTGAGGGCGGGCTCGAAGGCATCCACGAGTACCTCGACACGAAGTACACGCTCATCCCCGTGAGCTGAACCACCCGAGCGGATGTCGCAGCTCGCGCTGCGGCATCCGCTCGCCCAGGTCTCGATACGGCCCTGGAGGCCTACTCGACCAGCAGGACAACCGAAGGAAGTACGAACACCATGGAACGCATCGACTGCGACGTCGTCATCGTCGGCGCCGGGGCCTCGGGCCTCACCGCCGCCACCAAACTGAGGGCCGCCGGCAAGTCCGTCGTCGTGCTCGAGGCGCGCGACCGCATCGGCGGCCGCCTCTGGACCGACGACATCGACGGGGCCATGCTCGAGATCGGCGGCCAGTGGGTCTCGCCCGACCAGGACGCCCTCATCGAGACCCTCGAAGAGCTCGGCCTCGCAACGTACGAGCGCTACCGCGAGGGCGAGAACGTCTACATCGCCGAGAACGGCGAGCGTCGTCTCTTCGAGGGCGACATCTTCCCGGTGCCGGCCAAGACCGAGGGCGAGATCGTCGGCCTCATCGAGAAGCTCGACGCGCTCGTCGCCGAGATCGACCCCGACGCGCCGTGGGCGCACCCGCGCGCGAAGGAGCTCGACGAGGTCTCGTTCGCCGAGTGGCTCGGCACCCAGACCGACGACGAAGAGGCCAAGCTCAACATCGGCATGTTCATCGCCGGTGCCATGCTCACCAAGCCCGCCCACGCGTTCTCGGCGCTGCAGGCGCTGCTCATGGCGGCATCCGCCGGCTCGTTCTCGAACCTCGTGGACGCAGACTTCATCCTCGACAAGCGCGTCGTGGGCGGCCTCCAGCAGGTGCCGCTGCTCCTCGCGGAGCGCCTCGGCGACGCCGTGCGCACCGGTCAGGCCGTGCGCACCATCCGCTGGACGCCGGATGCCCCCGACGCCGGTGTCGTCGTCGTGACCGACTCCGTCGAGGTGCACGCGAAGCACGTCGTGCTCGCGCTGCCGCCGATCCTGATCAGCCGCATCTCGTACGAGCCGCCGCTGCCCCGTCGCCAGCACCAGATGCACCAGCACCTCTCGATGGGCTTCGTCATCAAGGTGCACGCGGTGTACGAGACGCCGTTCTGGCGCGAGCAGGGCCTCTCGGGCACCGCGTTCAGCCCGTACGAGCTCGTGCACGAGGCCTACGACAACACCAACCACGACGACCCCCGCGGCACCCTCGTCGGCTTCGTCTCCGACGAGGAGGCCGACGGTGTCTTCAGCCTCTCCGCCGAGGAGCGCAAGGCCCGCATCCTCGAGTCGATCTCGCACTACTACGGCCCCGAGGCCCTGAACCCCGTCGTCTACTACGAGAGCGACTGGGGTTCCGAGGAGTGGACCCGCGGCGCGTACGCTGCGAGCTTCGACATGGGCGGGCTCGCGCGGTACGGCGCGGACCTCCGCGCCCCCGTCGGACCGATCCACTTCTCGTGCTCCGACATGGCGGGCAAGGGCTACCAGCACGTCGACGGCGCGATCCGCGTCGGCCGCGAGGTCGCCGACGAGATCCTCGGCACGAGCTGATGGTCACCCGCATCGTCGTCGGCTACACGGCGAACGAATCCGGCGCCGACGCGCTCGCCCTCGGCGGGCGACTCGCGGCAGCCAGTGAGGCGCTCCTCGAAGTCGTGATGGTGCTTCCCATCGAGGCGCGCGGCGCCGTCGTGCCGCCCGACACCGGATACGAGCGCCACCTGAAGGAGCGCTCGCGGGGTTGGCTGGCCGAGGCATCCGCTCGACTGGGCGACGGTGTCGAGCAGGCGCTGCACATCCGCTACGCCGAGTCGTTCGCCGAAGGCCTCGTGGCGGCGGCGCACGAGTTCGACGCGTCGCTCATCGTCGTCGGCGCCGCGCGCGGCGGTCTGCTCGGCCGGTCGCGCATCGGCTCGGTGGCCAACGACCTGCTCCACGCGTCCGACGTGCCCGTGGCGCTCGCTCCCGCGGGTTCCCGCGAGGTGCCCGTCTCGCTCGGCGTCACCCGCATCACCGGTGCCGTCGGCACGCGCTCCGGAGCGGGGTCGGTGCTCGACATCTCGGTGCGCCTCGCCCGCCTGACGCACGCGCCGCTGCGGCTCGTGTCGCTCGTCTCGATCGACCTCCCGGCCGGCATGGACGAGGAGCTCGCGTCCCTCGCGAGCACCGCTCACGCCGACGACGTGCTCGAGGCGGCGCGACGTGCGCTGCCCGCCGGGACGACGGCCACCGCGGTCGTCGCGACCGGCGACACGATCGAGCAGGCGGTCAAGGCGCTCGAGTGGCACGCCGGCGAGGTCGTGCTCGTCGGTTCCAGTCGCCTCGCGGCCTCCAGCCGCCTCTTCCTGGGCTCGACGGCATCGAAGATGCTGCGCGAGCTGCCGGTGCCGATGATCGTCGTGCCGCGCTCCACCTCCTGAAGGACCATGCAATGACGCAGCAAGAACCCGTCCAGCACCACACCGAGCCGCATGCGCCGCTGACCACGGCGAGCGCCGCGATCGACGGCAAGGAGGGGGGCATCTCGAAGAAGGGCCTCTCGGCCGGCTCGGTCGGCCTCATCGGCGCGATCGTCATCGGCATCTCGTGCATCGCCCCCGCGTACACCCTGACGGCTGCGCTCGGCCCGACGGTGTCGGAGGTCGGCGTGCAGGTGCCCGCGATCATCCTCGTCGGCTTCATCCCGATGCTGCTCGTCGCCTTCGGCTACCGCGAGCTCAACCGCCGCATGCCCGACTCGGGCACCTCGTTCACGTGGGCGACCCGCGCGTTCGGGCCGTGGGTCGGCTGGCTCGCGGGCTGGGGGCTCGTCGCCGCGACGATCCTCGTGCTGTCGAACCTCGCGGGCATCGCGGTCGACTTCCTGTTCCTCCTGATCTCGCAGATCGCGGGCAATCCCGAGATCGCCGACATCGCCGCGAACCCGTTCGTGAACGTCGTGACGTGCCTGCTGTTCATGCTCGGGGCGACCTGGATCTCGTACCGCGACATGCAGACGACGCAGAAGCTGCAGTACTGGCTCGTGGGCTTCCAGGTGCTCGTGCTCGTGGTCTTCTCGGTCGCAGCGCTCATCGAGGTCGCGAACGGCAACGCCTTCGACGCGACGCCGATCGAGCTGTCGTGGTTCAACCCGTTCGCCGTCGAGTCGTTCTCGGCGTTCGCGGCGGGCCTGTCTCTCTCGATCTTCATCTTCTGGGGCTGGGACGTCACGCTCACGATGAACGAGGAGACCCGCGGTTCCGAGAAGACGCCCGGCCGCGCGGCGACCATCACGGTCGTCACGATCGTGATCCTGTACCTGCTCATCGCGGTCTCGCTCATCTCGTTCGCGGGCGTGGGCACGGGGGAGTACGGCCTCGGCAATCCCGACATCCAGGACAACGTCTTCTTCCACCTCGCCGGACCGATCCTCGGACCGCTCGCGGTGCTCGTCTCGCTCGCCGTGCTCACGAGCTCGGCGTCGAGCCTGCAGTCGACGTTCGTCTCGCCCGCGCGCACGCTGCTCGCGATGGGTCACTACGGCGCGCTGCCCGAGAAGTTCGCGAAGGTCAGCCCCCGCTTCTTCACGCCCGGGTACGCGACGATCGTGTCGGCGATCGTGGCCTCGGTCTTCTACGCGGTCATGCGCTTCGTGAGCGAGAACGTGCTGTGGGACACGATCACGGCCCTCGGCATGATGATCTGCTTCTACTACGGCATCACGGCGTTCGCGTGCGTGTGGTTCTTCCGCTCGGTGTGGTTCCGCTCGGTGCGGAACGTCTTCTTCACCCTGCTGTTCCCGCTCATCGGCGGCGTGATCCTCGCGGTGCTGTTCTTCACGACGCTGATCGACAGCATGGACCCGGCCTACGGCAGCGGCTCGAACGTCTTCGGACTCGGCCTCGTCTTCGTGCTCGGCATGGTGGTGCTGCTCTCGGGCGTCGTCATCATGCTGTGGCAGTGGCGCAAGCGCCCGGCCTTCTTCCGCGGCGAGACGCTCTCGCGCGCGGTCGCAGAGGACTGAGCCCGAGGTTCAGTACAGCCGAGGCTGCCCCCTGCGACACCAGGGGGCGGCCTCGTTCCGTCGTGCTGCTCGGCGCTGCGAAACAGACTCCGACCGTTCTTGCGCCGGAACTGCAACGAATCACCCGTTGCCGGACATGTCTTCTGTGAGGGCATGCATCCGAAGGGACGAACACATGAACGACGACTTCATCCACCCCGCCGACCTCGAACTGCCGCCCACGCAGCCGCTCGACATCACGGCGTACCTGCCGGACCCGCGAGATGAGGCAACTGCATAGCGAAGAGCCGCTCCCGCATTCGTCCGGATTCCTCATGTGAGTTCTGCCTCACATGAGGCGGAACTCACATGCGCCCGGTGGGAGCCTGCTGAGCCCGGCTTTCCAGATGGGTCGGGGGTGCGATAGATCGCGCGCGGCGCGCGCGGCGCGCGCGGCGCAGGCGGCGCAGGCGGCGCAGGCGGCGCAGGCGGCGCAGGCGGCGCAGGCGACGCAGGCTGCGCCGGCGTCACAACCCGTAGACGGAGGCCCCCGCCACCACGGTGCGCACGACCTTCGCGCTGAGCAGCGATTCCTCGCCCGCCGTGAACACGTCGGTGTCGAGCACGACGAAGTCGGCGGCGAGCCCGGCGGCGAGACTCCCGCGCAGGTGCTCCTCGCCGCAGGACGCCGCGGCATCCCGCGTCGCATGGACGATCGACTCGGCGAGCGGCAGCGCGAACTCGGGCTGGTTCGTTCCGTACGACGGGTCGAGCGCCGAGCGCCGGGTCGCGGCGACGTACATGTTCGGCAGTGCCTCGTGGGGCGCTGTCGGCGCGTCGGTCGAGAACGCGAGCAGCGCGCCCGCCTCGACGTACTCGGGCCAGGCGAAGCCGCGGTCGGCGCGCTCGTCGCCGAGCATCGCGGCCCAGTTCGCCCAGACCGCAGGGTCGGCGTGCACGGGCTGCATCGACGCGGTGACGCCGAGCCGCGCCATCCGCTCGGCCGTGCCCGGCGCCGCGTACTCGAGGTGCTCGATGCGGTGGCGTCGGGCGCGCTCGCCGTTGACCTCGTGCGCGTGCTCGAGGGCGTCGAGTGCGTGATCGCTCGCGAGGTCGCCGATCGCGTGCATCGCGACCTGCAGGCCGGCCGCGTCGGCCGCCGCGACGACCGGCTTCAGCCGGTCGAGCGGCCAGATCGGGTCGGCGTTCGAGCCGTCGGCGTACGGATGCCGCATGGCCGCCGTGCACGCATCGATGACGCCGTCGAGCACGAGCTTGATGCCCGCGACTCGGAGCCAGGGCGAGTCGACCTCCGTGGCAAGTTCGGAGGCACGCCGCACCTGCTCGAGGTTCGCCGCGTCATCGCCCGTGTTCGCGACGAACCAGTGCCCGACCACGCGGATGGGGAGGCTGCCGCCCCGGCGCTCGGCTGCACGCTGGAAGGCCGCGAGGCCGAGCTCGTCGAACGCCATGTCGACCACGCCCGTGACGCCCGTCGCGAGATAGGCGGCGATCGTGCGCTCGACCGCGGCGTCGCGGTCGGCGTCGCTCGTGACGGAGGCGAGGTGGCTCCACACGAACTGCTGCGCGGCCGTCTCGAAGAGCATGCCGTTCGGCTCGCCGTCGGCGTCACGCCCGATCGCGCCGCCGATCGGGTCGGGGGTGTCGCGCGTGATGCAGAGTTCGGCGAGCGCCGCCGAGTTCACCCAGACGGAGTGGTAGTCGTTCGCGTCGAGGTAGACCGGCACGTCGGCGACGACGGCGTCGATCATCCCCGCGACGGGGGTGCCGCCCGGCACGGAGTCGAACAGCCAGCCGCGACCGAGCAGCCGCGGCGCATCGGGGGCGGCCTCGCGGGCGGCGCGGAGTCGTGCCTGGATCTCGTCGAGCGAGCGTGCATCCGTGAGCCCGACGCGACCGAGCGCCTCGCCCATCATGACGAGGTGCGTGTGCGCGTCGGTGAAGCCGGGCAGCACGAGTCGGCCGTCGAGGTCGAGCGTCGCGGCATCCGCGCCCGCAGCTGCCCGCGCACCCTGCGCGTCGCCGACGTAGGCGAGCGTCGAGTCATCGACGACGAGTGCTTCGGCCCACTCGTTCGCCGGGTCGGCCGTGAAGACACGGGCATTGGTGACGAGCGTGCGGGTCATGCGGAGACCTCCTGGAGTTCGGCGGCGGCAGCGGATGCCTCGGCGCGCTCGCGCCGGGTCGAGAACGCGGCGACGGCGGCCACCGGCACGGCGAGCACGAAGCTCGCGACGCCGAGCACCACGGCGAAGCCCTGGAAGCCGAAGGCCTCGACGAGCGCGGCCCCGATGACGGGGGTGAGGGCTGAGCCGACGAGGTACACGGCGAGCAGCGGTGCCGACCAGCGGCCGTCGGCGTCGAGGGCCGACGAGGTCGAGACGAAGTACATGAACGCGAGGGCGTAGAGGGTGTTCCATGCGATGAAGACCACGATGAAGGTGGTCTGGTCGGTCACGAAGCCCTCGACGATCTTGAGGATGCCGCCGCCGACGAGCAGCACGGCGAGGGGCACTGCCCGGCCGAGGCGGTTGCCGACGATCATAAGCAGCACCGAGCCGATGAGCCCACCGGCGGTCGCGCCGCTGAGCGCGAGGCCGAGACCCTCGGGCGTGAGCGATGCCTGTGCGCCGCCCATGACCCCGGCCATGGCCCAGAGCGAGTCCTCGCTCACGGCCCACAGGGCGAACGAGACGAGCAGCGTGAAACCTGCGATGCGCACGGCGCGCGGGGAGGGGAGAGAGCGCGACGTCGCGGCGGCTGCTTCGAGCGCCGGCACTGCGGCCGTCGGCGGCACCTCGACGGGCACGGCCTCGGCGACGGCGACCGCCGACTTCGGCGCGATGACGGGTGCGGCGGGGAGCCATCCGCTTACGGCGAGAGCGATCACCGAGAAGATCGCGAGCGCGCCGAACACGTCGATCGGCGCGAGGCCGATCAGCGGGATGATCGCGAGGATCACCGTGACGACGGCGCGGTTCGCGAGGCCGTTGAAGCCCGCGACGCGGTCGGGGTTCGTGAACGCGGCGATCGCGGCACCGCCAGAGGCGACCGCGCCGCCGGCGCCGATGCCGCCGACGATGAGGCCGGTGATGACGGCCGTGGGCATCGGCACGAGCGCCGCGGTGGCGAAGCCGAGCACCGACAGGGCGAGCCCGACGCGGGCGACGGCGAGGCGACGCGGGCCGGCGCAGAGCGGCGCGATGGCGAGGCCCGTGACGGCGGTGGCGAGCAGCGTGGCGGTGATGATCCAGCTCGCGGTGAGCACGTCGGCGCCGATCGCCTGTTGCAGCGCGCTGATCATGTAGGGCGAGAGGTTCACGCCGAGGTAGCCGGCGATGCCGATCGTGAAGGTCGCGGTCGCGCTCGGCAGGCGGAGCGGCACGCGAACGGTGAGGTCGTTGGACACAGAGGTCTCCGGGTTGCTGGGGCACGTCGATGTGCCGGGGTCGGACGCGGCAGGGGTGTCGTCGCGATAAGTGAATGGTGTTCGTTTATTATGCATATGAGTGCCCGCGATGGGAAGAGCGGATTTCGAACGGCCGCCCGTAGGCTGAACCAGGCGATCGAACGAGGAGGTGCCATGGCCAGGCCCAGAGTGCCCCTGCTGTCGACCGAGCGCATCGCCGATGCGGCCATCGAGCTCGTCGACTCGGGGCAGGCGTTCGGCGTGAACGCGCTCGCCCGCCGGCTCGGGGTCACGCCCTCGTCGCTCTACAACCACGTCGACGGCCGCGACGGCATCATCGAGCTCATGCGCGGCCGGCTCGGGGAGACCTACCTGTCGGAGTCGCCAAGCGGAGACTGGGTCGAGGTCGTCACGCAGACGATGCGCGCCTCCCGCCGCATGTACGCGGAGCATCCGGCGATCGTGCCGCTCCTGGTCGGCAAGACGATCACCCACCCCGTGGTGATCGCGAGCTATGACCGCCTCGCGACCGCGCTGCTCGGCGCCGGGTTCCCCGACGACGAGGTCATCACCGTCATCGCGATCCTCGACTCCTTCGCACTCGGATTCGGTCTCGACCTGGCGTCGCCCGACGACATCTGGAAGCCCGAGACCCCCACGACCTCGCTCGCCCGCCTGCTCGAGCAGGCGGCGAAGGGGCCGGAGCGGTCCGACCGGGTCTTCGAGATCGGGCTCGAGTTCCTGCTCGACGCCCTACGGCTGCGCCTCGGCCGGCTCGACCTCGATTGAGCCGCTGACGCCGTCCGGATGGCACTTTCCACCGGGGCATCCGTATCGATACGGTGAACCGTGGACGCCCCGACCGCGGGCGCCGGAATGGGGAACCCGAATGGCTGCTCTCGACGACATCGTCGCCAACCTCCCGATCGGCGACATCGCCGCGAAGCTCGGCGTCGACGAGGCGACCGCGAAGCAGGCGATCGATGACGCGTTGCCTGCGCTCCTCGCAGGGCTCGGCGCGAACGCCTCCGACCCCGCCGGTGCCGCATCGCTCGAGAAGGCCGTCGCGAAGCACGACCCGAAGCTCATCGAGGGCGGCGTGAACCTCGCCGACGTCGATGAGGAAGACGGCAAGAAGATCGTGAAGAACGTCTTCGGCGACAACACCGACAAGGTCGTCACCGCGCTCGACAAGAAGGAGGGCGGCGCGGGCGACCTCATCGGCAAGCTCCTGCCGATCCTCGCGCCGATCGTGCTCAGCTTCCTCGCGGCCCAGTTCACGAAGAAGCAGGCCGAGCCGGCTGCGGCATCGAACGAGTCGAGTGGCGGTGGCATCGGCGATCTGCTCGGCGGCCTCCTCGGCGGCGGCTCGGGCTCGTCGGGCGGCGGCGGAATCGACCTCGGCGGCCTCGTGGGCGGCCTCCTCGGCGGCGGCTCGGGCGGCTCGAGCTCGGGCGGCGGCCTCGGTGACCTGCTCGGCGGCCTCCTCGGCGGCGGCAAGCGCTGATCCATCCGCGTCCGCCGGTCGAGTAGCGAGCGAAGCGAGCGTATCGAGACCTCTCACGGGTCTCGAACGCGTCCTCCTTCGTCGGGCGCTCCTCGACCGGCCATGGTCGGGAATGCACCCCCGCATAGACTGGCGGGGTGCCAGTGAACCCCGAGCTCCAGGGGCGGACCTTCCCGCCCACCGAGCCCTACCTCGTCGGTCGTGAGAAGGTGCGCGAGTTCGCCCGCGCCGTGTTCGCGACGAACCCGATCAACCTCGACCCCGAGGCCGCTCGTGCGGCCGGATACGCCGATGTCGTCGCTCCGCCGACGTTCGCGGTCGTCGTGCAGGAGCAGACGCTCGCCCAGCTGCTGGCCGACCCCGAGTCGGGCATCGACTTTTCGCGGGTCGTGCACGGCGACCAGCGCTTCACCTCGACCCGGCCGATCGTCGCCGGCGACCTGCTCACCGCGACGCTCACCGTCGCGAGCGTGAAGAGCCTGGGCGGCCACTCCATGGTCACGGCCGAGTCGGCCATCACCGATGCCGAGGGCGCGCACGTCGTCACCGCCGTGTCCACCCTCGTCGTGCGAGGAGACGAATGATGCCCGCTCCCGACTTCGCATCCCTCACCGTCGGCGACGTCGTCGCCGAGCGGTCGTTCCCCCTGACCCGCGACTCCCTCGTGCGGTACGCCGGGGCCTCGGGCGACTTCAACCCGATCCACTACCGTGACGACGTCGCCGCCGAGGTCGGCCTGCCGGGCGTGCTCGCCCACGGCATGCTGACCATGGGCCTCGCCGTGCAGCCCGTCGTCGACTGGGCCGGCGACCCCGGCCGTATCGCCGACTACCAGGTGCGCTTCACCCGCCCCGTGGTCGTCGACCCGCAGCGCGGCGCGACCATCACCGTCGCGGCGAAGGTCGGCCAGCTCGATGAGGCCGCGACCGTCGCCCGCATCGACCTGACCGTGAAGCTCGGCGACGACACGGTGCTCGGCAAGGCGCAAGTGCGCGTCCACCTCGGCTGACATGAGCGGCGACATCCGTTTCTCGGATCTCACGACGCTGCAGGTCGGCGGACCGATCGGCCGACTCGTCACCGCGACGACGCAGCGCGACCTCGTCGACCTCGCCGTCGAGACCTGGGCGACGGATGACGCGTGGCTCGCGCTCGGCGGCGGCTCGAATCTCCTCGTGGGCGACGAGGGCTTCGCCGGAACGGTCATCAGGGTCGCCACGCGCGGCATCGAGGTGCTCCCCGCGGCGCCGGGCGCCGAGGCATCCGTTCGCCTGCGCGTGCAGGCCGGCGAGTCGTGGGACGACCTCGTCGCATGGACCGTCGAGCACGGGTACGCCGGGCTCGAGGCGCTCTCGGGCATCCCGGGTTCGGTCGGGGCCGCCCCCGTGCAGAACATCGGCGCCTACGGACAGGAGCTCGCGGCGACGCTCGTCGCGATCGAGTTCCTCGACGAGGGTGCGCAGACGCCGCGACGAATGACGGCCGCCGAGCTCGAGCTCGGCTACCGCACCTCGGTGCTGAAGCAGGGGCTCGCCGGCATCGTCGTGACCATCGAGCTCGACCTGCACGACACCGCCGCCGAGCGCGCTGTGCTCGGTGAGTCGCTGGGCCAGCCGATCGCCTACGGGCAGCTCGCCGACGCGCTGCACGTGCAGCAGGGCGACCGGGTCCCGATCGCCGACGTGCGGCGCAGCGTGCTCGCCCTTCGCTCCTCGAAGGGCATGGTGCTCGACCCGGCCGACGCCGACTCGGTGAGCGCCGGCTCGTTCTTCACCAACCCGATCGTGGGGGAGCACGTCGCCCGCACCCTGCCGCCGACGGCACCCCGCTGGTACGTCGAGCCCGAGGTGCCCGACGAGGTGACGCCACTCGCCTCACTCGCGTCCGCGTCGCCGCTCGACGCGTTCCTCGCGCACCAGGCTGAGATCGAGGAGTTCGGCGACGAGGTCGCCGTGGCGGCAACGGTCGACGCCGAGTCGCTCGTGAAGCTCTCGGCTGCCTGGCTCATCGAGCACTCGGGCATCCGCCGCGGCTTCGCGCTGCCGGGCTCGCGCGCAGCGATCTCGTCGAAGCACACGCTGGCCCTGACCAACCGAGGCGGGGCGACGGCTGAAGAGATCGCGACGCTCGCGCGCTTCGTGCAGGGGCGCGTGCAGGCCGAGTTCGGCATCGTGCTGCGGCCCGAGCCCGTGCTCGTCGGCGTCGAGCTCTAGCCGGCTGGTCGCGCCGCGGCGCCCGTGCCGCCGAGATGACAGCAGTCGTCGCCCGTCGTGTCGGACGGGCGACGACTGCTGTCATCTCGCGGAGCGGAGGGGTGAGCTGGAGAGGGCAGCGCGATGCGGGGAGCGCGGCGCAGGTCAGCGCCCGGCGCGCTCGCCGCGACGGATGAGTCCGACGATGCCGAAGAGCGCCACCACGACGCCCACGACGATGACCCCGATGAGGGTCCCGGTGAGCGGGTTCAGCGTGATGAGCCAGTCGCCGACGGCATCGCGACGGGCCGGATCGACGACGACCCAGAGCGTCGTCGCGGCCATCGCCCCGAAGAGCAGCGCCCAGACGAGGGCGCCCCACCGCACGGTCGGGCGTGGTGCCGGTGCGGGACCGATCGGCGCCGTCGCCGTCGCCTCGTCGCTCGGTGGCGTGCCCCAGTCGGCGAGGATCGCCGTGACCGCGGCATCCGCTGCGTTGGACGGCCCGCTGGAGTCCGGTGCGTTCGTGGTCATGGTCATTCCCCTTCGCGGATCTCGATGTGCACCATGCCGGAGCCCTGCTCGAGCACGATCTTCGCGTCGACGAGCACGTCGTCGGCGCTTCGTTCGTGGACTCCTTGCTCGCCGCCGAGCAGCAGCTCGCCTCGGTCCAGTCCGCCGAGCTGCGGCATCGATCGCGACGAGCCGTCGGCGGAGAACGCGATGATCTCGATCTGGCCGGCATCGCTGGCGTCGAGGAGGATCTCGGTGTCGGGTTGGATCGTGATCCAGGTGTCTCCATTGCCCTGGCGGAGCTCGACGACCGGCGCTTCGTCGCGGAACCACGGGGTCGCGTAGACGTACGCATCGCCGAACGGCTGCACGAGGCGTTGCGAGCGATCGAGCGCGACGCTGTGACCCGGCGGCACCAGCATGCCCTGCGGCATGATCGACGCCGCGATCACGGCCACCGTCATCGCGGTCGTCGAGAGGGCCGTCAGGAAGGCGAGTGCGCCGCTGCGCCGGCGCCGGAGCGCCGCGACGATCATGCCGAGCGACAGCAGGAGCGTCGCCGCGGCGAGGGCGATCGGGATGGCGAAGGCGGCGACGTCGGGCGTCGCGAGCGCCCAGATCGCGGCGATGGAACCGACCACGAGCGCCAGGCCGAGCACGGTGAACACGAACGCGGCGCTCGCCCTGGGGCGGCTGGCGCGGCGTGCTGCCCGGGCGGCGTCGGCTTGGGCCGTGAGTGCGCGCGCCTTCGCACGGTTCTCCGCTGCAGCCTGGGCCCGGGCGGCGCGTTCGGCGTTGTGATGATTCGACTTCCACTCGGAGCGCGAGACGCGCCAGGCCTCGTGCTGGGCGCGCCACTCGGCGATCGCGGCGGCGTCGGCGCCTTCGGGGGGCACCGGCGGCTCGGCGGTCGGCACGGATGCCGCGCTCGCAGCGCCGTCATCGGCCGATACGGCCGAGTCGGTTGCCGATGCAGCAGCGTCGGTTGCGGAGCCGGCGGGCGCAGCGCCGGTGGCCGTGGCGCCCGCTGCGAAGGCGACGGTCGACGGATGCCCCGGAGCGGCGACGGTCGTCGCGGAAGCCATTCGCGGCCCGCCACCGCCCGGGGAGTTCTGGGAGGCCCGCTGCGCGAGCCAGACGACGAGCGCGATGACGCCGCCGATGAGGATCAGCACCCACAGCACGCGCAGGGGCCAGCCGAGGTCGAACCCGAAGATGGGGTCGTGGAGCGCCGGCCACTCGGGCCACCAGCGCCAGCCGAGCCAGCCGCCCTGCACGAGCGGGACGAACCCGATGACGCCCATGACCGCGATGCCGACGATCGCCGGGTCGACGATGCCACGAGTCAGCCGCTCGAAGTGGATCTCTCCGTCGGTGTCGGGCAGCAGCACCCACGCGATCGCGTAGAGCAGCACGAACGGCGCGCCGAGCACCGCGACGACGACGACGATGCCGCGCACGATGATCGGGTCGATGCCGAGCCGGGCGGCGACGCCGGCGCAGACGCCGCCGAGCCAGCCGGCGCGTCGCGGCACGCCGAGTCGGCGGAGCCATTCGTAGAGGCCGGTACCGGTGCCCTGCGCGGGTGTCGCCGCGGAGTCCCCCTTCACGTCGTCCTGCACTGGGTCCGCCTCGGGGGCGGTCGGGTTCGTCTCCATGCTTCGATGCTGGCAGGGGCGACGGATGCCTCGCCATGGGGTGAATCCCTGATTCGACCCTGAGCCGGGGCCCCGGGCCGGGGGGATCGGCGCCACGTCTGCTTGGATTGCAGGCATGGAGTCGCGCGCGGAACAGGTGACGGATGCCGCGGCATCCGAACCTGTCGATTCCGCGGCATCCGCGCCCGCCGGCAGCGCGGCATCCGCCCCTCGCCTGACGCGGCCTCGCGCCTGCGTGGCCACGGGCGTCGCGGCCGGTCTCGCAGCCCATCTCGGCTGGCCCGTCTGGATCGTGCGCAGCGCGTTCGTCGTCACGAGCCTCGCGAGCGGCGCAGGGCTCCTGCTCTATCTCTGGCTGTGGGTGTTCACGCCGTGGGCCCCGGGCGAGGAGCGCCCGACCCGGCGCGCGCCCGTCGCCTGGCTGCTCGTCGTCGCGTCCGGCGTCTCCCTGGTCGTCGCCTGGGCCACGAGCGGACGCGTCGTCGAGGGCCGCGACGGACTCGAGTGGTGGCTCCTCGCCGTCTTCGCGGGGGTCGGCCTCGCCGTGTCGGCGGGAGCGTGGGCGACCTTCATCGACCGACCCGATCCCGACCGGGGGCCGCGGCAGGAGCTCGCGATCCGCATCGTCGCGACGGCCCTGCTCGCGATCACCGCGCTCGCACTCGTCTTCGGCCCGAACGCGTACTGGTATCCGGTGCCCACGTTCGTCGCCGCGCTCGCCGCGGTCCTCGGCATCGCGCTCGTCTACGTGCCCACGCTCATTGCCTCGTGGCGCGACCTCGCCGCCGAGCGCACGAAGCGCATCCGCGAGGAGCAGCGCAGCGAGATCGCCGCGCACCTGCACGACTCGGTGCTTCAGACGCTCGCGCTCATCCAGAACCGGGCTGGGGCGACGAGCGAGGTCGCCCGCATCGCGCGAGCGCAGGAGCGTGAGCTGCGCGACTGGCTCTTCGCGGGCGACACACCGGCAGACAGCGACCTCGGCACCGACCTCCGCGACTTCGGGGCGGCCCTCGAGATCGACTACGCGGTGACGGTCGACGTCGTGGTCGTGGGGGAGTCGCGGGAGCGTGCGAGCGGCGAGATGGCGGCCGCGGCCCGCGAGGCGATGCTGAACGCCGCGCGGCATGCCGGCGGCGAGGTCTCCGTCTACGTCGAGTCGACGCCCGAGGCCGTCGAGGTGTTCGTGCGCGATCGCGGTCCGGGCTTCGCGCTCGCCGACGTGCCCCGCGACCGGCTCGGGGTGCGCGAGTCGATCATCGGCCGCATGCGGCGGGCCGGCGGCTCGGGCGAGGTTCGCCCGGGCGTCGGCGGCGTGGGCACCGAGGTGCGGCTGCGCTTCCCGGCCGCCGAACGCCTGGAGGGCAACCGTGGCTGAGCGCGTGCGGGTCGTGATCGTCGACGACCACTCCATCTTCCGGTCCGGACTGAAGGCCGACCTCGACGACACGATCGAGGTCGTCGGCGAGGCTCACGACGTCGAGTCCGCGGTCGCGGTGGTGACGGATGCCTCGCCCGACGTGGTGCTCCTCGACGTGCACCTGCCCGGGGTCGCGGTGCCGGCGGCCACGAGCGGCGGCGCCGAGGTGATCCGGCGCGCCGCGGCATCCGTGCCCTCGACTCGCTTCCTCGCGCTCTCGGTCTCGGACAAGGCCGAGGACGTCGTCGGCGTCATCCGCGCGGGTGCCCGCGGCTACATCACGAAGGGCTCCTCGGGCGCCGACGTCACCCGGGCCGTTCACGCCGTCGCGGACGGCGACGCCGTGTTCTCGCCGAAGCTCGCGGGCTTCGTGCTCGATGCGTTCGGCGCCCCGGTGGGGGAGACGGCGTCGGCGAGCGACGAACTCGACCGGCTCTCGGCCCGTGAGCAGGAGGTCATGCGGCTGATCGCGCGCGGCTACGCCTACAAGGAGGTCGCGGCCGAGCTGTTCATCTCGACGAAGACGGTCGAGACGCACGTCTCGGCGGTGCTGCGCAAGCTCCAGCTCTCGAGCCGGCACGAGCTCACGGCCTGGGCGAACGCGCGGCGCCTGCTCTAGCCGCGCCGGTGCCTGCGGCCGTGCCCGCGCCAGTGCCAGCGGCAGTGCTCGCCCTGCCCGTGCTCGCGGGCCGGTACACGTCGAGCGCTGCCGGCACGATCCGCAGGGTCGTGCGGTAACCGGGCGATGCCGTGCGTGCGGATGCCTCGGAGGGCGCCTCGAGCGACACCTCGCCGTCGTGGGCGAACCCCGGCGGCTGCCCGTGTCTGGGTCGCACGAGCACCTCGATCGACTCGCTCGTGAACGACTCCAGGCGTTCCGGCAGGAGACGGATGCGTCGGAGCACCGCGCTCGTGCGGCGACCGAAGGCGAGCGCGCCCGCCGCGCGCACCCGCGAGCCGGCGTGCAGCAGGCGCACATCGAGCAGGCCGCCGTCGAGTCGGCGCCGCTGCATCGGGGCGGCGATGCCCGGGTCGTTCGGCCCGACGCCGACGTAGAGGGTCCAGACCCGGGCGCGACGCCCGCCGATCACCACGGTCACGGGTGTCGAACGGCGCAGCACCCGCGCCGCGGCGATGACGGCGGCGAGCCACTTGCCCCAGCGCTCCTCGCGTCGCTCCCGCTCGGTGACGAAGTCGGGGTAGAGGCCGACCGACGCCGTGTTCAACACGGTGATCGGCGGCGCGTCGGCGAAGCGCAGCTCGGCGACATCCGCTCGCACGCCCTCGCCGCGCTGCAGGGCATCGACCGAGAGGTCGACGGATGTCGCGCCCGCCGTTCGCGCGAAGTGGTTGAACGTGCCGCCCGGCACGACCAGGAGCGGCACGCCCGCGGCTCGCGCCTCGTGGGCCACGGCGGAGACGGACCCGTCCCCGCCGCACACGCCGACGATGCGGGGCGGCACGTCGCGGGCGAGTGCCTCGCGCACCACTGCACCGGGGTCCTCGTCGTCGAGCACGTGCAGCTCGGCCTGGGGCAGCCGCCGCTCGAGCACCTGCACCGGATCGGTGCGCATCACGCTCGTGCCCGAAGCCCGGTTGACGACGATGAAGACGCCGCTGCCGTCGGGTGATGCAGGCAGGCGGCGATCGGCGCCGCTCGGCCGCGGAGCGTCGTCACGGGGGCCCGGTCGCGCGACGAGGATGCTCAGGCCCGCGACTCCGGCGCCGAGCGCGAGCCCGCCGACGACGTCGGACAGCCAGTGCGCGCCGGTGTGCAGCCGGGAGTACGCGACACCGAGCGCGGCCGGCGCCAGCGCAGCGCCGAGGCGCGGCTGCTCGATCGCAATGCCGGTGACGAATGCCGCGGCGCTCGCGGAGTGCCCCGACGGGAACGACGGGGTGATGGGCGGCTTCGGCAGGTGGCGGCCGATCGGCACGTCGGCGAGCAACGGCCGGTCACCGCCGAACACCTGCTTGGCGATCACGTTGGTGAGGGCGCTCGCGACGAGGAGGGAGCCGAGTCCGCGCGCGGCCGTGCGTCGGCGTCCGATGACGGCGAGCGCGCCCGCGATGGTCCACCAGAGCACCCCGCGGTCGGCGAATCCCGACACGCGCGACCAGAACCGGTCGGCCAGGGGATGGGTTCGGCGGGCGTTGACGGCGCGCGCGGCCGCGGCATCCGCTCGCCGAACCCAGGCGGGCAGGATCCTCGTCCGTTGCACGGCGACCCGAACGCTGCGGAACTTCACGCCGCCAATCGTAGGCGCGGCCGCTTCGAAGCGTCGACGGGTTGCGCTGCGAACGGATCGTCGGAACTTTCTTGCTATTCAGTGTTGCTAACTACCGGTACTTGTGCTTACTATGTACCGGTAATCAGTTACACCGAGTAGTGAAAGGAGGGGTTCCATGGGCAAGCAGACCACCGAGATGCTGAAGGGCACGCTCGAAGGCATCGTCCTCGCGATCCTGGCCGTGAGTCCGGCGTACGGCTACGAGATCACGGCCCGACTTCGCGACGAGGGCTTCTCCGACATCGCCGAGGGCACCGTCTACGCCCTGCTGGTCAGGATCGAGCAGCGCGGCCTCGTCGACGTCGAGAAGGTTCCGTCGGAGAAGGGCCCGCCGCGCAAGGTCTACACGATCAACGCAGCGGGCGGCGCATACCTCGAGGAGTTCTGGAGGACCTGGAGCTTCCTCGCAGAACGGATCGAACAGCTTCACGAACGAATCGAACGCACGAACGAAGAAGGAGAGTAGCCATGGCTGCGAAGTGGTACGAGCTGATCACCGGATCGCTCGACGACAAGAAGGAGTACCGCAAGTACAAGGCCCGCATCGCGGCCCTGCCCGAGCCCTACGGCACCGCCGCCAAGGCCTTCGAGCGCTACTTCATGTACAACGGCGGCATCACCGACGGCGACTCCGCGGTGATGATCACGATGCTGAACGACTTCGCCGACCTGTGGGAGCGGGCCGCCGTCGACCAGACGCCGGTCGAGGACATCGTCGGCGACGACCCGGTCGAGTTCGCCGAGGCCTTCGCCGCGGCATACGCGGGCAAGCGCTGGATCGACAAGGAGCGCAACCGCCTCACCGAGACCATCAAGAACCTCGAAGGAAAGGAAGAGCGATGACCACCGAAGCAGCGATCCGAGTACAGGGCATCGAGAAGTCGTTCAAGGACCTGCACGTGCTGCGGGGCGTCGACTTCGAGGTGAAGGCGGGCAGCATCTTCGCCCTCCTCGGCTCGAACGGCGCGGGCAAGACCACCCTCGTCCGCATCCTCTCGACGCTCGCGAAGGCCGATGCCGGCACCGCGATCGTCAACGGACTCGACGTCGCCGCCAACCCAGGCGAGGTGCGCGAGGCGATCAGCCTCACGGGCCAGTTCGCCGCCGTCGACGAGGTGCTGACGGGCCGCGAGAACCTCGTGCTCATCGCGAGGCTCCGTCACCTGAAGAACCCCGGCGCGATCGCCGACGACCTGCTCGCGCGCTTCTCGCTCACCGAGGCTGGCGGCCGCAAGGCGGGCACGTACTCGGGCGGCATGCGCCGCCGGCTCGACATCGCGATGAGCCTGATCGGCAACCCGCCGATCATCTTCCTCGACGAGCCGACGACGGGCCTCGACCCGCAGGCGCGCATCGAGGTGTGGCAGACCGTCAAGAAGCTCGCCGAGGCCGGCACGACGGTGCTGCTCACGACGCAGTACCTCGACGAGGCCGAGCAGCTCGCCGACCGCATCGCGATCCTGCACAAGGGCACCATCATCCAGAACGGCACCCTCTCAGAACTCAAGCGGCTCCTCCCGGCCGCCACGGTCGAGTACGTCGAGAAGCAGCCGACGCTCGAAGAGGTCTTCCTCACCCTCGTCGGCGACACCGGCGAGACCGAAACCGACGAAGCCGGCCGCACCGACAGCGCGGCGACGGCTGGAAAGGAATCACGATGACCACCCACGTCCTCAGCGACACCCGCATCCTCACCGGCCGATCGCTGACCCACATCCTCCGCAGCCCCGACACGATCATCACCACCGCGGTCACGCCGATCGCGCTGATGCTGCTCTTCGTCTACGTGCTCGGCGGTGCGATCAACACCGGATCCGACGAGTCGTACATCAACTACATGCTCCCCGGCATCCTGCTCATCACGATCGCGTCGGGCATCGCGTACACCGCGTACCGGCTGTTCCTCGACCTGCAGGGCGGCATCTTCGAGCGCTTCCAGTCGATGCCGATCGCGAGGTCGAGCGTGCTCTGGGCCCACGTGCTCACGTCGGTGGTGTCGAACCTCGTGTCGGTCGCGATCGTCATCGGCGTCGCGCTCATCATGGGCTTCCGCACCGGGGCATCCGTCGGTGCGTGGCTCGCGGTCGCCGGCATCCTGGCGCTGTTCACCCTCGCGCTGACCTGGCTCGCCGTGGTCGCCGGCCTCTCGGCCAAGACCGTCGACGGCGCGAGCGCGTTCAGCTACCCGCTGATCTTCCTGCCGTTCATCAGCTCGGCCTTCGTGCCCACCGACACGATGCCCGCCCCGGTCGCCTGGTTCGCCGAGAACCAGCCCGTGACCTCGATCGTGAACTCCACGCGGGCCCTCTTCGCCGGTGAGCCGGTCGGCAGCGAGATCTGGGTGGCACTCGCCTGGCTCGTCGGCATCCTCGTCGTCGCCTACGTGTGGGCGATGTCGATCTACCGTCGCAAGATCTCCTGAGCCCGGCAGCTCGAACGAAGCTCCCCTCCGCCCGTCACCGACGAGGCGGAGGGGAGCTTCGTCGTGTCAGCCCCGCTCGAGCAGCTCGTCGCGCACGGTGCGACGCAGCACCTTGCCGATGAGCGAGCGGGGCAGCTCGTCGAAGAGCTCGATGCGACGCGGCACCTTGTAGGGCGTGAGGCTCGTGCGGCAGAAGTCGCGCAGGGCCGTCTCATCGAAGACGGCGCCTTCCCGGAGCTCGACGCCGGCGGCCACGGCCTCGCCGCCGTCGGCCCGCGGGAGGCCGACGACCGCCGCGCCGCGCACGTCGGGGTGCGCCAGCAGGGCCGCCTCGACCTCCGACGGCGAGACGTTGAACCCGCCCGTGATGATGAGCTCCTTCACGCGGTCGACGATCGTGACGAAGCCGTCGTCGGAGACGCGCACGATGTCGCCCGTGCGGAGCCATCCGCCCGGCAGCAGCGTCTCGGCGGTCTCGGCCGGGCGCCGCCAGTAGCCCTGGAAGACCTGCGGTCCGCGCACGAGCAGTTCACCGGGCTCGCCCGCCGGCCGGTCCTCGGCCGGATCGGCCGGGTCGACGACCCTGATCTCGGTGCTCGGGAACGGCACGCCGACCGTGCCGGGCCGCCTGGTCGGACCCATCGGGTTGCCGACCGAGATCGGCGAGGACTCGGTCATGCCGTAGCCCTCGACGAGGAGCCCGCCCGTGGCGCTCTCCCAGCGGTCGACCGTCGCGATGGGCAGGCTCATCGCGCCCGAGATCGCGAAGCGGATGCGTTCGAGGGCCCGCGGGTGGCGTGCCGCAGCGTGCACGAGCTGGTCGTAGATCGGCGGCACCGCGGGCAGGAACGTGGGCGGCGAGTGGCGTGCGGCGTCGAGCACGAGGCCCGAGTCGAATTTCGGGAACAACACGAGACGCGCACCGATCGACATCGCGAAGGTCAGGCAGAGCGTCATGCCGTAGGCGTGGAAGAGGGGCAGCACCCCGTAGAAGACCTCCTCGCCCTCGGCGAGGCCGGGCACCCAGGCGCGGCCCTGCATCGCATTCGCGCGCAGGTTCCGGTGGCTGAGCACGGCGCCCTTCGGCGTGCCGGTCGTGCCGCTCGTGTACTGCAGCACGGCGGTGTCGTCGAGCGAGGGGCGCGGATGCCGCTGGGCGAGCGCCCGCCGCGAGGTGAGCCGCTCCCACTCGACGAGCCCGCGCGCACGCGGCTTCGTCGTGAGCGCGGCGCGGGAGCGCCGGGCCTTCGGGATCGGCAGGCGCAGCGCCATCCGCTTGCCGAAGGGGAGTGCGCGGGTCAGGTCGACCGAGACGATGTGGGCTGGGCGGATGTCGCTGGGGAACTCGGCGACCGTGTCGGCCACGCTGTCCCAGACGATCGCGACGCGGGCGCCGTGATCCTCGAACTGGTGCCGCAGCTCGGGCGGCGTGTAGAGCGGATTGTGCTCGACGACGATCGCGCCGAGGCGGAGCACCGCGTAGAACGCGGCCACGTGCTGCGGGCAGTTCGGCAGCACGAGCGCGACCCGGTCGCCCGCGACGACCCCGAGCCGGCGCAGCCCCTCGGCGGCGGAGGCGATCTGCTCGCCGAGCTCGCGGTAGCTCGTCTCGGCGCCGAAGAACTCGAGCGCCGGGCGCCGCCGGAACCGGTGCACCGCGTCGTCGATCATGTCGACGAGCGTCTGGCTCGGCTCCTCGATCCCCGCGGGCACGCCGTCTGCGTAGTGGTCCAGCCAGGGCCGGTGTTCGTACGGGTTCATTCGTGCCTCTCACGGCCATCTGCACGCGAGAACACGGTCACGCCCATCGTCGCCGTGGCGCGCGGATGCCGTCTCCAGCGTACGGTGCCGCGCTGCGCCCGGCCTGAACCTAGATGATGCCGAGCTCCATCGCCCGCGTCACGGCGCGCGTGCGATCGTTCACCTCGAGCTTCTCGAAGACGTGCAGCAGGTGCGTCTTCACGGTCGCCTCGCCGATGAAGAGCGCCCGCGCGATCTCGGGGTTCGAGCGTCCCTCCGCCACGAGGCGCAGCACCTCGAGCTCGCGCCGCGAGAGCGCGGGAGCGGGTGCAGCGACGGATGCCGCGTCGGCGCGCACCCTCGAGACGAGCTTCGCCGCGATCGACGGGGCGAGCACGGTCTCACCGGCGGCGACGGCGCGGATGCCCGCGAGGATCTCGGCCTGCGGCGCCGCCTTCAGCAGGTAGCCGCTCGCCCCGGCCTCGATGGCCGCGAGGATGTGATCGTCGGTCTCGTACGTCGTGAGCACGAGCACGCGGGTGCCCGGCACCTCGGCGAGGATGCGCGCGGTCGCCGCGGCGCCGTCGAGCTGCGGCATCCGCAGGTCCATCAGCACGAGATCGGGGCGCTCGGATGCCGCGACGGCCACCGCCTCGGCGCCGTCGGCAGCCTCGCCGACGACCTCGAGACCGGCCTCGGCCTCGAGCAGGCCGATGATGCCGGCCCGCACGATGGGATGGTCGTCGGCCACGACGATGCGGATCGCGGTGGTCATGATGTCTCCTCGGACGTCGGTCTCGATACGCGTCCTCCTGCGTCGGGCGCTACTCGACCGGCAGTGGGCGGGAGTGCGGCATCCGCTCGGGGGATGCCGACGCGGAGCACCGTGCCGCCGCCCGCGCCCGGCTCGATCGCGAACGAGCCGCCGACGAGCGCGGTGCGATCGCGGATTCCCGCGAGCCCGAAGCCCGAGGCGCCCGGCATCGCGGCGCCGGGTCCGACGCCGTCATCGGAGACGGTCAGCACGACCTCGCCGCCGACGGACTCCACGGTCACCGCAGCGTGCCGGGCGTCGGCGTGCTTGCGGACGTTCGCGAGCCCCTCCTGCGCCGAGCGCAGCAGGACGACCTCGTGCTCGCGGCTGAGTCCCGTCGCGCTCGCCGAGACGGTCACGACGACGTCGGTCTCGCGTTCGAAGTTCGCCGCGAGCCGCGCGAGGGCGTCGCCGAGCCCCGCACCCGACTCGACCGGTGCGAGCGAGGCGACGAGTCCGCGCGCCTCGGTGAGCGCCTCGCGCGCCATCTGCTCCATGAGTTCGACGTCGGCGCGAGCGGATGCCGCGGCCTCGCCGTCGACCCCGCCGAGCCGCGTGCCCGTGCGCTGTGCGACCATCACGAGGCCGGTCAGGCTCTGCGCGATCGTGTCGTGGATCTCGCGGGCGAGCCGCGCGCGCTCCTCGACGACGCCGGCATCACGGTGCATCGCGGCGAGCTGGCCCTGCGTCGCCTGCAGCTCCTCGAGCAGGCGGCCGCGCTCCTGGCCGTAGACGGCGATGTTCGTGATCCAGAGCCCGAGCGCGATGCTGAAGCCGACCGAGAGTGCCGCGCTGGCGACCCCCGCGACGATGCCGCTCGGGCCGAAGTGCACGATGTAGCCCACTGCCAGCGCGCTGCCGATGAGCGCGTTCGACACGAGCGCGCTGCGGATCGACGGCGCCGTCGTCCAGATGAACGGGTAGACGAACACCTGGATGATCGCGAACGAGGGCTCGAACGAGGCGCCGACGCCGACGAGCACCGCGAACGCGATCGAGATCACGAGGTGCGGGGCGAGCCGGTCGGCGCCGAGACGGGCCCTCGCGTACGCGAAGTAGAAGACGAGGAACGCACCCGTCGTGGCCCAGACACCCCAGTCGTCCGGTCCGTACGGCGGCGGGTCGAACAGGGTGAAGAGCACGAGGATGGATGCCACGGCGATCGCCGCGACATCCCACCATCGTCTGTTCAGCATGTTGCGAGTGTGCCACGGGGGCTATGCATCGCGCCGGATCCACCGGAAGGTGATGCGCGACAGCACGAAGCCCACGACGAGCCAGATGCCGAGGGCGATCGCGACGCCCGGGAGGTTCCACGAGCCGTTCTGTTCGAGCGACTCCCATCCCTCGGGCAGGAACACCGAGCGCATGCCCTGGGCGATCCACTTGAGCGGGAACAGGCTCGCGAAGTTCTGGAGCCAGTCGGGGAGCATGTTCCACTGCAGGTACACGCCAGAGATGAACTGGAGGATCAGCCCGATCGGGATCACGACCGCGGCGGCGCTCTTGCCCGAGCGCGGCAGCGCCGAGAGGGCGATGCCGAGCAGCGCACACGTCGTGAGGCCGAGCACGAACACCCAGGCGAACGTGACCCACTTCGCCGGATCGGTCGGCAGGTCGATGCCGAGCACGAGCCAGCCGGCGAGGATCAGCAGGCCCGCCTGCAGCGTGCCGGTGACGAAGACCTGGCCGATCTTGCCGGCGAAGTACCCGACGGGTGAGAGGGGAGTGCCGCCCAGCCGCTTCAGCGTGCCGTTCGACTTCTCGAGGGCGATGTCGATGGCGAGGTTCTGCACGCCCGACAGGAAGATGCCCGCGGCGAGCATCGCCGGCAGGTAGAGGGCCGCGATCGAGATCTCGGCTCCGGGAGGACCGACCTCGCCCGAAGCGCTGAACGCGGCCGAGAAGATCGCGAGCATCACGAACGGGAAGAGGAAGGTGAAGAACAGGGTGTCGGCGGCCCGGAAGTACGTCTTCGTCTCGACGCCGACGCGTGACGCGCCCTGGGTCATCAGGCTGGTGCTCATGCGAGGGCCTCCTCGGTGTCGTCGAATTCGCGTGCTGAGCCCGCCGAAGCGTCGTGCACGAGCCCCAGGTAGATGTCCTCGAGGGTCGGCCGGATCACTTCGAGGCCGTCGGGTTCGCGGCCGAGTGCGGCGACGACGGATGCCACGTGCAGCCCCGGCTCGTCGGTGCGCACCTCACGCGTGGTGCCGGCCGCGTCTCGCCAGCGCACGATCGGACGGCGTGCGTCGGCCCCGCCGATCTCATCGATGGCGCCGACGTCGATGAGCTGTCCGCCGGCGATCACGCCGGCGCGATCGGCCAGCTGCGCCGCCTCGTCGAGGTAGTGGGTCGTGAGCAGGATCGTCGTGCCCTCGGCCTTGAGCGACCGGATGAGCCCCCAGAACTGCCGGCGCGCCTCGGGGTCGAAGCCCGTGGTCGGCTCGTCGAGGAAGAGCAGCTCGGGCCGGCCCACGATGCCGAGGGCGACGTCGACGCGACGCTGCTGGCCGCCCGAGAGCTTCGCGATGCGGGTCTTCGCCTTCGTCTCGAGGCCGACGGCGGCGATGACCTCGTCGACGTCGCGCGGGTGGGGGTAGAGCGAGGCGAAGTGCCGCAGCAACTCGGTGACGGTCAGGAGCCCGGTCTCCCCGCTCGATTGCAGCACGATGCCGATGCGCGACTTCCAGTCGAGGCCGCCGCGAGCAGGGTCGACGCCGAGCACGCTCACCTCGCCCGAGGTGCGGAGCCGGTAGCCCTCGAGGATCTCGACCGTGGTGGACTTGCCGGCCCCGTTCGGTCCGAGCAGGGCGAACGTCTCGCCGTGGGCGATGTCGAGATCGAGGTCGTCGACGGCGATCACCCCGCCATAAGCCTTGCGGAGCCCGCGGATCTGCACCGCGGCATCCGTGCGTGTCGTGTTCATACCGGAAGCCTCTCGCGGTTGCGCCGCGATCGGCAGCCCCCGACGGGTCGATTCCCGCGTCCACCGATCGGTGGATGGGGGCTCGGTCAGCGGTCGGGCCCGGGCGCAGCCGACGCCTCGACCTCTGCCAGGCGACGTTCGAGGAATCGGCGCTCGGGCGCCGTCGGCGCGAGGGGGATCGTCTCGCGGTATCGGGCCGCCGCGGCATCCGCTCGCCCGGATCGGCGGAGGAGGTCCGCCTGAGCCGCCGGCAGCAGGTGGTATCCGGCGAGACGGCCCGAAGACTCGAGAGCGGCGAGGGCCGCGAGCCCGTGGTCGGCGCCGTCGGCCATCCCGATCGCGATCGCGCGAGCGAGCTCGACGAACGGCGACGCGCCCCTCATGAGCCCCGCGAGCTCGTCGTATCGACGCACGATCGCCGCCCAGTCCGTCTCGTCAGGCGTGCGCGCGCTGACGTGCACGGCCTGTATCTCGGCCTGCACCCGGTAGGGACCTCGTTCGCTCGTCGGGATCGGGCCGAGCAGGGCGAGTCCCTCGGCGATGAGCGCGCGGTCCCACTGCTCGCGGCGCTGCTCCTCGAGCGGTACGAGCTCGCCGCCGGCATCGACGCGCGCCGCCGCGCGTGCGTGCTGGAGCAGCATGAGCGCGAGCAGGGCGTGGGGCTCGTGGGCGTCGGGCAGCAGGTCGACGACCAGTCGCGTGAGCCGGATCGCCTCGACGGCCAGGTGGACGCGTTGCAGACGGTCGCCCGATGAGGCGACGTAGCCCTCGTTGGAGACGAGGTACAGCACGGCGAGCACCCCGTCGAGCCGGTCGGCAAGCGCCTCTGGCGGCGGCACGCGATACGGGATGCCCGCGTTCCGGATCTTCCGCTTCGCACGCACCAGGCGCTGTGCCATGGTCGACTCCGGCACGAAGAAGGCGCGCGCGATCTCGCTCGTCTCGAGGCCGCCCACCGTGCGCAGGGTGAGCGCGACTCGTGATTCCATCGGCAGCGCCGGATGCGTGCAGGTGAAGACGAGGCGAAGTCGGTCTTCCCACGCCGGCTCGTCGCGAGCGATCGCGACGTCGGCCGGGTCCGGCGGTCCGCCGGTTCGTCCCTCGAGTGCTTCCATCGCGATCCACTCCCTGACCTTGTCCGTCTCGACGCCGCGACGCCGGAGCCGGTCGAGTGCGAGGTTGCGGGCGGCGGTGGTGAGCCACGCGCCCGGATTGGCCGGCACGCCGTCGCGCGGCCACGTGGTCGCGGCGCGCTCGAAGGCTCCCGAGGTCGCCTCCTCCGCGACATCCCAATCGCCAGTAGTGCGGATGAGCGTGGCGACGACCCGCGACCACTCCGTCTCGAACGCGGAACGGAGTGCCGCCGCGACCGCGGGCGCGAGCACTTCGGCTCGCCCCTCGGGCGTCGGCGCCCCGTCCGTCATCCGTTCGCGACTCAGCGGCCCGCCCCCACCTCATCGAGCACCTCTGCGGCGGCCGGCTCGACCCTGATGCCGCGCTCGGCGGCTTCCCGTTCGTGGCGGGCGACGTGGTCGTCGTGCACGTCGAACGGCCAGAGCGGGCGCAGCTCGAGCGTGCCGCCCCTGGCCATCGGATGCTTCGACGCCACCTCGATCGCCTCGGCGAGGCCCTGCACCTCGAGCACGTCGAAGCCTGCGATCCACTCCTTCGCCTCGGCGAAGGGGCCGTCGCTGACGAGCACCTCGCCCGCGCGCCGGCTCACGAAGGTCGCGTCCTCGGGGCCGCGCAGCACGTCGCCGAAGAGGCGGGTCCCGCGCCCGTCCATCTCGTCGACCCAGGCCTGCGGGTCGTCGTCCATCGGGTCCTCGGTGGGCGTCGGCTCGCCGCCGTCGTCGCCGATGACGGCTCGCCGCCCCTGCCGCTCGGCGACTACGAACATGAGGTACCGTCGGCCGCTCGCAACCCGTTCGCGGAATCCCGCCGGGACGACGCGCGCTTCGGGCTCGGCACCGGGCCACTGCATGAACGGGCGCACCTCGACCCGCCCGAAGGCGGCGGCCGGATGCCGCGACGCGATCTCGATCGCCTCGTCGAGGTCGGCGACGTCGATGATGTCGAACCCGCCGATCGATTCCTTCGACTCGGTGAACGGCCCGTCGGTGACGAGCAGCTGCCCGTCGCGGACCCGCACGGTCGTGGCGTCCTGGTCGGGCCGCAACCGCTCGCCGTACTCGGACGCACCCCGGCTCTCGAGGTCGTCGACCCAGTCGCCGATGTCGTCGGCCGCCGGCACGTAGGCGATGGGCTCGTCGCCCTCGGCGTAGAACAGTGCGTATTCCATGGTGGAATCCTCTCTCTCGGTCACGCTACGCAAGTACGACGAACGGCGACAGCCGTTCTCGACACCCGGGTGGTGATCGGCGGGATCGGTTTCCGTGCCGGCTCGGTGCCCGCTCAGTGCGGCAGCACGAGCATGACGCCGAGGCCGACCATGACGACGGCGATGATCGCGTCGAGCACGCGCCACGCACGCGGGCTCGAGAGCACGCCGCCGAGGAGCCTCGCGCCGTAGGCGAGCCCGAAGAACCAGACGATGCTCGCGGCACCTGCTCCGGCGGCGAAGGCCCAGCGGGCCTCGCCGTGCGTGTTCGCGACCGAGCCGAGCAGGAAGACCGTGTCGAGGTAGACGTGCGGGTTCAGCCAGGTGAGGGCGAGGCAGGTCAGCACGGCGGCGGCGAGGCCGGTGCTCCGGCGGGTGAGTGTCGAGGTCGAGGTGGGAGTCGACGTGGAGGCGGATGCCGCGGGGTTCGTGGGTGCCGAGGGTGTCCCGGCCCTGGCGCCCACGAGCCCCGCGGCATCCGCCTCGGCCTCTTCGACCTCGTGTTCGGCGGTCTCGGCCTCGAGCGTCTCGCCGCTCGGCCGGATCGCGCGACGCGCCGCGAGCAGCCCGTAGGCGACGAGGAACGCAGCACCCGCCCAGCGGATGACGTCGACGAGCCAGGGCACCGCCGTCAGCACCGCGCCGATGCCGGAGACGCCGACCATGATCAGCGCGAGGTCGCTCAGCGCGCAGATCGCCGCCACCGCGAAGACGTGCTCGCGCCGGATGCCCTGCCGCAGCACGAACACGTTCTGCGCGCCGATCGCGACGATGAGCGAGAGGCCGAGGCCGAAGCCGGCGAGGATGGAGGAGAGGGGCACGAGACGAATGTAGGTGGGCCGGACGCTTTACTCCAGCTCAAGATTCTTCATCGGCATTAGCATTGCTTCAGATGGAGATCCCGCTCGACCTCGCCCGTACGCTCGCCGTCGTCATCGACGAGGGCACGTTCGACGCGGCGGCTCGACGCTTGCGCATCACCCCGTCGGCGGTCTCCCAGCGCGTCAAGGCGCTCGAGCAACAGCTCGGGCGCGTGCTCGTCGTGCGATCGAAGCCGGCCAGGGCGACCGAGGCGGGTGCGCCGATCGTGCGGCTCGCGCGCCAGGTCGCGCTGCTCGAACACGACGCCATCGCGGAGTTCGGGCTCGACGAGGCATCCGCTCGGCCGCTCTCGCTCGCCCTCGCAGTCAATGCCGACTCGCTCGCGACGTGGTTCCTGCCCGCCCTCGCCCGCGTCGGGGAGCGGCACCCGGTCGTCTTCGACCTGCACCGCGACGACCAGGACTTCACGGCCGGCCTGCTCGAGTCGGGCACCGTGCTGGGGGCCGTCACGTCGCAGTCCGCGCCGGTGGCCGGATGCCTCGTGCGCCCGCTCGGGGTCATGCGCTACGAGCCCGTTGCGACACCGGCCTTCGCCGAGCGCTGGGGGCTCGCGCTCGGCTCCGGCATGCGCGGCTCGCGCGGGCGCGGTGAGCAGCGGCGACGCGGCGCGGAGCCGGCCGCCGCACTCGCGACGGCCCCGCTCGTCGACTTCGACCGACGCGACGACCTGCAGCGCGAGCACCTGACGGCACAGGGGATCGACCCCGACGGTCCTCCCCGCCACTTCGTGCCGGCCTCGAGCGACTTCGCGACGGCGGTCAAGCTCGGGCTCGGCTGGGGCATGCTGCCCGCGTTCCAGTCGGCGGCAGAACTCGAGCGCGGCGCGCTCGTACGACTCGACGGGGCGCCGATCGACGTGCCGCTCTTCTGGCAGCAGTGGAACCTGCGCTCGACCCTGCTCACCGCGGTCGCCGACGAACTCGCGGCCGAAGCGCGCACCGCGCTCGCGCGGCCCTGAGGCGGCGCCCTGGCGCAGGCGCGATGCGAGTCGGCGGACGTCTGCGACGGCGCGCCGCAGGGTGTCGGCGCGTCGCGCGAATCATCCGCCGACTCGCCGACTCGCCGACTCGCCGACTCGCCGACTCGACGTGCGACGTCAGGTCAGGAGAAGAGGCGCTGCAGGCGTTGCACGCCCTCGAGCAGCGGGGCGTCGCCCAGTGCGTAGCTGAGGCGCAGGAAGCCCGACGGGCCGAACGCCTCGCCGGGCACCGCGGCGACCTCGGCCTGGTCGAGGATCAGGTCGGCGAGCTCGAGCGAGGTGGTCGGCGTGACGCCGCCCCACTCGCGGCCGAGCAGGCCGGTGACGTCGGGGTAGACGTAGAAGGCGCCCTGCGGCACCGGCACGGTCATGCCGTCGATCTTCGAGAGCTCGGAGACGATCGTGCGGCGACGGCGGTCGAAGGCGCGGCGCATCTCTTCAACCGCGTCCTGCGGACCGTTGAGGGCGGCGATCGCCGCACGCTGCGAGATGTTCGACACGTTCGACGAGAGGTGCGACTGCAGGTTCGCGGCACCCTTGATGACGTCGGAGGGGCCGACCATCCAGCCGAGTCGCCAGCCCGTCATCGCGTAGGTCTTGGCGACGCCGTTGACGAGGATCGCCTGGTTCGCCAGCCCGGGCACGGCCTCGACGATCGAGACCGCGCGCGGCGGCACGCCGTCGGGCTCCTCGGCGTAGGTGAGGTTCTGGTAGATCTCGTCGGCGACGACCCAGATGCCGTGCTCGAGCGCCCACTCGCCGATCTCGCGGGTCTGCTCGGCCGAATACACGGCGCCGGTCGGGTTCGAGGGCGAGACGAAGAGCAGCACCTTCGTGCGGTCGGTGCGGGCGGCCTCGAGCTGTTCGACGGTGACGAGGTAGCCCTGGTCGGAGCCGGCGAAGACGTCGACCTGGCGGCCGCCGGCGAGCTTGATCGCCTCGGGGTACGTGGTCCAGTACGGCGTCGGCACGAGCACCTCGTCGCCCGGGTCGAGCAGCGTCTGGAACGCCTGGTAGACGGCCTGCTTGCCGCCGTTCGTGACGACGACCTGGCCGGGGGAGACCTCGAGCCCAGAGTCGCGCAGCGTCTTCGCGGCGATCGCCTCGCGCAGCTCGGGCAGGCCGGCCGCAGGCGTGTACCGGTAGTTCTTCGGGTCATGCGTGGCGGCGAGGGCGGCCTCGACGATGTACTCGGGCGTCGAGAAGTCGGGCTCGCCGGCTGCGTACGAGATGACCGGGCGCCCCTCGGCCTGGAGGGCCTTCGCCTTGGCATCGACCTTCAGGGTCGCGGACTCGGCGATGGCGGCGATACGGGCGGAGAGGCGCGGGTGTTCGGTCACGCGACCAGCCTACGGCGTGGCGTATGCCGTGTGACAGGGGGCGAAGCGCGCACCCCTCGAACAGGGGGTTATCCGGACACTATCCTCCGGATAGGCTCACCCGAACGCATGCATTCGAATCGAGGCGCGCCCGAGGGCGCGCCTCGTCGTGTGCGCGATGCGCTGCAGTCACCACCACCCCCACAGACAGGAACCCTCGATGGCCCTTCAACGACGCACGACTCGACTCGCCGCCCTCACCACGGCCATCGCCGTCGGCGGTGGGCTGGCCCTCGCCGGCGCCGCGCCGGCACAGGCCGAGGAGATCGATCCGACCGAGATCGCGTACGTCGGCGCCGACGACATCCGCCCCGACGAGTCGACGTACGTCGGCTGGCACAACGGTGCCGCCACCGGTTCGTTCGTCGACGGCAACGGACAGCTCGACCTCACCGGCAAGGTGCAGATCCTCAACGGATTCGACGCGGCCGCCGACAACGGCGACCTCCGCGAGCTGATCGATGCCGGAATCTCGTGGGGCAGCACGAACGCCTACTTCCAGATCCCCCTGTTCTTCGACGACGCCGCCGGCGACCAGCAGTTCACGACGCTTCGCCCGGCCGACACCACCGCCAATGTGGTCGCGCTCGACGCGCAGTGGACGACGAGCCGCGCCGTGTCCGATGCCGCCCCGGCGAACACGACCGCCACGCTCGAGGAGCTCCTGGCCGCCATCGAGGGTGCGTCGCCCGCCGCCGACGACGTCGACCTTCTCGGCTACGGGTTCTTCGTCGACGAGGGGCAGACCGGATCCGTCTCATGGGTCAAGTGGGGCACGCTCGACACGGAGTTCGTGCCGGCGCCCGTCGAGGAGCCCATCGGCGAACCCGTCTTCGAGGACTCGGAGCAGCTCGCGGCATTCCTCGCCGAGCGGGAGATCACGCCCGTCGACGGCGGCACCCTCACGCAGGGCGCTGCCGGTCAGCTTCAGGTGCAGGGCGACTGGTACTGGGACGGGCTGACCTACTTCGACGCCTACGCCTACTCGGCTCCCGTGGCGGTCGGCGTGTTCCAGGCCGATTCCACCGGCCTGATCACCGTGACGCTCTCGCCCGAGACCCTCGCGGCTCTCGCGCCGGGGCAGCACACGCTCGTGCTCGCATCGCAGGGACAGAACGAGGGCGGCCTGTACTTCGTGACCTTCACCGTCGTCGCCGCCGCGACGCCGGGCGGCAGCTCCACCGTCACCGGTGCCGCGCTCGCCGAGACCGGCTTCGACGCCGCGCTGCCGCTCTTCGGCGGCGCGCTGCTGCTCGCAGCCGGCGCGGTGCTCGTGCTGCGTCGTCGGGCCGGCGCTTCGGCCTGACGCTGAGCAACGGCCCCGTTCCATTTCGAGCGCATGCCCCGGGGTGCGAGATTTCTCTGGGACATCCGTCCCACTCTTGCTACGCTGCCCACGTGATGGCGCGAACCCGACGGGGGATCCTCGCCGGTGTCGCGCTCACGGTGCTCGTGGCGCTGGGCGCCGGCGTCGCCGTCGTGCTCGCCGACGAGCTCGGCATCCGCAGCGAACCGTCCGACATCCCGCCCGAGGTCCTCGAGGCCGCACCCGAGACGCCGTCGATCATCCCGCCCGCCTTCACGGCGATCACGGCACCGCCCTCGTTCCGAATGGGACTCGCGGCCGACGAGCTGCGCGACGCGGTCGCCGATGCCGAGGCGACCGAGGGGTCGGCGACCCTCGAGGTCGTCATCGCCGAGGGTGCTGTGGCAACCGAGGAACCGGCCGACCGCGACGCCGACGAGACCTACCGGCTCGAGGGAACGCCCGACGCGCTGCGCGTGGTCGCGGTATCCGAGGCCGGTGCCGTGCTCGGCGTCTACGACCTGGCCGCCGCAGTGCGCGACCGCCGGGCCGTGACCGAGCACCTCGGCGACACCGTCGACTCGCGCCTCGGGTTCCGCATGGTCGACCTCGGCGCGGTCGGCGTGACGGTCCACGAATCGGAATGGATCGCCGGCGACGACTACTCGCACAACTCCAAGGCATTCGCCGACGTCATCCTCGCCGAGGCGCCGTACATCGACGAGACCGCGCTCGCGGTCGCCCGCACGGACTTCGAGGCGTACGTGCGCCACGCGCTCGCCGAGGGGTACAACGCGATCGCGATCCCCGGGTTCGTCGAGTACCTCACGTTCTCGGGCGTCGGCGACGGCACCGAGGTCTACGGCGCCGATGACACGCACGTCGCTCGCGCCATCGCGATGCGCGAGGCGTTCGGACCCATCTGGGAGTACGCGCACGACGCGGGTCTCGACGTGTACTTCCGCACCGACATGCTCACGCTCACGACGCCGCTCGAGGCGTATCTCGTCGATCGCTTCGGCAGCCTCGCCACCGAGGATCCGGCGTTCTGGGACGTCTACTCGGCCGGTCTCGACGAGCTCTACGCCGAGATGCCCTACCTCGACGGCGTGCTCATCCGTATCGGCGAGGCCGGCCGCGTCTACGACCTGCCGGGCTGGGACTACTACTCGAAGCTCGCCGTGACGACGGTCGACTCGGTGCGGGCCATGCTCACGGCGTTCACCGAACAGGCCGAACGCGTGGACCGCGAGGTGATCGTCCGCTCGTGGAGCGTCGGCGTCGGCGCCGTCGGAGACATGCACACGAACGACGCCTCGTACGAGGCGGTGCTCGGCGGCATCGACTCCGACGCGCTCATCGTCTCGACGAAGTACACGCTCGGCGACTTCTACAGCCACCTGCCGCTGAACCACACCCTCGAGATCGGCGAGCAACGCCGCATCGTCGAGTTCCAGAGCCGGCGCGAGTTCGAGAACTTCGGGGCGTTCCCGAACGACCTCGGCGTGCTCTATCGGGAGGCGCTGCAGCGCTTCATCGAGGCGAATCCGCACGTCGAGGGCATCTGGACCTGGACGCAGGACGGCGGCCCCTGGCGCGCAGGCCCGCTCTCGCTCGAGCTGAAGGCCGGCTTCTGGCAGCTCTACGAACTCAACACCGAACTCGCCGTGCGGCTCGCGCGCGACCCCGAGGCGGACCCGGCCGCGATCACCGCCGACTGGGCGCGTCGCTGGTTCTCCGGCGACCCGGCCACCGTGCAGGCGATCGGCGAGGCGATGGCCCAGTCGCGTGCGGCCATCACCGACGGACTCTACATCGGCCCGTTCGCCGACCGCCGGGTCTTCGCGATCGGCCTCGAGCCGCCGCCCATGATGTGGATCTTCGAGTGGGACATCCTCACCGGCGACAGCGCCGTGCTGAACGTGATCTACGAGATCAGCCGGGGCGACCTCGACGAGGCGATCGCGGGCGGCGACCGGGCGATCGCCGCGGTCGAGCGCATGCAGTCGGCGATCGAGGCGACGGATGCCGCGAGCTGGCGCGACCCCGCACTGCGTACGGCGTTCCTCGACACCCTGGCCTACCAGGCCAACACCTACGCGATGCTCGGCGACTACCGCGAGATGTTCCTCCGGCAGGCCGAGTGGCACGACACCGGCGACCACGCCGCCTACGAGCAGTGGGATGCCGCGCGGCGGGCGTTCGAGGCATCCGCTGCCGCTCATGAGGCCGCCTATGCGGGCGACCCGTACCTGCCCGCGTACAACCTCACGGCGGCCGAGCTCGGCGTCGAGCGAGCCGTGCGCGACCGGCCCATGGCGTGGGCGGCGAGGATCGCGCTCGTGCTGCTCGCCGCGTGGCTCGGCTACGGCATCGCCGCGGGCTACTCCCGTGCCGGATGGCTGGGCGCGCGTGCCGCGCGTGCCCTCTGGGTGGCCGGCACGAGGCCGTGGCGCGCTCGCGCGCTCGTCGAGGGGCTGGGCCGCCTCGACCGCGTGCTGCTCGCCGTCGTGCCCGCCGCATTCCTCGTGGCGAGCCGCGGCATCCAGACCTGGTTCCTGGCGCCGTCGCACCTGCTCGTGACCCTCGGCGGCTGGGCCGTGTTCGTCGGCGTGGTCTGGCTCGCCCTCGGACGTCGATCGGCGTGGCCCGTGATCGCCGCGATCGGGGGAGCGGCGGTGCTCCGCGTGGCGCTCCTCCTCGTCGTGCTCGCGCCGACCGGCCCGGGCGGATACTGGTTCGAGTTCTGGACGAATCCGCTCGGTCGCTCGGTGTACATCGCCCTCGCGTTCGCGGCATTCGGATGGGTCGTGGTCGCCGCAGCCTGGGCGATCGCCGTCGAGCGCGGTGCGCTCTGGGCGACCGGCGCGGTCGTCGCCGGCGTCGGCGTCGTACTCGCGGTGTTCGGCTCGCTCATCGGCCTGATCGGCCTCGAGGCGGCACTCACCACGTGGAACGACGAGATGGCGCTGTTGCCCTGGGGGCTCTCGCGCATCCTCGGCATCAGCGTCTACCTCGACATCCCCGCCGACACGGCGTGGTGGGTCGCGATCGCGGGTGGCGTGCTCGTCGTGGCGGGTGCGATCTGCGTCGCGCTGGCTCAGAGGTTCTGGCCGATGTCCCACAGCTTGTCGGGGCGGCCGTCGAGGGCTTCGGAGACCGCGAGCGCCTGATCGTCGGAGAGTGAGGCGACGTAGTCGACCACGCCTCGACCGACCCCGAGCCGGCGCACGTCGCCCGCCGCGGGGATGGGGACGCCCTCGGGTCGCTCGTGCCGCAGGGCCGCGTACCCGTCGGTCGCGATCTCGACGAGCTCCTTGAGCCGCTGCGGCACGCGGTCGCGGTCGTGCTCGTCGGTCGCCCACGCGGTGAGGCCCTTGACGGCGCGAGCCAGCACCCGGCTGAGTCCGCGCTGGTACATGACGATGTCGGCGCGGTCGAGGATGAAGTGCCGGTGCACGAACTTCAGGATCTCGACCTCGTGCCACGCACGTCGATCGAGGGTCACGAGGCCCGAGCGCACGACGTCGCGCGGCGCGGGCACGACGGATGACTGCAGGTGGGTGATCCACCGGTTCGTGAACGACGAGAGTGCGCGCTCCGAGGCGATCGATCCGTCGAAGGGGGTCGCCAGCAGGCCGTCGACGAGATCGTCGGCGACGACGTCGACCGCGTCGGAGAACGCGTCGTCGTCGGCGACCCAGGGGTCGTCGCGTGCGAACTTGCGGCGCAGGGCCTCGAGTGCGCTGCCGGCGGGGGCGGTGCGGGCCCTGAGCGCCTCCTCGTCGAGCTCCCGGAGCTGCCTCCAGCCCTCGATCCAGCCGCGGAACTCCCGGGCCACGGCGCCCTGGCTGAGCACGCCTGCGCGGTAGAAGTCGTCGACGTCGTGGATCGAGTAGGCGACGTCGTCGCCGATGTCCATGACCGAGCACTCGAGCGACTGCTGCATCGGCGGCAGCCCGGCACGTGCCTGCTCGAGGTCGAGGGCGTCGATGCCGTACGCCGAGTACTTCGGGACGTCGATGCCCTGCCCCGTGCGGCGGAGACCACGTGGCAGCGGCCCGTCGCCGAACCCGGAGGCGTCGATGTACCGGGTCCACGGGTACTTCGCGACGGCCGTGCGCACCGCCGCCGTGAGGTTCAGGCCGCGCGGGGCGGCCTCGCTGACGTCGAGCGCGGTCAGGATGCGATAGCTCTGGGCGTTGCCCTCGAAGCCGTCGACGAGACCGAGCGTCTCGCGGGCGAGCCGGTCGAGCACGCGTTCGCCGAGGTGGCCGAAGGGCGGGTGGCCGAGATCGTGCGCGCTCGCGGCGGCCTGCACCACGACGGCATCGCAGCCGTGCTCGAGCGCGAGTTCGCGCGCTGGGGAGGCGGGATCCGTGAGCTTGACCGCGATCGCTCGCGCGACCGCGGTGACCTTGATCGAGTGGGTCAGGCGGTTGTGGATGAGCGGACCCGCGCCCGGCTGCGCGATCACCTGCGTGACGGCGGAGAGTCGCGAGAAGTACGGCGAGAACCGGATGCGCTCGAGGTCCAGCCGGAACTGCGAGTGCTCGCCCGTGACCTCGGCGCTGCTGCGCGGCTCCGGTACGAGGCGCGATGCGCGGTCGATCGTCATGCGCCCAATCTATGCCCGCCCGGCCCGTCGATACGGGCGACTCGGATGCTTCGGAGCAGGCGTCGGGGGCGGGGCATCCGCTCGGCTTTACTCTGCCTGCGGCGTCGCATACACTTGGTGAGGTTGTTGAAGTCAGCCAAGATTCTCTGCGCCTATTTTCGGGCTTTCACCTGGTGAGAAACGCAGTGAATCGTGGCGCTCGGCAATCGGTGGAACAGCCCCGGTCACCCGGTCGTTCCATAGGGCGGTGGCTCAATTGGTAGAGCAGCGGTCTCCAAAACCGCAGGTTGCAGGTTCGAGTCCTGTCCGCCCTGCGAGCCGGCAGTGATTGCCGGCCCACGAAAGGTGTACGAGGTGGCACGAAAAGTAATCGACGAACCGAGTGAAGACGTCGTCGCCAATGCGAAGCGCGATCGCGCCGCGCGTCGGAACCCCTTTTCGCGCGTCGCCCTGTTCATCCGGCAGGTCATCGCCGAGCTGAAGAAGGTCGTCACGCCGACCCGCAAGGAGCTCCTCAGTTTCACGACTGTGGTGCTCGTGTTCGTCATCATCATGATGGCGATCGTGTGGGCGTTCGATCAGGTGTTCGGCTGGCTGGTGCTGTACGTCTTCGGAACACCGGGGGTCTGATCGGGCCTTCGGGTTCGACGGATCCGGTTCGCCGCTGGCGCACCGGAGAAAAGGATTGAGAGAAGTGTCAAGGACTGAGCGCGACGACGTCGACTGGGCCACGGCTGCCGAGCAGTCGGCCGAAGACGACGAGGCCCAGACGGGCAACACCCTCGAGCGCGAAGAGGACTCGGTCGAGCCGGCCGAGCACCGTGCCGTGCACGTCGTCGACGACGAGGGCAACGACGTCGATCTCGACGCCGTGCTCGACGCGATCGCCGAGTCGACCGACCCCGAGGCAGACGCCGTGGTCGACGACGCACTCGACATCGACTCGGTCGAAGAGGCCGAAGCCGCCGTCGAGGCCGTCATCGAGGAAGACGAGGAGCAGGCCGACCCGTACGCGGAGTTCCGTGCCGAGCTGCGCTTCCTCCCCGGCAAGTGGTACGTCATCCACTCCTACGCGGGCTTCGAGCGCCGCGTGAAGGCGAACATCGAGCAGCGACGCGAGTCGATGGCCATGGCCGACTACATCTACCAGGTCGAAGTGCCGATGGAAGACGTCGTCGAGATCAAGAACGGCCAGCGCAAGATGGTCACGCGCGTCCGCATCCCCGGCTACGTGCTCGTGCGCATGGACCTCAACGAGGACTCGTGGTCGGTCATCCGCCACACGCCCGGCGTCACCGGCTTCGTCGGCAACGCGCACAACCCGACCCCCCTCCGCTTCGAGGAGGCCTTCGGCATGCTGAAGAGCCTCGTCGAGATCAAGGACGTCGCTCCGGTCAAGGGTGCGAAGGGCGGCGCCGCCACCGGCGCAGCTCGTGCGATCCCCGCCGAGGTCGACTTCGAGGTCGGCGAGACCATCACGATCAAGGACGGCTCGTTCGCGGGCCTGCCCGGCACGATCAGCGAGATCAAGCCCGAGAGCGGCAAGCTCATCGTGCTCGTCTCGCTCTTCGAGCGCGAGACCCCGGTCGAGCTCAGCTTCGACCAGGTCACGAAGCTCTAACACCTCCCAGACAGTACGCAGCGGCCCTCCGGTACACTCGGAGGGTTGTGCTGCGTCAGGCACGCGCTTGTTTCAAGCACACAGATCACCGCATCCCGGAACGGCCGGGTTGCGGGAGAGTGCCCCGGCAACCGGGGCGTTCGAACAGAAAGAGAGAAATCATGGCACCGAAGAAGAAGGTCACCGGTCTGATCAAGCTTCAGATCAAGGCCGGCGCCGCGAACCCGGCCCCGCCCATCGGCCCGGCCCTGGGTCAGCACGGCGTGAACATCATGGAGTTCTGCAAGGCGTACAACGCGGCGACCGAAGCCCAGCGCGGCAACGTCATCCCCGTCGAGATCACGGTCTACGAAGACCGCTCGTTCACCTTCATCCTGAAGACCCCGCCCGCCGCCGAGCTCATCAAGAAGGCTGCCGGCGTCGCAAAGGGCTCCGGCGTTCCCCACACCACCAAGGTCGGCAAGCTGACCCAGGCACAGGTGCGCGAGATCGCCGAGTCGAAGATGGTCGACCTCAACGCCAACGACCTCGACGCAGCGTCGAAGATCATCGCGGGCACCGCTCGCTCGATGGGCATCACGGTCGAATAGGCCCCGTCTCGCCGGTCGAGGAGCGCGAAGCGCGCATCGAGACCTCGAGACCGACGGATGCCACGCGGCATCCGTTCACCAGAACTCAGCATTCAGTGGCAGCGCCCGCCAGGCGCAGATGACCACACTCTCTCAAGGAGAAGCAACATGGCAAAGAAGTCCAAGGCCTACCGCGCCGCGGCCGACAAGATCGAAGACGGCAAGTTCTACACCCCGAACGAGGCAGTTGCCCTCGCGAAGGAGACCGGCTCCGCGAAGTTCGACTCGACCGTCGAGGTCGCGCTGAAGCTCGGCGTCGACCCCCGCAAGGCCGACCAGATGGTGCGCGGCACCGTCATCCTCCCGCACGGCACCGGCAAGACCGCCCGCGTCATCGTGTTCGCGACCGGCCCCGCTGCCGAGGCTGCGATCGCAGCCGGCGCTGACGAGGTCGGCGGCGCCGAGCTCATCGAGAAGGTCGCCGGCGGCTACACCGCGTTCGACTCGGCGGTCTCGACCCCCGAGCTCATGGGCCAGGTCGGCCGTCTCGGCAAGGTGCTCGGCCCGCGCGGCCTCATGCCGAACCCGAAGACCGGCACCGTGACCCCGAACGTCGGCCAGGCCGTCTCCGACATCAAGGGCGGCAAGATCGAGTTCCGCGTCGACAAGCACGCCAACGTGCACTTCGTCGTCGGCAAGGCCTCGTTCACGCAGGAGCAGCTCGAAGAGAACGCCAACGCGGCGCTCGAAGAGGTCCTCCGCCTGAAGCCGTCGAGCTCCAAGGGCCGCTACATCCAGAAGGGCGCCGTGTCGACCACGTTCGGCCCCGGCATCCCCCTGGACGTCAACGCGATCTAGTCTCACCGCAGACTGCACGAAGGGCTCGCCGGTCTACCGGCGGGCCCTTCGTCGTTCGCGGGGCGATCGTCGGCCTGCGCGTCGGGGCTGCTCCTCCGACGCTCACCGGCGGGCCCTTCGTCGTTCGCTTGCGATGTCGGCCGCGGGGCGTACCGTGGCGGTATGAGCGAACGAACCACCACGGTCCTCGCCTCGGTCGCAACGATCGTCGTCGCCGCAGCCGCCGCGTATTGGATGACCCTCATCGGAGCCTTCGGTCCGGCGGTCTACACCGTCGTGCTCGCACTCGTCGTCGTCTGGCTGCTCATCTCGGCCGAACGGCATCGCGGGCTCGACCAGGTCGACGAAGAGTCCTTGCGCCGCCGCGGCTCGGTGTACTGGCTCTGACCGGGCCGGTCTTGCCGCTCAGCCGGTGATGCGGAACCCGGGCTGACCGGTCGGCTCGCGCACCGCGACATCCGTGCGCTCGACGACGGCGCCGCGTGGGCCGGTCGCGAGCCAGTCGAGCATCGCTGCGACGGATGCCTCGTCGCCCTCCACCTCGGCCTCGACCGTGCCGTCGGGTCGATTGCGTGCCCACCCCGCGACCCCGAGTCGCTCGGCCTCGCGTCGCGCGGAGAAGCGGAAGCCCACGCCCTGCACGATCCCGTGCACGAGCACGTGTCTTCGGATCATGCGTCCAGCGTAGGCCTCCGCCGTCGTCAGCCCGCTCGGGCTACTTCGCGGCCTCCTCGACGACGCGGGTCGCACCGGTGCGCAGCCGGATCTCGTCGGCCACGGCCATCGCGTCGCCCGACGGGGCGTCCGACTTGCGATCGGGGCGCGCGGCGAAGAGGTAGACGAGCCCCGTCACCACGACGATGCCGAGGCCGATGAGCACGACGTAGTCGGTGAAGAAGTCGCCCGTCGAGCCCGGCAGCGAGAGCAGCACCATGGCGAAGACGCCGTAGGCGAGCGCCAACGCGTTCACGATGAAGCCCCAGGAGCCGAGCGAGAACGGGCCCGCGGGCCGCCAGCCCTTCATGCGCTGGCGGAGGGAGGCCAGCACGACCATCTGGAAGGCGAGGTAGATGCCGAGCACCGCGAACGAGGTCACCGGCACCAGCAGGTCGTTGTTCGCCCAGATGAGCACGGCGATGAGCGCGGGCACGGTGCACGCGACGATGAGGGCGTTCGTCGGCACCTTCGTGGTCGGCGAGACCTTCGACAGCCAGCGGTGCCCCGGGATCATCCCGTCGCGGGCGAAGGAGAACAGCAGGCGGCTCGCAGCGGCCTGCAGGCTCAGCACGCACGAGAGGAACGCCGTGATCGCGATCACGAGGAACAGCTTGGCGCCCACCGGCCCGAGGGTCGCCTCGAGGATGCCGGGGATGGGATCGGCGTCTTCGCCGTTGACGATCGACGCGAGGTCGGGCGCCGCGAGCACGTACCCGCCGAAGGAGAAGAGCGCCGAGACGCCGCCGACGAGGATCGTCATCATCATCGCCTTCGGAATGCGCCGGGCGGGGTTCGCGACCTCTTCGGCGACGTCGCCGCAGGCCTCGAAGCCGTAGAACAGGAAGAGGCCCGCGAGCGCGGCGCCCATGAAGGCCGCCGTGTAGCTGCCGTCGCCCTCGACGCCCATGGTGTCGAAGAAGACGCTGAACTCCTGCTTGCGCTGGAAGATCAAGAGGTAGAGGCCGAGGCCGATGACGCCGATGAGCTCGGCGGCGAGGCCGATTCGAGCCACGCGGGCGAGCCACTTCGTGCCCGTGAAGTTGATGGCGAGGGCGATCAGGAGGAACGCCAGCGTGATCCAGAGGGTCGACGCGTTCGTGACCTCGATGCCGAAGAGGCTCGCCGCGAATCCGGATCCGAACTCGGCGACCGCGGTGATGGTCACGATCATCGCCCAGATGTAGACCCAGGCCGCCATCCAGGCGTAGCGCCGGCCCCACAGGCGACGGGCCCATGGGTAGATGCCGCCGTGGATCGGGTACTGCGAGACGACCTCGCCGAACACGAGCGAGACGAGCAGCTGCCCGGCACCGACGATCACGATCCACCAGATCGAGGGCGGTCCGCCGATCGAGAGGGCCACCGCGAAGAGCGAGTAGACGCCGACGAGGGGCGAGAGGTAGGTGAAGCCGAGGGCGAAGTTCGCCCAGAGGCTCATCGATCGGTTGAACGTGTCCTCGTAGCCGAGCACGCTGAGGTGTTCGCCGTCGGAGAGGCCCGCTGCGGGCCCGCGATCTGCAGACATCACTGCCTTCCATGTCTTCGCTGCGCCGGTCGCCCCCAACCGGCGACACCACGTCGTCGTGGTGTCGCGCCAGCATAACCAGACATCCGGTCGTAAAGCTATAGTTCCGGATGATTTAGTTCGGCGCAGGTTCGCGAGCGAGCGGATGCCGCGGCATCCGCTCGGCGTACCATGGCGGGCATGGGGGAAGTGAGCGACTACATCGCCGGTCTCGACGCGCCAGAGCGCGACGTCATGGAACGCATCAGGGCGAGGGCGGTGTCGCTCGTGCCCGACGCGATCGAGGGCGTCAGCTACGGCATGCCGGCGCTGCGCTACCGGGACTCTCCGCTGCTCAGCATCATGAAGGCGAAGGCGCACATCGGGCTCTACCCGTACAGTCCGCCCGTGATCGAGGCCGTCTCCTCGGAGCTCGAGGGGTATTCATGGGCGAAGGGCACGATCCGGTTCACGCCCGAGCATCCGCTGCCCGACTCGCTCGTCGACCGCATCATCCTGCTGCGCCGCGACGAGATCGACGAGAAGAAGAAGCGCTGAGACCCTTCGACGGGCTCAGGGCGGGGCGCACGGATGCCCCGGGGCGCGCGGCCCCGGGGCATCCGTTCAGTGCGGGTTCGCGGTGATCAGCCGATGCGGATCATCTTCTTGTTGACGAACTCGTCGGCGCCGAAGCGGCCGAGCTCGCGGCCCGAGCCCGAGCGCTTGACGCCGCCGAAGGGCAGCTCGGCGCCGTCGGCGCCGACCAGGTTCACGAAGACCATGCCGGCCTCGATCTTGTCGGCGACGCGGAGCGCCTGGTCGGAGTCGGTCGTGAAGACGTAAGAGCCGAGGCCGAACGGGGTGTTGTTCGCGAGCTCGACCGCCGCGTCTTCGTCGGCGACCTTGAAGACCTGCGCGACCGGGCCGAAGAACTCCTCGTGGAAGGCGTCGGAGTCGGGCTGCACGTCCGTGAGGATCGTGGCCGAGTAGTAGTTGCCCTCGCGCTCTCCGCCGTGGTGGAGCGTTGCGCCCTGTGCGACGGCGCGCTCGACCTGCTCGGCGAGGCCCTCAGCGGCCTTGGCCGACGAGAGCGGGCCGAGTGCCGTGCCGGCCTGGGCGGGGTCGCCCTTCTCGACCTCGCTCATCGCGGCGGTGAACTTCTCGAGGAAGGGCTCGTAGAGGTCTTCGACGACGATGAAGCGCTTGGCCGCGTTGCAGGCCTGGCCGTTGTTGTCGACGCGGGCGAAGACGGCGGCGCCCACCGTGGCGTCGAGGTCGTCGGTCGAGAGCAGGATGAACGGGTCGGAACCGCCGAGTTCGAGCACGACCTTCTTCAGGTGGCGACCGGCGATCTCGGCGACCGCGGCACCGGCGCGCTCGGAGCCCGTGAGCGAGATGCCCTGCACGCGCGGGTCGGCGATGACCTGCTCGATCTGGTCGTGCGAGGCGTAGATGTTGACGTAGGCGCCCTCGGGGAACCCGGCGTCGAGGAAGATCTGCTCGATGGCGGCGGCCGACTCGGGGCACTGCTCGGCGTGCTTGAGCAGGATCGTGTTGCCGATGATGAGGTTCGGGCCGGCGAAGCGGGCGACCTGGTAGTACGGGAAGTTCCACGGCATGATGCCGAGCAGCGGGCCGAGCGACGAGCGACGGATGAGGGCCGAGCCCTCGCCGGCCAGCAGCTCGATCTTCTCGTCGGCGAGCAGCGACTCGGCGTTGTCGGCGTAGTACTCGTAGATCGCGGCCGAGAACTCGACCTCGCCGACGGCCTGCTCGATGGGCTTGCCCATCTCGCGCACGATGATCTCGCCGAGTTCCTGCGCTCGCTCGTTGTGCAGCTCGGCGACGCGGCGCACGAGGGCGGCGCGTTCGGCGACCGTGGTGTTCTTCGACCAGGTGCGGTGCGTCTCGCTCGCCTTGGCGATGGCCGCCTGCAGCGCCTCGTCGGTGATCGTCTCGTAGGACTTGACCGTCTCGCCGGTGGCGGGATTGATCACGGCATAGCTCATGGGGTTCTCCTTCTCGGGTGCAGACACTGCACTCACGCCAGAGCTCGTCTGCCGCCGTGCATACGCTCGACTTAAAGATATATCAGCGGATGATTCGAATCGACCCGGATGGCGCAGGGTCGACGAGCACTCGGAGCGGAGTGCCCGGGCACGGCTCGCCGGCGCCGTCGAGGTCGGCCAGTTGCCCGACCTGCAGTGCCGGTTCGGTCGAGAGCACGACACGACCCTCCTCGTTCACGAGCGCGAGCGGTGCCGTCACGTCGAGGAACCCGGCGAGCAGTTCGCTCTCGAGCCGGCGCACCGACACGTCGGCGCCGATGACGCCGACCATGCGGGTGCCGCCAGGTGCGCCGCCACCGGCGGGATGGACCGCGTGCACCGGCATCGTCATCGTGAGGATGTAGTCGCACGTGCAGAGGTGGTCGACATACGGGCCGGTCACGTGCGCGTCGCTCGTCGTCGCGGGGATGCGGTACCACTCGAGAGCGCGGAAGTCGCGGAGGTACTCGGTGTATCCGCGCGTGGTGAGGTCGAGCCGCGTCGGCTCGGTCGTCGAGCCGAGCACGGGATTCGCGTCGAGCGGGCCGAGCCACCATGCGAAGTGCACGTCGCGCCCGCGCACGATCTCGCCGTCGGCGATGAACCCGGCGCCGACCAGGAGCGGCTGCGGCTCGGTGAGGCGGGGGAGCACGAGTTCGGCGACGAGGGTGTCGAGCGCTGCCGGGCGCACCTCGGGAGCGCCGTCGATGAGGTGCTCGACCGGGGCGCGCCAGGCGGCGAGCTGATCGAAGACGCCCGTGAAGACCGCGCCGACCGAGGCGGCGACGTCACGCGCTGACCGGCTCATCGAGCGCACCTCCCCGTTCGACCCTGGCCTTCGCCGCGAGGAGGGGGACCGAGAGGCCGCGCACGAGATCCCCGGCGGCCTCGCGGGCCTCGGCCGGGCGGTGTGCCGCGACGGCGCGAACGATGCGGCGGTCGTGCGCCGCGGCATCCGCTCGCTGTTCGTCGTCGTCGAGGCCGAGGAGGAGGAGCGGGCCGAACTCCGCCTGCAGCCGGATCTGCTCCCGCACGAGTCGGGCCGACTGGCTGAGCACGGCGACCTCGAGGAAGAAGCCGCCCTGGTTCGTGCGAGCGGATGCCGCGGTGCCGAAGTCGGCCGCGGCGAGCCACCCCGCGAGGCGCTCGGCGTCGCCGGCGGACGCGCGTTCGGCGGCGCGTTCGGCGATGCCGGCGAGGATGGCGCCGAAGTAGACGGCCATGTCGCTGAGTTCCACTTGCGCGAGCCCGCGCAGCCGGGCGCTGATGAGGGAGCGGTGGTCGGCGTCGTCGGCGACGACGAAGCTGCCGCCCTCGCGACCGCGGCGCGTCTCGACGAGGCCGGCTTCCCGGAGGATGCCGAGACCCTCGCGCACCGTGATGAGGGCGACGCCGAATCGGCGGGCGAGCTCGGGTTCGCTCGGCAGGCGTTCGCCCGCGCCGAGCACGCCGAGCACGATGCCGTCGGTGAGGCGCTGCGCGACCTGCTCGGCGCGGCCGGCATCGGCGAGCTGGGCGAACACGGCTTCGCGCGCACCAGGCCCCACCCTCGACTCCATGCGTTCAGGCTAGTCGAGCGACTCGCCCGGAATCTCACCACGGCTTGTCAGGCGATCCTGCGACGATCGCTCGGAGCGGTGACGCAGGCGGTGTCGCAGGCGTACCGACCGGTCGAGCGGCGAGAAAAGAATCGATATAGGATGATTGGGCGGCGTGACGTGCCGCCGACATGCGAAGGCGGATGGGATGCACGAGCGACGGGCCGACGACGGGCCGAACGACGGAGTGCTCGCCGGCGTGCGCGTCGCCGACTTCTCGCGGGTGCTCGCCGGCCCCTACGCCACGATGATGCTCGCCGACTTCGGCGCCGACGTCGTGAAGATCGAATCGCCCGCCGGTGACGACACCCGGCACTGGCGCCCACCCGTCGACGCCCGCGGGCAGGCCACCTATTTCGGCAGCGTCAACCGCAACAAGCGCTCGGTCGCCCTCGACCTGACCGACGCGGAAGGGCTCGCCGAAGCACGCCGGCTCGCGGCCTCCGCCGACGTCGTCGTCGAGAACTTCCGCCCTGGCGTGATGGATCGCTTCGGGCTCTCGTACGACGAGGTGCGCGCGTTGAACCCCGGCGTCGTCTACTGCTCGATCACGGGCTTCGGCACGGGGGAGGGTGCCGCCCTCGCCGGCTACGACCTGCTCGTGCAGGCCGTCGGCGGGCTCATGTCGATCACGGGTGCCGCCGACGGCGAGCCTGCGAAGGCCGGCGTCGCGCTCGTCGACGTGCTCACCGGGCAGAACGCCGTCGCGGGCATCCTGCTCGCCCTCCGCGAGCGCGACCGCACCGGGCTCGGCCAGCGCGTCGAGGTCAACCTCCTGCAGGGGTTGCTCTCCGCACTCACGAACCAGGCCGCATCGACACTCGCGACGGGCACGCCGCCGCAGCGCCTCGGCAACGCGCACCCGAGCATCGCGCCGTACGCCGTCTTCCACGCTGCCGACCGCGAGCTCGTGATCGCCGTGGGCAACGACAAGCAGTTCCGGGCGCTCACCGAGGTGCTCGGCGTTCCGGAGTTGAGCGGCGACACGCGGTTCGCGGGCAACGTCGACCGGGTCGCGCACCGGGTCGAGCTCACTGCGGCGATCGAGGAGCGGCTCGCCGCGGCATCCGCTGCGCACTGGGTCGACGTGCTCCGCGCCGCGGGCGTTCCCGCCGGTCTCGTGAACGACGTCGCCGAGGCGATCGCGTTCGGAGCGGCCCTGGGCCTCGAACCGGTCGCGGAGATCGGCGCTCCGGTCTCCCCGGACGGCGGTGCCGCGAGTCGCACGATCGCGAACCCGATCGGCCTCTCGGCGAGCCCCGCCGTGTACCGCAGCACGCCGCCCGCGCTCGACGAGCACGCCGGCGCCGACTGGCACCAGACCCCTTCGAAAGGACCGCACCGATGACCACCGCCCCCACGATCGACGCCGTGTTCGACCTCGACGCCCTGCTCAGCGCCGAGGAGCGCGAATGGCAGCAGAAAGCCCGGGTCTTCGCACAGGAGCGACTGCTGCCCGTCATCGAAGGCGACTTCGAGGCCAAGCACTTCCGCCGCGAGTTCGTGAAGGAGCTCGGCGACCTGGGCTTCCTCGGCATGCACCTGCAGGGCTACGGATGCGCCGGCGCGGGTGCCGTCTCGTACGGCCTCGTGTGCCTCGAGCTGGAGGCCGCCGACAGCGGCTGGCGCACGTTCGTCTCGGTGCAGGGCTCGCTCGCGATGAGCGCGATCCACAAGTACGGCTCCGAGGAGCAGAAGCAGCAGTGGCTGCCGGGCATGGCCGCCGGCGACCTCGTCGGATGCTTCGCCCTCACCGAGCCGCAGGGCGGCTCCGACCCCGCCGGCATGACCACGACCGCGCGCCGCGACGGCGACGGCTGGGTGATCGACGGCGCGAAGCGCTGGATCGGCCTCGCCTCGCTCGCCGACGTCGCCGTCGTCTGGGCCAAGGTCGACGACCCGTCGGGCGCGTTCGGCGACGGCGGCAGCGCGGTGCGCGGGTTCCTCGTGCCGACCTCGACGCCCGGCTTCACGGCGACGCCGATCGACGGCAAGCTCTCGATGCGCGCCTCGGTGCAGTGCGACATCGCGCTCGACGGCGTGCGGGTCGGCGACGACGCGATCCTGCCGGGCGCTCGCGGACTGAGCGGCCCGTTCGGCTGCCTCAACGAGGCTCGCTACGGCATCGTCTGGGGCGCGATGGGGGCGGCCCGCTCCTGCCTCGAGGCCGCGATCGAGCGCTCCACGTCGCGCGAGGTCTTCGGCAGGCCGATCGGTGCGAACCAGCTCATCCAGGCGAAGCTCGCCGACATGTTCCTCGAGGTCGAGAAGGGCATCCTCCTGGCACTGCACCTCGGGCGCCTGAAGGAACGCGGCGCGCTCACGCCCGCGCAGATCTCGGTCGGCAAGCTCAACAGCGTGCGCGAGGCGCTCGCGATCGCACACGAGGCGCGGGCGATCCTCGCCGGCGACGGCATCACGAACGCGTGGCCGGTCATGCGGCACGCGGCGAACCTCGAGTCGGTGCGCACGTACGAGGGCACCGACGAGATCCACCAGCTGATCCTGGGGCGCGAGCTCACCGGGCTGAACGCGTTCTGACCTCGAGACCTGCAGGAGGACGACATGGGTGAGACGAGCAGGGCAACGGATGCCGCGGGCATCGCGCCGCGCGACGAGCGACGCGACGACGGCGACGATGCGATCGTGACGGATCCCGGGGCGGCCGTCGAGATCGCGGTGCGCCTCGCCGCGGCATCCGGCTTCGATCGCTCATCGCGCGCCGACCGGGCCCGGTGGCTCACCGCGCTCGCCGAGGCGCTCGAAGCGCACCGCGATGAACTGGTCGAGTTGGCCGCGGAAGAGACGCACCTGAGCCCGGCGCGGCTCACGGGCGAAGTCACCCGAACGGCGACCCAGCTGCGCTTCTTCGCCGGCGTCGCCCTCGAGGGCTCGTACCTCGAAGCGACGCTCGACTCGCCCGACGCCTCCCTCACGCCGCCGCGCCCCGACCTGCGACGCATGCTGCGCCCCCTCGGGGTCGTCGCCGTCTTCGCCGCCTCGAACTTCCCGTTCGCGTTCTCGGTGCTCGGCAACGACACCGCGTCGGCGCTCGCCGCAGGCTGCCCGGTCGTGGTGAAGGCGCACCCGGGTCACCCGCGACTGTCGCGGCGGGTCGTCGAGATCGGGCGAGACGCCCTCGCCGGGGCAGGTGCGCCCGCGGCGGCGCTCGCCCTCGTCGACGGCTTCGACGCGGGCGTCGCGCTCGTGCGGCATCCGCTCGTCTCCGCCGTCGGATTCACCGGCTCGACCCGCGGCGGGCGCGCGCTCTTCGACCTCGCCTCGGCACGGCCAGCGCCGATCCCGTTCTACGGCGAGCTCGGCTCGATCAACCCGGTCGTCGTCACGGCGGCCGCAGCCGTCGCGGATGTCGCGGGCATCGCCGCCGGCCTCGCGGGCTCGTTCACCCGCGACGGCGGCCAGTACTGCACGAAGCCCGGGCTCGTCTTCGTGCCCGAGGGCTCGGGGTTCGAGGCTGAACTCGTCGCCGCGCTCGTCGAAGCGCCCTCGCAGGCACTCCTCACCGAGGGCATCGCGAGCGCCTTCGACGCGGGCTCGGCGGCCCTCGCCGGGCGCGACGACATCGAGGTCGTCTTCGCCGGCGGCCGTGCCGCGGATGCCTCGGCCCCGGTCGTCGTCGCGACCACGGTCGCTGACTTCCGCGCCGCTCGCGAGGCGTTCCTCGAGGAGTGCTTCGGACCCCTCACCGTGCTCGTGCGCTACGCCGACGACGCCGCGCTCGATGCGGCGCTCGCCGTGCTCGAGGGCTCCCTGACCGGCACGATCCACCACGCTCCGGGCGAGGACGTCGTCGAACTCACGAGCGCGCTCGCTCGAGTCGCCGGCCGCATCGTCTACAACGGCTGGCCGACGGGCGTCGCGATCGCCTGGGCGCAGCACCACGGCGGCGGATGGCCCGCGACGACCGCGTCGGTGCACACCTCGGTCGGGGCGACGGCGATCCGCCGCTGGCTCACGCCCATCGCCTATCAGGACGCCCCTGCCGCTGTGTTGCCGCCCGAGCTCACCGACGGCAACCCGCTCGGCATCCCGCGCCGCGAAGACGGCGTGCTCGCCGCGGCGCCGGCGGAGTAGCGCTCGAGTCGACGAAGGGGGGCGGCCGCATGGCCGCCCCCCTTGGTCAGCCCTCAGTTGATGCCGGGGATGACGAGCCAGCGGTTCACGAGCACGAGCCAGAGCGCGACGAGCACGATCGCGGCGATCGTGACCGCGAGGCTGGTGCGTCCGCGGACGATGAGCGCGACGACGAGCACGACGAGCGTGGCGATGCCGAGCACGAGCGATCCGAACGGGATCCCGGGCAGGAAGAGCGACAGCACGAACAGTGCAGCGACCACGACCTCGATGATGCCGACGACGGAGCTGCCTCGCCCTCTGAGGCGTCGGATGCCGTCGACGAGCGCGAGTGCGCCGCCGACGAGCGCGATGATGAGGAGCCATGACAGGGTGATCACGGGGTGAAGGTTTCCTTCCGATCGGTGTGGGGGGGCACCACGACGACGGAGGGAACTCCGTCGCCGCGGCCAGCGTATCGACCGGTGATCATGCGGCGGAAGGGCTTGCACGAGCGGACGCCGACACGATATGCCGCGCGCGGAATGTGATCGGAAGCTGCGAATCCAGCGGATTCGGAAATGAAACGAGAGGTAACGCCGTTTCCCTGACGGGCGAGGCCGTGATGGACTCGACCCCGCGGCACGGCACCACGTCGCCGCTCAGCACTCCCCACGAACGGAGCTCCACATGTCTCGCGCACCCCGCGTCCGCACCCTGCTCGGCCTCGCCGCAGCATCCGCCGCCCTCGTGTCCCTCGCCGCCTGCTCGAGCGGAGCGCCCGCGGCGAGCGAAGCAGCCGGTGGCGACGAGTACGGACTCGTGAAGGCCGGGACGCTGACGGTCGCGACCGAGGGCACCTACCCGCCCTTCACGTTCCACGAGGGCGGCGCGGGCGAGCTCGTCGGCTACGACGTCGAGGTCGCGGAGGCCGTCGCCGAGAAGCTCGGCCTCGAGATCCAGTTCGAGGAGACCCAGTGGGACGCGATCTTCGCGGGCCTCGACGCGGGCCGTTTCGACGTCATCGCGAACCAGGTGTCGATCAACCCCGAGCGTGAAGAGAGCTACCTCTTCTCGACGCCGTACACGGTGTCGCCGAGCGTCGTCGTGGTGAACGAGGGCGACGACTCGATCTCGAGCTTCGAAGACCTCGCGGGCAAGACCACGGCGCAGTCGCTGACGAGCAACTTCTACCAGCTCGCAGTCGACGCCGGCGCGAACGTCGAGGCCGTCGAGGGCTGGGCGCAGGCCGTCGCCCTCCTCGAGCAGGGCCGCGTCGACGCGACCGTCAACGACAAGCTCACCTACCTCGACTACCTCAAGCAGACGCCCGATGCGAAGCTCGCCGTCGCCGCCGAGACCGACCCGAGCGAGAGCGCCCTCACCTTCGCGAAGGACAAGACCGCGCTCGTGAAGGCCGTCGACGCGGCGCTCGCCGAACTCCGCGAGGAGGGCGTACTCGCCGAGCTCGGCGAGAAGTACTTCGGCGAGGACGTCTCGCAGTAGCGCTCGACCGTACACACCGGCGGATGTCGCGATCCGCCCCTGATTCGCGCGGGCGACCACGCCCGGGTGGAATCATGGGTTCGCGGCATCCGCCGCATTCCGGAAGGCGGTGAGGCGATGACCGACTGGCAGCTCGCGCTCGACTCGTTCTGGCCATTGTTCTGGGGCGGCATCAGCGGCACCATCCCGCTCGCGGTGGCCTCCTTCGCGCTCGGCCTCGTACTTGCGCTCGGCGTCGCGCTCATGCGCCTCAGCCGCAACCGGGTGCTGAGCGGCATCGCGAGGTTCTACATCTCGGTGATCCGCGGCACCCCGCTGCTCGTGCAACTGTTCGTGATCTTCTACGGCATGCCGTCGATCGGCATCACGATCGACCCGTGGCCGAGCGCGATCATCGCGTTCTCGCTCAACGTCGGCGGCTATGCGGCCGAGGTGATCAGGGCGGCGATCCTCTCGGTGCCGAAGGGGCAGTGGGAGGCCGGGTACACGATCGGCATGTCGCCGGGCACGACGCTCACCCGGCTGATCCTGCCGCAGGCGGCACGCGTCTCGGTGCCGCCGCTGTCGAACACCTTCATCTCGCTCGTGAAGGACACCTCGCTCGCCTCGCTCATCCTCGTGACCGAGATGTTCCGGGTGGCGCAGGAGATCGCGGCGTTCAGCCGCGAGTTCCTGCTCATCTACATCGAGGCGGCGCTCATCTACTGGCTGTTCTGCCTCGTGCTCTCGAGCGGGCAGAACCTGCTCGAGAAGCGATTGGACCGCTATGTCGCCCACTGATCCGCTCGCCCCTGCAGCGACGCCGGATGACTCGGTGCTGCTCTCGGCACGGGGCATCCGCAAGTCGTTCGGCGACAACGAGGTGCTGCGCTCGATCGACCTCGAGGTGCGGCGGGGCGAGGTCGTCGTGCTGATCGGCCCGAGCGGCTCGGGCAAGACCACCGTGCTGCGCTCGCTGAACGGCCTCGAGACGCCGAGCGCCGGCACGATCGACTTCGCCGGCGGCCCGGTCATCGACTTCGCCGTGCCGGTGCCGAAGGCCCAGCGCTACGCGCTGCGCGACCGCTCGGCGATGGTGTTCCAGCAGCACAACCTCTTCCCGCACATGACGGTCATCGAGAACGTCATCGAGGGTCCGGTGCGCGTGCAGAAGGTGCCGAAGAAGCAGGCGGTCGCCGAGGCATCCGCCCTGCTCGACCGCGTGGGCCTCGCCGAGAAGCGCGACGCCTACCCCTTCGAGCTCTCGGGCGGGCAGCAGCAGCGCGTCGGCATCGTGCGCGCGCTGGCCCTGAAGCCGCAGCTGTTGCTCTTCGACGAGCCCACGAGCGCGCTCGACCCCGAACTCGTGGGCGAGGTGCTGCAGGTCATCAAGGAGCTCGCCGACGAGGGCTGGACCATGGTCGTCGTCACCCACGAGCTGAGCTTCGCACGGCAGGCGGCCGACGAGGTGCTGTTCATGGACGGCGGCGTCGTCGTCGAGCGCGGCGCGCCCGGCGCGATCTTCACGAACCCGACGCACGAGCGCACCCGGCGCTTCCTCGACCGCATCCTTCGCCCGCTCGAGGACGACGGCGAGGCCCCGCCGCTCGAGTAGCGGAGCGGGGCACGCCGCGGCGGGACGGCTAGCGTTGGAGCATGGCCCGCTCGCGACGCACCAGCGCTGAGGAGACCAGCGCTGACGAGGCGAAGCGGATGCAGCGGGCCAGGCGATGGCTCGGGGTCTTCCGCCTGCTGATCGCGGCCCTCGAGATCGTCGCGCTCATCGGCAACTTCCAGTACGTGCTCGGCTTCCGGCTCTTCGCGACGGCGAACTTCTTCAGCTACTTCACCGTGCAGTCGGCGTTCGCCGCGGTCGTGACGCTCGGCATCGCAGCCGCCTTCGCCCTGTTCACGCCGCGCGACCCCGCCTGGCTCGGGATCCTCCGCACCATGGTCACCGTGTACGTGCTCATCTCGGGCATCGTGTTCGCCGTCATCGTCGCCCAGGCGTCGACCCGCGACTACCGCATGGAGGTGCCGTGGTCCGACACCGTGCTGCACTTCATCGTGCCGGCGCTCGCCCTCATCGCGTGGACGACGGACGCCATCATGGCCGTGAACCCGCGCGTGCCTTGGTCGACCGTCGGCTGGGTGCTGGTCTTCCCGTCGATCTGGCTCGTCTACACGCTGTTCCGCGGGGCGGACGTCGGCTGGTATCCGTACTTCTTCCTCGACGAGGCGCAGGTCGGCGGGCCGATGGGCGTCGCCGTCTACTGCCTGCTCGTGCTCGCGATCTTCGTCTCGCTGACGGCAGGGCTCGTCGCGATCAACCGGATGCTGTGGCGAAGGGCGCGAGCGCGCCCAGCACCTCGGCCTGGAACGCCGGATCGTCGAGCTCCTCGAGTCGAGTCGCCTGCACTGCAGCGATGAGGCCCATGAGGACCGGTTCGCCGGTCGCGAGGCCGACGTCGATCCAGGTCGCGACCGGGGAGGTCTCGCCGACGACGGTGAGCACGTTCGGGGTGGCGAGGTCGGGGGAGCCAGGGGCATCCGGCGCTCCCGCGACATCCGTTCGCCAGAACGCCTCGTCGAATCGCAGCCACACGGTGTCGAGCAGTCCCATGCCGAGTACCGAGATCGCCCGCTGGTGCATGAGCGGCAGCGCCGGGCTGAAGCGCACGGTGTCGGTCTTCAGCACCCCGATCGGAATGGTGACGACGGCGCGATCGGCGGTGAGGGACTCGCCGGAGTCGAGACGGAGGCTGACCCGGCGGTCGGTGTACGAGATCTTCGTGACGACGCTCGACACGGCGATCTCGAGCGGCTCGGCGAGTGCGTCGACGAGGTCGGAGAACCGGCCCGTCACGAGTTCGCCGAGCTGACCGACGCGGTCCGCGTCGTACTGCCCCGCTGAGATCACCGAGGTGATCGCACCGGTCGTCGGCGCCACCCCGCTGTTGATCGAGTGCGCGAGCCAGTCGGCGGGGCTCACGCCCGCGTCGTCGGGCACGGCCGAGAGCGGCGTCGCGCCCGAGCCCGTCAGCGCCGTCGCGAGCGACACGTCGTTCGGCTGCACCGCCGCCCACTCCTGCGCTGTCGCGATGGCGTCGGGGCCCGTGGTCGGGATCGGCAGCCGGAGACCCGCCGTGGTCGTCGCCGAGACGTCGGGCGCGAACGGAACGGTGTCGACGGATGCCTCGTGCAGCGCGTCGATGAGATCCTCGTCGTCGCCCGTGAACACGCCGCCGAGTTCGACGGGGGTGTCGAAGCCGGTGGCATCGGTGCTGTGGATGCGTCCGCCGAGCCGGTCGCGAGCCTCGAGCACGACGACCTCGAAGCCCGCGTCGACGAGGGCTCGTGCGGCCGTCAGTCCCGCGAGTCCGGCCCCGACCACCGCCACGCGTTCGCCGGCCGTGCCGAGTCGGGCGATGTCGGCGGCGGCGCGGATACCCGAGACGCGCGCACCCTCGAGCGTGCCGGGGTGGTCGGGGTCGGTCGCCTCGCCGGCGATGACGAGCCGGCTCTCGACCGGCTCGGCGAGCGCCCGCCGAAGCTCGGGCGTGCTCCCGACGGAGTCGAAGCTGAAGGCGCCGCGCGAGAAGGGATCGGCACCCCAGCGCGAGCGGCGCATCGCCGTCGGCACGGGCACGCCGTTCGTCGGCGCGGGCGGTGCCGTGGTCGGGGGCGCCGTCGTGGGCGGCGGGGTCGGGCTCGGTTCGGGCCAGCTGCAACTCGCGAGCGCGAGTGCCGCGACGCTCGAGAGCGAGGCGGCGAGGAAGGTTCGCCGGCCCATGCCGCCGGGCGCCCCCCGTGAGTCCATGGGAATCAGGCTAGCCGACGGCCCGGCACCAACCCCGGAACGACGAGATGCAGGGGACCCCGTGGCACCGGGCTCGAGAGCCGTGTGCCACCGGATCCCCTGCATCCGGCAGGGCGCGTCAGCGGGGAACGCGTCAGACGACGTAGCCGTCGGCGATCGTCAGCGCCTCGTCGATGATGTCGAGCCCGCGCACGAGCTCCTCCTCGGTGATGACGAGCGGCGGTGCCACGTGCATCCGGTTGAAGTGGATGAACGGCCAGAGTCCCGCCTGCTTGCAGGCGGCGGCGACGGCCGCCATCGGCGCGGCATCCGCCCCGCTCGCGTTGAAGGGCACGAGCGGCTCGCGCGAGGCAGGGTCGCGCACGAGTTCGATCGCCCAGAACAGTCCGGCACCGCGGATCTCGCCGACCGACGGGTGCTTCGCCGCGATCTCGCGGAGGCGCGGCTCGACGACGCGCAAGCCGAGGTCGCGCACGCGCTCGAGGATGCCGTCGCGCTCGAACACCTCGAACGTCGCGACACCGGCGGCGCACGCGAGCGGGTGACCCGAGTACGTGAGCCCGCCCGCGAAGGCGACCGTGTCGAAGTGCCCGGCGATCCTCTGCGAGATGACCACGCCGCCGAGCGGCACGTAGCCCGAGTTCACGCCCTTCGCGAAGGTGATGAGGTCGGGCACGACGTCGAACGCGTTGACCGCGAACCACTCGCCGATGCGGCCGAAGCCGACCATGACCTCGTCGGCGATGTAGACGATGCCGTACTTGTCGCACAGCGCGCGAACGCCCTGCAGGTAGCCGGTCGGGGGCACGAGCACGCCGTTGGTGCCCACGATCGTCTCGATGATGATCGCCGCGATGGTGTTCGCGCCCTCGAGCACGATGAGCTGCTCGAGGTGGGCGAGCGCGCGCTCGGCCTCCTGCTCGGGGGTCTCCGAGTGGAACGACGAACGGTACGCGTACGGGCCCATGAAGTGGGCGACGGACCCGTCGGAGGGCTCGTTCGCCCAGCGGCGCGGGTCGCCCGTCAGCGAGATCGCGGTCGCGGTGCCGCCGTGGTAGCTGCGGTACATCGAGAGCACCTTGCGGCGACCTGTGACGGCGCGCGCCATGCGCACGGCGTACTCGTTGGCGTCGGCGCCGCCGTTGGTGAAGAACACCTTGTCGAGGTCGCCGGGGGCGACCTCGGCGATGCGACGGGCGAGTTCGCTGCGGACATCCGACGCCATCGACGGCTGGATGGTCGCGAGGCGACCGGCCTGCTGCTGGATCGCGGCGACGAGGTCGGGGTGCTGGTGCCCGAGGTTCAGGTTCACGAGCTGCGACGAGAAGTCGAGGTACGCGTTGCCCTGATAGTCCCAGAACGTCGAGCCCTCGCCAGCGGCGATCGGCAGCGGGTCGATGAGGGCCTGCGCGCTCCACGAGTGGAAGACGTGCGCTCGGTCTTCAGCGCGGACCTGGGCCTCGGCGGCGGCGTCGGGCAGCGGATGCACGGTGCCGAACCGGTCGGTGTGGACGGCCTCGGTCTCGGCGGTGATGGTGTCGGTCATGGCGCTGCTCCGATCAGTGGTTCTGGGGGAAGCCGAGGTTGATGCCGCCTTGTGCGGAGTCATTGCGGGTGGCCGGGTCGATCCAGCGGGCGGTCACCGCCTTCTCACGGGTGAAGAAGTCGAAGCCGTGAGCGCCGTAGGCCTTCGCGTCGCCGAAGAGCGACTGCTTCCACCCGCCGAAGGAGTGGTAGGCGACGGGCACCGGGATCGGCACGTTGATGCCGATCATGCCGACCTGCACCTCGTTCTGGAAGCGGCGTGCTGCGCCGCCGTCGTTCGTGAAGATCGCGGTGCCGTTGCCGAACTGCCCCGAGTTGATGAGGTCGAGGCCTTCGTCGTAGGTGCCCACGCGAACGACCGAGAGCACCGGGCCGAAGATCTCCTCGGTGTACGCACGCGAGGTGGTGGGTACGTTGTCGATCAGGGTCGGACCGAAGAAGAAGCCGTCTTCGTGGCCGTCGACGGTGAACCCGCGGCCGTCGACGACGATCGTCGCCCCGTCGGTCTCGGCGATGTCGACGTAGGAGGCGACCTTGTCGCGGTGCACCTCGGTGATGAGCGGGCCCATGTCGGGTTCACTGAGCGTTCCGTCACCGGCGTCGACGCCGGCGCCGTTGCCGATCTTCAGCTTCGCGATGCGCTCGCTGATCTTGCCGATCAGCTCGTCGGCGACCGGCTCGACGGCCAGCACGACCGAGATCGCCATGCAGCGCTCGCCGGCGGCGCCGTACCCGGCGTTCACGGCCTGGTCGGCGACGAGGTCGAGGTCGGCATCGGGCAGCACGAGCATGTGGTTCTTGGCGCCGCCGAGGGCCTGGACGCGCTTACCGTGCTTCGACGCGGTCTCGTAGATGTACTGGGCGATCGGGGTCGAGCCGACGAACGAGATCGACTGCACGATCGGCGAGGTGAGGAGGCCGTCGACGGCGAGCTTGTCACCCTGCAGCACGGTGAACACGCCGTCGGGGAGGCCGGCCTCCTTCCAGAGCTCGGCGAGCCAGAGCGCCGCCGACGGGTCCTTCTCGCTCGGCTTCAGCACCACGGCGTTGCCGGCGGCGATCGCGATGGGGAAGAACCACATCGGAACCATGGCCGGGAAGTTGAACGGGCTGATGATGCCGACCACGCCGAGCGGCTGCTTCAGCGAGTACACGTCGATGCCGGTCGAGACGTTCTCGGAGTAGGCGCCCTTGATCAGGTTGGGGAACCCGGTGGCGAGCTCGACGACCTCCTGGCCGCGCATGATCTCGCCCATCGCGTCGGAGACGACCTTGCCGTGCTCGGTGGTGATGAGGGCCGCGAGCTCGCCCTTGCGCGAGTTCAGCAGCTCGCGGAACGCGAACATGACGCCCTGCCGCTTCGCGATCGAGTAGCCGCTCCACAGCTCGTACCCGGCCTGCGCGGACGCGATCGCCGCGTCGATCTCGGCCTGGTCGGCCAGCGCGACCTCGGCCTGCACGGCGCCCGTCGCGGGGTTGTACACGGGGGCGGTGCGGCCGGAGGTCGACGCGCGCAGCGCGCCGTCGATCCAGTGCCCGATGAGCCGCACGTCGGGGGCTGATGCAGGCGAGGAAGCGGTCTCGGTGATGCTCATGTGCAGGTCCTTCACTGATATGCCCGCGGGCGTTTCGGTACCGACGCCGGACAGAATGGCCGACGTCGAGTAAGCTTCGTATTCCCAGTGTGACAGAGGAAGAAAGGCGACTCCGGTGGCAGATCGTCGCGAAGATGAGGCGATTCAGACGAACCGTCCGGTGCTCGAGCCCGCCGATGACGGACTCCCGACCGTGCGCGAGATCCTCACGATCCCCGCGGTCGCGCAGGGCATCCCCGAGGTGCTCTCGGGCGGTGACGCGCTCGACGCCCACGTGCGCTGGGCGCACGTCTCCGACAGTGCGGGCGTGGCCCGGCTCCTGAACGGCGGCGAGCTGCTGCTGTCGACGGGATCCGGTTGGCCGACCGATCCCGGCGAGCTCACGGCGTTCATCGGCGGGCTCGTCGACGTCGGCGTGGCGGGCCTCGTGCTCGAGCTCGGCGTGCACTACCGCTACGTGCCGGCGGTCGTCGAGACGGCGGCGCGCGAGCATGGGCTCGCCCTCGTCGCGCTCCACCGCGAGGTGAAGTTCGTCACGCTGACCGAGGCGGTGCACAGCCGGATCATCTCGGTGCAGACGGCGGCGCTGCGGGCCCGCGACGAGGTGCGCGAGCGCTTCACGGCACTCGCCCTGCGCGGCTCGCCTCCCGACTTCATCGTGCAGCAGCTCGCCCAGACGCTCGGCGCCCCGGTCGTGCTCGAGAACCTCGCCCACGAGGTCGTCGCCGCCGAGGTGCCGCTCGCCGCCGAGGTCGAGCTCTTCACCCGCTGGGAGTCCCGGTCGCGGGCCGCGCATCGTCGACACGACGAGCAGCGGCGCCTCGGCGGCGGGGCGTCTGCCGACGAGTGGCTGATCGTGCCGGTCGAGGCGCGGGGCATCCGCTGGGGTCATCTCATCGCCCTGCCGGGGCCGGCGCACCCAGCCGGCAGCACGAGCGTGCTCGAACAGGGTGCGATCGCGCTCGCACTCGGCCGACTCGCCGATGGCGCCAGCGACGAGTGGGTGCGCATCGGCCGCCAGCGACTCGTCGACGGACTGCTCGACGGACGGTTCGCCGGACTGCCCGCGGCGTCGGCGCGCATCGAGGCCGCCGGCCTGCCGCTCGAGGGCGCCCGACTCTTCGGAGTCGTGGCGACGGGTGGTGCGGTGACGGCGTCGGCAGCGGATGCCGCGGCTCGCGAACTCGGCGGGCGGGCGCTCGCCGGGGCGGCGCCCGAGAGCGGTGCCGCCCCGACGGCGACGATCGTGCTGCTCTCGCTGCCGTCCTCGCGCGTCTTCGACGACGCAGCGGTGCGAGCGTTCGCGAGCGCACTGGCCGCGGGTGACGCGGTGCTGCTCGACCGGCTCGTGCTCGCGGTCGGCTCCGAGGCGAGCGGCCTCGACGCGCTGCTGGGCTCCGTGCAGGAGGCGATCGACCTGGCTCGCGGTCCGTCTTCGCGCTCGGCACGCGGACCGGTCGTGCGGCGTTCCGACGACCGTCCGCTCATGCGGCTCGTGACCGCGCTCCGCGACGACCATCGGCTCCTCGAGCACGGGGAGCGCATGCTCGAGCCCCTCATCGACTACGACCTCGCACGCAAGGGCGACCTGCTCGACGTGCTGGGCGCAGTGCTCGCGCATCCGGGCAACCGCACCGCGGCGGCATCCGCTTCGCATCTCTCGCGCTCGGTGTTCTACCAGCGGCTCGCGCTCATCGGCGATCTGCTGGGGGTCGACCTCGATGACGGCGAGACCCTGACGGCGCTGCACCTGGCGCTGCTCGTGCGGCGGAGCGTCGTGCGCTGAGCGGGGGTCGGACGGGATCGGATCTTCGCTCTACTTGCTATTGACAAGTGCACTTGCAAAGAGCAAGCTAGAGACGAATCATCCGGTGACCACCGACGATCCCATGGAGGAGATCATGACCGCGACCAGCATTTTCGTGAACCTGCCCACGACCGACCTCGAGCGCTCCAAGAGCTTCTACGAGGCGCTCGGGTTCAGCATCAACCCGAACTTCACCGACGACAACGCCGCGTGCGTCGTGCTCGACGAGAACATCTACTTCATGGTGCTGACGCGCGACTACCTCGCCACCTTCACCGACAAGCAGATCATCGACCCCAAGACGCACGCGCAGACCAGCATCGCGTTCACCCGCGACTCGCGCGACGAGGTCGACGCGGTGCTCGCAACGGGACTCGCTGCGGGCGGCACCGAGCCGCGCGAGGCGCAGGACTATGGCTTCATGTACTCGCGCGACCTCGAAGACCCCGACGGCAACATCCTCGGCTTCCTCTACATGGACCCGTCTGCCGCCGAGCAGGGGCCCGATGCCTACCTGGCCGAGCAGGGCTCGGCCGCGGCGTCGGCCTCGGCCTGACCCGCGACCGCATGGCGACACGCGGGGCGCGCGGCTTCGGCCAGTACGACGGAGTCGCTCGCGCTCTCGAGCGGGTCGGGGATCGATGGGCGCTGCTCATCGTCCGCGACCTGCTCGTCGGGCCGCGACGCTACGGCGACCTGAAGGCCGGCCTGCCGCGCATCCCGACCAACATCCTGAGCGACCGGCTCAAAGAACTGCAGGAGTCGGGCGTGGTGCGGCGCGTGCCGAGCGTGCGCGGCGGGTACGAGCTGACCGCGCTCGGGCGCGGGCTCGAACCGGTCGTCGTCGCGCTCGCACGCTGGGGCTGGTCGGTGCTCGGCGAGCCCGCAGAGGGCGAGACGGTCACGCACGACGCGCTCGCGGTCGGCTTGCGCGCAGCATTCCGAGCGGATGCCGCGGCCTCGCTGCCCCCCACCGAATACGTGCTGCACGTGGGCGACGTCTCGGTGTCGGCGATCGTCGTCGGCGGCACGCTCGACGTCGTGCCGGTGGGCCCCGGAGCGCTCCAGCAGCCTCGTCGCCGCTCGGCGTTCGAACCCGTGCCGTCGGCCGTGCTCGAACTGCAGCTCGAGCCGGCCGCGCTCCGCGGGGTGCTGGCCGGCGACGCCGCGGGCACGGGTGCTTTCGTGCTCGCGGGCGACGCCGAGCTGCTCGCGCGATTCGGACTCACCTTCCGCATCGAACCGGCGGGGCCGTCGAACGATGCGTCCTCCGCGGCGGCGGCTTGAGATTTCGGGCCACTGGCGTTATCGAAGTGATATCGGGGCAGGTCTCGAAGCGGTGAACCTGTCAATAATGTGAGGTCAGCGGTTCCCCCGCACGCGCTCCGAAGGAGAACCCCGATGTCACGGATCCGTTCGCTCGCCTCGATGGCGACCGCTCTCAGTACGACGGTCGTCGTCGTACTCGCACTCGCAGGATGCGCGTCCCCCGGCGAGGCCGTCGCTGATGAGCCCGTCCCGACCCAGTCGACCCCGGCGTCGACACCGACACCCACGCCGTCAGAGCCGCAACCGGTCGTGGTCGATCCTGCCGACGTGACCACGTGGACCATCACCGCCGCGGGCATCGGACCGCTCGGGCGTGGAGACGCCTACCCCGAGGTCCTCGCCGGCCTGCCTGCGTTCGCGGTCGCCGAGTGGTGCCCGTGGGTGGCAGAACTGACCGCGGAGGGCGCGGCCTCCCTGCTGCTGACGCATCCGGAGGGCGGTGAAGAGATCACCTCCGTCTGGCTCAGCGGACGAGCCGATGAAGCCGGCGTCGTTCCGGCGTCTCCGACGACGGAGGCGGGCATCGTGCTCGGGTCGACGTTGGAGGAGCTCTCCGCGGCCTACCCTGACCTGCAGGCGGTGAACCAGACCGGGGAGAACTCGTACGGCTACGCCGTCGGTGATGAGGAGAACGGCTATCTCGACTTCCTCGTCGAGAACGGCGTCGTCGTCATGATCGGTGTTCAAGATCGTGCGGGTGTGCCCAAGGAGTTCTGCGGCTGAGGCCGGTCGGCGCACGTGACCGAGCGTCTCGAGCAGAACCTGCCCGGTAACGTGATGCGGAGCGCGTCGACCCTGCGCGCTGCGAGACTCCGAGGAGCATTCATGACCACCGACCTCCGCTCGATCGAGACGTCGCTGACGTCCCCCGAGGCGTTCCTCGCCGTGTGCACCGAGAGCAAGGTGTTCGGGGCGAAGAAGAAGGCGAAGGCCGCCTACGAGATCTGGACGACCGCCGCCGACCGCAAGGTCTGGGCGTACCGGGCGCTGCGGGCGCCGGGAGGACAGGGAACCGGGTTCCGCGTCGGCCTGCTCTGGGATCCGACGGTCGTGACGCCCGACTTCGCCGCGATCGAGGCCGCCATCGCCGGCGAGCTGCCCGTGGAACTGGTTCGGAAGAACGAGAAGGAGGTGTGGAAGGCGCGCGACGGAAAGCAGAACATCTTCTTCGGCTGGCGGGGCGTCCAGGGCACCGAACTCTCGCAGTGGTTCCGCACCCGCTTCGGTGTGGACGCGTTCGCCGCCCAGGTCTTCGACGCGTCCGACTTCGACGACAACGTCGCGGTCATCGCACAGCACGACGGCACCGACAGGGTGTGGCTCGTGGCATGCTGACCGGAGACGGTCGGCTCGCCGACCGGCGCCCCGTCGACTTCCACGTTCTCGATGCGCCGTTGGGGCGGCAGGACCTCGCCGCGTACGCGGCCCATCGGGATGGCGCATGGGGCCCGTGGCGGGTCTCCCTACTCGGGTCGGCTGCCTCGATCGGTCTCGGCATCGCCACCGTCTGGCTGTTCCCGCGATTCGGGTGGCTCGTGGTCCTCGTGGGTGGCCTGGCACTCGCGCTCGTCGTCTCGGGCTGGCGCTGGTGGCTCGTCGGATTCGCCCGTTCGGCGCGTCTCGCGCGATTCGCGAATGCGAACGGCTTCGCCTATGCGGACGAGCTCAGGAACGACTCGCGCGCGGGAGTCGGCTTCCCTCCGGGGAAGCAGAACGTCGGCCGCGCCTCGATCTTCGTCGACGGCGCGCACGGCACGTTCCTGATCGGTCAGAACACCGTGGTCAGTCCGCGGGGCGAGTCGGCCGTCGACTTCCGCAGGCCGTTCCGCTTCGTCGAGCTGGAGCTGCCGGCCGCGGTGCCGCACGTCCTTCTCAAGAATCGACGCTCGCGCATCCTGCCGATGATCGACGGCGCAGCACCGAATTCGGTGCGGCTCGGGCTCGAGGGCGACTTCGACCGGTCGTTCACGCTGTACTGCCCGAAGGGCTACGAGCGCGACGCGCTGTACCTCTTCACGCCGAACGTCATGGCGGCGCTGCTGGACGTCGCCCGAACGGCCGAGGTCGAGCTGGTCGACCGGCGCATGTACGTCTACCTCCCCGCGCGAACGCCGGTGTGGACGTCGGACGGGATGCGTTCGGTCTTCGACCTCGTGGAGTTGCTCGGCAGGCGCGTGCACCGCAATGCGGTGCGATACGCCGACGATCGCGCGGAGGAATCCGGCACGGTCGCCCAGGCCGGGTCCAGAATCCGCACGGCCGGCCGCTTCACCGGCCTCACCGTGATCTGGCTCCTCACGATCGTGGTGTCGACGGGACTGATCCTCATCGGGCCCGCGCTGCTCGCCCGGTCCTGACGTCTCGGTCTCCGGGAACGGCGGCGCCCCGTCGTCTCGCGCCGCGACTACCGCGCGACGAAGGAGAGCCGGCGGTTCGCGAACTCGCCGATGCCGACGGGGCCCATCTCGCGCCCGAATCCCGAGCGCTTCACGCCGCCGAAGGGCAGCTCGGCCGCCTCGGCCGCGATGACGTTCACGTGGGTCATGCCGACCTCGAGCCGTGAGGCGACGCGAGCTGCACGTGCCCCGTCGGTCGAGAACACGGAGCCGCCGAGGCCCAGGTCGCAGTCGTTGGCGAGCTCGAGCGCCTCCTCGTCGCTGTGCACGCGGTAGACCGTCGCCACGGGGCCGAAGATCTCCTCGCGGTACGACTCCGAGTCACGGGGCACGCCCGTCAGCACGGCGGGGGAGAAGTAGGCACCGGGCCCGTCGGACAGCACGCCGCCGGCCTCGAGGGTCGCGCCGGCGGCCACGGCCTTCTGCACCTGGGCGTTCACGGTCTCGGCGGCGGCGCGCGAGGACATCGGCACGAACTGCCCCTCGCCGAGGTCGAGCTGGTCGCCCGGCTCGAGCCCCTCCGCGAGACGGCGCAGTTCGGCGACGAACTCGTCGTAGATGTCGTCCATCACGATCAGGCGCTTGTTCGAGTTGCACACCTGGCCGGCGTTGTAGACGCGGAAGTCCCAGGCCGCCTTCGCGACGCTCGCGACGTCGTCGGCGTCGAGCACGACCATGGGGTCGATGCCGCCGAGCTCGAGCACGCACTTCTTGAGGTGCTGTCCGGCCTGTGCGCCGATGATGGCGCCGGCCCGCTCGGAGCCCGTCAGCGAGACGCCCTGCACACGAGGGTCGGCGATCATCATCGCGATCTGGTCGTGCGAGGCGAACACGTTCTGGTAGCCGCCGACGGGGATGCCGGCCTCCTCCATGATCGCCTGCACCGCGAGCGCCGAGCGCGCGCAGATGTCGGCGTGCTTCAGGATGATCGTGTTGCCGAGCACGAGGTTCGGCGCCGCGAAGCGGGCAACCTGGTAGTACGGGAAGTTCCACGGCATGACGCCGAGCAGCGCGCCGACGGGCAGGTGCTCGATGGTCGCCTTGCCCGGGATCGTGCTCGGGATCTCCTGGTCGGTGATCAGGCCCGGGCCGTAGACGGCGTAGTAGTCGATGATCGAAGCGGCGAACTCGACCTCGTCGGCCGACTCGGCGAGCGACTTGCCCATCTCGACGGCGATGAGTCGCGCGAGCTCGTCCTTCCGCTCGACGAAGAGCTCCGCGACTCGCTTGACCGCCGCTGCGCGCTCCTGCACGCTGCGGTCGCGCCATTCGCGGTAGGCGGCGTCGGCCGTCGCGAGGGTCTGCTCGATCTCCGCGTCGGTCGCTGCATCGAACGACTCGACGATCTCGCCGGTCGCAGGGTTCTGAACTCGGTACTTCGCCATTCTCTGATCCTCCTGGAGTGCGCCTCAGCGCGAGATGAACACCTTGCGCAGCGTCTCGCGCACGGTCCAGATCGTCTTCATGCCCGCCTCGAGGCGCACGACGGCGCCGGGGGCGAGGATGATCGGGTCGAGATGACCGCGCCCGGTCGGCGCCGTCTCGAACTCGACGGTCGCGGCGCCTGACAGCACGACGAAGACCTCGTCGACCTCGACGTCGCGCATCGCGCCGGGCGTCATCTCCCAGACGCCGATCTCGCCGGCGTCCGACGAGTCGAGCGCCGCGTAGCCGGTGGCGGGCGCGCCGGCGACGACCTGGTCGGCAGGCACGGGTTCGTGCTCGAGCACGAGCCCCGGGGCATCCGTCAGTGCGCCGGCGAGGAGGCGGAGATCGTCGCTCATGAGTCGAACCCCAGTCCGAGTGCGTCGAGCGTCTTCAGCAGGATGTTGCGCTTGCCGCGGTTGTGATCGGCACGATCGAGCGACCAGCGGGTCGCGTTGATGCCCATCGATGCCGCAGGTTCGGGCGGGAAGGGCAGGGGGCGCTTGCGCACCATCTCGAGCTGCGTGCGCTCGTTGTCGCGACCCTCGAGCAGGTCGAGCATGACCTCGGCCGCGAAGCGCGTCGAGCCGACGCCGAGGCCCGTGAAGCCGGCGGCGTACGCGACGCGGTTGTCGCGTGCCGTGCCGAAGAACGCCGTGAACTGGGTGCTCGTGTCGATCGCGCCGGCCCACTGGTGGCTGAACTGCAGGCCCTCGAGCTGGGGGAAGGTCGTGAAGAAGTGGCTCGCGAGCTTCTGCCAGCTCTCGGGGCGGTTCTCGTACTCCGCACGCACCTTGCGACCGTAGTTGTAGATCGCGTCGTACCCGCCGAAGAGGATGCGGTTGTCCTTCGAGAGGCGGTAGTAGTGGAACTGGTTCGCCATGTCGCCGATGCCCTGGCGATCCTTCCAGCCGATGTCGGCGAGCTGCTGCTCCGACAGGGGCTCGGTCATGAGCACGTAGTCGTAGACGGGCACCGTCATGAGCCGGTTGCGCTTCAGGAGCGACGGGAACACGTTCGTCGCGAGCACGGCGTGTGCGGCGTCGACGCGACCGCTCTCGGTGATCACCGAGACGGCGCCGGTCGAGCCGGGGGTGTCGATGCGCTTGACGGGCGAGTGCTCGAAGATCTCGACGCCGAGGTCTTCGGCGACGCGGGCGAGCTCGGATGCGAGGCGCGCAGGATGCACCATCGCGTTCGTGCGCTGCTCCCAGACGCCGGCGAGGTAGGTCGGCGAGGCCACGGAGGCCTGCACGGCCGCCTCGTCGAGGAAGACGACGCCCTCGTCGCCCTGCTTCACGGCCTCGGCATGCCAGTCGCGCAGCCACTCGACCTGGTGCTCCTCGATCGCGGGCGCGAGCATGCCGGTTCGCTCGAAGTGGAAGTCCATGCCGTACTCGGCCTCTGCCGCCTCGATCGCGTCGAGGTTCTGCATGCCGAGGCGGTGGAGGGTCGGCATCTCCTTCGGCCAGCGCGCCGTGCCGTTCCCATCGCCGTGCGTGAGGCTCGCCTCGCAGAACCCGCCGTTTCGACCGGATGCCGCCCAGCCGATGCTCTTCGCCTCGACGAGCACGATGCGCGCCCCGGGGTTGCGGCGCTTGGCGAGCACCGCCGACCAGAGGCCCGTGTAGCCGCCGCCGACGATGACGAGGTCGGCGACGTGGTCGCCGGTGAGCTTCGGGCGACCGCCCACCGCCCCCTCGGGCAGGTCGTCGAGCCAGAACACCGAACGGGCGGTGTGCTCGAGCGAATGGGCGATGACGGATGCCGGCGGCTTCTGTCGTTCGAAGACGGTGGTGCCCACAGGTATCACTCCGATGCGGTTGTGGTGCATCCATCCTTTCGCGGGGCGTGCACGCGCGCCAGTTCGTCGTGTCTCGACATCAGCTCGCGGCCGGACACGGTGGCCGGAGTACCGCAGCCAACCGATCAATGGAATTGTCTTGACAAATCTTCTTGTCGGTGCGACGCTGGTCGTATCGACACGGAACTGGGAATTCCCGGTCCGTCCGCAGCACCGGATCAGGAGATGGAACGATGAGAACAGTCACACTCGGCATGAACGTATCCCTCGATGGCTTCGTGGCCACCGATGACGGAGGGCTCGATTGGGTGTTTCCGAACTTCAGCCCCGAGCTGATGGCCGATACCCAGCAGCTGCTCGGGGGGCTCGACACGATCCTCATGGGTCGCAAGAACTACGAGGGTCAGGCCGCGACCTGGCCGGCGGCCGAGGGCCCGCTCGCCGACGTCATGAACAACGTCGAGAAGGTTGTCTTCTCGACGACGCTGACGGACGTCGATTGGAACAATGCACGGCTCGCGACAGGCAGTCCCGAAGAGGAGATCGCTCGTCTCAAGTCGCTTCCCGGTGGCCCGATCGGGGTCTCGGGCGGCGCCGCGTTCGCCCAGTACCTCTCGTCGCACGGTCTGGTGGACGAGTACCGCCTCACGATCCACCCCGTCGTGCTCGGCAGCGGGCTTCCGGTCTTCACCACGAACATCGGCTTCGACATCATGGATTCCACCGACTACCCCAACGGGGTGACGGTGCGGAGGCTCCGTCCGACGCATGCAGCCGCCGTATCCTGATCTCCCACTCGAACCCAGGAGTCCTCATGCTCGATGTGAGCCCGATCGAGAACGCGGATGCCGCGGTCGCATCCCTCGATCCGATCCGATCCCGGCTTCTCGCCGAGCTCGCCGTGCCGAACTCGGCCACCGCGCTGGGCCATCGCCTCGGGCTCCCTCGGCAGAAGGTGAACTACCACCTCAGGACCCTCGAGGAGCACGGCCTGATCGAGCTCGCCGAGGAGCGCAAGAAGGGCAACGTCATCGAACGGGTCATGCGGGCCACGGCGTCGTCCTATGTGATCACGCCGGCGGCGCTCTCCTCCGTGCAGCCCGACCCCGCCCGGTCGCCCGATCGGCTCTCGGCAGGCTGGATGCTGGCGCTCGCCGCCCGGCTCGTGCGAGATGTCGGGGCACTCATCACCGCGGCGGCACGCCAATCGAAGCCGCTCGCCACCTTCGCCCTCGACGGCGAGATCCGATTCGCGTCCGCCGCCGACCGTGCAGCCTTCGCCGAGGAGCTCAGCAACGCCGCCCTCGAGCTCGTGAGCCGGTACCACGACGAGTCCGCGGTGCGGGGTCGCGACTACCGGCTCGTCCTCGCCATCCATCCGAGCACGAAGCCGCCGTCGACCACCCAGGAGGACTGACCATGTCGCATCGCTTCGAAGAGCCCGCCGAACTGCACTTCGACCTCTCCGCCGAAACGGTATGGCAGGCGATCGCGACCGGCCCCGGCCTGAGCTCCTGGTTCATGGGGGCCACCGAGGTGGACCCACGAGAGGGAGTCGTGCGCACGACGATGGGCAATTACGCCCAGGAGTCGACGATCGGCGCGTACGAGCCGGTGCGTCACTTCTCATTCACGGGTGCCGAGAGTCCCGACGGGCGGTTCTTCGCCATGGAGTTCCTCATCGAGGCACGTGCCGCAGGCAGCACCGTGCTCAGGATCGTCTCCAGCGGGTTCCTCCCCGGCGACGACTGGGAGGACGAATTCGAGGCGATGCTCTCGGGTGGCCGGATGTACCGGCACACGCTCGTCGAGTACCTCACGCACTTCGCCGGGCGACCGGGGATCGCGATCACCGCGTCCGCTCCGTTCGGCGATCTCGACCGGCGGTGGAGTGCCATGAAGGCCGATCTCGGCGTGACCGGCACGGAGTCCATCGGAGACACGGTCACGCTGACTCCGTCGGGGCTCGCGCCGATTTCCGGAACCGTCGATTCGGCGACGTGGGAGACCTTGGGCGTCCGCAGCGCCGACGCGCTCTATCGCTTCTACCGCGGTCACTACGCCGCCGGGGTCGGCCACCACGTCTTCGCGGGCGAGGTCGACGCGCCCGACGGCACGCGTGCATGGCAGGGCTGGCTCGACGCGGTCGCTCCCTGACCGCTTCGGTCGCGCGGCGTCAATCGCGTGGCGTCAGTCGCGCGGCGCGTGCGCCTCGAGGAACTGGTACACCTCGGTCTGGTCGACGCCCGGGAACGTGCCGGTGGGCAGGGCCGCGAGCAACGACGTCGGGGTGCGCGCAGCGGGCCACGAGGCATCCGCCCACCGATCGGCGAGCCCGGTCGGCGCCTGGCAGCAGGCGGGGTCGGGGCATCGTGAAACCGCACGATGCGGTGTCTCTCGCCCGCGGAACCACTTCACGTGCTCGAACGGCACGCCGACCGAGACCGAGTACTCGCCCTCCTTGGCCTTCTCGATGCGCGAGGTGCACCAGAACGTGCCCGACGGGGTGTCGGTGTACTGGTACCAGGGGCTGAAGCGGTCCTCGACGTCGAAGACGGTGCGGGCCGTCCAGTTGCGGCACATCGTCGTGCCCTCGATCGCCCCGAGCGCGTCGCTCGGGAAGCGCACGCGGTCGTTCTCGTACGCCTTGATGATCGTGCCCGACTCGTGCACCTTCGTGAAGTGCACGGGGATGCCGAGCCGCGCCGTGGCGAGGTTCGTGAACCGGTGCGCGGCCGTCTCGTACGAGACGGCGAACGCGTCGCGCAGCTCCTCCATCGAGATGCGGCGCAGGTTCTTCGCCTCGGTGAGGAAGCGCACCGCGGCCTGCTCTGGCAGCAGGATGGCGGCGGTCAGGTAGTTCGTCTCGATGCGCTGGCGCAGGAAGTCGGCGTAGCCGGCGGGCTCCTCGTGGCCGAGCAGGTGGCTCGCGAGCGCCTGCAGGATCGGCGAACGGGAGTCGCGCGACGGCGACTGCTGCGTCGGCAGGTAGATGCGGCCGTTGCGCTTGTCGGTGACCGATCGCGTGGAGTGCGGCAGGTCGCCCACGTAGTGCAGGGAGTAGCCGAGGTGGCTCGCCATGTCGGCGACGAGCTGGTGCGAGACCGGCCCGCCCGTGTGGCCGACCGCCTCGAGCAGCTCGGCCGCCTTCGCCTCGAGCTCGGGGTAGAAGTTGTCGCGGGCGCGCATCTCGGCGCGCAACTGGGCGTTGGCCCGTCGCGCCTCCTCGGGTGTCGCCGCGCGTTCGCGGTGCAGCCGGTCGATCTCGTTGTGGAGGCTCAGGATCGTCTGCAGCGTCTGGTCGTTCATGCTCTTGGCCACGCGGAACGAGGGCAGGCCGAGCGCCGCGAACACCGGCCCGCGCTGGGCGCGCTCGACGGCGATCTCGAGCGCGGCGCGTTCCGAAGGGGCATCCGCTCGGAGCAGTTCGTCGACGCTCGTCCCGAGGGCGAGCGCGATCGTGCGCAGCATCGAGAGGCGGGGCTCCCGCTTGCCGTTCTCGATCGCGGAGACCTGCGACGGTGCGCGGTCGATCGCGGCGGCGAGCTCGCCGAGGGTCATGCCGCGCGCCGCGCGACGGTCGCGGATGCGACGGCCGAGCGTGAGCGCGTCGACCTCGTCGGCACTCGACTCGGCGAGGTCGGGGGAGGGGGTCGCGCTGCGATCCGCGGTGATCATGCCTTCGATGGTGACATGGGTGATCGGATGCCGCAAACGGAAGAATCCCGGAATTTCCGAGTTGAACCAGCAACTTCCGGAAATCTGCCGCGATCGTGCTGCACCTCGCAGTGAAAGATCGCGGTTCTGCGGCCGACGCCGTCAGGCCGACGGACTCAGCCGCGGTTTCAGCTCGTTCGCGAAGAAGTCCATGAACCCGTCGGGGTCGGGCCCGTTGTTCATCAGCACGACGTGGTCGTAGCCGACCTCCTCGTATTTGCGGATCGCGTCGAGGTGCTTCGCGACATCGGGCCCGCAGGGCATGGCGTTCGCCACGTCCTCCGGCCTGACGACCTCGGCCGCCGCCTCGAAATTCGCCGGGTTGGGGAGCTCGCTCATGACCTTCCACCCGGTGAGCGACCAGCGACTCGTCTCGAATGCCGACCGGACCGCCGCCTCCTCGGTCTCCGCCCATGCGAGACCCACCTCGCCGTACCTCGGACCAACGCCGCCCGCGGCGCGGTACGTCTCGAGCAACTCGGGCTTCGGTTCGGTGCCGAACATGCCGTCACCGAGTTCGGCGGCGAGCTCCGCGGCATCCGGACCGCCCGCCGCGACCGCGATGACGGGCAGCTCGTCGGGAAGGTCGAACACGCGGGCGTCCTCGAGGTCGAGGTACTCGCCTCGGTACGAGTGGTACCCGCCCGACCACAGCAGCCGGATGATCTCGATCGCTTCGCGCAGCAGGTCCTGCCGCTCTGCGACGGCCGGAAAGCCGCGCCCCACGACGTGCTCGTTCAGGCGCTCGCCGGAGCCGACGCCGAGCGTGAACCGACCGTCGGAGAGGAGGGCGAGCGTCGCAGCCGCCTGGGCGATGACGGCGGGGTGGTACCGCACGGTCGGGCACGTGACCCCGGTCGCGAGCCCGAGCCGAGTGGTCTTCGCCGCGATCGAGCCGAGCACGCTCCACGCGAACGGCGAGTGGCCCTGCGAGTCGAGCCAGGGATGGAAGTGGTCGCTGATCTCGACGAAGTCGAAGCCGCTCTGCTCGGCGAGCTCGGCCTGGCGAACGAGCTCTCCCGGGGCGAAGCCCTCTGCGGCCAGCTTGTATCCGTATCGGATCATCGGTCCCCCTCACCGGACGTGCGCAGGCGACGCTACGCGCGCGCAGTCCGGCCCGGAAGGCGCTTGCGCCCGGAACCCTCACCGACGACAATGCGTGGCTGCGCGCCGACGGATCACCCGCGTTATACGCCGCAGTCGTCGGACGCGCAAGTCCCTTCTCGTGCAAGCGCCGCCGATCTAACGTTGCGCGCATCAGCCGGTGTCGACCTCATGACCCGTCCGACCCCGGTCGACCCGACGGCGCGGACCGACGCCGAACCGGCATCGGTCCCGCGCTGGACCGACATCACGGAAGCGAGAGCAAGATGACCGAGAACACCCCATCGCAGCCTTCGTACGGTTCGCCGGCCGCGGGCTCCACGAGCGACGTCGACGCCGGCTTCGGGGCGGTCCCCGGGGGCGGTTCCGAGGTGACCGAGGATTCCGACGCGACCCGCGGGTCCGCCGCGACCGGCGGTCCCGTCGGCGGTGCCACGACCGGCTCCGCCGGCCCGACCGGCGCGGGCCGGTCATCTTCGCTCGCGGACGACGCCGCCTCGGTCGCCTCCGATGCCGGCGACGCCGGCCACCGAGTGGTCGACGTCGCCAAGGAGGAAGGCAAGGCCGTCGTCGAGGAGACCGCGGAGCAGGCGCGCCGGCTCGCCGACGATGTCACCGTCGAGCTGCGGGAGCAAGCCGCGGTGCAGCAGAAGCGAGTGGCCGGCGGACTCCGCTCAGCGGGAGCGCAGTTCACGCAGATGGCCGACCAGTCCAGCGAGTCGGGGTATGCCACCGACCTCGTGCGCGAAGCCGGCCGACGCGCCGACGACGTCGCACGGTGGCTCGATGCCCGCGACCCCGGCTCCCTCGTGCAGGAGGTGAAGACCTTCGCCCGCCGGCGACCGGGAGCCTTCCTCGCGATCGCCGTCGGAGCCGGCGTCGTCGTCGGGCGGTTGACGCGCGCCCTCGCAACGCCGCCCGACCGTGGTTCCACGGCCACTGAGTCGCGGGCGTCCGCCACCAGCACGCCGGCGACCGGGATGGCAACGGCGCCTGCCACCGCCGCCACCGGCATGCCCGGCGCCGGCCGGTCCGGATCGATCGGCGCACCGTCGGTCGGTGCACCCAGGGGAGGCGCAGCACGATGACCGATGAACCCCGCATCGGCGCGCACGATGCACGACTGGGCTCGGCTGGTCCGGGCGTGGGCGCGCCCGCGACATCCGTCGACCCGCCCTCGTCATCGCCCACGCCCTCCGAGGTGCACGCCGAGACGACCTCGCTCGGCGACCTGTTCGCGGAGGTGAGCCGTGACGTCTCCCTGCTCATGCGGCAGGAGGTCGAGCTGGCCAAGGCCGAGATCTCACGTTCGGCGAAGCGGGCCGGAAAGGGCGCCGGCATGTACGGCGGTGCCGGCGTCGCGGGACTGTTCGCGGCGCTCTTCCTCTCGATCGCGCTCTGGTGGGGACTCGGCTACCTGATCGGGAATGCCTGGTCGGCCATCGTCGTCGCCGCCATCTGGGCCGTCGTCGCGGTCGTGCTCGCGGTCGTCGGCAAGAAGGAGTTCGACAGCGTCGAGGGCATCCCGGAGACCGTCGAGAGCGTCAAGAGGATTCCCGAGACGCTGAAGAGAAATGAGGAGAACCGATGAGTGACCCGGAACTGATCCGTTCGGACATCGAGCGGACCCGACGAGAACTCGGCAGCGACGTCGACGCGCTCGCCGACAAGGTCAACCCCGCCAAGATGGCGCAACGCCAAGGCCACAGGATGAGAGACGCGGTCGGCCGACTGACCGACCGGGTCATGGGCACGGCCTCCGACGTGATCGACTCGGCCGAGTCCGCTGTCGACTCCGCCGGAGAGGCCGTTGCCGGAGCGCCGCGCAAGGTCGCATCGGCGACGCAGGGCAACCCGATCGCCGTCGGCCTCATCGCCTTCGGTGTCGGATGGCTCGCCTCATCCCTCATCCCGGCGTCGAAGCCGGAACGAGACCTGGCCGAGAAGGCGAAGGAGGCGGCAGCCCCCCTCATCGAGGAGGCGCGGGATGTGGCGCAGGAGTCGGTCGAGCACTTGCGCGAGCCGGCCATGCAGGGGGCGGAGGCCGTCAAGGAACGCGCGACCGAGGCCGTCGAAGTCGTGCGCGACGAGGGGGCGTCGGCGGCATCAGAGGTGCAGGCCGAGGCCAAGCATGCGGCGGAGCGCCGGATGGGCTGACCGCCGACGAACGGATGACGCGATGCCGCTCCACTCTCGGAGCGGCATCGCGCCCGTCGGGGTCAGCCGAGCAGCTCGTCGGTCGAGACGACCTCGGCGTAGCTGTCGCCGAGCGCCGCCATGAACGCGGCGTGCACCTGCGCGGCGGGCACCGAGGTGTCGCCGAAGGTGAGGTCGGGGGCGGCGCACGCGTCGTGGACGACGGTCACCGAGTAGCCGGCGTCGGCGGCGGCGCGCACCGTCGCGTCGACGCACATGCTCGACATCATCCCGACGATCACGACGCCGTCGACGTCCGCCCCGGCCGCGCGGAGTCGTGCGTCGAGATCGGTGCCGAGGAACGAGTTCGGGTGCGCCTTGACGACGACGGGCTCGCCCTCGGCAGGGGCGACGAGCGGGTGGATCTCGACGCCGTGGGTGCCGGGCGCGAAGAACGCGGCGTCGGGGGCATCCCACACGTGCTGCACGTGCACGACGGGCTGGGCGGCCTCGCGATGCGAGGCGAGCAGGCGCGCGGCGTTGGCGGCGGCGGCATCGGGGCCGACCAGCGGGTGCGCGCCGCCCTCGAAGTAGTCGTTCTGGATGTCGATGATCACGAGGGTGCGGGTCACGAGAGTCACGATAGCGCCCGATCGCGCGACGCGAGCACTTCGGGCACGTGCGCCTCGGCCCACGCCCGCATCGCGGCGATCGGCTCCAGCAGCGACCTGCCGAGCGGGGTGAGCGCGTACTCGACCCGGGGCGGCGATTCGTCGAAGGCCCGCCTCGACACGAGGCCGTCGCCCTCGAGTGCACGGAGCGTCTCGGTGAGCACCTTCGGCGTGACCACTCCGACTCGGGCCTTCAGCGCGGTGAACCGCATCGGCCCGGGCTCGAGCGCGAGGATGACGAACATCGTCCACCGCTCGCCGATGCGGCCGAACACGACCCGGCTCGGGCAGTCGGGGCTCAGCACGTCCATCGCGGTTGCGTGGGCCCCGTCCTCGTCCAGCAGCGACGTCGACATGGGCTACCTCGTCTCCCTCGGGATCGGTTCCGTTGAAGTAACCAGTATCCGATGCATACCGTGGTCCCCATGCGAATTCTCCTGACCGGTGCCACCGGCTACATCGGATCCTCCGTGCTCGATACGCTCATCGCCTCCGGCCACGAGGTCGTCGCCGTCGTCCGCACTCCCGAGGCCGCCGCGCGCGTCGCCGCGCGAGGTGCGGCGGCCGTCGAGGGCGAGGTGACGGATGCCGCGTGGTTCGGCGCCGTGCTCGACGGCGTCGACGGTGCGGTGCACACGGCCGCCCCCGAAGCGGGAGCCGAGGCGTTCAACACGGCGGTCATCGACACCGTCATCGATCGCTTCGGCGGCACCTCGAAGCGGTTCGTGCTGACGAGCGGCATCTGGGCATACGGCTCGGGCGATGCGATCCACGAGGAAGGCCCGCTCGACGCCCCTGAACTCGTCGCCTGGCGGGTGCCGCTCGAGGAGCGACTGCTCGCGTCATCCGTCGATGCCGCGATCGTCGTGCCCGGGGTCGTCTACGGCCGCGGCCGCGGACTCGCCGGACTCATCACCGACGCGCCCCGCGGCGAGGGAGGCGAGCTCCGGCTCATCGGCGACGGCACCCAGCACTGGACGTGGGTGCACGTCGATGACCTGGCCCGGCTCTACGAACTCGCACTCACCCACGACGGACCGCTCGGCCGCATCGTCGGCAGCGACGGCAACCCGACGACGGTGCGGGCGCTCGCCCGCGCGGTGGCGGGCGGAGCCGGCGTCGCCCCCGAGCCCGTCGAGATCACCCGCGCACGACTCGGCGCCGCGTTCGCCGATGCGCTCCTGCTCGATCAGCGCGCCTCCGGCAGCAAGGCCCGCGAGCTCGGCTGGGTCCCGGAGCACTCGAGCGTGGTCGACGTCGTGACGAACGAGGCATCCGCCGCCTGAGCGCGGCCGCACCGGTGTCGTTCTTCACCGCGTCAATGGGGAGTGCTCCCCATGTCGGGGGATTGCGGCGACTGGTTGGATGGCCGGGGGGTCGGATCGACCCGTATCCGAAGGGGAACAACACGCACATGACGTCTACACGCCTGATCGCCGCCGGCTCGCTCGCCGCACTCGCCCTGCTCTTCACCGGTTGCGCCGCCACCGGCACCGCTGCCGGCGAGGACACGAAGGGCGAGGCGTCGTCCGAGTCCGTGGAATCCGAGCCCAAGGCCGACGCCGGGCAGACCAAAGACGAGGCGTGCGGGATCGTCAAGACCAGCATGGAGGAGCTCACCGGGCTGACGACGGTGGACATGACCGACGCCGCCGCTGCACTCGCCGCGTTCGAGACCGTCAAGGTCTCGCTCACGGAGGCCTCGGGCAAGATCTCGAACGAAGAGGTCTCCGTCGTCGCGACGGGCGCCGCTGACGCCGTGACCGCGTACTCCGAGCTGATCACGGCCATCACCACCGACCCGGCCAGCGTCGACATGACGAAGATCAGCGAGCAGGCCGCGACGCTGCAGAAGTCCATGACGGACCTGGTCGGTGTCTGCTCGTCGATCGGCTAGTCGCGCGCGAGCAGCACTGACACGACAGGGGCGGGAGCTGTTGCTCCCGCCCCTGTCGTGTGTGCTGCGTGTGTACGAGCGCGGTCGCGCGTGCGCGACGACGCGGGAGACTCAGCCGCCGCCCATCGTTCGGGCGATGTCGGCCGCCGAGTCTCCCGCCCGACGCAGCACGAGCGCGACGAGGCCGAGCGCGATGAGCGTCAGCACGAGCATGATCGTCGAGACCGCCGCGATCTCGGGCCGCAGCCCGCTTCGCAGGGCGCTCAGCACGTAGACGGGCCATGGCGTCGAGCCCGAGACCGAGACGAACGCCGCGATGACCGTGTTGTCGAGGCTGAGCGTGAACGAGAGCAGGAACCCGGCGAGCACGGCGGGCATCGCGAGCGGCAGGGTGACCTTGCGGAAGGTGCGGGTCGGCGTCGCGTAGAGGTCGGCGGATGCCTCCTCGAGCTGTGCCTCCTGACCGACGAGCCTCGCCCGTACGAGGTACGAGACGACCGTGATCGAGAACAGCGAGTGGCCGATCACGAGGCGCACGATGCCGTCGTTGAAGAGCGACATGCCGAGGTCCTGGCCGAGGAAGACCATCCACGGCAGCAGCGCGACCGCGTCGACGATCTCGGGCGTGACCGAGACGAGCAGCAGCAGTCCCATGAACCACCACACCCACTTGCCCGGATGCCGCGCCATCGCGATGCCCGCGAGGGTGCCGAGCACCGTGGCGGCGAACGCGGCGACGAAGCCCGTCTCGACCGAGATCCACACGGCGTCGCGGATGGCGGGCTTCGCGAGGAGCGCGAGGAACGAGTCGAACCCGAAGCCGTCCCACGAGACGAGCAGCCGTCCCACGTTGAACGAGGAGACGATGATGACCGCGATGGGGGCGAACAGGAAGACGAGCACCAGGACGCCCCACACGTCGAACGCGACATCCGACCACGCCTTGCGCGACCGTCGCACCTGTCGCTGCGCTGCTGGAGCACTCATGCCGCGACCTCCTCATGAATCGAAGCGGATGCCGGCGCCGTCGCCGGCGCACCGATCACGAGCCGGTGGCTCGCCCGGATCGGCAGGGTTACGAGCCACACGATCGCAGCGCCGACGGCGACGGTGGCGAGGATGACGATGATCAGCACGACCGCCATCGCCGAGCCGAGCGCCCAGTTCTGCGCGGTCTGGAACTGGCTCGCCACGAGCTGGCCGACCATGTTGCCCTTCGCCCCGCCGAGCACGGTCGCCGTGATGTAGTCGCCCATGAGGGGGATGAACACCAGCAGCACGCCCGCGATGATGCCGGGCTGCGCGAGGGGCAGGGTGATGCGGAAGAAGGTCGTCCACTTGCCGGCGCCGAGGTCCTTCGACGCCTCCCGGAGCGGCCCGTTCACCCGGTCGAACGCGACGAACAGCGGCAGGATCATGAGCGGCAGGTAGTTGTAGACGACGCCGAGGAGGACCGCGCCGCGGGTGTTCAGTATGGCGAGGGGCTCGAAGCCGATGCCCTGCAGCGCCGTCGACAGCCAGCCGTCGGGCGAGAGGATCACCTGCCAGCCGAGGGTGCGCACCAGGAAGTTCGTCCAGAACGGCACCATCACGAGCGCGACGAGGAGGCCGCGCCGCGACGGCGGAGCCTTCACCGCCATCCAGTAGGCGACGGGCAGTCCGATCAGGAAGCACAGCACGGTGCCGACGACCCCGACCCAGAGCGTGTTCTGGAACGTCGCGAAGAACGTCGGGCTGAAGACCTCGGCGTATCGGTCGAATGAGAGCCGGTCGGTGGCCTGGGTGGCGAAGATGCTCGGCTTGTAGCCGAAGCTGAACCACACGACCATCCCGACCGGGGCGACGAAGAAGACGGCGAGCCACGCCCAGGCGGGTGCCGCGAGCAGGAATCCGGGGAGTCGTTTACGCACCAGCCGCCGCCTTCGTCGCGTTCCAGATCTGCACGACCCGCTCCTGCGCCTCGGTCAGCTCGCCCTCGTGCATGGTCGCGACCTGCTCGGGCGTGAAGAACACGAGGTCGAGCATCGGCAGGCCGGCGTCCGACGCCACCTGCTCGATGCCCTTCGCGCCGGTGTCGTACCCGATGTAGTCGAGTTCGGCGAGCGCGTTCTCGGGGGAGAGCACGTAGTCGATGAACGCGTGCGCCGCCTCGGGGTTCGGCGCCCCCGCGGCGATCGCCCAGTTGTCCATCCAGATCTCCGTCGCCGGTGAGCCGAGCACGTACTTCCAGCGTTCCGGCTCGGGGCTCTCGAGGATGCCCAGGCGGGCATCGCCGTTGTACGACTGCATGAGCATCTGGGTCGCCTGCGGGATCGCGCTGCCGCCCGGGTAGGAGTCGAACGCCGAGATGTGCGGCGCGAGCTCGTTCACGAGGAACGCCTCGGCCGCGTCGAGGTCATCGGGGTCGGTCGTGGTCCACGGGATGCCGTTGGCCCAGAAGTAGATGCCCGTGATCTCCGAGGGGTCGTCGAGCAGCGACGTCCTGCCGCTCGCCTCGTTCTGCGCCGCGTCGATGAAGTCGTTCCAGTCCTTCAGCTCGCGGTCGATCGCGGTGACGTCGTACACGAACCCGGTCGTGCCCCAGGCCTTGCAGATCGAGTACTCGTTGTCGGGATCCCAGGCCCGGCCGAGGAACGTCGGGTCGACGTGCTTCAGGTTCGGGATGAGGTCGTGGTTGAGCTTGGCCAACAACCCGTGCTCGGCCATCTGCGCGACGAAGGTGCCGGTCGGCACGACGATGTCGTAGCCGCTCGTGCCGCGCGCGCCGACGAGCTTCGCGACCATCTCCTCGTTCGAGTTGAAGGCGCTGAGCGAGATCTTCGGGCCGAGGTCGGCGGTGAAGGCGTCGAGCACGTCGGGGGCGTCGTAGTCGCCCCAGGTGTAGATCGAGAGCTTCGACTCGAGCGGGCCGCCAGAGGCCCGCGCGGTGGTGGGCGACCCGGTCGGCGCGCACGCGGCGAGCAGCCCGGCCGAGCTCGCCGCGGCGGCGAAGCTCAGGAAGCGGCGACGCGAGAGCTCGCGCCGGATGGTCTTGGCCGCGCCGGCGGGCGCGAGGATGCGGATCTCTTCGGATGACATCGTGACTCCTCGGGGCTCAGACGGTCGGCGGCGCGACGTAGCCGCTCGCGCTCGCCGCATCGTCGGCCGGGAAGAGGAGCACGCTCTCGGCGCGCCACGAGCACACGACCGCGTCGCCGACCGACAACTGCGGCGCCTCGGGCGAGGGGCGACGTGCGATGAGGCTCTGGTCGTCGCCGAGGCGCACGAGGTATTGCATGGTCTCGCCGAGGTGCGAGACGCCGATCAGGCTGCCGCGGGCGGTGTTCGCCGCACCGGATGCGTCGGCTGCGACATCCGCTTCGATGCTCACGAACTCGGGGCGCACGGCCGCGAGGCCGGTGCCGCCCGCTGGGAGTCCGGCAGAGGTGCCGCGCACGAGCGCGTGCGTCGAGTCGACGGCCGTGCCGCCCTCGACGACCGTGCCGCTGAAGAAGTTCTGTTGTCCGACGAATGCGGCGACGTACGCCGAGGCAGGTCGGGCGTAGACCGTGTCGGCGTCGGCGAGCTGCTCGATGCGACCGCTGCGCATGATCGCGATGCGGTCGCTCATCGAGAGCGCCTCGCCCTGGTCGTGCGTGACGAAGACGAAGGTGACGCCGAGGCGCGACTGCAGCAGCTTCAGCTCGAGCTGCATCTCTTCGCGCAGCTGCCGGTCGAGGGCGCCGAGCGGCTCGTCGAGCAGCAGCACCGAGGGCCGGTTGACGAGGGCGCGGGCGAGCGCGACGCGCTGCTGCTGGCCGCCCGAGAGCTGGGTGGGCTTGCGGTCGGCGAAGCGGCGCATCTGGGCGAGGTCGAGCGCGTCGACGACCCGGTCGTGGATCTCGGCCTTCGGGGTGCGCTTCTGCTGGAGACCGTACGCGACGTTCTCGGCGACCGACATGTGCGGGAAGAGGGCGTACGCCTGGAACACGGTGTTGACGTCGCGTCGGTAGGGCGGCACGCCGAGCACTGAACGGCCCGAGACGCGGATGTCGCCGTCATCTGGTTCCTCGAAGCCGGCGATCATGCGCAGCGTCGTGGTCTTGCCGCACCCCGAGGGGCCGAGGAGCGAGATGAACTCGCCGGCCTCGATCGTGAGCGAGAGGCGGTCGACGGCGGTCGAATCGCCGTAGTGCTTGGTGACGGCGTCGATGACGACCGTTCCGGGAGCCTCTGCGCCGGGCGACGAGGTGGTCGCCGCCTCCGCCTCGGTGGTCGTTGCCGTGGTCACGTGCCAGCACCTCCAGTTCACCCGCACACCGTCGCGCAGGCTTGCCATTCAATCCGTGAGGCCCTTCGTGTGCAATGCGCGCGACCGTGAACGCGACAAACCATCGGGCGGGCGGCGCCCGCCCGACAGTCCGTCTGAAATTTCTCCTACGCGGAGTGACGTCCGCGTCAGGCGTTCAGCGCCGCCGTCGGCGACGTACGTGCGGCTCGCGCCGCGGGCAGCGCGCCGGCCACGGCCCCGACGACGACGGTCGCGACCACGCCGGCGGCGAGCACGGCGGGGGGCACCGCCACGAGCCATCCGTTCGCTCCGGCGACGACCGCCGTGATCACCCAGCCGATCGCCGTGCCGGCGATGCCGCCGCACAGCGCCAGCAGGATGGCCTCGACGAGGAACTGCGAGCGGATGTGTCCGCGCGTCGCGCCGAGCGAACGCCGCAGGCCGATCTCCTGGCGCCGCTCGAGCACCGAGATCACCATCGTGTTCGCGACGCCGATGCCGCCGACCAGCAGGGCGATGGAACCCACGCCCACGAGCAGACCCGTGAAGGCCTGGTCGATCGTGTTCTTCGCAGCGAGCGCATCGGAGGGACGGCTGACCTTCACCTCGGTCGGCGACTCGGGATTGATCGTGGCGGGCAGGATCTCGCGAACCTGCTCGACGAGGTCATCGGCCGAGCGTTCGTAGATCACCGTCGGCGACCCGTTGAATTCGAAGAGCTCGGCGGCGATCGGCCCGCCCACCACCGCGACGGAGTCGAGTTCGGGGGCGAGCGGCGACGGGTCGAGGATGCCGGCGACCGTGAACTGCCGCCCGCCGATCTCGACGGCGCTGCCGATCGTGACGATGCCGAGGCGCTCCGCGGCCTTCGCTCCGAGCACGACGACCGGGAACTGCTCGGTGGCGCCGTTGAGCCACGCGCCCGAGGCGAGCCCGGTGCCCGTCGCCGCCAGCAGGTCGAGGTCGGCGGCGACCACGGTGAGTCCGCCGGTGGCGCCCGGATCGATGAGCGCGTTGCGGTAGACGTGCACGTCGGCGAGCGTGGCGCTCCAGCTCGCCTGTTCGACGCCGTCGATGCGCCGCACGCGATCGATCGCGTCGGCGGGCAGTTCGGAGTCCTTCCCGAAGAAGTCGGATCCGGCCGTGGCGGTGAGGAGGTTCGTGCCGAGCGCGGCGAGCTTCTGCTTGACGAGCGCCTCGCTCGACGTCGAGATGCCGACCACGGCGATCATCGCGGCGATGCCGATCGCGATGCCGAGGGCGGAGAGCACCGCGCGCATCGGCCTCGATCGGAGGCCGTGCAGCCCGAGCCCGAGCAGGTCCGCCGTGCGGAGACGGGAGCGCAGGCCGTTCACGAGCGAGACCCGGCCATGACGCCCGCCCCGGTCGACAGCACGCCGTCGCGGATGCCGACCCGACGGGGCATCCGCTCGGCGACCTGCGGGTCGTGGGTGATCACGACGACCGTCGTGCCTCCTGCGTTGAGTTCGGCGAGGATCGAGACGATGGCCTCGCCCGAGCGGGTGTCGAGCGCCCCCGTGGGCTCGTCGGCGAGGAGCAGGGCCGGTTCGCCGACGACGGCGCGAGCGATCGCGACGCGCTGACGTTCGCCGCCCGACAACTCGTTCGGGCGGTGGCGGGTGCGAGCGGCGAGTCCCACGCGCTCGAGTGCGATGGCGGCGCGTGCACGTCGCTCGGCCTTCGGCACCCCGGCGTAGAGCAGGCCGGTGGCGACGTTGTCGAGCGAGGTGACGCCCTCGGCGAGGTGGTACTGCTGGAACACGAAGCCGATGGTGTGCGCACGTAGGCCCGAGAGCTCCGCGTCGCTCATCTCGCCGGTGTCGTACCCGTCGATCTCGATGTCACCCGAGCTCGGCCGGTCGAGGGTGCCCATGAGGTTCAGCAGCGTCGACTTGCCCGAGCCGCTCGGGCCGACGATCGCGAGCATCTCACCGCGCTCGACGTCGAGGTCGGCATGCCTGAGCGCGACGGTGGGCGGTGAGCCGTAGGTGCGCGTGACCGAGCGCATGCGGATGAGCGGCGCGCTCACTCGGGCACCACGACCTCGTCGCCGGCTTCGAGCTCGCCGCCCGTGACCTCGACGAGTCCGTCGGCGAACAGGCCGAGCTCGACCGTCACCGTCTTCACGGCGCCCTTCTCCACGATCTCGACGGCGAAGCCGCCGCCGGTGCGTGCGAGCAACGACGTGACCGGCACGAGCAGGGCATCCTCCCGCCGCACCGCCGCGAGCTCGCCGCTGACGCCGACGTCGTCGAGCCCGTCGGCGGCCGCCGGGTCGTCGAGCGTGATCGTGATGGGCAGCTTGAGTTTCTTCCCGCCCTGGTCGTCATCCTGCTCGACGGGGGCGCCGACCGCGCTCACCGTGCCCTGCACGGTGCCGCCGCCGGGAAGGGTGAGCTGCACCTGGGTGCCGACCGGTGCGATCGGTTCGAGGTTCGGCGGGAGGAAGGCGTTCACGCGCTTCACGGTGTCCGACACCGCGATGACCGATGGGCCGGCGCCCGCGCCGACCTGCAGCTTGCGCTCCGCCACGCGCACGGGAGCAGGGGCGAACACGATGCGGCCCGGTTCGATCGAGCCGGTCTGCTCGAGGCCGAGGGACTTCTGCCAGCGCTCGATCGCCGCAGCGGTCGAGCCGGCGAACTCCGAGTCGGGTTCGCGCTCGAAGAAGCCGAGCGCGGCGAGGTTCTGCTCGAGCTGCAGCACGTCGGGGCCATCGTCCATGCCTTCGGCGAACGGCCGCCACATCGGCAGTGCACCGAGCAGGAGCACCACCGGGTCGTCGTCGACGCGGAACATCGTCGCGCCGCGGTCGAGCACGGCGCCGGCGTCGGGCAGCCAGGTGATCGTGCCGCCGAGGGTCGTGCCGAGCTCCTGCGTCGTGCCGTAGCCGAGGCGGCCGTTGAAGCGGACGCGCTCGGTCAGGTCGCCGCGGGTCACGGCCGTGGTTGCGACGTCCGCAGCCTCGTTCGCCGCGTCTCCGCCCTCCGTCGACGACGCCGGCCAGGTCACCGCGAGCACCGTGCCGGCGATGCCGAGCACGGCGACGCAGGCCCCGGCGATGAGCCAGGGGGCGCGGCGACGCCGTCGGGCGGGCGGGGTCGCCGCGTCATCCGTCATCGCGTCATCGCCCGTCTGAGGTTCGGCGCTCACTCTTCGTCCATCGTCGGGTAGTCGGCAGCTTCGCTGCACGCATCGATGTCGGCCGGGTCGAACTCGTCGATCGACATCGCCTCGCTCATGCCGACCGAGCCGTCGGCCGAGATCTCGGGGTCGGGGTAGTCGTAGCCGCGTTCGCGCATGCACGCGGCGAAGCGCAGGGAGGCCTCGTTCATCTCCTCGGCGTCGGGCATGCCCGGAATCACCGGCGGTTCGCCGACCTTGTCGATGCACTTCCTGTTCGCGGCATCCATCGCCTCGACGTCGATCTCGTCGGGGTCGACGGCCTCGCCCGAATCCATCGTGGTGCTGTCGCTCGCCGTGCCGTCGGCGGTCGTCGCCATCTGCATGTCGATGCCCTCCCCCTTCATGCAGGAGGTGAACTCGGCGGACCATTCCTCGTAGGCGGCATCCGAGTCGCCGGACTTCAGATCAGCCGAATCCGCTCCGTTCGGTGCGCAGGCGCTGAGCGCGAGGAGCAGGGCGATACCGGTGAACGCGAGCCCTGCACGGGCTCCGCGAGTGGAACGTGTGGTCATGGGGTGTCCTTTCGATCGCGCCACGGACTGGCGCAGAACTCAGCTCACACATAGGGCGGTTGTAGTGGAGTAAAGGTCGGCATTGACGTTTTCCTTACGCCCGACGGGATTCACTGGACGAGTCGGTCGGAACATCCGGATGCCGTGATCGAGAGGAGTGGGACGTGCGCGTGTTGATCGTGGAGGATGAGCCGTACCTCGCCGAGGCCGTGCGCGCCGGGCTCGCTCTCGAGGCGATCGCAGCGGATGTCGCCGCCGACGGCGACGCCGCCCTCTTCAACATCGACGTCAACGACTACGACGTCGTGCTGCTCGACCGCGACCTTCCGGGTGTGCACGGCGACGAGGTCTGCCGCACGCTCGTCGCCCGCGAGGAGCGCCCCGCGATCCTCATGCTGACCGCGGCGCGCCGACTCGGCGACAAGGTCGGCGGCTTCGAACTCGGCGCCGACGACTACCTCGCGAAACCGTTCGAGTTCCCCGAACTCGTCGCGCGCGTGCGGGCGCTCGGGCGCCGCCGGTTCACCGCTCTGCCGCCGCGGCTCGAGGCGGCGGGCGTGACCCTCGACCCGTTCCGGCGGGAGGTGTACCGCGAGGGACGATTCATTCGCCTCAGCCGCAAGGAGTTCTCGGTGCTCGAGGTGCTCATGCGCGCCGGCGGGGGAGTCGTGAGTGCCGAGACGCTGCTCGAGAAGGCCTGGGACGAGAACGCGAATCCGTTCACGAACTCGGTGAAGGTCACGATCTCGACCCTCCGCCGCAAGCTCGGCGAGCCGTGGATGATCCGCACCGACCCCGGTGCGGGCTACGCGATCGATGCGGCGCATGGCTGAGCCCGCGGCATCCGCGCCCCGCAGCTATCGCCTGACCGTGCGTGCGCGGCTCGCGCTCACGTATGCCCTGCTGTTGACGACCGCGGGCGCCGTGCTGCTCGTGATCGTCGCCTTCGTCGTCGGCCTCGTGCCGAGTTACGAGTTCGCGGCGACGGCCGAGCCGGCCGCCACGCTCATGGAGCCGCACGAAACGATCCCGCTCGAGTCGACCCCGCTCGACGCGGCGACTGGTGAGGCGGTGCCGGCGGTCCCGATCTACGACCCCGGCATCCTCTCCCTGTCGACGACCGCGGCGACCGTCGTCGTGAGCTCGCGATCAGACATCCTGCAACTGCTGCTCTGGGTGTCGGTCGGGGCACTCGCACTCCTCGCCGCGGGCGGCGCCTGGGCGGGCTGGTTCGTCGCCGGCCGTATGCTCAAGCCGCTGCAAGAGGTGAACATCGCCGCGCACCGCGCCACTCGCGGTCACCTCGACCACCGCATCGGGCTCACCGGCCCTCGCGACGAGATCACCGACCTCGCCGACACCTTCGACGGCATGCTCGACTCGCTCGAGCGTTCGGCCGATGCCGATCGTCGATTCGCGGCGAACGCCTCGCACGAACTGCGCACGCCGCTCGCGACCACCCGCACGATGCTCGACGTGGCGCTGAGCGCGCGGGGCGGTGACATGCAACTGCTCGAACGCCTGCGCGAGATGAACGAGCGCAGCATCGCGACCGTCGAGGCCCTGCTCGACCTCTCCGAACTGGAGTCGACGGAGTCCGGCGACGCCGGGCCGGTCGATCTCGCGGCCGTCGCGACATCCGTCGTCGACGAAGGGAAGGCGGAAGGCGACGCTGCAGGGGTGCGCCTGACCTCGACGCTCGCGCCCGCGGTCGTCGAGGGCGACGAGGTGCTGCTGCGGCAGCTCGTCGCGAACCTCGTGCAGAACGCGATCCGCCACAACGAGCGCGGTGGGTTCGTGACGGTGGCGACGGATGCCTCGGGCTCCGTGCCGACCCTCGTCGTCGAGAACAGCGGGGCCGAACTCGACGACGCGACCGTCGCGACCCTGACCGCACCCTTCACGCGGGGAGGCGGACGCACGCGCGACGCCGCCGATCGCGGGCGCGGACTCGGCCTCTCGATCGTGGCCGCGATCGTCGCCCGCCACGACGCAGAACTCGAGCTCTCGCCACGGGTCGGAGGGGGCCTGCGCGCCACGGTGCGCTTCCCGCGCTGAGGCACTCGCGCCGCCTCGCCTCGCGCGCTCACCCCTCGCCGCCCCTGTCACCTCTGCAACCGCGTCGAGGTGACAGTCGTTGTCGCCGGCACGCCCAGAGGAGCGACAAGAGCTGTCATCTCGATGGCTTCCACGAGGGCTGCGACCGGCATCGACTCGTCCTCCACACGGAACGTCGCAGTGCGTGCTCCTCGGCTCGTGCCATCTCGGGCCACGCCGCAGGGCCGATCGGAAGACGATCGACGGATGAGCCGACCGTCACGTCTCCCGCCGCGCTTCGAGGCAGTTCCCTTCTCGACCGCCGATGCGCTCGCTGCAGGCGTTTCGCCCCGACGCCTCCGATCGACGACCCTCGCGGCGCCGCATCGTGGTGTCCGTGTCGACGCGCAGCGCCTGCGCACGCTGCGCGAGCGCTGCTCGGCACTCGCGGTCGTCATGACCGACGGCCAGGCGTTCACCGGCCCGACCGCCGCGGTCCTCCTCGGTCTTCCCCTCCCGCTCGCGATCGAACGCGATCCGCGCCTGCACGTCATCGCAACCGACGGCACACGTGCGCCGCGCCGCCGCGGGGTGGTTGGGAGCCGCACTTCGGCCGAGCCGAGACTCGTCGCTGTGGCGGGTGTTCGAGGCGCACGGGTGACGGCACCGGCCGACACCTGGTGCTCGCTCGCGGAGCATCTCGGCGTCGACGACCTCATCGCCGCGGGGGAGCGGCTGCTCGGGTTGCCGGCCCCGCTCGCCGACGAACCAATGATCGACGAAGCGATCCAGCGTCATGGGTCGAAGAGAGGTACGAGGCGGCTGGCCGAAGCCCGCCAGGCGATTCGGGCGAACGTGTACTCGCGCCGCGAGACCTTCACGCGACTCGTGCTCACCCGTGCCGGGTTTCCCGAACCCGAACCGAACGGCCCGATCCTCCTGCGCTCGGGGCGGCGCACGAGAGGAGATCTGGTGTTCCGCGCGTACAAGGTCCTCGTCGAGTACGACGGCGAACAACACCTCTTCGATGTCGGCCAGTGGGCGACGGATGTCTCGAGGCTGAACGACCTCATCGACGACGGGTGGTGGGTCATCCGCATCACGAAGGGCACCCCACGCGCGGACCTCCTCGCTCGCACCGCTCGCGCACTCGCGGATCGAGGGTGGGTCGGCGTCGCCGGCGGATCGAGGTGACAGTCCTTGCCGGGTGAGCTCGGGATGCGGCGGCAAGAAGTGTCATCTCGAGGGGAGGGGTGCTGGAAGGAGCAGCCGACAAGGCGCGAGAGCGCGGAACTTCCGAGGCGCAGAAGAACGTCGAAAGTTCACCCCCCGAATCGCAGGGTCGACCTCTTCGAACGAGCGCAGAGTGGATGCACAGCCACCCCGACGGCGCCGAAGCAGACGCCGAACGGAGCACCACGAAGCATCCGCCCGCTGCACCGAAGGAGCAACACCATGAGCACGAACCGCCCCGGCGACCAGACCCAGACCGCAGCCGAGCTGCAGCTCGAGTGGGACGCGAACCCGCGGTGGGACGACATCAGCCGCGACTACAGCGCAGAAGACGTCATCGCCCTCCGCGGCCCGGTTCGCGAGGAGCGCACGCTCGCCAAGCGCGGCGCCGAGAAGCTCTGGCAGGACATCCAGCAGAACACCGGCACGGCCTTCGCCCCGCAGGAGGACCCGCAGTGGTCGGCCGCGCTCGGCGCCCTCACCGGCAACCAGGCCGTGCAGCAGGTCCGCGCAGGCCTGAAGGCGATCTACCTGAGCGGCTGGCAGGTCGCGGCCGACGCGAACCTCAGCGGCCAGACCTACCCCGACCAGTCGCTCTACCCCGCCAACTCGGTGCCGGCGGTCGTGCGCCGCATCAACAACGCGCTGCTCCGCGCCGGCCAGATCGAGCAGGGCACCGACGACCGCGACTGGATGGCCCCGATCGTCGCCGACGCCGAGGCCGGCTTCGGCGGGCCGCTGAACGCGTACGAGCTCATGCACCAGATGATCGAGGCCGGCGCGGCGGGCGTGCACTGGGAGGACCAGCTCGCGAGCGAGAAGAAGTGCGGCCACATGGGCGGCAAGGTGCTGGTGCCCACGAGCCAGCACATCCGCACGATCAACGCGGCACGCCTCGCAGCGGATGTCGCCGGCGTGCCGTCGATCATCATCGCCCGCACCGACGCCCTCGCGGCGACCCTCCTCACGAGCGACCACGACGAGCGCGACCGCCAGTTCGTCACGGGCGAGCGCACGGCCGAGGGCTTCTACGAGGTGCAGAACGGCATCGAGCCGGTCATCGCCCGCGGCCTCGCGTACGCCGAGTACGCCGACCTGCTCTGGGTCGAGTCGGCCGAGCCCGACCTCGATCTCGCGCGCCGCTTCGCCGAGGCCGTGCACGCGAAGTTCCCGGGCAAGCGCCTGAGCTACAACTGCTCGCCCTCGTTCAACTGGAAGCGCCACCTCGACGACGACCAGATCGCGAAGTTCCAGCGCGAGCTCGCGTCGATGGGCTACGCGTTCCAATTCATCACCCTCGCGGGCTTCCACTCCCTGAACCACGGCATGTTCACGCTCGCGAAGGATTACAGCGAGCGCCACATGTCGGCCTACGTCGAGCTCCAGGAGGCGGAATTCGCCTCGGAGGCATCCGGATACACCGCCACGCGCCACCAGCGCGAGGTGGGCACCGGCTACTTCGACCAGATCGCCACCGCGCTGAACCCCAACAGCGCAACCCTCGCCCTCGTCGGATCGACCGAGGAAGAACAGTTCAACCACTGACCCGCTCACGGGCATCGAACTCAGAGGAGCAACGACCATGAACACCACACCCAGCATGACGCTCGAACGAGAGCGAACGGATGCCGCATCCGCTCGCCGACCCGAACCGAAGCGCGCCACCGGCAGCTTCCAGACCGTCGAACCGCGCATCGAGATCACGGCACCGCTCGGCGAGCGGTACGACCAGATCCTGACGCCCGAGGCGCTGCAGTTCCTCGCGGAGCTGCACGACCGCTTCGCCGGCACGCGGCATGAGCTGCTCGCCGTGCGCTTGCAGACCCGCGTCGACGCGGCGAACGGCCGCGACCCGAAGTTCCTGCCCGAGACCGAGTCGATCCGGAACAACGCCGGGTGGCGCGTCGCCGGTGCCGGCCCGGGCCTCGAGGACCGCCGGGTCGAGATCACGGGCCCGACCGACCGCAAGATGGCCATCAACGCGCTGAACTCCGGTGCGAAGGTGTGGCTCGCCGACCACGAGGACGCCACGAGCCCCACTTGGGCGAACGTCATCGAGGGTCAGCTGAGCCTCTTCGACGCGCTGCGCGGTCGTCTCGAGTACACGAGCCCCGAGGGAAAGCAGTACCGCGTCACGGCCGAGCAGACGCCGACGATCGTGATGCGCCCGCGCGGCTGGCACCTCGTCGAGAAGCACCTGAAGTTCCACGACCGGGCGGGGCGGGCGATGCACGCCTCGGGTTCGCTCGTCGACTTCGGCCTGTACTTCTTCCACAACGCGCAGGCGCTCATCGCCGCCGGCCGCGGGCCGTACTTCTACCTGCCGAAGCTCGAGTCGCACCGCGAGGCGAAGCTCTGGAACGACATCTTCGTCTACGCGCAGAACCGGCTCGGCATCCCGCAGGGCACGGTGCGCGCGACGGTGCTCATCGAGACGATCCAGGCCGCGTTCCAGATGGACGAGATCCTCTACGAGCTGCGCGACCACTGCGCGGGGCTGAACGCCGGGCGCTGGGACTACATCTTCTCGATCGTGAAGACCTTCCGCTCGCGCGGTCGCCGCTGGGTCCTGCCCGACCGCAAGGCGATCACGATGACGGTGCCGTTCATGCGGGCGTACACCGAGCTGCTCGTCGCCACGTGCCACAAGCGCGGGGCGCACGCCATCGGTGGCATGAGCGCGTTCATTCCGAACCGCCGCGACCCCGAGGTGACCGAGCGCGCGCTCGCCGCGGTGACGGCCGACAAGCGCCGTGAGGCCGGCGACGGCTTCGACGGCACCTGGGTGGCGCACCCCGACCTGATCCCGACCGCCCGTGCCGAGTTCGACGCCGTGCTCGGCGACCGGCCGAACCAGGTCGACCGCCTCCGCGACGACGTGCACGTGACGGCGGCCGAGCTGCTCGACATCCCGTCGATCGGCGGAGCGGTCACCGAGGGCGGCGTGCGCGACAACGTGTCGATCGCGATCCGCTACATCGAGTCGTGGCTGCGCGGCACGGGTGCAGCGGCGATCGACAACCTCATGGAGGATGCCGCGACGGCCGAGATCTCGCGCTCGCAGATCTGGCAGTGGCTGAACGAGAACACGGTGACCGCCGAGGGCACGCGCATCGACCAGACCTCGATCGTGCGGCTCATGGCGGAGGCCGTGGCCGCGCTGCCGCGCTTCGAGGGCGACCGTTTCGACGACGCCATCTCGGTGTTCCGCAGCGTCGCCCTCGAGCCCGAGTTCCCGACCTTCCTCACCGTCGGCGCGTACGCGCGCTTCCTCTGAGACAGGGCCCGAGGGGGCCGTCCCGACCGCATCCGGTGATCCCGGAGGTGCCACGGTCGGGGCGGCCCCTTCGCCGCGCGCGCCTCGTCTGCAAGAATCGGTGCTCGTGACCCAGTCGACCGCCTCCGCCGTTCGCATCCGCCCCGCAACGAGCACGGATGCCGCCGCGCTCTCGTCGCTCGCCGCCGCGACGTTCCCGCTCGCGTGCCCGCCGCACACGACGCCCGAGGCGATCGCCGACTTCATCGCGAAGAACTTCGGCGTGGATCACTTCGAGGCGTACCTCGCCGATCCCGATCGCATCCTGCTCGTGGCGGAGGCGCCGGCACGGGCGGCCGATGCCGACGACGACGGGGGCGCCCCGCGCCTGCTCGGCTACACCATGCTCGTCGGGGGCGAACCCGGCGACCCCGACGCCGCTCGAGCGGTGATCGCCCGGCCCGCGATCGAGGTCAGCAAGGTCTACGCCCTCGCGGAGTCGCACGGCACGGGCACCGGCGCCGCGCTCATGCGAGCGTCGCTCGACGCCGCCCGGGCGGCCGGAGCCGCGACGGCGTGGCTCGGCGTCAACGAGGAGAACGCGCGAGCGATCGCGTTCTACGAGCGCCACGGCTTCGTGAAGGTCGGCGACAAGCACTTCGTGGTGGGTGGCCGGGTCGAGGACGACTGGGTGATGGAGCACTCGCTCACGGCGGTGCCGTCGCCGGTCGGCTAGCTGTCCTCGTCCGCGTCAGCGCAGCGGCACGCCCACGTCGCTGCCGCCCTCGGGCGTGAGCCTCGAATTCATCGACAGCAGTGTCGGCGCCGGCACGAAGCCGCCGGCGAAGAGCGCCTCGCCCTGCCGGAACCACGGTGACCGGGCGATCAGGGCGGTCGGCGCGTAGCCGAAGTACGTCGCGAGCCCCTCGAGGTCGACGGGCGAGCTCATCTTCATCAGGGCGAGGTTGTCGCACTGGGAGATGATGCCGGGGGCGACCTTCGACGGACGTTGCGTCGAGAGCAGCAGCCACAGGCCGAACTTGCGCCCCTCGGCGGCGATCTGCACGAGCCGTTCGCGCACCGCGACGGCGAGCGGCGAGGTCAGCGCGGGGGAGCAGAGGTTGTGCGCCTCGTCGATGACCAGGAGCACCGGTCGCCGCTCCTCCCGACGGGCCCAGAGCTCGTCGAGGACGGAGAGCGCAACGACGAGCTGCTGATCGGGCGTCGAGAATCCGCCGAGGTCGAGCACGGTGGCATCCGCTCGCTCGTCGATCACGAGCGTCGCCTCGCGGTCGTGGCCCGCCCAGACCTCCCAGTTCAGCAGTCCCATGTTCTCGATGCGGAGGCCGAGCGCCCGCTTGGCGGGCGCGGACGAGCCGAGCAGTTCGGGCAGCAGTTCGTTCGGCTCGATCGCGCTGAAGGTCTCGCTCAGGTGCACGACCGCATTGAACTCCTCGCGATCGACGACGGGGTCGAGGCGGAGCACTGCGGCCTTCGCCTCGAGGGTCAGCGCCGGGAACCTGGCGCGGAGCGGGATGGCGCCTTCGACGTTCGGGCGCAGCACGCGGATGTCTCGGTGCCGCAGCAGCTCGGCCGTCGGCCCGCTCGCGTCGGGGTTCAGCTCGCCGAGCCGCACGAAGTCCGAGTTGGGGTCGAAGACCACGACGGGCAGCGCCGTGTGCGCGATCAGCTGTTCGAGCACGACCCCGAGCGCGTACGTCTTGCCCGAACCGCTCTGCCCGCACCAGAAGGTGTGGCGGTTGAAGCGGTGGGCGAGGAGCCGGGCCGCCCGCAGCGGCGGGCTGAGGTTGACGCCGATCTCGAGGGTCGCCCCCATGTCCGCGTGCACGAGGTCGATCGTGGCGCCGTCGGCCACCTCGACATCGGCGCCCGCGAACGGCAGACCGCCTCGGGGATCGAACCGGGTGCCGTCGATCGCGCCGAGCAGACGCCCGTGCAGCGCTTCGGGCTCGCCGTCGGCCGTCGACGTCCGCTCCTCGACGAGGGCGAGCAGGCGCGTGGTCGTCGTGGTCACGATCAGCAGCGTGCCGGCGATGAACGGCGTGCCCGAGGCATCCGGAACCGTGAACGATCGGCCGTCTTCGGAGTGCGCCGGACGCATCGGGGTGTCGGTCATCCGCCGATCATGCCACGCGCGCCGTGGCGATGACGGCCCCGGCCCGCCGGTGTGTCGACTACGAGGCGGATGCCGCCGCGTCGCCGGATGCCGTCGCTGCCGCGTCCACGGTGCGGGCCGCCCGCCGGGCGAGCCACCACGTGCCGAGGCCGGAGGCGAGGAAGATCGCGGCGAGCACGACCCAGCCCGAGAAACCGTGCGAGATCGCCGTCGCGTTGACGACGAGCGGTGCCGCGAGCGCGCCGACCGTGTAGCCCATGCCGAACACGCCCTGGTAGCTCCCGGCCTGCACGGGGTCGGCGAGCTCGAAGCTGAGGCCCCAGCCGCCGGCCTGCGAGAGCACCTCGGCGAAGGCGTGCACCGTCGCGGCGATGACGAGCACGGTGATCGCGAAGCCGATCGGCAGCCCGGCCGCCGAGGCGTACACGAGGCACGCGGCCGCCATGAGCCACGCAGCGATGCCCGACACCCGTGCGGCGACGTGCAGGTCGTGCGTGCCCCGCGAGAGCGGCACCTGGAAGATCACGACGATCACCGTGTTCAGGATCAGGAGTGCCGCGACGACCGCCTCGGGCGCCGTGGTCTCGCGCGCGATCCAGAGCGGTACGCCGAGCTCGGCGACGCCGAACTGCATGCCGAAGATCGCGCTGAGCGCGGTGAGCAGGAGGTAGCGGGGGTCGCGCCAGGGCGAGTGCCGTCGCCATGCACGCCGCTCGGCGGCGGCCGCCTCGGCGCTTGCGCCGGCGTCGAATGAGCCGGTCGCGGTCGTCACGGGGGTGACCGGCTTTCGGGCGGGCGCGTCGACCCGCGACGGCAGCCGCACGAGCTGGATGAGTCCGAGCAGGTACAGCACGCCGGCGCCGACGATGAGCGCGCGGTAGGCCTCGGCGGTGCCGATCGCGAGGGCGAGTGCGCCGAGCCCCGAGCCGGCGGCGATGGCGACGTTCGTGACGGTGCGGAGCACCGCACGTGCCTGAACCCGACTCTCGCCGACGAAGGCGCGGGCGATGATCGCCGAGCGAGTGGAGTTCGCGCCCTGCTCGAAGAGCCCGCAGACGACGGCGATCACGAGCGCCGTGACGAAGTCGCCCGCGAAGACGTAGGTGATGAGCGCGACGCCCTCGATCGCGGTGAAGGCGATGAGCAGGCGCTTGGAACTGGCCCGGTCGGCGAGCCATCCGCCGCCGAAGGCCGCGATCACGCCGGCCGCGCTCGCGGCCGACAGAACGATGGCGACCTCGTGCGGCGCGAGGCCCACGATGAAGGTGAAGTAGAGCACGGTCACCGTGAGGAAGATGCCGCGGCCCACGCGCGAGATCAGGGTCGCCCCGACGAGGATGCGCAGCACCGGGTCCGAGACGGATGCCGCGAGGCGAGCGACGAACGACGGCTTGCCGGGGTTCTCGGGGCCGGCGGGGTCGATCGTCGGAACGGTTCCGGTGTCGGGTGTCGGGGGAGAGGTAGGGCTCACTCGTACAGTTCTCGCAGATGCGTCGGAAGCGTGAAATTGATGTAGCGTTGCGCTACATGTTGCGATACGTGCTCAACGAGGGGGACGTCGCGGCTGTGCGCTTCGGCATCTCGCCCCTCTGCGAACTCGGCCTCTCCCTGCGCGCGATCGACGACCCGTCGCGATTCCCGTTGCAGTTGCCGTGGCTGCGTCGCACCGAGGCGGCTCGAGCCGACCTCGACACCGAGGCGCTCGCCGGCCTCATCGACGATCGCCTGTGGACCCCCGACTTCCTGAACCCTCGTCCCGAGTCGCCGCTCACGAAGCTCGACGACGAGTTCGAGCAGTTGCTCGCGACCCCGCCCGACACGTTCATCGGCGACCTCGTCGCCGTGCACGGGCACGTGCCGGCCGTGTTCGAGGGGTCGCCGAAGGTCGCCGTCCGCCGCGTCGTGCGAGCGCTCCAGGAGCTCTGGGAGGCCTCGTTCGTCCCGTACTGGCCGCGCATGCGGGCGGTCCTCGAGGCCGACGTCGTGCATCGCGGACGCCAGATCGCGCAGAACGGGCTGTCGACGATGCTGAACGGCATCTCGTCCACGGTCGACTACGAGGGCGGCATCGTCTCGGTGCGGCTGCGGGACCCGGCCGACCGGGTGCAGGCGATCGACGGGCTCGGACTCACGCTCGTGCCGACGATGTTCACGCGACGCGGCTCGGCACCGGTCGGCGACGGGCCGCCGATGATCATGTACCCGGCGCGCGGCCAGGGGGCGCTCTGGGAGAACGAGCCGGTGGCAAACCCCGCCGCGGTCGCCGCGATCCTCGGCGAGACCAGGGCGAGCCTCCTCTCCGCGCTCGGCGACCCCGCCTCGTCGACGGAGCTCGGCGTGCGCTTCGGCGTCACGCCGTCGGCCGTCAACCAGCACCTGCGCGCGCTCCGCGACGCCGGGCTGCTCGTCTCGACGCGGTACGGCCACAGCGTGCTCTACCTCAGGAGCGAGCTCGGGAGCTCGCTGCTCGCCGCAGGGCGGTGAGCGCACCGCGGATCGAGGGGAGCGGCCTCAGGCGGGGTCGGGGATGACCCGAAGCACGACCTTGCCCCGCACGTGTCCGGCCTCGAGCAGCCGGTGCGCCTCTGCGCCCTCCTCGAGCGGGAACTCGCGGTCGACGTGCACGCGCACGGCGCCGTCGTCGATCAGTCGCGTGATCACCGAGAGCGTGCGGGCGTCGGGTGCCACGGTGTAGCCGGTCGAGCGGATGCCGCGTGCCGCCGCCTCCTCGGCCATGGTCGGCCAGGATCCGGTGGGCACCGTCACGATCAGCCCGCCCTCGCGCAGCGCGTCGAGCGACCGGGTGCCCGTGTCATCCGCGACGTTGCCGATGAGGTCGATGACCACGTCCTGATCGGTCGCGACCTCCTCGAACCGTTCGGCGGTGTAGTCGATGACGCGCCTGGCACCGAGTTCGCGCAGGAAGTCGGCGTTGCGTGCGGAGCCCGTGGCCGTGACGACCGCGCCGAAGTAGGCGGCGAACTGCACCGCGAAATGGCCGACGCCGCCGGCCCCGGCGTGGATGAGCACGCGCTGGCCGTCGTGCACGCGTGCCGTGTCGACGACGGCGCCCCATGCGGTGAGCGCGGCGAGCGGCACGGCCGCCGCCTCGGCGAACGAGAGAGTGGAGGGCATGCGGGTCAGGCTCATCGAGCTCACCGAGATGAGCTCGGCGTAGCTGCCCCCGAGCCTCGGCACCCGGCCCATGCCGTAGACGCGGTCGCCCGGCTGGAGCGGGTGCGCCGAGTAGGGCACCGACTCGACGACGCCGGCGAAGTCGCCGCCGAGCACGGCGGGGAACGACGGGATGGCCTTCGCGACGCCACGGCCCGACCTGGTCTTCGCGTCGATCGGGTTCACACCCGCTGCGACGACCCGTACGACCACCTCGTCGCTGATACGGATCGGATCGGGAACCTCCGCGATGTGCAGCTCGTCGGCCTCGCCCGTCCGATCGATCACCAATGCCCGCATCGACAACACCCTCCCGTGATTGCACTTCGCACCGTACCCGTCCTCGCTATGATCGCACCGACTGCCGGGTCGCCGGTGGCGCAGCGAGCAGGGAGCACGAATGCGAACGGTCTGGGCCATCATCAGGGTCGCGGCGGCCGCCGGCATCATCACCGCGATCGTCGGCCAGTTCGCGAAGAGCCTGTCGATGGTGCCCGACCCGGTGTTCTTCGTCGTCAACTTCCTGAGCTTCTTCACGATCCTCTCGAACGCGCTCTCGGCGATCGTGCTGCTCGTCGGTGCCTGGTTCGCATTCCGCGCGCCGGTCGATCCCGCCGGGTACAACATCGTGCGCGCCTCGGTCGTCACGTACATGGCGACGACCTTCGTCGTCTACAACCTGCTCCTGCGCGACATCTCGCTCGACCAGGCGACGACACTGCCGTGGTCGAACGAGATCCTGCACGTCTGGGCGCCGCTCTACGTGGTGCTCGACTGGGTGCTCGCGCCCGGCCGCCGCACGATCGCGTGGAAGCGCATCTGGACGATCGCGATCTTCCCGATCGCGTGGGTGGTCTACACGATGATCCGCGGCGCCGTCACCGGCTGGTACCCGTACCCCTTCCTCAACCCCGACGTCTCGCCTGGCGTGGGCTACGACGGCGTCACCGTCTACGTCATCGCCATCGCGGCCTTCATCCTGCTCGTCGGCGCGGGAATCGTCGGCATCAGCCGGACCGCGTGGCCCTACCGTGCTGCGGCCGAGGAGTCGACTGCAGAGCCGGCGGAGGCGTCGGCCGCTCGCTGACCCGCGGTTCGCCGGCCCGCCGTCCGGCCGGGTCGCAGCGCCGCCGCGTCAGGCGCGGGTGTGCTGCAGCCAGCGCGCGATGCCCTCGCGCAGCAGCGCGGTCTGCACGGGCAGCCCGTCGTCGCGTGCGGGCAGCTCGACGAGCGGCGCCCCGAGACCGGCGGCCCAGCGTTCGGCGAGCGCGTAGGGATGCACGGGGTCGCGCGGCGCCCCGATGACGAGCGAGCGGATGCCGCGTGGCTCGAGCTCCCCGAGCTCGGCGTCGTCGCGGAACGCGCGGTTGCGCGGGATCTCGACGAGCCGCATCGCCCGTCGAGCTGCATCTGGAGCCGTGAACTGCGTCAGGAGGCCCCGCCCGCCCGAGGGCGACGCGGAGACGACGTGCTGGAAGATCGCCCGTTCACGGAACTCGTCGGCTCCCGCCGGGCCCGCGTCGGCGAGGATCTGGCCGATGACGGGGAAGACGCGCAGGTTGTCGGGCAGCGATCGATCGCTGAACGACGGCCGCACGAACACCGCGCGCTCGATGGGCAGGAGGCCGTCGAGCGCGATGCGGAGGGCGAGCGCAGCGCCGAGCGAGATGCCGATGATCGTCAGGGGGGCGGATGCCTCGGGCGACGGCGCGCCCGCCTCGTCGATCGCCTCCCGCACCGTCGCGGCCACCTCGGCGGCGAGCCGGTCGATGTGGAAGTCGGCGGGTTCGCCGACGGTGAGGAACCCGCCGTGGGCGCGGATGTCGGGCGCGACGATGAGCTCGTCGGTGCCGACCGCGGCGTGCACCGCGGGCGTGAGCAGGTCGAGCGGCTGGCGCCGGTCGGCGCCGAGGCCGTGCAGGAGAACGGTCGTCATCTGGGGGGACCTCCCGGCAGGGGGAATTGCTGGGGCAGTGCTCGGCGGTGCTGGTGGTGCTGGTGGTGCGTCATGCGATGGGTTCCGGCATCAGGTGCGGCGACCGCCGAGCTCGGCGATGAGCTCGTCGGCCAGCCTCACGAGGATCGCGATCTGGTCGTCGTCGCGATCGACCCAACGGTACTCGGGCTCGTCGCGAATGGGAATGAAATCGTCGTGCTGCTCCCACACCACGAGCGTTCGCTCGGCGCCGAGCACGTACTGCTGCCACCAGACCTGCCGGAGGTAGCCGCGGGGGATGCCCCGCCAGGCGCGCGAGGTGGTCTTGATCTCGCACAGCTCGAGCACGCCGCCGGGCGCGACCCTCAGCCCGTCGGGCGTCGCGAGATGGCGTCGCTCGAACTCGGCGTGGAAGAGCAGGCTCGACGGCTCGATGCCGTGCGTGCGCCTCGCCCACTCGGCGATGACGGGCTCGCGCTCCTTGCCGTGGTCGGTGTACCGGCTGCCGCCGAAGGAGCTGCCGTTGCGCTTCTCCCAGGCCGCGGAGCGCACCGAGGCGAAGGACGCGAGCTTCGCGGCATCCGTCGCGGTGATGCCTCGCGAGCGGGCCCGCAGCCATGCGACCCGGTCGCTCGAGTCGGCGACGATGCGGGAATGGCAGGGGTGGCCCGAGGTCGGATGCCGCGGGCGCTCGTCGACCGCGACCGCCGTCGCCGCGCCCTCGAGGTCGAAGAGGGCGAAGGGGGTGTCGGACACCTCTCGAGCGTACCGCTCCGCCCTGTCAGCGGGCCGAGGCGAGCGCGCGTGTGCGCGCCGCGTCGATCAGCGCGCCGCGAGCGCGTCGATTCCCTCGGGGGAGAGCACGTGGTGGATCGCGAGCATGCTCGCCCCGAGCACGCCGGCGTTCGCCGCGGCCGCCGACTGCACGATCGTGAGGTGCTCGGTCGCGAGCGGCATGGAGCGCGTGTAGACGACCTCGCGCACACCGGCGATGAGGTGTTCGCCGGCCCTCGCCATCGACCCGCCGATGGCGACGACCGAGGGGTTCACGAGGCTGACGCAGGCCGTCAGCACCTCGCCGATGTCGCGACCGGCCTGTCGAACGGCCTGGATCGTGTCGATGTCGCCGCGCTTGACGAGTTCGATGACGTCGTCGTTGGAGTTGGCCTCGATACCCTGCTCGCGGAGCGCGCGGGCGATGGCGGGGCCCGAGGCGAGGGCCTCGAGGCATCCGCGGTTGCCGCAGTGGCAGGGCACGTCGCTGCCGCGAGCGACCCTGACGTGGCCGATGTCGCCGGCGATGCCCTGCGCCCCGCGCTGTAGCAGGCCGCCCGAGATGATGCCCGAGCCGATGCCGGTCGCGACCTTCACGAACATGAGGTGCTCGACCTGCGGCCAGGCGAGCGCGCGCTCGCCGAGCGCCATGATGTTCACGTCGTTGTCGACGAGCACGGGCACCTGGAGGTGCTGCTGCACCCAGCCGGGCACGTCGAAGCGATCCCAGCCGGGCATGATGGGCGGGTTGACGGGGCGACCGGTGGAGTGCTCGACGGGGCCGGGCACGCCGATGCCGATGGCGACGAGCTCCTGCCGATCGCGACCGAGCCCCTCGATGAGCGAGATGCCCGACTCGATGAACCAGCCGAGCACGGCCTCGGGGCCCTCTGCGATGTCGAGGGGCTCGCTGTGCTCGGCGAGCACGGTGCCGGCGAGGTCGGTGATGGCGATCGTCGCGTGCGAGGCGCCGAGGTCGGCGGCGAGCACGATGCGCGCTCCGGGGTTCAGGGCGAACTGCGACGGCGGGCGTCCACCGGTCGAGGCGGCGTCGGCGACGGGGGAGACGAGGCCGAGTTCCATGAGTTCGTCGACCCGCGCGGCGATGGTGGAGCGGGCGAGGCCCGTGCTCGCGGCGAGCGACGCGCGCGTGCGGGGCGCCCCGTCACGGAGCAACTGGAAGAGCTCGCTCGCGCCCGAGGCGCCGAGTGCCGAGCCGCGGCTGATGTCGACCATGCACTGAGTAAAGCACACCACCTTGTCTTGTCGCTGTATCTCGAAGGTGTAACGACTCCGGCAACTTTTGCCGAGGGACTAGCAAAAGGTGCAGGAAGTGTGTCAGCATGTCGACCATGACAACGGACGTCATCGCCCCAGCCCGCACGATACGTGCCGGCTTCGTCGGCGGCGGATTCATGGCCACAGTTCATTCTCGGGCAGCTCGCGCCGCCAGGGCCGAGCTCACGGGCGGTGCGTCCTCCTCGGCGAACCGTGCTCGCGACGCAGCGCAACGCCTCGGATTCGCCACCGCCTTCGACTCCCTCGGCGATCTCCTCGCAGCCCCTGACATCGACGTCGTGCATGTCTGCACGCCCAACACCACGCACGCGGAGATCGCCCGCGCCGCCCTCGAGGCGGGCAAGCACGTGATCTGCGAGAAGCCGCTCGCGACCTCGGCGACGGATGCTGCAGACCTCGCCGCGCTCGCCGCGGAACTCGGTCTCGTGGCGGCCGTGCCCTTCGTCTACCGGTTCCACCCCATGGCGCGCGAGGCGCGGGCCCGAGTCGCCCGCGGCGAGACCGGGCGCCTCCTCAGCGTGCAGGGCGCCTACCTGCAGGACTGGCTCGCGGCTCCCCGCGACGACGACTGGCGCGTCGACGCCGCGCTCGGCGGCCCGTCGCGGGCGTTCGCCGACATCGGATCGCACCTCGTCGACCTGCTCGAGTTCGTCTCGGGCGAGCGCATCACGCGACTGAACGCCTCGACGCGCACGGTGTACGAGGCGCGGGCCATGCACGACGACATCGCGACCGAAGACCTCGTCGCCGTCGTCGTCGAGCTCGCGTCGGGCGCCGTCGGCACGCTCCTCGTCTCGCAGGTCGCCCCGGGGCGCAAGAACGCGCTCTCGATCGAGCTCGCCGGCACCGACGCGAGCGTGCGCTTCGAGCAGGAGCGGCCCGACACCCTCTGGCTCGGGCGCACCGACGCCTCGAGCATCATCGAACGCGACCCCGCGCGGCTCGCCCACGACGCCGCCAGGCTCTCGATCGTGCCCGCCGGGCACCCGATGGGCTATCAGGACGCGTTCAACGCCTTCGTGGCCGACGCGTATGCCGCGATCGAGGGGCAGTCGCCCGAGGGGCTTCCCCGATTCGAAGACGGGTTGCGCGCGGTGCGCGTGACCGAGGCAGTGCTCGCCTCAGCGGCGAGCGGCAACTGGGTGGAGGTGCCCGCATGAACGCACAACAATCGCAGGCCGTCGCCGGCCGCGGTGCCGTGCTCGACGGCGAGCCGGTGCTCGTCGCCACCGGCCTCGAGAAGTCGTTCTTCGGCGTGACCGTCCTGCGCGGGGTCGGGCTCACGCTCCACCCGGGCGAGGTGCACGGGCTCGTCGGCGAGAACGGCGCGGGCAAGTCGACCTTCATGAAGATCCTCGCCGGCGTCTACGAGCGCGACGGCGGCACCATCACGCTCGGCGGCACCGAGGTCGCCTTCAGCCACCCCGTCCAGGCCGCGCACGCCGGACTGGCGACCGTCTTCCAGGAGTTCAACCTCCTCCCCGAGCGCACCGTCGCCCAGAACGTCTTCCTCGGCCGCGAGCCGCGCCGCGCGGGGTTCGTCGACAAGAAGGCCATGCTCGCCGAGACGCGCACGCTGCTCGCCGACCTCGGCATCGACTCCATCGACGCGGATGCCCCGGTGCGCACGCTCACCGTCGCCGAGCAGCAGATCGTCGAGATCGTGAAGGCCCTCTCGGTCGACGCCCGGGTGATCCAGATGGACGAGCCGACGGCCGCCCTCGCCGACCACGAGGTCGAACTGCTCTACACGATCGTCCGCCGGCTCTCGGAGCGCGGTGTCGCGATCGTCTACGTCTCGCACCGGCTGAAGGAGATCTTCGACCTCTGCGACACGATCACCGTGCTGAAGGACGGCGCGCTCGTCTCGAGCGGGCCGGCCGACGAGCTCGACACCGACGAGCTCGTGCGCCGCATGGTCGGCCGACCGATCTCCGCCTACTTCCCGGCGGCGGAGGAGGGCACGGTCGTGGGGGAGCCGCGGCTCGAGCTGCGCGGCGCGGGCAACGCCTACGTCGACGACATCGACCTCGAGCTGCGCGCCGGCGAGATCGTCGGCATCGCGGGCCTCCAGGGCTCCGGGCGCACCGAGCTCGTCGAGGCGCTCTTCGGCATCGACCCGTTCACGCGAGGCGAGCTCCGGCTCGACGGCCGGCCGGTGCACATGACCTCGGCGCGACAGGCCGTGAAGGCCGGTGTCGCGCTCATCACCGAGGACCGCAAGGCCCAGGGGCTCGCCCTCAACCAGTCGATCGCCGACAACGCCCTCCTCGTCATCCGCTCCGTCTTCGCGCGGCGCACGAGCGAGTCGCGACGCGAACTGCCCGGGGTGCTCTCCTCGCTCGAGGTGGCCTCGCAGGGCGTCGACCAAGAGGTGCAGTACCTCTCCGGCGGCAACCAGCAGAAGGTCGTGCTCGCGAAGTGGCTCGCCACCAAGCCCCGCGTCGTGCTGCTCGACGAGCCGACCCGAGGCATCGACGTCGGCGCGAAGGTCGCCGTCTACACACTCATGCGCCGGCTCGCGAAGGAAGGGGTCGCCATCCTCATGATCTCCTCGGAACTGCCGGAGGTGATCGGCATGTCCGACCGCATCATCGTCATGCACGACGGCCGGGCCTCGGCCGAACTGCCCGCCCGAAGCGACGAGGCGACGATCCTCTCGGCCGCGACCGGAACGCTCAAGGTCGGCGGCGCGGGCATCGGCGACGCTTCGACAGGCTCAGCGAACAATTCGGAAGAGGAGGCAGGACGATGAGCACCGCAACCGCGCCATCCGTTCGCCGAGGCCGCCGTCGCCGTCTCGACGCGAGCCTCATCGTCGGCATCGCCCTCGTCGGCGTCATCATCATCGGCGCCATCCTCGTCGCGAGCGTCGGGCGCAACTTCTTCAGTGCCGGCAACATCCGCGACATCCTCACCGGCATGAGCGTGCTCGGCTTCGTCGCGATCGGCCAGACGCTCGTGATCCTGTGCGCGTCGCTCGACCTGTCGGTGCCGTACGTGATCAGCCTCTCGAGCCTGATCGCCGCCGACCTGATGGCCGGGAACCCGGCGAACATCCCGCTCGCCGTGGTCACCGTGGTCGTCGTCGCGGGCCTCATCGGCCTCGCGAACGGCCTCATCGTAACCAAGCTCAAGGTCAACGGATTCATCGCGACGCTCGGCACCGGGCTCATCATCAAGGGCTATCTCGACTCCAACTACAAGGGCACGAGCGGCGAGGTGCCGTGGGAGTTCCAGCTCATCGGCGCCACCGGCGTCGGGCCCGTGCCGGTGTCGACCCTCCTGATGCTCGCGGTGGCCGTGATCGGCGCCTTCTTCCTCGCCCGCACCCGGGTCGGCAACCACATGTTCGCCGTCGGCGGCAACGAGCAGGTCGCCCGCCTCTCGGGCATCCGCACCGCTCGCCCCGTCATCGTCGCCCACATGCTGTGCTCGATCACCGCCGCGTTCGCCGGCCTCCTGCTCGCGAGCCGGCTCGGCGTCGGAAGCCCCACCGTGGGAATCCAGGGCGGCTACGACCTGCTCTCGATCGCCGCGGTCGTGCTCGGCGGCACCCTGCTCATGGGCGGCCGCGGATCCATCTGGGGCACCATCGGCGGCGTCGCGATCTTCGCGGTGGTCGACAACGTGATGAGCGTCATGCAGGTGAACCCCTTCCTGAAGGACGTCGTGCGCGGTGTCGTCATCGTCGCCGCCGTCGCCGTCTACACGAGCCGCTCGCTCGACCGCAGGCGCCCGCGCTTCGGCAGCGGGGCCGCCGCGCCCGACAGACCCGCGGACCGGAGCGCACCGCCGTCCGCCGTCGCGCACGAGAAGGAGGCATCGGCATGAGCGCCGTGACCACCCCGCAGCCCACCGTCGGCCAGCGTCTCGCCGGTTTCGGACGCACGCTCATCAGCCCCCGCGGCGCCGTCTTCCTGCTGCTCATCGTGCTGCTCATCGCGATCACGTTGCTGAACCCGTCGTTCGCCGAGCCGTCGCAGTTCATCCGGTTCGTGCAGCGCGTCGCTCCCGTCGCGATCGTCGCGATCGGCCAGTACTTCGTCATCGTCGGCGGCGAGTTCGACCTCTCCATGGGCTCCGTCGTCACGGCGCAGGTCGTGATCGCCGGCAACCTCATCGGCCAGGACGAGTCGAAGTCCCTGCCCGTGCTGCTGCTCATGCTCGTGTTCGGCGCGGTCATCGGCCTCATCAACGGCCTCATCGTCACCATGCTCAAGGTGCCGAGCTTCATCGTCACTCTCGGCATGATGCTCGCACTGCTCGGAGCCATCCTCTACTGGACCGGCGGTGCGGCGACGGGCAACCCCGCCGACGGCTTCCGCGAGATCGGGCGCGGCGGCATCCGGGACCTGCCCGTCATCGACATCCTGCCCTGGTCGGTCGTCGTGCTCGTGGTCGTCCTCGCCCTCGCGATCTGGTTCGGGCGCCGCCCGTTCGGGCGCACGATCATCGCCCTCGGCGACAACCCGACGACGGCCCGCTACTCGGGCACTCGCAACTGGTGGGTGAAGACCTCGACATTCATCATCTCCTCGCTCTCGGCGACCGTGGCGGGCGTGCTGCTCGTCGGCTACGCCGGCGTGCACCCGAGCGTCGGCCGCGGCTACGAGTTCACCGCGATCACCGCGGTCGTGCTCGGCGGCGTCGTGCTCGGCGGCGGTCGCGGCTGGGTGGTCGCGGCGGCGGCCGGTGCGTTCGCCCTCGAGGCGCTCTTCACGCTGTTGAACTTCGCCGGGGTGCCGTCGACCTATCGCGACGCGGTGCAGGGCGCCATCATCATCCTCGCCGTCGCGTACTCGGCCACCACGCTCCGCGCCCGCCGCAAGGGCCGCGCCCTCGAGGCGCCGACCCCCCAGATTTCGCCGGATCCGTCATCGGATCCTGCGACCCAGACTTCGCCGGCACCGGCGGAGGAGCAGGATGCCGCGGCATCCGCTCGCCCTGCACCCATTCCCTCGACGCAGAGGGCTGACAACGAAACCAAGGGAGGTTCGTGATGCGACGCAGGTATACAGTGGCATCCGCCATGGTCGGCGCTCTCGCGCTGATCGCACTGGCAGGCTGTACCACCGACCCCAACGTGGCCGCGCCGTCGGAAGACGCCGGAGCCACGGAGGAAGCGGTCGAGTGGTTCGACCAGGAGCTCTACGACAAGCAGTACGCAGAACGGTCCGTCGTGCCTGAAGGGCCCGAGGGGCAGCCGTGGCTGCAGTACATCAACGCGGAGATGACCGACACGTCGGCCTACGCGTCCACGGGAGCGAAGAAGGCGTGCTTCGCGAACGCCTCGATCTCCAACCCGTGGCGCACGACCGGCTGGATCACGATGAACCAGCAGCTGAAGGTGCTGCAGGACGCCGGCGTCATCTCCGAGATGGAGACCCGCGACGCGCAGGACTCCGATGACACGCAGATCGCCGACATCGACTACTTCATCGAGGAGGGCGGCTGCGACATCTTCCTCATCTCGCCGAACTCCACGGCGGCCATGACCCCGGCCGTCGAGCGTGCGTGCGACACCGGCAAGCCCGTCGTGGTCTTCGACCGCGGCGTGCAGACCGACTGCCCGGTCACGTTCGTCCACCCCATCGGTGGATTCGCGTGGGGCATCGACACCGCCGAGTTCCTCATCGAGGAGCTCGAGCCGGGTTCGAAGGTCGTGGCACTCCGCGTGCTGCCCGGCGTCGACGTGCTCGAGCAGCGCTGGGCCGCGGCCGAGAAGCTCTTCGGCGAGAACGACATCGAGGCCGTCGACTACTTCACTGGAGCCGACCCCGCCGAGATCAAGAAGATCATCTCCGACGAGCTCGCCAAGGGCGATGTCGACGGCATCTGGATGGACGCCGGTGACGGCGCCGTCGCCGCCATCGAGGCGTTCGAGGACGCCGGTGTCGACTACCCCGTCATGACGGGTGAGGACGAGATGAGCTTCCTGCGCAAGTGGAAGGAGACGGGTCTCACGGGTCTTGCACCGGTGTACTCGAACTTCCAGTGGCGTACCCCGCTGCTCGCCGCGCAGAAGATCTTCGCCGGCGAGGAGATCCCCAAGGAGTGGGTGCTCCCGCAGTCCCCGATCACCGCTGAAGAGGTCGACCAGTACCTCGAGGCGAACGAGGGCATGCCCGACGGCCACTACGCGAAGTTCGGCGGCGAAGACCTGCCGGGCTACCCGCAGGTCTGGCAGGACCGCATCATCCCGTAAGGGGTGATCGTGTGACGGCCTAACCTGGTCGGGCGGTGGCGGGAGACCGCCGCCGCCCGACCGCAGTCTTTCCATCCCCCGCTCGCAAGGAGGCAGCATGCGCCGCATCATCGGCGTCAACACGTGGGTCTGGACCTCGCCGCTCGACGACGACTCGCTCGCCGAGATCGCCGCGAAGGCAGCGGGCATGGGCTTCGGATCCATCGAACTGCCGGTCGAGACACCGGGCGACTGGTCGCCGGATGCCGCGGCCGACGTGCTCCGCGAACACCGACTCGCCCCCGTGGTGGTCGGCGCGATGGGACCGGGGCGCAACCTCATCGCGGCACCCGGCTCCGAGATCGTCGCCACCCAGAACTACCTCGTGCACTGCGTCGGCGTCGCCGAGCAACTCGGCGCGCGCGTCGTCGCCGGCCCGTTCACCGCATCGACCGGACGCACCTGGCGCATGGACGCCGAGGAACGCGCGGCCCGCTACGTCGAGCTGCAGGCCAGCCTCGGGCCGGTCGTGCGGGCAGCGGAGCGCAGCGGCATCCGCCTCGCGATCGAGCCGCTCAACCGATACGAGACGAGCCTCGTCAACACCGTCGAGCAGGCCCTCGAGGCGCTCGGTCCGCTGCTCGGCCCCGGCCTCGGGCTCGCGCTCGACAGCTATCACCTGAACATCGAGGAGAAGCGCGTCGGCGACGCCATCCGCCTCGCCGGGGAGCACCTCGCCTACGTGCAGGTCTGCGGCAACGACCGCGGCGCGGTGGGCGACGACCACATCGACTGGCCGGCCTTCCTCGACGCCCTCGACGACGTCGGCTACTCGGGCCCGCTCGGCCTAGAGTCCTTCACAGGCGACAACGACACGATCGCGGTCGCCGCCTCGGTCTGGCGACCGCTCGCGGCCTCGCAGGACGAACTCGCGGCACGGAGCATCCGCTACCTGACCGCCCTCCAAGACGAACGGGAGCGAGCATGACCGACGGCCGGCACTCGAACGAGACGGATGCCGCGGCATCCGGCACCCGCCCCGTCACCCTCTTCACGGGCCAGTGGGCCGACCTGCCGTTCGCGGAGGTCGCACGCCTCGCCGCCGAGTGGGGGTACGACGGGCTCGAGATCGCCTGCTCGGGCGATCACCTCGACCTGAAGCGCGCCGAAGAGGAGCCCGGCTACCTCGACGAGCGCCGCGAGATCCTCGACCGCCACGGCCTGCAGGTCTTCGCGATCTCGAACCACCTCACCGGGCAGGCCGTGTGCGACGCCCCCATCGACTTCCGCCACGAGGCGATCCTGCGGCCGTACACCTGGGGCGACGGCGACGCCGAAGGGGTGCGGCAGCGTGCCGCCGACGACATGAAGCGCTCGGCGCGGGTCGCCAGGGCGCTCGGCGTCGACACCGTCGTGGGGTTCACCGGCTCTTCGATCTGGCCCTACGTCGCGATGTTCCCGCCCGTGCCCGCGTCGGTGATCGACGCCGGCTTCGAGGACTTCGCGGCCCGATGGAACCCGATCCTCGACGTCTTCGACGCCGAGGGCGTGCGGTTCGCGCACGAGGTGCACCCGTCGGAGATCGCGTACGACTACTGGAGCTCGGTGCGCACGCTCGAGGCGATCGGGCACCGCGAGGCGTTCGGGTTCAACTGGGACCCGTCGCACATGATGTGGCAGAACATCGACCCCGTCGGCTTCATCTGGGACTTCAAGGACCGCATCTACCACGTCGACTGCAAGGACACGCGGATGCGCCCCCAGAACGGCCGCGCGGGCGTGCTCGGCTCGCACCTGCCGTGGGGAGACCCGCGGCGCGGCTGGGACTTCGTCTCGACGGGGCACGGCGACGTGCCGTGGGAGGACTCGTTCCGCGCGCTCGACGCGATCGGCTACGCCGGACCGATCTCGGTCGAGTGGGAGGACGCGGGCATGGATCGCCTGCACGGGGCCGCGGAGGCCGTCGGATTCATCCGCTCGCTGCTCTGGCCGAAGCCGACCGCCTCGTTCGACGCGGCGTTCTCCAATCAGTAGCCGAACCCGTACGATCGGCCCTGTGCGAACCGCTCCGAACCCGACCCGTGCCCCGCGCCCCGACCGCGACCTCTCGCGGCCGCTGCCGTCGGCGCTGAGCTGGACGGTGCTGGTGGTCTTCGCCGCTGCGCTCGCCGTCGCCGTCGTGGCCGCCGGCCTGCCCTGGTGGATCCCGGCGTGGTACGGCGCGGTGAGCCTCGTCGCCTTCGTGGCGTACGGCCTCGACAAGCGGGCGGCGAAGCGCGGTGCGCCGCGCACCTCGGAGTCGGCGCTGCTCATGACGGGGTTCGTCGGCGGTTGGCCGGGCGCTCTCGTCGCCCAGCAGCTCTTCCGGCACAAGACGCGCAAGCGCAGCTTCCGCCGCGCGTTCTGGCTCACCGTCGTGGTCAACGTGCTCGTGCTCGCCGCGTTCATCGGCCTGCTGCAGGCGGGCCTGCGCCTGCCCGACCTCGACTACTCGGGGATGCTCCAGTAGTACGCGACGCCGCCGGGGTGCAGCTCGGTGATCGCCCAGTCGACCGAGCGGTCCCACGTCGGGTCGGTGTGGCCCGCGTAGAGGATCGTGATCGACCCGTCGGGCTCCGTCTCGACCGAGGTCACGATGCCGGTGTGGTCGCGGTCGCCCGAGTCGTCCCAGTCGAACTGCACGACGTCGCCGACCTTCACCGATGCGCGTTCGTCGTCGGTGAGGGCGGTCGCCCGCTCGGGGTGCTCCTCGAGGTAGTCGCGCATGGCCGTCGAGCTGATCCACGCGTCGGCGTGGCCGTAGGCGTCGCCCGACTCGTCGTACCACCACTCGTCGTCTTCGGCCCAGCCCCTGGCGAGCAGGGACTGGCTCGTGAAGTTCACGCAGTCATTGTCGTCGAGGTAGCCGAAGGTGTCGCTCTCGGTGTCGTCCCAGTGCTCGAACGCGTAGGCGAGCTGGGCGGCGACGCCGTCGGAGTAGGCCGAGAAGTCGGCGACCCCGCTTTCGACGTCGGATGCCTCGCGGCCCGCGCCGCTCGCACCGGAGACGGTGTCGGAGGCCCCGTTCGACGCGGTGCCGTCGCCCTGGACGGCCGACCATGCCACGGCGGCACCGCCGGCGACGAGGACGACGCCGGCGACGGCGGCGAGGGCGAGCACGCCGCGGCGGCGGGAGACGGGGGACTGTTCAGAGGGGGACATCGATTCCAGCGTATGAAGCCCACCTGAGCGAACCCGCACAGCGGAGGGTCAGCCGGCGACGCTCCAGTAGTACACCTTCGTCTCGGGATGCTTCGGATGGTCGTCGACCGAGCGGTCCCACGTGGCATCCGTGTGGCCGCCGTAGTACACGTCGATCTCCCCGTCGTCGCCTTCGCGGACCGCGGTGACGACGGCGGTGTGGTCGCGATCGCCGGAGTCGTCCCAGTCGAACTGCACGATGTCCCCGGGCTTCACCTCCGCGCGCTGCGCGTCCGAGAGCGCCGTGGCCCGTTCGGGGTGGGCGGCGAGGTAGTCGCTGAAGATCGTCGACGAACGCCAGGCCGCGGAGTGCGCGTAGGCGTCGCCGTCTTCGGAGTACCACCACTCCTCGTCGACCTCCCAGCCGCGCTCGATGAGGGATTGGGAGGTGAAGTTCACGCAGTCGTCGACGCCGAGGACCCCGTATTGCTCGCTCGAGTCGGCATCCCATCGGTCGCGCACGTACTCGAGCTGGCGCAGCACCGGCGCCGGCAGTTCGGGATCGAGTTCGAGGGCCGCCGCATTCGGGTGGCTGCCGTCGCCGCCCTGCGATCCCGGGCCCTTGGGTGCTGCCGCGGCGATGGCGGCCGCGATGAGCCAGACGATCAGCCAGACGACGAGCGCGACGACGACGAATGCCGCACCGCCCACGACGAGACGCCGCCGCAGGTAGGTCGCGGGGGCGGGGCGTTGGGGCGTCGTGCTCATCACCTCCACCGTAAGCGCTGTGCCGCTGCCACGCGCACTCACGCGCGCGGCACAGCGGCACGGCGGCATCCGCTGTTCTGCCGTGCCGTGCGGTCAGCGCTCGGTGACGGCGCCGTTCCTGATGAGGAGACGGCGCTCGGCGCGCTTGGCGACCGCGGAATCGTGCGTCACGACGATGAGCGTGAGCCCGCGGTCGCGCCAGAGCCCCTCGAGCAGGTCCATGATGTCGTCACGCGTCTGCTCGTCGAGGTTGCCGGTCGGTTCGTCGGCGAGCAGCACCTCGGGTTCCTTCACGAGGGCGCGGGCGATCGCCACGCGCTGCTGCTGACCGCCCGACAGCTCGCTCGGCACGTGGCTTCCACGATCGCCGAGTCCCACCGATTCGAGCGCACCGGCCGCCCGGCGTCGCCGCTCCTCGGCGGGCACGCCGAGCGGTTCGAGGGCCGTCTCGACGTTCTCGAGCGCGGTGAGCGTCGGAATGAGGTTGAAGCCCTGGAAGACGAACCCGATCTCCTTCGCCCGGATGCCGGCGAGCTTCCGGTCCGGAAGGTGCGAGAGCTCGGCGTCGCCGAGCGCGATACGGCCGGTGCTCGGCCGGTCGAGTGCGCCGAGCATCTGCAGGAGCGTCGACTTGCCGTCGCCGGTCGGCCCCTGGATCGCGACGAGCTGCCCCTTGGGGATCGTCAGGGAGACGTCCTGCAGGGCGGTGACGCGGCGCTTGGACTGCGAGTAGGTCTTCGACACGTGTTCGAGCGTGTACATGCTGGTTCCTTTCGTGGGGTGGGTGTCAGGCGACGCTGCGGAGCGCTTCGGCCGGGCGGAGTCTCGCGGCACGCCATCCGCCGAACGCCCCGGCGACGAGACCGCCGGCGATCGCGAGGCCGATGGCGATCACGATGACGCCGACGGTCACGGGCGCCTGCAGCACGACCTCGGCGGATGACGCGGCCGATTGCACGGCGTCGCCGAAGCCGCCGCCGGGACCGCCGGCCTGCATGACCATCTCGCGGCCACCGGCGCCGCCGGCGACCACCTCGGAGCCGGCGCTGCCGCCGATCGTCGGGGCGATCAGGTTCACGGCCCAGATCCCGGCGAGGCCGAGCACGAGGCCTCCGGCTCCGCCGATGAGGCCCTGCACGAGCGACTCACCGGTGACCTGGCCGACGATGCGGCCGTTCGACCAGCCGATGGCCTTCAGCGTTCCGAACTCGCGGGTGCGGCGGGTCACGCCCTGGATCGTGAAGAGGATCGCGATGAGGAACGCGGCGACGAGCACCGCGAGCGAGACCCAGAGCCCGAGGTTCGAGATGAGGCTCGACGCGCTCGCGAGCGAGCCCGAGACGGAGGCGGCGAGGTCGGACTGCGTCGACACCGTGGCATCCGGCAGCGCCTCCTCGATCTCGGCCTGCAGGGCCTCGATGCCGTCGGCGGACTCGGCCTGCACCGAGATGCTGGAGACCATACCCTCCTCGCCCGAGATCGACTGGGCGAGGTCGAGCGGGATGTAGACGTTCGCGGCGGTCGCGGCATCGGCCGAGGTCGACGAGACGGTGCCGACGATCTCGAACTCCGTACCTCCGACGTCGATCGTGTCGCCCACGGCGAGCTCGGCGCTCGTGGCATAGCCCGCGTCGAGCACGGCGATGGTCTCACCGTTGTCGGATGCCTCGAGCCCTCGACCGTCGGCCAGCTCGACCGCCGAGAGGGGGCCGACCGCTGCCGACGCCGGGTCGAGGCCGAGCACGGTGAAGCTGTCGACGTCGAAGGCGCTGCCGCCCGCTCCGTCGAAGCCGCCCTGCGGCGGTGCTGCGGGTTGCTCGCCGTCGGCGGGCGGCTGGTCGGTTCCCTGCGTCGACTGCTGGAAGTCCGGCAGCTCGCCGTTGAACGTCGTGTTCATGAGCGAGAGGGTGGCGGATGCCGCGGCGACGCCGTCGAGTCCCTCGACCGACGCCAGCGCATCGTCGTCGAAGGTGCTCGAGCCGAACCCGGCGGAGAGTCGCGACTGGCTGATCTCGGTCGAGCCGTCGGTCGTGGTGCCCGCTTCGGCGCCGAATTCGAATCGTGGGCCGCCGGCCTCGCCCTCCGCGGGCGGTGTCGGACTCTGCGACACCGTGAGGTCGGTGCCGACGCCGTAGACGGATTCGAGTACGGAGGCCTGGGCGTCGCGCACACCGGTGGAGACCGAATTCACGATCATGACGAGCGCGATCGCGAGCGCCATGCCGATCGCGATGATCGCGGTCTGCCTGCGGCGCCCGGCGAGTTCGCGCCGGAGATAGGTGAAGAACATTGGTGGTCCTCGGGGTCGGGGGAGACGTTCGGAGCGAGCGTCGATCGAGACGGTAGGAGCGGGGGCTGTGGAAGCGCGATGGCGAGCCTGTGCGCCGCCAATGCGACCCCGGCCCGACCATCCCCGCTCGCTCGACGGCGCCACGCAGCATCCACTCGACGAAGTCATAGGGAACGCATAGTTCGACGCGGATACTGGAGGTATGAGCACGAACGCCCCGGCCAACCCGCACCGCGCCCCCGCCATCGCGAAGGGCGACGGCTCGATGGTGCGCGTGCTCGTGGTCGACGACGAGCACTCGCTCACCGAACTGCTCAAGATGGCCCTCAAGTACGAGGGATGGGACGTGCGCACCGCGAGCGACGGCCAGTCGGCGGTGCGGATCGCCCGCGAGTTCCGGCCCGACGCCATCGTGCTCGACATCATGCTGCCCGACATCGACGGCCTCGAGGTGCTCTCGCGCGTGCGGGCGGAGGGCACCGAGACCCCCGTGCTCTTCCTCACCGCGAAGGACTCGCTCGACGACCGCATCGCCGGGCTCACCGCGGGCGGCGATGATTACGTCACGAAGCCCTTCAGCCTCGAGGAGGTCGTGGCGCGCCTGCGCGGACTCATCCGCCGCTCGACGCTCACGCTCGCACAGGCGAAGGACCCGGTGCTCGTCGTCGGCGACCTGACCCTCGACGAGGACTCCTACGAGGTCAGCCGCGGCGGCACGCCGATCGAGCTGACCGCGACCGAGTTCGAGCTGCTGCGCTTCCTCATGCGCAACCCCCGCCGCGTGCTGTCGAAGGCGCAGATCCTCGATCGCGTCTGGAGCTACGACTTCGGCGGCAAGGAGTCGGTCGTCGAGCTCTACATCTCGTACCTGCGCAAGAAGATCGACGCGGGCCGTGAGCCGATGATCCACACCGTGCGCGGTGCCGGCTACATGCTGAAGGCCGCCGGATGACACGGCCCGGCGATCCCGGCTACGCAGCGTCCGCCCGGGCGAGCGCGACCGGCGCGACGTCGGCGGTCGATCCGGTCGAACCGGCGGCCGATGAGTTCCAATGGGACGATCTCGGGGACGTCGCCGGCGAGCCGTCGACGGTCGCGCGGCGTCCGCGGCGGCCCTGGACGCTCCGACGCCGACTCCTCGTCATCGTCGCCGCCCTGCTCGTCGCCGTGAGCGCCGCGATCGGCGTCGTGACGGTGCTCGTCTTCCACTCGACCTCGGTCGACCGACTCGACGCGAGCCTTCGCGCGACGGCATCACGGGCGACGGAGGTGGCTCCGCCGGGATTCCCCTCGGACCCGAGGGCGACCGTGCTCGAGTTCCTCCAGGTGCCGGGTCAGCCGGTCGGCACGGTCGGCGTGCTCGTCGCCGGCGACACCGTCGTCGGCGTCCACATCTCGGAGACCGGGGAACTGCTCGAACCGAGCGCTGCGGCGACGCAGGCCTTCGCGGCCGTGCCGCCCGACGGACGGCCGCACAGCATCACGGCGGGCGGCATGGGGGAGTACCGCGCGCTCGCCGTGCAGACGCAACCGCAGGTGCGATCAGTGCTCGCGCTGCCGCTCGCCGACGTCAACTCGCAGACGGCCCAACTCGCCCTCACGGTCGCGATCGTCGCAGCATCGGGGCTCGTACTGGCCCTGGCGCTCGGCTCCGTCGTCGTGCGGCGGGCGCTCAGTCCACTCGCGGAGGTCACGGCGACCGCCCAGCGCGTCTCCGAGCTCCCACTCGACCGCGGCGACGTCGCCCTCGGCGAACGTGTGCCGGTCGATGACGAACGCACGGAGGTGGGCCGGCTCGGCGGCGCGTTCAACCGCATGCTCGGGCACGTGGCATCCGCCCTGTCCGCTCGCGAGGAGAGCGAGCAGAAGGTGCGCCGGTTCGTCGCCGACGCGAGCCACGAACTGCGCACCCCGCTCGCCTCGATCCGAGGCTACGCCGAGCTCACCAGGCTGCACGGCGGCGAACTGCCGCCCGACGTCGTGCACGCGATCGGCCGCATCGAATCCGAGTCGGTGCGGATGACCGAACTCGTCGAAGACCTGCTGCTCCTCGCGCGGCTCGACGAGGGGCGCGAGCTGGCGGCCCTGCCGGTCGACCTCAGCCGGGTCGTCGTCGAAGCCGTCGGCGACGCGCAGGCGGCCGGCCCCGGTCACGACTGGGAGGTGCGGCTTCCGGATGCCGCGGCCGTCGTCGTCGGCGACGAGCCGCGCCTGCGGCAGGTCGTGACGAACCTGCTCGCGAACGCGCGCGTGCACACGCCCGACGGCACCTCGGTGGTGGCCTCGCTCGAACACCGCGGCGACGACGTGGTGCTGACGGTCGAGGACGACGGCCCCGGCATCGCGCCCGCGCTCGCCGACTCGCTCTTCGAGCGCTTCGCCAGGGGCGACTCGTCGCGATCGCGCATCGCCGGCAGCACCGGCCTCGGACTCGCGATCGTGAAAGCCGTGGTCGAGGCGCACCACGGTGACGTGTCGGTGTCGAGTGAGCCGGGGCGTACCGCCTTCGTCGTCGCGCTGCCGCTCGCCCCGTCGGCATAGGCTGGGAGGCGACCCAGCACCCGCACGAGCCGTGACCCCGAGACGCCCATGAGCCTGCAGCAGACGATCACCCGCATCGCCGCCGAGCTCGGGCGCCCGGCCCTCGTCGAGGACCATCGGCGCTCAGTCGTCGCCTACAGTCCGCACCCCGACGAGATCGACGAGGTCCGTCGCCGCTCGATCCTCGAGCACCGCGCCGATCCGGCGGTCCACACCTGGCTCAGTCGGCTCGGCGTCTACGCCGCGACCTCTCCGGTGCGGGTCCCGGGCAACCCCGAGTTCGGCATGCTGCCGCGCGTCTGCGTGCCGATCGGTCGGGCGGGCATCGTGTTCGGACACCTGTGGTTCATCGAGCCCGCCGAGCGAGCGAGACCGCTCGACCTCGTGCGAGCGGGTGCCTCGGCTGAACTGGTCGCCGAGGAATGGGCGCGCGTCAGGATGTCGGAGGAAGGGGAGTCGGCCCGTGAGGACGAGCTCGCCCGGGAGCTCGTGCTCGGCCGCGCCGACGTGCGGCGCCGTGCGGCAGAGGAGCTCGTCGAGTCCGGACGGTTCGAGAGCGGGCTGCTGCGCGTCTACGTGCTCATGGCCGACGCACCGCCGAGGCCCCGAGACGGCCCGGCCGACGAGGAACTCGAGCGCGGGGCGCGCAAGGCGCGTCGTGCGCTCGGCGGCCGCGGCGTGCTGGCGTTCGCCAAGAGCGACCACGCGGCCGTCGTCGTTCCGTCGTCGACCGGTCGTTTCGGCGACACCGACCGCATCGCCCGGGTGGTCGCAGAGTCGGCCGGCGAGGCGATCTCGGGCGCCCTCCGGGTCGGCGTCGGCGGAGAGGCATCCGTCGTCGCCGCCAGGGACGGCTACCGGCAGGCGCGCCGGGCACTCGGCATCGCGGACTCGTTCCGGCTCGGCGAGCGCGTGCTGCACTGGGACCGTCTCGGGGTCTACCGGGGTCTGGACTCGGCATCCGCCGCCGGGCTGCGCTCCAGCGACTTCGAGCCCGGACTCGAGCGACTCGCGGCGGAGCGCGACGGCGAGGTGCTCATCGAGACGCTCGAGTCGTATCTCGCGGCCGCCGGCCATGTGCAGTCGGCCGCGACGAGGCTGAGCGTGCACCGGACGTCCCTCTACAACCGGCTGAATCGGGCGCAGCGGATCCTCGGCATCGACCTCGACGACGGCCTCGATCGGCTGGGGGTGCACATCGCGCTCCTGATGCGTGCCGCAGAGGCGACGGCGGGCGACGGCACCCGACGCGCCGGCTGAGCACGCGGACGGCATCGACATCTGTCGATCGCCTCACGACTCCGTCGCATCATCTGACGCGTGACCGGAGCCCCCGCTCTGCCTAGCCTGTGAGCCAGTGGGGGCTCGCTCCGTCCGCATGGAGCGGCGAGCCGATGGGTCCCCGATCACGATCGAAGGAGCTCCACATGACCGCAGTCGCCCTCCACCCAGACCGACGACGGCGCAGTCGTGCCGTCGCCGTGGCACTGACGTCGGTGCTCGCCGGTGGCCTCGTCGTCGCGGCGACGCCCGCCTACGCGGCGTCGACGCCGGAGATCGAACCGACCTTCCAGGACGGCCTGTCGCAGGCGGTCTTCACGAAGGTGGCATCCGAGTGGATCAACGAGGAGGCGTGGGTCGAGAGCGAGGTCGACTCCGACCGCGACGGACGGCCCGACCTCGTGCACATCGACGTGAGTCGCGTGCCTCAGACCGCCGACGGGCTGAAGGTCCCCGTGCTCATGGAGATGAGCCCGTACTACGCGGGTGGCACCGAGGTCACGAACTGGGGGGTCGACCACGAGATCGGCGCGCCGCCGACGGAGAAGGACGCGTGGCCCGCCTACACGCCGACGAATCGCACGAGCCCCCGGATCTCGGGGTCGCTCGAGAACACGTGGGTGCCGCGCGGCTACGCCGTCGTGCACGCGGAGGGCCTCGGCAGCGGCTGGTCGGAGGGCTGCCCCACGTCGGGCGGCCTGAACGAGTCGCTGGCCGGCAAGGCCGTGGTCGACTGGCTGAACGGGCGAGCCACCGCGTACACGGGCATCGACCGCGCGACCGAGGTCACCGCCGACTGGACGACGGGCCGGGTCGGCATGATCGGCACCTCGTACAACGGCACGCTGCCGATCGGCGTCGCGAGCACCGGCGTCGAGGGCCTCGAGGCGATCGTGCCGGTCTCCGCCATCTCGAGCTGGTACAACTACTACCGCTCGAACGGGGCGGTGCGAGCGCCCGGCGGCTACCAGGGCGAAGACCTCGACGTGCTGGCCGACTACGTGTACACGCGGTTCGACCAGGAGATCTGCCAGCCGGTGATCGACGAGCTCCGGGCGAACGAGGACCGGGCGACCGGCGACTCGAGCCCGTTCTGGGACGAGCGCGACTACCTCGCCGACGCCGAGAACATCACGGCCGCCATGCTCGTCGCGCACGGGCTGAACGACTGGAACGTGATGACGAAGAACGCCTCCGACCTGTACGAGGCGCTGAAGGCGAACGGCGTGCCCCACCAGATCTACCTCCACCAGGGTGGCCACGGCGGCAACCCGAACGACACCCTCCTGAACCGCTGGTTCACGCGGTACCTCTACGACGTCGAGAACGGCGTCGAGCAGCTGCCGAAGGCCTACATCGTCCGTGAGGACCGCACCCTCACCGAGTACCCGGAGTGGCCCGACCCGGCCATGGAGCAGGTCAAGCTGAAGTTCAGCCCTGCAGCCACGGCCGACGGGGTCGGCGGACTCTCGGTCTCACGCGACGGCTCCCGTGCAACCGAGAACCTGGTCGACGACGCGAGCATCCGCGCGACCACCCTCGCCGCGGCGGAGACGTCGCCGAACCGCCTCGCGTACCGCACGGGAGTGCTCGGTACACCGCTGCGCCTCTCGGGCACGCCGTCGGTGTCGCTCGAGCTGTCGGTGGATCGCAGCAAGGCCAACCTCACGGCACTGCTCGTGGAGTACCCCGCGACCGGAGCGCCGAAGATCATCACGCGCGGCTGGGCCGACGTCGAGAACCGCAGCTCGTCGGCCGTGACCGAGCCGATCACGGCGGGCACCTCGTACGGCTTCGACTTCGACTTCGAGCCGAAGGACTACGTGTTCTCGGCCGGTTCGAGGATCGGCGTCGTCATCATGTCGTCCGACTTCGAGTACACCGTGCGCCCGGCGCCCGGAACCGAGCTCACGCTCAAGCCGTCGGCATCGACGGTGCACCTGCCGCTCGTCGGCGGGATGGGGGCGCTGCAGGCGTCGCTCCGCACCGCTCCATAGCCCGCGCACCGCGCACCTCGCACGAACGACGGCCCGCACCCGGGAGAGCCCGGGTGCGGGCCGTCGCGTCGCGTCTGACGCAGTGCCGCGAGCCGCCCGGCTCAGTCCAGCGGCTTGCCCGTGATCTTGAACGAACGGAGCTCGATGTCGCTGACGTTGCCGGCGCCGTCGACGGCGCGAGCCGAGATCTTGTGCTTGCCGTGCGACCTGACGGCGACGGGCGCGGTGTAGGGCAGCCACGGTCCACCATCGATCGAGTACTCGACGAGGGCGACACCCGAGACCGGTGCGGGCCCGGGGTCGTTCGAGTTCACCGTGACGCGCACCTCGCCCTTGGCGGTGTACTCGTCGTGCTTGCCGTTGGCCTTGCCGGGTCGGTCGTCGTCCTTCGGCTTCCCGTTGCCGTTCCCGTTGCCGGCGCTGGAGTCGAAGACGATCTCGACCGTCGGCGCCGTCACGTCGACCGGTGCGATGCGAACGTCGACCGTGACGTCGGTGCCGTCGTCGGACTCCGAGGCGAGTGCGGGCGTGGGCGAGAGGGCGAGCATGAGGCCGAGCGCCGCGGCGGAGGCGATCGCCGGTGCGGTGGCCGACCGGCGTCGTGTGGTGCGCTGGCGGGGCGTCATCGCTGCGACTCCGGGACGGGACCGTCGGCTTCAGTGTCCACGGTCTGCTCCGCCTCACGTCGGCCGGCCTCACGGGCCTGGTCGACGAGCTGCTCGATCTGCTTCGTGCGGCGCCGACGGCCCCAGAAGAGGCCGGTGATCATGAGCGCCAATGCGAGGACGATGACGATCTGCGGCCATGGGATCGCCCAGACGGTGACGTCCTGCTCGACGGGGTCGAGCTGCGACGCCTCGCCATCGGGCGTGATGACGGCCTGGGTGATCGTGAGCGGCAGCGTGACGACGCCCGTCGGCCAGACGTCGGGCACCTGGATGGTCAGCGTGCGCCGATCACCCGGGAGCAGCTCGATCGGCTGGGCCTGCTCGCTGTCGGGCGCGGGGAACGTCGCTCCGCCGTGCTCCACCGATCCGCTCACCGAGAGCCGCACGTTGCCGGTGTTCTCGAGCACGTACGCGAACTCGACCCGCCCGGGCTCGAACGGATTCCAGGAAGTGACGTAGTCGGGGGAGGTGGTCACCGCGAGCCCTGGCTCGACGGCACCGGTCACTCGCGTCATCACCCGGAATCCGACCCGGCTCTCGACCCCGAGACCGGCGCCTTCGCCGGCGCTCTCGGTGTAGATCGAGGCGGCGATGCCGGCGGCGTGATCGCCGGGGGTCGCGTCATCGGGCACCTCGACCGTGAACGGGAGCACGGCGGTGCCTCCCGGTGCCACGGTGACCTGGTCGTCCACGCTGATCCAGGTGCCAGCGTCGACCGACGTGGCGTCGGACGGGAGCATGTTGAACCGCCCGGTGGGGGTGAAGTACCCGTCGGCGGCGGTGATCGCGAAGGTGATCTCCCGATCGCCGAAGTTGCGCACCGCGAGGTGCTCGGTGACGGTGGCGCCGGGGTCGAGCTCGAGCTCGACCCACGACCTGCCGTCGGGGCCGGCCGCGTCGGCCGGGCTCATCGCCCAGGTCACCGGCGACTCGGTCTCGCCCTCTTCGGCGGCCGCAGCCGTGGGCAGCGCGAGCGCGGTGATCCCGAGCAGGGCGAGGCTGGTGAGGACGAGACGGAAGTGCTTCATGGCGCGACGTGTTCTCCGAGCGGGATCGGGGCGTCGGTACTGGTCGACGCCTCGATCCCGACCCTAGTTCATTCGAAGACCGAGATGGTCAGGTTGCAGACGGAGTCGCCGGGGCGGTGCCGGCAAGGGGCGGTGGCCCGTCGAGAACGACGGGCCACCGCCCCGGTCGGCCGGGTTCCGGGCAGGTTCATGATGCCGCTGCGTACGCCGTCTCGAGCGTCACCGTCACCGGTGCGCCGTTGGTCACCGCGGTCGCGGTGATGGTGACGGCGTCCGCAGGCACGCTCGCCTGACGGGTCGTGAACACGTGCGTCGCGTTCTTGCCCGGAGCGACCGCGGCGAACGACTTGGTGCCGTACGCCGACTCGAAGGTCAACGCCACCGGCACCGACTCGTTGTTCGTCGCCTTCACCGACACGAGCACCTTGCCGGCCACGCACCGCGTGCTCGCCGTCGCGACGACGTCGAGCGCCGGGGCGTCGGGCATCTCGAACTCCGCGGGGGCGCTCTCGTTGCCGGCGACGTCGAGCGCGCGGTAGTGGATGGTGCTCGGACCCTCGGCCGAGATGCGGACGGGCGCCGTGTAGGCGACCCATTCGCCCTCTCCGACTGCGTACTGCACGGCGCCGATGCCCGAACCGGCACCGTCGTCGGCCGTCAGCGTGAGCGTGATGCCACGGGTGGCCCACTGACTGTCGGCCGGCGCCTCCACGCTCGTCGCGATGACCGTCGGCACGGTGGCGTCGAGCTTGACGGTGAGCTCGCCGATCGAGCTGACGTTGCCGGCCTGGTCGGTGGCGCGGTAGCGCACGAGCGTCTCGCCGTCGTCCGTGACCGCGACGGGCTCGTCGTAGGCGGCCCATGCACCGTCGCCGATCGAGTACTCGATCGACTCCACGCCCGAGCCGGCACCGTCGTCGGCAGTCAGTTCGACGCTGACGTCGGAGGTGAACCAGCCCGAGGCGCCGGGGTCGCCGGCGTCGGCGGTCACGGTCGGTGCATCCTGGTCTGACGAGGCGTTCGCCTCGTCGAGGAAGATGCCACCGATGACCGCGTTCGGTCCGGTGCCCTTCGCCGCGCGAACCTGCACCGGGCCGACGACCTGATAGGTGAGCCAGACGCCGTGCTTGTTGTCGGTGACCGACTGGGCGGGTCCGATGAGGGATCCATCGGGTCGCGCCAGCGTGATCGTCGCCTGTCGGCTGGCATCGTAGCTGTTGTAGTACACCGACAGCTCGTACGCCTCACCTGCCGGAATGCCGACATCGACTGCCGCGGTGGTGGGACTGAACCACGTCGAGGCTCGCCGCGACGTGCCGGCGGGCGGCAGCTGCAGGGCAGCGGCGTTGGTCGAGGTCTGCTCCCAGGTGTACGCCGAGGTGCCGGCTGCAGGCGTCACGGTGACGCCGGCCGGCAGCTCGGTTCCGACGTTCGGAATCGCGTGGCCGAGTTCGCCGTACGTGCCGATCCAGTTTCCCTGGGTCGCGTTGTCGATCACCGGGGTGCCGGCGGGCGGCTCACCGACGCCGGCGCCGATCGCCTCGAACACGTCGAGGGTCATCGACCAGTTGACGCCGGGGTTCGACTCGAAGACGAGGTAGACGTCGTGCGTGCCGGCGGGCGCCTCGATCGGGGTGGGGTCGGTCTCCTTGAAGGTGAACCAGCCGCCCGTGCTCGCGACGGGAGTGCTCGCCACGAGCTCGCCGGTGGGCGAGTCGAGGCGCAGCTCGATGGTGCCGCCGCCCTCGGGGCCGGCCGAGACGCGGTAGCGCACGGCATCGATTCCCGCGAAGTTCACGTCGCCGTAGCGCAGCCAGTCGCCGTCCTGGATGTCTCCGACGTACTGCCCGTACTCGGCCGCCGCGTTGTTCTCCACGGCGACGTCGTTGACCTCGTCCCAGTAGTGCGCCTGGAACCGCTTCGCACGGTAGACGTTGGTGTCGCTCGACGTCAGCGGCGAGATGCCGCCGTCGCCGCCCTTGTCGGTGTAGCGCGCGTCGATCACCCAGAAGGCGTCGGCTGCGGCGTGGCCCTCGTCGAGGATCGTCAATGCGTCGCCCTCGCAGGCGTGCACCGCGTCGACCGGGTGGGCGTGGTCGTCGTGCCCGAGCGCCGGTTGCACGGAGAGGTCGGCGCAGTCGATCTCGCCGTCTTCGGGGTCGGTGACCTCGACCTTCCACGGCAGGGTGTCGCCCCAGCCGAAGAAGCCGCCGTTCTCGGGTGCGGTGATCTCGACCGTCGGCGCGGTGTTGCCGACGACGATCGCGACCGTCGCGGTGCCGGTCTTCGCGTACTCGGTGGTCTCCGTCACCGTGAGGCGGGCCTCGTAGTTGCCGTTCGCCGCGTAGGTGTGGCTCGGGTTCGCCTCGGTCGAGGTGGCGCCGTCGCCGAACTCCCAGAGGAACTCGAACTCGTCGCCGTCGTGGTCGACGGTGCCCTCGCTCGAGAACGCGACGGTGAGCGGGGCGCCGCCGGAGGTCACGTCAGCGGATGCCGCGGCCGTCGGTGCTCGGCCGGTGGACGAGTAGTCGATGCGGTAGAGGCCCGAGTTCGGGTTGTCGCGACCGTAGCCGCCACCCCATTCGAGCAGGTACAGCGCGCCGTCGGGGCCGAACTGCAGGTCGAGCGGGGAGAGGAACTGCAGGTTGTTCAGCACGGGGTTGATGGCCTTGAGCTTGCCGTCGCCGCCGAGCTGGAACTCCTTGATGTAGTTGCGTCCCCACTCGTAGAAGAGCGGCGTGCCGTCGAAGTACTGGGGCCACTTGCGGTCGGACTCGAGCGTCTCGTCGAAGTGGTACACCGGCCCCGCCATGGGCGAGCCGGAGCCGCTGCCGAGCTGCGGGAATTCCGCAGATGCGCCGTAGGAGTAGTAGACCTCGGCGGGGATCGACGCGGGCAGCTGCGTGAGGCCCGTGTTGTTCGGCGAGTCGTTCACCGGGTTCGCGCAGTCGAACTTCGCTCCCGACGTGTTCGTCGCGAAGTTGAAGTCGTTGTAGGCGATGTTGTTCGCGTGGCAGTACGGCCAGCCGTAGTTGCCGGGCTCGCGGATGACCTGCCACTCGACGTAGCCGGCGGGGCCCCGGTTGGCGTTGGCGCTGCCGGCGTCGGGGCCGTAGTCGGCGAGGAAGACCGTGCCGTCGAGGTCGACGCTGAAGCGGAACGGGTTGCGGAAGCCCATCGCGAAGATCTCGGGCCGCGTCTTCTCGGTGCCGGGGGCGAACATGTTGCCCGCGGGGATCGAGTAGGTGCCGTCGTCCTCGGGGTGGATGCGCAGGAGCTTTCCGCGGAGGTCGTTCGTGTTCGACGAGGTGCGCTGGGCGTCGAAGTGGCCGCGCCCGGCTCGTTCGTCGATCGGGGTGTAACCAGAGGACTCGAAGGGCACGACGTCGTCGCCGACCGAGAGCCACAGGTCGCCGTTGCCGTCGACGCGCAGGGTGCCGCCGGTGTGTCCGATCTCACCCGCGACGCGGGTCGCCGGCACCTCGAGCATCACCTTCTCGGTGTCGAGCTGCATGGTGTTGCCCGACATCGTGAACCGCGACAGGCGGTTCACCGGCGTTCCGACCGGGGAGTAGTAGAGGTACACCCAGCCGTTGGTCTCGAAGTCGGGGTCGAGCGCGAGACCGGTCATGCCGTTCTCACCGTCGCCGTAGACGGGGATCGTCGCCGCCGTCACGGTCGACTGCAGGGCGGGGTCGTAGATGCGGACCTGGCCGCGCACGAGCTCGGTGAAGAACACACGCTCGTCGGGGGCGATCGCGATGCCCCACGGCGCCGAGGTCTCGGTGTCGAGCGGCACCTTGTCGAAGTTGTCCCAGTCGGTCGCCGTGCAGTCGCCGTCGACGACGCCCGCGGCGTAGCGGATGCCGCCGAGCGCGTGCTGGCGCACGAGGGGCTCGCTGTAGGACGCCTTGGAGTGGCCGATCGAGGTGATCCAGGTGCGACCGCCCTCATAGGGCGCGCACCACGTCACGGGGTGGTCGAGCATTCGGCCGGGGGTGTTCGCCGGCACGCTCGTCGGGTCCATTTCCGTGAGCACGTGCTTGTCACCGCGCACCGACTTCGTGAACCCGTACCACTCCTCGTTGCGAGTGATGCTGTCGGGCAGTTCGGCGGTCGACGGGTGCTCGTCATCGACGACGTCGAGCACTCCGGGCGTGTTCGCCGCCGAGTGCGCCGTGAACTCGGTGCCGATGAGCGAGCGGTAGAAGGCGTTGCCCTGCTCGCTGTCGATCGGGTTGTGCATCGCGACGACGCCGCCGCCGGCGCGCACGTACTTCTCGAATGCCGCTTCCTCTGACGCGTTCCAGAAGTCGCCCGAGGCCTGCGCGAGCACGATCACGTCGAAGTCGGCGAGTCCGGCGTCGGTGAAGAGGGAGGAGTCCGTGGCCTGGACGACCTCGAAGTGGTTCGCCGCGGCCAGCTCGTCCCACATGGCCTTCGCCTCGGCGACGGAGTCGTGGACGAATCCGGCCGTCTCGGAGAAGACGAGCGCGCGGAACTCGGGTTCGGCCTCGTGACCCGGATGGGCTGAGGCTGGGCTCACGAGGCCGACGGTCAGCGCCGCCGCCATCGCGAGTCCGGTCGCGAGGACCGGAGTCTTTCGGTTGGGCTTCATCGTGCTACCGAGCCTTTCAACATTGAATTGGCAACTTCCGTCACTGAGTTGGCATAAGCCGACGCTCAGCATGCTATGGTCAGCACCACGAAACGTCAATACTGGCAAGTATGGCGATCGACAGCATCCCGCGCAATGATGGCGGCCATGCGGTGCAAAGTTCCATACCGGCCGTCTGCTCACCCGATCGGCGGCCGAATCGATCGAGAAAGAGGTTCCCCATGCCGGAGATCGGAATCGGCTTCCACACCGATGCGTTCAACTCCAGCCACAAGTCGTTCGAGCAGGCGCTGGCCTGGGCGCAGGAGCACGACGTGCACTACATCGAGCCCGGCGTCATCGAGGGCGCCTGCTGGATCCACGGGCTCGGCTACTTCCCGCACATCTCCCTCATCGAGGATCCGGTGCTGCTGCGCCGGAAGATGGAGGGGTACGGGGTCGAGTTCTCGCAGATCGACGCCGCCTACCCGTTGTCGGGTCGTGACGGCATGTCGGTCGGCGTTCCGTACGTGCAGAAGGCGATCGCCTGGGCCTCGCTCGCAGGGTCCCCGCGGGTCGCCACCACTGACGGCCTCTACAAGCCCGAGGGCCTGAGCGATCGCGAGGCCCTCGACCAGATGAAGCGCAGCTACGCGGAGATCATCCGCGTCGCCGAGGCGCACGAGGTCGTCGTCACGATCGAGACGCACGGCTACTTCACGACCCGCCCCGAGTACCTCGCCGAGATGCTCGACTTCTGCGGCCAGACGCCGTGGCTGCGGCTGAACCTCGACACGGGCAACACCTTCATCGCGGGCAACGACCCGGTCGCCTTCGCCGATCAGTTCATCGATCGCATCGCCCACGTGCACATCAAGGATGTCTCGGCGTCGCTCGCCGAGGCCGCCCGCGGCGGCGCGACCGGCATCGCGATCAGCCATGTCGCGGCCGGCGACGGCGTCAACGCCGACAACATCCGCGCGATCCTGCAGCGCCTCAGCGCACACGGTTTCGACGGCGTGCTGAACATCGAGTGCGAGGGTCAGGGCGGCCCGATGCTCGCCGACTCGGTGCGGTGGTTGCGCACGGAGATCGCGGCAGCGGGGTTCACCGAGCGCGTCCCGAGTTTCGCCCGCGTTCCCGCCGGCGTATGACCGATCGGCTCCGACCGGTGGTTCCCCGGTCGGGGCCGGTCACTTCCCTGAATGGCCGGCACCGCGTCAATACCCGCCGGTATGGCGAAGTGCTACGGTAATCGCGTGGCCACCATCTCCTCGGCGAAACCCGACGAACTCGCTGCTGCGGCGTTCGCATTGTTCTCGACGCGCGGCATCGCCGGCGTCAACATGGACGAGATCGCGGCCGGCGCGGGCGTCACCAAGGGCAGCCTGTACTGGCACTACGCCTCGAAGAAAGAGGTCATCCTCGCGGCGTGCAACCTGTACTACAACGCCTGGCGCATCCAGATCGCGGGCGCGACCGAGGTGCACGAGCGCCTCGCCGACCAGCTCGAGGCCGCGGTCGCCTTCTCGGTGCGCAGTTGCCTGCTCGACGACGCGAATCGCGTGTTCACGACCGAGATCGTGGCGATGTCGCTGTACGACGCCGACGTGCGCGCGAGCTGGACGGGCTTCCTCGACGAGACCGAGCGGTTCTTCCTCGGCCTCACGCACCGGGCGGTCGGCGCCGGCGAATTCCGGTGCGACGACGTCGATCGCGCGGTGGATCTCCTGATGGCCTCGATGGAGGGGATCAAGCAGATCGCCCTCTTCCGCCCGCAGTCCTGCCTTCCCGAGAACGAGCAGCGCACGTGCCGGCGACTCATGTCGCTGATGGGCGAGCGCGTTCCCGCCCCGGTCTGATCCGCGCTGCGGCCGAATGCGCGAAGGCCCGTGCCCCGAGGGGCACGGGCCTTCGCGCGTCGTGACGGGTGACCGGGCTCAGGCCTCGGCGATGCGCCGGAGCAACTGGGCGAAGCCGCGCAGTTCGGCTTCGGGGTGGTCGAGCAGCACGGCGTGCAGGCGCTGCTGGTTGCGCTCGCGCACCTCGCGCATCCGCTCCTCGGCGACGGGGGTCGCGACGAGCACGCGCACACGCCCGTCGCGCTCGTCGGCACGGGTCTCGACCAGTCCGAGCTCCTCGAGCAGGCGCACCTGGCGACTGACGACGGACTTGTCCATCTCGAACATGTCGGCGAGCACGTGCGCGTTCGCGGAGCCGAGTCGCACGATCGTGGAGAGCAGCTTGTAGGCGGCGGGCTGCAGGTCGGGGTGCACCTGCTGCGCCGCCTCCTTCCACACGAGGCGTGCCTTGCTGAAGAGCACGCTCAGCTGCACTTCGACATCGGCGATGGCCTCATCGACGGTTGCAGATGCCTCGGTCACGATGGTCATGCTATCGGTCGCCACCTGCGGACGAGGCGTCGTCGGCGCCACGCGAACGCGTGGTCGTCGTCGTGGTGCGCTCGGCTGCTGCATCCGCTTCGATCATCTCGATGGACGACGTGACGGGGGCGCCGATCTCGGCCTCGGCCAGGTCGATCGCGACCTGCTCGAGCTCCTCCTTCAGTTGCTCGGCGGAGGTCTTCGTCGAGAGCGCCTTGTTCGGCAGGAAGGCGATGGCGATGACGCTCAGCACCGCGAGCGGCACGGCGATCCAGAAGACGTCGGCGATGCCGCTGCCGTAGGCGTTCTCGATGATGACGCGGATGCCGTCGGGCAGCTCGGAGACGTGGGGGATGCCGCCGCCGGCGAGTCCCTTCAGCGCCTCGACGTCCTCGGGCGAGGTGGGCGTGTAGCTCTTCAGGCCCGAGGTGATGTGCGTCGTGACCTGCGTGGCGAGCAGCGACCCCATGATGGTGACGCCGATCGTGCCCGCGATCGTGCGGAAGAAGTTCACGTTCGAGCTCGCGGCACCCAGCTGCGAAGCGGGAGTGTCGTTCTGCACGACGAGCGTGAGGTTCTGCATGACCATGCCGAGGCCGGCACCGAGCACGACCATGTAGACGCTGACCCAGAGGTAGTCGGTGTCGTAGCTGAGGGTGGTCATCAGGTAGCTGCCGACGACGACGAGCAGGGAGCCGAGGAGCATGAAGCGCTTCCACTTGCCGAACCGGCTGATCAGCGCGCCGATGAGGATCGAGGCGCCCATCTGGCCCACGATCATCGGGATCGTCATGAGCCCCGACTCGGTCGGGGTCGCGCCGCGGGCGAGCTGGAAGTACTGGGCGAGGAAGACGCTCGTCGCGAACATCGCGACGCCGATCGAGACCGAGGCGATCACGGAGAGTGTGAAGGTGCGGTTCTTGAAGAGCGTCATCGGCACGATGGGCTCGGGCACGAAGAACTCGGTGACGATGAAGCCGATGATCGCCGCGGCCGAGATGCCGATCGTGACGAAGCTCGTCATGGAGTCCCACTCGAACTGGCTGCCGCCGAGCGACACCCAGATGAGCAGCAGCGAGACGCCGACCGTGAGGAGCGCGATGCCGACGTAGTCGATCTTGACGGCGCGCTTGGGCATGGGCGGCAGGTGCAGGGTGCGCGAGATGACGATGAGCGCGATGATCGCGAGCGGCACCGGCAGGAAGAAGTTGGCGCGCCAGCCCCAGGCATCGGTGATGACGCCGCCGAGCAGCGGGCCGCCGATCGTCGCGACGGCCATGATGCCGCCGACGAAGCCCATGTACTTGCCGCGCTCGCGCGGCGAGATGATGACGGCGATCAGGATCATGACGAGCGACATGAGGCCGCCCGCGCCGAGGCCCTGGATCACGCGCACGGCGATGAGGGTCGTGGTGTCCTGGGCGAAGCCGGCGATCGCCGTGCCGACGACGAAGAGGCCGATCGCCGCCATGAGCAGTGCCTTGCGGTTCACCAGGTCGGCGAGCTTGCCCCAGATCGGGGTCGAGACGGCCATCGCCAGCAGGCTCGCGGTGATGACCCACGTGTAGGCGGTCTGGTCGCCGCCGAGGTCGGCGATGATGAGCGGCATCGAGGTCGAGACGACCGTGCCGGAGATGACGGCGACGAACATCGCCACGACGAGGCCGGAGATGGCGATGATCACCTCGCGCGGGGTGCGTTGTGCCGGCGCGGCCGGCACCGAGCCGGTCGCGGGCTGTTCTGCCACTGAAGTCACGTGTTTCCTTACGTCGTACAAGTTGATATTCGACAACTATATATAATTGGTTGCATTGAGTCAACCTTGGACGTTGGTCAACTATTCCCGCGGGCCATCCTTCGCCGAGGCGGCCCTCGACAGCTGTCGAAGGAGCGTGCCCAGTTGCTCGACAGTTGGTCGATGACCGGCGCCGGGGTGGTTCCTAGGCTGTCTGGCACCTGACACAGGCAAGAACGGGCGTGGTCCGCGACTCGATGTCGCGTCGCGGGGACACCCGAACGAAGGGAACCATCGTATGAACGCCCAATCGCCCGCTCCGCCGCTCACCCCGCGCAAGGCGGCGCCGCACCCGCGCCGCCGTCGCGTCGCCGCCCTCGCGCTCTCCGCAGTGCTGACCACCGGCATGACCGTCACCGCGGCCCAGGCCGCGAACGCCGACGAACTCCCGGTCGGCAGCTCGACGCTCGTCCCGATCCAGGTGACCGGCGACCCCTCCGAGCGCTTCTCGCTCGTGATCCTCGGTGACGGGTACACCGCCGCCGAGCAGCCGCTCTTCCGAGAGCAGGTCGAGAAGCACCTCGAGACGATGTGGAGCATCGAGCCCTACAAGAGCTACCGCAACTACTTCAATGTCTACGCGGTGGAGATCATCTCGGGGGAGTCCGGCATCAGCTGCGATTCGTCGCTCGACTCGCCCCGACGTGACACCCCGCTCAAGATGTCGTTCTGGGGCGGTTGCAACCCCAAGAGCGTGCAGCGGCTGATCACGATGGACGGCGCGAAGGCTCGCGAGTACGCGAAGGCGGCCCCCGAGGTCGATCAGGTGCTCGCCCTCGCCAACAGCGACACCTACGGCGGCGCGGGCGGCAGCTACGCGACGGCGAGCGGCGGCAACTCGCTGTCCGCGCTCATCTCGCCGCACGAGATCGGCCACTCGCTCGGCGGGCTCGCCGACGAGTACGACTACTACACGCGGGGCATCACCACGGGGGACTACACGGGTCCCGAGCCGCGATCGGCGCACCACACCCTTCTCACCGTCGACGAGATGGCCGCGCAGCAGGTCAAGTGGTGGCGCTGGCTGGGTGAGCAGAGCGAAGCCGGCGGCGTCATCGGCGCGTACGAGGGCGGCCAGTACTACTCGACCGGCATCTTCCGCCCCAGCCGTCACTCGATGATGAAGACCCTCGGATACCAGATGGACCAGGTCTCCCGGGAGATAATGACCGAGCGCATCTCGTCGAAGATTCCGCTCATCGCCGAGGCGCCCGACGAGGCGACCCCGGTCGCGGCCGACGAGGTGATCTCGATCGACGTCGCCCATCCCGTCTACCACGAGCTCGACGTCGACTGGGCGATCAACGGCAAGCCGGTGCCCAACCCCCACAACACGACGCACCTCGAACTCGCCAAGACGCGGGCGAAGGCCGGTGACGTGGTGACGGTCACGGTGGTCGACAACACGCCCTTCGTGCGCGACCCCGCGCTCCGCGACTCGGCGTCGATGACCCAGTCGCGTTCGTGGACCGTCGGCGCGGATCGGGTGGCGGCCACCGATGTCGAGCCGGCGTTCACCGAGTCGACTCAGACCGAGCGCCCGGTGGGCTCGCTCGACGTGCTCTATGTCGAGACCACCCACCGGCCCGACCGTGTCTTCGACGTCATCTGGACGGTCGACGGGGTTCGCCAGTCGAACCCGCACAACGCGCGCACCCTCGAGCTCTCAGACCTCGAGCTCTCGGCCGGCACGCACACGGTCACCGCATCGGTCGGCGATTCGAAGCGCGCCGGCGCCGCCGCCGAGACCCGGACGTGGGCCGTCGACGCCGAGGCGCCGACCGTCGAGTCCGTCGTCTCCGCCCCGGTGGCGACTTCTGTCGGCGCGAACGGCGAGCCGCACTACGTCGTCGACGAGTCGTTCACGATGAAGCTGACGGCGAGCGATGACCAGGCGGGCGCCCTCGTGACCGAGTTCCGCCTCGACGGCGACGGCTGGCACAATTATTACGGCTGGCCGACCGACGCGGATGCCCCGTTCATGTTCACGCCGACCGGCACGAACGTCGACGATCTCATCTACGGCAACCTCGGCACGGGAGGCATGTCCCTCTCGCCCTTCCAGGAGCGCGAACCGGGTTACGGTCAGCATCGTGTCGAGTACCGCTCGACGGATGCCGCGGGCAACATCGGTCCGGTCGAGGCGTTCACCGTCGAGGTGCGACCCTGATCGCACGGGGCACCCGGGCCCGACGGCCCGGGTGCCCCGTGCCGCGGGTGCGCCGTTGCGCCGTTCCCGTCGCTTCAGGTCGAACATGTCCTCATGGCGGCGGGTCGAGCCGGCGATTTGGCGGAGGCCGCGACATCCGTTAGCCTGTACGGAGCCGAAGACCGCTGGTTGTCGTGCGCCCGAGAGGGAACGCGACCGAAGTCTTGCGAAAGCAAGGGCCCGCGCAGGTGTGACGAAGACTTCCGGGTGACCGGCCGAGCTCCGCGCAACTGCGCCGGAGCTTTTTTGTTGCCCGCAGCACCTCGCCACCTGAGCCGCGTTCCGAAGCCGTGCACCGCCATCGCGATGCATGTTGAGTACACAAGGAGTGGCCATGGCGAACAAGGAAGCCTCGGTTGCCGAACTCACGAACCTGTTCGAGAGCTCGACCGCCGTTCTGCTGACCGAATACCGCGGCCTGACGGTTGCCCAGCTCAAGCAGCTGCGCAACAACATCCGTCAGGACGCGTCCTACGCCGTGGTGAAGAACACGCTGACCAAGATCGCCGCGAACAACGCGGGTATCTCGACGCTGGACGCCGACCTCGTCGGTCCGTCCGCCGTCGCCTTCGTGCACGGCGACTTCGTCGCCACCGCCAAGGCCGTTCGTGACTTCGCCAAGGCAAACCCGAATCTTGTGATCAAGGGCGGCGTCTTCGAGGGCAAGGCCCTCAACGCCGACGAGGTCAACAAGTACGCCTCGCTCGAGAGCCGCGAGGCTCTGCTTGCGAAGGCAGCGGGAATGATGAAGGCGACGATGGGCAAGGCTGCCGCCACCATCGACGCGCTTCGCGAAAAGCTGGAGACCGCGGCCGCTTAAGCGTCCGACGTTCTCGTTCTACAACACCAAGAAATCTAGGAGATACATCATGGCGAAGCTCACCACTGAAGAGCTGCTCGAGCAGTTTGCCGGTCTGACGCTTGTCGAGCTCAGCGAGTTCGTGAAGGCGTTCGAGGAGAAGTTCGAGGTCACCGCTGCCGCTCCCGTCGCCGCTGCCGGTGGCGCTGGCGCTGCTGCTGAAGAGGTTGAGGAGAAGGACTCCTTCGACGTCATCCTCGAGGCTGCCGGCGACAAGAAGATCCAGGTCATCAAGACCGTCCGCGAGCTCACCTCGCTCGGTCTCGGCGAGGCCAAGGCCGTCGTCGACGGTGCTCCCAAGGCCGTGCTCGAGGGCGCGAACAAGGAGACCGCCGAGAAGGCGAAGGCTGCCCTCGAGGAAGCCGGCGCAACCGTCACCCTCAAGTAGTCCACGCCCTCGCCAGAGGGTTGCGGCTTGAGGTGACCTGCGTCACTTGAAATACACGGATGCCCCGTGGCTCGCATGAGCCACGGGGCATCCGTCGTTCCCGGCCAGATATCCCATAGCCAAGCTATGTATACTTGAGGCATGACGCAGCTCGACCTCCCCACGGTGATCGGAGACCTCATCTCCGTCAACCACCGACTCACCCGGCTCGCCGCGACGGTCACGGGCAATACCGAATCGCCCGCGGTCTGGCGCACGCTCAGCGTGCTGCGCGACCTGGGGCCGATGCGACTCGGCGAACTGGCGAGGGTCAGCCGCGTCACCCAGCCCACCATGACCAAGCTCGTCCACGCACTCGACGAGCGAGGGTGGATCCGCCGCGTCGTCGACAGCGGCGATGCCAGGGCCATGCTCATCTCGGCCCATCCGCACGGGCTCGCCGCACTCGACGGCTGGCGGAGCGAGCTGGCGCAGTCCCTCGCCCCGACCTTCGCCGACCTCGACGACGGCGAACTCGAGACGCTCGCGGCGGCGGTCGAGATCGTGCGCACGCGCCTCGAGCGGTCGCGCGCGGCGCTCGTCGAGTCCGCCTCGAGCACCGGGCCGGTCGCATGAGCGTCGACACCAGGGCGGTTCCGGTGCAGGCCGGCCACGCGGCATCCGGCGCCTCGATCCTCACGCAGCCGAAGGCCGTCTGGGCGGTCGCGTTCTCGTGCGTCGTCGCGTTCATGGGCATCGGTCTCGTCGATCCGATCCTTCCCGCGATCGCCGCCGACCTGCAGGCGACGCCCACCGAGACCGAGCTGCTCTTCACGAGCTACCTCGTGATCACGGGCATCGCGATGTTCTTCACGAGCTGGATCTCGAGCCGCATCGGCGCCAAGCGCACCCTCCTCATCGGGCTCGGCGTGATCGTCGTGTTCGCCACGCTCGCCGGCCTGTCGGGCGATGTCGAGTCGATCATCGGCTTCCGTGCCGGGTGGGGGCTCGGCAACGCGCTCTTCATCTCGACCGCCCTCGCGACGATCGTCGGTGCGGCGGCAGGCGGCAGCAGTTCGGCGATCATCCTCTACGAGGCGGCGCTCGGCCTCGGCCTCGCCATCGGGCCGCTCGTGGGCGGCCTCCTCGGCTCGTGGAGTTGGCGCGGCCCGTTCTTCGGCACCGCGGTGCTCATGGCCGTCGGGTTCATCGCGATCGTCACCCTGCTGCGAACGGAGGTCGGCGAGAAGCCGGTGCCGACGAAGCTGTCCGCTCCGTTCCGGGCGCTCGCCCGCCCGGCGCTCGGCATCCTCGCGGCGGCGGCGCTGTTCTACAACATGGGCTTCTTCGTGCTGCTCGCCTACACGCCGTTCGCGCTCGTGCCCCTCGGCATCCACAGCGCCATCGCACTCGGGCTCGTCTTCTTCGGATGGGGCGTGGCGGTCGCCGTCACCTCGGTGTGGGTCGCGCCGCTGCTGACCGCGCGCATGCGCCGCACCCGGGTGCTCCAGCTCGTGCTGCCGCTGCTCGCCATCGACCTGCTCGTGCTCGCCGCCCTCATCGACTCGGCCGTCGCGGTCATCGTCGGCGTCGTGGTCGGCGGACTGCTGCTCGGCATCCTGAACACCGTGCTCACCGAGTGTGTGATGGACGCGACCGACCTGCCCCGCTCCGTCGCGTCGAGCGCCTACTCCGGCGTGCGATTCCTCGGTGGGGCGATCGCCCCGCCCGCCGCGACGCTGCTCGCGGCCACGGTGTCGCCGTCGAGCCCGTTCATCGCCGGTGCGGTCGCCGTGCTCATCGCCGCGGCCGTCATCGTCCTGGGTCGTTCGAAGCTGGCGGCCGCCGACGGCGTCGCCGAGACCACGGTGGGCGAGGCGGAGGCGATCGGCATCGGCGACGCCGCCTGAGGCACATCAGCCACCGCGCGCTCGGCGCGGCGCGACCGTCGTGCTCGCGCCGCGCTCAGCGCGGTGCGGCCGTCGTGCTCGCGCGCACGACGAGACGCGTCGGCAAGGGGGCGCCGGAATCGGGGAGCGGGTCGGCGACGGCCCCCTCGCCGAGGAGGCGGAGCACGACGCCGACGGCCGAGCGGCCCTGCTCGCCCGGGTACTGCTCGACGGTCGTGAGGTCGAACATCTCGGCGTACTCGTGTCCGTCGACCCCGACGACGGAGAGTTCGGCGGGCATCGCGATGCCGAGGCGCTCGGCGGCGCGGAGCGCACCGAAGGCCAGTTCGTCGGATGCCGCGAACACCGCGGTCGGCCGAGGGCCCGGGTGTCCGAGCAGCTGCAGGGCGGCGCGGTAGCCGCCCGGCATGGTCATCTCGGTCTCGACGACGTCGGCCGGGGAGGGATCGTGCCCGGCCGCGCCCATGGCGTCGAGGAATCCGTGCCGTCGCAGGCCCTGCACCGTGTCGGGCCGTTCGCTCGCCCCCGCACCGGCGAGGTGCGCGATCCGGGTGTGCCCGAGGTGCAGCAGGTGCTCGGTCGCGAGCTGGCCGACGGCCCGGTCGTCGACCGAGAGTCGCGCCGCGGTGCCGCCCGTTCCGCCGAGGCACACGAGCGGCTTCTCGCGGCGGTCGAGCGCCGCGACCTCGTGCTCGGCGAGGTCGACGCCGACCGCGATGACGGCGTCGACGCGCTTCCGCGCGAGGAAGAACTCGAAGACGCGCGCCCGGTCGGGCCCGCTGTCGGAGAGGTTGTAGAGCGTCAGGTCGTAGCCGGCAGTGAGGAGAGCGCGCTCGATGCCCTCGAGCACCTCGCCGAAGAACCAGCGGTTGACGAACGGGATGACCACGCCGACGTTCTTGGTGCGCCCCGTGACGAGGCTCGCGGCGTCGGGGGAGGCGATGTAGCCGATCTCCGCGGCGGCCGTCTCGACGCGGCGCCGGGTCTCCTCGGCGACGTAGCCGTTGCCGGTGAGCGCCCGGGAGGCCGTGGCCTTCGACACCCCGGCGAGGCGTGCGACGTCGCCGATCGCGGCCATGCGCGCCTCCCTCCGTCGGGCTGGTTCGAGCGAGAGTGTACTGCGCTCGTCGTGGAATATGGAACCGTTTCCCGTCGGGCATTCGCGGCGCGGTCGTGTTCGCGCGTCATCGATGGGAGCGCTCTCCGCCAGTTCCTGCCGCAGCACGGGGCAGTGGCCGAACCGTGACCTCCCATCCCTTGTGAGGAGGGCGGCGGGTGTTCTAGCGTGGAGGCTGGAACCGGTTCCCGGCTTCGCCTGCACCACATTCACTCGACGAGGAGATGACATGAGAATCAGACGGCATCGCCGTTGGATGGCCCCCGTGGTGGCGGCCGCGGCGGTTGGACTCGCCCTCACGGGCTGCACCGGAGACGTCGCGCCAGAGGACGCTGCCGACGTCGACTGCACCGACTACGAGCAGTACGGCACCTTCGAGGACGCCGAGGTCACGGTGGCCGGCACCATCCTCGACCTCGAGGCCGACCGCCTCATCGAATCGTGGTCGGACTTCGAGGCCTGCACCGGCATCGCGGTCGACTACCAGGGCTCGAGCGAGTTCGAGGCGCAGATCGCCGTGCTCGCCGAGGGCGGCAACGCCCCCGACGTCGGCATCGTGCCGCAGCCCGGCCTCCTCGGTCGACTCGCCGCCGGCGGTTGGCTGATCCCGGCATCCTCCGAGGTCGAGGCCAATGTCGACGAGTGGTGGTCCGAGGACTGGAAGCAGTACGGCACCTACGAAGACACGTTCTACGCCGCTCCGCTCATGGCGAGCATCAAGGGCTACGTCTGGTACTCGCCGGCCGAGTTCGAGGAGAAGGGGTACGAGATCCCCAAGACCCTCGACGAGCTGACAGCGCTCTCCGAGGAGATCGCGGCCGAGGGCGACCACAAGCCCTGGTGCGTCGGCCTCGAGTCGGGCGACGCCACGGGCTGGCCGGGCACCGACTGGGTCGAGGACTACATGCTGCGTCTCCACGGCGCCGAGGTCTACGACCAGTGGGTCACCCACGGCATCCCGTTCAACGACCCGCAGGTGGCCGAGGCCTTCGACGCGGTCGGGGCGTACCTGAAGAACGACGACATGGTCAACGGCGGCATCGGAGACGTGTCGACGCAGGTCACCGAGGCGTTCCAGACCGCCGGTCTGCCGATCCTCGACGGTGCGTGCTCGCTGCACCACCAGGCCTCGTTCTACGAGACCTTCTGGAACCCCGAGGGCGGCGACGAGAACACCGTCGCGTCCGACGGCAGCGTGTTCGCGTTCCTGCTCCCGCCGGTCAACGCCGACGACCCGCTGTCCGTCACCGGCGGCGGCGAGTTCCCGGTCGCGTTCCGCGACGCCGAAGAGGTCGAGGCGTTCCGCGCCTACCTCTCGAGCGACACCTGGGCCAACAACCGCGTGAGCCTCGGCGGCGTCATCAGCGCCAACAAGGGCCTCGACCCGCAGGTCGCCTCGAGCGAGCTGCTGACGCAGTCGATCGAGATCCTGCAGGACCCCGAGACCACGTTCCGGTTCGACGGTTCCGACCTGATGCCGGGTGCCGTCGGCGCCGATTCCTTCTGGAAGGGCATGGTCGCATGGGTCACGGGTGAAGACACCGCGCAGGTGCTCGACACGATCGAGTCGAGCTGGCCGCAGGGCTGACTGGCGCGACTCACGCCCGAGGGGCATGATCGGAGGGCGGGGATGCGAAGTCCCCGCCCTCCGTCACCCGCCTTCGACGACGACTCCGATTTCAATGACGAACATTGGGAGGCACGATGACCACCGCCGATCTGCTCGGCAAGCTGCTCCAGGTGGTGATGGGGCTCGCGGTGTTCGCCGCGGTCGTCGGCCTCCTCATCTTCTTCATCGACAAGGCTCCGAAGAAGGGCCGAGACTACTGGCAGCTGGGCCTCTTCCTGCTGCCGGCGATGCTCTTCATCGCCATCGGGCTCGTGTACCCGGCGATCCGCACGAGCCTCCTGGCGTTCCAGGACTCGAGCGGTGACTGGACCCTCGACAACTTCGTCTGGACGTTCACGCAGCCGGCAGCCATCCGCACGCTGATCAACACGATCATCTGGGTGCTGCTCGTGCCGACCATCTCGACGGCGGTCGGCCTCGCCTACGCCGTGTTCATCGACAAGTCACGGGGCGAGCGCTACTACAAGGTCATCCTGTTCATGCCGATCGCGATCTCCTTCGTCGGCGCCGGCGTGATCTGGCGGTTCGTCTACGAGTACCGCGGGGGCGACCGCGAGCAGATCGGCCTGTTGAACGCCCTCGTCGTCGCGGCGGGCGGCGAACCGGTGCAGTGGTTGCAGACCGACCCGATCAACACCTTCCTGCTCATCGTCGTGATGATCTGGATCCAGACCGGCTTCGCCATGGTGCTCCTGAGCGCGGCGATCAAGGGCGTGCCGACCGAGCAGATCGAGGCGGCGCAGCTCGACGGTACGAACGGCTGGCAGCGCTTCCTCAACGTCACGGTGCCAGGCATCCGCGGCGCGCTCGTCGTGGTGCTCACGACGATCTCCATCGCGACGCTGAAGGTCTTCGACATCGTGCGAACGATGACCGCCGGAAACTTCAACACGAGCGTCATCGCCAACGAGATGTACACCCAGGCCTTCCGGGCGAGCGAGGTGGGGCGCGGTTCGGCCCTCGCACTGATCCTCTTCGTGCTCGTGCTGCCGATCGTCGTCTACAACGTCAACGTGCTCCGCAAGCAGAGGGAGATCCGATGAGCAGCGTCGCCCCCGCCGACCTCCCGGTCGGTGAGAACCTCGGCTCGATCGAGGCCGCCGAGCGCAGTGAGTACGGCTCCAAGACCGCACGCGTGAAGAAGCGGCTGACCTCGCGCACCGCGACGATCATCTCGCTGATCATCGCGGTGCTCTGGACCATCCCGACCTTCGGGCTCCTGGTCTCGTCGTTCCGGCCTGCCGAGCTGATCCGCACCACGGGCTGGTGGACGATCTTCCAGAACCCGGGCTTCACGCTCGACAACTACCGCGACGTGCTGTTCTCGACGTCGTCGGCATCGCCGCAGCTCGGTTCGTACATCGTGAACTCGATCGCCATCGCGCTGATCGCCACGCTGATCCCGCTCGTCTTCGCGTCGATGGCCGCGTACGCGTTCGCGTGGATCCGCTTCAAGTGGGTCAACTGGCTCTTCATCTTCGTGTTCGCGCTCCAGATCATCCCGCTGCAGATGGCCCTCGTGCCGCTGCTGCAGATCTTCTCGACGTGGCTGCGGCCCATGCAGGCCTGGTTGCACGACCTGGTGCCGATCATCCCCGAGCAGAACTACCTGCCGCTGTGGCTCGCGCACTCGATGTTCGCGCTCCCGCTCGCGATCTTCCTGCTGCACAACTTCATCTCCGAGATCCCGTCCGACGTCATCGAGGCGGCGCGGGTCGACGGCGCCACGCACGGGCAGATCTTCTTCCGCATCGTGCTGCCGCTGGCGACACCGGCGCTCGCGTCGTTCGCGATCTTCCAGTTCATCTGGGTGTGGAACGACCTGCTCGTCGCCCTCATCTTCTCGGGCGGCACGCAAGACGTCGCTCCACTGACGCAGCGGTTGGCCGAGATGGTCGGCACGCGCGGGCAGGACTGGCAGCGACTCACCGCGGCCGCGTTCATCTCGATCGTGATCCCGCTCGGCGTCTTCTTCGGGCTGCAGCGCTACTTCGTGCGCGGCCTGCTCGCGGGCTCCACCAAGGGCTAGGCGAGCCGAGCGCGAGCGGATGCCGCAGGCTGTGGCCTGCGGCATCCGCTCGCTCTGCTCCGGGCGAACGACGGCGGCGGCCAGCGGGGCGCGGCATAGGCTCGTGCCATGAGCATGCACGGGGGAGCGCCGCGAGGCGGCGGAGCCGGCGGCGGACGCGGAGCCGGAGGCGGTGGAGCCGGCGGCGGTGGCGGGCCTCGTCGGGGGTTCGCCGTCGACGAGGAGGCGCAGCGCGCGGCGAACGCCGAGGCGCCGCAGGTGCCGAACCTGCTCGGTCGCATCGCCGAGCTCTTCGCCCCGCACAAGGTCGCGCTCGGCACGACGGTCGTGCTCGTGCTGATCGGCGCCGGGCTCGCCATCATTCCGCCGCTGCTGACCCAGCGGGCGTTCGACGACGGTCTCTTCCCGGTCGACGCGAGCGGCGAGGTCTCCGGCCCGAACCTGCCGGTGCTCATGTGGCTCGTCATCGCGATGATCGCCGTCTTCATCGTCTCGGCACTGCTCGGCGTCTGGCAGACGTGGCTGACGGCGACGATCGGCAACAACGTCATGGGAGCCCTCCGGGTGCGGCTGTTCACGCACCTGCAGGCCATGGAGCTGAGCTTCTTCACGCGCACGAAGACGGGGGTCATCCAGTCGCGGCTGCAGAACGACGTCGGCGGCGTCGCCGGCGTGCTGACGAACACCGTGTCGAGCGTGCTCGGCAACACCGTCACCGTGATCTCGGCGTTCATCGCCATGCTCATCCTCAACTGGCAGCTCACGATCATCGCCCTCGTGCTCATGCCGTTCATGGTCATCGCCCAGCGCCGGGTCGGGCAGGTGCGTGCGCGTATCGCGGGGAAGACACAGGAGTCGCTGTCGGAGATGACCGCGATCACACAGGAGACGCTGAGCGTCTCGGGCATCCTGCTGTCGAAGAGCTTCACCCGGCAGAAGAGCGAGATCGAGCGGTACTCCGACGAGAACCAGAACCAGATCCACCTGCAGGTCAAGCAGCAGATGACGGGCCAGTGGTTCTTCGCGATGGTCAACATCTTCATGTCGTCCATTCCCGCGATCGTCTACCTGGTCGCGGGCTGGCTCATCGCCGGCGGCGCAGCGGATGTCACGGCGGGCACGATCGTCGCCTTCACGACCGTGCAGGCGCGCCTCCTGTTCCCGCTCATGGGGCTCATGCGCGTCGCGCTCGACCTGCAGACGTCGAGCGCCCTCTTCGCGCGCATCTTCGAGTACCTCGACCTGAAGCCGGCGATCGTCGACCGGCCCGACGCGAGGCAGGTCCCTTCGACGGGCTCGGGGAGCGAGGGGCCCCTCGGGCGCGTCGAGTTCGACGAGGTGTCGTTCCGCTACCCCGATGCCGACGACGACTCGCGGCCGACGCTCGACGCCGTGAGCTTCACGATCGAGCCCGGTCAGTTCGCGGCGTTCGTGGGCCCGTCCGGAGCCGGCAAGACCACGGTCTCGTACCTCGTGCCGCGGCTGTACGAGGCATCCGGCGGCGTCGTGCGGTTCGCGGGCGTCGACGTGCGCGATCTCGACCAGGAGTCGCTCATCTCCCACATCGGCATCGTGAGCCAGGAGACATATCTCTTCCACGCGACGATCGGCGAGAACCTGCGGTACGCGCGGCCCGATGCGAGCGACGCCGAGCTCGAGGCCGCGGCGCGGGCGGCGAACATCCACGAGACGATCGCCTCGTTCCCCGACGGCTACGACACGGTCGTCGGCGAACGCGGCTATCGGCTCTCGGGCGGTGAGAAGCAGCGCATCGCGATCGCGCGGGTGCTGCTGAAGGACCCGGCGGTGCTCGTGCTCGACGAGGCGACGAGTGCGCTCGACACGATCTCCGAGCGCGTCGTGCAGCAGGCGCTCGACGACGCCGCACGGGGTCGCACGACGATCGCGATCGCGCACCGGCTCTCGACCGTGGTCTCGGCCGACGTCATCTTCGTCGTCGTCGCCGGGCGCATCGTCGAACGGGGGACGCACGCCGAACTCGTCGTCGCCGAGGGCGTCTACGCCTCGCTGTACCGCCAGCAGGAGGAACGGTCGGTGCTCGAGTCCTGAGCACGTGCAGCGGCGATTCGGGGGACACGACTTCGACGGCGCCTCTTGCGATCGGGGCACCCTGCGCCGCTAGAGTGTGGAGCATCTTGCCGGGGGGCCGAGAGGGGCGACGTGTCGACGATGGAACGTGGGGCGCCGTCCGAGGCATCCGCTGACGACGGCGACGCAGCACCGCCGCCGACCGCACCGACCGTGCCGAGCCGCGCGCCGCGCGAGCGGAAGCCGCGCACTTCGAAGCCTCGCAGGGTCGGCCTCAGCATCCAGTCGAAGCTGCTCATCATGCTGCTCGGGGTGAGCCTGATCTCCTCGATCATCGTCGGCGTCATCGGCTTCGTCAGCGGCCGCGAGTCGCTGCGGGCCGCCGCGGTCGACCAGCTCACCACGATCCGCGAACTGCGCACGGGTGAGCTCGAACGGGTCTTCGGCGGGGTGCAGACGGGGGTCACGCTCGACTCGCGCAACCTCAGCGCCCAGAACGCGTCGGTCGCCCTGAACGCGGCGTTCGCCGAGGCGCAGTCGCGCCCGCTCGACGAGGCGCAACGGGCGGAGCTCGAGGCGTACTACGACGACGAATTCAACGCCGCACTGTCGGCTCGCGCCGGCGGCACCTATGCGGCCGGCGCATTCATCCCGGAATCCGTCGCCGGCCAGTATCTGCAATACCAGTACACCTCGAAGTCCTACCGGTTCCCGGGCGGCGAACTCGACTTCGAGGCCGCGATCGACGCGGGCGACGCCGGGGACGGCAGCCCGTGGTCGGCCGCACGCGAGCGGTACCACGACTACTTCCAGCGGATCATCGCCGCCTCGGGCTACGACGACGTGCTCTTGCTCGACACCGAGGGCAATGTCGTCTACACCGCCTACTCCGGGCCCGATCTCGGCATGAACATCATGACGGGGCCGTTCAAGGACTCGCAGCTCGCGGATGCCTACCGCGACGTGATGGCCACCAATTCGGTCAACGCGCTCGCCACCACCGACTACGAGCGGTACATCCCGTCGCTGAACGTGCCCGCGATCTGGGTGGTCTCGCCCGTCGGCAACACCGAGCGGGTGACCGGCGCCCTGGCGGTGCAGATTCCCATCGACATCATCAACGACGTGCTCACCGGCGATGAGCGCTGGAAGGAACAGGGACTCGGCGACACCGGCGAGGTCTACGTCGCCGGCAGCGACGACCTGATGCGGAGCAACTCGCGGCTGCTCATCGAGGATCCGCAGGCGTTCGAGAAGCTCGCGGTCGCGAACGGCACACCCTCGGAGCTCGCCGAACGCGAAGTCGAGGTCGGCGGCACCGTACTGTTGCAGCCGGTCACCACGGAGTCGGTCAGGCTCGCCCAGCAGGGCAAGTCGGGCACGACGATCTCGAGAGGCTATCTCGGGCGCGAGAACATCACCGCGTACACCCCGGTCGACATCGACGGGCTCAACTGGGTCGCCGTCGCACGCATCGACACCGAGGAGGCGTTCGCGCCGGTCACCGACTTCACCCGCAACCTCGTGATCTCGACACTCGCGATCCTGCTCGCGGTGAGCGTGCTCTCGATGCTGCTCGCCCAGGTGTTCACCCGGCCGGTGCGCCATCTCTCCGAGGCGGTGCGCCGGGTCGCCGGCGGCGATCTCACCGTGCAGGTGCCGGCCGGCTCGCGCGACGAGTTCGGCGACCTCGGCAACGCGTTCAACGACATGAGCTCGAGCCTGCGCATCAAGCAGGAACTCATCGACGAGCAGCGCATGGAGAACGAGCGCCTGTTGCACACGCTCATGCCCGAGACCGTCGCGAAGCGCTATCAGGACGGCGAGGAGACGATCTCCGAGGTGCACCAGGACGTCTCGGTCATCTTCGCCGAGCTCATCGGCTTCGACGACTTCACGGCATCGCTGTCGAGTGAGGACGAGCTCGCGCAACTCAACTCGCTCATGCGCGGCTTCGACGAGGCGGCCGAGCGCACGGGCGTCGAGAAGGTGCGCACGCTCCGCGGGGGATACCTCGCGAGCTCGGGCCTCATCGTGCCCAGAGTCGACAACGTCAGGCGAGCGGTCGAGTTCGCGACCGAGCTGCGCGCGGTCATCGAGCGGTTCAACGCGGGCAACGACGCATCCGTCGAACTGCGCGCCGGTATCGCGACCGGCACCGTGACGAGCGGGCTCGTCGGTCGCACGAGCCTCGCCTACGACCTCTGGGGCGACGCCGTGAACCTCGCCTACCGGGTGCGCAGTGTCGACGGCCGGCCCGGCATCTACGTGAGCCAGGCGGTGAAGGACCGCCTGCAGGACGGAGTGCGCATCGTCTCGGCCGGCACGATCGAGACGGCCGACGGCTCCGAGACCGTGTGGCGGGTGGAGTAGCCATGGATGAGCTCTTCGGCGAGGGATGGCTCTTCTGGGGCATCGTGCTCGCGCTCGGCGTGCCGGTGCTGCTCGTCGTGCTCACCGAGGTGCTCGGCTGGCTGACGCGTCGAGGCAGTGCCGCCGCAGGTCCGGTGCGGCTGCTGCGCAACTGGGTCGTGCCGGTCGGCGCGCTCTTCGGCCTGCTGATCTTCGCGATCCAGTCGCCAGCCGAGCAGGTGTGGGCGAGGGTCGTCGCCACGGTGCTCGGCTTCCTCGTGATCCTCCTGGTGCTCAGCGCCCTCAACGTCGCCCTCTTCGCCAACGCGAAGCCCGGCAGCTGGCGCGAGCGCATCCCGTCGATCTTCGTCGACCTCGGCCGGCTCGTGCTCATCGTCGTCGGCCTCGCGATCCTCTTCTCCTGGGTGTGGGACGCGGATGTCGGCGGGCTCATCGCCGCGCTCGGCGTCACGTCGATCGTCATCGGCCTCGCCCTGCAGAACGCGGTCGGCGGCATCATCTCGGGCCTGCTGCTGCTCTTCGAGCAGCCGTTCAAGCTCGGCGACTGGCTCGACACCGGCAGCGTGCGCGGACGGGTCATCGAGGTGAACTGGCGGGCCGTGCACATCGACACGGGCGCCGGCGTGCAGATCGTGCCGAACGCCTCGCTCGCGAACGCCTCGTTCACGAACCTGAGCCTGCCGACCGAACTGCACCGCGCGATCGCCACCGTGACCTTCTCGACCGACGACCCGCCGCACGAGGTCATCGACCTCGTCGTCGACGTGGCGCGCGGGCTGCCGATGGCGGCGTCGGGCGAGCAGCCCGCAGCCAGGTACCTCGGCGCCGCGAAGTACCTGGTCGAGGTGCCCGTCTCCGGTCCGGCGGCAGCGGATGACGCGGTGTCGCTCCTGCTCGCCTGGCTCTGGTACGCGGCGCGCCGTCGCGGCCTCTCACTGGACGGCGACTCGACGGACCCCGTCGCCGAGCCTTCGGCGCTCAGCGCTGCGCTCGAGCTCATCGCTCCGGCGTTCCGGCTCAGCGCCGACGACCGCGAGCGACTGGCGCCCTCGTGCCATCTCGAGCGGTACGGCACCGGGGAGGTCGTGCAGCAGCCCGACCAGGTGCCCGACGTGCTCAGGGTCGTCGTCGACGGGCGCCTGGCCCTGTCGATCGTGACCGATCGCGGTGCGATCGACTCGGGGACCGCGGACGTCGGCGAGTCGGTCGGGCAGACGGTGCTCACCCGCGAGCCGTCGTTCGTGCGCGCGGTGGCCGCCGAGGTGAGCACGATCCTCGTGATGCCCCTCTCCGTGATCGACGAGATCGTGCGCTCGAACCCGGCGGTGGCGCGGGACATCGGCCAGGCGATCGAGAATCGCCGGCGCGCGGCATCCGACGCCCTCGCGGCCGCCGGCATCGTGCGCGGCGCCCTCGGCGGGCGGTGACGGGCGGGGCACGCCGGCGGAGGCCGGGCCGCGACGGGGCGCGGCGATCGGGTACCGCGATCAGGGGGAGAACCCTCCCCGGTGTCGGGACAGCCCCGTGGGCGGGCGGCCAGTCGATCGCAAATATGGTTGAAGACGAGCCGCCGCCCGTCGCGACCTCCGCTCGATTGGAACCACTGAGATGTCACGCACGTCGACCACGCCCGCCAGGCTTCGCCCGCCCCTGGCGACGGCGCTCTTCGCCCGCCGCACCTGGAAGGAGTTCGCCTTCATCTGGACGGCGCTGCCCGTGGCGATGCTGGAGCTCTGCTACCTGTCGTTCGCGTTCCTGCTCGGCCTGATCGCCGCGCTCAGCTACGTCGGCATCTCGATCGCCGAGGCGTTCGCGGCCGGTTCGCGCAAGCTCGGAACGCTCTCGATCCGGCTCGCGAGGCACCAGCTGGGCCTCGAGATCGCCGATCCGCCTTCGCCGTCGGCGGGTGCGACCGACGCCGACTGGGCGACCCGAATGCGCGGTCTCGCCACCTCGCGAACCATCGGCTTCCCGCTGCTGCACCTGCCGCTCGCCGTGCTCAGCTGGGCGGGTTCCACGATCGTGCTTGCGCTCGGGGCCGGGCTCTCGACGGAGTGGCTCGTGCAGCTGCTCGGGCCGGGCCGGGTGCAGATCTTCGGCTACGTGGCCGACACCCCCCTCATGCACGTCGTGTTCACCGTCGCGGGCGTGCTGATCCTCCTCTTCGTCTGGCCCGCCGTGAACCGGGGCCTCGCAGAATTCCACGGAAACGTGATCGCGCGCATGCTCGGACGCACGCCCGCCGAAGAGCGCATCATCGAGCTCACGAACTCGCGCCGCGTCGCGGTGACCGATGCCGATGCCACCCTGCGCCGCATCGAGCGCGACCTGCACGACGGGGCGCAGGCGCGCCTCGTCGGGCTCGCCATGTCGCTCGGCGACGCCCATGAACGGCTCGCTCGTGGCGACGACCCCGAGACGGTCGTGGCACTCGTCGAATCGGCGCGCACCGCTGCCACGTCGACGCTCGCCGAGCTGCGCGACCTCGCGAAGGGCATCCATCCGCCGGTGCTCGACGCGGGGCTCGAGGCTGCGCTCGCCTCAGTGGCGGCGGGTTCGCCGGTGCCGGTCGAGCTCGACTGCCGCATCGCGGGCCGGCCATCCGCGGTCATCGAGACGATCGCCTACTTCAGCGTGCTCGAGCTGCTCGGCAACGTCGTGAAGCACTCGGGTGCGGGCCGAGCGGATGTCTCGGTCGTGCAGCGTGGGGACCGTCTCGTCGTCGCGGTCGCCGACGACGGTCGCGGCGGCGCCCACGTCGCCTTCCGCGACGAGTCGGGTTCGGGCACTGGACTCGCGGGTCTCACGGGACGGGCCCGGTCGGTCGACGGGACGCTCGCGGTCGAGAGCCCCGCGGGTGGGCCGACGCGCGTGACGATCGAGTTGCCCATGGTCGTCGCCTGATGCGCGTCGCCGTCGCCGAGGACTCCGCGATCATCCGCGACGGACTCGTGGCCCTCCTCGCGGGGCGCGGGGTCGAGGTGACCGGGGCCGTCGGCGACGGCGACAGCCTCGTCGCCCTGGTCGCCCAGGACCCTCCGGACGTCGTCATCTCCGACATCCGGATGCCGCCCGGTCACAGCGACGAGGGACTGCGCGCGGCGCTCCGCATCAAGCGCGAGCACCCGGCCACCGGCGTGCTGCTCTTCTCGCAGTACGCCGAGACGCGGTACGCCCGCACCCTGCTCGACGCGAGTTCCGAGGGGGTCGGGTACCTGCTGAAGGATCGGGTGGCGGATGTCTCGACCTTCATCGAGTCGGTGCGCCAGGTCGCGGCCGGCCACGTCGTGCTCGATCCCGAGGTCGTGACCTCGCTGCTCGGTCGGCGGCGCGCCGATGGGCCCCTCGCCATGCTCACCGACCGCGAACTCGAGATCCTGCGGCTGATGGCAGAGGGGCGATCCAATTCGGCGATCGCCGTCGCACTGTTCCTCTCGCCGGGCACCGTCGAGAAGCACATCACCTCGATCTTCGGCAAGCTCGCACTGCCGGCCTCGTCGGACGACCACCGCCGGGTGCTCGCGGTGCTGCGCTTCCTCGCGGCGGGCAACGCCTCGGCCGAGTGAGGCCGAGAGCTCCAGCGGTGGGCTAGCTGCGCTCGGCGAGCATGCCGGTCATGAGGTCGATCTCCGATGTCTGGCTGTCGACGATCGACTGCGCGAGCGCGACGACCACGTCGTTCGACGAGCGCGCGAGCACCGCGTCGGCCATCTCGACCGCGCCCCGATGGTGGGCGATCATGAGCTCGAGGAAGCGGCGTTCCGCCTCCACGCCGGTGAGGCCGCGCAGCTCTTCCACCTGAGCCGGTGTCGCGAGCCCGGGCATGGGCGCGCCGGGCACGTGGGCGCCGGGGTCTGCCGTCGCGTGGTCGTCGTGACCGGCGGCGCCGTCGATCGCGGGGCGCGTCATCCACGTCATCGACGGCTCGGAACCCGCCTGCGAGAGTCCCCATTCGGCGAGCCATCCGTACATCTGGCCGGCCTGCTGCGCCTGCGTCGTCGCGATGTCGTAGCCGAGCAGTCGCACCTCGGGGTCGTCGGTCGCGTCGCGCACGATCATGGCGAGCTCGACGCCCTGCAGATGGTGCACCTGCATGTCGCGGGCGAAGCCGGCCTCGGCGCTCGTGCTCGACGGCGTGGGCTCGGCGAGGGTCGAGAGGCGCCCGATCGAGAAGGCCACGACGGCCACGACGATGAGGGCGACGGATGCCACGGCGATGACCGCCGCCCGGCCGCCACGGCGCCGCGCGGGCACAGGGGCGGCGGCGAGTTCGCCGGCAGCCTCGTGGTCGGCGCCGACTGGGCTCACCGGATCGGCGAGCTCCGTCACGACACCTTGCCGGGCGCGTCGTAGGCGCCCGTGCAGAGGGCCCCGGGCTCGGGCACGTTCTGGCTCTGCCAGTACTCCTCGAAGAACGCGGGGATGCGCTCGTCGTCGGCGCTGTCGAGGGCGAGCTGCGTGTTCCAGCCGCTCAGGACGATGGGCGAGTCGAGGCCCTCGAAGGGCGAGAGCACGACGTAGGTCGAGGGCAGGTGCGACTTCAGCGCCTCGAGCTCGTCGGTGGGCAGCTTGGGGTCGTACGTGACCCAGATCGCCCCGTGCTCGAGCGAGTGCACGGCGTTCTCGTTCGGCACCGGCTGCTCGTAGACGCCGCAGTTCAGCCACGCCTGGTTGTGCTCGCCGCCGGCGGGCGGGGTCTGCGCGTAGTCGACGACGCCCTCGACGTGGCCGGCGCCGTTGTCGAAGGTCTCGACGCCCTCGATCTTCGATCCGTCGCCACCGGCGCCGTACGAGACGGGCTGCGGGGTCAGCACGATCGACGTGATGACGATGCCGACCACGGCGAGACCTCCCACGACCGCCGACCAGATCCCGATGCGCCGGTTGCGCTTGGCCTTGGCCTCGCGCTTCTTGAACTCGGCCAGCTTGCGCTCGCGCTCAGCCGCGCGCTGCTGCTTGACGGTGTTCTGCTGCTTCACCTTGGGGGGAACGGGCGGGGTCGCGCTCACACGTAGGCCTCTCTCGCATGGTTGTCGCTTCAATCATATGAACGGCGCGAGCGTTCAGGCTGGGAGAACGCCGGGTCGAGGCATCCGATCGGTCCTTCGCCACGATCGCCCGACCGGATAGAGTGGCCTCGTGATCCTCTCGCTGTGTTGTCGCTGACGCCGACAAAACCGACGCCGCACGCACGCGCGCACGATCGATCGTTCGCCGCCCCCGTTCGCCGACCGGGCTGAACGAGCCGACAGCAAGGACCTCACCATGAAGTACGCAGACACCATCGTCGATCTCGTCGGCGACACCCCGCTCGTGAAGCTGCACCACGTCACCGAAGGCGTCACCTCGGCGACGGTGCTCGTGAAGCTCGAGTACCTGAACCCCGGCGGCTCGTCGAAGGACCGCATCGCGGGCCGCATCATCGACGCCGCCGAGCGCGAGGGCAAACTGAAGCCGGGCGGCACGATCGTGGAACCGACGAGCGGCAACACGGGCGTCGGCCTCGCCCTCATCGCGCAGCAGCGCGGCTACAAGTGCATCTTCGTCTGCCCCGACAAGGTCGGCGAAGACAAGCGCAACGTGCTCACGGCCTACGGCGCCGAGGTCGTCGTGACGCCGACCGCCGTCGCGCCCGACAGCCCCGAGTCGTACTACGGGGTCTCCGACCGGCTCGCCCGTGAGATCCCCGGCGCGTTCAAGCCCGACCAGTACTCCAACCCCAATGGGCCGCGATCGCACTACGAGACCACCGGCCCCGAGATCTGGCGCGACACCGAGGGCGAGATCACGCACTTCGTCGCCGGCGTGGGCACCGGTGGCACGATCACCGGCACCGGACGCTATCTCCGTGAGGTGTCCGAAGATCGCGTGCGCATCATCGGCGCCGACCCCGAGGGCTCGGTGTACTCCGGCGGCACCGGCCGGCCGTACCTCGTCGAGGGCGTGGGCGAGGACTTCTGGCCGACGGCGTACGACCCCGCGGTGCCGCACGAGATCATCGCCGTCTCCGACGCCGAGTCCTTCGACATGACCCGTCGCCTCGCACGCGAGGAGGGCATCCTGGTCGGCGGCTCGAGCGGCATGGCCGTCGTCGCGGCGCTGAAGGCCGCGGCATCCGCCGGCCCCGACGACGTGTTCGTGGTGCTGCTGCCCGACGGCGGCCGCGGCTACCTCGGCAAGATCTTCAACGACAAGTGGATGCGCGCCTACGGCTTCTCGAACGCACCGGCCGGCCACACGATCGCCGAGCTGCTCGCCGCGAAGGCCGACCGCACGGCGCCCCTCGTCTACGTGCACCCGAACGACACGGTGCGCGAGGCGATCGACCGCATGACCGAGACGGGCGTCTCGCAACTTCTCGTGCTGACCGCCGAGCCGCCCGTCGTGCTCGGCGAGGTGCTCGGCGCACTGCACGAGGAGACGTTGCTCGACCTCGTCTTCTCGGGGCAGGTCAAGCTCACCGACAAGGTCTCGGGGGTCGTGGGGGAGTCGCTGCCGCTCATCGGGGTCAATGAGCCCGTGGCATCCGCTCGCTCGTCGTTCGGCACGACGCCCGCGATGCTCGTGACCGACGGGGGCAAGGCGCTCGGCGTGATCACGCGCACCGACCTGCTCGCCTACCTCTCGGCCTGACCGGCCCGGGTACATCTGCACCAGACGCTTCTCAGGAGAGACACATGCACGACCACGCACGCTTCGACACCCGCGCGATCCACGCCGGGCAGGAGTTCGATCCCACCACCGGCGCCGTCATCCCGCCGATCTACCAGACCTCGACCTACGTGCAAGACGGAATCGGCGGCCTCCGCGGCGGCTACGAGTACTCGCGCGGCGGCAACCCCACGCGCACCGCACTCGAGACCCAGCTCGCGGCCCTCGAGGGCGGCGAGCTCGGGCTGTCGTTCGCGTCGGGCCTCGCCGCCGAAGACGCGCTGCTGCGCACCGTGCTCGCACCCGGCGACCACGTCGTCGTCGGCAACGACGTCTACGGCGGCACGCATCGGCTGATCCGCCGCGTGCACGGCGCCTGGGGCGTGCGCCACACGACCGTCGACACGAGCGACCTCGACGCGGTGCGCGCGGCGATCGAGCCGTCGACGAAGGTGCTCTGGATCGAGACGCCGTCGAACCCCCTCATGAAGATCTCGGATGTCGCGGCGCTCGCCGAGCTCGGCCGCACCGCCGGCGTGCTCGTGGTCGTCGACAACACGTTCGCCTCGCCCGCGCTGCAGCAGCCGCTCGCGCTCGGCGCCGACGTCGTCGTGCACTCGACGACGAAGTACCTCGGCGGCCACTCCGACGTCCTCGGCGGCGCGCTCGTGTTCGGTGCGGGTCTCGGCGACGCGACGGGCGCCGGCTCCGGTCGTACGGAACTCGCCGACCTCGCCGAGCGCGTGACCTTCACGCAGTTCGCGGCCGGTGCGGTCTCGGGCCCATTCGACGCGTTCCTGACGTCGCGGGGCATCAAGACCCTCGGGGTCCGCATGGAGCGGCACAGCTCGAACGCCCTCGCGATCGCGCGACGCCTCGAGGAGCACGCCGGCATCGAGCGCGTCTTCTATCCGGGCCTCGAGTCGCACCCCGGCCACGAGCTCGCCGCCCGGCAGATGTCGGGCTTCGGCGGCATGCTCTCGATCTCGCTCGCGGGCGGCGGCGAGGCCGCGCGCCGGTTCGCCGAGTCGACCGAGCTGTTTCAGCTCGCCGAGTCGCTCGGCGGGGTCGAGTCGCTCGTCAACTACCCGTCCGAGATGACGCACGCCTCGGTGAAGGGCACCGAGGCCGAGGTGCCCGAGTCGATCGTGCGACTGTCGGTCGGCATCGAGGACGTCGCCGACCTGCTCGCCGACATCGACGGGGCGCTCGCCCGCCTATAGCGGCATCCGCAGCCACTACTCGGCAGGCATTCGCGGTGGGAGAATGGGAGCAGGCGCCCGGTACGAACCGGCGCCGCAGGAGATGAGCTCTCATGGTCTGGTTCTGGATCACCCTCGTCATCGTCGGCATCCTCGCGATCATCCTGTTCTTCATGTCGGTGAAGATCGTCAAGCAGTACGAGCGCGGTGTGGTGCTGCGCTTCGGCCGATTGCACAGTGTGCGCGAGCCCGGCATCCGGTTCATCATCCCGATCGTCGACGTGATGACCAGGGTGTCGCTGCGGATCGTCACGCTGCCGATCCAGTCGCAGGGCATCATCACGAAGGACAACGTCACCGTCGGGGTCTCGGCCGTCGCCTACTACCGCGTCGCCGACGCGGTGAAGTCGGTGATCGCGATCGAGAACGTGAAGGCCGCGATCGAGCAGATCGCCCAGACCACGCTGCGCCGCGTCGTCGGTCAGCACCACCTGGACGAGACGCTCGCCGACACGGCTGCGCTGAACGCCAACATCCGCGAGATCCTGGATGTCACGACACTCGACTGGGGTGTCGAGGTCACGCTCGTCGAGCTGAAGGACATCCTGCTGCCCGACTCGATGAAGCGCGCGATGGCGAAGCAGGCCGAGGCCGAGCGCGAGAAGCGGGCGAAGATCATCGCCGCCGAGGGGGAGTCGCTCGCTGCCGAGCAGCTCGGCGTCGCGAGCGACACGATGATGTCGCATCCGCTCGCCCTGCAGCTGCGCACCCTGCAGACGCTCGTCGAGGTCGGGGTCGACAAGAACACGCTCGTCCTGTTCCCGGCGCCGCTCATGGCCTCGATCGGCGAGCTCACGAACTTCATCGACCGGGAGGCGGCGGTGGCGCAGGTTCGGCGCGCCTGAGGCGCTGGCAGTATTTCGATGAAGTGTGTCATTCCTGCCAGCGGCGAGCGTCGGCGGGATACCCCAGAATGAGCGAGTGACTTCGAACCAGACCGCCGTCGCCGCCGGCGCGGCTCCCGCCGGCTCCGCGGCATCCGGCGCCTCGGCGACTGCTGAATCCGTGCCGCACCGCGGCAGCCTCGGCCTCGTGCAGGGCACGGCCCTCTACATCGCGAGCGTGCTCGGTACCGGCATCCTGGTGCTGCCCGGCCTCGCTGCCTCCGCCGCCGGACCCGCCTCGATCGTGGCCGTCGCCGCCGTGCTCGTGCTGTCGATTCCGCTCGCCGGCACGTTCGCTGCGCTCTCGGCGCGCTACCCCGACGCCGGCGGCGTGGCGAGCTTCGTTCGCCGTGCGCTCGGCGGCACCGCCGCCCGGATGACCGGGTACTGGTTCTACTTCGGCGTCTGCGTGGGTGCGCCCGTGCTCGCCGTGCTCGGCGGCGAGTACGTCGTCGCGGTGCTCGGCATCGACCGGTCGGCCGTGCCGATCATCGGCTTCGCCGTCTTCGTGCCCCCGTTCGTCATCAACTGGTTCGGCGTTCGCGTCGCCGGGTGGGTGCAGTTCGTGCTGACCGGCCTGCTGATCGCCGTCGTGGTGGGGGTCGTGGCAGCCACGTTCCCCGCGGTCGAGGTCTCGAACTTCGAACCGTTCCTGCCCAACGGCTGGAGCGGGGTGGGCGTCGCGATCAGCCTCTTCGTCTGGGCGTTCGCCGGCTGGGAGGTCGGCACCCACATCGCGGGGGAGTTCAGGAACCCCCGGCGCACCATCCCGCTCGCCACGGCGATCGCCGTGGCCGTCGTGGGTGTCGCCTACCTCGCGTTGCAGTTCGTCACGGTCGCGGTGCTCGGCGATCGGGCGGGCGACAGCCAAGTGCCCTTGCTCGATCTCGTCGAGACGACCGCACCCGGCATCGGTCCGGTGCTCGTGGCGATCATCGCAGCCATCGTCACCGTCGGCGTCATGAACGCCTACCTGCCGGCGTTCGGCAAGCTCGGCGCCGCGCTCGGGCGCGACGGCGACCTGCCCAAGTTCTTCGCCAAAGGCGCCGCCGACGGCGAGGTGCCGCGCCGTGCGCTCGCGCTCACCGGAGTGCTGATCGTCGTCTACTTCGGGCTCATGCTGCTGAACGACCTCGACCTCACCGGGTTCATCCTCATTCACACGAGCAACATGGTGGCGATCTATGCCGCGGGGATGCTCGCCGCGACCCTGCTGCTGAAGCGCTGGTCGTTCGGCTGGTGGCTCGCCGTCGTCGCGACCATCATGACCGCGGGGCTCCTCGTGCTCGCATGGGCGAACCTCGTGGTGCCGCTCGTGCTCGCCGCTGCCGCGGTGCTCGTGACGGTCGTGCGCCGCGTGCGCGCCCGTCGCCGGGGCGTGGCGATCGCAGCACCGATCGCCCATCCCGCCCCCGAGGAGCACGCATGACCGAGTACCGCGCCCACTTCGACGCCGACATCGCCTTCGTCAACGGGGGAGGGCTGCGCGCCGAGGCGTTCCGGCTCGACCTGCCGTCGCCGCAGCTCAGCGAGGCCGAGATCGGCGAGCTGCTCGTGCGCCACCTCGGGCTCGCGCTCGTCGGCAGCGTCGAGCTCTCGAACCTCGAGATCGTCGAAGAGGCGCACAAGGGCTCGCGGGGCGTCGGCGGCGGTGTCGTCGGCGATGCGAACGAGCGCGGCGCCGAGGCATCCGCTGCGCCAGGCGACCCAGAGCGCACGCAGCGCGTGCGCCTCGTCGATCTCAGCCACGTGATCAGCGAGGGGCTCGTGACGTATCCGGGCATCCCGGCACCGGTGATCACTCCGCACCTCACGCGCGAGGCGTCCCGCGAGCACTACGCGCCGGGCACCGAGTTCGAGATCGACGTCATCGCGATGGCCGGCAACACCGGCACCTACCTCGACAGCCCGTTCCACCGCTACGCCGACGGCGGCGACCTCGCGAGCCTGCCGCTCGAGACGCTCGTCGGCATCCCGGCCGAGGTCTTCAGGTTGACGGATGCCGCGGAGCGCGGCATTCCCGCAGAGGTCTTCTTCGATCGCGAGCTCGAAGGCACGGCGGTGCTGCTGCACACGGGCTGGAGCCGGCACTTCGGGCGGCCCGAGTACGCGCACGGCTCGCCGTTCCTCACCGAGGCGGGTGCTCGGCATCTCGCCGACGCCGGTGTCGCGATCGTCGGCATCGACTCGCTCAACATCGACGACACCGAGTCGGGCGGCACGCGGCCGGCGCACTCGATCCTGCTCGCGGCGGGCATCCACGTGGTCGAGCACCTCACCGCGCTCGACGAGGTGCCGGTGCGCGGCGCACGCTTCACCGCGGTGCCGCCGCGCGTCGCGGGCTTCGGCACCTTCCCGGTGCGCGCGTTCGCCGAGGTGCCGACCGGCTGAGGGGTGCTCGCGGACTGAGTAGGCCCTCGGGCTTGGACCGTTCCGGGTCCCATATGCCAGTTCCCCCTCAGCGATGAGGGGGAACTGGCAGAGCGGTTCCGAGACTTCCGATGCCGAGTTCTTCGTTCCTCCATGGATCCGGCGGGGCGTCGTGTCTGGCATCCGGTGCTCTCGTGCGTGAGGATGGACAGATGATCGCACCCGCGTACGCACTCCGCGACGGCAACACGATTCCGGCGATCGGACTCGGCACCTACGGGCTCGACGACCAAGCGGGTATCGACGCGATCACCGCGGGCATCGCCGACGGCTACCGCCTCATCGACACGGCATTCAACTACGGCAACGAAGAGGCCGTGGGCGAGGCGATCCGCCGCACCGACGTCGATCGCAGCGATCTCGTGATCACGACGAAGCTGCCCGGCAAGCACCACGGCTTCGACGAGACGATCGCGAGCTTCGAGCAGTCGCGCATGCGCCTCGATCTCGACTGGGTCGACCTGTACCTCATCCACTGGCCGCTCCCGCGCCTCGGCAAGTACCTCGAGAGCTGGCGGGCGATGATCTCGCTGCGTGAGAAGGGCCTCGTGCGGGCGATCGGCGTCTCGAACTTCACGCCCGAGATGCTGACCCGGCTCATCGACAGCACGGGCATCGTCCCGGTCGTGAACCAGGTCGAGCTGCACCCGTACTTCCCGCAGGAGGAGCTGCGCGCCTTCCACGACGAGCACGACATCCGCACCGTGAGCTGGAGTCCCCTCGCCAAGCGAACCGAGTTGCTGCAGGAGCCGGTCATCGTCGAGATCGCCGCCGCCCACGGCGTCACCCCCGCGCAGGCGGTGCTGCGCTGGCACGTCGAACTCGAGGCGGTGCCGATCCCCAAGTCGTCGGATGCCGCGCGCCGGCGTGAGAACCTCGACATCTTCGGCTTCGCGCTCACGACCGAAGAGGTCGACGCCATCTCCGCGTTGTCGCGCGGGCGCATCTGGGGCGGAGACCCCGACACGCACGAGGAGTTCTGAGCGGCGGCCCGGGTCCCGTCGAGCCGAATTCACCCCGCGTCCAGCCGCTGTTTCGCGGCATCCGCGAGTCTCATCGCATGACTCCACTGTTGAAGGGTGCCGCGACGGCATCCGTCGCCGCACTGCTCCTCGTCGCCGCCCCCGCAGCATGGGCCGCCGCGCCCGGCTCCGTCGGTGGGGACCCGGCCGTCATCACGACCGACAACGAGACGCCGGTGCTCTACGACGACGAGGCCGGCGGCAACGCGGTCGGCGACGACCCGGCGATCTGGGTGCACCCGGGCGACGCCGACGAGTCGATCGTCATCGTCACGGCGAAGGAGGGCGGCCTCCGCGTCTACGACCTCGAGTCCGACGAGCTGCAGTCGCTGCCGGCAACGGTCGCGCCGCGCGCCGACGGCACCGAGGGCCGGTACAACAACGTCGACATCGCCTACGGCGTCGAACTCGACGGCGAGCTCGTCGACGTGGCCGTCGTCTCCGACCGGTACAACGACCAGCTGCGCTTCTTCACGATCGACCCCGAGGGTTCGGATGCGGAGACCCCGCTCGTCGAGGTCACCGCGGCCGATCAACCGTTCCTCTTCAGCGCCGACCGTGCGACCGTCGACGAAGGGCAGACCGCCTACGGCCTCGCCGTGTGGCAGCCTGCCGCCGGTGATGACGCGTACGCCGTCGTCACGCAGGAGGGCGCCACGACCCTCGCGACCGCCCGCATCGTCGAGATCGACGGCGCGCTCGGCTACGACGACGTCGCCACGACCGACATGCCGGCCTCGTTCCCGCTGCCCGACGGCACGACCTGGACACCCTGCGACGAGCCCGGCATCGAACCGCACCTCGAGGGCCTCACCGTCGACCAGCGCACCGGCGTGCTGTACGCGGCGCAGGAGGATGTCGGCCTCTGGCGCATCCAGCTCCCCTTCGGCACGGCTGAGCCTCGGCTCATCGACCGGGTGAAGGACTACGGCGTCCACGACGCGTACGACCCCGAGACCGAGGAGTGCGCACCCGTCGACGCTGACGACGAGGGCTTCGGCGGCTCGGTGCTCGAAGCCGACGCCGAGGGCGTCGACCTCTACTACGGCCCCGGGGCGACCGGGTACCTCATCGTCTCGAGCCAGGGCGACGACACCTTCGCCGTGTACGAGCGTCAGGGACGCAATCGCCTCGTCGGCACGTTCGGCATCGACGGCGTCGACGGTGCCGATGAGATCAACGGCTCCGATGGGCTCGCCGTCACCAACCGCGTCGTCGGCGACTACCGAGAGGGTCTCCTCGTCACGCACGACGAGCCCGAGACCGGCGAAGGCGTCGACGGCGAACGGGATGCGACGAACTTCTCGTACGTCGACTGGGCCGACGTCGCGGAGGCACTGCACCTGAAGATCAGCACCACGGCGGGCAACGATCCGCGCTTCCGGTAGCTGAACGCACGGATGCCCCGGGCGGATGCTTCGGCGCTCGGGGCATCCGCTTGAGTTCAAGTCCCCTTGAAGTCGTAGGCTCGACAGGGTGACCTCCGAACCGACTGCTCCGACGCCTGCGCCGCCCTCGACCGACGAGTCGACGGATGCCTCGACGGTGGCGGGTGCCGCGGCATCCGCTGCGCCGGCCGGGCCGGTCGCCGCCTCGGGGCCGCTGTCGAAGCCGTACCGCTGGCTGTCGATCGGCATGTTCTCGCTGATCTTCCTCGCCGCATTCGAGGCGATGGCCGTCACGACGATCATGCCGCTCGTGGCCGAGCAACTCGATGGCGAGTCGCTCTTCGCCCTCGCGTTCGCGGTGCCGCTCGCCGCGGGCATCATCGGCATGGTCATCGCGGGCAACTGGACCGACCGATCGGGGCCGATCCCGTCACTGCTGGTGTCGGCGGCGCTGTTCGTCGTCGGCCTCGTGATCGCCGGCACCGCCGTGAACATGGAGGTGTTCATCGTCGGCCGCTTCGTGCACGGCCTGTCGGGCGCCGCCGTCATCGTGCCGCTCTACGTGATCGTCGGTCGGGTCTACCCCGAGGCGCTGCGCGCCCGAGTCTTCGCGGGCTTCGCCGCCGCGTGGGTGATCCCCTCGATCGTCGGCCCGGCGCTCGCCGGCGTCGTCGCCGAGACATTCAGCTGGCACTGGGTGTTCCTCGGGGTCATCGCGCTCGTCGTGCCCGCCGCCGCCATGATGCTGCCGCCCGTGCTGCGCGTGCGCTCGCAGGTGCAGGGCGACCCGTCGGTGGAGTGGAGCATCAGCCGCGTGGGCTGGGCGGTGCTCACCGCGGCCGCTGCGCTCGGGGTCTCGCTCGCGAAGGAGCTCGGCGACCCGTGGCGGTGGGTCGTCGCGATCGCGGCGATCGCCCTCGCCGCGTACGCCGCTCGGCCGCTGCTGCCGAAGGGAACCCTGAGCGCCGCACGTGGCATGCCGGCGACCGTTCTGCTGAAGCTCATCGTGGCCGGTGCCTTCTTCGGCAGCGAGATCTACCTGCCGTACCTGTTCATCGAGAACTACCACTTCTCGCCGAGCCTCGCGGGCGCGGTGCTGACCGGTGCCGGCGTCTCATGGGCCGCGGCGTCGTGGCTGCAGGGCCGGCTCGATCGCGTGTCGAACACGCAGGCCGTCGTGATCGGCACGATCCTGCTCGCCGTCTCGCTCGTGATCGTGCTCGTCGTCGCCCTGTTCACGCTCGCGCCGGCGATCGCCTTCGTCGCGTGGACCCTCGCGGGCGGGGCGATGGGCTTCATGTATCCGAGGTTCTCGGTCGCGGTGCTCGCACTCTCGCCGGTCTCGGCGCAGGGCTTCAACAGCGCGGCGCTGACGATCTCGGAGTCGCTCGGCGCGGCTATCGCGCTCGCGATCACGGCACTCATCTCGAGTGCACTGGGATCCGGCATGTTCGCGGCCGACTTCGCCGTGACCGCGGCGATCGCGATCGTCGCGGTGCTCCTCGCGTCGCGCGTGCGGCCTCGCCGGGAGGCATCCGTCAGCTGACGGAAGGCCGGCGACCCGATACGGCTGACGGAAGGCCGGCGGCCGGATACGGCTGACGGATGTCTCGGTGCGCCGCCGCGCTCGTCGAGGTGCGCTCAGCCCCGGTCGCCGGCGGCCGGACGCGGCGCTTCGAGGCTGCGCCCGAGCAGGAACTCGAGCATCGGGATCGCCGCCTGTTCGAGCACCGGGCCGTGTCCGAACTCCCAATCGGCGTCGGAGGCCCGCAGGGTGTGCCCGTTGATGACCGCGCGGATGGGAGTGGGCGCCTTCGCGGCGAGGTAGAGCGCCACGGCTCCGCTCGTGCGCTCGGGCAGCGCGGGAGCGGTTCCGACCTCGTGGGCGAGCATGAGATGCGCGGCCACCGCACGGGAGAGGAAGCTGATGCGCGCAGGCCGACCGAGGCGGATCGCGACGGCGAACCCACGGAGCCGGTCGGCGGGGGCCGCTGCGGCGGGGTGCGCGGAGTCGGGTGTCGCAGCGTCGCTGGCAGTGGTCGGCCCCGGTGCCGGATGACGGCGCGTGCTCACGCTCTCGAGGAATCCCTCGGCGAGACGAGTCCCGGCATCGTCGTCGAGTTCCGCCGCCTCGAGCAGGACCGCTGCGCGGTCGATCACGTCGGCAGTGGCATCGCGCCAGTCGGACGACACGTCGGACTCCCGAGCGCGGTCGCCCTGGCTGAGCGGGAGATAGCGCATGAAGTCGGCCACGTCGGGTCCTCAACGGTCGGGGTCCGCACCGATCCGGTGCTGGCAGCACGATACCGCGAGCGAGCGCGTACGGCCCTCGCCGGTGGTCGATCGGACGGCCGTCCGGCGCCGGAACACGATGTGACCGTCACACGTGTGACCGTCACATCCCGCAGCGGCATGTGCATAATGGACTCGCGGTCGGGTGTGACCGTGCACATGCCGAGAACATGATCGAGGGTGAGCGTGTCCGAGCAGCAGGCGCCGCGTGGGCGCGCACCGAGCATTCGCGATGTCGCGCGCCTCGCGGGAGTGTCGCACCAGACGGTCTCCCGTGTGCTCAACCACCACCCGAGCATCCGCCCCGAGACGAAGCAGCGCGTGCTCGACGTCATGGCCGAGCTGCAGTACAAGCCGAACCGTGCCGCCCGGGCCCTCGTGACGAGCCGATCGAGGACGATCGGGGTGCTCTCCGCGTCGAGCACGCAGTACGGTCCGGCCTCGAGCATCGCCGCGATCGAGGCGGCGGCCCGCGTCGCGGGCTACTGGGTCTCCACCGCGAACATCGACTCGTCGGATGCCGGGTCGATCGCCGACGGGCTCGCGCACCTCGCGGCGCAGGGCATCGAGGGGCTCGTCGTGATCGCGCCGCAGGTGCGCGTCTTCGAGACCATCGCCGAGCTCTCGATCGACGTGCCGTACGTGACCATGCAGTCGACCGGCCAAGAAGTCGGGCGCACCCTGTCGGTCGACCAGATCGCGGGCGCGCGGATGGCCACCCGGCATCTCATCGAGCTCGGCCACCGCAACATCTACCACCTCGCCGGCCCGCAGGACTGGATCGAGGCGGAGGCGCGCATGCGCGGGTTCCTCGAGGAGATGAGCGCCCAGGACGTGCCGACCACGGCGCCGATCCTCGGCGACTGGACCGCGAACTTCGGCTACCACGCCGGCCGAGAACTGCTCACCGTGCGCGACTTCACGGCGATCTTCGCCTCGAACGACCAGATGGCGCTCGGCCTCATGCACGCCGTACGCGACGCCGGCCTCGACATCCCGGGCGACGTCTCGATCATCGGGTTCGACGATGTGCCAGAGGCCGCCCACTTCTGGCCGCCGCTGACCACCGTGCGGCAGGACTTCGCCGAGCTCGGGCGCCGGTGCGTCGCGCTCCTGCTCGGCGATCGCGATCCATCCGCGCCGGAATACGTCGCCACGATCGCGCCCGAGCTGATCATCCGGGGCTCGACGGGAGCCCCGTCGTTCTGAGCCGAGGCGCTTCGGGCCGCCGTTGCGCTCGCAGCCGCCGCTGCGGTCGTGACCGTCGCCCGCGGAGTTCCGCAGCCGCAGGTTTCGGCGTCGTTACGATTCCGTGACCAATCGGAGTTGACAGGATGATCCGCCATCGGGCTAACATGAGCAACGCCATGTGAACGGTCACATCGATCCGGAACATGGCCAGCGATCACCCTGACGAAGGAGTCCCACGTGCAGACCAGCGCCGTTCCGACGATGCGATGCGACACGCTCGCAGGCTCGACGGGCGCATGCACGCCGGCATCGGGGCGGTGCGCATGAGCACCTTCGGACCGCAGATCGAGGTCGCCATCGCGAGGGTTCGCGCCGAGGTCGCACGCCTGCACGCCGAGCTCTCCCGCTACGACCTCGTCGTGTGGACCGGAGGCAATGTGTCGGGCCGTGTGCCCGGCGCCGAACTCTTCGTCATCAAGCCCTCGGGCGTCGCCTACGACGACCTCGCACCCGAGAACATGATCCTCTGCGACCTCGACGGCAACGTCGTCGAGGGCACTCCCGGTGCCGAGCGCAGCCCCTCGTCCGACACCGCCGCGCACGCCTACGTGTACCGCAACATGCCCGAGGTGGGCGGCGTCGTGCACACGCACTCGACCTACGCCACCGCCTGGGCGGCACGGGGTGAAGAGATCCCGTGCGTCATCACCGCGATGGCCGACGAGTTCGGTGGGCCGATCCCGGTCGGCCCGTTCGCGATCATCGGCGACGACTCGATCGGCCGCGGCATCGTCGAGACCCTCTCGGGCCACCGCAGCCGCGCCGTGCTGATGCAGAACCACGGCCCGTTCACGATCGGGACCTCGGCGAAGGACGCGGTGAAGGCCGCGGTCATGGTCGAGGATGTCGCGCGCACCGTGCACCTCGCACGGGAGGCCGGTCCGCTGATCCCGATTCCGCAGGAGTCGATCGATCGGCTCTTCGACCGCTACCAGAACGTCTACGGGCAGACGACCGACGCCCGTCGTGAGATGAAACACCCCACCTGAGACTTGCGACCGCCTTCAGCGGCCGGCGCGAGGGGAGACGACCGACGTGGACGCGGTCGACTCCGACTGTCACCAAGACAATGACGTCCCAATGAATGACACAGTGAAAGGAAACACCGTGAAGAACACGAAGAAGGTGCTTCTCGCAACGATCGCGGTCGGCTCGATGCTCGCGCTCGCCGCGTGCTCGGGCGGCTCCGGCTCCGGCAGCGACGGCGGCGACGGCGGCGGCGACGGCGGCCTCATCGGCGTCGCGATGCCCACGAAGAGCTCCGAGCGCTGGATCCAGGACGGCAACGCCGTCAAGGAGCAGCTCGAGGAGCAGGGCTTCAAGGTCGACCTCCAGTACGCAGAGGACGACATCCCCACGCAGGTCTCGCAGATCGAGAACATGATCACCAAGGGTGCCGAAGCCCTGATCATCGCCTCGATCGACGGCACCACGCTCTCGCAGGTGCTGCAGGACGCGGCCGACGCCGACATCCCCGTCATCGCCTACGACCGCCTCATCCGCGACTCGGAGAACGTCGACTACTACGCGTCGTTCGACAACTTCGTCGTCGGCCAGCAGCAGGCCACCTCGCTCCTGAACGGCCTCGGCCTCACGGACCTCGAGGGCGCGCCCGCCGCGGACGCCCCCGCCGGCCCGTTCAACATCGAGCTGTTCGCCGGTTCGCCCGATGACAACAACGCCACGTTCTTCTGGAACGGTGCGATGGACGTGCTCCAGCCGCTGATCGATGACGGCACGCTCGTCGTGAAGTCGGGTCAGACCGACTTCGAGCAGGCAGCCATCCTCCGCTGGGACGGCGAAGTCGCCCAGGAGCGCATGGAGAACATCCTCACGTCGACCTACTCCGACGGCTCGAAGGTCAACGCGGTGCTCTCGCCCTACGACGGCCTCTCGCGCGGCATCATCTCGGCCCTCACCGACGCCGGCTACAGCGTCGGCGCCGAGTGGCCGATCATCTCGGGCCAGGACGCCGAGATCGACTCGGTCAAGGCGATCAACTCGGGTGAGCAGTTCGCGACCATCTTCAAGGACACCCGCAAGCTCGCCGAGGTCGCCGTCGACATGGCGTCCTCGATCCTGAACGGTGAAGAGGTCGAGGTCAACAACACGACCGACTACGACAACGGCAAGAAGGTCGTCCCGTCGTACCTCCTCGAGTCGCAGATCGTCGTCAAGGACAACATCACCGAGGTCCTCGTCGACAGCGGCTACTGGACCGAAGAGGAAATCAACGGCTAGTCAGGTGACTTCGCCGGTCGAGTAGCGGCGGAGCCGCGTATCGGGACCAACGGGACTACGCTCTCGACCAGGTCTCGATACGCGGGCTTCGCTCGCTACTCGACCGGCGGTCCCGGCAATGGAGCAGGAGCAGCAGGAGCAGAGATGACCACAGACATTCTCGAGATGCGCGGCATCACGAAGACGTTCCCGGGCGTGAAAGCCCTCGCCAACGTCAACCTCTCCGTCGCACGCGGTGAAGTGCACGCGATCTGCGGCGAGAACGGCGCCGGCAAGTCGACCCTCATGAAGGTGCTCTCGGGTGTCTACCCGCACGGCACCTACGACGGCGACATCGTCTTCGAGAACGAGACGGTCGAGTTCCGCGACCTCACGGACAGTGAGGCCAAGGGCATCGTCATCATCCACCAGGAGCTCGCCCTGAGCCCCTACCTCTCGATCGCCGAGAACATCTTCCTCAACAACGAGCAGAAGGGCCGCGGCGGCCTGATCGACTGGAACAAGACGAACTTCGAGGCATCGAAGCTCCTCGCCCGCGTCGGACTCCGCGAGAACCCCACGACGAAGATCATGGACATCGGCGTCGGCAAGCAGCAGCTCGTCGAGATCGCGAAGGCGCTCTCGAAGGAAGTGAAGCTGCTGATCCTCGACGAGCCGACGGCCGCGCTCAACGACGAGGACTCCGATCACCTGCTCGACCTGATCCTGCACCTCAAGGGCCAGGGCATCACGTCGATCATCATCAGCCACAAGCTCAACGAGATCAAGAAGGTCGCCGACTCGGTCACCGTCATCCGCGACGGCAAGACCATCGAGACGATCGCGAAGAACGACGTCACCGAAGACCGCATCATCAAGGACATGGTCGGCCGGGACCTCGAGCACCGCTACCCCGACCACACGCCCCACATCGGCGAGGAGCTGCTGCGGGTCGAGGACTGGTCCGCGCACCACCCGCAGGACACGTCGCGAGTGATGGTCGACAAGGTCAACCTCAATGTTCGCGCCGGTGAGATCGTCGGCATCGCCGGACTCATGGGCGCTGGGCGCACCGAGTTCGCGATGAGCCTGTTCGGGCAGTCGTACGGCTCGAAGATCTCCGGACGCGTCTTCCTCCGCGGCAAGGAGATCAAGACCCGTACGGTCGCCGAGGCGATCGAGCACGGCATCGCCTACGCGACGGAGGACCGCAAGACCTACGGCCTCAACCTCATCGAGGACATCAAGCGCAACATCTCGATGGCGTCGCTGAAGAAGCTCGAGAAGTTCGGCCTCGTGCACGACAACGAGGAGTACCGGGTCGCCAACGAGTACCGCACCTCGATGAACATCAAGGCGCCGAACGTGCTCGTGAAGACGGGCAAGCTCTCGGGTGGCAACCAGCAGAAGGTCGTGCTGTCGAAGTGGATCTACGCCGACCCCGACGTGCTCATCCTCGACGAACCCACCCGCGGCATCGACGTGGGCGCCAAGTACGAGATCTACTCGATCATCAATCGCCTCGCAGCAGCGGGCAAGGGCATCATCGTGATCTCGTCCGAGCTGCCCGAACTGCTCGGCATCTCCGATCGCGTGTACGCGCTCTCCGAGGGCCGCATCACGGGTGAACTCCCGATCGCCGACGCCACGCCCGAAGCGATGCTCAAGCTCATGACCATGGAAAAGCCCCGCTGACGCCGGCGGACCACCAGGAGAATCCCATGTCGAATCCCACCCCGACCCAAACCCCGACCGGGCCGACCGGCGAATCGAACGCCGTCGGCGGCAACATCAACCCGAGCGACAACCGGTTCACGCAGTGGCTCAGCCACATCCTCGCCGACCTCGGCAAGAACGGCATCTTCATCGCGCTCATCGCGGTGGTCGTGCTGTTCGCGATCCTGACCGACGGCATCCTGCTGCGGCCGCAGAACATCTCGAACCTGATCGTGCAGAACGGGTACATCCTCGTGCTCGCGATCGGCATGGTCATGGTGATCATCGCGGGCCACATCGACCTCTCGGTCGGTTCGGTCGCGGCGTTCGTCGGCGCCTGCTCAGGCGTGTTCGCCGTGCAATGGGGCCTCCCGTGGTGGCTCTCGGTCATCCTGTCGCTCGCGATCGGCGCGCTCGTCGGCGTCTGGCAGGGCTTCTGGATCGCCTACGTGGGCATCCCGGCGTTCATCGTGACACTGGCCGGCATGCTCATCTTCCGAGGCCTCGCCCTCGTCGTGCTCGGCAACGCGAACATCGGTTCGTTCCCCGCCGAGTACCGCGCACTCGGCAACGGGTTCCTCACCGACCTCTTCGGAGAGTTCGAGATCGATCCGCTCACGCTCGGCGTCGGTGCGATCGCGATCATCGCCCTCATCGTGCAGCAGGTGCGCACCCGTCGCGGCCGCCAGAAGTACGGCCAAGAGGTCGAGCCCATGGCGTGGTTCATCACGAAGCTCGTGCTCGTCTCGGCCGCGATCGGCTTCTTCGCCTACTCGCTCGCCTCGTACAAGGGCATCCCCGTCACGCTCATCATCCTCGCCGTGCTCATCCTCGTGTACGGCATCGTGATGAACCGCACGGTGTTCGGCCGTCACATCTACGCGATCGGCGGCAACCGCCACGCGGCGGAGCTGTCGGGCATCAAGACCCGTCGGGTCGACTTCTGGCTGTTCGTCAACATGGGCACCCTCGCGGCGCTCGCCGGCCTCATCTTCACCGCGCGACTGAACCTCGCCGGCCCGAAGGCCGGTGACGGCTTCGAGCTCGAGGCGATCTCGGCGGCCTTCATCGGTGGAGCCGCGGTGCAGGGCGGCGTCGGCACGATCGGCGGCGCGATCATCGGTGGTCTGATCATCGGCGTGCTCAACAACGGCATGTCGATCATGGGCATCGGCATCGAGTGGCAGCAGGCCGTGAAGGGCCTCGTGCTGCTGCTCGCCGTCGCGTTCGACGTCTACAACAAGCGTCGCGCAGGCGGCCAGTAACACCTCGCGGTGAGGGGCGGATGCTGCCCGCATCCGTCCCTCACCAGCACGGAACCGGGCAGGCAGGAGATGCACCACGATGCCCACATCGGACACCCCCATGAGCCCGGCCGCCAGAGCGATCGGTGATGGGCGCACGAGCCTCGGCATCGAGCTCGGCTCGACCCGCATCAAGCTGTGCCTCGTCGGCGAGCACCCGGGCGACGTGCTCGCGGTCGGCAGCCACGAGTGGGAGAACCGCTTCGAGGACCGCACGTGGACGTACTCGCTCGACGACGTCTGGTCGGGACTGCAGGCGGCCTACGCCGACCTCGTCGCTGACACCCGACGCCGTCACGACCTCGAGCCGCAGAGCTTCGGCGCGATCGGCGTCTCCGCCATGATGCACGGCTACCTCGCGTTCGACGACGCGGGCGAGCTGCTCGTGCCCTTCCGCACCTGGCGGAACACCTCGACGGGCCGGGCATCGGCGGAGCTCACCGAGCGGTTCGGCCTCAACATCCCGCTGCGCTGGTCGATCGCGCACCTGCACCAGGCCGTGCTCGACGCCGAGTCGCACGTGCCCGAGCTCGATTTCGTCACGACGCTCGCCGGGTACGTGCACTGGCGCCTCACCGGCCGCAAGGCGATCGGCGTCGGGGATGCCTCGGGCATGTTCCCGATCGATCCGGCGACGAACGACTACGACGGTCGGCTGCTCGCGGTGTACGACGACCTCGTCGCCGAGCGCGCGCCCGGGCTCCGGGTCGCCGAGCTGCTGCCCGAGGTGCTCGTAGCCGGCCAGGAGGCCGGCCGGCTCACGGATGCCGGGGCCGCGCTCCTCGATCCCTCCGGCGCCCTGCAGGGCGGCGCTCCGCTCTGCCCGCCCGAAGGCGACGCCGGCACCGGCATGGTGGCGACGAACGCCGTCGCCCCGCGCACGGGCAACGTCAGCGCGGGCACGAGCATCTTCGCGATGGTCGTGCTCGAGCGCCCGCTCGAGCACGTGCACCACGAACTCGACCTCGTGACGACGCCGGCCGGCGACCCCGTCGCGATGGTGCACTGCAACAACGGGGCCAGCGAACTCGCCGCGTGGGCGGGCGTGTTCTCGCGATTCGCCGAGCTGACCGGCGCTCGCTCCGACGGCGACGCGGTCTTCGAGGCGCTCTTCTTCGAAGCGCTCGAGGGCGAGGCGGATGCCGGCGGCGTGATCGCCTACAACCACCTCGCGGGCGAACCCATCGCGGGCCTCGACGAAGGGCGGCCGCTCATCGTCCGCAGCCCCGACAGCCGGCTCACACTCGCGAACCTCATGCGCGCGCAGCTCTACGGCGTGTACGGCACCCTCGCGCTCGGCATGCGCGTGCTCGCCGGCGAAGGCGTCGAGCTCGACCGCATGTATGCGCACGGCGGCATCTTCCGCACGGCCGGGGTCGCCCAGCGACTGCTCGCCGGAGCGCTCGATGCACCCGTCGCCGTCGGCGAGACGGCGTCGGAGGGCGGTGCCTGGGGCATCGCCGTGCTCGCGTCGTACCTCACCGCACCGGCCGGCACCGGGCTCGTCGACTACCTGCGCGACGAGGTCTTCGCCGATGCCGGCTTCTCCACGATCGACCCCGACCCAGCGGATGTCGCCGGCTTCGCCGCCTATCTCGACCGCTACCGCTCGGGCCTCGCCATCGAGGTCGCCGCCGTCAGCTCGCTCTGATCGCCTCCGCTTCGACAAGCTCAGCGCACAGCACCTCCACTGAACCAGAAGGATCCACCATGGCTCGCACTCCGCTCACCACCTCACTCGACGGCTACGAGGTCTGGTTCCTCACCGGCAGCCAGCACCTGTACGGGCCCGAGACCCTCGCGCAGGTCGCCGAGCAGTCGCGCCAGGTCGCCGAGACGTTGGCCGCGGCATCCGCTGTGCCTGTGAAGATCGTCTGGAAGCCCGTGCTCACCGACTCCGACGCGATCCGCCGCACGGCGCTCGAGGCGAACGCCGCCGATCACGTCATCGGCCTCGTCGCATGGATGCACACCTTCAGCCCCGCGAAGATGTGGATCGCGGGCCTCGACGCGCTGCAGAAGCCGCTCGCGCACCTGCACACGCAGGCGAACGTCGAGCTGCCGTGGGGCGAGATCGACTTCGACTTCATGAACCTCAACCAGGCCGCGCACGGCGACCGCGAGTTCGGGTACATCCAGACCCGCCTCGGCGTGCCGCGGAAGACCGTCGTCGGCCACGCGAGCGACCCGCGCGTGCAGGCCGAGCTCGGCACATGGCAGCGGGCGGCGGCCGGCCTCGCGGCATCCCGCAGCCTGAAGCTCGCCCGCTTCGGCGACAACATGCGCTACGTCGCCGTGACCGAGGGCGACAAGACCGAGGCCGAGCTGCGCTTCGGCGTGCAGGTCAACACGTGGGGCGTCAACGAGCTCGCGGCGGCGGTCGCCGCGGCATCCGATGCCGACGTCGACGCGCTCGTCGCCGAGTACGAGGAGCTGTACGAGGTCGTGCCCGAGCTCCGCGCAGGCGGCGAGCGGCACCAGTCGCTGCGCGACGGCGCGGCGATCGAGCTGGGGCTCCGCTCCTTCCTCGAGGAGGGGGGCTTCGGCGCCTTCACCACGAGCTTCGAGGACCTCGGCGAGCTGAAGCAACTGCCCGGGCTCGCGGTGCAGCGGCTCATGGCCGAGGGCTACGGCTTCGGCGCCGAGGGCGACTGGAAGACGGCCATCCTCGTGCGCGTCGCGAACGTCATGGGCGCGGGCCTGCCCGGCGGCGCGAGCCTCATGGAGGACTACACGTACGACATGACGCCGGGCGACGAGCTGATCCTCGGCGCGCACATGCTCGAGGTGTCGCCGTCGCTCACGACGTCCAAGCCGACGCTCGAGATCCACCCCCTCGGCATCGGCGGAAAAGACGACCCCGTGCGTCTCGTCTTCACGGCCGACCCGGGCCCTGCGGTCGTCGTCGCGCTGAGCGACATGCGCGACCGCTTCCGCCTCACGGCGAACGTCGTCGAGAACGTCGAGCTGCGGCATCCACTGCCGAAGCTGCCCGTCGGGCGCGCCGTCTGGAAGCCGGCCCCCGACTTCCACACGAGCGCCGCCGCGTGGCTCACGGCGGGTGCCGCGCACCACACGGTCATGTCGACCGCGGTGGGCGTCGAGGTGTTCCGCGACTTCGCCGAGATGGCCAAGGCCGAGCTGCTCGTCATCGACGAGGAGACGACGCTGCCCGGATTCCAGCGCGAGGTGCGGTGGAACCAGGCGTACTACCGACTCGCGCAGGGGCTCTGACCCGCACGCGTTCACTCGGGACCACTCGTGTCGCACGGGACCATGGATGTCATGGGTCCGGTGCGACACGAGTGGTCCCGACTCCGCCTCCCCAGGAGCCGATGCGCCTGCCCGGCCACAGGGGTCGTCTCCGCCCGCCGGCAGCCGGTCGTGGTCCGCGATCATCGCGCCATGGACGAACGAATCGAACTCGCCGCTGCGGTCGGTGGCGGCCTCATCCGAGCTCATGACCTGCGAGAGCTCGGGGTCCACCCGTCGTCGGTGCAGCGGCTCCAACAGCGGGGACTGCTCGTGCGCGTGCGCTCCGGCGTCTACGCGAAGCACGATGAATGGCAGGCCCTGACGCCCGATGACCGGTATCGCCGGCTCGTCGTCGCGACGGCCGGCGCCGCGCGGCATCCGCTCGTGGTCTCGCATCGTGCGGCCGCCGCGATGCATCGCCTTCCGATGCTCGGCCGCGCACCGACCCTCGTCGAGACGGCCGCCCAGCATCGCGCCGGGGGCCGACGGACCGCGCACGTCGCCGCCCGTCGCGCCGGCCCCGTGCCGACGGTCGAGACGATCGACGGAGTGGCGTGCACCTCGCTGCTGCGCACGCTCGTCGACGTCGCGGTCAGCGAGCCGCTCGTTCGGTCGGTGCCGATGCTCGACGCAGGGTTGACGAGGCCCGGGGTCACGCGGAGCGCGCTGCAGCTCGAGCTCGAGCTCGTCGCCCCGGTGCGCGGCCGGGCCAAGGCGGCACAGGCGATCGGCTTCGCCGACGAGCGTTCGGGAAGCCCCGGCGAGTCCGTCAGCCGGGTGCGGATCCACGAGCTCGGCTTCGTCGCGCCCGAGCTGCAGGTGCGGTTCGACGGCATCCGTGGATCGTTCGCGCTCGTCGACTTCTATTGGCGGGGCATCCGACTGATCGGCGAGTTCGACGGTCGCCTGAAGTACTCGCGCAGTCGATCGGTCAGCGGGCTCGACCCCGCGCAGGTCGTGTACGAGGAGAAGCTCCGTGAAGACGAGCTGCGTCGCCGCGGTGAACGGATGGCGCGGTGGGGCTGGTCGACGGTGTGGTCGCCGCGGGACCTGCACGGGCTGCTCACGGAGTTCGGCGTGCCGCGGCGATGAGGTCGGGACCCGGCGTGTCGCGCGGCACCCTTCCTCTCGCGCTGGACCCCTCGATTCGCGCCGACGCGCTGCCGTGGGGGACCACTCGTGTCGCGCGGGACGTTTCGTCTCGCGCGGGACCCCTCGTTTCGCGCCGACCTGCCGCCGTAGGAGACGACTCGTGTCGCACGGGACTCCTCCTATCGCACGGGACCTCTCGTTTCGCACCGACCCATGCCGGATGGGACCACTCATCTCGCACGGGACCCCTCGTGTCGCACGGGACCACGGATGTCATGTGTCCGGTGCGAGACGAGTGGTCCGAGCGGGAGGGCGCGACGCGCGTGATCCGAGCGGGAGGGCGCGACACGGTGGTCCGGGCGGCAGGGCGCGACGCGAGTGTCCGAGCGGAAGGGTTTGACACGAGTGGTCCGAGCGGGCGGGCGGGCGCGGGCGACGCAACTACGGCCCGGTCGCGGGCACGCATTATGAGCGCTCACATTGTCCGAGCAGCGGAGGCCTCGACGAGCGTCCATGACTCGCCCGGCACTCGTGCCCCACCGTGATCAAGACGTTATGAATCTGCCACTTGTGAGCGCTCACAAGTGAACGCTAACATCCGATCACGGCCGGAATGATCTGGCCGCCCGGCACCAGGAGCTCGCAGCGCATCCGGCCGGATCACTGAACAAGGAGGTTCACGATGAAGAAGCTGATCGGCATCGCCGCAGCGGCATCCCTCGCTCTCGTACTCGCCGGTTGCGCGGGCGGCGACGGCGGAACCGGAGCGGCCGAGGGTCCCAAGGCGCTCGACGAGCTCGTCGTCGGCTTCGCGCAGGTCGGCGCCGAGTCGGGCTGGCGCACCGCGAACACCAAGGACATCCAGGCGTCGTTCGAAGAGGCGGGCATCGAGCTCAAGTTCTCCGACGCGCAGCAGAAGCAGGAGAACCAGATCAAGGCGATCCGGTCGTACATCCAGCAGGGCGTCGACTACATCGCCTTCTCGCCCGTCGTCGAGACCGGCTGGGACGCGGTGCTCAACGAGGCCAAGGCCGCCGGCATCCCGGTCGTGCTCACCGACCGCGCGGTCGACAGCAAGGACGAGTCGCTCTACGTCTCGTTCCTCGGCTCCGACTTCATCGAGGAGGGCAAGAAGGCCGGCCAGTGGGTGCTCGACGAGTACGCCGATGTCACCGAGCCGGTGAACATCGTCCAGCTCGAGGGCACGACGGGCGCCGCTCCGGCGATCGACCGGGCCGAGGGCTTCGCGGACGTCATCGCCGAGAACCCCAACCTCGAGGTCATCGAGAGCCAGACCGGCGACTTCACCCGTGCGGGCGGCAAGCAGGTCATGGAGGCGATGCTGAAGTCGAACCCCGACATCGACCTCGTGTACGCGCACAACGACGACATGGGTCTCGGTGCGATCGAGGCGATCGAGGCGGCCGGCCTCGTTCCCGGGCAGGACATCAAGATCGTCACGGTCGACGCGGTGAAGGACGGCATGCAGGCCCTCGCCGACGGCAAGATCAACTTCATCGTGGAGTGCTCGCCGCTGCTCGGCGCACAGCTCGTCGACATCATCAAGACCCTCAACGACGGCGGCACGGTGGAGCCTCGCATCATCACGGAGGAGACCACGTTCACCCAGGAGCAGGCCATCGAGGCACTGCCCGACCGCCAGTACTGAGTTCCGAGCGAGTGGATGCCGCGGCATCCGCTCGCTCGCGGCCCGGCGGGTGTGCGGACGTCCACGTCGCACACCCGCCGTGCCCTACTCTCGACCCACGGCACCGCAGCGAGCGGATGCCGTCACAACCTCGATGGAGAGACTCGTGACCCAGACATCCGTCGCCGAGCCGGTCATCGAGATGCAGGGCATCTCGATCGCCTTCCCCGGTGTGAAGGCACTCGACGGCGTCGACTTCCGCATGTTCCCCGGCGAGGTGCACTCGCTCATGGGCGAGAACGGCGCGGGCAAGTCCACGCTGATCAAGGCGCTCACCGGCGTCTACGGCATCGACGCAGGCACCATCACCCTCGCGGGCGACCAGGTGTCGTTCAGCGGTCCCGCCCAGGCGCAGGCGGCGGGCATCTCGACGGTCTACCAGGAGGTCAACCTCCTGCCGAACCTCTCCGTCGCCGAGAACATCATGCTCGGGCGGGAGCCCCGCCGGTTCGGCTCGATCGACTGGCGGGCGATGCGCCGCCGCGCGGCCGCGCTGCTCGAGGGCCTGAACCTCGACCTCGACCCAGGGTCGCTCCTCGGCGACCACTCGCTCGCGGTGCAGCAGCTCGTCGCGATCGCCCGCGCGATCGACGTGCAGGCCAAGGTGCTCATCCTCGACGAGCCCACCTCGAGCCTCGACGCCGACGAGGTCGCCGAGCTCTTCCGCGTCATCCGCTCGCTCAAGGAGCAGGGCGTCGCGATCCTCTTCGTCTCGCACTTCCTCGACCAGGTGTACGAGATCTGCGACCGCCTCACGGTGCTCCGCAACGGCAGCCTCGTGGGGGAGTACCTCGTCGAGGAGCTGCTGCGCATCGACCTCGTGCAGAAGATGATCGGCAAGGAGTTGACGACCCTCGACGACCTCGAGCAGCGCGCCCGCTCGGTGGTCGTCGACGAATCGGATGCCGCGCTCTTCGTGAATGCCGAGGGCCTCGGGCGGCGCGGGGCGATCAACCCGGCCGATCTCCCCATCGCGGCCGGCGAGGTCGTGGGTCTCGCGGGACTCCTCGGCTCCGGCCGCACCGAACTTGCGCGACTGCTCGGCGGCATCGATCGCGCCGACCAGGGCGAGCTCGCGATCCGGGGCAAGGTCACGAAGCTCCGCACGCCGCGGCAGGCGATCTCGAACCGCATCGCCTATTCGTCCGAGAACCGCCGCGACGAGGGCGTCGTCGGCGACCTCACGGTGCGCGACAACATCGTGCTCGCGCTGCAGGCCGACCGCGGGTGGTTCCGGCCGATTCCCGCGAAGCGGCGCGACGAGCTCACGCAGAGCTACATCCAGGCGCTCAACATCCGGCCCGGCAACCCCGACGCCCTCGTGCGCAACCTGTCGGGCGGCAACCAGCAGAAGGTGCTCCTCGCGCGCTGGCTCGCCATCGCACCGCGACTCCTCATCCTCGACGAGCCCACCCGCGGCATCGACATCGGGGCGAAGGCCGAGATCCAGAAGCTCGTCTTCAACCTCGCCGAGAACGGCATGAGCGTGCTGTTCATCTCGGCCGAGCTCGAGGAGGTGCTGCGCCTCAGCCACCGCATCGTGGTGCTGCGCGACCGCCACGTCGTCGCAGACCTCGAGAACGACGGGCTCACGGTCGACTCGCTCCTCGCGCTCATCGCCGAGGGCTCGAGCGACGACGAGGTTCCGGATGCCTCGGCAGGCATGCCGCTCGCCGGGGCCGCCGTGCCCGCCGTGCCCGCCGTGCCCGCCGTGCCCGCCGTGCCCGCCGTGCCCGGTGTGCCCGGCGCCGACCGCCCCCATGACTCCGCGGCATCAGACACCGACCCCACTCCCACCGACCCCACAGGAGACCCCCGATGAGCGCCCTGCTCGCCAGGCTCGTCGCGAGCCGGCTGTTCTGGCCGATCGTGATGCTGCTCGTGCTGTTCACGATCAACCTGATCGCGTTCCCCGGCTTCTTCGCGGTGACGCTGCGCGACGGCCACCTCTTCGGCAGCCTGATCGACATCCTCCGGAACGGCGCGCCGACGCTGATCATCGCGGTCGGCATGACGCTCGTGATCGCGACGCGGGGCATCGACCTGTCGGTCGGCGCCGTCGCGGCGATCTCGGGCGCGGTCGCCTGCTCGATCATCCTCGGCTCGCCCGAGCCGGCGAACCCCGCGACCGTCGCCGTCGCCGTGACGGTAGCGCTGATCATCTCGCTCGTGCTCGGCATGTGGAACGGGTTCCTCGTCGCGGTGCTCGGCATCCAGCCGATCATCGCGACCCTCATCCTCATGACCGCCGGTCGGGGCGTGGCGATGCTCATCACCGAGGGGCAGATCATCACGGTGAACAGCCCGCCGTTCAAGGCGCTGGGATCCGGCTTCTGGTTCGGCATCCCCATCGCGGTGATCATCGCGGCCGTCGTGTTCGGCATCGCCGCGCTCGTCACCCGGCGCACGGCGCTCGGCATGTTCATCGAATCGGTCGGCATCAACCCCGAGGCGAGCCGCCAGGCGGGCGTGCGGGCGCGGGGCCTCCTCTTCGTCGTCTACACGTTCAGCGCGCTGTGCGCGGCGATCGCGGGCCTCATCCTCACGGCGAACACGGCCGCGGCCGACGCCAACAACACGGGACTGTTCATCGAGCTCGACGCGATCCTCGCGGTCGTGATCGGCGGCACGTCCCTCGCGGGCGGCCGCTACTCGCTCGTCGGCACGCTCGTCGGCGCCCTCGTGATCCAGACGCTCGTGACCACGGTGTACACGGTCGGCATCCCGCCGATCGCGACGATGGTGTTCAAGGCGGCGGTCGTGACGATCGTGTGCCTGCTGCAGTCGCCGACCACGACCGAGGCGCTGAGCGGCTTCCGGCGAAGACTGGCTCTGCGCGCCGGCAAGGGGGTGGCGGCATCATGACGAAGCTCCTCGACGCCCCGGAGCGTCCCCTTCGCAGCAGTGGCCCGAGCGGCCCGGCCCCCCGAGCGGGTCTGGCACGACGCATCCGGAACCTGCTGACCAGCCCGAAGTACGGTCCCGTCACGGTCACCGCCGTGCTCTTCGTCGTCATCTTCATCGCGGGCGGCGTGCGCTACCGCGGCTTCTTCTCGGGGCAGGTGCTGCTCAACCTGCTCGTCGACAACTCGTACCTGATCGTGCTCGCCGTGGGCATGACGTTCGTGATCCTCACGGGCGGCATCGACCTCTCGGTGGGCGCCGTCGTGGCGCTCAGCGGCATGATCGCCGCGAGCCTCCTGCAGACGGGGTGGTCTCCCGCGGCGGTGATCCCGCTGATCCTCGTGCTGACGAGCATCCTGGGCCTGCTCGTCGGGCTCATGATCCACGTCTTCAAGGTGCAGCCGTTCATCGCGACCCTCGCGGCCATGTTCCTGGCCCGCGGGCTCTGCTACGTGATCAGCCAGAGCTCCATCTCGATCACCGACCCGACGTTCGTGCAGCTCGCCGTCGCGCGCATCCCGCTCGGCGGCAACCTCTCGATCACCCCGAGCGTCATCATCGCGGTCGTCGTCGTGGCCATCGCGGTCTGGGTGCTGCACGCCACGCGGTTCGGCCGCACCGTGTACGCGATCGGCGGCGGGGAGCAGAGCGGCCTGCTCATGGGCCTGCCCGTGGCCCGCACCAAGGTGCTCGTCTACGTGATCAGCGGGTTCTGCTCGGGCCTCGCCGGCGTGCTCTTCACCTTCTACACGCTGTCGGGGTACCCGCTCACGGCGATCGGCACCGAGCTCGACGCGATCGCCGCCGTTGTGATCGGCGGTACCCTGCTCACGGGCGGCTACGGATTCGTGCTCGGGTCGGTGCTCGGCGTGCTGGTGCTCGGCATCATCCAGACGATCATCACGTTCGAGGGCACCCTCTCGTCGTGGTGGACGAAGATCTTCATCGGCGCGCTGCTGCTCGTCTTCATCATCCTGCAGAAGGTGCTCACGTCGCGGCGGCGATAGCGGGCTGCCGTCTCGGATAATGATGTGCAGCACAGAGAGCGCGCGGAAGCGCCGGGCAGGAGCCGACGGAACCGGTGAGTGAAGACGACAAGGCGCGCGCGGCCACCATCTTCGATGTGGCCCGGCTCGCCGGCGTATCGCACCAGACGGTGTCACGGGTGCTCAACGACCTGCCGAACGTGCGTCCCGCCACGCGCGACCGCGTCGAACGGGCGATCAAGCAGCTGAGGTACGTGCCGTCGCAGGCGGCGCGCGCCCTGGTCACGCGACGGTCGCGCACCCTCGGCCTGATCACGACCGGCGCGCCCGACTTCGGTCCGTCGGCCACGGCGCTGCACTTCAACCAGGCGGCGCGCGATGCCCGGTACGCGGTCATCATGGCGAGCCTGCTCGAGACGGATGCCGCGTCGATGCGTTCGGCCGCCGAGATGCTCGTGCGCCAGAACGTCGAGGCCATCGTGCTGATCGCGGCGCACCGCACGGCCGTCGACGCGGTGCAGGGCATCGAACTCGGCGTGCCGCTCGTCGCCGTGGCGTCGCAGGGCTCGGGGCTCGCGCACCGGGTGTCGCTCGACCAGTTCGAGGGTGCGCGGCGGGCCGTCTCGCACCTCGTGGAGCTCGGGCACCGCGACATCCGTCACCTTGCAGGGCCTGAGGACTCGATGGATGCCCCGGAGCGCCTGCGCGGCTGGCGCGACGTGCTCGCCGCCCATTCGCTCGTCGCCCGCGAGCCGCTTGTCGGCGACTGGTCGCCGGCGAGCGGGTACCGGCTCGGACGCGAGCTCGCGGCATCCGACCCCGACTTCACCGCGGTGTTCGTCGGCAACGACCAGATGGCGCTCGGCCTGATCCATGCGCTCAGCGCCGAGGGGCGGTCGGTGCCGGGCGACGTGAGCATCGTCGGCTTCGACGACATCCCCGAGGCCGAGCACATCGCGCCGCCGCTGACGACCGTGCGGCAGGACTTCGCGCTGCTCGGCCGGGATGCGGTCGCCGCGGTGCTCACGGTGCTCGGCGACGAGCAGGCGGAGGACCTGCCCGTGCGGGCGCCGACGCTCGTGGTGCGTGCGTCGACGCGCGCCGTGGCGTAGCCGCGCCGCCGCCCGGCTGCGCTCGGGACCACTCGTGTCGCACGGGGCGCGCCGCCCGGGCCCCTGGGACCACTCGTGTCGCACCGGACACGCCCGCCCACGACTCCGGGACCACTCGTGTCGCACCGGACACGAGTTGTCAGGTGTCCCGTGCGACACGAGTGGTCCGAACGGGGCGCGGCCGGGCGCGCGTGCCGCGGCGCCTACCTCTGCCGCCCTACGCCTGCTGGCTGTAGTCGGGCAGCTCCTGCAGGGTCCAGCGGTTGCCGTCGGGGTCCTTCAGCGTGATGAAGCGGCCCCAGGCCTGCTCGTCGACGCCCTCGGCCTCGACGCCCTTGGCGCGCAGCTCGGCGAGTGCCGCGTCGGCATCGGGGATGACGACCTGGATGACGTCGAGCGACCCCGGCTCGATGGTGCTGCCGAGGCCCTCGCCGATCGCGATCGAGCAGGCCGAGCCGGGCGGCGTCAGCTGCACGAAGCGCAGGCCTTCGTTGACCCGCTGATCGTGGTCGGCGTTGAAGCCGAGCTTCTCGACGTAGAACTCCTTCGCGCGATCGACATCCGTGACGGGCACGAAGATGAGCTCGATCTTCCAGGTCATGGTGAACTCCTCGGTGAGTGGGGTGCGATCCGTCCATCGAATCGCCTGCTTCGAGCGTAGGCAACGAAGCGGTCAGTTTCCGTCCGCAATGACAAGCGAGCGGATGCCGCGGCGCCCGAGTGGAAGGATGGACGCATGGCATTGCACATCACGGGGGAGCAGGCCGCCGACGAGCTGCTCAGCGACGACGCGTTCGCGCTGCTCACGGGAATGCTCCTCGACCAGCAGGTGACCATGGAGTCGGCGTTCGCCGGGCCCGAGAAGATCCGCTCGCGCATCGGCTCGATCGACCCCGAGACCGTCGCGAGCTACGACCCCGAGGCCTTCGTCGAGGTGTTCAAGCAGACGCCGGCGGTGCACCGCTTCCCGGGATCGATGGCCGGTCGCGTGCAGGCGCTCGCCGCAGCGATCGTGGAGCAGTGGGGCGGCGAGGCATCCGCTCTCTGGACCCGGGGCGAGCCGAGCGGTGCCGAGGTGCTCGCCCGGCTGAAGGCGCTGCCGGGCTTCGGCGACCAGAAGGCGAAGATCTTCCTCGCGCTGCTCGGCAAGCAGTGCGGGCTGACAGCGCCGGGCTGGCGCGAAGCCGCGGGTTCGTACGGCGACGAGGGCGCCTTCCGCTCGGTCGCCGACATCACCGACCCCGAGTCGCTCGCCAAGGTGCGCGCGACGAAGCAGGCCGCCAAGGCCGCGGCCAAGGCCGCGAAGGGCTGAGCCCAGCGGGGCCCGTCAGCCGCGTCGGACTGGCTCGGCGGCAGGCCGGCTCGGCCGCACGAGGCCGGCTCAGCCGCACGAGCCCGGCCCGGCCGCACGAGCCCGGCCCGGCCGCTCGAGATCGGGCCATCCGCCCCATCCGCCCCAGCCGGCCCAGCCGACTCAGCCGACTCAGCCGCACGCCTTCGCTGCGTAGTCGGCGACGACGGTGGACGTCACCGCCTCGCCGTCGATCACGGCCGAGGCATCGATCGTCACCTCTCCGGCCGGCACCTCGGCGAGCCTTGTGCTGAACGTGTGGACGGCATTCCTGCCGGGCGCAACTGCCGTGAACGCCTTCTCGCCGTACGCCGTCTGCACGCGGAGGTCGACCGGCACGTCGTCGCCGTTGGTGACCCGCACCGAGACGTAGGCCTTCGATCCGATGCACCGCGGCTCGGCCGTGACCGCCAGTTCGAGCGAGGGCGGTGCCGCCGCCGGCACGCCGAAGACCTCCACCTCGGAGAGATTCAGCGCGTAGGCCACGTCGTCGAGCTGGATGCGCACGTAGCGGCCCGTGGCCTGCGTGGGCGTGGTCGTCGGGCGGCCGGCCTGCGAGGTCACCACCGTCGACCAGACGCCCTCGGCGGCGAGGTCGTCTGCGGTGAGCGGGCGGTTCGGGAACGGCTCGGGCGACACCACGATCGTGTAGTCCTTGAGCCGCGCGGTGCAGCAGTCGACACGGTTCCAGACCGCGGTCTCGGTGAGGTCGAACTGCGCGCCGAGGTCGACCTGCCACCACGGGCTGGCCTCGTTGCCGGCGGTGTTCGAGAGGTTGGAACCGTTGCCGACGGTGTCGCCGTCGACCGCCTTCTCCGCCCCGTAGGTGTAGCCGCCGTCGAGCGGCCAGGTCGACGACTGGGTGGCGGGCTTGTCGAGGGCGACGTTCGTCGGTCGCTCGGGGAGGGTGAACGTGTAGCTCTGCCCTTCGGCCGTCGGGAATGAGACCTTGTCGGGCCCGTCGGCGGTCACTGCGACGGGGTTGCCGTCGCCGTCCGTCACCGTGGCGCCGGCGATGCCGGGATAGCTCCCGATGAACTCGCCGCCGCCTCGCGCGGTGACCTCGAACTCGGTGGCGTTGCCGTCGCGCCACGCCAGGTCGATCACGAAGTTGCCGCGGGCGACGAGCCCCTCGACCTGCCCGCTGCTCCATGCGCGAGGCAGCGCTGGGAGGAACTGCGTGTACCCGGCCTGGCTCTGCACGAGCATCTCGGTCATGCCCGCGGTGAGCCCGAAGTTGCCGTCGATCTGGAACGGCGGGTGCGAGTCGAGCAGGTTGTCGAGGAGCCCAGCGGTGTTGCCGCCGAGCATCGCGCGAACCATCGAGTAGGTGTCGTCGGCGAGGCCCGTGCGGGCGTACATGTTGATCTTCATCGCCTTCGACCAGCCGGTGCCGTTGAGACCGCGCTGTTCGAGCGAGGTGATCGCCGCGTCCATCCACTCGGGCGTCTCTTGGTTGATCAGGGTGCCGGGGAAGAGCCCGATGAGCTGCGAGGTGTGGCGGTGCACGGAACCCTGGTTGGCGCTGCCGCCGGCGCCGAAATTCCAGATGGCCTCCTCGGGCAGGCTTCCGGCCTGCGCCCGGCCGAGCGTCGTCTCCTCGAACCACTCCTTGACCTGCCCTTGGCTGCCGATCAGGATCGGGTCGAGCTGGCCCTGCTTCTCCTGCCACACGGCTCGAAGGTCGGCGTCGACATCCAGGCGTTCGGATGCCTCGATCGCCATGTCGTACAGCTCCCACACGATCGACTGGTCGTAGGCGGTGCCGACGGCGGTCGGACCGTGCTCGGCCGAGACGCCGGGGGCGACGGTGAGTCGGCCCTGAGTGTCGCTGTACCAGAGGTACTCGTTCCAGAACGCCGCCATCTCCTTGAGCATCGGGTAAGCGCTCTCGCGCAGGAACTCCTCGTCGCCGGTGAAGAGGTAGTAGTCGTAGACGTTCTGCAGTGCCCACGACGACCCGCCGACGTTCCAGCCGTACTCCTGGGAGCCGATCGGCGCCGTGTGCCCGAACGGGTTGACCTGGGTGTTGATGAGGAAGCCGTTGCCGGTGCCGATGGGCGCCGTGGCGAAGTCCTCGGTCGCCACGGCCGCCGATCGCTCGGCCGTCAGCCGGCCGGGCACGACGAGCGATTCGACGTAGTCGTTGAAGGGCACCTGCGTCTCGGCGAGGTTCGTGATCATGGCCGGCCAGTAGTTCATCTGCACGTTGACGTTGAAGTGGTAGTCGGCGCCCCAGAACCGCCCGGCCTCGCCGACCATCCACAGGCCGACGAGGTTCGTGGGCAGGTCGCCGGCTCGTGACCCTGCGATGCTGAGGTAGCGGCCGAACTGGTAGGCCAGCTCATCGACCGCGAGGTCGTGGTCGCCCGCGCGGTAGTCGCGCATCAGTTGGTCGGTCGGCACGTCGGGCGCGTCGCCGCCCACGTCGAACTGCACCCGGTCGAAGAGCTCCCGGTAGTCGGCGAGGTGACGCTCGAGCAACGGCGTGTAGCCGCTCACCACGGCGGCGTCGACCCGTTCGGTGATCTCGACGTGCGGGTCCTCGCCGCGATAGGCCGGGTACACGTTCTCGTAGTCCGTGCCCGTCGAGGAGACGAGGGTGACCGAGTCGGCGCCGGTGACGGTGAGGGTCTTGCCGTCGCCGCTCGTGACGGTGCCGCCTTCGTTGGCGAGCCTCACCTGCATCTCGGCCTTCAACTGGTTGTCGTCGACGCGGCCTGCGAGCGTGATGCGCTGCTGCGCGGCATCCGCTGTGCTCGTGGTGGTGAAGCCTGCGGCCGACGTTGCCGAGGTGGTGAACGAGAGCTTGCCCGCCTCCGACGCGCGCAGTCGCACCACGGCGACCTGGTCGGGGTAGCTCACGAAGTATTCGCGCTCGTAGTGCACGCCGCCGTGGTCGAAGTTCACCGATGAGACCCCGGTGCGCAGGTCGAGGTCGCGCACGTAGTTCGTGACCGCGGCGTCGACGATGCCGGCCGCGGCGAAGTCGAGTGAGATGTCTCCGAAGTCCTGGTACTGCCCCATGCCCGTGCCGTTGCCGAACATGAGGTTCGTCAGCTGCTGGTTGGCACCGCCGGTTCCGGTCGCCGGAAGCCCGAACACGTACGCGGACTTGTCGTCGAGCGCCTCGCGGTAGCTGTCGAGCTGCTCGGGCGTGACGGCGGTCGCCCGGTTGCCGCCGATGTAGTTCCGGCCGGCGGCTGGGCCACCCCGCCAGAGGGTCTTCTCGTTGACGTGCAGGCGATCCTTGCTCGGCTGCCCGAAGGCCATGAGGCCGGTCGAGCCGTTGCCCTGCACGAGGGCGTCGTTCTCCCAGTTGGCCACCGGTTTCGTGTACCACATGCGCAATGCGTTGCCATCGGGCTGCGGCAGATCGGACGCGCTCGTTGCCAGACCGGCAGCCGAGATCGAGGTGAAATCATCGGATGTCTCTGCGCTCGCCGCGGGCGCACCAGTGACGGCTATCCCGCCGAGAAGCAGGGCGAAGGCGGCAGCGGCGCTGATCGCCCGAACGTGACTCGCGTGCATGAGAAGACTCCTTCGTCTGACCTCTAGACGTACCGGCCGAGTTAGTAGAGCATATAAACAAAGTCGTCCGGAGGTCGAGAGCCAGACGACGAGCAGTGCCCAGACGAAGGAGTCACCGCGTGCAGCGAGTACACGGTCGAGCACGCGGCGATGTCCTGCTGAACGCGACCGCGCTCAGCAGGTCGTGCTGAGCATCCGGCCGGGCCAAGGGACGGGGTCGGCCGGATGCGTCAGTCGACGAGGAACCCCGCGATCGTGAGCGCCATCGACTTCGGCTCCCACGCGTGGTCGGCGGCCGGCACGGTGCCGCGGAACGCGTGCGGCAGGCTCGCCATGAGCGAGTCGGCGGCCGGCGTCATGAACTCGAGCGTCTGCTCGCCGAGGAGCACGAGCGCCGGCAGCGTGATGCCGGCCCAGAGGGCGGGCCGCGGCGCGCTCTGCGTCCAGGCGAGCGCCTCGGCGTCGGGCTCGAGGCTCGGGCCCATCGAGGTCATGATCGGCCAGCCCGGGCTCGCCTTCGCGCCCGCGAGCCACTCGGGCGGCATGTCCTTCATGAAGTACTCGATCGTCGCGTCGCCATCGCCGGCCGCGATGCGTTCGCGCAGCCCCGCGAGGAACGCGGCGCCGTCGGTGCCGAGCTCGGCGTTCAGCGGCACCTCCCACAGCACGAGCTTCGAGACCGCGAGACCGGATGCCGCGGCCGCGAGTGCGATCGCCCCGCCCGAGGAGCTGCCGAAGAGGGCGACGGCCTCGTCGGCGCCCTCGGTGGCCACGTCGATGAGTGCGCCGAGGTCGTCGAGCGTCTGCGCGAGCGTGATGGGCGCTTCGGCGGCGCTCTCGCCGCGGCCGCGCCGGTCGTAGTGGTAGACCGTGAATCCGTGACCGGCAAGCTCCTTCGCCATCTCGACGGTCGCGGGGTCGAAGGCGCGGAACTGCATCGCACCGTCGACGAGGACCACGGGCGGACCCGACCCCTGGCGGTGGTAGGCGATGCGCGTGCCGTCGGCGGAGGTCGCGAACTCGGTCATCAGATGCCCCTTCGTCTCGCTTCTGGGTCAGGCTACGCCGCCAGGGCGCGTCGTGCCACGGCGTTGTCGGTGGGTGGTGGCAGTGTTGGGGTCACAACACCATATGTAGGGGTCGGCGGGGTGAAGCACCCCCAAGGGTTCCGATTCGCGACACGCCCGGCATCCGTCCACAGGGCAAGAGATTTCGAAGACGCCGGCTGTGGATAACCTCCGGCGAAGCCGCGAGAATCCGCCGGTCATCGAGGCATCCGCTGTTCATAACCCGTGGATAACCCCGTGGATAACTACACGAATGTAACTACAGCATGTTGTGGCAGTCGAGTTCTTCGAACACTAGATGTAGTATTGAAGTACGAAATGCAACACCGGGGGACGGGCTCCTCCAGAGCCTGAGAACGAGGGGAAAACAATGACGGTCACGGTCTACACCAAGCCTTCTTGCGTCCAGTGCAACGCGACGTATCGCGCCCTCGACAGTAAGGGCATCGAGTACGAAGTGCTCGACCTCTCTGTCGACGAGAGCGCCCTTGCGCAGGTCAAAGAGCTGGGCTACCTGCAGGCCCCGGTCGTCATCACCGACGAAGGCCACTGGTCGGGATTCCGTCCCGACAAGATCGACGAGCTCGCCTCGCGCCTCGCATAAGAGGCACCGGTGAGCTCGGGGGAGTGAACCGGTGGAGAACGCAGTCGCGAAGGACGCACCATGACGAATCTGGTCTACTTCTCGAGCGTCTCGGGCAACACGAAGCGCTTCATCGAGAAGCTCGGCCGCTCTGCGGCCCGCATCCCGCTGCATGCGCGTGAAGCAGCATTGCACGTCGACGAGCCCTACGTGCTCGTCGTGCCGACCTATGGCGGCGGCGACGGCAAGGGTGCCGTTCCGAAGCAGGTCATCCGCTTCCTGAACGACCCCGACAACCGCTCGAACATCCGCGGTGTCATCAGCGCGGGCAACACCAACTTCGGTACGGCCTTCGGTCTGGCCGGCGACATCGTCGCCGCCAAGACCGGGGTGCCGCACCTCTACCGCTTCGAAGTATTCGGAACACCAGACGACGTTCGCGCCGTCAACGATGGATTGGACGCATTTTGGCAAACACAGCGACAACTGACGGCGTAGCGCTCATCGACGCACCGCGATCGGCCAGTGGCATGGACTACCACTCGCTCAACGCGATGCTGAACCTCTACGGCCCGAACGGCGAGATCCAGTTCGACAAAGACCGTGAAGCGGCGCGCGAGTACTTCCTGCAGCACGTCAACCAGAACACCGTCTTCTTCCACTCGCTGAAAGAGCGCCTCGACTACCTCGTCGAGAAGGAGTACTACGAGCAGGCCGTGCTCGATCAGTACTCGTTCGAGTTCATCACGAAGCTCAACGACCTGGCGTACTCGAAGAAGTTCCGCTTCGAGACGTTCCTCGGCGCGTTCAAGTACTACACGAGCTACACGCTCAAGACGTTCGACGGCAAGCGCTACCTCGAGCGCTTCGAGGACCGCGTCGTCATGACGGCACTCGGCCTCGCGCAGGGCGACGAGAAGCTCGCCGTCAACCTCGTCGAGGAGATCATCGGCGGCCGCTTCCAGCCGGCCACCCCGACCTTCCTCAACACGGGCAAGGCCCAGCGCGGCGAGCTCGTCTCCTGCTTCCTGCTCCGCATCGAAGACAACATGGAGTCGATCTCGCGCGGCATCAACTCCGCCCTGCAGCTCTCGAAGCGCGGCGGCGGCGTGGCGCTCTCGCTCTCGAACATCCGCGAGGCCGGCGCTCCGATCAAGCAGATCGAGAACCAGTCGAGCGGCATCATCCCCGTGATGAAGCTCCTCGAAGACTCCTTCAGCTACGCCAACCAGCTCGGTGCCCGCCAGGGTGCCGGCGCGGTGTACCTGAACGCTCACCACCCCGACATCATGCGGTTCCTCGACACCAAGCGCGAGAACGCCGACGAGAAGATCCGCATCAAGACGCTGTCGCTCGGCGTCGTCGTGCCCGACATCACGTTCGAGCTCGCCAAGAACGGCGAAGACATGTACCTCTTCTCCCCGTACGACGTCGAGAAGGTCTACGGCAAGCCGTTCGGCGACATCTCGGTCACCGAGAAGTACCGCGAGATGGTCGACAACCCGCGCATCAAGAAGACCAAGATCAACGCGCGCGAGTTCTTCCAGACGATCGCCGAGATCCAGTTCGAGAGCGGCTACCCCTACATCGTGTTCGAAGACACGGTGAACAAGGCGAACCCCATCAAGGGCCGCATCAACATGTCGAACCTGTGCTCCGAGATCCTGCAGGTGAACACGCCGACGACGTACAACGAAGACCTGAGCTACAACGAGATCGGCAAGGACATCTCGTGCAACCTCGGCTCGCTGAACATCGCGCTCACGATGGACTCGCCCGACTTCGGCAAGACAGTCGATACCGCCATCCGTGGCCTCACCGCCGTGTCGAACATGAGCCACATCACCTCGGTGCGTTCGATCGAAGACGGCAACGACAAGTCGCACGCCATCGGCCTCGGCCAGATGAACCTGCACGGCTACCTCGCTCGTGAGCGCATCTTCTACGGCAGCGAAGAGGGCATCGACTTCACGAACATCTACTTCTACACGGTGCTGTTCCACGCCCTGAAGGCGTCGAACGCCATTGCCAAGGAGCGCGGCGAGACCTTCGTCGGTTTCGAAGACTCGAAGTACGCGTCGGGCGAATTCTTCGACAAGTACACGGATGCCGCGTGGGTGCCCGCGACCGCCAAGGTCACGCAGCTCTTCGCCGACTCCAACGTGCACATCCCGACGCAGGAGGACTGGAAGGCGCTGAAGGCGTCGATCCAGGAGCACGGCATCTACAACCAGAACCTGCAGGCCGTGCCGCCGACCGGTTCGATCTCGTACATCAACAACTCGACGGCCTCGATCCACCCGATCGCGTCGAAGATCGAGATCCGCAAAGAGGGCAAGCTCGGGCGCGTCTACTACCCGGCTGCGTTCATGACGAACGACAACCTCGAGTACTACCAGGACGCCTACGAGATCGGCTACGAGAAGGTCATCGACACCTACGCCGCGGCGACGCAGCACGTCGACCAGGGCCTCTCGCTCACCTTGTTCTTCAAGGACACGGCGACGACGCGCGACATCAACAAGGCGCAGATCTACGCATGGAAGAAGGGGATCAAGACGATCTACTACATCCGCCTGCGTCAGATGGCCCTCGAGGGGACTGAGCTGGAGATGTGCGTCTCGTGCGCGCTTTGATCAGTCTTCCAAACTGACGACATCGACTCGCGACATCCGCTCAGAAGGACTTGAAATGACTCTCACCGATCCTGTGAACTCGGCTCAGAACGACCCCGCGCACACGGGCGGCAAGCTGAAGCTCGTCAGCCACGTCAACGCGATCAACTGGAACAAGATCCAGGACGACAAGGACCTCGAGGTCTGGAACCGACTGGTCAACAACTTCTGGCTGCCCGAGAAGGTGCCGCTGTCGAACGACATCCAGTCGTGGAACACGCTGACGCCCGACGAGCAGCAGCTCACGATGCGCGTGTTCACCGGGCTCACGCTGCTTGACACGATCCAGGGCACGGTCGGCGCGGTCTCGCTCATCCCCGACGCGATCACGCCGCACGAAGAGGCCGTCTACACGAACATTGCGTTCATGGAGTCGGTGCACGCGAAGAGCTACTCGTCGATCTTCTCGACGCTGTGCTCGACGAAGGACATCGACGACGCCTTCCGTTGGTCGGTCGAGAACGAGAACCTTCAGAAGAAGGCCGCGATCGTCATGGAGTACTACCAGGGCGACTCCCCGCTGAAGCGCAAGGTCGCCTCGACGCTGCTCGAGAGCTTCCTCTTCTACTCGGGCTTCTACCTGCCGATGTACTGGTCAAGCCGCGCGAAGCTCACCAACACGGCCGACATGATCCGCCTCATCATCCGCGACGAGGCGGTGCACGGGTACTACATCGGCTACAAGTTCCAGAAGGGACTCGAAGGTCTCTCGCAGGCCGAGCGCGACGACCTGAAGGACTACACGTTCTCGCTGCTCTACGAGCTCTACGACAACGAGGTGCAGTACACGCAAGACCTCTACGACGGTGTCGGCCTGACCGAAGACGTCAAGAAGTTCCTGCACTACAACGCCAACAAGGCCCTCATGAACCTCGGCTACGAGCCGATGTTCCCGAAGACCGTCACCGACGTGAACCCGGCGATCCTCTCGGCGCTCTCGCCGAACGCTGACGAGAATCACGACTTCTTCTCGGGGAGTGGCTCGTCGTACGTGATCGGCAAGGCCGTCGTGACTGAGGACGAGGACTGGGACTTCTGACCAACGGGCCCGATCCGACGCCGGAGTCGCTCCCGTATCCTTCGCCTGAAGGATGGCTGCCCGATGCGCAGTACTTCCCGACGTCTGCGATGTGGGCCACGGGTGCTCTCGCGGTAGCGGTCGGCATCGGTTCGATGCAGTTCACAGTGGTCGGCTCATTGGTGTGGGGCGTCGTGCTCGCCGTGCTCTTCGGGTTGATTGCACTGACCGCGATGGTGTTCGGCCTCTTCGCCGTGCGTCGGAGCCCTCCGCAGTTGATCAACGCCGTGACGCTCGGCCGAGCCACGGCGCGGCCGGTCGATGGTTGGGTGCACTTCTGCCGTGAACGCCCAGTGCGAATCTGGAGCGTGCTGTGGTTGATCGTGATGGGGCTCGGCACCGGTGTACTGCTCGGGTTGGCGATGCCGGGCGTGCTGGGCGCACCCGGCGGCCTGTGGTGGTTGTTCCTGTTCGTTCCGTTGCTCGTGCTCTGCCTCGTGCCCATCGGGGCCGGGGTGCTCCAGCTCGTACTCGACCGCAAGAACACCTCCTTCGGCAGGATCCCGGTGGGGCTGACCCTCAGCCGTCATGGCGTGGCGCGGTACCTGATCGCCGGGGGCGTGCGGTGGGTGCCGTGGGAGACGATCAGCGGCGTCGAGGCGCACGTGCATTCTCGCGTCAGCATCAGTCGTATCGGCACGGCCGAGCCATTGGAGTTCACCGCGGGCGTCTTCGAGCAGGACGCGGTGCTGCTGTACTGCGCGGTGCGTTTCTACGCCGAGCATCCCGAACTGCGTGAGGAGCTCAGCACGATCGTGGCGCAGCGCCGCTTCGAGAGCTGGGATCGCGCGCTCAGCGTTCGCTGAGGGACCGGAATCTCGTCCACAATTCAAGGCACCTCCGAGGTCCAGCCAACCGAGTACTGCAATCTTCGGGTTGAGCCCGTCGAAACCGTGCGTGCGTGATTCGACGGGCTCAACCCGATGAACGGGTGTCAGCCCCGGTGGCTCAGCAGGTCAGGTCGGCGTGTTCGACCGTGACCTCGCCGGTGACCGGGCCGGCGCCCAGGTCTGTGGCAGTGGCCACCGTGAGGTCACCCGGATCCAAGGTCGTCGCACGGGTGTTGAACGCGTGCACGACGTTCTTGTCAGCCGCGACCGCAGTGAACTGCTTCTGACCGAACTCCGTGGTGATCGCCACGTCGACGGGCACGGCCTCGAGATTGTGCACGCGAGCCGTGACGTACGCTTTGCCAGCGATGCAGCGCTCATCGACGGTCACCTCGACGTTCGGGCTGACCTCCTCGGTGCCGGACGGGGTCACCCGGAAGCCGTCGACCAGCATGAATGATCCTGACTTCTTGACGAGCTTGATCGTGTGCGAGCCCGGCGTCACGGCCGTCGCGAACACCTCCTGCATTGCAAGCCGGCTCGTCGCTCGCGCGTCCACCGTCGTCTGGAATTGGCCGTCGATATAGACATCGATCAGGCCGTAGCTCGGTTCCTTCTCGGTGACGAACCCGATGCGGCTCCCCGTGAACGTGAACGTCGCAGACGAGTTGTCCACCGTGGTGTATGCCACATCGTTGTTGTGGTTGCCGAAGTCGCGATTGATGCTCGTCGACCAGCCGCTGCCCGCGTAGGCGATCGCCGGCGAGTGGTTGTTGACCACTGTCGGGCGCAGCACCTGGAGCGCATCGAGGACGAGGTACTGCCCCGAGCGTTTGACGACGCGAATCGTGTGCGTGCCGGATGCCAGGTCGCGCTTGCTGAAAACGACCTGCTTCACCTGTCGCGCGCCGGCGGCGTACGCCGAGACCGTCTGGACGAGCGTGCCATCGATGTACACGTCCATGTCCCCGTACGTCGGGTGCCGCTCCGAGACGATCTCGATGCCGGTTCCCTCGAAGGTGTAGCTGAATTCCGCGCCGTTGGCTGTGGCGTACGACACGTCGCTGTTGTAGTTGCCGAAGGGTCGCGCGAGACCGCCGTTGCGGGACCACCCGGCCCCATAGGTGATGAACTGGTCGGTGTCCGCGACGCGCAACTGCCCGAGGCCGCCATGCACCAGAGCAGCAAGATCTTCGAACCGGTTCTGGGTCGCATTGCCCCAGGCCCCGTTCTCCCACATCATGACGTTCATGCTGAATGGCATGCGACGCGCATTCATCGTCGCGATCCGATCCCGGAGTTGCGGCGCCGTTTCGGCCGAGGTGATGATCTGCTGACCGGATCCGGTGATGCCCCAATTGTTCTCTGTGATGCTCATCAAATGATCGGCCTCACCGACTCCCGGACCTGCGATGATCTTCCCGTCGCTGCCGTTGGGGGCCGAAATCCCCGGCCACGGGCTGCCGTTGCTGGCGATCTCACCGAAGAAGATGTCGTCGGTGTTCGTGATCTGAGCGGAATTCCAGCCGCCGTTGAAACTCACCATGCGCTCGGGGTTGCCTGCGCGGGCGGACTGCTTGAGGTCGAGATAGCTGTACCCGTAGTAGGCGTTTCCATCATCGAAGAACCACCCGTCGAGGTCGCTGCCGTAGCGGGTTCCGATCTCCTCGATCACAGTCTTCCAATTTGCGATGAAGGTCGCGCGATCGCCCCAGCCGCGGGTGGGGTAGGTGCTGGGGAACTGCTGCTTCTGCCACCAGTCGGTGCTGTTCGCGCCGAGATGCCAGTCCTGCCCGGTGTGGTAGTAGAGATGGAAGCCGATGTTGTCCGCCTTGAGCGCGCTTGCGACCTCGCCGATCAGATCTCGCTGCGTCGTACGGTCGCCGTGTCCGAGGATCGCATCGACAGAGGAGATCGGCGCCGACATCTGATACGTCCACCACGAAATGGACCAGATCACGTATCCGGCGCCGGTCGCCTTGACCTTCTCGACGAACGCCGGCACATCGAAGTCGTTGGTCTGCTGCTCCATCGACTTCTTCGTTCCGCTACGGGGCCCACCCCAGGGACCGTACTGGAAGAAGAGGCCGTACGGCGTGCCGGTGAACGCGCTCGTATCGGCGCGAGCCGCAGCGACATCCGCCTGGTATGCGCTGTATTCGCTGGACGGGAACATCTCGAGCGCCTTCAACGACGCGGTTCCCGAAAGCGAACCCGTTCGCGTGAGCGTGATGCTCGATGTGCCGGCTGGGAGCGCCACGTCACCGATCAGTCGGCGGTCCCATCGGCCTTCAGCCATCGTCGTCGTGACCGGGGTCGTGGACAGCACGGGCCCGCTGGCATCCCCGCTCCGCACGGTCAGTTGGAACTGCTGCCCCTGAGGGGCAGCCATGAGCGACTGTACGCGGTACGTGCGGGCAGCAGGCTGAGTGACCGTCCAGGTGAAGTGCTGGTCGGCTCGCGTCCATCCGGACATGTACAGGTCGAACGGCCAGCCGGGAGCGCCCATGGTGAAGTCGGAGCTGCGCGCAGCACGGTTCGCACCGAGGACGACCTGGCCGTCGACGTCGGTCACGGTGCTGAGGGGAAGCTCGGCGGGGCCGCCTTGGGGGAGATCGCTCGCGGCCGATGCCGCGTTCGCGCTCGTCAGGAGGCTGGCCGTCAGCGCGATCAGCGCTAAGAAGCCCACTCCGGCGCGTGGAAGTCGTCGGTGCATGGTGTGTACCTCTCGTCGTCGTTGACTGGGAATGTTACGCGTACCACGCTTCAGCATGATCCGGCGGCTACGGCGCTGTCAAGAGGTCGCGCGAGAGGGGCGGACGGTGATGCGACGACCCGCACGCAGGTGAACCATCCCTACGGACGCACGTCCGAGCCTGGACTGCGGGCAAGCCCGACCTGCCTGTCGGCTGTCAGTTCGCCGCGGGCGGTGGAGCTGTCGAGTCGTGAACTTCGAAGCGCGTCGGGAGAATGATCTCCCGGCCCGGTCCGTCTTCGTCGCCTGCGAGGCGGCCCAGCAGCATGCCGGTTGCCAGTTCTGCCATCTCTGCTGCGGGCTGAATGATGCCGGTGAAGAACGGGTCGAGGACCGAGTCGCTCCGCGCGTTGTCGAAGGTCGCGATCGAGACATCCTCTGGCACCCGCATCCCGAGCTCACGAGCAGCTTTGGCAGCGCCGATGGCGATGAAGTTGTTCGCCGTCACCATGGCGCTGGGTCGGTCGTGGCCGCCGAGCACCGACAACGCCATCTGGTAGCCGCCTTCGACCGTGAAGGGGGCGTTGCGCAATGCGACGGGCGACAATCCCGCACCTCGAAGCGCCGAGATGAAGCCGTCTGTTCGCTCCAGAGCGGAGACGATCTCGCTGGGACCGGACAGCATGGCGAGCCGCTTGTGTCCGAGGCCGAGGAGGTAGTCGGTGAGTTGTCGTGATGCCGTGCCCGTGTCACAGCGCACGACATCCACGTCGTTCCCTGGCATGGGGTAGCCGATCACGCTGATCGGCAATCCCTGGCCCTGCACGAAGTCGACCGAATCGGGTCGGTTCGTCACCGGAGCGAGCACGATGCCGTCGACGCGTCGCTGCACCAGCGCGCGCAGCTGCGTCAGCTCGTTCTCCTCGCTCGCCTCGGTGTGGGTGAAGAGCACCGTGTAGCCATCACGTCTGGCCGTGTCGCCCACGCTGCGGATCTGCTGAATGGCGAAGGGATTGCTGATGTCGGCAACGACGAGCGCAATCACCATCGTCCGATTCGTGCGGAGAGTCTGGCCGATCATGTTCGGCACGTACTTGAGCTCTGCGATGACCGCCTCGACGCGAGACCGAGTCTTCGGTGACACCGAGTCAGGGTTGTTGAGGACCCGCGACACTGTCATCGGGGCAACGCCGGCCCTGTCTGCGACATCTCGGATCGTGGCCATCGTCCCTCTCATACCTGCTCCTGCCCACCGATGCTACGCGTAACACCGAGCGTCGGCGTCGCTTTCTGGATACCCAGAGGCCACCGATCACCTTCCTGTACGCGAACGCGCCCGGGCGGATGCTGCAAGGCCCGTGACCTTCTACGATGCTCGGTCGGCTCTGGCACCGCCCCCACCTCCGCCTCAGCCGTGTGTCGTCAGAGGAGTCGGGGACTGCTCGTCTCGCAGCACGATATCAATCACCGGCGCCAGCAGGTCCGCCACGTCTGGTGGGATCGTGATGACGAGCTCGCCACGAGGGTCCGCCTTGCCAGCATGCACTTCGGGCAGACTCGCGATTCCGACGAAATCAAGCGTCCGCGAGTCGCCGACGACGTGGACGGACTCGATGCGTCGGACCGGAATATTGGAGACCGTGATCGAATCCCACGGTCGGAGCGTGCAGTAGACGAAGACGTGCTCGCCATCCGAGTCGATCTTCCGCCCCAGCGGGAGCGGCGCCCTGAGGTCCGCTGGCCGTGAGATCGATCCGTAGACCGCTGACGCATTGCGTCGAATCCACTGCCCGATGTCGTCGAGTCGGGACGCCGCTTCCTCCGGAATGCGGCCATCGCCCCTGGGCCCGACGTTCAGGAGAAGGTTGCCCCCCGAGGAGACGGTCTCGGCGAGTGTCGCGAGAATGGAGGGCGTGCTCTTCCACGGTCCGTCGTCTGGCACCCAGCCCCATGAGTCCGTCATCGTCATGCAGATCTCCCATGGGCCGGCCGGCACTCGCTCGGGTATCTGTTGCTCCGGGGTCGCGAAGTCGCCGAAACCGACGCACCGATCATTGACGACGCAACCGGGCTGCAGGGAAGCGACTAGCCTGCGTATCTCCGCGAAATCCCATTCCTCAGGGGTGTGCTCGAATTCGCCGTCCAGCCACAGAACGTCGACGACGCCGTAGTTGGTCAGCAGCTCCGTCAGTTGGCCGATGAAGAACGCTCGATACCGCTTCCACTGGGCCTCGGAGACCCGTTGGTAGCTGCCGATCCGATACGGCTTCGTCACTGTCTCATCTGTCATGCGTGGATACTCTGCGTGGTACCAGTCCGGGAGGGAGAGGTACAGCCCGATCCGAACGCCGGCCTCCCTCAGTGCCGCGACGAGCTCCGCAGTGAGGTCTCGCCCGAACGGCGATGTCTTCGCGATGGAGTAGTCCGAGAGTCGCGTGTCGAACATCGCGAATCCGTCGTGGTGCTTTGCGGTGAAGACCGCGTAGGCGGCACCGGAATCGGCGATGATGCGCGCCCACTCGACGGCGTCGAAATCCTGCGGGTCGAACTCCGCCGCGTTCGCGAAATACTCGTCGCACGCGACCGGCTCTCGCGGAGGGTGCTGCCCCTCGACACCTCCGGTCATCTGCCACGACAACTCCCATCCGCGGTGAGCAGCATGACCGAAGTGGATGAAGACTCCGAAGCCGGCTGAGGCGAACCAGTCGGTGTTGACGTCGTTGCTGATGATGAACTCCCTCGTTCGTGTTGCGATTGTGAAATGATACGCGTACCATCACCGTATCGCGACAGTGTACCGGGCAATCAGCCGACTGCTCATCGGAGGCGGAACGGGCTTGATGCCCTCGTCGTTGCGATGCGCCAACAGTGCGATCCTTCCCTCGGGCAGGATCACGATCACAATGAAGTGAAAGGACAGATCACATGAGATTGCGCAACGCAGCAGTCACCGCGGCAGCCCTCGCAGCCTCCGCGCTGGTCCTCGCGGGATGCGGCTCGAACGGTGGAGTCGGTGGAAGCGATGACGTCGAGCAGAACACCGGCGAAAAGGCCACGATCAACTATTGGACCTGGTTCCCGCCGCAAGCGACGCTCGACGCGGCCATCGCCGCATTCGAGGAGGAGAACCCGAACATCACGGTGGAGCTCCGCACCTTCGAAGCCGCGGATTACCAGAAGCAGCTTCCGCTCGCCCTCTCCGGCGGTGAGAGCATCGACGTGGTGGGTGTGCAGGTCTCGGCCATGACGAACTCGGTCAAGGACTACCTGCACCCGGCTGATGAGTGGACCGGCGACTGGCTCGCCGACATCAACCCCACGATGGTCGAGCAGACGACGTCGATCGCGGATGATGAGGTCCTCTACTCGGTGCCGATGGGCTCCATCGGCAGCCCGCTCATGTACTACAACGCCGCGATGCTCGAGGAACTGGGCATCGAGGTGCCCGCGACGGCAGCCGAGTGGAAGGTCGCGGTCGACGAGATCAAGGCGCAGAAGCCCGACGTCACCCCGGTCGTCTTCACGGGAGAGCCGTACTGGCAGGAGGAGATGCTGTTCGGCATCGCCGAGCAGAACTCGCCCGGCCTGTCCGATGACATCATCGGCGGCGACGGCGCGTGGGATCAGCCGGCGCTCATCGAAGGCCTCAACACCTACAAGTCGATCTTCGACGACGGGATCGTTGGAACCGACGTGCTGAGTCTGCAGGGCACCCGTCCCAGCGAGCTGTTCTCCGCAGGCCAGGCGGCGTTCTACATCGACGGTTCGTGGCAGAACTCCCTCCTGTCGGCCGCCTACCGGTCCGAGAACGGGATCGAGCTCGAGGACGTCGGCGTCACGGGCTTGCCCGTGATCGACGGCGGATCTCCCGCGGTCCGGGCGCTGGCCGAGGGCGGTCTCGCGATTCCGGCGGCATCGAAGAACGTCGAGGCGGCGACGGCGTTCATCAAGTTCATGGTGGAAGCCGGCGGCGCGGACGTCTGGGCCAAGGACCTCGTTCTCGTCCCGAGCCTCGACGGCTACACCCTTCCCGACGGCGTCCTCGAGAGCGACGCTGCGCAGCAAGGCTTCCAGACGGCCAGCACTCTCATCGGAGCGCCGACGTCCAAGCGGGACAGCCAGCAGGACTTCCTGAACCAGGTGGAAGGAAACGCGATTCTGGACGTCCTTCGCGGTACGAAGACCGCTGAGGAAGCCGCTGCGACGATGCAGGAGGAGTGGACCTCCGGCCGCTACCCGCACGGTTCGGACCAGTGACGACGACCGAGACCTCCACTCTCGTCACGCGCGCGGGGGAACGGCGGCAACGCCGGTCCCCCGCGCGGGGGGTCCGCGGGAGGTCGCCTTTCCGCGGGGGATGGTACGTCGTCCTCTTTCTCGGCCCGCTCCTGCTGTTCTACGGGGTGTACTTCCTGTACAGCTTCGGCATCCTCGGGATGGTCAGCACCGAGCGCGTGGGACTGACGTTCCGCAACGCCGTCGACGTCGGGATGCAGAACTTCGTCCTCGTTCTCGAGGACCCCACCTTCCAGCGCTCCCTGATCAACACGATCGTGTTCGGGCTGTTCAGCGTGCTGGTCGCATTGACCCTGGGTTTCATCCTGGCCATGATGCTCGCGTCCGGCGTCAGGATGCGCAGACTGTTCTACACCGTCTTCCTGCTGCCGTCGTTGATCCCTATGTCGCTGTTCGCGACGGTCTTCAGCCGGATGCTGGAGACACGCGACGGCGCGATCAACGATGGCTTGCGTAACCTCGGCCTGGGCTTCCTCGCCCAGGACTGGCTCGGCGACCCAACTGCCGCCTACGTCGCGATCGGCATCCTGCTCACGTATACGATCGGGCTGCCGATCATGTACTACACGACCGACGTCGCGCAGGTGAATGCCTCGATCGTGGAGTCGGCCACCTTGGACGGCGCATCCGTGTGGCAGATCTACCGCATCATGCTGTTCCCGTTGCTGCGTACGACCCACATCACCGTGATCCTGTCCGTCATCCTCGGATCGTTCCGCGCTTTCGACATCATCTACTTCTCGACCGGCGGCCAGCCGGGTGGGCGCACCGACATCACGGGCACCTATATCTACAAAGCGACGCTCGGCCTGGATCGGGTCGGCTACGCCGCCGCTGCGTCCATCATCGTGCTGATCATCGCGCTCATCATCTCGGTCGTGCAGATCATCGTGCGACGGAAGGCCTCGTGATCATGGCACGCATGAAAACCCAACACGCCGCAGACGAGGAGGCCCTGCCGCTGCGCAGCCGCCGGATCGACAAGATCCTCATCTACGGGTTCCTCGTCATCATCGGCCTGGCGTTCGCCGCGCCCCTCATCAATGCCGTGCAGATGTCAGTCGCGGTCGGAGGAATCGGCAACTACTGGGCGGTGCTCACCCGCACCTTGAACGGCGTGTCGATTCCGCAGACCTTCCTGAACAGCGCGATCATCGCGCTCATGCACGCCGGGCTCGTGTGCGTGATCGGCGCCCTCGCCGCCTATGCGTTCTCGTTCATCCCCTTTCGGGGACGCGAACCGCTGTACTACGGGGTGCTCCTGTTCCTTGCGGTCCCTGCCACGTCCATCCTCGTTCCCGTGTACTTCATCAGCGGCACTCTGGGCCTGTTCAACACCCACATCGGTGTGGCCCTGCCCGAAGCGGTCCTCACCCTGCCGTTCGCGGTGCTGCTCCTTCGCAATCGGATGGATGACATTCCCCGTCAGCTCGTCGAGGCTGCGATCCTCGACCGCGCGAGCCACATCGGCGTCTTCTGGCACGTTGCAGTACCGCTCTGTCGGGGGCCGCTGTTCAACTTGGCCGCGCTGAGCGTGATGTGGTCACTCCAGGACTTCCTCTTCCCGTCGGTGCTCCTCCGCTCGCCCGCGCTCACAACAGCGGCGCAGGCGGTGCAGACGATCCGCAGTGCGTTCGGGCCGACCCCCGCTGAATCCTCCCAGTACTACGCAGCGCTCGTGCTGCTCGGCGTGCCCGCGCTCGTGATCATCCTCTTCGCCTTCAAGTACGTCACCAGCGGCCTCTCCGCCGGCGGCGTAAAGGAGTGAGCGGAGCGCCAGCTCGCACAGCCCGGCCGCCGGCCACCGATCACCATCGTCTCCTGACTCATCTCAGCGGCGACCTGACTCACCTCCAGAGCGGACCTCAGATGAGCCGCCAGACCCTCCCCGGAGAGATGCAATGACAACCACCATCACCACGGCGCGCGCTTTCCTCGTCGACATCACTGTCGAGACGGAGCGCACCGATGCGGTGCAGAGCTTCGTGAAGCAAGAGACCATTTTCGTCGAAGTGTCCACGAGCGACGGCCTGCATGGCCGCGGCTACGCGTACACCATCGGCACCGGTGGCCGGGCGGTGCTGTCGATGCTGCGCGAGCACCTCCTCGATGTGCTGATCGGTCAGGATGCCGACCGCATCGAGGCGGTCTGGCATCGTCTATTCGCGTCAACGCGGGCGACGACCACCGGCGCCATCACATCGCTTGCACTGGCCGCGATCGATACCGCGCTGTGGGACGTGGCATGCCAGCGAGCCGGGCTGCCGTTGTGGCGACTCGCCGGCGGGTTCCGACGCGACGTGCCGCTCTACGACACCGAGGGCGGCTGGCTCCATCTTCCGATCGACGAGTTGGTGGACGGAGCCCTGAGCTCCCAGCGGAAGGGGCTGAGCGGGGTGAAGGTCAAGATCGGGAAGCCGAATGGCCAAGAGGACCTCGAGCGGCTGGCCGCCATACGTGACGCGGTCGGATCCCAGTTCGACCTCATGGTCGACGCGAACCAGTCCATGACCGCGGCGGAGGCGATCCGCCGTGCCAGGCTGTTCGATGGGCTCGATCTCGGTTGGATCGAGGAGCCGCTTCCAGCGGACGACATCGAAGGCCACGTGCGCCTGTCGCGATCGACGGCGACACCGATCGCAGTGGGGGAGTCGATGTATTCGATCGCCCAGTTCCGTGAGTACCTCGACCGTGGCGCGGCCAGCATCATCCAGGTCGATGTCGCCCGGGTGGGCGGGATCACGCCATGGCTGAAGGTCGCCCATCTCGCCGAGGCGTTCAACGTCGACGTGTGTCCGCACTTCCTGATGGAGCTTCACGTGAGCCTGGTCGCAGCCGTCCCGAACGGGCGGTATGTGGAGCACATCCCTCAGCTGCGTGCGGTCACCAAGAAGGAGATGCTCATCGAGAGTGGCCGCGCATACGCGCCCGAGAGCGTCGGACTCGGCATCGACTGGGATCGTGACGCGATCGAAGACCGGATCGTCGCGTAACGAAGCCGCTGCCCAGCGCCAGGACGGCAGGACACGTCGGTGAGAGTCAGTCCGCAGCCACGTCCTTCGGCGGGTTGAACATGAACTCGATTCGGATGCCGTTGTCGTCTTCGACGAACGCCGCGTAGTAGCGGTCGCTGAATCGCGTGAATACCTTCGGGCCACTGACGGCCGTCCAGCCCGCATCGATCGCGATTGCGTGCAAGCGGTTGACCGTCTCGCGCGAATCAACGGGGAAGGCGAGGTGCTGCCATCCGACCTTGCCGTGGCGGTGCGGACCGCTGCCCGGTTCTCGAGTCGGGAAGAGGATGAGCTCGTCTTCACCCAAGGACCAGGACACGCTGTTGTCGGCATCTTGCCGCGTGCAGCCGAGTGCGACCATCACCGGGTCGAACTGGGCGATCGAGCGGGGCAGGTCTTCAACGGAGAGCCCGATGTGGTCGAAGAGGCGCATCCGGCCATCCTATGAGGCACGATTTCAGAGTGGAAAGCCCTGCCGCAGCGTTCATCGACCGCACCCTCCGAGCCGAGGGGTCGGACGAGCGCGCGAGCGCTGATGCCACGAGGATCGGCGGCGGCCTGCGGTTCTACGGCGCATCAGTCGGGGCTGTACGGGGCGTTGTGAGAGACGCGCGGCGGCGGCATCCTGAACTGTCGCATGACGAGGTCGCCGCACTCGCATCTGAGCTGTGGGCCGAGCCGGTGTACGAGCGCCGGCTCGCCGCAGTCGTGCTACTCCAGGGGCAGGTGCCGACGCTGCTCGTCAGCGACTTCACCCGCCTCGAGCAGTTGCTGCGATCGGCGGGGGCGCGAGAACTCATCGATCCGCTCGTCGCCGACGTTTTGCGTCCGCTGCTCGAGCGACTGGAGGGTGTCGATGCGACTCGGGCGAATCGCATCGTCGATCGGTGGGAGAGCGAACGCCTGTTGCCGGAATCGTGACGGCGGATGTCCCGCGCCGCGACCAGCCCCGGTGCCATGATGTGAGCACGTTTCAGCTCAGTATCGGGGGATATGCGTGAACAGAGATCGCGCGAGGATGTCGGGGCTCCTCGCAACTGCCGTGGTGTCGGTCGTCGTCGTGCTGGGACTTACCGGATGCGCTGAGGGCACCGACCCGGTGGATCGGGCCCAGGCGCAGGTCACCGCGAAGGAGAAGGCCGTGGCGACCGCCCAGGCCGAGTTCGACGCCGCATCCGATGAGTTCTGCGGCGCGAGCCGCGACTACATCGACGCGCTCGATGTGTACGGCGACGTGCTGCACGACACCGCGATCACCGTCGGCGACGTGCAGACGGCCGGCACCGACCTCGCCGACCCTCGCGACGATGCGTTCGACGGCGCCGAAGCCGCGGTCGATGCGCAGCAGGCGCTCGTGACCGCCCAGCAGGAACTCGTCGACGCGCAGGTCGCGCTCGCCGCGGCCGAGGCCGGGCCGACCGGCACGCCCTCCGTCGTTCCGACCGAGGTGCCGACCAGCGCGCCGCTGGCACCTGCCGCCTCCGTCGACCGCGTGAAGCAGGCTGAAGCCGACTTCGATGACGCGCAGGCAGCCGTCACCCCGCAGACACCGCTGGTCGAGGCATCCGAGCAGTTCAACAGTGCGGTCGTCGCGCTCGAGATGGCATGGCTCAGGCTCTTCGCCGATGCCGGTTGCCTCACCGACGACCAGCAGGTGGAGGCCGTGGCGTCGGTCACCGCGTACACGTACGCACTGCAGCAGGACCTCGCCACGGCCGGGTACTACACCGGCACCGTTGACGGGGTGTCGGGGCCGCTGACCGTGCAGGCGATCGAAGACCTGCAGGAGGCGAACGGCCTGCCGGTCACGGGCACGGTCGACAAGGCGACGGCCGAGGCGCTCCAGGCCGAACTCGTGGCGCTCGGCGGTGCGGCCGCGCAGGAGTCGCTCGCGTCGACGGCGGCCGTGCAGCAGACGCTGAAGCTCGCCGGCTTCTGGGACGGGCCGGTCGACGGGGTGTGGACCGACGAGCTCACGGCGGCGCTGCAGGCAATCCAGACGGAGCTCGGCGTCGAGCCGACCGGTGCGGTGGATGCCGCGACGATCGCCGCCTTCGAGCGCGCGATCGCCGAGCTCACTGCTCCGGATGCCTCGCCGAGTCCGTCGCCGTCGAGTCCGCCCGCCGGCTGACCCGATCGACGTCACACGTGCGCCGGCGTGCGAGACTGCCTCGGTGACGGACATCGAGATGGCGAGCATCGACGGCGGCAGCGTCGGCTTGCACGATGCGCGCCGCCAGGTGCGCTGGAGCGTCGAGCTCGAGCCGTTCGAGATCGGGGTGTACCCGGTGACGCAGGAGCAGCTCGCCGAGCTGCTCGGCGAGACCGCGACGCACCCGCGGCGCCCGGCGACCGACGTGAGCTGGCTGCGGGCCATCCGCTTCTGCAACGCGGCATCCGAGTGGGAGGGCCTCGAGCCCGCCTACACGTACGACGGCGAAGACGTCACCTGGCACGTCGACTCCGACGGGTTCCGCCTGCCGACCGAGGCCGAGTGGGAGTTCGCGTGCCGGGCCGGCTCGACGCGACCGCACTACGGCCCGCTCGACGAGGTCGCCTGGACGAGCGCCGACGGCGTGACCGCGCCGCAAGACGTGGGCGGCAAGCATCCGAATCTCAATGGGCTCTTCGACACGCTCGGCAACGTGTGGGAATGGTGCTGGGACCTGCTCGACCCGGCCCGCTACGACGAGTACCGCGTGTTCCGGGGTGGCGGATTCGCCGACGACGCGTGGAGCGTGCGCGCCTCGGTGCGCCGGGGCGGCGCGCCGCGCATGCACCATCCGGACGTCGGCTTCCGTGTCGCGCGCGGCGGCTTCGAGACGACGGATGCCGCGCAGGGCTGGTCTGCCGCGGCGGACCTCGAGCGGGCGGCGATCGACGGGCCCCTGCCGTCGGGGTGGACGCCTCGAGGCTGACGCCACGCAGCTGACGGGCGGTTCGGGCGCCGACGAAGTTCGCCGCGTGCTCGCCAGAAGGCACCGCCGCGTGGGAATCTGTGTGCATGGGGGAAGAGGTGGCGCGTTCTCGTCGTACCGCTGCGGTGGCGGCAGCCCGCCCCGTGAGGTTCGTGCTCGACGCGTACAACACAGAGCACGCCGTCTACGGGCTGGTGCTCGTCACGGCACTCATCACCGTCGGGTGGAAGTTCGACACCGACTTCGAAGTGCTGCTGTTCATCGTCGGCACGGTCGGGGTGTTCTGGCTCACGCACATCTATGCCGTCGTCGTCGCGAGCCGCCGCACGGCAGAGGGGCGCGCGGTTCCGATCGGCCGGGCCATCGCGCGCACCGCCTCGCATTCAGTCGGGATGCTGCTGGCCATGCTGCTGCCCGCGCTGGCACTCGCCCTCGCAACGCTGGGATGGATCGACCAGTATGTCGCGTACTACATCGCGCTCTGGGTCGGGATCGTGAGTCTCGCCGTCATCGGCTGGGTCAATTCCGAGCGCAACAACGGCGCTTGGTACCTCCGGCTGCTCAGCGCGGCGATCACGACGGTGCTGGGGCTTGCGGTCATCTGGCTGAGCTCGCTCGTGCACTGAGGCGCGCCGGGGCGTCGCTCACGCGTGCTGCGAGGTCAGCTGATGAGGCCGTAGGCGCCGGCCGTCGCGAGGAGGTTCCACGCGGCGTGCGCGACGATCGACGGCGCCGTGCGACGGGTCGCCATCGCCAGTGCGCCGTAGACGATGCCCGCGAACAGGGTGCCCGCGGCCAAGATGACGCCGTTGACGCCGCCGAGCACCTGTGGAAGATGGAGTGAGGCGAAGATCAGCGCGGTGACGAGCACGGCGGCGTTCGTGGCCCGGAAGCTGCGGTCCTGGTCCGGCGCGTACCCGTCGAACAAACGCTTGAGCGAGGGCTGCAGCATGCCGCGGAAGACGACCTCTTCGATGAACGGCGCACTGACGACGGAGAGGATGAGCATCGGAACCCAGACCATCGGGTCGGGGGTTACGATGACGTTGCTGGGGAGCCCGCCGGGGTCACCGAAGATCATCAGGGCGATGCCGATGAAGATCGGCCCCACGAACCAGATCGTGGCAAGCGCTGCTGGAATCGCGAGCAGGTCGATCCACCGGAACGACAGACCGTAGTCGCGGATGAGGCTGCCGGTGCCCCATCTTCGCGAGACGAACACGATCCAGCTGACGACGAGCAACGGCATGGCGATGCTCACTGCCAGCCAGACCGGGTACGTCATCAACTCGATCGGAATGATCGACGGCCCCAGGATGCAGGCGACGAAGATGCCGACGCCGACGAGGGCATGAAGAAGACCCCATCGATGAGCCGATGGGATCACGGGGGCGGGCGCGGGGGCCTGGGCGGGCAGCGCTGAAGTGTCTACGACGACGACCGTACCGGAACCCGAGGGTCACGAATGACGAACTGCGGCGACCCAGTCGGCATACGTCTGAACGCCGTGGTCGGCAGACGGCCCCGGAAGGATGGTGCCGTCGCGCAGCGCCTTGCCGAAGCCGCCGGGCAGCGCGATCTCCCAGATCGGGCCCGTGTTGCCGACCGCTGCAGAATAGGCCCGCACCATGTCCGCCATGCGGAGTTCTTCAGGGCCGGCGAGATCGGCAGGTCGCCCGGCGAGCCCGCCTTCGGCAAGAGCGACCAGGCGTTCACCGACCTCGCGGGCGGCGACCGGCTGCGAGACCATCTTGGGAACGACCGTGATCGAACCGAACCTCATCTGCCCCGAGAGCTGCTGGGCGAACTCGTGGAACTGGGTGGCGCGAAGGATCGTCCACGGGACCGGGCCGGCGCTCACGACCTCCTCCTGCCGCTGCTTCCCGGCGTAGTAGCCGAAGGGTGCGCGGTCGCTGCCGACGATCGAGAGCGCGAGGTGGTGGGGAACGCCTGCGGCCTGCTCCGCGGCGAGCAGGTTGTTCGTCGTGGTCTCGAAGAACTCGATCGACTTCTTCGCCGACTGCGTCGCCACGGAAGCGACGTCGATGACGGCAGCCGTTCCGTCGATCGCCCCGGTGAGGCCGGCGCCCGTCATGAGATCCACTCCCGTGGAGCGGGAGAGGATGACGACGTCATGTCCACGCTCACGCGCGACATCGACGACGTGGCGGCCCACGGTTCCGGTTCCTCCGGCGACGGCGATCCTCATTCGTGCGTCCTCTCGATTCAGCTCGACCTTCACCAGTAAAGACCCTTGTGCGGGGTGATTTGTGACAGTCAGCCCATGTCGGTCGGGGGCACCTCGCCGGTGTACATGCCGTACGTGCGGTCGGCGGCGGCCTTCGCGACATCCGCTGCGGTGCCATCGTGCTGTTGAGCGGCAGCCCACGCGTCGGCCGAGCGCCGCATGAACGACTTGCCCTCGTCGGTCGCGACCCAGGCTGCCGCCTCTTCGGGCGCGATGCCGTCGGCGCCGCCGGCGAAGTGCAGCGCGAGGCCGAGCAGGCCCTGGTCCCAGCCGATGCCGGTCGCGGAGGGGCCGAACTGCTCCCAGAAGCCCTCGGGGACGCTCGCCGCGGTCGCGACGTTCTCGAGCTCGAGGCGAGTGGACGAGGCATCCACTGCGACGAGCCGGACGTTCACGATCGCGGGTTCGCCCATGCCCATGCCCCAGGTGACGGTGTAGCCGGCCTGCCCGCCGTTCGGCGGGTCGCAGCGCCGGATCTCGCCGCCCGCGTTGCCTTCGAACTGGTAGTTGCCGCCGAGCCGCAGGTCGCCGCTGACCGGCAGGAACCAGCGCGGGATGCGCTCGGCGGAGGTCACGGCGTCCCACACGTCGTCGATGGGGGAGGGATAGGTCTGGGCGAGCGTCTGCACGTAGGCGAGCGCGTCGTCGACCTCCTTCGTCTCGATGCTGCGGGTGACGGCGTCGATCTGCGCGTTCACGTCAACCATTTTGCTTACTCCTCTCCTTCTGGGTCGCGGCGGTCGACGAGTGTGGCCGCGCCGCCGTTCATGGGTGGGTCGCTGACCTCGCGTTCGGCCTCGGCCGCCTTCCGCTTCGCCAGCCGGCCCCGTGCGAGCTCGGTGCCGAGGGCGTCGAGCTTCGGTTGCCAGAAGCTGCGGAAGGTGTCGAACCAGGCGTCGGCCTGGGCCAGCGGTGCGGGGTCGACGGCGTACAGCCGCCGCGCTCCGTCGGGTCGCACGGTCACGAAGCCCGACTCGCGCAGCACGCGGAGGTGCTGTGAGACGGCGGGCTGGGAGATGCCGAACTCCGCTTGGATGACCCGGCCGACGTCGCCGGCCGGCGCCTCGCCGTCGGCGATCAGTTCGAGGATGCGGCGTCGTACCGGATCGCCGAGGACATCAAGAGCGTGCATGCGACCATGATTGCATCACGACTTATATAAGTCAAGTCTTATTGTATCTTCGGATTCTGATGCGAAACGGTTGAGCGCGCCCGCGGCGTCACATCGTCGCGGCAGCTTCCGCGTCTTCCGCCGCGGCCGCACGCTGCCGGGTCGAGTAGAGCGTGCCCCAGCGGGTCAGTTCTGCGAGCACGGGTGTCGCGCTCGCGCCGAGCTCGCTGAGTCGATACTCGACCTTGGGTGGCACCTGCGGATACACGGTTCGGATGACCAGGCCGTCGTCCTCGAGCTCGCGCAGCTGACGGGTGAGCACGCGCGCGGTGGGGTCCTGCAGAAGGCGTCCGAGCTCGCCGAAGCGCAAGACCCCGTGCTCATCGAGAAGCATCAGGATGCTCGGCTTCCAGGCGCCGCCCAGAACCGCGATCGAAACCTCGGTGTCGCACGAGTCCGCCCACTCGTGGATGATCCGTGCAGTCTTCTCGCGCATCGGAGCCTCCTTGGTATCCACTTGGTCAGTACGTATCAGAAATGACCGTACTTGTTGCTCCTGCCTGTACTTTACAGAATGAAAGCGTGACTTCAATCCCTACTTTCGTCGGCCAGCGTTCGACCCTCCGCCTCTGGCTCGCGATGGTCCCGCTCCTTCTCGGCGTCCTCATCGGCGCGCTCGCGATCAGCAGCGTCTCCACCGCCCTTCCCGCAATCCGCGGCGATCTGGCCCTCACCGACACCGAGAGCCTCTGGCTCGTCGATGTGTACGCACTGTCGCTGGCCGCCACCCTCATCGTGGCGGCCCGGTTCGGAGACGCCTTCGGGCGGAAGACCATCATCCTCATCGGCCTGGCCGGGTTCGCGGTGCTCAACGCAGTGGGAGGGTTTGCGACGAGCGGCGTCGTACTCATCCTCGTCCGTGCCCTGCTCGGCGTTGCCGAAGCCTTCGTCATCGCGGGGGTCGTCGCGACGATCGGCGCCAAGTTCCACGAGCGGGAGCGCGTGCTCGCATACGGGCTGTGGACCGCGACATTCGGCACCGGGAGCGCGCTCGGCCCGGTGATCGGCGGCCTGCTCGCCGAAGGCCCCGGGTGGCGCTGGTTGATGCTGGGAAGCGTTCCGCTCGCCGTGATCGCGGGCCTGCTCGCCCTCTGGCTCGTGCCCGACTCGCGCAGCTCGCAGCAGCCCTCCTGGGATGCACCGAGCATCATCTCCTCGATCATCGGGCTCGGGGCTCTCGTCTTCGCGCTGCACGAGGCCCTCGTCGCGCCCGCATCGGCGGTGGTCAGTGCACTCGTCGCCGTCGTGGGGCTCGTGTTCTTCGTGCGCAGGCAATGGCGGCTCAGCGAACCGTTCCTCGACATCCGCCTGTTCCGCGTGCCAGGCTTCAGCCCTGCCGCCATCCGCATCATCGCCAGCAGCGGAGCCTCCGCTGCCTCGGTGCTGCTGGTCAGCCTGCACCTGCAGGACACTCGGGGCCAGAACGCCGCCGAGGCGGGAATCGCGCTGCTGCCGCAAGCCGTGGCCATCGCCATCGGAGGTGTCGTGGCACCCCTCGCCCTCCGCTGGCTGTCGGCGAGCCGTCTCACCGTCGTCGCCCTCCTCCTGCAGGCCGTCGGACTCGGCTGGCTCGCACTCGATCCGAGTCTCATGGCCATACCGCTCGTGCTCGTGGGACTCGGGTTCGGAGTCGGCGCGACGCTCGCCGCGACCACGCTGTTCGAGGTGACGACCGAGGATCAGGCCGGGCAGGTGGGTGCGATTCAGGAGGTGGGGTTCGCGCTCGGCGGCGGGCTGGGCGTCGCGGTGTTCGGCACCATCGCCGCCGTGCTGGTCACCGGAGGTTTCGTCGTCGCGGTGCTGGTCGCAGCCGCCGTCGTGACGGCTGCCGCGGTGCTCCCGCTGGTGCGGCGTCGAAGCGAGCGGCTGAGCTCGCTCGTGCGCTGAGTACGCCGTCAGCCCGCGTCGGGCGGCGGCGCCTCGCCGGTGTACATGCCGTAGGTGCGGTCGGCGGGCCTTCGCGACATCCGCTGCGATGCCGTCGTGCTGTTGCCCCTCAGATCGCGGCGGTGACCGCGAACTCGACGAAGTAGTCGGGGGTGGCGAGCTTCGCCTCGACCGTGGCGCGGGCGGGCGGGTTGGCGCCGTCGACCCAGGCGTCCCAGACCGAGTTCATGTCGGCGAAGGTCGCGATGTCGGCGAGGTAGATGGTGACGCTGAGCAGCTTCGACTTGTCGCTGCCGACGCCCGCGAGCAGCTCGTCGACGCGCTGCAGCGCGGCCCGGCTCTGCTCGACGACCGTGGCGCCCTCGGCCACCTGGCCGGCGAGGTAGACCGTGTCGCCGTGGACGACCGCCTGGCTCATGCGGGCGCCGGGCTCGATGCGCTGAATGCTCACAGCATCTCCTTGTGTTCGTGGGGGTGGACGAACAGGCTATCGAGCCGGGCGCATCCCGGCCGACCCGAGCACGCGCTCGACCGTGAGCTCGAGCACGACCCGCTGCGGATTCGGGCGCGGCTGCCGGTAGCGCGCGGCGTAGAGCTCGACCGCCAACGCGACCGCCTCTGGATCGTCAAGCACGCGAGCCGGGCCCTCGAAACTGATCCAGCGCACGCCGTCGACCGTGTTGACGCTCGCCCGCCCGCTGCGCTCGGCGTTCAGGAACTTCTGCGAGCCGCTGCTGCCGATGATGCGCACGACGCCGTCGAGGTACGTGATGCCGACCGGCACCGAGTGGATGCGGCCGTGGCGATCGAGGGTCGAGAGCGTCGCGAGGTGGTACTCCGAGAGGAACTCTCGAGCGGTGTCGGTCAGCACTTCGCGCCTTTCGTGCAGGGATGAGACGGTGGTGCCGGGATCGGCCGCGCTCACGGAGTCCAGATCAGGAGTGTACGCGGGAGACGAGTGATGCGAGCACGCTCGAGTCCGCGATCTGCGCGAGGAGCTCGGCTCCGTCGAGCGGATCCGCGTCGGCGACTCGGATGTCGGCGCCCGGCAGGCGGGCGTACAGCTCGGACGAGAACTCGTCTACGATGTGCGCGCTGCGGAACACTCCGCCCGTCGCCCGGATGGTCGGGGCCGGTGCGAGGTGCTCGCCGACGCGGCGGAGCCCCGTGAACGCCGAGAGGGCGAGTTCGCGTGCTCCGCGCGTGAGGATGGACCGCGCGACCTCATCGTCATCGGCGACGGCGGAGACCTGCCGCGCGTACCTCGCGATGCGTTCCACGCGACTCGGGTCGGACTGCAGTTCGATGTAGGCGCTCTCGACATCGGGGAACTCGGCCCTGACGACGTCGAGCAGCGCCGTCTCGGGGCCGCGGCCGTCGTGGGCCCGCATCGCGGCGTCGAGCGCCTCCCGGCCGAGCCAGTACGCGCTACCGGCGTCGCCCATGAGGTTGCCCCAGCCGTCGATGCGTGCGACCGCCGAAGCACCGACCGCGAACGCGACGGTTCCGGTGCCCGCCGCGACGACGACGCCCCGCTCCTCGCCCAGCGTGCCGAGGAACGCGGTGACCGAGTCGTGCGCGAGCGTGATCGACTCGACGCCGAGTTCGTGCGCGCCGGTTCGGTAGAGCCCTTCGGCGTCTGCCTCGCTGCGCGTCAGCCCCGACACGCCGACACCGGCCGAGGCCGGCCGGCAGCCGCGTTCGAAGGCATCGCGGATCACCTCGGCGAGTTGCGGGCGCAATGGCAGGTCGGTGCGGATGCCGGGCAGCGACCACTGCTGCAGCTCGGCGCCGCGATACCGGACCTTGATCCCCGACTGGCCGGCGTCGACCGCCAGTGTCGGAGCACGGTCACGGTCCGCTCCCACGGACGCCATCTCCTCCGCCCCCATCACCCTCAGTTCTCCTGTCGTCCTCGGCGCACCGCCCTCGTTCGCCGACTCGGCATGTCAACGTTGGACACGGCCCTTCGTGGCATGTTACCTGTCGCGGTGCGAATTGTGGAAAGCTGAAGACAGCACTCGATGCCACGGGCGCCGTCGGAGACCCACGTCCCCGACCTCACGCCGACATGGAGGATTCCGATTCAGTCCAGGGCGACCCTTCACGATGTGGCGCGGCTCGCCGGAGTCAGCGCCAAGACCGTCTCGCGGGTGTACAGCGGTTCGCCGCGGGTGCTCCCCGAGACCCGCGAGCGCATCCTCGCGGCGGCGAAGCGATTGCGCTTCCGGCCGAACACCGTGGCACGCAACCTCCGCCAGGGCGGCAAGACCGACACGGTCGCGTTCGTGATGGGCGATATCCACAACCCGTTCTACTTCCACGTCGCCGCCGGCATCGAGCAGGAGCTCGCGAAGGGCGGGTTCACGATGCTGTGGGCCAGCACGGGTGATGCCCCCGACAGCGAGCCCGTCGTCGTCGACGCCCTGCTCAGCCAGCTGGTGCGCGCGCTGGTGCTGATCCCGATCGCGGGCGACCAGTCCTACCTCGAGGGCGAGCGGCAGCTCGGCACGCCCATCATCACCGTCGATCGCCCGGCAACCGATCTCGTCGCCGACACCGTCGTGCTCGCGAACCGGAGCGGCATGGCCGACGCGGTGCGGTCGCTGACGGCCAACGGCCATCGCAAGATCGGGTTCGTGAGCAACCCGAGCGAGATGTACACGCTCTCGGAGCGACTCGCGGGCTACCGGCAGGCACTCATGGAGGCCGGGGTCGCCGACAGCACGCCGTGGGAGCGGCTCGGCAACGATCCGTCGATCACGCCCGAGTCGCAGGTGCGCTCGCTGCTCGACTCGAGCGACCCGCCGACCGCGATCGTCACGGGCAACAACCGTGCGACCATGGGCGCGCTCCGCGAGCTGCGCACCCGCGAGGATCCGGTCGCCCTCATCGGCTTCGACGACTTCGAGCTCGCCGAGATGCTCGGCATCTCGGTCGTCGCGCACGACCCGGTCGAACTCGGCCGCGCCGCCGGCCGCCTCGCCCTCGAGCGCATCGAGCACCACGGCGGGCCCATCCGGCGCATCGAGCTGCCGACCCGCCTCGTGAAGCGCGGCTCCGGCGAGATCCCCGCACCGACCGGCTGACCGATCGCCGCCTCACCCGATCGCATCACCGGCGGCGAATCGCCGCATTGACATGATCATCAGGGTGTGCAAACCTGCCATGACAACGCTGACATGGCCTCGTTCCCGAAAGAAGACGATGAAGTTGACCACCGAACCGCACGCGCTCCTCGAGATGCGTTCGATCACGAAGGAATTCCCAGGGGTCAAAGCCCTCTCGGATGTCTCGATCACGGTGCGTCCCGCAGAGATCCACGCGATCTGCGGTGAGAACGGCGCCGGCAAGTCGACGCTCATGAAAGTGCTCTCGGGCGTCTACCCGACCGGCACCTTCACGGGCGAGATCTGGTTCCGCGGCCAGCGGGTCGAGTTCAGGGACATCCGCTCGTCTGAACAGGCCGGCATCGCGATCATCCACCAGGAGCTCGCGCTCATCCCCGAGCTGTCGATCACCGAGAACATCTTCCTCGGCAACGAGATCAACCACGGCGGCCGCATCGACTGGGTCGCCCAGAAGGCGCGGGCCCTCGACCTCCTTGCGCGAGTGGGTCTCGACGAAGACCCCGACACGCAGATCAAGCACCTCGGCGTCGGCAAGCAGCAGCTCGTCGAGATCGCGAAGGCGCTCGTGAAGGAGGTCAAGCTGCTGATCCTCGACGAGCCGACCGCGGCCCTCAACGAAGACGACTCCCAGCACCTGCTCGACCTCATCAGGGGGCTCAAGGGCAAGGGCATCGCGTCGATCATGATCTCCCACAAGCTCAACGAGATCGAGGCCGTCGCCGACCAGATCACGATCATCCGCGACGGCCGTGCGATCGAGACGCTCGACGTGCACGCCGGCGGGGTCGATGAGGATCGCATCATCCGCGGCATGGTGGGGCGCTCGCTCGAGAGCCGGTACCCGGAGCGCACGCCGAGCATCGGCGATGTGTTCTTCGAGGTGAAGGACTGGACCATCCAGCACCCGCAGGTGCCCGAGCGCCTCGTGGTGAAGGGGTCCAGCTTCAACGTGCGTCGCGGCGAGATCGTCGGCATCGCCGGCCTCATGGGCGCCGGGCGCACCGAACTGGCGATGAGCATCTTCGGGCGCTCCTACGGCAACTACCTGTCGGGCACCATCGTGAAGGACGGGCAGGAGATCGTCCTGAAGGACGTCGAGTCCGCGATCGACCACGGGCTCGCCTACGTGAGCGAAGACCGCAAGCAGCTCGGCCTCAACCTGCTCGACACGATCAAGCGCTCCATCGTCGCCGCGAAGCTGACGAAGATCGCCAAGGGCGGCGTCATCGACGACTCGCAGGAGTTCGGGATCGCCGAGGACTACCGGAAGCTCTTGCGCATCAAGACCCCGAGCGTCGACGCCGGCGTCTCGAAGCTCTCGGGCGGCAACCAGCAGAAGGTCGTGCTGGCGAAGTGGATGTTCACCGACCCCGACCTGCTGATCCTCGACGAGCCGACCCGCGGCATCGACGTCGGCGCGAAGTACGAGATCTACCTGATCATCCAGGCGCTCGCCGCACAGGGCAAGGGCGTCATCCTCATCTCGAGCGAGCTGCCCGAACTGCTCGGCATGGCCGACCGCATCTACACGGTGTTCGAAGGCCAGATCACCGACAACATCCCAGCACACGAAGCGAACCCCGAGGCACTCATGCGCAGCATGACCTCCGCGAAGAAGAAGGCGAACGCATGAGCACGACGGCGAACGACCCGGCCGCCCCGAAGAAGGGCGGACTCTCCGACCTGCGCAAGGTCTTCGGAGGCGGCCAGTCCAGCCTCCGCCAGTTCGGCATCCTCGGCAGCCTGATCGTCATCATCCTGATCTTCCAGATCTGGACGGGCGGCCTCACCCTGTCGCCGACGAACCTCATCAACGTCGTCAACCAGTACTCCTACATCCTGATCCTCGCGATCGGCATGGTGATGGTCATCATCATGGGACACATCGACCTCTCGGTCGGCTCGGTGGCGGCGTTCACCGGCATCATCGTCGCGAAGTCGATGGCCGACTGGAACCTGCCCTGGCCGTGGGCGATCCTGCTCGGCATCGCCGTGGGCGCCGCGATCGGAGCCTGGCAGGGATTCTGGGTCGCGTTCATCGGGGTCCCGGCGTTCATCGTGACCCTGGCCGGCATGCTCATCTTCCGCGGTGGCAACCAGTTCATCGGCCAGTCGACCACCACGCCCGTTCCGCAGGAGTTCGGCATCATCGGAGCCGGTTACCTCCCCGAGCTCGCGGTGCCGCTGAACTTCAACGTGCTGACGATGATCCTCGGCGTCATCGGCGCCGGATGGATCGTCTGGAACGAGATCCGCGCTCGCCGCGTGCAGAAGAAGATGGGCTCCGAGATGGCGCCCGTGTGGGTGAGCATCGTGAAGGTCGTCGTGCTCGCCGGCGTCATCCTCTGGGCCGCTTGGCTGTTCGCGACCGGGCGCCCCGGCACGAGCTTCCCGATCTCGGGCATCATCCTCGTCGCCCTCGTCATCCTCTACTCCTTCATCACGAACAACACGATCTTCGGCCGCCACATCTACGCCGTCGGCGGCAACCGCATCGCCGCCACGCTCTCGGGCGTCAAGGATCGCCGGGTCGACTTCTTCGTCATGATGAACATGTCGGTGCTCGCCGCCGTCGCCGGCATGATCTACGTCGCCCGTGCGACCGCATCCGGCCCGCAGGACGGCAACGGCTGGGAGCTCGACGCGATCGCGGCCGTCTTCATCGGCGGCGCCGCGGTCTCGGGCGGCATCGGCACCGTCATCGGGTCCGTCATCGGTGGTCTCGTGATGGCGTTCCTCAACAACGGCCTGCAGCTCATCGGCGCCGACGCCGACGTCGTGCAGATCATCAAGGGCCTCGTGCTGCTCTTCGCCGTCGGCGTCGACGTCTGGAGCAAGAGCCAGGGGCGCCCCTCGATCCTCGGCATCTGGGGCAGCCGTCGGAAGTCGCGCCTCGAGGCGCAGGCGCCCGACGAGGCTCCGACGGTGGTTCCGAGCTCGCAGTCCAACCTCTCGTCGCAGCCCGAGGACGTCACCCGGCGCTGAGGAACGTCGGCCGCGACATCCGCCGGCCGTCCCATCCCAAGAGAATCCGTCAATCCAACAAGAAAGTGAAAGATCAATGAAGAAGATCACTCTCGCGGCCACGGCGCTCGCCGCGGTCGCTGCACTCGCCCTGTCGGGATGCTCCGGCGGAGAGCGCGGTGGTGACGCCGGCGGGGCGTCCGACGCAGCCGGATTCGCCGCCGACTCCACGATCGGCGTCGCGCTGCCCGACAAGACCTCTGAGAACTGGGTGCTCGCGGGCGGCCTGTTCGAAGACGGCCTCGAGGAAGCCGGGTTCAAGGGCGACGTGCAGTACGCGCCCGCCTCGAACACCGTCGCCGAGCAGCAGAACCAAATCTCGGCCATGGTCACCAACGGGGCCAAGGTCATCGTCATCGGTGCGAAGGACGGCAAGCAGCTCGGCACGCAGCTGCAGCAGGCTGCCGACGCCGGCGTCAAGATCATCGCCTACGACCGCCTGATCGAGAACACGGAGAACGTCGACTACTACGTCGCGTTCGACAACTTCAAGGTCGGCCAGCTGCAGGGCCAGGCGCTGCTCGAGGGCCTCGAGGCACGCTCCGGCCACGCCGCGCCGTGGAACATCGAGCTCTTCTCGGGCTCGCCCGACGACGCGAACTCGGCCGTCTTCTTCGACGGCGCCATGGAGGTCCTCCAGCCGAAGATCGACGACGGCACCCTCGTCGTCGCCTCCGGCCAGACCGACATCGCGCAGACCGCGACGCAGGGCTGGGAAGCTGAGAACGCCCAGAGCCGCATGGACTCGATCCTGACCTCGACCTACTCGAGCTCCGACATCGACGGCGTGCTCTCGCCGAACGACAACCTCGCTCGCGCGATCATCACGTCGGCCAAGCAGGCCGGCAAGGACATCTCGAAGATCACGGTCACCGGTCAGGACTCCGAGGTCGAATCGGTCAAGTCGATCATGGCCGGCGAGCAGTACTCGACCATCAACAAGGACACCACCCTGCTGGTGGAGCAGACGATCAAGATGATCCAGCAGCTCCAGAAGGGCGAGGAGGCCGACGTCAACGACACCGAGCAGTACGACAACGGCGTCAAGGTCGTGCCCGCCTACCTGCTGGACCCGGTCATCGTGACCAAGGAGAACGCGGCCGAGGCGTACGCCAACAACCCGAACCTCCTCGAGATCGTCACCGCTGCACAGTGAGCTGACGTCCCGGAGAACCGAGGATCACCAGATGAGCGGCCCGCCGATCCGGCGGGCCGCTCGTTCTGTATGGGCCGTCGCGGCGGGCCTGCCACGGCAATGGGCAGCGCTGCCCATTCTCCGCACGCCGTGCTTCGTGGTGTGATCATGACGCGCACAAGGGGCGCTGAACACACCGGCGCCGCTTCGGCGCCCGAGAAGGGGACGTTGATGAAGAAGTTCGGAAGAGGAATCGCCGGTGGGGCGCTGGCGCTCGCGATCGCAGGGCTCTGCGCGATCGCGCCGGCGACCGCGGCGACTGCCTACAGCGGCACGACCGGCCAGGGCTGCACCGCCTACCAGTACTCGCGTGGCGGATACGCCACGTGCGTCGGTCAGATCCAGCGCATGCTGAACGGGGTGCAGTCGGCGTACAGCCTGGGCAGCGCCCTCGCCGTCGACAACTCGTTCGGCCCCGCCACTGAGTCGCAGGTGCGCAAGTTCCAGACCTGGGTGCACATCACCTCAGACGGCATCGTCGGACGCAATACGTGGAACACGCTGTGCTCCTACGCCGGCCAGGTCAACTTCGCCTACGCGAGTTCGAGCGCGGCGAAGCGCACGGCGTGGCAGGCCGCCTACGACGCCGGATGCTACGTGGAGAAGCCCGCCTCGGGATCGCCCGGGTACGTCACCATCTCGAAGTACTAGTCGCAGCAGCGATGAACGAAGGGCGGGTGGCGCGAGCCACCCGCCCTTCGGCGTTCACCAGGGCGCTGCGTTCATCGCTTCGGATCGGCGAGCACCCGGCCGCTCGCCGAGAGCGCGAGGCGCCGCGGCATGAAGCGGACGAGCGTGCTCGTGATCGCATTGGCCCGGCCGGAGACGACGCTCGCGGGCGTGCGGCGACGGTCGAGGCGACGGAGCGCGAGCCCCACGACCTCCTCGGGGGACTGGAAGCTGCCCACCGCGGCATCGCCGGTGCCGACGATGTCGAAGAACTCCGTACGCGTCGCGCCGGGGCTGAGCGTGAGCACCCGCAGCGACGATGCACGGTTCTCGTAGGCGAGTGCCTCGGTGAAGCTCAGCACGAAGGCCTTCGACGCCCCGTACACCGCCATGTCGGGGCAGGGCTGGTACGCCGCGGTGCTCGCGATGTTCACCAGGGCGCCTCGGCCCTCGCGCACGAGGTCGGGCAGGAACTCGCGCGTGATCGCCACGAGGGAGGCGACGTTCAGCTGCACCATCTCGGCGATGCGGGCCGGGTCGGCGTCGACGAACGCGCCCTTGACTCCGAAGCCGGCGTTGTTGACGAGGGTGCCGATGCGGATGCCCCGTTCGTCGAGCGCGACCCGCAGCGCCGTGTGGGCGTCGGATGTCGCGAGGTCGAGCGCGATCGGCGTCGCGCGCACGCCGTGCTCGCGTTCGATGCGATCGGCGAGCTCGCGCAGTCGCTCCTCGCGGCGGGCGACGAGCACGACGTCGGCGCCCCGGCGGGCGAACTCGGTCGCGAAGGCGGTGCCGAGGCCCGAACTGGCGCCGGTGATGAGGGCGGTGGTCCCGGTGAAGTCAATGGTCATGTTCGCTAATGTAGACAGTGACAGCATTGTTGTCAATGTCTACTTTCCGATAGAGTGCACGAGTGACCGAACGCGCCTATCACCACGGCAACCTGCGTCAGGCGCTCCTCGAGCGTGCGTGGGCGACGATCGACGATGACGGCATCGACGCCCTGTCGCTGCGACAGCTCGCACGCGACGTCGGCGTCAGCCACGGTGCATCCGCTCGCCATTTCGCCGACCGCACGGCACTGCTCGACGCGATCGCCGTCGCCGGCTTCACGCGCATGAACGACGCGCTCGCGGCGGCGGCGACGACCGAGACGACGTTCGCCGGGCAACTGCGCGCCGCGGGCCTCGCCTACATCGGGTTCGCGGTCGAGCATCCGGCGATCCTCGACCTGATGTACAAGGCGAAGCACCATCCCGACGCGTCGCCCGACCTCCTCGGACTCAGTCGGGCGAGCATGGCCGTGGTCGTCGAGTTCGTCGGCGCGGCGCAGGCGACGGGCGAGGTGCGGCCGGGCGACGTCGAACGACAGTCGCTCGTCGTGTTCGCCGCCGTGCACGGCGTCGCCGCGCTCGCCACCGACGACCTGCTCGACGGGGTGCCGTGGCGAGAAGCCGCCGACGCCACGATCGACGCCGTGCTCAGCTCGCTGACGGGCGTCGCCACGCCGTGACCCGATGAGGCGTGCGTCGGCGCGTCGTCTCGTCAGTCAGCGGGCGGGAGGCTCGGTGCCCGACAACTGCTGCGCAAACCTGAGCGACTCGACCGATCCGAGCTGTTGCTGCCGGTGAGGCTTCGCCAGGAAGCCGGAGAGGACCGGGATGTCGCGAGCGTCCCCGCGGAAGGGGACCCGCACGTCGCTGTCGCCGTCGCGGTCGAAGGGCAGACCCCGGTCGGCAGCCACGGCGCGGCGGATGACGAGCATCGGCCGCTCGTCGTGCAGGTCGGCACTCGGTTCGACCCCGTCGATGTGGTGCCACTCGAACACCGTCGGAGACTCTCGCAGCCGTGGCTTGCCGGCACCCGTGCCGTGCCTGACATCACGGACCGCGTGCACCGTCACGAATCCCGGCGCCAGCGTCAGGATCGCTGTCGGACGGCGGTTCCTCCGGGTTTCGCGCACGATGACGGGAAGCCCGCCGACCGCGATCGCGAGGAAGGCGAGGCCGAACAGGCCGTACATCCATGCCGGTCCCGAGATGGAGGCGGCACGGAGCGGCCCGCCGTCGAGGGTCGTGTCCCAACCGAGAGTCACGCCCGCGACGACGGCCGGCACGAGCCAGCTCGCTGCGACGACGACGACCATCACGAGCGCGAAGAGCTCCACGAGCAGCGTGGGAACCCACGACGAGTGTCCGATGCGCTCGAGCGCGCTGAACTCGCCCGACCGCTGCCACCGGGAGAGGTCGGCATCGCGAGCGGCGCGGGTCATGTTCAGTCCTGAGGTGGTGCGGGGAGCGAAGGGCTTCCAGTAGAACATGTCGATGAACGAGGCGCGCTGCTCATTCTCCCGCCGACTCCGGCTACTCCACGAGCTTGCCCGCCACCGAAACCTCGCGCATGAGGGACGCGATCTCCGCCGGGATCGGCGGGATCGACTCGCGCGTCACACCGGTCGACGGCGACCAGACGAGGTTCACCTGCAGCGCGGCATCCGTCTCGGGGTAGTCGCTGCGGTTGTGGCAGCCGCGCGTCTCGCGACGCTCGAGCGCCGCCTCGAGAGTTGCGCGGGCCGCCAGCGCGGCCGACTTGAGGTCGAAGGCGTGCGCGAGGTCCTGGTAGCCGGCGATGTCGGGGTGCACGCCGATGTCGGCGATGCGGGTCTCGATCGCCTCGAGCTCGGCGAGTCCGGCGACGAGGCCCTGCTCGTCGCGCACGACGCCGGCGTGCTCGGTCATGGTGTCGCGGATGGCGCGCTGGAGGGCGCGCACGTTCTCGGTGCCGTCGGAGGCGAGCAGCCCCGCGATCTCGTCGCGCGCCGTCTGCACCGCGGCTGCTGAACGCGTCTGCGCCGGGAGGGCGGCCGAGTACGAGGCGGCGGCCTGCCCGACGATGCGGCCGAAGACGAGCAGTTCGATGAGCGAGTTGCCGCCCAGCCGGTTGGCGCCATGCAGGCCACTGGATGCCTCGCCGATGGCGTAGAGCCCCGGGACATCCGTGCCGTGGTCGTCGGGGCGCACCCACACGCCGCCCATCGAGTAGTGCGCGGTGGGCGCGATCTCGATCGGCTCCTTCGTGATGTCGAGCATCTGCAGCTCGAGCATGGTCTGGTAGACGCGGGGGAGGCGGGTCATGATCGTCTCGCGGGGCAGGTGCGAGACATCCAGCCAGACACCGCCGTTGGGCGTGCCGCGGCCCTCCTTGATCTCGGTGTAGCAGGCGAGGGCGACCCGGTCGCGGGTCGAGAGCTCGAGGCGCTCGGGGTCGTACTTGTGCATGAAGCGCTCGCCGAGGCCGTTCGTGAGGATGCCGCCCTCGCCGCGGGCGGCTTCGGAGATGAGGGTGCCGGCCGCGTTCTCGGGCTCGATGATGCCCGACGGGTGGAACTGCACGAGCTCGGGGTCGCGCACCCGGCCGCCCGCCTCGACGGCGAGACGCCACGAGTCGCCGGTGTTCTCGTCGCGACGGGAGGAGGTGCGCCGCCAGATGCGGTTGTGCCCGCCGGCGGCGAGGATGACCGCGTCGGCGTGGATGAGGTAGCGGGTGCCGTCTTCGAGGTCGAAGCCGTAGGCGCCGAACACCGCGCCGTCGTCGTTCACGAGGATGCGCGTGACGTAGACGGTGTCGAGGATCGGCACGTTCAGCTGCGCGGCCCGGTTGACGAGCGTGCGCTGGATCTCGAGGCCGGTGTAGTCGCCGGCGAAGGCCGTGCGGCGGTAGGTATGGGCGCCGAAGAAGCGCTGCGAGATGCGGCCGTCGTCTTCGCGGGCGAAGGGCATGCCGTAGCGCTCGAGGTCGTCGATGCCGCGGGCCGCGCCTTCCGTGACCGTGACGACGGTGCGCGGGTCGGCGAGCAGGTAGCTCTCTTTCAAGGTGTCGGCGGCGTGCTGCTGCCAACTGTCGTCGGGGTCCATCGTCGACAGCGCCGCGTTGATGCCGCCGGCCGCGAGCGAGGTGTGCGCGTCGGACTTGGGGCGCTTGCCGAGGGCGAGCACGTCGACGCCCGCCTCGGCGAGTTCGATCGCGGCGCGCAGGCCCGAACCGCCGGTGCCGATGACGAGGACGGTCGTGGAGATCTGGCGTTCTGAGGTGGTGCTGGAGGTGCTCGGGGTGCTGGAGGTGCTCATGGGCTCAACGCTAGGTTTGCGCGGTCCATTACTCCAATGCATTTATGTCGTCAGCATCATGCATTCTGGCTATCGATCTACGCCCTCAGCGCTCGTCGTCGAACGCGTCCCGGGCGGCGAGGATGTCGTCGTGGTGCGCGGCGGCCCAGCGGGCGAGCTCGATGACCGGCACCGAGAGCGAGCGGCCGAGCTCCGTCGCCGCGTACTCGACCCGCGGCGGGATCTCGGGGTAGCTCGTGCGCGTGACGAGCCCGTCGCGCTCGAGGCTGCGCACGGTCTGCGTGAGCATGCGGTGCGAGATGCCGTCGATCTTGCGCTGCAGTTCGGTGAAGCGCAGCGGGCCGTCGTGCAGCACGCCGATGACGAGCATGCTCCACTTGTCGCCGACGCGGGCGAGGGTCTCGCGAATGACGCGGCTCGCCGGGTTGTCGACGCTGCATGCCTCGATGCCCTCGTGCCCGGCCTCGGCGCCGATGGGTGCGGTCGAGAGCACGCGGACGGGGTCGGTCGTCATGCTGTCCTCCTGGTGCCTGATCTCGATGGACGCTATCAGGTCGTGCGTCACGCACCCTGAGTAACCGGCGGACCGCGGCATCCTGGGGTGAGGAGCCGCCGCGGCATCCGCTCGAGACATGCCTGGGTCGACGCATCCGTGCGCCGCATGGATGTCGCGGCGACGATGCGCGTACGTTATCGACATGAACCTCGAGCAACTCCGCAGCTTCGTCGAGGTGGCCCGCTTCGGCAACTTCACCCGGGCCGCAGAGGAGCTCTACCTCGCCCAGCCCTCGCTGAGCCGTCAGATCGCCGCGCTCGAGCACGATCTGGGCGCCGAGCTCTTCCACCGAGCCCGCGGCGGCAGCACCCTGACGACCGCGGGGGAGTCGCTGCTGCCGCTCGCCCGCCGCATGCTCGCCGATGCCGAGTCGGTGCGCCGTGAGCTCGCCGAGCTGGCCGGTCTCGAGCGAGGGCGGGTGCGCCTCGGCGCGACGCCGACCCTCTGCATCAGCCTCGTCGCCGAGGTGCTGAGCGCGTTCCACGCGGAGCATCCGGGCATCGAGCTGCACCTCTCGGAACAGGGCTCGCGCCGCCTCCTCGACGAGCTCGCGAGCGGCGAGCTCGACCTCGCGCTCATCACCACCTCGGACGCCACGGCCGCCGAGCGGTTCACCGTGACGCCGCTCCTCGTCGAGGAGCTCGTGGTGATCTCATCGGCCGGCGCGCCGCCGGTCACCTCCCGCGACACCATCGAGCTGGCGGATGTCGCGGCGTTGCCGCAGATCGTCTTCAGCGCGACGTACGACCTGCGGAGCGCGACCGACGCGGCGTTCCGGGCCGCCGGCCTCACGCCCGAGGTCGTGCTCGAGGGGGCCGAGATGGACGCCGTGCTGCGGTTCGTCGAACGCGGGCTCGGGGTCGCGATCGTGCCCGCGATGGTGCTCATCGATCGGCCCGGCCTGCGGCCGGTGCGACTCGGCGAGCCCACACTCGACCGCACCATCAGCGTCGCGCGGCCCACCGACGTCGCGCCGACCGCGGCCGTCGAGGTCATGCGACAGACGATCTCGGCGAGTGCGACGGCATTCGCCGCGCGGGCAGGCGCGACGATGCGGCTCGCCGCGAGCGAGTGAGGGGATGTTGCAGAGCTCCCCCTCGTCCGGTTCAGCTGTACGTGAGCTGCGCGCTCGCGACCACGCTCGTACTCGCGACCACCCGCACCCAGTACGCCGAGAAGTGCACCGGGAATCGGTGGCGCAGCTGGCGCTCGACCGTGAACGTGCGGTAGCTGACCCAGTTGCCCTCGCCGGTGATGTCGACCTGCACGTCGAAGTCGACCGCCGCCTCACCCTGATGGGACAGCGCGATGAACTTCTCCTCGTAGGCGGTCATCAGGTACGGGTCGGAGGGCTGGCCTGCCACGACCGAGGTGTTCTTCCACGGCCCGCCGACGCCGCGCGGACGACCGAGCTTCCAGAGATCATCGACCGCGCCGACCCACAGCGCGGTCTTGCCGTCGGTCGAGCGAACGATGTGCTCGCCGGCTGGGGCGTCGTCGCGCACACCGGTGAGGATGGCCATGCCGCGATACGAGCAGTAGTCCTTGATGCGGCGGCCGTGGGTTGCGATCGGGCGCATCTTCGCGAACCCACCGGCGTTCTCGGCCGGTACCTCGTAGAACGTGCCGTGGGCGTTGAACAGGTCGCGCTCGGTGCAGATCTCGCGGTCGATGCGCTCGGGCCCGAGAGGGGCGGATGTCTCGTAGGCCGCGTTGAACTTGGGCAGTCGCCAGCGCCGACCGGCGTCGTCGATCACCAGCACCGACGCGGCGTCGACGTCGAGGACGCCGGTGGGAATGGCGCAGTTGAGACGGTGCCAGGCGTCCGAGTCGGGATCTTCGACCTTCTTGAGCTCGAAGTTGCCGTCCATCTCGTAGTAGCCGACCGACTGCGGCCCGTTGGCGGTGGGCCGGTCGACGACGAAGGCGAGGCTGCGCAGGTTGCCGCCGCGGGCACGCACCAGGCCGCCGGTGACGGCCGTGTCGCCGATCCCGGCCAGGCCGTCGAACATGGCGTCGGCCTCGGCCGGGCGCTCGTCGAGCTGCCGCATCGAGACGGTGGCTGTCACCCGTGTCGCGGCGCGGTCGGTGGTCAGCCTGATCCACTCGCCGAGCACGTGGCTCGGCATCGGGATCCACTGGTAGCCGTTGGCCGGCACCGTCACGCGCTGCCAGCGGGAGAACGCGCCCGAACCGTCGGCGTCGAGTTCGAGGTCGAACGTCACGGGCTCGCTGGAACCATGGCTGAGGTGCAGCACGCGTCGGTCGAAGCCGGCGATGAGGAACGGGTCGGAGGGGGTGGCGGCGGGCACTTCGTCGTCGTCCCAGACGGAACCACGGCCGATCGCGAAGCCGAGGTCGTCGAGCTGGCCGGGATCGACGAACCAGAGGTTCGACTGCGACTGGCCGGGGCCGATCAGGTTGCCCTTGTGTCTGCGCTTGTTGTAGAACTCGGCTTGCGCCGTATCGTCGCTGCCGAGCACGATGCGGTCGCCCCAGCGTGCGAAGTCTCCGATCACCTTGAGGTAGCTGCTGCGCGGGCGGATGCCGGCGGCGCTGCCGATGTCGAATGCCGCCGGGAACCGCCAGAAGGCACCGTGCATCGTCATGAGCAGGTCTTCGCCCTGCCCGACCTCGCGGATGCGCGGCCACTCGGTGTTCCAGCCGTGGGCGCCGTCGTAACTGTGGCTGCTCTTCGGCAGACGGAACGTGACCCATTCGTCGTTGCGACGGATCTGCAGGATGATCGAGCGGTAGTCCCAGCCGACCGCCCACACCGGGTCGTCCGCTGTTCGGCTGCCGCCGACGATGCCGGCGGGCCCCGTGACCTCGGTGAACTGGTTACGGCGCACGAGCTGCCAGTCTCCGCTGCCGTGCCACTCGCCGAGCGCACCCGACTCGGTCGTGGGGTCGGTCTGGGCCGCGGGGGCGGCGTCGCCGTTGTTGCTGTAGATGACCACGTCGCCGTGGGTGTAGAGGCCCTTGCCGTGATAGCCGGGAAGGGTCGAGCTGATCGTCGCGGGATCGGTCGGGCTCGTGATGCCGCCGTTGCCGTCTTTGATGTCACCCGACACGGCGAGGCTGTTGACGTCGACGCTGTAGAGGCCCTCCTCCATCGTGGCGAAATGGACCTTGTTCACCGGGTCGGCCCAGTGGCGCGACGTGCCGGTCAGGCGGCCCGGCATCACCGATCGGTCGATGACCCGCACGGTCGCGTCGGCGGCGATGACGTAGGGGCCGATGAAGAGCTGGTTCGACTCCTCGTGGATCATGCGGTTGGCGTTGGTGCCGCCGACGCTCTCGGGGCGCACCACCTGTTGCAGTTCAGGGGTGATCTCATAGAGCTTGTCGCTCGAGCCGCGCACGAGGTGCGGCCCATACGTGATCGCCCACAGGCGCCCGGCCCAGGGAACGACGGCACCGGTGCCGCACTCGCCCTCGGTGTTGAACATCGCCAAGGTCGGATAGATGCCCGAGACCGCCCGTGGCAGAGCAGCGACGGCACCCGCGGCCGAGCCCCCGAATGCTGCGGGCGCAGCCCAAGCCGTCGCGGGGGCGGGCATCGCCCAGGCGCCGACGCCGGCGAGCACCACGCCCTGCAGCACGGTGCGCCGAGTCGGCCGAGCCGCGTGGGCGCGGCCGGGTTCGGAGATCGGAGGGTCCGGCAGATTCGCAGTCATTGGTCTACTTCCTCGGAGACAGTCGATGCACGAAACCCCGAGTTTTGCGCATGGAGCAGACGAAAGCCACCGGATTCGAGATGAAAGGTGCTTGACGTACGGTGTTTGTGGCTATGGACGTCATTTGCCGTGGTCGAGGTCGCGTGCCCTGCACAGGCAGCCGCGTCGGCGCCGAGTCGGTGACCTTATGGACCTTCGCGAGTCCGGCGCCGAGCAGACGCCGGCACGGATCAGCTGAGCCCGAACGCCCGCTGCAACGTCTGCCCGAGCAGCGCCGGCACGTCGAGCTCGCCGGGGTGCAGCGCGCTGTAGACCTGCAGGCCCTCCCAGGTCGCCACCACGACGGCGGCGCTCTGCTCGGGGGTGAGGCCGTCGTCGGCGACCGCCCCGCTCTCGCGCTGGCTGCGGATCGTCGACGCCATGATCGACGTGAGCACGCGGTGCCGCTCCTGCAGGGCGGGGCGGGCCGGGTGGGCGGCCGCGCCGGCCTCGGCCGACAGCGTCGACAGCAGGTTCACGAGGCCCGGCGCCGACTCGTTCTGTCTCGCGACCGCGACGAACCCGTCGACGAGCGTGGCGGGCGGAATCGTCTCGGGGAACTCGGGCGGGGCGCCCTGCAGGTCGTGCCACTCGATGACGGAGAGCAGGAGTGCGACCTTGTTGCCGAAGTGGTGCAGGAGCGTGGAGTGGTCGACGCCGGCCTCGCGGGCGATCGCTCGCAGGGAGGCGCCGTAGAAGCCCTTCTGGGCGAAGGCCTCGGCCGCCCTGGCGACGATCAGGCGCTTCGTGGCGTTGCCGGTCGCGTAACCGGTGGAGAGCCACTCGGTGGGCAACTCGGGCACGATCGGCTCCTTCGTCGGTGTGGAATCGGCAGCTCTCGAGGGTAGCCGACTCAAATTCCACCAAGTGGTGGAACTTGGGTTAGTGTAGGCAACCGTGTCCACTCCACGCAACGACGCTGAACTGATCGAGCGCATGACGCTGGCCGAGAAGGCGTCGCTGACCTCGGGCGCGAACTTCTGGAATACGAAGCCCGTCGCGCGCCTCGGCGTGCCCTCGATCATGCTCACCGACGGTCCGCACGGCCTGCGCAAGCAGGGCGGCGCCGCCGACCACCTCGGGCTCAACGCGAGCATTCCCGCGACCTGCTTCCCTCCGGCCGCCGCTTTGGCGAACAGCTGGGATCGCGACCTCGTCGGTCGAGTGGGCCAGGCGCTCGGCGACGAGGCGGCGGCCGAGCGCGTGAGCGTGCTGCTCGGCCCGGGGCTCAACATCAAGCGCAACCCCCTCGCGGGCCGGAACTTCGAGTACTTCTCCGAGGATCCCCTGCTGTCCGGCGTGCTGGCCGCGGCGAAGGTGCGCGGCATCCAGTCCCGCGGCGTCGCGGCGAGCGTCAAGCACTTCGCGGTCAACAGCCAGGAGACGCACCGCATGAGCATCGACGAGATCGTCGATGAGCGCGCGCTGCACGAGATCTACCTCGAGGGCTTCCGCATCGCGATCACCGAGGGCGACGCGTGGACAGTGATGAGCGCCTACAACAAGGTCAACGGCACCTACGCGAACGAGAATCGGCACCTGCTGGGCGACATCCTCCGGCAGCGGTGGGGCTTCGACGGGCTCGTCGTCACCGACTGGGGCGGCAACAACGACCGGGTGCGCGGGCTCCTCGCCGGCAACGCCCTCGAGATGCCGTCGACGAACGGCGTGACCGACCGGGAGGTCGTTCATGCGGTCGAGCACGGCGACCTCGACGAGGCCGTGCTCGACGACCGGGTCGGCGAACTGCTCGCGCTCATCGAGCGGACGCGGGCCCGGACGCGGACGCAGCCGGTCGAGGCATCCGCCGTCGACTACGACGCGCACCACGACCTGGCCGTCGAGGCGGCACGCCGCTCGATCGTGCTGCTCGAGAACCGCCGCTCGATCCTCCCGCTCGGCGAGGGCGCAGGCAAGGTCGCCGTCATCGGCGACTTCGCGGCCCGGCCGCGCTACCAGGGCGCCGGCAGTTCGCTCGTGAACCCGACGAGGATCGACGCCGCGCTCGACGCCCTTCGCGAGTCCGAGCTCGACGTGATCGGCTACGAGCCGGGCTTCGCACGCATGGACCGGCGATCGAGCGGCTGCCGTCGCCGCGCCATCCGCTTGGCCCGACGCGCCGACGTGGTGCTGCTCTTCCTCGGCCTCGACGAATCGGCCGAGGCCGAGGGCGTCGACCGATCGCACATGCGCCTCGCCGAGAACCAGCTCGCGCTCGTGCGCGAGCTCACGGCGCTCGACGTGCCCGTCGTCGTCGTGCTCGCGGGCGGCGCAGCCGTCGAGCTCCCGTTCGCCGATGACGTCGACGCGATCGTGCACAGCTCCCTGGCCGGCCAGGGCGGCGGTCGCGCGGTCGCCGAGGTGCTCACGGGCCAAGTGAACCCCGGCGGTCGCCTCGCCGAGACCTACCCGATCCGATACGAGGATGTCCCGTCGTCGGCCACGTACGGACGCACCGAGGCCACCTCGGAGCACCGCGAACACGTCTACGTCGGCTACCGGTACTTCGACAAGGTCGACGCGGCCGTGCGCTACCCCTTCGGGCACGGCCTCGGCTACACGACGTTCGCCTACTCCGACCTGAGCGCCGGCCCGACGTCCGCGATCGTCACCGTCACCAACACCGGCGATCGAGCGGGCACCGAGACGGTGCAGCTCTACGTCGAGGCCCCGGATGCCGCGGCGGGAGTCATCCGGGCGCCGCGCGAGCTGCGCGGCTTCGCGAAGGTCGACCTCGCGCCCGGCGAATCGGCGACCGTCGAGATCCCGTACGCCGAGCACGCGTTCGACGTCTTCGACGCCGATGCGGACGACTGGCGCACGATCGGGGGCAGGTATTCCGTCCTGGCCGCGGCGTCGTCGCGCGACATCCGTCTGCGTGCCGAACTCGAGGTCGCAGGTTCGCCGATGCCGTCCACCGGGACCTCCGCCCTGCCGCACTACGCGACGGGCCGGGTCGAGCTGGTGGGCGACGCCGAGTACGCGGCCCTGCTCGGTCGCGAGCTGCCGCCCTCGATGTGGCCCGCCAACCAGCCGCTCACCCGCGACGACATCGTCGCCCGCACGCGCGGCCGCGGCGGATTCGCGAGCCTGATGCACGGCGTGATCGACGGCGCGAGCCGACTCGTCATGCGGCTCGGCCGCCCGCTCACGGCCAACAACATCCGCTTCGCGCTCGACCTCCCGTTCCGATCGATCTCCCGCCTGTCGGGCGGATCGGTCAGCGACGAGATGGTCGACGCGCTGCTCATCGCGGTCAACGGCCGCTTCTGGCGCGGTGCCGCCCGTTTCGTGGCCGCATGGCGCACCCATCGACGAACCGCACGGACGCGGGGAGAGGACTAGACGTGGCGACACGCAAGGAGATCAAGCAGGAGGCCGTGGCCCGCGTCAGAGCGGAGCGCGAACTCGCGAAGCAGTGGCGCGCCGAGCTGAAGGCGATGCCGCGCGAGGAGCGCGCGGCCGCGAAGGCCGCCCACCGGGCTGAGGCCCGTGCGGCGAAGAAGGCAGCGAAGGCGGAGCGCGCCGCCCGGCGCGCCACGATGACGCGCGCCGAGCGCCGCCTCGACTCGCGCCGCGAGCGGGTGTACCGCAAGGTCAAGCACCGGCCGCAGCGTGCGATCGGCTGGACCGTCGTGGTCGCCGTCGTCGCGATCCTGGCCGTGCTGGCCGCGCCCGTCGTCTCGGACATCAGCCGGCTGCTGTCGATCACCGTCGACTCGTCGACCGCCGACGGCGTCGCCGCTCGCGAGCATGGTGCCGTGGTGGCCGAGCAGATCTCCGACGAGGGCATCGTGCTGCTGAAGAACGACGGCGTACTTCCGCTCGCCGAGCAGAAGGTCAACGTCTTCAGCTTCGCGTCGTTCAACCTGCGGTACGGGGGCAACGGCTCGGGCGGCTCCGATCAGTCGAGCGCCGTCACCCTCTACGACGCGCTCGAGGAGCAGGGCGTCGCCTACAACCCCGAGCTGTACGGTGCCATGCAGGACGCCGGCGCGAAGACCGAGGAGGGCGCCGCCAACGGCCTCATCGCGATCGCCCAGATGGTGTCGGGGAGCGGCAAGGGCACGGAGCCCGCACCCGACTACCTGACCGACGACGTCATAGCGCAGGCGAAGGGCTTCGCCGACACCGCGCTCGTCGTCATCGGCAACGACGGCGTCGAAAGCGCCGACATGACGGCGGGCGAGCTCGCGCTCACCGACGAGCAGCGCGAACTGTTCGACACCGTGACGGCGTCGTTCGACCAGGTCGTCGTGATCGTCAACTCGGGCAACCAGATGGAGCTCGGCTTCCTCGACGAGTACCCGCAGATCACCGGCGCCGTCTGGATCGGCACCCCGGGTCCGCGCGGAGCGGTCTCGCTCGCGAAGGTGCTGACCGGCGAGGTCAACCCCTCGGGCCGCTTGACCGACACCTACGCCTACGACGTCACGAGCGCGCCCTCGACGGTCAACTACGGTGACTTCCAGTACGACAACACCAAGCGCGGCTTCCTCGACTACGCCGAGGGCATCTACGTCGGCTACCGCTACTACGAGACCCGATACGTCGACGACGAGGCGGGCTACCAGGCCGCCGTGCAGTACCCCTTCGGCTACGGCCTGAGCTACACCGACTTCGAGTGGACGGCGAGCACGCCGGTCGTCGCCGAGGGTCGGGTCAGCGTCGACGTGACGGTCGCCAACACGGGCGACACGGCCGGCAAGGACATCGTCGAGGTCTACGCCTCGGCACCGTACACGCCGGGCGGCGTCGAGAAGTCGGCGATCACGCTCACCGGCTACGCGAAGACCTCTCTGCTCGAGCCCGGGGCGTCGGAGACCGTCACCGTCGAGTTCGCACTGCGCGACCTCGCGTCGTGGAACACAGCCGAAGGCGCCTACGTGCTCGACGCGGGACAGTACGACATCTCCGTCGCGACCGACGTGCACACGCCCGTCGCCGAGTTCCCGATCGCGGTCGCCGACACGACGGTCTACGGCACCGACGAGACCACGGGCGTGGAGCTCGAGAACCGCTTCGGCTACGCGGAAGGCGACGTGGAGTACCTCTCTCGGGCCGACTGGGAGGGCACCTACCCGAGCGCCGACGACATCGACCACGAGGCATCCGAGGAGACCCTCGCGTTGATGGACCCTGAGATCGCACCGGCCGAGGGCGAGGTGCCCACCTACGAAGCCGACAACGGCCTCATGCTCGAGGACCTCGCCGGCCTCGACTACGACGACCCGAAGTGGGAGCTGTTCCTCGACCAGTTCACCCGCGACGAGCTCATCGACCTCTTCGCGAAGGGCGCTTACGAGACCGCGGCGGTCGAGCGGCTCGGAGTGCCCTCGGCGGTGCTGCTCGACAGCCCGTCGGGCCTGAGCTTCTTCTTCGGCGACATCACGGCGGCCGCGTACCCGACCGAGATCGTCGTCGCCTCGACCTGGAACGACGAGCTCGCCTTCGAACTCGGCGAATCGGTCGGCGCAGAGGCGAACGCCTACGGCATCGAGGGCTGGTACGCCCCGGGCATGAACCTGCACCGCACCGCGATGGGCGGTCGCGACTTCGAGTACTTCTCCGAGGACCCGCTGCTCTCGGGCAAGATGGCGGCCGGCATGATCTCGGGCGCGCAGAGCAAGCACGTGCTCACCTTCATGAAGCACTTCGTGCTGAACGACCAGGAGATCAACGCGCGGGCCCCCGGCGTCAACGTCTTCGTCGACGAGCAGGCGCTGCGCGAGCTCTACCTGAAGCCCTTCGAGATCAGCGTGAAGGAGGGCGGCGCGATGGGCGCGATGTCCTCGTTCATCAACATCGGCGGCAGCTGGGCGGGCGGCAACGAGCAGCTCCTCCAGGAGGTGCTGCGCGGCGAGTGGGGCTTCGACGGCGTCGTCTCGACGGACGCGGTGCTCGGCGGGTTCATGGACCCGGCGCTCGCCGTGCGCTACGGCAACGACCTCATGCTCGCCCCGCTGTCGAGCTCGGTCGTCAGCTCGGTGAAGCAGGCGTACGACGAGGACCCGGTCGGCGTGGGCAACGGCCTCCGCGACCGCGTGCACGCCGTGAGCTACGCGCTGCTCCAGACCGAGCTGTTCCAGTGAGCTGAGCGGCCACGGGCCGCGAACGAGCGCGAACGAGCGCGAGCGGACGAAGGGCGGATGCCACGTGGCATCCGCCCTTCGTCGCGTTCGATCCTGGCCGTGGAGGCGACGAACGCGATCCGTCAACCGGTTCCGCAGACGGCATGCCCTCGATACGCTGAGCGGGCAGGCGAGGAGAGGAATGCTCATGACGATCAACGATGACGACATCACCCGCGAGCCCGGCGCTGAAGGCGAAGGCACCGCCGACGGCGGTGCCAACCCCGAGGGCCACGACGGCGGTGCCGACGGGTCGGCCGAGGCCGGCGGCGAAGGCACGGCCGACGGCGGCGCGAACCCCGGAGGCCACGACGGCGGCGCCGACGGCTCGGCGGCTGCGGGGGAGGGCGTCGCGGATGGCGGCGCGAACCCCGGTGGCCACGACGGCGGCGCGGACGGTTCGGCGGAGTGACCGACCCGGAGCGCGGGTCGAGCAGTCGACCCGCGCTCTCGCGCTGCATCAGCGTTCCCGCCGACGAGTTCGCCGCCCGGTACTGGGGCAGTCAACCGCTGCTCTCGCCGGCCGCCGAGCTCGACCGCGGCTTCGACGACCTGTTCTCGGTCGCCGCCGTCGACGAGCTCATCACGCGTCGCGGAGTGCGCACCCCGTTCATCCGCATGGCGAACGAGGGGTCGGTGCTCGCGGCATCGTCGTACACCGCACCAGGTGGTTTCGGCGCCGAGATCGCCGACCAGGTCTCGAGCGACAAGGTGCTCGCCGAGTTCGCGGGCGGCGCGACCATCGTGCTGCAGGGGCTGCACCGCCTGTGGCCGCCGATCATCGACTTCACGCGCGAGCTCATCGACGACCTCGGGCACCCGGCGCAGGTCAACGCCTATGTCACCCCGCCGTCGTCGCAGGGGTTCGACGCGCACTACGACACCCACGACGTGTTCGTGCTGCAGGTCTCGGGCGAGAAGCACTGGCGCATCCACGCGCCGGTGCTCGTCGACCCGCTGCGCTCCCAGCCGTGGGACCGGCATCGCGGTGCGGTCGCCCGAGCTGCCACGGGCGAGCCGGTGATCGATGCGGTGCTGCGCCCCGGCGATGCGCTCTACCTGCCGCGCGGGTGGATCCATTCGGCGACCGCGCTCGGCGCGACATCCGTGCACCTGACCGTCGGCATGGCGGCGTACACGCGCGCCGACCTCGTCGACGCGCTCCTCCGCGAGGTCGGCGACAACGCCGCCCTGCGAGGGTCGCTTCCACTCGGCATCGACCTGCGCGACACGGAGGCGATCGCACCGGTCGTCGCGCAGACGATTCAGGCCCTCATCGAGACGCTGCAGCAGACGGATGCCTCGCGGCCGGCCGCCGTGCTCGCAGACCGGTTCGATGCCGCGACCCGCGCGGAACCGATCGCGCCCCTCTCGACGCTCGAGGCGCTCGCGACGTTGGATGCGTCGACGCCCGTGCGCTGGCGTGCGTCGCTGCCCGTGCGGGTCACCACGATCGACGACCGGGTGCGCATCGTCGGGCGCGCGAAGACGTTGTCGTTGCCGGTCGAGGCGGAACCGGCGGTGCGACGGCTCGTCGCGGGCGGGGTCGTCGCGCCCAGCGAGCTGCCGGGCCTCGACACCGAGAGCGCGGTCGTCGTCGTGCGACGCCTCGTGCGCGAGGGATTCGTGGTGGCGCCCGCGTGACGCTCGCCGTCGAGCACTGGGCCCCGTGCAGCGATCGCGCTCGCGAACGGCACGACCCGCTCGTCGGCACGGGCCCTCGCGGTCTGCGATGGTTCCTCATCGAGGTCGCAGGAAGCTGGGGTCAGAACGCCCTGCTCGACGCGCCGTTCGACCGCGAGCTCGGCCGTGCCCTCGTGCGTCGAATCGAGGGCGCGGGCATGCGGCCGCTCGCGATCCGTCGAACGGGTCGGCGCGCCGCCCCGGCGACGCAGCGGTGGGCGATCGTCGATTCACGGCCGGGTCGGGAACGTGTCGTGTGGGGTGAGGTGGCGGATGCCGCGGCGCTGCTCGACGTGCCGCTCGACGGGTCGACGGGCACGCCCTCGACCCGACCCGTCTACTGCATCTGCACCCACGCCAGGCACGACCAGTGCTGCGCCGTGCGCGGCCGCCGGGTCGTGACCGCGCTCGCCGAAGCGCGCCCCGAGGAGACCTGGGAGTGCTCGCACCTCGGCGGCGACCGGTTCGCCGGAACCATGGTGGTCTTCCCGCACGGCCTCTACTACGGGTACGCCGACGACGGCGACCCCGTGCGCATCGCCGACGCCTTCGACGACGGCCGCATCGTGCCCGAGCAGTTCCGGGGTCGCAGCTCGCTGACGCATCCCGTGCAGGCCGCACAGCACTTCGCCCGCGAAGCCTTCGGCGATGAGCGCATCGACTCGTTCGCGCCGATCGCGGAGGAGGCGGCGGAAGGCGGTTGGCGCGTGCGACTGGCCGGGGCCGGGGGCGCCGGTGGTACCGATGCGGGCACCGCTGACGGTCATGCCGCCGGTGCCGGCAACATCGTGGTCGACCTGGAGGAGACGCACTCCGAACCCCTGCTGTCGACGTGCGCCGCGACGCGGTTCGTGCGGGTGCGGCAGTACGCGCTTCGCTCGATCACCGTGAGCGCGTGAGTGCGCAAGTGCCGATCAGAGCGGCGCCGGTGCCGACGAGTCTCGCGGAACGACCGCGAGCTGCAGCTCGGGACCTGCGCTCGGTACCGGCCGTTCCTCCACCGCACTGAGCGCGAGTGCCGCGAGATAGCGCCCGAGCCCGACGGTGTTCATGTGGATCGTGGAGAGGCGCGGCTCGAACATCGACGCGAGCGGAGTGTCATCGTGGCCGACGACCGAGAGCTCGCGCGGCACCGAGATCCCGGCGCGGAGCGCAGCGCCGACGAGCGAGGCGGCGACGTCGTCGTTGTATGCCGCGACGGCCGTGACGCCCGACGAGCGCCAATCGTGAATGGCGGCGGCTGCCGAGGCATCCGTCAGCTCGATGTCGGCAAAGCGCAGCGGCGGAAGTCCCAACGACTCCGCGGCCTCGCCCGCGCGCTGTCGACGGAGCTCGACGAGGTCGGCGACGCGCGGGTCGGCTGATCCCGCGAACGCGATCGATCGGTGCCCGAGGTCGAACAGGTGCTGCAACTGGAGCACCGGGCCGTCTTCGGAATACTCGTCGGCCACGGGCATCTCGGGATCGGGGATGAGTCGCGTGACGCCGGAGGCGCGGATCGATTCCGCCACCCCCGGCGCGAACGCTGCCATCGACATCACCACGTCGGGTTGCAGGGTCTCCCAAAGCGGGCGGGAGAGGCCGGTCGGGTGCGGCGTGTAGGTGATGAGCGCGTAGCCTGCCTCGTCGAGTGCGAGCGAGGCCTCCTCGATGTTGCGGCGCAGGTTGAAGTCGAGGGGCCAGTCGGGCAGCACGAGCAGCACGATGCGGGTTCGTCCGCTCGCGAGGGCCCGCGCGGCGATGTGCGGTCGGTAGCCGAGCCGCTTCGCCTCGTCGAGCACTCGCGAGCGCGTCGCCTCGGAGATGGTCTGTCCCGGGGTCTCGTTGAGCACGAACCCGACCGTCGCACGCGAGATGCCGAGCGAGCGCGCGATGTCGGCCGCGGTGACACGGCGGTTGCTCGTCGACTGGGACATCCGTTGCCTCTCTTCGCTCGCGGGACTTGCGCGCGCTAGTTCCCCAATGTAGCATCGACGCCATTCACTAGCACGCGCTAGCTGCCGTTCCCCCAGACAATGGAGTCCCATGCGCAACGATGCCCGCGACGACGAGCCACTCGTCGTTCCCGTTCCCTCCCCGCTTGCCACCGCCACCGTCGATCCCGAGACGGTGAGCGCGATGCAATCGACTCCGCCCGAACTCCCGAAGGTCAGCGCTCGCTACATCTGGTTCATGGTGCTGGCGCAGTTCGGCGTCTTCATGGCGTTCATCACGCCGATCGCGATCTCGCTCGCGGTGCGACTGGGGGAGTTGGCTCCGAGCAACCAGGAGTACCTCGGCTACATCACCGGTGCCGGCGCACTCTGGGTGATGCTGACCGCCCCGTTCATGGGCATCTGGAGTGATCGCACGCGTTCACGACTCGGGCGGCGGCGCCCGTTCATGATCGGCGGAATGATCGTCGGCGTCGTCTCACTGGTGGTGATGGCGTTGGCTCCGTCGGTGCTCGTGCTCGGCGCAGGCTGGATCCTCGCACAGTGGGGCTGGGGAACCGTGCTCGGCAATCTGCAGAACTCCACCGCCGATCGCCTCCCCGAAGCCCAGCGCGGCAAGGTGGCCGGCCTCACCGGCTTCGCGACTCAGGTGGCGCCGGTCATCGGCGTCATCGCCACCATGGGCTTGACCGGTGACCCGTTGCTGCTCTTCCTGGTGCCCGGCGTCGTCGGTGTCGTCTTCGTCACCCTCTTCGTGACGCTCGTGCACGAGGACGACAGCCGCGCCCTGCCACTCGAGCGCATCGGCCTGGTCGGTGTGCTGGCGAAGTACGTTTACAACCCGCGCCGCTTCCCCGACTTCTCGTGGAACTGGCTCGGCCGCTTCCTCTTCTACTTCGGGCTCACCCTCAATACGACCTTCACGGCCTACTTCTTCGCCTCGCGTCTCGGTGTCTCGATCACCGAGGTCTCGGGCATCATCGGGACCCTCGGCGCCGTCGGCGTGCTCGCCACGACGGCCGGCGCGCTCGGCGGCGGCTTCCTCTCCGACCGCTTGCGCCGCCGCAGGGTGTTCCTCGTGATCGGCGGCGCGATCATGGCGGCCGGCATGGTCACGATGGCTCTGTCGTCGGATCTCGCGTTCCTCTTCGCGGGCTCGCTGATCGTCTCGCTCGGCATCGGCCTTTTCGCCGCGGTCGACATGGCGCTGCTCCTCGACGTGCTGCCTGAGAAGGAGACGGATGCCGGCCGCTTCATGGGCATCACGGGCTTCGCCACGTCGATCCCGCAGGCCGCGGCGCCCTTCATCGCATCGGGAATCCTCCTGATCGGCGTGACCGGCGACGCGAAGAACTACTCGCTGCTGTTCTTCATCGCCGCTGCGTTCGTGCTGCTCGGCGGACTCGTCATCCTGCGCATCAAGTCCGTCCGCTGACCCTTTCCCGACCCGAGACCTCCAGGAGAGATCGATCATGACCACTGCCGCCTTCATCACCCCCGCGGCCCCGACCGGGCGAGAGGGAGACCCGGCGCCCTACTTCCGACGAGCGTTCGAGGCATCCGCTGCCCTGCAACGCGCGACGCTGCGCATCACCGCGATCGGCGTCGTGGAGCCTTGGCTCAACGGCGCCCGCGTGGGCGATGAGGTGCTCGCGCCGGGGTGGACGTCGTACCGGCACCGCCTCGCGGTGTCGAGCCACGACGTCACCGAACTCGTGCGCGAGGGTGAGAACGTGGTCGGCGCCATCGTCGGCGAGGGCTGGGCGCTCGGGCGCCTCGGCTGGGAGCACCGACGCAACCACTACAGCGAGCGGCCGGCGCTCTGGGCGGTACTCGTGCTGGAGTACCCCGACCGGGTCGAGACCGTGGCGACGGATGCCGCGTTCCGCACCTCGTTCGGTGCGATCCGCTCCTCGAGCATCTACGACGGCGAGGTCGTCGACGCCCGGCTCGAACCCGCGGGGTGGAGCGAACCGGGCTTCGACGACGCGAGCTGGACCGCGGTCGAGCCCTTCGACTGGCCGGCCGAGGCGCTCTTCGAGCCGACGGCAGAGCCGATCCGGCGCGTCGAGGAACTGGCACCCGTGTCGATCGAGACGAGCCCGAGCGGCCGCACCGTCGTCGACTTCGGACAGAACATCTCGGGCTGGGTGCGCTTCACGGTGCACGCGGCATCCGGTGATGTGATCACGCTTCGGCACGCCGAGACGCTCACCGACGGCGAGCTCGATCTCGAGACGATCCGCACCGCGAAGGCGACCGACGTCTACACCGCGCGAGGCGGCGACGCTGAGACGTTCGAGCCGCGGTTCACGTTCCACGGGTTCCGCTACGTCGAGGTCGACGGCTGGCCCGGCGAGCTTGCTGCCGATGACCTGCGCGCCGTCGTGGTGCACAGCGACATGACCCGCACCGGCTGGTTCGAGACCTCGAACCCGCTCGTGAACCGCCTGCACGAGAACGTCGTGTGGTCGATGCGCGACAACTTCGTCGGCGTGCCGACCGACTGCCCGCAGCGCGACGAGCGCCTCGGCTGGACCGGCGACCTCAACGCCTTCGCGCCGACGGCCGCATTCCTCTACGATGTGCGCGGCGTGCTCGGCTCGTGGCTCGACGACCTCGCGGCCGAGCAGCGCGAGAAGGGCTTCGTGCCGTGGGTCGTGCCCGACGTGCTCTCGACGCCCTCGTCGCCGACGGCGCTGTGGTCGGATGTCGCGGTGAGCCTGCCGTGGGTGCTGTATCAGGAGTACGGCGACCTCGAGATCCTGCGGCGCGCGTACCCCTCGATGACGACGTTCATCCGCAGCGTCGAGCCGTCGCTCGATGAACACGGTCTGTGGTCGACCGGCTTCCAGTACGGCGACTGGCTCGACCCCGACGCGCCGAGCGACAACCCCGCCGGCGGCAAGACCGATCGTCACCTCGTGGCATCCGCCTACCTCTGCAAGACGACGCGCGAGCTCGCGGAGACCGCGGCGCTGCTCGGCGAGCATGCCGACGCGGCGCACTTCTCGGCGCTCGCCGACCGGGTGCGCGCCGCCTTCCGCCGCGAGTACGTGACCGAAGCGGGGCGCATCGTCAACGAGACCGCGACGGCGTACGCGCTCGCGATCGTCTTCGGCATCCTCGAACCCGACGAGCGCCGGCACGCCGGCGATCAACTCGCGAAGCTCGTCGCGAAGGCGGGCTTCACGATCTCGACCGGCTTCGCCGGCACCCCGCTCGTGACCGACGCGCTCTCGAGCACCGGCCACCTCGACGAGGCCTACGCGCTGCTCACCGAAACGCGATGCCCGTCGTTCCTCTACCCGGTGACCATGGGCGCGACGACGATCTGGGAGCGGTGGGACTCGATCCGCCCCGACGGCACCATCAACCCCTCTGGCATGACCTCGCTGAACCACTACGCGCTCGGCGCGGTCGCTTCGTGGCTGCACCGCATCGTCGGCGGCATCGAGGCGGTCGAGCCCGGCTATCGCCGCGTGCGCATCGCCCCGCAGCCGGGCGGCGGGCTCACCTCGGCGAACACTCGCCACGAGTCGGTGCACGGCGAGATCGCCGTCGCCTGGCAGATCGCGGGCGCGGAGGTGACGCTCGAGGTCACGGTGCCCGACGGCGTCGAGGCCGAGGTCGTGCTGCCGCTGCATCCGGATGCCGCGACCGCCGTCGTCGGCGGCGGGGCGCACTCGTGGCGCTATGAACTGCCCGCGGTTTCTCGCCCCGAGTACTCGATGGACACGATGCTGAACGTGCTCGCGGCCGACCCGGTCGTCTGGCGGGACGTCACCGAGGTGTTCGCGAAGCACCTGCCCGGTATCCCCATCGACGGCACCGCACCCGAGGCGGCCGCGATGAGCCTCTCCATCGTGCTCGGGTACATCCCCGGGGCATCCGACGAGCTGCGCGCCGACCTCGAACGCGCCGTGACCGACTCGAACACTGAAGGAGCACTCGCATGACCGGCATCCACGACGAGAACCTCGACCCCAGCGCCGAAGCGGACGATGCGACGTTCGACGCACGGGCCGCCCTACTGAGCGGGCACGACTTCTGGTCGACGCGGGGCGGCAGCGGCATCCGCTCGATCGTCATGGTCGACGGCCCGCACGGCGTCCGGCGCCAGGGCGGCACCGCTGACAACCTCGGCTTCAACCAGAGCCTGCCGTCGACGTGCTTCCCGCCCGGTGCGGGAATCGCCTCGAGCTGGGACCCGGCGCTCGTGCGCGAGGTGGGCGAGGCGCTCGGCCGCGAAGCACGCGCGCTCGACGTCGACGTGCTGCTCGGACCGGCCATCAACATCAAGCGCTCACCGCTCGGCGGGCGCACGTTCGAGTACTTCTCGGAGGATCCGCGGCTCACGGGCGCGCTCGCCGTCGAGTATGTGCGCGGCGTGCAGAGCACGGGTGTCGGCACGTCGGTCAAGCACTTCGCGGTGAACAGCCAGGAGACCGAGCGCATGCGGGTGAGCGCCGAGGTCGACGACCGCACGCTGCGCGAGATCTACCTTCCGGCCTTCGAACGCGTCGTGAAGGAGGCGGCGCCGACCTCGGTCATGAGCGCCTACAACGCGATCAACGGCGTCTTCTCGTCGGAGAATCGCTGGCTGCTCACCGAGCTGCTGCGCGAGGAGTGGGGCTTCGACGGCCTCGTCGTCTCGGACTGGGGTGCGATCAAGGACCGGGTCGAGGCGCTCGCCGCGGGACTCGACCTCGAGATGCCGGGCACCGGTGACGAGGGCACCGAGGCGATCCTCCAGGCGGTTCGCGACGGGCGGCTCGACCGCTCGCTCGTCGAGGCGAGCGTGGAGCGGCTGCGGCGGCTCGCCGAACGTACGGCAACGGCGGCGGATGCCGCGGAGGGCTTCGATGCCGAGGCGCATCATGCACTCGCCCGACGTGCGGCCGCGGCATCCGTCGTGCTGCTTCGGAACGAGGCGCAGACCCTGCCGCTTCGCGCCGGTCGCAAGGTCGCCGTCATCGGCGAACTGGCCGTCTCGCCGCAGTACCAGGGCGGCGGTAGCTCCCACGTGAACCCGACCCGGGTCGACGTGCCGCTCGATGAGCTGCGCGGTGCACTCGGCGACGACTACGTCGCCTATACAGCGGGTTATGAGAAGGACGCGACCGACGAAACCGCACTGACGTTGCTCGCCGAGGCTCGTGCGGTGGCGGCATCCGTCGACGTGGCCGTCGTCTTCGTCGGCCTGTACGAGGAGGACCAGTCGGAGGGCTTCGACCGGGAGCACCTCGACCTGCCCGCTGCCCACGTCGCACTCATCGACGCGGTGGCGGAGGTCGCGCCGAGGACGGTCGTCGTGCTCTCGAACGGCGGCGTCGTCACGCTCGAGTCGTGGCACGACCGGGTCGACGCGATCGTCGAGGGCTGGGCGCTCGGCCAGGCGGTCGGCAGCGCGCTCGCCGACGTGCTGACCGGAGCCGTGAACCCATCGGGCCACCTCGCGGAGACGATTCCGGTCGCGCTCACCGACACTCCCACCTATCTCAACTTCCCAGGCGAGCAGGAGGTCGTGCGGCACGGCGAGGGCGTCTTCGTCGGCTACCGGTACTACACGAGTGCCGACCGCGCGGTGCGGTATCCGTTCGGACACGGGCTCAGCTACACGACGTTCAGCATCGAGGGCTTCGAGGTCGAGGCGATCGGCTCGGATGCCGCGACCGCGCGTGTGACCGTACGGAACACGGGCGAGGTGGCAGGCTCCGAAGTGGTGCAGCTCTACGTCGCACCCGCTCCCTCGTCGGTCCGCCGCCCGGTTCGGGAGCTCGGCGCGTTCGCGAAGATCTCGCTCGAACCCGGGCAGGCCACGACCGTCTCGCTCGAACTCGAGCGCCGCGCGTTCGCGCACTGGGACGCGCGCGGCGCACGCTGGTGGGTCGACCCCGGCATGTACCGGGTCGAGCTCGGTCGTTCGGCGAACGACATCGTCGAAGTGCGCGAGCTGGCGCTCGAGGGCGACGTCGAGCGCCCGAACCCCCTCAGCCTCGATTCGACCGTGAAGGAGTGGTTCGGTCACGCCGTCGTCGGGCCGGCACTCATGCAGAGCATGATGGCCAATGCGACGCCCGAGCAACAGGACGCGGCCGCCGCGAACTCGAATGCGCTGAAGATGGTCGAGTCGATGCCCATGGGCCAGTTCGCGCGGTTCCCCGGCGTGGAGATCCCCGAGGAGGCGCTCGAACAGCTCATCGCATTGAGCGTCGCGGCAGCGGAGGCGGAGCCAGCCGCGTGAGGCATCCGGAGGCGACGTCGGATGACGTGGTGATCGGGCGTCACGGACCAGTACCGGTGCGCCGCTATCGACCCCGGCCTGGCGGTGAGCGACCGGCGCCGCTCGTCGTGTGGCTGCACGGCGGGGCCTTCTCGCATGGCGACCTCGAGATGCCGGAATCTGATGCCGTCGCGCGAGGTCTGGTCGAGGCGGGGCACCCGGTTCTCGCGGTCGACTATCGGCGTGTGCCGCCGTGGAAGTGGTGGGCGCGCCCGCGCCCGGGCATCCTGTCAGGCATCCGCTACCCGGTGCCGCTCGACGATGTCGTCGACGTCATCGGCCATGCACGCGGCGAGGCAGCCGTCTCAGGGCGGGGGCTCGTGGTCGGCGGCGCCAGCGCGGGGGCATGTCTCGCCGCCGCTGCGGCGTTGCGACTGGTCCGGGAAGGTGACACGGTGCCCAACGGGCTCCTGCTCGCGTATGGGACCTTCCACGCCCAGCTGCCGTCCGTACCGCCCGCGTTGCATGCGCGGATCCGTGGTCGGCACGGGTTCATGCAGTTCCGGCCCTCCACCGTCGAGCGGATGAACCGCAACTATGCCGGGCGTATCGAGGCGATGGACGATCCGTTCGCCTTCCCCGGTGGGCATGACCTTCGTGGGCTGCCCCCGACCATGGTGCTCGACGCCGACCGCGATTCGCTTCGCGCCTCGGGTGAGCGCTTCGCGGCCGAGTTGGCCGACGGTGGGGTCGATGTCTCCTACGACGTCGTGCCCGAGTCGACCCACGGCTTCCTCGATCGACCCGGATCGCCGGCGTTCGACGAGGGAATCGCACGAGTGACGCGGTGGCTCGCCGCTTCAGCGGACGGGCACGATCGATGATCGCAGCGATACGTCGCCGCGTCTTCCTCACCAGTGCGGACGGCACCGGAGGGACGCGCGATCCAGTGGAGTTCGCCGAGCGTGCCCACCTATACCCACTGCGCTCGCACAGGGAGGAGCCGCAGCGCTGACGCGTGCGGATGGAGCCGCGCACCTGCGAATCGGCTGTCGGGACTCACGGATCCGGCGAAACGGGGGTATCTTTACGACACGCGTTATATCGCGTTATCGGCGAAGTGGTCGAACTGGGCGGGGTGGTGCATGTGACCGGCATCGAAGCGATCTTGATCGGGCTCGGCGTGATCGTGCTGCTCTCGATCGGCGTCATGGTGACGGTCGTGCTCGTCGTGCGGGCACTCGTGCGTCGCGTCCGCCGGAGCCGAGCTTTCGGGGCGACGACCCTCCGCGCCCGGGCCCGCGTGAGTCACGGACCGCAGCGAACGGTTCTCGCACTGCGAGTGCGGCTCGACGACGCGCTGCGGAGCGGACGCGCCGCCGTCGAGCTCACCGGCGCAGCGAGCGGCTCCCGCCCACGCGGGTTCCGCGGCGAACTGCCTCGGCTCTTCCGGCGCATCAGCGACGAGGGCGACGTGCTCGACCTGCAACTGCGCCTGATGGAGTCCGAGACGAACGCCGGCGTGCTCGCACAAGAACTGCCCGCGGCCCGTCTTCGCGTCGAGCAGGTCGAGGCGCTCGTCCGACGGGTGCGCGACGCCGTGGCATCCGGGCTCTCCGGCGCGACCGACGACGCGCTCTCCGCGCTCGGCTCCGACGTCGACCGGGAGGTCGCCGCCCTGCAGACGGGCATCGAAGAACTCCAGGCACTCAATCGCCGCGACGGTCGCGTCGATGTCACGAGACCGCCGACGACTTCCATCATCCGAGACGAGGGGAACCGACCATGAGCAGCAGCAACGCCAACAGCAATTCGGCGCGGATGCGGACGATCTTCCGGAGCAAGACGTCGAAGGCGCTCGACCGCATGGAGGACCCGCGGGAGACGCTCGACGACAGCTACGACCAGCAGGTGAAGCTGCTGCAGCAGGTTCGGCTCGCGGTCGCCGACGTCGCGACGGCGAAGAAGCGCATCGAACTGCAGGGCGAGGAGATGGGCACGCGCTACCAGCGCCTGGGATCGCAGGCCGCCGAGGCGCTCGCGCAGGGGCGCGAAGACCTCGCGCGAGCCGCGCTCGAACGCCGGGCCATGCTCGAGGGGCAGGTCGCGCAGCTGCAGCAGCAGTTCACCGCGCTCGATCGACAGACGGCGCAGTTGCAAGACCGGGAGCGCCGACTCACCGACCAGGTGGCCGCCTTCCGCATCGAGAAGGAGACGATCAAGGCGACGTACACGGCGTCCGAGGCGCAGGTGCGCGCCAACGAGGCGGTGTCGGGCATCAGCAACACGATCACCGATGTCGGATCGAGCCTCGATCGTGCCCGCGATCGCGTCCAGCAGATGCAGGCGCGCGCGGCCGCGACCGACGAGCTGCTCGCGAGCGGCGCCCTGACCGACCTCACTGCTGCGCCTGACGCCGACATCGAGCGTCAGCTCGCCGCCGTCTCGGCGCAGGCCGAGATCGATCGTCAGCTGCAGGCGCTGAAGAGCGGAAGCGGGCAGGCCGGCGGCGGTGCGGCGGAGCGCCCCGGACCCGATGGCTGGCTGAGCATCGGCCGAGCCGGCTGACGGCCGTCGGTCGTCGGTCGCTGGCCGCGACCCCAGCATCGGGCTTCCTGAGCATCGGCTTCGACTGATGCGGGAGCGGCGGCGCGCGGGTACTGTGAAGGAGCGGGTCGAATCGCCCCGGGCTTCGAGAGCCTGCGGTGATCGACCCGGTGGGAACCCTGCACCCACGCCTGAACGGAGCGCGACACCGATGTCCTGGCATGACGATTTCGACGACGACGAGTACGGCGAGCGTCGCCCGAATCGAGCCCCGACCTCGAAGTGGCGGCTCGTGCGTCGCACCGCCGCGTACGTCGGCGTCATGGTCGGGGCCATCGGCCTCGTGATCGGCGCGGTCTTCGCCGTGAACCTCGTCGGCACCGCCGTGAACCCCGACGGGTTCGCGGCTCCCGACGCCTACGGTCCCGCCGTCGCGATGCCGCCGCTCACCTCGCAGCCCGACGGGGAAGCCGACGAATCGGTCGACGACGGCGACAACGGCGAGACCGTCGACGCCGGCGTCGTCGAGGAGCCGACCGGGCTCTCGGGCTCGAAGCTCGCCCCGATGTCGTCGGTCGATCCCGAGTGGATCGCCACGGTCGCCGATGCCACCGGCATCCCGAAGCGCGCTCTCGCGGCCTATGCGCTCGCGCACGTCACCATCGCCCAAGACGACGCCGAGTGCGGCCTCGACTGGGCGACGATCGCCGCGATCGGAGCGATCGAGTCGAAGCACGGCAGCCACGGCACGTCGAAGCTCGACGACGACGGCCGCACCACGCCGCCGATCATCGGGCCCGCTCTCGACGGGAGTGCCGATGTGGCGAGGATCGATGACACCGACGACGGTGCGCTCGACGGCGACACCACCTGGGACCGCGCCGTCGGACCGATGCAGTTCATCCCGTCGACCTGGCACAAGTGGGGCACCGACGCGAACGGCGACGGAGTCGCCGACCCGCACCAGATCGACGACGCTGCGCTGTCGACGGCACGGTACCTCTGCGAGTCGGGTCCGATGACGAGCTCCGAGGGATGGCGAGCGGCCGTCTTCTCGTACAACCACGACAACGACTACGTCGACAACATCGCCAAGGTCGCGCTCGAGTTCGCGGAGTCGGTGGCCGAGCTCGGCCACTAGCCGAGCGGGGACGATCCGAACAGTGGATGCCGCGGCATCCGCTGACCGCCGCGGAACCCGCCGTTCAGGCGGAGGTCGACCGCGCCCGCATCGTCGCGAGCCGGCTCCAGATCGTCGCGATGACGATGGCCGCCGCTGCTGCGATGGCCGCCACCGCGGTGGGGGTCGACGGCGGAGCGTCCGTGAGCCTCGCGGCCGCGATCCATGACAGGCCCCAGGCCAGCGAGATCGTCGGGGCGATGCGGCCGCGATCCCAGACGGCGAGCCAGACCCCGATGATGCCGACGACGGCGAGCACGCCGATCGCCCACACTTCGGGCGCGAGCCCCCAGCCGTCGAATCCCGCCGCCACGAGCACGGCGGTGATGTTCGCGGCCGTGGCGACGCTGACCCAACCGAGGTAGAGGCCGATCGTGCCATCCGTCAGCACGGCGTCGACCGGACCAGCCGGGCGGGTCGCACGGCAGATCCGGAATGCCAGGATGAGCACGACGAGCAGGGCAACGATGACCGGGACGCTGAGCGCGAGCTGGTCGAACTGGATCGAGAGGATCCACGCGGCGTTCAGCACCAGGGACGCGGCGACCAGGTAGCCGAGGCGGCGCTGCCGTTCGGCAGCGCGTTGCGCCGGGAGGAACTGCCACACCGCATACGCCACCAGTCCCACGTAGATGACCGACCAGATGCTGAAGGCGCCGCCGCCGGGCGCGAGGAGCGTGGCGTCGGCGGCGAGCGCACCGCCCGAGGCATCCTGGACCGGCGTGCCTCCGGCCGCTCCCGAGCCGATGAACGCGCCGATCACCGCGAGCGCCGCGCTCACCGCGACCGTGATCTGCCGGGCGAGGTCGCCGCGGGGTGTGGTGAGTTCTGCCGAGGTGCTCGTCATGTCCGCTCCGGTCGGTCGCTCGTGCCGACCGTGATCGAGGCCGGTTGGAGGAAACGTATTGCTCGTTCGGCAGGGTGCACAAGAAACGCCGTGGGGCTTGACACCGGCGCGCCGCTCGGCCGCGGCTTCGGGTCAGGGCTGTTGTGTGAGGTCCACGTCCCAGTCGAGCTGCGTCGTCGCCTCCGTGACGGAGAACACGGTGGAGCGAGCCTCGTCGATCGACGACGCCTTGTCGTACATGGCGAGGGTTGTGTCGGGCTCGACGAGTTCGTCGTCGTGGGCTTCGCGGGAGGACGCGAGCTCGACCGACGAGGTGTCGGAGCGCCAGCCGACGGTCATCCGCACGCGGGCGATGGAGCCGTCGTTGCGACGATAGGGAACGTCGACGAGATCGAGCCGGCGTTGACGCGCCAGCGCGAGACCGTAGTTCAAGACGGCGTCTGCGAGATCATCACCGGTGAGGTAGGAACCGAGCCGATTGATGAGCAATTTCATGGGAACCCCCAGCAGCATCTCGATGCGAGTTGGCCGGCGGGGTCCGGGTCGACACCATTCCAGTGTAAACCCGTCTGCTGCATGGTGACCCGTGTGCTCGGCCGGTCATTGGGCGCCTACTCGGGCAGCGCGAGGCTGCGGTCGACGAGCCCGGCCGCCACCTGGCTGATGCCGATCCGGTTGGCTCGCGCGTAGGCGCGGATGAGCGTGAACGCCTCTTCGATGGGCACGCCCCTGGTGTGTGCGACGACCCCCTTCGCCTGTTCGATGACCACCCGGCTCTGCAACGCGCGTTCGAGCTGTTCGGAGAGGACGTGGCTCTCGTGGATCGAGCGTTCGTGCAGGATGCCGATCGTGGCCACGTCGGCGAAGGCCTGCGCGGCGGCCCGGTCGTCGGGGTCGAGCTCGCCGACCGAGTCGCGAAGCAGATTCAAGGTGCCGATCCGGGTCTCGCGCAATCGCATCGGGAAGGCGTGCACCGATGCGAATCCCTGAGCGATGGCACCGTCGCGGAATCGGCCCCATCGCTCGGGAGAATCGCTGATGTCGGGCACGGAGACGAACGTTCCCGTGGTGAAGCTCTCCACGCACGGGCCGGCTTCGGCACCGATCTGGATGAGCTCGACGAGGCGACTCGCCTCGCTCGTGGATGCGATCACGTCGAGTTCGCCGTCGGCGTCGGCGAGCAGGATCGCCGCTGCCGTCGTGTCGAGCAACTGCTGGCAGCTGTCGACGAGCAGTTGCAGGAGTTCGACGACGTCGTAGCCCTCCACGAGGGTGTCGGCGAGGGACGCGAAGGTGCGCAGCAGCTCTTGCTCGCGGGTGCGGCTGTTCATATCGCCTCGATGCCCGTGGGGCCGTTCGTGAACTTCAACCTGCCCTCCACGATGTCTTGGGCGACGTCGATCATCGTGCGGGACTCGGCGAAGGCGTGCCCTTGGATGACGAGCCTCGCCTCGTCCGGCGACAGTCCGAGCTGCGCGAGCACGACGCCCGTCGCCTGGTGCACGAAGCGGCGCGAGTAGGCGTTGCCGAGGTCCTCCTCGTGCTGCCCGACGGCGTCGAGGGCCCGGCGCAGCACCTGCTTGCCGACGAGATCGGCCATGACCCCGACTTGCGACGTCTGCGTCGGATTCAGGCGCACCGGTGCCACGGAGTACAGGTCGACGGCGCCGAGCCGGAGTGGCCCGACGGTCATCGGGAAGGCGAAGATCGAGCTCAGGTCCTCACGCAGCACTGCGGCGGTGAAGGCGGGCCAGATCGTGGGAGCGTCGCGCCGAACGTCGGGCACGAGCACGGGGCGTGCCGAGCGCAGTGCATCCCAGCACGGACCCTCACCGAGATCGAACTGGAGCTCGTCGATTCGGAGGGCCCGCTGATCGGTCGCCGACAGGGTCTCGCTGCCGAGGATGTTGCCGACCGTCGAGACGGACGCCCCCGTGATCGGGAAGGCGCCGACGAAGAGCGCGGCCAGCCCGTCGGGCGACTCCGCCCAACGTTCCAGTGCATCGACTGCAGAGCCGAAATCGCCCACCGAGTCCTCCAAATGCGCCCGATCTCCTCGACCGGATACAGATCATTCCATCACACCGGGCAGCGAGACGTCAGGGGCTTGACCGGGAGGAAAGCGGCGCGAGGGCATCGTCCCGGTACATGGCGAAGGACGTCGCCCATGGGGGAAACACGACGCCGGCCCGTCCATGGGACGGGCCGGCGATTGAGTCGAGCGTCAGGTCAGACGCGAGCTCCGCGGAGCGCCACGTTTCCAAGGGCGTCGGCGCCGAGGGCGAAGAGGTCGCGCGAACCTGCGGTGGCCGCCCCGGCGAGCCCTGCGGCCTGCGGCAGCAGCTGCTCGGCGTAGAAGCGGGCGAGCGGCAGCTGCGTCTCCGCGATGCCGTCATCGTCGAGGCCACGAGCGGCGAGCGCCGACTTGGCCATGAGCCATCCGCCGACGACGAGGCCCCAGATGCGCTGGTACGGCGTCGAGCCGGAGAGCACGGCGTTCGGGTCGGTGGCGCCGGTGCGGAGCATCCACGCCGTCGTCTGCTCGAGCGCGTCGAACTGGGCGTTCAGCTGCGTGCGGATCGTCGCGAACTCGTCACCCGCGGCTGCCAGTTCGCCGTCGAGCTCCCGCATGGTGGCGATGAACTCGAGAGCGGATGCACCGCCGCGAACCGGGAGCTTTCGGCCGACGAGGTCGGCGGCCTGCACGCCGTTCGTGCCCTCGTAGATCGCCGCGATGCGGACATCCCGGTAGTGCTGTGCAGCGCCGGTCTCCTCGATGAACCCCATGCCGCCGTGGATCTGCAGTGCGAGCGAGGTGAGCTCGTTGCCGAGGTCGGTGCCGAACGACTTGTTGATCGGGGTGAGCAGGCCGACGATCTCGTTGGCCCGGGCCCGCACGGCGGGGTCGGGGTGGTGGGTCGACACGTCGGTGTAGGTGGCGGTCAGCAGCATCATGCGGCGCATCGCGGCGATGTACGCCTTCTGCGTCATGAGCATGCGGCGCACGTCGGGGAAGTCGATGATGGGGGAGTCCTGGGTGGCGCCGATCGCGCGACCCTGGATGCGCTCGCGGGCGTAGTCGAGCGACTGCTGGTACGCGCGCTCCGACACGGCGAGGCCCTGCATGCCGACCGAGAGGCGGGCGCTGTTCATCATGACGAACATGATGCGCATGCCGATGTTCTCCTCACCGACGAGGTAGCCGGTCGCGTCCTCGTACGAGAGCACGCAGGTGGGCGAACCGTGGATGCCCATCTTGTGCTCGACGCCGACGGTGTGCACGCCGTTGCGCTCGCCGAGCGAGCCGTCGTCGTTCATGAGGAACTTCGGCACGATGAAGATCGAGATGCCCTTGGTGCCGGCGGGCGCGTCGGGGGTGCGGGCGAGCACGAGGTGCACGATCTGCTCGCTGAGGTCGTGGTCGCCGAAGGTGATGAAGATCTTCTGGCCGGTGATGGCGTAGGTGCCGTCGTCGCGCTTGACGGCCTTGGTGGTGAGCGCGCCGACGTCGGTGCCGGCGTGCGGCTCGGTGAGGTTCATGGTGCCGGCCCACTCGCCGGAGACCATCTTCGGCAGCCACTGCTGCTTCTGCCCGTCGCTGCCGTAGTGCAGCAGCGCCTCGATCGCGCCCTGCGTGAGCAGCGGTGCGAGTGCGAAGGCCATGTTGGCGGTCGCCATGAGCTCCTGGAGCGCGAGGCCGATGGTGCGGGGGAACCCGCCGCCGCCGAACGCCTCGGGCAGCGGCACCGAGCCCCAGCCTGCGTCGACGTAGGCCGAGTAGGCCTCCTTGAAACCGGTGGCCGTGGTGACGGTGCCGTCGGGGTTCAGCTTCGAACCCTCGAGGTCGCCGGCTCGGTTGGTGGGGGCGACGACTTCGGCCATGAAGTTGCCGGCCTCGTCGAGGATCTCGGTGACGGTCTCGAGATCGGCGTGCTCGAATCCGGGCAGCTGTGCGACGGCGTCGTAGTCGACGACATGCTCGAGGGCGAAGGCGATATCTGCAACAGGGGGTCGGAATCCACTCATGCCCGCAGCGTAAGCCCGGCACCTCGCAACAGGGCGGGAACTGTGCGGGTTCCACGATGGGTGCGGGCCGGGACTCGGCATGGTTTGGCGGCATCCCACAAAACAGGCCCCTTTTCGGGCAAGCAAGTGCTTGGTTAGGATGAAGCAACTCGTCGAAGGAGCGGAATGAAGATCGTCGTCCTGGTCAAGGAAGTCCCCGATACCTACGGGGATCGGAAGCTCGACCTGCAGACCGGCCTCGCCGATCGTGCGGCGAGCGAGACGGTGCTCGACGAGATCGGCGAGCGCGCGCTCGAGGTGGCGCTCTCGTACGCCGACTCCCACCCCGACACCGAGGTCGTCGTGCTGTCGATGTCGCCCGGGTCCGCTGCTGCCACGGTGCGCAAGGGCCTCGCGATGGGCGCCGCCGGCGCCGTGCAGGTGGCCGACGAGGCGCTCCTCGGCGCCGACCTCGGTCTCACCGCCGAGGTGCTCGCGGCAGCGCTGCAGCGCATCGGCTTCGACCTCGTGATCGCCGGCAACCAGTCGACCGACGGCTCGGGCGGAGTGCTCCCGGCGATGATCGCCGAGCTCCTCGACGTGCCGAACGCGACGAGCCTGAACTCGGTCGAGATCGACGGCGCCGAGCTCCGCGGCGAGCGCGCGACCGATCACGGCACGATGCAGGTCTCGGCGTCGCTGCCTGCGGTGATCTCCATCACCGAGGCGCTGCCCGATGCCCGGTTCCCGAACTTCAAGGGCATCATGGCGGCCAAGAAGAAGCCGTTCGAGACGCTCACGCTCGCGGACCTCGGCGTCGACGCCGAGAGCACCGAGGCGTCGCGCTCGATCGTGATCTCCCTCGGCGAGAAGCCGCCCCGCTCGGCGGGCACCAAGATCGTCGACGAGGGCGACGCCGGCGAGCGCCTCGCCGAGTACCTCGTCCAGAACCGGCTCGCGTAAGGGACCACGATGACTGACTACTCCGCAGACTCGATCCTCGTGCTCCTCGACGTCACGCCGTCGGGTGCGCTCGCCAAGAGCGCCGCCGGCCTGCTCGGCGCCGCAGCCGGCGTCGGCACCCCCGTCGCCGTGATCGTCGCAGCTCCGGGCGAGGGCGAGCAGGCCGCGACGGATGCCGCCGCGCTCGGCGCGAGCCACGTGCTCGTCGCCGAGCACGCCGCCGCCGGCTCAGGCCTCACCGTGCCGGGCGCCGACGCGCTCGCCGCGGCCGCCGAACTCGTGCGACCCGACGCGATCCTCGTCTCCAACTCGATCGAGGGCCGCGAGATCGCCGCCCGCTTCGCCGCCCGTTCGCGGTCGGGCCTCGCGGTCGACGCCGTCGGGGTCTCGCGCGATGCCGAAGGCGTCGTCGCCCATCACTCGGTGTACGGCGGCGCCTACAACGTCGACTCGGCCGTCACATGGGGTGCACCCGTCATCACCGTGCGCGAGGGCTCGATCGATGCCCGCGCCGAGGCGCAGCCCGTCTCGGTCGAGCGGCTCGACGTCGCGGCATCCGGTCGGAAGGCCGCCGTCATCGGCGCATTCGAGGAAGAGGTCGTGGCATCGTCGCGCCCCGAACTGCGCGGCGCCGCGAAGGTCGTCTCGGGCGGTCGCGGGCTCGGCTCCGAAGACAAGTTCGCACTCGTCGACCAGCTCGCCGACGTGCTCGGCGCCGCCGTCGGCGCATCGCGCGCCGCGGTCGACGCTGGCTACATCCCGCAGTCGCACCAGGTCGGCCAGACCGGCGTCTCGGTGTCGCCCCAGCTCTACATCGCGCTCGGCATCTCGGGCGCGATCCAGCACCGCGCCGGCATGCAGACCGCGAAGACGATCGTCGCGATCAACAAGGACGCCGACGCCCCCATCTTCGAGATCGCCGACTTCGGCATCGTCGGCGACCTGTTCACGGTCGTGCCGCAGCTGATCGCCGCGCTCGAGGCGCGGAAGGCGTAGCGCGCGATGGCGACGTACGGGCGAACGACGCGGCAGGGCCTGCCCCGCGTCGCCGGCGGTGAACCCTGGCCCCCGGTGTTCGAGATCGCAGGGGGCGCTGCTGCGCCCACTGAAGTCGACGAGGCGAGCGCTCCGGCGGCGGTCGCGGATGTCTCGGCACCCGTGGCGACGGCTGCCACGGTCGCTCAGGCCGCTGTGCCCGCAGCCGCTCCGACTTCTCGTGCGGTTCGGCGCGGGCTGCCTCGCGTGCCCGGCGGGGAGCCGTGGCCACCCGCCTCCGCAGCCCCGCTCGCGGCGACGGCGGCAACGGTCGAGGTGCCGGTGAGCACCGCGACGGATGTCCCGGCCGCGGCTCCTCCCGTCGAACCGCTCACCGCGGTCTCGACCGCCACCGCGGCCTCGGCGCCGTCGGCGGCCGGCGGAACGGCGCTCCGTCGTGGACTCCCGCGCACCCCCGACGGCGAGCCCTGGCCGCCCGCAGGTTCGGCGCCCGCGAGGCCCGACCGCGTCGTCGCGGCACCGGTGCTCGAGTCAGCGCCGGAGCCCGTTTCCGAGCCCGTCCTCGAGCCGAACCCCGAACCGGTCATCGCACCCGCGGCCGCCGCAGCCCCGGCGCCGGCGCCACAGCGCACCCCGATGCAGCCGCCGCGTCGCCCGGTCGCGGTCGCCGCGGCATCCGCTCGCCCTGCTGCCGAGCCGTGGCCGAAGCTGTACGGTCCGTACTCCCGTGCGGAGTGGGCGGGAGCGCTCGTCATCGGCGGCTTCGGGCTGCTGCTCGCCGCCACGGGTGTCGTCGTCGGGGTCAACTGGCTGCTCGGCCTCGCGCCGATGGAGGAGTTCATCGCGCGCTACCCGGGCGAGTACCACCTGCCCGAGTCCGCTCCGGTCGGCATCCCGGCCTGGATCGGCTGGCAGCACTTCTTCAACGTGTTCCTGATCGTGCTCATCATCCGCTCGGGCCTCGAGGTGCGCACGCAGAAGCGGCCGACCGCGTTCTGGTCGCCGCGCTGGAACTCGAAGCGCAAGATCAGCCTCTCGCTGTGGTTCCACCAGTCGCTCGACATCCTGTGGCTCGTCAACGGCGTGGTGTTCGTCGTGCTCCTCTTCATGACGGGGCAGTGGATGCGACTCGTGCCCACGAGCTGGGAGGTCTTCCCGAACGCGCTGTCGGCGCTGCTGCAGTACCTCTCGCTCGACTGGCCGACCGAGAACGGCTGGGTGAACTACAACAGCCTGCAGCAGATCGCCTACTTCGTCACCGTCTTCATCGCCGCGCCGCTCGCCGTGATCACGGGCGTGCGCATGTCGGGCCTCTGGCCGAAGAACGCGAAGACGCTGAACCGCATCTACCCGGTGGAGTGGGCGCGCGCCGTGCACTTCCCCGTGATGCTCTACTTCGTGCTGTTCATCATCGTGCACGTCGGGCTCGTCTTCGCGACCGGGGCGCTGCGCAATCTCAACCACATGTACGCGAGTCAAGACGTCGTAAACTGGACCGGGTTCTGGATCTTCGTCGCGTCGCTCGTCGTGATCGCCGCAGCCTGGGTCGCCGCACGGCCGCTCGTGCTCGCACCGATCGCACGCCTCTTCGGCAAGGTCAGCGGGCGCTGACGTGGGCGACGGCTCCGAACGGCGCGACCAGATCATCGTCATCGCGAGACGGCTCATCGCCGCGCGCGGCTACTCGGCGACGACGGTGCGCGACATCGCCGACGAGGCGGGGATCCTCTCGGGCAGCCTTTACCACCACTTCGCCTCGAAGGAGGCGGTGCTGCACGAGATCCTGCACGGCTTCCAGCACGACACGCTCTCTGCGTTCGAGCGCATCGCCGCGAGCGGCGGCAGCGCCCGCGAGCGGCTCGACCAGCTCATCGAGCACGCGTTCCTCACGATCGAGCAGCGGCCCGACGACGTGCGCATCTACCAGAACGAGACCGGGTTCCTCATGACCCAGCCCGGGTTCGAGTTCCTCGCCGACGGGGCGGAGCGCATCGAGGAGCTCTGGCTCGAGCAGATCACCGAGGGGCAGGCCGCCGGCGTGTTCCGCGACACGATCGACCCTCGGCTCGCCTTCCGCTTCATCCGAGACGCGGTGTGGTCGACGGTGTTCTGGTTCCGGCCGGGCGGCAGCCACACGGCGGCGAGCGTCAGCGAGAACTACCTCGACCTGCTGCACCACGGGATGCTCACGGTCGAGGGCTGAGACGGCGCTCGCAGCGGGCGCGTCGCGTCAGCGGCCGAGCAGCCGCCGGCCGACGATCATGCGCATGATCTCGTTCGTGCCCTCGAGGATCTGGTGCACCCGCAGGTCGCGCACGACCCGCTCGATGCCGTACTCCGAGAGGTAGCCGTAGCCGCCGTGCAGCTGCAGCGCGCTGTTCGCGACGGTGAACGCGGCGTCCGTCGCGAAGCGCTTCGCCATCGCGCACCTCGAGGTGGCGTCGGGCAGCCGGGCGTCGAGCGCCTCCGCTGCATCGTGCACGAGCAGGCGGGCGGCGTGGAGGTCGGTCGCCATGTCGGCGAGCGTGAAGACGACCGACTGGTGGTCGCTGAGCGGATGCCCGAAGGTCTCGCGCTCGCTGACGTAGCGGAGGGTCTGGTCGAGCGCCCACTGCGCGCCCCCGATCGAGCAGGCGGCGATGTTCACGCGGCCCCCGTCGAGTCCCGACATCGCGATCGCGAAGCCATCGCCCTCGGCCCCGAGACGGTTGCCGACGGGAACCCGCACCGCGTCGAGCACGACCTGTCGCGTCGGCTGGGCGTTCCAGCCCATCTTCTTCTCGTCGGGGCCGAACGAGAGGCCGGATGCCGCGGCGGGCACGATGATCGCGCTGATGCCGTGCGACCCGGGCTCCCCAGTGCGAGCGAAGACGAGGTAGACCGCCGACGATCCGGCGCCGGAGATGAACTGCTTCACGCCGTTCAGCACGTACTCGTCGCCCTCGCGCCTGGCGGTCGTCGTGATCGCCGCGGCATCCGACCCGGCCGACGGCTCGGTCAGGCAGTAGCTGCCGCGGTTCACGAACGTGGTGAGCGCCGGAAGCCACTGCTCGCGCTGCCCGTCGTCGCCGTACCGGTCGATCATCCAGGCGACCATGTTGTGGATGGAGACGTAGGCTGCGATCGCGGTGTCGCCCTTGGCGAGCTCCTCGAAGATCAAGGCGGCGGTGAATCGGCCGAGCTCTGACCCGCCGACGTCCTCGCGCACGTAGATCCCGCCGAGTCCGAGCCGGCCCGCGTGCTCGAGCGCCTCGATCGGGAAGTGCTTCGCCTGATCGCGCTCGTTCGCGTACGGGGCCAGCTCGGCCGCCGTGAAGTCGCGGACCGCGTCGACGATCGCGAGCTGGTCTTCGGTGAGTGCGTTCCCCATGGCCCCCTCGGCCTTCGTCGCTGCCGGTGAGGCCGAGCCTAGTCCGGCGCGTGACGCCGCGGACGGACGGGCTGCTCCGTGTCGCCGCCCAGCGGTCGGAGGCGGCCGAGCGGTGCCCGACGTACCATGGCAGGGTCACGCCCGAGCATCGGACGGGAGGCGCCATGGTCCAGGTCCGGGTCATCGGAATCGCGCTCGATTCCCTGCAACGCAACCTCGTGCTGCTGAAGCCGCTGCACGAGGAGTCCGGGACCGGGCTCGTGCTGCCGGTCTGGATCGGCACGCAGGAGGCCACGTCGATCCTCATCGCCCTCGAGGGGCGGCAGGCGCCCCGGCCGCTCTCGCACGACCTCATCGCAACGCTGTTCACCGCCGTCGGCGCAGAACTCCGCCGGGTGGACCTGACGCGCATCGACGAGGGCACGTTCTTCGCCGAGATCTCGCTCATCACGCCCTCGGGCCCCCAGACCATCGATTCGCGCCCGTCGGACGCCATCGCGCTCGCGCTGCGCGCCGACGCGCCGATCTGGGTGGCCGACGACGTGCTCGAAGCGGCCGGCATCCCCGCGGAGATGGTGGACTTCGCAGCAGAGTCCGGCGACGAGGCGCGGCTCGACGAGTTCAAGCGGTTCCTCGACGATGTGGATCCCGAGGACTTCCAGGGCTGAGCGGCGGAGGGCTTCAGTCGCGACGGCGGTGCTTCTCGCCCAGCGCCCAGATCGCGAGCTCGACGCGATTGCGCGCACCGAGCTTCGTCATGAGGCTCGCGACGTGCGTCTTCACCGTGCTGAGCGAGATGTGCAGCTCGCTCGCGATCTCGGTGTTGCCGAGGCCGCGGGCGACGGCGGCGAGCACCTCGCGCTCACGGGCGGTCGGTGGTTCGAACGGCCGGGCGGGCTGCGAGCCGGGTCGCGTGGTCGACGACGGCGAGCCCGCCGATCCCGTGCCGGCGAAGGCCTCGAGCAGCCGCACCGTCACGTTCGGCGCGATCAGCGCGTCGCCGCGGGCGGCGGCGTGCACGGCCTCGGCGAGCATCGTCGGGCCGGCATCCTTCAAGAGGAAGCCGCGGGCGCCGGCTCGGAGTGCTGCGTAGACGTACTCGTCGAGGTCGAAGGTCGTGATCACGACGACGGGGATCGGCTCCGCGACATCCGGACCGGCGAGCGCCCTCGTGGCCTCGAGCCCGTCGGTGCCCGGCATGCGGATGTCGAGGAGGCACACGTCTGGCCGCAGGCGCCGGGCGAGCGCGATCGCCTCGGCGCCGTCGGCGGCCTCGGCGATCACCTCGATGCCGGGCTGCGTGTCGAGGAGCACGCGGAGGCCGGCGCGCACGAGTTCCTGGTCGTCGGCGATCAGCACGCGCACGGTCATGTCGACCACCCGCTGCGGGGGAGTGCGGCGACGACCGTCCATCCGCCGTCGGGTGCCGGGCCGGCGGTGCAGGTGCCCCCGAGCAGGGTCGCGCGCTCGACCATGCCGACGATGCCGAAACCGGGCGAGGCGGATGCCGCGGCGTCACCGTCGTCGTGCACGTCGAGCCGGATCCCGGCGTCGTCGACCCGCACGAGCACCTCGACGCGGGTGGCACCGCGTGCGTGGCGGCGTGCGTTCGTGACCGACTCCTGCGCCATGCGGTAGACGGCGGCGCCGATCGTCGGCGGCACGGACGCGAGGTCACCGGTGAGGTGCACGTCGACGTGCGGGGCACGAGCAGCGGCATCGGCGGCGCCGGTCGAGTCACCCGAGGCGAGCGCGCCGAGATCGCCGAGGCCCGGCCCCGGCGCGAGCTCGGCGGCATCCGCTCGGCGCAGCACCCGCACGATCGAGCGCATCTCGGCGAGGGTGCGCGACGCCTCGCCCTCGATCGTCCGCAGTGCGGCGGCCGCGGCGGCCGGATCGGTGGGCGCCAGCGCCGTGCCCGCCTGCGCCTGGATCGCGATCGCCGAGACGTGGTGGGCCACGGTGTCGTGCAGGTCGCGTGCGAGCTGCTCGCGCTCGTCGAGCTTCACCCGATCGAGCTCACGGGCTCGCGACGCCGCCCGCCAGCGGAGGCCGGCGCCGAGCGAGACGGTGGCGACGAGCACGGCGGTGCCGCCGATGAGGTCGGTCGGCGTCATCGGCCCGAAGGCGAGGGAGAGCGTCGTCGAGGCGGCGAGCAGCGCGGCGCCGGCGATGCGGGCACGACCGTCGCCCCACCGGAACGCGGCGTAGACGAGCAGGAGCATGTAGGCGGTCGACACGAACTGCGGGTCGCCGCCCGTCGCGACGGCGACCACCGCGCCGGTGCCGAACGCGATGACGAGCATGAGCAGCGGCCGGGTGCGGCGCCAGAGCAGGGTCGGCACGAGGGCGATGAGCACGACGGCCCAGAGCCAGCGCCACGCCACCTCGGTGCGCAGCGCCGCCTCGAGCAGTACGAGCGGCGGGATCACGGTCACCAGCACCCAGTCGCGCCACACGCGACGGGGCGGCGGCGGTGATGCGGCCGGCGCATCCCACAGCGAGCGGACGGGGCTCGTCATGCCCCTCATCGTAGGGCTGCGGCGGCACGAGCGGATCGGCCGGAAGGACGGAACATGCCGCGCGCGTCGCGGCGCCGGATGACGATCTCGGCGACGGCGAGGTTGATCACCCAGCCGGCCGCCATGAGCGCGGCGCGCACGTTCACGTCGGGCTCGCCGAAGAGCAGCAACCACGGGAGCATCGTGAACACCTGCGTGCCGGCCGCCAGGCCGATCGCGTACCCCCGGGTCATCCACGCACTGTGCCGGCGGATGTCGCCGCGACGCACGGCCACGACGGCGACGACGATGCTCCCGGCCATCGCGGTGCCGAACACCAGGCGGATGACGCCGAGCGCCTGACCGTCGGAGGCCGGCAGGTCGGAGAAGACCGTCAGCCAGAGGCCCGACACAGCGGCGAGGAAGCCCGCCGGCGCCGCGATGCGCCCCGAGATGCGATGCCAGCGGTGCCGACGCAGCGACGGTGCGAACTGCAGGGCGCCGAGCAACGCGAAGACTGTCGCGCCGACGATGTGCACGACGACCGGGGCGGGGAAGACGACGAATCGCGCGTTGTCGGCCGTCACGACCGGATCGCTCGCGAGCTCGGTGAGCCGCATGCTGCCGGCGACGACCGGCACGAGGCTGAGGAGGATGAGGCCGGCCGGCGCGAGCCACTCCCGGCCGGGGTGCCGGGTCGTGCGCGGAACGGTGGGGCGAGCGGATGCTTCGGTCATGACCCGATGCTCGCGGGAACGGTCGCGCTCGGCATCGGGCGATCGGCCCGATCGGTCTCATCCCTTCGGCCGAGGCGCGCCGCCGCCTCCGTCGGTCGAGTAGGCGCGCCAGCGCCGTATCGAGACCACGCCCGCGCGACAATGGCTGACATGGATGCCTCCCTCCCCGCCCTCACCGAGATGCCCGCGCCGCAGTACGTGATGTCGGGCGACGGCATCCGCATCGCGACCTACCTGTGGGGCGACGACGACGCACCGACCGTGCTGTGCGTGCACGGCTTCGCCTCGAGCTGCCGCGACAACTGGGTGAACACCGGCTGGGTGCGCGACCTCACGCGTGCCGGCTACCGCGTGCTCGGCATCGACCAGCGCGGTCACGGTGCGAGCGACAAGCCGCACGAGGCATCCGCCTACGGCATGGACGCCTTCGTCGACGACATCACGACCGTGCTCGACACCTACCTGCTCGACACCGTCGTCTATGCCGGGTACTCGCTCGGCGCGCGCGTGGGCTGGCAGGTCGCCGTGCAGCTGCCGGATCACGTCGAGCGCGCCGTGCTCGGCGGCATCCCCGACGGGCGCCCCCTCGCGCGACTGCAGATCGAGCAGGCGCGGGCGTTCGCCGACCACGGCACCCCGGTCGAAGACCAGGTCACCCGCAACTACGTGACCCTGGCCGAACGCGTGCCCGGCAACGACCTGCGCGCGCTCGTCGCGCTCGCCGAGGGCATGCGCCTCGGCGACGCCGACCCCGATGTCGCGCACCCGCCGCTGCAGCCGATCCTCTTCGCCACGGGCAGTGAGGACGCGATCCTCGCGCAGTCGAAGCTGCTGGCGCGCGCGACGCCGAACGGCACGTTCGTCGAACTGCCGGGGCGGCACCACTTCAACGCGCCGGGCTCGCGGGTGTTCCGCGAGGCCGCGCTCGAGTTCTTCGGCGCGCCGGCCGCCTGACCGCCGTCGCGCCTCAGCCGGCCGAGCCCGACGCCGCCGCTCGCGCTGCAGCCGCGGCGCGCTCGACCCACTTGGGTGTCTCGCCGTAGCGCTGGAACGAGACGAGGCGGCCGGCCGCGCTGTCGTCGATGAGCTGCACGAGCCGCCGTTCGCGAGTGGCCTCCTGTTTCGCGGTCAGCACCCAGTGCGTCGCCTGACGGCGGTACGTCGGGGTCGCGGCCTGCCAGAATGCGGATGCCGCGGGGTTCGCGGCGAGCCGCGCGGCGGCCTCGGCCGGCAGCTCCTGATCGGGGTTCTCGTGGGAGTAGATGCCCGAGCGGTCTTCGCGCCGTCGCTCGAAGGCCGCGAGACCCGCCTCGTGCATGCGCCCAGCAGCGGTGAGCTGCTCGACGAGCGCGATGTTGACACTCGACCAGGTGCTCGCGGCCTTGCGTGGGGTCCACCGCTGGCGGCGCGCGTCGTCGTCGATGCGCTGGGAGACCGAGTCGATCCAGCCGAAGCACAGCGCCTCGGGCACCGCCTGCTCCCACGTCAGCCCGCGATCGGGTACGTGCTTCTTGTACAGGCCCATCCAGAGCTCGGTCGCCGTGTCGTGGTTGGCCTCGAGCCACGCGCGGAACTCCTCGGGCGAGGCGAAGAAGCGTGCCGGACGCTCGGGAGTGCCGCCGGGAGTGCCGATCTCCGTCGTCATGCCCCGAGTCTGCCAGCACCCACTGATGTGCTGGGCCCACGTGCACGAGATCATGCGTTCGAGCTGGTGCGCACGACGGCACCGCGGACTAGTTTGGAGGCGTGTCCGCACCCGCGACCGACGCACGGGCCGCTCACGCCGACGGCGTGGAGCGACTGCTGGCGAGCTATCGGGCGGTGCCGGCGGGTTCGCCGGTGCGACTCGCCAAGCGCACCTCCAACCTCTTCCGGTCGAGGGCCGCGACGGATGCCCCCGGCCTCGACACCTCGGGTCTGACGCACGTCATCGCGGTCGACGTCGAGGCGCGCACCGCCGACGTCGCGGGCATGTGCACCTACGAGGATCTCGTCGCGGCGACGCTGCCGTTCGGGCTCGCGCCGCTCGTCGTGCCGCAGCTGAAGACGATCACCCTCGGCGGTGCCGTGACCGGCCTCGGCATCGAGTCGACCTCGTTCCGGAACGGCCTGCCGCACGAGTCCGTGCTCGAGATGGACGTCCTCACCGGGGCCGGGGAGGTGCTCACGGCATCGCCGACCGAGCATGCCGACCTCTTCCGCGCCTTCCCGAACTCGTACGGCACCCTCGGATACGCGGTGCGCCTTCGCATCGCGCTCGAACCGGTGCTCCCGTACGTCGCGCTCACCCACCTGCGATTCCATGCGATCGACGAGCTCGTCGCCGCGATGACGGCCATCATCGACACGGGCCGGCACGACGGCGTCGACGTCGACTCCCTCGACGGCGTCGTGTTCAGCGCCGAGGAGTCGTACCTCTGCCTCGGCCGGCGTACCGCGGCATCCGGACCCGTCAGCGACTACACCGGACAGCGCGTCTTCTACCGCTCCATCCAGCACGACGACGGCGCTGCACGCGACCGGCTCACGACCCACGACTACCTCTGGCGGTGGGACACCGACTGGTTCTGGTGCTCCGAGGCGTTCGGCGCGCAGCATCCGCTCGTTCGCCGCCTCTGGCCGCGCCGGTACCGAGGCAGCCGCTCCTATGCGAAGCTCATGCGCCTCGAACGCCGCTACGACCTCGGCAACCGCATCGAGGCGCTGAAGGGCCTGCCGCCCCGCGAACGCGTCATCCAAGACGTCGAGGTGCCGATCGAGCGATGCGCGGAGTTCCTCGACTGGTTCCTCGAGCACGTGCCGATCGAGCCGATCTGGCTGTGCCCGCTGCGCCTGCGCGGCGACGACGCCTGGCCGCTCTACCCCCTCGAGCCGCACCGCAGCTACGTGAACGTCGGCTTCTGGTCGACGGTGCCGGTCGGCGCGAGCGAGGGCGAGACGAACCGGCGCATCGAGCGCGAGGTCAGCGCGCTCGACGGCCACAAGTCGCTCTACTCCGACGCGTTCTACGAGCGCGCCGAGTTCGACGCGCTCTACGGCGGCGACGCCTATCGCGCCGCGAAGGTGCGGTACGACCCCGATTCACGACTCCTCGACCTCTATGCGAAGGCGGTGCAACGACGATGACGACGCTCTGTGCATCACGACTCCTCGACCTCTACGCGAAGGCGGTGCAACGACGATGACCACGACCAAGGGCACGGCGGCCGAGACGACGGCGACGGGCGACCAGCATGAGGCGACGGATGCCTCGGGCAAGCTCACCCTCGCCGAGATCCTCGAGATCTTCGCCGGCGGCCGGCTGCCGCTGCGCTTCACCGCCTACGACGGCAGCTCGGCCGGGCCGGCCGACGCGGCACTCGGCATCGAACTGAAGAGCCCGAGGGGCACGACCTACCTCGCCACCGGCCGCGGCGACCTCGGGCTCGCCCGCGCGTACATCGCCGGTGACATCGACATCCACGGTGTGCACCCCGGCGACCCCTACGAGCTGCTGAAGGCGCTGGCCGACGAACTCGTGTTCAAGCTGCCGCCGCCGCGCACGATGGCCCATGTCATCCGCTCGATCGGCCTGGAGCACCTGCGCCCCATCGCGCCGCCGCCGCAGGAGGCGCCGCCCCGCTGGCGGCGAGTGGCCGAGGGCCTTCGGCACTCGAAGCACCGCGACGCCGAGGCGATCCACCATCACTACGACGTCTCGAACACCTTCTACGAGTGGGTGCTCGGGCCCTCGATGACCTACACGTGCGCGTGCTACCCCGACGCCGGGGCCTCGCTCGACGAGGCGCAGGAGAACAAGTACCGGCTGGTGTTCGAGAAGCTGCGCCTGCAACCGGGCGACCGGCTGCTCGACGTCGGCTGCGGATGGGGCGGCATGGTGCGATACGCCGCGCGCCGAGGCATCCGCGCCCTCGGTGTCACGCTGTCAGCGGAGCAGACGGCATGGGCGCAGCAGGCGATCGTCGACGAGGGGCTCGGCGACCTCGCCGAGGTGCGGTACGGCGACTACCGCGACATCACCGAGACCGGGTTCGATGCAGTCTCCTCGATCGGCCTGCTCGAGCACATCGGGGTGCGCAATTACGCGTCGTACTTCACGTTCCTGCAGTCGCGGCTGCGTACCGGCGGGTTGCTGCTGAACCACTGCATCACGCGCCCCGACAACCGCTCCGAGCCCGCGGCGAAGGGGTTCATCGACCGCTACGTCTTCCCCGACGGCGAGCTCACCGGCTCGGGCCGCATCATCACCGAGGCGCAGGACGTGGGCCTCGAGGTGATGCACGAGGAGAACCTGCGACTGCACTACGCGATGACGCTGCGCGACTGGTGCGCGAACCTCGTCGCGCACTGGGACGAAGCGGTCGCCGAGGTCGGGTTGCCGACCGCGAAGGTGTGGGGCCTGTACATGGCCGGCTCGCGTCTCGCATTCGAGACCGGCGGCATCCAGCTGCACCAGGTGCTCGCCGTGCGACCCGACGAGCGCGGCGGCAACGGCGACCTCCCGCTCCGACCGTGGTGGACGCCGTGAGTCACTGAGCAGCCCCGCTCACACGTTCGCGCCCGGCCGATGCGATCGGCCGGGCGCGAATCGTTCAACGCGAACGGGTCAGGGAGCGACCGCGATCGAGAAGATGTGCATCGTCGCGTTCGTGGGCAGTACGACGAAGTCGACCGTCTTGCCCGCCGTCAGCGGCACCGAGTGCGCGAACATGCGGTACTGGTAGGCGGCATCGCCGTAGCCGCTCGGTCGGTTGCGGCCGTTCGTCGAGATCGCGAGTTCGGCGCCGTGCGCATTCTCGTCGTGGAACGACCAGTTCGGGAATCCGATCGCGCCCGAGCTCGTCGTGCCGTCGGTGTAGAAGACGGTCGCCGTGCCGGTCGCGCCGAGGCTCGATCCGGAGCCGAGGAAGACGAGGCGCTGACCCTGCCCGCTGATGCGGAGCGCCTGCCCGGCCGCCGTCACGTTGTCGGCGGTGCCCGGCTGGGACGCCGGCATCGTCAGCGTGGCGCCGAGCGCCTCGAGCGTCGCTCCCGGCGCTGCGCCCACCGCGGCGAGCTGCTCCGCCGAGAACGTGTTGCCCTCGCCGTCGAAGTTGCCGGCGGTCGTCTGCGACAGGGCCGTGATGCCCACGTTGTTGTAGAGCGCGGCGAGCGAATCGGTCGGCGGGCTGGTCGGCATCGCACGGATGCCGGTCGCGCTTCCGGCACCGTCACCGCCCTTGTACGTGACCGTCGCGGTGAAGATGCGCAGCGCGAAGCCGGGGCGCTTCTCGGGGATGCGGATCTGGAACGTCGCGGTCTGCTCGCGGCCGGGCTTGATCGCGTCGAGCTTCTGGCTCGACGGGACGACCTGCCAGCCGACCGGGCCGGCGAACGAGACGGCGACCGAGCTCATCTTCTGCGCCGAATCGTTCGACACCGTGATCTCGACGTCGGCGATCGTCGGCCCGTCGAGACCGACCTCCGGAACCGTGACGGTGATCTCGGGTGCGGGCTCGGCGGCGTCGGATGCCTCGGGTGCGGTGTCGCTCGGCTTCGACGACTCCGGCGCGGGAGCGGCCGACTCGGGCGTTTCGGCGGCCGGCGCATCCGTCTCGGGCGCTTCGGTGGCCGGGGCATCCGATTCGGGCGCTTCGGTCTGCGGCGCCCCGGTTGACGGAGCTTCGGTGGAAACGGGCGACTGCGTTGTCGCCGGCGACTCCTCGGCGAAGGCACCCGCCGCGGTCGACCAGGTGGATGCCGCGAGCACGAGCACGCCGGCGACGGCGGCCCGGCGAAGGAACTTCATGGACATGTTCTTCCTCTCAGCTGATCGATCAGACGACGGCGGGCATGGCGGATCGCGTGGAATCGAGCCCGAGGCGCAGCTTCTTCCACTCGCCGCGCGTGAAGTCGGGCACCTCGACCGGCTTGCCGCCCTTGTCGAGCGACATCACGCTCAGTGGTACGGGTGCGCACCAGGCGGCGGAATCGTAGACGTCGATGTCGGGCACGAGGCCTGAGCGCATCTGCTGCACGATCCGCCACTGCAGGATGTAGTCCATGCCGCCGTGGCCGCCGCCGGCGGCCGGACCCTCGAGGTCCTTCCAGAGCCAGTGGTCGAACTCCGTGCGCATCGCGCTCGCCCCGCGCCAGGTGTCGCCGCCGTGGTACGGCTCCGCGTAGATGCGGGCACCCGTCGAGTCCGCGCCGACGTAGTCCTCGAAGATGCCGCGGCTGCCCTCGAGCGTGTTGATGCGGCTGTACGGTCGGGGTTGGCTGACGTTGTGCTCGGCGCGGATCGTGCGGCCGTTCGCCGTCGTGATCATGCACGTCACGAGGTCGCCGTTGATGTACTCCTCCTTCCACGAGCGGTGGTCGCGCGGAACGAAGCGCTCGCGGTAGTCGGCGAGGCCGCGCGCCGCGGTCGCCGTCGCGGTCAACGTCTCGAGGCGGTCGCCCCGGTTGATGTCCATGGCCGCGGCGATCGGGGCGAGCCCGTGCATGGGGTAGAAGCTCGCCGTGCTGCGGGTGTGCCAGAGGCGACGCCAGTCGTCGGTGTAGTAGCCGTCGGCGAACAGCAGGGAGCGGAGGTCGTGCAGGTAGCCGCCGTGTCCGCTCGTGACGTCGCCGAAGACGCCCTCGTGCGCCATCTTCAGCATCGTGAGCTCGTTGCGCCCGTACGAGCAGTTCTCGGCGAGGAACAGGTGCTTGCGTGTGCGTTCGGAAGTGTCGACGAGGTCCCAGAGCTCGTCGAGCTCGGTCGCGATCGGCAGCTCGATGGCCGCGTGGGCTCCCGCGAGCAGGGCGGCCTTGCCGTGCGCGTGATGGAACTCCCACGGCGTCGCGACGTACACGAGGTCGAGCTCTTCGGTGTCGAGCATCTTCTGGAAGGACTCGTCGCTGCCGCCGTACTCGCGAGGTCGCGGCTTGCCCTTGCCGGCGACCCGGTCGGCCGCGGTCGTTGCGCGATCGGCACGGATGTCGCACACCGCCGTGACGGCGGTGCCTGGCACGTCGACCCATCCGTTCAGCATGCCCATGCCGCGGTTGCCGAGGCCGATGAGGCCGATCTTGACGACGTCGACGGCCTCGAAGGGCTCGTTCGCCATCGAGGTCGCGCCGCCCTTCCTGGCGGGGATGATCGCCGCGTTGGCGACCGAGGGGACTACGGCGGTGACGGCGACGCCGGCGAGGAGTCCGCCGAGGAGGTTTCGCCGGCTGAAGCCGAATGCCCCCGGATCCCGATCCGCGATGATCGGCTCCTCCGTGGGGCGGGGGGTGGTGAGAAAACGCGTCATGACACTCTCCAAGTCGGTCAGGGAACTCGGTGAAGCTCGGTAATCCCATACCTTGCTGGCCTGATCGATTCGTGTCAAGAGTTGATCGAAGATTGCGCTATTCGATCATTATTGATCAGTCAGGGTGCGTGCCGATCGGAGGATGTGGCCGGGTACTGCTGAGCGAACGACGTGGCGCGGCGCGCGGAAAGGCAGCCTGATCTGGGGGAGAGCGGGCGAAGATAGGCCCGACCCCAGCGGGTGCACCGTGAGCGGATCCTGCTCGTTCGCTCGCGGCACCGGCGGCGAGCGCGGCCGTCAGGAGCGCGAGTCGTCGGCGCTCGCCGCGGCGACGCACGCCTCGAGCGCGACCCACGCGAGCATGGCGCACTTCACGCGCATGACGTACTTCGAGACGCCGTGGAAGGCGATCGCGTCGCCGAGCAGTTCTTCATCGGCCTCGCCCGCGCCCTGGGAGCGCATCATCGTGCGGAACCCGTCGATGAGCTCCCGCACCCGCTCGAGCTCCGCGCCGGCCGCGAGCTCGGTGAGCGCCGAGGCGGAGGCCATCGAGATGCTGCAGCCGTCGCCGGTCCAACCGATCTCGTCGAGCACGGTGCCGGATGCGTCGAGGCGGATGCCCATCGTGATCTCGTCGCCGCACGTGGGATTCAGCTCGTGGTGCGTCGCGTGCGGCTCGGCGAGTTCGCCGTCGCCGAGTCGTCGCCTGGAGTGGTCGAGGATGAGCTCCTGGTACAGGCCCGAGAGGTCGCTCATGCGCCGACCCCGAAGAAGCCGCGCACCTCGGCGAGCGCCGCCGCGAATCGGCGCACCTCGTCGGCCGTCGTGTAGACGTAGGCGCTCGCGCGCGTCGTCGCCCGGAGTCCGAGCCGCCGGTGCAGGGGCTGGGCGCAGTGGTGGCCGACTCGCACGGCGATGCCCTGCGAGTCGAGGAACTGGCCGACGTCGTGGGCGTGCACACCGGGCACGTCGACGCTCACGAGCGCAGCACGGGGGCTGCCGGGCGGCGGGCCGACGAGTCGCACGCCGGCGACGCGCGACGTCTCGTCGACGAGCAGCCCGGCGAGCGCCTCCTCGTGCGCGTGCACGCGCTGCATGCCGAGGCCGTCGAGGTAGCGCACCGCCTCGGCGAGGGCGATCGCCTGCGAGACCGGCTGCGTGCCCGCCTCGAAGCGCTGCGGTGCCGGCAGGAACGACGCCGACTCCATCGTCACGGTGGTGATCGTGGAGCCGCCCGTTCGCGCGGGCGGCAGTGCGTCGAGCAGGTGCTCCCGGCCGTACAGCACGCCGATGCCGGTCGGGCCGAGCATCTTGTGCGCCGAGAACGCGGCGAAGTCGACGCCGAGCTCGGCGAAGTCGACGGGGCGGTGCGGCACCGACTGGCAGGCGTCGAGCATGACGAGCGCGTCGTGGCGGTGGGCGAGCTCGACGACCTCTGCCGCGGGCGCGAGGAACCCGGTGACGTTCGAGACGTGCCCGAAGGCGACGAGGCGGGTGCGGGGTCCGATGACGGATGCCGCGTCGTCGATCGACCACGTGCCGTGGTCGTTCACGGGGATGAAGCGCAGCGTCGCACCGGTCTTCGCCGCGAGGCGCTGCCACGGGATCAGGTCGGCGTGGTGCTCGGCCTCCGTGACCACGATCTCGTCGCCGGCGCCGAGCCGGAAGATCTCTGTCTCCGGCCCGCCGATGCCGGCCGAGGCATCCGCCATGCCGAGGGCGACCATGTTGATCGCGTCCGTCGCGTTCGAGGCCCAGACGATCTCGCGGCTGCCGGCGCCGACGAAGCGCGCCACCGTCTCGCGCGCCTCCTCGAACGCGGTCGTCGAGGTGCCGACGAGGGTGGACGCGCCCCGGTGCACGGCGGCGTTCGCGTGCTCGAGGTAGGCGCGCTCGGCGTCGAGCACGGCGATCGGTCGTTGCGCGGTCGCGCCGGAGTCGAGATAGGCGAGCGGATGCCCGTTCAGCTCCTGGTCGAGGTACGGGAAGTCGCGACGGAGATCCGTCGGTAGCAGACCGTCGATGGTCGTCGTTCGATCGAGGGTCACTGTTCCTCCCAGCGGGCCGCGCAGGCAGTCGCCTGCACCCTTCCAGTCTGACGCAGTTTCGATCGGTGATCGCCGTGAGACGGGTCATCCGTCATCTCACGCGCCCGGAATGCGTTCGGCGCGCCGGTTCGGATACCGTGGCGGTATGCCCCGGAGCGTGAGTGAGCGCGGCGACCGCGACGACGAGGTCGACCTGCTGATCGACGCCTGGTCGCACCGCCTGCCGGGGGTCGACCTGACACCGCTCGATGTCATGTCGCGGCTCCGGCGCGTGGCGAATCGCCTCGGGCGGCTGCGTGCGGCCGCCTTCAGCGGCGCGGGGCTCGCCGTCTGGGAGTTCGACGTGCTGGCCGCGCTCCGCCGCGAGGACCCGCCGCACGAGTTCAGCCCGGCGCAGCTCATCGAGGCGACCATGATCGGCAGCGCCGCCATGACGAACCGGCTCGACAACCTCACGCGCCGAGGCCTCGTCGAACGCCGGCCGAACCCGCGCGACGGCCGGAGCGTGCTCGTGCGGCTGACCGACGAGGGCGCCACCCGCGTCGATGCCGCCATGCGCACGCTCGCGGAGCGCGAGGCCGAGGAACTCCGCGGCCTCAGCCGCGAGGAGCAGGCGACGCTCGCCGCCCTGCTGCGGCGGCTCGCGCAAGACCCGGAGTGACGGCAGCGGATGCCGCGGCATCCGCCCTCCCGATCGTGTGGGAGGTTGAGAGCATGACGTTCGCGACGCTCGAAGCCGGTGGTTCCACGTTCATCCTTCGACGCGCACGGCGCGGCGACCTCGCCGCCCTCATCGCGCTGATCGCCGCGGACTCGCTGCGCGCCGCCGAGGAGACGCCCGACCCGACCGGGGCGGAGCCCTACCAACGTGCGTTCGAGGCCATCGACGCCGATGCTGCGCAGACCCTGACGGTGCTCGAGACCGCCGACGGCCGGGTGGTCGGCACCATGCAGCTCACCGTCATCCCCGGGCTCGCGCGCCGTGGGGCGACACGGATGCAGATCGAGGCGGTGCGCGTGTCCGAGGAGCTGCGGGGCCTCGGCCTCGGCTCCGCGATGATCGCGTGGGCGATCGGCCATGCGCGCGATCAGGCGGTCTCGCTCGTGCAGCTGACGTCGGACGCCCGCCGCGTCGACGCGCATCGCTTCTACGAGCGGCTCGGGTTCGCGGCATCCCACGTGGGGTTCAAGCTCTTCCTCTGAGCTGCTCCGCCCGCGGGCGGCTGGCGTGAGTGGCACGACGTGCCTATTGTGCACGACGTGCACATCGGCGAGGATGGCTGCACTGTCCGCCGATGAATCGGAGCTGCGTCGAAGATGACCGAGAACATGACGATCGACCTGCTCGTGGTCGGATCGGGAACCGGGCTCGCCGCCGCCCTCTCCGCGCACGAGCAGGGCGCCGAGGTGCTCGTGGTCGAGAAGACCGCGTTCGTCGGAGGCTCCACGGCTCGATCGGGCGGGGCGTTCTGGATCCCCGCCAACCCGGTGCTCGAGGCGTCCGGCGCGAAGGACTCGCTCGAGCGGGCCCGCGAGTACCTGAGCGCGGTCGTCGACGGAACGAGTCCGGCGCCCCGCTGGGAGAGCTTCCTCGAGCACGGCGCCGACACCGTGCGCATGCTCGAGCGCACGACGCGCATGCGGTTCGCATGGGCCCAGGGCTATTCCGACTACCACCCCGAACTGCCCGGCGGCTCGCCCGCGGGCCGAAGCTGCGAGTGCCGACCGTTCGACGTCGCACGGCTCGGCGCCGAGCGAGCACGGCTGCGGCCCGCCGTCATGGAGGCGCCGCTCCCGATGCCCGTGACCGGCGCCGACTACAAGTGGCTGAACCTCATGGCCAAGTCACCGGTGCGCGGCTTCGGCGTCGCGATCAAGCGCGCGATCCAGGGCATCGGCGGCAAGCTCATCGGGCGCGAGTACGCCGCAGGAGGTCGCGCGCTCGCCGCGGGGCTCTTCGACGGCGTCGTCCGCGCCGGCATCCCGGTGTGGACGGAGGCGGGCCTCGAGCGACTCGTCACCGATGGTGACGGGGCCGTCGTCGGCGCCGTCGTCACGCGCGACGGCCGGGAGATCATGATCACCGCCCGGCGCGGCGTGGTGCTCGCCGCCGGCGGGTTCGACCACGACCTCGCGCTGCGGCGCACCGCGCAGTCGGCTGCGCTCGAGGACTGGAGCCTCGGCAGCGACGGCAACACCGGCGACGCGATCCGCACCGCGCAGGCACTCGGCGCGGGCGTCGCCCTGATGGACCAGGCCTGGTGGTTCCCCGCGATCGCCCCGCTGCCCGGCGAGCGTCCCGTCGTGATGCTCGCCGAGCGCTCGCTGCCCGGCTCCTTCATCGTCGACGGCGCGGGCACGCGATTCCTCAACGAGGCCGAGGACTACATGTCGTTCGGTCACGACGTGCTCGAGCGCGAGCGCGAGGGACGGCCGGTCGGCGCCATGTGGCTCGTGTTCGACCAGGAGTATCGCAACAGCTACCTGCTCGGCGGCCAGGTGTTCCCGCGCATGTCGCTGCCGAAGGCCTGGTACGAGCACGGCATCGCCGTGCGAGGCTCCTCGTGGACGGAGCTCGCGGAACGGATGGGCGTTCCGACCGCCGCGCTGGGAGAGACGGCCCGCCGTTTCGACGAACTCGCCGCAGCCGGCGTCGACGATGACTTCGGTCGCGGCGCCAGCGCCTACGACCGCTACTACGGCGACCCCACGATCGCGCCGAACCCGAACCTCCGACCGCTGAACCCGGCGTCGCTGTACGCCGTGCGCGTCGTGCTCTCCGACCTCGGCACGTGCGGCGGCATCACCGCCGACGCAGCGGGGCGGGCGCTCGCCGAAGACGGCGCGCCGATCCGCGGCCTCTACGTGATCGGCAACGCGGCGGCCAACGTCTTCGGCGAGAGCTATCCGGGCGCCGGCGCCACGATCGGCCAAGGGCTCGTCTACGGGCACATCGCCGCGAGTCATGCGATGGCGGCGCGAACCGTCGACTCCCAGCGCTGAACTCCGTCGCACGGGGGATCCGCGAGGCGGCGCGCGTGGTTAGCGTGGATCGCGTGAGCGATGAACGTGCCGACCCGACCGTCTCGACGACCTCCGATGCCGCGACACCCGATGCAGCGCCCGGAGCTGCGCGCGAAGCGGCGCCCGAGTCCGGGCACAGCGAGGCGACCCGCGTTCCCTGGGCTGCGGTCGCGGTCTTCGCGGTCGTCTCGTGCGGGCTCGCCTGGGCCGTCGCCTCGCCGCTCTGGGTGCGCGGGCTCGGCATGACCGACCCGCTGCTGCCGGTGATCGCCGCCGCCATGATGCTCACCCCGGCGATCGCCACGGTCGCGGCGCTCCTCGTGGAACGGCGACAGCGCGGGCGCCGCGGCGCACGAGGCATCCTGCGCGACCTCGGCATGTGGCCGCTCCGCCCGCTCGGTCGCACCCTCGGCATGTCGGCGGTCGCGATCGTCGCACTACCGCTGCTCATCGCCGCCGGGCTGGCCGTGGTCGGCCTGCTCGACCTCGCGCGCTTCGACCTCGTGGGCTTCTCGGGCTTCGCCGAGCAGCTCGAGGCGATGCTCCCCGCCGGCACGCCCGCCCCGCCGATCATGCTCCTCGTCACGATGCAGCTCGTGATGATCCCCATCGGGGCGATCATCAACGCGCCGTTGGCGTTCGGCGAGGAGATCGGATGGCGCGGCTGGCTGCTGCCAGCACTGCGGCCCCTCGGGGTGTGGCCGGCGCTGCTCCTCAGCGGTGCGTTCTGGGGCTTCTGGCACTCGCCGCTGATCCTGCTCGGCTACAACTTCGGGCTCACCGACGTCAGTGGTGTGCTGCTCATGATCCTCGCCTGCATGGTGCTCGGCGTGCTGCTCGGCTGGACCAGGCTCCGCACCGGGTCGGTGTGGCCGGCGGTGTTCGGCCACGGGGCGTTCAACGCTGCGGCCGGTCTCGGAGCGCTCGTCGTCGCCGCCGACTCGCCGGTGCCGCCGGCATGGCTGGCGGGACCCGCCGGACTCATCACGTGCGCCGTGATGGCCGCGGTCGTCGCGGTGCTCGTCGCGGCAGGGCAGTTCCGTCGCGACCGGCTCGACGCCCGGCTCGGCTGACGCCGGCTCGGCCGAGGCCTGCCCGGCTACACCGAGCGCCCGTCGAACCAGCGCAGCACGCGCAGGGCGCGCAAGGTGTTCCAGCGGCTCGGTTCACCCTCGGAGGCGTCGACGGCGAAGAACACCTGTCCGTTCCATGGGGTCCCGGCGAGCCAGCGGCCGTCACCGCCCCGCTGCGCGACCATGAGTTCGACGGCATCGGCGACGCGCGGGTCGGGCCGGTCATGGGCGGAGCGGAAGTAGTCGAGCGCGCGCAGCACGTCGTAGGTCCAGTACGGCGGGAATTTGAGGTTCGCGTAGCGGGGGAGCACGATCTCGCCGGTCGACCGCCGTCGGAACAGGCCGCGTTCGAGCAGGTACTCCTCACCGAGACGACGGGATGCCGCGATCTCGGGCGGTGCGCCCGGCACCGAGCGCTCGTAGGCGGCGAGCCCCTCGATCACGCACAGGGTCGAGTCGAACGAGGAGCGCTGCGACTCCTCGACGGGCTCGCAGTTCCAGCCGCCGTCGGGGAGCTGCTCCGCCAGCAGTCGCTCGATGATGCGGTCGCTGCCGGCACCGAGTTCACCGAAGTACGCGGCGAGCGCGAGCACCCCGCCGTTCACGCACTCCTCGACCTCTCCGTGGAAGAACGGCAGGTCTCCCCACTCCCGCCAGACGACGCCGTCGCGGACCCGGGCGATCGCGGAACGGGTCTCCGGGGCATCCGGGTCGATGCCGAGGCGACGCAGCAGGTGCAGGGTCCACATGACGCTGCGGCGATCGCCGTCGATGCCGTACTCCTGGCCTCCCCAGTAGCCGTCCTCGGCCTGCAGGGCCAGCAGGCTCGCGCCCCAGCCCCCGGTCGCGATGCGGGCGCGCTCGCCGGCGGTGTCGCCCGGCGGCGCGTCGAGCAGGTCGCGCATGACCTGCCAGCGGATCGCCGGATCGGAGTCGAGCAGCCATTCGGTGACATCCATTCGCCCATGTTCGCGGACTTCGGGCGCGGTCGCCAGTGGCGGCGGGTCTCCGCTCGCAGCGCGGCGGCTCAGGCGTCGAGCGGCACGTAGTCGAGCTCGAGGAAGTCCTCGACCTCGGGCACCCAGCGGTCGCGCACGAACGCGACGTGCACGGGGTGCACGTTGTAGGCGTCGTAGGCGGCCTGGTCGGCGAACTCCATCGAGAAGCCGTACGAGAACCCGTTCTTCGAGCTCACCTGACGGAGTTGTTCGAAGCGCTCGACCCCGGGGATCGCGGCGAGCGACTCGGCTTCGGAGAGGAACGAGCGTTCGTCGGCGGAGCCGGAGTCGTGGCGCAGGCGGAAGGCGACGGTGTGACGGATCATGACCTCACTGTAGGGCCGTGCAGAGGTCGGTGACGGCCGAATACCGACGGAGTGTTGACGGAAAAAATACCCCTCCCTAGCGTTGGGCAGCACGTGCCAGAAGCCTCGACGAGGAGTGTTCCATGCCAACCAGATTCCGTCTCGCCGCTGCCGTGACGGTGGCCGCCGTCGCGTTCGCGGCGGTGCCGGTCGCCGCCTCGGCCACCGAGCCGACATCGGCCGCCACCCCGACGACCGGCTCCACCGCGCTCGCCGCGATGCCGGCGAACCTCGCCCTCGAGGCTGTCGCAACGGCGTCGTCGACCGAGCTCGACGAAGCGCGATTCGCGCCCACGCAGGTCAATGACGGCGACATCTCGACGCGATGGTCCTCGAAGTACGTCGACGCGAGCTGGCTGCAACTCGAACTCGCCGAGCCAGCCGACGTCGCAACCATCGTGATCGACTGGCCGAACGCGTGTGCGCGCTCGTATCGCATCCAGACCTCGGTCGACGGCGTGTCATGGACGACCGAGGCCGAGCGCAGCGCGCAGGTCACCTGCCCGCGCATCGACGAGATCAGCATCGACGTCGACGAGCCCGTCGGCTTCGTGCGCATGCAGGGCGTGACGCGCTGGTCGACGTGGGGGTACTCGGTCTCGGAGTTCCGCGTCTACGACCAGCCGCTGCCCGAGCCCCAGCCGCAACTGCCCCTCGTGCCGGCGCCCGTCTCGCTCGAGCGCGCCGAGGGTGCGTTCGTGCTCGCCGACGACATCGGGATCGAGGCATCCGGTGACGCTCTCGACGCGGCCGAGTACCTCGCCGAGCTGATGCGGCCGAGTACCGGACTCGCGCTGCCGATCGCGGCACCAGGCGAAGCCGGCGAGCGTGCGATCGAGATCTCGGTCGCTCCCGGCAACGCGCCCGCCGGGCACGAGGCCGAGGGCTACACCCTCGATGTGACCGCAGCCGGCATCGAGCTCGCCGCCGACACCCCGGCCGGGGCGCTGAACGGGGTGCAGACGCTGCGTCAGCTGCTGCCGGCATGGGTCGAGTCCGATCAGGTCACCGACATCGAGTGGTCGGTGCCGTTCGTGGCGATCAGCGACTACCCGCGCTTCGAGCACCGGGGTCTCATGGTCGACACGGCGCGCAGCTTCTACACCGTCGACGAGGTCAAGCGACTGATCGACAGCGCGGCACCGCTCAAGCTCAACCGCCTGCACCTGCACCTGACCGACGACCAGGGCTGGCGCATCGCGATGGACGTGCCGGCGGAGAACCCCTCGGGCATCGACTACGACGCCCTCACCACGATCAGCGGCGCGACCGCGATGACGTACAGCCCGACGGGCACCCTCATGGGCACCGAGCTCGGACACACCGGCTTCTACACGAAGGAGGACTACCGCGAGATCGTCGAGTACGCGGGCGAGAACGGCATGACCGTGATCCCCGAGATCGACCTGCCCGGCCACACGAACGCCGCCCTGCACGCGATTCCGCAACTGAACTCGGCGGGCTCGAACCCGAAGCCGCTGCCCGGTGAGACCACCGCTCCGCACCAGGGCACCGGCCAGGTCGGCATCTCGACGTTCGATGCGGACAATGAGCACACGTACACCTTCATCACCGAGGTGCTGCGCCAGGTCGCCGAGCTCACGCCGGGCGAGTACCTGCACATCGGCGGTGACGAGGCGCACACCACCTCGCACGAGGACTACGTCGAGATGGTCGACTTCGCCACCGCGACGGTCGCCGACCTCGGCAAGACCGTCGTGGGATGGAACGAGTACGCGAGCACGAACCTGCCGCAGGATGCCGCGGTCGTGCAGCTCTGGACCGGCAACGGGGCGTCCACGCGCGACGCGGTGGACACCCGCGGTGCGAAGGTGATCCTGTCGCCCGCGAACAAGACCTACATGCCGCAGAAGCAGGACTCCCGCCAGCCGCTCGGCGGCACGTGGGCGTGCGGCGGGCCGTGCACGCTCGAGAACGCGTACAACTGGAACCCGGCGACCCAGATCCCGGGCGTCGCCGAGGAGTCGATCCTCGGCGTCGAGGCGGCGTTCTGGGGCGAGTTCATCCGCGGCGTCGACCAGGCGCAGTTCTACACCTTCCCCCGCCTCCTGGCGACGGCCGAGGCGGGCTGGACCCCGCAGGACGGCAAGGTGCTCGCGGAGTTCATCGACCGGGTCGGACAACTGGGCCCGCGCATGACCGCACAGGGTGTCAACTTCTTCCCGACCTCGACGGTCGACTGGCGGGTCGATGCCGCCCCCACCGTCGCGGGCGGCGGAGATGCGGCCGTCGGGTCGACGGTCGACATCGGATGGCGCGTGATCGCGCCCGACACGGCGGCAGCGGATGTCGCGGCCGAACTCGTGTGGGACGACGGGCAGCGCCAGCCGGTCGCACTGGTCGGCACCGCCGTGACCGACATCGCCGCGATGACGATGAACTCGGCCTACGCGGGCACCTCGGGTCGCGGCTTCGAGACGGCGGGAGCGCACGTCGGCCGGCTCGAGGTGACCGTCGGAGGCGGCGAGCCGGTCCTGGCGGGCGAGGTCTCGGTGACCGTGGTCGATGCCGGCCTCGACCTCGACACCGTCGTGACCAGCAGGTGCGTCGCGTCGAAGGCCGTGCTCTCGGTCAGGGCGACGAACGGCGAAGACGTGCCGCTCGCGGTGACGTTCACGTCGCCGTACGGCACGAAAGCCTTCGAGACTGTGGCGGCCGGCAAGAACGCGTTCCACGCCTTCTCGACCCGCTTGTCCGAATCGCCGGCCGGCGAGGTGTCGATCGAGGCGACCGCCGTGATCGACGGCGTTCCCGTCTCCACCACCTCGCAGGTGCCGTACGAGGCGCGGTCGTGCGGGTGACGCGTGATCCGCTGAGCGGGCGATCGGTTCTGCCGGTCGACCCCTGAACGAAGGGCACTTGGTCGTCGACCAAGTGCCCTTCGTCGTCGGCTTTGTTCGGCCCATCACCCGAGGCACCTTCATCCGCGCAGCGGCGGATTTCGAACCGAATTATGTCGGTGTGTTGACGGAAAAAATCGGCCCTCGTAGCGTCTCCGTTGTGACCTTGCCCAGCGGAGTGCACGCACTCGTCAGACGGACCCATGAAGACCGGGTCCTCCAGGTGCTGCGCGAGCACGGCGCGATGACGCGCGGCGAGCTCGCCACGCGCATCGGCCTCTCGCGCACGACCCTCTCGGAGATCACGTCGCAGCTCCTCGAGCGCGGCGTGATCTCGGTCTCGGCCGACGAGACGCGGCGCCTCGGCCGCGGCCGGCCCGCCGAGAAGCTCACGCTCGACCCTGCGGCCGGCCAGTACCTCGGCGTCGACTTCGGCCGACGGCGGGTGCGGATCGTCGTCGCGAACGCCGCGCACGACCTGATCGCCTCCGACGCCGTCGGCTACGACGCATCCGCCTCGTGGGCCGATCGCATCGCCGCCGCCTTCGATCTCGTCGACCGCATGGGCGCCGAGCGCGGGCTGCACTTCGAGGGCGTCCTCGGCGTCGGCATCGGATTCCCCGGACCGTTCTCGCCGCGAGTGCCGCACGAGCCGTCGGAGCCCGTCGCCGAGGCGCGCCGTGCCGGCGCGGTGTTCATGCGCACGGCGTTCGCGGATCGCTTCGACGCGCCGGTGCTCCTCGACAACAACACGCGTCTCGCCGGCCTCGCCGAGGCGACCTGGGACACCGCGGCCGGGGCGGATCACCTGCTCTACCTGCGACTCTCCGACGGCATCGGCGGCGGTCTCGTCGTCGGCGGCCGGCTCGTCACGGGCGCATCGGGGCTGGCCGGCGAGTTCGGCCACATCAGCCTCGGCGGCACCGGCGAGCTCTGCCGCTGCGGCAAGCGCGGCTGCCTCGAGACCGTCGCCTCCATCGGCGCGATCCTGCGGCGCTGCACCGAGGCGGGTGCGCCCGTCGCCTCACTCGCCGAACTCGGGGATGCCGCGGGCAAGGGCGATCCCCTCGTCGTCGGAGTACTGCGCGACGCCGGTGAGGCGGTGGGCCGCGTGCTCGGTTCGCTCGCGGTCGCCCTGAACCCGTCGGAGATCGTCATCGGCGGCGAGGTGGCGCACGTGTCCGACGTGATCCTCGAGCAGGCTGCGGCGACGACCGCCTACGAGCTGCTGCCCGTCGGCGAGTACTCGCCGACGATCCGCACCGCCGCGCTCGGCGACGAGGGCGGCGCGATCGGCGCGATCATCGCCATCTTCCAGAATTCCCCCCTGCTGGCCGGCTACCGGTCGGCGTGAACGTCGCGCCCGCGACCACCCCATTGCGAAGGAGCAACAGCTGATGTCCCCCCTGAACCGAGGAGGTCGCGCATGGTCGCTGTGACCGACGCCACCGTGCGGCAGACCGCCGCGCAGCGCTCGACGCCCCAGAAGGGGAGGTCGCCGCGTCGCCGAATGCTCGTCCTGAACCTCGTGAGTGTCGCCATCGGCATCCTGCTGTGGTGGGCGCTGTCCGCCTCCGGGCTGCGGCTGCCGTCTCCCGCAGAGGTCGCGGTGCGCGGCTGGGAGCTGCTCGTCGACGGCACCCTGCTCTCCGACACCGCCGCGAGCCTCACCCGCGTGCTCATCGGCTTCGCGCTCGGCACTCTCGTCGCGATCCCCGTCGGCTTCCTCATGGGCTGGTACGCCTGGGCGCGCGGCCTCATCGAGCCGTGGGTGCAGTTCTTCCGCACCATCCCGCCGCTCGCGATGATCCCGCTCGCGCTGGTGCTGCTCGGCATCGGCGAGGAGCCGAAGATCTTCGTCATCTTCCTCGCGGCCTTCTTCGCCTGCGTGATCTCGACCTTCCAGGGCGTGGTGAACATGGATCGCACGCTGATCAACGCCGCACGGGTGCTCGGCACGAAGGACGCCGGCATCTTCCTCAGGGTCGTCGTACCGGCATCCGTGCCCTTCATCCTCGTCGGCATGCGCGTGGGACTCGGAGCGGCCTGGGCGACGCTCGTCGCCGCCGAGCTCATCGCCGCCCAGGCGGGCCTCGGCTACCGGATGCAGAACGCGCAGCTCTACTACGACCTGCCGACGATCTTCGTCGGCCTCATCACGATCGGCATCCTCGGCCTCCTGATGGACCGGGTGCTGCTCTTCGCCGAACACAAGCTCACGGGATGGCAGGAACGCCGATGACCGCAACCACGCAGCTCGCCGACGCCCGCATCTCGGTGCGTCACGTGCGCAAGACGTTCGACCTGAAGGGCGAGGAGTTCGTCGCACTCGGCGACGTGTCGCTCGATGTCGCCGACAACGAGTTCGTCACCGTCGTGGGGCCGTCGGGATGCGGCAAGTCCACGCTCATGAACATCCTCGCGGGCCTCGACATGCCGAGCTCGGGGGAGGCGCTGGTCGACGGCGACGCCGTCACCGGCCCCGGTCCCGAGCGCGGCGTGATCTTCCAGCAGTACGCGCTGTTCCCGTGGCTCACGGTGCGCAAGAACGTCGAGTTCGGGCTCAAGACCGCCGGGCTCAACGCGAAGGACCGCCGTGAGAAGGCCGAGCACTTCATCGACATGGTCGGGCTCGGCCAGTTCGCCGACGCGCTGCCCAAGATGCTGTCGGGCGGCATGAAGCAGCGGTGCGCGATCGCGCGCGCCTATGCGGTGAACCCGAGCATCCTGCTGATGGACGAGCCGTTCGGTGCGCTCGACGCCCTCACAAGGGTGAAGCTGCAGGAGCAACTGCTCGACACCTGGAGCCGCGACAAGCGCACCGTCGTCTTCATCACGCACGACGTCGACGAGGCCGTGTACCTCGCCAACCGCGTCGTCGTGATGGCCGCCCGCCCCGGACGGATCTTCGAGATCGTCGACGTCGACCTGCCGTACCCGCGCACGGAGGAGATGCGACTGAGCCCCGAGTTCGCGGCGCTCCGCAACCGCGTCTGGAACGCGGTGTACCACCAGAACCCGTAACGCCCCACCCGCACGGCCCCCGATCGCTGTCGAACGACAGCACGACACCAAGGAAGATCCATGACCCACTCACACCGCAAGCGCGGCATCCTCGCCGCCGCTGCTGCCGTCGTCGCGTTCGCGCTCGCCGGCTGCGCGACCAGCGCCTCAGGCGGCTCCGCCGACGCCCCCGAAGCACTCGAGCACGTGCGCTTCGGCTACATCGCCGACTTCAACGGCGCGAGCCTGCTCGCGATCGCCGACGACCAGGACCTCTGGGAGAAGCACGGCATCGAGGTCGAGACGCCCGTCTTCACGAACGGCCCGCTCCAGATCCAGGCGCTCGGCACCAACGACCTCGACTTCGGCTACATCGGCCCGGGCGCGATGTGGCTCCCGGCATCCGGGCAGGCGAAGGTCGCGGCGATCAACAGCCTCGGCAACGCCGACCGAGTCATCGCGCAGGCCGGGATCACCTCGATCGAAGACCTGAAGGGCAAGAAGGTCGCGGTGCCCGAGGGCACGTCCGGCGACATGATCCTCACCATGGCGCTGCGCTCGGCCGGCATGACCATCGACGACGTCGAGAAGGTCGCCATGGACCCCGCGACCATCGTCGCCGCGTTCTCGTCGAAGCAGGTCGACGCCGCCGGCATCTGGTATCCGCTCATCGACACGATCCAGGAGCAGGTGCCCGATCTCGAGATCCTCGCCGAGAACGAGGACTTCATCGACGACGTCGCGTTCCCGAGCGCGTTCGTCGCCAGCCCCTCGTTCGTCGAGGAGAACCCCGAGGCGACGACGAAGGTGCTCGCCGTGCTCCGCGAGGCGATGGACTACCGGGTCGAGAACCTCGACGAGGTGATCGAGCTCACGTCGAAGATGCTGAAGATCGATGCCGCGGCACTCGAGGTCGAGGCCGAGAACGCGAAGTACATGACCGCGGCCGAGGTCGACGCCCTGACCGAGGACGGCACGGTGGTTACCTGGCTGACCGCCCTGAACGAGTACTTCACGACCGCGGGCAAGCTCACCGAACCGACCGATCCCACCGAGTACTACCTCGGCGATCAGTTCGTGGAGGCCGGCGAGTAGGGAGACCTGCAGCCGGGATCCGCGCCCGTCGCGCGGCGGAGCCCCAGCTCCGCCGCGCGACGGCCCACGGGCAGCGGATGCCCCGGCCGACCCTGCACGCACGAGACGAATGAGATCCATGAGTTCCACCGAACGCCGCCCGAACATCCTGCTGATCCTGACCGACGACCACGCAGCGCATGCCATCGGCGCATACGGCTCCGTCGTCAACCGCACGCCGCGGATCGACGAGATCGCCGAGGCCGGCGTGCGCGTCGACAACTGCTTCTGCACGAACGCGCTCTGCACGCCGAGCCGGGCCTCCATCCTCACCGGCACCTACAGCCACGTCAACGGAGTCACGACCCTCGAGACGCCGATCGACGCGAGCCAGCCGACGTTCGTCTCGCAACTGCGCGAGTCGGGCTACCGCACCGGGATCGTCGGCAAGTGGCACATGGGCGAGGGCCCGGGGCACGACCCGCAGGGATTCGACCACTGGGCGGTGCTGCGCGACCAGGGGGAGTACTTCGACCCGCAGATCCTCACCGAAGACGGCGTGCGGATCGTCGAGGGCTACGCCACGGATGTCATCACCGATCTCTCCCTGGAATGGCTCGAATCCCTCGAGGGCGACGAGCCGTGGTGCCTGCTCATCCACCACAAGGCGCCGCACCGGCCGTGGGAGCCCGACGAGAAGCACACGGGCATGTACTCGGAGCCGATCCCGGTGCCCTCGACGTTCGGCGACGACTACCGCACGCGCTCCTCGGCCGCGCATCGCGCCGCCATGCGCATCGCCGACCACCTCACGCTCACCGACCTGAAGCAGGCCCCGCCCGAAGGGCTCGACTACGAGCAGGCCGCGCTCTGGAAGTACCAGCGGTACATGGAGGACTACCTCGCCTGCGTGGCATCCGTCGACGACAACGTCGGCCGCGTCATCGACTGGCTCCGTGATCGTGGCCAGTTCGACGACACCCTCACGATGTACACCTCCGACCAGGGGTTCTTCCTCGGCGACCACGGATGGTTCGACAAGCGCTTCATGTACGACGAATCCCTCCGGATGCCGCTGCTGATCAGCTGCCCCTCGCGGATCCGGCATCGCGATGAGCCGCTCGAGCAGATCATCACGAACGTCGACTTCGCGCAGACGATCCTCGACGGCGTCGGACTCGAGCCGCACCCGCGCATGCAAGGCACGAGCTTCTGGCCGCAACTGACCGTCGAGCCCGAGCGCCCGACCCGACCCGCCATGTACTACCGGTACTTCGAGAACGACGACGTCAACCACCACGCCTTCGCCCACTACGGCGTGCGCACCGACCGACACAAGCTCATCTACTTCTACAACGACGGCCTCGGCCTGCCCGGCGCCTCACCTCACCGCTATCCGCCGGAGTGGGAGCTCTACGACCTCGCGGCGGATCCCGAAGAGTTGAACAACGTGTACTTCGACCCGGCATACGCCGAGCTCCGTGAAGAGCTGAAGGTCACGCTCTGGCAGCTGCAGGCCGAGCTGCTCGACTCGCCGCATCCGTCGCAGCCGCGACCGGCGGGGCTCGCCTCCCCGGAACGGGCGATGTCCCGGCCCGAGCGGCTCGTCGCCGGTAGATCGGTCAGGTCGTGACCACCTCGACCGCGAGCCATTCGGCGAGGCTCGCGATCTCGTCGTCGACGGCGCGGCGGATGTCGCGGCTGAACGGCACGTCTTCATGCACCGCGTGCACCGTGAGCGTGCCCGCCTTGCGGTCGGCCTTCGCGTCGAGCTTGCCGACGAGCCGGTCGTCGTGGAGGATCGGCAGGGCGAAGTAGCCCCAGCGACGGGCGGCGGCCGGCTTGTACATCTCGAGCACGTACTCGAAGTCGAAGAGCTGCTGCGCGCGCACGCGGTCGTAGGTCAGCCGGTCGAACGGCGAGAGCAGGGCGGTGCGACCGGTGAACGGCCGGCCGAGTGCAGCGGGGTCGACCCGCCAGACGCCGGGCACGCCCTCGACGATCGCCGGCTCGCCGGCGAGGCCGACGTCGACGGGTTCGAGCGGCATCTTCGTCGACTTCTCGCGAGCGATGCCGAGCGCCGTCAGGCGGCGCTCGTTGCGTCGTCGCAGTGCTTCGTCGGCCGGGATCACGGGGGCTGCGAGCAGCTCGGCGGGATAGACCCGGTCGGCCGGCGTCCAGAGCCGTTCACGCCCGCGCCTGGCCGCGATCGCGACCTCACCGCGCAGCGTGAGGAGCTCGAGCATCCTGCCGACGTTCTGATTGTGGGTCCATCCGCTCGACTGCCATGCCACCGCACTCGTGTCGGGCATGTCCCGGGAGAGCAGCGGTTCGGGGGAGTCGGCGAGGCGGTTCAGGATGTCGCGGCGGAACGACTCGTTCTGCTCGAGCCAGTCGCGCGACCGTTGCCACACCGGCCAGGCGGCCATGTCGGCACGGAGCAGCTCGAGGTCTTCGATCGGGCGGATGAGCGCGTCGACCTCGAAGAGCGTGCGCTCCTGTTCGAGGGCGCGCACGAGGTCGCCCGGCCGGTACGCCCCGCCGAGGCGGCTCCACGCGACGAGGTCGGCATTCGGGGCGATCGCCGCGGTCGGGTCGACCTGCAGCAGGGTCAGCTGCCGTACGACGTCGAGCAGCCCGGTCGGTCGAGGAGCGTCGAGCAACTGCGCGCGAATCGCGATGCGTCGCGCCTCGGCGCGATCGAGGCGATGCGGTTCCATGCGGGCGTCCTCCAGACGGATGCCGACCGGCATCAGCCCAACGGGCGGTTGCTGCGGATGACCCCGCCCGGGTCGACGCGCCGCTTGACGGCGGCGAGGCGGTCGAGCACGTCTCGGTCGAAGGCGTCGGCGAGCGTCGCACCGGAGCTGAGGAACGTCGGCAGGGGGTTGCCGCCCGGATGCCTCGCGACGAGTTCGCGGAGCGGTGCGAACGCGGCGCCGACGTCGATCGTCGGGTCGAAGAGCAGCACACCCGAGCTCATGAGGCCGTCGGCCTGCGTCGCGCCGACGGCCGCGCGGTCGGCGCCGAGCTCGTCGGAGATCGCTCCGCCGAGGATGCGGATGCTGCACCGCATGAGCCCGCGGTCGGCTCCGCGCAGGAACGCGTCGATGAACTCGCGTGCGAACGGGGCGTTGAGGTCGGTGAGCGCGGCGCCGAACTCGGCCGACGGCATGGGATCGACCGGTTCGGCCGCGACGGCGGCGAGCCCGCCGATCGTGAAGGTCGTGAGGGCGTCGGCGATCGGCTCGGCGACCGAGGTGATGCGATCGGCGAACGCTCGCCCGGTGGCCTCGTCGCCGACGTGCACGAGGTTCACCGTCGCGACGGTGCGGCCTCGCAGGTGCGGCGGCAGCTGCGGTGCGTCGGGGAAGCGCATCATGCCGACGTCGATGCCGAGCTCGGGCTCATCGCGCGCGAGCTCGAGCGCCGCGGTGATGACGGGCTCGGCCGCCTCGGACGGGAACGTCAGGCCGCCCCCGAACATCGCGTCGCCAGGGTACAGCGCGAGTTCGACCTCGGTGACGATGCCGAAGAGCCCGCCGCCGCCGCGCAGCGCCCAGATGAGTTCGGCGTCGTCGGCGTCGCTCACGCGATGCACGACGCCAGCCGCGTCGACGAGTTCGACGGAGATGATCGAGCGGGCCGTGATGCCGTACCGGCGGCTGAACATCGAGTGGCCGCCCGCGATCGCGAGCGCAACGACGTTGACCTCGGGGTTCGAGCCCGCGAGCGCGACGAGACCGGTGCCGTCGAGGTGCTCGAGCGCCCGGCCCCAGTTCACGCCGGCGCCGGCGCGCAGCACCCTGGCCTGCGTGTCGACGACCACCGAGTCGAATCGCGTGGGCCGGATGAGCACGGTGCCGCGCAGGTCGCCGTTCGCGCCGTGGCCGTTGGGCTGCACGGTCACCCCGAGCCCTGCCGCGGTCGCGGCGCGGAGGATCGCCTGCACGTCGGCGATGTCGGCGGGCTCGGCGATCGCGGCGGGCCGTTGGTCGACGCTCAGGTTCCACGGCTTGCGGGCGGCGTCGTACTCGGCGTCGTCTGGGAGCAGGAGCGTGCCGGTCAGTTCGGCGCGCAGTGAGAGGAGCTCGGATGCGGAGGTCATCGCATTCCTTTCGTCGGGGTCAACCTAGCGGAGACCGCCGACGGCGTCACGCCCAGTCGGGCCCCGGTCCGAGCAGCGCACGCCAGACCCAGCCGGCGCCGACCTCGACCGAGGGGCGCGGATCGCGCATGAGCCACGCCTCCACGACGCCGAGTGCGGAGCCGGTGATGCCGGCGGCGATGATGTCGACCGGCAGCCCGTCGTAGGCCTCGGCGGCCGCGGAGACGAAACCGGCGCGCACGATCGCGTCGATGCGTGCGCGGAGCCGGGTGAGCACGGCGGCCGACCCCGTCGGCCCGAAGACGGAGCGGTAGAGCTCGGCGTGCTCGTCGACGTGCTGCAGGAAGACGACGAGCGCCTGCGGCGGACCGCTCGGCGGTTCGTAGTGATCCGGCAGCATCGCGGCTGCCGCCTCCGCGGCCGCATCGAGGGCGTCGGCGAGCAGCGTCTCCTTGTCGGAGTAGTGCTGGTAGAAGCTGCTGCGATTGACGCCCGCGCGCACGGTGATCTCGGCGACGGTGATCTCATCGAGCGGCCGTTCGCGGGCGAGCTCGAGCAGTGCGTCCTGCAGGCGTCGCCGCGTTCGCTCCACCCTGACGTCCATAGGGGGATTCTGCCAGTTCCGGATGTCCCGAAGCGGCAAGATCTCCGACAGATGTCGGTTATTCTCGAGAGGGCTCGATGAAGCGCCGACTTCCGACACTTCACGAAGGGCGCCTCGGCTCAATGGCTGAACTCCTGTACCGCATCGGTCGATTCTCCGTACGACGAGCATGGCTCGTGCTCGTCGGATGGCTCGGCGTGCTCGCGCTCGCCGGCGGCGCCTTCCTCGCCTTCGGCGGCACGCTCACGCAGAGCATGTCGATCCCGGGCACCGAGACCGAGCGCGTCACCGAGCAGCTCGATGCCCGCCTCGGCGGGCTCGGCGGGGCCACCGGCACCGTCGTCTTCCAGACCGACGACGGCGAGGCGCTGAGCGAGTCGCAGCAGGATGCGATCTCCGCGCTCCTCGCCGACATCGCCGAGATCGACGGCGTCTCGGGTGTCGTGGATCCGTTCGCCGCGACATCCGAACGTTCCGACCAGGCCGCCCAGCTCGCCGACGGTTCCGCGCAGATCGACGCGGGGCGCGCCGAGCTCGAAGCCGGCCAGGCGCAGCTCGATGCCGCTCGCACCCAGCTCGAGGCCGGTCAGGCGCAGCTCGACGCCGCGGTCGAGCAGGCGAAGGCCGCCGGCGTCTACGACCAGGCCGCCGCCCAGTTCGACGCGCAGCAGGCGCAGCTCGACGCGGGCACCGCGGAACTCGACGCCCAGCAGGCGCAACTCGACGACGGCCGAGCCCAGCTCGACGAGTCGGCCGCCGAACTCGACGACGGCGAGCGACTCATGGACGCCGCCGCCGAGATCCGCACGGTGTCGGAGGACGAGACCACCGCCATCGGCGTCGTCATGTTCGAGGACGACCTCTTCTCGCTGTCGAGCGAGCTGAAGGCCGAGGTCGCCGGCGAGCTCGACGGCGCCGACATCGAAGGCGTGAACGTCGATTACTCCTCGGAGATCGCCGCATCGATCGACGGGCTCATCGGCATCGGCGAGATCGTCGGCGTGCTCATCGCCGCCCTCGTGCTCATCATCGTGTTCCGGGCGCTCCTGCCGGCCACCCTGCCGATCATCTCCTCGTTCATCGGCGTCGGCATCGGCGTCGCCGGTTCGCTCGCCTTCTCGGGTGTCGTCGACATGTCGTCGGTCACCCCCGTGCTGGGCGTCATGCTCGGCCTCGCCGTGGGCATCGACTACGCCCTCTTCATCATCAACCGGCACCGGCGCCAGGTGCTCGCCGGCATGGAGCTGCACGAGTCCATCCAGCTCGCGAACGGCACCGCGGGCAACGCCGTCGTCTTCGCCGGCTCCACCGTGCTGGTCGCACTCCTCGCCCTGAACGTCACGGGCATCCCGTTCCTCGGCATCATGGGCACCGTCGGCGCCGTCTGCGTGCTCGTCGCCGTGCTCATCGCGGTCACGCTCACCCCGGCTCTGCTCGGCCTGATCGGCACGCGCGTGCTCTCGAAGCGCGCCCGTGCCGAGATCGGCCACGAGGTGCACGCGGCGCCGAAGCTCGTGGCGATGCCGACGTGGCGGGCCATCGTCACGGCGGTCGTGTCGATCGTGGTGCTCCTCGTCATCGCCATCCCGGCGCTCTCGATGCGGCTCGGCCTGCCCGACGGGGCATCCGAATCGCCGGATGCCACGACGTACCAGGCATACACCGCCGTCTCCGACGCCTTCGGCGCCGGTCAGAACGGCCCGCTGCTGGTGACCGCGACGCTGCCCGACGCGGTCGCGGAGGACGAGGTCGTGGCGACGCAGGCCGATCTCGCCGAATGGCTCATGGGCGTCGACGATGTCGTCGCCGTGGCTCCGGTGGGCGTCTCCGACGAGCGCGACTTCTTCGCGTTCCAGGTGGTGCCGAGCGACGGGCCGTCGAGCGAGACGACGGAGGCCCTCGTGCACGAGCTGCGCGGCCAGTCGCCGATCGGCGGCGACGCGGCATCCGCTGCGGGACTCGACGGCGTCGAGCTCGGCGTCGCAGGCGGGGCGAGCGGCAACATCGACATCTCGGCGAAGCTCGCCGGAGTGCTCCCGCTCTACCTCGCGGTCGTCGTGGGACTCTCGCTCGTCATCCTGATCCTCGTGTTCCGCTCGATCCTCGTACCGCTCATCGCGACCGCCGGCTTCGTGCTCTCGCTGTTCGCGGCGTTCGGCGCGACGGTGGCGATCTTCCAGTGGGGCTGGTTCGGCGAGGTCTTCGGGGTGCACAACCCCGGGCCCGTGCTGAACTTCGCACCCATCATCGTCATGGGCGTGCTCTTCGGCCTGGCGATGGACTACCAGCTGTTCCTCGTCTCTGGCATGCGCGAGGCCTATGTGCACGGCACTCCGGCGCGGCTCGCGGTGGTTGCGGGGCTCCGCGGCGGCCGCGCGGTGGTCACCGCTGCGGCGATCATCATGGCGGCCGTCTTCGGCGGCTTCGTGTTCTCGCACTTGACGATGGTGCGGCCGCTCGGCTTCGGCCTCGCGATCGGCGTGCTGTTCGACGCGTTCATCGTGCGCATGCTGCTGACGCCCGCCATCATGCATCTCCTCGGCCCGGCCGCGTGGTGGCTGCCGAAGTGGCTCGACCGGCTGCTGCCCGATGTCGACGTCGAGGGCGCCGCGCTCGAGCGGAGCCACCCGGTGCACGGCGCGGCGGCGGCCGGCGAGTCGGCGACGGATGCCTCGACCGGCGACGTGGAGGCCGACGACGCGGCGGAGTTCAGCGCAGATCGAGGCGCATGAGCACGCGCGGGAAACCGCCGACCACCGACTCCGTGTCGGCCGCCTTCGTGAATCCGGCCCGCTCGAACAACGCGCGCGTGCCGACGTAGGCCATGGTCAGGTCGACCTTCTCGCCGCGATTGTCGACGGGGTAGCCCTCGATCGCGGGTGCGCCGTGCGACCGGGCGAACTCGACCGCGCCCGCGAGCAGGTGGTGGCTGATGCCGCTCTTGCGATGCCCGGGCCGCACGCGGATGCACCACACCGACCACACGTCGAGGTCGTCGACGTGGGGGATCTTGCGATTCTTCGCGAAGCTCGTGTCGGCACGCGGATGCACGGCCGCCCAGCCGACGGACTCGTCGCCGTCGTAGGCGAGCACGCCGGGCGGCGGGTCGAGAGTGCACAGCTCGCGCACGCGGTCGGCCCGCTCGGGCCCCCGCAGCTCGACGTTCTCTTTCGACGAGAGCAGTCGGTAGCTCAGGCAGAAGCACACGTTCGACGTGGGGTTCTTCGGCCCGACGACCGCCGCCACGTCGTCGAACTCGGTCGCGGGGCGTACCTCGATGGCCATGTCGTCAGACTGCCACCGCCCGCCGACATCCGGAGCCGGCGACGCCCGTCGCCCGCGAACCGCCGACGCGCACTGCGCCGTCAGCGCAGTTCGAGCACGCTCCAGACGATCTCGCCCTTCTCGTCGGCGGTCGAGTGGTCGCGGCGGAAGCCGAGCTTGTCGAGCACGCGGAACGACGGCGTGTTCCACGTGCGCACGGTCGACCAGAGTCGCGACCTGCCCGTCTCGCGCGCCGCGGCGACCACGGCGGTCGCCGCCTCGGTGGCGTAGCCGTTGCCGTGCGCGCCCTGCAGCAACTCGTACGCGAGTTCGGGCTCGTCGAGGTTCGAGCGCCCGATGACGAGCCCGCAGTAGCCGAGGAAGTCGCCCTCGTCATGGCGCCGAAGCGTCAGGAGGTGGATGCCGCGGCCCGGGGCGCTCTCGCGTGCACCACGGATCTCCTCCGTCGCCTCCTCGAGGGTCGGCATCGCCTCGCCGCGTTCGCCGACGAGCAGGCGGTAGCCTGCGGCATCCGATTCCTCCCAGAGCCGGAGGGCCAGTCGTTCGGTGTGCAGCTCGAAGGGCATCGGTTCGTAGGGCATCGATTCACTCTCGCATCGGTTCATCGACGTGGCAAGACGGCGGCCAGTGGGGTCGGCGCCGGAGCCTGCACGGCGTCGACGCGCGCTCGTGCCTTGACGCACAGGTGAGAGGGGCATATATTCACCCACATGGGTGAATATCAGCTCGACTCCGTGCTCAGCGCCGTCGCCGATCCGACGCGTCGCGCGATCCTCGACCGGCTCCGGGTCTCCGACGCGCGCGTCACCGAACTGGCGCGCGAGTTCCCGATCTCGCTGAACTCGACGAGCAAGCACATCAAGGTGCTGGAGCGCGCCCAGCTCGTGCACCGGCACGTGCGCGGTCGCGACCACGTGCTCTCGCTCCGAGCCGAGGCGCTCGGCGACGCGGTCGCGTGGATGACGCAGTACCGCGAGTTCTGGGAGCAGCGCCTCGCCGCGCTCGAGGCCTTCGTGCTCGCGGGCGACCCCGAGGCCGGCGACCCCGAGGCCGGCGACGGCCGAGCGGATGACGCGGCGCCACCGAGCTCGCCCGACGACGCCCCGAAGGGTGCAGCACGATGACCGCGACCGTGACGGTGAGTCGGCGCATCGCGGCATCCGCCGAACGGCTCTTCGACGCCTGGCTCGACCCCGAGAGCCTCGCCGTCTGGATGCGTCGCGACGGCAGCGCGCCGTCGAGCGTGGTCGCCGACCGCCGGGTCGGCGGCGCCTTCGCGATCACGATGAACGACTCGGGCGGCTCCTTCGTGCACGCCGGCGCCTACACCGTGATCGACCGGCCGCACACGCTCGAGTTCACGTGGCGCTCGATCGCCACGCACCAGGTCGACTCGCTCGTTCGCGTCACTTTCACGCCCGACGGCGACGCCACGGTGGTCGAGGTGCGCCACGAGCGCCTGCCCGACGCCGAGGCCGTGCGCCGGCACACCGAGGGCTGGACCGAGATCATCGACCGATTCGCCCGAACACTCGCAGGGAACGGAGATTCATGATGCTGCTCGAAGACAAGGTGGCCGTGATCCACGGCGGCGGCGGGTCCATCGGCGCCGCGACGGCGCGGGTGTTCGCGCGCGAAGGGGCGAGGCTGTTCCTCGCCGGGCGGAGCCTGCCACGGCTCGAGGCCGCGGCGGCCGAGGCGCGGGAGCTCGGGGCATCCGTCGACATCGCGGTCGTCGACGCGATGGACCAGGCGGCCGTCGACCGGCACGTCGACGAGGTGACGGATGCCGCGGGGCGCGTCGACATCGCCCTGAACGCCGTCGGCTTCGACCACGTGCAGGGACTGCCGATCGCGGAGACCTCCCTCGCCGACTACCTGCACCCCGTCACCGGGTACCTGCAGACGAACTTCGTGACGGCGAAGGCGGTCTCGCGGCCCATGCTCGCGCAGGGCGGCGGCGTGATCCTCACGATCTCGACGCCCGGCGCGCGGCTCTCGGGCACTGGCCTCATCGGAAATGCCGCGCAGAGCGCCGGGCTCGAGGGCTTCTCGCGGGCGCTCGCCGGCGAGCTCGGCCCCGGCGGCGTGCGCGTCGTCTGCGTGCGACCGCACGCGATGGCCGATGCGTACGACACCTCGTACACGGGGGAGATGTTCGGCCGCATCGCGGCGGCGGGCGGCATTTCCCGCGACGAGTGGCTCGCAGGCCTCGCCGGCACGACCCTGCTCGGCCGGCTGCCGTCGCTCGTCGAGGTCGCGGAGTACCTCGCGTTCGCGGCATCCGACCGGGCGCGCTCGATGACCGGCGTGATCTCGAACCTCACGGCCGGGGCGCTCGTCGACTGAGTCTGGTCCGCGTCAGCCCTTCGGGGCGGTGTCGGCACTGTGGGCCGCGACGAGACCCGGAACACCGGCGTCGGCACGGCCGCGGATGAAGATGAGCGCGATGAGGGCGAAGACCGCCATCAAGAGCGTCGCGGGGGTCACGAAGGCGAGGAGCGGGTTCTGGGCGCCAGCGGCGGCGACGTCGATACCGCCGGTGGCGAGGAACGTCGTCGGGTCGGTGATCGCGTGCAGGAGGATCGGCCAGATCAGGTTGCCAGTGACGCGCAAGGTCAGGTACATCATGATGCCGAACACGAAGGTGTAGCCCATGGTCACCAGCACCGTGACGATCGGCTGGCCGGAGAGCACGTTGCTCGAGTGCAGCATTGCGAAGATCAGCGACGAGAGCACGGCGACGACCCACTCGTTGTACCCGTGCTTGCGCAGCAGCGTCACGGCGAGACCGCGGGTGAGCAGCTCTTCGGAGACGCCGACGAAGATGCCGACGAGGAAGGTGACGGCGATGACACCGCCGGTGTACTGGCTGTAGTCGGTGCCGAAGAGCCGGAGCAGCACCGGGATGAGCACGAGCACCGGCGCGATCCACATCCACCAACTGCCACGCACGGGCTGCTTGGTGAAGAGGGGCTTCGGGATCCAGCCGAGCGACCATGCGAAGGCGAGCAGGATGATCGAGCCGACGATCACCGGCATGCCGACCGCGAGGAAGACGCTCAGTGCGTCGCCGAACAGGTTCTCGAAGTCGATCGCATCACGGCCGAGCGTGTCGACGACCCATCCGGTGCCGAGGTAGAGGGCCAGGTACACGGCGGCGAGGCCGAACGCCTTCCACCAGCCGCCGCGGTTCCAGAACGACTGCCAGCGGGATTCGGAAACGTGGTCGGTCATGGTGCCTCATCTCAAGGGGGGCGAGGCGCGGAGTCTGCGCGCTCGTCAACGGTATCGCCGAGCCGTGCTCGGGAAACGCAGCGACGCCGTGTCGACACTGCGCGTCGCACTAACCGATGGCGATGACGAGGCTCAAAACGGCGAGCACGGCGACGATCGGCGTCATCGTGTACCGCTCGGCGGTACTGCGCGAGATTGCGTTCATCGGGATGCCGAGCACGAAGTACGCGAACACGACCCACATGCCGACGGTCGAGACCACGTCGGAGACGACGTCGACGGCGCCTGCTCGATCGAGCGCGAGCACCGCGATGACCGCGTAGATCACGATCGAGACCGCGCTGCCGATGCGCAGCCGTGTCGGGAGCACGCGGTGCTGCCCGCCCCACGCGAACCTGCCGAGTGGGGCGCCGAGGGCGAGTGCGAGTTGGAAGACGGCGAGGGCGGCGAGGATCGCGCAGAGCGCGACGGCGGCGAGCATGCCGTGAGCCTACCGGGCGAGGTGACGGCCAAGGGCCCGGTGCGAGTGCACCGGGCCCCTGTGCTCGCGGTCGGCCGATGGGCGGCCGACGTCGTGTCGTTCCTCTTACTCGAAGAGGGAGAGGGTGAGGTTGGCGGTGTAATCGCCGGCGGCGACGGTCGCGGGGGTGCGGAGGAAGAGGTTCGCGGTGGCGGTCCACTGTCCTTCGGTGGCGATGTCGCCGGAGTTCCAGGCCGAGGCGAGGAGCTCCTGGTCGACGAGGCCGACGGCGTTGGCGCCGGAATCGAGGACGGTGTCGACCTGGTCGCCTTCGGAGACCTGTCCGGATTCGCCGCCGTCGAGCAGGTCAGGGGTCCAGCCCAGGTGTCCGGCGCTGATCGGGGCCTGTCCGGCGCTGCCGGTGAAGTCGGTGGAGGTGCCGAGCACGTACCAGGCGGCGTCGGCGGGGATGTCCTCGGCGGCGCGGGTGTCGGTGACGGTGACGGTGGGCAGTGCGCCGGTGAACTGGCGCACGGTGGCGGTGGAGCCGTCTTCGAGGAGGTCGGTGCTGGTGCCGGCCACGGTCATGGCGAGGACGCCGGGCTCGCTCAACTCGGTGACCTCGACGTTCACGGCGACGTCGTGGTCGCCGTTGGTGCCTTCCTCGGCCATCGCGATGCCGGCGACGCCGACCAGCAGTGCGGTGCCGATCGTGACCGCGGTGCATCGTGCGGCGAATGCTGTCTTGCTCATTGGGATTCTCCTTGCATTGGTACGGGTGTCGTGCATTCGGAACTGGTGTCGAACAGGGTGAAGAGGTGGGATCAGTTGGCGGGCGCCGCCGCGTACGCCGTCTCGGTGGAGGCCGTCACGGGCGCACCGTCGATCGTCGCGGTCGCCGTGACGGTGACCGCGCCCGCGGGCACGCTCGTCTTGCGCGTCGAGAACACGTGGGTCGCGTTCTTGCCGGGGGCGACGGCGGCGAACGACTTGGTGCCGTACGCCGACTCGAAGGTCAGCGCCACCGGCACCGCCTCGTTGTTCGTCGCCTTCACCGAGAGCACCACCTTGCCGCCGATGATGCGCGGCTCGACCGTCACGGCCACCGCCAGCGTCGGGTTGGGGTTGATGCCGACCGGGATGACGGTCTGCTCCGCGCCGTTCACGACGACCGTGACGGCGCTCGGGTTCGTCGTCTTGTCGGCCGTCACGGTGAAGGAGGTGACCTGGCCGTTCGCCCACGTGCAGTCGACCGCGTAGCCGCCACGAGCGCGGAGGCCCGTGAACGAGCCGGTGGCGGCCCACTCGGCGGGCAGGGCCGGAACCAGCCGGATCTTGCCGTCGTGGCTCTGCAGCAGCATCTCGGTGATCGCCGCCGGGATGCCGAAGTTGCCATCCATCTGGAAGACGCCCGAAGCGGTGCAGAACAGGTTCGTCAGGGTGTTGTAGCTGAGCAGGCCCCGCACCATCTCGCGAGCGCGGAACGCATCGCCGAGGCGGGCGAACAGCGCGGCACGCCACGGCCACGCCCACGACTGGCGGCTGTCGCCGGAGACGGTGGCGGCCGTGAACGGCACCCCGGTCTTCTCGCCGCAACGGGCCTTCAGCGAGACGAGTGCCGCCGCCGCGAGCTCGGGCGTCTGCGTCGTGATCTGACGGCCGGGGAACACCGCGAACAGGTGCGAGGTGTGGCGGTGGATGCTGTTCGGGTCGTCGCGGTCGGTCTGCCACTCCTGCAGCTGGCCCCAGCTGCCGATCTTGTTCGGCGCGAGGCGCGACTGCAGGTCGGCGACGGTCGCCCGGTACTCCGGGTCGATGTCGAGGGCGTCGGCACTGTCGAGGTAGTTCTGGAACAGGTCCCAGATGATCTGCTGGTCGTACATGACGCCGTCTTCGCGGGGACCGTGCTCGGGCGACCAGCTGTTCGGCGACACGAGGGTGCCGTCGGGCAGTTCCTTGAGGCGGTGCTCCCAGAACTCGCAGATCTCCTTGAGGATCGGGTAGGCGACGTTCTGCAGGTAGTCGCGATCCTGCGTGTATGCGAAGTGCTCGTAGAGGTGCAGTGCGTACCAGGCGCTCGCGACGGTGTTCCACTCCCACGCGTTGCCGCCGAACACGCTCTGCGAGGTGCGTGCCGTCCAGCCTGGCGTGTTCTGGCCGAACGCGTTCTTCGTCGCGATGCGGCTCGGCACGGCTACCTGCTCGACGAAGCCGACGAGCGCCTCGTGCGACTCGGGCAGTGCCGTGCTCTCGGCCGCCCAGTAGTTCATCTGCACGTTGATGTTGGTGTGGTAGTCGGCGGCCCACGGCGGCTGATTGCTGTTGTTCCAGAGCCCCTGCAGGTTGGCGGGCAGGCCGCCTGGACGCGAGGAGCTGACCAGCAGGTAGCGGCCGTAGTCGTACATCGCCTGCTCGAGCGTGGGGTCGTCGCCGCCGGCCTTGTAGCGGGCGAGGCGCACACTCGTCGGCAGCGCCAGCACCGAGGCATCCGAATCGCCCCACGTCACCGTCGCCCGTGACATGAGCGCGGCGATCTGCGCCGTGTGCTCGCTGCGCAGCTCGGCGTACGGGCGAGCGGATGCCGCGGCGATCGCGGCATCGACGGCGGGCCGCGGCTCGGACCCGCGCCAGCCGTCGGCGGCACTCAGCTTGTAGTTCGTGCGGGCGTCGAGCACGAGGGTGATCGTCGAGGCGCCGGTGAACTTCAGCGAGGCGCCTTCGACGGTCACCTCGCCGTCGGTGTCGGCGATCTGGATCGTGGCGGCGTGCTTGAGGCCGTTGCCCAGGGTGCCCTGGAAGCCGAGCCGTCGCGCGGCGCCATCGGCCGTCGTGGGAGCGGAGGCGTGCGCCGAGGTGACGTCGATCGTGCCGGTGAGGCCGGCTGCGGCATCCGTCGTGTAGCGGAGCACCACCACGTCGGAGGCGCGGCTCGCGAAGGACTCGCGCAGCACGCGGCCCGCGGGCGTCGAGAACTGCGTGACCTGTACGCCGACGGAGGTGTCGAGCGCGCGCCGGTAGTCGGCGATCACGCGTCGGGTGCGGCTGTCGAAGCCGGTGCCGACGAACGCGACGCCGGCGAGCTGCAGGGTGCCGGGCGCGGTGAACGTCAGGCGGTACAGCGAGTAGGTCGTCGTGTTCGCGAAGGCGAACTCCTTCGCCTCGCCGCGAGCGGCGAAGGTCTGGCCGGACTTCGTGTCGAGGGTGACCCAGGTGTTCGCACCGTTCGACGCCTCGAGCTTCCAGTCACGGGGGTCGAGCTCGGGCTGGTCGGCCGCGCTCGTGAGCACGTACTTGGTGAGCGCCTGCTTCGTGGGGAGCTCGAGCTGCCAGCTCGCGCCCGAGCCGACGCCGTCGACCCGCCAGACGGTCGAGGGGTCGCCGTCGACGCTGCGCACGAGGTCGCTGCCCGCGTCGGCCGAGTGGCCGCTGGGGGAGGTCGCGTAGACCAGTCCGCCGCCGGCCATGTCGACGCCGACGAGGCTGATCTCGGCCACCTGGAAGTGGCTGACCCCGGCGATCGGCAGGATGTCGAAGCGGTAGAACCGGTAGGCCGTGGTGTTCGCGAACTCGAAGGTCTTCGTCTGCAGCCGCTGCTCGAACGGCGGGATCGCGCGCGTGTCGAGGGTCGCCCAAGTGGTGCCGTCGTTGGAGCCGAGCAGGCTCCAGTTCTGCGGATCGCGAGCCGGCACGTCTGCGGCGCTCGTGAACTTGTAGGACGACACGACCGTCGGGGCCGGCAGCTGAGCCTGCCACAGCACGTGGGCGGGCGGCGCGATGATGCACCACTTGGAATTGGGGTCGCCGTCGTATGTCTGCGCGACCGTCTGGCTCGAGGTCGAGTCCTGGTACGGCCCGCCGGGTGCCGTGACCGTCGGCCGTCCACCGAACGAGACCTTCACGGTGCCGAAGTTCAGGTAGGAGCCGAAGCCGGTCATGCTCGTGTCGAAGGCGGTCTCGGACTGGCCCATGAGGGCGTTGTCGTAGTTGTTGACACCGCCCCAGAGGCTCTGCTCGTTGAACTGCACGACCTCTTCCTCGGGGTGGCTGTAGAGCATGGCGCCGAGGCGGCCGTTGCCGACGGGCAGGGCCTGCGATGCCCAATCGGTGCCCGGTACGCCGTACCAGAGCGACTTGGTGGAGATGTCGGGGAGCTCGAGTGCTCCGACGGTGGCGCGCCGGACTCCGGCGATCGCCGCGGCGGAAGCGGACTGCGCGGTCAGCAGGTTCGGGAGGAGCGGCGCCAGGGCAGCCACGCTGCCGAGCTGGAGCGCTCGTCGCCGCGGCATTTCACGGTTCAGAATCAAGGGGACCTCCGGGACGTCGTTGTCGGGATGCAGTGAGCAAATATCCTATTTGATTCTCACCGCCTTCATATTGCCGGACGACGGGCCGGATGTACAGGGGGGCGCGGGCATATGACGCGTTGGGTGCTCGGGCGCACGAACTCGGTCGAGCTGATCGATTGACAATCGATAGAGAAATAACGAAACTCGATGCATGCGTACGATCGATCGCGTCATCGTGCCCCTGCGAGTCCTGCTCGTGCTCGTCTTCGTCGGGCTGTTGATCGCGCAACTGCTGAGCCTGCCCGGCCAGTTCTCCCACATGGCGAGCGAGCATCCCGAGAGCGGATTCATCCCGTGGCTGCTGTTGACCTTCTCGATCCTCGAGGTGCTGTGCTTCCAGGTCGTCATCGTCTGCACGTGGCGGCTGCTCAGCCTCGTCCGGTCCGACCGGATCTTCAGCGAAGAGGCCTTCGCCTGGGTCGACGGCATCGTCTGGGCGATGGTCGTCGCCTGGGTGCTGCTGGCGGGAGTTTCGGCCTACTTCGTCTCGGTCATCTACTTCACGCCCGAACTGCGCGACCCCGGCATCCCAGTGGTGCTCACGGGCATGGTGCTGATCGGTGCGGTACTCGTGCTGACCATGGTGGTGATGCGCGCGCTGCTCCGCCAGGCGACGCTACTGCGTACCGACCTCGAGGACGTGATCTGATGCCGATCATCGTGCGCATCGACGTCGAGCTCGCGAAGCGCAAGATGAGCGTGGGGGAGTTCGCCGATCGCATCGGGCTCACCCCGGCGAACGTGGCCGTGCTGAAGAACGGCCGCGCGAAGGCGGTCCGCTTCACCACGCTCGACGCGATGTGCCGCGTGCTCGGATGCCAGCCCGGCGACCTGCTCGAGTGGGTCGAGGAGGTCGCCGGGCCCGCTGCATCCGACGACGCCTGAGAGGCGTGTCGGCTACGACGACGACCGGTCCGCTGCCGTCGCCGTCGCTGCGGCCGCCGCAGCGCGCAGCACCGACCGGACGTCGCGCGGCGGTCGCCCGAGGGCGGCGTCCACGCCGTCGGTGGGGAGCACGTTCCGCCCGTCGAAGGTCTCGCGGCAGAGCTCGGTGAGCAGGGTCGCGACGGCCTCGCCCGCCTCCGCCGCCACTGCGGCGTGGAACTCGTCGAAGCCCATCGGCAGGTACGCGACCTCTCGCCCGGTGGTCTCCGACATGATCGCCGCGACCTCGGCGAACGTCAGCGACTCCGGTCCGGTCACCTCATGGACGCGGTTCGCGTGCACCGCTCCGGGCTCGGTGAGTGCGGCGACGGCGACCGCTGCCACGTCGTCGACGTCGATGAACGGCTCCCGAACGGCGGCGGCGGGAAGGGCCAGCACCCCGGTGACGGTCGCGTCGCTCAGCATGCCCTCGGTGAAGTTCTGCGCGAACCAGCTCGCCCGCACGATCGTCGCCGGCACGCTCGATGCGAGCAGGATGTCCTCGCAGCGGCGCGCGCCGTCTTCGCCGCGCCCCGAGAGCAGCACGATGCGCTCGACACCCGCGTCGGCTGCGACATCCGCCAGACGCGCGATCGCCGTCTCGGAACCGGGGGCGGCCAGGTCGGGCACATAGGCCGCGTACACGCGGTCGATACCCCGCAGGGCGTCGGCCCAGCGCTCCGGGTGCTCCCAGTCGAACGCCGGGCTCGTGCCGCGGGAGAGTCGGCGCACTGCGAAGCCCTCCGCCTCGAGGAGATCGGCGACGCGGCGGCCGGTCTTGCCGGTGGAGCCGATGACGGCGAAGTTCGTTGACATGATGGGTTCCTTTCGGTGGGTGGTGAGTCCACCTTCGACCGAAGTCTCCGGACGTTCAATCGCCATGCGGCCGGATTCGTATGCCGATCGTCCGGATCTGCGGATCTGCGGTCAAGTTGCATGGCACGTTGGATTCATGGTCAACCCGCGCACGCCCGTCGCCGAGGACCACCTCGGCGACGGCCTCCACCTGCTCCGGTTCACCGGCGCGCTCTACTGCCGTGCCGAGCTTACGGCGCCGTGGGGCGTGGAGTTCCCCGAGCTCGAGGGGTTCATGATGCTGCCCGTCGTGCTCGCCGGCCGATGCGTCCTCGAGATCGACGGTGAGCGGCACTCGCTCGAGGCGGGCAGCGCCGCACTCGTCACGCGCGGCGCATCGCATCGACTGCTGAGTGCAGCGGATGCCTCGAGCACGCCGCTGTTCGAGATCCCCGTCGAGCAGGTGAGCGACACCTACGAGCACATGCGCTTCGGGGGAGGGGGTGATCGCACGCAGATCGCCTACGCGGCCCTGCAGGTCGACGGTGCGCTCTCCGCCCGGCTGATCCAGGAGCTCCCCGCCGTCATCAGGGTCGACTCGTGGGACGACGGCGAGTCGGGCGCGTTCCAGGCCGTGCTGCGACTGCTCGCCCGGGAGGCGGAGAGCATCCAGCCCGGAGGCGAGGCCGTCATGACCAGCCTCGCGGACGTGCTCGTCGTGCAGGTGCTTCGCTCGTGGCTGCGGAGCTCGGAGTCGTCGGCCACCGGATGGCTCGCCGCCCTCCGCGACCCGCACATCGGGCGCGCGCTCGGCCGCATGCATGCTCGCCTCGATCACGACTGGACCCTGGTCGAACTCGCGCGGGAGGCGAACATGTCGCGCTCCTCGTTCGCCGAGCGCTTCACGGCGCTCGTCGGCGAACCGCCCATGCGCTACCTCGCGGCCTGGCGTCTCGAGCAGGCGCGTGCCGAGCTCGCGGGCACGACCGACTCGATCGCGTCGATCTCGAGTCGGGTCGGCTACGCCTCGGAGGCGTCGTTCGGGCGTGCGTTCAAGCGGCACCACGGTTCGACGCCGGGAGCGGTGCGTCGCGAAGGAGGCGGGTTCGGCGTCGCGGCGTTGCGCCCGCCGCCGGCCGCCTCCCCGTGACGCCTACTCCGCGTTGCGCGCCACGGTCAACTCGGCGGACTGGATGACGGCCTCGACCCCGAGCAGGAAGAGGTCCTCGTCCTTCAGGTCGGCGAGCTCGCTGTTGAAGGCCGTGATCAGCGGGAACCGGCGGGGGTCGGCGAGGATCGGACCGTCGAACCAGGGGCCCGGTTCGGGGCCGTCGCCGCGCTCGGCGCGGCCTCGCGCGATGCCGGCGGCGCTCGAGAGCACGTGCGAGGCGAGCAGGGCGTAGTGCCGCACCACGTCGTCGCCGGCCAGCCCGGCCTCGGCGAACGCCTCGAGCATGATCTCGATGGCCTCGAGCTCGCCCGGTCCGTGAGTCGTGAGCACGATGGCCTCGGCCCCGATGGCCGGGTGCGCGGAGTAGTGGGCCAGGGTCGCGCGTGAGAGCTGCCGCAGTCGTTCGCGCCACTCGGCCCTCTCCGCGGTGACGGCGGCGACGCTGCGCAGCGTCAACTCGTCGAGGAGCGCCTCCATCAGCTGCTCCTTGCTGCGGAAGTGCCGGTAGATCGCCGTGGGGTCGGCACCGAGCTGGGTGCCGAGCTCGCGTACCGAGATCGTGGGGGTCGCGGAGGTCGCGGCCAGTTCGAGGCCTGCGGCCACGATGGATTCGCGGTCGAGGCGAGCCCGGCCGGTCGATGCGCGGGTGGCACCGCCACGGTTGGAGCCTGTCGCTGTCAAATCGCCTCCTCCTCCTCGTTCGAAGTCTCATCGTGTCACGTCCCGGCGGACGGAAGCGTCTGGGCCGCGGTCGACATCGTCAGCATAACGAATGCGAGCACAATGTTGTCAACACAGTTGACAGCGGTGCTGGGCGTCGCTAGCGTCACCTTCACCAACCGTTCGACGAGGAAGCGAGGGCGACGTGTCAGCTGCCGATGTGCTGTTCACCGGAGCGGCCGTGTTCACTGGAACCGGCCGTCCAATTCAGGGTCACGCCGTGGCCGTCACCGGCGATCGCATCACAGCGGTCGTCCCCGAGGCCGAGGCGTCTGCGCTCATCGGCGAGGGGACGCGGGTCATCCAGCTCGACGGGGCGTTGCTGAGCCCCGGCTTCCAAGACGCGCACGTGCACCCGATCGGCGCCGGCGTCGAGCTGCTCATGTGCAACCTCACCGAGGCGGAGAGCGCCGAAGAGGCCGTCGCCACGGTGAAGGCCTACGCCGATGCGAACCCCGACGAGGCATGGATCCTCGGCGGAGGCTGGTCGATGGACCACTACCCCGGGGGAGCGCCGGTGCGTGCGCTGCTCGACGCGGTCGTGCCCGACCGCCCCGTCGCGCTCTCGAGCCGCGACCACCACAGCGTGTGGGCGAACACCGCCGCCATCACGCTCGCCGGACTCGACGCCGCCACCCCCGACCCCGTCGACGGCCGCATCGAGCGCGAGGCCGACGGCTTCCCCGCCGGCACGTTCCACGAGGGCGCGGAGCACCTGTTCGACCACGTGCGCCCGGGCGTCGACGCCGACTTCGCCTACGCGGGCCTCTTGCGTGCCCAGGACGAGCTGCTCGCACTCGGCATCACCGGCTGGCAGGACGCCATGATCGGCAGCATCTCGGGCATCGAGAGCGTCGACGACATCTACCGCCGCGCGGTCGCCGAGGGCACGCTGCGCGTGCACGTCGTGGGTGCCCAGTGGTGGGAGCGCGACGGCGGCATCGACCAGGTCGAGCGGATGGTCGCTCGTCGCGACGAACTCCTCGCCGCCGGCACGACCGAGCGCTACTCGCTCGGCACCACCAAGATCATGGTCGACGGCGTCGCCGAGAACCAGACCGCCGCGATGCTCACGCCCTACCGCGACAGCCACGGCCATGACACCGACAACACAGGGCTCTCGTTCGTCGACCCGGCCTTCCTGAAGCAGGTCGTGACCGAGCTCGACGCCGCCGGCATGCAGGTGCACTTCCACGCACTCGGCGACCGCGCCGTGCGCGAGGCCCTCGACGCGATCGAGGCGGCACGCGCGGCCAACGGCCCGACCGACGGCCGCCACCACCTCGCGCACCTCCAGATCGTCGAGGAGTCGGAGACCGCCCGCTTCGCGCCGCTCGACGCGGTCGCGAACCTGCAGGCGCTCTGGGCGACGCACGAAGACCAGATCGACGACCTCACGCTGCCGTTCCTCCAGGACGGCGCCGAGGCCCGCCAGTATCCGTTCGGCGACCTCGTCCGCGGCGGTGCGCGCCTCGCGGCGGGCAGCGACTGGCCCGTGTCGAGTGCCGACCCGATGGACGCGATCCACATCGCCGTCAACCGCATCGCCCCAGGGCTCGACTACGAGCCGCTCGGCGGCGAGCACCAGCGTCTCGACCTCGAGACGGCGATGGCGGCCTACACCTCGGGCACCGCCTACGTGAACCACCGCGACCACGACACGGGATACATCCGCGAGGGCTACCTCGCCAACCTCGTCGTGCTCGAGCCGAACCCCTTCAGCCTCCCCCAGGAGGAGATCCACCGCGCGACGGTGACCTCCACCTGGATCGAGGGCACGTCCGCCTTCACCCGCACTGCCTGACCAAGAGGAGCCGCAATCATGTCCCCGTCCCCCGTCATGCCCTCCCGAGGCACCGGTCGTCGCATCGCGTCGATCATCGCCGCCGGGCTGGGAGCAGCACTCGTCCTGACCGGCTGCTCCGGCGCCGAACCCGAGAAGGCCCAGCCCGCCGAGTGGGAGCTCACGTCGACGACCGATGCACCCTCGGGTGACCTCGAGTCGTTCACGTGGGCGAACTACGCCGAGCCCTACTCGCTCGACTACGCGTACGCGTTCGACTACGCCGACAACATGGTGCTCGCCAACGTCTGCGAGTCGCTCATGCGCCTGAACCCCGACTGGACCCTCTCCCCGGGCCTGGCGGAGTCGGTCGCGCACCCGACGCCCGAGACCTGGGTCTACGAGATCCGCGACGGCGTGACCTTCCACGACGGCACCCCGCTGACCGCGGCCGACGCCGTGGCATCGATGAACCGCCACCTCGACCCCGCCGTGGGATCGTCGTGGTACTCGACGTACCAGAACGTGGCCTCGATCGAGCAGACCGGCGACATGCAGGTCACCGTCACGATGACCGGCCCCGACTCGCAGTTCAACCTCGGCATGGGCGGCTCCGCCGGTGTCATCGAGTCGGCTGCGACGCTGGCCGACAAGGGCGCCGACTACGGCAACTCGACCGGCGGCGTGAACTGCACCGGCCCGTTCAGCTTCGGCGAGTGGCAGTCGGGCGAGTCCATCACCCTCGAGCGCTACGACGGCTACTGGGACCCCGAGCTCACCGCTCGCTCCGCCGAGGTGAAGTTCATCTTCATGAACGACGCCAACGCGCGCACCAACGCCCTGAAGTCGGGCGAGGTCGACGGCGGCTGGATGATTCCGGCCGACGCAGTGCCGCAACTGCTCGACTCCGACCAGGGCGACATGCTCTTCGGCCTGAACACCGCGGTCAACAACCTGATCATCTCCGATCTCGACGGCCCGCTGGGCGACGTGCGCGTGCGGCAGGCGCTGCTCATGGCGCTCGACCGCCAGGGCATCGTCGACGCGGCGGTCAAGGGCTACGGCACCACGACCGACGTGCTCACGACCGAGTCGGTGTGGGACGGGGCGAGCGATGCGGCGATCGCCACGGCCTTCGGCGACGTCGAGGAGTACCCCTACGACGTCGAAGCAGCGAAGAAGCTCGTCGAGGAAGCAGGGGCGACGGGCGCGGAGCTCACCTACGTGACCGCCCCGATCAGCAGCGACTTCAATGTCTACGCGCAGGCCACTGCTGCAGCCGCGGAGTCGATCGGCCTCACGGTCAACATCGAGACCGTCACGCCGAACGCGTACACCGCGCTGTTCTCCGACCCGACGGCTCGCGAGGGCGTCGACCTGTTCTACACCTCGTGGTACCTCTCGAGCCCCGACCCGCTCGAGATGTACAGCGTGCTGCGCACCGACGAGTTCAGCAACTACGGCGGATGGTCGAACCCCGAGTTCGACGCCGTCGTGAATGAGGCGCTCGCGATCCAGGACCCCGCCGAGCGCTCGGAGAAGACCGCCGAAGCGCAGCAGATCGCCAACGAGGAACTTCCGTGGCTGCCGATGTTCGAGGCTCCCGTGACGCTCTTCATGGGCGAACGCATCACCGGTGTCTCGCCGTCCATCGCCTTCATGTACTACCCCTGGGCAGCAACCATTGGCGCACGCTAGCACCGACGGGCGCAGCCTCGTCCACCTCGGCGGAGCGGCGGTCACCCGATGACCACGCTCCGCCGGGTGGCGGGCAAGCTCGGCGCCCTGCTCCTCACGCTCTTCCTCGCATCACTGCTCGTCTTCTTCTCGCGGTTCCTCGTGCCGGGTGACCCGGTCAGCTTCCTGCTGCGCGGACGGAAGCCCAGCCCCGAGGCCGTGGCCCAGGTCACCGCGCAGTACGGTCTCGACCTGCCGCCCTGGCAGCAGTACCTGAACTGGCTGACCGGCGTGCTGCAGGGCGACTTCGGTCGCTCGCTGCAGTACCGGCAGGATGTCTCGCAGGTGATCGGCGATCGCCTGCCCGTGACCCTCGGCCTCGTCGTCATGGCGGGCACGATGATCGCGATCGTCGGCCTCACAGCCGGCATCGTGGCATCCCTGAACCGTGGCAAGGTGCTCGACCGGGCCGTGCTCATCGGCCTCACCGTGCTCGGGGCCATCCCGTCGTTCGTCGGCTCCATCGTGCTGATCGCGATCTTCGCGGTGCAGCTCGGCTGGTTCCCGTCGTTCGGGTCGGGCGAGGGCTTCTGGGACACGATCTACCACCTCGTGCTGCCGTCGATCGCGCTCGCGATCGTGTTCGTCGTGCTCGTCGGCAAGGTCACCCGTTCCTCGATGGTCGAGCAGCTCGGCCGCGAGCACGTCGAGGTGGCGACCAGCCGCGGTCTGAAGCGCGGCACCGTCATCCGTCGTCACGTCTTCCGCAACTCGATCGGCCCGATCCTCACCGTCAGCGGCGTGCTCGTGGCGGGTCTCCTCGTCGCGAGCTCGATCGTCGAGGCGGCGTTCGGCCTCGCCGGCATCGGCTCGCTCCTCGTGGCGTCGGTCGACCGTCTCGACTTCCCGGTCGTGCAGGCGATCGTGCTGCTCATCGTCACGGCGTTCGTCGTGGTGAACGCGATCATCGACGTCCTCGAACCGTGGATCGACCCCCGAGCCGCCGCAGGAGCTGGTGCCCGATGACGACCCCCACCATGGCCATGAAGGTGTTGCGCTCGCCCCGCGCGCGGCGCTCGAGCACCACGTTCCTCATCAGCGCCGTGTTCCTCGGCGCGGTGACGATCGCCGCGATCTTCGCGTCGTTCCTCGCCCCGTATCCGCCGAACCAGGTCGACCTGCTGAACATCCAGGCCGGGCCGAGCCCGGCGCACTGGCTCGGCACCGACGCGCTCGGCCGCGACACCCTCAGCCGCATGATGTACGGAGCGCGCACCGCGCTCCTCGCGCCCCTGCTCGTCGTCGTCTTCTCGACGATCGTCGGAATCCTGCTCGGCCTGCTCGCCGGCTGGCGCGGCGGCTGGATCGACTCCGTGCTCGGCCGCATCTTCGACGTGATCTTCGCCTTCCCGGCGCTGCTCCTCGCGATCATGGCGGTCGCGCTCTTCGGCAAGGGCCTCGTGGCCCCGGTCGTCGCGATGAGCATCGCGTACGCCCCGTTCGTCGCGCGCCTGACACGCTCGCTCATCGCCTCGGAGCGCTCGCGACCCTACGTCGCCGCGTATCGGGTGCAGGGCTTCGGCGGCGGGTTCATCGCGCTGCGCCGAGTGCTGCCCAACGTGATGCCGATCGTCGGCGCGCAGTCGACCCTGAACTTCGGCTACGTGCTCGCCGAGCTCGCGGCCCTGTCGTTCCTCGGCCTCGGCGTCCAGGCGCCCACGGCCGACTGGGGTGCGATGGTCAACGAGGCGCAGTCGGGCCTCATCGGCGGCTACTTCCTTCCCGCGCTCGTGCCAGCGGTCGCGATCGTGCTCGTCGTCGTCGCGGTCAACGTGATCGGCGAGGAACTCTCGGACCGCATCGGAGGCGAGATCCCCGCATGACACTCCTCGACATCTCCGAGCTCACGCTCGACCTGCCGAACGGCAAGCGATTGCTCGACGGCATCAGCCTCACCGTCGCCGAAGGGGAGACCGTCGGCCTCGTCGGCGAGTCGGGCTCGGGCAAGTCGCTCACGGCCCGCTCGGTCCTGGGGCTCCTGCCGAGCCGCGCGACCATGGGCGGTTCGGTGCAACTGCTCGACCAGTCGGTGCTCGACGCGAGCCGCCGGCAATTGCTCGAGCTGCGCCGCACCCGTGCGTCGATGATCTTCCAGGACCCGCGGGCGGGCATCAACCCGATGCGCACGGTCGGCGACCACCTCACCGAGACGATGCGACTCTGCGAGGGCCGCTCGGCGGCCGACGCGAGAGCCGTCGCCATCTCGCTCATGGAGGCGGTGCGCCTGCCGCGACCCGAAGAGCACCTGCACCAGTACCCGCATGAGCTCTCGGGCGGCATGCTGCAGCGCGTCATGATCGCCGGCGCGCTCACGAGCTCGCCGCGGCTGCTCATCTGCGACGAGCCGACGACCGCGCTCGACGTCACGACGCAGGCCGAGATCATCGGCGTGCTCGCCGAGCAGCGGGCGAGCCGCGGCATGGGCATGCTCTTCATCACCCACGACCTGAACCTCGCCGCCGCGATCTGCGATCGCGTCTACGTCATGAGCGCGGGCCGGGTCGAGGAGCAGGGCGATGCACGTCAGGTGTTCCGCAACCCGCAGGCGGCGTACACCAAGCGACTCGTCGCCGCGACGCCGACGATCGTCGTCCGCGACTCGTCGACGCCCACCGATGCGGGCACGGATGCCGCGGCGTCGACGAACCCGGACGCGGCGGTTGGGGCGTCGACCGGCGGGGCGGCATCCGCTTCGTCGACGGTCGCGGTGCCTGCGACCGAGCCGATGCTCTCGGCGACCGGCATCTCGAAGACGTACACGCGCCGGGGCAAGGAGCCGGTGCACGCGGTCATCGACGCCTCGATCGAGATCCCGCGGGGCGGCGCCCTCGGCGTCGTCGGCGAATCGGGCTCGGGCAAGTCGACGTTCGCCCGCATGATCGTGGGCCTCGAGCAGGCTGATGCCGGCGACATCCGCATCGCCGGACGCGAGCGCACCTCGGTGCCGAGCTCGCGCGTCGAGCGGCTCGAGCACGCCCGCTCGGTGCAGATGGTCTTCCAGGACCCGTACCTCTCGCTCGATCCGCGCATCACCGCGGGCAAGGCGATCGAGGACGCGATGCGACTGCACCGGCGCCTCAGCACGACGGATGCCCGCGAGCGCGTGCTCGAACTGCTCGAGCAGGTCGGCCTCGGCGACGTGCACGCCCAGGCGCGCCCGCGGACCCTCTCGGGCGGACAGCGGCAGCGCGTCGCACTCGCCCGGGCGCTCGCGATCGAGCCCGACGTGCTCGTGATGGACGAGGCGACGAGCGCGCTCGACGTGTCGGTGCAGGCGCAGGTGCTCTCCCTCGTCGAGGAGATCCGCCGTGAGCGCGGCCTCACCGTGCTCTTCATCAGTCATGACCTCGCGGTCGTGCGACGGCTCTGCGACGAGACGGTCGTCATGAAGACCGGTGCGATCGTCGAGCGTGGTCGCACGATCGAGCTGCTCGGCAACCCGCAGCATCCGTACACGCGACTGCTCATCGACTCCGTGCCGCGACCCGAGTGGAACCTCGACGCCGTGGCCGCGGAGGCGAGCGAACTCGAGGATCCCGTGGCGCAGAACTGAGCGCTCGCCCTGTCGAATCGAACCATCGAACTGGAGATCCACCACATGAACGTCCTCATCGCGGGCGCCGGCATCGGCGGCCTGACGACGGCGCTCTCGCTGCACGCGGCGGGCATCGACGACGTGACCCTGTACGAGTCGGTGCCGGAGATCCGGCCGCTCGGCGTCGGCATCAACCTGCTGCCGCACGCCGTGCGCGAGCTCTCCGAGCTCGGTCTCGGCGACCGGCTCGCCGGGCTCGGCGTGGCCACGAGCACCCTGTCGTACTTCAACCGCCACGGCCAGCAGATCTGGACCGAGCCGCGCGGGCGTGCCGCGGGCTACCACTGGTCGCAGTACTCCGTGCACCGGGGGCGTCTGCAGCTCATGCTGCGCGACGCCGTGCTCGAGCGCCTCGGCGCCGACGCGATCCGCCTCGGCAGCCCGGTCGGCGATGCCCGCAGCGAGGGCGCGCGCACGAGTGTCGCGGTGCTCGGCGGTCCGGGCGCCGGCACGAGGGTGACGGCCGACGTGGTGATCGGCGCCGACGGCATCCACAGCGCGCTGCGGCGCCAGCACTACCCCGACGAGGGCGCGCCGGTGTGGAACGGGCTGATCCTCTGGCGCGGCACCGCGCGGGTGCGGCCCTACCTCGACGGGCTCACGATGATCATGGCGGGCGACGCGATGCAGAAGTTCGTGGCCTACCCGCTGTCCGAGGTCGGCGACGACGGACTGCAGACGGTGAACTTCATCGCCGAGTACCGATCCGACGACCCCGAGCCGGGCGCGAGCGACTGGAACCGCGGCGCCGATCCGAGTGCGGTGCTCGGCCGGTTCGCCGACTGGGACTTCGGCTGGCTCGACGTGCCGGCCGTCATCCGCGCTGCCGACGAGATCCTCGAGTACCCGATGGTCGACCGCGACCCGATCCCGCGCTGGACGTTCGGTTCGCAGACGCTGCTCGGCGACTCCGCGCACGCGATGTACCCGATCGGCTCGAATGGCGCGTCGCAGGCGATCATCGACGCCCGCACCCTCGCCTTCCAGCTCGGAACGATCGACTCCGTCGAGGCGGCGCTCGGCGCCTACGAGGACGAGCGCCGTCCGCGCACGACGGCCATCACGCTCAGCAACCGGTCGATGGGGCCGGAGCAGGTCATGCAGCTCGCCTACGAGCGTGCTCCCGGCGGATTCGGCGACATCGAACTCGTCGTGCCGTACGCCGAGCGCGCGGAGATCGCGAACCGCTACAAGGAGGCGGCGGGCTTCGTGCCCGAGCTCCTGAACGAGCGGGCGAGCCTCACGGTGCCGGTGCCCGAGGACGGCTGACGCTGGGTCAGGCGCCGGTCGGATCGCGCGCCCGTCAGATCGGGCCGAGTTCGGGTCCGTGCGTCTCCATGAGGTGGGCGCGCAGGGCCTCGGCGAAGCCGGCCGGGTCGTCGGCGCGCAGGCGTTCGACGAGGGCGCGATGCTCGTCGATGACCTGGTCGGATCGCTCGAAGAGCGCATCGCGGTGGGCGCTCAGCAGCAGGCGCTGTCGCGCGGTGAGCCGGTCGCCGATCTCGGCGAGGGTGCGATTGCCCCCCGCCTCGACGAACGAGCGGTGGAACGCGATCGTCAGCGTGACGAAGCCGTCGAGGTCGCGCGCTTCGAGCGCGGCGCGCTGCGCGTCGAGGCCGGGCTCGAGCCGGTCGGCGAGCGCGCGACGGGCTTCCGTGCCGGCCCGATGCACCCCGGCTGACTCGAGGATCAGCCGTGCGTCGGCGAGGTCGGCGATCTCCCCGTCGCTGAGCGAGCGCACGAGCGCGCCGCGCTTCGGGTAGATGGTGATCCAGCCCTCGTCCTGGAGGCGAGTGAGCGCCGCCCGCACGGGGGTGCGGCTCATGCCGAGCTCGGCGGCGAGCTCGTTCTCGCTGAGCATCGTGTCGGGCCGGTGGGTGCCGTCGAGGATCCCGGCGCGGATCGCGGTGCGGGCGCGCTCTGCTGCGCTGTCGACGGTCGGCATCCCACCATCATGGCGCGGCGTCGGCGCCGGTGCATCCGCTGCCCCGGTCTCGTGCGCGGTGAGCGTCACGAGGCGTCGCCTTCAGGCGCGGCCACGGATGCCGCGGGGGAGCCGTGGCGCGAGGCATCCGCTCGCCGTGCCGTGCCGCGCCGCCACCGGTGGATGCCCCAGGCGGCCGCCAGTGCGGCGATCGCGACACCCGCGACGACGAGGTCGGAGACCCCGGCGGTTCGTTCGAGCACCCAGCTCTCGACCGCGAACTGCTGCGAGGCGCCGAGCACGCCGCCGAGCGAGGCGGTGCCCTCGGTGACGATGAGCAGCACGCCGATGCCGATGCCGAGCAGGCCGCCGACGACCTGCGTCCAGGTGTTGGTCCAGCGTCCGATGCGCACCGTGCGGGGGCGCAGCAGGCCGCGGAGGCGCGGCGACCGCGACCATGCGAAGGCCAGCACGAAGAGCGGCACGGTCATGCCGAGGGCGAAGACGGCGAGCACGATGCCGCCGTACAGCGGTTGCCCGCCGAGGGCGGCGAGCGCCAGTACGCTGCCGAGCAGCGGGCCGGCGCAGACTCCGGCGAGTCCGTACACGGTGCCGAGCAGGTACACGGATGCCACGCCGGTGCCCTCTGTCGCCCCGCTGCGCGTGAACGCCGGCAAGGGGATGCCGCTGAGCTGCACGGCGCCGAGCACGATGATGACGATCGCGGCGACCGTGACGAGCATCGTGCGGTTCGTGCTGACGAAGGCGCCGACGGTGCCGGCGAGCACGCCGATCGGCACGAGCGTCGTGATGAGGCCGAGGTAGAAGACGCCGGTGCGGGCGATCAACCGGCTCGGACTCGTGAAGGCGTAGGCGAAGAACGCCGGCAGCAGCATCACCGAGCACGGGCTCAGCAGGGTGAGGATGCCTCCGACGAGTGCCCCCGCGAGCCCGAGGTCGATCACTCGCCCGCCGCGGCCAGCTGCTCGTCGAGGAGGGCGCGGAAGTTCTCGATCGGCTGCGCACCGGCGATCGCCTGGTCGCCGGCGACGAAGAACGGCACGCTCGTGACGCCGAGCTTCTGCGCCTCCGCCGTGCTGGCGAGCACGGCATCGCGGAGGTCGGCGCGATCGAGGTCCTGCTCGAACTTCGCGAGGTCGGGCACGCCGGCCTCGGCGGCGAAGCCGATGAGCTTCTCGCGCGGCATGTCGGGGTGGCCCTTCTCGGGCGCGGCGGCGAAGACGGCCTCGAGGTACTCGGGGAACCTGCCCTGCTCGCCGGCGGCCCGCGCCGCGACGGCGGCGTCGACCGACTCGTCGCCGAAGAATGCGACGTCGCGGAATTCGTAGCGCACGAGGCCCTGCTCGACGTATTCGTCGAAGATCGTCGGCAGGGTCTGGTTCGTGACGACCGCGCAGAAGGGGCAGCGGAAGTCGGCCCACTCGACGAGCACGATGGGGGCGTCGACATCGCCGATCGCGAGGGGGTCGTTCGGGTCTCGCTTCGCGAGCTCGGAGCCGGTGCCCGAGCCGGACGTGTTCTCGCCCGCGCCCGCTTCGCCGGCCGCGGGTGTCTGCGTCGCGCCGCCGGCTGCAGCCTGCCCGGCATTCGGCACCGACTGCGCGATCACGACGACGAGGAGGAACGCCGTCACGGCGCCGAGCACGACGTTCAGGATGCGCGCGAGGCGGAGCTTGCGCGCGAGCGGGTGGACTGGCTTCGGTGCAGGGGAGTTCGACATCGCGGCCTAGGATACATGTTGAATCCCAGACCGGGCTGTCAGGCTGCGAGCACCGCGTCGAGGCTCTCGCGCACGATCGCGAGGCCGGCGCGCAGCTCGTCTTCGGTGATCGTGAGCGCGGGGAGGAACTTCAGCACCTCGTCGAACGCACCCGAGGTCTCGATGACGAGTCCGCGCGTGAAGGCCTCCTTCGAGATGCGGCCGGCGAGCGTGCGGTCGCCGTCGCAGGCGAGGCCGTACATCAGACCTCGGCCGCGCGGGGCGAGACCGAGCTCGGGGTGCTCGGCGGCGATGGCGTCGAGCTCTGTCCGCAGCAGCGCCGACTTCGCCGCCACACCGTCGGTGAATGCGGCGTCGGCCCAGTAGGTCTCGAGGGCGACGCGCGCCGAGACGAAGGCGAGGTTGTTGCCGCGGAACGTGCCCGTGTGGGCGCCGGGCTTCCAGACGTCGACCTCGGGGCGCAGCAGCACGAGCGACATCGGCAGGCCGGAGCCCGAGATCGACTTCGACACGGTCACGATGTCGGGCACGATGCCCGCGGCCTCGAAGGCGAAGAACGTGCCGGTGCGGCCGACGCCCGCCTGGATCTCGTCGAGGATGAGCAGGATGCCGCGGTCGGCGGTCAGGGCTCGCAGGCGCTGGAGCCACGGTACGGTCGCGACGTTGATGCCGCCCTCGCCCTGCACGGCCTCGACGATGACGGCGGCGGGCAGGTCGAGGCCGGATCCGGGGTCGTCGAGCATCTTCTCGAACAGGTCGAGGGTGTCGATCTCCGCCCCGAGGTACCCGTCGAACGGCAGGCGGGTGACGTTGTCGAGCGGCATGCCCGCGGCCTCGCGGTACGTGCTGTTGCCGGTCGCGGCGAGGGCGCCGACGCTCAGCCCGTGGAATCCGTTCGTGAACGCGACGACGTTGGTGCGGCCGGTGGCCTGGCGCGCGACCTTCAGGGCCGCCTCGACGGCGTTGGCGCCGGTCGGTCCGGTGAACTGCAGCTTGTGGTCGAGTCCTCGGGGCGCGAGCACGTACTGCTCGAACGCCTCGATGAACGCGCGCTTGGCCGAGGTGGCCATGTCGAGACCGTGGATGATGCCGTCGCGCTCGAGGTACTCGATGAGCGCACGGGTGAACACGGGGTTGTTGTGGCCGTAGTTAAGCACACCGGCGCCGGCGAAGAAGTCGAGGTACTCGCGGCCGTCTGCATCGACGAGGGTGGAGCCGCTCGCACGGTCGAAGACCGTGGGGAACGCGCGGACGTACCCGCGCACCTCCGACTCGCGGCGGTCGAAGACGTCGAGGTTCGCGGCGTCGCTCATGGCGGCATGCTCCTTCTGCAGTTCGGTGACGGTGCTTCGAGCCTAGATCGTCCGGCTGGGCGCCCGGTGCGGCCGCAGGGCGCGGAGATCGCGGGTGCGGAATCCGCCCGGAGAGCGGATGCTGGGGTCGTGAGCGATTCCGGCCGCAGGAAAGGGCCGCCCCGGTGGGCGGTGCGGGCGAGCGAGCCGCTCGCCCGGGTGCTCGCCGGGCGTCGATGGATGCCTCTCTGGGGGATCATCCACCATCGCGGACGTCGCAGCGGCACCGCGTATGCGACGCCGATCGCGCTCGTGCCGACGGTGTCGGGGAGCCTCTTCCTCATCGGCCTGCCGTGGGGAGCGAAGACCAACTGGGCGCGCAATGTGCTCGTCGCGGGCGAAGCGACGATCGCGTGGAAGGGGCGCGACCATCGGGCGACCGACCCCAGGCTGGTCGAGCCCGCGGAGGCGGCTGCGCTGTCGAAACCAGTGTTCCGCAGGGTCGTCGGGCGTTTTCCCGCTGCGATCGTGCTCACTCGCGCGAACGGGGCAGCCGAACGACGAGACGTCGTACCCGATCGATGACGGCGAGCCGCGGCATCCGACGGCTCAGGCGTTCTCGAGCTCGGTGATCACGACCTTCTTCTGCCGCATCATCACCTGGATCTGCTCGGGCCGCCGGGTCAGTTCGCCCATGTTCGCCGGAATGACCTGCCAGCTGACGCCGAAGCGGTCCTTGCACCAGCCGCACTGCTCCGACTCGGGCACATGCGAGAGCTTCGACCAGTAGTAGTCGATCTCGTCCTGGTCGGCGCAGGAGACGACGAACGAGACCGACTCGTTGAACTCGAAGAGCGGCCCGCCGTCGAGGCAGACGAAGTCGACGCCGTTCAGCGTGAACTGGCCGTTCAGCACCTTGCCGGTCATGCCGACGAAGTGCTCGTCGAGTGACTCGTCGGGGTACTCGTCGATGCGGGTGATGCGCGAGTTCGGGAAGACCTCGACGTAGTACGTCATCGCCTCGCGCGCCTGCTCGTCGAACCACAGGCACGGCTGGATGGGTGAGAGCTCGGCCATCGGGAACCTCCTCGTTCGGGGCTGTCGCTTCGACGGCCACGGTACGCCGACCGGCCGACGGCGTCGAGGGGCGGTTCTCGTCGTCCTGCGTCGGGCCGCGCCGGGCCGCGCCGGCCCGTCAGATCGGCAGCGGACGGTCGTCGACGATCGTCTTCATGACCAGGGTGGACTCGACCCGGCGCACGCCCGGCAGCGCCGAGAGTCGTTCATCCCAGAGGCGCTGGTACGCCGGCAGGTCGGGCACGGCGACGCGCAGCAGGTAGTCGGGGTCGCCGAAGAGGCGCAGCGCCTGGATCACCTCGGGGATCTCGGCGACCGCGGCGTCGAACGCGGGGATGGTCGCCCGATTCGCCTGGTCCATCGTGACGAACACGAGCGCGCCGAAGCCGAGCCCGACCACCTCCGGATCGATGACCGCGCGGTAGCCCGAGATGGCTCCGGATGCCTCGAGCGCGTGGAGCCGTCGGTGGGTCGGCGACATGCTCAGCTGCACGCGGGCGGCGAGGTCGGTGAGGCTCAGGCGCCCGTCCTGCTGCAGTTCGGCAAGGATCTTCCGATCGATGGCATCCATGGGGTGAATTGTTCCACGAGGCGGCGTGGTCCGGGGTGAATTCGGCAGCGGCTTCTGGTGCATGGCGCCTACATTCTTCGTATCCGTCGAGAGGAGGCCGCCGTGAACACGCAATTGCTGCTCGCCTGCTGGGCGATGATGACGTTCATGGTGCTCGTGCCCGGCCCTGATTGGGCGTACATCATCGCCTCGGGCCTGCGCGATCGCAGCATCCTGCCGGCGCTCTCCGGAATCCTCATCGGCTACCTCGCCGCGGTCGTCGCGGTGGCGGTCGGGGTGGGTGCCGCTGTGGCGGCCATGCCGTGGGTGCTCATCGGGCTGACATTCGCAGCCGCGGCGTACCTGCTGTACCTCGGTGTGCGGGTGCTCGTCGAGCCGCCTGCCGCGGTCGCCGGAGTGTCCGGAGTGTCCGGCGCGTCTGGCGTCGTCGGCGTGGGAGCGACGACACCGCCGTGGCTCCGACTCGTGCAGGGCGCCGGCGTCAGCGGCCTGAACCCGAAGGGCCTGCTCGTGCTCGTCGTGCTGCTGCCGCAGTTCACGGATGCCGCGGGAGACTGGCCGATCCCGGTGCAGCTCGCCGTGCTCGGCCTCATCTTCGTCGGCAGTTGCGCGCTCGTCTACTTCGTCGTGGGCATGGGCGCTCGCACGGTGCTGCGCGCCCGGCCGTCGGCCATGCGTCTCGTCTCCCGCATCTCGGGCGCCGCGATGGTCGTGCTCGCAGTGGTGCTCGTCGTCGAGCAGCTGTCGCACCTGCTCGGCTGAGCGCGTCTCGGCTGAGCCCCGCTCGCCGCGGGAAGGATCAGCCGATTCCGCGATCGACGTCGATGAGCACCTTGCCGACGGTGCCCGCCTCGACGGCGTCGTGCGCCTCGGCCGTGCGCTCGAGCGGGAAGCGCGTGATCGGCAGGCCGGCGTCCTCGCCCACGGGCAGCGCGCCGTCGGCGAGGGCACGACCGATGTCCTCCGCGGCAGCAGAGAGGGCATCCTGGCCGACGGTGTAGAGCAGCAGGAACTGGTAGCGAACGTTGAGCGCGAAGTGCCGGCGCACGTCGAGGGTCATCTCGGCGCCGCCGTCGGTCGCGTACACGGCGATCGTCCCGTGGTTCGCGATCACGCTCGCGTTCAGCGCGGCATTGCGGGCGGGCGATACCTCGACGACCTGGTCGACGCCGTGCGGGGCGATCGCGCGGATCGCGGCGGCGGCGTCGTCGATGCGGTAGTTCACGACGTGGTGGGCCCCGGCCGCGGTCGCGAGCGCGGACTTCTCAGGCGAGCTCACGGTCGTGATGACCGTGGCTCCCGACCAGCGGGCGAGCTGGATGGCGGCGTGTCCGACGGCGCCCGCGCCACCGGCCACGAGCACGGTGCGGCCGTCGAGCGCGCCGGGACCCAGCCGGGACGGACCCTCCTCGGAGACGGTGAGCGCGCGGTGCGCCGTCATGGCGGGCACGCCGAGTGAGGCGCCGAGGTCGAAGCTCGCGGCATCGGGCAGCGGGACCACGTGTTCGGCCGACAGCACCGCGAACTGCTGCGCGGTGCCCGATGGTCGCTCGTGCGCGGCGAGGTAGGCCCAGACCCGGTCGCCGACCACGAGCCCGTCCACGCCGGGGCCGACGGCGTCGACGACGCCGGCGCCGTCCTGGTTCGGCACGACCTCCGCGAACGGTGTTGCAGCGCCCGGCTGCGAACCGACCCTCGCCTTCCAGTCGGTCGGGTTGACACCCGACACGGCGATGCGCACTCGCACTTCACCGGCGCCGGGTTCGGCCGCCTCCCGCTCGACGAGGTGCAGCACGGACGATTCCCCGGTCTTGGCATACGCGATCGCTCTCATGCAGTGGGCAACGCGCCGGGCGGCGAGAACCTTCCGAACGTGCCGGGCGTGCTCGACGGCGAACCGGTCGGCTGTCGGCTCAACCGTCCGTTGCGGGGCCGGCGCCGTGGAGATTCGCGCGCAGCTGGAGCCACAGCGCGAGTCGCTGGTCGGCGCGTTCGGTGCGGATGCCGTGCGCCTCGCTCGCGCGGCGCAGGCGGTGGCGCACGGTGTTCTCGTGCACGCCGAGCCTGGCGGCGGTCTGCGCGATGTTGCCGAAGCACTCGAGCCAGACGAGCAGCGTCTCGGCGATCGGCCGCGTCTGATCGGAGGCCTGCACGACGTCGACCGCGGGGTCGCGCAGCTCATCGGCCGAGGCGAACAGCCTCGCGACGCGTTCGACCACGAGGATCGGCCGCAGACTCGATGCCGTGACGATGCGAGACGTCGACGGATCGATGCTGCGGTCGGCGGCCTCGAGCAGACGATCGGCGAGCTCGCGAGCACCGGCGACGTCGCCCGAACGGTGAGCCGGCCCGGCGACGGCGACTCGGGTGCCATCGCCGACCAACCGATCGACGAGCGGCAGCAGCGGCGTCGCAACGCCCACGGCCTCGTCGACCGAGCTTGCGGCGAACAGCGTGTAGACCCGGCCTCGATGCGGCACTGCGACCGCATCGGGGCGCTGCAGCGCGAGATGGCGGATGACGGTCGAGCGCAACTGGGCGATGGTCGTCGGCCCGGCTCCCGGCACGTCGAACGCGAGCAGCGCGGCACCGCGCTCCTCGGGGATGCCGAGTTCGGCGAACTCGGTTCCGGTCAGATCGATGCCCGTCAGCAACGTGCGCAGCCGATCCTCGCGCGGGCGCTGATTCGTCGCGTGCACTCGGAGATCGTCGAGCAGGTGGGCCCCGGCGAGGGCGCTCGCGTGCCGCATGCGGCGCTGCTGCTCCTCGGTGAGACGTGCTGCCCCCGACGCGTCGATCGCCCAGATGCTGCCGAGCGGCAGGGCGCCTGCCCGAATCGCGAAGGCCACCCGCGGCTCCTCGTCACCCAGGCGCGGGTAGCTGATCGGCCGGTCGGACCGCAGCACGGTGCGGTACTGGTCGTCGTTGTAGGGGGATGCCGGAACCTGCCGGGCCAGGATGCCGTGGGTGCGCAGCGCGTCGATCACCTGCCCCGGCACCGAGGAGTAGGCGAGGATGTTGCGACTCAGGTCCTCGATCGCGACCGACCCGCCGAAGAACTCGGCGAGTTCGTTCGCGATGGCGAACAACGGCTCTGCGCCACGGTCCTGCGGGGCCGCGAGCACCGTGTCGGCCTCTCCGAGCAGGTGGGTGAGCTGGGCGTCGAGGAGGCGCCAGCTGATGCGGTCGGCGACGCGGAGAAGTGCGAGCCCGGTGGAGTCGGCGATCGCGGCCAGCGCCGGCATCCGCTCGGCGCTGCACTTCAATGCGATCCCAGCGGCACCGTGCTCGGCAGCAGCGGCCGCGAGTGCGCCGATGCGTGCCGTGCTCAGCGAAGCGGTCGATGGGGCGAGGAGGAGCGTGCCCGAGGCATCCGTCACCTCATCGGCGACGTCGAGGAACTCGGTGCCGGTGACGGCGACCCGGTCGCCCAGCGGGCCGATCGCAGTGAGCGTACGAGGCCCCAACTGCTCGACGAGCTCGACGAGGCTCACGCGGGCGCCGGGCGGACGAGGCGTTTGGATTGGAGATTTCGCTGCATCCATGGCGCAAAGCTATCCGAAATCGCCAACCACAGGCGAGCCCGAAGTTTCTAGGCTGGCCCCGGCGAACGCGATTCGCGGCGCTGAAGGAGGAATGATGACCCCGACCCGACCCGCACCCAACGGCACCCGCCTCGGCGAACTCTGGCGGATCCTGCCGGAGGAGGCGACCGCGAGCGGCGATGGCGTGCTCGAGATCGGCGGAGTCGCCGTGACCGAACTGGCCGAGCGATTCGGCACCCCGCTGCACGTCTACGACGAGGTCGGCCTGCGCCGCCAGATCCGTCGCTTCATCGACGGACTCGGCGAGCGCTGGCCCGACTCGGAGGTGCTCTTCGCCTCGAAGTCACTGCCGGCGGTCGGCATGTACCGCCTCGCGCACGAGGAAGGGCTCTCGATCGACATCGCGGGCGGCGGAGAGCTGCAGCTCGCGCTCGCCGCCGGCGTCGACCCGGCACGCCTGTACTTCCACGGCAACGCGAAGACCGATGCCGAGCTGCAGATGGCCGTCGACGCCGGCATCGGCACGATCATCGTCGACAACGACGACGAGCTCGACCGCCTCGAACGGATCCTCGTGCGCCCGCAGCGCCTGCTGCTGCGCGTGATCCCGGGCGTCGAGGCGAAGACGCACGTCTCGCAGGCCACGGGTGGATCGGGGTCGAAGTTCGGACTCCCGATGGACCAGGCCGAGCGCGCCATCGCCCGCATGCAGGCGCACCCGCTGATGGAGTTCGTGGGGGTGCACCTGCACATCGGATCGCAGATCCTCGACACGGCGCAGTTCGCCGAGGCCGTCGGGAAGATCTCGACCGTCGGCACGTTCTCGACCTATGACGTCGGCGGGGGGCTCGGCGTCAGCTACACCTACGACGAGCAGGCGCCGAGCGTGGAGTCGTACCTCGATGCGATCGTCGCTGCTGCGCGGGAGCACCTCCCCGCAGGCTCACGCCTGATGATCGAACCCGGCCGGTCGATCGTCGCCCGGGCGGGGGTCACGCTCTACCGCGTCACCTCGGTCAAGCGCACCGGGCGCACCTTCGTTGCCGTCGACGGCGGCCTGGCCGATCAGATGGACATCGCCCTCACGCAGCAGCGCTACGAGGCGCTGCTCGCCGATCGACTGCTCGAGCCGTGGTCCGAGAGCGTGCAGCTCGTCGGGCGCCAATGCGAATCGGGCGACCTGCTGGTCGACGGCGCACCCATGCCGCCCGCGCACGTCGGCGACCTCGTGGCGATGACGGCGACCGGCGCCTACGCGTACACGATGTCGAACAACTACAACGGCGCGTTGAAGCCCGCCATCGTCTTCGTCAGCGACGGTGAGGCGAGGCTCGTGACGCGCCGGGAGACGTACGCCGACCTGCTCGCGACGCACGCTCCGGCGCGAGCCGGCGTGCTCGTCTGACCAGCACCTTCCACCCGAGTACCCCCGACGACAAGGAAGTCACATGAAGGCACGCACCAACACATTCCTCGGAGCAGCAGCACTGGCCGCCGGCGCCCTGCTCCTCAGCGGATGCTCCGCCATCACCGGTTCCGGTGAGGCCGCGGCAGCCGGGCCCGACCTGCCGATCGACGATGAGATCTCGACCACGGTCGACACGACACTGACCGAGCTGTTGCCCTCCGCGATCGCCGAGAAGGGGCGTCTCGACATCGCCGTCGACATCCCCTTCCCGCCGATGGCCATGTACGACGACTCGAATCGCGCGATCGGCTTCGACCCCGAACTCGGACGACTCCTCGGGCAGAAGCTCGGCATCGACGTCTCCCTCAACAAGCAGGCATTCGACTCGGTCATCCCCTCGCTCCAGGCCGGCAAGAACGACATCATCATGAGCGGCATGAACGACACCCCTGAGCGCCAGGAGACGGTGAGTTTCATCGATTACACGCACGGCGGCTTCGCGATCCTCGTGCCGGCCGGCAATCCCGACGGCATCACGACGCAGACCGACCTCTGCGGCATGACGGTCTCGGTGCAGAAGGCGACCGTGCAGGGAGACCTCCTGCGGGCGACGGAGTGCGGGTCCGACCCGGTGGTCGTCACCGAGCTGCCCTCCGACCTCGATGCCCAGACGGCGCTGCGGGCGGGCAAGAGCGACGCCTACGTGGCCGACGCCGTGGTCGCCGAGTACGTGGCCGCCACCACGGACGACGGCGACGCGTTCGACGTGGTGCGCGACCCCGAGAACCCGGCCGGCTTCAATCCGGTGTACAGCGGCATCGGCGTGCTGAAGGCCGAGACGGAGCTCATCGATGCGATCCAGCAGGCGTTGCAGGCGCTCATCGACGAGGGTACGTACCAGCAGGTGCTCGAGCGCAACAACATCGGCGCGTACGCGGTCGACTCGGCCGAGGTGAACCAGGGGTCGGATCAGTGACCGCCCTGGAGCAGACCCGCAATGAGCTCGGGGAGGACGCCACCGACGACGATGTCGTGGCCATCCCGTTGAGACGGCCATGGCGATGGATCAGCGCGGCGCTCGTGCTGTTGCTCGCCTCGGCATTCCTGTACTCCGTGCTCACCAACCCGAACATCGATTTCGCTGCGATCGGCGAGTTCCTCTTCGATCAGCGAATCCTCGAGGGCGTCGCCCTGACCCTGCTCATCACCCTGATCTCGATGCTGGTCTCGACGGTGCTGGCCATCGTCATCGCCGCGATGCGGCTGTCGTCGAATCCCGTGCTGTCGACGGTGGCGTGGTTCTACGTCTGGGTGTTCCGCGGTACCCCGCTCCTGGTGCAGATCGTGCTCTGGGGCTACCTCGGCCTCCTCTACGAGAAGCTCGCGCTCGGCATCCCGTTCACCGCCGTGGTCTTCTGGCAGGTCGACACCAACCAGCTCATCACCGCATTCGTGGCAGGGCTCCTCGCGCTGACACTGAACCAGGCGGCGTACTCGTCGGAGATCGTGCGGGCCGGCATGCTGTCGGTCGACGAGGGCCAGCGCGAGGCCGCGTACTCGCTCGGGATGTCGCCGCTCTACACGTTCCGTCGGGTGCTGCTGCCCCAGGCGATGCGCGTGATCATCCCGCCGATGGGCAACGAGACGATCTCGATGCTGAAGAACACCTCGCTGCTCTCGGTCATCGCGGTGCTCGAGATCTACACGCAGGCGACCGTCATCTCGTCGCAGAACCTCAAGCAGGTCGAGCTGCTGATCGTCGCGAGCCTCTGGTACCTGCTCATGACGAGCGTGCTCTCGATTCCGCAGTACTACCTCGAGCGACGGTACGGCCGGGGCACCTCCCGCGCCCTGCCGCCCACCCCCCTGCAGCGGATGCGTCGTGCATTCGCCAACCGTCGGCCCGGCGTCGCGCCGGCGCCGGAGACCAAGGCGGTCAGCGTCATATGAGCATCATCCTTCCGGTGGAGCACTCCACGAGGACGTCTCCCATCCCGCTCGTCGAGATCCGGCGCGTACGCAAGAGCTTCGGCGCTCACCAAGTGCTGCGCGATGTCTCCCTCGCGGTGCCGGCCGGCACGGTGACGGTGCTGCTGGGCCCGTCGGGGTCGGGCAAGAGCACGTTGCTGCGCTGCATCAACCACCTCGAGACGATCGACGGTGGTCGCATCATCGTCGACGGCGAGCTCATCGGCTACCGCCAGTCGGGCCACAACGCGCACGAGATGACGCCGCGCCAGATCGCCCGCCAGCGACGCGGCATCGGCATGGTGTTCCAGCGGTTCAACCTGTTTCCGCACATGACGGCGCTCGAGAACATCATCGAAGCCCCCATCGGGATCGCGGGGCGCCCGCGGACGCAGGCCAAGACCCGGGCGAAGCAGTTGCTCGACCGCGTCGGGCTCGCGGACTTCGCCGCTCACTATCCGGCCCAGCTGTCGGGCGGGCAGCAGCAGCGGGTCGCGATCGCCCGCGCGCTCGCGATGGATCCGAAGCTGATGCTGTTCGACGAGCCGACCAGCGCCCTCGACCCCGAACTGGTGGGTGACGTGCTCGATGTGATGCGCGAGCTCGCGAACGACGGCATGACCATGATCGTCGTGACCCACGAGATCGGCTTCGCACGAGGCGTGGCCGACCAGGTGGTGTTCATGGATGGCGGCGTGGTCGTCGAGTCGGGCCGGCCGGAGGACGTGCTCGACGGCCCGCAACGCCAGCGAACGCGGAACTTCCTCGAGAGCGTGCGGTAGTCGCGGCGGGGGCGCCGGCGTGCGCGCCGGAGATGGAGCCCTCGCGCAAGTGGTCAAGCGCCCGGCACCCACAAGCAGCCTCGCGGCCGGCCCGTGCTCCTCTGCACGGGCCGGCCGCTCAGGCGGCGTCGGTAGAGTTGGCGCGCGGCTCGAGGCATCCGTCTCGCCGAACCTCTCCTCTTCACCGCAAGGACACTCGTGAGCCTCATCCGCCTGAACGACGTCAGCATCGAGTTCGACGGGCGCCCGGTGCTGAAGGAGGCGTTCCTGAAGCTCAAGCAGGGCGACCGGGTCGGCCTCATCGGCAAGAACGGCACCGGCAAGACGAGCCTGCTCGAAGTCGTGCTGGGCCGGAGCGAGCCGAGCGGCGGCACGCGGGATGTCACCCTCGGCACCACGATCGGGTACTTCTCGCAGTTCTCGGAGCTCGACGGCGAGCAGAGCATCCAGCAGCTCTTGAGCGGGCACTTCGCGCAGGTGCACGAGACGCAGGCCCGACTCGATGAGATCGGCATGGCGCTCGCCGAGCCGATGGCGGATGACGCGATGACCCGGCTGCTCACCGAGCAGGGCGAGCTCTTCGAACGCATGGATCACATCGGCGGATGGACCTACGAGACCACGATCGACACGGTGCTCACCCGCCTCGGCTTCGACGAGGAGCGCCGCGCTCTCTCGGTCGGACGCCTGTCGGGCGGATGGCGCAACCGCGCGGCCCTGGCGCAGATCCTCGTGCAGTCGCCCGACGTGCTGCTGCTCGACGAGCCGACGAACTTCCTCGACCTCGACGGCGTGAAGTGGATCGAGAACTGGCTCTCGGGCTTCGCGGGCGCCGTGCTCGTGGTCTCGCACGACCGCCAGTTCCTCGACGGGGTCGTCACCCGCATCATCGAGCTCGAGAACTACCGCCTGCAGGAGTACGACGGCGACTACTCGGCGTACGTGCACGCGAAGCAGTCGCGCCTGAAGATGCTCGAGAAGCAGTTCGCCCACGAAGAGGAACTGCTGGCCTACGAGCAGGCTGCGTCGGCCGCCCGCCGCGAGGCCGCCCGCAACCCGTCGAACGCGGTCGCCCGCCGGCTCGCCGACATCAAGAAGCGGCAGGCGCCGCGCCCGATCGACCAGATCATCACGGGCATCTACGAGGGGCTGCGGGTCTCGAACGACCTGCTCACGGTCACCGGGCTCACGAAGAGCTTCGGGGGAGCGCCGCTCTTCGAAGGCCTCTCGTTCGACCTGCGCCGGGGTGACCGGGTCGCCGTGCTCGGCTCGAACGGCTCGGGCAAGTCGACGCTGCTCGACGTGCTGACGGGCGAGACCGAGGCCGACTTCGGCACGGTGCGCTGGGCCAAGGGTGCACGGTACGTCTCGTACAACCGGGTCTACGCCGAGCTCGACCTCGAGGACACGGTCGGGCACGCGGTCAACGCCTACCCCGACTCGCTCGCCTTCACGGCGACGAAGAAGAGCGTCGGCCGGTTCCTCGCGATGCTGCAGTTCTCTGAGGCCGACCTGAAGCAGAAGATCGGCACGCTCTCGGGCGGTCAGCGCGCCCGCGTCGCGATCGCGCAGTGCCTGCTCTCGGGAGCTGCCGTGATCGTGCTCGACGAGCCGACGAACCACCTCGACATCACCTCGACGCAGGTCATGGAGCGGGCGCTCACGCATTTCCCGGGCGCGGTCATCGTGGTCAGCCACGACCGCTTCTTCGTCGACAAGCTCGCCGACCGGCTGCTCGTCTTCGACGGCACTCCCACCGTGCTCGAGACGGCGGCGACCGGGGCGCTCTGAGGCCGGCCCCGCCGGTTGAGTATCGACGAAGGAGCGTATCGAGACCTTCGGCTCAGGCGGGCTGCGCCGCCAGCCGGCGCTCGAGCCCTTCGAGCAGCAGGTCGAGCCCGAACTCGAACTCCGTCTGGTCGTCGCACCAGCCGAGCGTCGAGTCGGGATCGTCGTGCACGACCTCGGCGAGCATCGCGGCCAGATGCGGTGCGAGCGCGGCCAGCTGCTCGAGTTCGACAGGTGCCGGGGTGGCACCGTCGTCGCTGAGCTCCTGCACGTAGCCGTACATGCGGCTGCCGATCGCGTGCAGCGAGTGGTGGATGAGGTCGTGCGACATGCCGCCGGCGCGCATGATCCCGACGACGCCGTCGACATGGCGCATGGCGTTGGGTCCTGAGGCGCCGCGAGCGTTCATGACGTTCGGCAGCCACGGATGCCGCAGCAGCACGCGCCTGGCACCGAGGATCCGTTCGCGGAGGGTCGGCGCCCAGCTCGAGGCATCCGTCGCGGGCGGAGGCGGGAAGCCGCCGACCTCGTGCTCGATCTCGGCGAAGACGACCTCGACGAGGCCGTCGAGGATCGCGTCTTTATTGGGCAGGTGGTAGTAGATCGACATCGCCTCGACGCCGAGCTGCTCGGCGAGGGCGCGCATCGTGAGGGCCTCGATGCCGTCGCGGTCGGCGAGTTGCAGCGCGGCCTGCAGCACGCTCTCGCGAGTGAGCTGGGGGCGTGCGACGGACCGCTGCGGCATGCCTTCACCTTACAACGTCAGGCAATCGTCCCCGGGGACTGGACGCCGACGCGTCGACAGCGTATCTTACGGCGTAAGTCTTACAACGTAAGGGAGCTGCTCGTGTTCACCGAATCACTGAAGCCGGCGACATCCGCCGCCCGAACCACCATGCGTGCCGCGGTCGCCGCGCGCTTCGGCGGACCCGAGGTCGTGCGCGTCGCCGAGGTGCCGAGGCCCGAGCCCGGGCCCGGTGAACTCCTCGTGCGCGTGCGCGCCTCGACGGTGAGCATCGCCGACCATCGGTTGCGGAGTCGCAGCGTGCCGCGGGGCCTCGGCCTCGTCGTCGCGCCGGTCATCGGCGTCTTCCGGCCCAGGAAGCCCGTGCTCGGCATGGACGCCGCGGGCATCGTCGAGGGCGTCGGTGACGGCGTCACCCGGTTCGCTCCCGGCGACGAGGTCATCGTGATGCGCGGCGCGCGCATGGGATGCCACGCGGAGTTCGTGGTGGTCGACGCCGACGGCGAGGTCGCGCCGAAGCCCGCGAACCTCTCGTTCGACGAAGCGGCCGCGATCGTCTTCGGCGGGCACACCGCGCTGCGCTACCTCGACGGCGTGACCATCGGGCCGGGCGGCCGGGTGCTCGTGAACGGCGCATCGGGCGCGGTGGGCTCGGCCGTCGTGCAGCTCGCCGCCGACAGGGGTGCGCACGTGACGGGGGTGACGAGCGGTCGGAACGCCGACCTCGTGCGCTCGCTCGGTGCGAGCGAGATCGTCGACTACACGCGCGAGGACTTCGCGGCGGGCTCCGGGTCAGGTGCTTCCGTCGACGACAGCCGCTACGACGTCATCGTGGAGTGCGTGGGCAATGCGCCGTTCGGCCGCGTCGCGCACCTGCTCCGGCCGGGCGGCGCGCTCCTGCTCGTCATCGCCGACCTGCCCGGCATGCTGGCCGCCGGTGGGCAGGCGCGCCGGAGCGGCCTCGTGGTCGACCACCGCGGCGGTCGCATGGGCCGCGACGGCATGGAGCGGCTCGCTGCGCTCGCCGAATCGGGAGAGCTGCGGCCGGTCGTCGACCGCGCCTTCGACCTCGACCAGATCGTCGAGGCGCACCGCTACGTCGACACCGGTCGCAAGCGGGGGAGCGTGGTGCTGCGGGTCGGGTGAGCCGTCGGCGGAGCCGTGATCGGATTCACGATCACGCAGGGGCGGTGACGGTGCGCAACCACTCCTGCGCGCGCTTCACGAGGGCTTTCGCGGACGGCGCGTCCCGCGCCCAGTTCTCGAATCCATGCGGCGCACCCGTGACGACGTCCGTCGTCACCGGCACACCCGCGTCCCGCAGTGCGTCGGCGTAGGCGCGGTCCTCCTCCGCGAACAGTTCGATGTCGCCCCACGTGATGAAGGCCGGCGGGAGGCCGGAGACGTCGATGCGGCGGCCGGGAACGGAATACGGCGGGGCGGTTGCGGCGCCCGGCGCGGTGCCGAGGTATCCGGACCAGCCTTCCCGATTCGCCTCGTTGTCCCACACGAAGTGCTGCAGGGCATCCAGCTCCCGTCGCGCGGCCGTGCGGTCATCGAGCATCGGCGCGAAGAGCCACTGCCCGCACGGCGCCGCCTCGCCCTCGTCGTGGATCCGTTGGACCAGTCCTGCCGCGAGCCCCGCACCGGCGCTCTCGCCGCCGATGGCGATGCGCTCCGGGTCGACCCGCAGCTCCTTCGCGTGTGCGAGGAGCCAGTACCAGGCAGTCAGTACATCGTCGTGGGCCGCGGGGAAGGGATGTTCCGGGGCGAATCGGTAGTTCGCCGACACGATCACGATCCCCAGCTGCTCTGCCGTCGACAGGCACAGCGCCTCGTCCTGCTTCGCGTCACCGAAGAGCAGGCCGCCGCCATGAATCCACAACAGCGCGGCGCCGCTGTGCGCACTCGTCGGCTGGTAGACCCGGATCCGGGTCGATCCAGTCCGCTCGTTCGTCACGCGGACGGCATTCGAGGTCGGCACACGCAGCAGGCGTACCGCGATCCGTACAAGCCAGCGCGGCGCCGACACCTGCGCACGCCTCATCGGCTCGCGCAATTCCGGAAGCACGAGCTGAAGATCCACGGACAGTCCCTTCATCGACCTGAGCAAGCCTGCACCACAGTACCGGCAACCGGACAACAGTGTCCGAGAGCGCTGCTGCGCGCCTCGACAGCGTCCATCACCCGATCAGCGTCCGAACACGAGCGTGCGCAGCAGCACCTCGCTCAGCGGGTCGCGCGCTCGAGGAGTTCGAGGATGTGCACGTACGACTCGCCCGTCGCGCGCGTCATGCCGATCTCGCACGTGCGGTTGCACGAGGCGTGCGCGTCGAAGGCGCGTTCGGCGAGCTCCGCGGCCTCGGAGGCCGTCGCCGAGGCCGTCAGTTCGGGGTGGAGCATGCCGCGGTCGCCCGCGAAGGCGCAGCAGCCCCAGGCATCCGGAACCACCGCGTCGACGGCCACTGCGTTCGCGAGTTCGCGGAGGTGGTCGTTCGAGCCGAGCCTCGTGCTCGAGCACGTCGGATGCAGCGCGAGGGAGTCGAGCCGCTCGCCGACGTCGAGGGTGGGGAGCAGCCGCTCGGCCGCGAAGTCGACCGCGTCGACGATGCGGAGCGAGACGGGTGCGCCGTCGAGCTCCCCGACGTTCTCGAGCGCGTGCACGAGGCCCTCGGTGCACGAGGAGTTGTCGCAGACGATCGGCAGGCGCCCGCCGTCGGACGCGGCGAGCAGGGCGCGCACCGTCTTCTCGATCGCCGTCGCGTAGCCGGCTGCGAGGCCTTTCGACTTCCACGGCGTGCCGCAGCACAGCCCGTCGATGCCGGCGGGCGTGACGAGCTCGACGCCGGCCCGCTCGCAGAGCAGGCGGAACGCGGATGCCGCGCCGATGCCGTCGTCGGCCGGGCCGAACATCGAGCCGACACAGGCCGAGAAGAAGACGACGTCGCCGTTCGACGCCGAGACGTGCGCGCGCTTCGCCCCGCCGCGCGGCAGGTCGCCCGTCCACTGCGGCACGACGTCGGTACCGAGCACCGCTCGCCCGGCCGCGCTCGCCGCCGCCGCGATCGGCGGCACGGCCTTCGCCGCGGTGAGGGCGAGCGCGGCGCCCCTCGATACCGGCGCCCAGGTCTTCGCGAGACCTGCGGCGATCGTGCGGGTCGGCCCGTTCGCCTCCTGTTCGCGCAGGCGCCGCACGAGGTCGCCCGTGTTGATCATCACGGGGCACGCCGTCTGGCACATGCCGTCGGCGGCGCAGGTCTCGACCGAGGCGTACTCTTCTGCGGCTGCGAGGCGAGCGTCGAGGCCGGTGTCACCCGCCGCCCTCGCCGCGGCTCGCGCTCGGCGCACGGCGATGCGCTGACGCGGGGTGATCGTGACGTCCTTGCTCGGGCAGACGGGCTCGCAGTAGCCGCACTCGACGCAGCGGTCGACCTCGGACTCGACCTCGGGCGTGAGCTTCAGGTGCTCGAGATGCGCGGTCGGCGAGTCGGTGAGCAGCACGCCGGGATTCAGCACGCCGGCGGGGTCGCAGAGCGCCTTGACCTCGCGCATGATCCCGTAGAGCTCCGGGCCGAACTGGCGTTCGACGAACGGCGCCATGATGCGACCCGTGCCGTGCTCGGCCTTGAGCGTGCCGCCGGCGCCGAGCACGAGGTCGACGAGTTCCTCGGTGAACCGCTCCTGCCGGGGGATCGCATCGGCGGCGGTGAAGTCCTCGGTGAGGAGGAAGTGGATGTTGCCGTCCTTCGCGTGCCCGAAGATGACCGCGTCGGCGTAGCCGTGGCGGTCGAAGAGGGTCTGCAGGGCCGCGCAGGTCGCCGCCAGTTGCTCGACGGGCACCGCGATGTCCTCGAGCAGCGCGGTGGTGCCCGGTCGACGGGCGCCGGCGATCGCCGCATACAGGCCCTTGCGGAAGTGCCAGAGCCGGGCTCGCTCCTTCGGGTCGCGGGTGACGTCGAGCGCGGGTGCGCCGGCGGCCGCGAGGGCTGCGGCGGCCAAGGCGAGCTGCTCGGCGAGGTCGTCGTCGTCGCGTCCGTGGTACTCCACGAGCAGCGCGGCGTGCCCGTCGACCACGACGTCGTCGATGATGCCGGATGCCGCGGGGTCGGCCTGGATCACGCGGAGCGACGCCGCGTCCATCAGCTCGAGCGTGGCGGCGCCCGTGTCGACGAGGACCGGCAGGATGCCGGTGGCCGCGTCGAGCGAGGGGAACACGACGAGCGCCGTGGCGATGCTCGAGGCGATCGGCACGGTGTCGAAGACCGCCTCGGCGAGGAAGCCGAGCGTGCCCTCGCTGCCGACCATGAGGTGCGCGAGGATCTCGACGGGTTCGGTGAAGTCGAGGAAGGAGTTCAGGCCGTAGCCCATCGTGTTCTTGCCGCGATACTGCCGCTCGATCTCGGCTCGGAGGTCGGGGCGGCTGCGCACGAGGTCGCGGAGGCGGGCGAGGCCGGCGTGCAGCGCCGGCTCGGCGTCGACGAGGCGGCGGTCGGCATCGGGCGCGGAGGTGTCGACGACGGTGCCGCTCGGCAGCGCGAACGTCAGGGCGGCGAGCGTGCGGTAGCTGTTGTGATGCGTGCCGCAGGCCATGCCGCTCGAGTTGTTGGCGATCACGCCGCCGATGGTCGCGGCGATCTCGCTGGCAGGGTCGGGCCCGAGCTTTCGGCCGTGGCGGAGCAGCCGGGCGTTGACCTGTCGCACCGTCGCGCCGGGCTGCACCCGCACGCGGTCGCCGCCGGCCTCGACCTGGATGCGGCGGAACGCGGTGCGCGTGTCGAGCAGGATTCCCTCCGTCGCGGCCTGGCCCGAGAGGCTCGTGCCGCCCGAGCGCACGGTGACCCCGAGCCCCGTCTCGGCCGCGAAGCCGAGCACCGCCGCGACCTGCTCGATGCTGCGAGGCGTGACCACGGCGGACGGCGTCAGCAGCACGTGCGAGGCGTCGACTCCCGCGACGATGCGATCGAACTCGGTGACTGAGACCTCCGGGGCCGCCGGGGCCTTCGATGGAGGCGAGAGAGTCGAGACCGAGGCTGCGGCGTCGAGCGCGAAGCGGAGGCCGGCGGCGAGACGGGTGTCGCCGGGGTCGACGGCGGAGCGGTTGGCGGTGGCTGGCGCGGTCATGCGGTGCGGCTTCCTGTGGCGGCTGGACTGATGGTGCCGACGCGGATCGCCGACAGCGCGGCGGCGATCACGCAGATGACGGCGGTCGCGATGAAGGTCGCGGGGGCGGTGGGGTCGTCGGTGAAGAACAGGATCGCGGCGGGGACGATGCTGCCGCCGGCCGCCCCGCAGGCGACGAGCACGCCGGTCGCCTTCGTCGCTTCGGCGTCGTCGAGGCGATCGAGCGCGAGGCCGACCGTGAGCGCGTAGGTCGGGGCGAGCCCGATCACCGCGACGGCGATGGCGACCAGGCCGAACGTCGGGGCCGTCGGCGTGACGGCGGCGGCGAGGGCGAGCATCGCGGCGGCGGTGACGAGGCCCATGAGCAGGGCGGTCCGCGTGGTGACCCCGCTCCGCAGCATCGCCGACGAGACGAATCGGCCGACCGCCATGAGTGCCCAGAACACCGAGGTGCCGATCGCGGCGGCGGCGGGGTCGACCTGCAGGAGCTCGGCGGGGATCACGGCCGACCACCCGGCGAAGACGGTCTCGACGCCGACGTAGAGGGGAAGCGCGATCGCGAGCGGAAGCAGGGCGAGCAGGCTCGCACGTCGAAGGCCGCGTGGCCGCTCGCCGTGGACGGGGGCGGGCGCCGCGATGCCGCGCGCGCCGACGACGAGCGCGATGGCGGCGGCGACCTGCGCGGCGGCGACCACGAGGAGCACGAGCGGCGGCCGCCCGGTGCCCGCCGCGGCAGCGACGAGGAAGGGCGTGAGCGCCGCGGTCACGGCGACCGTCGCCGTGAGCGCGGTGAGGATGGCGGCCGTCGAGGTCGTCGAGACGGCCTTCGAGGCGACGCTCGCGGATGCCTCGGTGAGCCCGAACCCGAGGCCGGCGAGTGCGGCGAAGGCGATGAACGCCGGTGCGGTGGGGGCGAGGGCGGCACCGCCGAGGGCGATCGCCTGCACGAGGCATCCGATCGCCGCAAGGTGCATGGCTCGCACCCGACGCAGCACGAGGCCCGACGCGAGCACGCCGACCAGCAGGCCGGCGAAGAGGGCGGGCACCGCTGGCGCGACGGATGCGCCGACCACCTGCTCGACCGACGGCAGCACGGCGGGGATGGCCGCCGCGGTCGCACCCATGCCGGCGAACGCGGCGTAGAGTCCTCGAACCGACGCGGTCACGGACGGCGCGCGCGGAGGTGGTGCACCGCCGCGTAGGTGTTGCGGATCGCCTCCATCGACTGGTCGTAGCTGGCCTGCGCGACGCCGATGAAGACGCAGTCGACGACCATGAGCTGGGCGATGCGGCTGCCGAGCGCGCCCGAGCGGAACCCGGTCTCGCGAGCCGCGGTGGTCAGCACGATGTCGGCGTGCTCTGCGAGCGTGGAGTGGTCGTGATTGGTGATCGCGATCGTCGTGGCGCCGGAGGCGCGCGCGATCGCGAGGAACTCGATCGTGTCGACGGTGCCGCCGCTGTGCGAGACGGCGATCGCCACGGTGCCGGGGCGCAGCGTCGCCGCCGAGGTCCACGCGGCGTGCGGGTCCGACCAGTTCAGCGCCGTGCGACCGATGCGGGTGAGCTTCTGCTGCAGATCGAGGCCGACGAACGAGCTCGCCCCGACGCCGAAGATGTCGACGCGAGCGGAGGTGCCGACCGCGTCGACCGCGGCCTGCAGCGCGACGATGTCGAGCCCTTTCGCGGTGTCGGCGATCGAGAGCGTCTCGGCCATCGAGACCTTCGCCACGATGTCGTCGAGCGTGTCGTCGCGGTCGATGTCGCCCGAGATCTCCGGCAGCCCGGCCGCCTGGAACGTCTCACGGGCGACGTCACGGAGCACATCCATGCGGAGGTCCTTGAAGTGCTCGTAGCCCATCCGCTTGCAGAAGCGCACGACCGAGGTGGTCGAGGTGTCGCAGCGGGCGGCGAGTTCGGCGATCGAGAGTTCGGCGATCGTCGCGGGTTCCGCGACGAACAGCGAGGCGATGCGCTGCTCGCTCGGGCGCAGCTCGGGCAGGATCGCCCGGATGCGCACGAGCACCGGGCGACGGCCGGGCTCGTCGGCCCTGAGCTCGTGAGTGGGCATCAGTCTCCTCGTCGATTGTCGATGACCCGTCGGGGGCTGACACCACCCTAGAAGAAATTTTGTTACACGCCTAGCCAATGTGATGTACTTTTATGACCTACTGAGATCACCGATGCTCTTCGACCCGGCGCACACAGCGCAGTACCACCCGGACGAGGCGCACATAGCCCTGAGGAGTTCCCCCATGAACGGAGGCAACCGCGGTGTACGCGGCGCCCTCGCAGCGGTCGGCCTGGCAGCGGCCGTCGCATTGACGATCACCGGCTGCAGCCCGGCGAAGCCCGCGCCGACCGACGAGGGCACGGCCGGAGGCGCGCTCGTCATCGGCGTCACGAGCGACCCCGACACGCTCTTCCCCTGGAAGGCCACCCAGTTCCAGGCCGTCAACGTGCTGCAGAACCTCTACGGCACCCTGACCGAGTTCGACGCCGACCTCAACGTCGTGCCCGGCCTCGCCGAGTCGTGGGAGGCGTCGGAGGACGGCCTCACCGTGACCTTCACGCTGCGCGAAGGCGTCACCTTCGCCGACGGTTCGACCTTCGGCTCCGAAGACGTGAAGTTCTCGCTCGAGGCCATCCAGGCCGAGGCGACCGCCGCCGTCTCGCGCACCTCGCTCGCGTCGGTCGCCGCCATCGAGGCGCCCGACGAGCAGACCGTCGTGCTCACGCTCACCGCCCCCGACGCCGCCCTGCCGGCGAACCTCGCCGTCATCAACATGGCGATGCTCTCGTCGGACGACACCGAGGCCGAACTCAACACGACGCCGAACGGCACCGGGCCGTTCGTGCTCGAGGACCGCAAGGCCAGCCAGTCGCTGACGCTCGCCAAGAACGACGCCTACTGGGGCGACGCCGCGAAGCTCGACACCGTCGAGTTCCGCGTCATCCCCGACGAGTCCTCGATCGTCTCGGCCATGCAGTCGGGCAACGTGCAGCTCGCCGTCTTCGACGACCCGCTCGTCGCGCAGACCGCCGAAAGCGGCACCGTCACCGTCGAGAAGACGCCCCAGCTCAGCTATCACGCACTGCAGCTGAACGCACGCCGCGGCGACCTCGCCGACGTCAACGTGCGCCTCGCGATCCAGTGCGCCGTCGACCGCCAGGAGGTGCTCGACACCGCCGCCCTCGGCGAGGGCGAGGTGACCGGCCCGATCACGTCGCCGGCGTACCGCTCCGATCCCGACGCCCGGCCCTGCCCCGAGCGCGACCTCGACCAGGCCGCGGAGTACCTCGACAAGGCCGGCAAGTCCGACGGCGTGACGATCAAGACGATCGTCTCGCAGGGCGAGTACGCGACGAGCGTCAACGAGGCGCAGAACCTGAAGGCGCAGCTGGCCGAGGCGAACATCACCCTCGAACTCGAGGTGCTCGAGTCGGGCGCCTTCGTCGACCGCTGGATCGCCGCCGACTTCGACGCGGCCGTTGCCCTGAACGGCGGACGCCCCGACCCCGACGGCATGTACGGCCGCTACTTCACGAGCACGGGCAACCTCAACCAGGTCGCCGGCTACAGCTCTCCCGAGCTCGACGCGCTGTTCGCCGAGGGCAAGCAGAGCTCCGACCCCGATGAGCGCAAGGACATCTACGCGCAGATCTCGGAGAACCTCGAAGACAACGCCGCGTGGGTCTGGCTCTTCACGAGCTACTCCTACACCGCTGCGTCGTCCGAGGTGCAGGGCTTCACGCCCATGGCCAACGGCTCGCTGCAGTACCTCCGCACCACGACGGTCAACTAAGACCCCGAACGGCGCGGCGTCCCCACACTCACGTCGCGCCGTTCGGCCCAACCCACGGAAGACCATGCTTCGACGACTCTTCAGGAACCCGGTGCTCCGGCGCATCCTCGCCGCACTGGCGACGCTGCTCGGCGTTGCGGTGTTCGTCTTCATCATGTTGCGGGCGATCCCCGGCAACCAGATCACGGCCGGCCTCGGCACCGAGGCCGCGGCCCTCACACCCGCCCAGCAGCAGCAGCTCGAGGCGTACTACGGTCTCGACCAGCCGCTCATCGTGCAGTTCTTCAGCTGGCTCGGCAACGTCTTCACCGGCAACCTCGGCTTCTCGGCGCGCGCGCAGCAGAGCGTGCTCGAGCTGACGGCGCAGTCGCTTCCCGTGACCATCGAGCTCGCGATCTTCTCGATCGTGCTCGCGCTCCTCATCGGCATCCCGCTCGGAATGCTGTCGGCGTCGAGGCCCGACTCTCCCCGTGATGCCTTCGGTCAGGTCGTCGGTCTCGCGGGGCTCTCGATCCCCGCCTTCCTGCTCGCGACGACCCTCCTCGCGGTGCTCGCCTCGAGCTTCGGGTTCAACCCCAACGGCGAGGGCTACGCCTACCTCGTCGACGACCCGTGGCTGAACCTGCAGCAGATGCTCCTGCCGTCGATCGTGCTCGGCTTCGGCATCGCGGCCCCCATCATGCGCACGACGCGCACGGCCGTGCTCGAGATCCGCTCGAACGACTTCATTCGCACGGCGAAGGCGAAGGGCGTTCCGCCCCGCCGGCTCCAGGCCAAGCACGTGCTCGGCAACGCGCTCGTACCCATCGTCACGATGACCGGCCTGCAGTTCGGCTACCTGCTCGGCGGCGCCGTCGTGGTCGAGCAGATCTTCTCGCTGCCGGGCATCGGCCGCCAGGTGCTGCTCGGCATCCAGCAGAAGGAGTACGCGCTCGTGCAGAGCACCGTGCTGATCATCGCGCTCTCGTTCGTGATCGTGAACCTGCTGACCGATGTGCTCTACCGCATGATCGACCCGAGGGTGCGTGCCGCATGACCGACATCACTCAGACCGCGACCCTCGCTCCGGGCGGCGGACGGACCATGGAGCGGGTGCGCCTGCTCCTCCGCAGCCGGAGCGGCCTCGTCGGCCTCATCATCGTCGTCCTGCTGGGCGTGCTCAGCCTGCTCTCGGCATTCGGCCTGCTGCCCTACGACCCGATCGCGCAGGATCCGCCGGCCCGGCTGCAGCCGCCGTCGGCCGAGCACTGGTTCGGCACCGACCAGTTCGGCCGCGACGTGTTCTCGCGCGTGGCGGCGGGTGTCGCCAACTCGGCCCTCATCTCGCTCGTCGCGGTGGCGTTCGCCACCCTCGTGGGCACGTTCTGCGGCCTCGTCGCCGGGTTCTACCGCGGCGTCTCCGACGGCGTTATCTCGGGCGTCACGAACGTGCTGTTCGCGTTCCCGCCGCTGCTCCTCGCGCTGTCGCTCGCGTCGGTCTTCGATCGCAACTGGTTCACGATCGCCGTGGCCATCGCGATCGTCTACGTGCCGATCTTCATCCGCGTGACCCGCGGGCCCGTGCTCTCGCTCCGCGAGATCGAGTACGTGAAGGCCGCGACGAGCACGGGGCAGAGCCGCTCGATGGTGATGTTCCGGCACGTGCTGCCCAACATCGCGTCGATCATCATCGTGCAGGTCACGCTCTCGCTCTCGTGGGCCGTGCTGACCGAGGCCTCGCTGAGCTTCCTCGGCCTCGGCACCCCGCCGCCGGCCCCGTCGCTCGGCTCCATGATCTTCGAGGCGCGCACCCTCATCGGCATCGCGCCGTGGACCATGATCGCGCCCGGCGCGGTCGTCGTCCTCCTCGTCGTGGGACTGAACCTGCTCGGTGACGGTCTCCGCGACGCACTCGACCCCAGAAACAGAGGAAAGAAATGACGCTCGACGACGACCTGGCGGATCTCGCCACCGAGGCGAGCAACCCGCGCTACGCCGAGCTCGACCGCATGAGCGTGGCGGAGATCGCCGCGGCCATGAACGAGGCCGACGCCACGGTCCCCGGCGCGGTCGAACGCGCCCTCCCGCAGATCGTTCCGGCGATCGAGGCGGCGAGCGAGCGGATGTCGCGTGGCGGGCGACTCGTCTACGTGGGCGCCGGCACCCCCGGTCGCATCGCCGTGGTCGACGCCTCGGAGTGCCCGCCGACGTTCAGCACGCCGCCCGAGCTGGTCTTCGCGATCATGGCGGGCGGCGCGTCGGCGATCGTCACCCCGACGGAGGGCGCTGAAGACGACGCCGACGCCGGTGCCGCCGCGATCGACGAGGCGAGGATCGGCCCGCTCGACACGGTCATCGGCATCGCGTCGAGCGGTCGCACGCCGTACGTGATCGCGGCCGTCGAACGGGCTCGCGAGCTCGGTGCCCTCACGGTGGGCCTCTCGTGCAACGTCGACACGGCGCTGAGCGCCGCCGCCGAGTTCCCGATCGAGGTGGCCGTCGGCCCCGAGGTGCTCACGGGCTCGACGCGGCTGAAGGCGGGCACGGCGCAGAAGCTCGTGCTCAACATGTTCTCGACGATCGTGATGGTGCGCCAGGGCAAGACCTACGGCAGCTTCATGGTCGACCTGAAGCCCACGAACCACAAGCTCCGCGACCGCGCGGTGCGGATGGTGGCCGAGATCGCCGGGGTGCCGCGCGAGCGGGCGGCCGCCACCCTCGATGGCAACGACTACGACGTGAAGACCTCGGTGCTCGTGCTCGCTCGCGGGCTCTCGCAGTCAGAGGCCGAGGCGCGCCTGGCTGCAGCAGGCGGCCGACTCCGGCCCGCGATGGAAGGTGCATGATGCGTGTTCTCGGCATGATCTCCGGCACCTCGCACGACGGCATCGACGTCGCCGTCGTCGAGTTCTCCGAGCGCGGCGGCGTGCTCTCGGGGCGTGTGCTCCACGACGCCACGACGTCGTACGCGCCCGCCCTGCGCGAGCGGCTGATCGCCGCCCTGCCGCCGGCGCGGACGACGCTCGCCGAGATCTGCGAGCTCGACACGCTCATCGGCCAGGCGTTCGCCGATGCGGCCCTCGCCGCTCGCGATGCGGTCGGCGGGGTCGACGCGGTCACCTCTCACGGGCAGACCGTCTACCACTGGGTCGACGGCGCGCACGCGCTCGGCACGCTGCAGATCGGCCAGCCTGCGTGGATCGCCGAACGGCTGGGAGTGCCCGTCGTCTCCGACGTGCGCATCCGCGACATCGTCGCCGGCGGTCATGGCGCACCGCTCGTCTCCTTCCTCGACGAGCTGCTGCTCCGCGGGCGTTCGGGTGTCTCGGCCGCACTGAACCTCGGCGGCATCTCCAACATGACCGTCGTCGGCGAGGGCTCGCTCGTCGCCTACGACATCGGTCCGGCGAACGCGCTCGTCGACGCGGTCGTCGTCGACGAGGCGCTGAACGACCTCGGCTACGACGACGATGCCCGAATCGCATCGGGCGGCACCGTCGACGACGAACTGCTCGCACTGCTCCTCGCCGACCCGTACTACGCGCTGACCGCGCCGAAGAGCACGGGCAAGGAGCACTTCCACCTCGCCTACGTGCGCGACGCCGAGGCGCGGCTCGGCCGTTCACTCGAGGTCGCCGACCTCGTGCGAACCCTCACCGAGCTCACGGTGCAGTCGGTCGCCCGCGACGTGCGTGCGGCCGGCATCGGCTTCCTGGCGGTCTCGGGCGGCGGATGCCGCAATCCGCTGATCCTCGACGGGCTGCGCGCGGCGCTTCCCGACGTCGAAGTGGTGCTCGCCGACGAGCTCGGAGCCCCGGCCGACAGCAAGGAGGCCATCGCCTTCGCCCTCATCGGCTGGTGCACCCTGCACGGCATTCCTGCCACCGTCCCCGGCGGCACCGGGGCCCGTGCCCCACGCATCCTCGGCACCATCACCCCGGGTGACGGGCCGCTCGTGCTGCCGAAGCCGGTCGACGGCCTCCGGTCGCTCGTGCTCGAGGAGGGTCGCTGAACCATGGCCGTGACGCTTCGCCCCGCGACGAGCGACGACCGCGACGCGATCGTCGCCGTCTTCCTCGCGTGCTGGCGTGAGAGCTACGTCGGCGTGCTGCCGGCTGCGGCGATCGAGGCGATGACGGATGACCGTGCGCAGGCGCTCTGGCGCCGGGTGCTCCTCTCCACCGAGGGCACGGTGCTCGTCGCCGAGCACGACGGCCTCGTGCAGGGCGTCGCCCGTTTCGCGCCCGGGCAGGAGGGCCGTGGCGGTGCGGTGCATTCGCTCTACGTCTCGCCCGACGCCAGGGGTCTCGGCCTCGGCACGCGCCTGCTCGATGCCGCGTTCGAGTCCCTCAGCGCCGGCGGCGCGGATTCCGTGGCGCTCTGGGTCTTCGCTGCGAACGCGCCGTCGATCGCGTTCTACCGGGGCCGTGGATGGCTGCCCGACGGTGGAATGCGCACGCAGGCGGAGTTCGGCGAGCCGGAGCTTCGACTCCGTCGTGGTGGACGGGGGCCGGCATGACCCGGCTCGTCGAACTCCGGGTGCACCGGGTGCCGAGCGCGCTCGTGCGCCCCTTCGTCACGGCGATCCGCCGCGCAGACGAGATCGACGTGATGCTCGTCGAGGCGGTCGACGGCGACGGGCGCAGCGGGTGGGGCGAGGCGCCCACGAGCTGGCGCGTGACCGGGGAGAGCCCCGAGAGCGTGCGGGCGGCGGTCGCAGGGCCGATCGCCGAGGCCGTGCTCGGCGTCCCGATCGCCGAGCAGGAGCGGTGGGCGGCCGCCATCGCCGCCGCGGTCGTCGGCAACCGCTCGGCGAGGAGCGCCGTGGAGTGCGCGCTGACCGACCTGGCCGCGCAGGTCGCCGGATGCCGCGTCGCCGACCTCTTCGGCGCCGAGCACGGCATCGCGCACGTGCGCACCGACATGACGCTCTCGGCGGGCTCCGTCGACGGACTCGTGGAACGCGCCCGTGCGCACGTCGACGACGGGTTCGGCTGCATCAAGGTCAAGGCGGCCGCTGAGGAGGCGGTCGTGCCGGCACTCGTGGCGCTGCGCGACGAACTCGGACCGGCGGTCGTGCTGCGCGTCGATGCGAACCAGGCGTGGACGCCCGGCGCCGCGATCCGGGTCATCCGCGAGGCCGAGGACGCGGGCGTGGGCCTCGAACTCGTCGAGCAGCCCGTGGCCGCCGCTGATCTCGACGGCCTCGCCGAGGTGACGGCCGCCGTCGACACTCCGATCCTCGCCGACGAGTCGGTGTGGACGAGCCTCGACCTGCGCCGCATCGTGCGCCGCCGCGCCGCCGACCTCGTCAACATCAAGCTCGCCAAGACCGGCGGACCCGCCGAGGCGTTGCGCCTCGCCGCCGAGGCTCGGGCCGCGGGCGTCGAGGTGCTCGTCGGCTGCATGATGGAGAGCGCCGTGGGCGTGGCCTCCGCCGCATCGCTCGCCGCCGCGATCCGCCCGGCAGCGGTGCACGACCTCGACGCCGGGCTGTGGCTGCGTACGTCCCCTGTCGACGGCGGGCTCGAGTATGCGGGCGATCGAGCCGTGCTCGCGGATGCTGCTGGTCTCGGGATCCTCGGGCTCGCAAGGCAGGTGGCCGCATGAGCTCCCACGAGATCCTCCTCGCCGCTGCCGAGGCGATCGTCGCGCCCGGCGTCGGGGCACCCGCCGGCTGCGTGATCGGCATCGACGTCGACGGAGCACGACACGTCGCCGCGGCCGGCCTCGCCGCGCCCGAGCGGCCCGTCGCCGGAGCGATGCGTCGCGGCACGGTGCACGATCTCGCCTCGGTGAGCAAGGTCGTCGGCACGACCACCGCGCTGCACCGTCTCGCCTCGATGGGCGAGCTCGGGTTCGACGACCTCGTCACGAGGTTCGTGCCGAGCTACGGGGGCGATGCCGAGACGAGCATCCGCGACCTCCTGCAGCACCGCGCCGGGCTCTGGGAGTGGCAGCCGCTCTACCTCGCCCCTGGCGACGACCCGCTCGCCACGATCGACGCGCTGCCGCTCCGGTACGCCGCGCGCAGCGAGCGGCACTACTCCGACCTCGGGTTCATGCACCTCGGCCGGGTCGTCGAGGCCGCGGCCGGACAGCCGCTCGACCTGGCCGTGCGCGAGCTCGTCGTGCGCCCGCTCGGCCTCAGCTCACTCGGCTACGGGCCCGTCGAGGTCGAGGCCGCGACGAGTTCCCGCGGAGACGAGGCCGAACGCCGCATGGTCGCCACGGGGCATCCGTACCCCGTCGCATGGAGCGATGCGGGCTTCGCCTGGCGCACCGCGCCCGTCAACGGCGAGGCCAACGACGGCAACTGCTTCCATGCCTTCGGCGGTGTCGCGGGGCATGCCGGGCTCTTCGGGTCCGTCGACGACGTGCTCGAGGTCGCCGCCGCGCTCAGCCGCGCCGATGAACGGCCCGAGCTCTGGAACCCCGACATCACGGCCGACGTCATCGCCGCCGGACCCGACGCCGAGCAGGCGCTCGGCTGGCGGCGTCGCGAACTCATCGTGCAGGGCGAGCGGATGCCGCTGCTCTGGCACCCCGGATTCACCGGCTGCGCCGTGGGCTTCGTGCCCGGGCGCGGCATCGCCGTGGCCTTCGCGAGCAACCGCCTGCTCGCGGCCGAGCCGGCACCCACCGACATCCTCTGGCGGCGCGTGCTCGACGCGCTCGCCTCGGCCCTCAGCACACAGGAGTGAACGCGACCATGACCACGAACGAACCGGTGCTCCGCATCAGCGGCCTCTCGATCGCCTTCCGCTCGGGCGGGGAGCTCGTCACCGCCGTCGACGACGTCTCGATCGACGTCGCGGCCGGCGAGACCGTCGCGATCGTGGGCGAGTCGGGCTCGGGCAAGTCGACCACCGCCGCCGCGATCAACCGGCTGCTGCCGGAGAACGGCGTCATCACCGCGGGCAGCATCCGCTTCGAGGGCCGGGAGATCACGGAACTCGGCGAGAACGAGCTCGTGAAGCTCCGCGGCGCGGGCATCGGCCTCGTACCGCAGGACCCGATGTCGAACCTCAATCCGCTCATGCGGGTCGGCGAGCAGATCGGCGAGGCGCTCGAGGTGCACGGGTACGGCACCGGCGACGCCGTGCGGGCCCGCGTGGTCGAACTGCTCGAGCTCGTCGGCATCCCCGACCCCGAGCAGCGCTCGCGGCAGTATCCGCACGAGTTCTCGGGCGGCATGCGCCAGCGCGCCCTCATCGCCATGGGTCTCGCGTGCCAGCCGCGACTGCTGATCGCCGACGAGCCGACGTCGGCCCTCGACGTCACGGTGCAGCGCCGCATCCTCGACCAGCTCGACCAGCTCACCGGCGAGATGGGCACCGCGGTCTTCCTCATCACGCACGACCTCGCGCTCGCCGCCGAGCGCGCCGACCGCATCGTCGTGATGTTCCGCGGCCGCATCGTCGAGACCGGCACGTCGCAGGAGGTGCTCGAGAATCCGCAGCACGACTACACGAAGCAGCTCCTCGCTGCCGCGCCGAGCCTCGCCTCGCGACGGGAGCCCCTGCCGATCCGCGGCGGCGAGGCCGACACCCGTCCGCTCGTCGAGGTCAGCGACCTCCGCAAGGAGTTCCACCTCCGGTCGCCCAAGGCGGGGGAGCCGACGACGTTCACCGCCGTCGACGGCGTGAGCTTCACGATCCCGCGCGGCAAGACGGTCTCGATCGTGGGGGAGTCGGGGTCGGGCAAGTCCACGACGGCGAACCTCGTGCTCGGGCTCGAGCAGATCACCTCGGGCCGCATCGCCTTCGACGGCACCGACCTGACGGCTCTGAAGCGCCGCGAGCTCTTCGCGTTCCGGCGCCGCGTGCAGCCCGTCTTCCAGAACCCGTACGCCTCGCTCGACCCGCGGTACACGGTCGAGGAGTCGATCGCCGAGCCGCTCAAGGTGCACCGCATCGGCAACGCCGCGAGCCGCCGCACGCGGGTCGCGCAGCTGCTCGAGCAGGTCGCCCTGCCGACGGCGATGTCCTCGCGCCTCCCGCACGAGCTCTCGGGCGGCCAGCGCCAGCGCGTCGCGATCGCCCGTGCCCTCGCCCTCGAGCCCGAGCTCGTGGTGCTCGACGAGGCCGTCTCGGCGCTCGACGTGCTCGTGCAGGCGCAGATCCTCGAACTGCTCGCCGGGCTGCAGGCCCGCCTCGGCCTCAGCTACCTCTTCATCAGCCACGACCTCGCGGTCGTGCGCATGATCTCCGACGAGGTGCACGTGATGCAGCGCGGCCGCATCGTCGAGAGCGGCACGCCCGAGCAGATCTTCGACGACCCGCAGGACCCGTACACCCGCGAACTCCTCGCGGCGATCCCCGGGGCGACCCTGGCGTCGTGAGTCATCGGGCGTCGGCTAGATCGGCGGGCGCCCGAACACGAGCGTGCGCAGCAGCACCTCGAGCGAGGCCTGCACACGTGCATCCGTCCACGACGCCGGGTCCTCGACGGCCTTGACCTCGTAGCCGCGGCAGTAGAGGTAGAGGATGTCGGCGATGTGCGCGGCCGTCTCGCGATCGACGGATGCCCCGTCGTGCTCGACGTGCTCGGCGCCGTCGAGGAACTTCTCGTACGTGGCATCCGTCACGCCTCGCACGACGCGGTAGGCGCGCTCGTTCGCGCCGTGCACGTCGGCGATGACCTCGATCCAGAGGCTGCGCAGCACGTTCTCCTCGGGGTCGGACGTGCACATCCACCGGGCGAGTGCGGCGAGCCGCTCGACGCCGACGAGCTCGCCGAGATGGTCGCGTCGCTCGGCATCCCACTGCGTGCGGGCGTGGTCGAGGGCATTGGCCATGAGGTGCGCGCGCGAGGGCACGAAGTTGGTGATGTACGCCGTCGAGCGGCCGAGGCGATCGGCGACGGCGCGCAGTGTCACGGCGCGGGTGCCGCGCTCGCGGGCGACCTCGACCGTCGCGCGGGCGATGTCGGCGAAGCGTTCATCGGCGTCGACGTCGATCGGCACGGCGACCTCCCTCTCTCTGCTGACAACTCTCGGTTGACAGCCTGCCACCACCGCGGGTACGTTTCAAAACATTGTTGTAAAACACGCCGATACTTCATCGATCTCACCGGAGAGGAACCCATGACCGCGAACGGCGGCGTCTCGTTCTGGCTGCAGCAGGTCGGCCTGCCGACGCCTCGTCCGGCGCTGCCCGGCGACCTCGACGTCGACGTCGACGTCGCGATCGTCGGCGCCGGCTACACCGGCCTCTGGGCGGCGTACTACCTGAAGCGCGACCAGCCCGACCTGCGCGTGGCCGTGCTCGAGCGGCGCTTCGCCGGGTACGGCGCTTCGGGCCGCAACGGCGGATGGCTCACCAACTCCGTCACCGGCGGACGCGAGCAGTACGTGAAGACGCACGGGCGCGAGGCCGCGATCGCACAACAGGTGGCGCTCAACGAGACCGTCGACGAGGTCATCGCCGTCGCCGGCGCCGAGGGGATCGACGCCGACCTGCACAAGGGCGGCGAGCTCGAGGTCGCGTACACGCCGGCCCAGTTCGCCCGCCTGAAGTCGTATGTCGCGGCCGAGCAGTCCTGGCCGGCGACCGACGTGCAGCTGCTCGACACGAAGGAGGCGACCGCTCGCGTCAACGTCGCCGGCATGCTCGGTGCCGCCTGGCATCCGCACTGTGCGCGCATCCACCCCGCGAAGCTCGCCCTCGGCCTCGCCGGAGCGGTCGAGCGCCTCGGGGTGACGATCTACGAGGGCACCACGGTCACCGAGATCCGTCCCGGCGAGGCTCGCACCGACCATGGCACCGTGCGCGCCGCCCACATCCTGCGTGCCACCGAGGGCTTCACGCCCGACCTGCGGGGCGAGCACCGCACGTGGTTGCCGATGAACTCGTCGCTCATCGTGACCGAGCCGCTCGCGGCATCCGTGTGGGACGAGATCGGCTGGAACGGCCGCGAGGTGCTCGGCGACATGGCCCACGTCTACATGTACGCGCAGCGCACCGCCGACGACCGCATCGCGTTCGGCGGCCGCGGCGTGCCGTACCGCTACGGCTCGCGCGTCGATCAGGACGGCCGCACCCAGCAGGCCACGATCGACAGTCTCGGCGCGCTGCTGGCTCGCTTCTTCCCCATGGCAGCGGATGCCGCGATCGACCACGCCTGGTCGGGAGTGCTCGGCGTTCCCCGCGACTGGGCGGCCACCGTCGGCCACGACCGCGCCACCGGCCTCGGCTGGGCGGGCGGCTACGTCGGCACCGGCGTGACCGCGACGAACCTCGCCGGCCGCACGTTGCGCGACCTCGTGCTCGGCCGCGACACCGCGCTCACCCGCCTGCCGTGGGTCGGGCACCGTGCCCGCAAGTGGGAGATCGAGCCGCTCCGCTGGCTGGCCGTGCAGGCCATCTACGGGGCGTATCACGCGGCCGACCGTTCCGAGCTGCGCGGCCGCGCGACCACCTCGCCGATCGCCCACCTCGCCGACCTCGTCGCAGGGCGCTGACCATGCAGCAGCAGCAGCAGCTTGCCGCTCCGACCGTCGCCGGACTCGGCCCGCTCGAGCGCGACCTCGGCGACCGTTCGCCGAAGGCCACCGCCGTGACCGACGGCGTGCTCGAGGCATCCGACTCGCTCTGGGCTCGTGCCGGTCTCGACGTCGGCTACTGGGAGTGCACGCCCGGCCGGTTCACGGCTACGCGTGACGGCTACACCGAGATCTGCCAGATCCTCTCGGGTCGCGTCTCGATCGAGGTCGACGGCGACGAGCCCGTCACGCTCGACGCCGGCGACACCCTCGTCATGCCGAGCGGATGGCGCGGGGTGTGGGTCGTGCACGAGACCGTGCGCAAGCTCTACGTGATCGTCGACGACGTCGCCACCGGGACGGGCGACGAGACGGCGTTGAGCGCGAGCAGCATCGCGCCATGAGCGGGTGAGTCGGCGCCGAGTTCGCTGGCAGTGACGCGACGACTCATCGACTCGTCGAGATGCAGGCGAAGCCTGCCGACTACGAGATCGCTGCTGCCCAGACCGCCGGTGAGGACGACGCGCGCCGGGTCGACGACCGCGACCACCGTCCGCACGGCGAACGCGAGCATCCGGGCGTACTCGTCGACCGCAGCGAACGCCGCAGGGTCGTGGCGTTCCGCGCGCGCGAGGATCTCGGGCACGCCGTGGTCGACGGGGCCGCCTGCGCGACGATATCCGGCGATGAGACCCCGGATCGACAGTCGGTCCTCGAGCACTCCTCCGCCGTCGAGTGGGATGTCGGCGATCTCGCCGGCCGCGCCGCGCGCACCGCGCACGAGCTCGCCGCGGTAGACGAGGCCGAGCCCGATGCCGGTGCCGGCGGCGATGACGGCGACCATGCTGTCACCGTGCCCGCCGACCTGCAGTTCCGCGAGGGCCGCCGCGATGAGGTCGTTCTCGACCGCGACGGGGATGCCGAATTCCAGCGCCAGCTGCCTGGCGAGGGGGAGGCCGTCGAGCGCGGCGACGTTCGGTACCTTGCTGACGATCCCGCTCAGCGGATCCACGGTGCCCGGAACGCCGATGCCGACGGCCGCTGCGGCGCCCTCCCCGAGCTCGACGACGAGACGCCGAACCTGCGCCAGGACATCCTGGGAGGTCGGCTCGGTCGCGTCGGCGAGTCGGCGGCATTCGGCATCCGCGACGATGGCGCGAACCTTCGTGCCGCCGATGTCGATACCGACGAATCTCGGAGTCGTGGCTCCGATGGGAGAGAACGTCATGAGGTCTTTATATCAAATAGAGAAAAAAGAATGAAGTCAGACTGGAAATCCCGCCGACCCGACAAATGTCGCGAACTCGTGCCGTGTATGGCCTGCGAGGGCCACCGGGCGGCGGGTTGGGGTCGAATGTCATTCGAGTGTTGACATTTGATTTCCGCCGATGCAGTATTGCCTTCATCTCAACCTGAGAAGAACAAACGATCACAAGGATGGAGGTGCGACGGGTGAGCAGGAGAATGCGACTCGGGGCAGTCTCGGTGGCGTCCGTCGTGCTCGCGGTGCTGTTGTGGTACCTCGCAAGCGACGTCTGGAAGCTCGCCCCCTCGGTCATGCTTCCCTCGCCCGTCACGGTCTGGAACCGGTTCATCTGGATGCTGGGCAATCCGTACCAAGGTTCGACACTGATGGCCCACCTCTGGGCGAGCCTCCAGGTCGTGGTGGCCGGATGGATCATCGCAGTGCTCGTCGGCGTTCCGCTCGGCGTGCTCTTCGGATGGAACCGCCGCATGCGCGAGTACCTGGAGCCGCTGTTCAACCTGATCCGGCCGATCCCGCCGATCGCGTGGACGCCGTTCGCGCTGCTGTGGTTCGGCATCACGCCGGGCGCTCGCATCTTCGTCGTGGTCATGGCGGCGTTCGCCCCGTGCGTGATCAACGCGTACGAGGCCGTGCGCGGCGTCGACCCTGCCCTCATCGGCGCAGCTCGCGTGGCCGGCGCGTCCCGCATGACGACGCTGCGCGGAGTCGTGGTGCCGACGGCGCTCCCGCGCATCCTGATCGGCACGAACCTCGCACTCACCGGCGCCTGGATGACGCTTGTGGCCGCTGAGCTGCTCGCGGCCCAGGCCGGCATCGGCTACATGATGCAGATCGCCCGCTCAGCGTTCCAAGCCGACATCATCATGGTCGGCATGATCCTCATCGGGTTGCTCGGCATCCTGATGACCTTCCTGTTGAAGTTCGCGTTCCGACGCGTCCTCGTCTGGGACGGAGCATCCCGTGAGCACTGACACCATCGCCATGGCCGAGGTCACCGCGCACAAGCGCACCGTGCCGACCGCCCTCACCCGCGGCGCCGTCGCCATCGTCGCCCTGCTCGCCGCCTGGTTCGTGTTCGGCGACCTGCTCGGCCTCATCCCGGCACGCACGCTTCCTCCGCTGACGGAGGTCGTCTCGACGGCGGGCCGGCTCGTCGTCGAGCCGTACGCCGGCCAGACGCTCTTCGGGCATCTGGGCATGTCGCTCACCAGGTGGGGCCTCGGCATCCTGATGGCGGTCGTCATCGGCGTTCCGCTCGGCTTGATCATGGGCTGGTTCCGGGTCGCCGACGCGGTCGTCAGCCCGCTGTTCAACGCACTGCGATCCATCCCGCCGCTCGCCTGGATCCCGCTCGCCATCCTCTGGATGGGAACGGGCCTGGTGACCGAGGTGACCCTCGTGTTCATCGCGGCGTTCCCGCCGATGGTGATCAACGCGTACCATGGCGCCCGCGGCATCGATTCCCAGATCGTCTGGGCCGCGCGCACCTCCGGTGCCGGGGCGACCCGCCAACTCGTGCAGGTCGTGGTGCCGACCGAGCTGCCGCAGCTCATCAGCGGACTCCGCGTGGCGCTCGGCAACGGCCTCATGGCCGTCATCGCCGCCGAGCTCGTCAGCGCCGACTCCGGCCTGGGGTTCCTCATCATCCGCGGACAGCAGGACTTCCAACCCGACCTGATCGTGGTCGGCATGCTGACCATCGCCGTGATCGGCCTCATCGCCGACACGGTCCTGATTCTCATCACTCGCCCATTGCTGCGCTGGAGGAACACCGATGACCGACACTGACGCACCGAAGCTCCGCATCAGCGAGCTCACGAAGGTCTTCAGCACCCGCACGGGCTCGCTCCAGGCGCTGCTCCCCGTCTCGTTCGACGTGCCGCGCGGCGGGTTCGTCACCCTCGTCGGCCCCTCGGGCTGCGGCAAGAGCACACTGCTGCACATCGTCGCGGGCCTCGAGAGCCCGACGTCGGGCACGATCTCGGTCGACGGCAAGCAGGTCACCGGCCCGGGCCGCGACCGCGGCATGGTGTTCCAGAGCTTCGCCCTCTATCCCGCGATGACCGTCGCCAAGAACGTCGACTTCGGCCTCCGCGTCGCCGGGCACAGCAAGACCGAGCGCGCCTCCCGCGTCGAGCAGTACCTCGGCATGGTCGGCCTCTCGGGCTTCGAGGAGCACTACCCGAGCCAGCTCTCGGGCGGCATGAAGCAGCGCGTGGCGATCGCCCGCTCGCTGGCCATGCGACCCGACGTGCTCCTCATGGACGAGCCGTTCGGCGCCCTCGACGCCCAGACCCGGATCATCCTGCAGGAGGACATCTCCAGGATCTGCCGCGAGCAGCAGCTGACGGTCCTGATGATCACGCACGCCGTCGAAGAGGCCGTCTTCATGTCCGATCGCGTACTCGTGATGACCGCGCGCCCCGGCCGGATCAAGGAGGACGTCGAGATCGAGGGCCGTGAGGCCTGGCGCGGCGGTCCCGTCGACGACGCCTACACGAGCGAGCGCTTCGCCTACTGGCGTGAGCGCATCTGGTCTTCCGTCCGCGAGGAGATCTCGAGCCCCAGGCCAGCCTGACCGACCGCCGACCCACAAGCCGCAACACAGCAACAGCAAACACAGCAAACACAGCAAACACAGCACGACAGCACCACAGCACACCCCATCCCCACCGGATGGCCCCTGCACCACTCACACGGAAGGAAACACTCATGCGTCGCATCCCCCGCATCGCGCTCGTCGGCGCGAGCATCGCCGCCGCTGCAACCGTCGCGCTCTCCGGTTGCGCCCCTTCGGCAGCCCCCGCCCCCGACCCCTCGGCTTCGGCGGGTGCCGTCGACGACGTCACCATCCGCGTCGGGGCGCAGCCGGTCTTCGCGCTCTCCCAGTGGTGGGCTGCCCAGGAACTCGGCTACTTCGATGAGAACGAGGTGAACGTCGAGCTCGCCGAGCTGTACCCGAACGGGGCCCCGCAGGTCGAGGCGGGCCTTCGTGGAGACTGGGACATCGCCTTCACCGGCGAGCTGCCGGCAATCAACGCCGGCCGCGCCTGGGAGCTCCAGACCATCGGCTTCTTCGGCAACGAACCGCATGCGCACGGCGTCTACGTGAAGAGCGACTCGGGCATCACCGCGAAGAACGCCGACGACAAGCTCGCAGGTCAACCGGTGCTCTTCACGCAGGGCTCGACCGACCAGCTGTTCTTCGAGGGCTGCCTCGACCAGTTCGGCCTGTCGATCAGCGACATCGATGCGGTGAACCTCGCACCGGTCGACCTCGTCGCCGCGATGCAGTCGGGCAACGGCGTCGCCGCCTCGGCGTACCCGCCCTTCGCGTTCCAGCTCGAGGCCGACGGCTACGAGAACATCTGCGACACGAGCAAGCTCGACGTCGCGGCCTATCCGACGATGGTCGTGCGCAAGGAGTTCCTCGAGGAGCACCCCGACGCCGTCGCGCGCTTCACCGAGGCGGTCTTCCGCGCGAATGCGTTGTTCGCCTCCGACCCCGAGCAGGCGCTCGAACTCGCGCAGGGCTTCTACGAGGAGACGGGCGTTACGCAGACGGAGGAGGACCTGAAGCGCACCATCGACCTCTACGAGTGGGTCGACCTGCCGGGCGGCATCGACATCTTCGAGTCGGGCGACGCCGCTGACAGCGTCAATGCCTACCAGGAGATGCTGGTGCGCAACGGCACCGCGACGGACGTCACCGAGCCGATCTGGCTGAACGATTCGGCCATGGCCAACGCGCTCCTGTTCGCCGACGGTCGCTGACCCGGCCCGGAAAGCGAGACACGAGATGACTCCCGGTACCGGCGACGCGCCTCTCCCCAGTCGCGTCGGCGTCGTCGGTGCCGGGCTCATCAGCGCGTACCACCTCGACGCCCTCGCGGCGCTCGAGGATGCGCCGGTCGAGGCGATCGTCGCCACCAGGCCAGAGCGGGCCGTCTCCGCGGCGGCCCGCTACGGCGCTCCGCACGCGCTGACGGACTGGCGCGATCTCCGCGGTCTCGTCGACGTCGCGATCATCGCGACGCCCGACGACACGCACGCCGACCTCGCTCGCGCACTCATCGCCGAGGGCATCGCGGTGATGGTGCAGAAGCCGCTGGCCGCGTCGCTGGCGGATGCCGCAGCGCTCGTCGCCGATTCGCCTCCGCACCTCATCTCGGCGAGCTTCATGCACCGGCACCTCGACGCGACGGTCGCGCTCGAGGCGGTGCTCCGCAGCGGCGCGCTCGGCGAGATCATGAGCGCGAGGATCCGAAACGCCACGCCGGGGCCCGACTGGGGCGGCTGGTTCTACCAGGGGAACGGCCCGATGGCGGGCGTCGTAGGGCAACTCGGAGTTCACGGCATCGACCTCGTGGAGCACCTGCTCGGCCGCATCACTTCGGTGCAGGCCATGACTGCGACCCGGATGCCGCTGCGCACGATGCGCGACGGCGAGGTCATCCAGAGCTCGGTGCCCGACCACGCGCTCGCCCACTACCGCCTCGCGAACGGCGTGCTCGTCTCGCACGAGCAGTGCTGGGCCGAGGCAGGCGGCACCGAACGGTTCGCCATGGAGGTACACGGCACCGAGGCATCCGCCGTGCTTCGCACCCCGTCATCGCCGATCGGCATCCATTGGCGCAGCGGCGAGTGGCAGGCCCTCGAACTCGACCGCGAACCGGTCCTCGGATTCCGGCACCATCGGGCCTGGATCGATTCGGTGCGGCGAGGCGCAGATGACGGCACCGCGCGTGACGCGGTGCGGGGACTCCACGTCGCCGAGATCGTCGGCCAGGCCGCGCGCGAACAGCGCACCATCGAACTTCCCGGCGAGGAGCGGGGCACGATATGACGAAGACGCAACGGGTGGCCTTCATCGGGTTGAGCCACTATCACGCCACCGACTGGGTCGCCGCGGTCGCCGCGCACCCTCACGCCGAACTCGTCGGCGTCTGGGATCGCGACGCCGTGCTCCGTGCCCGCTTCGCCGCCGGGGCCGGCACCACGGCCTGGGACTCACGGGAGGCGCTCCTCGCGGACGCCGACGTCGTCGCCATCGCCTCGGTGACGAGCGACCATCGCGACGACGCGGTCGCGGCCGCTGAGGCCGGCTGCCACCTGCTGCTCGAGAAGCCGCCGACCGCCGATCTCGCGTCATTCGCCGCCGTACGGCAGGCCGTCGAGGCATCCGGCGTCGTCTTCGCCCAGAACCTGCCGAAGCGGCTCGATCCGGCGAGTCTCGCCGTGCGACGGCTGGTCGCCGCGGGCGAGCTCGGCCCGATCGCCTCCGTCCGGATCCGGCACGGTCACTCGCAGGCCTGGGACGACGGGTTCCGGTCGTCGTGGTTCACCGACCCGGTCGCTGCGGGCGCCGGCGCGCTGCTCGACGAGGGCATCCACACCCTCGACTTCTGCCGCTGGCTGCTCGGCGAGCCGGATGCGATCACCGCCCACGTCTCATCTGCGACGGGCCTCGCGGTGGAGGACACGGCCGTGATCACGGTGCAGTACCGGCGCGGCCCGGTCGTCTCGATCACGACGTCGTGGTCGATGGCCGGGGCATCCGGCAGCATCGAAGTGCACGGTCGCGACGCGACCGTCGACCTCGGTGGCGTCGACATGGCCTCGCGGGGACTCAGCGGCGAGTCGCTGCTGCGACGGGTCGTGCGCCGCAGCGCGGATGCCGCAGCAGCACGCGAGTGGGAGGACCTCGGCATCGTGCCGGTGTTCTCCTCAGGCGGCTTCCACGGCCTCGGCATCACCGACCTGCTCGACGCGCTCGCCGACGGCCGCGACCCGGCGGCCGGCCTCGATGACGCCGAAGCCGCCCTCCGACTCGTCGAGGCCGCCTACGAATCCGCACGGACCGGAAGGACGACATGGCTCTCCTGAGACCCACCACCTCGCTCGACGGATACGCCGGGCTCACCGCGTACGCCGGCGACCTGCACAACCACTGCGGCATCAGCTACGGCCACGGCACGATCGAGGACGCGTATCGCAACGCGCAACTGCAGCTCGACTTCGCGACGGTCACCGGCCATGCGAACTGGCACGACATGCCCGAAGACCCCGCGCACGTCGCCGACTACCACAGGCAGGGCTTCACCCGGCTGCGCGACGGCTGGGAGCACGTGCAGGACGTCACCGAGGCCGCGCACGAAGACGGCCGGTTCGTCTCGTTCCTCTCCTTCGAGTGGCACTCGATGACCTACGGCGATCACTGCGTGTACTACCGCGCCGGCCGCGGACCGCTCGAGCCCGCGAGCTCGGGCAGCCTCGAAGAACTCCGCCAGTCGTTGCGGAACCTCGGCGGGCAGGGGCTTCCCGGCATGATGCTGCCGCACCACATCGGCTACCTCAAGGGCTTTCGCGGCATCAACTGGGCGACGTACACCGAAGAGCTCTCGCCGGTCATCGAGCTGGTCTCGATGCACGGCAACGGTGAAGACGACCACGCGCCGCGCCAGTACTTGCACACGATGGGGCCGCGCGACGTCGGCAGCATGGCCTACGCCGGGCTGACGGCCGGGCATCGGTTCGGCTTCATCGGCTCGACCGACCACCACAGCGCCCACCCGGGCAGCTACGGGTACGGCCGCGCCATGGTGTGGGCCGAAGAACTCACGCGCGAGGGCATCTGGTCGGCGATCCGGGAGCGCCGCACGTACTGCGTCACGGGCGACCGCATCATGCTGGCGGTCTCGCTCGACGGAGCACCGATGGGATCCGATGTCGTGGCCGACGGCGTGCGCCGGTTCGACATCGCGGTTCGCGGAGGCTCGTCGATCGACTACGTCGAACTCGTCCGCAACGGCCAGGTCGTGGCACGCACACGCCCGGCGCCGGGCGCCGAGACAACTGGCGGGTTCCACGGAGTGGTCTCCCTCGGCTTCGGGTGGGGAGAGGTCGGCGTGGACACGGCCTGGGACGTCGAGATCGAGGTCGACGGCGGCAGGATCGACGCGGTCGAGCCGCGCCTGCACGGCTACGACGTCGTCGCCCCCAGTGCTGCCGAACCCGAGCACTACGCTTTCTCGTCGTGGGAGCAGCTCGACGAACGACGCGTCACGCTGAACACGCGCACGAACGGCAACCCGAACGTGATGACGGATGCCACGCAGCGCATCGCGTTGCACCTGACCGGCGACGACCGCACCACCGTGCGCGCTCGCATCAACGGGCGCGAGGTCGTGCACACGGTCGGCGAACTGCTCGCCGGCCCCCGAGTCGGCTTCCTCGGCGGCTTCATCAGCGGCGGCTACGTGTTCGAGCGCGCCGAACCGTCGTCGGCCCTCGACCTCGAGTGGAGCGTCGAGGACGAGGGCACGGATGCCGCTGAGGACTGGTACTACGTGCGGGTCCGTCAGCACAACGAGCAATACGCCTGGAGCTCGCCGATCTGGGCGCGCCGCGGCGAAGCGAGGTGACGGCGGCATGGCTCGCACTCATCGCGACGATCTTCATCGCCGGGGCCGCGCAGCGGATCACGGGACTCGGGTTCGCGCTCATCGCCACTCCGGCGGCGCTCGCGGTGCTCGGCACGCAGGCGGTTCCGTTCGTGGCCGTGATCGGCGCGATGTCGAGCCTCGTCGCGCTTGCCGCGACCTGGCGCTCGCTGCAGCCCAGGGCGATCGTGGCACTCTCCGCCGTCACCCTCGTCACGATGATCCCCGCCCTGCTCCTCGCTCGATCGCTCAGCGAAGCGGCATCGAACATCGTCGCGGGCGGCCTGGTCGTCGCGGCGACGATCGTCGTCGGCGTCCGGATGGCCGGGCCGGCGCTCACCGTGGTCGGCTCGCCGGTCGCGGCCGGGATGATGACCGGGGTCTCGGCCGCACTCGCGGGCCTCGGCGGCCCGGCCGCTGCGGCCCACGGTGCGGCGAAGTCCTGGGGCGAGTCGTTCGTGCCCAACCTGCAGGTCGTGCTGCTGCTCACGGTTCCGTTCGTGGTGCTGGGACACGGCTGGCCGGTGGCGGTGCCGTGGCCGCTCTTCGTCGTCGCGGCGACCGCGGTCGGCGTCGGTGCGCTGGTCGGGGGAGCCGTGCGTCATCGCATCCGGCTGTCGGTCGCGAACCTGCTGACGCGCATCGTCGCGCTCGCGGGCGGCGTCTTCGCCCTCATCAGCGGCATCTCCGCGCTGTGAGCGCCCAACCGAACGAGAAACGGCCAAGATGAGAAACATGCCCGACTCGAGCGAACGCCGCACGGCGCCGCGAACTGCATCGAACCGCACCGCCTCCCGCGTGAACAGCACGGTGCTGGTCGACGTGCTGCGCGCGTCGGGGCCGATGTCCAGGTCCGAGCTCGCACGTCGCACCGGCCTGAGCACGGCGACCGCCAACCGCCTGGTCGACCGACTCGTCGACGACGGCGTGCTCTCCGAGACCGGCGTCGCGGAGTCGACCGGCGGCAGGCCGGCACGACTCGTCGAGTTCAATGCCGCTGCCCGCTCGGTGCTCGCGATCGACATCGGCGGGCGCAAGGTCGCCGGAGCCGTCACCGACCTCGAGGCACAGGTGCTGATCACCCGAGAGCGTCTCGTCGCCGCGGACACGAGACGGGCGGCGAAGTCCTTCTTCGACGCCCTCGCCGCACTCGCCACCGAACTCGTCGACGAGGCGGCCGCGATGAAGTCCCCGGTGCACGCGGTAGCGGTGGGCGTTCCCGGCGTGGTGCGTCGCCACAGCGGCCGCGTCGAATTCGCTCCCGCGCTGCAGTGGTTCGACTTCCCGCTCGTCGCCCTGCTCGAGGAGCGGCTGCAACTGCCGGTGCTGATCGAGAACGACGTCAACCTCGTCGCCCTCGCCGAGCACCGGCACGGCGCAGCACAGGGCCACCGCGACGTGCTGACGGTCGCGATCGGAACGGGAGTCGGTGCCGCGCTCATCCTCGACGGGCACCTGTACCGGGGCGCCGGTGGCGCAGCAGGCGAGCTCGGCTACACCCTGCTCGGCCGGGCATCGCTCTCGAGCCCGTGGCCGGGCTTCGGCGACCTCGACTCCAGGGTCGGCGCCGCCGGCATCCTCTCGCGGTCCTCCGACGCCGTCGCATCGACCGACCCCGAGCCGCACGGCACCGAAGAGTTCCTCCACCACGTCCGCAGCGGCGATGCGCAGGCGGTCGCGGTGTTCGACGAGGTCGTCGACGATCTCTCGCTCGCGATCGGCAACGCGAGCGTGCTGCTCAACCCCGAGCTCGTGGTGCTGGGCGGCGGCTTCGGTCGCGCCGCAGCAGATCTGCTCGTTCCGGCGATCGCCCGCAGGCTGAAGGGCCGCATCCCCTACGAGCCCACCCTCGCGGCGGCTCGCCTCGACCAACCCGAGCTCATCGGCGCCGCCGAACTCGCGATCGACGCCTCCGCCGAGACGGCATCGCTCACCGACTGACGGAGCGTTCGCACCATGATCATCCACATCCTCCCCGGTGCGGAGCGCCTCGGGGCGCTCGCCGCCCGTCACATCGAGGTCGCCCTGCTCGGCGTCCGGCGCCCGGTGCTCGGCGTCGCCACCGGCTCGAGCCCCGAACCGGTCTACGCGGCACTCGCCGATCGGGCGAGCGCCGGCACGTTCCGCGTCGACTCCCTGCGCGCGTTCGCGCTCGACGAATACGTCGGTCTGCCCGACGACCATGCCGAGCGCTACCGAAACGTTCTCCTTCGCGCCTTCGCCGATCCGCTCGGCATCGACGACCGGAGCGTGCACGTGCCCGACGGCGGCGACGCCGACCCGTCGGCAGCGGCAGAGGCATACGAACGGGCGATCCACCTCGCAGGCGGCATCGACCTGCAGTTGCTCGGCATCGGCCGGAACGGCCATATCGGATTCAACGAGCCGGGCAGCGACTTCCGCTCGCTGACGCGCGTCGTCGAGCTCGCGGACTCGACCCGAGTCGCCAATGCCCGCTTCTTCGCGGACCGCGACGAGGTGCCCCGCCACTCCATCAGTCAGGGGCTCGCGACGATCATGCGGGCACGGGCTGCACTCCTGATCGCCACGGGGGCGGCGAAGGCCGAAGCGGTGCGGGCCGCCCTGACCGGCCCCGTGACCACGGATCTGCCGGCATCGGTCCTGCAGCGGCATCCGGCCCTCAGCGTCTACCTCGACGGCGAGGCAGCTTCGGCACTCGACCTGCACCTGCTGGAGTCGATCGCCGTCGTCCACGACTGGCGCGCGTGAGTTGAGCCCTCACTCCGGTCGATTGCCCGCCTCGCCGTTGATCGTGAACGGCGTCGTGACACCGTCGTACATGACGTGCGCGACGAGCCCGTCGACCGCATGGGGGAGCGTGTGGCAGTGATCGCTCCAGATGCCCGGGTTGTCGGCGACGAAGGCGACGTCGTAGGACTCGCCGGGGTGCAGGTCGAGCGAGTCGACGACCCACGGGCTGCCCGTTGCCTCGACGCCATCGCGTGAGAGCACGACGACGTGATGGCCGTGCAGGTGCATGGGGTGCACGTCGCCCGAGTCGTTGCGCAGGTGCATCACCACGACGTCGCCCTCGGTCACCTCGAACATCGGCACGTCGGGGAACATGCGGCCGTTGATCGTCCAGAAGTTGCCGGGGCGCCCGTCGATGATGCCGAAGCGGCGGGCGATGACGTAGTCGTACGACCGGTCGGGGGCCGATGCGTCGAACGCGAGCGGCATCGGCGTGCCGTACGCGAGCAGGTCGAGGGTCGTCGAGGGCTGGCGGGGGTCGGGCGGTACGGATGCCGCGGGGTCGCCGATCACGACGCTGCGGGCGCCGCCGACCCGGAGCCGCACCGCGTCGCCCGCGGCCGGGGCGCGCACCGCGACATCCGCTCGCCCACCGGCCGGGATGAGCACCCGCCGGTCCTCGACGACGCCCGGCTCGTTCACCTCGTGGCCGTCGATCGCGACGACGCGGAACGGCGACGCCGACCACAGGGCTGCGGTGCCCTGGTCGGTGTTGATCACGCGCACCCGCACGATCGAGCCCGGGTCGGCCGCCACCCGCGCATCGTCGGCGCGGCCGTTGAGCGTGTGCTGGCCGCCGTAGACGTGCAGCAGCGCGGTGAACTCCGTCGTCTCGACGTCGCCCGGGGACTCGGATGCCGCGGCGGGCTCGATCACGATCGCGCCGAGCAGCCCGCGTTCGACCTGCACGTGGGAGACCTGGTGCGAGTGGTACCAGTAGGTGCCGGCATCCGTCGCCTCGAAGCGGTAGACCTGACGACCGCCGACGGGCACGGCGTCCTGCGTGATGCCCGCGACGCCGTCGGCGGCGTTCGGCACGTCGATGCCGTGCCAGTGCAGCGTGGCACCGTCGGGCACCGACTCGTTCACGAACTCGACCTCGACGAGATCACCCTGCCGGGCGCGGATCTCGGGCCCCGGCGACGTGCCGTTCACGGTGTAGCCCTCGACGGGACGTCCGCCCGGCACCTCGACCGTGCCCGCACGAGCGACGAGCTCGACGTGCACGTCGGCAGTTCGGTCTGGGTCGGCGGTGAGCGAGGTCACGCTCACCGCGCCGGCCGCGTCAGCGCCCGCGGCGACGGATGCCTCGGCTGCACCCGATCCGGTTCCCGCGTGCGCGCCGTGCCCGCCTTCGCCGCCGCCGGCGCCGCCCATCGTCATGACCGAGTACTCCCCGAGCAGCGTGGAACTCCAGGCCAGTGCACCGGCGCCGAGCGCGGCCGTGACCGCGACGCCGACGACGGCGCACCTGAGGAGCTCACGCCGAGACGGCATCGGGGCTCGCCCCCTCGGGCGCCGGGTCGGGCGCCGGCGACGCGTCTGTCGCGGCCACCACCGCTGCGCGCCGTACGCGCATCGCGGCGACCGACGCCGCGACCACGACGGCCAGCGCGTTCGCGCCGTGGATCAGCCCGAGGTAGGGCATGTCGGTGATGGAGAACCCGAGCGTCACCTGCAGGACGACGAGGCCGAGGACGATCGCCGCCCACAGCCGGGCACCGCGTACTCGCACGAAGAACGAGACGACGAGCAGCGCGAGTGCGAGCAGGGGGATGAGGCCCGCGCCCACCACGCCGTGGATCATGAACCCGAGTTCGCCGACCCCGCCCGCCTGGAAGCTCTCGAGGAGCGCCTTGTCGACGACACCGCCCTCGGACACGAGGTTGAGCATGCCGCCGAACGCGAACGCGATCGCGGCGGCCTGCACGACGACGGCGCCGGCGATCGTCCAGGCGAGTCCGGTGTAGAGCTTGCGCATGATGCCTTCTCCCTTGTGCGGCGCCGGTCCGCGGCATCCGCTCGCCTCACACCTTCGTCGCCCTCGCCGAGCTCCGGAACGCAGAGAACCGGATGCCGCATGGCAGCGTGCCGCACGACGGGTGGGGGTCAGCTGCTAAGGGCTCTCGGGGCAGACCCTCTCCCGCATGGCGCCCGAGAGGAGGACGATGGAATCGTGGTCCGCAGGTGGGTGTGCCTCGCGACGCTCGGCCCGATCGGGGTCGCCGCGCTGGTCTACATCGTCGTCGTGCGGGGCTTCATCGAAGGCGATGCCGACCACGGGCTCGCCTGGCCGCTCCTCGGGGCGCTGCCGCTGTTCGTGTTCGGCATGTGGCTGCTCACGGTGTCGGCGTCGCGGATCGCGCTGCTCATCGCTCTCGGGTCGACCGCGATGCTCGTCGGCTCGGCGTACGAGACGTTCCTGCAGCGCAACATCGAGATCATGACCGAGCCGTGGTTCCCGTTCTTCAACGTGCTGGGCCTCTCCGCCGATGCTGCCGCGACCTCGGCGCTCCTGATCGTCTTCGCGACCTTCCCGACCGGTGACGTCGAGCACCGATGGCAGCGCGTCGCCGTCGCGTTCCTCTGGACCCCGTTGCTCGTCGGGCCGCTGACGCTCCTGACGACGCCGCACGTCGTGATGTCGCAGTACATCGGCATCAGCGGCGATGCGATCGCCAATCCCTACGCCGTGCCGTGGCTGGAGTGGGCGGCGCCCGCGGTGGAAGGCCTGGTCGTGCAGGCGTGGCCGGCCGCCGCGCTCGGTCTTGCGGTGCTCGGCTCCCGTGCGATCTTCGGCACGCCCGAGGTGCGCGCTCGTACGCGGGGGATGGGCCTGACGGTCGCCGCGGCCATGGCGGCCTTCGTGCTGTGGACTTTCCTCCCCGGGAGCTGGGTCGTCGAGGTGCTCGTCTACGCGTCGCTCATCGCCCTGCCGGTCGCGGCGGTGCACGGCATCTTCCGCTCGGGGGCGTTCGACATCGCCCCCGGAGACCGGGGCCGCATGGTGGCGCGTTCGTCGAACCTGCTCATCACGGTGATGTACGCGGCGGGGGTCGCGATGCCGGCGATCCTGCTCTCCGGTCGGCTCAGGGTCGTTCCCGCCGTGCTCGTCACGACGATCGTGGCCGTGCTGCTGCTCCCGGTGCGCACCTGGATGCAGCGGTGGATCCACCGAGCGCTCTTCGGAGATCGTGAGCGACAGCTGACGATGCTCGGCGAGCTCGGCGCGCAGCTCGAGCACGCCGGTGAGCCGCGAGAACTGCTCAGCCGGCTCGCCGAGGCGGTGCGCGCGGGCCTCGATGCCTCGTGGGTGCGCATTCGCATCGCGTCGACGAATGGCGCGCTCGTCGCGATGCCCATGGTCGTCGCCGGCGACCCGGCTGTCGCCGGTGAAGCCGAGCCCGCCGCCGCAGAGTCCTGCGACCTGCTGCACGGCGACGAGACGCTCGGCCGCATCGAACTGGGGCCCCGGCATCGGGGCGAGTACTCCGATGATGAGCGCACGCTGCTGCGCACGGTCGCCGGGCAGGCGGCTGCCTCTGTCGCCAACGTGCTGCTGACCGCTCAGCTCGCGGAGCAGCTCGATGAACTGACCGCTTCGCGCGAGCGGCTCGTGGCCGTGCAGGACGACGAGCGCCGGCGCCTCGAGCGCGACCTGCACGACGGCATCCAGCAGGACGTCGTGGCCCAGATCGCCGGATTGCGCCTGGCCCGCAACCGGCTCCAGCGCGGCGAGCTCACGGCGGCGGAGCTCGAGGAGCTGCAGGACCAGGCGCGCGCGACGCTCACCGACCTGCGCGAGTTCGCCCGGGGTATCCACCCGCCCGTGCTGAGCGACAACGGGCTCGTCGCCGCCGTGGAGTCGAGCGTGGCGCGGTTCCCCATTCCGCTTACGGTCGAGGCGAACGAGCGGGTACGCGCCGAGCGATTCCCCGACGAGGTCGAGACGACCGCCTACTACGTCGTGCGCGAGGCCCTCGCCAACACCGCGAAGCACGCGAACGCGACGCGGGCGTCGGTGGGGCTGGCACGCAGCGACGGGCACCTGCGCATCGCGATCAGCGACGACGGTTGCGGCATCGGGACGCCGGGCTCGGTCGGCCCTGCCTCGACGACGGGAGAGGACGGGCGCGCGGCGGTGTCGCACGGCGGGCTCGCGAACATTCGCGACCGGGTCGCAGCGCTCCGCGGCACCATGCACGTGGCGCCGAACGAGCCGTCGGGCACGGTCGTGTTCGTGGAGTTGCCGCTCGACGGCGTCGGCCCCGAGACGGCTGCTCGAGAGGGGGTACCGGTTGGATGACTCGGGCGTGCTGCGCGTCGTGATCGCCGAGGACAACTACCTCGTGCGCGAGGGCGTGCGGCGCCTGCTGGAGGACTCGGGCGAGGTCGACGTGGTCGCCTCCGTCGGCAACGGCACCGAACTGCTCGACGCGGTGCGCCGGCTCGCGCCGCACGCGGTGCTCACCGACATCCGCATGCCGCCCGGCCATCACATGGAGGGCATCGAGGCCGCGCACGCCATTCGCGCCTCGTCGCCGTCGACGGGGGTGGTCGTGCTCTCGCAGCACGCCGACGAGAGCTACGCGTTCGCCCTGTTCGCCAACGGGTCGGCCGGGCTCGGCTACCTGCTGAAAGACCGCATCGGCGACCTCGAGGACCTCGTGCACGCACTGCACGAGGTGCACGCGGGCGGCTCGGTGATCGATCCGCAGATCGTCGACGCCCTCGTGCGCCGTCGAAGCGCGGCCGGGGCATCCAGCCCGCTCGCGACGCTCTCGCCGCGTGAGCTCGAGGTGCTGCGCGAGATGGCCGCCGGCAAGACGAACGGGGGCATCGAGCAGGCGCTGTTCCTGTCGACGTCGACGGTCGAGAAGCACGTGAACGCGATCTTCACGAAGCTGCGGCTGCCCGAGACGGGTGTGCACCGGCGGGTCGCCGCGGTGCTCGCGTTCCTGAAGGACGACGCGGGCGAAGTTCGGTCGGGTGAGCGCTGAGCCCTCGTCGACCACCCTTGTGGGCTCACCCGTCCTGCGGCAGGGTGGCGGCATCGAGCTCGAGCGGCTGCCTCGCATCGACGACGTGCTCGCCGAGCGCCGACGGTGGATCCGGGCGCAGCGCGGTGGCATCTGAGCCCGAGCTCCGGGCTCGCCCCGGCGCTACCCGAGCGGGTCGCGCGCGAGCGGAGCGCTCTCGAGCTCGTCGAGCAGTGCCGTGCCCGCGGCATCCGCTGCCACCTGCTCGCCGAGTCGCGCGGCCGCCTGCCGGTAGCGGTCGTCGCCGAGCACGCGGGCGATCGCCCTGCTGATCTTCTGCGACGAGGAGCGGCGCGAGATGGCGACCCCTGCGACTCGCTCCGTGACACGTACGGCGTTGTCGGCCTGGTCGCGGCCGTGGTGCAGCACGACGAGCGGAAGCCCGGCGGCGAGCGTCTTGATGACCGTGCCGTGGCCTCCATGGGTGACGACGAGGCTCGCGTGGCGCAGGACCTCGCGATGCGGTGCGGATGCCACGACCGTCACGTTCGCGGGAGCGCTGATCGCACCCGGCTGGACGGCCGGCCCGGTGGTCACGACTCCGCGAACCGGCAGGTCGCCGAGCGCGTCGGCGATGCGCTGCAGGCACTCCACGTGGTTCTGGAACGTCGAAGACATCGCGACGAGCACGAGCGGGTCGTCGCCGGTCGGCGGCGTCCACGGCACATCGGCAGCCCAGCTCGGGTCGTCGAGCACCGGCCCGACGTAGCGGGCGTTGGCCGGCAGCTCGGCAGGGAAGTCGAACGCTGCGGAGGTGAGCACGAGCTGGCGGCGCGCGTGCTGCATCTGGTTCCACATCGTCGCGACCGGCTCGAGGCCGTGGTCGGTGCGCACGGCGTTGAGGGGTTCGAGCGCGAACCGATCGAAGAGGCGCCGGCCGGCCGCTCCGAACGCGCGGTCGCGGAGCGCACCCATCGGCCCGTGTGCCGGCGCGAGTCCGACGCCGAACGGCGGCATGCCCTTCGCGGGCAGCGCGTAGGTGTTCGGCATCAGGAGGTCGAACGGCACCCCGCGCGACTCGGCTGCGATCATGGCGCCGACGGCGAACGAGGAGACCACGACGAGGTCGGGGCGGAGCTCGTCGATCGCCGCGACCGTGTCAGCCGCCTGCACGGGCGCGGGTCCGACGATCATGTGCTCGGCCATCCCGCGCGCGATGCCGGGCGGCGTGCGGATCGCCCAGTCATCGAACGGCTTCGTCACGCGCCCTGTCGTCGGGCGGAACCTCGCGCCGGCCGTGAGCGCGGGCACCTCCAACGGGTCGTCCGCGAGCACCGTGACGCGATGACCGCGGTCGACGAGTCGCCGCACGACCCCCATCTCGGGAGGAACCGTGCCGCCGGCGTCGGTGAGCACGAACAGGTACGTGCGATGGCTCATGTGCCCGCACCCTACGCCCGGCCGGCCCACGCGGCATCCGTGCGTGCGCTGAGGCGCGGGTCGCACTCGTCGGCGATCGGCGCGACAATGGGGGTTGGATCGAAGGGGCACGGCATGGCAGAGCTGAACACAGGGTCGACGACGGATGCATCGGCGGGGGCGTCGGCTCCCGAAGCCGCACCCGCACCGCACGGTCCGGGGCACCACGCCCTCGGTTGCCCCGAGTGCTTCGAGGAGCTGCAGCGCAACCAGGACTGGTGGAAGGCGCGCCCCGAGGGCGCACGTCTCGTCGGTCTCGTCGTCGCCCGCGACGACATGCCCTCGGTCGTCGAGCAGCGGAACGACCTCGCCGACTTCGGCGTCGCGATCCTCGACTTCAAGCACCCCGCAGCCGAAGCACCCGAGACCTGGGAGCAGCGGCTCGGCCGCCTGTTCGGCACCCTGCGCGCCGGTGACGTGCTCGTCGTGGCGAACGAGCGAGCGCTCGGCCGCGATCGCGACGAGGTCACCCGCACGATCCGCACCCTCGCCCGGCACAACCTCGTGGTGAAGGTGCTGAGCCACGGCGCACCGCACCTCGAGGACGCGCGCGCCTGAGCGCTCCGCTGCCCGGCGCCCGACGCTGAGACCGCCTCGCCGGTAGTCTCCACACATGAGCACGACGGATGTCGAGACCCCGGTCGGACTCACGAGCGCCCAGGCCGCCGAGCGTGTCGCCGACGGCCGGTCGAATGCGTTCACGCAGCAGTCGAGCCGCAGCGTCTCGAGCATCATCCGGGCGAACGTGCTCACCCTGTTCAACGGCATCATCGCGGCCTGCTTCCTCGTACTGCTCCTGCTCGGGCGGTGGCAGGACGCCCTGTTCGGCATCAGCGCCGTCGCGAACACCGTCATCGGCTCGGTGCAGGAGTTCCGCGCGAAGGCGGCGCTCGATCGGCTCGCACTGCTGCACGCGCCCCGGGCGCGGGTGCGCCGTGACGCCGCCGTGATCGAGGTCGCCGTCGGCGAGGTCGTGCTCGACGACCTGCTCGTGCTGCGCGCGGGGGACCAGGTTCCGGCCGACGCGCGCGTCGCGGCATCCGCTCGGCTGCAGCTCGACGAGTCGATGCTCACAGGGGAGTCCGACGCCGTCGACAAGGGGCCCGGCGACGAGGTGCTCTCGGGTTCCGTGGTGATCGCGGGCGAAGGCGAGGCGATCGTGGTGCGGGCGGGCGCGGATTCGTTCGCGAACAAGCTCGCGTCGCAGGCGAAGAAGTTCTCGCTCGTGGCGAGCGAGCTGCGAACGTCGATCGACAAGGTGCTGCGCGTCGTGTCGTGGATCGTCGGGCCGATCGCGCTGCTCGTCTTCAACGCGCAGATGTTCGTGTTCGGCGGGTGGGAGCAGGCGATCGAGTCCGGCGACTGGCGTCAGGCGGCCGTCAACACGATCGCCGCACTCGTCGCGATGATCCCGCTCGGGCTCGTGCTCATGACGAGCATCGCCTTCGCGGTCGGGGCGGTGAAGCTGGCCAGGCAGCAGGTGCTCGTGCAGGAGCTCGCGGCGGTCGAGGGCCTCGCACGAGTCGACCTGATCTGTCTCGACAAGACCGGCACGCTCACCGAGGGAAGCATCGCGTTCGACGCCGAGCACCCGCTCGAGGCCGGCGAGGCCGGCGAGGGTGTCGCGGGTGGCGCTGCGGCGTGGCGCAGGGTGCTCGCCTGGAACGGCATCGAACCCGACGCGAACGCCACCGCCCGCTGCCTCGCCGACACCTACGGCGACGTGCCCGCTGCGGCGCCCACGGCGCGCATCCCGTTCTCGTCGGCGCGCAAGTGGAGCGCGGTCGCGTTCGCCGCCGGCACGGATGTCGCGGGCAGCTGGGTGCTCGGCGGCCCGGAGATGGTCTTCCCCGACAACCGGCTGGCGGGGGACTCACGGGAGCTCGCGGCATCCGGCCTGCGCACGCTCGTGCTCGCCCGCAGTGCCGAGCCGCTCGACGAGGAGGCGGAGGCGCTGCCCGACGGGCTCGAACCGGTCGCGCTCGTGACGTTCCGCGAGCGCGTCCGGCCGGATGCCGCGGAGACCCTCGCGTACTTCGCCGAGCAGGGCGTGGCTGTGCGCATCATCTCCGGCGACAACCCTGCGACCGTGGCTGCGATCGCGCGCAGCGTGGGGCTCGATGCCGCCGACGGCTTCGACGCCCGGCAGCTGCCCGACGACCCGGCCGAGCTCGCAGCGGTGCTGTCGCAGCACCTGGTGTTCGGGCGCGTCACGCCCGACCAGAAGAAGGCCGTGGTGATCGCGCTGAAGCAAGCGGGTCACACGGTGGCGATGACGGGCGACGGCGTCAACGACGCACTCGCGATCAAGGAGGCCGACATCGGCATCGCGATGGAGTCGGGGTCTCCGGCGACGAAGGCCGTCGCCCGCATCGTGCTGCTCGACGGCAAGTTCTCGCATCTGCCTCGCGTCGTCGCCGAGGGCCGTCAGGTGATCGCGAACATCGAGCGCGTCTCGATGTTGTTCCTCACCAAGACGGTCTACGCGACCGGGCTCGCGCTGCTCTTCGGCGTGTTCGTGCTCGCCTTCCCGTTCCTGCCGCGCCAGCTCTCGGTGATCGACGGTCTCACGATCGGCATCCCGGCCTTCTTCCTCGCGCTCATGCCGAACACGCGGCGCTACGTACCCGGGTTCCTGCGGCGGTCGCTGAGCTTCGCGATTCCGGCCGGTGTCGTCGTCGCGGTCGCACTGTTCGTCTACAGCTGGGCGGCGACGCAGGCCGGCATCGGCGAGGACGAACTGCGCACGGGCTCGACCCTGCTGCTCACCATCATCGGGCTGTGGGTGCTGATCGTGCTCTCGCGGCCGATCGACGGATGGAAGATCCTCATCATCGGGGCGATGATGGTCGGCCTCATCCTCGTGTACTCGGTGCCGCTCGTCACGGAGTTCCTGGTGTTCGTCGACCCGTCACCTGTGACGGCGGCGCTCGTGCTCGCCGTGGCGGTCGTGAGCATCGGCGCGATCGAAGTCATTCGGTTCGCGCACCGGCGGTACGTGCGAAGAACCGCGCAGTTCGACCCGTCCACAACACCGTGATCGCCGTTGTCGCGAGTACGAGGCCGACGAGCACGAACCAGAGCCCGGGCGAGGCGATCAGGACCACCACGTCGAGCGCGATGGTGATGCCGAGCAGCACGGTGACGAGCACGCGGGCGTCGAGCCGGGCTCGGGTGAGGCCCGCCGCGATCGCGATCACGAAGAGCCCGAGCAGCACCGTGCATGCCCCGGCGATCGTGACGACCACTCGCTCGGCGCCCTCCACGTCGGGGAGGTAGCGGGCGAACATGAGCGCGATGCCCGCGAGTACCTCGATCACGCCGGTGACGTAGCCGAGCACGACGGCGGCGATGAGCTCGGGCGGCGGTCGGTCGGTCATACCGGCGACCCTAGTCGAGCGGGCGTCGTCGCGCCGGGGTTGTCGCGCCGACGTCGTCACGCCGACGTCGTGGCCTACGCCCGAGTGCTGATGCGCCCGGGCAGGAACGGCAGCGCCGGCGCCCGGTACTCGAGCGCCGGCGCATGGTGCGGCTCGAGCGCGAACTCGGCGCGGCCGAAGCGCCACATGCGGTTGAACAGGTAGACGCCGATCACCGCGGTCTCGTCGGCGGGGAGCTGCCAGGTGCCGATGCCCCACTGCGCGGGCTGGCCGAGGCCCCCGATCACGAGGGTCGGCCTGACCCGGCCGTAGAGCGCGAACCACGGCTTGCGCAGGGTCAGTTCGATGCGTCGCGTGGCCGGGGCCGGCTCAGCGGATGTCACGCGCTCACCCAGCTCGCATCGGCCATGAGCGCTTCGAGGGCGCCCAGCAGCCGCGCCGTGTGGAACCCGTCGGCGGCGGCGTGGTGGATCTGCACGGCGACCGGCAGCAGCGTGCGTCCCTCGCGCTCGAGGTACCGGCCGAGCGTGAAGATCGGCAACAGATGGCTCGTGCCGCCGTCGATCTGCAGGGTGAATCCGGTGAAGCTCGTCCACGGCAGGCTCGACACGTCGAACACGTTCGGCGGGAGCGCGCCCTGCGGGAACATCGTGGTCGCGCTCGCCGTGGAGGCGAGCAGCTCGGCGGCCCGATCGTGGAAGCGGCCGAAATCGGGGTCGTAGGGCGCCCAGGCGGCTGCGAAGGTCTCGCGTGCGGCGTTGAACACCGTGAACGCGGGGTGCACCACGGGCCAGCTCGCCGGCTCACCGGCGTCGGTCAACGCCATGCGGAACTCGCGGTACCGATTGACGACGGTGGCGATCGCCCAGATCTGCGCGACGTACGTCTTGCGCGACGAGGAGCGCAGTGCCGCTGCGAAGGCCGTCACGTCGATCTCGACGGTGATGGCGTAGGTGCACGGCACCTGGTTGCGGTAGTGCTCGAACGCCTCGCGCCGCGGCCAGGCGGCGAGGTCGATCGGGTCCGGGCTGGTCATTCCTCGATCGTCGCAGGTCTCGCTCGTTCGCACTGCACGAGCCGCGACATCCGTCAGCGTTCGTCGTCGTTCGAGGTGGGGCTGCTCGTGGCGGCCGCGTTCGTGGTCGGCATCGTCGAGAGGATGTCCCTGGCCTGTTCGGCCGCTCGGGCGATGCTCTCGGCGACGAAGTCGACGAAGCGCGCCATGTTCTGGAGGCGGTTGCCCGCAGGCGTGTCGCGACCGAACACGTTGACGCCGCGCCGGGCGGCCTCGGCGAGCTCGGCGTTGGAGCGGGCCGCGGCGATCATCGACTGGTACCAGGCGTCGTTGTCGGCCGAGTAGCGTTCGCGGCGGCCCGCCTCGACCTCGCGGCGCACGAGCCCCACGTTCTCGAGCAGGGCGACCGCCTTGGAGACCGACGCCGGGCTGACCTGGAGGCGCTGCACGAGTTCCGCTGCCGTCAGGCTGCCCGCATCGGAGGTGTAGAGGCAGGTGAGCACCGAAGCCGCCATGCGGGGCAGCCCCGACTGCATGAGGATCGTGATGAACGCCTCCTCGTACTCGTGCACGGCGTCGGGGTCCCGGCCGTGGGCCGGCGCGGGTGCGCCTGTGCCGCGCGGTGCCGCCGGCTTGCGCTGATGGGTGCGGCGCTCTGTGGCCCGCTGGGCGAGATCGGCACGATAGGCCCCGGGTCCGCCGTTGCGCATCACCTCGCGGGTGATCGTCGAGGTCGGGCGGTCGAGGCGCCTGGCGATCTCCGCGTAGGCGAGGTCGTCGGCGAGGCCCAGCGAGATCTGCTGGCGTTCGTGCTGGGTGAGCCTGCCTCCCGGCATGGTGGCCTCCTTCGTCGACGGAATGCCTCCAGTATGACGTTCGTTCCACGACCATTGCAACGAGCGTTGTGCTCGTCATTGCGTTGAAATCGAAGCTGTTGCAACGATTATATGTACTTGACCAGCATTTTAGAATGCCGGATGCAATTCCATCGTTGCGCAAGTTGTGAATGCAACGTAGCGTTACCAACATCAGAAACACCACTGAACGCAACACCAACTCGAAGGAATCATCATGCTGCAGAAGTTCGACACCCCCGCCCCCATCGCCGCCGTGCTCGACATCTCGGCGGGCCGCGTGCAGGTCATCGCCGCCGACCGGGCCGACACCACGATCGAGGTCCGCCCCGCCAACGCGTCGAAGAGCCGCGACGTGAAGATGGCCGAAGAGACGACGATCGACTACCGCGACGGCGTGCTGCGTGTCGCGACGCCCGCCGGCAACCAGATCCTCGGCCCGTCGGGATCGGTCGAGGTCACGGTGCAGGTGCCGGCCGGCTCCCGTGTCGAGGCGAAGGCGGCCGCGGCCGAGTTCCGCGGCGTCGGACGCCTCGGCGACGTCGAGTTCGCGGGCGCCAACGGCACGGTCAAGATCGACGAGGCCGCGAGCGTGCGCCTGTCGGCGCTCGCCGGCGACGTCGTGGTCGGTCGCCTCAACGGCCCGGCGGAGATCAGCACCCAGAAGGGCGACATCCGCATCGCCGAGGCCGTGCGCGGCTCGGTCGTGCTGAGCGCACAGGCCGGCAACCTGTCGGTCGGCGTCGTGCCCGGGGCATCCGCCACGCTCGACGCAGGCACCAGCTTCGGCCGCGTGCAGAACTCGCTCAACAACACCAAGGGCGCCGACGCCGAACTCGCCATCACGGCGACCACCGCGTACGGCGACATCGAGGCACGGAGCCTCTGAGCAGCTCCTTCTGCTGGACGAGTCGACGCCGCCGACGCCCTCACCGGGCGCCGGCGGCTTCGTTCGTTCGGCGCCCGGACCGTCAGCCGTCGGGTTCGAAGAAGAGTGCCTGGAGTTCGGCGGGCCAATCCGTGGCTCGCCGTGTGCGGCCGTCGACGTGGGCCACGACCATGAGGCAAGTCGAGACCGTCGTGCCCGCGGCATCCGTCATCGTGCACTCGATCATCGCGTCGGGGCCTCGGAACTCGCGCACGAAGGAAATGATCGAGACCTCCTGGTCAGCGGTCAGGGGCCTGATGAAGTCGATCTCCATGCGCCGCACCCATGTCATGAAACCGAGGGAGCCGAGGGTGGGCAGATCCCAACCGGCGTATCGCCCCAGCCCTTCCATGCGGTGGTCGGTGAAGTACCTGGCGTAGTTGCCGGTGCTCACGTGCTGGAACGGATCGAGCTCCGAGAAGGCGATGCGGTGCACGGTCTCGTAGACGATCGGCGTCGGCGACATCGGGCCCTCCTCGGTTCTCGCGGGCACGTCGCGGCACAGGCTACGCCGATGCATCGGATGCGGCTACCGCGGCTGATTCCGCGTCGCGCGCAGGGTGTGCGGATTGGGAGGCGGTACCGAAGTACCGAAGTACCGGAGAACCGGAGCACCGTTCACCTCTCTGGTGCCCGGCGTGCGCCCGCACATACGCTGCAGGGGTGATCAGCGACCGAGACCTCGCCCGGTGGCGGCTGCACTCGCAACGGCTCGCCGCACCCGCCGCGACGGCGGAGGACGTCGTGCGCACCCTCGCCGCCGTGCAGGCCGAGAACGCCTCGCAGTCGGCGTGGGCGGTCGCCACACGCACCGCGTCGCCGCGGCAGGGCGACCTCGCAGACGCGCTCGCCGAGGGCCGCATCCTTCGCATCCACGTACTGCGGTCGACCTGGCACTACGTGCACGCCGATGACGCGCTCTGGCTGCAGGAGCTCACCGCGCCGCGCGTCATGCCGATCTTCGAACAGCAACTGCGGCCGATCGCCAACCGGCTCGGCATGCTCGGCGACGCCGTCGAGACGATGCTCGCGGACTCGCCCGACCGCACCAGGGGCGACATCGCCGACGCGCTGGCCGAGCGAGGCGAGCAGGTCACGGGCCAGCAGCTCATGCTGCTGCTCGGTCGCCTCGAGGTGCAGGGCCGCATCTGCAGCGGCGCGCCGCGAGACGGCGAGCACACCTACGCGCGCTTCGCCGATCGCGTGCCGGCACCGCGTCGCCTCGACCGCGACGAGGCTCTCGCCGAGCTCGCCTTGCGGTACTTCACCTCGCACGGCCCGGCCACCGATCGAGACCTCGCCTACTGGGCGACCCTCACCGTGACCGACGTGCGGCGGGGCATCGCCGCGGCCGGCGACCGTCTTGCCTCGTTCGAGCACGATGGCCGCACCTTCCGGCATGCGCCAGGCGAAGCCCCGGCATCCGCTGCGCCCGCCGGTCACCTGCTGCAGGTGCTCGACGAGATGTACCGCGGCTACCAGGACTCGCGCTGGGTCGTCGACGCCGACGGCGTGGTGCCGCGGGCGCGGGAGACGGCGATCGGCATGGCGCTCGTCGACGGGCAGCTCGTCGCCGGCATGAAGCGCACGGTGACGGCGAAGGCGGTCGCGTTCGCGGTGCACCCGCATCGCCCGCTGTCGCCGCGCGAGGTCCGGGCGATTCAGGATGCCGCGGACCGGTACGGCGAATTCCTCGGACTCGAGGCGAAGGTGCGACTCGACGGGAGCTGACTCGCCGCGCAATGCAGACTCGATCGACCCCGTGACATCCGGCGCTCGAAGGCGCAGTCTGGAATGCATGGGAACAGTGACGATCTCCTTCGAAATGACCCTCGACGGCGCGTTCGACCAGATGGAGCAGTGGTTCGACGACAACGATCCCGATCTGGTGCGCCACTCAGACGAACTCGTCTTCGGCGCCGATGCGGTGCTGCTCGGCCGTGAGAGCTACGAGTTCTTCCGCGAGTACTGGCCGAAGCAGACTGACGAGCGCGGCTTCGCCGCGCACTACAACGCCCTGCCGAAGTTCGTCGCATCGACGACGCTCACGGGCCCGCTCGACTGGAACTGCACACTCATCGAGGGCGACGTCGTCGATGCGGTGCGTGGCCTCCGCGAACGGTACGGCTCCATCATCTCGCACGGCTACGGACAGTTGGCGGCCACCCTCGTGGACGCCGGGCTCGTCGACGAGGTGCACGCGGGCATCCATCCGTTCATCGTCGGCAACGCCGAGGGCCGGCTGCGCTCGCCGCACCCGGTGGGAATCCGGCTGCTCGACGTGGAGGGCTCCGAATCGGGCACGATCTTCGCGAGGTACGCGCCGGCGCAGCGGTAGCGGGGGTCTCAGCACCGGGTCCCGGGCGTCGCGAATTCGCGGATGCCGCGGCATCCGCCCCTCTAACATGAGCGGGTGGACTTCTCCTTCGCATTCACGCCCGAACTCATCGCCGTCTTCGTGACGCTGTTCGTGCTCGAGGTCGTGCTCGGCGTCGACAACGTCATCTTCATCTCGATCCTCGCGTCGAAGCTCCCGAAGGAGCAGCAGGCACGGGCTCGCAACCTCGGCCTCACGCTCGCCATGGTGATCCGCGTGATCCTCGTGTTCTTCGCGGGATGGATCATCACGCTGAAAGAGGACGTCGTCGTCTGGTTCGGCATGGGCTTCTCGGTGAAGGACTTCATCCTCATCGCCGGCGGCCTGTTCCTCGTCTACAAGGCCGTCACCGAGATCCACCACAAGCTCGAGGGTGCCGAAGAGGAGCACGGCGGTGCCGCGCCGAAGCGCATCACCTTCAGCTCGGTGCTCCTGCAGATCCTCGCGCTCGACATCGTGTTCTCGCTCGACTCGGTCATCACGGCCGTCGGCATGACCGAGAACCTCGTCGTCATCGTCACCGTCGTCGTGCTCTCGTTCGGCATCATGCTCTTCGCGTCGCGCTTCATCTTCTCGTTCGTCAACCAGCACCCGACGGTGAAGATGCTCGCGCTGTCGTTCCTGCTGCTCATCGGCGTGTTCCTCATCGCCGAGGGCTTCGGCGTGCACATCGACAAGGCCCTCATCTACGCCCCGATGGCGTTCGCGATCCTCGTCGAGGCGCTGAACCTCGTCGCCTCGTCGCGGAAGGCCAAGCGCGAGCAGCGTCGCCAGGAGGCCGTGCAGTTGCGCCCGCAGTACCCCGACGTCGACGAGTCGGTCGCGGTGTCGGCCGCGCTCTCGAGGGGCGAGGGTGCAGGGTCGGTCGGCCTGTCGAACCGCCCGGTCGAGGGCGAGTCGGATGCCGCGGAGGAGCGCGCCGGGCTCGGGTGAGCGTCAGCGGATCGTCAGTGGAGTGCGTCAGCGTGGGTCGGCGTCAGCGCTGAAGATCGACCGGGACACCGTCTGCGCGACTCCGGGCGGCGGCCTCCACGATCGCGACGGTTGCGACGATCTCCGCCGGCGGTACGGTGGGGAGGCCGCTTCGACAGGATGCCGCGATGCTCGTGAGCAGGCCGACGAGCATCCCTTCGCTCGCCTCGATCGCGAACGCCTGCGACCCGGTCGGGGAGTCGATCACCCCGCGGGTGACGGGGTGCCATTCGGCGTCGCCGCCGAGCACCGCGACGCGGCCGTCGGCCCACGTCGCAACGACGCGATCGCCGGTGGCATCGACCGTCGCGCAGTCGGGACCGAGCGCGGCGACCGCGAGGTCCACGAGGTGCACGCCGTACCAGGCGAGGAAGGGGTGGTGCGGTTGCTCGGGCAACGGGCCGTCGAGGTCGATGCGCTCGGCGTCGCCCGCGGCCGCCAACGCGCGGCGGAACTCCGGCGTGAACCGCTTCGGAGAGCCCGCCAGCACGAGGCATCCGTCTGCTGAAGCCTGCTCGAGCATCTCGATGGCCTCCTGGCGGGTTGGCGCGAACCGCGTGTCGATGTAGATCGGCTTGCCGAGGGGACTGAGGCGGCGCAGGTACCCCGGGTGCGTTCGCGAGTCGCTCGCGACCACCAGCAGGGCGTCGGATGCCTCGGCCACCGCCTCGGGCGAATCGAGCCACGGCACCCCGAGTCCGGCGACCTCGTCGGCGAGCTGGTCGTTGCGGTCGCGACTCGGCGGGAAGTCCGCGACGGTGGGGCCCTGCCAGGCGGCGACGATGGAGCCTCCCGGCACCATGCCGGAGCGCCCGTCGCCGAACAGGCGGGTGAACTGCACCGAGTGCGCGGAGTCCACGCCGATGAGGCCGAAGCGGAGCGGCTGGGCGCCGGTCGGAGTCATCCCTTGACGCCGCTCGAGGTGATGCTCGCCACGATGTGCCGCTGCAGGAACAGGAAGATCACGAGGCAGGGGATGAAGCTGATGAGCGCCGCCGACATGATGTTCGCCGTCGACACGGTCTCGGTGTTCAGGGTCGCGAGGCCGACGGTGAGCGTGCGCGCCTCGTCGGACTGGCCGACGACGAGCGGCCAGAGCAGGTCGTTCCAGTGCCAGAGGAAGACGAAGATGGCGAGCGTCGCGAGCACGGGCTTGATCAGCGGGAGCACGATCGACACGAAGGTCCGCCACTCCCCGGCCCCGTCGATGCGGGCCGCATCGAACAGCTCGTCGGGCAGGTCGCGCACGAACTGGCGGATGAGGAACACCGCTTGCGCGTTCGCGAGCGTCGGCAGGATGAGGCCCCAGAGCGTGTTCACGCCGCCCCAGCCGGCGACCATGATGAACATCGGGATGAGGGTCGCCTGCATCGGCACCATGAGCGTCGCGACGATCGACCACAGGATGATGTTGCGCCCGGGGAATCGCTTGCGAGCCAGTGCGTACGCCGCCATCGACGCCGTGAACAGGATGACGACGACGGAGATCACCGAGTAGAGGAACGAATTCGTGAGCCACGTCGTGAACTCGCCGACGTTCAGGATGCGGATCAGGTTGTCGAGGGTCAGCTCGGTCGGGATCGCGTACGGGAGCGTCGGGGCGTTCTCGGGGGAGAGTGCCAGCACGACGACCGCGATGAGCGGCGCCACGGTGAAGAGCGAGACGACGATCAGCAGGATCAGCAGGCCGGTCTGCCTCCGCTTCGCCGGTCGGCGACGGGCGCCGTTGCGGCCGGGGACCTGCCCGGGTCGGGGGTTCCCGCTCGTGGGTTCGCCAGCACGGCGGGTCTGGGGAAGGGCGGTGGTGCTCACAGCTCCTCCTTTCCTTCGAAGAAGCGTCGCTGCACGAGGGAGAGCACGAGCACGATCACGAACAGCACGATGCCGATGGCGGCGGCGTAGCCGAAGTCGAAGTACTTGAAGCCCTCGTCGAACAGGAAGTAGATGAGGCTGTAGCTGGCGCGGGCCGGGCCGCCGGCGGTCATGACGTAGATGGTGTCGAAGACCTGGAATCCGATGATCGTCTCGATGACCAGCACGAAGAACAGCACCGGCTTCAGCAGCGGGAAGGTCACGTGCCAGAACCCCTTCCACGCGTTCGCGCCGTCGATGCGGGCCGCCTCGTGCACTTCGGCGGGCTGCGCCTTGAGGCCGGCCAGGAAGATCAGCATCGAATAACCGAAGCCCTTCCAGACCGAGACCATGGCGAGTGAGGCGAGCACGAGCCACTGCTCGCCGGAGAGGAAGAGCACGGGGCCGAGGCCGACCGTTTCGAGCGCGGCGTTCAACGGACCGTCGATCGCGAAGATCCACGTCCAGATGATGCCCGCCAGCACGAACGAGCTGAGGTACGGCACGAAGAGCAAGGCCCGGAACACGCCGTTGTAGCGCACGAGCTTGTTCAGTAGCAGGGCGCCGACCAGCGAGACGGCGATGATGAGCGGCACGAAGATGCAGACGTACCCGAGGGTCACGCCGAGCGACTGCCAGAAATGCGGGTCGCTGAAGAGCCGGGTGTAGTTCTCGGCACCGAGGAAGGTGACGTCGCCGTTCAGCCGGTATTCGGTGAGGCTCATCGCACCGGCGCCGCCGATGGGAAGGAACTTGAACACCGCGAAGATCACGAGCGTCGGGAGGATGAAGAGCAGGCCGGCGACGGCTTCCCGTCGATTGGCGCGACGTGCGCCTGCCGGCCGGCGCGGTGCGCCTGTGCGCCGTGCAGTGGTGGCGGTCATGAGTGGGTCCGATCGACGAGCTGGGCGGATGCTTCGGGGCGGGCCGGGGGTCGACGTGCGACCCCCGGCCCAGACGGGTCAGGCGCGGTCGAGCTCGGCGCGGGCTTCGTCCGCGGCCTTCTCGAGGGCTTCCTTGGGCGACAGATCACCCGCGAGGGCGGCCTGGATGTACGGGGCGAGCACGCCCATCACCTGACGGGCGACCGGCGACGGCTCACCGGGGTTCGCGGACTCGAGGGCGCTGCCGAGCGCCTCGAAGTCCGGGCCCTCGCCGGGCGCGCCGACATCGGTGCGGGTGGGGAAGTTCACAGCGGCGGCGTTCAGCGCGGACTGCTGCTCGGCCGAGGTGAGGAACGACAGCACCGCGTACGCGGCCTCCCGGTTCTCCTTCTTGTTGATGGAGGTGAGCGACAGCAGACCCGGGTTGCCGTACGTGGCCTGCATCTCGCCCTCGAGCGGCTCGCCGAGGGCGAAGGCGTCCTCACCGAGTGCGGCACGCATCTGGTTCACCTCGGGCAGGAAGGTGGTCGCGCGCATCGCGGCCTTGCCCGAAGCGATCGGCGCGCCCTCGACAGCGGGGCCCGCGGTTGCGGCATCCGCCGGCAGCCCGCCGGCCTCCTGGAGGTCGACCAGGAACTGGAGCGCCTCGACGCCTTCCTTCGAGTCGAACGCGATGTCGGAGCCGTCCTCGGTGAAGACCCGGCCGCCCGCCTGCCAGAGGAACGGGTAGAACGAGAGGTTGAGGGTCTGCTCGGTGCTGCCGGCGTAGTCCATCACCGCGATGCCCTGCTTCGCCAGCACGGGCGCCGCGTCGAGCACGTCGTCCCACGTCTTCGGCAGGTCGAGCCCCGCCGCCTCGAAGATCTCCGTGTTGTAGGCGGTCGTGAAGACGTTCTGGAACAGCGGGACGCCGTACAGCTCGTCGTCGAAGGTCGCCGCCGACAAGGTTCCCTCGTAGAAGGCGTCGCGATCCTCGGCGATGGCCTCGTCGACCGGGAGGAGGCCGCCGACGGTGAGGTAGGTGGCGGCCTGGTCGGGCGTGATGAGCACGAGGTCGGGGCCGGTGTTGGCCGCGAGCGCGGCCGAGATCTGGGCATCGCGCTTGTCGAAGGTCTGCAGCTCGATCGTCAGGTCGACGCCCGGGTACTCCTCCTCGAACGCGGTCTCGGTGTCGGCCCAGTACTGCTTGCTGGCGGCCTCGTCCTTGATGACGGGGTACATCCACATCGTCACCTCGCCGGTGACCTCGCCGTCGGCGGCAGGGGCGGTCGGGGTGTTCGAGGCGCAGGCGGTCAGGGCGAGCGCGCCGGCGGCGGCGACGGCCGCGAGCCGGAGGTGTCGTCTGGTCATGCTGTTCTCGCTTTCTCGGGGGTGTTCCGGAAGCCTCGTCGGTTCCGGATGGGGGTTGGGGTCAGGGCAGAGCGGGTTCCGCGTCGCGCGCGGCCGATTCGAGGGCAGCCAGCGCGAGTCGGTGGCGTCGCAGCTGGGGCTGCGGCGTGAGCAACGGGTCGCCGGTCTCGCGCATCCAGCCCAACAGGGCGCCGGCGAGGGCGGAGTACGCCGCGCGGTGCGCGACTTCGCCGGCGATGTTGGAGGTCTCGTGCGGGTCGGAGCGGAGGTCGTACAACTCGACCGTGGGGCTCGTGCCGATCGTCGGCCCGGCGAGATCGGCCGGCAGGCTGCGATGGATCCACGACTGGGTGGGATCCATCGCCCGCGGGGCGTTCGAGAAGTTCACGATGAGCTTGTGGCTCGTCGAGCGCACCGAACGTTTCGGGTCGTAGTAGGTGTGGTAGCTCAACTGCGCGAAGGCGTGCTCGCGCCCGTCGGCACCGCGCTCGATCACGGGGACGAGGCTGTCGCCGGTCACGGTATCGGGCGTCGGCAGGCTGAGCAGTTCGAAGAGGGTCGGCAGCACGTCGACGTGGCTCACGAGCTCGTCGATGCGACGGCCCGCCCAGTCGCCGCGCCCCGGGGCGCGGATGAGCAGGGCCACGCCGGTTCCCGCGTCGTAGAGGGTGCACTTCGCGCGGGGGAGTGCGAGGCCGTGGTCGGTGGTGAACACGACGATCGTGCGGTCGTCGAGGCCGAGGGTCTGCAGCCTGGCGAGCACCCGGCCGACGCCCTCGTCCATCGCGCGCACCGCACCCTGCAGCTCGGCCATCTCCGTGCGAGCGCCCGCGTCGTCGTGGAGGTGCGCCGGCACCGTGACACCGAGGCTCCGATCGGGGTCGACGCTCGTGCCGAGGAAGCCCATGACGCCGACCGGGTCGCGGTCGGACGGCGACCGGTGCGGCTCGTTGAACCCGACCTGCAGGTAGAAGGGCGCGCCGTCGGCGCTCGCCGCGTCGAGCGCCTCGAGCGTGCGTTCGGCGACGACGTCGCGTTCGCCACCGGTGCGTACACGGTCGAATCCGAGTCGCACGGCGATCTCGTCGTCAGGCAGCACCTTGGACTCGTGGTGCACGCCGACGAGCTCGGTCCGGTATCCGGCGGTGTGCAACCGGTGCGCGATGTGCGTCGAGGGGTCGTGCAGGTCCCAACCGAACGGCTCGTGGGTGAGTCCGAGCACGCCGTTCTGCTGCGGGTAGCTCCCGGTGAAGAGGGAGGCGCGTGCCGGGCTGCAGTGCGGCGCGGTCGAGAAGGCGTGCTCGAACACCGTCGACTCGGCGGCGAGCGCGTCGAGGTGCGGTGTCGACACCGTCTCGACACCGTAGGTGCCGAGGAACCGGCCGAGGTCGTGGCAGTGGATGATGAGGACGTTGTGGGGCATGTCATCCCATCCGTTCGACGTCGATGCGGGTGAGGGCGTACTGCAGGGGGCGGCCGGCGAGGAAGCGGCGGATCTCGTCGACCACGATCAGGCCGGCGCGCCGGCGGGATTCCACTGTGGCTCCGCCGAGGTGGGGAGTGACGAGCACGTTCGGCAGCGCGCGCCACCGGTCGTCGAGCGGCTCGACCTCGAAGACGTCGAGTGCGGCGTCGAGGCGGCCCGAGGCGACCTCGGCGTAGAGGGCGTCGGCGTCGAGCAGCTCGGCGCGGGCGGTGTTGACCACGAGGGCTCCGTCGCGGAGCAGTGAGAGTTCGGCGGCGCCGAGCATGCCGCGCGTCTCGGGCGTGGCGGGGGCGTGCAGGGCCAGCACCTCGCACTCGCGGAGCAGGTCGTGGAGTCCGCCCTGTATCGCGTGGAGCGGGTCGCCCGCCGGCAGGTAGGGGTCGTAGACCGTGACGTCGGCGCCGAGCGCCGTGACGAGGTCGATGTACTGGCGCCCGGTGCGGCTGGCGCCGATCACGCCGATGCGACTGCCGCGGATCTCACGCGCACGCGGCACCTCGCGCGCCTCCCACCAGTCGCCGCCGCTGCGCAGGGCGTGGTCGGTGCGCTGGGTGCGTCGCAGCAGCGACATCGTGAAGGCGAGCGAGAGCTCGGCCACGGCCGGCGCCATCGCCGCGCCCGCCTGGGAGATCGGGATGCCGGCGGCCCAGAAGTCGTCGCTCGTGACTGAGCGGAGCGAGGATGCCGCGTGCATGACGAACCGCAGCTCGGGCGCGTCGGCCAGCCGCGTGGCGTCGAGCGTCGGGAACCCCCATGCGGTGACCGCGACGTGCACACCCGAGAGCGTCGCGCGGAAGGCGGTCGTGTCGGCCAACTCACCGGGCTCGGCGACGACGACCTCACCGAGCTCATCGAGCGCCGACCGGGTGTCGGCGGGGAACATCGCGGCCAGCTCACGGGCGGGCACGCTGAGCAGGATGCGTACCTGCTCGGATGGTTCGGGGTGCGCTGTCGCACTGACTCCGTTGTCGTCGGTCATGCGAGCAGCGTAGATCGGAAAATTGTGTTTTGTCAATGACCGAAGTAATAGTATGGCGATACGCTGCGATGGGTTCCCCCGATCTCGGCGGCCGACTCGACAGAATGGGGTTCGACGATGACCCGGCTCACGACAGGACGACGGCGATGAAGCTGCGCGCGGGAAGCAAGGCGCTGATCCGCGAGATCAACGAGGCGCTCGTGCTCGACGTCGTGCGTGCCCGCGGCCCCGTCGCGCGTGCCTTCATCGCCGTGCAGACCGGGCTCAGCCCGGCGACCGTCACCGGCATCACGGGCAGGCTCCTGCACTCGGGCGTGCTCGTCGAGACCGACGTCGTGCGCGGTACCGGGGGGCGACCGGCGCGACTGCTCGAACTCGGGCGCGACGCGGTCTTCGCGATCGGTGTGCGACTGACCGCGCACGAGGCGTACGTCGCGTTGATCGATCTCGCCGGCGAGATCGTCGCCGACCACCGGGAGCCACTCGCCTCCACGGCTCTGGCCGATGCCGTGGACGCCGTCGTGCGCTCGGTCGAGACGGTCACGCATCGACAGCAGAGCGGCGAGGTGGTCGGCATCGGCATCGCCGTGTCGGGTGTGGTCGATCAGGCCCGCGGCCGAGTGCGGCACAGCGGCACGCTCGGCTGGGAGAACGTGGCACTCCGCGCGGAGCTGGCCCGTGCACTCGACGCCCCTGTCGTGCTCGACAGCCACGTCAACGCGTTCGCGTCGGCCGGGCTGCTCTACGACGGGCGCCTCGAGGGGCGGGACCTCATCGTCTTCAGCGTCGGGCAGAGCCTCGGTGCATCTCTCGTCGTGCAGGGCCGCATCCACCGCGGGTTCGATGCCTCGGCCGGAGGCTTCGCGCACTGGCGCGCGGTGGGCGGCGCCGACCGCGCGTGTCACTGCGGGGCGCACGGATGCCTCGAGACCTGGGGGAGCGGGTGGGGCATCGAACGGGAGCTCGCTCGTCGAGGGGTCGCCGGGCTCGACGCGGACCCGGCGTCGGTCGAGCCGGTGCTCGATGACGCTGCTCGAGAGCTCGGCATCGCGATGGCGAACGCGAGCAAGATGTTCGGCCCCGAAGGGGTCGTCGTGGCCTTTGCGCCCGAGCTCGACATCCCGCGTCTCGCCCGCGGAGTGGCGGCCGCCTTCGAAGCCGAGTTCGTGCACGGCAACACCGCGGCTCCGCACCTCGACGTCGTCGTGGGTGCTGAGGCCGAAGTGGCGAAAGGGGCCGCCTACGAGGTGCTGTCGCCGTTGTTCACCGCCGAGGTCGCGCAGCTCGACGAACCCGACGTGGTCGACGCGCTCGCCTGACCTCCCGGTCAGCCGATCCGCGCGCTCAGCCGACCCGCGCGAGGAACGCGAGCACGCGCTCCGTGAGCAGCTCGGCCGCAGCCGCGTCGTAGCTCGGCAGGCTGGAGTCGGCGAAGTAGTGCTGGTCGCCCGGGTAGAGGAACAGCTCGGCGTCGTCGGCGACCTCGACCAGTTCGCGCGCGGCCTCGACGTCGCCCTCGTCCATGAAGATCGGGTCGGCGTCGGCGCCGTGGATCTGCACCGGCACGCCGGCCGGCCAGGAGCCGAACTCGTCGACGGGCAGGCACGAGTAGAAGAACAGTGCCCCTCGTGCGCCGGCGCGGGTCTGGGCGAGCTTCTGCGCGGGCACGACGCCGAGCGAGAACCCGCCGTAGACGAGCTCGTTCGGCAGGCTCGCAGCAGCGCGCTCGCCGCGCGCCATGATCTCGTCCCAGCCGACTTCGCGGGCGTAGCCGACCCCATCCTCGATCGTCGCGAACGTACGCCCCTCGAAGAGGTCGGGCGTGTGCACCGAGTGACCGGCGGCGCGCAGTTCGTCGGCGAAGGCATGCAGGCCCGCGGTGGGGCCGAGCGCGTGGTGGAAGAGCAGTACCTCTGACATCGTGATTCCCCGTTCGAGAGCGATCTGACGATTCCGATCGCGAAGTTACCCGCCCGGTCCGACATTGTCGACGGGTGCGAAGGCGGGTGCCCTCCCGCTCGGTGCGAGCGGGAGGGCACCCGTGCCATTCAGCCGGCGATCAGACCGGACCGGAGCGACTCAGCTCGCCGCGTAGATGCCGAGCTCCCAGATCGAGTAGCCCCACGTCGACTTGCGGTCGATGCCCTGCATGCGCACGTACTGCACCGGCTCGCTCTCGTCGAAGGTGTAGACGTCGAGCGCGCATGTCGAGTCGTCGACCGTGCGGATCGTCGTCCATGTCGTGCCGTCGGTCGACGTCTGCAGCTCGTATGCGGCAGCGCACGCGGCCTCCCAGTTGACGGTGATGCCGCGCACGACCGTCGGCTCGGCGAGCTTCACCTGCACCCACGAGTCGTCGCTGTAGCCCGACGCCCAGCGGGTCGACGGGTTGTCGTCGTTGACGTTCTTCGCACCGAACTGCGGCACCTCGGTGCTCGAGGCGGTCGCCGTGCCGCTCGGCGCGACGTTGACGACATCGCCCGCGTCCCACATCGCGAGCGTGAACCCGATGCGACCGTGGAAGGCGTCGAGCACGCCGTCGGCGATGCGCACCTTGGCCTTGCCCCACGAGTTGTCGGGCGGGTCGACGACGACCGCGGCCGCTTGCGCCGCCGTGGTCTTCGCCGAGGCGGCGAGGGCATCGGATGCCGCGGTGTCGCCGTCGATCCTCGCCTGCACGGCGTCGAGCAGCTCGACCGTCGACGCGCCCCAGAGGGCCGCCGCATCGAGCCAGGGGTCCGAGTCCGACACGAAGGCCGGGTCGGTGGTGCCCGAGCGGATCGCCTCTGGAGCGTCGGCGATGGACTGGGCGTAGCCGCGCAGCCCGGCGACGGCGCCGGCCCGGTCGCCCGCACTCCAGGTCTCCCAGAACGCCGCGATGTGTGCGGCGAGCTCGGGAGCCTGCGGCTGCCAGGGCGCCCCGAAGCTCGGCGCGAGGTGGTTCAGGTCGGCGAAGACGCGGAGCGCAGCGGTCGTCGCGGCATCCCCGTTCGCGAGGTGATCGAGGGCACGCGACCAGTTGTGCCCCGCGTCGTACGCCTCGTCGTTCCACGTGAAGTCGGCGACGCCGAAGATCGCGATCTTGCTCGCGGCGGCCTGGTTCATGGGGTTCGAGACGATGCCGGCGAGGTGCTCGCCGAGGCCGGCCTCGCGCTTGTCGTACGGCGCCATGAGCAGTCGCCCTGCGGTGTTGCCGTAGTCGTTGACCGGGTAGTTGTCCCAGAGGAAGGTGGGGCCGCCGAAGACCGTGGCGGCCTGCTGCGCCTGGGCGACCGTCACCGACTGGGGAACGACGCCCTCGCCGGTCCACATGACGACGATGTCCTCGTCCATGGTGCGCAGCGCCGTCTTGTAGGCCGAGTCTGCGGTGTTCGAGTACTCGGTCGGCACCATCTGCAGCGGATTCACGCCCTCGTGCGTCTCGACGAACTCCCGCTGCACGCGGTCGAGGAAGGCGGCCTGGGCGACGCCCGCCGTGCGGGCGCTCGGTGCACCGAACGTCGTGCGGTCGCCGTCGCAGTGCCAGCGGCCGTAGTCGATGTCGTCGAGCGGGATGTTGAAGGCCCGGACGCCGAGGTCGTACATCTGCTGCAGCTTCGATGCGACCGCCTGGTAGTCGGCGTCGCTCGAGTAGCAGACGGTGTTGCCGGGCGAGAGCGCGAAGGTGAAGCGCACGTGGTTGTCGGTCGCGGTCGTCACGAGCTCACCGAGCTCCGCGAGCTTGTCGGCGGGGTAGGGATCGCGCCAGCGATCGCGGTGGTACGGGTCGTCCTTCGGCGCGTAGATGTACGTGTTCGCCTTGACGTCGCCGTAGAACTCGAGCTGGTCGAGTCGCTCCTCGTGCGACCAGGGCTCGCCGTAGAAGCCCTCGATCGTGCCGCGGAGCGGCATCGAGGGGAAGTCGGTGATCGATGCGCCGGCGATGCGGTAGCCGCCGTCGTCCTTCGGTACGAACAGCTGGTCGAGGGTCTTGACGGCGTAGTACTGGCCGGCCGCGTCGGCGCCCCCCAGCGCGACCGTGCCGAGCGGTCCGGCGGATGCATCGGCCAGGAGCGCGTACCCCTCGGCGTGCGTCGGCGCCTCCGTCGAACCGAGCGCACTGTCGATGTCGGCCCTCGTGGCTGCGCCCAACTTGATCGTGAGCGGCGCCCGGCCCGTCGCCGTCGAGCGCTCGTCGATTCGGTCGACGCCGTGCTCGCTCAGGGTCTCGCGCAGCTCGGCGAGCGCCGCGGCATCCGTGTCGTCATCGACGACGATCTCGACCCGGCCCGGCACGTTGAGGTCGGAGCCGGCGCGGGTGATGGACTGCGGTGTCGGGCTCACCGCCGGGAGCGGGCCCGATGGCGGTGCCGCTGAGGCGGAGAGCGGCGTGAGCATCCCCGCCATGGCCACGGCGGAGATGCCCACCGTGGCGACCGTCTTGCGAATGGACTGCATCATTTGCCTCCAACTGTCTCGACGAATTCGAGTCAACGGAGTGCCGAGATCCGGTCAGCACCACTTTGTTGACTAGGTAAACTAAGCATTCTCGACGCTATGTGATCCCAACTCCGAGCGTCAAGAGGCAAGATGTCATCGTGCAGGCATCGGCCCGAGACCGCCGGCACGACCCGAGGAGACGATCACCGTGAGCACCGCCGACCCGCAGCGCAAGTCCGACCTCCTGCGCCGATTCGCGCGCTCGGGCCAGTCCGAATCGCAGACGGGCATCCGGCGCGAGCACCTCCTCCGGGCGCTCGGCCTGATCGCACGTGAGCCCGCGCCGGTCACGCGAGCGGTCATCGCCCGACGCACCGGCCTCACCTCCGCGACCGCGTCGTCGCTCGTCGCCGAACTGATCGCGCTCGGCCTCGTCGTCGAGACCGGTCGTGCCGAGAGCACCGGCGGCAAGCGGGCGACCCGGCTCGAGCTTGAGAGCGACGCGTATCTCATCGTGGTCGCCGTGGTGCGCACTCGCGCGATCGACACCGCGCTCGTCGACCTCGCGGGGCGCACCGTCGAGAGCCGCCGCCTCGACGTCACCGGGGGCATGGAGGTCTCGACCGTCGTCGACGCGATCCGCGAGCTGACCGACGGACTCGAATCGCGGGTGCTCGCCGCGTGCGTGCAGGTGCCCGGCGTCACGGCCGCGGGCGTCGTCGTCGACAGCGTGCAGCTCGGCTGGCGCGACGTGCCGCTCGCCCGCATCCTCGAATCCGAGATCGGCGCGCCGACCTCGGTCGTGAACGACGTCGACGCCGAGGCGCTGACCGAGGCGGTCGACGCCGACGATCGGGCCATCCGTCTTGTCGTGCACCTCGGCGAGGGCGTCGGCGCCGCCATCACGACGGGCGGCTCCCTGATGACGGGCGCCACCGGCCGGGCGGGCGAGATCGGGCACGTTCGCGTGATCTACGAGGGCGCGCGCTCCAGGTGCCGGTGCGGCGTGTCCGGATGCCTCGAATCGGCCACCTCGATGAGCGCGATGCTGGGTGACACGTACACCGACGAGCTCGACGAGCACGACACGACCCTGCTGGCGTCGACGGCCGAGGCACGGGAGCGCATGGGCTTCGGTGCCCGAGCGCTCGCGCGTGCCCTGCGCATCAGCTCGGCGCTGATCGACCCTGAAGAGATCGTCATCGCCGGTGCCGCGCCGGCGCTCGGCCCGCACTTCCTCGGCACGCTCCGCGACGAGTACGAGATGTATCCGGCCAAGGGGACGACGCAGGTGGCGATCCGCTACGGTCGCCCCGAGCTCAGCCGGTACCTCGGTCCGGCGAAGTTCGCGCTCGCGCCGGTGCTCGGCGACGCCCTGCCGCTCACGCAGGCGCGCTGAGCCGCTTTCGCCGGTTGGCGATCTCCGAGGTCGCCACGATGACGACGAGCACGGTCACGGCCCCGGCCATCGCGTACGCGGCGTCGACGACCGATGCGGCGACGCCGAGCGCGATCGTCAGCACGAGGGCCGGGATCGCCCAGCCGAGCACGGTGCTCAGGGGACGCCCGAAGCGCAGCGAGATGATGGCGTTCGTGCCGTAGAAGATCGCGATGCCGCCGCACAGGGCGATGGCCGACGCCTGGGGGAGCGGTTCGTCGGGATGCTGGATCGCGCTGTCGAGGGCGCCCGACACCGCAGTGACGCCGACGACGATGAGGAAGGGCAGGAACCCGACGGTGTCGCGGATCGCCCGGAAGTCGCCGGCCTCGCGCAATTCGTCGAGCCCGACTCGCATCGCATCGGTGCCGTACATGAAGAACGACCACGCGAGGAGCGAGATCGTCGCGAGGCCGAGCATCCCCACGATGCCGGCGGGGAGGTTCCAGCTCTCGTTGAGCGCGCCGACGGTGGAGAGCACCGACTCGCCGAGCACGATGACCACGAGCAGGCCGAACCGCTCGGAGAGGTGCTCGGTGTTCATGCGCGGCAGCACGCGCGCCGCCCAGTTGCTGCTGCTCGTGACGAGCAGCGTCACCTCGACGACGATGCTGAGACCCCAGAGCGCGAACATCCACGGGCTCGGCAGCCAGATCGAGACGAACCAGAGCACGGCCGTCACGCCGTTGTAGACGAGCAGCCGGGTTCGCGACGCCGCGCCACTGCCCCATGATTGCGTGATCCACAGGCCGAGCAGCACGAGCCTGAGTGCGGCGTTGCCCGCCGCGAACAGCCATGCCCGCTCGCCGGTCGCTTCGGGGGCGGCGACGGCGATCGCCCCGACTGCGAACATCGCGGCGAGCATGACGAGGGCGAGCTGCCGGCGGCTGAGCCACGGCATGACGTTCACGGTGAAGGTCAGGTTGACCCACGACCACCAGACCGAGGCGAACAGTGCCGTGAACAGCAGCAGCCCGGCGATCGACGGGTGGTCGTGCAGCGGGTGGGCGAGCTGGCCGACGAGGGCCACGAAGATGAGGTCGAAGAACAACTCCATCCAGTGGGCACGCGACGGGTCGCGGTCTGCGACGGTGATCTGCCCGGATGCCTCGATGCTCATCGCGAGCCCGCATCAGGGCTGCCGGACTCGGACATCGTGAACCTCCTCGTTCGTCGCAGCATGACACGTGCGAGCGCCACCCGCACCCGTTCGCCGACGGCGCACCGGCAGTCCCGCCCGGCGGGGCCGGCCCGCAGGGCGAGCGAGCACAATGGGAGCATGGTCGAGATCTCGGACGCGGACTTCGAACGCATGGTCGGCGAGGTCTTCGACGCGCTTCCCGACGACATGGTGCGCGGGGTCGAGAACGTCGCGATCCTGATCGAGAACCAGCCGGTCGGCGAGCGGCCGCGCCTGTTCGGCCTGTACAGCGGGCGGCCGCTGAAGACGCGGGGGGTCTACGGCTTCGGCGAGCTGCCCGACCGCATCACGCTCTTCCAGAACAACATGCAGGAGCACAGCGCCGACCTCGATTCGCTGCGCACGAGGGTGCGCATCACGCTCGTGCACGAGATCGGCCACTACTTCGGCCTCGACGACGCGAAGCTCGGGGAGCTGGGCTGGGCGTAGGCGGCGGTCGGTCTCAGTCGAGCTCGTCGCGGCGACGCACCAGGTAGGCGGTCTCCGCGGTGTTGCCGGCGAGGGCGATGGCCCGGCCGTAGGCGTCGTGCGACTCGTCGCGCCGCCCGAGCCGGCGCAGCAGCTCGGCCCGTGTGGCGTGGAAGGCGTGGTAGCCGCCCAAGGCGTCGCCCAGACGGTCGATGGCCGGCAACGCGGCATCCGGACCGTCGAGCTCGGCGACGGCGATGGCGCGGTTGAGGGCGACGATCGGCGAGGGGTCGAGGCGCACCAACTGGTCGTACAGGGCGACGACCTGTCTCCAGTCGGTGTCGCGGGCGTCTCGCGCGTCGGTGTGCACGGCGTTGACCGCCGCGAGCAATTGGTAGCGGCCGGGCGCGATTCCGGATGCCAGGCGCTCGCGCACCAGTCGATGGCCCTCGTCGATCAGCGCTTCCGACCACATGCCGCGGTCCTGTTCGCCGAGGGGCACGAGCTCGCCGGCCGTCGAGACGCGAGCGGGGCGACGTGCCTCGGTGAGCAGCATCAGTGCCAGGAGGCCCGCGACCTCGCCGTCGCCCGGAAGCAGCGTCCGGATCAGGCGGGTGAGCCGGATCGCCTCTGCGGTGAGCTCGGCCCGAACGGGGTCGGTGCCCGGACCGGTCGCGAGATAGCCCTCGTTGAAGACGAGGTAGAGCACCGCCAGCACGCCGGAGATGCGCGCCGGCAGGTCCTGCGCCGAGGGCACGCGGTACGGGATGCCTGCTGCCGCGATCTTGTTCTTCGCTCGCGTGATGCGCCGAGCCATGGCAGGCTCCTGCACGAGGAACCCTCGGGCGATCTCGGGCACGGTGAGGCCCCCGACGAGGCGCAGGGTGAGTGCGATGCGCGCCTCCATCGCGAGCGCCGGGTGACAGCACGTGAAGATCAGTCGCAGCCGGTCGTCGTCGATGGCGCCGAGGGGTTCGAGCGGGGTGTCGTCGGTCAGCATCATGGCCTCCCGGTGCTTGTCGGCGCGCTTCTGCTCGCGCCTGATGCGATCGATCGCCTTGTGGTTGGCGGTCGTGGTGAGCCAGGCGCCCGGGTTCGGCGGCACGCCGTCGGCCGGCCACCGCTCGACGGCCGTGGCGAAGGCCTCGGCCGCCGCATCCTCGGCGATGTCGAGGTCGCCGAAGCGCCTCGCGAGCGACGCGACCACCCGGGACCACTCGGCGTGGTGCGCCCGGGTGATCGCCTCACGTGCGTCGACGGGGTTCACGCGGCGCTCACACGAACAGGAGCGGGCGCACCTCGAGGCGCCGGTTGCACGCCTTCGACCCGGCGGTCATGAGCTCGAGCGCGACGTCGAGGTCGGGCGCCTCGATGATCCAGAGCCCGGCCATGTGCTCCTTCGACTCGATGAAGGGGCCGTCGGTGAGCACGGGTTCCTCGCCGCGCGCGTCGATGACCGTCGACGTCTCGGGCGCGGCGAGGCCCGCGGCGAACACCCAGTGGCCACCCGCCCGGAGTCGCTCGTTGAACGCCCGGATGGCCACCATCTCCTCCTCCGTGCCGGAGCCGGTCTTGTCGTCGATGACGGAAACCAAGTACTGCATCTCAAACCTCCACGTGCCGTTCAGGGACATTCTGGTCTGCGCCGCCGCGCGGGGCTACGCGTACTGCGGCCGGCCTGCGGGCCGGAAGGTCTGCGCCATGATGCCGGTCGCGAACGTGCGCGACTCGAGCAGCTCGAGGGCGAAGTCCGTGCCCTCGTCCGGGAAGAGTCGCGTGCCGGCGCCGACGATCACGGGGAAGACGATCAGCGTCATCTCGTCGACGAGCTCGCGTTCGAGCAGCCAACGGATGAGCTGCCCGCTGCCGTGCACCTGCAGCTCACCGCCCGGCCGCGCCTTCAGCTCGCGAACCGCGGCCTCGACGTCTCCGGAGAGCACGGTCGTGTCGGCCCACTGCGGGTCGGTGATCGTGTTCGATGCCACGAACTTCGGGCGCGTGTTCAGGGAGCTGACGAACGGGCTGTCGAAGTCGTCTTGCACGCCCCAGTAGCCGGCGAAGAGGTCGTAGGTGCGCCGGCCGAAGAGGAACGCGTCGGCGCGCCGGTAGAAGTCGCCGATGTAGGCCGTCGACTCCTCGTCGCCGAGCGGGAGCGCCCACCCGCCTCGCTCGAACCCGGGATCGAACTCCGGGTTGTTGCCGCCGTTGGCCTGCATCACGCCGTCGACGGTGATCTGGGTGTTGGTGATCAGCTTCATGATCCTGGTCCCTTCACGGGCCGCCTCCGATCGGCGACCTCTCACCCTTGCTACGAACAGCGTGGCCCCGATCGGACACCTCCGGCAGAAGTTTCTCGACCTGTCACAAATCGGGGTCGGCCCGTGTCGTATGTGGTGAAGGGCCTGAGAGGAGACCAACGTGTCGGGAGCATCGGGAACGCGCACGGACGTCACGGGACGGCTGGCCGAGAGCATGTCGAAGACGCGGATCGGCAGGCGCGGGGGCGCCGCGATGCAGGAGCTCCGTCACCGCGTCGTGCCGCTGCACTGGTCGAACCTGTTCGGAGTCGTCGCGCTGGCCTGCCTCGCGGTCGTCACCGTGACGGGCGTGGTGCTCATGTTCCACTACACGCCGTCGAGTGCGACCGTCGCCTACGACGGGGCGTATCCGACGTTGCACGGCGCACAGGTCTCCGAGGCGTTCGCGTCGACCATGCACGTCTCGTTCGAGGTGCCCGGCGGGCTCGCCCTCCGGCAGGCGCATCACTGGGCCGCGCTCCTGTTGCCGGCGGCCCTGCTCGCGCAGCTCCTGGTGACCTTCTTCACGGGGGCGTTCCGCCGGCCACGACGTGCGGGCTGGGTGCTGCTGTTCCTCCTGCTCATCGCAGCGCTCGCGGGCGGATGGAGCGGCTACGCGCTGCCCGACGACATGCTCTCGGGCACCGGGCTGCGCATCGTCGAGGGCATCACGCTCGGCATCCCCGTGGTCGGCACCTGGCTGAAGGACCTGCTGTTCGGCGGCGCGTTCCCTGGCGAGATCATCGAGCGCCTGTACCCGCTGCACCTCGTGGTCGTGCCGGCGATGATCGCGCTCCTCGTGGTGCGCGTCGCGCTGCTGGCCCGGCACCGGCCGCCGCAGTTCGCCGGCCCCGGGCGAACGGAGGCCAACGTCGTCGGCGTGCCGCTGTTCCCCAATGCCGCGGCCCGCGCGGGCGGGCTCTTCCTGATCGTCTCGGGCATGCTGATGCTGATCGCGGCGACCGTCACGATCAACCCGATCTGGCTGTACGGGCCGGCCTCGCCCGGCGATGCCGGCGCCGGCAGCCAGCCCGACTGGTACACGGGCTTCCTCGACGGCGCGCTGCGGCTCGTGCCCCCGGGCTGGGAGTTCGTCGCGCTCGATCGCACCTGGACCCTCGCCGTGCTCGTGCCGCTCGCGGTGATCGGGGCCTTCCTCCTCGTCGTGGCCGTGTACCCGTTCCTCGAGGAGCGGATCACGGGCGACCGGGGCGAGCACCACCTGCTCGACCGCCCGAGGAACATGCCGACGAGAACCGGCATCGGTGTCGCGGGCGTCGTGTTCTACGCCACGCTCTGGGCCGCGGGCAGTGCCGATCTCATCGCCGACGCCTTCAGCCTCACGATCGAGGGTGTCGTGCTCACCCTGCAGGTCGTGCTGGTCGTCGGGCCCGCCATCGGCTTCACCATCACACGGCGGGTGTGCCTCGGCCTGCAGCGCAAGGACCGCGACGTCGTGCTCCACGGGTTCGAGACCGGGCGCATCGTGCGCCTGCCGGGGGGCGAGTACATCGAGGTGCACGAGCCGGTCGACCGGTACGAGCGGTGGCGCCTGCTCGAGACCGGGTCGCGTTCGTCGGGGTGACGGCACAGTGACGGCGCAGGACTCCGCCGCGGATTGGGGATGGCGGGCGACCGCACCCCTTCCGTAGGCTGTGCCGCATCGACGGGCGCGCGTCGTCCGTTCTCCACCGGGGTGGGGGAGCGAGCATGGTGGACTGGTTCTACGAGACGAGCATCCTGATCACGCTGCCGCTGTTCGTGGGCGGATTCGTGCTGATCTCGTGCCTGATCGTCGTCGCGCTGCGTCCGGTCGTGAACCGGCTCGTGACCGACCCGAAGGAGTGGGACCGCGCTCTCGCGCACGTCATCGGCACGTTCGGCGTCTTCTTCGGCATCCTGCTCGCGCTCGTCGCCGTGTCGGTCTACGAGAACTTCGCGTCCACGCGTCAGGCCGCGATCGAGGAGGCCGGCCAGGTCGGCGCGCTCTACCGGGCGACCACGGGCCTGCCCGACGACCAGGGCGACCGGATGCGGCAGGTGCTCGACGCCTACATGCACGCGGTCATCGAGGTCGACTTCCCCGATCAGTCGGAGGGGGAGCTCCCGAGCGCCAGTGAAGTGCAGGTCGACCAGTTCGAGCGGCTCCTGCACACCGTCGAGGCCGAGACGCGCGGCGACCAGGCCGAGTTCGAGCAGGCGCTCGCCACCTTCGACGACTTCATCGAGTCCCGCCGAGCGCGCATCGACGCCACCGCCCTCGCATTGCCGCCGCTCTTCTGGGTCGTCATCTGGGTGGGTGCTGCCGTCAACGCGGTGCTGATCGCGTTCATCCACGTGTCGAACCGCCGCCTGCACCTGCTCATGGCAGGGCTGCTCGCGGTGTTCATCGGGCTCGTGATCTTCGTCACGGCCGACACCGACCACCCGTTCGCCGGGGCGATCTCGATCGGGCCGGGCGCCTACGAGCGGGTGCTCGAGCAGATCATCGACGCGCGCCAGTAGCGCGCGTCGCTACATCATCGACTGCAGCAGCTTCGTGGCCCGCTGGTTGTCATCGGTCGCGAGCACGACGCGGTTCCTCGCGGCGACGTAGACGAGCGAGATGTTGATGCCCGCCTCGGCCAGCGCGCGGGCCATGCCACCGAACACGCCGGGGGTGTCGAGGTCGGGCTCGGGCAGTGCCGGGCTGACGATGACGTCGGTCTCGGCCTCGACCGCGATGCCGGCCTCCTCGAGCGCGGTACGGGCGCCCGCGACATCCTCGACCAGGATGTGCACGGCACCCCGGCCGCCCTCCATGATCGCGCAGATGCCCTCGATGTTGACGCCTGCACCCCCGAGCGCTTCGCCGAGTCGGGCCCCCTCGCCGGGCTGGTCCTCGAGGGTGACCAAGAGATCCTTCGCCATGTCGGCACCTCCTTGTCGGATGCCTCAGGTCTACGCCCGCGCTCGCGGCGCGTCAACGATGCCGGGCACCGAGTATCCGCATGAGCGCGACCCTCTCCGTTCCGTCTGAATTCGGGGACGCGGGAGTGTGTTCGCGGGATGATTGATGTACGCATCGCACCTCAGGGAGGCGAACGTCATGGCATTCGACACGACGAACGGTACCCGTGGAGCCCGCCAGCCGGGACGCAATCGTTTCGAGCGGTGGGCGAACCTGCGAATGGCCCAGCGATTGCGTCGGAAGGGCGACCGGAGCGGCAACAAGCTGGTGCTCGTGACGGTGGGCAAGAAGACCGGCGAAGAGCGGATGACTCCGGTGCGCTGGTTCTCCGGCGACGGCGGGACCCGACTCATCGTGGCGTCGGCGAGCGGCGCGCCTCGGAACCCTGCCTGGTACTACAACGTCGCGGCCCACCCCGACCGGGTTCGCATCGAGTACGCCGGCCAGCGCATCGAGGTCACGGCCGTGCAGTTGCACGGCGCCGATCGCGAGGCGGCCTGGCAGAAGATCACGGCCCAGGCGCCCGGGTTCGCACGGTACGAGCGCATCACCGACCGGGAGATCCCGGTGATCCGGTTGACGCCGCGGCGAGGGTGAGCCGCGGCATCCGAGTGCGGCACGGAGTCTCGTCGACTACCGAACCCCGACTCCCGCCGCTCGGAGCTGGTCGCGAAGGCCGTCGACGCCGTCGAACGCGTGCGTGCGCATCGAGAGACGGTCGGCGCCGACGAGCTTCGAGGCGGTGTCGTCGGTGAAGAACACCTCTGGGCCGGTCGCCCCGAGAGCGTCGAGCACGTGTTCGAACGCGCGCACGTCGGGCTTCACGAAGCCGATCTCGGCCGAGTTGAAGATCGCATCGAACCGACCGGCGATGCCCTGCGCGCTGAGCTCCGCCGGGATGGTGTCGGTGCCGTTGGTGAGCACGGCCGTCGTGAGCCCCAAGCCGCGGATCTCGTCGGAGAGGTCGAGGAGCGCGTCGTCCACCACCGACGGTTGCCCGCCCCACTCCTCGGCCGCCGGCGCACTCCCGGCCGACTCGCCGACCCGGCGCACCCATTCGGCTCGAGTGATCCGCCCGGTCGTGACCTCCTCGATCAACGGGTTCGCGAAGGCGATGCCCGCGATCGTGCCGTCGGCGAGCCCGTGCCGGCGCTCGATGCCGGCGAGGTGGTCGGGGTCGAAGTGCCGGATGACGCCGTCGAGGTCGAAGAGCACGACGCGAATCATCAGGCGGGGTCGATCCGCAGCACGGGCGCCGATTCGCCGACGGTGAGGTCGTCGACGACGCGGATGCCCCGCGCGAGCTCGTCGACGGCACCGACGACGGTGCCGAACCGCTCGCGATCGCTGCACACGGCCGTCACGCTCACGAAGTGCGTGCCGAGGTCCCAGGTGTAGGTGGCGAAGGGCGGGCGGCCGCCCTCGGGCAGGGGCATCGCGAGCTTCTCGCCGACGCCGAGGTAGTCGCCGCGGAACTCCTCGGTGTCGTCGTACTCGATCGGCATCGAGGCCCGCGCCATCCGCAGTTGGGGCGTCGCCTCCTGCACCTGCGCCATGACGACGAGCAGTTCCGGCTCGGCCTTCCAGACCCACACGAGCACCCGGCCCGCGGCCTTGCGCATCAGGAACGGGACGGCCTGGCTCATCGCCCACGCGCTGAAGCCGCTGCCGGCGCCGCCCGGCGCGGCACCCGGTCCCTTGGCCTGCGTCAGCAGCATCCGGATCGCCGCCTTGCGGTGTCGGCGGCCGCGGAATCCGAGGGAGTCCGTGATGGGCACCCACTTGGAGAGGTCGGGCTCGGCGTGAAGTCGGGGCACCCCTCCAGCCTACGAGTCGCAGACCCACGACTCGCAGGCCTACGAGTCGCAGGCCTCGCTCGACGTCGCGGCCACCGACGGCGGCAGCACGGTGAGCAGCGCCTTGACGACCTTGAAGAACTCCACGCCGGTGCCGCCGTCGCCGTTGCCGATGAGGGCGAACACGGCGCCGGAGCCCTCGAAGTACTGCACGTGCGCACCGTAGCCCGGCTCGGCGCCGCTGTGGTTGAGATCGAGGAGGCATCCGGTCGCCGGGTCGACGTGCACGCTCACGCCGAGCCCGTAGCCGTATCCCGCGTCGCTCGTGCCCGGGGCGCGATCGTCGATGCGCGCGGCCAGCATCTCGGGGGTGAGCCCGAATCCCTCGCCGAGGGCGAGCCCCCACGTGTGGAGGTCGTCGATCGTCGAGAGCATGGCGCCGGCCGCCCAACCCTCGTGGTTGGTCCAATCGGTGGTGTCGGTGGGCTGGGGCAGCAGCGGGCAGAACTCCGAGTAGCCGCGGTTGAACGGATCGGCCAGCACGGCATCGGGAGCGAAGCGGCTGCGCGTCATCTCGAGTGGCACCATCAGACGCTCGTCGATCAGCGTGCCGAGGTCGGTGCCGGTCGTGTGCTCGAGGATGCGCCCGAGCAGGAAGGTGTTGTACCCCGAGTAGGTGAAGCCCTCGCCGGGCGCATAGGCCTCGCGCGGGGTCGCTGCGCCGATCGCGATCACCTCGTCGGGCGTGATCGGCGAGTGCGGGTCGGCGCAGATCCGGTCCATCTGGGCCTCGCCGGGTGGGCCGATGCCGCTCGACATGTTCATGAGCATGCGCACGGTGATCTCGTTCGCGAGCGGGAAGTCGGGGTACCACTCGTCGATCGTGTCGTCGAGGGTGAGCCCGGCCTCGCCGTCGCCGATGACCTGCAGCGCAACCGTGCCGACGACGGTCTTCGTGATGCTCCCGATCTTCGACTGGTTCGCGCGGTCCATCGGCACGTCCCCGTCGAGATCCGAGACCCCGCGGGTGGCGACCCACTCCTCCTGGCCGGGAACCCAGAGCCCGACGACCACGCCGGGCATTCCGGATGCCTCGAAGCCCTCGTCGAGGGCCGCCTCGAGTTGCTCCCGCAGCTCAGGGTCGAGGGGCGGGGCGGCCGCGGTCGGCGGTACCGAGGCGTCGTCCGCCGTCGCGCCGAGGCATCCGCTCAGCATGGCGACCGTGGCTGCCGCGACCGCGGCGACCACCCATTTCCTCGAATTCCGCATCTCGACCCCTGTCATCCCCATGGTGCCGCGCACGGCTCGGTCGACGACCCGAGGAACGCCGAGCGCAGCACCGGCGCCAGCGCGTTCAGCACCTCCGCCGTCGCGTCGCCGGTGCCGCCGTCGCCGTTGCCGAGGATCGCGAAGACCGCCCCGGTCGCCGGGTAGTACGCGAGATTCGAGCCGTACCCGGGCTCGGCTCCGGCGTGGGAGACGCTGAGCACGCACCCGGTCTCGACGTCGCTGACGAGACCCGTGCCGAGGCCGTACGCGGCTCCGGCCTGCCCGGGGATCGGCGCGACATCCGTGTACCGCGCGACCTGCAGTTCGGGGGTGACGCCTGCGCCCTCGCCGAGCGCCTCACCCCAGGCGTGGAGATCGTCGAGGGTCGACACCATGCCGCCGCCCGCCCAGCTCTCGCCGTTCGACCAGCCGACGGTGTCGGCCGGCTGCCCGAGCTCGGGGCAGAAGTCGGAGTAGCCGTGGGTCAATGGGGCGGTGACTTCTCCGTCGGGCGCGAACCGGCTGCGGTCCATGCCGAACGGCTCGGTGATGCGGTCGTGGATGAGGCTCGCGAGCTCCTCGCCGGTGACCTGCTCGAGGATGCCGCCGAGCAGGAAGTAGTTCGTGTTGGCGTACTCGAAGCCCGCGCCCGGAGCGAAGTCGGCTCGGGGCGTCGCCGCACCGACCGCGATGAGTTCGTCGGGCGTCGGCACGGCGTAGGGCGCGCTGCAGATGCGGTCGACCTGCGCCCGTCCGGCCTCGCCGGTGCCGCTCGAGTGGTTCAGCAGCATCCGCACCGTGATATCGGATGCCTCGGGGAACTCGGGATACCACCGGTCGAGGGTGTCGTCGAGGCTGACGTCGAACTCGGCCTCGCCGATCACCTGCAGCATGACCGTGCTGACGATCGTCTTGGTGATGCTGCCGATCTTCTGCTGGTTGCCGCGATCCATCGGTTCGTCGGTCGCGACATCGGCCACGCCCCGCGCCGACACCCATTCGGCCTCGCCGGGAATCCACACCCCGACGATCACCCCGGGCATTCCGGATGCCTCGAAGCCCTCGTCGAGCGCCGTCTCGAGCTGCTCGCGCAGCGCCGGGTCGAGGGACGGGGTGGATGCCGTTGGTGGAGTGTCGGCGACGTCAGCATCCGACGCCGTGGCGACGCATCCGCTCAACGTGACGGCGGTGACGGCCGCGACTGCGGCGACCGCCCACATGGAGTTCCGCATGACCAGCCCCCGGCGTCGCGCAAGACTCGGTTCGAGAGCGGATGCCCCCACCCGCGACCCTACGCCGTGGGAACGCGTCGATGCGGCGCGGAGGTGCCCCATTTCAGGGGTGGAGCACCTGCCCGTCGCCGCGAGGGGGCGTTCGCGATGAAGACACCGGCGACGAGCACGAGTCCGCCGATGGTCTCCCAGAGGTTCGGGACCTGCCCGAGCAGCAGGGCGGCCGAGGCCATCGCGACGACGGGCGCGAGGAGCACCCACGGCACCACCGACGCCGAGCGGTTGCGAGCGAGCAGGGCGTTGAAGATCGCGTAGCCGACGAGGGTGCAGAGGCCAGCCGTGTACAGCGTCGAGACGATGGGGCGCCAGTCGAAGGCCGCGATGCCCGCGGCGATCGCATCGGGCCCCTCGATCATCATCGACAGGCCGAGCGCCGGCAGCGGCACGACGAGCGACGACCACACCGTCAGCGACAGAGCGCCGAGTCGTTTCGGGGGCGCGACGACACCCGCCTTGCGCGAGATGACGTTGCCGATCGCCCACGAGAACGCGGCGAGCAGGCACAAGACGACGGCGAGGGCAGGCGCGTCGCCGCCGCGGCCGAACGCCACGACGCCGAGCCCGACGGTGCCGACGAGCACGCCGATCGTCTGCAGGCGGGTGGGGCGCTCGCGCAGCGCGAGCGCCGCGACCACGATCGTCAGCACGACCTGCGCCTGCAGCAGCAGGGCCGCGATGCCGGGCTGCAGCCCGAGGGCCATCGAGGTGTACAGCAGGCCGAACTGGCCGAGGCACATGAAGAGCCCGACCCCGACGACGGTCTTCCAGCTCGCGAGGGGGCGCGGCACGATGAGCGCCGCGAGCGCGACGACGCCGAAGCGCACGGCGACGAAGAACAGCGGCGGAATGCCCGTCATGCCCCAGTCGATCACGACGAAGTTGAAGCCCCACAGGGTGGCCACTGCTGCGGCCAGCAGCATGTCGCGTCTCGTCATGGATCAACGATCGCCCGCGGCATCCGGAAACACCAGCGATCATTTCTGCGCCTGATTCGGTAGCATCGCTGCATGATCGATCTCGAAGCCGTGGTCGCGCTGCGGGCGGTGGCCACGAACGGAAGCGTCGCAGCGGCGGCGGACTCACTCGGCTTCACGCCGTCGGCCGTGTCGCAGCAGATCAAGCGCCTCGAACGCGGCACCCGCATCGCGCTGCTCGAGCGGGTGGGTCGCGGCGTCGTGCTGACGGATGCCGGGCGTCACCTCGTGACCTCGTCGGCGACGGTGCTCGCCGACCTCGAGCGCATCGAGGCCGACCTGCACCTCGCCGGCGGCGGCAGCGGCTCCGGCGGCGCCGAGCGCCGGGTCACCGGGGAGGTGCGCATCGGAGCGTTCTCGACCGCGGTGCGCGGGATCCTCGTCGACGTGCTGCCGCGCCTGCGCGACGAGCATCCCAAGCTGCGCGTGCCGCTCCGCGAGAGCGAGCCGTGGGAGACCATCGCGCTCGTGGCATCCGGTCAGCGCGACCTCGGCATCGTGCACCGATGGGGAGGGGTCGCCCTCGCGATGCCCGAACCCCTCGTCGAGACGCCCCTGTTCACGGATGTCGCGGACGTGATCCTGCGTCGCGACCACCCGCTCGCCGGCCGCACCGAGTTGACGCCGACCGACCTCGCCGACGAGGAGTGGATCGCGACCTTCGACTCGACGATCTGCCGGCAGTGGCTGCGCCGACTGTTCGACGGCGTCTCGAACGCGCCGCGGGTCGTGCACGAGTCGATGGAGTTCGAGAACCACCTCGAGCTCGTGTGCGCGGGTCTCGGCGTGGCACTCGTGCCGCGCATGGGGCGGCCGCCGCTGCATCCTGATCTCGTCGGCATCCCGACCGTGCGCCCCGCGTCGACCCGCGGCGTCTCAGCCGTGCACCGTCGCAGCCAGGCCGACTCGCCCGCCCTGCAGACGGTGCTCGACGCGATTCGAGGTTCCCTCGCAGAGAGCGGTCCGCTCCCATAGAGTGAGCCTCAGCCCGCGCCTGATCGAATGGGGACGACATGCCGAGCAACATCCGCACTGCCTTCTTGACCGTCGCCGTCGGTGCGCTCGTTGCCGGCTCAGCCGGCTGCGCGAGTCCGTCGAGTGACGCGTCGTCGTCGGAGACACCCGCCGCCGAGGCATCCGATGGCCGTCTCGTCGTCGTCGAAGACGGACTCGGCGATGAGCTCGGCGAACAGCTCGCGGCCGCCGCGACCGAAGCCTTCGCCGGCATCAGTGCGCCCGGTGCCGTGATCGGGGTGCGAACGCCCGAGGGCACGTGGGCTGCGACGATCGGCTTCGAGGACTGGGACGAGACCGTGCCGATGGCGGCCGACGTGAACCACCGCGTCGGCAGCGTCACGAAGACGTTCACCGTCACGGCGCTCATGCAGCTCGCCGAGCAGGGCGACCTCTCGCTCGACGACCCGATCGAGAAGTACGTGCCGGGCATGCCGAACGGCGACGCGACGCTCTTCGAACTCGGCGCTATGCGCAGCGGCATCCCCTCGTACACGTTCGACACCGAGTTCGAGCAGAAGCTGTTCAGCGACCCTGACTACGTCTGGACGCCCGAGGCCCTCGTCGACATCGTGCGCGGCGAAGAGCCGATGTTCGCGCCGGGCACGAAGACCTTCTACTCCAACACCAACACCGTGCTGCTCGGCATGGTCATCGAACAGGTCACGGGCGAGCCGATCCAAGACGTGCTGCAGGAGCAGATCTTCGAACCGCTCGGCCTCGACGGCACGATCTTCCCGACGGATGCCTCGTTCCCCGAGCCGCACGCGCAGGGGTACACGCTGCAGGGCGTCGACGACGGCGTGCCCGTCGAGACCACCGACTGGAACCCGTCATGGGGGTGGACGGCGGGCTCCGTCATCTCCGACCTCGACGACCTGCTCACCTGGAGCGAGTCGCTGGCCACCGGTGACGGGATCCTCGCGCCCGAATGGCAGCAGCAGCGCATCGATTCGTTCGACTTCTCGCTGCCCGTGTACGTCGACGCGGAGACCGATGCGCCGCAGAGCCCGGCTCGCGCCTACGGCCTCGGCATGGGCCTCGCGCTCGGATGGCACGGCCACGACGGCACGATGCCCGGCTTCAACACCGTGCTGCAGCACCACCTCGAGTCGGGCACCACGCTCATCGTCATGGCCAACAGCGACATCAAGTCGGGGGAGTGCCCCGAGAGCGTCGGCACCGTTGAAGGAGGCCGCACCACGGGCGTGTGCTCCGACCCGGCCGTGTTCATCGGCAACGCGCTCGCCGAGGTGATGGGGCACCCCATCGTCGAGGGGTGACGCGGTCGCCGCGGTGCGCCCGCCTTTCTCATCGAGGTGTTTCCGCGAGTCGGCGGCGTCTCGTCAGCCTCCGAAATCCGGTGGCGGCGGAGCCGTCGGAGTCTCGGGAATGCCGACCTTCAGAATCCGCTCGACCATTCGCACCGCGCGATCAGGCAAGAGATCGGCCGGGTAGTAGGACTCGTAGAGCGTCTCGGCGTCATCGAGCGTGGTGACGTCGCAGATTGCGAGGAGGTTCGCGATGTCGCGCTCGTCGCGCCCGGGGCGGTTCGCTCGGAGCTTCATCACGAGCATCGCCTCGGCTGACGCCACCTGGATGACGACTGTGCCATCGTCGTGCAGCGTGTGCCATTCGGTCGCGGACGTTCCGTAATCGGGGATGAAGCCTGACGCCTGCGCGTTGAGCCAGTCTTCGGGCCAACCGTTCACAGCGGCGATCGCCTTGCCCGCGGCGAGTACCCGTTCGGCATCACCGATCGGTCGGGCGTCGATGTCGACGGTCGACTCGCGTTCGAAGTAGCGCAGTGCGAGCGCGGCGCCGCCGATGATGCGCACGCCGGTCGGGCCGTCGGACTCGCGGAGTTTCACGATCAGCTGCTGAAGACCGTCGATCAGGCCGTCGCGGTCGAATCGGGTGGTCACACGCTCACCAGCGTGTCCGCATCGATGAGCACGCCGCGTCGCAGGAACTCGGGCGGAACCCGGTGCAGCTCGGGTACGAGCGTGTACGGGCCTTCTCCGACCGCCCACCGTCGGCGCAGTGAACGTGCCGGGCTGTTCGCCCAGTCGGGAATAGGAAGGCCCTCGGCAACCAGGTGGTGCGCCACGAGCGCGGCGATCGCGGCATCCCACTGCTTGCTTCCCGAGGATTCGGGCTCCGAGATCGTGAGCGCGAATCGCACAGCTCCGTGCTCCGCGAGCAGATTGTCGCTGAGCTGGATGAATCGCCGCAAAGCACGGTCGTCACGACCGTCGAGCACTGCGAAACGGATGTCGGCGGCGACCGCAGCGGCATCGTCCCGAACGCTCGGCACGGCGATGAGGCGGTGCCCGGTCGCCCGGAGCGCGCGCTCGACCGCGTCGTACGACGGGTTCTGGTGGCCCCGCTCGATCAGCGAGAGGTGCGACTGCGACAGCTCGGCTCGGCGCCCGAGTGCGCCCTGCGTCAGACGACGGCTCTTGCGAGCAGTTCGGATCAAGCTTCCTGCGTTCATCGCTTCACCTCCCAGTATTCGATTCATCTCATAATACGCCTGACTATGTCAGAACGGCCAGGGTCCATCTCTGCCACTGAGAACTTCTTCCCATCCGGATGTCACAACCACGCGACATCCGGTGTCTTCATGTCGACGGATCATCCGGGAACCGAACCCCGGGCCGTCGACACGCAGGAGGACATGATGACCACCACCCAGACCCGCATCCCGCCGACCGAGCTGACCGGCGTCTTCGGCACCGTCGTGAAGATCGCCGCCAAGCGCATGATCGGCCGGGTGCCCGACTCGATGGGCGTGCTCGCGCACCACCCCGCTCTGATGCGGGCGTCGATGGGCATCGGCCGCAAGATCGAGGCGCTCGACGAGCTCGACGAGAACCTCGCGAGCTACGCGGTGATGGCGACGGCGGCCTACATCGGCTGCAGCTGGTGCCTCGACTTCAACTACTACAAGACGCACAACGAGGGCCTCGACGAGGAGAAGGCGCGGCAGGTGCCGGTCTGGCGCGAGGCATCCGTGTTCACGCCGCTCGAGCGTCAGGTCATGGAGTACGCGGAGGCGATGAGCCAGACGCCGCCGAGCGTCACCGACGAGCTGTCGGCCTCGCTGCTCGACGCGCTCGGCCCAGCCGCGCTCATCGAGCTCAGTGCCAAGGTCGCGTTCATGAACATGAGCTCGCGCTTGAACATCTCGCTCGGCATCCACTCCGAGGGCTATGCGGATGCCTGTGAGATGCCGCCGCTCGCCACCCGGGCGGATGTCGCGGCATCCGTTGTAGGTTCGAAAGCATGACCGACGATCCGTTCGTCACCCACCGCGGCCTGCTCTTCACGGTCGCGTACGAGATGCTCGGCTCAGCCGCCGACGCGGAGGACGTGCTGCAGGAGTCCTGGCTCCGGTGGGACCAGGTCGACCGCAGCGAGGTGCGCGATGAGCGCGCGTACCTCGTGCGCATCGTGACCCGGCAGGCCCTCAATCACCTGCGCACGATGTCGCGGCGGCGCGAGTCGTACGTGGGGGAGTGGCTGCCCGAGCCGCTGCTCACGAGTCCGGATGTCGCGGACGACGTCGAGCTGGCCGAGAGCGTGTCGATCGCGATGCTGACCGTGCTCGAGACGCTCGGCCCGACCGAGCGCGCGGTGTTCGTGCTGCGCGAGGTGTTCGACGTGCCGTACGACGAGATCGCGGCGGCCGTCGACAAGACGCCGGCGGCCGTGCGGCAGATCGCCCATCGGGCGAAGGAACACGTCGCCGCTCGGCGCCCCCGTGTTTCGGTCGATCGTGCCGAGCAGGAGGCGGTCGTCGCGAGGTTCCTCACGGCGGTCAACTCGGGCGACCTGCAGGGCCTGATGGACGTGCTCGCACCCGACGTCGTCTCCGTCGCCGACGGCGGCGGACTCGTGAAGGGTGCCGCGCTCCGGCCGATCCACGGCGCCGACAAGATCGCGCGCTACCTGCTCGGCGGTCTCGCGAAGCTCGGGCTGCCGTTCGAAGCGGTGCCGACGTGGGTCAACGGACATCCCGCGATCCGCGGCGAGGTCGACGGCGAGCTCGCCGGTGCGATCTGCTTCGAGGTGGAGGGCGGCCGCATCACGCGGATCTTCTCGATTGCGAACCCGAACAAGCTCGGGCGGCTCGATGAGGCGGCGAACCTGGTGCGGTGACCGCGAAAGCGGATCGTCGCAGGGTCGTGACTTCGCGACGTCGTGACGTCGTGACGTCGTGCTGGAGCTCTGCGCTCTCTCTAGCGCTTGGCGTAGTCGTTCATCCCCTGCCAGTCGATGACGACGCACGCCTCGTCGCCCACCGTCCACGCGTCGTGGCCCGGCGGGATGACCATGATGTCGCCGGCGCCGAACTCGTTCTCGTCGCCGTCGTCCATGACGACCTTCATCCGCCCGGCGAGGACGTAACCCATGTGGGCGAACTGGCAGCTCTCGGTGTTCGCGATCGGCTTGACGTGCTTCGACCACTGCCAGCCGGGTTCGAATGTGGCCCTGCCGACGGCGCCGGCCTCGACGTCGACGAGCTCGAGTTTCCCCGAGCCATCCTCGAACGGGCGCGTCTCTTCGGGTTGGTTCAGGCTCTTGCGGATCATGGCGGACATGAGGGGCTCCTTCGCACCATTGTTGAGTTAACCTCACTATGGCAGTGGCCCCCATGGCCGTCAACGAATCCCTGGTCGACGGTGAGCTCGCCGGTGCGGTCTGCTTCGAGGCCCGGGCGGCGCGGGCCACTATGCTCCGGACATGAGACTCACTCGCATCGGCGGTCCGACCGTGCTCGTCGAACTCGACGGATGGCGCCTGCTCGTCGACCCGACGTTCGATCCGGCCGGGCGGAAGTACGCCTTCGGGTGGGGCACCGCATCGACGAAGACCCTCGACCCGGCCGTCTCGCTCGAGGAGCTGGGGCAGGTCGACGTCGCCCTCGTCAGCCATGACCAGCATGCCGACAATCTCGACGACGCCGGTCGTGCGATGCTGCCGTCCGTCGGCGCCGTGATCACGACGGCCAGTGGCGGCAAGCGGCTTGCGCCGGGTCTCGATCCCGCTCGGCTGCACGGGCTCAGGGCAGGCGAATCCGTGACGCTGCCGGGCGCCCGGCCCGGGATGCCCGCGCTCGTGATCACCGCGATGCCGGGCCGGCATGGGCCGGCGCTCACGACCGGGCTCGTCGGTGACGTCATCGGTTTCGCTGTTCGCCGTGAAGACGAGCAGCGCGTCGCGATCTGGATCACGGGCGACACCGTGATCTTCGGCCCGCTCCGGCGCGCGGTCGAAGGCCTCGACATCGACGTGATGCTCGCCAACGTCGGCGGCGTGCGTTTCCCCGCGACCGGGCCGATCAGGTTCACCATGACCGGGCGAGAGGGCGTCGAACTCGTCGGCATCGCCGAGCCTCGCGTCGCCGCGTTCGCCCACTACGACGGCTGGTCGCATTTCGTCGACGGAGAAGACGGCCTGCGCGACGCGCTCGATGCGGCCGGGGCATCCGTTCACGACCGCGCCGTGTGGTTGACGGCAGGCGTGCCGATCGAGGTGTAGCGATCGCGGTTCGCGAACTCGGCGAGGAAATTGCCACGCGCTTGCGGCATCGCGGCGAGCCCGGTCGCGCACGGCCATCTCGGCGTCGAGGATCGTAGCGAGACATCACCGTTTGGAGATGAGAGGCGATCCATGGATCTTCCACCCGGGCAGCGTGCCGTGCGCGGATTCCCCCGATTCGGCATCGACCGGGTGAGTCCGCCGCCCAGAGCGCCCGAGGGAATGAGCATCGAAGTGAGCGGGCCGCTCGCTCGGCGTGTCTCCGTCGACCTGGACGAGCTGGCCCGACTGCCTCATCGCGAGGTCGACGCCGATTTCCACTGCGTTGCCGGCTGGTCGGCGATCGGGCTGCGATGGGAGGGCGTGCTGTTCCGCGACTTCTACCAGTTGGTGATCGAGCCCGCGCTCGCCGAGGGCGCGAGGGTGGAGTACCTCGTCTTCGTCGGACTCGACGGCTACCGTTCGATCGTGACGCTCGAGGACGCGCTCGAAGTCGACGTGCTGATCGCCGACCGGCTCGACGGCGAGCCCCTCCCACCGGAGCACGGTGCGCCGGTGCGGCTCGTGAGCCCCCGTCAGTACGGTTACATCAGCACCAAGCATCTCTGTCGGATCGAGTTGCACCGATCGGAGCCCGTCGGCTACTACCACCCGATGAAGTCCGTCCAGCGCGCTTTGAGCGCCGTTCGACCCCACCGGCGCGCGAGGGTCGCGCACGAGGAGCGCCGACGGCACCTGCCGTCCTGGCTGACGCGACAGGTGTACCGGCTGGTCGTGAAGCTGCCGGCTCCGCCGCTGGAGTGAAGGGTCAGGTGCCGCGCCCTCGCTTGTCCGTCGTGCGCCGCAGCGCCCGCGGGCGGATTTCCTAGACTGGCCCCATGGCCGGGGCAGCAACATCCGCAGTCGGCGCGGCATTAGTCGTCGTCGCGTGCGCGAGCATGATGGTCGGATGCTCCGCCCCAGGGCCTGCTGGCGGCACCGGCTCGCCCGAGGCATCCGCTCTGGCCGATCTCGGCACGTTCGCCGCCGTCGGCGACTCGATCACCGACGCCGACAGCCCCGATTTCGCCGCGGGCGACTTCGGCGACGCGTCGTGGGCAAAGTACGTCGTGGACGACGGCTTCGCATTCGCCGGGGGCTGGGCGGAGTGGGGTGCGACGACGGCGATGATGGCCGACGCGGTCGGCCCGGTCGATGCGGACGTGCTGGTGGTGCTCGCCGGCACCAATGACGTCGCATTCAGCATCCCGTTCGAAGACTCTGCGGCGAACCTCGAGCGCATCGTCGAGGTCGTCGGCATTGAGGATGTCGTCGTCGTCTCGATCCCGCCGATGGATGCGTTGCCCGCGGGAGCGGAGGCGTACAACGAGCGCCTCCACGAGCTGGCGACAGATCAGGGATGGCGGTGGGTCGAGGCATCCGCTGGCCTGCGCACCGCCGACGGACGGTTCGCCGATGGGATGAGTCTCGACGGGCTGCACCCGTCGGTGGAGGGCGCGCGTGTGCTGGGAGAGGCGATCGCGTCAGCATTGCGCGAGGGGTGAGCCGCCCGAGCATGCCCGACGGATCGGCCCCGCCCGCCGGCGCCCTGTCAACCCTCTGTCTGCGGCGCTGCTTCCGACCTACCGTCGGGGTATCACCATCACGGTCAGGCGCCTTCACTGGCACCTGTGAAGGAGGAATGATGAGCACCAATTGGGACGCGTGGACGTACCGCCAATCAGCTGGGCGCACCGCGCAGAGCGCGGACATCGTCGGCTACGAAGTTCACGCCACGGATGGTCACATCGGCAAGGTCGATGAGGCGAGCGACGACGTCGGCCGGAGCCAGATCGTCGTCGACACCGGCCCGTGGATCTTCGGCCGCAAGGTCCTGCTGCCTGCCGGCACGATCGACCGAGTCGATGACACCGAGGAGCGGGTCTATGTGGACCTGACCAAGGACCAGATCAAGAACTCGCCCGAACTCAACGAGGGAACCAGCTGGGATGACTCCGGCTACCGAGACGAAGTCGGCGGCTACTACAGCGGGTTCTACAACTACTGAGCAAAACCCGACTGAGATCAACCCACTCGCCCGCCGTTCCGGAGTCCGCTCCTGAACGGCGGGTTTCGCGTCGAGCGGCGCGGCTCGGCCTTCGGAGCAAGACTTGCTCGGAGCCGACGCCGACGGTCGTGGGTTCAGTCGTCAGTCATCACAGCGACCCGGCCACTCGGGTGTGCACCATGCGCCAATTCACCGGCTCCCAGGTCGCGCCCCCGTCGAACGAGAAGTCCTGCTCCCAAACCGGGTGCGGCCCGAACGTGTCGACCCAGTGGAATCGTGCGAGGTACTCCCGGTCGCCTGTTGCGGCGGGGCCGACAAAGGTGCCGCGACCGTCTTCGAAGCGTCCGCGCACGGGGTCGTCGAGCACCCCGGGCCTGGCCGCGGAGGCCCACCAGATCGCCCACTCGTCTTCTGCCGGATCGTAGAGCCGGAGGCTGAACCCGACGAAGCCGGTGCCATCAGGAAGCGTGCCCCGCGTTTCGTCGGTAGTACCCAGCCCGTCGAGGATCGACTGCACCGACGCCGTCGAGCGAAAGCGCACGCGCGGCCCATCTGCTGGACCGAAGGGGTCGATGAGTCGGTCGTGCTGGACCTCCCAATCGCCGAGGAGGAAGTCGAAGTCTGAAGAAGTCACGCCTTGCAGTCTCCTCCCGACGTCCGACATGGAACCATGAACGCCCGCCAGTACTCGCGGGCGACGGCGAGAGGCGAGAGCGTTCACCGACTGATCCGCAGATCCTTCCACCCGAACCGCCCGGCCTCGGGCAGACTCGCCCGGATCCGCTCCGCCGTGAACATGCGCCGCGGCCGCAGGTCGTCGGGCACGGATGCTGCGGGCGGCGCGGCATCCGTCACGCCCTCGGCGAGCATGCGCACCTGGGCCTTCGCGACGAGCGGCACCGTCATGATCCACTCGGTCACCTGCGCGAGCGCGTACTGCGCCCATACCGGCCACGGCACCACGACCACGCGGCGTCCGAGAACGGATGCCACGCGGCGCACGGCCTTCGACAGCAGCAGCTGCTCGGCGCCGACGACGGCGACGGTCTCGCGCGGCATCCGCCCGTCGATCGCGGCGACGAGGATGTCGGTGAGGTCGTCGATCGGGATGGGTCGGATGGGCTTCTCGCGGAAGCCGACGGTCGCGAACACCGGCAGGGTCTGCACGGTGTGGCTGAGGTGGTCGATGAGGTGATCGCCGCGGCCGTAGATCATGCCGGCCTTGAGGATCGTGTAGTCGAGGCCCGAGTCGCGGATCAGCTCTTCGGCCGCCCATTTCGACTCGTGGTACGGCGATCCGCAGTCGGGTCGCGCCCGCAGGAAGCTCAGCATGATGACCTTGCGCACCCCGGCTCGCTTGGCCGCCTCGATCACGTTCGCGGTGCCCTCGATGTGCACCCGCCGGTAGGTCTGGTCGCCGATCTCGCGGTTGATGCCCGCGCAGTGCGCGACGACCTCGCACCCCTCGAACGCTCGCGTCAGCCCGTCGACGTCACTGGTGTCGACGCCGGTGCGGCGAGAGATGACGACGGATGCCTCGGGCCCGAGCCGTTCGGCCAGGTGGCGTCCGACGAATCCGGTGCCGCCAGTGATGGCGGTGCGGGGGTGTTGGGCCATGAATGAGACCGTAATGGTACGCCTGTGTGCGCGACCAAGGCGCGTCGACCCGATAGGCGCCCAGTCGGGTGAAACGCCCCCGAAGTCCAGGTCCATTTAGGCCGGAGATCGTGTTGTCGAGCTCGGTGGAAGCACGGCCCGTCAGCTCGTTTGTGGTTGCCATTGGTGCTCTTCGATCGACGTTTTTGTGCACCCCCCAACGGTGTCGGGGATGGTCGCTCTGACGTCGACGCATCCGATCCGTGGCGTCGTGTCAGCGGCGCGATGTAGCGTCTGGCCTGAGGATGCCGGATACGAAATGGCTCCCTGTGATCGAATGCTGTTCAAAACTAAAGCATTGTGATACCTTATTGGTGTACCGATGAAGGGGGTTGACTGTGGCGATTGATGAGAGTCGTGCGTGGGCGTTGACGACGTTGGGGCCTGACGGTGTGTTGGTTCGGGAGCAGATTCCTGTGATCATCCGTGACTGTCACGAGAAGATGGCGAACGCCCAGGTAGAGGCCGACATGAAGCACTCAGGCCCGTACGGGTATATCTGGCGCCGTTGCCTTGATGAGTTCAGCAGCGTCCTCGGTCGCCTTCCTTCCGCCGAGTTGATCACCGTCCCGCGTTCCGGCTATAAGTTGGTCTCCTTCAACGGCGTGGTGCTTTTCCCTTGGCGTTTCGCGAGGGAACGCTCCGTTGATGTTGGCGCGCGTCCCTTCGCTGTGTCAGGTGCGAGAGTCTCTCTGTTCACGGAGAACCGCGGCTCGTCGGATGCTCGATTGGATATCGCCTTCGATCACCCCGAGCTGACCGAGGAAGAGCACGCTCACCTCGATGCGGAGGGAAGGGCTCTTACTGCCGCCCTGGCGAGCCACTCGCGTGTTGTCGTCGTTCCGTACGCGAGTAACCCTGCGGCGTTGCACAGCGTTGAATGGGGTGAGGCCACATTGGGATCGGACGGCTGTCTCGCGTTCGAGTCTCTCGAGTCTCTGCTGGATAGCGGCGATGGGTCGCTCGTCGACGTGAATCAGGTGGATGAGTCGTTCTCTGACGGCCCCATCCCTCGCCCTCAGCTGGGGGTGAAGGGCGAAGTAGAACGCGGTGAGGCACATGGTCGACCGTGACACCCCACTCTCTCTTTTCGAGTCGTCAACCCGCCCAAGTCTTGATGCGGTCTCTGGCGCGTTTGATCCTGCCCGGTTGACTCAGGCACGTTTTGCCGCAGGCTTGTCGAAGGCAAAGCTTGCGGATCTTGTCGGGGTGACTCCTGCGGCGATCGGGCAGTACGAGGCCCAGGTTGTATCACCCAGGCGAGAGGTTCTGCCGGTTCTGGCTCGCGAGCTTGGTGTCCCTGTGGACTTCTTTGCGACCGGACGGCCAATCGGACGTATCGATGGCACGCAGGCTCATTTTCGGAGCCTGCGATCGACAACTGCCAGAGACCGGGCGAAGGCGATCGCGTTCATCGAACAGGTGTGGGAGTTGACCTTCTCCTTGGAGAAGAAGGTTAGGTTCCCCGATGTCGATCTTCCACTCATCGATCGTGAGCACGCAGACCCGACCGAGGCTGCGCGCGTCCTTCGTGAGCATTGGGGTCTTGGAGAGAAGCCGGTAAAGCACCTCGTCGCTGTGGCGGAGTCTCGCGGGCTGGTGGTGTCTCTGCTCACGCTGGCGAATGCTGACGTTGCTCGTGTGGGCGCGTTCTCCACGTCACATCTCGCTCGGCCCGTTGTGGTGGTTACACCGGAGCGTGCCAGGTCTGTTTTCGTCTACCGATTCACGGTAGCTCATGAGCTGGGCCACATCCTTCTTCATGATGAGGCGACGCCAGGAGACCATCAGCAAGAGCGCGAAGCGGATCAGTTTGCTGCTGAGTTCTTGACCCCACGTTCCCAAATCACCAACATGCTTCCGCGGACGGTAAACCTTCCACGGTTGGACGAGCTTTCTCGATACTGGGGCGTTTCAGTTGATTCGCTTTTGCTTCGGATGAAGGAGACCGGAACCGTGTCCGACGCATCAATTAGGCGGGGATATCAAAAACTGAACCACTTGCGAAGTTCGGGGCTAGAGACAGCGGAGCCCGTTAGCGCGTATCCAGGCGAGATGCCGACGATGTTGAGTGAAGCCGCGCTCCTGGCCGAGAGTCTCGGGTTCTCGGTGGTTGATCTAGCGCGCGATCTGAAATGGAAACCGGCACGAGTGCGAGAGATCATAGGCGCAGAGGATCAGCGGCCGCCACTCCGGTTGGTGAGGAACGCCAACACGGAGTAAGGCGTTCGGTCAGTTGTACCGGGGTTGCCGGCTTGTGTCAGTTGAGCGGCAGCGGGCGATGCGGCAGCACTCGAATAGGTGACGAGCGCTTGTCTTTTGTAGTCGTTGGGGTATTCACGACCCAGCGTCCACGTCATCTACCAATGCACATCGTTCCAAACTCATGTCGTCGAAGATCAGCGTCGACGCTAGCCGACTCCGTTGGTGCGTCGGGCGGTAACCCATTCGGCAGTGAGTTCGCGCCAGATGAATGCGCTGCGATTCTGGAAGTGAAGTAGCTCTTCAATTGTGAGTTCCTCCTCCTTCCTTGTCGCGACGAAGAAGAAGAGTTCATCCTCAAGCTCGTGCCACTTCGCGAGCGTTTCATCGGCAAGAACCCAGCGCGAGCGCCAATTGAAGAACGGTTCAAGTGCCGACACCGTTGTCACGAGCGCTGAGCAAACGAAGCCTAGGTTGGCCGGCCATTCAAGGTTGGCAAAGCCGAGAGCAATTGTTGCGGTCGCTGACAAGCAAAAGATGGTGAGTTGTGCGGCAGTGGCCAGCCCGCTCCAGGCTCCGCGGCGCCATCGTGCGTATTCCTTGGCTTCGCGTATGTGCGCCCGTATCGCCTCGGCGAGGTCTTGAGGCGAAAGGCCGGCAGTTAGCGGGTGCGACGGAGGCTGTGGCCGGGGCTGCCGCGAACGTCGAAGTGATCCTTGATCTGCAGAGCTATTCCTGGTTCGCAATCCTGCCTACTTTCGTGTTACGAGCCTGACGCGCGACCTAGACGCGTGCGTACCGGTAGTGCCCCCGCACCTGGGCATGGAAGAACTGGCCGGCGCTCCCAGCTGCGAGTAGCCCTTCGTAGATGTGGGCGGGGATGTCGAAATACTGGTAAACGCTTCCGCCGATGAACTCGATCTCCATCGTCTGGGAGGCCGTGTCGTATCCGATCGTGACGATGTTCGATGAACTGACACCGATTCGCTGCATTTCTCTCTCCTAAGTACTCACGTCGACGAGCCGCGCGTTCTGGGTCTCCCAGGCGAGTGCCACATCGGAGTAGCGAGATGGTTCGCGTTCACGGTCCCATCCGCCAGGCAATCGACTCCCGGCGATTACCGGGTCAGCGCTATCTGGTTTGTGTTCCGGTAGTGCAACGAGTGTTCGGGTGGGCAGGGGAACGGACTCGCCGACGATGATCGCTTCTCCCGTTCTCAAAATCGGCAACATGCTGAGAATGCCTGCCATGTTGTCCGACGCTGATGACAGTACGAACGCGCGGTCGGCTGAGTTGGTGAGCCTAAGCGCGATTAGTGTGCCACATTGCGACAGGATGGTGCTGTCCAGTTCTGAGGGGCGCTGGCTCACGATCATCGCTCCCACCCCATACTTGCGGCCTTCGCGAACGATCCGTTGGACGGCGGTACGTGCTGAACCTGAACCGACCGCGCCCAGGTACGCGTGTGCCTCCTCAAATACGAACAGAAGGGGGCGTTCCCGGGCACCCTCCGAGAGATTTCGCGCCCAGTACATGGCGTCATAGGCAACACGCGTCATCGAGCCAACGAGGTCTCCCACGATGGCTGGGGGTGCTCCAGACAAGTCGATGATGGTGATCGGTTCCGATGGTCCGAGCCAAATTTCGAGCAGATCAGCGAGTCCCTTCTCCGTGGAACCGTCGAGGTCGGGCGCCCAGTTGCCGGGTCTCAGCAGGAATTCAAAACGCCGATCACGGAGGCGTGAGGCCAGTACATCGACCTGGCGGCGAATGTTAAGAGGGGAGGAAGATAGGTAGATCTTGTTCTGGCCGGCGGCCTGAGTTTGCGGCGAAAAGACAGGTGCAATGACGGATTGGGGGTCGCCGGCTTGAATGTCCTCGTCGTTCGCATCGCGCGCGAGCGCCCATGTATCTCGGCTCTGACCGCCCGGGACCGTGTGTGTGGCGTTGAGCAGTACGTGGATGTCGAACCAGAGCTGATGCACGCTGAACGGCACGGGGCTGTCGACCGTTACGTGCTCCGTGGACAGGTTGTACTCGCCGTGCTCGATAGTCGATCGTTTCAATCGAGTGATCTCATCGCGCACGTATGCCCGGCCAGCGTCGTCTGGTAGCGCGCCGAAAAGAAGCGGAATCAGTTCATCGAAGGTGAGAGCCCAGTAGGGGATGTGTAGAAGCTCCGATCCCGGAACATCGCGGTCAAGTGTCAGAACATTCGCCTTGCCTGCGAACGCGCGTGCATACTCGCCGTGTAGATCGAACAGAAGTACTCGAGCAGATGGATACGAGTTCGGCTCCGACATTGCCGACAAGAATGTTGCGACCGTAGTCGACTTGCCAGATCCGGTGGAGCCTAGAACCGCAGAGTGACGGGAGACGAGTCGATTCAGATCTACGCGGGCGTCGATGGACTCGGCCGACGCCACCTGACCGATTCGAACATACCCGTCCTTCGCCGACTGGTGCCCATAGATCTTGCTGAGATCTGCCCGAGTCACCAAATGAACACGGTCGCCGATGCTGGGCAACTGAGCCACTCCTCGCTGGAACTGGCTGCCAGGCTGAGTCTCGCCGACAAGTTGAACAGACATCCATCGCGTCGTGTCAATGCCGACGCTCTCAGGTACGGCGCCGGCACCGACGCGAGTTACAACACCGACCAAATTCCGAAGGCCGGCCGGAATGCGCACGAAACTGCCTACTTGTCCGACGCTGTACGGCTCGCCGGCGACAAAGACGAGGCCAGTTGGCACATCGGCGGCAAGCGCCACGGCAACGCTCGCGCCATCGATGTCACGAACGTGCCCGATAGAGGTCGCCTCACGCATGGTCTTCGTCCTCTCTGCCTAACCGTAGAAGCTTCCTCATCGACGAGAAATCACCCAACTGCTCGGGTGGTAGACGAAATACTTCATCGACTGCCTGCCAGGCGCCTTGTGCGCCGCCGATGACGGCTTCGTCGGCCGCCATCAATCGCAGATTGGGTGTTCGCTTCGCGATCTTGACCGCGTGGGGGTAATTGCCTAGAGGCCCGTAGAGCAACCCGAATGATACGGCGCTCGCATTTCCTGACAGGCTCTCGATCAGTATCTCGTTGATGTGTTCGTCCGCAAACGAGTAACCAGCGACGACGAGCAACGCGCCGGTCCGTCGAAGGAAGGTGCGAAGGCGATCTTGCATTGCGAGGTACGGCATCCGCCGGCTTTGGTCGTACTTCAAGTGAGACGGATGAATCAAGCTTCCTGCGCCGCTTCCAATCACATGCCCTGAGCGGCGGACGACCCGCCCGTCGATGTTCGCCCAGTTCACCGATCCGTGCATCTTCCACAAACGTGCCCAGCGAGTCGGCAGAACATCATCTTCCATCGCTCGAATGTCGAGGAATGGTTCGTGGCTTCCAAGAAAACCGTCGAAGTAAGCAACGCGATGGCGCTCAAATGACTGCTCGACCAAGAGGTCGTAGTTTAAGCTGAACACCTCAAGGGGGTATTTTCGGTCGAAGGAACCTGCCCAGCGGGATACCGCGTCGTAGCCTCCACCATCCTCCGGTAGGTCGACATTGACCGCCTTAGAGATGTGCTCAACAAGTGCAACTTCGAGGGCGTCGATTTCGGACGAGTTGATTCCTCGGATTGACTCTCCCCCGGAGATTGAGGCCAAGATTCTCAGACGAGTCAGCCAGTCTTCGAGCGTTGGTTGAACGACCCCATCCGCGATCAGCATGTCGTTCAGCACGAGCAACTTCGGATGCGTCTGGTTCAGCTGGCCTGCGACTTGCTTCGTCAATCCGGCGATATCTGGGACAAGAGGCCCGGCGATTCCTGGTACCGAAGTAGAGCAACCTGCGCCTAGTAGGAAGGCGAATGGTCGAGAATCATCGAAGACGGCCCGCTCCAGGGCCGCGATCGAGTTGATGTAGTCATGCGGGCTGCTTTCCTGAAGCAACTGAGCGTCCGAAAGAATGGTCAAGTCGGCGGCGACAGCCGTTGGATCTGCAGGACACATCGTTGCAGTATTGCAGTTGGGCTCGTTCCCCTCTCGTCATGGTGCAGGCCGCAAGTACCCCACTTCGGGGTACAGATTCTTCGTAGGTTGAACGAGCAAGTGGGCCAAGGCTGGCACCCGTCTAGCTGCAAGGGAATACCCACGCCCCCGCCGCGTTGAACTTGAGCGTACCCCGCTCAACTCTCCAGGAGGATTGGTGCCCGAAGACTTCAACCCCGAAGCCGGCGCGAGCTCGTTCGACGAGTTTCTCGCCCGCTATCTCGCGGGTGAGCAGGCGCGTCAGGCTCGGTCGATCGACCTCAGCCGGTTCCTGACCGCCCGTACTCAAGGCATCCTGCGTCAAGCAGGACGCTTCGCGCTTGAGCGCGGCCAGACCGAGCTCGACGCCCTGCACATCCTGCGCGTGATCGTCGAAGACGAGAGCGTCACGCAGGCGATCGCCCGCATCGGCGTCGCCCCCGAGCGGCTCATCACCGCGACCGAGGCGCGCCTGCCCGCTGCCGGCGACACCGCCGACATCAATGCGGCCACGATCACCCCGAGCGCCTCCCGCGCGCTGTTCCACAGCTACCAGGTGGCGCGCTCGGCCGGCTCGACCTACATCGACCCCGAGCACCTCTTCTTCGCGCTCGTGCTGGGGCAGGACGCCCCTGCCGGCCAGGTGCTCGCGCGCGCCGGCGTCACCGCCGAGGCCCTCACGCAGGGCATGCGCGAGACGGTCGAAGCGGGCATGCCGGGTGCCGATGACACGGATGCCTCGGGCATGCCGGGCGCCGGGGCATCCGAGACCCCCATGCTCGACAAGTTCGGCACCGACCTCACCGAGCTGGCCGCGAACGGCGAGCTCGACCCCGTGATCGGCCGTGCCGACGAGATCGAGCAGACCATCGAGATCCTCAGCCGTCGCACCAAGAACAACCCGGTGCTGATCGGCGAGGCCGGCGTCGGCAAGACGGCGATCGTCGAGGGCCTGGCCCGCGCGATCGTCGAGGAGTCGGTGCCCGAGGCACTGCTCGACAAGCGCGTGATCTCGCTCGACCTGCCCGGCATGCTCGCGGGCACCCGCTACCGCGGCGACTTCGAGGAGCGGCTCACCAAGACCATGGAGGAGATCGCCGCGCACAAGGGCGAGCTCATCATCTTCATCGATGAGATCCACACCGTGGTCGGCGCGGGCGGCTCTGGCGACGGCGGCACCGACGCGGGCAACATCCTGAAGCCGCGCCTCGCGCGCGGCGAGCTGCACCTCGTCGGTGCGACCACGCTCAAGGAGTACCGCGCCATCGAGAAGGACCCCGCCCTCGAGCGCCGGTTCCAGCCGGTGCGCGTGGGGGAGCCCTCGATCGAAGACGCCGTGCTCATCCTGCACGGGCTGAAGCCCGCCTACGAGGAGCACCACGGCGTGCAGTACACGGATGCCGCGCTGCGCGCCTCCGTCGAGCTGAGCGCGCGCTACCTCACCGACCGCGTGCTGCCCGACAAGGCCATCGACCTCATCGACCAGGCCGGCGCGCGCCTGCGCCTGAAGCTCGGCATGAAGACGGATGTCTCCGCGCTCATCGCGCGACTCGCCGACCTCGAGGCCGACAAGAACGCCGCCGTGAGCGCCGAGCACTACGAGGAGGCCTCGCGCATCCGCGACGAGATCTCGAAGGTGCAGGACCGGCTCGATGCGGCCACCGAGAAGGGGCGCGCCGCGGCATCCGCTGGGCTCGGCTCTGAAGGTGCTGAGCGCTCGACCGTGATCGACGAGGCCGAGATCGCCGCCGTGATCTCGCGGGCCACCGGGATTCCGGTGAACCGCCTCACCGAGAGCGAGCGAGAGCGCCTCGGCGACCTCGAGGGTGAGCTGCACGCACGGGTCATCGGTCAGGACGACGCGGTCACCGCGGTCGCCAAGGCCGTGCGCCGCAGCCGCACCGGCATGGGCGACGCCAAGCGCCCGGTCGGGTCGTTCCTGTTCCTCGGGCCGACGGGTGTCGGCAAGACCGAGCTGGCGCGTGCGCTGGCGTCGTCGCTCTTCGACGACGAGCAGGCGATCGTGCGATTCGACATGAGCGAGTTCGGCGAGCGGCACACGGTGTCGCGCCTCGTCGGCGCCCCTCCCGGCTATGTCGGCTACGACGAGGCCGGGCAGCTCACCGAGCGCGTGCGGCGCAACCCGTACTCGATCGTGCTGTTCGACGAGATCGAGAAGGCGCACCCCGACGTGTTCAACCTGCTGCTGCAGGTGCTCGACGACGGACGCCTGACCGACGGCCAGGGCCGCACGGTCGACTTCCGCAACACGGTGATCGTGATGACCTCGAACCTCGGTTCGGAGTTCCTCGCGTCGCGTTCGGGTGCGCTCGGCTTCGTCGCCTCGACGGATGGCTCGGGCTTCAGCTCCTCCGATGACGTGCGCAACCGCGTCATGGGCAAGGTGCGCGAGGCCATGCGCCCCGAGTTCTTGAACCGCATCGACGAGATCGTGCTGTTCCAGAAGCTCGACGAGCCGCAGCTCGCACAGATCGTGCGCCTCATGCTCGGCGCGACCGCGTCGCGGCTCGCCGCGCGGGAGGTCGCCTTCGAGGTGACGGATGCCGCGGTGTCGCTGCTGGCCGAACGCGGCTACGAGCCCGAGTACGGTGCCCGGCCCCTGCGCCGCGTCATCCAGCGCGAGATCGACGACCGCATCAGCGACCTGTTCGTGAGCGGCGCGCTCGGCGACGGCGAGGGCGTGACAGTGGATGCGTCGGGCGGCGAGTTCGTCGTGGCATCCGTGCCCCGCGCCACCGTGACGGTGCCGCAGGCGGCGTAACCGCCTCGCGGCGTCGCACGTAACCGCGTGAAGCAGCGACCGTAACCAGTCGACAACGAACGCCCGGTCCCTTTGCGGGGTCGGGCGTTCGTCATCCCGCGGAAGACGGCAAGGTGGTCGCCGAGGGCGAGCCCTGACGCCTCCAGATTCGATATATCCGATCGACGGACCGGGTTCGGAGCCAAATCACCACCACGATGAGCACAGTAGACGGAGCAAAGAGCAGGGCAGCCCAGAAGAACTGAAGACCGAAGATGGGCGCCAGCGGGCTGGTCGAGAACTCGGGCAGGAGACCGAACACCGCGGTGGCAACCGCAAGAGTGACCATCACCCCAGCGAAAGCAGACACTGCGACGATCGTCAAAGTACCCCCTCCGGTGCGGAGCCCGGCCCGCCAGATCGCACGTTCGCGGGTGAAGTGTTCGACGAGCGATAGCAACATTGCGACGACTCCAATCAGGGCGGTGAGGATGACACCGCCTGCCACCACCCCGATCGGGACCGCGGCGTCGAGTCCTGTGCGGGAGGCGAGAAAGAATGCAACGGCCACTAAGAGCACAAACAGAAAGAGGGCGAGACCGATTGCCAGCAGTCGCTCGCTCCAAGGCCGTCGGGCATCAGAGATCCGACTCAGCACGTTGCGGATTAGCACCACAAGTAGGCCGGCCATCACGAGTGCGCCGAGGACCTCGGCAACGCCCGTCGACTCCATCCAGAGGATCGCACCGTCGTTCCACGCTTTCACTTCGCGGGTTGCTGTCGTGTCGCCGCTTAGGACGGCGACGCCCGTCAGCACTGCGAGTGCGATCAACATCCTGACTGCATCTTTGACACCCGGTTGGTGAGAGATGCTGCGGAGTTGTTTCGTCATCGACCAGATCTGCCAACTGCAGAGCCCGAAGATCGCGAACCCCAGCACTGCTGTGGAGAGCTCGCCCACCGTCGTTGTCCAGGACGGGAACGTCTCGTTGCGGACGATGGCGTATCTGCCGATGAACCATGCGGCGAAGCCGAGTACCGGTCCGACTACCGCAGCAGCACCCAATGTCGGAGCGGCAACGGCGCCGACACGTCGAAGCCATTTCGGAACGAACCAGACCACCCCATGCCGCCAGAGGACGAGTGCATTGACGGTTCGGCCGAACTGCCACCGTCGACGCAGCGACCCGACCGACGTTGCTCCCTCAACGGCTTTTCGCTGACGATCGAGCGCCTCTGCGAGAACCGCCTCCGAAGATGACTCGAGCCCGGCAATCGATGCCGCTGTGACGGGCATGCCCGTCAGATGAAGCGCCGCTCGAAGATTCCCAAGTGCATCAAACCCGGCATCTGGTGGTTTTCGCGTCGGAAGCAGCGCAGCGATGGTCGCTTCCACGTCGGTCGTCAGTTCGCCGCGGCGGAAGTCCCAGGCCGCAAGTTCCCGTTCCGCGAGATCCCGGAACGCATCGTCCCAATTCGGCGAACGTTGGGAGGAAGCTCCCACTGCGGCGACCAAGGCGATGAAGATGAGCAGGACGACGGCGATCGCCGCGCCGATCCAGTCACTGTCCATGTTGCCCCTCACGCTGGTGTTGCGGTCATGATCTCGTCCGCCGCTGACATCGGCGACGAGGGTGCCGATGAACGTCGGCCACATCACCTCCGCCTCTACTACGCGATTCGGCGCTGTCGCGCCTGCTCGACCGACGAACGCCCGGCCCTTATCGAGAGGGCCGTCGTCTTCGGCTGCCGCGGCAGTTCGGGGGCGACCCTGATGCGCAACCGCGCCGGCCGATGCATGCTTGACGAATGAGCGGTGCCCTGCCCGAAGCCGACGACGACACCGGCGTCAGCGACGCGGTCGCGCCCGACCGACCGACGTTCGAGCTGAGGGCGCGCATCGTCGAGACGGTCGTGCTCGTGGCATCCGTTATCGTGCTTCGCGTGCTGGGCGTGCTGCTGCTGGTGGTCTCATCAGACGGGCCGGGTGCGACCGGCGCGCTGGTTCTTCCACTCGTCGCCATGGTCTTCGACCTGAACTTGCTGGTGTGGGGAGCGCTCACCGTCGCTGTGCAGTTCGGACTGCGGTCGATGCGCCGGCCGGGGCGATGGGCGATGATCGTGCTCGCCGCGCCGGTCGCGGTCTTGGTAGCCGCCACCGTGCGCAGCCTGCCCGGTCTCTCGAGCTTCGGCTTCGGCGCGGTACTCGGCAACGGCATCGCCTGGCTCGACGCCGGAATCCTCACCGTCGTCGTCGCGCTCGGCGTCGCGTTCACCGCGGCGTACCTCAGCCGGGAACGGCGCCGGACCGCGAGGATCGCAGGCGGGCTGCTCGCCATGGGCGGACTGCTCACACTCGTGCTCGCCTGGCAGACCTTCGAAACGTACTTCTCGCTGTGGGGTTCGCCGGTGGTGGTCACGCAGGCGCAAGAGGATCGGTACCTCGTCACGGCTACGCTCACCCTCGTCGCCTACGTCGGCGCCATCGTGTTCGCGGCGGTCAGCCGTCGGCGTGGCCTCATCATCACCTCGTGCATCGTCGGATGCCTCGGCCTGCTCATCACGGTCGCCGCTGCGGTTCCGGCCGACCGTTTCTTCTCCGAGCAGGCGCCTCCGGCCGACGCTCCTCGCGGCCCGACCTGCATGGGCGAGGGTGATCCGAACTGCATCGGCGGATGACCACGAATGCCCGGCCCTCGTGGGCGGGCGTCACTCCTGCATCGCTCAGCCGCCCTCGCCCGCCGCGGAGTCCTCGTCGGTGATGACACCGGTCGGTGCGCTCTCGCGCACCGTGTGGTGGGAGCCGAGGGTCACGGCGAGCTCGCGGCCGGCGTCGATCGCCTCATCGCGGCTCGCGAAGCTCTGCGACAACTCGGGCGACCCCTCGACGGCGTTCTCCCATTGCCCGCGGTTCGAGCGGGTCTCCACATCTCCGTCAGCCATATTCAGCTTCCTCCCCTTGGTGCGCCAGGCCCGCTCGAACTCGCTCGGCAGCCGGATCAGGAAGTCTTTTCGCGGTCCCTGATGGTTTCAGGATGCACCGGTCTGCGGTCGTCCACAACGGGGTTGCGTGCCGAGCAGAACTGCCACGATCTCACCTGCCGCCGAGTCGCAGGCGAGGAGAACGACTCGCATGTCGAGACTCGGTGCCGAAGTACCGAAGTACCGAAGTACCGGCCGATCGCAGACAGCACCGGCCCGCATTCTGAGGGACGGGCATTCGTCCGCTGAGCGATGCGGCATCCTGCCGCGTGAACTACACCGTGCGTTCACCACGCGGACGCATTCCCGTCACCGGCGAACGGTCGAGTACGAACGACCCCCGTTCAGCCCGACAGGAGCGCCCGAATGTCGTTGCCCCGTCCCCTCCGCAGAAGCGCCGCGATGCTCGCCGCGCTCGCGGTCTCAGCCTCAGGAATCGCGATCGCCGCGACGCCCTCGATCGCCCTCGGCGCCGAGCCCGGCGTCGTGATCAACGAGATCTGGTACGACGGATCGCCCGCTGACGCGATCGAGCTCTACAACTCGTCCGCGGCATCCGTCGACGTCTCGGGCTGGAAGGTGCAGGACGACGCCAAGGACCCGCTGAAGACCGGCGAGATCCCGACCGGCACGACGATCGCACCCGGCGGGTACCTCGTGCTCGCGAAGGACGCGACGCCGCTCGGCTTCCCGTTCGGGCTCGGCAAAGGCGATGCCGTGACGCTGTTCGACGCCGCCGGCACCATCGTCGACGATCACGCCTACGAGGCGACGGCTCCGCTCGCCGATTGGTCGCGCTGTGCCGACGGCGGCGAGTGGGCCCATGCCACCGCGGTGACCCTCGGTGCGGCGAACGTCTGCGCCGCACCCGAGCCCGAGCCCGGCAGCGTGCTGCTCACCGAGATCGACTCGGGCCCGGCCGACTTCATCGAGCTCATCAACCCCGGAGCCGGTGACCTCGACCTGTCGGGCTACGAGATCCGCGACAACTCCGACGACCACCGCTGGTTCTTCGCGGCCGGCACGACCATCGCGGCCGGCGCACGGCTCGTCGTCGAGGAATCCACGGCGGGCGTCGACGCGAACGGTGCGCCGCAGACGTTCACGGCGGCCATCGGCATCGGCGGTTCGGACTCCATCCGGCTCTACGACGACGCCGGAACCCAGCTCGACACGTACGCGTGGGCGGGGCACCCCGCGATCGACGGCAACGAGGCGGCCGCGAGCTGGGCGCGCTGCCCCGACGCGACCGGCGGCTTCGCGATCGCCCAGGTGACGAAGGGCCAGCCCAACACCTGCGTGCTGCCGTCGGTGGCCGTGAACGAGGTCGAGTCCAACGGCGACGCCACCGACTGGGTCGAGGTCGTCAACAACGGCTCGCAGCCCATCGACCTCACGGGCTGGACCCTCATCGACAGCGACCCGATCGGGCACGCGGCCGACGTCACGCCCGTCGCGGCCGGCACCACGCTCGCCCCCGGCGCGTTCTTCGTCTTCGACGGCGGCACGCACTTCGGCTTCGGCCTCGGGGGAGCGGATGTCGCGACGATCCGCACTGCCGCCGGCCTCACGGTCGTCGAATACGCCTGGGCCGATCACGCCGCCGTCACGTGGGCGCGCTGCCCCGACGGCACGGGTGCCTTCGGCGATGCATCCGTCGCCACCAAGGGTCAGCCGAACGCGTGCGGCGCTGGGCCGGTCGATCCCGTCGACCCGGATGTCGCGGTCTGGCCGGGCGCCGCCGACGTCACCGTGATCGACGAGAGCCAGATGTTCGAGAGCGACTCCTCGGGCCTCGACGCGCAGCAGACGGCCGACGGCGTCGTGCTCTGGGCGGTCGACAACGGCACGGGCCTGTTCTGGAAGCTCGACGCGCGCGCCGACGGGTCGGTCGCCTTCGCCGACGGCTGGAACGCGGGCAAGCGGGTGCGCTTCCAGCGCGACGCCGAGAACCCCGGTGCGGCCGGGCCCGACGCCGAGGGCATCACCGTCGACGGTGCCGGGCGGCTCTACATCGCCTCCGAGCGCGACAACTCGAACAAGGGCGTCAACCAGAACGTCATCCTCGCGGTCGACCCCGACACCGAGGGACCCGACGTCGTCGCCGAGCAGGAGTGGGACCTCACCGCCTCGCTGCCGCAGGTCGCGGCGAACACGGGTCTCGAAGCGGTCGAATGGGTGCCGGATGCCGCGCTCGAAGGCCTGCTCGTCGACGCCACCACCGGCGCCCCGTACGACGCAGCCGACCACCCCGGTCACGGTGACGGCCTGTTCTTCGTCGCCGTCGAAGACAACGGCGTCGTCTACGCCTACGCCCTCAACACCGACGGAACGAGCACGCAGATCGCGGCGATCGACCCCGGCCTCGGCGGTGTGATGGCGCTCGACTACGACACCGTGCTCGATCGGCTGTGGGCGCTCTGCGACAACGGCTGCGAGGGTCGCGGCGCCGGCATCACCTTCACGGGTGCAGCACCGACGGTCGAGCTCTTCGCTCGCCCTGCCGGCATGCCGAACCTCAACAACGAGGGCTTCGCGACGGCGCCCGAGTCGCTGTCGACGGTCGCTGCTGCTGCTGGCGGTGCTGCTGCGGATGCGGCTCCGCTCGCTCGGGTGAGCCCGTTCGTTCAGGCGAGCGCGCTCGCGGATGCCGCGGCGCCGGCGCGCCCCGCCTGGTGGTTCGCCGACGGCGAGCAGCCGGCCGCCCTGCGGGCCGGCACGGTGCCCGGCGGCACGGTGCCCGGCGGTGAGCCCGGCGGGGAGCCCGGCGGCCAGCCGGGAGCGCCCGGCGGCGGAACCGGCGACGGTCAGGCAGGATCGGGCTCGGGAACCGGGGCGCTCGCGTCGACCGGTGTCGATTCGGCCCTCATCACCCTCGGGATGTTCGCGGCCCTCGCAGTCGCACTCGGCGCGGGCCTGCTCGTGCTCGTGCGGCGACGTCGCAACGCCTGACGTCGGAGCGTCTGACGCCGGTCGAGGAGCGAAGCGCCTGACGCCGGTCGAGCAGCGAAGCGCCTGACGCCGGTCGAGGAGCGAAGCGTATCGAGACCCCGGTACCGAAGTACCGAAGTACCGGCCGACCGCGCAGAGAACGCCCGGTCCTCGTCACGAGGGCCGGGCGTTGTGCGTCGCTGCGAGTGGTGCGTTCAGCGCGGCAGCAGCACGCCGACGTGGTCGCGGATCTCCTGCACGAGCTCGTCGACGGTGCGGGAGATGTTCGCCGTAGCTGCCATCGTGACGAACATGATCGCCGAGATGACGCGCGCAAGGGTGGCGGCCTCACGTTCGCCGAGGCGGTCGTCGCGGCGCAGCACGTCGGCGACGGCCGCTTCGGTCTGCAGCGTCAGCGTGAGCGCGTCCCGGTGGTGCGGCTCCTCGGGGTCGCCGAAGACGAGTTCGCGCAGGTACGTGCGCCCGTTGTCGATCTGGATGCGGTTGCAGTGCACGACCGGGCGCACGATCGCGGTCACCGCGTCGAGCACGTCGGGCAGGCTCGCTGCGCCCGCCCGTCCCTCCTCGAGGGCGTCGGCGTAGGCGGAATTCTGTACGAGCAGGAGCAGCTCGCCCTTGGTCTTGGCGTAGAGGAACAGGGTGCCGGCGCCGATATCGGCCTTCTCGGCGATCTGCTGCGTGGTGACATCGTCGACGCCGTGCTCGGCGAAGAGTTCGCGCGCGGCGGCCGTGATGCGTTCGAGCTTGACCTGCTTGTTGCGCTCGCGCCGCCCGACGGGTGCCGTGACCGAGGCCATCGCGTCCTCCAAGAATCGGATCCGACTGTGCTCAGTTTCGAGCATAATGCGGCAACACGGCGCCATCCGTGACGTAGGTCAGCGCCTCGGACACCTCGTACGCATGCACGGCCGATGCGAACGCCGACACCTCATCCGACAGCTTCGCGATCGCGGCACTGTCGAAGAACGACGAGCGAGCGGATGCATCGGCGAACCCGAGCATCACCGAGGCATGGAATCGCTGGTCGGCCGGGTTGTCGTGGGCCACGTCGGGGGAGTCCCAGAGCTTCTCGTTCCAGGGCATGAACACTTCCGTGCGCAACTCGGTTAGTGCCGCCGCCTTCGCGAGCGCGGGCACGAACTCGTCGGCGAAGTACTTCCGGAACCGGCGGGTGCCGACGCCGTCTCGTCTCCGGAGGAAGACGAGGGCTCGCGCTCCCGTCTGCTCATCGGGCCGGGCGACGTGGTACCAGCGGGTCGAGTTCGGCGGACCGGCGTAGAGGAGGGTGCGCCGGAACACGTTGATCTCGTCGGCGAAGGCGAGCCGGGTCTGCTTGCGGCCGAGCAGCGGCGAGAAGACCGACTGGAACGTGACGTCGGCGACGCCGTCGATCCTACGGTCGGCGGGGATGGTGGTCTCGACTCCCGGCGTGGCGGGCCACAGGCCGGGGTTGGCGGCGGCGAGGTGGATCTGCCGGTACTCGTCCATTCCCGGCGTCGCCGAGATGATCTTCGAGTGCGGGCCCTTCCAGTGCTCCATGCCCTGCTGGCGCGGCTGGTCGGTGCGCATCCACAGCAGGATCGATGACGCGAACGGCTTCTTCGTGAACGGGATCGTGTTCGTCATGGCGTGTTCTCCTGGTCGAATCGGATGCCGCTCAGCGGGCGAGGAACCGGGCGGCGACGGGCGCGAAGCGGTCGTGGAACTGGAAGATGCCGCCGTGGCCGGAGTCGGGGTAGATGATCAGCTCCGACCCTGCGATGCGGCGGTGCAGGTCATCGGAGAGCACCGAGGGCACCATGCGGTCGTGGTCGCCGTTGGCGATGAGTGTGGGCTGCGTGAGCTTCGAGAGGTCGGCGGGTGCCGAGCGGCCCCACTTCTTGATCGCCTTCAGCTGCGTCTGGAATGCCTTCACGCTGATCGGCTCGTCGCGGTCGGCGGTGCGCTCTGCGAGTCGCGCGACGAACGCCTTGCCGGCACGCTTGCCGGCCGTGTTCCGGTTGAAGAACAGGAACTCCTTCGGGTCAGACCGGGTCAGGGCGGCACGCAGCATGTCGAGGTAGGTGACGCCCGCGACCTTGTCGATGTCCTTCCCGCCGGCGGGACCGGTGCCGGTGAGCACGAGCTTGCGCACGAGCTCGGGGTGCTCGACGACGAGAGCCTGGGCGATCATGCCGCCGAGCGAGAACGAGAAGACGTCGATCTGGTCGAAGCCGAGCGCACGGATGAAGCTGTACGCGTCAGCGGCCATCGCCTCGACCGAGTCGGGCACCTCGCCGGTGGAGGCGCCGACGCCGCGGTTGTCGAAGGTGATGACGTGGCGGCCCTCGGCGATGGGGTCGATGATGCGCGGGTCCCAGTTGTCGAGCGTCGCGGCGAGGTGCACGAAGAAGACGACCGGCACGCCGCCCTTCGGACCCAGCTCGCGGTAGGCGTAGGTGACGCCGCCCGCGGTGATCGTGCGGGTGGGCGCCGTGGCGTACGACGTGACGGGGCCACTCGCGGTCTCGGGGGTGGTGCTCATGAGAATTCTCCTTGTTGGTGAATTAACTCAATTATGAGTCGACTCAGTAAAGTTGTCAAGCGAAGCCGCGCGCCACCCCCGTTCTCGGGTCTGGTGGAACCGGCGCGACGGGTCGATTGTTGGCACAGCTCCGCATCGAACCCGACGAACGCGGATCGACGGCTTGGTGCCGCCTCGAGGAGACCCCGTGTCCAACGCGCTTCGTCTGCAATCCGTCGCTGCACCCGCTCCCGATTCGCGGCGTTCGACTCGCCTCGCACTCGTGCTGTTCACGGTCGTGGCGATGATCGTCGTGCTCGCGACCCCGTCGGTCGCGTTCGCGGCCGACACCGCGACGCAGCTGCGCTACGCGTGCGCGCAGAAGTCGAACGGGTTGCTGCGAGTGGCCTCGAGCGCAGGCGACTGCCGCACGAAGCAGGAGACGCCGGTCACGATCTGGCCGGGCCCGACCGCGCTCTGCACCCAGCCCGACGGCTCGGTGCGCCGCTTCGCGTCGGCGAAGTCGTGCATGGGCGCGAAGCCCGCCGGTACGCTCCTCGTCGTGCCGACCACCAACGGCCAGCCCGTGTACTTCTGCGCTCCGAGCTCGGGGGTGCTGCGCCGGGTGAACGCCTCGACGGTGTGCCTCAGCACCGAGCAGCGCTACGTCATCGGCAACCACGCGCCGAGCGCCCTCACGCTCTCGAACGACTCGCTGCTCGAGAACGAACCCGCCGCGACGATCGTCGGCACCCTCGGCCTCGTCGACGAAGACCCCGCCGCGACGCCCGCGTTCGCGCTGGTCAGCGGCGCCGGCAGCACCGACAACGCGGCGTTCACGGTCACCGGATCGACGCTCAAGACCGCGGCGAGCTTCGACTTCGAGACGAAGGCGAGCTACTCGATCCGCGTGCGCGGCACCGACGGGTACGGCGGCAGTCTCGAGCAGGTCTTCACGATCAGCGTGCTCGACGTCGTCGAAGACGTGCCGCCGACCGCCGTCGCCGACACGGCGACCGTCGACGAAGACGCCGCACCGACCACCGTCGACGTGCTCGTCAACGACGAAGACGTCGACGGCGGGCCGATCTCGATCAGTGGCGTCGGCCAGCCTGATCACGGCACCGTCGTGATCGCCGACGACGAGGCATCCGTCACCTACGAACCCGACGCCGGATACTGCAACGCCCCGCCCGGCACGACCACCGACGAGTTCACCTACACCCTCGCGCCCGGCGGCTCGACGACGACGGTCGGCGTGAAGGTCACGTGCGTCGACGACCTGCCGGTCGCCGCCGACGACGAAGCCACCGTCGACGAGGATGCCGCCGCCACGGCGATCGACGTGCTCGCGAACGACACCGACAGCGACGGCGGCGCGCGCTCGATCACGAGCGTCGTGCAGCCCGAGTACGGCACGGTCGTCATCACGGGCGGTGGCACCGGCCTGACGTACCAGCCCGACGCCGAGTACTGCAACGCGCCACCCGGTGACGCGAACGACGTGTTCAGCTACACGCTGAGCCCCGGCGACGCGAACGCGCAGGTCTCGGTGAAGGTGATCTGCATCGCCGATGCGCCCGTCGCCGACGACGAGACGTTCGACGGTCCCGACGGGGCGGTCGGCAACACCTTCCTCATCGTCGACGACCCGAGCGACGGCGCGATCGACCTCTCCCGCCCGCACCTCCTCGTCGCGGGCAACCTGCTCGAGGGCGACACCGACGCCGACCCGGGCACCGAGCTCGCGATCGAGTCCGGTGTCACCGTGACCGAGCAGGGCGGCTTCGTCTACCTCGAGGCCGACGGGGACTTCGCCTATCTGCCACCAGTCGGCTGCAACGCCACTGCCGACGGGTTCGACTACGCCGTCACCGACCAGGGCGTCGTGCAGGCGCTGACCGACACCGGGCATGTGACCATCGCCATCAGCGACTGCGTCTGGTACGTCGACAACGCCGCCGACGGCAACGACGGCAACGGGAGCAAGCCGTTCGACACGATCGCGCAGGCCGCGGCGGCGAGCAGCGCGGGCGACGACATCTTCGTGTTCGACGGCGACGGCACCTCGACCGGGTATTCGACCGCGATCGTGCTCGACGACGACCAGCAGCTCATCGGCGAGGCATCCGATCTCGTCGTCGGCGGCCGCCTCTTGCACCAGGGTGACCCGGCCAAGCGGCCGACGATCACCGCGTCGCCAGGAGCGAATGTCGTCAGCCTCGGCGTCGGCAACCGTGTCGCCGGGCTCGAGGTGCACCCGGTCACCACGGGCGGCGGCATCCGCGTCTCCGGCCCTGGCGGCGACGCGACCATCGACGACGTGCGCATCGTCGACACGGGCGCCGGCGGCATCGGGCTCGCGTTGCAGAACGCGACGGGTACGAACACGATCGGCGACCTCGAGGTCGACGTCATCGGCCTCGGCGTCGTCGTCAACGACACCGCGAAGATCGTGTTCGATCCGGCGGCCACCGTGAGCATCCGCACCTCCGGAAGCGGGTGGGCGTTCCTCGCGCAGCGCAGCAACCTCGAGGGAAGCCAGATCGATCGGATCGTCGTCGACGATTCATTCGACAGCGGCGTCAGGCTGCAGCAGACGACCGGCGTCATCACCTTCGGCGACCTCGACATCCGCACGCTGAACTCGACCCAGGCGGCGTTCTCGCTGGTTCTGACCGGCCCGGTGACCGTGCCCGCGAACGCGACCGCGAAGATCGTCGCGACCAACGGCCCGGCGGTCGACGTCGCCGCGTCGTCGGGCTCGTCGCTCTCGTTCGACGAGGTGACCTCGACGAAGAGCAGCGTGTACGGCATCAACCTCGACGAGATCGGCGCGGGCACGTTCTCGGCGGCAGCCGGCGAGCTCTCCGCGGGGCCCTTCGGATCCACCCCCTTCAGGGTGCGCGGCGGCAGCGGCGACATCTCGTACGGCGGCTCGATCACCGACGGACCCGCAACCACGAGTGTCGACATCCAGAGCCGCACCGGCGGCACCGTCACGCTCTCGGGGTCGATCACCGACGGCAGCGACACGGGCGGCGGCGTCGTCGTCGCGAACAACACCGGCGGCGCCACCGTGCTCTCGGGACCGTCGAAGCACCTCGAGACCGGCGCGAATCCGGGCGTCTCGTTCGGGTCGTCCAACGGGCACGCCCTCTCGATCACCGGCGGCGGCCTCGACGTCACGACGACGAGCGGGGTGCCGCTCGCCGCCTCCCTCTCGGGCACCATCGTCGTCACCGGCGAGGGAAACACGCTCTCGAGCACGACCGGCACCGGACTCTCGATCGTGCTGACCGGAATCGGGGCCGACGATGTCACGTTCCGGCGAATCTCCTCGAACGGGGCGCCCTCGGGCATCGTGCTGCTCGGCACGGGCACGGCGGGCGGCCTGCACGTCACGGGCAACGGCAGCACGGTTCAGGGCGGGGATGCCTCGGGCGGCACGATCGCCGCCGCCACAGGTGACGGCATCTCGCTGCTGAGCACGGCGGATGTCTCGTTCCGCAACATGCGCGTCGAGAACAGCGCCGGCAACGGCATCGGGGGCGTCGGCGTCATCGGGTTCTCGTTCCTCAGCGGCACGGTCACGGGGGCGGGTGACGCCGACGGCGAAGACGGCATCGCCTTCGACGGGTCGAACGCCAACCTCTCGGGCGCGGTCGACATCTCAAACAGCGTGCTCACCTCGAACGAGGCATCCGGCATCTCGATCACGAACGCGGGCGGCACGATCTCGTCGGCGACCATCAGCGGCAACCGCATCTCGGATGCCGGCGACCTGCTCACGCCGGGGGCGGCGCTGCTGTTGCAGGCCACCGGTACCACCGGCGGCGCCGCGACGATCACGAAGGCGACGATCTCGTCGAACGTGATCACCGACTTCCGCGCCGGGCACGGAATCAGGCTCATCGGCGGCAACCAGGCGGGAGCCGCGAAGTCGACGCTCGGGAATCCCGGTAGCGTCACGAACGTCGTCGCGGTGACCGGCAACCGCATGGACGGCGGCAGCGGCGGCATCGAGCAGCAGCCCGAAACGTTCGTCGACGTGCAGGTGCTCGGGGCGGGCGACGCCAACGTCGACGTGTCGACGAACGGCACGGATGCCGAGCCGATCCGTCACCTCGACTGTCAGGCGATCTCGCTGATGACGGGCGGCGCGGCGAACGTCACGGCCAAGTTCGATGCCAACGTGATCGCAGCGGGCAGCCGGCCAGGATGTTCCGGAATCTCCGCGAACGCGACCTCGCTCAACACGGTCGGTGCGACCCTCGCGGCACGCGTGACGAACAATCAGGTCAGCGCGACCGGCGGCCCCGGCATCTTCGTCGGTGCGTCAGGCGCGGGCATGGCCACGGCGAAGGTGACCGGCAACAACGTGCTCGCGCCGACCGGCGATGGGTATGCGGGGTACGCGGGCATCATCGTCGCAGCGGGCTCGATCGCCGGCCCGGATTCCCCCGTTTGCGTGGCGATCACGGGCAACACGACCGCCGGTGGCACCGGTGTGTTCCAGGCGACGGGCATCCAACTCTCGAAACTCTCGACCGACCCGACGATCAACGACTTCGGCATCGAGGGGCTCCCGCAGGGCCAGACGGCGTCGCCCGCCGTCGAGAACTACCTCAACGGGCTCAACACGAGCGCGTCGGGCAGCGTCGGTGTCGGTGGCACCGTGCTCTCGACGGCGACGAGCGGGTTCAGCTCGTGCACGACCGGCCTGTGAGCGTCTCATGCGACCGTGTCTCTGAAGCCCTCGTGCGCGCACCGGCGGAAGCGAGCGAGAGGGTGCGCATGCGCCATCCGTACCAGGCGATCGCGAGGGTCGTGATCGAGTAGATCGTGAGGGCCTGCAGCACGTAGGCCGGGTAGTCGATGAGCCAGCGGGGTTCCGAGGCGTCGGTGCCGAAGGCGGGGTTGTCGCTCACGGATGGCACGACGGTGCCGACCCAGTAGCCGACGGCCTGCGCCGCCGCGTAGATGAGCACGGCGGCCGCGAGTACCAGCCAGGCACTGCCGGTGCGTGACCGCCACACCGCCCGCGTCTTCGCGAGCGCGACGCGAGGCGTCCATCGTTCCGCGACAGGCGCCGCGATGGCGCCCATCCACGGGGCGGCGATGAAGGCCGCGACGAGCAGTGCGAGCAGAGCGAACGTGCCGATCATGAGCAGTTGCTCGCTGCCCGCCCGGCTGCGCATGAGTTCGGGGGTCAGCAGCAATGCGAGGAGCGGAAAGCACGCGACGACGCAGGCGAGCCAGATTCGGAGGAAGGCGGCGATGGGCATGTCTCGAATCTAGAAAGAGCGGATGCCGCGGGGGAATCCGGAGAACCCCCGGTTCCTCACTCTCGTTCGGGTCGCTCGAGCGGCACGAACTCCTGCCCGTTTTGAAGCACGGCGAACCAGGCGCCGCCGCTCTCGCCGGCGGCCCGCCGCTCGGCGGCTCGCCGTTCCAGCTCGGCGCGCTCGCTTCTGGCTGCGTCCGCCCATGCCGTGAAGATCGCGGCGGCCGCGGGATTCGTGGGCGGCCTGGGCGAGCGGTAGCTCGCGTGTCGCGGCCCGAACCAGACGCCGTGCGGCACATGGAACTCGATCTCGAAGGCCGAACCCAGCTCGTCGCCGAGGCGATGTGCGAGTTCTTGGCCCTCCCGGTCGATCCGACCGGGTAGATCGGGCGAGCGCCACTCGAAGTCGGAGTCGAGGCCCTCGTCGTGGAGCCGCCCCCACGCCTGCAGGTCGGTGATCAGCTCGGGGCTGAGCCCGCTCTGCTCGTATCGAACCGGGTCGGGAAACCAGACCACCGACGAGGCGTAGTCGTACATCAGTCGCACGACGTCGGTGTCGTATCGGTACTCCCGCGCCCCCATGGCCCGATCCTACGACTCGTCGCGACGCCGCTCGCGAGAGCGGGTCTCGATACGGCGCTGGCGCGCCTCCTCGACCGGCGTGGTCTGCGTGTCAGCGCGGTACCGAAGTACCGAAGTACCGAAGTACCGAAGTACCGGCCGCCTCGACGGCGAACGCCCGGCCCTCGCGAAGAGGCCCGGGCGTTCGGCGCGCCGCCCGGGAGTTACGCCTGCTTGCGGCCGCGCCGCGCGGTGACCGCGAGCACGATGCCGATGGCACCCACCAGCAGGCCGGCGATGCCGAGCGCGCGGGCGACCACGTCGTCGGAGCCGGCGTCATCGGCCGAGCCCGAGGTGCTCGCCGTCGCGGAGTCGTGCTCCGCCGGGGCATCCGCTTCGACCGCGTGGCCGTGGCCGTCGGCGCTCGCCTCGGTGACCGTGATCGTGGGGGCGGGGTGCTCGGGCTCCTCCTCGCCCTCCTCGGCGACCGCGCTCCAATCGGTCTGGCCCTCGGCGCACTCCTGCAGCACCGGGAAGGCCAGGGTCTCGCCCGCGGCATCCGCCGGCAGCTGCAGCGACAGCTCGATGACGTCACGCAAGTCGCTCGGCAGCGGGGTCACCGCCGTGTAGACGACCGAGCTCACGCGCTCGGTGATGTTGGCCCCGTGCGAGTCCTTGCGGGGTGCGTCGAACTGCTCGACGACCTTCTCGATGGTCCAGCCCGGGTTGACGGTCGGCGTGACTCGGTCGATGCCCTCGGGCATCGTGAAGGTGAGCTTGGTCGTGGGGCTCTCGCCGCAGCCGTGCGGGGTGCCGAAGCTCAGCACGGTGTAGGCGCCGGCGGCCGTCGCGCTGGGGTCGACGACGACGTGGGCGCTCGCCGCGAGCGGTGCGGCGAGGGCGAGTGCGGTGCCCGCGCCGAGGGCGACGGCGGCGGCGAGGGTCGTGCGGATGGAGGTCTTCATGTCTCTGCTTTCAGGGTCTGCGAACGGACGCACACGATCGAGGTGTGCTTCGGAGCGTTCGCGAATGCGGATGTGTCAGCGAGTCGCCGCGAGGGCGGCGAAGGGCTGACGAGGTGGTCCGCGGTACCGCAAGGCGGTGCAGAGCAGTGAGGAGGCATCCGCGCCGACCACTAGCGGGGCGGCGGGCACGACGTGCGCCGTCAGCGGCGGCACGAGCGGAGCCGTGAGCACGATGCGCGCGATGTCGACGCCGCGCGCCGCGAACCGCACGGCCTCGTGCATGCGATCGGCGAGGGCCACCGCGAAGATCGTGAGGATGGCGGCGACCGAGTGCGCCACGAGCATCGCAGGGCCGAAGTGCTCGTCGTGCACGGGGGCGCCGGCCGAGAACACCATCGCGCTGCCCGAGCCGTGGTGGTGCGATCCGGCGGCAGGAGCCGGTGCCACGGTGCCCGTGCCGGCCCTCGGGGTCAGCGAGTAGAGCGCGTGCAGCGCGAGCTGGGCGCCGACGGCGGCGAATACCGCGCGCGGAGTACTGCGCCGGCCGCCCACGACCACCATCGCGAACGGCGCCGAGATGGCCAGCGCCAGAGCGATCGTCACGACGCCGGGCGGCGCACCTCCGCCGACGGTGTGCGCGAGCGAGGCGGAGACGATCGCGGTGCCGACGACGGCGAACGCCCGTCTCACCTGGGCGCCGCGACCGATCTGCACCCTGAGATTCTACGGTCGCACCGACCCGCGACGCTGCACGGATGTCGCACGGAGACCGAAGACGACGGATGCCCCGAACCGTCCCTGGTCCGGGGCATCCGCTCTCGCTCGCTCAGTCGCGAGCGTCGCGCGGCATCAGCCGCACGTGCGCGCCGCATACGGCGCGGCGACCGTCGCCGACACCGATGCGTCGCCGACCGTGGCGGTGGCCGACGCCTCACCCGCGGCGACGCTCGAGGCGCGCGCCGCGAAGGTGTGCACCGCGTTCGCACCGGGTGCGACCGTGGCGAACGACTTGTCGCCGAAGGCGGTCGAGATCTCGACCGCCGCAGGCGTGCTCTCGTGGTTCGTCGCCTTGACGCTCACGTACACCTTGGAACCGATGCAGCGGGTCTCGGCGACCGTATCGACGGCGACCTCGGGCGTCTCCGCCGAGATCTGCGGCGCGTCGACCGCCCAGTAGCCGCTGTTCCCGGCGTTGGAGAGGCGCCAGCCGATGCGCACCTTACTCGCCGTCGCCGGCGCGGTGGCACTGAGCGACACCGGCTGGTTGATCTCGAACACCGTGCCCTGAGCGCTGTCGCGGCTCCAGAGCACCTGGCTCGAGCCGTCACCGAACTCGGCGATGACCTCGGCGTGCTGCGGGATGCCCGCCGTGATCTGGCGGTAGTGGTGGAAGAACGAGAGGTCGACCGCACCGCCCGGCTTCACCGCCTGCCACGGCGAGTACAGGGTCGAGTCGAAGCGAGCGCCCGTGGCTGCGGGGTCGCCGAGATCGTTCCACTCGTCGGCGTCGGCCACGGCGATCACGTCACGGCCGCGCACGAACGATCCGCGGCCCTGACCCTCCTCGCTGGTGGCCCAGAACTCGTCGGACATGAACGACCAGCCGCGGTATTCGCGCACGCCGACCGCAGGCGTCTTCTCGTCGATCGTCCAGCCCGCCGGGGTCTGCTTCGTCCAGCCCTTCGTGTCGGCGGGCTTGGGCGCCTCGTCGAGCACGCCCTGGAACGAGCCGGCCACCGTGTCGAACGGATCCTGCGACTCGGTGCCGATCGGCACCCCTTCGAGGCCCCAGGCCGGGTCGATCGGCACGTCGAGGTGGCGGAGGATCGTCGGGACGATGTCGACCTGACGCCACTCGCGCGTCGCCTGGCCGGTCACCGGTACCTCGCCGCCGGCCGCGAGGGTCCAGATGGCGCGGCTCGTGTGCTGGTCGCCGCCGTGGCCGTAGCCCGTGACGCCATGGTCGGTCGAGGCGACGACGAGCCAGTCCTCGTCCGCGTAGCTCTCACGTGCCTCCATCGCGGCGATGAGCTCGCCGACCTGCTGGTCGAGCTTCTCGACCGCCGCCTTGTACTCGGGCGACTCGGCCGTGTAGGCGTGGCCCATCGCATCGGCGTCGTGCAGGTAGACGTACATGAGGTCGGGGTTGCGGGTGTCGAGCACCTCGACGGCATCGGCGACGCTCAGGGCATCGGTGATCTTCTGGTTCGCGCCGACCTGCTGCATCTTCACGTCTGGCGTCGCGATGACGTACTGGTTCAGCGGCGCCCAGTCGAGCGTCGAGAACGTCGAGAAGTCCGGGTTCACCTGTTCGACCCGGGTGAGGATGTCGGGGTACTGCGTGAAGTTCGGGTTCGTGAAGCTGTTGTCGGGCGAACGGTGCTTGTCGACCCAGACGCCCGTGAGCAGGTTCGCGTGCCCGTGTCCGGACCAGGTGCCCGCGAGCGCGCTGTCGGGCATGTACCCGACGCCGAACTGGCCGCGGGCGGCGAGGGCGTCGAGGTTCGGCGTCGCGTAGTCGCGCAGCTTGTCGATGCGCATGCCGTCGAAGTCGATGAAGAGCACCTTCTTGTCGCTGATGCCGTCGGGCACGTCGGCGGGGCCCTTCGGCGGATCGGGCAGCGGGTGCTCGGCGCCGGCGACCGGGGCATCCGTCACCGTCACGTCGTCGATGGCCCAGTACCAGTCGTTCGTGGCCTGCTCGATGACCCAGCCGAGTCGCATCGAGGTGGCGCCGGCGGGAACCTCGATGGGCTGGGTGAGCAGCTTGTTCTGCAGGTAGACCTGGTCGCCGAGCACGGCCGTGCTGTACTCGAAGAGCCGCTCGGGGGCGGCGCCGTCGAACGACACCTGGAGGGCGGCGACCTGCGGGCCGGTCTGGCGGTAGTTCGAGGCGAAGTTGACGTGCACCGTCGACTTGCCCGCGACCGCGATGTCGGGCGAGGTGAGCGTGCTCGCGAAGAGCTGCTCGGCGGGGGAGTTGCCGTCGTCCCACTCGTCGTTGTCGGCGACCGCGATGACGCCGGTCGCGCGCGTGAACGCCTCCCGGCCCTGGCCGGTCTGCGCGGCCGACCAGAACTGCGGCGTCGCGAACGTCCATCCGCGCCACTCGGGCTTGCCCTTGCCGGTCATCGACGCGTCGCTCGTGACGGTCCAGCCTGCGGGCGCGTTCGGGGTCCAGCCGAGCGTGCCGACGGGGATGTGCGTCTCGCCGACCCGCGGCTGCAGCGATGCCGTCAGCGAGTCGAAGTTCTCGGCCGCGATCGGCGTGGCCGTCTCTGCGGCGACCGCAGGCGAGATGCCCGCCGTGGCCAGCAGGGCGATCGAGGCCGCGGCGAGGATCGCGGGGGCCCTGGAGCCCTGCCGGGGGCGGCGCGTTGGACGGAGGATCATCGTTGCTCACTTTCATCAAGGCTGATTGTTTGTGATTCAAATCGCGATCAAACGCTCACATCAGATCAGTGCCGTGACAGCCCCGTCAAGAGGCCGTCGATACCGATTTCCGATGGCCTCGATCACTCGAACGATCGAGCCCCCTGATCAGGCGGATCGACCGCCTGTTGTCCGAACGACTCCCGCCGGAGTTCACGCGCCGTTCGCCGCTCGGCGACGAACCCGCAGCCGGGTCGAGCCCGCCCGTCCGTAGCGTCGCGATGGTTGCGCACCGCTCGGTGCGAATCCGCACTCGATTCCGGAGGATCCATCCGCATGCCTTTCTCGCGAAAGCCGGCCGTCGCCCTTCCCGGTGCGGTCGCGGTCACGGTGGCGGCCGTCATCGCCGCAGCAGGGGCGGCCGCACCGGTCGCCCACGCCACCGACGACCTCGCCGCGCCGACGTTCAGCGTCGACGGCGGCCGCCACGTCGGCCCGACCACCGTCGAGCTCTCGGCGCCGGCGGGCGCCGACATCCGCTACACGCTCGACGGCTCGATGCCCACGCTCACGAGCCCGCGCTACGAGGAGCCGATCACGATCGAGGAGTCCGCGAACCTCTCGGCCGTCTCCGTGCTCGGCGGCGAGGTGTCCGCCGCCGAGATCGAGGGCTACCTCATCAAGTCCGAGGAGCCGCTGCTCTCGTTCGTCGTCATGAGCGACATCGAGACCACGAGCTACGACGAGGCCAGCCGGGCTCGCTGGGACCACTACTTCGACACGATCACGTCGATCCAGGCCGCGCCCGACCTGATCCTCTCCAACGGCGACCAGATCGCCGACAACAACTACAACACCGGCCCGCACCACCAGGTGATCCGTTCCCTGCTGAGCGACGGCCTCACGAGCCACGGCCTCGACGACACGAAGATGCTCGTCACCTTCGGCAACCACGACGACCGGCTGAACGTGATGTCCCAGTACTACCCGACCGAGTGGTTCCCGCACACTGGCGGCGGCTACTACGAGCAGGTCGTCGAGGGGCACCACTTCCTGATCTTGAACACCGAGGCCTACGACGCGACGCAACGCGCCTGGCTGCAGGGCAGGCTCGCCGCGATCGCGGCCGAGCCCGGCGCACTCAACCGGCCCGTGTTCGTGGTCGGCCACCGCCCGACGCCGGGCACGGTGAACGACGGCGCCCAGGCAACGAACCCGGCGATCGCCGCCGATCTGGCGGCCTACCCGCAGTCGGTCTTCATCTCGGGGCACTCGCACCTGAACGTGAACAGCGAGAAGTCGATCCACCAGAAGGACTTCACGGCCGTGAACGACGGCTCGATGTCGTACTCGCAGATCCCGCGCGACGCGTACCAGAACTACGGCCCGCACCTGATCGACAACTTCACGCTGCCGGTGCCGCAGGCGATCTTCATCGAGGTCTACGCCGACCGCACCGAGATCGACCGCATCGCCTTCAGCGCCGAGCCGCGTCGCACCTACGACGCGAACGGCGGCTGGGCGCCGTACCCGCCGACGGTGCCGACCCCGAGCGCGGGCGCACTGGCCGGCCCGACCTGGACGGTTCGGCTCGACGGGGCGACCGCAGCCGAGGTGAAGGCGAACTTCGACTACACCGACGCCGTCCGCGCCGACCGCACCGCTCCCGTGCTCGGTGACGAGCCGAGCGTGCGTTCGACCGCGACGGGCTCGGTGCTGCGCGTGCCGCGGGCCAGCGACGACGAGCAGGTCTCCGGCTACGACATCACGGTGACGGATGTCGCGACCGGCGCCGCGGCGCTGCCGTTCCGTGCCGGGGCGAAGGTGTCCAGCGACTTCTTCTTCGCGCCGATGCCCTCCGTGCTCGAGATCCCGCTCGCCATCAAGCAGGGCCTCCAGCCCGCCTCACCGGTCGTCTCGCTCACGAACGGCCGCGCGTACACCGCCACCGTGACCGCGGTCGACGGCTGGGGCAATCGCTCCGCGACGACGTCGGTCGACTTCGTCGCCGGCTTCGACGGCGTACCGGTCGAAGCCGAGGCGCGATGCCTCGGGTCGAAGGCGTACGTGACGGTCAAGGCGGCGAACGACGAGGCCGACGCGGTCGCGCTCGCGATCAGCACCGTGTACGGCGAGAAGTCGTTCGCGAACGTGATCGCGGGCAAGAGCTCGGTGCACTCGTTCCCGGTGCGCGCGGCGAGTGCGCCCGCGGGAGCGGTCACCGTGCAGGCGACCCGCGTGATCGGCGGTACTCCCGTGACCGTCGCGACGACTGCTCCGTACGACGCCGCGACCTGCGAGTGAGCCGAACCGACGAACCGAACCCCCCCCGAGACCGATGCACCACGAGAGAGAAGAGATACCCGAGATGAAGAGCATCACCAAGACCACCGCGGCGCGCGTGACGGCCGTCACCGTCGGCGCCATGCTGCTGACGGCCGCGGCCGCCGCCGCGAACGCCGATGAGCTCGTGGGCGGCGACAGCACCGTCGACGTCACCGTCGAGGTGGCCCCGCTGACCGAGCCTGGCGTGCTCGCGATGACCGTGGCCGGCACCGAGGTCGCGCTGACCGAAGGAACGTCGGACGCGCCTGCCGTTCGCGAGTTCACGGGGCAGCTGCCGACCGTGACGATCACCGACACCCGCACGGCGGAGGAGATCCCCGACGCCGCAGCCTGGTACGTGCTCGGCACGACCAGCGACTTCGTCGGTGACGCCGGCCAGGCGCCGATCGGAGCCGGGCACCTCGGGTGGCGCCCGAACCTCGTCGACGGCGGAGCGTCGGGACTCGTCGCCGTCGGCGATGAGGTCGTGACCGTGATCGACGCACCCACGCAGGGCGAGAACAACGTCGGCCTCGTCGACCAGGAGCTGTTCGCCTCGGCGTGGGACTCCGAGGATGTCGCGGCCGACGGCGCATGGACCGCGAACGCGGACCTCTTCCTCCGCACCGCGAGCGACGTGGCACCCGGCAACTACACGTCGAAGCTCACGCTGTCGCTCTTCGAGTGACGGCCACGACCGGCGGGCGCGTCATCCGCGCCCGCCGGTTCGGCCCCGGGTGTTCGGGTCACCCGAGCTTGTCGGCGTGCCGGTGCACGACGCGCCATCCGCCCGGCTCTCGGCGGTACACCTGCGTCGCCCGCAGCGTGAAGGTGCGCGGCTCGCCGTCGACCGATGCCGAGGCGCGCTCGTAGCCCACCGTGTATGCGGCTTCGCCGAGCACGTCGAAGGCGATCAGGTCGAACGCGTAGTCGGTGCAGTTCGAGAAGCTCGTCGACAGCTCCTCGAACGCGTCGACGAGTTCGGCGCGGTTCGAGGCATTGCGCCAGGCGCCGAGCACGCTGACCGGTTCGTCCGCCGACCAGATCGCGCGGCGAGGGCCGTCGTCGCCGTCGAACATGGCGCGTTCGGCCCGCACGAACTCGCTCTGGAGCCAGATCAGGAAATCCTCGCGATCGCTCATGGTCTCAGGATCCTCCGGTCTCCTGCCGTGCACAATCACCTCGTGCGCCGTGCTGGCCTGGAGGCGGCTGCTGTGCCAGTGTGAGCAGCGACCCGTGTCGAGCGTGCGACGGAAGGCCAGTCATGAGCGAGGAATCGGCGATCGTCGCCCCGGCAGTCGCGAGTCCCAGGGCACCCGTGTCCCGCTGGCGGCACCGGCCCTTCATCGAGATCGTCGCCGTCGCGATGCTCTCGGTGACCGCCATCCTCACGGCGTGGTGCGGCTTCCAGGCGTCGAAGTGGAGCGGCGAGCGGTCGATCGCCTTCGCCGAGGCATCCGCTGCCCGGGTCGAGGCGAGCGATGCCGACAACCAAGCGCGTGAGGCCCGGGTCGTCGACCTGATCATCTACTCCGATTGGGTCACGGCGGGCGCTCAGGGCGAGACGGCCCTCGCCGACGCCATCGAGGCCCGGTTCACCCCGCACTTCGCACTCGCCTTCGACGCGTGGCGAGACGGCGACGAGGCGGCCCAGGGCCCGTTCGCGATGCCCGAGTACGTGCCGCCGGGAACAGCCGAGAGCGCGGAACGCTCGGCGTACGCCGAAGCGAGGTTCGCCGACGCGGTCGAGGACACCGAGCGGGGCGACAACTACTCGCTGCTGACCGTGCTGTTCGCCCTCGTGCTGTTCCTGACCGCGATGGCCCAGCGCGACATCCACCACATCGCGGCGTGGATGATGCTCGGGCTCGCGGGTCTCATCGCCGTGGGCGGACTCATCGTGCTGCTCACCTTCCCGACGCGATTCTGAGCCTGCGGCGCTCCGTCGGCGGCGCGGCTCGCCCGTGCTCGCCCCCCGAAAGCGGGTGAGCATCCCTCAGTGTCACCCCTGTCGCGGTGCGATGCCGCGTCACTAGACTCGCGCCAGGCAGGCTGCGGATCATGCGCGAGCAGGGGATGGGACGTCGACCGCCACGGGCATCGGGAGCGGTGCTCGCGGCCGGTGCCGTCCTCGCGCTCGCAGGCTGCAGCGCGAACGTCGGCGACGGCAGCTCGCTCAGCTCGTGGACGGCCGGGATCAGCACGCGATGGCAGTCGTTCGTCGAGGTCGTGCTCGTGCCGGTCGGCGACGCACTGCTCGCGATGCTCGTCGCGTGGCTCGTGCTCGCGGTCGGTGCACGGCTCGTCGCGCTCACGCCGGGCGTGCGGAACCTGACGATCCGCCGTCGCACCGGAGCCGTCCTGCGGGTCGTCGGCTGGGCCCTCGTCGGGATCACCCCGGTCGTCATCGTGATCGCCACCGCCTCCGTGAGCGACGGGTTCGCCGCCTGGCTCGTCGTCGCGCTGCCGCTCGCGCTCGTCGCGATCGCGGTGCTGGGCCCGGGGCTCGCGAGCCGGTCGCGCCTCGACGCCAAGGTGATGGACTCCGACGGCTCGGTGAACACCGCGTGGTCGATCGACGCCCTGAACCAGGTGCGCAATGCGAACCTCGACGACCCCGCCGAGCGCGTCGAGCGGCCGAGCACGCCCGACCTCGGGGAGTTCATCGCGATCGCCGACCGCAGCGGCAGCGGCATCGCCTCCGCGATCGCCTGGCTGTTCCAGGTGCTGTTCAACTCGGCACCGTGGATGCTGCAGGTCACGATCCTCGACGAACGCTCGGGCATCGCGACGCTGCGCCGCAACGGCCACCCGGTCGACGAGGTCGAACTCGAACTCGAGTGGGAGTCGGCCCAGTCCGACCAGCACCGCAAGCTGCTCGCGCTCGCCGCGGGCTTCACCGCGATGACGATGGCCGAGCGGTACCCCGACGTGCGCGGGTTCTATCGCGCGACGGGCTGGAAGTCGGTCGGGTTCCTCGGCCTCGCGCGCATGACGAGCGGCGCCGAGCATCGCCACTACCTGAACCGGGCGATCGAGGAGGACCCGACGAGCATCCTCGCAGAATACGATCGCGTCTTCGACCGGGTCGACGGGCTCGACGACCAGACGGCGCACGAGGCGTTCCTCGACCGCATCGAGCCGATCGTGAACCAGGCGGCCTGGCTCTGCGGCGAGCCGCCGGTGTTCGACGACGTGCCGCCGAAGGTCTGGCACGCGTACGTGCGCACCGCCGCCGCGGTAGGCGGCCGGCGCCTCGACCCCTCAGATGTGCGCGCCGCCCTGCGGCCGATCCGCATCCGCCTCGACGAACGGCGGCGGGCCCGACCGCCCGCACCCGAGCCGCATGCGATGCTGCTGCGCAGCCTGATGGCGTACCTCACAGCGGCCCGCAACTGGTCGGCATTCGTCGACCTCGCCGGCGAGGGCGACGGCGACGGCACGGGCGACGGCGACGGCGTCGCCGTGCGACGCGAACGCATCCACGATGCCGTCGTTCGCTACATCGCGCTCCTCGAGCACCAGACCGGCGGGCCCCGCCGCGACCCGAACCGGGTGCTCTCGCGCATGCGCGCCCGCGCCGCCCTCAGCTACGTGATCTTCACCCCCGGCATCGCCGACGAATGGGCCGCAGCGGATGCCGCCGGCTCCGCCAGCCGCGGTGCACGGCTGCCGGCGAAGCAGACGGAGGCCCGGGTCGCGGCCGCCGCTCGCCGCTGGATGGAGGATGCGAACGGCTCGCTCGAGGTCGAGATCCGCTACTCGTGCGCCTGCTTCACCGCCCGCCGCGCCCTCGCGGTGGCCGCGCCCGAGGAGCACGACGCCCTCGTCGCTGAGGCGATCCGAGGCATCCGCTATGCCAGGCAGGTGGACTTCTACCAGCGGGAGGCCGCGCGCGACCCCGAGCTGATGCTGCTCGGCCGCGAACCGCGCATGCGCGAGCTCGTGCTCGCCCCCATCAGCTCCCCGTGGCAGATCGCCCGGTTCGCGGCGGTGCGCGACCGGCTCGAGCAGCGCGGCATCTTCGATCCGGCCGGCATCGCCGACGCGCCCGGCCTGCTCGGCCTCGGCGACGCCCTCGGCCTCGGCGCCGAGGAGTTCGCGATGCTCGTCGACGCCTCCGAGATCCTCAAGACGGGCATGGCGACCGACGAGGGCTGCCTGACCGAGACCGAACGGCTGCGGGCGGTGCGCTACCTCATCGACGGCGCCGATTTCTCGATCCGCGCGCTCGCGGGACATTTCGCGCAGGAGTTCGACGCCCTGATCCGGTCGGTCGCGCGCGCGGTGCTCTGGGTGCCGACCACCAAGGAGCTCGAGGACATCGCCCGTTTCATGGTCGGCCTGCTCACGCACCTGAACGCAGCGTCGGTCGTCGACGTGCCGTCGTCGCGCCCGGCCGAGCCACCGAAGCCGGCCCCCTCGACGACGGCTCAGGGCTCGGAGCCGAACCCCGCGGTGCCGGCCCGACTCGCGGGCGGCGCCTTCGGGTCGTTCACCGCCTGAATGGCTGTTTTGTGGAAAACCGAACAGGATTCGGCCGCACGACTCGGGCTTGCTAGCATCCGCTCGTGCACATCCTCCGTCGGGTGATCGTCATCGTCGCCGTCACCGCCCTCGTTCTCATCGCCGCGTTCACCGGGGTCTACCTCTGGCAGCAGCCGATCCTGCTGACCGGCACCGGCTACGCCGCGCACAACGCGTGCGCCGTCACCGAGGTCGCCGGTCGCGACGACCCGGCCACCGACCTGCCGCCGAACCCGCTCGTGCCCTACCTGCAGGTCGACGTCGACGTCGACGCCGACCGCACCACGGGCTCGATCCTCGGCGCGATCGCGCACCAGACGGCCTGGTACACCGACGGCTTCGGCTGCACGCTCGCCGACCAGCGGCCCGAGCTCGGCGAGGCCACTGCGATCGACGCCGGAGCCAACCCGTTCACCGACGCCGCAACGCCAGCCGCCCCGACCCCCGAGGCCGACGCCGCGCTCGAGCAGGCGATGGGCCGGGCGTTCGGCGACGAGCTCGCGGCATCCGACCAGGAGGCGCTCGGCACCCGCGCGGTCGTCGTCGTGAAGGACGGTGAGCTCGTCGCCGAACGCTACGCCGACGGCTTCGACGCCGAGACCCCGCAGCTCGGCTGGTCGATGTCGAAGAGCGTCGCCGAACTGATGACCGGAATGCTGGTCGAGCAGGGTGTCGTCTCGCTCGACGACGACCACCTGCGACCCGAATGGACCGACGAGCGCGCCGACATCACCGTCGAAGACCTGCTGCGCATGCAGAGCGGCCTCGAGTGGGACGAGACCTACGACCTCGGCACGCCGATCACCCGCATGCTCTACCTCGAGCCCGACATGGGCAGCTACGTCGCGAGCCTGCCCCTCGAGCACGAGCCCGGCACGGTGCAGGAGTACTCGAGCGGCAGCACGACCCTGCTCTGCTCGGTGCTGACCGAGCGCACGGGCCTCGGCGCCGACCTGCCCCGCCAGACCATCCTCGGCGCGCTCGGGCTGTCGACGGCCGTCTTCGAACCGGATGGCGCGGGCACGCCCGTGTGCTCGTCGTACCTCTGGGCGGCACCCCGCGACTGGGCTGCACTCGGCCAGTTCGCGCTGCAGGATGGCGAATGGAACGGCGAGCAGCTGCTCCCCGAGGGGTGGATGGACGACACCCTCACGAACGTCGACCACGAGGCGACCGACGACCCCGGCTACGCGATGGGCTTCCGCACGAACGTGCTGCCCGACGGCAGCCTGCGCTGGCCCGAGCTGCCCGACGACACCTACTACATGAGCGGGCACGACGGGCAGAAGGTCGTCATGGTGCCCTCGGAGGAGCTCGTCGTGGTGCGCATGGGCTTCACCCCGGCGGCCGACGACGAGCCGTCGGAACGGCAGCTCGTCGCCGACGCGATCGCGGCGCTCGGCTGACCGCAGTGCCGGTCGAGGAGTGCGGCGTATCGAGACCCCGCGAAGCGAGCAGAATCGGAGAAGCACGGGCTGCGAGCGGTGAATATCGTCGAAGACATGAACACGGAAACGACCAAGCTCACCACCATCGACTCGATCACCCTCGACGCGGCCGACCCCGACGCGGCCGCGCGCTTCTACGCCGACGCCTTCGGGCTCGGCCCGCAGGTTCGCCTCCGGGCAGCGGATGCCCCGTCGAGCGGGTTCCGCGGATTCACCATGTCGGTCATCGTGTCGCAGCCGGCCGATGTCACCTCGCTGTTCGACTCCGCGGTCGCCGCCGGCGCCTCCGTGCTGAAGCCGGCCGAGAAGTCCCTGTGGGGCTTCGGCGGCGTCGTGCAGGCACCCGACGGCGCGATCTGGCAGGTCGCGACCTCGTCGAAGAAGGACACGGGACCTGCGACCCGCACGATCGACAACCTCGTGCTGCTCATCGGCGCCGAAGACGTCGGCGCGAGCAAGCGCTTCTACGTCGACCGCGGGCTCGCCGTCGCGAAGAGCTTCGGCAGCTACGTCGACTTCGCCGCCCCCGGCAGCCCGATCGGCCTCGGCCTCTACAAGCGGCGTGCCCTCGCCAAGACCGTCGGCGTCGCCGCCGAGGGCTCGGGGTCGCACCGCATCCGCATCAATGGGGACGCCGGTGCGTTCACCGACCCCGACGGCTTCGAATGGGCGGGTGCGGGGGAGTAGCGCGAGCCGCGGCATCCGTTCGATAGCCTGACGAGATGACCGCACCGGCCGCCCGAACGACCGACCTCGCGCCGACCGCGATCCTCGTCGTCGGCGCGCCGGCGTCGGGCAAGTCGACCGTCGGCCGGCTGCTGGCCGAACGGCTTCGCCCCGGCGCGTTCATCGAGGGCGACACGCTCTGGCAGATGGTCGTCGGCGGGCGCGAGGACATGGCCGACCCGCCCAGCGACGCCGCGCTCGCGCAGCTCGAACTGCGCTACCGGCACGGCGCGATGCTCAGCCGCTCGTTCGTCGAGGCGGGCATCAGCGCTGTGCACGTCGACAACATCTTCGGCGACGGGGTCACCGCGCAGCTCGACCGCATGCCGCGCCGTCGCGCACTCGTCGTGCTGCGGCCGAGCGTCGAGGCGATCGTGCGCCGCGAGACCGAACGCGGCACTGGTGCCTACGACGGGTGGATCGGCGACGACACGCTCGCCGACGCGGTGCGCACGTTCGACGGATGGGTCGGCGAGGTGCCGCCCGTCGGCCTCTGGGTGGACTCGACCGAGCAGACAGCCGAGCAGACGGTCGACTGGATCGTGGACCGGTTGGACTCGGCAATCGTCGGCTGAGTGTTCGACTCGAAATGGCGGCTGACGATGTGGGACGATCGCGCTCGCGGCTGAGAGAATCGACACTGCGCTCCATTCGGGGCGAGCACGCCGCCCAAGAGGAGCACGAATGACCGCCGAAGCCACCACCCCCGGCACACTCCGCCCGCTCAGCGAGCACGACCGCTTCGGCCGCCTGATCGAGCGCCGCGACGGCGCGGACTTCCCATACTACAACGGAGTGCCGGTCGAGCTCTCCGCCGTGAAGTGGATCATCGTGTGGCTCGCGGTCGCCGCGGGCTTCGCAGCGCTCATCTTCATCCCGACGCCGAACAACCTCGGCGCGCTCCTGCCTCGAACGCTCTTCGTGGTGATTCCGCTCGCGGTGCTCGCCCTCGTCGCCGGTCGCGCCTGGACGGCGATCTTCCGCCGGGTGCGCCTCGTCGACGTCGGCAACATGTTCTTCTTCGCGGCGCTCAACATCGTGCTCACCTTCGTGATCGGCGGCATCGTGTCGCTGATCTTCCCGGTGGCGCCGAACGATGTCATCGCAGGAGCGGGTTCGGGCGGCGTGGTCGACACGATCGCCCTGTACGCCGGCAGCGGCATCCAGCTCATCGGTGAAGAGATCTTCGTCGTGCTGCCCTTCCTCGCGCTCATGTACTTCCTGTTCGCGAAGGCCGGCGTCTCGCGCAAGACCGCGATCATCCTCGCCTGGATCATCTCCGCGATCTGGTTCGGCGCGGCGCACCTGCCGACCTACGACTGGAACTGGGTGCAGGCCATCGTCGTCATCGGCTCGGCGCGCATCGCGCTCACCCTCGCGTTCATCCGCACGAAGAACCTCTGGGTGTCGGCGGGCGCGCACATCATCAACGACTGGGTGTTCATCACCGTGTCGGTGCTCACGGCGGCCGCCGTCGTCGGGAGCTGAGGCGTACACATCGGGCCGGAGGTCGACATGGCACGCAGGGACGTTCCCACGAGCACCACGCCCCGCACGATCGCGCGAGTCGCGCTCGCCGCGGGCCTGGTCTTCGCCGGGGTGAGTCATCTCTTCTGGGCGCGCAAGGAGTTCCGCTCGCAGGTCCCGTCGTGGGTGCCGATGGATGCCGACGGCGTCGTCGTGGCATCGGGCGCGGTCGAGATCGGGCTGGGCGCGGCACTCGTGGCACTGCCCCGCGAGCGCCGGCGCATCGGCTGGATCGTGGCCGCGTTCTTCGTCGCCGTGTTCCCGGGCAACATCGCGCAGTTCACCGAGAAGCGAGCCGCATTCGGACTCGATTCCGATCGTGCACGGGGCATCCGCCTGATCTTCCAGCCGTTGCTCGTGGCGTTGGCGATCTGGTCGACCGCCGAGCCGCGCCGCTGACGAGGGGACCATAGGGTGGGGCCATGCCCGTAGTCGCCGACGCACGTGCCGAGCTCATCGCCCTCTGCGAGCGCGGCCTCGACTGGCACCCCGAACTGCCGAAGAGTCGAGCGGATGTCTCGGGCCTCCGCCCGGCCGCGGTGCTCGTGCTCTTCGGGGTGCTCGACTCCGTGCCGAGCCGCACCGGCGGAGCCGTGCCGCGCGACCTCGACGTGCTGCTGCTGCGCCGCGCGGCGACCCTCGGCAGCCACGCGGGGCAGATCGCCTTCCCCGGCGGGCGGCTCGAGGCATCCGATGCCGGGCCCGTCGCCGCCGCGGTGCGCGAGGCCCGTGAGGAGACCGACGTCGACGTCGACGGCATCGAGCCGCTCGGCACGCTGCCGCCCATGCCCGTTCCGGTGAGCAACCACCTGGTGACGCCCGTGCCGGCGTGGTGGACCCGCCCGTCGGAGGTCGCCGCCGTCGATCACGACGAATCGGTCGAGGTGTTCCGGGTGCCGGTCGGCGAGATGCTCGACCCCGCGAACCGTGCGAACACCGAGCACGTCTACGGCGGGCGCGCGTATCGCTCGCCCGCCTTCACGGTGGGAGGCCGCGTCGTCTGGGGGTTCACCGCGCTCGTGCTCTCGCGCATGTTCGACGAGCTCGGCTGGGCCGAGCCGTGGAACCACGAGCGCATCGTCGAGCCCGACGACCTGTAGGGCGTCTCCCTGCCGATGACTCCGAGGTCGTCAGGCTCGCTTGCGGCTCCCGATGTCGTCGGCGAGTCGCTGCACCTCGGCGGGGTCCGCATCCCGGGCGAGTGCGACGTAGTGGTCCATGACGGCCGGCCGGTAGCGCACGGGCAACGTCTGCCCGGGGGCGAGTCGGGTGAGCTCGGTGATCGTGAGGCTCGTGTCCGCGATACCGCGGAACGCGATGCCGTCGGCGGTCTCCACGTCGAGCATCAGGACCACGCGCGGATTGCTGTTGACCTCCCGCCAGTCGACGAGAACGCCGAGCGCGAGCGCCCCGTTGCGCAGTTCGGCGTTGCGCTTGAACGCAGCACTGCTCATGAGCGGGTTCGGGGCCACGCCCGGGAAGTCGGGGCCGACGCCGAGCGATTCCCGACTCAGGTCGGGCCGGAGCCGCTCCATCAGGTCGTCGAGGCCGATCCGCTTCTTCTTCGAACCGAACATCTCGGCCCCTCCCTCCCGCCGGTCCGGAATTCCGGCCCGGCGCTTCGACGTCACCGCGATTGTATGTGCCGGCGGCTCCCCGTCACCGGCTACCCGTTCGGGTTCGTCGCCGCTCCGTCGAGCCAGAGCGTGTCGGTGGCGTCGCTGTGCGCGCCGTCGGTGCCGACGTGCTTGGTGCTGATCGTCGGGCCCTTGGTGATGACGTGCACGAGGGCCATCGCGTGGCCCTGCCCGAGGTCGTAGTCCTCCTTCAGCCAGGCCACGATCGGCGTCGACTTCGTACCGGGGCCGAAGCCCTTCTCGGTCGCGAGATCGACGAACTGGCGTGGCGTGAGCCCGGTCTTCTTCTCGATGTTGTCGAGGTAGGCCTGGAATGACATCTGCGGTCCCTTCGCGGATGCCACCGCGGCATCCCCCTCGAACAGACTCGGGTGCCGAGGCATCCGTCGCCAGTGTTTCGACGTGGGTCGAAAGGTGGGGCGTGCCCGACGATCACATGAACGAGTAGAACGCGGCCTGGCCGAATCCCGTGAACGCGCTCAGCACCTCGGCGCCGCCGAGAGCCGCGCCCGCAGCCGCGAACCCCTTCGGTGCGTCGCGACGCAGGAGCACGATGACGCCGAGCACCAGGGCCGCGATGCCGCAGATGAGCGAGAGCCCGTTGGCGAGCAGGCCCAATCCGCTGATGAGCTCGTACGCCGACGGCAGTCCGGTGCTGATCAGCAACGGCGAGACGAGGCCGAGGAGCCGGGTCATCACGACGGCGGCGGCGCCGATGACGAATGCGATGACCCCGAGCAGCCGGAAGTTCGTCGTCGAGCCCTGGGCGGTGGTCGGTGCGGATTCGCTCATGCGCCCATCATGCCCCAGCGCGTCCCCGGCTCGCGGTGTCCGCGGATGCTGCGAGAGTGAGGTCATGCGACGAATCGGAGCCATCTTCCAGCCCGCCTTCCCACCCGAGCGCCTGCGGTCGACCGTCGAAGCGGCCGAGGCCGGGGGAGTGCCCGAGCTCTGGCTCTGGGAGGACTGCTTCCAGCAGTCGGCGTTCGCGACGGCGGCCGCCGCGCTGGCGTGGACCGAGCGCATGCGGGTCGGCATCGGCGTCGCGCCGATGCCGCTCCGCAACGTCGCCGTCACCGCGATGGAGATCGCGACGCTCGCCCGCATGTTCCCGGGCCGGCTGGTGCCGGGCGTCGGCCACGGCGTGCAGCGCTGGATGGCGCAGACCGGCAGCCGGGTCGCCTCGCCGCTCACGCTCATGCGCGAGTACGTGCCGGCACTGCGGCAGTTGCTCGCCGGCGAAGAGGTCACTACCGACGGGCGCTACGTGAAGCTCGACCGCGTGAAGCTCGACTGGCCGCCCGCCGAGGTGCCGCTCGTCTACGCGGCGGGCGAGGGCCCGAAGACGCTGCACCTCACCGGCGAAGTCGCCGACGGCACCGTGCTCACCGGCGGCACGACGGCCGAGCGCGCCGCCGAGGCCGTCGCCGCGATCGCGGCCGGGCGCACCGCTGCGGGGCGCGACGGGCGCAGCGAAGTGGTCGTCTACCTCATGGCGGCCTTCGGCGGCGGCGACGCCGAGGCCCGCGTCGCGCACGAGCTCACGCAGTGGAACATGCCCGAAGACCAGCGCACCGCGGCGGTGGGCGACGCCTCGGCCGTCGCTGCGGTCGCCGAACGCTACTTCGCCGCCGGGGTCGACGCGGTCGTGCTGCAGCCGACCTCCGATGAGCCCGACCTCGAGGGGTTCATGCGCGGCGTCGGCGAGGTCGCCGGGGCGATCGCGGGCTGACACCGGTCGCTCGGTGGCGGTGAGTGAGCGGATGCCTCGAGCCGGTGCGGCTTCGAGGCATCCGCTCTGCGTCGGTTGCGTCAGGCGCTGCGCGTCAGGCGGTGCGTTTCAGGCGCTGCGGGTCAGGCGGTGCGCCGGCGGCGCACGACCACGGCCGTGATGCCGGCGGCCACGAGAAGTGCCGCGACGAGCGCGGGCACGAGTGCCTGCACGCCGGTGCTCGCGAGGTCCGCTCCGCCCTTGGGGGTCTCGGGGGTGGCCGGGTCGATCGGGGTCGGCACGACCGGGGCATCCGTCGCCGTGTTGGTGACCGTCACGAGGGTCGACGCGCCGTCGGCGATCGTCACCGTGTCGGGACTGAACACGGGCGTGCCCCACTCGACGCCGTCGATCTCGGGCAGGTCGATCTCGGTGAACTCGACGACCGTGCCGACGGGCAGCCCCTCGGGGCCGTCGACGGCGACGCCGTCGGCCCGCACGGTCAGCGTGCCGGTGACCGGCTCGCCGTCGAGCTCGTAGCGGTACTGCACGGTGTACGCGGTGTCATCGGGAACGAGCGCGGATGCCTCGCCGCCGAGCGCCTTCGACACCGAGAAGCCGCCGACGGCGTTCGGTGCCGTGGCGTTCGCCGTGTTCGTGACGGTCACGTGCACGACCTCGCCCGCCGCGATCGTGACGACCTCGGGGCTGATCGTCGCTGGGCCCCACTGCACGCCCGGGATCGTCGGCAGGTCGATCTCGTCGAGGTGCACCACGGTGCCATCGGGCAGGCCCTGCGGGCCGTTGGCGACGGTGCCGTCGGCACGCAGCGGCAGCGTCCCCGTGACGGTGCGGCCGTCGAGCTCGTAGTCGTAGGCGAGGGTGAAGACCGTGTCGCCCGGCACGAGGGTCGCGCCGCTGCCGGTCACGAGCTTGGCAGCGCTGAAGCCGCCGCCGCATCCGAGCGATCCGCCGCCCGTCCAGGGGTAGTTGTGGTGTTCGTTGCCGAGGCCCGAGTAGGTCAGGTCGCCGCCGACGTGCATCCGGCCGTTCGTGCTCGCCGTCACCTCGGTCGTCGCCATGGGAGCGAGCACCGAGCCCATGAACTGGCTCGAGCCGCCGATGAGCAGCGACGTGGCATCGGTGACGTTCCAGAGGATGCGGGATGCCGCGTTGCCGAAGTTCGGGCTCGAGAAGGCGTCGACCCGCTCGCCGTTCAGCGAGAAGTAGTTCGGTGCGAACGACACATCGCTGCCCGTGACGTTGATCAGGATCGGAACGTCGGCGGGGATCGACTCGAAGAACACCTCGAAGGTCGTGGCGAGCGCCGCGCCGTCGACCTCGAAGACCTGCATCGCGTCGCCCGCGGTGCCCGTGAAGGTCACCCGTCCGAACGCGATGTCGGTCGTGCCGGTGGCGGGGCTCGCGCCGAGTGATGCGGACGTGTCGTCGACGATCGACTGGAAGTCCTCGTTCGGTGCCATCGCGGCCGCCCGGCCGAGGTCGACCGTGAGGGTGGCGCCGTTCGTGTCGAAGCTGCCGTTCGCCGCGCCGCCGGCTGCGACCGCGCCGCCGCCGTCGAGGTTCGCGCCGACGTGCACGCTCGTGGTCGGGCCGACGGTGATGTCGCCGCCGACGGCGAGCATCGTCGAGCCGCCCGGGGGCACGATGCCGGAGCCGACGCCGACGGTGCCGACGTTGAACACGCCGCCGTTCGCCTTGTCGAATCGAGCGTTGCCCTCGACGAGCAGCAGTCCCTCGGACTCGGCCGAGGTGCCGGTCGCGAGGTAGTCGCCGCCGGCGAAGACGGCGACGTTCGAGTCGGTGTAGGCCGGTACGTTGCCGATGCCCGGCATCTCGCCGGACGGCGGGCAGAACGGCATCGGGGCGGCAGCGGTCGCGGCCGGGGCGGCCGTGGCCGGGGCGGCTCCGAGCGCGACCGCGCCGATCAGGGCCAGACCGGTCGCGGATGCCGCGGCGATGGCGGTACGCATGACGAAGTGGGTGCGCTCGCGCGCAGAAGCTCGGGTATTCACAGGTCTCCGTGGGAATCGAACGTCGAGACGACGGGCACCGCCTCACTTGAGAGATGGTCGAGTGACGCGATCATGACGACGAGAGTAAGGACTCTTGGCTTTCTCTCAGGTTCGATGGCCTCGACGCAGCACGGTCGGCGCCGCGGCGGCCTGTGGAGAACTTCCCCGGTCGGCGCCGGAAGCTGCAAGGATCGATCGGATGCCGACCTTCGCAGCGTTCGACGGAACCGAACTCGCCTACCACCAGCACCCGGTCGGGTCGGCAGCCAGGCCGCTCGTCTGCGTGCCGGGCGGCCCGATGCACGACTCCCGGTATCTGGGCGACCTCGGCGGTCTCTCGGCGCACCGCGGGCTGATCCTGTTCGATCCCAGGGGCACGGGCGCCTCCGGCGTTCCTTCCGACCTCTCGTCGTATCGATGCGACCGACTCGTCGACGATCTCGAAGCGCTGCGCGAACACCTCGAGCTCGACCGGCTCGATGTGCTCGCGCACTCCGCCGGCACGAACCTCGCGGTCATGTACGCGGCCAGGTACCCCCAGCGCATCGATCGGCTCGTGCTCGTCACGCCGAGCGCGGCTGCGCTCGGCCTGACCGTGACGGCCGAGATGCGCCTCTCCGTCGCGAGACTCAGGTCGGGCGAACCCTGGTTCGCGCCGGCCTACGCCGCGCTGCAGTCGATCGTGGCGGGCGAGGGCGACGACTGGCAGGCGATCGACCCGTTCATCTACGGGCGATGGGATGCCGCGGCGCAAGCGCATCGGGCGGCCGACGAGCGGTATCGCAATGACGAGGCGGCGGCCGTCTTCGCCGCCGAGGGGGCGTTCGACCCCGAGGTGACCCGTGCCGCACTCGCAGCGCTCGCGGCTCCCGTGCTGCTCGTGGCAGGGGAGACCGACCTCAATTCCCCGCCCGCGATGGTGGCCGAGCTGGCGGCGTTGATGCCGGGAGCCGAACTCACCGTGCAAGCAGGGGCCGGCCACTTCCCGTGGCTCGACGACGACTCGTCGTTCACCGCGACGATCGAACGATTCCTGAGTTCCGAGGGCAGTGAGGGTACCGAGGCATCCGAAGCGACTGCCGTCGCGCGCTGAGGCTCAGGCGCCCACCGTCAGCCGCACTTCGACCGCGTCGCCGACGTCGAGCTGTTCGGCAGCACGCACCCACGCCTTGATCGGCACGATGTAGCCGCCGTCCTTCGGCCACAGCGACGTGGTCCACTCGCTGCCGCCGATGCGCACCGTGACCGGCACCATGCCCCAGCCATAGGTGATGAGCGACGCGACCGTCTCGATCGCGTCGCTCTCGTCGTCGGGCACGGTCACGAAGTGCCAGGGCGCGGGGCCGCGCCAGAACCAGATCTCGCCCGCGAAGGTCAGTTCCACGGGTTCAGGATACGGCTCGCCGGCAACACGCCCGGAGGCAGCCCCGGTTCACCTCGCAGTCGCCTCGAGGCCAGCTCCGGGACATCCGCACCCGATTGCATGACGACGGCACCGATGCGCGACCCTCGACCCCCGGCACGGCGGATGAGGGCCGCGCGCGAGCATGCCCGCCCGCCCCTGCAACGAAGGACTCACATGACCACGACGAAGAACGCGACGCGCTGGGGGAGGCGAGGCGCGGTGTCGACCGCACTGCTCGCCATGCTCGCCGGCGTGCTCGCAGCGCCGGCACCGGCGCTCGCCGCCACCGAGGTGCCCTCCGATCCCGTGATCTCGACCGGCACGACGACCTGGAAGTACCTCGACGACGGCTCCGACCCCGCGCGCGGCGCGACGCCGCTGCGCGTCTGGACCACGACCGGCTTCGACGACAGCGCCTGGAAGTCGGCACAGGGCAGCTTCGGCGCCAAGGGCGGAAAGCTCGCCCCGGTCGGCCCGCAGACTCCGAAGACGCTGCTGAACCAGTACCTCGACGGCACGGCCGCGCCCGACGTGCCGACCTTCTTCTTCCGCACGACCTTCGACCTCGCCGCCGGGGTCTCCGACGAGGTCGGATCGATCGTCGGCGACCTCGTCTACGACGACGGCGCCGTGGTGTGGATCAACGGCGAACGCGTCGCGGGCTTCGACGCCGACCGCGTGACCGAGACGAGCAACGTGGAGTACGCCGGATCCGGCGCCTCCGACCCCGCGCCCGGCCACTTCGAGGTCGACGGCGGCGTCCTCGTCGACGGCACCAACACGGTCGCGATCGCGCTCTACCAGGACCGCGCGACGAGCTCCGACATCTACCTCGACCTGACCTCGCTCCGGCTGCTGCCGGCAGGTGATCCCGGCGTACCCGTCGCAGTGCCGCCGACCCGCGTCATCATGACGCCGACCGAGACGCCCGAGACCTCGCAGTCGTTCTCGTGGCTCGCGGGCGACGTCTCGCACACGAGCGGCCAGGTGCAGATCCGGAAGACGGCGGGCGGCGACGTCCGTACCGTGGACGCCTACTCGGCCGGCACGGTCAACGGAAACCCGAAGCAGCACTTCTCGGCGACCGTCGACGCGCTCGCCCCGGCGACGGCGTACACGTACCGCGTCGGGCTCGAGGGCGCCTGGAGCGACTGGCACGAGTTCTCGACCGCCGACCCGGACGACCGCGACTTCCAGTTCGTCTACTACGGCGACGCGCAGATCGGTCTCGACACCACGTGGCCGTCGGTCGTGCGACAGGCCGAGGCGACCGCGCCCGACTCGATCGGCTCGGTGCACGCCGGCGACCTCATCAACACCGGCAGCAACGAGACCGAATGGCTCAACTGGTTCACGGGCATGGAGAACTCGGCGGCCACGACGAACGTCATGGCGGCACCCGGCAACCACGAGTACTCGGGCGACAAGCTGCTGAAGTCGTGGAAGGCGAACTTCGAGTACCCGCACAACAACCCCACCACGGCGACCACGGGCGACCTCGCCGCGCTCGCCGTCGGTGACACGGAGGTCGCGAAGCAGTACGCCGCGTACTTCGCCCACTGGACGCAGTTCGCCGCCGAGACGGTGTACTTCACCGACTACCAGGACATGCGCTTCATCACCTTGAACGCGACCCGCGACACGACCTTCCTGACGCCCGACGCGCTGCCCGGCTGCGCCGGGGCCGAGTGCCCGTCGACGAAGGTCTCGCAGCTCTGGACCGAGTTCCAGGCGGCCTGGCTCGACTACGTGCTCGAGTCCAGCCCCTCGAAGTGGAACGTCGTGACGTTCCACCAGCCCGTCTACTCGGCGTCGGAGGGCCGCGACGAGCCCGTGCTGCGCGAGTACTGGGTGCCGATCTTCGAGAAGCACGACATCGACCTCGTGATGATGGGCCACGATCACACCTACGCGCGCGGCTACAACAACGACGACGTCACCGAGACGCCGGGCATCACCGACGGTCCGGTCTACATCGTCTCGAACTCGGGGGCGAAGCACTACGAGCTCGAGTCCGACGAGAAGAACGTCTGGACGAACAACAACGCCACCCAGGTGCTGCGCGGCGCCGGCGTGACGACCTACCAGGTCGTCGACGTCTCGGGCGACACCCTCGTCTACCGCTCGTACCTCGCCGAGAAGACCGCGGCCGCGACGACCGACCTGCCGGTGGGCGCCGTGTACGACGAGTTCACGGTGACGAAGAAGGACGACGGCCGCAAGTGGGTCACCGAGGCCGGCGTCCTGCCGCCCGTCGACCCCGAGCCCGGCACAGCCCCCGAGCCGGTCGACCCGGCCGAACTCACCGACGACACCCGCGGCGACGTCACGGTTCCGGCGAAGGTCACCGTCGGTGTTCCCTTCACCGTCGGCCTCGGCGAGGCGAAGGCGGGCACCGAGGTCTGGGCGTGGCTGTACTCCGAGCCCACGCAGCTCGGTGCTGCCACCGCCGACGACGGCGGCGAGTTCACGACGGTCGTGCCCGCCTCGACCGCGCCCGGCGAGCACCGGCTGGTCGTGCAGGCGGCCGACGGCGCACTCATCGGCTGGGCGCCGGTGCAGGTGAGTGCCGCACCGAGCGGGGGCGCCGGCACCGGGGGTGCGGGCTCGGCCGGCTCCGGCAGCGCGAGCGGCGACCTGGCGCACACGGGCGCCGAGGCATCCGCTGCACTGTGGGCCGCGGGTGTGCTGCTCGTCCTCGGTGCGATCGTCTCGGTGATCGCGGTGCGTCGCCGTCGCCACGCGGCTTCGATCACGCAGCAGTAATTCAGCGAGCGGATGCCGCGGCATCCGCTCGCTCGGAACGACGAACGCCCGACCGGTTCGACCGGTCGGGCGTTCGCGTGCGTCGTCGTGAACGCCGGAGCCTAGTGCCGAACGGCGCGCTCCGCGGCGGCGGCGTGCACGAACGCGGCGAGCTCGGCGGCCATGGCCTCGGGCTCCCAGCCGTGCTCGCTGCCCGGCATCGCCTTCCACGACGCTCCGGGAATCGCAGCGGCGATGGACTCGGCAGCCGGGGTCATGATGTCGTACGTCTGCTCGCCGACCATCGCGAGCACCGACACGCGGATGCCGCCGAAGAGTTCCGCGTGCGGCGCGGATTCGGCCCACGCGAGGGACTCCCCGTCGGGGCGCAGGCTCGGAGCCTGCTCGATCATGGCGGGGATGCTGCGCACGATCTCGAGGATCTCGGGCGGCATGTCGCGCATGTAGGTGTCGAGGGCGCCGCCGTGGTCGCCGGCGTCGATCAGGCGGTTCACCTCGTCGGCCCATTCGCGCGCGCCGCTGTCGGGCGGGGCGAGTGGCGCCTCCCAGAGGGCGAGCCCGTCGACCGCGAGGCCTGCGACCGCAGCCCGCAGCGAGATGGAGCAGCCGGAGGAGTGGCCGCACAGCACCGCGCTCCCGCCGGTGGCCTCGATGAGCGCCTCGATCGCCGCGAGTTCGCGTTCGAGGGTGATGACGCCCTCGGCGACGCTCTCGCCGCGGCCGACGCGGTCGTACACGATCGCCGAGACGCCGAGGCCGGCGAGGAGTTCTGCGGTTCGGGTGGTCTCGGGATCGATCGCCCGCCACGGGCCGGCGCCGGCGACGAAGACGAGGGCGGGCCCCGAGCCGTGGCGGTCGTAGGCGATGCGATCGCCGCTCGCGGTGGTGACGAACTCGGACATGGTGGTTCCTCTCGTTCTGCAGCGTTCCGTTCTCACGCGATCAACGAAACTGGACTGACCAGTGTGATTTCTTCAAACTAGACTGTCCAGTACTGTTCGTCAAGGGAGGACGCCATGACCGCCACGAAGGAGCCGACGCGATCCGAGCGGAAGCGCCGCGCGATCCTCGCCGCCGCTGAGGGGCTCTTCCTGCGCAACGGCTACCTCGGCACGAGCATGGACGAGCTCGCCGAGCGGTCGGCGGTGTCGAAGCAGACCGTCTACGCGCATTTCGGCAGCAAGGAGTCCCTCTTCGTCGAACTCGTCTCGTCGATGACCGGCGGGGCGGGCGACGGCCTGCACGACCGCGACGAACCCCCCGCCCTCGACGGCGACGTCGCCGGATACCTCACTCGCTACGCCGCCGACGAGCTCTCCGTCGTGATGACCCCGCGGCTGCTGAAGCTTCGCCGGCTCGTCATCGGCGAGGTCGAACGGTTCCCCGACCTCGCCCGCGCGCTCTACGAGAACGGGCCGGCGCGCGCCATCCGATCGCTCGCCGTCACGATGGCCTCGCTCACCGAACGCGGCCTGCTGGGGGCCGTCGACCCGGTCGAGGCGGCGACGACCTTCAACTGGCTCGTCATGGGCGCACCCATGAACGAGGCGATGTTGCTCGGCGACGGGGCGGTTCCCGATGCCGAAGCGCTGCAGCAGCATGCCGCGCACGTCACGCGGGTGTTCCTGGCGGCATACGGCGTCTGACCGCCGGTTTCGACGCCGTCGTCGCTATCGCGAGAGCGCGTAGAGGAAGAGCGCGAAGCTCGCGATGCCGATCACGCCGCCCGCGATCGACGTGACGAAGCTGAAGCGAGGGTACTTCGCCTCGGGCTCCCGGCTCATGCGCAGGCCCTGCGCGGCGAACAGCAATGGGACGAAGCACGCGAGCACCGAGAACACCCAGTCACCGCCGTCGCGAAGCACCGAGAGCACCGCCCAGATGGCGCCGACGCCGATCACGACGCTGAGCACGGCGCACGCGTGAGCTGAGATCGCGCGCGGTTCCTTCGCGTCGGACGTACTCATGGCGGGTGGCTCCTCTCAGTCAACCGGCATGGCCACGAGGCAGCCTATCGGCCCGTGGAAGCAGGGGAGGTTGCCCACCGCCGGGGAATGCCGGCCGCGGGGATCTTGATCCCACGCATCGCGGTGCGCATGTCGGCCGCCGGTGGGAGACTGTCCCCGTGCTGCTCGACGAACTCGTGCTGACCACCGACACCGTCACCTCGACCCGTTCGCGTCTCGCGAAGGTCGAGGCGCTGGCCGAGCTGCTGCGCCGACTCGAGCCCGATGAGATCGCGCCGGCCGTCGGATTTCTCGTCGGCAAGCCGCGGCAGGGCCGCGTCGGCGTCGGATGGCGCGGGGTCGCCGCCGCGGCCGGGCAGCCGGCTGCCGAGCCGACGCTCACCGTGGGCGAGCTCGACACGGTGCTCGACCGGCTCGCCGCGGCATCCGGCAGTGGATCGACGGGGGAGCGCGCCCGCGAACTCGCAGAGCTGATCGGCCGTGCCACGGATCGCGAGCAGGGCTTCATCGGCCGGGTGCTGCTCGGCGAGGTGCGCACGGGTGCGCTCGAGGGCGTCGTCACCGACGCGATCGCCCGGGCGGCCGAGCGCCCGGTCGCGGTGGTGCGCCGCGCGGCGATGCTCTCGGGAGATCTCGGCGAGACCGCTCGGCTCGCGCTCACGGGCTCAGAGGCCGCGCTCGAGGCGGTCGGCCTCGTCGTGGGCCGGCCCGTGCTGCCGATGCTCGCGGCCACGGCGTCGAGCGCGGCCGCAGCGCTCGAGACGACCGGCGAGGCATCCGTCGAGTACAAGCTCGACGGCGCGCGCATCCAGGTGCACCGCAACGGCGACGAGGTGCATGTGTTCACGCGCAACCTCGCCGACGTGACCCGGCGGCTGCCCGAGGTCGTCGAGGTCGTGCGTGCGCTGCCCGTGCACGACGTCATCCTCGACGGCGAGACGCTCTCGCTCGACGAAGACGGCGCACCCCGGCCCTTCCAAGACACGATGTCGCGCTTCGGTGCCGAGGGCGCACGCGACACGGTGCTGCATCCGTGGTTCTTCGACGTGCTGCACGTCGACGGTCGCGACCTGCTCGACGAGCCGCTCTCGACGAGGCTCGCCGAGCTCGAGCGCATCGCTCCCTCGCATCGCATCCCCGGCGAGGTCACCGCCGACCCCGAGGTGGCCGAGCGGGTCTCCCGCGACGCGCTCGCCGCGGGGCAGGAGGGCGTCGTGGTGAAGGCGATCGGCTCGCCCTACGCCGCGGGCCGCCGGGGCTCGAGCTGGATCAAGGTCAAGCCCGTGCTCACCTACGACCTCGTCGTGCTCGCGTGCGAGTGGGGGTCGGGCCGCCGCACGGGGTGGCTCTCCAACCTGCACCTCGGCGCGCTCGACCCGACCGGCGAGTTCGGCGAGCCCGGCGACTTCGTGATGGTGGGCAAGACGTTCAAGGGGCTCACCGACGAGCTGCTGCGCTGGCAGACCGAGCGCTTCCCCCAGATCGAGATTCGGCGCACCGAGCACACGGTGTGGGTCGAACCGAGCATCGTCGTCGAGATCGCGATCGACGGCGTCCAGCGATCGAGCCGGTACCCAGGCGGCATCGCCCTGCGGTTCGCGCGGGTCAAGCGCTATCGCGACGACAAGACGGCGGCCGAGGCCGACACGATCCAGACGCTCCGCGCCCTGCTCCGCGCCTGAGCCGGGCGTGGTGGTTCACGGCGTGATCGAGTCGACGAAGGCATGCGCCTCGCCCGCGATCTCTCGCCAGCGGTCGACGCCGTCGTCGAACGGCACCACGGCCCACTCGCGCATCGGGCGCCCGCGCATGACCATGTTGTCGAGCTGGAGCTCGTCGATGCGAGCCTCGGGCAGCTTCACCACGAGGCTGCCGCTGTTCGCCACGAACGCGAAGAGCTTGCCGCGCACCGAGACGCCGTCGGAGCCGAACATCCGGCCGATCGCGACGTCGGGTCGAGCCAGCAGCTCGGGGGCCATCTCGTCGAGTCGTCGGCGACCCGCTTCGCGCTCGACCCTCGGCACGTCGTTCATGCGAGCGGGGCCTCGGCGCCCATGTCGAAGCCGGTAGCCGGCGCGCCCGCGGGTTCGAAGACGAGCTGCACGGCGCCCTTCGGGAACGCCTTCGGCGGTTCGGCGAGCGCGAAGGCGGTCGGAACGAAGCCCTCGTCCCAGAGCCGTTTTCCGGCGCCGAGGGTGATCGGATAGACCCACAGGTTGAGCCGATCGACGAGCCCCTCGGCGATCAGGGATCGCGTGAGGTCGCCGCTGCCGATCACGTGGATCTCGTCGAACCGGTCGCGGATCGCCGCCACCTCGGTGGCGACATCCTGCACCACGGTCGTGCCGGCCCAGCTCGGGTCGGTCAGGGTGCGCGAGGCCACGAACTTCGGTACCGCGTTGAACTTCGCCGCGATGGGCTCCTCGTCGCTCACGTTCGGCCAGTAGCCGGCGAAGATGTCGTAGGTCTTGCGGCCGAGCAGCAGCGCCTGCAGGCGGTCGATGCCGGCGCCGATGGACTCGCCGCTCTCGTCGTCGAAGTACGCGCCCTGCCAGCCACCCAGCTCGAATCCGCCCGAGGTGTCCTCCTCGGGCCCTCCCGGCCCCTGATACACCCCGTCGAGGGTGATGAAGAGGTCGACGACGATGATGCCCATGATGTGCTCCTTCGCAGCGAACGGCGACGGATGCCGCCCCGTACTCGAACATCGAATGGGATGCCGCTCGTTCGGCATCGGTTCCAATCTCCCGCATCGGCCGCGTCGATGGAACCCCGAATCGGTCGCGACTGGGTGTCATGTCGCGAGCGCCGTGCGGATCTCCTCCTCGATCAGGTCGGCGTTGATGGCCGCGCCCGCGAGGTTGCCGGCGCCCGCCGCGCCCGGAACGGACGCCCCGGGGTTGACGACGTTGCCGGCCGCCCAAAGACCGGCGACGCTCGTGCGACCCATCGGGTCGACACCCACCCACTCGCCGCCGCCCGGTCCGAAGCCCTCGCCGGTCGCAGCGCCGAGCCCGACGAGCAGGCCGTCGTTCGGCACGAACGTCGGGCCGAGGAAGATCGAGTCGAGGGCCACCTCGGCCCCGTCGACGAGACGGATGCCTCGCAGCGTGCCGGCGTGATCGGCGAGCACGCGATCGACGGCGCGTCGTTCGACCTCGATGCCGCGGGCGAGGATGCCGGCGAGATCGTCGGCTGCGACATCCGTGCCGCCCAGGAAGAAGGTGACGGTCGGCGACCACTGGCGCAGCAGCTGCACCTGGTGCACGCTTCGGGGGCCGGTCGCGAGCACGCCGATTCGACGGTCGCGCACCTCCCAGCCGTCGCAGTAGGGGCAGACGACGGCGCCCCGTCCCCACTGCTCGCGGAGGCCGGGAAGAGCGGACAGTTCGTCTCGGAGCCCCGTGGCGACGAGCAGGCGGCGCGCGGAGTGCTCCTCGCCCGTGCCGAGCGTCACGGTGAAGCCGGGCTCGCCGCTGTTCGCGTCGACGATTCCGGCAGCGGCGACCTCGCTGGTGCGCACCACTCCGCCGTAGCGGGCGATCTCCTCGCGCCCGCGCTCGAGCAGCTCGAGCGGCGACCAGCCGTCGCGGCCGAGCACGCCGTGCATGTGCGCGGCGACGCCGTTGCGGGGCGCGCCTCCGTCGAGCACGAGCACGCGTCGTCGGGCGCGCACGAGCATGAGCGCCGCGCTGAGTCCGGCGCTGCCGCCGCCGACGATGATGACATCCCAGGGTTCCTGTTGCATGCCTCCAGCCTCGCGATAGCCTGAGCGAGGTGCAACGGGTGTTGCCGAAACGGCAAAGGATGGCTCGATGAACGACGACCTCGACACGATGCTCGGCGCGGTCGGGCCGCGCCTGCGCGAACTGCGCCTCCGCCGCGGGTACACGCTCGCCGAACTCGCCGCCGAGACGGGCATCTCGACGAGCACCCTCTCACGTCTCGAGTCGGGACTGCGGCGGCCGACGCTCGAACTGCTCATCCGCATCGCGGCGACGTACCGGGCGAACCTCGACGACCTGGTCGGTGCGCCGCAGATCGCCGACCCCCGGGTGCACCCGAAGCCGTTCTACCGGAACGGCAAGGCCATCATCCCGCTGACGCGGCAGAACCCCGACCTGCACGCCTTCAAGATGGTGCTGCCGGGACATCCGCCCGACCAGCCCGTGGAGCAGCGCGCACACGACGGCTACGACTGGATCTACGTGCTCAGCGGTCGCGTGCGGCTCGCGCTCGGCGACGATGAGATCATCCTCGAAGCCGGCGAGGCGGCCGAGTTCGACACTCGCGTGCCGCACGGCCACGTCAGCGCATCGACCGAGCCCGCCGAGATCCTCAACCTGCTGAGCGTGCAGGGCGAGCGCGTGCACGTGCGCACGACGGAGTGACTATGACGGAGTGACCACGACGGCATAGGACGCTCATCGGGACCGCACAGCCGGGCCACTGCGCGGCTCGTCATGCTGGAGCCGTTCGCCTCGAGAGGAGCCTCCTATGACCACCGACCCCCGCTGGCTCGACGAGCACGGTGACGAGATCGACGAGGATCACCGCGGCCTCGTCTACGACATCCGCACCCTGGTCGACCGGCGCCGCATGCTCGGCATCTTCGGCGGCATCGGGCTCACCTCGCTCCTCGCCGCCTGCGCCGGCAGCGCCCCCGCGCCGAGTGCCGGCGCCACCTCGAGCGGCACAGCGAGTGCCACGCCGAGCCCGTCGGCGTCGGCGTCGTCGGGACAGGTCGACGAAGTGCCCGGCGAGACCGGCGGACCGTATCCCGCCGACGGCTCGAACGGCGCCAACGTGCTCGACGACTCGGGCATCGTGCGCAGCGACATCCGCTCGTCGTTCGGTTCGTCGACGACGGTCGCGCAGGGCGTGCCGCTCACGATCGAGCTGACGGTGCGGGATGCCGCGACCGGAACCGCGCTCGTCGGCGCCGGGGTCTACCTCTGGCACTGCGACCGCGACGGCAACTACTCGCTGTACTCGCGCGGCGTCGAGAACGAGAACTACCTGCGCGGCGTGCAGGAGACCGACGCGATGGGCACCGTGCGCTTCACCTCGGTCTACCCCGCGTGTTACTCCGGTCGGTGGCCGCACATCCACTTCGAGGTGTACTCCGACGTGGCGAACGCCGTCGCCTCGGGTCCGATCGTGAAGACCTCGCAGATCGCCCTGCCCGAAGAGGTGAACGGCCTCGTCTACGCGACGAGCGGGTACGAGCAGAGCGTGCGGAACGTCTCGCAGGTGAGCCTCGCGAGCGACAACGTGTTCAGCGACGACGGCGGCATCCACCAGATCGCGAGCATGTCGGGCTCGGTCGAGGGCGGGTACACCGCGGCACTCACGATCGGGGTGTGACCGCGCCGAGGAACGGAGCGAGTCCTGCGATGGCGCGATCGACGATCTCGGTCGGCGTGCCGGCGACGTCGACCGTGATGCCGGTCTCCTCGGCTGCGAGCGGCTCGAGCACGGCGAGCTGCGAGGCGAGCAGGCTCGGCGGCATGAAGTGCTCCGTCCGCGCGGCCGCTCTCGCGCTGAGCAGTTCGACCGACCCGTGCAGGAGCACGAACACGACGGACGGTGCTGCTGCGCGCAGCCGATCGCGGTAGGAGCGCTTCAGCGCCGAGCAGGCCAGCACGATGCCCGGGGCCGCCTCGAGCTCGGCGCCCACCGCGTGGAGCCAGGGTCCGCGGTCGGCGTCGTCGAGCGGGGCGCCGGCGGCCATCTTCGCCACGTTCGAGGCCGGGTGCAGGTCATCGGCATCGCGGAAGGGCAAGCCGAGTCGATCGGCGAGCAACCGGCCCACGGTCGACTTTCCGGCCGCGGAGACGCCCATGACGACGATGCGAATGCCCATATGCGATTGTCTCAGGCGCACGCGGTTCCGGTCTTCGTCGTGGTGCGCGCGATCGCCCTCAGCTAAGGTAAGCATTACCTAACTCTGGAGGCCTGGTGGCGATCAGCAACATCGAGATCACGCACGCGACGACCGGCGTCGTCGAAGTGGAGGTCGCGCGCGCCACGCGCATCTCACCGCACTTCGTGCGGCTGACCGTGGCCGGCGACGAGCTCGCCGGGTGGCGCCACCTCGGGTTCGACCAGTGGTTCCGCCTCGCGGTTCCCGTCGCCGACGACACGAGGTTCGACAACCTCTCGGGCACGTACGACATGGCGGGCTACCTGCGCTACCTCACGCTGCCGCGGTCGACCCGGCCCGTGATCCGGAACTACACCGTGCGCGAGTTCCGATCCGATGCGCTCGAACTCGACATCGACTTCGTCGTGCACGGCGACGGCGGCATCGCCGGACCCTGGGCCGAGAGCCTGCCCGTCGGGTCATCCGTCGCCCTCATCGACCAGGGCTGCGGCTACCGGCCGGTCGAGGCCGAGCGCACACTGCTGGTCGGCGACGAGAGCGCGATGCCCGCGGTCCTCGGCATCCTGCGCGACCTGCCGCGCGACGCCCGCGGCGATGCGCTCATCGAGCTCGCCGACATCGATGACCGGCAGCACGTCGAGGCGCCCGACGGCGTCGACGTGCACTGGATCGTTCGGCGGCCGGGCGAGGTCCCCGGCGCGGCGGCACTCGGCCACCTCCGGCAGTTGCCCGACTTCGGCGGCTCCGTATACGCCTTCGCCGCGGGGGAGTCGAAGCTCGCGACCGGTGCACGGCGGCATCTCGTGGGCGAGCGCGGGGTGCCGAAGGGCGACGTCACGTTCTGCGGGTACTGGCGCGCGCACTGACGCCGGGGCGCGGGCGCAGCGACGCCGGCGTCGGCACGGGCGTCTGCACGGGCGTCTGCATGGGCATCTGCGACGGTGTCACTCGGCGAACTCCTGCACGATGACGTCGGAGGCGTGGATGCAGACCATCCGCAGCCGGCTCGTGCCGATCGCGACGAAGCGGTGCCAGGTGTCCGCTGGTGCGGTGGCCGTGTCGCCCGCCGTCGCGACGAACTCCTGCTCGCCGATCGTGATGCGCACCTCTCCCTCGAGCACGATCCAGGTCTCGGGGTAGGGGTGGCGGTGCAGGTCGGGGCCCTGCCCCGGCTCGTTGTCGACGAGGAAGTACGAGACGGCGGCTCCATGGTCGCGGCCTTCGAAGCGGAGGGTGCGGCCCGAGCCGAGACGCACGGCGTCGGCGGGCACGATCGGCGGGATCGCCGGGGTGGTGGTCGATTCCGCACTGATCGAACTCGTGGCGGTCGAAGTCGTGGTCATGGTCTCGTCCTCTCGGGATGGGGTTGGGTGGAACCGATGAGAACAGGCTCCGCCCGCGGCATCCGCCTCGGTAGCATTTCGATGTGGATCGAATGTTCGTGGACTTCCAACTGGCACCCGACGACATCTCGGCGATCCGCTTCGGGGTCTCGCCGGGGCACGAGCTGAGTCACGCGATGCGGGTGCTGCAGCGCCCCGAGGATCAGCCGCTGCAGTGGGGCTGGCTGCGGAGCGTCCGCGCCGCCGTGCCGCCCGACGCGTTCGAGCTTCTGGCGGTGATCATCGGCGAGGCCGGGTACTTCCCCGACTTCCTCACCGCGACGCCGAGCTGGGACCTGACGCCGGCCGACGAGGCCGAGCGACTCGCGGACGTACGCCCCGAGCTGCTGCGCGCCGATCTCACGAAGATGCTCGCCCGATCGACCGGAGCGCGCCATGAGGCCATCGCCCGCATGATCGAGCGGCCGCTGCACGCGCGGGCCATGATCGCCGACGCGTGGAACGAGGTGTGGCAGGCCGTGCTCGCACCCGTCTGGCCGCAGCTCGAGCGACTGCTGCGCGCCGACATCGCCGTGCGCGCGCGGCGGATGACGACCGACGGCATCGCCACGATGGTCGCCGGCCTGCACGAGTCGGTCGCCTGGCAGGGCGATGTCGTGCGGGTGCGCATGAGCCGGCACCGCGAGCTCGTCGACTGCCGGGGGAGCGGGCTCGTGCTCGTGCCGTCGGTGATGGGCGGCCTCGGCTGCGCCGTGCTCACCGAGCCGCCCGCGCAGCCGACGATCTTCTACCCGGCGCAGGGCGTGACGGCGACGTGGGCGAAGGACCCGGCGGCCGCCTCGCGATCGCTCGGCGCGCTCATCAGCCCGGCCCGGGCCGAGATCCTGCTCGCGGCGCACGACCCGCGAACCACGACCCAGGTCGCAGCCCACAGCGGCCTCGCCCTCTCGACCGCATCCCACCACCTCACCGTGCTCCGCGAGAGCGGCCTCATCGCGAGCGAGCGTCAGGGCGCCCGGGTGCTGCATGTGCGCACCCCGCTGGGCGAGGCGCTCGTTGGCACCACGATGTGAGTCGAGCGGATGCCGCGGCTCGCGCCGCGGCATCCGCTCGTGTCGTCTCTCGATTCAGGGCTCAGTTCGAGTAGACGCCCATCTCCTTGATCGAGTAGCCGTACTCGGTCGTCCGCACCGTGCAGAGCACGCGCACGTACCGGGCGCTCGTCGGCGCGAACGACGCCGTGTCGAGGCCGCCGTTGCCGTTCGTGACCGACGAGACCGTGGTCCAGGTCTGGCCGTCGGTCGACACCTGGACCTCGTAGGCCTTCGCCGCCGCCGACTCCCACTCGACGACGACCCGGCTGACCGGTTCGGCTGCGCCGAGGTCGACGCGCAACCACTGCGGGTTGACGCCCCAGTTGCCGCTCGCCCAGCGGGTGTTGGCCTTGCCGTCGACGGCGCGCCCGGGGGCGTAGCTCGTGAACGGGTTCCACTCGCTCGAACTCGCCGACGCAGGCTTGCCCGTCGCGAGGTTCGACGCACTCGTGTAGTCGCGCGTCGCCTCCCACGTCTGCAGATACGACTCGGCACCGCGCATGAGGTCGGAGACGATCGCGTCGCCGCCCCCCGACTGCCGCAGCAGCTCGAGGTAGTCGGGCGCCAGGCCGGAGTGCACGAACCCGTCGACGTTGATGTCGAAGGTGCGCTCGCCGCTGACCTGCCGGTCGATGGTCGTGCCGCCGTCGGCGCTCGTGAACGGGTACGTGATGTCGACCGGCGCGCTGTCGGCCGCGGGGTGGCTGCCGACGCCGTTGAAGTCGAGCCCGAACCCGTAGCCCTTGTCGTACTGGGCGCGGAGCGCGCTGCCCTCCTGCCATTCGCCGATGAAGCCGGCGGCGTCGTGCGGGTAGCCCGTCTTGAACCCGCCGAGGCGGTAGAGCCGCTCGGTCCAGCCGGAGTCCATCCAGCTGTGGCTCGACAGCACGCCCGGGTAGCCCTGGGCCTCGAGCAGGTCGAGGGAGCGTTCGGCCGCCTTCACGCTCATGTGATCGAGCTCGACCATCATGTTGCGGGCCATCATCGCCTTGAGCGCGTAGGCGCCGAGGGAGGTGAGACCACGCGTGTTGCAGTTCTTGCCCGCCGAGTACTCGGGCACCTCGACGCCGGGCGGCAGCTGCTCCTCGAACTCGGGCACGGTCGCGTCGCCGATCGGGTTGTCGTGGCGCGCGGTGGGGCAGGTCTCGGTCTGCCAGAAGGTGCCGGTCGAGTAGAACTGGCCGACGTTGATGATCGTGCCCTGCGTGCCGGTGTCGAAGCGCACGCCGCAGAGGGCGTTGTCGAACTTGTGGCAGAGGAACATGCTCGAGATGCCGAGCTGCTCGAACTCGTCGAGTCCGCGGTCGATGTCGGCCGTCGAGCACTGCGCGACGTCGAGGATCATCTTGCAGCCGAACGGCTCCGACATCTCGACGCCGAGCACGACGGCGAGCTTGCCCTGTTCGATCACCGCTCGTGCGTCGGCCGGCGTCGTGACGATGCGGAAGAACCCCTTGCCGGGGCCGCCGTAGATCTCGTCGATGTACGCCTCCATCTCGCGAGCCTTCTGGGCCTCGAGCCGGATCGCGGTCATCTCGTCGCACGAGCGGTCCTTCGGCATGATCGGCAGCGAGCAGATCACGCCGTTCGTGACGAGGTCGTTGACGAGGATGCGCTGCCCGCCGCGCCAGGAGCGTTCGACCCAGGCGTAGTACGAGGCCTGGTGGCTCATCGAGGTCGTCTTCGGCCAGTCCGTGAAGGTGGGCCAGCCGACGGGGTCGTGCTTGCCGTCGGCGTCGCCGCTGACGAGGTTCTCGAAGAGCGCGGCGCTCCCGTCGGGGTAGTGGTCGGGGCAGTCCTTGAGGGCGTCCGCCACACCCGCGGGCGAGAACGGCGCGCCGCAGATCATGCGCCCGCCGAAGCCCTCGTTCGAGTTCAGGTGGGTGTGCGAGTCGATGAAGCCCCGCACCTCGCCGTTCTCGGTGGTGCCGGTGAAGGGTGCACCGGTGACGTTCAGCTCGACGTCTTCGGCGGGTCGGTTCGGGGCCTCCCACCAGTCGCCGGGTGCGGCCTCGGCGGGGGTGGTGCTCACTGCGGCGGGAAGTGCCGCCAGTACGGATGTCGCGAGTGCAGCTGCGAGGGCGAGGGCCAGGGTTCTGGGTCGCCACCTGCGCTTTCCCTGCTCGGTGGTGCGTTCGGAACGGACACGGTTCGGGCGTGCATGATCGATCGCCATCTGAGCCTCCTTGCTCGTTGGAGGCAGCGTATTGTGGGTCGCTCGTCCCAGTCAAGCGTCCAACTCGTGGCGCGTGCCCGCCCTTCCGGATTGCCCGACCGTCCGCGAGCGGGGATACTTCACGGGTGACCCTCGAATCCGTCCCGAGCGCGACGCTCGACCCGATCGGCCCGAGCCCGTCCGGGCGCGACATCCCGCCCTCGCGCCGATCGCGCGCGGCCACCGCCTGGACCGTGGTCGGCGTCGCGATCTTCCTGCTGCTGTCGGCCGCCGTGCTCGCGGCGACCGCGATCGCGAACCTCCGCTTCGATGCGGCGGTCGTCGCCCACCGCGCCGCAGTCGCCGATGCCGCAGCGGCCGGCGAGTCGGCAGCGGCCGTCGAGGCGGATGCCGGCGCCTCCGCCGAGATCGCGGCAGCGGCGCTCGCCGCGCCCGACCCCCTCGTCGACGCCGCAGCGAAGTCGGCACTGGCAACAGCCGCCGGCGAACTCGACACCCTCATGGCCGCAGCTCCCGAGACGGAGTTCGCCGAGCCGAACAGGCCCCTCTCGCGCCCGGTCTGGTTCGCCGATCTCGACGCCGCCTCCGAGTTGCTGAACGGGGAGACGAGGCGGCTCACCGACCTGGCCGCCGATGCCGACGCCTACGCCGCCGACCTGACGGTCGCCGACGAGACGGTCACCGTCTCGGGCGACGCGTACATCGAGGCGATCGCCCCGGTCGCCGCCGCGGTCGAGGGGGCGAACGGATCGGCGCGCAACGTCGAGCGCATCGAGTTCCGCAACAGCGTCGAGCAGCTCGCGAGCAGCGCGTGGGGATACGACGCCGCCGCGCGCATCGACGCGTACGTCGCCGCAGCCGCCGCCCTGCAGTCGACTCACGCCGCCGAAGAGGCGGAGAAGGCGGGCCCGCTCTACGACCGCCGCGTCGCCGTCGAGACGTACGCCCGCTCGATCGCGGGCGGCGTGCTGCTCGAGTTCGACTGGGCCCCGATCGTCATCGGCTACGGCGACAACGGCTCAGCCGGCGGTACCGCCACCTGGGACACCTGGGAGGGCGGCCTCTCGACGATCACCCTCTCGAACAGCATCGCCGAGCAGTGGGGCGACCCGGTCATGGCCGCGCTCGTCACCCACGAGGTGGGGCATGCGATCACCTCGAAGTGCTACGACCTCGTCGGCGAGTACGCCGATGACAACGAGCCGTGGGCCGTGGCCTGGGCGATCGGCATGGGGCACACCGACCCCAACGGCAACGGCGAGTGGTTGTACGGCCGCCCCTCCGACGAACTCATCGAGCGGTCGAAGGGGTGCCGCTGAGGCACTGAAGCGGGGCCGCCGCTCACCCGCCGGCGCGGCATGCCCGTCTCGGAAGACGGTCATGCCGCGCCGGCGAGCGGAACTCAGCGGGATGCCGCGTCGTAGCCCGCTTCGATCGTCGCCGTGACCGGTGCGCCGCTGAGCGTCGAGACCGTCGCGGTGACCGCTCCCGCGGGGATCGAGGTCTTCCGCGTGGTGAACGAGTGCACCGCGTTCGTGCCGGGTGCCACGGAGGCGAAGGACTTCGTGCCGTAGGCCGAGGCGAACGCGACGGTGATCGGAACACTCTCGTTATTCGTCGCCTTCACCGCCACGACGACCTTGCCGCTGAGGATCCGTGTGCTCGCGACGACGGGCACGTTCAGGGTCGGGTCCGGGGTCGGATCGACGGGCGTGACCTGGCGGTCCTCGCCGTTGACCCGCACGGTGACGGGGCCGGCATGGGGTGCGCGGTCGGCGGTCACGGTGAAGGCCGTGACCTGGCCGTTCTGCCACTCGGCACTGACCTCGTAGCCGCCGCGAGCGCGGAGGCCGGTGAACGAGCCGCTGGCCTTCCACTCGTCGGGCAGTGCCGGGAGCAGGTGGATGACCCCGGCGTGGCTCTGCAGGAGCATCTCGGTGAGGGCGCCCGAGATGCCGAAGTTGCCGTCCAGCTGGAAGGGCGGGTGGTTCGCGAACAGGTTCGTCAGCGTGCTGTAGCGGAGCAGGCCCCGCAGCATGAAGCGTGCGCGCTCGCCGTCGCCGAGACGCGCGAACAGTGCAGCTCGCCACGGCCAGGTCCACGAGCGACGGCTGTCGCCCGAGACCGTCGCCTCGGTGAAGGGCACGCCGTCGCGCTCGCCGTTGCGAGCCTTGAGCGACACGAGGGCCGCGGCCGCGAGCTCGGGCGTCTCGCTCGTGATCTGACGACCCGGATAGACGGCGAACAGGTGCGAGGTGTGGCGGTGCAGGTCGTTGGGGTCGTCGCGATCGGTCTGCCACTCCTGCAGCTGGCCCCAGCTGCCGATCTTGTTCGGCGCGAGCCGCGACTGCAGGTCGGCGATCGTCGCCCGGTATGCGGGCTGGGGGGAGAGCGTCGCGGTCGCGTCCAGGTAGTTCTGGAACAGGTCCCAGATGATCTGCTGGTCGTGCATGACGCCGTCTTCGCGCGGCCCGTGCTCGGGTGACCAGCCGTTGGGCGCGACGAGCGTGCCGTCGGCCAGCTCCTTCAGCTCGTCCTCCCAGAAGTGGCAGATCTCCGTGATGAGCGGGAGGGCGACGTCTTCGAGGTAGGCACTGTCTTGAGTGAAGGCCCAGTGCTCGTAGACGTGCTGGGCGTACCAGGCGCTCGCGATCGTGTTCCACTCCCACGCGTTGCCGCCGAAGATCGACTGCGAGGTGCGAGCGGTCCACCCCCGCACGTTCTGGCCGAACGCGTTCCTGGTCGCGATCCGGCTCGGCACCGCGACCTGCTCGATGAACGCGACGAGCGCGGAGTGTGACTCCGAGAGGTTCGTGGTCTCGGCGCCCCAGTAGTTCATCTGCACGTTGATGTTGGTGTGGTAATCGGAGGCCCACGGCGGCTGGTTGCTGTTGTTCCAGAGCCCCTGCAGGTTCGCGGGCAGGCCGCCGGGTCGCGACGAGCTGAGGAGCAGGTAGCGGCCGTAGTGGTAGAGCGCCTGCTCGAGGGTGGGGTCGGCCCCGCCCGTCTTGTACCGCTCGAGGCGGGCGCTGGTGGGCAGCGCCTGCACCGCGGCATCCGTCTCGCCCCAGTTCACGGTCGCCCGGTTCATCAGCTCCGAAACCTGGGCGGTGTGCTCGGCGCGCAGGTCGGCGTAGGAACGTGCCGCCGCCGCGTCGATCGCGGCGACGATGCCGGGCTCGGGCGCGGCGCCGCGCCATCCGTCGGCCGCACTGAGCTTGTAGTCGGTGCGGGCGTCGAGCACGAGGGTCAGGGTGCCGCACCCGTCGACGCGGAGTGTGTTGCCCTCGACCGTCACGGTGCCGTCGGCTTCGACCACGCGGACCGTGCAGGAGTGCTTCAGCGCGTTGGCCATCACGCCGCTGAACGAGAGCTGGGCACCGACGCCGCTGCCCGCTGCGGCCGAGGGCACGGACTGGCCCGACGCCAGCGAGAGGATGCCCGACATGCCCGACTCGGCGTCGGTCGTGTATCGCAGCACCATGACGTCGGCCGCGCGGCTCGCGAAGGCCTCGCGCACGACCCGACCGGCGACCGTGTCGAACCGGGTGACGTGCATGCCGACGGCCGTGTCGAGACCGCGACGGTATTCGGCGACCGTGCGAAGGGCGCGCGAGTCGAACGACGAGCCGACGACGGCGACCTCGCCGATCGCGAACGGCGTCGCAGCCGAGGCGGTCGCGAAGGTGAACCGGTAGGAGGTGTACGCCGTCGAGTTCGTGAAGGTGTAGGTCTTCGCCTCCCCGCGGGCCGCGAACGGTGCGCCCGGTTCGCGCGAGTCGAGCGCGACCCAGGTGACGCCGCCGTCACGCGAGCCCGCGAGCTGCCAGCGACCGGGGTCGTGTTCGGGTGCGTCGGATGCCGCGGTGAGCACGTACGACGTCGCCGCGACGCCGGTCGGCAGGTCGAGCTGCCACTGCACGCCTGCGCCCGGCTCGGCGACGCGCCAGGCCGTGGTCGGGTCGCCGTCGACGCTGCGGGTGAGGTCGCTCGAGACATCCGTGCCGGCTGCTGCGCCGCTCGGCGACGAGACGTAGGCGAGTGCGCCGCCCGAGAGGCTGACGCCGCCCAGCGAGATCTCGGCGATCTGGAAGTGGCTGACGCCGGCCTTCGGCACGAACGTGAACCGGTAGAAGCGGTACGCCGTGGCGTTGGTGAAGGTGTACTGCTTCGTCTGGCCGCGGGTCTCGAAGGGCGCACCGGTGCGGGCATCGAGCGCCGTCCAGTTCGTGCCGTCGGACGAGCCCGAGAGGGTCCACTCCTGGGGATCGCGGACGGGAACGTCGTTGGCGCTCGTGAAGCTGTAGCTCGTGACCGTCGCAGCCGTCGGCAGTTCCGCCTGCCAGAGCACCTGCGCGGGCGGTGCGATGATGCACCACTTGGTGCTCGCCTTGGCATCGATCGTGCGATCGACGTCTTCGGAGGCGGTCGACACGTTGTAGGGCCCGCCGGGCGAGGTCACGCGCGGGCCGGCGGCGAACGCGAAGCGCAGCGTGCCGAAGTCGCGGTAGGAGCCGAAGCCCGTCACGCTCGTGTCGTAGGCCCCGTTGGGCTGACCCATGAGCGCGTTGTCGTAGTTGTTGACGCCACCCCAGAGGCTCTGCTCGTTGAACTGCACGACCTCTTCGTCAGGGTTCGCGAAGATCATGCCGCCGAGACGGCCGTTGCCGATCGGCAGGGCCTGCGACTCCCAGTTCGTGGCCGGCGTGCCGTACCAGAGCGACTTCGCCGAGAGCTCGGGGACCTCGATCGGGGCTCGCCTCGTGGCGACCGTGGTGCCGAAGGCGGTGAGCTGTGCGGCCGCAGCGGGCCGCGCAGCGAAGAGGTCGCCGAGGAGCGGTGCGGCCACGACGACACCGCCGATCTGGAGCACACGGCGGCGTTGGGGGTCGAACGTGAAATTCATCGAGATCTCCTGCGCGTCATTGATCAGGTGTTTGGAACCGAGAAGGGAGGCATGTTCGTTCGAACAGCGGCCACGGCCCATTCTGCCCAAGGAGAGATCGGATGTATAGCCCGCTCGGCGTTTCAGTCGGGTCGGCGAGCTGCCCTCGCGTAGCGCTCACTGTAGGTCAGGAGCAGCGTTCGCAGTTCGTCGGGGGACTCGACCGTGAAGTCCATGCCGAGCATGCCGATGTAGGCGGCGATCGTGTCGAGGGAATCGGCGCCGGTGACGAGCACCGATTCGGAGTCGGAGACGGCCTCGACGACCCCGACCGCGTGGTGGATCCGCGCGAGCACCGCGTCGGCCGGCGCCGCGACGCGCAGCCGCGCGTGCACCTTCCAGCCACTCTCGGCGATCGAGCGCATCGCGAAGGCCGTGTAGTCGCCGTCGGGCAGCGCGACGGGTTCGAACCGGCGCCGCGTCGGCATGCGGAGTGCGATCCAATCGGCACGGAACGTGCCCCAGTCGCCGCTCGACGGGTCGCGGCCGACGAGGTACCAGCGGCGAGCCCAGCTCAGCAGGCGGTAGGGCTCGACGAGGCGGGCGTCGCCTTGGTAGTCGAATCGGATCCACTCGACCCCGCGGATGGCGCTCGCGACGGCCGTGAGCACGGCGGCATCGACCTCGGGGTCGGGTGCGTCGGTGTCGTTGTTCTCGGGCGCCCGCTCGATCACGGTCGCGAGCGCCTCGACCGTCGGGCGGAGTCGCGACGGCAGTACCTGCTCGAGCTTCGTGAGCGCCCGCGTGCTGGACTCCTCGACGCCCGCGATGCCGGTGGCCGCTCGCAGGCCGATCGCCACGGCCACGGCCTCCTCGTCGTCGAGCAGCAGTGGCGGCAGCTTCGCCCCCGCGCCGAGGCGGTAGCCGCCGGCGGCGCCGCGGGTGGCGTCGACGGGGTAGTCGAGCTCGCGCAGGCGGTCGATGTCATTGCGGATGGTGCGGGGGGTCACGCCGAGCCGGGCGCCGAGTTCCGTGCTCGTCCAGTCGGGTCGGGTCTGCAGCAGGGCGAGCAGTGAGAGCAGTCGGGCGGCGGTGTCTGACATGGGTGAATACTCGATCCATCATTAGGAACTGAATGTTCCTATATGCACCGTACCGTCGAAGACATGAAGAACACCACCTCTCCCGCCGACATCCGCCCGTTCACGATCGACATCGCCCAGGCCGACGTCGACGACCTCATGGAGCGACTCGCCCGCACTCGCCTGCCGCAGCCGGCACCGACCGACGACTGGGACGCCGGCACGCCGAACGCCTACCTCCGCGAGGCGGTCCAGGCGTGGCGCGCGTTCGACTGGCGGGCCGCCGAGGCGCGCATCAACGCCGTGCCGCACTTCACGACCGAGGTCGACGGCCAGCCCATCCACTTCATCCACGTGCGCTCGGAGCACCCCGGAGCCACCCCGTTGCTCCTGGCGCACACCTACCCCGGGTCATCCGTCGACTACCTCGATCTCATCGACCTGCTCGTCGACCCCGTCGCGCACGGCGGCCGCGCCGAGGACGCGTTCGACGTCGTCATCCCGGATGCCCCGGGCTACGGCTTCTCGAACCCCGTCGCCGAGCCCGGCTGGACGACCGCGCGAGTGGCCCGCGCCTACGACGAGCTCATGCACCGCCTCGGATATGCCGAGTACGGCATCCACGGCTCCGACAACGGGGCGCTCGTCGCCCGCGAACTCGGACTCGCGAACCCTGAGGGATTCCTCGGCCTGCACGTGCTGCAGCTGTTCTCCTTTCCGAGCGGCGACCCCGCCGAGTTCGAGCGCCTCGAACCGCAGGACTACGCGGGACTCGAGCACATGCAATGGTTCCAGTCGGTCGGCGGCTACAACACAATGAACGCGAGCCGGCCTCAGACCGTGGCGGTCGGGCTCAGCGACTCGCCGATCGCGCTCCTCGCCTACAGCGAGCTCTTCAACTCATTCGGTAACGGCACCTCGCTCGTCACGCTCGAGCAGATCATCACCGAGGTGAGCGTCAACTGGTTCGCGAATGCCGCCGCCGGCATGAGTCGCAGCTACCTCGACAACGCGCGCGCCGAGGCCGAGCCGCAGGTGAACGATGCGCCCACCGGCGTGGCGGTCTTCAAGGACGACTTCCAGACGATCAAGGTCTTCGCCGAGCGCGACAACTCGAAAATCGTGCACTGGAGCCGGTTCGAGCAGGGCGGCCACTACGCGGCGCTCGAGGTGCCCGCGCTCGTCGCCGGCGACATCCGGGCGTTCTTCGCCGGGCTGCGCTGACGACGAACCAGCAGAGCGGATGCCGCGGCTCGCGCCGCGGCATCCGCTCTGCTGTTCACACCGACGGCGTCGTCGGCCGGGAATCCGCCGGGCGCGGTGCATCGAGCGCCGCTCGCGCGAGCATCGTCGACCCGGCGACCGCAGCCGGCATCGCGATCACCGCGCCGAGCGGCACCATGAAGCACAGCTGGGTCGCGACGCCGAACCCGAGCATGCGCGCACGATGGCCGCGGAGCGCTACCTTGCGATCGGCCGCGGTCATGCCTCGGGCCTCGAACGCACGCCCGGTGAGCTCCCGGGCGAGCAGCCAGCCCGACAGTGTCACCCCCAGGACCGGCGCGGCGACCGTTCCGACGATCGGCACGAGGCCGATCAGGCCGACGGCGAGTGCCGAGACGACGCCGAGCGCGATGAGGGCGGCGGCGTCGCCCGCGGCCCGCCAGAAGCCCGCGCCCCGATCGGGTACCTCGCCGCCGAGCTCGAGCTCGACCGCTCGCCAGATGCGTTCGTAGAACGGATCGCCGACCGCGAGCGTGAGCGCGGTGAACGTGACGGCCGCGAGCAGCACGGCGCCGGCGAAGGTCACGGCGGCGATGGCGACGCGCAGCGACGCGGTCCAGAACGCATCCCACCGCTCGGCGAAGGGCGTCGCCCATTCGACGATCGCCGGCAACTGGATGCCGAGCGCCACGAGCGCGGCGAGCACGACGGCGAAGACGATCGCGGCGGGGATCAGCCCGAGTGCCATCACGCCCGGCCGGCGGCCCCAGAATCCGAAGCCGCGCAGCAGCAGGCCGGCGCCGGAGAGGAATCGCCTGAGCATCGCACCAGCCTACGGCCGGGCCGCGTTCGGAGTCGGTCCGCGGCACCCGCTTGACGCGCGCCCGCCGACGTGCTCGCATGGCGGCATGGAGCAAGCGAAGGCCGCGACATCCGACCTCATCGACGACGACCGCCTCGACGACCTCGAGCGGGAGTTCGTCGGCCGAGTGCGCGGGCGCGTGCTCGAGATCGGCGCCGGCGAGGGCGAGAACTTCGGCGCCCTGCACCTCGACGTCGAGTGGATCGGCCTCGAGCCCGACGCCGAGCGCCGCGCGGAGCTCGCGAAGCGCGCACGGGAATGGGGGCATCAGGCCGCGCCACTCGATGCCATGGCCGAGGCGATCCCGCTGCCAGACCGCTCCGTCGACGCGGTCGTCGCGACCTACGTGCTGTGCTCGGTGGCCGACCCGTCGGTCGCACTGGCGGAGGTGCGTCGAGTGCTCGTGCCCGGCGGACGGGTCGTCTTCGTCGACCACGTCGCGGCGCCGCCGCGAACGGCGAAGCGGGTGGTGCAGCGCATTGCGACCCCGTTCACGGCCAGGTTCTGCCACGGATGCCACTGGGACCGCGACACCGCTCGGACCCTCGTGGAGGCGGGCTTCGTCGGCGACGACGTGCGGCCGTTCCGCGTGCGGTCGATGCCGTTCGGCCCCGTGCCCACCCTGCTCTTCGACGGCCACGCGCCGTGAGCGTCGGCCGACCGGCGGTGGCCCGGGGCATCCGCTCGACTAGCCTCGGAACATGAGTCGTACCGTCTGGACCGTCATCGGCGTGATCGTCGCCGTCGTCATCGCGTGGTTCCTCGTCGATGTGCTGTTCAGCCTGCTCTGGTTCATCGGCAAGCTCGTGATCGTCGCGGTGGTCGCGGTCGTCGTGTTCTTCGTGCTGCGGAGCGTCTTCGCCCGCCGTGACGGGCCCGACTCGATCGAGCGCTGAGCCCCTCAACCACGTCGGGACCACTCGTGTCGCACCGGACCCGAGATATCACCGGTCCGGTGCGACACGAGTGGTCCCGTCATGGGGCCACGGGGCTCAGGCCGCAGGTGCGGCCGCCTCGGCGTGCTCGGTCGCCCAGGTGAGGGCGTACTCGGCGACCTCCTCCCAGCCGTCCTGGCTGACGATGCGGTGCGTGCGGCCGGCGAACTCGCGGTACTCGACGATGGCGGGGCTGCCGGTCGCGTGGTACTTCTTCACGATCGCCTTGCCGATGGCCGGCGGCACGACGTGGTCGATCTCGCCGGTGATGACGAGCAGCGGCGCGCGGTCGGTGCGGCCGTAGTCGACGTGGCTGACGCCGCCCTTCTCGTTGAAGGCGCCGGCGACGCCCTCGAAGAACACCCGGTTGTACGAGTTGACCGCGAACTCCTCCCAGAGGCGATCGGATGCCTCGCGGTCGAGGTCGTTGCCGAACGTGAAGTGGAAGTGCCCCTTCGAGAGCGGCTTGGCGCCGTTCTTCGCGAACGGGTTCGAGAGGATCGGCGTGCCGGTCCAGAGAGTCGACGCCGGCAGGGTCGTGATGCCGGCGGGCTGGCCGGGGGTGACGCCGACGTAGGCGACGCCGAGGCCGCGATCGGCGAGCATCTGGGTGAGCAGTCCGCCGAAGGAGTGGCCCATGATGATGGGCTTCTGGGGGAGTGCGCGGATGATGCGCTCGTAGTGGTCGGCGATCTGCGCGAGGCCGATGCCCTCGAGCGGCTCGGGGTTCGAGCGGATGTCGGCGACCTCGCGGTCGTCGATGCCGGGCCAGCCCGGAACGATGACCTCGTGGCCGCGGGCCCGGAAGTACTCGGCCCAGGTGTTCCAGCTCTTCGGGGTCATCCAGAGTCCGTGGATGAGGACGATGGGGGTCTTGGTGGCGGTCATGTTCTCTCTCCTTCAACTGCGTCCCACCCTTTGGTAGAACGATCGTTCTGTCTCTGTCTGTGAAGTTACTCCCGACTCCATGCCATGTCAAGCAAAAAGAGAAAGATCGTTCTATCATTTACCTCATGGCAACACGAACGACCTCAAACGGCAGTTCCGTCGCCCGCGAGAAGCTGCTCGCTACGGCGTCTGAGCTCTTCTATCGAGAGGGCATCCACTCCGTCGGCGTCGACCGCATCATCGGCGAGGCCGGCGTCACCCGCGCGACGTTCTACCGGCACTTCCCGAGCAAGGAGGACCTCGTCGAGGCCTACCTCGGGGTCGAGGACGCCAACATCCGGGGCGCGTTCGCGGCCGCCGAAGCATCCGGAGCAGCACCCAAGCAGCTCGTGGGCCTCGTGATCGACGGGCTCGCCGACGACGTCGCGCGCCACCACACCCGTGGATGCCCCTTCATCAACGCCGCCGCCGAGTACCCCGACGCCGACAGCGGCGTGCGCAAGGCCGTGGCCGAGCACCGCGAGTGGTTCCGCTCCGAGCTGGAGTCGGTGCTGTCCGCGGCCGAGGTGCCCGACGCCGAAGAGGCGGCAGGCCAGCTCGTGCTGCTGCGCGACGCGGCCATGGTCGGCGGCTACCTCGACGGGTGGGAGCGCGTGCGCCCTGCGTTCAGCGCCGCTGCGGCTCGAGCCGCCGGCGTGCAGGAGTGACGATGACGGTCACCGAACTCGACGTGCCCCTTCGCGACGGCGGCAGCCTGCACGCCTACGACACCGGGCCGGATGCCGCGTCGCCGCTCACGCTCGTCTGGCACCACGGCTCCCCGCAGACCGGTGCGCCGCTCGAGCCCGTGCTCGCCGCGGCATCCGCTCGTGGCATCCGCCTCGTTTCGTATGGCCGCCCGTCGTACGGTGGCTCGACCCCGCGCCCCGGCCGCGACGTCGCCTCGGCGGCAGCGGATGTCGCGGCGATCGCCGACGCGCTCGGCGTCGAGCGGTTCGCCGTGATGGGCGCCTCGGGCGGCGGCCCGCACGCGCTCGCCTGCGCGGCCCTGTTGCCCGAGCGCGTCACGGGCGCGGTCACGCTGGCGGGCATCGCGCCGCGCACCGACGCCTACGACTGGTTCGCGGGCATGACCGCGCCGGGCGGTCTGCGTGCCGCCGTCGATGGGCGAGCCGCCCGCGCCGCGTTCGCCGCAGACGCGGAGTTCGACCCGTCGCAGTTCCTGCCCGTCGACTGGGCGGCCCTCGACGAGCGCTGGGCGTCGCTCGGCGCCGACGCCGCACGCGCCGGCGAAGCCGGGCCCGACGGCCTCATCGACGACGACGTCGCCTTCACCTCACGGTGGGGCTTCGACCTCGGGCGCATCGTCGCTCCGGTGCTCCTCGTGCAGGGCGAGGGCGACCGCGTGGTGCCGTCGAAGCACGCCTCGTGGCTCGTCGCGCACATTCCCCGCGCCTCGCTCTGGATGCGGCTCGACGACGGCCACGTCTCGGTGCTCGACGTCGTGCCCGACGCGATGGAATGGCTGCTCGAGCGCCGCTGAGTGAGCGCTACCCCAGGCTCTCCAGCGCCTCGCGCGCCTCATCGGCGTCGACTTCCGCGGCCTCGGCGTCGCGGGCGGCGCGATCCCGCTCGCGGGTGACCGTGCGCTTCGCCCGATCGGCCTCGGCCATCTCCGCCTCGACCTTGCGCAGTTCCGCGTCGAGTTCGTCGCGGCGGGACGCGAGATCGCGGTGCTCGCGGTCGGCATCGGCGAGCCGCGCATCGAGGGCGTCGAGCGCAGCGGATGCCGCGGCCGCCCGCTCCTCGGCCTCCGCGACCGCGCGCTCGGCGCGCCCTCGAGCCACCTCGGCTCGCTTCGTCGCTGCGGCGCTCAGCAGACCGGGGGAGTCGCCCGCGTGCGCGTCCCGAGCCGGTTCCGTGCGAGGTGCCGGCCCGCCCGCGACGGCGTCACTCAGGTCGACCTCGACGCCGACGGCCTCGAGTGCCCGCACGAGCCGGCCCGTGCGCACGGCGTCGGCGGCAGCGGCATCCGACATCGCCGCCTGCAGTGTCTGGGCGACCTCGTCGAGCACCGGCGTGCGCACTGGGGAGCCGAGCTCGTCGGCGAGTGCTCCGGCCTCGTGCGCGAGCGTCGAGACGAGCCGCCGACGTTGCCGGCCGAGCTCGGCGAGCTCGACGGCACTGAAGCTGCCTTGAGTCTCACGGGCCTCGGCGCCGAGTTCGAGGACCGCCTCGACCTCGTCGGATCGGTGCCGCACGAGCTGGTTCACGAGCCAGGCGGCGGGGGAGGGGCGCCGGAGTTCGCGGATGCGGGCCGCGAGCGCGCGATCGTCGGCGGCGACGGTCTGCGCCCGCGCGTTGCGCCGGGCGGTGAACTCGTCGGGGCGCATCGCGTACAGCGCCGTCGCGGCGTCATCGAGCCCGTCGTCGAGCGAGTCAAGCGGCGCCATGCGTCATCCTCCGCTCGGCTCCTCGATCGCGGGACGAACGCTCCCGACGCCCCACCCGTACGAGAGCTTGTGCGCCTCGAGCACGAAGAACGACTCCGTCGAGACGACGCCCGTGATCGCCGCGATGCGTCCGTTCAGCATGTCGATGAAGTGCGGCACGTCTTCGCAGATCACCTCGGCCATCACGTCGAAGCGGCCCGTGGTGTGGATGACGTAGCTCGTCTCGGGGAGCTCGGCGAGCGCCGCACAGACCGAGCGGGCGGTGCCGGGTGTCACGCGGATGCCGATCATCGCCAGCCGGTCGAAGCCGATCGCGAGCGGGTTGGCGATGCCGACGATCTGCAGGATCCCGGCGTCCTCGAGTCGCTTCGTGCGGTAGCGCACCGACGAAGCCGGCACTCCGAGGTCGTCGGCGAGACGCTGGAACGACCGGCGCCCGTCGACCTGGAGGGCGGCGATGATGCGACGGTCGATGTCGTCCATCTCGAATGGTGCGGCCATGCAACGAACCTAGCGCCAGCACGGTGCCGGGTGAGGGGGCAACGCGCACCCGGCACCGCGCCTTCTGCAGCGATGAGTGAATCTGCTGAGAATGGCGATTCGTGATGAAAGAGGAACCTTCACTGTTGATTCAACAAAGATTCTCGTAACTGTTGTGCATTCGGCAGATTCCGGTGAAGATGACTCTCAGATCGACACGAGCAGCCGTGGACTGCACTCGACGGAGAGTGCGACACCCATCATGAGCACCGAATCTCCGGCCATGCCGACGCGCGGCCATCATCGCGATCGCGGCCGTTGCGCTTCCACTGATTCGACTACGAAGGAGTAGCACCCATGGAGAACATCAGCCGTCGCGGGCTCTTGATGGGCGGACTCGCCGCCGCCGCAGGTCTCGCCGATGTCGCCGCCGGCGGGCAGCCGATCGGCCCCGGGAACGGTCATGGCAACGGGACGCCCTCGCTGAAGCACGCGAAGGGCGACAAGAATGCCTGGGACGTGATCGTGGTCGGGGCCGGCGCGGCGGGTATCGGCGCGGCACGGCGCCTCACAGACCAGAACCCCGACCTGCGCGTCGTGATCGTCGAGGCCCGCGACCGGATCGGCGGCCGCATGTACACCGACCGGACATCGATGGGCATCCCGGTCGAGCGCGGCTGCGAACTCGTCCATGGCGGCCCCTACGCGTCGACGTACCCGTGGATCGAGCAGGCCGGGTTCGACATGCGGATGTTCCAGAACAATTACATCCGCCAGGCTGATGCGCCGATGTCCTCGCCGGCCGCCCAATGGCATCAGTGGGACTCTCCGACCTCCTGGCTGTTCCCGCTGGGAATGCCGGAGGCGCTCAACCCGTACGACCCGGCTGGGCAGAACCTCCCGCTGCCGACCGTGGTCGACGGCGAGATGGCCGACGCGTACCTGCTGCGCCTCGGAGTGACGGCCGCGAACACGCCGACCGGGCTCAACTACGAGTTGACCGATGACAGCGAACCGCTGTACGCCACGGCCGCCGCTCGCGTCGCCGCACCGCTCCGGGACTGCATCCGGTACACGCTGCATCCCGACCAGGCGCCGGAGCCGGAGATCCTGGATCCGAACGATTCGCGCTACGACGACGGAGACTACAAGATCATCGGCGGCTACGACCAGCTGCTGCACTTCGTCGCCGGCGACGTTCCGGTCATGTTGCGGACCGTGGTCCAAGAGGTCGGATACACCACCAACGGTGTCGAGCTCCTCACCTCCAAGGGCACGATGTTCGGACGCCGAGTCGTCTTCGCCGTCCCCGCGGGAGTCATGCAGCGCCGCGACATTGCGTTCACCCCCGGCCTGCCTGCCGCAAAGTGGGCCGCCTTCGACGCGTTCGAGTACCACGACATCTTCAAGTGCGTGCTCGAGTTCAAAGAGAGGGTGTTCACGCCCAACGGCACCGATAACTGGGGTTACGCCGAATCGATGGACCACTTCCCGACCACGCTTTGGAACGCCTCGATCGCCTACCCGGGCTACAAGGGTCAGGTCATCGTCGGATGGGAGACCGGCGCGGCAGCACGAGAACTCCACGCGCTCCCGCTCGAGCAGAAGTATCAAGCCGTGCTCGAGGTCGTGCGAAAGTCGGCAGGTGACCCCGGCCTGCAGTACCACAAGGCCGTGATGACGGACTGGGCCAACGAGCCCTACTCATGGGGCCCGTACGGCAGCGGCGGCAGCTCGAGCGACATGGCCGCAACCGTCGGCGGCGTCCTGTACTGGGCAGGCATGCGCACCAGCACCGTGTCGTCGTCGTACTCGTCCGGCGTCACTCAGGCTGATCAACTCCTCCTGGCTCTCTAGGCCGGGTCGAGCTCACTCGATCGACCCGTCGAGCGCCGCCAGGAGCGCGTCGAGCGCCGGACGCTGGCCGGTGACGAGCAGCTCGCGCGCCTCGAACACCGGTGTCCATCGCGCCTCGTCGACCTCGGGGAACTGCTGGCGGCGCCCCGAACGCGGCGGCCACTCGATCTCGAACAGGTTCGACCGCAGCTCGTCGATCTCGAAGTCGGGGGCGCGGCAGGCGAACACCCGCACGGTCTTGCCCGAGGTGTACCGGAACGTGCCGAGGTCGATGACCTCGGATTCGGGCGCGGGGGCACCGATCTCCTCGGCGAACTCGCGCCGGGCCGCGACGAGCGGATCCTCGTCGGTGAACTCGCCCTTCGGGATCGACCAGGCGCCCGCCTGCTTGCGCGCCCAGAACGGTCCGCCCATGTGCCCGATGAAGACCTCGAGCCCACGGAGCTCGCGGAGGTCGCGGTAGAGCAGCAGGCCCGCGCTCGTCACCGGCACGGTGCACCGCCTCGCCCGATGCCGCTCGCAGCGGCCGGGAGTAGCGTGGGTCGAATCAGCCGGAGGAGGAGCACATGGCACGCATCGTGATCATCGGGGGCCACGGGAAGATCGCCCTGCAGCTCGAGCGCTTGCTCGCCGACCGCGGCAACGAGGTCGACGCGATCATCCGCAATCCCGACCATGCCGGCGACGTCACGGCCGCCGGGGCACGCCCGGTCGTCGCCGACATCGAACGGCTCGACGTCGACGACCTCGCCGAGATCCTGCACGGCCACGATGCCGTCGTCTGGTCGGCGGGAGCCGGCGGGGGCGACCCCGCACGCACGTACGCCGTCGATCGCGACGCGGCGATCCGCTCGATGGCGGCCGCCGAGAGCGCAGGCGTCATGCGGTACGTCATGGTGTCGTACTTCGGCTCGCCCGACCACACCGTGCCCGAGGGCAACTCGTTCCGCGCCTACGCCGAGGCGAAGGCGGCGGCCGACGAGCACCTCGCGGGCACGGCCCTCGACTGGACGATCCTCGGCCCGAGCACGCTGACCGACGGCGAGGGCACGGGCGCCATCGACGTCGGGCCGCCGAGCAGCGGCACGGTCGACCGAGCGGATGTCGCGGCCGTCGCCGCCGAAGCGGTGCACCGCGACTCGACGGTGCGCCGGACCATCCGCTTCAACGGCGGTGGCACGCCGATCGCCGAAGCGCTCGGCTGACCGACGCCGATCGAGCGCTGTCACGGGCGCCGCGACGATCAGTGCTCGCGTGGTCGTCGGATCAGCGACCAGAGCGCCGCGAGCCCCAAGAGGCCTCCGACCGCGAAGAACGTTCCGAGAATCGACCAGATCACCGTTTCCGTCGACATCGCCCACCTCCATGTCAGTGGGTTCATTCTGCACGCGGGCGCTCGCGACCGCCAGCATCCGGTGCGAGCGACGGTCGCGTGTCAGCCGAGCATCACCGAGTTGCGGTCGTTGGGACTGACGCGCACCGGCAGTACGGCGCCGGGCTGCCAGTTGTGCAGCGCGCCCTCGGCGATGACCGTCTGGTAGAGCGTTCGATACGGCGAATCGCCCGGCAGGGTCACGTCGAGTTGCACGGCGTAGACGATTGTCTCGCCGAGGCGCTTGCCGGTGTCGGTCAGCGAGACGACCGTTCCCGAGCCCTGGATCATCTGGCCGTAGGCCGACATGTTGGTGAAGGGATTGGCGACGGCAGCGCTGTGCGTGCCCGTGACGTCGTTCGGCCCGAGCCCTGCGAACTGCTCGGCCAGGTCCGCCGACTGGCGCAGATTCTCGCGGTAGTCGGTGTTGACCGTCTGGGTGTAGCCCGCCTTGGTGAGGCGGAAGAGGTCGCGGAACACGCCCATTCGCGGCTCGATCAGCTCGTGAAGGCGGTCTTGTTCGGGTCGGCCGGATCGACCGCGATGTCGTGCACGCTGCCCTCGGCGTAGTTGGCGAGGAACTGGGGTGCGAGCATCTCGCGCTTCTGCACGGTGTAGGGCTCGCGGCCGGGAAGCGTCACCTCGATCTCGAGCTGGTACCACGGGTTGCCCGAGATGCGCTCTCCGGTGTCGACAGCGCTCTTGATCACCGAGGTGCCGGGCTGACCGATCGCGATGATGCGATTGAGCTCCTGGCCGTAGGCGTTCAGCACGTCGTGGTCGGCCGACATGGCGGCGCTCACCTCGCTCGCATTGGCCATGGTGACGGGAGCTCCGTCGGTGTAGCCGGCATCGCGCATCGCCTGGTTCGCGAGCTCTTGGGCGGCTTGCGCCTGCGCCGCCCAGTCCTGCCCTGCCGCCTGGCCCGTGGCCTGGCTTCCGGCCTGGGTGAATGCGTTCTTCGCCTTGTCGAACAAGCCCATCTGCGGTGTCCCCTCGTCTCGGCGCCCGAATCGGGCTCGGTCGCACCCACCTTCTCACAACGAGGGTCTCGCATGGTCGGCTGTTGCGTGAACACCTCCGGGCGGGCGTCAACCCGTTGACCGCAGGCCGGGCGCGGCGCACGCTGGAGGGATCCCGACCGCGGAGGACATCATGACCGATCCACGAGAAACGACGCAACGACACGATCCTCGCAACGTCGACGCGGGCGTCCGAGACCCGGCCGACGACGAGCGCACCGCGGCCGACGAGATGGAGACGGCGGAAGAGGATGCCGCGCAGGACGCGGAATCCCAGGGCGACGACCCCAACGACTTCGAGGCCGACAATGCGGTCGAGGCCGATTCGCTCGAGACCCTCGATCCCGACAACCCGCCGGCGTAGCGGCTCGGCCCGTTCTGCTCTGAGCGGATCGAGCTGACGGCGAGCGGATGCCGCGGCTAACCTCTCGGCATGGGCGATGTCGTCGAGTTCACACGGGCAGCAGACGGGTACGAGGTGGAGCAGGGCGCACCGAGGACCGCGCCGAGTCCTGGGGGCTCGAAGCCCCTCTGGCGACACGCACTCGGCGAGGTGCTGCGCGGCGAGCGACTCGGCCAGGAGCGCATCCTCACCGAGGTGGCCGCGACCGCCGGCGTCTCGCCGCAGTACCTCTCCGAGATCGAGCGCGGTCGCAAGGAGCCGTCGTCGGAGGTGCTCGGCTCGGTCGCCGAGGCCCTCGGGCTCGACCTCGTCGACATCGTGCAGCGCGTCGGGTGGCTGCTCGGCGAACGACGGGAGGCGGAGCGTCGCGAAGCGGAGCGTCGCGAGCTGCTGAGGGTCGAGAGGTCGTTCGCGTTCCGTGCCGGGGAGCTGGCACCGTTCGACGTCGACGCGCAGCATGCGCTCGCGGCACTCCCCGACCCTGCATTCGGGAACGCGGCGACGAACGCGTACCTCCTCGCCGCCTGAGCCGTCCGGCCGGCGTGAGGGCCGCGGCGGCGTGACCGCGCCCTCGCCGGACCCTAGCCGCGCATGGCCGGCACCATGACCTGCGCCGTCAGCACGTGGTCGGCGAGGCCGTACTCGACGGCGGCCGCGGCCGGCAGGATGAGGTCGCGATCGGTGTCGTGACGCAGCGTCATCGCGTCGCGACCAGTGTCGGCGGCGAGGGCGGCCTCGAGCTCGGCGCGCACGCGCACGACCTCGTCGGCGTGCAGGATCAGGTCGGGGATCGTGCCGCGTCCCTGCGTCGACGGCTGGTGCAGCACGACGCGGCCGTGCGGCAGGATCGCCCGCATGCCCTTCGCCCCGCCCGCCAGCAGCACCGCGGCCGGCCCGCCCGCCTGGCCGACGCACGTCGTCGCGACATCCGGCCTGATGTGCTGCATCGTGTCGTAGACGGCGAGTGCTGCACCGGGCGAACCGCCGGGGGAGTTCAGGTAGAGGCTGATCGGCGTCTCGCTCGACTCCGAGGCGAGGTGCAGGAACTGCGCGATGAGCACGTTCGCGACGCCGTCGTCGATCTCTGTGCCGAGGTAGACGATGCGCTCCGACAGCAGCCGGCTGTAGACGTCGAGCGAGCGCTCGCTGTTGCCGCGCTTCTCGACGACGTAGGGGATCGTGTAGCTCGTCATGACGTTGCTCCTGTTCCTGCACTGGCCTGCAATCCAACCTGGGGGCGGTCGCCGCCGGGGAACATCTCGCCGAAGCCGTCGACGACGGCATCGATGAAGCCGTAGTCGACGGCTTCGGTCGCGGAGTACCAGCGGTCGCGGAGCGAGTCCTCGGCGATGCGCTCGATCGGCTGGCCGGTGTTCTCGGCGGTGATGCCGAGCACCGTGTCGCGCGTGTACCGCAGGTCGTCGGCCTGCAGCTCGATGTCGACCGCGGTGCCGCCGATGCCGGCGGAGCCCTGGTGCATGAGGATCCGCGAGTGCGGCAGCGCGAAGCGCTTGCCCCTCGTGCCCGCCGAGAGCAGGAACTGGCCCGCGCTCGCCGCGATGCCGACGGCGATCGTCGAGACGTCGTTCGGGATCGAGCGCATGACGTCGGCGATCGCGAGCATCGCCGAGACCGAGCCGCCGGGCGAATTGATCCAGAAGCGGATGTCGCGGCGCGGGTCGTCGGCCGCGAGCGTGACGAGCTGCGCGATGAGGCGGTTGCCGCCCGCCTGGTCGAGCTCGTCTCCCAGCACGATGATGCGCTCGTGGAAGAGGCGCCTCGTGAGTTCGGCGTCGATCGGATGGATCGGTGGGGTGTCGTGTTCGCTCATGTCCCCAGCGTGCGCGCCGCGGGCGAGGCGCGGGGCGGATGCCGCTGAGAGCAGTGCTGCTGCGAGCAGTGCTGCCGAGAGCAGCGTGCGCCGCGGCATCCGTGACATTGCGGGTCGTCCGCCTCGGCAGGGGCTCGGGCGGTCATGTCAAAATACTCCGGTGACCCGCCTCACCGACCCGACCGCGCATCACGCGACTCGTCGACGCATCCGGTGGCTGCCCGTCGCGCTGGCCGTGTTCGCCGGGATCGTGCTGCTCGGCGGGGTCGTGCTGCTCGCGATCTGGTTGCGCGCCCAGCCCGCCGTGCAGGAGTTCCTCACGCGGTACCCCGGCACGACGCCGCTGCCCGAGGGGGCGCCGATCGGCATTCCCGCGTGGCTCGGCTGGCAGCACTTCCTGAACGCCTTCTTCCTCGTGCTCCTCGTGCGCTCGGGCCTCCTGCTCAAGAAGGGCGGCCGCCCGCCGGCTCGCTGGGTTCGCAACAACGACGGGCTGATCCGCACGAAGAACCCGCCGTGGAAGGTCAGCATCCACCTCTGGCTGCACTACACGGTCGATGTGCTCTGGGTGCTCAACGGCATCGTCTTCATCGTGCTGCTCCTCGTCACCGGGCAGTGGATGCGCATCGTGCCGACGAGTGCCGACATCTGGCCGAACGCCGTGTCGGCAGGGTTGCAGTACGCCTCGCTCGACTGGCCGGTCGAGCACGCCTGGGTCAACTACAACAGCCTGCAGCTGCTCAGCTACTTCGCGATCGTGTTCGTCGTCGCGCCGCTCGCGGTGCTCACCGGGCTGCGTCTGTCGTCGGTCTGGCCGCAGCGGGCGGAGCGGCTGAACGCCGTCTACCCGGTGAAGCTCGCACGGGCGGTGCACTACCCGGTGATGCTCGTGTTCGTCGCCTTCGTCATCGTGCACGTGACACTCGTGTTCGCGACGGGTGCGCTGCGCAACCTCGATGCCATGTACGCGAGCCGCGATGGCGCGTCGTGGCTCGGCTTCGCGATCTTCGCGGTGTCGCTCGCCGTCATGATCGGCGGCTGGTTCGCCGTGCGACCGTCGGTGCTGAAGCCCGTCGCGAGCCGCATGGGCACCGTCACCCGCTGAGCGACGGGGCGGCGCGAGGCATCCCCGAGTGTCGGATAGGTAAGGCTGGCCTCAGAAGAAAGTCGCGTTGATCTGCGGAAAACAGTCCCTTCCCTGCTGCGTCCTCGACCTTCCCGGGCGTACCATCGCCGTATCGAACCGCGGTACACCGCACTGGGAGGTCACCATGAGCATGACGCTCGACGAACTGCCCGCCGTCGCCGAATGCTCGGTGGCCGGATGCTCCTACAACGACCATTCGCACTGCCATGCCGCCGCGGTCACGATCGGCGGCTCGGTCGGCGATGCGGAGTGCGCGACCTTCATCCCGCTGGGAGCCAAGGGCGGCCTCGACAAGGTCGTGACGCACGTCGGCGCCTGCCAGCGTTCGGAGTGCGTGCACAACGAGTCGCTCGAGTGCACCGCGCCGTCGGTGCGTGTGGGCCCCGGCGCGGTCGACGCCGACTGCCTCACCTACGACCCGCGCTGAGCCAGGGAGCTCGACGAGCGAGGGCGTCAGGCCACGACGTGGTCGACGGGCCCCTCGCTGAACTGGCACGACGTGGCTGAGAGGCGTGCCTCGGGGTCGAGCCGTGCGAGCACCGCGCCCGCGATGACGTAGAGCTGTTCGAGCTGCTCGGGCGCGAGGGCGTCGAGCACGTTCGCGCGCACCGTCTCGACGTGGCCGGGCGCGGCCTCCGAGATCAGGGAGAGGCCGGCACCGGTGATCGTCGCGTTCGTGGCCCGGCGGTCTTCGGGGCACGGGAAGCGCTCGATGAGTCCGCGCTCCTCGAGCCGCTTCGCGACGTGCGAGAGGCGGGGGAGCGTCGCGTTCGTGCGCGAGGCGAGCTCGGTCATGCGCATGGTGCGCGAGGGTGCCGCGCCGAGCGCCATGAGGGCGCCGTACTCGAAGTGCGTGAGCCCGGCGTCGCGCAGCAGCTGCGCGTCGAGGGCACCCGGGAGCAGCTCGGCGAGCGCCACGAGGCGCACCCACGCGGCCGACTCCTCGGGGGCGAGCCACCTCGTGTCATCCGTCATGCCCACGAGTCTACCGCATTGGTTGACGCAACAACTGAATGAGCGTAGAGTGTTGGTTGTCGCAACAAGTAAACGCGTCGAAGGGCGCGGGGAGGAAAGACATGACGACCGTCAGCATCATCGGAAACGGCAACATGGGCACCGCCATCGGCGGCATCGTCGCCGCAGGGGGCAACACCGTCGAGTTCATCGGGCGCGATACCGCCCAGCAGATCACCGGCGACATCGTCGTGCTCGCGGTGCCGCACTTCGCGATCGACGAGATCGTCGCCGCGCGCGGCACCGAGCTCGCCGGCAAGGTCGTGGTCGACATCACGAACCCGCTCGACTTCTCGACGTTCGACTCGCTCGTCGTGCCCGCCGACGGCTCGCGTGCGAGCGAGCTCGCAGCAGCCCTGCCCGACGCGAAGGTGCTGAAGGCGTTCAACACCAACTTCGCCGCCACGCTCGCCGCGAAGACCGTCGGTTCGAACCCCACGACCGTGCTCATCGCCGGTGACGACGACGATGCGAAGCTCGCCCTCGCCGAGGTCGTGCGCGCGGGCGGCGTGAACGCCGTCGACGCCGGCCGCCTCTCGCGTGCTCGCGAGCTCGAGGCCGTCGGCTTCCTGCAGCTCACCCTCGCCGTGCAGGAGAAGGTCGGCTGGGACGCCGGCATCGCGCTCGTCGCGTAACCCGGCTCGCGGGTCTCCCGCGTCAGACCTCGCTGCGCAGGTAGGCCAATTGCGCTCGAACGGATGCCTCGGCTGCAGTGCGCACCGAGGCATCCGTGTCGGCGTAGACGAGGTCGGTCACGGCGGCCGTCGATGCATCCGAACCGAGTTCGCGCAGCGCCGCGCGCACCTGGTCGAGCCGCTCGGCCCGGTGCGCGAGGTAGGCGCGGCAGATCTCCGCGAGGTCGGGGAGCACGGGGCCGTGGCCCGGCAGCACGCCCACCGGTCCCGGTGCGCCGAGGACGGAGAGCCGGTCGAGCGAGTCGAGGTACGGGCCGAGGGCGCCGTCGGGATCGGCGATGATCGTCGTGCCGCGGCCGAGGATCGTGTCGCCCGTGAGCATCGTGCCGCGGGCATCGTCGCCATCGATGAGGCGGTCGCCGGGCAGCCAGAAGCACACCGAGTCGGCCGTGTGCCCGGGGGTCGCGACCACGTCGATCTCGAGGCCGGCCGCCCGGATGCGCTCGCCGTCGACCAGCGGCGCCCCGGCCAGACAGAATGCCGGGTCGATCGCGCGCACCGGGGCATCCGTCATCGCGTGGAACGTCTCGAGCGACTCGGTGTGGTCGGGATGGTGGTGCGTGACGAGCACGAGGTCGACCCTGCCGGAGCCCGCCAGCGCCGCGAGGTGCCCGGCGTCCGACGGGCCGGGGTCGACCACCACGACGCGGTCGGATCCGGGTGCTCGCAGCACGTAGGAGTTCGTGCCGTCGAGGGTCATCGGCCCGGCGTTCGGGGCCAGCACGAGACGGGCGAACGTCGACACGCGGTCACCGCCGGCGGGAGCCCGACCCATGCCGGAAGCCTGATCCATGCGGGAAAGTGTATCGGCGGCGCCCGTGCGCGCCGGCGTGCCGAGTCATAGTCTGAGGTGATGAACAGCGAGCTGGAGTCACTGACGAACCCGGCGGCCACGGGCGCGGCCGCGACCGTCGTGCTGCTGCGCGACGGCGAACGCGGCGTCGAGGTGCTGCTGGCCGAACGCCCGCGCGATCGCGGCTCGTTTCCGGGAGCCTGGGTCTTCCCGGGCGGCGCGGTCGACGAAGCGGATGCCGCGGGCGACCCCCTCGACGGCATCGACGCCGCACGCCGTGCCGCCGTGCGCGAGACCTTCGAGGAGGTCGGACTCGTGCTCGACGGTGACGAGCTCGTGCCGTTCTCGCACTGGACGCCGCCCGCCAACGCCCCGAAGCGGCTGACCACGACGTTCTTCGCCGTGCGGGTGCCCGACGGCGAGCTGCGCCTGGCACCCGACGAGGTCGAGGCGGCCGCGTGGCTGCGTCCGACCGATGCGCTCGACCGGCACGCGGGCGGGGGCATGACGCTGTGGCCGCCGACCTGGGTGACCCTGCACGGCCTGTCGCACGCGGCGTCCGTCGACGAGGCGCTCGCCGAACTCCGCAGCGGCTCGGTCACGCCGTTCGTCGCGAAGGCGGTCGACGACGGGCAGATGATCCTCTGGCAGGAGGACGACGAGTTCGTGGCCGAGCACAAGCGGGAGGCCCGCGACCCCTCGGTGCCCGACGACGGACCCGATGCCGACGGCAATCGTCACCGCCTCATGATGGACCGGCTGCCGTGGATCTACATCAACACCCTCGGCGCAGGGTTCTGACCCCGTGACCGACGTCACGGTCGTCGGCAGCGGGCCCAACGGGCTCGTCGCCGCAGTGGTCGCCGCGCGGGCCGGGCTCTCGGTGCGGGTGGTCGAGGCGGCGCCGACGATCGGCGGCGGCCTGCGCACCGCCGAGCTCACGCTGCCCGGCTTCCGGCACGACGTGTGCTCGACGGTGCATCCGGCCGGCCTCGCCTCGCCCGTGTTCCGGACGCTCGGGCTCCTCGACGACATCGACTGGGTCGTGCCCGAGATCTCGTACGCGCACCCGCTCGACGGCGGCCGCGCCGGCGTCGCCTGGCGCGACCTCGATCGCACGGCCGACGGCCTCGAGGCCGACGGCGCCGCCTGGCGCAGCCTCCTCGCTCCGCTCCTCGCCCGCAGCCGCGGCGTCGTCGACTTCACGGGCTCGCAGCTGTTGCGCGTACCCCGCGACCCGATCGCGGCCCTGCAGTTCGGCCTGCGCGCGCTCGAACAGGGCACGGCGGCGTGGAACACCCGTTTCGTCGGGGACGTCGCGCCCGCGCTCTTCAGCGGCGTCGTCGCGCACGCGGCGGGCGGCATGCCCTCGCTCGCCTCCGCCGGCGCCGGGCTCCTCATCGCGATGCACGGTCACGGCGCCGGATGGGGACTCCCGGTCGGCGGTTCGCAGACGATCGCCGACGCACTCGCCGACGAACTCCGCGCGCGCGGCGGCGAGATCGTCACGGATGCCCCGGTGGCCTCGCTCGCGGAGGTCACGGGTTCGCGCGCGGTACTGCTCGACACCTCGCCGGAGCTGCTCTTCACCGCGGAGCTGCCCGGCCGCTACGCGCGGGCCCTCCGTCGATACCGCTACGGCTCGGGCGTGGCCAAGGTCGACTTCGCGCTGAGCGGGCCGGTGCCGTGGCGCAACGCCGAGGTTCGGCAGGCCCCCACCGTGCACCTCGGCGGCAGCCGTGCCGAGATCGCGGCGGCCGAGAACGCCGTCGCCCGCGGCTTCCAGCCCGGCGTCGCGGGCGGCGGGGGAGCGGAGCATCCGTACGTGCTCGTGACCCAGCCGACGGTCGCCGACCCGACCCGCGCGCCCGAGGGCAAGCACGTGCTGTGGGCCTACACGCACGTGCCCGCCGGGTCGACGCTCGACGCGACCGAACTCGTCACGGCCGAGGTCGAGCGCTTCGCGCCGGGCTTCCGCGACGTCGTGCTCGCCTCGGCGTCGAGCTCGGCGGCCGAACTCGGCCGGTACAACGCGAACTACGTCGGCGGCGACATCTACTCGGGCGCGCTCACGATGGCGCAGCTGCTGAAGCGGCCGGTCGTCTCGCCGAGGCCCTGGCGCACGCCGGTCGACGGCGTCTACCTCTGCTCGAGCGCGACGGCTCCCGGCCCCGCGGTGCACGGGATGAACGGCTGGTTCGCCGCGAAGCTCGCCCTGAGGGAGCGCTTCGGCCTGCGCTGATAGCGCCGGTCGGCGTAGCGTTGGAACGTGGAGTGGACCGATTGGTTCGACGCGCACGACTACGAGATCGCACGGCAGATCCTGCAGCGCGGGGTCGGTGCGCTCGCGTTCGTCGCCTTCCTCTCGACGCTGAACCAGTTCCGGCCGCTCCTCGGCGAGCACGGCCTGCTGCCGGTGCCGGAGCTGCTGCGTCGCGCGTCGCGGCTCCGCGGGCCGAGCGTCTTCCGCTGGGGCTACTCCGATCGGAGACTCGTCGTGGTCGCCGTCGTCGGGCTCGTGCTCGCGGCATCCGTCGTGGCAGGTCTGCCGCAGCTCGGACCGCCGTGGGTGCCGCTCATCGTCTTCCTCGTGCTCTGGATCCTCTACCTGTCGATCGTGAACGTCGGCCAGACCTTCTACGGCTTCGGCTGGGAGATGCTCCTCTGCGAGGCGCTCTTCACGGTGGCGTTCCTCGGCTCCGACCAGACGCCGCCGCCGCCGACCATCGTCATCGCCGTCTGGTGGCTCGTGTTCCGCCTCGAATTCGGCGCGGGCATGATCAAGATCCGGGGCGGACGCGAGTGGCGCGACCTGACCGCGCTCATGTACCACCACGAGACGCAGCCGATGCCGGGCCCGCTGAGTCGGCAGGCGCACCTGCTGCCGAATTGGTTCCACAAGGGTGAGGTGCTCGGCAATCACTTCGCGCAGCTCGTGGTGCCGTTCCTGCTCTTCGTGCCCGGCCCGGTCGGCTCGTCGGCCGCGGCGATCGTGATCCTCACGCAGCTCTGGCTCATCGTGACCGGCAACTTCGCGTGGCTCAACTGGATCACGGTCGTGCTCGCGGCATCCGCCGTCACCGACTCGGCCTGGCACTGGCTGATCCCCGCGATCCCCTCCGATCTGGGCACGGATGCCGCGGCGACGCCGATCTGGTGGGCGGTCGTCGTGCTCGGAGCATCCGCTCTGCTCATCGTGTTGAGCTTCTGGCCGATCAGGAACCTGTTCTCACGGCGCCAGCTCATGAACGCCGCCTTCAACCGCTGGATGCTCGTGAACGCCTACGGCGCCTTCGGCACGGTCACGAAGCGGCGCATCGAGATCGTCGTCGAGGGCACGCTCGCCGAGACCCCCGGCGACGGCACCGAGTGGCGGGAGTACGCGTTCAAGGGCAAGCCCGGGGCGCTGGGCGCCATCCCGCGGCAATGGGCGCCGTACCATCTGCGACTCGACTGGCTCATGTGGTTCCTGCCGCTCGGGCGCATGTGGGAACCCTGGTTCGAGGTGTTCCTCCTGCGACTGCTCCAAGCGGATGCCCCGACGCTCGCACTGCTCGACACCGACCCGTTCGGCGGCGCCGCCCCGCGCTGGATCCGGGCTCGGGCCTACCACTACCGGTTCACGACGCGGGCGGAGTTCCGGCAGACGGGTGACCGCTGGGTGCGCACGCTGGAGGGCGAGGTCGTGCCGCCGTCTGGGCTCGGCTGACGGCCGCGGCCGTTCCACAGATTCGGAGATCTGCACAGTCTCGGACCGCAGGACCGGTTCCCGCCGAAGTCGTGCAGTTCTCCGCCGCTCTGGCGGGCGCGCGACGCGGGCCTACTCGACCGGCAACGCCTCCGCCGGCTGGTGCTCGATGTCGTCGACGTGCGCGCTCGGCATCGCGATGCCGCCGGCGATCGTGAGGACCGCCGCGACGAGCACCGCGACGAACACCGCGGTCGAGGCACCGTGGATCGCCACGGGGGAGTGCTCGCCGAGACCTGACCGCGCGATCACGCCGTTCGCGACCGCGCCGAAGATCGCGACGCCGACCGCGCTGCCCATCGAGCGGAGGAACATGTTGGCGCCCGTGACGACGCCGCGCTCCGACCACGGCACCGACGACTGCGCGGCGATGAGCGTGGGCGAGGCCACGAGGCCGAGGCCGAGGCCCACGATGAAGCACGCGATCGCCGTGGTCCACACGTTCGGCGTGAGCGAGGCGGCCACGAGCGCCGCGGAGCCGAGCACGGAGACCGCGAGGCCGATGAGTGCGGTACGGCGGAAGCCGATGCGGAGGAAGAGCCGGCCCGCCTGGCTCGCCGCGATCGGCCAGCCGAGGGTCAGCGCGGCCACGGCGAGTCCCGACACGAGCGGGGAGGCCCCCGCGGTCGCCTCGAGGAAGGTCGGCACGTACGAGGTGAGCCCGATGAGCACGGCCCCGACGCCGAGCGAGATGAGCGAGGTCGTGACGATGAGCCGCCGGGAGAAGACCCAGAGCGGCAGCACCGGTTCGGCGGCACGTCGCTCGATGAACACGAACGCGACGAGCAGCAGGGCGCCGATCGTGAACGCGCCGATCGACTGCCAGGAGAGCCACTCCCATGCCTGTCCGCCCTCGAGCACGGCGAGGATCAGCAGGGTCGACGCGATCGTCAGCACGGTCGCGCCGGCGAAGTCGATGCGGTGCTTCTCGCGCGTGACGGACTCGTGGTACGAGCGGAGGAGCATCCACCCGGCGATGAGGCAGAGCGGGATGTTCACGAAGAAGATCCACCGCCACGACGCGAACTCGGCGAACAGTCCGCCGAGGGTCGGGCCGACGACCGAGGAGATCGCCCAGACGCTCGCGATGTAGCCCTGCACACGTGCGCGCTCGCGCACCGTGTAGATGTCGCCCGTGATCGTGATGGAGACGGGCAGCACCGCGCCGGCGCCGAGGCCCTGGATCGCGCGGAAGACGATGAGCGAGGTCATGTCCCATGCGAAGCCGCAGAGCACGGAGCCGACGAGGAAGATGCCGATGCCGATCAGCATGATCGGCTTGCGCCCCACGGTGTCGGCGAGCTTCGAGTAGATCGGCACCGAGACGGCCTGGGCGAGCAGGTAGATCGAGAACAGCCACGGGAACTGCGTGAAGCCGCCGAGGTCGGCCACGATCGACGGCACCGCGGTCGCGAGGATCGTCGAATCGATCGCGATGAGGCCCGTGGCCAGCATCACGGAGATGAGCACCGGCCCACGCGCCGAACGGAATCCCACGGCAGTCGTCTCGGTCACGTTCCCCCTCGGTTCCGGGCGCGCAACGGCGCTCCCAAGAAAGGCAACGCCCGTGGCGCCGATTCATTCCGCGGATGCCGCGGCTCACGATGAAGGGCGCACGGCCGTCGATGCTCCGAACGGCATCGCGTGGATACCGGAACGAACTCGCCGGGTCAAGCACGTGCTCCGGCGGGCCCTGCCCACTACCGTCGATCCCATGAGGATCCGCACGAAACGCCCGGTCGCCCCGCCGCCTCCCGCCGCGGCGGAGATCACGACCGACGGCGACTCCCGCGCGCCCGAAGTTCGGATCAACGCCTTCCGCATCGGCTTCGTCGGGGCGCTGGGCGTGCTCCTCGCGGTGCTCCTCGGCGGCATCGTCGGCGAGCTCGGCACCGTGATCCTCTACGTCGCGCTCGCGCTGTTCCTCGCGCTCGGCCTCGACCCGATCGTGAGCTGGCTCCAGCGTCGCGGCATGGCACGCTGGGTCGCGATCCTCATCGTCTTCGCCGGCGTCATCGGCATCTTCGTCGGCCTCATCGCGACCATCGTGCCGATCGTGGTCGAGCAGACGACGAACATCGTCGAGAACTGGGACGACATCGTCGCGAACGTGCAGCACAGCCCGTTCGTGACGTGGCTCAACGGCCTCACGGGCAGCGGCAACGCGATCAAGGACGCGATCGAGTCCGCGGGTGACTGGCTCGCCGACCCCGAGAACCTCGGATCGCTCGGCGGTGGCCTCCTCGCAGTGGGCGCGGGCATCGCCGGCGGCTTCACGGGCGCCACGATCGTGCTCATCCTCACCCTCTACTTCCTCGCGTCGCTCGACTCGATGAAGCGCTACGCCGCTCGCTTCGTGCCGGCGAGCTCGCGCCCCGGCTACCGCGACGTGTCGGAGGAGATCACGGGCTCGGTTGGCCGGTACGTCATGGGGCAGGTCGGCCTCGCCACGATCAACGGCGTGCTGAGCCTCATCTACCTGTCGATCATCGGGGCGCCGGTGCCGATCCTCCTGGCGTTCATCGCCTTCCTCTTCTCGCTCGTGCCGCTCGTCGGCACGCTCACCGGCGCGATCATCATCACGCTCGTCTCGTTCGCGGCGTCGCCCGAGACCGCGCTCGCCGCCGCCATCTACTACCTGATCTACATGCAGGTCGAGGCCTACGTGCTGAGCCCGCGCATCATGAGCCGCGCCGTCGCCGTGCCCGGAGCACTCGTCGTGATCGCGGCGGTCGCGGGCGGCACGCTCGGCGGCGTGCTCGGCGCCCTCGTCGCGATCCCCGTCGCGGCGTCGCTCATCATCATCGTGGAGAAGGTCGTCTTCCCCCGCCAGGACACGATGTAGCCGATCGCATCGGCCGACCGCCGGGTGCCGGGAGTCCCGGAATGCGCCGACGCTCTGGCATGCTGAACGGATGCCCAGTGCCGTTCAGTTGATCCGGACCTCGACGCTCTCCGATGTCGCCGAATACGCTTACGCGGCGACTGCGCCGAAGGACGCGAGACTCGTCTTCCTCGCCGGTGCCTGCCCGTTGGACGACGACGGCGCGACGCTCGCAGTCGGCGATTACGTGGGCCAGGCGGCCGCATGCATCGAGACGATGACACGTGCGCTCGCCGCCGCGGGTGCCACGATCGATGACGTCATCAGCACTCGCGTGCTTGTCGCGTCGTCACGGCGCGAAGACCTGGGCGCAGTCTGGCAGGTCGTGCGCGACGCATTCGGATCCCACGACGCGCCGAGCACGCTGCTCGGTGTAACGGTGCTCGGCTGGGAGCACCAGCTGGTCGAGGTGGAAGCAGTCGCAGCAGTCGTCGACTGACGATCAGAACCAGATGCTGAGGTGCGGCGCGCGCTGCGCGGCGAACATGGCATCGGCCGCCGAGATCGAGCCCGGTGAGCGTTCGTCGACGCGTCCGGCGCGCGCGAGCACCGACGGATGCACCCCGCCGAGGTAGATCGCGCCGAGCTCGCGCACCCCGAGGCGGATGCTTCGAACGCCCTTCGCGGATGCCGCGGCATCCGCCTGCTCGAGGGCGGTGACTTCCGCGCGGCCGGCATCGTCGACGACGAGTTCGAAGCGTCCGCCCGCGATGCCGGCGGGGTCGTCGACCTCGAGCAGGAGTCGACCTGGCGCGCTGTACCGTCGGGCCGTGAGTGCGGTGACCGGGTCGATCACGCGAAGCCACAGGTGGTCGACGACGTCGGAGAACGAGACGGCCCTGGGATCTTCGAGGAGCCAGGGGAGCGGCTCGTCGACCGATCGGAGCAGCCCTCGGGTGCCCGACACGAAGTCCTGCTCGACGAGGAAGCGCCAGAGCGCCCGCTCGGCGTCGTCGGTCGCGGCGGCGAGGAAGTCGAACTCGGCGACGCCCGGCTCGTTCGGCTCGCGCGTCACGCGGAACACGGCGAAGCCCTGCGCCTGGCCCCGCTCGTCGTCGTAGCGCACGACGCGTCGTGCACGGGAGCGCTCGCTGTCGGGGTCGTGGAGGCCGAGCACCCGGTCGAGGAGGCCGGGCCAGCGGTCGATCTCGCCGGGCGTGCGCGCGACCGCGCGCCGGGCGATCGCGGGGGCGGCCTCGCGGATGGACGCCGCATCGACGAACTGCACGCGCCCCGGGGCATCCGGTCCGACCCAGTGCACCCGCCGACGGTCGACGTGGACGGTCGACGCACGTGCGGCCGGTGCGTAGCCGTACCGACCGTAGATCGTGGCCTCCGTCGCGGTGAGCATCGCGAGCGCGGCGCCGGCCGCACGTGCGTTCTGCAGCTCGGCGAGCATGAGGGCCCTCGCGATGCCGCGTCGGCGATGCGTCGGCGAGACCGTCACCGAGCTCACCGCCCAGGCATCGACGCTGCGCCCGCCCGGCACGCTGAGCCCGGTCGGCCAGCTCGAGACGGTGGCGACGGGAACGGCCGGATCGACGATGCTCGAGTCGTACACGCCATGCACCCGCCGGTCGGCGAGCACGCCGAGGTCGTAGTCGAGATCGACCTGCCGCGGTCGGGCGTGGTGGAACCCGCGGAAGTCGGCCTGGACCCATGCCGACGCCGCCGCGGCGTCGCGCGTGTCGACGAGCCGATAGTCGAGTCCCCTCGCTGCGAGCGAGGCGAGTGCCGCGGAATCGGCGGGGAAGCCCTGCAGGTCGAACGACATCAATCCATCGTAGTCGTGACGCCCAGCGGTGAGGTAAGGGCCGCCGGCCGGCCCGTACCCGGGTCAGTGCATCCGATAGTCGGGGAGGCTGTCGTCGGTTGCGAAGGTGTCGGTCATCCACATCATCGTGCGGTACATCAGGGGGTTCGCAAAGGTCCAGTCCCGCATCCGGATGCGCCCGGTCGACGGCGGAGCGAGGAACGGGCCGGCGTTGCCGGAGCGGGCGATCTTCGTGGGCTTCCGCATGCGGCGGTCGTACGCCGCGAACGCCGCCGCGTGATCACCGCCAGCGGCGTTCAGTTCGCCGGCGAGGATGTACGCGCCGATGAGCGCGAGCCCGGTTCCGAATCCACCGAGCGTGTTCGCGTAGCCGGCATCGCCGACGAGCGCCGCGCGACCCCGCGTGAACGAGGTCATCCGGGTGCGCGCGAGGGCGTCGAGGTAGAAATCGGATGCCGCGCGGCTGGCCTCGAGCGCAGCGGGCACACGCCATCCGGCGCCCGCGAATGCGGATTCGAGGAAGGCGCGCTGCGACGCGATGTCGCGCCGGTCGTAGTCGGGCCGTTCGGCGCGGAAGACGAACAGGTTCGGCGCCTTCTGGCCGCCGAGGAGTGCCAGCCGACCGGGCTCGTTGTACCCGTAGGCGATGCCGCGCCCATCGGGGAGCCTCGTCTCGAGGTCATCGAGTGGGGCTTGCCCGCTCGCGACCGCGTAGTAGAACCCGCGTGTCTCGACGTACCGGTCCTCCGGCCCGAATGCGAGACGTCGTACCGCGGAGTGCACGCCATCCGCACCGATCACGAGATCGAACCGCTCGTCGGGTCGACGAGCGAAGGCGACGTCCACGCCGGCATCCGACTCGGTGATCGCGGTGATCTCGTCATCGAACACGTAGTCGGCGTCTGCGGCGGACTGTGCGAGCAGGATGCCGGCGAGGTCGCCGCGCAGGATCTCGACGTCGCCGCCGATGAACTCGCCGGGCACGACGGCGTTCACATGGTCGTTCGCGTCGACCATGCGCCAGTCCGTCTTCGCGGTCTGCCGTGCGTGCACCTCGTCGAGGATGCCCATGCGGGTCAGCAGCGCGTGGTGGGTCCGTCCCTTGAAGTCGACGGCCTGGCCGCCCGCACGGGCGGCCGGCGCCTTCTCGACGACCGTCGCGTCGAAGCCGTTGCGGCCGAGCCAGCGCGCCAGCGCCGGGCCGGCGATGCTCGCACCGGAGATGAGGATCTTCGTGGTTGCCATGTGTGCCTTCCTTCGTCCACTAATTGCGTCCTATGGACACAATAACGTGATCGCGTACAGTGGACGCAATCAGTTCGGAGGAGCATCGTGACCGAGGGTGAAGTCGACGCGGCGTCGCGGGTCGCAGCCGCGGTGTTCCTCTGGGCGCAGCCGTCCGGGCGTAGGCCCGGGCCGAAGCCGAAGTACACGCTGGACGGCATCGCCGAGGCCGCGATCGCCATCGCGGACGAATCCGGGCTCGACGAGGTCACGATGCAGCGCGTCGCGGAACGACTCGGCACCACGAAGATGGCGCTCTATCGCTACGTTCCCGGGCGCGCGGAGCTCGACGCGGTCATGCTCGACACCGCACTCGGCGCACCCGTCGTGGCCGATGAGGCGCACTGGCGCCCTGCGCTGATGGCGTGGGCCACTGGAGTCCACGATCGCGCCATGACGCACCCGTGGATCGTCGAACTCGTGCAGCGGCCGCATACGCCCGGCCCCCGCGAGCTCGCGTGGTTCGAGGCCGGTCTCGGCGCGATGGTCGAACTTCCCCTTCGCGGCGGGGAGAAGCTCGACCTGCTGACCCTCCTCGTCGGCCACGTGATGTCGCTCGTCCGCCAACGCGATTCCTCAGGCGCGCCCGAACAGCAACTCGCGGCGAACCTCGCGTCGATCCTCGCCACTCGCGCCGAGCTCTATCCGTGGACGGCGAGCGCGTTCGCCGAAGCCGACGATGACGGGGCGCGCGACGACGCGCTGCGATTCGGCGTCGAGCGCGTGCTCGACGGTGTCGCTTCGCTCGTCGCCGAGCGCGCGGCATCCTCGTCGTCTCATTCCTGATCGCTGAGCACGGCAGCGCGGCGGCGCGCGCTGTGGGCGACCGGGCTCGTCGTCGGGAGAGTCGAACGGTGGCGCACCTGATCGAATGTGTGATATTCACGAATCACACAAGTTCTCACATTCGAGAGGTCGGCACATGGTTGCAGCGGCACGTCACGACGCCATTCTGAGAGAGCTCGAGCTCCGTGGCTCGTTGCGCATCTCCCAGTTGGCAGGGCGCATGGGCGTCTCGGCCATGACCTTGCGCCGGGATCTCGCCGAGCTGGAGGAACGTGGACTCCTGGTCCGTGCACACGGCGGTGCGGTCTCGAATGCCGTCGCGCAGCAGCAGGCCTCGGCGGGGGAGCGGAGCGGGTCGCCGGTACGGCGGCCGGTGGCCACGATCGGCATGGTCACGCCGTCGGCGAGCTATTACTTCCCGCAGGTCATCCGAGGCGCGAGCGACGCTGCGCGGGAGCTCAACTGCCGCCTCGTGCTCGGGACGACGAACTACTCGGAGCGCGAAGAGCTCCGCCAGGCAGAGCGCCTCATCGCCGGCGGCGTCGACGGCCTGATGATCACCCCGCGCAGCGGGCTCGTCGAGGGAACCGAGTTGCACGCGCTCCTCGTCGACGCACCGATCCCGGTCGTCCTCGTCGAGCGGAGCGTCGACGAACGACACGCCGGCCGACTCGAGTCGGTGCGGAGCGACCACGCCTACGGTGCCGAGCTCGCGGTGCGGCACCTCGTGGATCGGGGGCATCGCAGGATCGCCCTCGCCGCCCGGGAGGCGGCGACGACCACCGGCCTCACCGACGGATACGAGCGCTCCATGGCGCGTGCAGGCCTCGGCGACGAGGCGTTCCGATGGCGACTGCCGGATCCCAAGGTCGGCACGGACTCCACGATCGATGCGCTCGAGGCGTTCCTCGAGGAGTGCGGGCGACGGGAGGTCACCGCGGCACTGATGCTCGGCGATGTCGATTCCATGGCCTTCGCCGATCTCGCCGTCGAGCGCGGCATCCGGATCCCAGAGGACTTCTCGCTGGTCGCCTACGACGACGAGTTCTCGGCCTACGCGGCCGTCCCGCTGACCGCGGTCGCGCCGCCGAAGCACGACCTCGGCGACGCGGCGCTGCGACTGTGCTTCGACCGTATCCGGCAGCGGGAGGGCGCCGGGCACGCGGTGACCAGGATGGCGCTGCTGCCGACCCTGATCGAACGTGAATCGACCCGCCAGATCGCTTCCTGAATGTTCTGAAATGTTCGATATGCGCGATTTTCTTGCAGACGGTTCGTGAAGCGGGTTCAGTAGCAGGCACGCTTCACATTCACGCTTCACATTCAAAGGAGAATCCGATCATGAACCTGCGTCGCACCTCGTTCGCCGCGGCAGCGCTGCTGTCCGCCGGCGTGCTGCTGGCCGGCTGCGCGGCATCCGCCGCCCCCGAGCCCGAGCCGACCGCGGCCGAGAACCCCACGGGTGACATCACGTTCTGGTCGTCGCTCAGCGGCATGGCCGACGTCGCCGCCGCGTTCAACGCGAGCCAGGACGACATCACCGTGAAGTTCGAGGAGATCCCGAACGCCGCCAACGGCGGATACACCAAGCTCTCCGCGGCGATCGAGTCGGGCACCGGCCCGGACGTGGCCGGCATCGAGTACGTCAGCCTTCCCGGGTTCGCCGCCTCAGAACAGGTCGTCCCGATCGACGACGTCGTCTCCGAAGACGTCCTCGGCGAGTACAGCGAGCAGGTTCGCGAGCTCGTCACCTTCGGCGACGCCACCTACGGCATGCCGTACGACGCGCCGCCGCAGATCATGTGGTACCGCCAGGACGTGCTGGACGCCGCCGGCGTCGACGTCCCGACGACGTGGGAGGAGTTCGAGGACGCCGCGCGCGCTGTGAAGGCCGCGAACCCGAACGCCTACCTCACGAGCTTCTTCACGAACGAGCCGCAGCTCGCGCCGCTGTCGTGGCAGGCCGGCAGCAAGTGGTTCAGCGTCGAAGACGACAAGTGGAAGGTCGCGATCGCCGACAAGGCCAGCACGAAGGTCGCCGCTTACTGGCAGAAGCTCATCGACGAGGGCCTCGTCAAGGCGCAGCTCGGCTTCAGCGACGAGTGGACGGCCGACCTCAACAACGGTGTCGTGAACGGCTGGGTCGGCGGCTCCTGGAGCGCGTCCGGTCTCAAGACCCGCACCGAGGCATCCGGTCAGGCCGGCAAGTGGATCGCCGCAGTGCCCCCGTCGTGGGGCGACGAGCCGACCGGCGCGCTCAGCGGCGGCACGAGCTTCGCGATCACCGAGAACTCGAAGAACCAGGCCGCGGCCGCGAAGTTCCTCGAGTACCTGACGACCGACCCCGCAGCCGTCGAGGCTCGTGGAGAGGTCGGCACCGCCTACCTCGCCTACCCCGGCCTGAACGAGGTCGCCAGCAAGGTCGCACCGACCGACTACTACGCGAACGACATCTACGAGGTCTTCGACGAGGCGTCGGCGAGCGTCGTCGGCGGATGGTCGTGGGGCCCCGACTACGACATCACGAACACGGCGATGCGCGACGCGGTCACGACGGCCCCGACGCTCGGCGACGCGCTCGAGCAGACGCAGTCCGCGACCGTCGACGGGCTCGAGCAGCTCGGGCTCGACGTCACGGAGTAGCAACCTCCGGTGCCGGCAGGGCCACCCTGCCGGCACCGTGAACCGAAGGGCATGACCATGAGCGTCAGAACCAGTGGGCCGAGAAGGTCCGCGACCAAGCGACGGCCGATCCAGGGCACCGGCGGCCGCACCGCGACGATCTTCCTGGTGCCGTTCTTCACTGTCTTCCTCGTCGCGATGATCGCACCGGTCATCTACGCGGTCGGGCTGAGCCTGTTCGCCGAGCAGCGGAGCGGGCTCGGATTCGGCGGCGCCGAGACGGTGTTCGTCGGCCTCGGCAACTACGCCGACGTGCTGGCGAACGACACCTTCATCGCCGGCTTCGGCCGGCTCGCGCTCTACTGCGTGCTCTACGTGCCGACGCTCCTCGGCGTCGCCCTCGGCTTCGCCCTCCTGCTCGACGCCGTCGTGGCCAAGGCCAAGCGCGCGTTCCAGCTCCTGCTCTTCCTGCCGCACGCCGTGCCCGGCGTGATCGCCGCCCTCATCTGGGCCTACCTCTACACGCCCGGCGTGAGCCCGATCGTCTCGGCGCTCGCCACCGGCGGCATCCAGATCGACTTCCTGTCGGTGCACATGGTGCTGCCGTCGATGGTGAACATCGCGGTGTGGGAGTGGGCGGGATACAACGTCATCATCCTGTTCACGGCACTCCAGTCGGTGCCGCGGGAGGTCCTGGAGGCCGCCCGTGTCGACGGAGCCGGGGAGATCCGGACGGCGTTCTCGATCAAGACCCCGCTCATCGCCCCGGCGCTCGGCGTCGCGCTGCTGTTCACGGTGATCGGCTCGCTGCAGTTGTTCACCGAGCCGAAGATCCTCTCGACCGCGACGACCGCCGTCACGAGCACGTGGGTACCGAACATGTGGGCGTACGACGCCGCGTTCAACCGCAACAACCTGCCGCAGGCCGCTGCCGCCTCCATCATCCTCGCGCTCCTCGCGGGCCTGCTCTCCTGGGTCGTCACGCGCTTCACCTCGAAGGGGACCTCCCGATGAGCACGACATCCTCGGTCGCGCAGCCGACCTCGGCCGCGCCGCTCGCCCCCGCCGGGACCACGGGCGACCGCCCGGTTCGCCGGCGACGCCGTCCACTCGGCGGCGGGATCGGCGCCACGTTCGGCGTCAACGGCCTCCTGGTCCTCGGCTCGGCGTACATGGTGCTGCCGCTGCTCTGGCTCGTGTTCGCCACGACCAAGGACGCCTCGGCGCTCTACGGCAGCGACGCGTTCACCTGGGGCGGCGCGTTCTTCGCCAACCTCGAACGCCTGCTCACCGAAGACGGCGGGATCTTCATCCGCTGGCTCGGCAACAGCGTGCTCTATGCCGCGGTCGGCGCCATCGTCGGCGGGTTCGTGGCGCTCATGGCCGGGTACGCCTTCGACAAGTTCGAGTTCCGCGGCAAGAACACGCTGTACGGAACGGTCCTCATCGGCGTGCTCATCCCGAACACCGCGACGGTCATCCCGCTGTACCTGCTCGCCGCCTCGCTCGGCGTGACGAACACCATGTGGGCGGTGCTGATCCCGGCGTTCTGCAACCCGTTCAGCGTCTACCTCGCCCGGGTCTTCAGCGCCGGGTACCTGCCCGACGAGACGCTCGAGGCGGCGCGGGTCGACGGCGCCGGGCCGATCCGGAGCTTCTTCAGCATCGGCCTCCCGATGCTCGTGCCCGGTTTCGTGACGATCGCCCTCTTCCAGTTCGTCGCCGTCTGGAACAACTTCATGCTGCCGCTCATCATGCTGCAGGATCGCCAGCTGTTCCCCACGAGCGTCGGCATCTTCCTCTGGCAGAGCCAGGTGCAGCAGAACCCCGAGTACCTCCCCCTCGTGATCGCCGGTTCGTTCCTCTCGGTCGTGCCGCTCGTGATCGCCTTCGTGATGCTGCAGCGCTTCTGGCGTTCGGGCCTCTCGGCCGGGAGCGTCAAGTGATCGCGCCCGGCGTGCGGGTCGCCTTCGCCATGGCGCCCGACGTCCGCGAGCGGGTTTTCCCCGCCGCTCGCATCGCGCGGATCGAGGAGATCGCGGAGGTCGTCGGATTCCTCAGCGAGTTCGACTCGGATGCCTCGCGCCGCGTGCTCTCCGAGGCTGACGTGCTCGTGACGGGGTGGGGCGCCCCGTTCATCGACGCCGCCGTGCTCGACGCGGCGCCGCGCCTGACGGCGGTCCTGCATTCGGCGGGCACGATCAAGCCGTTCCTGTCCGATGACGTGCTCGAGCGAGGCATCCGGGTCAGTACTGCCGCGTCCGCGAACGCGGTGCCCGTCGCGGAGTACACCGCAGCGATGATCGTCCTCGCCAACAAGAAGGTGCTGCCGATCGCCGCGAGGTATCTCGCCCTCCGCGAGGAGTTCGACGTGGAGGCGGCGTTCCCCGGCATGGGGAACTACGACAAGCGCATCGGCATCGTGGGCGCCTCGAAGATCGGGCGCAAGGTCATCGAGCTGTTGCGCGTGTACGAGCTCGACGTGGTCGTCTACGACCCGTACCTGTCGGAGGACGATGCGGAGGGCCTCGGCGTCGAGGCGGTCGGACTCGACGAGCTGCTGTCGACCTCCGACGTCGTCTCGGTCCATGCACCGTCGCTACCGGCCACCCACGGCCTCATCGACGCGCGCGGCATCGGGCTGATGCGCGCCGGTGCGACCCTGCTCAACACCGCACGGGGCGAGATCATCGATCAGGAAGCCCTCACCGAGCGGGTCCTCGCCGGCGAGCTCTTCGCGATCCTCGACGTCTCCACGCCGTGGGTGCTCGCCGCCGATCATCCGCTGTACGGCCACGAGCACGTGCTCCTCACGCCGCATGTCGCGGGATCCCTCGGGGTCGAGCTGGGTCGCCTCGCCGACGTGGTCCACGACGAGCTCCAGCGCCTCGTCGACGGACGGGACCTCGCGCACGAGGTGGAAGCGGACCGGCTCTCGATCACGGCGTGATTCCGGCGTGACTCCGGCGACACGCCGATGCCGGGCACCCCGATCACCTCGGGAGGCGATCGGATCGGCGTGTTCGCATCTGTGTGGATTCCTCGTTGCCGGGAAGTCTCGGAGATTCCCCTCCGTTTCGTGGCGAAGACATGAGCCCAACCGAACCGCATGTTCGTGTTTGTGCGTTTTGTTGCAGTTTGGTCCCGAAGCGGCTTGTCTATTCTCCGGCTGCACTGCTCGCCACCGGACCGAAGGAGTTCTGATGCCCGCAACCCCCACATTCACCCGCCGCCTCGCCCTGCAGGTGGGCGGTGCCGGCAGCCTCGCGGCGATCGCGGCCCTCGTCTCCGGTGGGCCGGCCCACGCATCCGAGACGCCGTCGGTCACCCGTGCCCCGCTCGGTCCGACCATCACCGATCTGGGGCCCGCCGTCAGCCAGTTCGGTCTGATGAGCGCCGTGCTCGTCGGCGACACCGTCTACATCGGCTCGCGCAACATCGTGCCGACGGGCGTGGTCGCCTTCCACCTCCCCACTCGCACCGTCACGGCGACGACGAGCGTGTCGACAGGGCACAGCATCCAGGCGATGGCGGCCGACCCGACCGGGAGATACCTGTACTTCGGCGTTCTCCAGAAGGCCAGCGGCCCGCAGCCGAACCTCTACCGCTGGGATCTCAGCACGCCCGACGTGCCCGCGGCGCCGATCGGGGCGATCGGCGACCGTGACGTGCGCGACCTCGCCGTCGCCCCCGACGGAGTGCTCTTCGCCGTCGGCGGCGGCGGCCCCGCCGTTGCGCCCGCCCTCTGGCAGTTCGATCCCGCGGTCGGCGTCGTCGCCAGCCTCGGCGTGCCGGACCCCGCCTCCACGCTCGCGCGCGCCGTCACGGCGACGGCCTCGGCGGTGTTCGTCGGCGGCGGCACGACGTTCGGCGGCGGCGGCAGCGCGACGCGCTCGTCGCTGATCGCCTACGACCGGGCGGCGGCGACGTTCAGCCAGGTCGCTCCGGCCGAGTTCTCGGCCGACCCCAGCATCCGCGACCTCGCGATCGTCGGCGACCGACTCGTGGCCACCACCGCGGCGTCGACCGAGTCGTCGAAGGTCGCCCTGATGGACCTGGCCGACCTCTCGTCGTACGCCGTCGCGACCTCGATCGGCAAAACGGCGAAGAACCTCACGAGCGACGCCGGCACCGTCTTCTTCGCGAACGAGACCGAGATCCTCACCTATTCGACGACGACCAACACGATCGAACGGCTCGACCTCGGCACGCTCGACCTCGGCGAGGTCTGGGGCGTCGACGCACGCGGCGGCAAGCTGTACGTCGTCTCGGCATACGGCTTCGTCGCCGACATCGACGTGGCGTCCCGTGCCTGGAGCACCACCGACCTCGGCGAGGCCGGAGCGCCGGTCAGCGCGCAGGCCTGCATGGGCATCGCCGTCGGCGCCGGCTACGCCTACGTGGGCGGCAACGGCGTGATCGCCCGCCACACCCTTGCGACCGGCGAGGTCGTGAACCTCCGGGCGAAGGGCGAGGCCAAGGACGCCGACGTCGTCGACGGCGTGCTGTACACCGGCCAGTACAACTCGCAGGGCATCTGGTCGTACGACCCGTCGACGGGTCAGGATGCGAAGCAGGCGGCGAAGTTCGCCTCGGAGCAGAACCGGCCGCTCGACACGACCTGGGACGCGGTCAACGGCCTGCTCCTCGTCGGCGTGCAGTCCGACACCGAGGGCGGCGGCTCGTTCTGGACGTTCGACCCCGCGAGCGGGGCCTCGACGAGCGCGATCGACCCGATCGACGACATCCAGCTCGTGCGCGCGATCGCGACGGCCGACGGCATCGCCTACCTCGGCGGTGACAACGCCCAGAAGACCGGATCGCGGGGCACCGTCGTCGCGTGGGATCCGGTCGCGGGCGCCGAGCTCTGGCGCATCGAGACCGCGCAGGCCAACGGCATCGCCGCCCTCGCCGTTCGAGGACGCCACCTCTACTGCCTGACGATCAAGGGCGCTCTCGTGGTGATCGACCGTGCACGGCGCACGATCGTGCACACGGCCGACCACGGCACGCTCTGCCCGGGCTTCGCCGCGATGGTCGAGAAGCACGGGGTCGTGTACGCCGTGTCCGACACGACGCTGTTCCGGTTCGATCCGAGGACGTTCGCCGTCACCGTGGTCGTTCCCGAGATCAACGGCGCCTGGTACAGCGGCTCGCACCTCAACGTCGACGAGGTCGGGCGCATCTACACCCTGCGTGCACGCAACCTCGTGCAGGTCGAGGACGCGCCGGTGAAGGTGGCGGTGCAGACCTCGACGCGCTCGATCGGTGGGCGCGTCGTCGTCGCCGTGCGGGCGCAGAACGGCGAGGACGTTCCCGTGGCGATCGAGTTCGAGTCGGACTTCGGCACGAAGTCGTTCCCGGCGGTGGCCCCGGGTGGCAGTGCCACGCACACCTTCACGACCCGATCGCGATCGATCGACGCCGGTGCGGTCACCGTGCGCGTCGAGGCGAGCATCGCGGATGCACCGTACGGAGCCACGATCGCGGCCCCGTACGGCGCGACCACCGCGAACTGACCGAGCAGAACGCTCATTCGACGTCGCTGCGCCCCGGTGTCTCCCCGCCCGGGGCGCAGCGACAATTCAGCTGCGCCCCGCGCGAGGTCAGGCGGAGACGGCGCTCAGGGCCGGGGCCACGACGGCGTCGAACGACGACGCGGTGCGGGCGACGACCTCGGGCCACGGGGTGGCCCAGATGGCCTCGTTGAAGAGCTCGACCTCGATGTCGCCGGTGTAGCCGGCCGACTCGACGGCCGTGGTGAACTCGGCGAAGTCGATCACGCCGTCGCCCGGGTAGTGCCGCGCGAGCAGCACGTCGGCCGGCAGGGGCGTCGCCCAGTCGCACACCTGGTAGCTCGCGATACGACCGGATGCCCCGGCGCGCGCGATCTGCTCGAACACCTCGGGGTCCCACCACAGGTGGAACGTGTCGACGACGACGCCGACGGTCGCCGCGTCGAACGGCTCGGCGAGGTCGAGCGCCTGCTTCAGCGTCGAGACGACTGCTCGGTCGGACGCGTACATGGGATGCAGCGGCTCGATCGCGAGGGTGACGCCGGCGGCGGCCGCGTCGGGGGCCAGCTCCGCGAGCGCGTCCGCGACCCGCGCGCGTGAGCCGGCCAGGTCGGTCGTCCCGCCCGGGATGCCGCCGGCGACGAGCACCAGCACGGCGGCCGACCCGGGCGCACCGGCGGCCGCGAGCGTCGCCGTCTCGTCGATCGCGCGTCGGTTCTCGTCGAGCGCCGCGCGGCGTTCCGAGCCCTCGGGGAGCGTGAAGAACCCGCCGCGGCAGAGACTCGAGACGCGCAGTCCTGAATCGGCCAGACGACGTGCGGCCGACTCGAGGCCGACGGCCTGCACGGGCTCGCGCCAGAGTCCGATCGACTCGTACCCGGCCTCCCGTGTCAGGCGCAGGGCTTCGTCGAGGGGCGCGTGCTTGATCGTCGCCTGATTCATCGACAGGCGCGGGTGGACGGTCATGCGTTGACCTCCATCGCGTGCGCCGCCGAGCCGGAGTCCGAGCTCGCGGCGACCATGGTCGCCGCGTTCGGGTCGATCCCGTTGATGCGGAGCATCCCGTGCCACCGCTCGGCGGCAAGCTGCGGCTGCTCGAGTGCGCCCGACGCGTTCGCGAGCTCCACGATGCGCGACAGGTGCGGCAGGCTCCTCGCGGCGTGCAGCCCGGCGACCATCTGGAATGCGGACTGGTGTCCGTTCAGCCAGGCCAGGAACGCGACGCCCGTCTTGTAGAAGTACGTCGGGGCGGCGAACACCTGCCGGGAGAGGGCCTCCGTGGGGCCGAGGATGCGGTGGTACGCCGCCTCGTCGCCGGCGTCGAGCGCCTGGATCGCGGCCGATGCGTTCGGGGCGAGGGCCGCGAACGCGCCGAGCAGGGCATCCGAGTGCCCTGCGTCGTCACCCGCGATGAGACTCACGTAGTGGAAGTCGTCGCCCGTGTACATCCGTGCCGTGCCGGGCAGCCGGCGACGCACCGCGATCTCGGCGTCGGCGTCGAGCAGGCTCATCTTCACGCCCGAGACCGTGTCGGGGTGCTCCGCGATGAGCTCGACGAGCACGTCGGCCGCGGCATCCGTGTCGGCTGAGCCGAAGTACCCGGACAGCTGCGGGTCGAACGCGGTGCCGAGCCAGTGCAGCACGACGGGTCCGCTCGCAGCGCCGAGCACGTCGCGGTAGACGCGGCGGTAGTCGTCGGCGTTCTGCGCCGCACGCGCCAGGTGCCGGCTCGCCATGAGCACGGCGCCGGCTCCGGCGTCCTCAGTGTGGTGGAGCTGCGCCTTGTACGCATCCGCGATCGCGTCGAGCGAGGCGTGCTCCGTCTCGAGGTGGTCGGTGTTGACGCCGACCACCACCGCGCCGCCGACCGAGGCCGCCTCGGCGGCGCTGCGCGAGATGAGCTCACGCGTGGCTGCGGCGTCGAGGCCCATGTTGCGCTGCGCGGTGTCCATCGCATCGGCGACGCCGAGCCCCCACGACCAGACGTGGTGCCGGAACGCCAGCGTGGCGTCCCAGTCGATCTCGGCCGGCCGGCCGGGCGTGTTGTCGGCGAACGGCTTCGGCACGACATGCGCGGCCGCGTAGGCGACTCGCGAGCGCAGCGGCGCGTTCGGCTTGGTGAAGGCGGGCGCCTCGGCGAGCGGCGCCGCCGCGAGCGTGCCGTTCGCGTCGAGCAGGGTGAGCGCCGACACGGTCAGCGCACCTCGGCGAGCTGCGGTGCCGCGGACTCGGCCGCCGAGGCATCCGCTGCCCCGTCGAGGGAGACGACCGGGATGTCGATGCGACGGCCAGCCTTGGAGCTCTCGAGCCCGGCTTCGGCGAGCAGCACGCCGCGCGCGCCGGCGAGGAAGTCGAACTCGTTGGGCGCGTCTTCGACGACGTGGCGGATGAACTCCTCCCACTGCGTCTTGAAGCCGTTCTCGAACTCGCGGTTGCCGGGGCTCTCGATCCAGTCGCCGGCGTAGTCGTGCGCGTCGGCGAGGTCGGGGTTCCAGACGGGCTTCGGGGTGGCGTTCCGCGGCTGGATCTTGCAGCCGAAGAGGCCGACGACGGCGGACCCGTGCGTGCCGTCGACCTGGAACTCGACGAGCTCGTCGCGGTTCACGCGGGTGGTCCAGCTCGAGTTGAGCTGGGCGACGACGCCGCCCTCGAGCTCGAAGATCGCGTAGGCGGCGTCGTCGGCGGTGGCCGGGTAGGCCTCGCCGCGCTCGTCGATGCGCGCGGGGATCTCGGTGACGGCCTTCGCGTACACGGACTCGACGCGGCCGAAGAGGTTCTCGAGCACGTAGTTCCAGTGCGGGAACATGTCGACGATGATGCCGCCGCCGTCCTCGGCGCGGTAGTTCCAGCTCGGACGCTGGGCGGGCTGCCAGTCGCCCTCGAACACCCAGTAGCCGAATTCGCCGCGCACGCTGAGGATGCGTCCGAAGAAGCCCGAGTCGATGAGGCGCTTGAGCTTCTGCAGGCCCGGGAGGTAGAGCTTGTCGTGCACGACGCCGTTCTTGATGCCGGCCTCCTCGGCGAGGCGGGCGAGCTCGAGCGCCTCCTCGAACGACTCGGCGGTGGGCTTCTCGGTGTAGATGGCCTTGCCGGCCGCGATCGCCTTCTTGATGGCCTGGGCGCGCGCCTTCGTGACGAGGAAGTCGGCGTAGATCTGCCAGCGGTCGTCGGCGAGCGCCTCGTCGAGGTTCGTCGCGTAGTGCTCGATGCCGTGCTTGGCGGCGAGGTCGGCGAGCTTCTTCTCGCTGCGGCCGACGAGGATCGGCTCGACCTGCACGCGGGTCTCGCCGTCGGCGAGGAGCACGCCGCCCTGTTCGCGGATCGCGAGGATCGAGCGCACGAGGTGCTGGCGGTACCCCATGCGGCCCGAGACGCCGTTCATGATGATGCCGATGGATTGGGGGGCGGAGTGGTCGACCATGTGCTTCGTCCTTCTCGAGTCGTCGGCCGGCGGCGAGGTGCCGTCGATGCTGCCGGAAAGCGTTTACCCGAGAGTAGAACAGAGCAGGCGGATCTGCAACATCACGGTGCGCGAAGCAGTCGCGGCGGCGCGGCAGTGCGCGGTGCCGCAGGCGGATGTCGCGGGGCTCGGCGGTGCGCGGTGCCGCCGGCGGATGTCGCGGGGCTCGGCAGTGCGCGGTGCTGGAGACGGATGTCGCGGTGCGTGCGGCGATCGCCGCGGTTCCGGGCGCGACCACGGATGTCGCGGAGGCGTCGCGCGGCGTGGCGCCGCGACGTGCTCAGCTCGCGCGAGTCGGCGTGGACCCCCGCAGCACGACCTCGGCGCGAACCGGCAGCTCGTCGCCCTCGTCGAGGGTGCCGAGTGCGAGGCGCAATGCCCGGCGGCCGATCTCCTCGAGGGGGAGCCGGACCGTGCTGAGCGGGGGAGTGACGTCGCGCGCGGTCGGGATGTCGTCGAACCCGGCGATGGCGATGTCTCGCCCGGGGACGAGCCCGGCGTCGCGCACAGCGGACATCGCGCCGACGGCCATGACGTCGTTGGCGGCGAACACCACCTCGAGGTCGTCGAGGCCCTGCTCGATGAGCGTGCGCATGCCGTCGTAGCCGCCGTCGCGGGTGAACGCCGGGCGCACGATCCGGGCCGGGTCCAGCGCGATCCCCGAGGCGGCCAGCCCGGCGATGAATCCGCCGAGGCGATCCTCGGCCGTTCGCAGCCCCTCGGCGCCGGTGAGCGCGGCGAAGCCGCGGTAGCCCGCCTCGACGAGGGCCCGTGCGAGCGACTCCGCCCCGGCGGCGTTGTCGAGCGGCACGCTGCGGTAGGGCGCCTCGACGGCGCCGATGAACGCCACTCGGCCGCCGTTCGCCTCGAAGGCGCGCAGCTCCTCGGCGAGCAACGCCGAGGCTGCGTCGCCGGCGCGTCGTGATGCCGCGAGGATCATGACCCGGGGCCGCTGGCCGCGGAGGCTCCGCACGAGCTCGAGCTCGCGTTCCGAGTCGCGCTCGGTCGCCGCCATCGTGACGATGAGGCCTTCGTGGTCGGCCTCGCGAACCACTCCGGCAGCGATCTGGGCGAAGTAGGGGTCCGCGATGTCGGCGACGAGCAGCGCGACGGTCGTCGAGGTTCCGCGGGCGACGGCCTGGGCGGAGAGGTTGGGGGAGTAGTCGAGCTTCGCCGCGGCCGCGAGCACTCGCTGACGGTACTCCTCGTTGACCTTCCGGGTGCTTCCGTTGAGCGATCGTGACGCGGTGGCCAGCGAGACGCCCGCTTCGCGTGCGACGTCGTGCAGCGTCGCCGGTGCGCGCCGCTCGCCGCTCGTGCCTCCGGCGCTCATCGTGCCTCCCGTTCGGTGCGGTGCTTCTGCGGCTCGACCCTATCGCGCGCGGTGCCCGGGTTTGGCCGCTCGTCGCTCGCCTGATAGGAATTGTGCCATGGAGGACAACGCTTTCCCGTCGCGCACGGCCGAAGCGGCCGGTGATCGCGGCCCGGCCGCTCACGGCGCGCGATCCGGCGGCGGCGATAAGATGCCTGAAACGCGAGGAGGCGCCATGCGTGCCGTCATTCTGAACGGATCCGGTCGCTACGCCGATCCCTGGCACCCGCACACCGAGACGAGCGAGGCGCTCGCCGAACTCGTCGCGGAGGCCGGGTTCACCGTCGACGTCGTCGACGACATCGACGCGGTGGTCGCGTCCCTTCCCGACGAGATCGCGCTCATCGTCGTGAACGCCGGCGACCCGCATGGCCCGACGCCCGAGGGCGAAGCCGTCGCCCCGCCGGAGGGCTCCGTCGTCGCCGCGGCGAACGCCGCTCTCGAAGCGGCGATCGAGCGTGGCGTCGGCATCCTCGCGATGCACACCGCGGCGGCGAGCCTGCGCGACTATCCAGCGTTCGAACATGCGCTCGGCGCCCGTTGGGTTCGCGACCGTTCGTGGCATCCGCCGATCGGCGAGGCCGCCGTGCACCTCGTGGGCAATCATGCGATCGCCGAGGGCCTCGAGGACTTCACCGTGTTCGACGAGCGGTACACCGACTTCCGGCTCGACGACGTGATCGAACCCATCTCCGAGCACGAGCACGAAGGCGTCCGCCATCCGCTCGTGTGGGCGCGGGAGTTCGGTCGCTCGCGCCTCGTCTACGACGCCCTCGGCCACGATCCTCGCTCCTACGAGTCCGCCGGCCACCGCGCCCTGCTCGCGGCCTCACTCGAATGGCTCGCACACGTGCCGGCGCCGACGGCGAACGAGCGGTGAGCCGGGTCGTCATCGCGCCCGACTCGTTCAAGGGCACGGCGCATGCAGCGGATGCCGCGTCGGCCATCGCGCTCGGATGGCACTCGGTGCGCGCCGCCGACGAGGTGGTCACCCGCCCGATGGCAGACGGCGGCGAAGGCACGCTCGACGCCTTCGAGGCGGCGGTGCCCGGCGCGCGGCGGATGCCGGTCACGGTGCGCGGTCCGGTCTCCGCGCCGGTGCGGACGCACTGGCTCCTGCTTCCCGACGGCACGGGCGTCGTCGAACTCGCGGCGACGTCTGGCATCACGCTGCTCGACCCGCTCGCACCGCTCGACGCGCACTCGACGGGCTTCGGCGAGGCGATCGTCGACGCGCTCGACGCGGGGGTCGAACGGCTCCTGCTCGCCGTGGGCGGCAGCGCCTCGACCGACGGCGGCGCGGGCGCGCTCTCGGCCCTCGGCGCTCGCTTCCTCGATGCCGAGCGGCGCGAGGTGGCTCTCGGCAACCGCGGCCTCGGCCGTCTCGCCGCCGTCGATCTCGCGGGGCTGCGCCCCCTGCCGCCGGGCGGCGCGGTGATCCTCGGCGATGTCACGAACCCGTTGCTCGGCGAGCAGGGCGCGGCCGCTATCTTCGGCCCGCAGAAGGGCGCGGATGCCGCGACCGTCGGGGTGCTCGATGACAACCTCGCGCGATTCGCGCGCCTCGTCCCAGGCCTCTCGCCGGAGACTCCGGGGGCCGGCGCAGCCGGCGGAGTCGGCTTCGGCCTGCTCGCCTGGGGTGCTGACATGGGCGGCGGGGCTGCGCTCGTCGCCGACGCCATCGGGCTCGCCCGCGACCTCGTGGGCGCCGATCTCGTCATCACGGGCGAAGGCAGGTTCGACGGCCAGTCCGAAGCCGGCAAGGCGCCGAGTGAGGTCGCCCGGCTCGCGGCGGCGACCGAAGTCCCGGTCGCACTCGTGGCAGGTGCGATCACGGCGGAACCACGCGGCTTCGCAGCATCCGTCGCACTGACCGGGCTCGCCGGCGGAGCGGAACCCGCGATGGCGGATCCGCTGCGCTGGCTCGAGGCCGCCGGCGCGCAACTCGCGAGCGAGACCGGGGTCGTCGTCGCGAGCTGAGCGACCCGCGCGCGTGTCAGGTGTGGTGCAGGCCGGGGTGCGGCTTCGGCGGCTCCGTGCGGACGAACTTGCCGTGCCGTTCGGCGGCATCGTGCTCATCGGGATGCGCCTCGGTCGACGTGTAGTCTCCGACGCTCGACTCGTCGTCGGCAATGCCGTCGCTGCGGGTGTACTCGCCCGCGACCGTGCGCTCGTGGGGCCCCTCGCCGTCGACCTCGGTGTAGCTGCCCTCGAGGTCGTCGGTGGCATCGACCGAGTCGGCGGGTGCACCCGGTTCCTCGGAGGACTGCGGATCAGCGGGTCGGTTCGATTCGGACATCATCGCTCCCTCATCGTTGGTCGGGGCGCCGTCATCGGGGCGACGTCTCGACCCCATGCTATGTCTCCATGCCGAGAAGGGAAGGGGTGCCGCGGTGCCTCGCAGCGAAACGTCAGCGGAGGAACAGTCGGGCGTTCGCCTGTTCGGCGTCGGAATACTGCATGGCTGCCACGCCGAGCGCGCGATTGAGGCCGGCGAGGCTCTCCTCGACCTGCAACTGCGTGGCTCGCCAGTCGGCGACGGCGCCCTGGAAGGCGGTCGAGGCCTGCCCCGACCACGACGACTGCAGCCCCGTGAGCTGGCCGAGGAGCGATGCGACCTCGGACTGGATGCGCCCGATCGTGCCCTGCACGGTCTGGGTGGCGGCGGAAACCTGTTCGGCATCGACCTGGTAGACGGCCATCTCGGCCCCTTTCGTTCGGTGTGCGCGCCACGTTACGGGGCGGCGGCGGAACGAGCGGCAGACGGGCGGCGGCTGTAGCCGGACATCCGCCGTCGGTCGCCTGTCGAGGAGGAGTGCGCGGCTCAGTCGGCCGTGACCGACTTCGGTACTGCGGCCGAGTTCTGTGTGGAGGAGTGCGCGGCTCAGTCGGCCGTGACCGACTTCGGTACTGCGGCCGATTCTGTGTGGAGGAGTGCGCGGCTCAGTCGGCCGTGACGCGCTGCGGTGCTGCGGCCGAGCCGGCGAGGGGCAGCGACACGCGGAAGGTGGCGCCGCCACCGGGCGTCTCGACGACGTCGACCGTGCCGTTGTGCGCCGCCACGATCGACGACACGATCGCGAGCCCGAGGCCCGACCCGCCCGTCTCGCGGGTGCGCGAGGTGTCGGCGCGCCAGAAGCGCTGGAAGATCTTTTCGCGGATCTGCGGCGGGATGCCCTCGCCGTGATCGATGACCTCGATCATCGCCCGCTCGGTCGCGTCGTCGACCGAGATGCGGATCTCGATGGGGCTCTCGGGCGAGGTGAAGCGGATCGCGTTGCCCATCAGGTTGGTGATGACCTGGCGGATCTTGTTCTCTTCGGCGAGCACCACGGTGCGGCGAACCGGCATCGGCTGGCCGGCGCCGGGCGTCGTCGACGTGCGCGTCGCAGACGGTGCCGCGATCGCGTCGGACGCGGCTGCTGCCGCAGCGGCTGCCGCTGCGGACGCGCGAGCGGCGCGCTTCGATCCGGCGGGTGCGCCGCTCGCCTTCGCGGCCGCCCGGCGGCTGCCGGTCGACGTCGCCGGCTCGGCCTTCGGGCGGCGGCCCCGGAGGCGCGCGAGCGTGGCCCCGGCGAAGGAGATCGGCCCGGTGAGGGACGCGGCGCGGTCGCCTGCGGGGTCGAGCTCGACCTCGAGCTCGGGGGCGGGCTCGCCCGAGGCATCCGTCGTGCTCAGATCTTCGGGCGCGATGACCGTGATCGTGCGGGCCGGGTGGGCGGCCATCGTGTCGAGTGCTGAATCGCGCGCGAGAGGCACGAGGTCGACTTCGGTGAGCTCGAGGGGCTTCGCCTCATCGAGTCGGGCGAGTGCGAGCAGGTCCTCGACGAGGAGGCCCATGCGGATGGCCTCCTTCTCGATGCGCTCCATGGCCTGGCCGACCTCGTCGGGCGACTGCAGCGCCCCCATGCGGTAGAGCTCGGCGTATCCGCGCACCGACACGAGCGGCGTGCGGAGCTCGTGCGAGGCGTCGCCGACGAAGCGGCGCATCTGGTCGATCGTGCGCGCGCGGTCGCGGAAGGCCCGATCGATGCGGTTCAGCATGGTGTTCAGCGAGCGGTTCAGTCGCCCGACCTCGGTGTTGGGCGTCGCGCCGCCGAGGCGCTGGCTGAAATCGCCGTCGGCGATGGCCGCCGCGGTGCGCTCGACCTCGCGGAGCGGCATGAAGGTCGTCGTCACGAGCATGCGCGTGAGCAGTGCCCCGACGAGCACGACGCCGAAGCCGAAGCCGAAGAAGATCGTGAGGTACATCGCGAGCAGTTGCTCGGTCTCCTTGGAGGAGATCGCGAGGATGATCGGCGAGTAGTTGCCGTGGTTGTCGGCCCAGGTGATCGCGTAGACGGCGCGGAAGGTCGGGTTGCCGGCGTCGTCGCGCAGTGCGAAGACCTCGTACTGTCCCTGGTTCTTCGCGTTGACCTCTGCGGTGGTCAGGAACTCGGGGATCTCCGGCAGTTCTGAGCGGTCGCGGTCCCGCCAGTTGTACTTCTCGAGTTCGCCCGTCTCGCCGTCGTAGACGGCGACGAACACGTCGAGGTTCGGACGGAAGGTGAGGTCGTTGAGGTTCGCCTTGTCGCTCGGCACCGCACCTTCGTCGGTGAAGTACTTGCGGAGGTCGCCCGAGGCGATCGTCTCGAGCTTGCCCTGCACCTGGTTCTCCATGTACGAGCGGAGCATGGCCGCGGTGCCGATGCCGGAGACGAGCAGCCCGAGCGTGAGCATGAGCACGGTGACGCCCGTGATCTTGGTACGCAGCGAGATGCGGTTCCACCGCTCGGAGATCTGATTCATGGCGGGCCGAGTCTAGGTGGGCCTTCCTGAGTCAGGGCTTGGAGGACTTCAGCATGTAGCCGAATCCGCGCTTGGTCTGGATGAGCGGCTCCGCGGAGTGCTGATCGAGCTTGCGACGGAGGTAGGAGATGTAGCTCTCCACGATGCCGGCGTCGCCGTTGAAGTCGTACTCCCACACGTGGTCGAGGATCTGCGCCTTCGACAGCACGCGGTTGGGGTTCAGCATGAGGTAGCGCAGCAGCTTGAACTCGGTGGGGGAGAGCTCGACGGGCACGTCGCCGACGAGCACCTCGTGCGTGTCCTGGTCCATCGTGAGCTCGCCGGTGCGGATCACGGCGTCTTCTTCGGCGTGCATCGTGCGGCGCAGGATCGCCTTGATGCGCGCGACGATCTCGTCGAGGCTGAACGGCTTCGTGACGTAGTCGTCGCCGCCCACGGTGAGGCCGGTGATCTTGTCCTCGGTGTCGTCCTTCGCCGTGAGGAAGAGGATCGGGGCGGTGTAGCCCGCCGAGCGCAGGCGCTTGGTGACGCCGAAGCCGTTCATGTCGGGCAGCATGACGTCGAGGATGATGAGATCGGGCTCCTCCTCGAGTACCGCCGAGATGGTCTGCGCGCCGTTGCCGACCGCGCGCACCGCGAAGCCCGCGAACCGCAGGCTCGTCGTGAGGAGGTCGCGGATGTTGGGCTCGTCGTCGACGATGAGAATTCGTGGTCCGTCGCTCATGTGATGATTCTCTGCGCATCGGCTGGAACTTTCCTGAACATTCTTCGAGGGTCGCGGAACCGGTGTGTCGGCGTCATCCGGATTGGTGCCGTGCAGCAGGCGTGGAAGACTCGGCACCATGGCGACTCGAACCCCGGTGATCCGGCGCATCGGCCCCCGCGAGTTCGATTTCGCGCGAGAGGTCGCGGTCATGGCGATCGTGAATCGCACGCCTGATTCCTTCTACGACCGGGGGCGCACCGAGGCGCTCGACGCGGCGGTCGCCGCGGCGACCCTCGCGATCGAGCAGGGCGCCGACTGGATCGACGTCGGCGGCGCGAAGTTCGCGCCGGGGCCCGCGATCCCGGCCGAGGAGGAGATCGAGCGAGTCGTCCCCGTGGTCGCCGCACTCGCCGGCTCCGGTGCCGTCATCTCGGTCGACACGTTCCTGCCCGAGGTCGCCCGAGCGGCCATCGCCGCCGGTGCGCACGTGGTCAACGACACCACCGGCATCCACGACCCCGCCATGGCCGACGTCGTCGCCGAGACCGGTGCCATGATCGTCGTCACGCACAGCCTCGCGAAACCCCGTACGCCGTATCCCTCGCCGCGGTACGGCGATGTCGTGGCCGAGGTCTCTGCATTCCTCGCGGAGCGCGTGGCGCTCGCGGAGTCGCGAGGCGTGGCATCCGATCGCATCGTCGTCGACCCGGGCCACGACCTCAACAAGCACACGCTGCACTCGCTCGAGCTGACCCGGCGCCTGGGCGAGATCACGAGCCTCGGCTACCCGACCCTCGTGGCGCTCTCGAACAAGGACTTCGTCGGCGAGAGCCTCGGCCGCCCGCGCGAGCAGCGCATCGAGGGCTCGATCGCCGCCGCCGTCTACTGCGTCATGCAGGGGGCGCGCATCGTGCGCGTGCACAACGTGCGCGAGACCGTCGACGCGATGCGCATGGTCGAGGCGATCGAGGGATGGCGCGAGCCCGTCTTCCTGGAGCACAACCAGTGACCGCCGCGGCTCCGACCCCCGACCGCGACGCGCTGCTCGCCGCCTACGCGCTGCCCGATCGAGCGACCCGGCGGGTGCGGATGAACTTCGTCGCGAGCCTCGACGGCGCGGCCACGGTCGACGGCCGCAGCGGCGGCCTCGGCGATGCGAGCGACCGGCTCGCCATGCAGGTGCTGCGCACCCTCGCCGACGTCGTGCTGGTCGGCGCCGGCACGGTGCGGGTCGAGGGCTACGGCGGCCTCGCGGTGAGCGAAGCGGATGCCGCGTGGCGCGTGTCGAACGGCCTGGCCGAGCAGCCCCGGCTCGCCGTCGTCTCCTCGTCGCTCGCGCTCGACCCCGAGTCGCCGTTCTTCACGACCGCCGTGACGCGACCGATCGTCGTGACCCACGCCGCCGCGCCCGCGGCGCGCCGAGCCGCACTCGAAGCGGTCGCCGACGTCATCGTCGTGGGCGAACACGCGGTCGACGTGCGCGCGATGCTCGACGTGCTCGCCGAACGCGGGCTCCGGCAGGTGCTGTGCGAGGGCGGGCCGCACCTGTTCGGGAGCCTCCTCGAGGCCGACCTCGTCGACGAGCTCTGCCTTTCGCTCAGCCCGATGCTCGTCGCGGGCGACGCCGGGCGCATCGTGCGCGGTGCCCCCGAGCTCGAGCGCGGCATGCACCTCGTGCACGCGATGCCTGCAGGAGACCTGCTGTTGCTGCGCTACCAGCGTGGCTGAGAACCGTACGGGCCGATTCGGCGGTCAGGCCGCTTCGAGCGAGTGCGCGTCGAGGATCGTGTAGCTGTAGCCCTGCTCGGCGAGGAACCGCTGGCGGTTCTGCGCGAAGTCCTGGTCGACGGTGTCGCGCGAGACGAGCGTGTAGAAGTTCGCGCTGAGGCCCGACTCCTTCGGTCGCAGGAGCCGGCCGAGTCGCTGCGCCTCCTCCTGGCGGGAACCGAACGAACCCGACACCTGGATCGCCACCGTCGCCTCGGGCAGGTCGACCGAGAAGTTCGCGACCTTCGAGACGACGAGCACGGGGGTGCGGCCGTCGCGGAACTCCTGGAACAGCCGCTCGCGCTCGTCGACGGGCGTCGAGCCGGTCAGCTGCGGGGCGCCGAGCGCCGTGGCGAGCTCGTCGATCTGGTCGAGGTACTGGCCGATCACGAGGATGCGCTCGCCGGCGTGCTTGGCGACGAGGTCCTTGACGACGCCGAGCTTCGCCGGTGCGGTCGCCGCGAGGCGGTAGCGCTCGTCGTCGGCGGATGCCGCGTAGGTGAGCCGCTCGGACTGCGGCAGGTCGATGCGCACCTCGTAGCAGGCCGCGGGGGAGATGAAGCCCTGCGCCTCGATCTCCTTCCACGGGGCGTCGAAGCGCTTCGGTCCGATGAGACTGAAGACGTCGCCCTCGCGTCCGTCCTCGCGCACGAGCGTCGCGGTGAGGCCGAGCCGGCGCCTGGCCTGCAGCTCGGCGGTGAGCTTGAACACGGGCGCGGGCAGCAGGTGCACCTCGTCGTAGACCACGAGGCCCCAGTCGAGTGCGTCGAGGAGCGCGAGGTGCGCGTACTCGCCCTTCCGCTTCGCGGTGAGGATCTGGTAGGTCGCGATCGTGACGGGCTTGACCTCCTTGACCTGCCCCGAGTATTCGCCGATCTCGTCGGCGGTGAGGGTCGTGCGGCGGAGCAGCTCGTCGCGCCACTGGCGGGCGGAGACCGTGTTCGTCACGAGGATCAGCGTCGTGGTCTTGGCCGTCGCCATCGCCCCGGCTCCGACGAGGGTCTTGCCCGCGCCGCAGGGCAGCACGACGACGCCCGAGCCGCCGTCGAAGAAGTTGTCGATCGCCTGCTGCTGGTAGCCGCGCAGGTGCCAGCCGGCCTCCTCGAGGTCGATCTTGTGCGGCGTGCCGGGGGTGTACCCGGCGAGGTCCTCCGCCGGCCAGCCGAGCTTCACGAGCTCCTGCTTGAGCGCGCCGCGGGCCCACGCCTCGACGAGGAAGCTCCGGTCGTCGAGGCGCTCGGTGAGCAGCGGCGCGATGCGCTTGGCCGAGGCGACCTCGGTGAGCACCGCGATGTCGTCGCTGTGCAGGCGCAGGGCGCCCTCGTCGGTGCGGTCGACGACGAGCCGCCCGTAGCGGCCGACCGTCTCGCGCATGTCGACGGCGACGGTCTGCGGCACCGGGAACTTCGCGTAGCGCTCGAGCGTCGCGAGCATGTCGTCGGCGTCGTGCCCGGCGGCCCTCGCGTTCCAGAGGCCGAGCCGGGTGATGCGGTACGTGTGCATGTGCTCGGGCGCGCGCTCGAGCTCGGCGAACACCGCGAGGTCGTGGCGCGCGTCTTCGGCGAGCGGGTGCGCGACCTCGAGGAGGACGGTTCGGTCGCTCTGCACGATGAGTGGGCCGTCTGACATAGCGGTCGAGTCTACGCCCGCTTCGTGGGAGGTCGGCCGTTCGGCACCGGAACGGGCATCTGCACGCGATCGGATGTCGCGGGCCGATGCGGTCCGAAACCGTGCAGATGCCCGAGCGGACGGCGACGGCAGTGAGCCGAGGGCGACGGTCGACGCCAGCCGTCAGGCCCCGGCGGGCGCCGGCGAGACTGCGGCGATCGCCGACAGCGGCAGGGTGCGCTCGATGTCGGCCTTTCGGTCGCGCGCGCGGAGCCGCCCGTTGGCGACGCTCGCGGGGGCCAGCAGGTAGTCGGCGGTGTCTCCGCCCGGCATGCGCACCGTGACGGTGAGCGTCTCCTTCGAGCGGGCGGCGGCCTCGAGCTGCCGGGCGAGCCAGGCCTGCTCGGTCGCGCCGTCTTCACCCTCGGCGAGCACGACGTCGAGGAGCGTCTCGATGGGGTCGGCCTTCGGCGCCGGCTCGGGAACCGAGGCCAGGTGATGGCGGCTCAGCCGGATGATCTCGCCGGAGGCGTCTTCTGCGGCCACGGGGTACCGGGCGTCGGAGAGCGCCCAGAACACGACCTCGGGCGCGAACCGCGAGAGGAGCCGATGAGGCCCCGCCTGACGCAGGCCGATCGAGACGAGCGACTGGTCGACGGCGAGGGTGCGCACGAGCTGCTCGTCGTCGGAACGCACGCACGCCCGCGCCGGGGCATCCGCGGGGTCGGCCAGCGAGACCCTGAGCGAGCCGAACCGCGCCGCGGCCTCGCCGACGAGGTAGGCGAGCGGCTGCGGGATGCCGGTGAGCGAGAGCCCGCCGAGGAACTCGAGGATCGACTGAGCGGTCTCGCCGGCGGCGAGTCCGCGATTGACGGATGCCGCGCTGACGCGATACGTCGAGGCGAGGTCGCGCCCCTCGACGTCGGCGAAGCCGCGGAGACGCGCATCGAGCGTCGGCTCGAGCGGGCCGGGGGAGACGATCGAGAGGTCGTGCTGCAGATAGACCTGCTGGACCTGGGCGGGGAAGTACGCCGCCAACCGGGCCGCGGCCTGGTCGAGGTCGCCGGCGAGCACGAGGAGCGCCGTGGGCGCCGGCTCGCCCGCGACCGCGAGTCCGAGCGCCTCCGCCTCGCCGATGAGGCGTTCGAGGCCCTCGTCGATCCATCGTCCGCCGGCCGGATAGAACCAGCGCACGTCGTCGCCGAGGGTGCTCGCGGTGAGCGACTCGCTGCGCCGGGCGACGAGTTCGCGGAGCGCCTCGGGGATGCGGTCGCGCCAGCACTCGGCGAGGCGGCGCCACCGGCCGCTGGTCGACTCGAGCGACCACTCCGCCCCGCGCTCCGACTCGAGCCAGTACGCGCCTTCGCGCACGACGAGTCCGGCCTCGTCGGCTCGGTGGAAGAGCCGGGGCAGCGCGTCGAGCGGGATGCCGCTCGCCTCGGCGAGCCGCTTGGAATCGGGGAGTGCGAGGCCGCCCTTCGCGAGTTCGCGGGCAGGCTGGGTGCCGAGCGCCGCGAGCACCTCCGCCGTGGCGGCGACCGTCGCGTAGGCGGTCTCCGCGGCGCGGCGGTCGATGAGCGTGCGGTCGACGTCGTCGCCCGAGACGAGGACCGGCGGCGCGGGCGTCGCGAGTTCCGCCACGGTGGGCAGCTCGGCGCCGAGGCGGGGGGCGACCCTCGCGATGACGGCTGCCGGCACGTGCACCCGGTCGCCGATGCGCACCAGCAGCATGAGGCTGCTCAGCTCGTCGAGCAGTTCGCCGGCGGCGTCTGAGAGCTCAGCGGATGCCGCATGCCGTACCAGCTCGTCGCGCACCGCCTCGGCCGTGGTGTCGCCGTCGGCGACGAGCTCGACGGCCGCGGCGAGCACGGCGAGGTGGCGCCGATCGAGTCGGCCGACCGCGTGGTCGACCGAGTCGGGCGTGAGCACCGCCTCGGCGAGGTCGAAGAGGTCACGGACACCCGACGGCTCGAACTCGCGCGAGTGCAGTGCTGCTGCGAGGGAGTCTCGCGACAGCCCGCGGAGTCGTGCGGCGAGCTCGAGCATCGTCTCCGATCAGCTCGATCCGGATCGCGCCGCTCGGCCCCGCCGAACGCCGTTGACGATGAGGAGCACGATGAGCAGGACGAAGGCGATCGGCAGCCCGAACCAGGGCAGCATCGTGACGACCGCCCAGATGCCGGAGCTCATCTCGTCGACGGCGACGCCGGACATCGTGCCGATCATCACGGCGAAGAAACAGATGATGGAGAGACCGACGATGGCGGCGAACATGTACGCGAGGACGCGTTCGGCGCGATTGTCGGTGATGGGGCCGGAATCGCTCACCCTCCCAGAATAGGCCAGACGGCCCGCTCTCGGGTGTCCCGGCAATAGACTGGGCGGTGGACGGCGCTGTGGTTTCAGCGCGCCTGCAGACATGAGCGAGGTTCACACGATGCCCACCGGCAAGGTCAAGTTCTACGACGAGGAAAAGGGATTCGGCTTCATCAGCTCCGATGACGGCCAGGAGGTCTTCCTCCACGCTTCCGCCCTTCCCGCCGGCGCGACCGTCAAGGCGGGCAGCCGACTCGAGTTCGGTGTCGCCGAAGGCAAGCGCGGCGCGCAGGCGCTGTCGGTGCGGGTGCTCGACACCCCGGTGAGCCTCACCAAGATCAACCGCAAGCCGGCCGACGACATGGCGATCATCGTCGAAGACGTCGTGAAGGTGCTCGACGGCATCGGATCCGACCTCCGCCGCGGCCGCTACCCCGAGAAGTCCAAGGCGCGCACCGTCGCCGCGGTGCTGCGCAAGGTGGCAGACGATCTCGATGCCTGAGTCGACCGAGCCAGAGCAGCCGGAGGCCGAGACGGCCGAGGCTGCGACGACCGAGGCCGCTGAGGCGGCTGAAGCTGCAGAGTCCCCCGAGGCCGTCGTCATCGTCGCCGACGAGGTGCTCCTGTCGTCGGTGGACCTCGCCCGCCGCGCACTGCTCGAGGTCACCGCTCCCGAGACCGTGGGGTCCGTCGTCGGACACCTCGTCGAGGGCGAGCACGTGCTGACGCTGCTCTTCGCCTCCGACCTCAGCGGCTACCCGGGCTGGCACTGGAGCGTCACGCTGTCGCGGTTCGACGACACCGCCGAGCCGACCGTGCTCGAGACCGAGCTCATGCCCGGAGAGAGCGCCCTGCTCGCACCCGACTGGGTGCCGTGGTCGGAGCGGCTCGCCGACTACCGCGCGGCTCAAGAGGCGATCGCCGCGGCAAGCGCCGATGACGAGTCCGACGACGACGACGCCGACGACGCCGGTGGTGCCGTCGACGGTGACGAGCTCGACGAGGACGATCACGACGACGACGAGCACGACGTCGACGACGAGTTCGACGGCATCGACATCGATGCACTCGGCGCGGTCGACGACGACGACGAAGACGACGAGTCCGACGATGACGACGAATCGGACGATGACGACGAATCCGACGACGACGACGATTCAGACGACGACGAGTCAGATGATGACGAGTCGGAAGACGACGAGTCGGAAGACGACGAGTCGGAAGGCGACGAGTCGGAAGGCGACGAGTCAGATGATGACGAGTCGGAAGACGACGAGTCCGACGGTCAGTCGGAGCGCTCCGCCGACTGACCGGCCCGCCGCCGGATCACCTGCACGACCGCGAGGCCGATGAGGCCGAGCACGATGCCGGTGACGGCGGCTGCCGTGAACCATCCGAGCCCCGCCGATTCGAGCGGCTCGCGGAACACGAGGCACGCGACGAGCGCGACGCCCCAGCCGAGCGTGCCCGCGAGCACGGCCTTGCGGCCGTCGGCCCTCGCGGGCGCCGGGTCGGGGCGACGCTCGTCGTCGCTCAGCCAGAGCCGCATCGGGATCAGCCGATCTGCGACAGCACGTAGTCGATCGAGGCGGTGAGCGCCCGCACGTCGTCGGGTTCGATCGCGGTGAAGGTCGCGACGCGCAACTGGTTGCGTCCGAGCTTGCGGTACGGCTCGGTGTCGACGATGCCGTTCGCGCGGAGCACCGAGGCGAGCGCCGCGGCATCCGTCGACTCGTCGAAGTCGATCGTGACGACCACCTGCGAACGGTGGGCGGGGTCGGCGACGAACGGGGTCGCGATCGAGGTGCGCTCGGCCCAGTCGTAGAGCACCGACGAGGACTCGCGGGTGCGGGCGTCGGCCCAGGCGAGGCCGCCCGAGGCGTTCATCCACTCGAGCTGGTTCTCGAGCAGCAGCAGCGTCGCCAGCGCCGGCGTGTTCAGCGTCTGGTTCAGTCGCGAGTTGTCGACCGCGTTCTTCAGCGACAGGAACTCGGGGATGTACCGTCCGCTCGCCGCGACGCGCTCGACGCGCTCGATCGCGGCGGGGGAGAGGAGCGCGAACCAGATGCCGCCGTCGGAGGCGAAGTTCTTCTGGGGCGCGAAGTAGTAGACGTCGAACTGCGACGCGTCGACCTGGATGCCGCCCGCCGCGCTCGTGGCGTCGATGACGGTGAGCGCGCCCTCGTCGCCGGCGACCCGGGTGACCGGTGCCATCACGCCCGTGGAGGTCTCGTTCTGCGGCCAGGCGTAGACGTCGACGCCGGTGAGCGCCGACGGTTCGGCGCGTGACCCCGGCTCCGCCTTGCGCACATCGGGGGCCTGCAGCCACGGCGCCGCCGCAGCTGCCGCGAACTTCGCGCCGAACTCGCCGAAGGAGGCGAGCTGCGCGCGCTCCTCGATCAGGCCGAACGCCGCGGCATCCCAGAACGCGGTCGACCCGCCGTTGCCGAGCACGACCTCGTAGCCGTCGGGAAGCGTGAAGAGGTCGGAGAGGCCGCTGCGGACGCGCCCGACGAGCTGCTTGACCGGCGCCTGCCGGTGCGAGGTGCCGAGGATCGACGGGCCCACCGCGGCGAGGTGCGCGAGCTGCTCGGGCCGCACCTTGGAGGGGCCGCACCCGAAGCGTCCGTCGGCGGGCAGCAGGTCACTGGGAATCACGATGCTCGGCATGGGTCGAGTCTAGCGAGGGGGTGCCGCCCGGTAGGCTGGACGACGGGCTGTGACAACGGGAGGATGGCGCGTGACCGACTTGATCGACACCACGGAGATGTATCTCCGCACGATCCTCGACCTCGAGGAGGAGAACATCGTGCCGCTCCGCGCACGCATCTCCGAACGACTCGGTCACTCCGGGCCGACCGTCTCGCAGACGGTGGCTCGCATGGAGCGCGACGGGCTCGTCGTCGTCTCCGGCGACCGGCACCTCGAGCTCACCCCCGACGGCCGTTCGAAGGCCGTGCACGTCATGCGCAAGCACCGTCTCGCCGAGCGGCTGCTCTCCGACGTCATCGGACTCGAGTGGGAGTTCGTGCACGATGAGGCCTGCCGCTGGGAGCACGTGATGAGCGAGCAGGTCGAGCGCCGCCTGATCGAGATCCTCGGCGGCCCCCGCGAATCGCCGTACGGCAACCCGATCCCTGGACTCGAAGAGCTCGGGCTTCCGCCGGCAGACGCCTTCATGGAGGGCGTCGTCAATCTCGTCGATGCCGTCGAGGCGAGCGACGAACCCGTCCACGGCGTCCTGCGCCGCCTGGGCGAGCCCGTGCAGTTCGATCCCGAGCTCCTCAGCCAGATGAAGCAGGCCGGAGTCATGCCCGGCGCCCACGCGACGTTCAGTCGTGCAGGCGGCTACGTGCTCGTCGTCGTCGATGGCGTCGAGGGCGGCCTCGAGCTGCCGACCGAGGTCGCGAGCCACCTCTTCATCGCCAAATAGCCTGATCAGCGCCACGCCGTGATCAGAATGTGACATTCCGGCACTCCTCGCGTAGTCTCTTTCGAGTCCGCCGGCGAGAAGCCAGTCGGAGGACCAGGGTCGAGACGCCTCCCAAGCCCACCGCTCGATCAAGTACCCGTAGGCGCCCTCGTGCGCATCCGGTGGGGTGACATCCGATGTCGTGGGGCGACGGAGGTACACATCTTGGCTCGATTCTCACGGCGGCGGCTCACCAGGAACCCCGCCCGCGGAGCTGCGACGAAGGCGATCATCGCCGCGAAAGCACCCGTTTCCCCCAGCACTGCCCAGCCTGATGCCGCTGCTCGCGTCGCGTCGACGCTGCCGTCGACCCGTCGACTGCGCCGCGGCCCGCTCGCGAACGTGCTCGTGATGGCGGTCGCGGCCGGCATCGTCGGCACGCTCGCGATCCCCGCGTACGCCTTCGCGCCCGGCTCGACCGGCCCGCAGTTCGCCGAGACCGACGTGACGAAGCTCACCAAGGCGCAGGCGCAGTCGGTCGAGGTGACCGACGACGTCATCGCGGCTCCGGTCACGACCGACAGCTACGCCGCCGTCTCGGGCGCCGAGATCCAGGCCGCCGCCGAGGCCGCGGCGCAGGCCGAAGCGGCGCGAGTCGCCGCTGAGCAGGCCATGACGTCGTATGCGGCGTCGTACTCGGGTCCGTCCGTCGGCGACTTCCTCGCCAACCCGCCCTACCCGAACTTCGACCTCGGGAGCGTCTACAGCGTCGCCTCGCAGTACGTCGGCGTTCCCTACGTCTACGGCGGCGCCACCCCCGCCGGCTTCGACTGCTCGGGCTTCGTGATGTACGTCTACGCCCAGTTCGGCGTCGGCATGCCGCACTCCTCGGCCGGTCAGGGCGCCATGGGCACCCGCATCTCCGAGGCCGACGCGCAGCCCGGCGACCTCGTCATCATGCCGGGCCACGACGGGTTCTACGCCGGCAACGGCATGATCCTGCACGCGCCGTACGAAGGCGCATCGGTGCGGGTGCAGCCCATCTGGACGAGCGACTACTACATCGTGCGCATCGGCATCTGACCGATGAACATCGCGTGACACCACGCGTGGATGGCGCGCCGGAAGTTCCCGGCGCGCCATTCGTGTTCTAACCTGAGACCCTGACGATCCGAGAAACCGGGCAGGGGAAGCCGATGGTGAAGTCGTGCAGCATCCATTCCACGGATGCGCGCGCGCTCTTCGACCAACGGCGCAGCAGTCGAACGAGCACGAACCGGGCCGAGGCCTCGACGGGCACTGTCATCACGACGGTGCCCGTTCTCTGTTTTCAGGGGCCCTCGAGCCACGGCGCGCCGGCGCTGCCCGCCACCGCCCGACGTCCTCTCGGACCGCCGATCCGTTCACGCGGCTGGAAGCCATCCAGCACCGATCGAAAGGCACTCCATGCGCACCCTCGTGCTCAATGCGGGCTATGAGCCGCTCGCCGTCGTCTCCTTCAAGCGGGCGCTGCTCCTCGTCATGAATCACAAGGCCACCGTCATCCAGCACGACGTGGGCAATCCCGTCTGCGCCGCGAGCGGATCGTGGCAGCGGCCGAGCGTCATCCTGCTCACCCGCTACGTCCGCGCTCCACGCGTCAACCAAGCGCCGGTGAGCCGTCGGGGCGTGCTCCGCCGCGACGACCACGCCTGCGCGTACTGCGCCCGCCCGGCAGCCACGATCGACCACGTGCTTCCACGCTCGCGAGGCGGTCGTGACACGTGGGAGAACCTCGTCGCCTGCTGCCTGCGCTGCAACAACACGAAGAGCGATCGCACGCCGGCCGAGATGGGCTGGGAACTCCGGTTCACGCCCGGCCGGCCGAGCGGACGCAATTGGGTGGCGCGCGGGTTCGAGCGGCCGCTGCCGCAGTGGGACGAGTACCTCGTGACGGCGGCCTGACCGGGGCGCGAGGCGCGCTGGCCGCGAATCCTTCCCTCAGGGGCACCGCGGGTCTACGCTGCCGAACGGGAGCACATTTCGGCTCCGCTGTTGCGGAAGTGCAGGAGGATCCGAATGTCCGATTCGCCATCTCTCGCAGGGATGCTGCGGCATCCGTCACGGTCCGCTGAGGCCAAGGAGTCGTCGGCGCTGCTCGTGGGCGCGGCCGCCTTCGTGGTCGGGGCGCTCGTCGGCCTGTTCGTGTTCTGGGATCAGGACGTGCCGATCGCGGGCCGGGGATCGATCGGCATCTTCGCCGCGGTCGGCGGTGCCGTCTCCGCCATCGTCGCGTTCGTGTTCGGCTGCGCGGTGCGGCGCTCGCGCGCACGCACGGCGCCGGGGTACCGGCGGCGCCTGCACTGGTTCGACGTCGCGGCGCTGGCGCTCGCGCTCGGCGTGATCGCACTCCTCGCGTGGACCGGGCTGGCATCGCTCCTCAGCCAGAGCTTCGTCGGCGCCCTCGTCTACGGGTTCCCGGCCGCCGTCCTCGGCGGGGTCGCGATGGCGCTCTCCGCGTACATGGCGTACCTGTCGGCGGTGAACCTCACGCCCATGCTGCTCTCCCTCGTGCTCGCCATGTTCCTGGCGGTGGGGGCGCTCGCCAGCATGCTGAGCGCGACCGATCCGCTCTGGTGGCAGAAGAACCTCAGCACGCTCGGCATGAGCGACGACCTCTCGGCACTCGCCTTCAACCTGACGCTCATCATCGCGGGGGTGATGGTGACGACCATCGCGCACTACGCGACCGCGTTCCTTCCGGCCGACAGCGTCTCGGAGCGGCGGGGCCGCAACCTCGTGCGCCTCGGCCTCGTCGTGATCGGGATCCTGCTCGCGTGCGTCGGCATCTTCCCGGTCGACGAGTACCTCGGCGCGCACAATCTCGCGGCCACCGGCATGGCGATCGTGTACGTGGTGATGGTCCTGAGCCTCCACGCGCTGCTCCCGACGATGCCGAGGGTGTTCGTCGTGCTCGGCTACGTCTACGTCGGCATCATCGTGGTGCTCGCCGCCTTCTTCATCAGCGGGTACTACAACCTGACCGCGGTCGAACTGATCGTCGCCGTCCTGGTCTTCAGTTGGGTCATCGTGTTCCTCCGCAACACCGGTGCGGTCGAGCAGGCCGACGGCGACGCGCACGATGACGGACTGATCGTGACAAAGACGCAGGCCGTGCCCTAAGGTGAAACGAGTCCGGCGTCCCTCGAGGTCGCCGGCACCCGAGAAGCCACTCCGTTCCCGGGCTGCACTGCGGCCTCGGAGCGGTGCCCGGAGGTCCAACTGTTGAACGGTGACGAGACGAACGACGCATCGGAGCGCCCGCGCTCCTCGCGTCGATCGGCCGACCGAGGTCGCGCACGAGGCAATGCTCCAGCAGAGCGACGACGCTCCAAGCGGGCCAAGGGTCGTACGGATGCCGCGGCATCCGAGGCATCCGCACCGGCGGGCCCGGCGAGCGCCTCCAGCCCGGCCGGCGCATCGGATGTCGCCGCCGTCGTCGCCAGGGCGCCTCGCGGGGCCGCACGCCGCAACGGCCCGTTCCGCGTCTTCTCGACGATGCTCGTCGTTCCGGCGATCGTCGGCACCGTGGCGTTGCCCGCGTACGCGTTCATGCCGGGCGGCGAGACGTTCGGGGCATCCGGTACCTTCAGCCTCTCGAGGGCCGAGGCGCAAGATGTCGAGGTCTCGTCGCTCGTGAGCGGTGCCCCGCTGTCGAGCGAGGCCTACGCCGTCGAGACGAAGGCGGAGATCGAAGCCGCGCGCCTCGACCAGGAGGCGAAGGACAAGGCGGCCTGGGCGGCCAACCTCGCCTCGCGGGGCTCGGGCAGCTACGCGATATACACGGTCAAGGCCGAGGGCGACGACTACCCCTGGTGGGACCAGACCCCCGACGACTTCGGCGGAGGCCTGTCGCCGCTGCGGTACTACTACCGCGAGTGCGTCGACTTCGTGGCCTGGCGCATGAACCGCGATGCCGGCGTCACGAGCGCCCCCTGGAAGTGGGACTGGTCGAACCTCGCCTCAGGCAGCGCCTACGCGTGGGCCGATGCCTGGGCGAGCAAGGGGTGGCCCACGTCGAGCGAGCCCGTCATCGGCGCGGTCGCCTGGTTCCCGTACAACCACGTGGCGTACGTGCAGTCGATCAACGCCGACGGCAGTGTCAACATCGAGGAGTACAACCAGAACTCCGACCACTCGTACCACCGCCGCACCATCCCGGCGGGGTCCGCCCTGTACCTCTACCCGCCCGGCTGAGCCCGGGCGGCGCGGCCGCCGGCTCGGAGGGCGGCGTCTCGAGACCGCGGAGTCAGACCCGCGCGAGACAGGCCGGTGCCGGCGTCTCGACGACGCCGGCGACGCGCGTCGGAATGCCGATCGGGTCGAGCGCGATGACGGCGATCGAGTCCGAGCCCTGGTCGGCGACGAGTGCGAACCGCTCGTCGTGCGTCAGTTCGAGATCGCGCGGGTGGCGCCCGCCGGTCGCGACCGTCGCGACGAGTTCGAGCGTGCGTGCCTCGACGTCGAGGCGCAGGCCGCGCAGCGCGTCGGCGTCGCGATCCCCGATGAGCACGATGCCGCCGCGCGTCAACCGGATCGCCGAGCAGCCGAGGCCCCGCGGCTCGACGTCGTCGCCGATCGGGAACCACGCGATTTCGCGGCCCTCCGCGAGATCGATGACGCTCGCCGTGCGATCGAGCTCGTTGGCGGTGATCGCGAGGTCGCCGGCGATCACGAGGTGGCGGGGGCCCGCACCGGCGTGCACGACGATGTCGCGTGACCCGTCGTGGTCGAACGCCTCGGGAAGCGCGTCGAGCGCGAGCACGCGCACCCGGTCGGAACCGAGGTCGGGCACCAGCAGCTGATCGCGTGCCGAGTCGACGACGGCCTGATGCGGGTGCGACGACTCCTGACGCTCGTGGTTCGGGCCGGCTCCGGTGAAGTCGGCGGTCAGGGCGGCGTCGGCCGGGACATCCGGGGCTGCATGATGCACCGAGACCCTCGCGCCCGAGTAGTTCGCCGCGAAGATGAGGCCGCCGGCCTCGTCGAAGGCGAGGTGGCAGGGGTCGGCCGCCCCGGTCGAGCCGACCAGTCCGAAGGGCGTGACGGCGTCGCCCTCGAACGTCCACGTCGAGACGAGGCCGTCGGCGAGCTCGTGGACGATGCCGAGCACGCCGGTGGCGGGGGAGACCGCGAGGAACATTGGGTTCGGGCCGACGTCGACGGGGTCGCCGAGGGTCGCGGTGCCGTCGGCGGCAAGGTCGAGCGAGCGGATGCCTCGTGCCGCCGTGCCGAGCGCACCGACCGTCGACGCGCCCACCCAGAACCTCGTGCTCGTCGACTCGCTCATGCCGCCCCGTTCCGCGGCACCGCCGCTGTCGCCGGCGCTCGCGCGCCGCAGAACACGCTACCGCGCGGCGTGCGTGATGCCGCCCAACCCTCATCCCGGCGGAGCTCCCGCAATTCCGAGGAGATCGGCGATCCCGAGGATGATCGGGCCGCGATCGGACCTCAGAATCGCTGATCTCCTCACGTCGGCTCCTCGACGGTGCCGCAGAACACGCTGCCGCGCTCCGGGTAGACTCTGATGCGGCCAGCCTCTGTAGCTCAATGGAAGAGCAACTCCGTCCTAAGGAGCAGGTTGGGGGTTCGAGTCCCTCCAGGGGCACCAGATCGCGTCAGCTGCCGAGCAGCCCTCTGATGTCGTCGGCGGTGAGGGTCTCGCTGAAGAGCTCGCCGTCGTCCATGAGCGACGAGACGAGCTTCGCCTTGCGGGCCTTCAGCGCCATGACCTTCTCCTCGATCGTGCCCTCGGCGACCATGCGGTAGACGTTCACCGACTTCGACTGGCCGATGCGGTGCGCGCGGTCGACGGCCTGCGCCTCGCTCGCGGGGTTCCACCAGGGGTCGAGGAGGAACACGTAGTCGGCCTCGGTGAGATTCAGCCCGAAGCCGCCCGCCTTCAGGCTGATCAGGAACACGGGAGCATCGCCTTCGCGGAACTTCGCGATGACGTCGCCGCGCCGAGTGGTCGAGCCGTCGAGGTAGGCGTAGGGCACTCCCGCTGCATCCAGCCGTGCGGCCGCGATCTGCAGGAACGACGTGAACTGGCTGAAGACGAGCGCGCGGTGCCCCTCGGCGACCACCTCGTCGAGCTGGTCGAAGAGGGCGTCGAGCTTCGCCGACGGCACCTCTGCGTACTGCTCGGGGTCGATGAGCGCGGCGTGCAGGCTCAGCATGCGCAGCAGCGTGAGCGAGCGGAACACGGTGAACCGGTTGCGATCGAGGTCGTCGATGAGGCCGAGCAGCTTCTGCCGCTCGAGCTGCAGGAACGCGTCGTAGACCCGCTGGTGCTCGGGGTCGAGCTGCACGGTCAGCACCTGCTCCTGCTTCGGCGGCAGTTCGGGCGCGACGACGTCCTTCGTGCGGCGCAGCATGAACGGCCGGATGCGCCGGCGCAGGGTCGCCAGTCGCTCGGCGTGGTGGTCGTTCTCGATCGGCCTGGCGAACCGCTCCGCGAAGCCGCGGGCCGAGGGGAAGAGCCCGGGCGCGACGATCTTCAGCAGCGCCCACAGCTCCATCAGGTTGTTCTCGACGGGCGTGCCGGTGACGGCGAGGCGGAACGGCGCACGGATGTCGCGGGCCGCCGCGTTCGCCTTCGACGAGTGGTTCTTCACGAACTGCGCCTCGTCGAGCACGAGCCCGGCCCAGTCGAGGCCGGCGAACTCCGGGGCGTCGAGACGGAGGATCGCGTAGCTCGTCACGACGATGTCGGCGCGCGCCGCGACATCCGAGAGTCGGGTGCCGCTGGCCGCCCGCGTGGCGGTGACGGTCTCGACGCGCAGGCCCGGCACGAAGCGCGCGGCCTCCGCCGCCCAGTTCGAGACGACCGAGGTGGGCGCCACGACGAGGAACGGGCGCCGCTCGCCTTCGGGCGCGGTCTCGGCGGCGTGCGCGATGAGTGCGAGCGTCTGCGCGGTCTTGCCGAGACCCATGTCGTCGGCGAGGATGCCGCCGAGACCGTGCCGGTGCAGGAACGCGAGCCAGCGGAACCCGGCGAGCTGGTACGGACGGAGCTCCATCGCGAGCCCGGCCGGCGGGGCGACGTCCTCGACGCCGTCGGCCGCATGCAGCCCGGCGACGGTGTCGCGCCAGGCCACGGCCGTCTCCGACTGGTCGGCGAGGTCCTCGAACTCCGCCCAGAGACTCGTCTGGTAGCGGCTGATGGTGAGGCCGGCCTCCCACTCGCGGAGCGACCCGGCCTCCTCGATGAGCTCGCGCAGCGGATCGAACACCGGCTGCTTGAGCGAGAGGTAGCTGCCGTCGATGAGGAGGAGCTTCGCCCGGCCCTTCGCGAGCGCACTGAACAGCGGCCCGAACGGCACCTTCTTGCCCTCGACCGTGACGACGACGCCGAGGTCGAACCAGTCGGTGCGGTCGCTCTCGACCGTCGTGACGGTGAGCGTCGGCGCCTCGACGAGCTCGCGGTACGCGGGCGGGTCGCCGACGACATCGACGCGGAGCCGGTCGAGCTCCTGCAGTCGCGGCAGGAGCCTCGCGGTGAACTCGGCGCTCGCGAGCCCGCGCAGCTCCGCCTCGGGGCGCAGCCGCGGCTCGGTGCCGGGCGTGACAGCCGGCAGCCCGGCGGGGTCGCCGGCGAGCAGGGCGGCAGCGGATGTCGCGACGAGCCGCTCCCGTTCGGGATCATGGAACTCGGCATCTGGGGCGTCGAGCGTGAGCCGGCGGCCGCCGTCGGCCTCCCACTGCCACTCGAGGCGCACGACGTGGTTCGGCTCGTGGCGCATCGTGGCCACGAGCGTCGCGAGCGGCAACTCCGGCAGCGGGAAGCTGCCGTCGCCGCTCGCGAGGCGGAGCGACCGTGCGAGGGGTGCGTACTGCTCCTCGACGAAGGTCGGGATCTCGGCGGCGGGAACGATGATGGGCGAACGTCGGCGCACGGCGGCGCGGCCGGCCGTCGTGAGCGGCGCGGCGAGGGGAGCGAGCGTGATCGTGCCGGCGGCGAAGTCGAATGCGTAGACGCCGTGGTCGCCGATGAGCCGCACGAGCTCGGTCGGGTAGCTGCGGCCGCCGACGGTGACCGATGGAGTCAGCACGAGGTCGGTACCGGTCTCGAGAGCCGGCGCGGCGTCAGCCCCCGGTGCCGCGGTCGGGATCGCGTGCGCCCCGGACCCCTGTCCGTCGCCGGGCGCGGCCGGTGCGTGGCGGGCGTCGAGCCCGATCACCGCCGGCTTCGCGATGTCGATCACCGTGCGCGCAGTGCCGCCGACGAGGGCGATGCCGAGTCGCGGTGCCGCCTCGAGCAGCGCCCACAGGGTGCGGCTCTCGTACTCGTCGAGCGAGATCCACGCCGAGCCGTACTCGGCGAACGCGGAGTGCCTCGTGCCCTTCAGCAGCGAGAACTCGGCGAACCACCGCGCCTGCGCCGGGTCGAACCCGCCGGCGCGGCCCTGGAATCCGACGTTCTGCCACGTGAGGCTGCCCTTGATCCAGCCGCCGCGGGTGCCGCGCGTGACCGGGCGAACGGCGAGGCGGTCGACGGATGCCGCCGACGACGCGGGTTCGTCGCGGGCGGTCTGGCGGGCACTCGCCTTGCGGGAGACGCGCTCGCGCAGCTCGAACTGGAGCGCGAGCGGTTGGCGGACGGCCGAGTCATCCGCCGGCCCGTCGGACCCGTGCGCGGTGCCGGCGAGCGCTGCCAGTTCGCCGCGCCATCCGCTCGCCGCCGCGCTCGCCGCATCGCGGGTCTCGCTGTCGACGGCCTCGGCCTGCTCTCGCTTGTGGCGCTCGGCCGAGGCGATCAGGGTCGCCGCGACGTGCTTGCAGTTGCGCCCCACCGGGCACGTGCACGAGCCCGCGAGGATCGTCGCCCGCCCCGGCATGCCGAGGTCGAGCCTGACGGTCGAACGGTACGGGTCGGGCGCCGTGCCGCGCACGTCGGCGCTCAGCCGGAAATGGGCGGGATCCCAGTTCAACGAGACGACCGCCCCGGCGCGCTCGGCGGTGCGGCCGCGGCTCAGGTTCAACGGACCGACGAACCTCGCGATCGCGAGCTCCTCCACGAACGGGTACGTGTCGACGGGCATCCTTCAATCGTCGCACCCCGCGAGGGTCCGAATTGACGCGCTCGTCCGCGTGCACGGCCGAGGGGAGCCGACGAGCAGGTCAGTCGACGTCCCGGCCGGCGGGGTGCGACGCCGCCGATGCCCGGATGCGGGCGATGCGCCGGGCCGCCCAGCGTCCGCTGAGCGGTCCGATGACGATGAGGAGCGCCCACGTGTACCGCGCCCAGTCGGTGCCCACGAGGTAGGCGACCGGAATGGAGGCGAGGAAGACGATCGGCGTCGTGAGCGTGTCGATGAATTTCACGGTGTCCGCACGTCGCGGCAACGGGTCGCGGAGCACGCCGTCGTGGCGCGCAACGAAGAAGACCGCCGCCTGCGCCAGCACGGCGGCGCTGATGTTCAGCGCGTAGACCGTCACGGTGAGCGGCTCGTCGGCCAGCTCGACGTCGCTGACGCCCTGCGTCGAGAAGGGGATCAGCACGACGAAGGCGATCGCGACGAGGTTCGCGGTGATGGTCGACGGCGTGATCGCGCTGAAGCCCGCGACGATGCGGTGGTTCGTACGCCAGAACACGGCGATCACCGCGAAGCTGATGCCGAATCCGAGGAGCTGCCACCCGAGCCCGCTCGCGAGCAGCGTCGACAGGTTCCGCCAGGCGGATGCCTCGGGCGGATCGATGTTGACGACGAGCAGCGTGAGGGCGATCGCATACACGGCGTCGAGGAAGGCGAAGGTGCGCGCGAACTCGACGCTCTCGCGTTCGTAGCGGTGAGCGGTGCCAGTGGCCGTGGTCACGAGGATGCCGCCGCCTCAGCCGAGCACGTCGTCGAGGTCGTACGCCACCGGTCGCTCGATCTGCTCGAAGGTGCACGAGCGCGGCTCGCGGTCGGGTCGCCACCGCTCGAACTGCGCGGTGTGGCGGAACCGGTCGCCCTCGAGCTGGTCGTAGCGGACCTCGGCGACGAGCTCCGGTCGCAACTGCACGAACGACACGTCGCGGCCCGACGAGAAGCGACTGCGGTCCGTCTCGCCCGTGACCATCCCGCCGTCGTCGTCGCGAACGACATAAGGCTCGAGCTCGTCGATGAGCTCGAGCCGCCGGGCGTTGCTGAACGCCGACATGCCGCCGACGTTCCGGAGGCGCCCCTCGTCGTCGTACAGCCCGAGGAGGATCGAGCCGACGCCGTTGCCCGAAGCGTGGATGCGGTAGCCCAGCGCGACGACGTCGGCGGTGCGATGGTGCTTCGCCTTCAGCATCACGCGCTTCCCGGGAGAGTACGGCGCGGCGAGCGGCTTCGCCACGACCCCGTCGAGGCCGGCTCCCTCGAACTCCTCGAGCCACCGCCGCGCGAGCGCGACATCGGTCGTGATGCGGGTCAGCCGGATCGGGTCGCCGATGCCGCCGACGAGTCGTTCGAGCGCGGCGCGGCGCTCGGAGAACGGCCGGTCGAGCAGGGAGACGCCGTCGGCCTCGATGAGGTCGAACGCCACGAACATCGCGGGGGTCTCGCGTGCCAGGAGCTCGACCCGGCTCGCGGCCGGGTGGATGCGCTGCGAGAGCGCCTCCCAGTCGAGGCGCGCCTGCCCCGTGCGGGCGGTCGAGATGACGATCTCGCCGTCGAGCACGCAGGGCGCCGGCAGCAGGCGTGCGAACGCCTCGACGAGCTCTGGGAAGTAGCGGGTGAGCGGTTTCGCACCGCGGCTGCCGATCTCGACGTCGTGACCGTCGAACGACACGATGCCGCGGAATCCGTCCCACTTCGGCTCGTAGGCGAGGCCGCCCTCGACCGAGTCGGGATCGGGCACGCCGGGCACGGCCTTCGCGAGCATGGGGGCGACGATCTCGTTGGGCGCCATGCCGTCCACGATAGGGCGGGTCGGGCCGGCTGGCGAGGGTTCGCGGCATCCGCTCGCGACGCGGCCGCCCGCGCGAGCCTCAGATGACCGCGCGGAGCCCCGCCGACAGCGCCGTGTGGTGCTCGAAGACGAGGTTCGTCTCGGTGAGGGCGACCGCCGGGTTCGCCGAGAGGTTCTTCAGCACGAACTGGCGCACGTGCTCGCTGTCGCGCACGCGCACATGGATGAGGAAGTCCTCCGAGCCGCCGAGGAAGAAGAGCTGCGAGACCTCGGGTTGCGTGCGGAGCTCGTCGGAGATCTGCTCCATGAGGTGTCGGGCACCGGGCCGGATGCGCACGCTCACGAGCGCCTGGAGGTGGTAGCCGAGCGCCGCGGGATCGATCTCGGCGGTGTAGCGCACGATGACGCCGCGTTCACGGAGCGAGCGCACGCGGGCGAGGCAGGTCGAGGGGGAGACGCCGACGGCACGGGCGAGGTCCACGTTCGGGATGCGCGCGTTCTCGTGCAGTCGGGCGATGATCTGGCGGTCGATCGCGTCGAGCACGACGGGCGTGGGCTCAGCGCCGGGTGCGCTGATCTGCGGTGCATCGGGCATCGAGACATCCTTGATTCGAATGAGTGCAGCGGATGTCGCGATTCTATCGAATTCTGTGCGGTCGACCTGTCGGCGTGGCGAATAAGCGGCGAGAATAATGCCACTTGTCACCACGACATTCGAAACACAGCAACGGAGCAAACCCCATGCGCATCGGCGTGCCTGCAGAGATCAAGAACAACGAGTTCCGCGTCGCGATGACGCCCGCGGGCGTGCACGCGCTCGCGACCCGCGGCCACGAGGTCGCCATCCAGGCGGGTGCAGGCACCGGTGCCGGCTACGCCGACGCCGAGTACGCCGAGGCCGGCGCGACGATCGTGGCGACTGCCGACGAGGCGTGGTCGGCCGAACTCGTGCTGAAGGTCAAGGAGCCGATCGCGGCCGAGTACGGCTTCCTCCGCGACGACCTCACGCTCTTCACCTACCTCCACCTCGCGGCCGACCTGCCGCTGACCCGGGCGATCCTCGACTCGGGCGTCACCGCGATCGCCTACGAGACGGTGCAGCTCGCCGACCGCTCGCTGCCGCTGCTCACCCCCATGAGCGAGGTCGCGGGTCGTCTCGCCCCCCAGGTCGGCGCTGCCGAGCTGCTCGCCTCGAAGGGCGGCCGCGGCGTGCTGCTCGCGGGCGTGCCGGGCACCTCGCCCGCCAAGGTCGTCGTCATCGGCGGCGGCGTCGCGGGCGAGCAGGCCGCGGCGACCGCGCTGGGCCTCGGCGCCGACGTCACCGTCTTCGACATCTCGCTGCCGAAGCTGCGCGAGATCGACGCGCGCTACGACCACCGCATCCACACGCTCGCCTCATCGCCGTACGAGATCGCGCGCCAGCTGAAGGACGCCGACCTCGTCGTCGGCGCCGTGCTCGTGCCGGGCGCCGCCGCGCCGAAGGTCGTCAGCGACGCGATGGTGGCGGCCATGAAGCCGGGCTCCGTGCTCGTCGACATCGCGATCGACCAGGGCGGATGCTTCGAGGGCTCGCGCCCGACCACGCACGCCGAACCGACCTTCCGCGTGCACGACGCCATCTACTACTGCGTCGCCAACATGCCGGGCGCCGTGCCCGCGACGTCGACACCGGCGCTCACGAACGCGACGCTGCCGTACACGCTGAAGATCGCCGACCTCGGCTGGGAGGCCGCGCTCGCCGCGGACCCCGCGCTCGCCAAGGGCCTGAACGCGACCGCCGGCAAGCTCACGAACGAGGGCGTCGCCGCCGCGCACGGGCTCGAGCTCGCCTCGATCTGATCGGGCCACGCCGCGGCGGTGCCTCAGGCATCCGCCGCGGCGGCTCGGTCGGTCGGCCGACCGGCTCAGGAGAGCGTGAGGAAGAGCTTCTCGAGTTCGTCGACGCTGAGGCGGCCCGAGGCATCCGTCGTCTGCGGCTCGTCGGGCTCGGCGAGGCACTCGCGCATGGCCGTGGAGATGACCGCGAAGCCGGCCTTGTCGAGCGCGCTCGACACTGCTGAAAGCTGGGTGACGACCGTGCGGCAGTCGGCTCCCGACTCCACGGCGTCGATGACGGCGTTCAGCTGACCCCTCGCGCGCTTGAGGCGATTGGCGATGCGGCGCTGCGCGGCGGCCTTCGATTCTGTCGACGTCATGACGCGCCGCCGAGCGTGACGGGCAGCCCCGCCCGGTGCCACGCCACGATGCCGCCGTCGATGTTCACCGCGTCGACGCCGCGGCTCTCCAGGTACTGCACGGCCTGGGCGCTCCGACCGCCCACGTGGCAGAGCACGTAGACGGTCGTGTCGCTCGGCACCTCTTCGACTCGCTCGACGAGCTCGCCGAGCGGGATGTCGAGCGTGCCCTCGATGCGGGCCTGGGCGAGTTCGCCGGGTTCGCGCACATCGAGGATGACGGCGTCGGCGATCGCGTGGACGTCGTTCGGGGTGGTGGATCGCATCTGGGGCTCCTGTTTCGGTTCGGGCTGGGTGCAGGCTGGACGGATCAGGCCGCGAGCGGCAGTTCGGCGAGGGCGCGCGCGCGTCGGCCGTCGCGCCAGGTGAGGTAGCCGCCGTCGAGGTTCACGACGTCGTGGCCGAGCTCGGAGAGCAGGCGGGCCGCCGTGTGCGCGCCCTGTCCGACGCGGCACTGCACGACGATCCGCCGGCCGGTGAACTCCGCGTGGCGCTCTCGGAGCGACTCCACCGGGATCCACTGGGCGCCCGGGATACGCCCTTCGGCGAGCTGGGCCTCGGCCCGCACATCGACGAGCACCGCTCCCGCCGCGAGCTCCCGGTCGAGTTCGTGCCACTGGATGACGCGGTCCTCACCGCTCGCGAGGTTGCGCGCGACGTAGCCGAGCATGTTGATCGGGTCCTTCGCCGAGCCGTACTGCGGCGCGTAGGCGAGTTCGAGATCGGCGAGGGCGGATGCCGCGAGCCCGACGCTCATCGCGGTGGCGATGACGTCGATGCGCTTGTCGACGCCGTCGGTGCCGACCACCTGTGCGCCGAGGATGCGGTCGTCATGGGCGTCGACCACGAGCTTCATCGAGAGCGGCACCGCGCCGGGGTAGTAGCTCGCGTGCGAGAACGGGTGGGTGTGGATGACGCGGACCTCGCGACCGCGCCGGCGGGCGACGCGCTCCGACCAGCCGACGCTCGCCGCGGTGAGGCCGGCGGCATCGACGATCGACGTGCCGAGTGCGGGACGTGCCGGCGTGGCGCCTCCGGCGATCGCGTCGGCGACGGCGCGGCCGTGGCGGTTCGCGAGCCCGGCGAGGGTCGCGAGCGTTCCGCTGCCGTCGATCGCTTCCCGCTTCTCCGCTGCGTCGCCGATCGCGAAGATCGACGGGTCGCTCGTGCGGTGGAAGGCGTCGACCGCGATGCCTCCGCTCGCGCCGAGCTCGAGCCCGGCATCGGCGGCGAGGGATGCCTCGGGGGTGACGCCGATCGCGGCGATCACGAGTGCCGCGGGCAGCCGGCCGCCGTCGTCGAGCAGCACGTGGTCGACGCCGACCGCGGCGACGGCCCCGCCGAGGCGCACGTCGACGCCGAGACCGAGCAGGTGGTCGGCGATGGGCGAGGCCATCTCCTCGTCGAGCTCGGCGAGGAGATGGGTGCCGCGCTGCACGAGGGCGACGTCGAGTCCCCGCCGGTGCAGGTTGTCGGCCATCTCGATGCCGATGAAGCCGCCGCCGACGACCACGACGGAGCCGGCGGGCGGCACGTCGTCGAGGTCGGTCAAGATCCGGTCGAGGTCGTCGAGCGTGCGGAGGGTGCGCACCGGCGCGTCGGCGGCGGCATTCGCGAGCCGACGTGGTGCCGCGCCGGGGGAGAGCACGAGCTCGTCGTAGCCGATCTCCGCCGTCGCGCCGTCGTCGAGGCGGCGCACCGTCACGGTCTTCGCCGCGCGATCGATTGCCACGGCCTCGTGCCGCACCCGGGCGTCGATGCGGAACCGCGCGGCGAGGCGCTCGGGGCTCTGCAGCGAGAGTGCCTCCCGATCGGCGATCACGCCCGACACGTGGTAGGGCAGCCCGCAGTTGGCGAAGGAGACCTCGCTGCTGCGTTCGAGCACGATGATCTCGCGCTCCTCGTCGAGCCGGCGCAAGCGCGTCGCCGCGGACATGCCACCCGCGACACCGCCGATGATGACGGTCGTGCGCGGGGCGGTGGCGGGCGATTCGACGGCGGCGGCAGGGCGCTCGGGCAGTGCTGGACTCACCCGGGCGACGCTAGCACAATACCCTGGGGGTATCGAAAGCGCTCCGGATGCGGCGATGCTCCGAGGATTCCGCGTGATTCCACGTATGGTGTCCGTGTGCGGCGGCTCGATCGGAATCACGACGAGGAGGACATCCTCGACCCCGAGATCGATGCTGCCGCCGACGACCTCACCCCGGAACACATGCGACACGACATCACGAGCCCCGACGGATTGAGCCTCGGCGACCCCGACCTGGTCGCGGGCAACGTCGCCGAACCCGCCTGGCGGCGCTGGAACGCCGAGCTCGCCGCCGTCGGCGGACGCTCGCCGCTCGCCCGCTTCGTCGACACGCCTCACACACGCATCGAACTCTCCACGACGCACCCCGGCGGCCTGCCCCAGTTCATCACCGGCAAGTCGACCCTGCTCTCGAGCCTCATCCGCGACGAGCTGGCCCTCAGGAACGCGCGGCTCGCCGCAGCCGAGATCACGCAGAAGGGCATCGAACTGCGCTCGGTGCGCGGCATCGAGTCGGTGCACCTCGCGATCGGCCTCGCCTCGTGGCGCAACGCCGGCGAGGAGTTCCTGGCCCCGGTCCTCCTGCGTCCGCTCGCGATCCGTCGCTACGGCCGCGACTTCGAGCTGAAGCTCAAGGGGCAGCCGTTCCTGAACCCGGCGCTCGCCCGCGAGCTCCGCGAGCAGTTCCAGATCACGCTCGACGCCGACGCGTTCGTGGCGCTCGCGATCACGAACGGCGTGTTCAAGCCGCAGCCCGTCATCGACCGGCTTCGCGGCCTCACGAGCCACCTGCCCTGGTTCCACGTCGCGCCGCGCCTCGTCGTCTCCTCGTTCGCCGAAGTCGGCCCCGAGATGGCAGCGGATGCCGCGAAGCTCGAGCACCCCGTCATCGACGCGATCGCCGGCAACCCCGCGTCGCGCGCGTCGGTCGTCGCCGCCACAGGGGAGCGCGTGCGCGCGGTCTCGCAGGACGCGCGCCCGCCCTCGACCGACACGCTCCTCCTCGACGCCGACCCCGAGCAGGAACAGGCGGTCGCCGAGATCGAGGCTGGCACCTCGGTCGTCGTGAAGACGCTGCCCGGCACCGGCGGCACGCAGACCATCGTCAACGCGATCGGGGCGCTCGTCGCCAAGGACAAGCGCGTGCTCGTCGTCGGCGCGCGGCGAGCGAGCCTCGACGGCATCGCGCACCGCCTCGGGCAGGTCGGGCTCGGCGGCGCGGCCGTCACCACGGCCGGACTCCGTCGTGAACTGATCCAGTCGATCTCGCGCAACGAGAAGGCGGAGCGGCCGAGGGTCGCCGACGTCGACGACGCGCTCGTGCGCCTGCGCAAGGTGTTGCTCGACTACCGCTCCGCGCTCACCCGCAAGGACCCCGAGCTGCACGTCTCGGTGCTCGACGCGCTGGGCGAGCTCGCGAGCCTCGCGCTCGTGCCGAGCCCCCCGTCGACGACGGCGCGCCTCGACCATGCCGCGCTCGTGGCAGTCGCCGACCGTCGTGACGAGGTCGCCGGCGATCTCGCCCGAGCCGCCTCGCTCGGCGAGTTCCGCTACGGTCCCGGAGACTCGCCCTGGTACGGCGCCTCGTTCACCTCCTCCGAAGAGGCGACGGGTGCGCACGAGCTCGCGAAGCGACTCTCGCGCAGCGACCTGCCGCGACTGCTCGACCGTGGCCGAGCGCTCATCGCGCAGACCCGCCTGCGCGAGTTCGAGTCGGTCGCCGAGCTCGGCGTCTTCCTCCGACTGCTGCTCGACGTGCGCGAGACGCTCGACCGCTTCCAGCCCTCGGTCTTCGACCGGCCGCTCGGAGAGCTCATCGCGGCGACCTCGTCACGGCGCGACTCGCCCGGCATGTCCGGTGCGAACCGTCGGCGTCTGCGGCGGCACGCACTCGAGTTCGTGCGCCCCGGCGTGCACGTCTCCGACCTCAACTCGGCGCTCCGCGGCATCCAGCAGCAGCGCACGCTCTGGCAGCGGTACTCGGATGCCGGTGCGATCCCCGGCGTTCCCGTCGGCATCGACGACGTGCACGTCGCATACCAGCAGGTCGTCGCCGACCTCGGGGCGCTCGACGCGCCGCTCGGTGTCGTCGGCACCTCTCGCCAGCTCGCCTCCCGCCCGATTCGGGAACTCACGTCGGCGCTCGAAGGGCTCGCCGCCGAGTCCGAGGTGCTGACGAACCTGCAGGAGCGCACGGCGGTGCTCGGGCGCCTGCGCGACCTCGGCCTCGACCCGCTGCTGCTCGACCTCGCCAAGCGGCACGTGCCCGAGCGCGCGGTCGCGGCGGAACTCGAGCTCGCCTGGTGGCAGTCGGTGCTGGAATCGGTGCTCGCGAACGAGAAGGCGCTGCTCGGTGCCAACACCTCGGTGCTCGACCGCCTCGAGGGCGACTTCCGACTCGTCGACGAGGCCCACGCCTCCGCCGCCGGCCCGCTCCTCGCCTGGCGGCTCGCCGAGAACTGGAAGGTGGCCCTCGTCGACCACGCCGACGAGGCCGGGCGACTGAAGCGGATGCTCCGCGGCGACCGGGTGCGTCCGGCGACGCTGCAGGCGGAGACGCCCCATCTCTTCCGCGCCCTCGCTCCGATCTGGCTCGCCTCACCGTACGACGTCGCCGCGATCGACGACTCGATAGGCTTCGACACGGTGATCCTCGTCGATGCCGGCGCCACGAGCATCGCCGAGAACCTCGGTGCGATCCGCCGCGCGAAGCAGGTCGTCGCATTCGGCGACCCGGTCACCCAGACGCCGACCCTCTTCGAGACCGGCCTCGACGACGTCGAACAGCCTCGTACGTCGTCGACCGAGCACGGCGTCGACGCCCTGCACGCCGACTCGGCGCTGGCCCGGCTCGGTGAGCTCCTGCCGACCCTCACCCTGACCCGCAGCTACCGGGCGGGCGGCGAAGACCTCGCCGAGCTCGTGAACAACCGCTTCTACGCCGGGCGCATCGTCTCGCTGCCGTGGGCGGGGAGCTTCCTCGGCCACGGCAGCCTCGGCCTGCACTACGTCTCGGGCAACGGCCTGCCCGACACCGTCACCGGCACCGTCGAGTCGATCGACTCCGAGGTCGCGAAGGTGGTCGAGCTCGTCATGGAGCACGCGGTCAAGCGCCCTCGCGAGTCCCTCATGGTCATCACCGCGAGCACGAAGCATGCCGCACGCGTGCACCAGGCGGTGCTCGCGGCGTTCGCGAAGCGTACCGATCTCTCCGACTTCATCCTGAAGGACCGTGCCGAGCCGTTCACGGTGCTCACCCTCGAGCAGGCCGTCGCGCAGAGCCGCGACCGGGTGATCTTCTCGGTGGGGTACGGGCGCACCCCGCACGGCCGGCTGCTCTCGAACTTCGGATCGCTCGGCGAGCCAGGTGGCGACCGGCTCCTCGCCGTCGGCATGACCCGCGCACGGCGCTCGATGGACGTCGTCTCGGCGTTCCGCCCCGAGGACATCGACGAGGACCGCCAGAGCCACGGCGTGCTCGCCCTCGCCAACGTGCTCACGCAGACCGAGGAGCGCGCGGCCGGACCCAGCGCGACCGGGGAAGCCCCCTCGATGCTGCACGACCTCGCCGCGCGGCTCGAGCGCCGCGGCGTGCGGGTCAGCGTCGGCCACCGCGGACGCCTCGCGCTCGCCGCCGCGAACGCCGGCAAGGCGGTCGTCGTCGAGACCGATGACGCACTCGCCGGCCTCAGCCTTCGCGAATCGCTTCGCCTGCGCCCCGACGTGCTGCGCCGTCTCGGCTGGCACTACCTGCGCGTGCACAGCTTCGAGCTCTTCGGGAATCCCGAGGCGGTCGCCTCGCGGGTCGCGTCACTGCTCGGGAGGCCGGACGCCGAGCGAACGGCGGATGTCGCGGCCGAACGCCGATGACCGAGGAACCGCGTCAGCGGGTCGAACGCGCCACCGGGCGGGCGCGCCGCGCGAGGCTCACGCCTGCGCCCGGTTCCGATCCGTCACCCGAAGTGCCGGTCGACCGGCTCGAAGCCCCTGAGCCGCGCACGGGGAAGGCCGGCCCCGGGACATCCGACGACGAACGCCTGACCCGCGACCGGCCCCCGCACTGGAAGCAGACCTGATCACTCGCGATGCGCGCCAGTGCCGGCGTCGGTGCTGCGCTCGGCGAGCAGGTCGCGGATCTGCGCGAGCACGGTGAGCTCGGTCTCAGGCTCCTCGGGGTCGGGCCGGCCCGCCTTGCGCTTGGCCTCCGCCCGCTCCTTGAAGTGGTTCATCGGCATGACGAACACGAAGTAGACGACGGCGGCGACGGCGAGGAACGAGATGATCGCCCCGATGATCGATCCGTAGGCGAACGTCGCGGGGCCGAGCTTGAAGGTGAGGTCGTCGAGGCTGTCGGCCTTGAAGAGCAGGCTGATCAGGGGATTGATGAGCCCTTCGACGATCGCGTTCACGACCGAGGTGAATGCGGCGCCGATGACCACCGCGACGGCGAGGTCGATGACGTTGCCCCGCATGATGAATTCCTTGAAGCCCTTGATCACGGCTCGCCCTTCGTCGATGGGGGATCCGAGTGCTCGGATCCGGGTGTCGTGGTTTCGACGGCCACCACGCTAGCCGACGGTCACTTCGACGAGGAGCCGCCCGACGACGTGGAGGAACCGGACCCCGACGACCCGCCGGAGGAGCTCGACGAACCCGAGCTCGATGAACTCGAGCTCGACGAGCTCGAGCTCGAGCTCGAGCTCGACGAGCTCGACGAGCCCGATGACGAACCGGAACCGGAACCGGAACCCGAGGAGCCCGAGCCGCCGTTGCGGGAATCGGTGCGGTAGAAGCCGGAGCCGTTGAAGGTCACGCCGATCGTGTTGAAGAGCTTGCGCAGCTTGCCGCCGCACACCTCGCAGACCGTGAGCGTGTCGTCGGTGAATGCCTGGTGGATGTCGAAGGCGTTGTCGCACTCGGTGCAACGGTAGGAGTACGTGGGCATGGAGCTTCTTCCGATTTCGGGTTTTCGACGGCGGTTCGCCGGTCAGAACGCGATGATGCGCGTGGGCGTCACGATGCCGTTCACGGGCTGGTCGTGGACCTCACGCGGCACGGTCTCGACGAACTCGCTGTCGAAGACCACGGCGTACACCGGAGGACATTTTCCCATCGATCCGAGGGTCTTGTCGAAATAGCCCCTGCCCCAGCCGAGGCGCATGCCCGTCGCGTCGATGGCGGCGGCCGGCACGATGATGAGATCGACGTCGTTGATCGCCATCGGCCCGAGCAGCTCGCCGACCGCCTCTGGCGTGCCGTGGAGGCCGAGCGTCTCGGTCTCCTCCTCGCCGACCGTCCAGTCGAGCAGGCCGTCTTCGCGTGTCACCGGGAACAGCACGCGGATGCCGCGCGCCTCGGCCCAGTTCACGAAGGGCCGGGTGTTCGGTTCGGTCGGCATCGAGAGGTAGCAGGAGATCGATTCCGCCTGCGTCGAGCCGATCAGCTCCTCGAGCCGGGCGGTGAAGCCCTCGGTCGCGAGTTCGCGCTCGTGAGCCGGCATGTTGCGGCGTCGCTCTCGCAACTCGGCGCGGAGGATCCGCTTGTCCACATCCGGATCGTCGGGCATGCCACACATCCTAGGACGATGCGGCCGGAACGCCTCAGAGGGGCGACGGGTACGCTGAGTCGCATGACTCAACGGATCACGAAGGCCGTCATTCCCGCTGCAGGGCTCGGCACTCGCTTCCTGCCCGCGACGAAGGCGATGCCGAAGGAGATGCTCCCGGTCGTCGACCGGCCGGCCATCCAGTACGTCGTCGAAGAGGCCGTCGAGGCCGGCCTCACCGACGTGCTGATGGTGACCGGGCGGAACAAGAACGCCCTCGAGAACCACTTCGACCGCGTCGCCGAACTCGAGGCGACCCTCGAGGCCAAGGGCGACACGGTCAAGCTCGCGAAGGTCACCGAGTCGACCGACCTCGCCGACATGCACTACGTGCGCCAGGGCGACCCGCTCGGCCTCGGACACGCGGTCCTGCGTGCCCACATGCACGTCGGCGACCAGCCGTTCGCCGTGCTCCTCGGCGACGACATCATCGACGCCCGCGACCCCCTCCTGACGCGCATGCTCGACGAGCAGGTGGCGCGGGACGCCTCGATCGTCGCGCTCCTCGAGGTCGATCCCGACTCCATCCACCTCTACGGCGCCGCAGCGGTCGAGGCGACCGACGACCCCGACGTCGTGCGCGTCACCGGCCTCGTCGAGAAGCCGGCGAAAGACGTCGCACCGTCGAACTACGCGGTCATCGGCCGCTACGTGCTGAAGCCCGAGGTCTTCGGCATCCTCGAGCAGACGCCTCCCGGCAAGGGCGGGGAGATCCAGCTGACCGACGCGCTCATGACCATGGCGGGCGACGTCGAGGGCACCGGCGGCGTGTACGGCGTCGTCTTCCGGGGGCGCCGGTACGACACGGGCGACAAGCTCGACTACATCAAGGCGGTCATCCAGCTCGCCGCCGATCGCGACGACCTCGGGCCGGATCTCCGCCCGTGGCTCATCGAGTACGCGGCAGGACTCGATACAGTCTGAGAATGCCCGCAGTCGCCGTGCCCACCCTGCGAGACGGTGACGTCACGCTGCGACCCATCCGCGTCCGCGACGCCAAGCCACTCGAGCGCGTCCTGATCGCGAATCGCGGGTGGCTCCGGCAGTGGGAGGCGACGTACCCGGGCGGCGGCTCGATCATCGACACGCGCGGGAGCATCCGCAACCTGCTGGCGCACGCCCGCACCGGGCATGCGCTCCCGTTCGTCGTCGAGGTCGAAGGGCAGCTGGTCGGGCAGCTGAACGTCTCATCGATCGCGTACGGGTCGCTGTCGTCTGCGACGATCGGCTACTGGGTCGCACAGGATGTCGCGGGGCGGGGCATCACCCCGACGGCCGTCGCCCTCGCCACCGACTACTGCTTCGGCACCTTGAGGCTGCATCGCATGGAGATCTGCATCCGTCCCGAGAACGGGCCGTCGCTGCGCGTGGTCGAGAAGCTCGGCTTCCGCTACGAGGGGCTGCGGCGTCGATTCATCCACATCAACGGCATCTGGAGCGACCACTTCGCATTCGCCCTCGTGGCGGAGGAGGTGCCGCGCGGAGTGCTCCGCCGGTGGCGCGACGGGCTCGTGCCCGAGGGGCTCGCGCGGGTGAGCGATGCCGACCGCGAGGCATCCGCTCGGCCGCTGCGGCTGCCCGATCGGTGAACACGCGGGCGGCGAGTACGTCCGAAGGCATGCAGTGACCTAGCGTTGTCCCATGGACGTGATCGGTGGGGGACTGCTCGTGGCTGTGGCGGCCGCGCTGTGGATCGCGTACCTCCTGCCGAACTGGCTCCGTCGGCGCCAGTACCTGGCCACCGAACGCAACGCGGTACGGCTCCAGCAGACCCTCCGCATCCTGGCTGAGACCGCCGAGACGCCCGAGGCCGTGAGGGTCGAGGCGACGGCTCGCGAGGTCGCGGCGCAGCAGCGCATCCTGCAGCAGCGCGAGGCGACGGCCCGGCTGACGGCCGAGGCCGAGGAACGGGAGGCGCTCGCGGAGCGCTGGGCTGCCGAAGGCGCCGTCGATGCCGCGCGGCTCCGCGTGGGCGTCGTGCTCGCGGCCGCCGCAGCGGCGACCGAGCCGATCGCCATCATCGCCCCGGTCGACCCGGCGGCGCCCGCCCCCGTGGCGCGTCCTGCGGCCAGCGCCCTGGCACGCAAACGACTGCGCCGCGGCCGCGCCCTCTGCTCGCTCGTGCTGCTCGTCTCACTGCTCACGGTCGTCGGCGGCGGCATCGCGGCCGCGCTCGGCGGGTCGCTCATCGTGCCCGTGGTCGGTGCGCTCGGCATCGCCCTCGCCGTCTCCGGTCTCGTTCGACTCGCGCGTGTGCGCCCCGCGGTTCGCGTCGCCGCCCCGCCCGTGGCCGTCGTCGAGGCGCAACCGTTCGAGCCCATCGACCTCGTCGAGCCCGAATCGCAGGTCGACGGCTGGGTGCCCCAGCCGCTTCCCCGGCCGCTGCACCTCTCGCGGGGAACGATCGCCGCGATGGCGATGGCGTCCATCGATGCCGCTGCGGAACTCAAGCGCGCAGAGGTCGGCGACGACATCGCGCGACGTGCTGCGGAGCTCGAACCCGAGCTGCCCGTCATCGCGCCGGCGGCGCACGCCGCGGCATCCGGTGCTCGTGCGACGGCGACGCCCTCGGTACGCGACGACACGCCCGTCAGCCCGTACGCGCGCATGGGCATCATCGACGAGGCGCAGCCGGGATTCGACGACCTCGACGCCGTGCTGCGACGGCGGCGCCAAGCCGGTTGACCGGCCGAGCGGTGCGGATGGTCTGAACCACCAACTGCGGGATGATAAGCTTTTTCTCGCTCGGGCCCTTGGCGCAGCTGGTAGCGCGCCTCGTTCGCATCGAGGAGGTCAGGAGTTCGAATCTCCTAGGGTCCACCGAGAGAATGCCCCGCCGTCAGGCGGGGCATTTCTCGTTCTCGGGGCTGTGTCAACGTTTCGGGTCTGCGTCGACGAACCTCTGCTCACTCGACCGAGATCCCGGACGGCGGTGCCGTCTCGCCGATTCCGGTGATCGAGGTGAGCGTCGGGTGACCTGCGACCAGCAGGGCCGCGTCACTCCGGGGATCCTGTTCGCCGGTCAGGTCGGCGACGGTCAGCCGCACCTCGCCCTCGCCGTGCTCGGCGGCCGTCGTCTGCACGATGCCGAACGGGGCGAGGGTCGCAGCACGAAGCGGTCGGCTGCCCGCATCGGCGGCGTTCGGCACGTTGAGGTTCAGCACCGTGCCGGGCGGTGCGTCCAGCACACCTCGGAGGAGCGCTCGCGCAGCTTCGGCCGCCGCCGCCCAGTGACAGGTGTCGGGATCCATGCCGACGTCGAGCGAGACGGCCAGTCCGCGTGCACCGTTGGCCCCGGCGGTGAGTGCTGCCCCGACCGTGCCGGAATGCAGGATCGCCCGGCCGATGTTGGCGCCGCGATTCACTCCTGAGAGCACGAGATCGGGAGCCGAGCCGAACGCACCGTGCGACGCGATCAGCGCGATGAGTGCCGGCGCCGCGCGCACGGCGAAGCAGGGGATCTCGAGGCCTGCGATGGTGCGTGGCTCCATGTGGATGCGGCCGTCCGCCTCGGCACCGGTGATCGACGCGCTGCTGCCGCTCGACTGCGTCGACGGCGCCGCGACGACGACCTCGAGGCCCTCCTCGATCGCCACGGCGGCGAGTGCGTGCAGGCCCGGCGAGTCGATGCCGTCGTCGTTGGTGACGAGGAGGGCGCTCATCGCTCGTCCACCTCGAGCCGGCCGGCGAGTTCGTCGGGGGAGAGCTGCGCATGGGCTTCGCGATCGGCGCGGATGATCTCGACCTGCGTGCTCAGGCGGCGGATCGCCTCGGCATCGCCGGTGCCGAGGCCATGCCGGGTGACGTTGAGCGCACCGGCTGCCGCGGCGAGGGCGACGGCCCCGTGCAGCGAGTCGCCTTCGGCGAGCGAGGCCGCCAGTGCGGCGGTGAACGAGTCGCCTGCACCGCTCGGGTCGACCGCCTCCATGACCGGGGCATGCACGGTGGACACCTCATCGCCGTCGATGAGCACCGCGGGTCGGCCGGCCCTGGTCACGACGACGCTCCGTGCGCCGGCGTCCCGGAGACGGGTGGCCGAAGCGATCAGACCGGCCATGGACGCGCTGCTGGAGGCATCCACCGCTTCGAGCTCGGTCTCGCTCACCTTCGCGAGCCGGACTCCGCCTTCGAGCGCCGCGGCGAGGCGGCCACCGGCCAGGTCGACGACGACCGTTCGCTCCGCCGCGGTCAGGTCGGAGGCGAGCCGGCGGTACACATCGTCGGGCAGCACGCCGTCTCCGGCGGGACCGCTCAGCAGCACGAGGTCGGCCGACATCGCCTCGCGGATCGTCGTCGTGTACAACTCGTCGAGCTCGTGCCGTGAGAGCGGGTCGCCTGCGAGCTCGACGACCTCGACCCGCTCGCCGCTCCGGCGATCGTGCACGTAGGCGCCGCCCCGACCATCCCGGTGCACGGCGTGCACGGTGAGCCCGTCGTCTTCGAGCAGGTGCTGCACGACTCGTCCGGACTCACCCGTCAGGACCCCGCAGATCGAGACCTCCGCGCCGAGCGTCCGAAGCATCTTCGACTGCCAGACGCCCTGGCCTCCGGCGTGCACGTGCAGTTCGGTCCCCCTCGCGCCGCCCTCGATGGTCACCGTCAAGAGGGGTGAGGGGGCGAAGATCATCACCTTCGGCATGCGAGCACCTCCTCGACTCCGACGGTACGACCGCCCGAGGCGGGCCGCCACGGGGTTCACCTCGCCACGGCGAGCGATTATCATGGCGCGCCCGGGCGTATGGTGGAACGGATGTCAGACGCGCCGGCCACCCGATCGATCCCCGTCTCCGACGCCCACCGATGGCGCGCGTACTGGGTGTGCGTGGCCGTGGCGGGCCTCACGATCATGGATCTCTCGAAGGTCAACGTCGGGCTTCCCGCCATCGAGGACGCGTTCGACGCGGGCTCGACCGAGCTGCAGCTCATCGTCGCGGGGTACGTGCTCACCTTCGGCCTGACGCTCGTGCCGGCCGGACGCATCGGCGACCAGCGCTCGCGCAAGACGCTGTTCATCGTGGGCCTCAGCCTCTTCACCCTCACGAGCTGCATCGCCGCGCTCGCACCGAATGCGACGGTGCTCCTCATCGCGCGGCTCCTGCAGGGCGTTGCCGCCGGCATCCAGATGCCGCAGGTCCTCGGCCTCATCCAGGAGCTCTTCCACGGCAAGGAGCGCGGCAAGGCGTTCGGACTGTTCGGAGCGACCATCGGCCTCGCGACCGCGTTCGGTCCGACCCTCGGCGGGCTCATGATCGCGATCGGCGGCCCCGAAGACGGATGGCGCGGCATCTTCTGGATCAACGTGCCGCTCGCGCTCGCGGCCATCGTGCTGGCGATCTGGCTGCTCCCGCTGACGCGGCATCCGTCGGGCAAGCCCCTGTCGCTCGACCCCGTCGGCATCACGCTGTTCGGCATCAGCGTGGTGTCGCTCATGTGGCCGTTCCTCTTCACGACCGGCTCGCCCGACGACGACCCCGCCAGGTGGTGGGTGCTCGTGATCTTCGTGTTCGCGTTCACCGCATTCCTCGTGTGGGAGCGGCGCTACGCGGCGAGCGGGCGGCATCCGCTCGTGCCGCTCGCGCTCTTCGGCGTCAGCTCGTACCGCAACGGCACTGCGCTCTCGAGCGTGTACTTCGCGGCACTCCCGCCCATGTTCCTGCTCACGACGCTCTACCTGCAGCACGGCCTCGGCCTCGCGGCGGTCTACGCGGGCATGGTCACGATCGGGTTCGCGCTCGTGAGCGCGGTGACCTCGTACGTCGGCGGCAACCTGGTGAACCGGGTGGGCCGTCCGCTCGTCGTCTGGGGTCTCGTGCTGCTGCTCGTCGGCATCGGTCTCTCGGTGCTCGCCGTGTTCGCGACCTCGCCCGAGCTGACGCCGTGGGCGATCGCGGTCGCCATGATCTTCAGCGGCGCGGGCGGTGGCTTCGTCATCTCGCCCAACCAGACGCTCGCCCTCGCCGACGTCCCGGTGAAGCAGGGCGGTCTCGCCGGGTCGGTCGGGCAGCTCGGCCAGCGCATCGGCACGGCGATCGGCACGGCGATCACGCTCTCGCTCTTCTACTCCACGATCTATCGCGAGTCGAGCGGCGAGCCCGACCTGTCGGTCTATCGCGACGCGTACGCCATGGGGATGATCGCCGTCGCCGTGCTCGTCGCCGTCGCCTTCGGGATCGGCGTGCTCGACCTCGGGGAGCGCGGCCGTCGGCGGAGTGCGCTCGGCGATGCCCCCGCTGAGGACGCGGACTGAGCCACCCGCAGCCCGCCCGGTTCCCGGCACCTCAGCGGATCGCGAGGATGCGCGCCCGCTCGGGCCGGTCGTAGTGCTCGATGGCGGCGCGCAGCGCGGCGCGCGGCATCGTCGCGGCATGCCGCTCGACGAAGTCGGTGAGCCGGCCGCGATCGTGGTCGCCGGCGGCCCGCAGCACCCAGCCCAGCGCCTTCTGCACGAGGGGTTCGGGGTCCTCGGCGAGCGTCTCGGCGAGGCCGTAGGCGTCGTCGAGCTCGCCGCGACGGAGGAAGGCGAAGGTCGCCACGAGGGCGGTGCGGCGTTCGGGCCAGAACGCGGATGCCGCGAGCCCGGCGAGCGGCGAGCGGTCGCGCTCGAGCAGGTATCCGCCGACGACATCGCGTGCAGCGAGGTCGACGAGGTCCCACTGGTCGATGCGGTCGTGCCGGCGCAGGTAGAGCTCGTACAGCTCACCGCGTCGATCTTCGTGGGTCTTCGGCCGTGCGGCGCACTTGCCCATGATGCTGCAGGCGAGGGCGCGCACCTCGTGCGTCGGCTGCTCGAGCAGCGCCTCGAGCTCGCCGGCCGGCAGGTCGAGCGCCGTCTTGGCGAGGTCGAACACCGCGCCCATGCGCACGCCGATGAACGGGGCGTCGGGGTCGGGAGGGAAGTACCGGGTGTACTTCTCGCGCTCCTCGTCGCTCGCGAGCGACTCGAGGGCGGCGATGAGCTCTGCGGCGTCCACGCGTGCCTCCCGTCGTCGGGATCAGCGTAGCGACCGAAGGCGCGCGAGCGACGGCTCAGGCGGCCAGGTGCACCGCGGGGGTGAGGAGGGCCGCGAGCTCGCCGGCCGAGAGCTCTCGACCGAAGGCGGGGTGTCCGGGCTCGAGTGCGACGCCGTGCCGGAGCTCGCCGCCGTCGACCGGGTCGAAGCCCAGCTCGTCGATGATCTCGGCGACGACTGCCCGTGCGTCGGCGTCGTCGCCGACGACTGCGAGGGCGCGGCGCAGCGGGGAGCCGGCGGCCATGCTGTCGTCCTCCATCTCGTGGTAGCCGAGGTGGTTCAGCGACTTCACGACGCGGGCGCGCGGGTTCCGAGCGGCGTTGACCTCGCTCGTCGTGCGCGGGTCGTCGTCGATCTCGGCGATGTTGCCGTCGACCGGTGGCCAGTAGTTCATCGCATCGACGACGATGCGGTCGTCGAACGCGTGCCAGGGCACGGTACCGGCCTTGCCGAACGGCACGGCCACGATGATGACGTCGGCGGTCTCGGCGAGGTCGTCGGGGGAGGTGACCTCTGCGCCCGGGGCGACGACGCCGACGACCAGGTCGAGCGCGGTCTGACGGGGGGAGCCCGCGATGAGCACTCGGTGCCCGGATGCCACGAGCAGGCGGGCGAGGGCTGTGCCCACCTTGCCCGCGCCGTAGATTCCGATGACCGGCCGATCCGTCACGTCTTGATTCTCCCATCCCACGACGCACCGGAATCGATGCGTCCTCATGCAAATGAACGCCGTGAACCCGGCGGGCATTCCCGAGCCGGTGCGCTCGGCAACGGCGGGGAATAGTCTCAGGTCGACGGTGGTTCCGAACCATGCATGCACATGCATGGAAACGTGGGAGAGGGATCGGGATGTCTGAGCGGTACGAATTCGGGGTCGACACCTTCGGCGACGTGACGAGCGGTGCCGACGGCACCCTGCTGCCGCACGCCCAAGTGCTGCGCGATGTCGTAGAGGAGGCCGTGCTCGCCGACCGGCTCGGGCTCGACTTCTTCGGCCTCGGCGAGCACCATCGCGTGGACTTCGCGGTCTCAGCACCCGAGGTCGTGCTCGGCGCCATCGCCGGCCGCACGGAGCGCATCCACCTCGGCTCCGCGGTCACGGTGCTGAGCTCCGACGACCCCGTGCGCGTGTTCGAGCGCTTCGCGACGCTCGACGGGCTCTCGAACGGCCGCGCAGAGGTCATCCTCGGTCGTGGCTCCTTCATCGAGTCCTTCCCGCTGTTCGGCTTCGAGCTGAACCAGTACCAGGAGCTCTTCGAGGAGAAGCTCAACCTCTTCGCCGCGCTGCTCCCGCAGGAGCCCGTGACGTGGAGCGGCCAGCTCCGCTCCTCCCTGACCGACCAGCTCGTCTTCCCACCCGTCGAGCACGGCCGGCTGAAGACGTGGGTCGGCGTCGGCGGCAGCCCCGAATCCGTCGTGCGCGCCGCGCACTACGGCCTGCCGCTCGTGCTCGCGATCATCGGCGGCAGCCCCGCCCGATTCGCGCCGCTCGCCGACCTCTACCGGCGAGCCCTCGGCCAGTTCGGCCACCCGCTGCAGCCGATCGCGATCCACTCGCCCGGGTTCATCGCCGAGACCGACGCCGAGGCGCTCGACACGCTCTGGCCGCACTACAAGGTCAGCATCGACCGCATCGGCCGCGAGCGCGGGTGGGGCGCGGTCGATCGCGATCACTTCGAAGGCGAGGCAGGGCCGAACGGCGCCCTCTACGCCGGGTCGCCCGAGAGAGTCGCCGTGAAGATCGCCGACGCCATGCGCGCTGTCGGCGCCACCCGCTTCGACATGAAGTACTCCAACGGTGCGTTGCCGCACGAGGCGATGATGCGCAGCATCGAGCTCTACGCCACCGAGGTCGTGCCGCGGGTCAAGCAGCTGCTCGCCGCCGCCGATGCCGCCGACGCCGAGCTCGCGGCCGTCGCCGACCTCGGTGCCTCCGACCTCGCCGCGGCGGATCGGGCGGATGCCGCGGCATCCGCCGACCAGCAGGTCGACTGACCGGTCGCGTCCGGGCTACGCGGCGGGCGGCACCGGGCTCGCCCCCGAGGCCGCCGCCCGGCGCCGGCGCACCGCAGCCCGGAACCAGAGCGCGTCGGGCACGCGAGCGAGGAACGTGCCGGCGACGATCGTGATGAGCACGTAGCCCGTCGCGAGCGGCGCGAGTTCGGGGGCGACGACTCCCGAGCCGACCGCGAGCCCCGCGATGACGATCGAGAACTCGCCTCGAGGCGCGAGCGAGAGACCGGCACGCCACTGGCCGAGCGTGCCGACACCGGCGCGACGTGCGGCGTATGCGCCCGTGATGAGCTTCGTGATGATCGTCACGAGAGCCAGGGCGAGTGCAGCCGGCAGCATCGACAGCAGGGCCGAGGAGTCGGTCGTGAGCCCGAAGAAGACGAAGAAGATGGCGGCGAAGAGGTCGCGGAGCGGGGTGAGCACCTGACTCGCGTTCGCTGCGACCCGGCCAGAGAGCGCGATGCCCACGAGGAACGCCCCGACGGCGGCCGAGACGCTCACCTCGGCCGCGAGGCCGGCGACGAGCATGGTGAGGCCGAGCACGCCGAGGAGCAGGGGCTCGTAGTGATCGGCAGGGAAGAGCCGCGAGACGATGTGCCCGTGCCGCAGGGCCACGTAGAGGATGACGGCGACGACGCTCACCGCGATCGCGACGGAGACGGCGCCCTGCATGAGGCTCATGCCGACGACGAGCGCGGAGAGCACGGGCAGGTAGAACGCCATCGCGAGGTCCTCGATGACGAGCAGCGCGAGGATCGCCGGCGTCTCGCGGTTCGAGAGCCGGCCGAGGTCGCGCAGGAGCTTCGCGATGACGCCCGACGACGACACCCACGTGACGCCCGCCATCGCGACCGCGGCGACCGGACCCCATCCGAGGAGGAGCGCGAGCGCGGCACCCGGCAGGGCGTTGAGCGCGGCATCGATGAGCCCCGCGGTGCGCGCGGACTTGAGGCTGCCGAAGAGCTCCGAAGCGGTGTACTCGAGGCCGAGCAGCGCGAGCAGCAGGATCACGCCGATCTCGGCGCCGGTCTGGAAGAACTCCTCGCTCGCATCGAGGGCGATGAACCCGCCCTCGCCGAATGCCAGGCCGAGCACGAGGTAGAACGGGATCGGCGAGATGCCGAACGCGAGCGCGAGGCGCCCGAGCAGACTCATGCCGAGAAGCAGCGCGCCGACTTCGATGAGGAGCAGCGTGGTCTCGTGCATTCGCCCGGCCTCAGTCGGGGCCGTTGGCGAGCAGCCGGGCTACTCCGTCGAGTCCTTCACGTGTTCCGACGACGACGATGACGTCTCCCGCGCGCAGCGTCTCCGCTGGCGTGGGCGAGGGGATGATCGCTCCGTCGCGGACGATCGCCACGATCGAGGCGTGCGTGCGCGTGCGGGCCTTCGTGGCGCCGAGCGTGCGGTTCAAGTAGGGCGAGTCCGTCGGCAGGGCGATCTGCTCGGTGTAGAGGCCCGCCGTCTCGTCGGAGAGGCTCGTGAGCCGGCTCAGCATGACGGAGGCGCCGAGCACGTCGGCGAGGGCCGCGGCCTCGTCGTCGTTCAGGGGAATGGAGTCGCGGCAGGCGTCGGGGTCGTCCTGGTCGAAGACCCCGAGGTCGCGCTCGCCGTCACGGTGCGACACGACGCTGATGCGCCGGCCGCTCTCGGTGACGAGGTCGTGTCGAATGCCGATGCCGGGCAGGTCGACCTTCTCGATGCGTATACCCACGTCCGCAATCGTAACCCCGCGCGGGGGTGTCCCGGCCCTTGCGCTCAGCGTGCCGGGGCGGCGTGCGTGCGCATCGTCAGCACCGGGGTGCCCGAATCATCGCCGGCCTCGAACTCGACCCGCACGTCGCCGAGCTCGGCGAGCGAGCCGACGTGGGTTCCACCGCACGCGATGCTCGCGGTGCCGACGGGCAGTTCGGCGACCCAGTACCGGCGATCGGTGAGCCCGTCGCCGTCGCGGTCGATGCGCACGGTCGCCCCTGCGGCCGCCCATTCGGCGATCGTCGAGGTGACGGATGCCGCGAGCTCGCCGAGCCCGTCGGCCACGACCGAGGCCGTGTCGAACCCGGCGCGGCGCAGCGACTTGTTCAGGCGGTACACGTCGACCGAGCCGTTCGGCACGATGCGGCTCGACGCGATCGCGATGCCGTCGAAGTCGGGTGCCCCGAGCGCGTCTTCGCGAGCGGCCTTCGACCAGTGGCCGGCGAGTGCGGCGTTCAGTGCGAGCGCCGCCGCGTGGCAGGCGGTGTGGCCGATCGAGAGGGCGCGGCGCGCCGTGGCATCCGCTCGCACCTGCACGGCGTCGCCCTCGGCGATCGCTGCGTCGCCCGCGACGAGGTGGGCGACGAGGAACGACCACCCCTCGGTGCCCTTGCGCACGGGGATGTCGGCGCCGAGGAAGAGCTCGGTGCCGTCGGTCGCCGCGACGACGGCGTCGACGACGGGCAGCTCGACCGCGCCGGCGGTCAGCGTGCCGGTGTCGGCCGGCTGGTCGGGCCAGGCCGCGTCGACCGGGTGGAAGCTCGTCGCCTCGGTGACGACGGCGATGCGGCCGTCATCCGCCGGCGCGACGTGCAGCACCACCGTGTCCGCGTCGAGGGCGCCGTCGGGGTAGGTGACGAGCGTGTCGCGAGAGGGGAGCAACGCGGGGCTCAGACGCCGTCGCTGCGACCGAGGAGGTGGAACGGGATCGCGAGCGAGAGCGCCACGGCGATGATGCCGCCGAAGAACACGGGCGCCTGGAATTCGGTCATCACCGGGGCGGTGCCCATGAGCCACATGCCGAAGACGAAGAGTCCCAGGGAGATGAGGAAAGTGACGACGTTCATGGCGACCTCCAGAGTTCCGGTGGCGGTCCGCACCGCCCGGTCGAGTCTACCGGGCGGGCGCGCTCACCGGCGGGTTCACACGTCGATCGGACCGAGCCACGCGTTCGCGACGGTCGAGTGCGCCGACTCGTCGTCGGAGGGGTGGAAGATGCCGGCGAGCACGTCGCGGTAGAGGCGACCGAGTTCGGAGCCGGCGAAGTACGTCGATCCTCCCGACACCCGCACGGCCTGGTCGACGACGTGCTTGGCGGTCTCGGTCGCGCGCACCTTCACGCCGACGAGCTTCGCGAACCAGAAGGCGCCGTGGTCGACGAGTTCGTCGAGGTCCCGCGCGATCGCGAGGAGCTGCGGCGCGATGGCTTCCTGCGCGAGCGCGGCGTCGGCGATGCGCCACCGGATGTCGGGATCCTGGGAGAGCGGTGCGCCGCCGTTCTTCATCGAGGTGCGCCGCCGGGCGGCCGCCACCGCGAGGTCGAGGGCGCGGTCGCCGATCCCGGCGTAGACCGAGGCGAGCAGCAGTTCGAAGTTCGCGAAGATGCCGAAGATGAGGGGATCGGCGTTCGGCCCGGGGTCGAGCCGGCGCACGATGCGATCGGATGCCGCGAACGCGCCGTCGAGCACGGTCGTGCGGCTCTGGCTCGCCCGCATGCCCATCGTGTCCCAGTCGTCGAGGATGCGCACGTCGGGGTCCTCGCGGTCGATGAACCCGTAGACGAGCTTCGGCGCATCGGCCGAGACCGTGTCGAGGCCCATCGTGCCGAGCCGCGTCCACGCGGGTGAGAGCGAGGTGAAGATCTTCCGGCCCGTGTAGCGGTAGCCGCCGCCGGTCTGCGGCTCGGCGACGGTGCGCGACCCGAAGAGCATGAGGTCGTTGCCGGCCTCGCTGATGCCGAATCCGAAGATCTCGCCGCCACCCGCTTCGCGCAGCACGAACTCGAGCGAGTCGTCGCCGCGATCGCGCAGCACCTTGGCGACGCCGGTCCAGACGAGGTGCATGTTGACCGCGAGGGCCGTCGCCGGTGCCGCACTGGCAAGGCGCATCTGGCCGCGCACGGCGTCGGCGAACGTCCACCCGAGGCCGCCGAGCTCGACGGGCACGAGGGCCGTCAGATAGCCGGCCTCGCGGAGCTCGGCGAGGTCTTCGTCGAAGAAGACGTTGTCGCGGTCGTACCGGGCGGCGCGTTCGCGGAAGCGTTCGAGCAGCTCGTCGTGCAGCAGGGCCTCGGGCGTTGTCACGCCGCCAGACTACGCCTCGGGTGCCCGGTCGCGCGGGGGCGCGACCGGCGGTGCAGCTTCCGCCGGCAGCGACGCCGGCGGTACGACGGATGCCGCGGCATCCGCTTCACGTGCCCGTCGCTGCCGCGTCGACAGCAGGACGATGCCGACGATGATGGCGGCGATGACGGCCGCCGCAAGGAGCCAGGGCAGCAGCACGCCGATGGCGACGCTCAGCCACGCACCGAAGACGACGAGCGCGCCCCAGCCGGCGGCGAGGCCGCTCCAGAAGTCACCGGGCACGGCGGCGGGCGCCTGTGCCTCGGTGACGAGTTCGACGCTGAGGGTCGAGTAGTCGACCTGGTCGACGAGCGCATCGCGCTGCTGGGTCAGGCTGTCGAGCTCGGCCTGCCGGGTCGTGAGCTCGGATTCGATCGAGATGAGGTCGGCGATCGATGTCGCGGTGCCGAGGAGTTCCTGCAGGCGGTCGACCGAAGCGCTGAGCGCGTCGATGCGCGCGTCGAGGTCCTGACGCTGCGAGGTCACGTCGGTGGCGTCCATCGAGACGGAGTTGACCGTGCCGAGCTCGCGGAGCTCGGCGACCGCACCGTCGAGTTCGTCGGCCGGGATGCGCAAGGTGAGGCGTGCACTCGGCGTCTGGGTGTCGGTGCCGGGCGTCTCGTTTCGACTGTCGACGCGTCCGCCCGATGCATCGGCGATGTCGGCGGCGCTCTGCGCTGCGGCGATCGGGTCATCGACGGTGATCGAGATCCAGCCGGTCGTGATGACGCTGCGGTCGGCGTCCGCGTCGGTCGCGCCGTCGCCGCCCTCGATCGATTGCGGCGCGTCGGGCGCGACCTCCTCGACCATGCCCGGCTCGCCCGTCGACGCGCTCTGGCCGGCCGTGCATCCGGCGAGGAGGAGGACGGTGAGCGCGGCCGCAACGGCGGCCGTCGGTGCGAGTCGTCGTCTCATGCGCTCACTGTATTGCCGGGCCGGAGCGCGATGTCTGGAACCCGGCTGGGAGTCGGGTCACGATCGGATGTCGCTCCGAGACCCCGTCTCAGTCGTCGTCGGGGTCGCGCCCCGTGCGCTCGCCGCTCTCGAGCGAGGCGATCGCCGCGAGGTCGCCGGCATCGAGCTCGAAGCCGAAGACGTCGAGGTTCTCGCGGATGCGCTCGGGCGAGGACGCCTTCGGGATCACGACGTTGCCGAGCTGCACGTGCCAGCGCAGCACGATCTGCGCAGGGCTGCGCCCGTGCTTCACGGCGAGCTCGTCGAGGAGCGGCGTGCCGAGCACGCGACCGCGGGCCAGCGGCGACCACGCCTCGGTTCGGATGCCGCGGCTCGCGTCGTACTCGCGCAGCTCCGTCTGCGGCAGCCACGGATGCAGCTCGACCTGGTTCACGACGGGCGCCTCACCGGTCTCGGCGACGAGCCGTTCGATGTGATGGGCGTGGAAGTTCGAGACGCCGATCGAGCGCACCCGTCCTTCGTCGCGGAGACGGATGAGCGCTCGCCACGTCTCGACGTACCGGTCCGTCGACGGCACCGGCCAGTGGATCAGGAAGAGGTCGAGCCGATCGAGCCCGAAGCGCTGCATCGACTCGTCGAAGGCGCGCAGCGCCAGGTCGTAGCCGTTGTCGTCCTTCCATACCTTGCTCGTCACGAACAGCTCGTCGCGGGCGAGGCCCGATGCTCGCACCGCGTCGCCGACCTCTCGCTCGTTGTCGTAGAACGCCGCGGTGTCGAGATGCCGGTACCCCGCGTCGATCGCGTCGAGGCAGAGCGCCGTGGCATCCGCGGCCGGAACCTTGTAGAGGCCGAATCCGAGCTGGGGGATGCTCGCGCCGTCGGCGAGCGGCAGGCGGGGCGCTGCGGGGAGTGGTCGTGACATGCGGTCCTCTCGGCGGGGCGTCAGCTCGGCTGGGTGGCTACCGGCTCGGTGTCGGGGATCGGACTTGCGTCGCGACCGCGCAGGTCGGGATGCCAGCGTCGGCCGAGCAGCGGAACGAGGAATCCGAGGAAGGCGAGCCCCGTGGCCGCCCAGAACGCACCCTGCGCCCCGTTGCCGTCGATGAGGAATCCCGCGAGCGCGGAGCCGAGTGCGGCGCCGATGAGCTGCCCGGTGCCGACCCAGCCGTACGCCTCGGCGGTGTCCGAGAACTTCACGCTCGCCGACACGATCGCGAAGAGCACGGCGAGGGCGGGGGCGATGCCGATGCCCGCGATGAAGAGGGTGATCGAGAGCCACCAGAAGTCCATGAGCCCGGCCGCGAGCGCCGTTCCCGCGAACACGATGAACATGCGGCGCGCCGTCGACCACGGTCCGATGGGCACGTGCCCGAGGAAGAGGCCGCCGGCGAGCGAGCCGACCGAGAAGATCGCGAGCACGATGCCCGCCTCGGCGCCGTCGTGGCCGAACGCGGCGACGACGCCCGCTTCGATCGCCGCGCATGCGCCGATCAGGAGAAAGCCGACGATCGTCGCGAGCATCACCGGGGGGCGCCCGAGCACGGTGCCGAAGCGCCGCTTCGACCGGGGGATGCGGACCCGGCCGAGTTCGGGCGAGGAGATGAACCAGATGCCGCCGACGACCATGAGCACGGCGGCCAGGAGGATCGCCCACACGGTGCCGACCTGGGTCGCGACGAAGGTCGTCACGACCGGGCCGACCACCCAGATGATCTCCTGCGCCGAGGCGTCGAGCGAGAAGAGCGGGGTGAGCTGGCGGGAGTTCACCATCTTCGGATAGATCGTGCGCACCGCCGGCTGCACCGGGGGGTTCGCGAGCCCGGCGACGAGTCCTACCGCCATGTAGAGCGGCACCGTGAGCGGCAGCACCGCGATCGCGACGACGGCCGTGACGCAGACGGCGAGGGTCGCGATGAGCACCGGCCGCATGCCGAGCCGGCCCATCAGGCGGCTCGTGAGCGGGCCGGCGATGGCCTGGCCGATGGAGGTCGCGGCGAGCACGAGCCCTGCCGATCCGTAGGAGCCCGTCTGCTGCTCGACGTGCAGGAGGAACGCGAGCGAGAGCATGCCCGACGGGAAGCGCGCGGTCAGCTGGGCGGCGATGATGCGAGCGACGCCCGAGGTTCTGAGCAGTTCGGAGTAGCTTCCCACGGTGCGATCAACTCTATCGACGCCCGGATCGTGATCTCGGTGCCCGATCCCGCGCGCCGCGGGTGACATATGCTCTCTCTGTAACGGCGCCGTGGCCAGAGACCTTCGGCGTCGCCGATCCACGCAACGACAGAGGTTCCACTCATGCACTCCCGACGCCTGCTCATCCCGACCGTGGCTGCGGCCGCGGCGCTCTTCCTCACCGGCTGTGTCGACAACACGACCGGCGGCGACGAGCCGACCACTGACGCCTCGGCTCCCACGATCGCGGTCGACGAGGCCGCCGCGGCCCTGCTGCCCGCCGAGATCGCCGACTCCGGCACGCTCGTCGTCGGCACCGACGCCGCGTACCCGCCCAACGAGTACAAGGACGACGACGGCAACCCGATCGGGTGGGACGTCGACCTCGTCGACGCGCTCGGCGCCAAGCTCGGCCTCGAGGTCGAGTACGAGATCGCGAGCTTCGACAAGATCATCCCGTCGATCACCGGCGGCACCATGGACATGGGCATGTCGAGCTTCACCGACAACGCCGAGCGCCAGGAGCAGGTCGACTTCGTCGACTACTACGAAGCCGGCATCCTCTGGGCGGCACCCGCAGGCGCGACCGTCGACCCCGACAATGCGTGCGGCCTGAAGGTCGCCGTGCAGGCCACGACGTACGAGCACACCGACGAACTGCCCGCGAAGAGCCAGGCGTGCACCGACGCCGGCAAGCCCGCGATCGAGATCACCCCGTTCGACACCCAGGACGCCGCGGCGAACGCCGTGGTGCTCGGCCAGGCCGACGCCATGAGCGCCGACTCGCCCGTCACCGGATATGCGATCGCGCAGACCGACGGCAAGCTCGAGGCGGCCGGCGACGTGTTCGACTCCGCGCCGTACGGCTTCCCGGTGGCGAAGGGCTCCGAGCTCGCCGCAGCGGTCCAGGCGGCCATGCAGTCGCTCGTCGACGACGGCACCTACGGCGACATCCTCGCCGAATGGGGCGTCGAGTCGGGCGCCGTCGACACGATCGAGATCAACGCGGGCACCTGATGAACGACGCGTCCTCCGGCCGGGCGACGACGCCCGCGCCGGCGGGCGGCCCAGGTGCCGCCCCGGTCCCGACGAAGGTCGTGCGGTTGCGGCATCCGTGGCGCATCGTCGTCGCCGTGCTGCTGCTCGCCGTCGTCGCCGTCTTCATCATCGACGCCGCGCAGCGGGAGGCCTTCGACTGGCCGAACGTCGGCAAGTACGTCTTCGACCAGCGGGTCTCGCAGGCGGCGGGATTCACCCTGCTGCTCACCGTGCTCTCGATGATCATCGGCGTCGTGCTCGGCGTCATCCTCGCCGTCATGCGGCAGTCCCCGAACCCGGTGCTGAAGTCGATCGCCTGGGTCTGGCTCTGGGTTTTCCGCGGCACCCCGGTGTACGTGCAGCTCGTCTTCTGGGGCCTGCTGTCGACCATCTACACCTCGATCGACCTCGGCGTACCGTTCATGGAGCCGTGGGTCTCGTACCCGACGACGGCCCTGCTGAACACGTTCTGGCTCGCCGTCATCGGCCTCGCGCTCAACGAATCGGCGTACATGGCCGAGATCGTGCGCGCCGGACTGCTGTCGGTCGACCCTGGCCAGAGCGAAGCCGCCACCGCGCTCGGCATGAGCTGGGGCAAGTCGATGCGCCGGGTCGTGCTGCCGCAGGCGATGCGCGTGATCATCCCGCCGACCGGCAACGAGGTCATCTCGATGCTGAAGACGACCTCGCTCGTCACGGCGGTTCCGTTCACCCTCGAGCTGTACACGCGCACCCGCGACATCTCCGCCGCGATCTTCACACCGATTCCGCTCCTCATCGTCGCGTCGATCTGGTACCTCGCGATCACCTCGGTGCTCATGGTCGGCCAGTACTTCCTCGAGAAGCGCTACGCCCGAGGTGTCGGCGCACGGCCCGACACCGGTCCCGGCCCGGTCACCGGTGCGATGAGCGCCGTCGACGCCGAGATCGCCGAGACCGCGATCGCCGCCAAGCACGGAGGAGACGCTCGATGAGCGAACAGACCACGACGCCTGCGGGCGTCGACGAGTCCGCGGCATCCTCGACACCGATGGTGCTCGCCGAGCATGTCTCGAAGAGCTTCGGCTCCAACGAGGTGTTGAAGGACATCTCACTCGAAGTCCGGCGTGGTGAGGTGCTCTGCCTCGTCGGCCCGTCGGGATCCGGCAAGTCGACGTTCCTGCGCTGCATCAACCACCTCGAGCAGGTCTCCTCGGGTCGTCTCTCGGTCGACGGCACACCCGTCGGCTACCGCGAGGTCGGCGACAAGCTGTACGAGATGCACCCGAAGGATGCCGCGAAGCAGCGCCGTGACATCGGCATGGTGTTCCAGCGGTTCAACCTGTTCCCGCACATGACCGCTCTCGAGAACGTCATGGAGGCGCCCACCCAGGTCAAGCGCGTCTCGAAGGCCAAGGCGAAGGCCCGTGCCCTCGAGCTGCTCGCGCGCGTCGGCCTCGCCGAGCGCGCCGACTACTATCCCGCCCACCTCTCGGGCGGGCAGCAGCAGCGGGTGGCGATCGCCCGGGCGCTCGCGATGGATCCGAAGCTCATGCTCTTCGACGAGCCCACGTCGGCGCTCGACCCCGAGCTCGTCGGCGAGGTGCTCGACGTCATGAAGGAGCTCGCGAAGACCGGCATGACGATGATCGTCGTCACGCACGAGATGGGCTTCGCCCGCGAGGTCGCCGACACGCTCGTCTTCATGGACGGCGGGGTCGTCGTCGAGACGGGCGATCCGCGCGAGGTGCTCGCGAACCCGCAGCACGCGCGCACGCAGGCCTTCCTCTCGAAGGTGCTGTGATCCCGCTGGTCGAGTAGCGAGCGAAGCGAAGCGTATCGAGGCCATCCGCCGTGGTCTCGATGCGCTTCGCTCTTCGACCGGCGGGGCTCAGCCCTGCAGCAGCTTCGTGATGCGCTGGAGCGACACGCTCTCGGCCGCGCGCAGCTCCTGCGCGAAGAGGCTGATGCGCAGCTCCTCGATGAGCCAGCGCGCCCGCACGAGGTTCGCCGGGGCATCCGGTGCCAGCGGAATCGTGCCGCCCGCGTCGGAGAACCGTGCGAGCGCTGCCTGCACCTCGTTCATCCACACCCGGTCGCGTCCGGGGTTGTCCGCGAGCTTCCCCACGCGCATCGTGACCCCCTCGAGGTACCGCGGCACGTGCCGGAGCCGCTCGAGGCCGGTCCGCGAGACGAACCCGGGGAAGACGAGACCGGCGAGCTGCTCCTTGGCGTCGCTCAGCGCGGGCAGCAGCGCCATGCTCGTCGTCGACTTCAGGGTCTTCTCAGCCGTGCGGAGCGCGGTGAGCGTGCGGGCGACGAGACCGACGGTCTCGAACATCGTGTCCATGACGACCCCCGACACGCGGTCGCGCACGGTGTCGAACTCGAGCTTCGTGAAGAGCATGCCGTCGTCCTTCACGCGATAGAGCACGTCGTTGACGCAGGCCACGAGGCAGTCGGCGAAGAGCGCGGTGGTGCTCGGGTACGGGCTCGTCGCGAGGATGAGCTTCTCATTGCCGGTCAGGTGCTGCTGCACGTAGTTGACGGGTGACGGCGTCGCGAGCATGAGCAGGCGACGGATGCCGCCGGGCATCGCCCGCGCCTGCTCCTCGGGAGTCGCGAGCAGTCTGATGTTCACGGCCGTGCCGTCGTCGATGAGCGCGGGGTAGGCGCGTACGCGGTTGCCGCCGACGGTCGTGTCGACGAAGCGGGGGAGCTCGGCGAAGTCCCAGCTCGTCAGACCGGTGCGCTCGATGCCGGCGCCCGGCGCCTCGGCGGCCGCGGCGATCGATCCGGGGGTGACGGGGCCGTCGACCTGACGCGGTCCTCTGGGGCCGCGCTCGCCGCGAGCGGGTGCCGCGAAGGTGTCGGCGACGGCGTCGCGCGCCCGGTCGGCGAGCTGCGCCTGGAGTGCCCGCAGGTCCTTGCCGACGGCGAGCTGCTTGCCGCGCCCGTCGACGACGCGGAACGACATCAGCAGGTGCGGGGGAATCCGGTCCATCGCGAAGTCGGCGCCCGTGACGGGCGTGTGCGTGAGGCGCTTGATGACGCCGGCGACCTCGTCGGCGAACGACATGCCCGCCGGGGCATCCGCTTCGCCGAGCTCGGCGACGATCTTCGCAGCCCAGTCGTTCGCCGGCACGACGTTGCGGCGGATCACCTTCGGCAACGCCTTGATCATCGCGGTGACGAGCTCGGTGCGGAGGCCGGGCACCTGACGGTCGAAGCCCTCGGGGCGGAGACGCGCGAGGAGCACGAGCGGCACCTGCACGGTGACGCCGTCGTCGGCTGCCCCGGGCTCGAAGCGGTACCGCAGCGAGAGCGTCTGGTCGTCCTGCTGCCAGTTGGGCGGGAACGCGCCCTCGTCGATCGCCGGCGCATCCTCGGGGGCGAGCGCCTCCGCCGTCATCGTCAGCAGCTCGGGCGACTCCTGCTTCGTGCCGCGCCACCAGGTCTCGAAGAGCCTGGTCGACGTGACGTCGGCGGGGATCCGCGAGTCGTAGAACTCGAAGACGGCCTCGTCGTCGAAGAGGATGTCGCGGCGACGGCTGCGCTCTTCGACGGCCTCGAGCTCTGCACGGAGCTTGCGGTTCCGCCGGTCGAAGTCGAAGAGCCGGTCGCGGCGGATGTCGTTCGGCCAATCGCCGTCGACGAGCGCGTGGCGGAGGAAGAGTTCGCGCGCATACGCCTGGTCGACGCGGGAGAGCTGGATGCGCCGGCGCGCGATGATCGGCACCCCGTAGAGCGTGACCTTCTCATAGGCGACCGCCGCGCCCTGCCGCTTCTCCCAGTGCGGCTCGCTGTAACTGCGCTTGAGGAGCGAACCCGCCAGCGGCTCGGCCCATGCCGGGTCGATCGCCGCGTTCATGCGTGCGAAGAGCCGGCTCGTCTCGACGAGCTCGGCGCTCATGATGGCGTCGGGCTGCTTCTTCGCGAGCGCGGAGCCCGGGAAGATCAGGAATCGCGACTGCCGGGCGCCGAGGTACTCGCCCTTGGGCTTGCGCCCACCGGATGCCGCGGCCCCGCGAGTGCCCGACTGGGTCGTGCTCGCGGGGGAGTCCTTCAGGCCGATGTGACTGAGGAGGCCCGCGAGCAGCGACTTGTGGATGAGGTCGGCGTCGGGCGCCGCGCCGCCGCCGGGGGTCTTGTCGTCGATCTCGAGTCCGAGCGGCCGGCTCATCTGGCGGAGCTGCCGGTAGACGTCGTTCCACTCGCGCACGCGCAGGTAGTTCAGGAACTCGTTCTTGCACATGCGCCGGAAGGCGCTCGACCCGAGCTCGCGCTGCTGCGTCTCGAGGTGGTTCCAGAGGTTCAGCAGGGTGATGAAGTCGCTCGTCGGATCGGCGAAGCGGGCGTGCTGCTCGTCGGCCTGCTGGCGTCGCTCGAGCGGGCGCTCGCGCGGATCCTGGATCGTGAGGCCGGCGACGATCGCGAGCACCTCGCGGCTCACGCCGTGCTGCTTCGACTCGACGACCATCCGGCCGAACCGTGGTTCGATCGGCAGTTTCGCGAGTGCACGGCCCACCTTGGTCAGCCGGTTACCGTCTTCGACGGCCCCGAGCTCCCGCAGCAGCTCGACGCCGTCCTTCACGCCGCGCGCGTCGGGCGGGGTGAGGAACGGGAACGCCTCGATGTCGCCGAGGCCGAGCGAGATCATCTGCAGGATGACCGCGGCGAGGTTCGTGCGCAGCACCTCGGGCTCGGTGAACTCCGGACGCCGTCCGAAGTCGTCTTCGGAGTACAGGCGCATCGCGATGCCGTCGCTCGTACGGCCCGATCGTCCGGAGCGCTGGTTGGCCGAGGCCTGGGAGATCGCCTCGATCGGCAGCCGCTGCACCTTCGAGCGCACGGAGTACCGGCTGATGCGCGCGGTGCCGGCGTCGATCACGTACTTGATGCCCGGCACGGTGAGGCTCGTCTCGGCGACGTTCGTCGCGAGCACGACCCGGCGGCGAACGCCGGCGACCGTCGAGGGCTGGAACACGCGGTGCTGGTCGGCGGCTGAGAGGCGCCCGTACAGCGGCAGCACCTCGGTGACGGATGCCCCGCGCCCCGAGTAGTGCCCGCGCACGGCCTCCTCGGCGTCGCGGATCTCGTTCTCGCCCGAGAGGAACACCAGCACGTCCCCGCGCGACTCCCGATCGAGTTCGTCGAGGGCCTCGATGATGCCCTGCAGGTAGTCCTTGTCGTCGGCGGGCGCCCGCCCGCCCGCCGACGGCGATTCGTCGGGGTCGTCGCTCGCCGCATCCTCAGCCACGAGCGGGCGATACCGGATCTCGACGGGGTACGTGCGACCCGACACCTCGATGACCGGGGCCGGCTCGCCGGATGCATCGGCGAAGTGCCGGGCGAAGCTCTCGGGGTCGATCGTCGCGCTCGTGACGATGACCTTCAGGTCGGGCCGCTTCGGCAGCAGCTGCTTGAGGTAGCCGAGCAGGAAGTCGATGTTGAGGCTGCGCTCGTGGGCTTCGTCGATGATGATCGTGTCGTACCGGCGCAGCATCCGGTCATGGTGCATCTCGTTCAGCAGGATGCCGTCGGTCATCAGCTTGATGCGGGTCGATGCGCTCGCCTTGTCGGTGAAGCGCACCTGGTAGCCGACGACCCCGCCGACCTCCTCGCCGAGCTCGTCGGCGATGCGCTCGGCGATCGTGCGCGCGGCGAGCCGCCGCGGCTGGGTGTGGCCGATCGACTCGCGGCCGAGCTCGAGGCAGATCTTCGGCAGCTGCGTGGTCTTGCCCGAGCCGGTCGCGCCCGCGACGATGACGACCTGGTTCTCGCGGATGGCGCGCGCGATCTCCTCACGCTGCCGGGAGACGGGCAGCTCGGCGGGGTAGGTGATCGCGGCAAGCACAGCCCTCCATCGTATGCGGCGAAGCGGGAGAGTGGGAGAACTCGCTCGAATGCGGCGCGAGCGGGGCCGTGGTAGAACACCCTCATGTCGACCGAGGTCGAGGCACCCGCGAGCCCTCCGCTGTCCCGCGAGTCGGGCACCATGGCCCTCGTCGGGCTGCCGCTCATCAGGGTCGCCCTCGTCGGACTCGCCGCCCTCCTCACGTGGGCCGCGCTCGCGCTCACGTCGGAACCAGGGCCGTTCCCGCCCGGCATGCTCTTCGCGGCGGCCACGATGCTGCCGGTCAACGTGCTGTCGATCGTGCTCGTGCGCCGGGCGCTGCACCGTTCGGGTCAGCGTGCACGCGACCTCATCGACTTCTCGTGGCGACGGCTGGGGCGCGACGTGCTGTGGGGTCTGCTCTGGCTCGCGGTGCTCTGGCTGCCGTTCATCCTCGCGGTCTTCGGCGTGATGTTCGCCCTCCACGGCGGCGCCGCGCTCGAGCACTTCGACACGGTCTTCCACGACGCGGATGCCGCGCCGCCGCTGAACCGCGCCTGGCTCACGGTGCTCGCGGTCGTCTCGGTCGTGACGTTCGCCCCGCTGAACGCGCCCGCTGAGGAACTCATCTATCGCGGCTACTCGCAGTGGGGACTCGAGAAGCGGTGGCCGGCGTTCTGGGCGATCGTCGTGCCGTCCGCGATCTTCGCGTTGCAGCACGTCTTCTACGCGGCGACCGCCGATGCGGTGCTCGTCTACCTCGCGGCGTTCTTCGTGTGGGGCCTCGGCTCGGGACTCATCGTCCATCGCCAGCGCCGCCTGATGCCGATCCTCATCGCCCATCTGCTCGTCAACCTCATGACGAGCGCACCGGCGCTCGTGCTGCTGTTCCTCCCCGACTCGGCGATCGCCACCTGAGACCGCGCGATTCGGATCGGACCGGCTCCGGCGGTTACGGTGTCGGCATGGGTGAGCACGAGTTCGAGGCAGCGTTCCGCGAGTGGCGCGAGTCGCGCTGGCAGGCCGTCTCGGCGCCGCACGGCACGGCGGCACTGCGTCACACCCACTGGCTCGCGGCCGAGCCGGCCGAATTCGCCGGTGCGCCGGGACGTTGGCACGCGGAGCCGACGGCGCTCGTCGGGGTGCTGGCCAACGGCGACGTGATCCGGCTCGCCCCCGGCGAGGAGCGCGACCTCGACGGTGTGCGGTTGCGCGGGTTCCAGCGCGACGGCGCACTCGCGCTGCGCGTCATCGATCCGGATGCTCCGAGCCGCACCTCGCTCATCGGTATCGAGGTGTACCCGCCGTCGCGAGAACGTGTCGTGACCGGCCGATTCGTTCCCGCGGGCGATGGGGCGACGCTCGACGTGACCTCCGTCGACGGACATGAATCGACCGACCGGCTCGGCGGTACGATCGAGCTCGAGATCGACGGCGTGCCCCTCGTGCTCACCGTCACGCGCGACGATCACGGCCTCTCCGCCGTGTTGGCCGATGCCACGAGCGGCGGCGAGAGCTATCGCTTCCGGTTCCTCCGCGTGCCCGAGCCCGCCGTCGACGGCACGGTCGCGGTCGACTTCAACCGCGCCTACCTTCCGCCGTGCGCATTCTCCGACGAGTACGTCTGTCCGTTGCCTCCGCTCGGCAACCGCTGGCCGGTCGCGCTTCGGGCGGGGGAGCGCGTCGCCGCGCGGCATCCGCTGGCCGAGGCCGACGCGACGGTCGACGCCGAGGTCGACGCCGCCTGATTCGCGGGCAGCGAACCCCACTGTCCACGAGTGGTGCGCCCGTGGTGGGATGAAGCATGACCTCCGTTCCCCGCATCCAGCTCAACGACGGCCATTCGATCCCGCAGCTCGGCTTCGGCGTCTTCAAGGTCGACCCCGCCGAGACGGTGCGCATCGTCAGCGACGCCCTCGAGGTGGGCTACCGCCACATCGACACCGCGCGCATCTACGGCAACGAGGCGGGAGTGGGTGCCGCGCTCGCCGAATCCGGCATCCGGCGTGAAGAGCTCTTCATCACCACGAAGCTCTGGAACGACGACCACGGCACGCAGTCGGCGTTCGACGCCTTCGACGCGAGCCTCGATCGGCTCGGCCTCGAGTACGTCGACCTGTACCTGATCCACTGGCCCTCGCCGAAGCGCGACCGGTACGTCGAGGCGTGGAAGGCGCTCGAGCAGATCCGCGAGAGCGGGCGGGCGCGTTCGATCGGCGTCTCGAACTTCCTGGTGCCGCACCTCGAACGGCTGCTCGCCGAGACCGACGTGGTGCCGGCGGTCGACCAGATCGAACTCCACCCGGCGCATCAGCAGCCGGCCACGACCGGCCTTCGCCGAGGAGCACGGCATCGCGATCGAGGCGTGGGGCCCGCTCGGCCAGGGCAAGTACCCGCTCTTCGACGTGCCCGAGATCGCGGATGCCGCGGAGGCTCATGGCAAGAGCCCGGCGCAGGTCGTCATCCGCTGGCATCTGCAGCGCGGCCACATCGTCTTCCCGAAGTCGAATCGGCGCGAGCGCATGGCCGAGAACTTCGACGTGCTCGACTTCGAGCTGAGCGAGGCTGAAGTGCAGGCGATCACCGACCTCGAACGCGAGGGCCGGGTCGGTTCGCACCCCGACGACGTCGACTGACGGATGGCGCGGATCCGCGCGTTTCGGCGCGACACGCCCGGACTGCGGGTCGGATTTGCCCGGGTGTCGGGATCCGCGTAAATTCTTACTCATCGCCACGGCGGTGCGGAAAGCGACTGAGAGATCAGGGCTTCCGACCGAGTCGGCGAGATTCTTAGCCAAATAGCCTCGTAGTCGCATTGCGACTCGGTGATTTCAAGCCTAAGATGAAACCCCCACTTCAGAACGAACATGATCTTCGGGTCGTGTTCTTGTTGTGTCAACAACGGCCGTGTGACTTCGAGAGATCGAAGCCGGCAAAGAAGTGGTACGGTAGGTAGGTTGCCCTGAGGGCAGGCCGATACGGCTGAAACTCGGGTGCGTCCGTTCCTTGAGAACTCAACAGCGTGCACTATGTTCAATGCCAATTTTATTGAACCCCAGCTTGTCCCTTTTTGGGGTGGGTATGGATTCCTTTGATTGATGGACAATTTGATTTTG
>NZ_SDPO01000001.1 GCF_004134865.1 Agromyces fucosus | reverse complement strand
CGGGCCCACCGCCCCGGTGATCAGTTGCAGCTCGCGGCGTCGTACCCGGCGTCGACCGAGAACGTCACCGGCGCACCGTCGACGGTCGCGGTCGCCTCGACGGCGATCGTTCCCGCCGGCACGTCCGCGGCACGTGTCGTGAACGAGTGCACGGCGTTCTTGCCGGGGGCGACGGCGGCGAACGACTTGGTGCCGTACGCCGACTCGAAGGTCAGTGCCACGGGCACGGCCTCGTTGTTCGTCGCCTTCACCGACACGATCACCTTGCCGGCGATGCACCGCGTGCTCGCCACTGCCGTCACGTCGAGCGTGGGCTCCGGAGCCTCCGTCTCGAGGTGGAAGGAGTCGAACTCCACCACCACGGGCTGCTCCTGCTGCGGGCCGATGGCCATGAGGCCGAGTCCGCGCAGGGGCTTGTCGAAGGTGATCCCGGTGTCGCCGAGCGGGGTCCAGTTGACTCCGCCGTCGCTCACCTCGGCGGAGTACACGTCGCCGGTCTTCGTGACCCGGACGTACCAGTACCCGCTCTCGGTCGAGTCGGCGATGTTGACGTTGCGGCTGCCGTACCCGGCGCCGTTCGCCTCAGCCGCCAGCTCCGCCCGCAGGTCGAGTGCAGCACCCGGGGCGTTGTAGGCGACGATGTCGGCCTTGACGTAGTTGTCGTCATCGGCCCACATCATCAGTCCGGCCAGCTGGTAGCGGTGCTGCAACGGCGCCTTGAACTTCGTCGTCGCCACCCAGTCGCCCTCGGGCGCCTTGGTGAGGATGAAGTTCCGCGGCGACAGCGGGTTGTTCCCGTTGATGTCGCCCACCTGCGTCGTGATCTTCAGGTGGCCGTCCGCGACCGCGGCGTGGTTGGAGTCGTACCGCACGCTCTCCGACCAGCGGCAGCCGTCGAGCGCGGCGCCGTCGAACTCGTCGCTGGGTGCGACAGGCTCTCCGGCAGCGGGCTCGGGGCTGAAGTGGAACCAGTCCACCTTCGCCGTGACGGGCGTCGTGCCGAGGTCGCCGCCGGCCATGATGCCGATCTTCGCGTTCTGCTTGAGCTGCAGCTGGCCGGTGAGGGCGCTCCACGTCTGACCGTCTGCCGAGTAGGCACCAGTCAGCACCGTGCCGTTGCTCGTGAGCTTCAGCTGGATCGTGGTCGGGAACCCTGAGGGCAGGGCGGGAGCTGCCGGCGTGGTGCGGGCACCAGCCGTCTCGCTCTGGAACTCCACCATCCGGGTGCCGTTCTGGGCGCGAACGAAGGCGAGCTTGTTGTACTCGTCATCGCTCTGGTGCACCACGAGCCCGGCCCACTGCCAGTGCGAGTTGTGCGGCAGCGTGATCTTCGTCGTCGCCTCCCACGCGCCGGCGGGCAGCGGCTTGCCGGCGAAGCTCACGGGGCCGGTCGAGGCCTCGTTGATGTCGCCGTTGGTGACCGGGAGGTTGAGCGTCCCGCCGCTCTGCGTGATCGGCTTCGCGCTGTCCTCGCGGATCGACCAGAACGGCGAGAGCGCCGGTGCGTCGAACTCGTCGGAGAGCGGGGCTGCTGCACACATCAGCGGCTCGAGCGGCTCGGTGGGCTGAGGGCCCTCGACATCGGTGTCGATCGCGAAGTCCGCGAAGTCGACCGTGCCGGCACCCGTGGCGTGCGAGACCGTGAACATGCCCACGTCCTGCGTGGTGGCGGCACCGGTCAGGTTGACCACGCCTCCGACCTGGGTCCAGGCGGTGCCGTTCTTGGAGAAGTACGCCGTGTAGTCCGCGCCGCTCCGCTTCAGCTTCACCCAGGTGGGGTAGCTCGTGGTGCCGCCCTGGACCGAGGTGTTGAGCTGTCCGTTCCCGTCGGGGTCGGCGAGGAACTCGATGCCGCCGCTCGGCCGGATGCCGACCATCGCGTAGCCGGGCGACGTGCCAGGCAGCGTGATGTCGTTGCGCACGATGAGGCCCGCCTTGGCGGCGCCGTTCGTGTTCTGCTGGGCATCGACCTTGACGACCGCCTCCCAGTCCTCATCGCCGCCGGCGGGTGCGTAGAGCGTCGAGTACTCGTCGATGCCCTGCCACGTGTCGTCGCCGGCGCCCGTGATGCGGAAGCGGCCGTCGCCGATCCGCTCGAAGGTGCCGTCGACGTTCGTGAAGGGGACGAGGTCCCCGAAGAGCTCGCCGACCTGCGCCTGCACGACGCGAGACGTGGTGGACTTGCCGGCCGCGTTGGTCGCGACGGCGGTGAGCTTGTAGAGGCCCTCCTCCGGTGCAGCCCACTCGGCGGCGTACGGTGCGGTCTCGTCGACGCCGATGGAGGTGCCATCGACGAAGAACTCGACCTGCTCCACGTCACCCGCGGCGTCGGCCTCGACCGAGACATCCTGCCCGGGCTCGAGCTCGACATCCTGCTCGGGCGCGGTGATGGCGACCGTCGGCGAGGCTTCGGGCGAAGCGCCCTGGCCGATCGCCTCGAGGAAGTTGAGCTTGATCTCGCCGCCGCGGAAGACGACGTAGAGGTCCAGCGTCTCATCGGGGAACGCGCTCACGTCCACGAGCACGTCGGTGAACCGGGTCGAACCGGTCGCCGGCACCTCGACGGTCGAGAGGAGCTCGCCGTCGGCGGCCCCGCTCCGCAGCTCGATGCTCGTTCCGGCCGAGACGGCCGAGACGCGCAGCGCGAGGTCGTCGACCCGGTAGAAGTTCACCGGGTCGAAGTGCGCCCACGCGCCGTCGCCGCCGACGATCACGCGGTCGCTCTCGATGCCTTCGACATCCCGGCTGGGTGCCGTCGTCATGGCGTTCGCGCTGTCGAAGAACTCCGCCTGCTTCCGCTTCGGGAAGACGAGCGTCGTCTCGGATCCGGTCAGCGGGTTGGCGCCGGCCTCACCGCCGCCGTCCGTGTAGCGGGCGTCGAGGGCGAAGAAGATGTTCTCGTCGGCCGCGTGGCCGCCGAGCGTCGTCTCCGTGGTGCCCGTGAACCCGCTCAGCGGGGTCGTGGGGTGCGCGTGCTCGTCGTGTCCGAGCGCGGGCTGGATGATGACGTCGTCACCGTTCACCGTGCCGTCCTCGGGGTCCGTCACCGTGACATCCCACGAGAGGTCGTCTCCGAAGTCGAAGAACGCGCCGTTCGGGGGAAGGGTGAACGAGACGTCCGGTCGGGTGTTGCCCACCGTGATCGGCACGGTCGTCGTCGCGGACTTGCCGTCGGGGTCGGTGACGGTCAGTCGCGCGTCGAAGACGCCTTCGGTCTCGTACGTGTGCGTCGCCGTGGCCGTCGACGCGTCGTCGGTGCCGTCGCCGTCGAAGTCCCAGGCGTACGCGAGCTCCGCGTTCTCGGGGTCCGACGAAGAGGTGCCGTCGAACGTCACCGTGAGGGGCGCGGGACCGGAGTCGACATCACTCGTGGCCTTGGCGATCGGTGAACGCGAGCCCGAGATGTAGTCGATGCGGTGCAGCCCCGAGTTGGGGTTGTCACGGCCGAAGCCGCCGCCCCAGTCGAGCACGTAGAGCGAGCCGTCGGGGCCGAACCGCGAGTCGATCGGCGCGAGGAACTGCTCCTGCGGCAGGAAGGCGTTGACCTTCTCGACGGCGTTGCCGCCGCCGGTCGCGCCGTCGGCCAGCTGGATCGAGTACATCTTGTTGCGAGCCCACTCGTAGAAGAAGGGCTTGCCGTCGTACGAGGCCGGGAACTTCGTGTCCGACTCGAGGTCGGCGTCGAAGTTGTAGACCGGTCCGCCCATGGGGGCGAGGCCGCCGCCCTGGGGGATGATCCCGGGGACCGACGAACGCTTGTAGCCGTACCACATGTCGGCAGCGCGTGCCGCCGGCAGTTCGGTCAGGCCGGTGTTGCGCGGCGAGTCGTTGACGGGTGCGGCGCAGTCGAAGAAGTCGCCGACCGTGACCGGGCTCGTCGTGTAGTCGACGTTCCGGAACGGCTCGTTGTTGCCCATGCAGAGCGGCCAGCCGTAGTTGCCGGGGCTCGTGATGTAGTTCCACTCCGCGATGCCGGCCGGTCCACGCGTGGTGGGTGCGTCGGTGCCGTTGTCGGGCGAGTAGTCGGCGAGGCTGATGGCGCCCGTCGTCTGGTCGATCGAGAAGCGGAACGGGTTGCGGAAGCCCATGGCGTAGATCTCGGGCAGCGTCTTGCCGGCCGTGTCGTTCGCCTCGGGGAAGAGGTTGCCCTCGGGGACGGTGTATCCGGGACCGTCGGGGTTCGGCGTGATGCGGAGCAGCTTGCCTCGCAGGTCGTTGGTGTTCGCCGAGGTCTCGCGGGCGTCGTGGAACGTGCCAGGACGGGCCGACAGCGGCGCGTAGCCGCCCGAGGGCTCCGAGTGGGGGTTCACGTCGTCGCCGACGCCGAGGTACAGGTTGCCCGCCGCGTCGAAGTCGAGACCGCCGCCGGTGTGGCCGGGCTCATCGGGCAGGCGACGTGCCGGCACCTCGATGATGAGCTCTTCCGAGGCCGGGTCGATCACGCCGTTGACCATCGTGAAGCGCGAGATGCGGCTCAGGAAGCTCGACGGGTCGGAGTTGTCGGCTGCATCGGGGGAGCGGTAGACGTAGATCCGCCCGTTCTCGGTGAAGTCGTTGTCGAGCGCGATGCCGAGGAGGCCGTCCTCGCCGCCGGAGTACACGTCGAGCTCGAGGGCCGTCGTGACCGCGTTCGTCGCCGGGTCCCAGACGCGGATCTGCCCGCGGACGAGTTCGGTGTAGAAGACGCGGCCGTCTTCGGCGATGTCCATCGCGAAGGGCGCGGAGGTGTTCTGGTCGAGCGAGACCTTCTCGAAGCTGTCCCAGACGGTGCCGCCGCAGTCGCCCTCTTCGAGGCCTGCCGCGTACTTCACGCCGCCGACGATGTGCTGCATGAACTTCGGCTCGGAGTAGTGCGATCCGTAGTGGCCCATGGCCGTCGTCCAGGTGCGACCGCCGTCGTAGGGCTTGCACCAGGAGATCGGGTGGTCGTAGCCCATGGCGTTACCGCCGGCGTCGTAGCTCGTCTCGTCCATCGACGCGAGCACGTGCGCGGTGCCGCGGACGTTGTTCGAGAAGTTGTACCACTCGTCGCCGCGGTCCCAGCGGGTCTCTTCGAAGTGCTCGGTGGAGGGGTGCGTGTCGTCCTCGATGCGCACGGTGCCGGGCTGGCCCGGGTCGGAGCCGGTGGCGGCGTGCCCCGGCATGAGCGAGCCGACGAGCTCGTCCCACCAGGGGTAGTTGCCGCGCATGTCGGTGGCGTTGTGGATCGCCACGATGCCGCCGCCGCCCTGCTGGTACCGCTCGAGCGCGGCCTTCTGGTCGGCGTTCCACGGGTCGCCCGACGTCTGGAACATGACGATCGCGTCGAAGTGCGGCAGATCGGTGTCGTTGAAGATCGTCGAGTCCTCGGTGTGCGTCACCTCCATGCCCTCTGCCTCGAGTGCCGCGGTGATGAGCGGGGTTCCCTTGTCGATCGCGTCCGTGTGACGGTACTGCGTCGTCTTGGTGAAGATCAGGATCTGGGTCCCGTCGTGGGCCTGGGCCGGAGCTGCGACCCCGACCACCACCCCGACGGTGAGAACAGACGCGAGTAATACGGCGACCAGCCGTTTCGCGTCCGTGCGGAGCTGGGTGAGCATTGAGACCTCCATTGGTTCCGAATGGCTGGACCGCGCTCGATCGGTCGAGCGGCGTTGCACGTCCGATCCCGAACCTAGGGGGACTTCTGGCGAGCGTCAAGCAAAAGTTGCGCCGGGTTCTGCCGAATCCTGTTCTGTCGACAGGGGAATCCTGCGCAGGCCAGCGCAGAAATATTCAGGGCGACGGATGCCTCGCCGGTAGGCTGTTCGCATGCCTCACACCCTCGTGCTGCTTCGCCACGGCAACAGCGAATGGAATCAGAAGAACCTGTTCACCGGTTGGGTCGACGTGCGGCTCAGCGAACTCGGCACCGCCGAGGCCGCCCGCGCCGGCGAGCTGCTCGCCGAGTCGAATCTCCTGCCCGACGTGCTGCACACCTCGGTGCTGACCCGGGCCATCCAGACGGCGAACATCGCCCTCGACGTCGCCGACCGCGCATGGATCGACGTGCGCCGCTCCTGGCGCCTCAACGAGCGCCACTACGGCGCCCTGCAGGGCCTCGACAAGGCCGAGACGCTCGAGAAGTACGGCCCCGAGCAGTTCCAGCTCTGGCGCCGCTCCTTCGACGTGCCGCCGCCTGTGCTGGCCGACGACGCCGAGTACTCGCAGGTCGGAGACCCGCGCTACGCGAACCTCGACGACGCCGAGCTGCCCCGCACCGAGTGCCTGAAAGACGTCATCGCGCGCATGCTGCCGTACTGGCAGGAGGGCATCGTGCCCGACCTCGCAGCCGGCAAGACGGTGCTCGTGACCGCGCACGGCAACTCCCTGCGCGCCCTTGTCAAGCACCTCGACGGCATCAGCGACGACGAGATCGCCGAACTCAACATCCCGACGGGCATCCCGCTCGTCTACCGACTCGGCGACGACTTCATGCCGCTCGGCCCGGGCGAGTACCTCGACCCCGAGGCGGCAGCCGCCGGTGCGGCCGCAGTGGCGGCGCAGGGCAAGAAGTAGCCCCGACTCCCACGAACGCGAAGGCCCGGCGGATGTCGCATCCGCCGGGCCTTCTCGCGTGCTCGGTGCCTGCCGCCGTCACGGCGACGATCGGGACCACTCGTGTCGCACGGGACCGTGGATATCGGGGGTCCGACGCGAAACGAGTGGTCCGGCGCTCAGAGCGCCGACTTCTCGGGGTCCCAGTCGCCGGTGGCGAGGTACTGCACCTTCTTCGCGATCGAGACGGCGTGGTCGGCGAAGCGCTCGTGGTAGCGGCTCGCGAGGGTCGCGTCGACGGTGTCGACGGCCTCGCCCTTCCACGTCTCCCCGAGCACCTTGTCGAACACCTGCAGGTGCAGGGCGTCGATCTTGTCGTCCTCGTTCCGGATCTCCTCGGCGAGGAGCACGTCTTCGGTGCGAAGGAGTTCCACGAGCCGGCGGGCGATCTCGACGTCGAGGCGGCCCATCTCGGCGAACGTGGGCCGAAGCGACTTCGGCACGACCTTGTCGGGGAAGCGGTACCGGGCGAGCTGCGCGATGTGGGTCGACATGTCGCCCATCCGCTCGAGCGAGGCGCTGATGCGCAACGCGCTCACGACGATGCGCAGGTCTCGAGCCACGGGCTGCTGGCGCGCGAGGATCGTGATCGCGAGTTCGTCGAGCGCGACCGTCTGCTGGTCGATGTGGTCGTCGTCGGCGATCACCTCCTCGGCCAGGCTCACGTCGGACTCGTTGAACGCCCGCGTCGCCTTGTCGATCGAGTCGGCGACGAGCCCGGCGAGCCCGACGAGCCCTTCCTGCACCTCGCGCAGTTCCTGCTGGAACACCTCACGCATGTCTTCGGATCCTTGTCTGTTCTGGCCCGTGCCGGGCGCGGACGTGCCCGGGCATTCCGGCCCTCGGGACATCCTCCCTGCGGAAGATGAACAACAGGTGCCGGGATTCTGAATAGTCGTTAACGTACCGCCGCACAGGCGGCCAACGGCGAATCGGCCGCCGACGGCTGGTTAGTGTTGAGCCATGGACTCCACCTGGTCGGTGCTCACCGCGCTGGCCTTCGGCATCTTCCTCGGCGCCGCGTTCATGGTCGTGCTGCACATGGCCGAGCGGCGCGGATCGAGCGCGGCGAAGGTCGTCGCTCCGACGATCCCCGACGGGGTCGACCAGGTGCTCGACGTGCTGGAGTCTGCGGGAGTCGTGCTCGACCCGTCGAACAACGTGCTCCGAGCCTCGCCCGGCGCCCTCGCGATGGGCCTCGTGCGGCAGCAGTCGCTCGTGCATCCCGAACTGCTGGAGCTCGCGGCATCCGTTCGCCGTGGCGGTGAGCCCCTGGTCGACGAGGTGACGCTCGCCCGCGGCCCGTTCGGCGACTCGACGCTGCGTCTGCACGTGCGGGTCGCGAGGCTCGGCACGCGGTTCGTGCTGCTCCTCGCCGAGGACCGCACCGAGGCGCACCGGCTCGACGAGGTGCGACGGGACTTCGTCGCCAACATCAGCCACGAACTGAAGACGCCGATCGCATCGGTGAGCCTGCTCGCCGAGGCGCTCGACCAGGCGGCCGACGAGCCCGAGCAGGTCCGCCGCTTCGCCGGCCGGCTCTCGGTCGAGGCCACCCGCCTCGCGCACATCACGAGCGAGGTGATCGAGCTCTCGCGGCTCCAGGCACGCGACGCCCTCCGGCCAGACCGGCTCGTGCGCGTCGACAAGGTCATCGCGGCCGCGGTCGACCAGAACCGGGTGGTCGCCGGCGGCAAGCAGGTCGAGGTCGCGGTGCGCGCGTCGACGAAGGCCGAGGTCTACGGCGACCAGGCGCTGCTCATCGTCGCGGTCCACAATCTCATCGCCAACGCGATCGCCTACTCGAATCCCGGCGGCCGGGTCGGCGTCGGCGCGAAGGTCGACGGCGACGTCGTCGAGATCGCCGTCACCGATCAGGGCATCGGCATCGAGGCCGACGAGCTCGAGCGCGTGTTCGAGCGGTTCTACCGCGTCGACCAGGCGCGCTCGCGCAACACGGGCGGCTCGGGGCTCGGCCTCAGCATCGTCAAGCACACCGTGCAGAACCACGGCGGCGACGTGCGCGTGTGGTCGCAGCCCGGTCGCGGTTCGACCTTCATGATCCGACTGCCTCGGGCAGAGGCCGCGATCGAACCCGGTTCCGACGATGGTCGAGCAACCGATTCCAGTGAACGAGGAGACCGTACGTGACCCGCATCCTGCTCGTCGAAGACGAGATCGCCCTGAGCGACCCACTGAGCTTCCTGCTCGAACGCGAGGGGTACGAGGTGGAGGTCGCCGCCGACGGCCCGTCGGCCGTCGAGGCCTTCGACCGATCGGGCGCCGACCTCGTGCTGCTCGACCTCATGCTGCCGGGCCTGCCGGGTACGGAGGTGTGCCGCGAGATCCGAAGCCGCTCGACGGTGCCGATCATCATGCTGACCGCCAAGGACTCCGAGATCGACATCGTCGTGGGCCTCGAGCTCGGGGCCGACGACTACATCACGAAGCCCTACTCGACGCGCGAACTGCTCGCGCGCATCCGGGCGGTGCTCCGTCGGCGCATCGAGATCGAGGACTTCGACGAGGCCGTGATCGAGGGCGGCCGCGTGCGGATGGACGTCGACCGGCACACCGTCGAGGTCGACGGAGAGGCCGTGCCCATGCCGCTGAAGGAATTCGAGCTGCTCGAGCTCCTCATGCGCAACCCCGGTCGGGTGCTCACGCGCGGCCAGCTGATCGACCGGGTCTGGGGCTCCGACTACTTCGGCGACACGAAGACCCTCGACGTGCACATCAAGCGCATCCGCTCGAAGATCGAGCAGCAGCCGTCGGAACCGGTGCAGCTCGTGACCGTGCGCGGCCTCGGGTACCGCTTCGAGGCCTGACCGGAACTGCGCCGAACGCGCCGGCAGGTCGAACGCCGGACACGCGAAACGGGTGGGGTGCCGAAGCATCCCACCCGTTCGACGTCGATGCGCCGAGGCTACGGAACGAGGTTCTCGTACTCGGGGAGCCGGCCGTCGAGCACCGGGATGAGCTTCTCGACGCCCTCGGCGCCGGAGTACTCGAAGAACATGGGCAGGAACGCGCCGGGAATGGTGTCGATGCCCTCGAGGACGATCGGCTCGACCTCATCGGTGCCCTCGACGTCGTCGACGCCGAAGGCGATCTCGGAGCCGGCCTCGACCTCGATGGTCTGCGCCTCGCTGCCGCCCTCGCCGAACTGCACGTCGAGCGACACGTCTTCGGTGCCGTTGTTGACGACCGTCATGACGAGCGTGCCGTCGACGCCGTCGTCGGAGACGACGAGGACGTTGCGGAGGTCGAGGTCGCCGACGTCGACCGAGACGCCGTCGCTGGCGTCGTAGTGCTCGGTCGTCGCCTGGTAGGTGACCATCGAGCAGCCGCTCGCGCCGAGCGCGATGCCGAGGGCCAGAGCAGCGGATGCCGCGAGACGCGCCTTCACAGAACCTCCAAGAGCGTGGTGCGCACGAGCGGAGGCCCGGGCGCGAATGGATCGCACCGAGCATATCGTACGAGCAGCGGCTGCCCTTGGAGGGGGCGGAACCTTAGCATGATCCCGAATGTGATATCCTGATAGTTGCCGAAAGGACATCTATTCATGCTTTTTGAGGTTGGCGAAACCGTCGTTTACCCCCACCACGGTGCCGCAACGATCACCGAGGTCAAGAAACGCATCATCAAGGGTGAAGAGAAGCTCTACCTCAAGCTGAACGTCACGCAGGGCGACCTCGTCATCGAGGTTCCTGCTGAGAACGTCGACCTGGTCGGCGTTCGCGACGTCATCGGCAAAGAGGGCCTCGACAAGGTCTTCGAGGTGCTGCGCGCCCCCTTCACCGAGGAACCGACCAACTGGTCGCGTCGCTACAAGGCGAACCTCGAGAAGCTCGCATCGGGTGACGTGATCAAGGTCTCGGAGGTCGTGCGCGACCTGTGGCGCCGCGATCAGGACCGCGGGCTCTCTGCAGGCGAGAAGCGAATGCTCGCCAAGGCTCGTCAGATTCTCATCTCCGAGCTCGCGCTCGCAGAGAAGACCGACGAAGAGGCGGCTTCGACCGTGCTCGACGAGGTCCTCGCCTCCTAGCGGGAGTCTTCACGAACGGCGGGTGCCCATGCACCCGCCGTTCGTCATTTGCGGGCGCGCGCGGCCGGGCGGCGCTCGCGCGGCCCGACTACGCTCGAACCGTGAGTTCAGCGATCGCCGTCATCATCGTCGCCGCGGGCAGCGGCACCCGGCTCGGGCACGCCGAGCCCAAGGCGTTCGTGCCGCTCGGCTCGGGCACGGTGCTGTCGACCGCCGTCGATTCCGTGCTCGGCATGCGCGAGACGCCGCGGCTCGTGCTCGTCGTGCCGTCGGAGCGCGTCGAGTCGACGCTGGCAGGGTTCGCGGCGGTCGCCGAGGCGTCCTCGACGTCGATCGACGTCGTCGCAGGCGGCGAGTCGCGACAGGAGTCCGTCGCGGCGGGCCTCGCCGTGCTCCCGGCCGACGTCGACACCGTGCTCGTGCACGACGCCGCCCGCGCACTCGCGCCGGCACTGCTCTTCGACGAGGTCGTCGGGGCGGTGCGCGCGCGGAGGCGCGGCATCGTGCCGGCGCTCGCCGTCGTCGACACCGTGAAGCGGGTCTCCGACGACGGTCACGTGCTCGAGACCGTCGACCGCTCCGAACTCCGGGCGGTGCAGACCCCGCAGGGGTTCCCTCGGGCTTCGCTCGCCCACGCCTACGCCACGGTGCAGGGCGACTTCACGGACGACGCGGCGCTCGTGGCATCCGCCGGGCTCGTCGTCGACACCGTGCCCGGCGACGTGCGCGCCTTCAAGATCACCGTGCCCGCCGACCTGCACCGGGCGGAGCAGCTCGTCGCGGAGTCCGCCGGCCCCGCGGCATCCGCCCCAGCCGGGCCGCGGGTCGGCACCGGCACCGACGTGCACGCCTTCGCCGACGATGCGACGACGCCGCTCTGGCTCGCGGGTCTCGAATGGCCGGGCGAGCGCGGACTCTCCGGGCACTCCGACGGCGACGCCGCCGCGCATGCGATCTGCGACGCCCTGCTCGCCGCGGCCGGGCTCGGCGACGTCGGCCAGGTGTTCGGCACCGCCGACGCGCGCTTCGCCGGAGCTCATGGCGAGGTGTTCCTCGCCGAGACGCGGCGACTCGTCGAGGCGGCCGGATGGCGGGTCGGGAACGTCTCGGTGCAGATCGTCGGCAACCGGCCGAAGCTCGCGCCGCGCCGGGCCGAGGCCGAGGCGCTGCTCTCCGGCGTGCTCGCAGCGCCGGTGAGCGTCGCCGCGACGACGAGCGACGCGCTCGGCTTCACCGGCCGTGGAGAGGGCGTCGGCGCGATCGCGACCGCCATGCTGTTCCCGCGCAGCTGAGCCCGCGCAGGGGGCTGACACGCCCGGCCGGTAGGCTTGGCGGGTGACCGTGCGACTCTACGACTCGAAGGCTCAGGCCCTGCGCGACTTCGCGCCCCTGCGCGAGGGGCGCGTCGGCATGTACGTCTGCGGTCCCACCGTGCAGTCGAGCCCTCACATCGGGCACCTGCGCAGCGCCCTCGTCTACGACATCATGCGCCGATGGTTCGCCGCGAGCGGCAACGACGTCGTGTTCGTGCGCAACGTCACCGACATCGACGACAAGATCCTGAACGCGGCCACCGACAACGGCACCGACGAGCCGTGGTGGGCGCTCGCCTACCGCGTCGAGCTCGAGTTCACCGCCGCGTATTCCTCGCTCGGCATCATGGCGCCGACCTACGAGCCGCGGGCCACGGCGAGCGTGCAGCAGATGGTCGAGCTCATCGCCCGACTCATCGAGCGCGGTCACGCCTACGCCGCTCCGGATGCCTCGGGCGACGTGTACTTCGACACCGCGAGCTGGCCGGCGTACGGCGAGCTCACGCGGCAGCAGCGCGACAAGATGGAGGCTGCGGCCGACGCTGATCCGCGCGGCAAGCGCGACCCGCGCGACTTCGCGCTCTGGAAGGGCCGCAAGCCCGAGGAGCCCGAGTCGGCGTCATGGAAGTCGCCCTGGGGCGACGGCCGGCCCGGTTGGCACATCGAGTGCTCGGCCATGGTCACCCGATACCTCGGCGCCGAGTTCGACATCCACGGCGGCGGGCTCGACCTGCGCTTCCCGCACCACGAGAACGAACTGGCGCAGTCCGCCGCCGCGGGCGACGCCTTCGCGCGGTACTGGGTGCACAACGGGCTCGTGAACATCGGCGGGCAGAAGATGTCGAAGTCGCTCGGCAACTCCGTGTACGCCGCCGAGCTGTTCGAGCTCGCCTCGCCGCTCGCCGTTCGCTACCTCCTCGGCGCGGCCCATTACCGCTCGACGCTCGACTACGCGCCCGGCTCCCTCGCCGAGGCCGAGGCGGCCGTCGACCGCATCCGCGGATTCCTCTCACGGGTCGAACGGCGCCTCGCCGGCACCCGCTTCGCGGGCGTCGGCGCCCCGGTCGTCCCCGACGCGTTCGCCGCGGCGATGGACGACGACCTCGGCGTGCCGCAGGCGCTCGCAGTTCTGCACGACACCGTGCGCGCCGGAAACCAGGCGCTCGACGCCGAGGAGCTGCACGACGCCGCCGTGGCGCACGGCCAGGTCGCGGCGATGGTCGAGGTGCTCGGCATCGACCCCCGCGACCCCCACTGGGCGACGGCCGACTCGGGCCCGGCGGCATCCGCGCTCGATGCACTCGTCACTCGCCTCATCGAAGACCGACAGGCTGCGCGCGAGTCGAGGGACTACGCTGCCGCAGACCGAATCCGCGCCGAACTCTCGGCCGCGGGCATCACCATCGAAGACAGTTCTACCGGAACGCATTGGAGCTTGGGACTATGAAGGGCAGCAGCGGAAAGTCGCGCGCCGGAGCCGTGCGGAAGGCGAAGAACAAGCAGGTCGGCTCGGGCGGCCAGGGCCGCCAGGCCCTCGAGGGCAAGGGCCCGACGCCGAAGGCCGAAGACCGCGCCTGGCACCCCGCAGGCAAGAAGAAGGCGGCGCAGGAGCGCTACGCGGCGACCGGCGGCGGCAAGCGCGTCGCCGGACAAGGATCGGGCCAGCGCGCCGGCGCCCCGCGCGGTGCGTCGGGTGCAGCCCGACGCGCGAAGACGGGCGACGAGTCGGAGATCGTGACCGGTCGCAACTCGGTCGTCGAGGCGCTGCGCGCCCGCATCCCCGCGACGACGCTCTACGTCGCCGCGCGCGTCGAGATGGACGACCGCGTGCGCGAGGCGATGAAGGTCGCCACGGGCCGCGGCATCCCGATCCTCGAGGTCATGCGCCCCGAACTCGACCGGCTCGCCGGCGAGGGCGGCGTGCACCAGGGGCTCGCGCTCAAGGTGCCGCCCTACGAGTACTCGCACCCGATCGAGCTGCTCGACGAGGTGCTCGCCCGCGATGAGACGCCGCTCTTCGTCGCGCTCGACGGCATCACCGACCCCCGCAACCTCGGCGCCATCCTGCGTTCGACGGGCGCGTTCGGCGGACAGGGCGTCATCGTGCCCCAGCGCCGCTCGGTCGGCGTGAACGCCGCGGCGTGGAAGACCTCGGCGGGGGCCGCCGCGCGTGTGCCCGTCGCGATGGCCCCGAACCTCACGCAGACCCTCAAGGCACTCAAGGAGCGCGGCGTCTTCGTGCTCGGCCTCGACGGAGGCGGCGACGTGTCGCTCCCCGGCCTCAGCTGGGCCGACCGTCCGATCGTCATCGTCGTCGGCAGCGAGGGCAAGGGACTCTCGCGGCTCGTCGCCGAGACCTGCGACGCGATCGTCTCGATCCCGATCTCGGCGTCGACCGAGTCGCTCAACGCGGGCATCGCGGCCTCCGTCACGCTCTACGAGATCTCGAAGCTCCGCGCCGACGGCTGAGCCTGAGCCGAGCCGGTTCGCCGGCGAGCAGTCGCTCGTCGGCGATTCGGGGCGCGCACGTCCCGCCGCCAGGCAGGTGACGTTGTGCCCTCGCCGGTCATCGCGGCGAGCGGATGCCGCAGTCAGACGTTCGCGCGCCAGTCGCCGTCGTCATCGGGGTCGAGCGCGGCGAACGCCGCAGTGTCGGTCGACGGGATCGTCTCGATCGGCGACGTGAAGGTACCGGTCGGCGGGCCGATCACGGTCGCCTCGTCTCGCCGGTGGCGCAGCACGGTGTTGATGTAGGAGCTCACGGCCTCGGCGAGCGGGATGTCGTGGCCCGCCTGCTGCGCGAGGAACCAGCGGTGATCGAGCAACTGGTGGAAGACCTCGGCCGGCTCGAGCTTGCCGCGCAGGTCGAGCGGGATCGCCCGCACGACGGGCTCGAACACGCGCATGAGCCACTCGTGCGCGACCATCTCCTCGTCGAGTTCCGTCTTGCCGTAGGCCGCCCGGTAGGAGTCGAGGTCGTTGAGGAGCCGTCGAGCCTGGTTCTCGCCCGCGTCGAGTCCCGTCAGCCGGAGGAGACGCCGCTGGTGGTGCCCCGCGTCGACGACCTTCGGCTGGATGCGCACGGTCGTGCCCGACTCATCCGTCTTGATCGCGAGTTCCTCGATGTCGAAGCCGAGCTCGTTGAGCCGATTGACGCGTTCGTTGATGCGCCAGCGCTCGGCGTTCGAGAACGACTCGGAACCGGTGAGCTCGAGCCAGAGGCTGCGATACGCCTCGACGATGCCGTTCGAGATGTTCACCGGGTCGAGCTCGTCGGCGACCTTGCCGCCCGCCTCGAGGTCGAGGAGCTCGCCGGCGATGTTCACGCGCGCGATCTCGAGGTCGTTCTCTCGCTGGCCGTTCGAGAGGCCGCCCTCGTAGAGCTTGCCGGTCTCGGCATCGACGAGGTAGGCGGCGAACGCGCCGGCATCACGGCGGAAGAGGGTGTTCGAGAGCGAGACGTCGCCCCAGAAGAAGCCGACGATGTGCAGGCGCACAAGCAGCACCGCGAGGGCGTCGACGAGTCGCGTCGCGGTGTCGGGGCGCAGGGTCTGGGAGAACAGCGCCCGATACGGGAGCGAGAACCGCAGGTGCCGAGTGACGAGCACGGGCTTCAGTGCGTCGCCCTCGGCGTCGCTGCGGTTGGTGATCACGGCGACCGGTTCGACGCAGGGGATGTCGAGCCGCTGCAGCGTGCGCAGCATCTCGTACTCGCCCTTGGCCATCTCGGCCGTCGTCTCCTTGATCGCCACGATGTGCGCGCCGAGGTGGGCGAAGCGCACGAGGTGACGCGAGATGCCCTTCGGCAGCGCCGCGATCGTGTCGCTCGGCCAGGCCTCGAGCGGGAGGTCCCACGGGAGGTCGAGGAGGGCCGGATCGGCCATGGCCGATGTGATGGAGAGTGAACCGCTCATTGGTGCCTCAGCGTAGTCGGGTCGGGCCGCATCGAGACGACGTGATGGAGTGTGATCCGCTCATTGGTGCCTCAGCGTAGTCGGGGTCGAAGGGCCGCGTCGGATGCCGCGGAGAAACAGCGATGCCGGCCGGGCAGGAGCCCGGCCGGCATCACCGGTCGACAGTGTCGCGTCAGCTGACGACGGCCTTCGTGCCGAGGCGGTCGCCCGACTCGATGTCGAACAGGTGCACGTGGTGCGGCGTCGCGGTCAGGTAGACCTTGTCGCCGGCGTTCGGGTGCATGCGGCCGTCGACGCGCGCGACGATGTCGGTGCGCTTGCCCTCGACCATGGAGTGGCCGTAGAGGTAGCCGTCGGCGCCGAGCTCCTCGACGAGGTCGACCTCGACCGCGAGGCCCTCGCCCTGCACGGGGGAGACGGTGATGTCTTCGGGGCGCACGCCGATCGTGGCGACCTTGCCGCTCGACTGGGCGAGCGTCTCGCGGTCGACCGGAACGGTCGCGGTGCCGAACTTCACACCGTCGTCGACCAGGTCGGCGTGGAAGAGGTTCATCGCGGGCGAGCCGATGAAGCCGGCCACGAACACGTTGTTGGGCTTCTCGTACAGGTCGCGCGGGGTGCCGACCTGCTGGAGCAGGCCGTCCTTCAGCACGGCGATGCGGTCGCCCATGGTGAGGGCCTCCGTCTGGTCGTGCGTGACGTAGACCGTCGTGACGCCGAGGCGGCGCTGGAGCGAGGCGATCTGAGTGCGGGTCTGCACGCGGAGCTTCGCGTCGAGGTTCGACAGCGGCTCGTCCATGAGGAAGACCTGGGGCTGACGCACGATGGCGCGGCCCATGGCGACGCGCTGGCGCTGGCCGCCCGAGAGCGCCTTCGGCTTGCGGGCGAGGTACGGCTCGAGGTCGAGGAGCTTCGCTGCCTCGAGGACGCGAGCTGCGCGCTCCTCCTTGCCGACGCCGGCGATCTTCAGGGCGAAGCCCATGTTCTCGGCGACGGTCATGTGCGGGTAGAGCGCGTAGTTCTGGAAGACCATCGCGATGTCGCGGTCCTTCGGCGGCACGTCGGTGACGTTGCGGTCGCCGATGAAGATGTTGCCCTCGTTGACCTCCTCGAGGCCCGCGAGCATGCGGAGCGAGGTGGACTTGCCGCAACCGGAGGGGCCGACGAGGACGAGGAACTCGCCGTCTGCGACCTCGAGGTCGAGCTGGTCGACGGCGGGACGAGTGCCGCCGGGGTAGAGGCGGGTTGCCTTGTCGAACGTGACTGACGCCATTTTCGTGTTCTCCTTCACCGGCAGGTACGTGCCGGACGATCCGTAGTGATGGACTGCGTCGACGCTGACGCCCACTCAGTATCGCACGCGGGGAAGCGTGCTCCGAATCCGGCCGGGATCCTGGCACAGCCCGGATCCGGGGCGTTCCCGGAATCCGTTTGGGTGTTTCACAGCGATCGTCCCTACTATCGTGTGTGCGTCTGCATGCATACATGCGCGCCCACACAGCGACCGGAGTGACCATCGATGAGCAACGGCGGATCGAATCAGCCACGCCCCACCCGTAACGAGCAGCGCGAAGCCGCGCGCGAGAAGGCGCGGGTGCTCCGCGAGGAGCAGAAGAAGCGCGAACGGCGCAACAAGTGGCTCATCCAGGGCGGAGTCATCCTGGCCGTCGTCGCGATCGCGGCGATCATCGGCACCCTGATCTTCAACAGCGTCAAGCCGGCGGGCCCCGGCCCGGCCAACATGGCGAGCGACGGCATCCTGCTCACGGGCGTCGACGGCGTGATCACCGCGACCGAGACCCCGGCGCTGGACGCGGGCGAGGCGCCGACGCCGACCGTGCCCGACGACAGCGGCACGGTGGCCAACATCGTCACCTACATCGACTACCTGTGCCCCTTCTGCGGACAGTTCGAGACGACGAACTCCGACTCGATCCGCACGATGGTCGAATCGGGGGCCGCGACGCTCGAGGTGCACCCGATCGCACTGCTGACCAACAAGTCGGCCGGCACCCAGTACTCGCTGCGAGCGGCGAACGCCGCCGCGTGCGTGGCGAACACCTCGCCGAACTCGTTCTTCGACTACAACGAGCTGCTCTTCGCGAACCAGCCGGAGGAGACCTCCACGGGTCTCGACAACAGCGAGCTCAAGGCGCTCGCGAAGGAGGCGGGCGTGAGCTCGCTGTCGACGATCGAGCAGTGCATCGACGACACCTCCTTCAAGAAGTGGGTGCAGGATGCCACGACGCGCGCCCTGACCGAACCGGTGCCGAACTCCGACCTCGAGGCCATCAAGGGCACCCCCACGGTGCTCGTGAACGGCAAGCAGTACGAGGGCTCGCTGACCGACCCGGCCGAATTCCAGTCCTTCGTGCTCCAGGCGACCGGGGAGACGTTCTCCGAGTCGACCTCGACGCCCTCGCCGACGCCGACGCCGACTCCCGCGCAGTAGCGCGCACGGCGCGCGAGATCGCTTCGAAGGCCCGGCCATGTGCCGGGCCTTCGTCCGTCCGGCGACCGCCGACCTGGCCATGCCGGCTCCGCGCCCGGCCATCGGTAGGATGTCCGTGAGGCATGCCCTCGCCGGCTTGGCGCAATTGGTAGCGCACCGCTCTTGTAAAGCGGGGGTTGTGGGTTCGAGTCCCATAGCCGGCTCTTGACTCAGCACGCAGCAGAACACCAGCCCTCCGAGGGCACCCCGCTCCAGCACCACCAGCACGTCGAGCACTCGCGCATCCCGATGTGGATCGCGCTCGTGCTCGCACTCCTCTTCGGCGCCGGCACGGCACTCCAGTCGCGCGTCAACGGGCAGCTCGCCGTGGCGCTCGACGACCCGTTCGTCGCCGCGGCGTTCTCCTTCGGCAGCGGGCTCGTCATCCTGCTCCTCGTGCTCCCCATGTGGAAACCGGGTCGGGCAGGGCTCGCGAAGGTCGTCGGCGAGCTGCGCGGCCGCACGCTGCCCTGGTGGATGGTGCTCGGCGGTCTCGCCGGTGCGTGGTTCGTGACGACGCAGGGGCTCTCGGCCGGTGTCATCGGCGTCGCCCTGTTCACGATCGCCATCGTCGCGGGGCAGACCGTGGGCGGCATCGTGTTCGACCTCATCGGGCTCGGCCCCGGCGGGCGCCGCCCGCTGAGCGCGACGCGCGTGGTCGGAGCCGTGCTCGCACTCGCGGCGATCGGCTGGGCGGTGTCGGCCCAGCTCGCCGGCGACGCGCCGATCCTGCTCATGGTCCTGCCGTTCACGGCCGGCGTCGGCGCATCCTGGCAGCAGGCCGTCAACGGCCGGGTCAAGGCGGTCGCCGAGAGCGCCCTGACGGCGACGGTGTTCAACTTCGCGGTCGGGACGACGGCGCTCGTCGTCGTGATGCTCGTGCACGCGGCATCCGCCGGGTGGCCCTCGGCACTGCCGACCGAACCGTGGCTCTACGCGGGCGGGGCGCTCGGCTGCATCTTCATCGCCGGCCAGGCGATGCTCGTGCGCCGGCTCGGCGTGCTGCTGCTCGCCCTCTGCGGCGTCGCCGGGCAGCTCGTCGCGGCGCTCGCCCTCGACCTGCTGCTGCCGACGGCAGACCGCCCGGTCGGCATCGCGACGATCGGCGGCACCGTGCTGGCGCTCATCGCCGTGGGCGTGGCGTCGATCCGCTGGGGTCGGCGCAAGCATGCGCTGCCGCCAGCCGAGGTCACCGCAGCGAGCTGAACCTCGAGGCCGCGGCCACGTCGGGGCCGCGATCGGCCCGCGCGCCGTCGGGGAGGCCGCCGACGTACAGCCAGCCCAGCAGGAGCTCGCCGTCGACCAGACCGTGCATCTCGGCCACCAGCGGATGCCGCGTGTGCGGCCCCGATCGCCACATCGCGCCCCACCCGGCGTCGTCGAGGAGCAGGCTCAGCTGGTGGGCGACGCCCGCGGCGACGGACTCCTGCTCCCAGGCGGGAACCTTGAAGTGCGAGGTCGTCGACGCGACGATCGCGAGGAGCAGCGGAGCGCGCAACGGCTTGGCGGCGAGACGCGCGCCGTGCTCGCCGTCGAGGCCGGCCGCCGCGGCGAGGGCGTCACCGAGTCGATTCCGTGCCTCGCCGCGCAACGCGATGACCCGCCACGGCCGGAGCGCGGCGTGGTCGGCGACCCGGCCGGCCACGTCGAGCAGCGCGACGATCTCGGCGTCGTCGGGCGCGACCTCCGTGACCTTCGGCGACGAGCGCCGCGCGAGCATCGCCTCGCGGACGGACGCTGCCACTCAGGACTCGGCGGAGAAGTCGAGGGCGATCGAGTTCATGCAGTAGCGGTCGCCGGTCGGCGTGCCGAAGCCGTCGGGGAAGACGTGGCCCAGGTGGGACCCGCAGTTCGCGCAGCGCACCTCCGTGCGCACCATTCCGAGCGACGAGTCCTCGATCAGCTGCACGGCCTCGGGGCGCACGGACTCGTAGAAGCTCGGCCAGCCGCAGCCCGAGTCGAACTTGGTGCCGCTCTTGAACAGCTCGGCGCCGCAGGCGGCGCAGGAGTAGACGCCGGCGCGCTCCTCGTCGAGGAGTTCGCCGGTCCACGGGCGTTCGGTCGCCGCTTCGCGGAGCACGGCGTACTGCTCGTCGCCGAGTTCCGCGCGCCACTCGTCGTCGGTCTTGTCCACGTTGTACGCCATGAAAGGTCCTCCCGGTGCTCGCGTCGGTGCTCCTCCATGGTCGCAGGTCCGCCAGTGAGCGTCCGACACGGGGTGCAACGCAGCCGCCCGCCCCGGTGTTCCGGCCCGGCCGCTCCGGGTGCCGGATCGGGCGGGCCGGTACACGCCGTCGCGACTCGGCTCGTGCGGAGGCGTCGGTGTCTAGGATGACGTCAGGCGGTGCATCCGGCTCGCCTCGACGGGAGGACCGCATGAGCGCAGAGCGCCTGCCGCACCCTCCCGCCGAATCGAATCTCGACGAGCGCGACGAGCGAGTGCTCGCGTTCGAGTCGCGCGCGTGGCAGCATCCGGGTGCCAAGGCCGAGGCGATCCGCGATGAGTTCGGCATCTCGGCGGCCCGCTACTATCGGATCCTCGGCGAGCTCATCGATTCACCCGCGGCGCTGAGGCACGACCCGATGCTCGTCAAGCGGCTGCAGCGGATGCGTGCGGCCCGCGCGGCGGCGCGATCGCGTCGCTCCCTCTCGATCGGCCGACCGCTCGACTGAGCGCGGCCCCGACAGACGACTGGACCCATGGCGCAGAAGTTCCCCCGCGATCGTTTCGACTCGATCCCGCACGGCATCGACCGTGTCGGTGCCCACCGAGCGCCGGTGCGCCGGGGCGCCGGATGGATCACCTTCGGCTGGGCTGCGCTCGCGACCGTCGTGCTCGTCGCCGTCGGCATCGGCGGGGTCATGATCTTCAACGACCGGCTGAACTTCGGCGACACCCCCGTCGCGACGCCGAGCGCCACGCCCGTCGTCACCGCCGAGCCCGTGATCGCACCCGACATCCCCGTGCTGGTGCTGAACGGCACCGCGACGGCCGGCCTCGCGGCGCAGGCCGCCGAGACGCTCACCGCGAACGGGGTCCCGGTCGGGTCGACGGCCAACGCGAGCGACGACACCCTGACCGAGACGGTCGTCTACTACGCGACCCCCGAGCTCGAGGGCGCCGCCCGCGGCGTCGCGCAGTTCCTGCCCGAGGCCGACGTGCGCGTGTCCGACCAGTTCGCCGCCACCGGCAACCAACTCGTGGTCGTGCTCGGCTCCGACTACGCCACCGCCACGGCCGGCTGACCGCGCGACACTCGGGCGTCCGCGGCCTCGGCGTCGCCGCGAATCGTTGCCATTCCGATATCCGCTCCGCTCCGCAGACCCTTGTGCAGCAGCGCCCACTCGTGAGTATCTGGTTTCGGCCGCTCGCCAGCGCGAGCGCATGGTTCCGTCCCTGGCGCCCTGCGCTCGACCGAGTGGTCCGGCACAGGCCACGGGCGCGTGCTGATCGGACACCGCAACATGGGAGCAACGCATGGCGAACGGAACCGTCAAGTGGTTCAACGCTGAAAAGGGCTACGGATTCATCACGGTCGACGAGGGGGGTCAAGACGTCTTCGTCCACTACTCCGCGATCGACATGTCGGGGTACAAGGTCCTCGAGGAGGGGCAGCAGGTCGTCTTCGAAGTCGGCACGGGTTCGAAGGGGCCGCAGGCAGAGGGCGTCCGCCCGGCCTGATGAGATCCGCGAGCGCGCCGCCGGTCCGGCGGCGCGTTCTCGCGTCTCCTGAGAGGCGCGGGTCTACGCTGACCGCATGAGAGCGCTGGCGGGGCGTGCTCCGCATCGTCGGGGAGCGCGGATCGGCGCGCTGTTGGCGGCATCGCTGCTCCTGGCCGGCTGCCAGTCGGCGGCGGAACCGGATGCCGCGCCGACCGAGGCCGCTGCCAGGCCCTCTGCCGACGCCGCTGCGTCGGCGGTGTCGTTCGCGCCGTTGCGCGGAACGCCGGCGGAGGCGGCCGCGCTCGCCCACCCGTCCCTCGCAGTGAAGATCGACAACCACGAGGAGGCGCGCCCGCAGATCGCGCTGAATCGCACCGACATCGTCTTCGAGGAACTCGTCGAGGGCGGCCTGACGCGGTACGTCGCGGTCTGGCATTCGGACGTGCCCGACGAGGTCGGTCCCGTTCGGTCGATCCGTCCCATGGACCCCGACATCGCCTCGCCCTTCGGCGGCATCATCGCCTACTCGGGCGGGCAGGACCAGTTCGTCGCGATGATGATGGCGACGCCCCTCGTGAACATCGTCTTCGACTTCGACGAGACGGGGCTCTTCACCCGTGCCGATGAGCGGCCCGGCCCGCACGACGTGATCCTCGACTCCGCCGAGGCGGTCGCCCGAAACGCCGCGCTCGCACCGCCTCCGGGGCAGTTCAGCTACGGCACCGCCGATCCGCTCGCCGCCCCGGCGCTCGCTGCCGCGCCGACCTCGCGCATCGACCTCGTGTTCTCCGAGGATCGGTTCCCCGCGTGGGAGTGGGATGGCGGGACATCCGCCTGGCTCCGTTCGCAGGAGGGCGAACCGGATCTCGAGGCGTCGGGGGAGCGCGTGCGTGCCGTGAACGTCGTGACGCTCCGCGTCGGGATCGACTGGAGCTACGGCGAGGTGCCGAAGACCGTCATGATCGGTTCGGGCGAGGCCTGGGTCTCGGCCGGAGGCCGGACGGCGCACGGCACCTGGGCGAAGGATGCCGCGGGGTCGCCGATCGTCCTGACCGCCGACGACGGCTCGCCGTTGCGGCTTGCTCCCGGCAACACGTGGGTCGAGCTCGTGCCGAACGAGGGTTCGGCGACCTTCACGCCCTGAGCGGACAGCCTCGGGCTCGCTTGCACTCATGGCGGTCGAGTGCCAGAATCGATTTAGCACTCACTCGTTTTGAGTGCTAACCCAACGAATCTTTGAAGACGTCCGGGAAAGGACGAGAGAAACACATGGCAAAGATCATTGCTTTCAACGAGGAGGCCCGTCGTGGCCTCGAGCGTGGCCTCAACACGCTCGCCGACGCGGTGAAGGTGACCCTCGGCCCGCGCGGACGCAACGTCGTGCTCGAGAAGAAGTGGGGCGCACCCACGATCACGAACGACGGTGTGTCGATCGCCAAGGAGATCGAGCTCGACGACCCGTACGAGAAGATCGGTGCCGAGCTCGTCAAGGAGGTCGCCAAGAAGACCGACGACGTCGCCGGTGACGGCACCACGACCTCGGTCGTGCTCGCCCAGGCGCTCGTGCGCGAGGGCCTCCGCAACGTCGCAGCAGGCGCCGACCCCATCTCGCTCAAGCGCGGCATCGAGAAGGCCGTCGCCGCAGTGACCCTCGAGCTCGTCGCCAACGCCAAGGAGGTCGAGACCAAGGAGGAGATCGCCGCCACTGCGTCCATCTCCGCCGGCGACGCCGAGATCGGCGCACTCATCGCCGAGGCGATCGATAAGGTCGGCAAGGAGGGCGTCGTCACCGTCGAGGAGTCGAACACCTTCGGCACCGAGCTCGAGCTGACCGAGGGCATGCGCTTCGACAAGGGCTACCTGTCGGCGTACTTCGTCACCGACCCCGAGCGCCAGGAAGCGGTCTTCGAAGACCCCTACATCCTGATCGTCAACGGCAAGGTCTCGAACATCAAGGACCTGCTGCCGATCGTCGACAAGGTCATCCAGACCGGCAAGCAGCTCCTCATCATCGCGGAAGACGTCGACGGCGAAGCACTCGCGACGCTGATCGTCAACAAGATCCGCGGCATCTTCAAGTCGGTCGCCGTCAAGGCCCCCGGCTTCGGCGACCGTCGCAAGGCGCAGCTGCAGGACATCGCGACCCTCACCGGTGGCCAGGTCATCTCCGAGGAGGTCGGTCTCAAGCTCGAGAACGTCACCCTCGACCTGCTCGGCTCGGCTCGCAAGGTCATCATCACCAAGGACGAGACGACCATCGTCGAGGGTGGCGGCGACGAGGAGGCCATCGCCGGCCGCGTCGCGCAGATCCGCAAGGAGATCGAGAACACCGACTCCGACTACGACCGCGAGAAGCTCCAGGAGCGCCTCGCCAAGCTCGCCGGCGGCGTCGCCGTCATCAAGGCGGGTGCGGCGACCGAGGTCGAGCTCAAGGAGCGCAAGCACCGCATCGAAGACGCCGTGCGCAACGCCAAGGCAGCCGTCGAAGAGGGCATCGTCGCCGGTGGTGGCGTCGCCCTCATCCAGGCCGGCAAGACCGCATTCGAGAAGCTCGAGCTCACGGGCGACGAGGCGACCGGCGCGAACATCGTCCGCGTCGCGATCGACGCTCCGCTCAAGCAGATCGCCCTCAACGCCGGCCTCGAGCCGGGCGTCGTCGTCGACCGCGTGCGCAACCTCCCGGTCGGCCAGGGCCTCAACGCCGCGACCGGCGAGTACGTCGACATGCTCGCTGCCGGCATCAACGACCCGGTGAAGGTCACCCGCTCCGCGCTGCTGAACGCAGCGTCGATCGCGGGCCTCTTCCTCACCACCGAGGCCGTCGTCGCCGACAAGCCCGAGAAGAACGCGGCTCCGGCCGGCGACCCGACGGGCGGCATGGACTTCTAGTCCGCGCCTCACGCAACGAAACGATGGGCGTCTCCCGAGAGGGAGGCGCCCATCGTCGTGTCAGCGGGTTCGTGCGCGTGTCAGGCGCTCGCTCCCACCCGCTCAGCCGGGTCGGTGCGCGCTCGTCAGGCGTGCGCGGGCGTATTGCGTCCGGATCACCTCACGCGTGTCGCTCGCGAGCTCTGCGTCGATGTCGAGCGGCCATGACGGGCGTTCACCGGTGAGCGCCCACCTCGCCTGCCTGGCGGCGCCGTCGGCGACGTACTCCCCGCGTGCCGGCACGACGATCGGCACGTCGAAGACCTGGGCGGCGATGCCCTGCACCGCCGGATTCTGCGCCGCACCGCCGATGAGCAGGATGCGGGCCGCGTAGACGCCCTGCCCTCGCACGGCATCGAGGCCGTCGGCGAGGCCGCACAGGAGGCCCTCGATCGCAGCGCGCGCGACCGATGCCCGCGTCGTGTTGGCGAACGTGAGACCAGAGAACGAGGCGGTCGCGTCGGGAAGGTTCGGCGTGCGCTCGCCCTCGAAGTACGGCACGAGCACGGCACCGGATGAGCCGGGCACGGCCTCGAGCGCGAGCCGGCCGAGTTCCGCGTGGTCGACCCCGAGCAGGGCGGCCGTGACATCGAGCACGGGCGCCGCGTTCAGGGTGGCGATGAGCGGCAGGCCGCGCCCGGTCGCATCGGCGAACCCGGCGACCGTCCCGGAGGGATCGGCGATGACGGCATCCGTCACGGCGAAGACCGTGCCGCTCGTGCCGATCGAGACCACGACGTCACCGGCGGATGCATCGAGTCCGAGCGCGGCGGCGGCGTTGTCGCCGGCTCCGGCGCCCACGAGGATGCCGTCGGGCGTGCGTCCCGCCGCTGCGTTCGGGGCGAGCACGCGCGGCAGTACCGGGACGTGCCCGAGCGCACGGGCGACCAGATCCAGGTCGTAGCCGTTCGGGCCCCAGTACGCCGTGCCGCTCGCATCCGAGCGATCGGTCGTGAGCTCGTCCAGCCGGGGCCCGAGCGGCGACTCGCCGGCGGGACCGAAGCCCCGCAGGCGCCACGTCAGCCAGTCGTGGGGGAGGACGACCGCCGCGACGCGAGCCGCGGCATCCGGTTCGGCGTCGCGCAGCCATCGGAGCTTCGTGGCCGTGAACGACGCGACCGGCACGACGCCAGTGCGCCTGGCGTACTCGTCGGTGCCGACCTCGGCGATGAGGTCGAGCGCCGCCTGGGCGGATCGGGTGTCGTTCCAGAGCAGGGCATCGCGGATGACGCATCCTTCGGCGTCCAGCACGATCATGCCGTGCTGCTGGGCGGCGATCGAGATCGCGGCGACGTCGTCGAGCCCGCCCGCGTCGGCGAACGCGGAGAGCATCGCACCCCACCATGCCGCGGGATCGACCTCGGTGCCGCCCGGGTGGGCCGCGCGACCGGAGCGGACGAGCGCTCCGGTCGACGCATCCCGGATCACGACCTTGCAGGCCTGCGTCGACGAGTCGACGCCCGCGACGAGCCTGGCACGGTGATCCGCGAGCGGCATCGTCATCGAGCGCCCAGCAGGTGCTCGGTCGCGAGCTGCTGCAGGCGCACGAAGCCGCCGCCCTTGCCGCCGAGGTAGGCCGCTGCGTCGAAGTCCTCGTAGGCCGAGCGGTCGGCGAGGAACTCGTCGTAGGTCTCGCCCTCGTTCAGGGTCGGTGTCGACAGTTCGAAGACCTTCGCGGCCTCGAGCGCCTCCTGCACCTCGGGGTCGGCGCGGAAGGCCGCGGCCCGCTCTTTGAGCAGCAGGTAAGTGCGCATGTTCGCGGCGGCGGACTCCCACACGCCCTTCTCGTCCTCGGTACGCGAGGGCTTGTAGTCGAAGTGGCGCGGGCCGTCGTAGGCGGGCACGCCGCCGGGGCCGCCGTTCTCGAGCAGGTCGACGAGCGCGAACGCGTTGTGCAGGTCGCCGTGGCCGAACACGAGGTCCTGGTCGTACTTGATGCCGCGCTGGCCGTTGAGGTCGATGTGGAAGAGCTTGCCGTGGAAGAGCGCCTGGGCGATGCCGGCGGCGAAGTTGAGGCCGGCCATCTGCTCGTGCCCGACCTCGGGGTTGAGGCCCACGAGTTCGGGCCGTTCGAGCGAGTCGATGAAGGCGATCGCGTGGCCGAGGGTCGGCAGCAGGATGTCGCCTCGGGGCTCGTTGGGCTTGGGCTCGATGGCGAACCGGATGTCGTAGCCCTTGTCGGTGACGTAGTCGCCGAGGAGGTTCACGGCCTCGCGGTAGCGCTCGAGCGCCTGGCGGATGTCCTTCGCGGAGTCGTACTCGGCGCCCTCGCGGCCGCCCCACATGACGAACGTCTTCGCGCCGAGCTCGGCGCCGAGGTCGAGCTGGCGGAACACCTTGCGCAGCGCGAAGCGTCGCACGTCGCGATCGTTGGCGGTGAAGCCGCCGTCCTTGAAGACGGGGGCCGAGAAGAGGTTGGTGGTGACCATCGGCACGATGAGGCCGGTCGCGTCGAGCGCGCCCTTCAGGCGGTCGATCTGCTTCTGGCGCGCGGCATCGGTCGACCCGAATGCGAACAGGTCGTCGTCGTGGAACGTCAGGCCGTAGGCGCCGAGCTCGTCGAGTTTCTCGACGACGTGCACGACATCGAGGGGCGTGCGGGTCGGGCCGCCGAACGGGTCGGTGCCGTCGTACCCGACCGTCCAGAGGCCGAAGGAGAACTTGTCGTCACGGGAGGGCGCGGTGGCCATGGGTGATCCGCCTTTCAGCGTCATCGGTGATTTGTTGGCATGTACAACATAAACTGGGCGACCCGCCCGCGCAAGTCTTCCGGGTTCGCAACTTTCGCGATTAGGATTCGAAACATGAAGACCGAAGTCACGGGCGACCGAGTCACCCTCGCCGAGATCGCCGAGGAGACGGGTTCGAGCCTCTCGACGATCTCCAAGGTGCTGAACGGCCGTGCCGACGTGTCGAAAGCGACGAGGGAGCGCATCGAGCATGCGCTGCACGACCGCGGATACGTGCGCCGCGGCGCGGGTCGTTCGGAATCCCGGCCCGAGCTGCTCGAACTGGTCTTCCACGGACTCGATTCCATCTGGTCGATGGAACTCATCGGCGGCGTCGAAGCCGTGGCGAAGGAGCACGGGCTGAGCGTCGTCCTCACGGTGAGCGGCGACCGGCACGCACCCGACCCCGACTGGATCGACGGCGTCATCCGTCGTCGCCCGGTGGGCGTCGTGCTCGTCTTCTCGGAGATCTCGCCCGAGTATCGCGAACGACTCCGCGCCAGGGGCATCTCCTTCGTGATCGTCGACCCGGCAGGCGACCCGTCGCCCGACGTACCGAGTGTCGGTTCGGCCAACTGGTCGGGCGGCCTCGCTGCGACTCGCCATCTCATCGAGCTCGGGCACCGCCGCATCGCGACGATCACGGGTCCCGAGGACATGATGTGCTCGCTCGCGAGGCTCGACGGGTTCCGCAGCGCCATGAACTCCGCCGGGCTCCCAGTCGATCCGGCATGGGTCCGCTTCGGCACCTTCGAGATCGCGGGCGGTCGCGACCGGGCCCGCGAGCTGCTGGCGCTGCCGGCCGATCTCCGCCCGACCGCGATCTTCGCCGGCAGCGACATGCAGGCGCTCGGCACCCTCGATGCCGCGCGCGAAGCCGGGCTCGCCGTTCCGCACGACCTCTCGATCGTCGGCTACGACGACATCTCGCTGGCGCCCTGGGTGAGCCCGCCGCTCACCACGGTGCACCAGCCGCTCCGCCGCATGGGCGAGGAGGCCGCCCGACTCGCCATCCGCCTGAGCGATGAACAGCCCGAGACCACCCCGCGCATGGACCTCGCGACGAACCTCGTCGTGCGCGAGAGCACGGCACCGCCGGCCGAGTAGGGACGATCCGCCCGCGACACCGACGATGCTTCCTCGGCGAGGGCGTCGCCGGGGTCACGGATGCCGATGACCAGCGCCCTTCGGGAAGGCGAAGCCCCAACCGTCGGCGAGACGCTCCATCACGACCGTCTCCACCGCGGCGAGGGTGCCGGCCCGGTCGCCACCGCCGTCGTGCAGGAGCACGACCTCGCCCGGCCTCATCGCCGCACGCAGGTTCGACGTGAGCGTCGCGACATCCTGCGTCGCCCAATCGTCGATCGTGTTCACGACGGCGAGCGGCTGCATGCCGAGCTCGACCGCGACCCGCTGGGTGGCACCCCAACTGCCGTTGGGCGCCCGCCAGAACGGCACCGGCTGGTTCACGTCGCCGAGCGCCTCGCGGATGATCGCGAGGTTCGCGATGAGATCGGCCCGCACCTCTGATGCCGGCCACGAGCCCATGTCGGCGAAGCTCGTCGAGTGGTTGCCGAGCACGTGGCCCTCGGCGACGATCCGCTGGAGGATCGCCGCGCCGCCCGGTGCGGTGACGTTGCGGCCGATGACGCAGAACACCGCCTTCACGTCGTGCTCGGCGAGGAAGTCCAGCAGCGCGGGCGTCGTATTCGGGCTCGGGCCGTCGTCGAAGGTGAGGGCGGAGACCTCGCCGGAGTCCTCCGCATGGTCCACGGGAGTGGTGACGGGGTCGATCGCCCCGCCGGGGACGACCTCCGGCCCCCGTCCGGTCATGCGGGTTCGGCCGTGTGCACGAGGCTCAGCAGGTCGAAGTCGGCCCAGGCCGCGCCTGCTGCGCCGTGCTCATCGGTGCCGGGAGCGCCGATCGCGAACACCCCGCCCACGACGCCGGCGAATCCTGTTCCTCCGCCCGTGCTCGGGCTGAGGGGTGCGAGGTCGGCGGAGCCGACGTCGCTGCGCCGCTCGTCGTGCTCGAGCCGGGCGATGGCCGCGAAGCCGTCGATCTCCAGGACGAGGCCGACTCGTCCCCCCGGCATCTCCGCGCGACCGAGCACCCGGTCCTCGCCGTCGACATGGAGCACGAGCTCCACGACGCGGCCGCTGCCACGCGGGCGCACGCCGAACGTCAGGTGGCGGTGCTCGGAGAGGCGCAGCGCGAGGCCGGCGACCATGCCGGGCGGCGCGGCATCCGGCACCTCGACCACCGTCGCGAGGGTCGCCGTCGGCTGCTCGAGGCGGAAGCCCGCGAAGGCGTGCGGGGCGAGTTCCGCGAGGCTGCCGGAGACGGCGTGCAGACGGAGGTGTCCGGGCCGTTCGCCGAGCTGCACCCTCGGTGAGCCGACGGCGGTGCGCACCGTGAGCAGTTCGGGATGCAGAGCGAGCCCGTCGAAGTCGTCGACGAGCATCGTCGGCCCGGCGGCCGGGCCCTCGGCCCACGGGACGTCGACCTCGTCGCGCAGACGACCCGCGCCGGGGGCGAACACCGGCCACCCGTCCTCGAAGGTCACGGGCACGAGCCACGTCTCGCGGCCCTGCAGGGCATCGGCGCGCGCGACATCGGCGTTCGCGTCGCCGATGGGAAGACGCCGGGTGGCGAGCGCGGTCGCCCACCAGCCGCCGCGGCCGTCGTCGACGAGGTCCGCGTGCCCGACGTTCGCGACCCCGACTCCGCCGCCGAGATGACGGTGGGTGAGCAGCGGGTTCGCCTTCGAGCCCGTGAACGGGCCCGCCGGGCGTGCGCCACGGGCCGCGCTGACCGCGTGGTGGCGATCGGTGCCGCCCTCGCTCGCGAGGAGCAGCACCTCGCCGTCGAGGCGGTAGAGGTGCGGACCCTCCGCCCAGACGGCGCCCTCGACGGCGCCGTGCCACACGACGTGCTCCTCGCCGACGAGCGTCATGGTGGCGAGATCGAGCTCCCGCACCCATACCTCGGTCTGGTCGTGCCATTCGCCGGGCTCGGCGAGCCGAGTGCCGCACCACCAGGCGCGACCGTCGTCGTCGAAGAGCAGGGACGGGTCGATGCCGGCTGCCTCCTCGATCCACGCCGGGTCGGACCAGGGGCCGGCCGGATCGGTCGCGGTGACGACGAAGTTGCCCTGCCGGCCTTCCCCGCCGACGAGCGTGCATACGACGAAGAAGCGGCCGTCGTGGTGGCGGATCGTCGGCGCGAAGAGGCCGCCCGACGCCGCCACCGTCGACAGGTCGAGCTGATCCTCGCGGTGCACGACGTGTCCGATCAGTTCCCATTCGACGAGATCACGGGAACGGTGCACCGGCAGGCCCGGGAAGTACTCGAACGTCGAGGTCACCACGAAGAACTCGTCGCCCACTCGGCAGATGCTCGGATCGGGATGGAAGCCCGGCAGCACCGGATTGCGCGCCGCGGTCACGGTGAATCCGTGCCCATGCGCTCGGCGGTCCAGACGGGGTGGAGCGCTCGCGTCTGGTCGACCACGCGCACCGGCCCCGAGAGCTCGACCGACGCGGTCAGCGCCAGGTCGCCGCTCGAGCGTCCGAACCCGAGCACGAGTGTTCCCGGCTCGACGATGCGGAGGCCGTCGCGGCCGGTGAACGAGGCGAGGTCGGCGGGCACCTCGACCCCCAGCCGTACGGACGCCCCGGGCTCGAGTTCGACGCGCTGGAACCCGATGAGCCGCTGCAGCGGTCGCACGACGGAGGCCACGGGATCGTGCAGGTACAGCTGCACGATCTCGGCACCCGTGCGGTCGCCGGTGTTCTCGATCGTGAGCGACATCCGGAAGCTGCCGGCGGTCGTCGACTCGGCCTCGTCGATGACGAGGTCGCTCCACGCGAACGGGGCGTAGCCGAGGCCGTGGCCGAACGGGTACCTGGCCGTCGGGTCGATGTTCGACACCTCGCTGCGCCGCGCGAGCGTCGACGCGAGATAGGTCGACGGCTGCGCGCCCGGCGTGGCCGGCACGCTCACGGGGAGCCGGCCGCTCGGATTGACCCGGCCCGAGAGGATCGCGGCGAGGGCCCGTGTGCCCTCCTCGCCCGGGAAGAACGCCTGCACGATGCCGGCGGCGCGCTCCGGCGCCGTGCCGAGCACGTACGGGCGACCGGCGAGGAGCGTGAGCACGGTCGGCGTTCCGGCGTCGAGGACGGCCTCGAGCAGGGCGCCCTGGGCGCCCGGAAGGTCGAGGGTCTCCGCATCGCAGCCCTCGCCGCTCGTGCCGCGGCCGAAGAGTCCGGCGCGGTCGCCGAGGGCGAGCACCACGACGTCGGCGGATGCCGCGAGCTCGACGGCCTCGGCGAAGCCGTCGGTCTCGCCGCCGACGATCGAGGTTCCCGCCGCGAGGGCGATCTCGGCACCGGGGAACTCCTCGCGGAGTGCCTCGACGAGGGTGGGGAGCTCGATGCCCAGCCCGCTCTCGGGGTGGTGGACGCCGACGTGCGTCGGGAAGCCGTAGCACCCGAGGACGGCGAGGGGGTCGTCGGCCGTCGGCCCGATGACGGCGATCCGGGTCGGCGCCGCGAGCGGCAGCGTTCCGTCGTTGTGCAGCAGCACGATCGCCTGCTCCGCGATCCGGCGCGCGAGGTCGCGGTTCTCGGGGGAGTCCAGGTCGACGGACCCCTTCGTCCCGGTCGAGGCCGCGTGCTCGGCCGGCTCGTCGAGGAGGCCGAGCTCGACCTTCTGCACGAGGACGCGGAGTAGCGCCCGGTCGATGACCGACTCGGCGATGCGGCCGCCCTCGACGGCGGCGATGAGCGGCTCGCCGAAGGCGTGCACGGTCGGCAGTTCGACGTCGATGCCGGCCTCGAGCGCGGCGACCGCGGCGTCGCCGAGGTCGCCCGAGGTGCCGTGCAGCGTCTGGAGGAAGGCGACCGAGAAGTAGTCGGCGACCACGGTGCCGTCGAAGCCCCAGGTCTCGCGCAGGAGTCCGGTGAGCAGGTCGCGGTCGGCCGCGGTCGGCACGCCGTCGAGGTCGGTGTACGCGTTCATCACCGAACGCGGCGCCGCCTCGCGCACGACCATCTCGAACGGCGGCAACAGCACGTCGGCGAGTTCCCGCGCGCCGACCGAGACGGGCGCCAGGTTGCGGCCGGCTCGCGAGGCCGAGTATCCGACGAAGTGCTTGAGCGTCGCCACGATGCCGGATGCCTCGAGCCCGCGCACGTACGACGTGCCGACGCTGCCCACGAGGTACGGGTCCTCGCCGATCGTCTCCTCGACCCGGCCCCATCGTGCGTCGCGCACGACGTCGAGCACTGGCGCGAGGCCCTGGTGCACGCCGACCGAGCGCATGTCGGCGCCGATCCGGCGTGCCATCTGCTCGATGAGCGCCGGGTCGAACGTGGCTCCCCACGAGAGTGGCACGGGGTAGGCCGTGGCACCGTACGCGGCGAAGCCGGCGAGGCACTCCTCGTGCACGAGCGCCTGGATGCCGAACCTGCTCGATGCCGCGATGCGCGCCTGCAGCCGTGCGAGCGACTGCGCTCCGAGTGCGGCATCGACCGGTGCCGTGCCGAAGGGGCGGGTGACCTGGCCGAGGCCTCTGGGTAGCACGGCGTCGAGGTCCACCGTGCCGGTCATCTCGTGCTGGTGCGGGGCGACGTCCGCGCCGTCGTCGGAGGCGCCGATCCAGATTCCGTAGAGCTGGGCGACCTTCTCCTCGAGGGTGAGCACGGCGATGAGCGCGCGCGCTCGCTCGTCGGCGGGCAGCGAGCGGTCGCGCCACGGCTCATCGGCGGCGATGGGGGAGGTGGTCGGCGGCTCGGTCGCCGCGGCGGGTCGGGTCGTGGTGTTCGTCATCCTGGCATCCGTGTTCGTGGTGTCGTTCGTGGCGTGGGTCGTTGCATCCGTCGTCGTCGGCTCGGTCATCCCTTGACCGCTCCCGTGAGGCCGCCGACGATGCGCCGCTCGAAGATGCTGAAGAACACGAGCGCGGGGATCATCGACAGCGACGTGAACGCGAGCACCTTGGCCGTGTCTACGGAATACTGGGACGCGAACGCCTGCACGCCGAGCGGCAGGGTGAACGCGGCCTCGTTGTTCAGGATGAACAGGGGGAGGATGTAGCTGTTCCAGCTCGAGATGAACGCGAGGATGCCGACCGTGATCACGCCCGGCAGTGCCAGCGGTACCACCATCCGCCAGAAGAAGCCGAGACGCGAGGCTCCGTCGATCGATGCCGCCTCCTCGATCTCGTCGGGGATGGCCCGCAGGAACGGCACGAGGATGATGATCGTCGTCGGCAGGGCGAACGCGATCTGCGGCAGGATGATGCCGCCGAGGGAGTTCATGAGGCCGAGGTTGCGCACCACGAGGTACAGCGGGGTGATGGCGACCGTCATCGGGAACATGAGCCCGGCTGCGAACATCGCGTAGAGCAGGCCGCGGGCCTTGAAGCGGTAGCGCGCGAGCACGTAGCTCGCCATGAGTCCGAGCGCGACGACACCCACAGTGGTCACGACGGCCGCGACCGTGGAATTCAGCACCTCGCCCCAGAAGGTGCTGCTGACGAGCACGTCGGCGTAGTTCGTGAACACCCACGGCGACGGCAGTGCCGACGGGTCCGTCGTGATCTGCGAGTTCGTGCGGAAGCCGCCGATGATGATGTACGCGATCGGCGCGAGCATGAGCGAGATCACGACGATGCCGACGAAGTAGATGGCGGGGCTGCCCCAGGGCAGCTTGCCGGACTGGCGCGGCCGCGGAGGCCGGGGCAGGGCGATCGATGCGGTCATCGGTCCGTCCGTTCGGTGAGGGCGCCGGCGGTGTCGCGGCGGAGAACGTAGCGCTGGTAGACGAGGGCGACGACGAGCGAGATGAGGAAGAGCACGACGGCGACGGCGTTGCCGTAGCCGTAGTTGCCCGCGTTGCGCCCGTTCGCCACCATGTAGGTCGCCATGGTCGAGGTGCCGGCCGTCGAGGCGACGTACTGGCCCCAGATGATGTAGACGAGGTCGAACAGCTGCAGCGAGCCGATGATCGACAGGAACGCCCAGATGCGCAGGGTCGGGCCGAGCAGCGGCAGCGTGATGCGGCGCTGGATCTGCCAGTAGGAGGCGCCGTCGATCTGCGCCGCCTCGGTGAGCTCCTGCGGGATGCCCTGGAGGCCCGCCAGGAAGAGGATGACGGCGAATCCGATGTACTTCCAGGTGATGATGCCGAGGAGGGTCCACATGGCGATGCCGGGGTCGGCGAGCCAGTCCTGGGTGAAGGCGCCGAGTCCGATCTTCTCGAGGAGCCCGTTCAGAGCGCCCTCGCTCTGGAGCATGAGGCTCCAGCCCGTGCCGACGACGACTTCGGCGATCACGTACGGCGCGAAGATGAGCACGCGGATCACGGACTGCCCGCGCATCGGGCGGTTCAGGAGCAGGGCGAGGAGGAGCGCCGCCGGGCCCTGCAGCACGAGGGACATCACGACGATGATCGCGTTGTGCGCGACCGCCTCGTGGAAGGTGGGGTCCTGGAAGATCGTGACGTAGTTCTGCAGGCCGACGAAGTCGGTCGGCGGCCCGAAGCCCTTCCACCGGAAGAAGCCGTAGTAGCCGGCCATGACGACCGGGAAGATGACGAAGGCCAGGAAGATGAGGAGCGCCGGGCCCACGAGCACGGCGATCTCGATGGTCTTGCGGAGGTCTCGGCGGGGGCGACGTCGGGCGCCGGGCGACGTCGCGACGACCCGGCCGGCGGCCGGAGACGGCGAGCCGCCTCCGGCCGCGACGTCGTCCGTGTCGACTCGTCCCGCGACGGGAGAGTTGGTGCGAACGCTCATGGTGAGTTCGGCCTCAGCCCTTCTTGATCGCGTCGTCGACCGCGTCGACGATGCCCTGGGCGGAGCCCTTGCCGGCGAGCAGGTCGACGACGCCGACGTTCAGCGCGTTGCCGACGTTCTGGCCGAGGAGCGTGTCGAGCCAGACCGAGACGTACGGGGCCTCGTTCACGGCGGCGAGCACCTCCTGCAGGGCAGGGTCGGTCACGACGCCCTGGGCGTCCTTGTTGGCGGGCAGGGTCACGAACGCGTTCGCGTAGCCCTCCTGGTACTCCTTCTGCGAGGCGAACTCGAGGAACTCGCCGCACTCCTTGGGAGCATCGACGTAGCAGGAGAAGCCGTCGACGCCGCCCATGAGCGCACCGGCTTCGCCGTCGCCGCCGTCGACCTCGGGGAAGGGGAACCAGCCGAGGTCGGGCAGGGGCTTCTCATCGGGCGTGAGCGAGGCGATCACTCCCGGGTCCCAGGCGCCCATGAGCTCCATCGCGGCCTTGTGGTTCGCGACGAGGCCGGCGGAGGAGCCGGCGCCCTGCTGGGCGGTCGTGGTCAGGAAGCCCTGGTTGAACGGCTCGATGCCCGCGAACTCCTCGAGGTCCTCACCGGCGCGGAGCCAGCATTCGTCGGAGAAGCTGGGGTCCTCGGTCAGGCCCGTGATGACGTCCTGGCCGCACTCGCGGAGGGCGAAGAAGTAGTACCAGTGAGCGGCGGGCCAGGCGTCCTTCGCGCCGAGCGCGATGGGATCGATGCCGGCGGCCTTCAACTTGTCGACGGCCTCGCCGAGCTCGTCGAACGTGGTCGGCGTCTCGGTGATGCCGGCCTGTGCGAACAGGTCCTTGCTGTAGTAGATGCCGCCCGGCAGCACCGAGGACGGCACGCCGTAGAGCTTGTCGTCGACCGTGAACGCCGAGAGCGCGCCCTCGCCGAGGGCGGTCTTCGTCTCGTCGGAGAGCGCGGCGCTGAGGTCCTGCGCCTGACCGGCCTCGACGACTGCCGCGAGCTTGCCGCCGCCGCGCGCCATGAAGATGTCGGGTGCGTCGCCGGAGTTGAGGGCGGTCTGGAGCTTGCCGTCCATGTCCTCGTTCTGGATCGCCTGGATGTCGATCGTGACGCCCGGGTTCTCCTCCTCGAAGGCGGCTGCGGTCGCCTCCCAGTAGGCCTTGCCGTCACCGGTGGTGGAGTTGTGCCAGAACGTCAGGGACACGTCCCCGTCGCCGGATTCCTCGCCGCCGGCGCTGCACCCCGCCAGCGCCCCCACGGCAAGTGCCGCGGCGGCGCCGATGGCGGTGAACCTGCCGATGCCTCGTGTGTTCATCGTTGAACCTCTCGAAAGTTTCGGCCTCAACGCCGAAAGTGATCTGGACACCGGAACTCTAGCCCGGAGCTGATTTGCCGTCAAGCGCAACAAATTATGCGCGTCGACCGTCGGCCCGCGGCTCCGAGAACATAGAGTGGGCGAGTGGCAGACCGAACCGGCACGTTCGACGGCGTGCATCGTCGAAACCTCTCGAAACTTCTCGTGCTGGCGCATCTCGAAGGACCGCTCTCGCGTGCCCGGCTCACGGCGGAGACCGGCCTGAACCGCTCCACGGTGGCCTCGCTCGCCTCCGAGCTCGCCGACCTCGGTCTCGTCGAGGAGCGGGCTCCCGACCCGACGAACCGGGTGGGGCGGCCGTCGCCGGTCGTCGCGGCGCACCCCTCGGTGCAGGCGATCGTGGTCAACCCCGAGGTCGACGCCGTGACCATCGCCGCGGTCGGACTGAACGCGCGGATCGTGGTGCGCGAGCGCCTCGAGGTCGACCACCTCGTGACACCCGCAGAGACGGCGGACCTCGTTGCCGGCGTCCTGGCCCGATGGCGGACGACCGAGTTGCGCGACGCCCGCATCGTCGGGGTCGGCCTCGCCGTGCCCGGCCAGGTGCGTTCCGACGACGGACTCGTGCGCTGGGCGCCGCACCTCGAGTGGACGGATGCCCCGGTGCGGGAGCTCGTCGAGTCGGCCACGGGCCTGCCCGCCGGCGTCGCGAACGATGCGAGCCTCGGTGCTCGGGCCGAACACCTCTTCGGCGCCGGGCGGGGAGTCGACGACCTCGTCTACCTCAACGGCGGTGCGAGCGGCATCGGCGGCGGGCTGGTGGTCGGAGGTCGTCTCGTCAGCGGCACGCGGGGGTACGCGGGAGAGTTCGGCCAGAACCGTCCGGGCATCGCGAGGCAGGACGATCGCCGCGTGCCCGACGGCGTGCTGGAGGACGAGGTGAGTCGTGCCCGCCTGCTGCAGGTCGTCGGACTCACGCACGCCGACGAGCCGACGCTCGCCGCCGCGATCGCGGCGTCCGGCGGTCTCGCCGTCGCCGAAGAGCTCGCCAGGCAGCAGCGCATCCTCGCGACCGCGCTCGGCAACGCCGTCAACGTGCTGAACCCGTCGCTCATCGTGCTCGGGGGGTTCCTCGCCACGCTCGCTGCGCACGATGCAGCGGCGCTCGAGGCGGCGGTCGCGGCGCAATGCCTGCCGGTGGCGAGCGAGGGACTCGACATCAGGGTCGCCGAGCTCGGCGAGAACCGGTTGCTCATCGGCGCCGCTGAACTCGCCTTCGCGCGGCTCCTGGCGGATCCGCTCGCGGACTGAGGCTCGGCGCGCGCCGGACGCCTCGGAAGGGCCCGCCCAGCCGGTCCCGCGATCCGTACATGAAACCGAATGCGACTCGGAGTTGCCTCGGGGCAACCGACCTGGGCTACAATCGAACCCTGTCGAATCGATTCGAGCCGCGCGAAGGCCGAATCGCACCCGGCGGTGTCCCACGGAACGCCGCCGCCCAGTCTCCCGGCGCCCGAGGGCGTGCGCCGCCGCATCCGAGCACGCCTGGAACGCACATGTCCTCAACCAGCTCCATCCCGATCATCCGCCCCGACGACACCAGGTCGACCCCCGTCGTCGGCGTGCACCCGGGCGACCGGCTGACCAGCCGGCAACGACTCGTCTACGTGCTCGTGCTCGGCGCGCTCACCGCCCTCGGCCCGTTCACGATCGACCTGTACCTGCCGGCCTTCCCGGTGCTGCAGGACGAGCTCGGCGTCTCGGCATCGGCCGTGCAGCTGACGCTCACGGGCACCATGATCGGGTTCGGCCTCGGCCAGCTCATCGTCGGACCGTGGAGCGACAAGGTCGGACGGCGTCTCCCGCTCATCCTCGCGACGGCGCTGCACATCGCGGCATCCCTCGCGGCCGCCTTCGCTCCCGACATCGTCTGGCTCTCGGTCTTCCGCCTGCTGCAGGGCTTCGGCGCCGCGGCCGGCGGCGTCGTCGCGATGGCGATGGTGCGCGACCTCTTCGGCGGCAAGCCCCTCGTGCGCATGCTGTCGCGTCTCGCGCTCGTGAACGGGCTCGCTCCCGTGCTCGCCCCGGTCATCGGCTCCCAGCTCCTCCAGGTCATGGACTGGCGCGGCATCTTCGTCGTGCTCGCGGTGTACGGTGCGGTCGTCGTCGTGGCGGTCGCGTTCTTCATCGTCGAGACCCTGCCGCCGTCGCGCCGCGGGATCTCGGGCCACTCGACCCTGCGCGATCGCTACGCCGCGCTCTTCCGCGATCGCGTCTACCTCGGCGCTGCCATCATCGGCGGCATGACGTTCACCGGCCTGTTCGGGTACCTCTCGACCTCGTCGTTCCTCTTCCAGGAGGTCTACTCCTTCAACGCGCAGGAGTACGGGTTGCTCTTCGCCGTGAACTCGGTCGGCGTCATCGTCGGCGTGCAGGTCAGCTCGCGACTCATGCGCGGCTCCGTGCAGCCGCAGTGGATCCTCGCGGGCACGACGGTCGTGCACCTCGCGATGGCCGCGACGATCATGGCGCTCGACGCCTCCGGCGCCGGATTCTGGGGCACCGCGGTCCCGCTCTGGTTCTACATCCTCGCGTGCGGCTTCGCGTTCCCCGCGGTGCAGGTGCTCGCGCTCGCGCACCACGGCGCTGAGGCCGGCACGGCGGCATCGCTGCTCGGCGCGTTGAACTTCGGCCTCGCCGGCGCCATCTCGCCGCTCATCGGCCTCATGGGCGTCGGCAGCGCCGTACCCATGGCGTTCGTGATGCTGCTCGCGGGCGTCGTGGCGATCGCGGCCCTGTGGCTGCTCGTGCGTCCGAAGACGGTGCCGCCGCTGAGCGACTGACGGCGCGGGGCATCCGCCCGCGAAACCGGCGGCGACCTCACGCGGATGCCGCAGGCCCGACGGTAGCGTGGGGGAATGAGCCTCGAGCCGGTGGAGACGTCAGCGACCCCGGCGAGGGCCTCTCGTCTCGTCCCGATCATCGCCGGAGTGTCGGCGCTCCTCCTCTCGGGCCTCATCGGCATGCTGGTCATGTCATCGTCGGGCGACAACCGATTCGCGATCGATGAGGCGTGGGCCGAGTTCATGGTGAGCGTCCGCACGCCGTTCGGTGAGTGGTTCTCCTACGTCATGAACGCAGTGGGCGGCGGCGTCATCGGCGTGTTCATCGTGCCGGTCGGAGCGGCGATCGTGCTGCTCATCGTCCGGAGGCCGTGGGGCGCGCTCTACTTCATCGTGGCGTCGGCGGCGAGCGCAGGCGTCGTGCAGGTGCTGAAGCACCTCTTCGGCCGGGTGCGACCTGAGGACATGATCGTCGTCTCCGATTTCGGCTCGTTCCCATCGGGCCACGTCGCCAACGCGGCGACGATCGCGGTCGTCATCGGCGTGATCGTGCCACGCGCCTGGGTCTGGGTGGTCGGCGCGGTCTACACCGCGCTGATGGCGTTCAGTCGCACCTACCTCGGTGCGCACTGGCTGACCGACACGCTCGGCGGGGCACTCGCCGGGGCGGGAGTGGCGCTCCTCCTCTGGGCAGCGCTCGCCGGTCCGCTCGAGCGCGAACGAGTGGCCTGGGGCGAGCGGCGTCGCGCACTCGTGGACTGAGCACCCGAGCGCGATCGCGTCGCCTGCGGCGCGTCTCGACGGCGGTGCGCGCGATCCACCGGCGACCGGGGAGCGGTGCACCCGGTGCGGGCAAGTGGCACGGGCAGGGGATACGCTCGCACTCTGACGATGAGGGGAACCGCGTGACCGCGACATCCGCAGGCACCAACTGGGCCGGCAACCTGAGCTACCGCGCGTCGCGCGTCGTGCGACCGACCTCGATCGACGAGCTTCGCGAGGTGCTCGCAGGCGATGGGCCGTTCCGCGTGCTCGGCTCGCGGCACAGCTTCAACGACATCGCGGACACCGAGGGCACGCTCATCGAGACGGCTGGGCTGCCGGTGACGATCGACGCCTCGAGCGCACCGGGCGCCGTGCGCATCACGGGGAGCCCGCGCTACGGCGAGCTCGCCTCGGCGCTCCATGCTCGCGGTCTCGCGCTCGGCAACCTCGCCTCGCTGCCGCACATCTCGGTGGGCGGCGCCGTCGCGACCGGCACGCACGGGTCGGGCGACCGCATCGGCTCGCTCGCGAGCGCCGTACGCGCCATCGCGTTCATCACGGCGACCGGCGAGTCACGCACCCTCGAACGCGGCGAGGCTGACTTCGACGGCGCCGTCGTGAACCTCGGCGCCCTCGGCGTCGTCACCGCGCTCGAGCTCGACGTCGAGCCGACGTACGACGTCGCGCAGACCGTCTACGAGCGTCCCGCGTGGAGCGCCGTGCTCGCCGAGTACGACGCCGTCACCGCGCTCGGTTCGAGCGTCAGCATCTTCACGACGTGGGCGAACACCGACCGCGCCGACCAGTTGTGGGTCAAGCGGCGGCTTCCGGTCGAGACGGATGCCGCGGCATCCGCTGCACTCATCGCCCGGCTCGGTGCGACGGAGGCGACGGCGCCGCGCCACCCGTTGCCCGGCATGGCCGCCGATGCCTGCACGGCGCAGCTCGGCGAGCCAGGGCCGTGGCACGAGCGCCTGCCCCACTTCCGGCTCGATTTCACGCCCTCGGCCGGAGAGGAGCTGCAGTCGGAGTACCTGGTGCCCCGCTCCGACGCCGTCGCCGCACTCGAGGCGATGCGCGGTCTCGCCGCGCAGATCGCCCCGCTGCTGCAGGTGTGCGAAGTGAGATCGCTGCGCGGCGACGACCTGTGGCTGAGCCCGGCCCACGGCACCGACGTCGTAGGAATCCACTTCACGTGGAAGCGGGAGCAGGCGGCCGTCGAAGCGCTGCTCCCGACGATCGAAGCGGCGCTGCCCGCAACGGCCAGGCCGCACTGGGGCAAGGTCTTCACCCTCGACGCCGATGAGGTGCGACGGCGCTATCCGCGCTGGGCGGACTTCGCTGCGCTTCGGGAGCGGTTCGACCCCGAGGGACGATTCCGCAATGCGTACACGGCGCGGCTCGGGCTCTGAGGCGAGGCGACGCAGCCGCTGACGTCGGTGCGCCGCTCCTTCGTCAGTTGCCGGCCGGCGGCACCGTCTTGCGCATCACGGTTTTGCTCTTCCCGATGTGACGCTCGAACGCGAACCCCGCCTGCTCGAACATGGCCCTCGTGCCGTTGTGCAGGAACGACGACGACGTCTTCTTGCCGGGGACGAGCTCGTTGGGGAACGAGACCACCTCGCCCCCGCCGGCCTGCGCGATCAGCTCGAGTGCGCCGTCCAGGGCCTCCCGCGCCACTCCGGAACGCCGGTGATCGCGGTCGACGAAGAAGCACGTGATGCGCCACGGCGCCGGGTCGGTCTCGCCCGCGTCGTACTGCTTGCGGTGGTAGATGTTCGGCAGTTCGACCGGGCTGCCGTACTCGCACCACGCGATCGCGTCGTCGCCGTCGAACACGAGCGCGGCGTGCGCGACGCCCTCCGCAACGAGGCGCTGCTTGAACGTCGGCCGGTCGTGCTCCTCTTTGACGGTGTGCTTGGTGTCGTCGTGGAAGTACGAGCAGTAGCACCCGCCCCAGACCCCGTTGTGCTTCTGCGCGAGCGCGAGCCACGCCGGGAACGTCTCGGGCGTGAGCGGTTCGATCCGGTGCGTCGTGACGCGATCCATGCGGTCATCCTGCCAGCATCGCCGAGCGATGTCACGGGTCTCATCGCCGGCCCGAAGATGCTCGGTCCGCCGCGGCCGCCAGCTGATGAGTCACCTCGCTGGGTGGTCGCCCCCGGCGAGTTGATCGAGCGCGTGTTCGAGCACCTCGCCGAGCAGCTCGAGGCCGTCGCGGACCCCGCCCGCAGAGCCGGGGAGGTTCACGATGAGCGTCGACCCAGAGACACCCGCCAGCCCGCGCGAGAGCAGGGCGGTCGGGGTCGTCGCCGCACCGCGACGACGCAGTTCTTCCATGAAGCCCGGCAGCTCGCGATCGAGGAGCGGAGCCGTGGCCTCGGGTGTGCCGTCGCTCGGGGAGACCCCGGTGCCGCCCGTCGTGACGACGACCGACGGGTGGCCGGCCAGCGCCCGCTGCAGCGCGTCGGCGATGGGCAGGCCGTCGGCGACCACCTCGGGCCCGACGACGTCGAAGCCGCGCTCGGCCAGCCACGCCGTGATGACCGGGCCGGTGCCGTCGACCGCGACGCCGGCAGCGGCTCGCGTCGAGGCGACGATGACGACGGCGGTGCGCGGCATCCGCTCGGTCGCGGTCATTCGCGCGACCAGTCGCCGCTCTTGCCGCCCGCCTTCGCGAGCACCATCACGTCGGTGATGACGGCGCGATTGTCGACGGCCTTGATCATGTCGTAGAGGGTGAGTGCCGAGACGGACGCTGCGGTGAGCGCCTCCATCTCGACGCCGGTGACGCCCTTCGTGGTGACCGTTGCGACGATGCGCACGCGGTCGCCCTCGGGCGTGATGTCGACGTCGAGCTTCGTGAGGGGCAGCGGGTGGCAGAGGGGGATGAGCGTCGAGGTCTGCTTCGCCGCCATGATGCCGGCGATGCGCGCCGTGCCGATCGCCTCGCCCTTCGGCAGGCTGCCGTCGGCGATGGCGTCGACCACATCGGTCCGCGTGACGAGCACGGCCTGTGCGCTCGCCGTGCGCCGGGTGATCGCCTTGTCGGTGACGTCGACCATGTGCGCGGACCCGTCGCCGCGCAAGTGGGTCAGTCGTGGTTCAGTCATCGATCCTCCAGACGTCGACGTGGGCTCCGGCCGGCAGGTCGCCGACTCCCACGGGCAGGTGCACGAGCACGGTGGCGTTCGCGTAGGCGTGGAGCAGGTGCGAACTCGGCGCCCCGACCTCGACGTCGCCGTCGCCGTCGAGCACGCCGCGACGCACCTGGTGCTTGTCGAGGGGCGACGTCACGTCGTGCGCGAGCCTCAAGCGCGCCCGCGCTCGGTCGGGAGCGAGCCCGGCGAGCTCCCGCAGCACCGGACGCAGGAACAACTCGAACGAGACGAGTGCGCTGACCGGGTTGCCGGGGAAGGACACCACGGGAATCTCGATGGGAGCTCCACCACCGTCGGGGTCGATCGCCGCGATGCCGAGGCCCTGCGGCCCGCCCGGCTGGATCGCGACCTTGACGAACTCGACGCCGAGCGGCGCGAGCGCCTCGCGCACCACCTCGAACGCGCCGGCGCTGACACCGCCCGTGGTCACCACGAAGTCGGCTGGGCGCGCAGCTCCGGACGGGGCCACCCGAACGGATGCCTCGACCGCGGCCCGCACGGACGCAGCGTCGTCGGGCGCGAGCGCTTCGGCGACCTCCACGCCGCACTCGCGCAGGGCGGCGCCGATCATCGCGGTGTTCGCGTCATGGATCTGGCCGGGGCGGAGCGGCTGCCCCGGAGGTCGCAGTTCGTGTCCGGTCGAGAGGAGGAGCACGCGGAGCGGTCGCCGCACGAGCACGTCGGTGACGCCGGCGGCGGCGAGCGACCCGAGCTGCGCGGGGCCGAGCCGGGTGCCGGCGGGGAGCAGCAGGGAGCCCGCGCCGATGTCGCTGCCGGCACGGCGGATGAACGTGCCCGGTTCGACGGCGGAGGTGAAGCCGACGATGGAGCCGGCGGGGGAGTCGTGGCGACCCGAGCCGAGGCCGAGGAAGGCCGGCGGGTCGACGGCCTCGATCGGCACGACCGCATCGGCGCCCTGCGGGATCGCCGCTCCGGTCATCACGGGAGAGGCGGTGCCCGGTTCGAGCGCGACGGGGGCATCGCCGGCGGCGCTCGTGCGGCCGACGTCGAGGCGCACCGGCGCACCCGGTCGGGCGCTCGTGAGTTCGGCGGAACGGACGGCGTAGCCGTCCATCTGGGAGTTGTCGAAGCCCGGCAGGTCGATAGGGGAGCGCACGTCCTCGGCGAGGACCCGTCCGTGGGCGGAACCGGCCGAGAGTTCGAGCCGCTCGGAGCCGGCCGCTCCGAGACGGGACGCGAGCGGATCGAGCAGTGCGTGCACCGCACGTTGGTGTTCGACGTAGCTGCGCATGCGGGCCTCGGCTCTCTGCGGTCGGTTCTGCGGTCTCTCGAGTTTCGAGGAGCCCCGGCGTGTGGTCGGGTGCTCAGCCGCCGGCGAACGGGGGGAGGATGTCGACGGCTTCGCCGATGGGTGTCGCCGGATCGCGCTGCACGGTGCCGTCGACGAGGAAGGAACCGCTCTGGAGGACCCGCTGCATGTCGGCACCGTATCGTGCCGCCAGCTCGTCGCGGAGGGTGCCGACCGTGGCGTCGCCGTCGACCTCGAGGCGCTCCTCTTCGACCCCCGCCGCCTCGGCGGCCGCCGCGAAGTACCGCACCGTCACCATCGTCATGTCCACGATGCTACCCGAGCGCGGAACCGCGAATCCGTCACGCGGAAACCGCGCGCGTAGACTTGCCGGCATGACCGAGCCGCTCGTCGAACCCGGGCCAGCGCTGCCTCCGGCGCGACTCGCGCGCTTCAGTCGGCAGCTCATGCTCCCGGGCTTCGGCGAGCTCGCCCAACGGCGGCTGCAGGCGGCCCGGGTACTCGTGGTCGGCGCAGGCGGCCTCGGCAGCGCGGTCGTGCCCGCGCTCGCCGGATCGGGCGTCGGCACGATCGGCATCGCCGACTTCGACACGGTCGAACTCAGCAACCTGCCGCGCCAGCTCAGCCACGGCGTGGCCGACCTCGGCCGCAGCAAGGTCGACTCGCTCGCCGAGACGGTCGCCGCGAGCGACCCCGAGTGTCGCGTCGTGCGCCATCACGAGCGCCTGACCGCGGCCAACCTGCCCGGGATCCTCGACGACTACGACCTCGTGGTCGACGGCAGTGACAACTTCCCGACGAGGTACCTGACGAACGATGCCGCGCATCTTGCGGGAAAGCCGCTCGTCTGGGGAGCGATCCTGCGGTACCACGGTCAGGTCGGGATCGCCTGGCGCGGCCATGGCCCGGGGTACCGCGACCTGTTCCCGGTGCCGCCCGCTCCGGGGGAGGTGCCGTCGTGCGAGCTCGGTGGCGTGCTGCCGAGCCTGTGTCTCGTCATCGGCGCGCTCATGGCGACCGAGGTCGTGAAGCTCGTCACCGGTCTCGGTCGACCGCTCCTCGGACGCGTGTTGAGCTATGACGCGCTCTCGGCTCGCACGCGCGAGATCCCGTATTCGGTCATCGCCGACGCGGAGGAGATCACCTCGCTCATCGACTACGAACTGTTCTGCGGAGTCGATGACGCGAGCGCCGCGGATGCCGCCGCCGACGGCACCATCGCGGTCGCGCCGATCTCGGCGGCCGAGGTGCTGCAGCGCATCCGTGCGGACCAGCCGCTCAGGCTCGTTGACGTGCGAGAGCCGTCCGAAGCGGCGCTGCGACGCATCGACGGGAGCACCCTGCTGCCGTTGGCCGAACTGCTGGGCGGCGCCGAACCGCCACCGGGCGACGGCCCGATCGTCGTGTACTGCGAGGTCGGCATCAGGTCGCAGCGCGCCGCGCGTGAGCTGCAGCGGCGCGGTCACGCCGAGGTGAGCTCGCTCGACGGCGGCATCGAACGCTTCGCCGCCGTGGCCGACGACCTCATCACGCGCTGAGCGGCTGACCTCGGAGGCGGAGGGTTAGGATCACGGGGTGATCGAACCGTACGCCGTCGTCTCCGACCGACCGCTCGACGAGGCCGCCGTCCGGCGAGCCGTCGAGTCAGATGCCAGCGGCGCCGTGGTCATGTTCTGCGGCGTGGTGCGCGACCACGACGGCGGGCGCGGCGTGCAGTCGCTCGACTACCGGGCGCACCCCGAGGCCGAGCGGTTCCTCGCCGACTGCGTGCGCCGCATCGCCGAGGAGACCGGGTTCGCCGTCGCCGCGGCGCATCGCGTCGGCGACCTCGCGATCGGCGATGTCGCGCTCTTCGCGGCTGCCGGCGCCGGTCATCGAGCGCAGGCATTCGATGCGTGCGAACGGCTCGTCGAGCTCATCAAGCAGGAGGTGCCGATCTGGAAGCGCCAGCACTTCGACGACGGCGTCTCGGAGTGGGTCGGCCTCTGACGACGAGCGCTCAGCCGCCGATGTAGCTCATCTCGACCTTGCTGCGTTCCGCACGCAGTTCGGGGGTGAGGGTCGCGCGGATCTCGGAGTACCGGTCGTCGCGAGCGCCCCAGATCGACGCCATCGCCGCGGCGAGCCCCTCGTCGTCGACACCGCTGCGCAGCAGCGCGCGCAGGTCGTGGCCCTCGCTCGCGAAGAGGCACGTGAACAGCTTGCCCTCGGTCGAGATGCGGGCCCGGTTGCAGGTGCCGCAGAAGGCGTTCGTCACGCTCGAGATCACGCCGATCTCGCCGCCGCCGTCGAGGTAGCGCCATCGTGCCGCCGTCTCGCCCGGTGCCGCTGCAGCGACGGGCTCCAGCGGGAGTTCGGCGCCGATGCGCTGCACGATCTCGGCCGACGAGACGACCTCGTCGAGCTGCCAGCCGTTGGACGTGCCGACATCCATGTACTCGATGAAGCGGAGCGAGAACGGCGAACCGTGGAATCGCCTGGCCATCGGCAGGATCTCGTGGTCGTTGAGCCCGCGCTTGACGACCATGTTGATCTTGATGGGGCCGAGGCCGGCGGCGTGCGCGGCGTCGATGCCGTCGAGCACGCGCGAGACCGGGAACCGCACGTCGTTCATCGACTGGAACAGCTCGTCGTCGAGCGAGTCGAGCGAGACGGTGACGCGGGTGAGCCCGGCGGCCTTCAGCGCGTCAGCCTTGACCGCGAGCGCCGAACCGTTGGTCGTGAGCGCGATCTCGAGCGGGCGGCCGTCGGGGGTGCGCAATGCGGCCAGCTGTTCGACGAGGCCCTCGAGGCCACGGCGCAGCAGTGGCTCGCCGCCCGTCAGTCGCAGCTTCTCGACGCCGTGCGCCGCCGCGATGCGCGAGATGCGGGTGATCTCCTCGAAGCTCAGCAGCTCGTCGCGGTCGAGGAACGCGTAGTCGCGACCGAACACCGCCTTCGGCATGCAGTAGACGCACCGGAAGTTGCATCGGTCGGTGATCGAGATGCGCAGATCTCGCATCGGGCGATCGAGCCGGTCAGTGATCGAGCCCTGCGAGCTGCCCGTCGAGGGCAGCCGGCGCACGCCGATCGTCGCGCCCGGCGTCGCGACGCGGGGCGCCGAGACGGGAACGGCCGTGTCCGTCATCGAGTCACCCCCTGTTCGTGGAAGCCACCGTAACACCGGCTCAGGCGTGCTCGCGCACCGAGATCTCCGCCGCCGCGACGATGAACGCGAGTCGCGCACCCGGACGGAGCTCGAGGGCGACAGCCGCAGCGCCGGGCAGGTCGACCGCGAGTCCGGGATGTTCCTCGGTCGTCAGCCGCACCCCTCCCGGGGCGGGCTGTAACAGCGAGACGGTGCCGATCCAGCGGTTCGCCATCATGCTGTCGGATGCCGCGGCGCCCGCTTCTCCGAGCGGTGAGACGTGCACGGCTGCAGGGCTGAACACGGCCGAGGCCGGCGCGCCCGCTGCGGCGGGGCCGAGCGGACGGCCCCCGTCGCCGACGTGCTCGGACGGAACGAGCCGCAGGAGCGAACCGTCGGCGCCCGAGACCGCGACGCCGCCCGAACCGGTCGCGACGCCGGTCGCGAGGTTCACGCCGGCGAGTGCCGCGACGAACGGTGTCGCCGGGTGGCCGAGCACCTCGGCCACCGGACCGAGCTGCGCGATGCGTCCGTCGTGCAGGATCGCCGCGCGCTGCGCCAGCACGATCGCGTCGAGCGGGTCGTGCGTCACGAGGATCGTCGGGGTCGCCGTCTGGGCGCACAGCTCGCCGATGAGGCGTCGCATGGTCGCGGCGGTGGGCACGTCGAGTGCCGCGAACGGTTCGTCGAGCAGCAGCAGCTCGGGCCGGGCGGCGAGGGTCCGGGCGATCGCCACCCGCTGCTGTTGCCCGCCCGAGAGCTCCGCGGGGCGCCGACGCGAGAGCTCGGCGGCGCCGACGCGCTCGAGCCAGGTCATCGCGTCGAGCCGCGCCGCCGATCGGCCGCGCCCCTGTGCTCGTGGCCCGAAGGCGACGTTCTCGAGCACGTCGAGGTGGCGGAACAGCAGCGATTCCTGACCGAGCAGCCCGACCCTGCGTTCGGCCACCGGGAGGTCGATCGTCGCCCCTGCGCCGCCGTCGCGCCGTGCCAGTTCGCGATCGCCGAGCCGCACGACACCCTCGGTGGGCGCGAGATGGCCTGCGATCGTCGCGAGCAGCGTCGACTTGCCCGAGCCGTTCGGCCCGAGCACGGCGAGCAGCTCGCCGCGCTCGACCCGCAGGGAGGCCTCGACCCGGAAGGCGCCGCGCTCGCTCGCGAACTCCGCGACGAGGGCCCCGGATGCCTCGACACCCGTCATCGCGGCGCGTCCTCTCGCCAGCCGCGCATCACGAGCAGCACCGCGATCGCCACGGCGACGAGCATGAGCGAGAGCGCGATCGCAGTGTCCTCGCTGACCCCGGCGCCGTTGAACGCCGTGTAGATCGCCAGCGGCATCGTGCGCGTCACCCCGGCGGTGTTGCCCGCGAACAACGCCGTCGCGCCGAACTCGCCGAGCGCCCGGGCGAAGCAGAGCACGGTTCCGGCGAGCACCCCAGGCCCGACGAGCGGCAGGGTGAGGCGCCGGAACACGGTCAACGGGCTCGCACCGAGCCCTGCGCCGACGGCTTCGAAACGGGTGCCGACCGCACGCATCGACCCCTCGACCGAGATCACGAGGAACGGCAGCGCCACGAACACCTGTGCGATCACGACCGCCGCCGTCGTGAACGGCAGCCGCACGCCGAGCAGGGCGAGGCTCTCCCCGAAGAGGCCGGTTCGTCCGAGCAGGGCGAGCAGCGCGATGCCGCCGACGAGCGGCGGCAACACGAGCGGCAGGGTGACGAGGGCTCGAAGCACCGCCGCCGTTCGTCGGCCGGCGCGGGCGATGACGAGTGCGAGCGGAATGCCGAGGAGCAGGCAGCAGACGGTGGCGACGCCGGCGGTCGCGAGCGACAGCGAGAGCGCCTGGACCGCGGCGGGCGAGGTGACGGCCTCCGGGACGGCGCTCCAGTCGAGCCGCAGGAGGAGCGCGACCAGCGGCAGCGCGAGCACGGCGATGCCGATGGCAGCGGGCACGACGAGCAGACCCGGGACCGGGCTCACCCGGCGACCGACTCCCGTCCCGCGTCGCGTCGCCGCGACCGGAGTCGCCTCGGTCACGGTGCGCCGAAGCCGAAGGACTCGAGTATCGCCGCGCCGTCGGGGGAGGTGACGAACTCGGCGAAGGCCGCGGCCGCTTCGGGGTTCGGTGCGCCGGCGAGCGCGGCGATCGGGTACCGGTTCACCGCGGCATCCGCACCGTCGATCGCAACGCCTTCGACCTCGTCGCCGGCCGCGGCGATATCGGTGACGTACACGAGCCCGGCGTCGGCCTCGCCGGCGCGCACCTTCGTGAGCACCGCGGTCACGTTCTGCTCCTCGCTCGCCGGGGTCACCTGCACGCCGGCCTCCCCGAACAGCGTCGTCGCCGCGGCACCGCAGGGCACCGCGGGCGCGCACACGATGACGATCGGGGCCGGGGCCGCGTCATCTGCCAGGTCGTCGAGTCCGTCGATGCCGAGCGGGTTGCCCGGGGCCACCGCGATCTCGAGCACGTTGGTCGCGAAGATCTCCGGCTCGCCGTCGACGAGGCCTTCCTCCGCGACCCGGTCGAGGTTTTTCTCGTCGGCCGATGCGAACACGTCGGCGCGTGCGCCCTCGATCAACTGGGTCGCGAGCACGGATGAACCGTCGTAGGTGATCGGCAGTACGTCGAGCGAGGGATGCAGGTGCTCGAAGCGCGCGGCCAGTTCGTCGAACGCGTTGCCGAGCGATGCCGCGGCGAAGACGGTGAGTTCGCCGTCGAGCGGGGAGACGGCGCCGGACCCGCTCGCACCGGTCTCGGGGCCGGCGGTTGCCTGCTCGTCGACCGAGCCCGAGGCGCAGCCCGCCAGCAGTGCGGCGAGGGTGAGGGCACCGAGCGCGAGGGTGGCAGCGGTGCACGCACGGTTCACGAGTGCTCCTGCTCGGTCTCGACGACGACCATCGTCGCCTTCACGATCGCGACACCGCGCGAGCCGACCTCGAGCCGCAGTTCGCGTGCCGCCTCGGACGACATGAGCGAGACGACCCGGTGCGGGCCGCACTGCAGCTCGACCTGGGCCATGAGGCCGTCGAGCTCGACACGGGTGACGAGTCCGACGAATCGATTGCGCGCGCTGCGGCGCACGGTCGACCGGTCGTCACCCGCAGCCGCGATCGCCTGGGCGCGCGCGGCGAGCTCGACGCCGGGCACCACCTGACGGCCCGCGGCGTCCCTCGAGACGCTCAGCACGCCGTCGCCGACCCACCTGCGCACGGTGTCGTCGCTCACGCCGACGAGCTCGGCGGCTTCACTGATCCGATACTGCGTCATGAACTGCACAATACTTCCGCATCTGCGGAGTCGCAACCGCGGTTTCCACACATCGGAATCTCAATTCCAAAAACCTGTGGACGGTCGACCCAGTGGCTGCTACCTTCGAACTCGGCCGACGCAGCAACCCTGCCCATCGCTCGGCCGCCCATGAGTCGGATCAACGGAGATCCACCCGGTACCCCGGGGAAGTCCACCGCGCCGGCGATGAACAAGCAAGGAAGCCCTCTCATGGATTCGCTCGGACTCTCAACCGTCACGGCTACCGACGGCAAGCCCGCCACCGCCCAGCCCGCCGCCTCACCTTCCACCCCCGCGCCCACCCCGGCCGAATACCTCGCCCGCGCCGTCGCCATCGCGACCGAGAACGTGCGCAACGCGGGCGGCCCGTTCGGAGCCATCGTCGTCACCGCCGACGGCCGCGTGTTCGAGGGGGTGAACCGCGTCACCGCGAACCTCGACCCGACCGCCCACGCAGAGGTCTCGGCGATCCGTGCGGCATGCCAAGGCACCGGCAGCTTCGACCTCTCGGGCGCCACGCTCTACTCGAGCTGCGAGCCGTGCCCCATGTGCCTCGCCTCCTCCCTCTGGGCGCGCATCGACAGCGTGCACTTCGCGGCGACCCGCGACGACGCGGCCGACGCCGGCTTCGACGACGCCGTCTTCTACCGCTACTTCGAGGGCGACGCCCCCGACCGGGAGATCATGCCGGTCTCCGACATCGAACTGCCCGCCGCGGTACGCGTGGCCCCGTTCACCGAGTGGCGCCGCACCGCCACCCGTACCGAGTACTGAGTGGAAGCGCACATGTCACAGGACACCAGCACCCGCGGCGCAGACCACGCGGACGAATCGAAGAACTCCCTGCCGGCCGACACCTTCGCGGTCGCGAGCATCCCGAACCCCCTGCCCACCGGCGCGACGACGACCGTCGACGCCGAGCCCAAGAACGCCTTCGACCGGTTCTTCGAGATCACCGGCCGCGGATCCACCGTCGGCCGTGAGATCCGCGGCGGCATCGTGACCTTCTTCACGATGGCGTACATCGTGATCCTCAACCCGCTGATCCTCGGCAACGTGCCCGACGTCGACGGCAACGTGCTCGACCCGGCACAGGTGGGTGCGGCCACCGGCCTCACCGCAGGCGTCATGACGATCCTGTTCGGTCTCTTCGCACGACTCCCGTTCGCCCTCGCGGCGGGCCTCGGCATCAACTCCTTCCTGGCGGTCTCGGTCGTCGGGCAGGTGACGTGGCCCGAGGCGATGGGCCTCGTCGTCATCAACGGCGTCATCATCGTGCTGCTGGGTGCCACCGGTGCCCGCACCGCGATCTTCAAGGCCGTGCCGCAGGCGCTGAAGGCCGCGATCACGGTCGGCATCGGCCTGTTCATCGCATTCATCGGCTTCGTCGACTCGGGCTTCGTGAATCGCACGCCGGGTGGCCCGCCCGTGCAGCTCGGCGACGCGGGCTCGATCACGTCGATCCCGACCCTCGTGTTCCTCATCACCCTCGTGCTGATCGGCATCCTCGTCGCGCGTCGTGTGCCCGGAGGCATCCTGATCGGCATCGTGACCGGCACGATCATCGCGATCATCGCGCAGGCGATCCTCGTGCTCGGCCCGAGCTTCGAAGACCCGAGCGGGTGGCACATGACGATCCCACAGCTCCCGACCTCGCTCGTGACGATCCCCGACTTCGGCCTGGTCGGTCAGTTCGACCTGTTCGGCGCCTTCGGTCGCATCGGCATGCTGTCGGCGACGATGCTCGTCTTCACCCTCGTGTTCTCGAACTTCTTCGATGCGATGGGCACGATGACGGGTCTCGCGAAGAATGCCGGTCTCGCGCACAAGGACGGGACCTTCCCGCGCCTGCGCTCCGCGTTCATCGTCGAGGGCGCCGGCGCCATCGCGGGCGGCGCGACCTCGACCTCGTCGAACACGGTCTACGTCGACAGCGCGTCGGGCATCGGCGAGGGCGCCCGCACGGGCCTTGCCGCGATCGTCGTCGGCGTGCTGTTCTTGATTTCGATGTTCCTGACGCCGCTGACCCTCGTCGTCCCGATCGAGGTCGGCTCGGCCGCCCTCGTCGTCGTCGGTGCGATGATGATGACGCAGATCAAGGAGATCAAGTTCTCGAACTTCGCGATCGCGTTGCCGGCCTTCCTCACGATCGTGACGATGCCGCTGACGTACTCGATCGCGAACGGCATCGGCGTCGGGTTCATCTCCTGGGCCCTCGTCAACGCCCTGTCGGGCCGTGCCCGCAAGGTGCACTGGCTCATGTGGGTCGTCTCCGCCGGCTTCGCGCTGTACTTCGTGCGCGGACCGATCGAGGCGATGCTGGCGGGCTAGGGTCGCAAGCGACGCACGAACGGCCGCGTCTGCCCCGGTGCGCACCTTTCGGTGCCCACCGGGGCAGACCGCTGCGCGGCGGACAGCGCGAGGCCGCCCGGTCGACGCGATTGCAGAGAAGAGAGGTACGGCACGTGCCGAAGACGACGCCATCGACGGATGCCTCGGGCGACGGGCGCCGTCGCGCCCACGACCCGGCCGACCGCGTCGACTCGGTCTGGCGCTCGCGGGGCATGCCCGCGCTCCTGACGATGACCGCGCTCGGCTTCGCCGGATACGCGGTCCTGCTCCCGGTCGCGCCGCTCTGGGCGGTTGCGGGCGGCGTGGATGCCGCCGGCGCGGGACTCGTCACCGGCGTCTTCATGTTCGCCACGGTCATCGGCCAGTTGTTCGTGCCCGCCGCCCTGCACCGGTTCGGGTGGGGCGCCGTGCTCGTCGTCGGCCTCGCGCTGCTCGGCATGCCGTCGCTCCTGCACCTCCTCTCCGCCGACCTGCTGCCCGTGCTCGCGATCGCCGCCGTGCGCGGTGCCGGGTTCGCTGTGCTGACGGTGGCCGGCTCGAGCGCCGTCGCCGAGCTCGTCGAGCCCGCGCGCCGTGGTCGGGCCATCGGCGCCTTCGGGCTCGCCATCGCCGGTCCGCAGCTCGTGCTGCTGCCGATGGCGCCGTGGGTCGCCGAGGCGGTCGGCTATTGGGCGGTCTTCCTCCTCGGCTCACTGCCGCTGATCGCGATCATCCCGGCCGTACGCCTCGCCCGGCGCCTGCACGCCTCGCACCACGACCCCGGCGAGCCTCGGCACGCCTCCGCCGCCGCACGGTTCTCGGAATTGCGCGCGCTCGCCGCCCCCGTCGGCATCCTCCTCGGGGTCACGCTCGCGGGCGGCGCGCTGCTCACCTTCGTGCCGCAGCTGCTCGACGGTGCCGCCGCGGTGGCCGCACTGGCGTTCGTGACGGCGACCGCCGCTGCCGCCCGCTGGCTGGTGGGCGGTCTGGCCGATCGGGTCGGAACGCATCGACTGCTCTGGCCGTTCGTGCTGGTGACGGTGGCGGGCCTCGCGCTCGTGGCCTGGTCCGTCTCGCCGGGCGCACAGATGGTACCGCTGCTGCTCACGGGCGCGGCACTCGTCGGGCTGAGCTACGGAGGCCTGCAGAACCTCACGCTCGGGGAGGCGTTCGCCGTCGTGCCGCGTGACTCGGTCTTCGCGAGCACCGTCTGGAACATCGGCTTCGACACCGGCACCGGCATCGGCGCCGTGGTCGTCGGCGCGCTCGCGGCCGGGTTCTCGTTCCAGGTCGCGTTCATCGCTGCGGCGGCGATCGCCCTCCTGACCCTGCCGCTCGCGCTGCTGCGTCGACCGGTGCTGCGGTGAGGCTCAGCCTCGGCCGATGAACGGCATGCCGGCAGCCGTGGCGGTCAGCTGCGGCACGCTCGCCTCGGCGGGCAGACCCGCGAGGTGCACGATGAGCCCGGCGACGACCGCGACGTCCATCGTCGGCTCGACGTCCGGGCCACCGATGACGTCATCGAGCAGCCCGGTGCGCGCGTTGCCTACGTCGAGCTGCGTACAGGTGATGCCGTACGCTCGGCCGTCGAGCTCGATCGACTTCGAGAGCCCGGCGATCGCGTGCTTCGTCGTCGTGTAGGCGACCGAGCGAGGTCGCGGTGATTGCGCGGCGATGGATCCGTTGTTGAGGATGCGCCCGCCCATGGGGCGCTGCGTCGCCATCTGGCGGAACGCCGCTCCGGCCGCGAGCACCGCGCCGGTCACGTTGACCGCGAGGGTCGCCGACCAGTCGTCGAGCGTCAACTCGCCGACATCCGCGGCGGGGCCCGGCACGCCGGCGTTGTTCACGAGCACGTCGAGTCGACCGAACCGGAGCACGTGGGCGGCCACCAGCGCGTCGACCGCCGACGCGTCGGTGACATCGACCGGGGCGACGAGGGCATTCGGATGCCTCGCGCCCGAGTCGTCGGACGCGGCATCCTCGAGCGGTCTCCGCCGCCGACCGGCGAGCGTCACCGCGAAGCCGGCCGCGAGGAGCGCCTGGGCGGTCGCCCGTCCGATGCCCGTTCCGGCGCCCGTGACGATGACGGACCGGAGCGGCGTCTCGGCGCGCTCGGCGTTCACGCCGCGGTCTCCGGTGGCTGAGCCTCGGCGGCCTGCGACTCCTCGATGAGCTGCAGGATCTTGGCGGCGACGCTCACCGCGATGGTCGCCGGCGCCTTGCCGCCCACTTCGGGCACGCCGATCGGGGTCGTCACCCGGGCGAGGTCGTGCTCGTCGTGCCCGAGCTCCGCGAGCTTCACCTGGAACCGCGCCCACTTCGAACGCGAGCCGATGAGCCCGATCGAGCCGAGGTCCCCTCGGCGCAGCGCGGTGTCGGTGACCGCGAGGTCCTCGATGTGGTCGTGGGTCATGATGAGCACGTGCGCGCCCGGAGGGAGCGCCGCGAGGCCGGCCTCGGGCACGGGCTCGTGGTGCACGTGCACCTCGGCGACGGCGTCGGCGAGCACGCCCGACTCGCCGGGCGCGCCGAGTCGTGCTGGCGCGAGCATCTCGGCGCGCGAGTCGACGAGGTGCAGGGCGAGCTCCTGGCGGGCGAGGATCCGGGCCAGCTCGAGGCCGACGTGCCCCATGCCGAAGATCGCGACGGACGGGACGACCCGAACGGGTTCGAGCATGAGCGTGACCTCTCCTCCGCAGCATTGCACGCCGTACTCGGTCGTGGCCTTGTCGCTGAGCTTCAGGGTGAGCAGCTCGGGCTCGGCACCGCCGCTCGCGAGCAGTTCACGAGCACGCTTGATCGCGGTCGCCTCGAGGTTGCCGCCTCCGACGGTCCCGAAGACCCGGTCGGGTGCGACCACCATCTTCGCGCCGCCGTTGCGGGGAGCGTGACCCCGCACGATCGCGAGCGTGACGATGACCGCGGGCGTCCGCTCCTCCCGGAGCCGCTGCAGTGCGTCGAGCCAGTCCATCGGGCGGGCCCGCTCAGGCCTCGGTGGTCGCCAGCGCGGGCACGTCGGCGCCGGCCGGTGCGGAGCCGGCCGAAGCACCCGTCGGGTCGTGCTCGGCCGAGGCATCCGCTGCCGGTGACGTCGCGGCGACCGACGCCGACCCTGCCGACCGCGCCGCCTCGATCGCCCAGTAGACCGCCTCGGGGGTCGCCGGCGACCCGAGCTCGACGCTGTGACCGGCGGGCGCGAACTCGCCGACCGCCTCCCGGATCGCCTCGCGGGCGCTGAACGCGAGCATGAACGGGGGTTCGCCGACGGCCTTCGAACCGTAGACGGCACCGTCTTCGCGGGCGTTCTCGAAGAGTCGCACGTTGAACTCCTCGGGCATCTCCGAGAAGCTCGGCAGCTTGTAGGTGCTCGCGGACTGGGTCAGCAGTCGGCCGCGATTCGGCCCGTCCGTCTCGTCCCAGCGGAGCTCCTCGAGGGTGAGCCACCCGACGCCCTGCACGTAGGCGCCCTCGATCTGCCCGATGTCGAGCATCGGCGACAGGGAGTCCCCGACGTCGTGCACGATGTCGACCCGGCGCACCCGGTAGGCGCCCGTGAATCCGTCGACCTCGACCTCCGTCGCGGCGCAGCCGTAGGCGAAGTACTTGAAGGGGGAGCCCTTCATCAGGTCGGGGTTCCAGTGCAGCCCCTCGGTTCGGTAGTAGCCGGCGGCCCAGAGCTGCACGCGCTGCAGGTATGCCGCGTTCGCGACCTCGGCGAACGTGAGGCTCTCGTCGAACTTGCCGAGGCCCGTGATGAGACCGCCCTCGAAGCGGACATCCCGCTCGTCGACGCCGAGGAGCCGGCCGGCGACCTTCGCCATGCGTTCGCGGATCTGCTCGCACGCGTTCTTGACGGCGCCGCCGTTCAGGTCGGCGCCTGAGGATGCCGCGGTCGCGGAGGTGTTCGGCACCTTGTCGGTGCGCGTGGGGGCGAGCCTGACCTGGTCGAGACGCAGCCCGAGGGCGGTCGCCGCGACCTGCAGCATCTTCGTGTGCAGCCCCTGGCCCATCTCGGTGCCGCCGTGGTTGATGAGCACCGAGCCGTCCTTGTAGACGTGCACGAGGGCGCCGGCCTGGTTGAAGGCGGCGAAGTTGAACGAGATGCCGAACTTCACGGGCGTGATCGCGAGCGCGCGCTTCGTGTCGACGCTGGCGGCGTTGAACGCGGCGATCTCGGCGCGGCGCTCGTCGAAGTCGCTCTCGTCGACGAGGCGCTGCCAGATCGCCTCGAGGCGATCGGCGTCCTTCACGAGCTGCCCGTAGGGGGTGCTCTGCCCCGGCCGGTACATGTTCTTCCGGCGGATCTCCGCCGGGTCGATGCCGAGCACCGGCGCGACCCGGCCGAGGATGTCCTCGATGAGGAAGACGCCCTGCGGGCCGCCGAAGCCGCGGAAGGCGGTCTGCGAGGTCTTGTTCGTCTTCGCGATGCGGCCGTACGCGTGCACGTTGGGGATCCAGTAGGCGTTGTCGATGTGGCACAGCGCCCGGCCGAGCACCGGCTCGGAGAGGTCGATGCTCCAGCCGCCGTCGGCGGTCAGCGTGGCGTCGAGCGCCTGGATGAGTCCGTCTTCGGTGAATCCGGCCTTCCAGCTGATCTGGAACGGGTGGCGCTTGCCGGTCATCGTGATGTCCTGCGTGCGGTTCAGGCGAAGTCGCACCGGCCGGCCCGTGAGCTTCGCGCCGAGCGCGGCGATCGCGGCGAAGCCGTGGGGCTGCATCTCCTTTCCACCGAAGGCGCCGCCCATGCGAAGGGACTGCACGGTGACCTGGCTCGACGAGATGCCGAGCACGTGCGCGACGATCTCCTGTGTCTCGGACGGGTGCTGCGTCGAGCACTGCACGAAGTACTGCCCCTCGGAGTCGAGGATCGCGAGCGAGGCGTGCGTCTCGAGGTAGAAGTGCTCCTGCCCTCCGAACTCCGTGACGCCCTCGAAGACGCGCGGTGCGCCCGCGAGCGCGGCCGCGGCGTCGCCCCGTTCCACCGTGCGGGCGATGCCCTGATACGACTCCGCGGCGATGGCCTCGGACACCGTGATGTAGGAGGGGAGCGCTTCGTAGTCGACCTTTACGGCCTCGGCTCCGAGCCGCGCCGCCTCTTGAGTCTCGCCGAGCACCCACACGAGTGCGTGCCCGTAGAACATCGCCTCGCTCGGGAAGAGCGGTTCGTCGTGCTTGATGCCGGCGTCGTTGATGCCGGGCACGTCGTCGGCCGTGAGCACGCGTACGACGCCGGGCACGTCGTACGCCGGTGCCACGTCGACCGTGACGCGCGCATGCGCATTCGTCGACTGCACGGGCCAGGCCGTGAGCACACCGGCGGTGTGCGCGGCGAGGTCGTCGGTGTACATCGCGGCGCCCGTGACGTGCAGGGCGGCGCTCTCGTGCACGGCGCGCAGGCCGACGACGGGGTTCGCGGGGCGATCGGCGAGTGCGCTCATGCCGAGACCTCCTTCGACTCGATGACCGTGCTGCTGTACAGCTTCAACAACGAGCTGCCGAGCATGAGCGATCGGTACTCGCTCGAGGCCCGGTGGTCGGACATCGGCGTGCCCTCGGACTGGAGTACCGCCGACGCGGCGCGCACGGTCGCGACGTTCCACGGCCGGCCCACGAGCGCCGCCTCGGTGGCGTAGGCGCGAAGCGGGGTGGCGGCGACGCCGCCGAGCCCGATGCGGGCGGCCGTCACGACGCCCCCCTCGATGTCGAGCGCGAAGCCGAGCGCGACGCTCGAGATGTCGTCGAAGCGGCGCTTCGCGATCTTGTGGAAGGCGGTCACGCGCGCCAGCGGCAGCGGGATGCGGATCGCGCGGATGAGTTCGTCGGCGCCGCGGATCGTCTGCCGGTACCCGGTGAAGTAGTCGGCGAGGTCGACCTCGCGCTCACCGCCGGCCGAGGCCAGCACGAGGCGCGCGCCGAGTGCGAGCAGCGCCGGCGGAGTGTCGCCGATGGGGGAGCCGGTGCCGAGGTTGCCGCCGAAGGTGCCGCGGTTGCGGATGAGCCGTGAGGCGAACTGCGGGAAGAGCTGGGCGAGGAGCGGCACCTGGCCGTCGAGTCGTCGTTCGACCTCGGACAGCGGCAGGGCCGCGCCGATCTCGATGAACTCCTCGCCGATCTCGAGCGTGCGCAGCTCGGGCAGCTGCTCGATCGCGACGACGAGCGGGGCGCGGCGCCCGCGCAGGTTCACCTCGACGCCGAGGTCGGTCGACCCCGCGAGGAGCAGGGCCGTGGGCTCGTCGTGGAGGAGGTCGAGCGCTTCGGAGAGCGAGGCGGGGCGGATGAATCGGCCGCCACCGCTCGAGAAGTCGGTCGGCATGGGTGCCGGGGCCGGCCGGCTGCGCCGGGCGGCCAGTTCGTCGTCGGCCTCGGGGGAGCCGAGCGTGTAGGCCGCATCGCGGATCGGGCGGTAGCCCGTGCAGCGGCACAGGTTGCCGCTCAGGGCGTGCAGGTCGAAGCCGTTCGGGCCGTGCTCCTCGCAGACCTCATCGCCGGCGGCCGCGGGGGCTCGGTCGGCGCGGTAGTACTCGCCCGCCATGCTGCACGCGAAGCCCGGGGTGCAGTATCCGCACTGCGAACCGCCGGCCTCTGCGAGCTTCTCCTGCACGGGGTGGAGCTCATCCGGCGAACCGAGGCCTTCGGCGGTCACGATCTCCTGGCCGTTCAGCGCGGCGGCCGGAACCAGGCACGCGTTCACAGCCGTCCACGAGGTGCCCCCGTTGTCGTCCGGTGTCGCGACCAGCATCGCGCACGCCCCGCACTCGCCTTCGGCGCAGCCTTCCTTGCTGCCCGAGAGGCCGGTGTCGCGCAGCCAGTCGAGGGCCGTCGTGTGGGCGGTCGCGCCCTGCAGCGGGCGTTGCCGCCCGTTGACCGTCATGGTGATCTCGTCCATGGGATCTCCTCGGTTCGGCGCCCGCATGGACGCCATGGCACCGGGGCCCCGATGGCCCCACCTCGCGCCGCGTCTGCCCGGGGCAGACACTCGATACTACCGCGCCGCGACCGAAAATCCCCAAAAATTTGGAATCAACATTCCGCAGAGTGGATATTACGGCTCAGGCCGCCGAGGTGACGTCCGCGATCTCCTGCACGATCTCCCGGAGCACCGGGATGGCCCGCTCGGCGAAATCCTCGCCGACGCGGGCAACGGGACCTGACACCGAGACGGCGGTCGGCACCGGTGCGCCCGGCACGGTCATCGCGTAGCAGCGCACGCCGACCTCCTGCTCGCCGTCGTCGATCGCGTACCCCCGCTCGCGGGTCGTCTTCAGGTCGGCGATGAGCCCGTCGATCGTGTCGATCGAGTACTCGGTGGCCTTGGGCATGCCCGTGCGCGCGATGATCTCGCGCACGGTGCCGTCGTCGAGCTGGGCGAGGATCGCCTTGCCGACGCCGGTGCTGTGCAGGTGGGAGCGGCGGCCCACCTCGGTGAACATCCGCATCGCGTGCGGCGATGGGGCTTGCGAGACGTAGATGACCTGGTCGCCGTCGAGGGTCGCGAGGTTCGCGGTCTCGCCGAGTCGCTCGACGAGCTCCTTCAACTGCGGCTTCGCGAGCTGGCCGAACTGGCGGTTCGCGACCTCGCCGAGGCGCACGAGGCGCGGGCCGAGCGCGTAGCGGCGGTTCGCGAGCTGCCGCGCGTAGCCGAGTGAGACGAGCGTGCGGAGGAGCCGGTGGATCGTCGGGAGCGGCAGGCCGGCCATCGTCGACAACTCGCTCAGCGTGACGTCCCCGCCGGCATCGGCGATCAGTTCGAGGAGGTCGAAGACCCGGGCCACGGATTTGACGCCTTCGGTGGGGCTGTCCGCCATCCGGTGCACTCCTGTTCCATCGTTGCGGCAATCGGAATCCGCATCGCGGAAAATCTACCGTTCGCAGTCAAGATACCGCACCGATCCGGGGCGAGAACGGATGAATCGAGCGCGCCGTTCTCCGTGGTGGTACATTCGGATCGAGTTTCCGGAGTGCAGATATCTGCATCCACGATGCGAAAACAATTCGATTGACGAACGTCTCGTCGCAGGAGAGAGTGGCAGCATGACCATCGAGATCACCCGAGCCTCGACCATCGACGGAGCCGACGAGATCCTCTCGGATGGCGCCCTCGCCTTCGTCGAGGCGTTGCACCACCGGTTCGACGCACGCCGGCACGAGCTCCTCGAGGCGCGGCGGGTGAGGCGCGATCGCATCGCCGCGGGGGGCACGCTCGACTTCCTGCCCGAGACGCGGGCGATCCGCGAGGGCGACTGGCGCGTGGCATCCGCCCCCGATGCACTGCTCGACCGACGTGTCGAGATGACCGGGCCGGCGGCCCCGGCCAAGATGGCGATCAACGCCCTGAACTCCGAGGCACGCGTCTGGCTGGCCGACCTCGAAGACGCGTCGAGCCCGCACTGGAACAACGTCGTCGGCGGCGTCAAGAACCTGCGGGATGCCGCGCTCGGCACGCTCGCCTTCACCTCGCCGGCCGGCAAGGTCTACGCGCTCCGCACCGATGTGCGCCGGCCCACGGTCGTGACCCGCCCGCGCGGCTGGCACCTGCCCGAGCACAACGTGCTCGTCGACGGCGTGCCGGGCTCGGCGGCGCTCGTGGACTTCGGCCTGCACTTCTTCCACACGGCGCAGCTGCTGATCGACAACGGCCACGGCCCCTACTACTACCTGCCGAAGCTCGAGAGCCACCTCGAGGCGCGCCTCTGGAACGAGGTCTTCGTGTTCGCGCAGGAGCAGCTCGGAATCCCACAGGGCACCGTGCGGGCGACCGTCTTGATCGAGACGATTCCCGCGGCGTTCGAGATGGACGAGATCCTCTACGAGCTGCGCGACCACGCGTCCGGCCTGAACGCCGGGCGCTGGGACTACCTCTTCAGTCTCATCAAGGTCTTCCGCGACGCGGGCCCCGAGTTCGTGCTGCCCGACCGCGCCTCGGTCGTGATGACGGCGCCGTTCATGCGCGCCTACACCGAGCTGCTGGTCAAGACCTGCCATCGGCGAGGGGCCTTCGCGATGGGCGGCATGGCCGCCGTCGTGCCGAACCGCAGCGACCTCGAGGTCACGCGAGCGGCGTTCGAGAAGGTGCGCGCCGACAAGACCCGCGAGGCGAACGACGGCTTCGACGGCTCATGGGTCGCTCACCCCGATCTCGTGCCCGTCTGCCGCGAGGTGTTCGACGCCGTGCTCGGCGATCGGCCGAACCAACTCGAGAAGCAGCGTCCGGAGGTCGAGGTCACCGCGGCCGAGCTCCTCGACGTCGCATCGGCGCACGGCGAGGTCACCGAAGCCGGCCTGCACGGCAACCTCTACGTCGCAGTCGCCTACACCGCGGTGTGGCTGTCGGGCAACGGCGCCGTCGCGATCCACAACCTCATGGAGGATGCCGCGACGGCCGAGATCTCCCGCTCGCAGGTGTGGCAGCAGCTCAGGAACGGCGTCGTGTTCGCCGACACCGATCGCGCGATCACGCCCGAGCTCGTGCGCACGGTGCTCGCCGAAGAGGTCGAACGGCTTCGCGGGGAGGTCGACCCCGAACGCTTCGCCCGGTACTACGAGCCGGCGGCCGAACTCATCGCCGACATCTGCCTCTCCGAGGAGTACGTCGACTTCCTGACCCTGCCCGCCTACGAGCTGCTCGAGTCCGAACGATGAGCGCATCACCGGGCTCGCTCACCGCCGCCGACCTGGCGCGCGTGGATGCACGGCTGAAGGCCACCGACGAGCTGCTGGCCACCGCCTACCCCGGCGACGACGGCTCGCGCCAGCCCGTGCACACGGTGTACGTGCCGGCTGACCGGTACACCCCCGAGCTGGCGGCGGTGTGGGGGCAGGATGCGCTCGCCGCCGTCGAGGCGTTCGGCGGACTCGAGGCGATCGCGGCCGCGGTGGGCCTCGACAGCGGCATCGCGGCCACCGTGGCGCCGCGCGTGCGCGAGAAGCTCGAACGCGAGCCGATCGAAGACCTGCGCATCGACTTCGAAGACGGCTACGGCGACCGCGGCGACGACGCCGAAGACGCCGATGCGGTGCGGGCGGCCAAACGGGTCGTCGCCGCAGCCGGCGCCGGCTTCGCCCCGCCGTTCATCGGCATCCGCTTCAAGTGCTTCGAGGCGCCGACGCGGGCACGCGGCATCCGCACGCTCGACCTGTTCGTGACCACCTTGGTCGAACACGGCGGGCTGCCCGACGGCCTCGTGCTGACGCTGCCGAAGGTGTCGACCGTCGCGCAGGTCGAGGCGATGGCGGATGTCGCGGCAGGCCTCGAGCGCGCGCACGGCCTGCCCGAGGGGCGACTTCGCTTCGAGGTGCAGGTCGAGACGCCGCAGCTCGTGCTCGGCGCCGACGGCCGCTCGCCCGTCGCGCAGCTGCCGCTCGCCGCCCCAGGCCGCATCAGCTCGCTGCACTACGGCACCTACGACTACAGCGCCTCGCTGCAGATCGCCGCCGCCTACCAATCGATGGAGCATCCCGTCGCCGACCTCGCGAAGGGCATCATGCAGCTCGCGGTCGCGGGCACCGGCATCCGCCTCTCCGACGGGTCGACGAACGTCCTCCCCATCGGAGACCGCGCCGAGGAGGCCTGGGCGCTGCATGCCCGCCTCGTGCGCCGATCGCTCGAACGCGGCTACTACCAGGGGTGGGACCTGCACGCGCATCAGCTGCCCACGCGGTTCCTCGCGAACTACGCGTTCTACCGCGAGGGATACCCCGAGGCATCCGCGCGGCTCCGCGACTATCTCCAGCGCACGCCGGGTGCGGTGCTCGACGAGCCCGCCACCGCGAGGGCGCTCGCCGACGTCGTGCTGCGCGGCGTCGAGTGCGGTGCGATCGGCGAACCGGAGGTCGTCGCCGACATCGGCATCGACCGGCGGGCGCTGACATTGCTCGCCCACCCGAGGCTGGCGACGCGATGACCGGATGCGCCGCACTCACCCCGAACGACAAGGAACACGCATGAGCTACTTCACTCCCGAGGGCGGTCTCCCGGCCCAGACCGAGCTCCTGACCGACCGCGCGATCGTGAAGGAGGCGTACACGGTCATCCCCAAGGGCGTGCTGCGCGACATCGTCACGAGCAACCTGCCGGGGTTCACGAAGACCCGATCGTGGATCATCGCCCGGCCCATCGCAGGATTCGCGACGACGTTCTCGCAGTTGATCGTCGAGATCGCACCGGGCGGCGGCGCCGAACGGCCCGAGGCCGAGGCGGGCGTTGAAGGCGTCGTGTTCGTGACGGCGGGTGCGCTCGTGGTGACGCTCGAGGGGGAGCGGCACGTGCTCGAGCCCGGCGGCTACGCCTATCTCGCGGCCGGCGCGTCGTGGTCGCTCGCGAACGAGGGGGCGGCGATCACGAGCTTCCAGTGGATCCGCAAGGCGTACGAGGCCGTCGACGGCATCGCGCCGCCGGCGTCGTTCGTCACGAGCGACCAGGAGGTCGCGCCGCGCGAGATGCCCGGCACGAACGGCGCCTGGGCGACCACGCGTTTCGTCGATCCCGACGACCTCGCGCACGACATGCACGTCAACATCGTGACGTTCCAGCCCGGTGGCTCGATCCCGTTCGCGGAGACGCACGTCATGGAGCACGGGCTCTTCGTGCTCGAGGGCAAGGCGGTGTACCGGCTGAACGACGACTGGGTCGAGGTCGAGGCCGGGGACTTCATGTGGCTCAGAGCCTTCTGCCCACAGGCCTGCTACGCGGGCGGCCCCGGGCCGTTCCGCTACCTACTGTACAAGGACGTGAACCGTCAGATCCGCCTGACGTAGCCAAGGGGCGCGGTCCTCTCCGCCTGAGGCCGTTACTCGACGACGACAACGTAGGCGTCGTGCGATTCGGCCCAGGCAGTAGCCGCGGCGACCATCGCGTCTCGGTCGCTGTCGCCCCCGAGCTCGGTCCCGCCGGATTCGTCGACGGAGGAGATCGTGCCCCAGACACCGAAGCCCCAGTAGACGATGACGACGACGCGACCCAGCTCGTTCGCGTAAGAGCTTGCGACCTCGCGGATGCTTCGTACGCCCGCCATGGGCGCGAACTCGTCGGCCGTCTGTGTCTGCGCCGCGCCAGGAGCCGCGTCGGCGGCTATCTGGTCGTTGACCGGCTGCGGGAGGGGCTGTCCGGGTGTGACGACGACGACGGTGCCATCGTGGAGAGTGATGTCGCGAGGAGCGTTCGTCGCGAGCACCTGCTTCTCGAACTCGGAGAGCTCACCGTCCGCGTCCGAGTCCCCTTCCATCGGCGCAGGCGGCGCCGTGGCCGCCGCCTGCGAGGTCGTGCCTGTGTCCGAAAGAAACGAGACGTTCCCAGGAGTACAGCCGGTGAGCATGGTCATCGCGAGCACGACTGCGGCGGCTGCGGTGGCGGTGCGGATGGTGATCACTGGGTGGTCCCCTCGGTTTGTTCCGGCCTGGAATCTTGATTGCGCGGGCCGCTGGGGCTCGCCCCCGAGGGCGTGTGCGATCCGTGGTGAGTGTAGTCGTGGACGCGGGGGCCTGATGCCCACAGCTACACCGTGTGGATCAAGCCAAAACGTCGGGTGCACGGTCGATCGAGCCGGTCCCGGGCTCTTGGAGGCCCCGCCTCTTCCCAAGAACCCACCCCACGACGAAAGCGGCGAGGACCGCCGCGATGGCGAGGATCCCCATGCCCCAGAGCTTGGAGGCCGGCACGAACGGGGCACCGCCAACGAAACCGAAGTCACCCACAGGTTGGTATGCGAACCATCCGAACGTGGCGGTCGGTCCTGGGAGCAGGACCAGAACAAGCCCGAGAACAGCGAGAGCCCCTGCCCCGATGATGATCGCTTTGGGACCGGTCGTCATGAGCTGCTCCTCTTGGGATCGTGATCCTGACCAACGTATCCGAACGCGCGAATCGGCAGCGGATACTCGGCGCCGCTTTGATCGCGTTCGGCGCGTGCGCCCTTCCGTCGTGCCTCCGCGCCGCCGAGGAATGCGCAGCGCAGGCCGGCGTCAGGAGCAAGTCACGTCGCCGCCAACGCTCCCTTCGCCCTCCGGCGAGCGGATCGAACGGATGCCGCGGCGTCCGCTCGATTCGAACGGTTGACGCGGCCCAACCGCTCGCTTACACTTTCACACAGCAGAAGGAATCTTCCGCACTACGAAAACACCGAAGGAAGCACGATGACGTACACGGTGAACTGCTCGATCCTCCTCACTGAGCTGCCCCTCCTCGAGCGGCCCGCTGCAGCACGCGCGGCCGGCTTCGACGCCGTCGAGTTCTGGTGGCCGTTCGCGGAGTCGGTTCCGAGTGACCGTGACGTCGACGCCTTCGTCGCCGCCGTGCGCGACGCCGGCGTGCAGCTCACCGGACTGAACTTCAACGCCGGCGACATGCCGGGCGGCGACCGCGGCCTCGTGTCATGGCCGGCCCGCTCCCGCGAGTTCCGCGACAACCTCGCCGTCGTCGCGGGCATCGGCGACGCACTCGGATGCCGCGCGTTCAACGCCCTCTACGGCAACCGCATCGACGGGGTCTCCGCCGAGGTGCACGACGGGGTCGCGGTCGAGAACCTGGCCGCGGCTGCGGAGGCCGTCGCCGTGATCGGCGGCACCGTGCTGCTCGAGCCCGTGAGCGGTGCTCCGCGGTACCCGTTGCGCACCGCCGCCGACGTGCTCGAGGTCATCGACTCGGTGCGCGAGGCTTCCGGCGCTCGCAACGTCAAGCTGCTCGCCGACTTCTACCACCTCGCCGTCAACGGCGACGACGTGGCCGCGGTCATCGAGGCGCACGCCGCCGACTTCGGCCACATCCAGATCGCCGATAACCCAGGCCGCGGCGCGCCGGGCACCGGCGACCTCCCCCTCGACGACTGGATCGCCCGCAGCCACGAGCTCGGCTACTCCGGTGCGATCGGCCTCGAGTACAAGGCCCCGATCGCGACCGCATTCGACTGGCTCGCGTCGGCACCCGCCGCCGAAGCCGCACGCTGAACCACAGCGGAACCACACTCGACTCCAACGAAGGATCCATCATGAGCAACATCACCGTCATCGGCCTCGGCATCATGGGACTGCCCATGGCCAAGAACCTCGTCGCCGCAGGCCACCATGTCACCGGCTTCAACCTCAGCCAGGATCGGATCGACGAACTCGTCGCCGCCGGTGGCCACGGAGCCGGAAGCATCGCCGAGGCGGTCGCGGCCGCCGACGTCATCATCACGATGGTGCCCGACTCGCCGGATGTCGCGGCCGCCGTCCGCGGCGACGACGGCATCTTCGCCAACGCGAAGGCCGATGCCCTCTGGATCGACGCGTCGAGCATCCGCCCCGACGTCGCCGCCGAGCTCGCCGACGAGGCGCGCGCCGCCGGCCTCCGCGTGGTCGACGCCCCCGTCTCGGGCGGCGAGCAGGGCGCCATCGACGCCGTGCTCTCGATCATGGTCGGCGGAACCGAGGCCGACTTCGCGAGCGCGCTGCCCGTGCTCGAGGCCGTCGGCAAGACCATCGTGCACGTCGGCCCCTCGGGCGCCGGTCAGACGGTGAAGGCGGCCAACCAGCTGATCGTCGCCGTCAATATCCAGGCGCTCGCCGAGGCGATCCTGTTCCTCGAGGCGTACGGCGTCGACACCGACGCGGCCCTGAAGGTGCTCGGCGGCGGGCTCGCCGGCTCGAAGGTCCTCGACCAGAAGGGCCAGAAGATGCTGAACCGCGACTTCGCCCCCGGCTTCCGTCTCGCGCTCCACAACAAGGACATGGGCATCATCACCGCCGCGGCCCGGCAGGCCGGCATTACGATCCCGCTCGGTGCCCACGTCGCCCAGCTCGTCGGCTCGACCGTGCAGCAGGGCGACGGCGGCCTCGACCACTCGGGCCTCTTCAAGCTGACCGCCGCCGCCTCCGGCCGCAACTGACTCTTCACATCCGACGCAAGGAAGACATCATGACTCGCATGCGTACCGTTGACGCGGCCGTGCTCATCCTCGAGAAGGAGGGAGCGACCGAGGCCTTCGGGCTCCCCGGCGCCGCCATCAACCCGTTCTATTCCGCGATGCGCGCCCACGGCGGCATCCGTCACACCCTCGCCCGCCATGTCGAGGGCGCCTCGCACATGGCCGACGGCTACACCCGTGCCGCCGACGGCAACATCGGCGTCTGCATCGGCACCTCCGGCCCCGCGGGCACCGACATGATCACGGGACTCTACGCCGCACAGGCGGATTCGGTGCCGATCCTCTGCATCACCGGCCAGGCGCCCGTCGCGAAGCTCCACAAGGAGGACTTCCAGGCGGTCGGCATCGACGCCATCGCGAGGCCGCTCACCAAGATGGCGATGACCGTGCTCGAGCCCGCTCAGGTGCCCGGCGCCTTCCAGCAGGCGTTCCAGCTCATGCGCTCGGGTCGGCCAGGCCCCGTGCTGATCGACCTGCCGATCGACGTGCAGATGGCCGAGATCGAGTTCGACATCGAGACGTACGAGCCCCTGCCCGTCGTCAAGCCGGCCGCGACCCGCGCCCAGGCGGCGAAGGCCCTCGACCTGCTGACGGCGAGCGAGCGCCCGCTCATCGTCGCCGGAGGCGGCATCATCAACGCCGGGGCATCCGATCGCCTCGTCGAGCTCGCCGAACTCCTCGGCGTGCCCGTCGTGCCGACCCTCATGGGCTGGGGCGCGATCGCCGACGACCACCCGCTCTCTGCGGGCATGGTGGGCCTGCAGACCTCGCACCGCTACGGCAACGAGAGCCTGCTCGCGAGCGACTTCGTGATCGGCATCGGCAACCGCTGGGCGAATCGCCACACCGGCGGGTTGGACACGTACACGAAGGGGCGTACCTTCGTGCACATCGACATCGAGCCCACCCAGATCGGCCGGGTCTTCGCACCCGACTACGGCATCGTGTCGGATGCTGCTGCGGCACTCGATGCGATGATCGCTGTTGCGCGTGAGCGTGCCACGGCGGGCGCCCTGCCCGACTACTCGGCGTGGGCGGGCGACTGCCGTGCCCGCAAGGCGACCCTGCACCGCAAGACCCACTTCGACAACGTGCCGATCAAGCCGCAGCGCGTCTACGAGGAGATGAACCGGGCGTTCGGCCCCGACACCACCTACGTGACCACGATCGGCCTCTCGCAGATCGCGGGTGCGCAGATGCTGCACGTGTTCGGCCCGCGGAAGTGGATCAACGCCGGCCAGGCCGGCCCGCTCGGCTGGACCGGGCCCGCCGCCCTCGGCGTCGTACGCGGCAAGCCGGGTGAGACGGTCGTCGCGCTCTCGGGCGACTACGACTTCCAGTTCATGATCGAGGAGCTCGCCGTCGGTGCGCAGCACAAGCTGCCGTACATCCACGTCGTCGTGAACAACAGCTACCTCGGACTCATCCGCCAATCGCAGCGCGGCTTCGAGATGGAGGCGCACGTCTCACTCGCGTTCGACAACATCAACACGCCGCATGTCGAGGGCAGCAGCGCGAACGGCTACGGCGTCGACCACGTGAAGGTCGCCGAGGGCCTCGGCTGCAAGGCCATCCGCGTCGAGCGGCCCGACGACCTCGGCGCCGCATTCGCGGAAGCGGGCGCGCTCATGGCCGAGCACCAGGTGCCCGTGGTCGTCGAGGTGATCCTCGAGCGCATCACGAACATCTCGATGGGCGTCCAGATCGACGGCGTCAACGAGTTCGAAGAGCTCGCAGCGTCGCCCGACGACGCCCCCACGGCGATCCTGTCGCTCGCGAAGGTCTGAGATGCGCATCGTCGTCGCTCCCGACAAGTTCAAGGGGTCGCTGACCGCGCCCGCGGTGGCGTTCCACGTCGCCGCGGGGCTGCGCTCGGTCGCTCCCGACGTCGAGGTGGTGTCGGTGCCGGTCGCCGACGGCGGCGAGGGAACGCTCGATGCCGCGGTCGCCGCGGGCTACGAGTTGCGCACGGCGGAGGTCGCGGGCCCGACGGGGGAACCGGTCGCTGCGGCCTTCGCCGTGCGCGGCAGTCACGCCGTCATCGAGATGGCGCGGGCCTCGGGGCTCGACCTGCTGCCCGGCGGCGTGCCCGACGCCCTCGGCGCAACGAGCCTCGGCACCGGCCAGCTCGTGCGCGCCGCGCTCGACGCCGGTTGCCGGGAGATCGTGCTCGGCATCGGCGGTAGTGCGTCGACCGATGGGGGAGCCGGACTCCTGCAGGGGCTCGGGGCGCGATTCGCGGATGCCGCGGGCGCCGAGCTGCCCCTCGGCGGCGCCGCGCTCGCGCGGCTCTCGACCGTCGACCTCTCGGGCCTCGACCCCCGCCTCGCCGAGGCCGAGATCGTGCTCGCGAGCGACGTCGACAACCCCTTGCTCGGCTCCGATGGGGCCGCCGCCGTGTTCGGACCGCAGAAGGGCGCGACCGTCGCCCAGGTGTGGATCCTCGACGACGCGCTCACCCGGTTCGCCCTCGAGCTCGCTCACGCGTCGGCGGAGGCGGGCAGGCCGGGCCGCGTCGACGACGCGGCGCTCGCTCCCGGCTCAGGCGCAGCGGGAGGGGTCGGCTTCGCCGCCATCGCGGTGCTCGGTGCGCATCGGCGCCCCGGCATCGACGTTGTGCTCGAGTTCGCAGGTCTCGCCGACGCATTGCGCGGGGCCGACGCCGTGATCACGGGGGAGGGCAGCCTCGACGAGCAGAGCCTCGGCGGCAAGACGCCCATCGGCGTCGCGCGCGCAGCGGCTGCTGCCGGGCTGCCGGTCTACGCCGTGTGCGGGCGGACGACGCTCTCTGCCGGCGACCTCGCCGCGGCCGGATTCGCGGGCGTGCGCTCGCTCGCCGAGGTCGAGCCCGATTCGGGGCGCAGCATCGCCATGGCCGCCCCGCTCCTCGAGCGGGTCGCCGCCTCGCTCGGCGCGCAGATCGCCGCCGAAGTCCATGCCGAGGTCGGTGTCGATGCCGGTTCCGGGGCGCCCGCTCCCTACGACCGCGTGCTGCTCGGAGAGCGCGTGCTCGTCGACGGTGCCTTCATCCCGGCCGAGATCGGAATCCGTGATGGCGCGATCGCCGCGATCGTGCCGTTGGGCACCGGCCTCGCGAGCGCCGAGACCGACCGGCTCGCCCCCGACGAGGTACTGATCCCCGGACTCGTCGACACGCACGTGCACGTCAACGAGCCCGGTCGCACCGAGTGGGAGGGGTTCGCCTCGGCGACCCGTTCCGCGGCCGCCGGGGGCGTCACGACGATCATCGACATGCCGCTGAACAGCATTCCGCCGACGATCTCGGTCGCGGCGCTCGACGAGAAGCGTGCGGCGACGGCCGGACAGCTCTTCGTCGACGTCGGGTTCTGGGGCGGCGTCGTGCCGGGAAACGCCGACGAGATCGAGCCGCTCGTCGCCGAAGGCGTGTTCGGTTTCAAGTCGTTCCTGCTGCCCTCGGGCGTCGACGAGTTCCCCCACATCTCGGCCGACGAGATGGAGGTCGCGATGCGCCGCATCGCGGCCGCCGGCTCGATGCTCGTCGTGCACGCCGAAGACGAGCACGTCATCGACGGCGCACCGCACAAGGGCGGCCCGAGTTACCTCGACTTCCTCGCGTCGCGTCCCCACGAAGCCGAGGACACCGCGATCGCACAGGTGATCGAGCGGGCGGCGCGCACCGGGGTCCGTGCGCACGTGCTGCACCTGAGCTCGGCGGACTCGCTCCGGCAGATCGCCGAGGCGAGGGCCGCGGGCGTCGACCTCAGCGTCGAGACGTGCCCGCACTACCTCGCGTTGTTCGCCGAAGACGTGGCGGCGGGAGCGACGGCCTTCAAGTGCTGCCCGCCGATTCGCGAGGCGTCGAACCGCGACGCGCTCTGGATCGGTCTCGTCGACGGCGTGATCGACTTCATCGTCTCGGATCACTCGCCGTCGACGCCCGAGCTAAAGTACGCGGGCGACGGCGACTTCGAGGTCGCCTGGGGCGGCATCGCCTCGCTGCAGCTCGGACTGCCGCTCATCTGGACCGAAGCGCGAGCCCGCGGCATCCGTCTCGAACAGGTCGTGGACTGGATGTCCGCACGGCCCGCCGAGCGGGTCGGCCTCACGACGAAGGGGCGCATCGCAGTCGGCGCCTCGGCCGACTTCGCGGTGTTCGCCCCCGAGGCGGTCTTCACCGTCGACGCCGCGGCGCTCGAACATCGGCACCCCGTGACGCCGTACGACGGGCGCGAACTGACGGGAGTGGTGCGCAGCACCTATCTCGCCGGTACGCCCGTCGATCGCGAGCGGGCGCAGGGCCGGATGCTTCGGAAGAACTCATGAAGGGAACAGAGCACGACATGATCAACTCCTCAGACGAACTCGAACCGGGCCAGATCGCGCCGGACTTCACGCTCACCGACGCGACCGGTTCGCGCCGTACTCTCGCGGAGCACCGCGGCCGGCCCGTGATCGTGTACTTCTACCCGGCGGCGTTCACCCCCGGCTGCACGACGGAGGCCTGCGACTTCCGCGACAACCTCGCGTCCTTGCAGTCGGCCGGGTACGACGTGCTCGGCATCTCGCCCGACCCGGTCGAGCGGCTCGCGCAGTTCGCGGCGGCCGAGGCGCTGAGCTTCCCGCTGCTGTCCGACGAGGATGCCGCGATCGCGAGGGCCTGGGGTGCGTGGGGCCAGAAGACCGTCGACGGCCGCACGTTCGACGGACTCATCCGCTCCACCGTCGTCGTCGACGCCGAGGGGCGCGTCGTCTCGGTCGAGTACAACGTGCAGGCCGACGGTCACGTCGCGCGACTTCGTGAGCGGCTCGGCCTGCCGAGGCTTGTCTCGTCGGTCACCGTTCAGTAGAATTGCCGCATGCTGAAATAACAGTTCCACGATATGAAATCATTCGATTCATATTTCCATACACCGTGGATGCCAGCAGAATCAGAGAGTGGATCAAGCAATGCTGCTTGAAGTATTCAATGGAGCCGATCGCCGAGCGGCGATCGCCGCGCTCCGCCCCTGCGTCGACATCGGCCGCTGGGGCGACGCGATCGTCGACGGGCGGCCGTACGCTTCCGTCGACGAGGTCGTCGCCGCGGCCGAGTCCGCGGCGACGCCGTTCACACCCGACGAGATCGAGGGCGCGCTCGCGCATCATCCGCGCATCGGGGATCGCGCACGCGGTGATCATCGCGAGGCGGAGCTCAGCCGAGCCGAGCAATCCGGGCTCGACCCGAGCGACGTCGAGGTGCAGCACGCGCTCGCCGAGGGCAACCGCGAGTACGAGCGCCGGTTCGGCCGGGTGTTCCTCATCCGCGCCGCAGGGCGCAGCGCCGGGGAGATCCTCGACACGCTGAACGAACGGCTCGGGCATACGCCCGACGAGGAAGACGAGATCGTCGCGGAGCAACTCCGCGAGATCGCGATCCTCAGACTGAAGGGAATCCTCGCCGAATGAGCATCTCGCAGATCACCACCCACGTGCTCGACGCGGTGCACGGCCGGCCCGCCGCCGGCGTGCCCGTCGAACTCCTCGCCCGAGAGGGCGACGAGTGGCGGCTCATCGGCACCGGGACGACCGACGCCGACGGCCGGGCCACGCGACTCGCCGCGAGCTCGGTGCCGAGCGGCGAGTACCGGTTGCGGTTCGACACCGGCGCCTATTTCGCGGCCCGCGACACCGAGACCTTCTACCCCGAAGTGCTGCTCACCTTCCTCGTCGCCGAGGAGGGACGGCACTACCACGTGCCGCTCCTGCTGAGCCCCTTCGCCTATTCGACGTACCGAGGAAGCTGAACCATGACCGATACACTCATCGCCAACGACTCCACCACGACCGTGAACAGCGCAGACGACTCCGGGATCATCCTCGGCGCGAACCAGTACGGCAAAGCCGAGGTCCGCGTCGTCAAAGTCACGCGTGACACGGCCCGACACGAGATCGAGGATCTCAACGTCACCTCGCAACTGCGCGGGGACTTCGCCAGGGCCCACCTCGAGGGCGACAACTCCCACGTCGTCGCGACGGACACCCAGAAGAACACGATCTTCGCCTTCGCCCGCGACGGGGTCGGCTCGCCCGAGGCGTTCCTGCTTCGCTTGGCCGAGCACTTCACGAGCTCGTTCGACTGGGTGAGCGGCGGCCGTTGGGAGGCCGAGAGCTTTGCCTGGCAGCGCATCGAGGCGCACGGTGCCGGGCACGACCACTCGTTCGTGCGTTCCGGCCAGGAGATCCGCACGGCCGTCGTCGTCGCCGACGGCGCCGACCGTCACGTCATCGCCGGGCTCAAGGAGCTCACGGTGCTGAAGACGACGCAATCGGGCTTCGCGGGATACCCGAAGGATCGCTACACGACCCTGCAGGAGACCGCCGACCGCATCCTCGCAACCGACGTCGCCGCCCGCTGGCGGTACACGAGCCCCGAGGTCGACTACAACGCGGTCTACGAGAACGTCAGGGCACTGCTGCTCGAGGCCTTCACCGAGCAGTACTCCGCCGCGCTGCAGACCACGCTCTTCGACATGGGGCGGCGGGTGCTCGAACGCCACCCCGAGATCGGCGAGATCCGCTTCTCGATGCCGAACAAGCACCACTTCGTCGTCGACCTCGCCCCGTTCGGGCTCGACAACCCCAACGAGGTGTTCTACGCCGCCGATCGGCCCTACGGGCTCATCGAGGCGACGGTCACGCGCGACGGGCTCGCGCCCGCGCCCGTCGCGTGGGAGGGCATCGCCGGCTTCTGCTGATCCGGACGGACGGAACCAAGCGAAGGGCGGATGCTGCGGCATCCGCCCTTCGTCGTCGTTGTCGACGCGCTGCGGTTCGCCGCGCTAGCGTCGAGCCATGACGGAAGGTCGGCACGCGTGAGCGGGGCGCCACCACAGGCCGCGACCAGGTGGCCCGCGGCGCGCTCGATCGCGGATGCCGCCGACGCACGCGCCGGGGTCGTGACGCGTCAGGCGACCGCTGACGAACTCGACGGCGTGCTCGCGCGCTTCGAGGCGACCTGGGGTGAGGGGCGCGGACCTGATCGCTCGATGCTGCAGGCCATCGCGCACGCCGGAGGCACCCTGCTCGTCGCCGTGCCGCATGAGCACGTGGAAGGCGCCGGAATCCTCGGCGCCGCCCTCGGATTCCTCGGCTGGGCCGGCGGCGTCCACCTGCATTCGCACATGAACGCCGTCGATCCCGCCGCGCGGGGAGGTGGCATCGGTCTCGCCTTGAAGCTCCGCCAGCGCGCGATCTGCCTCGAGCACGGCATCGACGAGATCCGGTGGACCTACGATCCGCTCATCCGCCGCAATGCGCACATGAACCTCGTCCGGCTCGGCGCCGAGGTCGTGGCCTATCGTCCCGACTTCTACGGCAGGCTCGGCGACCGGATCACGGGCGCCGACCGAAGCGACCGCTTCGAGGTGCGCTGGCGGCTCGATTCCTCTCGCACCGCACGCGCGCTCGCCAGGCGGCCGCAGCCCGCGTGGTCGGCCGAGGGCGGCCTCGCGCTCGACGCCGACTTCGAGCGACTGCGAGCGGATGCCCCGGCCGACGCCGCCCGCCTCCGCGAGCGTTCGCGAGAGGCCTTCGCCGCGCTCGCCGGCCGTGCGCTGCGGCCCGAGCTCGACGCCGCGGGCGACTACGTGTTCACGAACGACGACCCCGACCGGGAGACCGAATGACACCCACGACCGTGACTCCGCGCATCGAGGCGATCGAGTTGCATCGCATCGAAGTGCCGCTCGTGCGTCCCTTCGAGACGAGCTTCGGCCGGGAGACCGTGCGCGAAGCGCTGCTCGTGCGAGTGCGCACCGATGCGGGCGACGGCTGGGGCGAGTGCGTCGCCGGCCGCGATCCGTTCTACTCGGCCGAGTACGTCGGCGGAGCGGCATCCGTCATCGAGCGCTACCTCGCGCCGGCGCTGCTGGCCGCGCACGCCGTCGGTGCCTCGCATCCCGCCCCGGCTGACGGCGACCGATCGGCCGGCGTGCCGCTCGCAGCATCCGTCGGGCCCGCGCTCGCATTCGTCGCCGGTCACCGCATGGCGAAGGGGGCGATCGAGGCGGCCGTGCTCGACGCCGAGCTGCGGGCGCAGGGGCGGTCGATGGGCGCCGCGTTCGGCGCGGTGCGCGACTGGGTCGACTGCGGCGTCTCGGTGGGAATCGCCCCGACGCTCGAGGAGCTGCTCGACGAGGTGACCGGCTACCTCGAGCAGGGATACCGGCGCATCAAGCTGAAGATCAAGCCCGGGTGGGACCTCGTGCCCGTCGCCGCGGTCCGCGAGCTCATGGGGCCCGGCGGCCTGCTGCAGGTCGACGCGAACACGGCGTACACCGCCGACGACATCCCGCTGCTCGCGAGCCTCGACCCGTTCGGGCTGCTGCTCATCGAGCAGCCGTTCGCCGAAGAGGACATCGCGACCCACGCACTGCTCGCGAGCGCGTGCGAGACGCCGGTCTGCCTCGACGAGTCGATCCTCGACGCCGCGACCGCGGTCGACGCGATCGAGCGCGGGGCGACCTCGGTCGTCAACATCAAGCCCGGGCGCATGGGCGGCTACCTCGAGGCGCTGCGGGTGCACGACGCCTGCCGCGCGCTCGACGTGCCGGTGTGGTGCGGCGGCATGCTCGAGACCGGCATCGGCCGTGCGGCGAACGTGGCACTCGCGGCGCTGCCGGGCTTCGTGCTGCCGGGCGACACCTCGGCATCGTCGCGCTACTACGCCGACGACGTCACTGAGCCGTTCGTGCTCGGCGAGGGCGAGCATCGGGGGCAGCTCCGGGTTCCGGATGGCCCGGGCACGGGCGTCACCGTGCGCGACGACCTCGTGCGGCAGTGGGCGAGCGCACCGCCCGTCGTGCTCGCGCGCTGACCAACGCACCCGGCGACCGTAGCACGACCATTTCGTGCCGTAGTATCTCCTCACGATTGCAAACTGCCGTCCGGTATTCCGGCCCACGGCTCTACCGTGAAGGAACGCCCGATGCCGCAGTGGCACCCGCTCCGCGGCCGAATGCTCACCCGAACAGTCGTCGCCGCATTGGTCGCGGCGGTGGTGGTGCCGCTGGCGCACGCTCCGGTGGCGGCGGTGGCGGCCGTCGACGACCTCACGATCAGTGGGAGCCTCGTCGCCGAGGCTTCTGCGACCCACATACTGCGGTACTACGACTTCGGCGTCAGGCTCAGCAGCGCGGAGGACGAATCCATCGCGTACAAGCAGTTCCGCGGACCCGATTTCTCGATTACCGCACCGGAGCCGGGGGTGTACACCCTCTTCATCAGCCCGGTGCCGACGCCGGACCCCTCACCATGGGCCGGGTCGTGGTTCGGGGACACGCCCTTCCGGTGGCACGCCTCAGAAATCACGGTGAGCGGCACGAGCCCGGTCACGGGGCTCACGGTCAAGATCGCCGAGGGCGGCGCGATCAGCGGCGCGATCCAGTATCCACAAGTCGGCCTCGTCTACGGTCTCACCGCTCAGGCCTACCTGCTCGACCCGGCGACTGGCCGGTACGAGTACATCGCCGGTGACTCGCGTGACTTCGCCGGCCCGTACTCGATCCACTCGCTGCCAGCTGGCTCGTATGCCGTTCGCTTCGGTCATTCCGGGGGTAACAGCAACGATCAGACCCGCATGTTCCCATCCGAGTTCTACACGGGCGCCAGATATCTGGACGAAGCACAACCCGTGGAGTTGACCGCCGGTGGGGCGGTCGCAGGAATTGACGGCGAGCTCGACTACTTCTCGTTCGACGTGAAGCGCACGGCTGGAGAGAACCGCTACGCAACCGCTGTCGGTATCTCCTCGGGTGCATTCGATCGAGGCGTGCCCGCGGTCTACCTCGCGAGCGGTGCGGCGTGGGCCGACGCGCTCAGCGCCGCTCCGGCCGCCGCGCATCGCGGTGGACCGCTCCTCCTGACGGCACCCGACCATGTCCCGGATGTGGTGCTGGCAGAACTGAGTCGGCTTCAACCGGATGAGATCATCGTCGCCGGTGGGCCTGCGGTCGTCTCGCAGACCATGATCGATACGCTCTCGGGCCGGGGCTACGACGTGCGTCGGGTCGCCGGCACCGATCGCTACGACACTTCTCTGAAACTCGCGGTTGACGCGTTCGACGGGGGACCCGACGAAGTCAGCGCTTGGCTGGCGACCGGTCATGGCTTCGCGGACGCCCTCAGCGCAGCGTCGGACGCGAGCCGCGTCGACATCCCGCTGATCCTCGTCGACGGTGCCGCAGGCGGAGTCGGCGAGTCGACGCGGGACACCTTCGACCAACTCGGAATCGACCACTTCGAGGTGGCTGGAGGATCGGCGGCGATTACGCCTGCGGTCTTCGATGCCCTGCAATCCATTCCGGGACGAACGGCAAGCCGGTACGCAGGAGCTGACCGGTATGAGACGAGCCGACTGATCGCTTCCAACTTCATCTCGCGTGCGCCCTCCGCCTACACCGGACGCGCCTTCCTGGCCTCGGGTGAGGGTTTCGCCGATGCTCTGGCGGCAGCGCCGATCGCGGGGATCAGCGGTTCGCCGTTGTTCCTGACGCCGGGCTACTGCGTTCCACGCGCCACGCTCGATGCGATGGTCGAGCTCGACGCGTTCCTCGTCGAGCTCGTCGGCGGGCCGGCGGTGCTGGGTGCCGGCGTTGAGGAACTGGCTTGGTGCTGAACGGCTGAGCTCTTCGGCTACAGCAGGAGGGCGAGCTCGCCGATGGCCGCGGCCGACCCGGCACGCCCCGGATCGTCGTCGAGCGCGAACCAGGTCGACGACAGCGCGCACCACGCCACGAGCCACTTCGCCAGCCGTGACCGTTCGATGCCGCTCGCCTCGACGACCACGCCGAACTGCCGTTCGAGACGGCCCGGGCGCAGGGCGCGCTCGGGCGAGGGGTTGCAGAGCAGGTTGCAGTAGTCGAAGCCGGCTTCGCCGACGAGCCCCTTCGGGTCGATCGCGAGCCAGCCGCGTTCGCCGAAGTCGAGCACGTTGCCGTGGTGCAGGTCGCCGTGCAGGACGACCGGCTCGCGCGGGTCGTCGAGGAGTGCCGCTGCGACGTCGGCGCCGCGGCGGTGCTGAGGGCCGAGCCCGTCGGCCGCGGCGAAGAGCTCGCGGAACCACGTCGGCAGGTCGACGAGCTCCGGTGGGTCGGTGCGGTCGAGCACGAGAGCGGATGCCGCGTGGATGCGGCCAGCGGCCGCGCAGATCGTGCGGGTGGCCTCGTCGTCGCGGCCATCGGCGACCATGCGCACGAGGTCGCGGTTTCCGGTCGCGCGTTCGAGGAGCAGGGCCTCATCGCTGTGGGCGAGCACCCTCGCGGCGCCGCGGCCGTCGAGTGCCACGAGGAGCTCGGCGCCGCGTTCCTCCTCGTCGGTGTGCGCGAGCTTCAGCATCGCCGGCGACCCGTCGCTCGTCTGCACGGGGATGAGGCGGCTCGAGGGCGTCGTCACCGGGTCGCCGTCGGGGCGCAGGCGCCAGTGCCGCAGCCATGCGGCATCGCCGGCGAATCCGGGGTTCACCGGGCCGAGGTCGCTCACAGGCGATTCCACTCCTTGCCGGCCCACGGGTCGTAGTCGATCTCGAGCGGTTCCTGCTCGGGCCGCAGCTCTTCGGGCACGTGCTGCAGGTTCACCCGGATGCGGTACCAGAGCGAGGAGCTGCCGCGCATGCCGTCGACGAGCACGTCGGCGGGGTGCAGGTGCGCAGCGACCGCCGAATGCCGCGCCTTCCAACGCTCGAGGCCCTCGAGCGCCTCCGGCTTGGTCTCGGCACGGGCGATCTCGATGAGCGGCATCGTCGAGGCGCGTCGCCCCGAGCCGTCGGAGGACTTGGGCGGCTTCTCGGCCGGGCCGAGCTCCTCGGCGAGGGCGAGGAGGCGATCGAGGCTGCCGACGGCGTCGTCGATGCCGGCCGCCGGGTCTCCGCGGTCGGCGAAGCGCTCGAGCACGGTCGCCACGGTGAACCGCTCGGGGTGGCTGCCGCGCACCTCGCCCCAGTCGAGGGGCGTCGAGACGCGCGCGTCGGGCAGGGGCCGGATGGAGTACGCCGAGGCCACGGTGCGGTCCTTCGCGTTCTGGTTGAAGTCGACGAAGACGCTCTCGCCGCGCTCCTCCTTCCACCACCTCGCCGAGGCCATGCCCGGTGCCCGGTTCTCGACCTCGCGAGCGAGGGTCTCGGCGGCGAGCCGCACCTCGCGATAGTCCCATCTCGGCTCGATGCGCACGTTGATGTGCAGGCCGCGGGAGCCCGAGGTCTTCGGCCAGCCGACGAGCCCGTGATCGGCGAGCACCTCACGCGCGACCATCGCGACGTCGACGATCTGCGCCCACTCGACGCCCGGCATCGGGTCGAGGTCGACCCGCAACTCGTCGGGGTGGTCGAGGTCTTCGGCCCGAACCGGGTGGGGGTTCAGGTCGAGGCATCCGAGGTTCACGACCCAGGCGAGGGCTGCGGCGTCGCGGATCACGACCTCCTCGGCCGAGTTGCCCGACGCGTAGTGCAGGGTCGCGGTCTCGATCCAGTCGGGCCGTTTCTCGGGGGCGCGCTTCTGGAAGAAGGCCTCCTGGTCGATGCCCTTCACGAAGCGCTTCAGCACCATCGGGCGCCCGCCGGCACCGCGCAGTGCTCCCTCGGCGACGGCGAGGTAGTAGCGCACGACGTCGAGCTTCGTCAGGCCGGGCTCGGGGAACACGACCTTGTCGGGGCTGCTGATGCGCACCTCTCGGTCGTCGATCTGCAGCACCTCGGCCGTCGACGCCTTGGGGCTCACGCTCTCCACACTATTGCGCGAGGCCGCCGAGCGGGAGGGCGTGGCATCAGCCGAATGCCACGGAGGCCTCGGTCGACGCGGCGGCGGCGCGGGCGTAGCGCCGAGGGGTCTCGCCGATCACGGCCCGGAACTGGCGCGTGAAGTGAGCCTGGTCGGAGAAGCCGAGGTCGGCGGCGAGTTCGGCCAGCGACGGCGGCTCGGCGGACGCGAGCGCCTGTGACGCCTCCTGCATGCGGTAGCGCCCGATGAGCCACTTCGGCGTGAGGCCGAGCCTGCCGCGAACGAGCCGCTCGAGTGCGCGGAGGCTCAGGCCCGTCGCCGCGGCGAGCCCGTCGGCGCGCACGATCGAGCGGTCGGTCTCCGCGAGCTCCACGACTCGGCGCAGCTGCGCGGCCTCGTCGTCGAGCTCGATGCGCTGGGAGCGGAGCCACGCCTCGAACCCGGCGATCGCGGATGCATCCTCGCCCGCCTCGAGCTCGGTGCGCACATGCTCGGCGAGGCCGGAGGCATCCGTCACCCGGAGTGCAGCGAACCTGACCGAGGAGCCGACGAGGTCGCGCATCGGGCCGGGTGCGAGGCGGTGGGCGACGCCGGGCTGCAGCAGCACGCCGAACGCCCAGCCCTCGCCCTCGAGCCGCTGGCGGCTGCGACCGAGCTCGGGTCCGTAGAGGGCCGCCTCGTGCGGCTCGATCACGAGGTTCGCCGACGGGTAGTCGAGCACGCCCTGCTCGATCACCACGCCCGGCGGGAGCCGCCAGCGGGGGATCCACACGTGGCGCACGAGGCCCTCGAGATCGGCACTCACGGCATGGCGGGCGAGTCGGACCGGCGCGTCATCGGCGGCCGCCTGCGCCGCGGCCGCCGCCGCGAGCGGCGCGATGCCGGGCTCGCCCGGTCGGCCGGCGAGCACGCCCTTCGTGGCGGCGCCGGCGCGCGAGCGCCAGTAGTTCTCACCCGTCTGCATGGGGCAAGTATGGCGAGCCCCACCGACGCACCGCCGCCGACCACGTCGCCCCGTCGCGTTTGTGCAAGACGCGGGCACCGGGGCATCCGTAACGTCGAACCCGACCACGGAAGACCACCAGGAGGACACCATGACCGACTTCGAGATGACGCTCTTCGTCGCCGCCGACCCGAGCCGAGTGTGGGACGCGATCACCGGCGACGAGGGCAGCCGCGCCGTCATGTGGGGCTCGGCCCTGCGCGGCGACCTCGTGCCCGGCGGCCGGTACGAATACGTCGGACCCGGGCAGGACGGCGACGAGACCGTGCACGTCTACGGCGAGGTGCTGCAGGCGGAGCCGGGCACGGTGCTGCAACTCACCGAGCACCCCGGTCCCACCTACCGCGAGAACCACGCCGAGCTCCGCAGCCGCATGACGTGGCGTCTGGAACCTGCGGGTGAATCGCTCACGAAGCTCACGTTCATCAACGACGAGTGGAGTGAAGGCCACCCCGCCGAGGCCGAGACCTCCGACACCTGGCCCCTCGTGCTCTCGAGCTTCAAGTCGTGGGTCGAGACCGGGAGGGCGTTGCCGTTCCCCTCGTGACCGTGCGCGGAGTAGGTTGAGGCCACCACCGGTCGGCGAAGGAGACACCATGGCGAAGGCGCCCGCGTTCAGGATCGTGCGCTGGGAGCTCAAGGTGCTCTACATCGTCGTCGCGTGGATCGTCGGATACGCGATCGCAGACCTGCTCCGCCGTCTGAACACGGCGGAGGTCGGCATCGGCATCGTCAGCCTGCTCTTCGACCTCGCCGCGTTCGCGTTCGCGGTACGGATCTTCCGCGGCCAGGGTGAGCCGATCGACCCGCCGCGAGCATGGTGGCGCATGACCGGGTGGCGGCCGCTCAGTCGCCGGCTCGGCATCCTGTTCGGCGCGGCCACGGCCATCGCGTTGGTCTGCTTCGTCGGCGAGATGACGGGTGCCGTCGAGCCGACGGCGAACGGAGCCTTCAGTTGGCTCGGGATCACCCTGCAATGCGGCGTGCTCACGCTGCTGTACCTCAACTCGGCCGCGCACATGACGCGTCTCGGCATCGTGAAGCCCGAGCGGCTTCGCCCGATCATCCGGCTGACGTAGGCACCCCAGCCACGCGAAGTGACGCGAATCGACCGTTACTCGCCGAGAAGCGATCGATTCGCGTCATCTCGCTGCGGCAGCCGGTGCCGGTGCTCGCTAGGATCGCGAGCATGGCCGACGATCCGGTGAAGCAAGCGCAAGAAGCCGCCGCGGCGGCCGCTGAGGCGGCGGAGGAGCTGCAGGCGCAGGCCGCCGAGGCAGTCAGGAAGGCCGAAGAGGCGGCGGCGCTCGCGAAGGCGGCCGCTGAGGCCGCAGCGGATGCTTCGACGCCCGCCGCAGCCGAAACAGTCGCAGCCAAATCAGCCGCAGCCGCGACATCCGGCCCGCTCGACCAGTCCCAGGTCGACGCGATCCGCGCCGGCTACGCCATCGAGGGCCGAACCCTCGAGATCGGCGCCCTCGTCAACGGCGAGGCGCTGCCCGACGTGCCCGTGCGCATCCCGCTCGCGATGACGAACCGGCACGGGCTCGTCGCCGGCGCGACCGGCACGGGCAAGACCCGCACGCTGCAGGTGCTCGCCGAGCAGCTCTCGTCCCACGGCGTGGCCGTGTTCGCGGCCGACATCAAGGGCGACCTCTCGGGTGTCGCGACGCCCGGGGAGGGCAACGAGAAGCTGCTCGCACGCACCGAGGGCATCGGCCAGCAGTGGACCCCGGCGAGCTTTCCGACCGAGTTCTACTCCCTCGGCGGCGTCGGCCGGGGCGTGCCGATCCGGGCGACGATCTCGGGCTTCGGCCCGCTGCTGCTCTCGAAGGCGCTCGGCCTGAACGAGACGCAGGAGTCGAGCCTCGGCCTCGTCTTCCACTATGCGAACACCAACAATCTCGCGCTGCTCGACCTCGAAGACCTGCGCGCGGTGCTCGCCTACCTCGTGAGTGACGAGGGCAAGCCCGAGCTCGAGGGTCTCGGCGGGCTGTCGAAGGCGACGGTCGGCGTGATCCTCCGGGAGCTCATCACCTTCGCCGACCAGGGCGCCGACGTGTTCTTCGGCGAACCCGAGATCGACACGGCCGAGTTCCTTCGCGTGGCGTCCGACGGGCGCGGCATCATCAGCCTGCTCGAGGTGCCGGGCGTCGCCGACAAGCCGGCGCTCTACTCGACCTTCCTGATGTGGCTGCTCGCCGATCTCTTCACCGATCTGCCCGAGGTCGGCGACCTCGACCAGCCGAAACTCGTGTTCTTCTTCGACGAGGCGCACCTGCTCTTCGCCGACGCCTCGAAGGACTTCCTCGCCCAGATCACGCAGACCGTGCGGCTCATCCGCTCGAAGGGGGTCGGCGTCTTCTTCGTCACGCAGACGCCCAAAGACGTGCCGGCCGACGTGCTCGCCCAGCTCGGCTCGCGCGTGCAGCACCAGCTGCGCGCCTTCACCCCCGACGACGCGAAGGCGTTGCGCGCGACCGTCTCGACGTACCCGAAGTCGGGCTACGACCTCGAGGAGGCGCTCACCCAGCTCGGCACGGGTGAGGCGATCGTGACCGTCATGAACGAGAAGGGTGCTCCGAGTCCCGTCGCCTGGACGCGGCTGCGTGCCCCGCAGGCGTCGATGTCGCCATCGCCCGATGCCGTGGTGGACGCAGCCGTCGCGGCATCGCCCCTCACCGCGAAGTACGGCACCGGCATCGACCGGGAGTCGGCGCACGAGATCCTGACCAAGAAGCTCGCGGATGCCGCGGCGAAGGTCGACGCCGAAGCGGCGGCGGAGGCCAGGGCGAAGGCCGACGCCGAGTTCGCGAAGATGCAGGCGAAGATCCAAGCTGATGCCGCGAAGGCCGACAAGAAGGCGCAGGCCGAGTACGACCGGCTCATGAAGCAGACCTCGACGACCTCGCGGTCGCGCTCCTCGCGATCGAAGGAGAAGTCGGCGCTCGAGCAGGTGCTCGGCTCGAAGACCACGCAGAACGTGCTGACGAGCGTCATCACCGGCATCTTCGGCATGGCCAGGCGCAGGTAGTCGCATGCCCGCCGGGCGCACCGGCCGGTTGGCCGCCGTGCGGGAGGATGGACCCGTGCCAGAGATCCGTCCCTACCGTGCCGCCGACCGCGACCAGGTCGCCCGGATCTGCCTGCTCACGGCGGCCGGAGGCGGTGACGCCACCGGCGTCTACTCCGACGACACGCTGATGCCCGAGGTGTTCGCGCTGCCCTACGTCGAGTACGCGCCCGAGCTCGCGTTCGTCGTCGCCGATGGCGATCGGGTGCTCGGCTACGTGATCGGCGTGGCCGACACCGCCGCCTTCGTCGAGTGGTGGGAGCGCGAGTGGGGGCCGGCGTTCGCCACGAGGCATCCGTCGCCCGGCGCCCCGACCGGCCACGAACCGGACTTCACCGAGGCGCAGCTCATCGAGGCCGGCACGGCGCCCGAGCGCATGCTCATCGCCGAACTCGCCGAGTACCCGGCGCACCTGCACATCGACCTCCTGCCCGAGCTGCAGGGCCGCGGGTTCGGCCGTCGCCTCATCGACACCCTCCGAGACGCACTCGCCGCACGCGGGGTGCCGGCCGTGCACCTCGGCATGGACGCTGCGAACACGGGGGCCAGGGCGTTCTACGACCGGCTCGGATTCCACGAGCTCCCGTCGAGTCGCACGGGCTCGCCGCTGCTCGGCATCGCGACGACCGACGCGAGCGACGCGACGGCAACGGGCTCAGCCGTCAGCGAGTGAGCGAACGCCGCTCGAACCAGTAGAGCAGGCGCGGGTTCGCCTCGCGCAGGTCGGCGAGGGTCATCGGCTCCGAACCGACGGTCTCCTCGACGCCGAGCACCTCGGCGACCCGATCCATGGTGGCCTCGTCCCAGAACCTGCCGCGCATCCGGAACGCGCCGCGGCCGGTGCGTTCGACCACGAAGAGCTCCTGCGTCGTGTCGAGACTGTTCGCCCGGTACAGGTGCACCCGCAGCACTCCGGCGACATCGCGTGCCGCGACGGTCGAGACACCGCCGAAGAAGCCCCGTTCGACGATGCCGTAGCGGCTGATCGACGCGTTCGCACGGCGGTAGCCGACCCATGCGACGAAGATCGCCGCTATGACGACGGCGGTGGTGGCGGCCATGACGGGCCACGCGTCGTGCGAGTCCATCAGCCAGATCTCGGCGGCGAGCACCGGTAGGGCGAGTGCCAGGAGCGGCAATCCGACGCTCCGTCCGAGGGAGCGGCGTGGCCTCAGGGTGAATACCCTGAGGCCGTCGCCCCCTGCTGCCGCCGCTCCGATGGAGGAGCCCCCTGCGTCCCCACTCCTCAGTTCCATCGCCGCCGCTGACATCCCTCTCATCATGGGCGTCGCGGCGGAATCGCACCATTCCGCATTAATGAGGACACGGGGCCGGAAACGACGAACGGCCCCGACGAATCGGGGCCGTTCTCGTACTCATCTACCGCGGAGGATGGGGGATTCGAACCCCCGAGGGCTTGCACCCAACACGCTTTCCAAGCGTGCGCCATAGGCCACTAGGCGAATCCTCCCGGGGACTCCCCACGCACCCGCCAGAGCCCGGCTGCCCTTGCTGCGTTTCCGCCCTGGGGGAGTTGACCTGGATGACGCCACGTGAGGAGCCGGAGACAGTCTACCCGAGCGCAGGCCGGTGTCTTGACCGCGGCCGGTTCAGCGAGCGGATGCCTCGGCCAGGCTGGCCGGAAAGGCCCGAGCGGGTGTCTTGACCGCGGCCGGTTCAGCGAGCGGATGCCTCGGTGCCGCGGGCCGCCCGCGCGGCGAGGAACGCGTCGAACGCCTCGCGGCTGGTCTTCGACGGCGTGTATCCGAGTTCGGCCTTCAAGCGCGTGTTGTCGAGCACCGGCCGGTATCGCAGGAAGCCGACGCGCTCGGGTCCGTGCACCGTGAGCCGGGTCGCGTGGCCCACGCGAAGCGCGAGGGTGAGCAACGACGGCGACACCGTGATCGTGCGCTTGCCGAGGGCCGCGGCGATCTCGGTGACCGTCATGCGGCCGTCGCCCGCGACGTTGAACGCACCGGTGACCTCGCCGGTCGCCCCGCGCACGATCGCGCCGACGACGTCGTCGACCCAGACGAAGACGAACGGGCTGTCGGAGCCGCGGATCGCGAGGATGCGCGGGCCGTCCCAGAGCGCCGTGATCTGGTTCGCAACCGACGGGCCGAGGATCGTGCCGATGCGGAGCACGACCTGGCCGAGCGCCGGGTGCGCGACCCGGTAGGCCGCGAGCATCTCCTCGACGAGGCGCTTGTGCCGCGAGTAGCTGAACTCCTCGTTGCCGCGGATGCCGTCGGTCTCGACGAGCCACTCGGGGTTGTCGGCGTGATACCCGTAGGCGGCGCCCGACGACGAGACCACGATGCGCCGCACGCCGAACGCGACGGCGGCGTCGAGCACGTTGCGCGTGCCCTCGACGTCGACGCGGTACTCCACATCTTCGCTGAGGCCTCCGGGGTTCACGATCGCGGCGAGGTGCACGATCGTGTCGATGCGGTGGTCGCGCACGACCGCGGCGACGTTCGCGGCATCCGTCACGTCGCACGGCTCGAACACGACGCCGTCGGGAAGTTGCGCGGGCGTGCGCACGTCGCCGGCGACGACGAGCTGGACGTCGGGATGCCCCGCGAGGGCGCGCACCGCGCTCGATCCGAGGAACCCGGCGCCGCCGGTGACGAGTACGCGCCTCATTCGGCGACTCCTCGGCCGGTCGGCTCGTGGTCGGTGGCCTCGATGCGCTCGCTTCGCTCGCTCCTCGACCGACCGGCAGTCGACCGGCGGTCCGCTCGCTTCGAGTGCCGTGCCCAGAGAGTCGCGACCGTGAGGCCGGCGACGATGTCCCAGATGCCCCACCAGCCGGCGACGACGGCCATGCCGCCGAGCCCGCCGAAGAACGCGAAGACGAGGCCGAGGCCGAGGCCGGCGTTGCGGATGCCGACCTCGAAGGTGATGGCCTTGCGGTCGCGCACGCCGAGGCCGCCGATGCGCGCGCTCGCGTACCCGAGGCCGAGCGCCACGGCGTCGTGCAGGAACACCGCGAGCAGCACGACGCCGATGAACGCCATGAAGATCGCCCAGTTGCCGATGAGCGCCGCCGCGATGAAGCCGACGAGACCGATGAGGCTGACCCAGCGCGCGTAGGGCTGTACCTTCGCCGCGAAGCGGGGCAGCTTGGCGCGGATCAGGAGGCCGGCGAAGAACGGCACGCCGATGATCAGGAAGATCTCGAACAGCATCTGCCAGCCGTCGAGACTCACCTCGTGCACCAGCTTGCTCGCCGTCGGGTGCAGGCCGCCCCAGAACGCGAGGCTGATCGGCAGCAGGAAGATGTAGATCACGTTCGAGACGGCTGTCATCGACACCGAGAGCGCCACGTTGCCGCCCGAACGGTAGGTCAGCACCTGCGAGATGTTGCCGGGCGGGCAGCACGCCACGAGGATCATGCCGAGCGCGATCGACGCCTGCACGTTGAGCAGCAGCGTCAGGCCGAAGGTCACGGCCGGCAGCAGGATGATCTGCGCCGCGAGCGCGATGATCATGGCCTTCGGCGCCTTGGCGACGGCCTTGAAGTCGGACGGCGCCGTGTCGAGCGCGATGCCGAACATGATGAGCCCGAGCACGATGTTCAGTGCGATGAGCGAGCCCGGGGTGAAGTTCAGGACGACGTCGTCGATGTTCATGCGGTGCCGCCCTCGGTGTGGATGGTCGTGTCGGTGGCCGTCGCGGTCGCTGCGACGAGGCTGTGGGGGAGGAGCGGGCCGCGCTCGGAGGTCGGCGGCAGCGTGCCGAGCAGTCGCTTCACGGTGCGCCGGTAGGCGTCCTTGTTGACGTAGTACGACATGCGGTCGAGACCGAGGTAGTCGTAGCCGCCGGTGAGGTCGGGCCACGGGGCATCCGCTCGCTGCCGGAACCGAGCGGCCGCCTCCGGGGCGTCGTCGGAGGCGGCGAGATAGGCGGCGATGAGCTCCGCCTGCTCGAAGCGACCCTGCCAGCCGATGCCCGACGCCTCGATCATGCCGAGCACGAAGAGGCCGTTGAACGAGGGCGGGAAGACGTTCATGAAGAGCGAGGGCGACGCGCCCTCCCAGTTCAGGTGCGTGCGCTCGACGAAGGGGTAGTCGAGGTGGTAGCCCGTCGCGAGCATGACGAGGTCGTAGTCGCCCGAGGACCCGTCGGAGAAGTGCACCGTGCGCCCGTCGAACCGGTCGATGTCGGGCACGACCCGCAGGTCGCCTTGGCCGAGGTGGTTCAGCACCATCGTGTTCACGATCGGGTGCGACTCGTAGATCTTGTAGTCGGGCTTCGGGAACCCGAACTTCACCGGGTCGCCCGTGAACGCCTCGAGCACTCGCGTGTCGATGAACTGCTTGATGCGGGCGGGCAGCGGGCGCCCCTGGTTCAGGGTGTCCGACGGGCGGCCGAACAGGTAGCGGGGCACGAAGTAGTACCCGCGGCGCACGCTCAGGTCGACGGATGCCGCGTGGTGCACCGCATCGACCGCGATGTCGCACCCGGAGTTGCCGGCGCCGATGATGAGCACCCTCCTGCCGTCGAACACCTTCGCCGACTTGTACGCGCTCGTGTGCATGATCTCGCCCGTGAACTCGCCGGCGAAGCCCGGCACGTTGGGCTCGGCGAGCGTGCCGTTCGCGAGGATCACGCCCGAGTAGTCGCCCGTGATGGTCTCGCCGTCGGCGGTGACGGCGGTGACGCGCCAGCGCGGCGCGGCGGCGCCGGCGCCGGCGCCGGCGCCGGAAACGGGCGTGCCGTCAGGAACGGGGAGCGGCGAGACATCCGTCACCCTCGTCTCGAAGCGGAACCGCTCGCGCAGGCCGAACGCGTCGGCGAAGGCGCGGAAGTACTCGAGCAGTTCGCGGTGGCTCGGGTAGTCGGCGGTCGAGGCCATCGGGAACTCGGTGAACTCGGTCGTCGTGCGACTCGAGATGAGGTGCGCGGACTCGTACATGGTCGAGCGCGGGTTGTCGATGTTCCAGAGGCCGCCGACGTCGGGGCCGGCCTCGAATCCGTCGAAGGGGATACCGGCGCGGCTGAGCGCTCGCGCGCCGGCGAGGCCGGATGGGCCCGCTCCGATGAGGGCGATGTTGTTCACGGGTGGGTGTCTCTGTTCGGGTCGCACCGCTGGGGGAGACGGCACGGCACGTCGATGTGCCCGAACAGCATAAGCGAATACTGCTCGGGTTCTGGACGCCGCCGATCATCCGCTCGACGGATGCCCCGACCACGACGTTCGCACCGTGGTACGACGTCGTCGGCACCTGCCGCCGATGTGCTCGTCCGCCCGCTTTCCTAGCGTGGAGACAGTGCCCCACTCCTCCTCCGACATCCATGTCCCATCCGCTTCGAACTGGCTCGGCCACCCCGCTGCCGCGGCCCTCCGCCTGGGCGGCGCCGCGCTCGTGCTGCTCGCCCTCGGCATGATGTGGGCGTCCCGCATCGTCTTCCCGGGCAATACCTACGTGAGCGGGCTGGGGGCTGCGGGGGAGATCACGTCGGTCGCCTTCAACGTGTCGCTCGCGATGGTCGCGCTCGGCGGCGCGGCGTCGGCCGTCGGGCTCTGGGGCATGCGGAGCGGCCGCGGCCTGTTCGGCGCGTGGGCGGTGAGCACGAGCCTGCTCGCCGCGAGCGCGATGTTCGGGGTCGGTGCGGCCGTGCCGTGCAGCACCGGCTGCCCGATCCCGCTCTCGCCGGGTGCCGCCCCGCAGGACCTCGTGCACACGACGGCCGCGGTGCTCGGCTTCGCGCTCGCCGGGGTGGCGATCATCCAGACCCTCAGGTTCGGCCGGGTCTACGCGGTGCTCGCGGTGCCGAGCCTCGTGCTCGTGATCGCGGCCGCCTCGGCGGGAGGCATCCTCTCGCTCGCGGGCGTCGCCACCGGGCTCGGCGGATGGCTCGAGCTCATCGCGACGACGTCGGCGCTCCTCTGGCTGACCGCCGTGTCGCTGGCGACCCAGCACCGCATCACGACCGCAGCCGTGCTCGGCCGATCGATGGCGGATTCCCAGACCCCGCATGCCGCGCGCCCAATAGGCTGGACGGGTGGCGCACCGCATCTACATCTGCTCGGCTGAGGGCAATACGGGCAAGTCGACCGTGGCGCTCGGCGCACTCGACACCCTGACCCACCGCACGACCAGGGTCGGCGTGTTCCGGCCCATCGCGCGATCGACCGCCGAGCGCGACTACGTGCTCGAGCTGCTGCTCGCCCACGAGGGCGTCGTGCAGATCCCCTACGACGACGCGGTCGGCGTGGGATACGACGACGTGCACGCCGACCCCGAGGGGGCGCTCGCGACGATCGTGAGCCGGTTCAAGGCCGTCGAAGACAGGTGCGACGCGGTCGTCATCATCGGCTCCGACTTCACGGATGTCGGCAGCCCCACCGAACTCGCCTACAACGCGCGCATCGCCGCGAACCTCGGCGCCCCGGTGCTGCTCGTGCTCGGCGGCCGGGTCGGCGATGGGCAGGGGCGCAGCCGGTCGGAGCGGCTCGGCTACTCCGATGCCCGCAGCCCCGAAGAGCTCGCACAGCTCACCGAGCTCGCCGTCGAGGAGCTCGAGCGCGAGCACGCGACCCTGCTCGGCATCGTCGCGAATCGCGCCGACCCCGAGCGACTCCCCGAGATCGTCGACGCCGTGGCGTCGGCCGCGCGGCCGAACAGCGCCTCGATCGCCGCCGGGCGCGGCGCAGAGACATCCGTCGCCACCTGGGCGATTCCCGAAGACCCGTACCTCGTGGCGCCGTCGATGCGCGCCATCATGGAGGCGGTCGACGGCACGCTGCACGCGGGCGACCCCGAACTCCTGAACCGCGAGGCGCTCGGCGTCATCGTCGCGGCGATGTCGATGGAGAACGTGCTCAACCACCTCACCGAGGGCGCCGTGGTCGTCGTGCCCGGCGACCGCAGCGAGGTGCTGCTCGGCGTGCTCACCGCGCACTCGAGCGCGACGTTCCCGTCGCTGTCGGGCATCGTGCTGAATGGCGGCATCCCGATCGCCGAGCAGGTCGAGCGGCTCATCGACGGCCTGAAGGCCGGGCTCCCGATCATTCGCACCGAGCTCTCGAGCTACGACACGGCGCTCGCGATCACGCACACGCGCGGCCGGCTCGCCGCTGAGTCGCAGCGCAAGCGCGACACCGCCCTCGCCCTCTTCGAGAAGCACATCGACGGCCAGGCGCTGCTCGACCTGCTCGAGGTCGCGCGGCCCGAGGTCGTGACGCCCCTCATGTTCGAGTACGACCTGCTCGAGCGGGCGAGGCAGACCCGCAAGCGCATCGTGCTGCCCGAGGGGTACGACGACCGGGTGCTGCGAGCCGCGGCGACCCTGCTCGCCCGGGATGTCGCCGACCTCACGATCCTCGGCGAGGAGATCGAGGTGCGGTCGCGGGCGATCGGCCTCGGCCTCGATATCTCGAAGGCCGAGGTGCTCTCGAACCACGACTTCGTGCACGTCGCCCGCTTCGCCGAGGAGTACCAGCGGCGGCGCGCGCACAAGGGCGTCACGCTCGAGCAGGCGCGGGAGACCGTGCAAGACGTCTCGTACTTCGGCACGATGATGGTCGAGCTCGGACTCGCCGACGGCATGGTCTCGGGTGCCGCGCACACGACGGCGCACACGATCCGGCCGTCGTTCGAGGTCATCAAGACGCGTCCGGGGGTCGACGTGGTCTCGAGCGTGTTCCTGATGGCGCTCGCCGACCGGGTGCTCGTCTACGGCGACTGCGCGATCGTGCCCGACCCGACCGCCGAGCAGCTCGCCGACATCGCGATCTCGTCGGCCGCGACCGCGGCGCAGTTCGGCATCGAGCCGCGCATCGCGATGCTCTCGTACTCGACGGGGGAGTCCGGCTCGGGCGCCGACGTCGACAAGGTGCGCCGGGCGACCGAGCTCGTGCGCGAGCGCGCGCCGCAGCTCGCGGTCGAGGGGCCGATCCAGTACGACGCGGCAGCGGATGCCGCGGTTGCGCGCACGAAGCTGCCCGAGTCGGATGTCGCGGGGCGGGCGACGGTCTTCATCTTCCCCGACCTCAACACCGGCAACAACACGTACAAGGCGGTGCAGCGCTCCTCGGGCGCCGTCGCGATCGGGCCCGTGCTGCAGGGCCTGCGCAAGCCCATCAACGACCTCTCGCGCGGCGCGCTCGTGCAGGACATCGTGAACACCGTGGCCATCACGGCGATCCAGGCAGCAGACCCGGCATGAGCATCGTGCTCGTAGTGAACTCGGGGTCTTCGTCGTTGAAGTACCAGCTCATCGACGTCGAGGAGTCCGAGACGCTCGCGAGCGGGCTCGTCGAGCGCATCGGCCGCGGCGTCGGGCACGCCAGGCATCGTCATGAGGGGCCCGAGAACGACAGCCTCGGCTCGACGTGGGACGCGGCCGTCGAGGTGCCCGACCACGAGGCCGCCTTCGCGGTGATGCTGGAGGCGTTCGCCGCGCACGGCCCCTCGCTCGAGGCGCACCCGCCGATCGCGGTGGGCCACCGGGTCGTGCAGGGCGGGGCGAGGTTCTTCGAGCCGACCGTGATCACCCCGCTCGTGAAGATCAACATCGACGAGCTCTCGGCGCTCGCGCCGCTGCACAACCCGGCGAACCTCGAGGGCATCGAGGCGGCGCAGCGGGCCTTCCCAGACGTGCCGCACGTCGCCGTGTTCGACACCGCGTTCCACCAGACGATGCCGCCGGCTGCCTATACCTACGCGATCGACCGCGAGCTCGCCGCGAAGCACCGCATCCGCCGCTACGGGTTCCACGGAACCTCGCACCGCTTCGTCTCGCGTGCCGCTGCCGCGTTCCTCGAACGCCCGGTCGAGGAGCTTCGCATGATCGTGCTGCACCTCGGCAACGGGGCATCCGCGTGCGCGATCGCCGAGGGGCGCTCGATCGAGACGAGCATGGGCATGACGCCGCTCGAGGGGCTCGTCATGGGCACCCGATCGGGCGATATCGACCCTGCGGTGCTGCTGCACCTCGAGCGGCGGGCGGGCCTCGACGCCGACGGCCTCGATCGGCTCCTGAACTCGCAGAGCGGCATCCTGGGGCTCAGCGGGCACGCCGACATGCGCGACCTCGTGGCGGCGCGCGACGCGGGCGACGAGGCGGCGGCGCTGGCTCTCGACGTCTACGCGCACCGGGTGCGCTCCTACGTCGGGGCGTACGCCGCCCAGCTCGGTCGGGTCGACGCGATCGTCTTCACGGCGGGCGTCGGCGAGAACTCGCCCGAGGTGCGCGCGCTCACGCTCGCCGGCCTCGAGGGCTTCGGCGTCGAACTCGACGCCGCGCGCAACCGGGAGCGCAGCGGTGAGGCCCGGCGCATCTCGACGGATGCCTCGACGACCGCCGTGCTCGTCGTGCCGACGAATGAAGAGCTCGAGATCGCGCGCCAGACGCTGGAGCTCGTCGGCGCCTGACCGGCGCCCCTCCCCGCCTCGCACGACGGTTTGCGCCGCTGCGGTGGGCTTGCAGACGTCCTCCCGCCGGCTAGGTGTCGTGGGAAGCGTCGCAGTGATCTACAAGAACTGTTGCACAAGAGTTCTTGTGTAACTATGCTGGCGGCATGAACGACCCCCGCGAGACCATCGACCTGCACGATGCCGGAGCCATGCGGGCGCTCGCGCACCCGATGCGCCTGCGCATCCTCGGCCTGCTGCGGGTCGAGGGCCCGAGCACGGTCGGCGCCCTCGCCGCGCGCACCGGCGAGGCCCCGGGGTCGGCGAGCTACCACGTCGCGACCCTCGCCAAGCACGGCTTCGTGGTCGAGGCGCCCGAGCTCGCCCGCGACAAGCGCGAGCGGTGGTGGCGGGCCGCGCACCTCATCACGAGCTGGCGCACCGAGGAGTTCCTGGAGGACCCCGAGGCCCACGCGGCATCCGACGCCATGCGGCGCGTCGTGCTCGACTCGTACCATCGCGAACTGCTCGACGCGATCGACGCCGAGGCCGAACTCGAACCCGAGTGGGTCGCCGCCTCCGACTCGAGCGACGGTGCGGCCCGGCTCACGATCGACGAGTTCCGCGAGCTGAACGCCGAACTCGACGCGGTGCGCGAGAAGTGGTGGGCCGTCGGCCGTCAACCGCGCCCGGGCACGAGAGCCGTGCGCTGGATGACCCACACGTTCCCGAGGCCCGAGCGATGACGAACGACACCACGCGCACGACGGTCGAGCCTTCGACCACGGATGCCCCGCGCCGCCGCACCCCGCTCGTCGCCCTCTTCGCCGCGCAGCTCTTCTCGCTGTCGGGCAACGCGATCGCGCTCATCGCGATCCCGATCATCGCGCTCACCCAGACGGGGTCGCCTCTCGCGGCCGGCGTCGCGGGCGTCTTCGCGACCGTGCCGCTCGTCATCGGCGGCGCCCTCGGGGGAGTGCTGGTCGACCGATTCGGCTACCGCACGTCGTCGATCGTCGCCGACGTCGCGAGCGGCGTCACGGTGCTCGCGATCCCGGTGCTCGCGGCGACCGTCGGGCTGCACTTCGGGGTGCTGCTCGCCCTCGTCTTCCTCGGCGGCCTGCTCGATGCCCCCGGCGACACCGCGAAGACCGTGCTCATGCCCGACCTCGCCGAGCTCGCACGAGTACCGCTCTCGCGCGCGGCCGGTGCGCAGTCGACCGTGCAGCGCACCGCCATGATGATCGGCGCGGGCGTCGCCGGCGCGCTCGTGGCCATCGCCGGTCCGATGCCGGCGCTCCTCGTCGACGCAGCCGGCTTCGCGGTGTCGGCCCTGCTCGTCGTGTGCTTCGTGCCGCGGCGAGCCGCGGCATCCGTCCCCGAAGGGGAAGCCCCCGTGCAGGGCGGGTTCGTGGCGGGCATCCGATTCATCGCCGCGTCGCCGCTGCTGCGTTCGATCGTGCTGCTCGTGACCCTCACGAACGCGATCGATGCGGCGGGCATCACGGTGCTGAAACCGGTCTACGCGACGCAGGTGCTCGGCGACCCGGCGGTGCTGGGATTCATGGTCGGATGCTTCGCGGCCGGCGCGCTCACCGGCTCGGCGCTCTTCGCCGCCGCCGGCCATCGCTACTCGGGTCGCGTGGTGTTCGCCCTGTGCTTCGTGCTGGCGGGAACGCCGCCGTATCTCGCGATGGCGCTCGGCGCGCCGGTGCCGGTGCTGCTGCCGATCCTCGTGTTCTCCGGCCTCGCCGCCGGGGCCCTCAACCCGATGATGGCGACCGCGATGTACGGGCTCGTGCCCGATGGCGTGCGAGCCCGCGTGTTCGGCGCGATGACCGCGGGCGTCGCGGCCTCGATGCCGCTCGGCGCCTTCCTCGGCGGCCTCTCGGTGGAGCGGTTCGGGCTCGCGCCAACGTTGCTCGGGTGCTCGATCATCTACCTCGTGCTCGGCTCGAGCCCGCTCTACCTGCGCTCGTTCACGGGGCTCTCGGCCGCTCGCACCCCTACGGGGGTACGGGGTGCGAATGGCTCACCCGTGTGATGTGAGCGCTGCACCGGCTCCGTACGCTCGCAGCACGGTCGATATCGGCCGGTGAAGCACACCCCCGAAACGTTCGTCTGAGTTCCATTCGCACCTTCGGATGACGAGATGAGCGCACATGAGCTTGCAGGTCGTAGAACGCCCCGACGGTGCACTGGGCACCATGTCGCCCGTGATCCTCACGGCGGGTCGTCGCCGAGAGGGTGCCGACCCGGCGCAGAGCGGCTTCGCGCAGCTCTCCCGCCAGATCAAGGCCGAGGGCCTCCTCGACCGATTCGTCGGCTTCTACGTGCGCAAGGCCGCCTTCTGGACCGTCGTGCTCGGCGCCGTCATCGCGGCATCCGTCGTGATCGGCGATTCGTGGTGGCAGCTCGTCGTGGCCGCAGCGCTCGGCGTGATCTTCACCCAGTTCGCCTTCATGGCGCACGAGGCCTCGCACCGCCAGGTCTTCCGCTCCGGGCCCGCCAACGACTGGGCCGGGCTCTTCCTCGCGAACTTCGTGGTCGGCATCAGCTACAGCTGGTGGATGAACAAGCACACGCGCCACCACGGCAACCCGAACGTGATCGGCCGCGACCCCGACATCGTGAAGGACACGATCTCCTTCCTCGAAGAGGATGCCGCGGAGAGCCGCGGGCTCGTGCGCATGATCACGCGCAAGCAGGGCTACCTGTTCTTCCCGCTGCTGCTGCTCGAGGGCATCAACCTGCACGTGCACGGCATCCGCCACGTGCTCGGCAAGGGCACGGTCAAGCGACGCGGGCTCGAGATCACGCTCATCGCAGTTCGCCTCATCGGCACGGTCGCGCTCGTCTTCTGGGCGTTCCCGCCGCTGCTGGCCGCCGTCTTCCTGTTCGTGCAGCTCGGCGTCTTCGGCGTCTACATGGGAGCCTCGTTCGCCCCGAACCACAAGGGCATGCCCCTCATCCCGCGCGGCATGCGCGTCGACTTCCTCGAGCGCCAGGTGCTCACGAGCCGCAACATCCGCGGCGGCAAGTTCATGGACTCGTTCATGGGTGGCCTGAACTACCAGATCGAGCACCACCTGTTCCCGAGTATGGCGCGGCCCGCGCTCGCCCGCACGCAGCAGATCGTGCGCGAGTACTGCCGCGAGAACGACGTGCGCTACACCGAGACGGGCCTCGTCGAGTCGTACGCGATCGTCATCGCCTACCTCAACCGGGTCGGGCTCGCGGCGCGCGACCCCTTCGACTGCCCGATGATCAACTCGTACCGCCGGCGCGACTGACGCCCGCGGGCGAGCAGGTCGGGGACGCTCGGGTCGCGGACGCCCGGGTCACGGCACGACCGTGCACTGCGGGTTGGTGCCGGCGAGTCCCATCGACGCGTTGGCCTGGGACCAGGCCGAGGTCCAGCCGCTCGAGTGCACGAAGCGCACCGCGACCGACTTCGTCCCGCCGAGGAGGCCCGACAGGAGGCCTGAGTCGAACTTGGTCGTGTAGACGCCCGACACCGGTCCGGTCGTCGTCACCGAGCCGAGCAGCGGCCCGACGATGACCTCCAGCCCACTGAGATCGCCGACGCCGTACTGAGCGTTCGAGCTCGTGAATCCGGACCCGGCGGGCACGGTCCACGTGACGGTGATGACCGGCGTGAGACCGGCGAGGCCGGGAACCAGGGTGCACGTGGGGCCGAGCACCGGCCGCGGCACCGTGAGCGCGGCGAACGAGCCGGTCGCCTGCTCCGGACCGCTCCACGCCGCCTCCGTCTCCACCGCAGAGCCGAGCGCCCCCGTCGACAGGATGAGCGCGCCGCCGATGACGGTCGCGGCCGTGCCCGCCGCCCATCGCTTCACGGCGCTGTCCGCCGTCCGTGTCTCGCGACGAGCAGCAGGACCCCGCCCCCGAGCGCTGCGACCGCAGCGCCCCACAACGATGCGGCGGGCGCCCATCCGCTCCGCGCCAGCCCGTCGTCCCCGGTCGCGGGGCCGCTCCCGCCCGTCGCCACCGTCTCGCCGTACCCGTCGGCCGTGACGGTGAACACGGAGCTCGTCGGTGCCGGGTCGTCAGGCCCTGACATCCGCGCTTCCACTCGAAGCCATCGGGCCTCGGTATCGGGCATGGTGCCGAGGTCGAAGACGTCGCGCTCGAGGAGCGGGGTGGTCGGCACGAGCACCGACGCGTTCGGGCAGGTCCCGTCGACGGTGCGACGGTCGCACGCCGTCACGGTCACGTCGAGGAACGGGTTCGCCGAGCCCGCGGCGGCGAGGGACATCCGAATGGCTCCGGGCGACGGGGCGTCCGCCTCGACGCCGACGATCCACACGGCGCTCCCGCCCGGTGCGAGCGATCCCATTGCGGCGGCATCGCCGATCGACGTGAGGCGGATCACGTCGCCCTGCACGACGGTGACGGACGTCGCCGCCTCCGCGCGGCTCGGCGATGCCGCGACTGAGGTCGCGAGCACCGCGATCCCCACCGCGGCGACGACGGAGGTCGCCCCGCGGCCGCTCGACGATCGGGCGTGGCGAGGGCCGCTCGGCCGGCCGGCGGTCGAACCGTGCGGGCCTCGCGGCCAGAACGCCCACACCACGAGAGCCGAGGCGAGAAGCGTCAGGGTGCCGAGCACGAGCGGGTTCCCGAGAGCCGCGATCGTCGACGCCACGCCCGGCACCGCGAAGAGCACCACCCGGACCGTGGAGACGCGGTACGGTGCCGGGTCGTCGACCGGGTTCGCGTCCCCGCGGAGTGTGAGCTCGCGTTCCGGCCCGGCTCCGGCCGCTGCTCCCGAGATCGCGACGACGCGGTGCGTGATCGGCAGCCGGCCCGGACGGTCGACCGTCACCACGTCGCCGACCTCGACCGATGCCACCGGCACCTCGCGCACGAGCGCGGCGGCGCCGGCAGGGATCGCCGGCGACATCGACCCGGTCGCGAACAGCATGATCGAGACGCCGAACGCCACCGCGGCCACGACGAGCACGATGCACACGGCGCCCCCGGCTGCGGCGACGGTCAGCAGGACGTCCCCGATGACGGATGCCGCGCTCCGCCGCCGTTCCGACGCGGCCGCCTGCGGATGCGAGGTCATGACGCCGACGTCGCGGTGACCGACCAGGTGATGACGCCGGTGCGACCCTGGGTCGTGTTCGGGGCGGTCGTCTTCAGCCGGACCTCGAAGCAGAACCGCACGGTGTTGCCGGCGTTCGCCGACAGCGCCGCCTGGACTCCCGCGGGAACCGCGGTCGCCGCGACGTACGCCCCCGAGTGCACCACGGCGGCGCACGAGGTCGCCGTCGTCGTGACGATCGCCCGGTACTCGAGCTGCCCGGTCAACTGGGTGTCGCCGGTCGGGACGGCCGAGGCGAGGAGGGCGGTGCCGCCCACCGTGCTCGCGGCGGTGGGCGAGTCGCCGGCGCCCGTGGTGCGCACATCCAGACCAGCCGTGAAGAGGGCGCCGGGCGACATGCCCGTCGCGGCGAAGGCGAGCGTCGCGGGGGACTGGTCGTGGCTGGCGAACGTCGTGTCGGTCGAGTTCTTCGAGACCGTGTCGAACACGCTGGAGCCGAACGTGCCGCTGGCGTTCTCGGCATCGTTCCAGGCGGCGAGCGTCGCGGTCGCGCCGACACCGAGCACGAGCCCTCCGGCGAGCAGCGCTCGCCAGCGACCGGGCGGTCGTGCCCGGGCCTTCGGGCCCCGGTGCCGAGCCACGCGATTCCCTACGGCAGCGGCGTCGTGGACGTGCCGATGAACACCCAGCTCACGGTGCCCGTGAGGTTCGGGTCGAGATCGGGGCCCGCCGTCACGACGAAGCAGAGGTTCACCGGGGTCGTCACCGCGGTGAGGTCGAAGGCGTCGGTGAGTCCGCCGGCCGTCGTCGGAGAGTCGGGCACGAGCACGGTGCCGGTGGTCGTCGAGTCGCATCCGAAGGCAGTCGGCTGAATCAGCCGGTACGTGAGGTCCGCGCTGATCGGGTCGGCACCGAGCGCTTCGATCTGCACACCCGCGGCGTTCGTCGACCCCGCCTCGAGCTGCACGGCGAACGGCGCGTAGACCGTGTCGCCGGGAGCGAGCGCGTCGGCGTCGACCTCGAACGCGAGTGTCTTGCCCGGTGACGTCGGGCTGCTCGAGAAGGCCGTGCCATCCGTGCTGCCCTCGATGCCGAACTGGCCCGACCCGAAGGTGCCGGTCGCGAACTCGGAGTCGTTCCACGCCGCCAAGGTGATGGCGGCGCCGACGCCGAGCACGAGCCCGCCCGCCAGAATGGCCGAAACCTTGCGCCGCCGGTTCGATCCCGGACGGGAACCGCCGCCGTCGATCCGCTCGTCGATTTGCGTGCCTGTACTCATGATGCGCCCCCCGGCTCTGGTCCCCCGACCACGTCATGCACGATGCTCCGGAGCCTATTCGCCGCATCCGCCGCTCCGAAGTCCCCTTTCCTGCGGACACGAATGACCCCCCGATGGGGGATTTCCCGCAAACTCTTCCGCCGGGGCCCGATCGCGCCCTAGGTTGTGCATGAGCGCACGGCGATGACGGCGGGTGCTCGGGGGAAGCACAACGATATCTGGGGGGTATCCGATGCGTTCGGATCGTTCGACGACCAATTCGCCTGCGCGCCGTCGCCGCGGTGCGCACCGAGCCGAGCGGGTACCGCGCAGAGGTGCGGCATTCCGAGCGCTCGCATTCGGCGGCACGCTCGCCCTGCTGTCGGCCGGCGCGGTGATCCCCGCGCAGGCGGCGCCCGGCGACACCTCGCACGCCGAGGGGGAGTTCCTCTCGGGTTCGCTCCTCGATCTCATGAACCTCGACGCCGTCGTCGGCATCGACGGCGAGACGGCCACGAGCGACGGCGTCACGCCTGAGACGAACTCCCAGAACCTCGGCCTCGGTGCCCTCGGCCTGCTCAACGTCGACATCGGTGGCGGCATCCAACTGCCGATCAATTTCACGAATGCGGGCGTCGTCGGGCAATACGCGAGCGCCGCGACGGATGCCTCGTCGATCGGCGCATCGGGCCTCATCTCCGATGCCGGGGCGATCGGAACCGGTGTCACCCCGGCTCCCGGGGTCGCGCCCGGCCCGATGACGTTCGACCTCGCCCAGTTGCTCGGCACAGGCTTCGCAGGCACCATCTCCGATCTCGACCTGGCTCTCGGCGTCGTCAGCGCGAACGCCTCGGTGGCCGCGGGGGGCACACCAGTCGGCGACTACGAGATCGCGCGTGCCACGGTCGTGCTCGACAGCCCGGTGATCGAAGGCGTGACAGGCTCCGTGAACGGAGCCGTCGCCACGCTCGACACCGCGGTCGACGGGCTCGCCGGTCCCTCGGGCTCACTCGTTTCCGGAGTACTCGGCGCCGTCGACAGCGTGCTGGCCGTCGGCGGTCTCGGTGATGCCTCGGCCTCGGTCACCGTCGACCTGCCTGCGGCAGTGGCGCCGATCCTCGCGGCTCCACTCGACTCGGGCGGGGGCGTCGTCATCAACCTCGCCGCCGGCACCATCACCCTCGACCTCGACCAGCTCGTCGGAGGTCTCAACGGACTGGACCCCAGTACGGAGCTGCTCTCCGCTGCGGTCCTCACGGAAGTGACCACCCAGGTGGCTGCACTCATCGACGGCCTCGTCGACGATCTCGGCACGGCGATCACCACGGCACTGAACAACGCGACGGTCACGATCGACGTCGACGTGAACGCGATCGGACTCGTACCGCTCGTCAACGTGACCGTCGACGGCACCCTGCTCCAGATCGCGAACGGCACGGCCGCCGTCGACATCACCGCGCTCGGGCTGCTCCCGATCACCGGGCTCACCGACGCCATCGTCCTCGGGGCGCTCGCCCCCATCGTGAACGCCGTGATCAGCCCCACCACCGGTGCCCTCGGCACCTTCCTCACCTCGCTGACGACCAACGTCCTGAACCCGGTCATCAACTCGCTGAACCCGGCGATCGAGCTGCTCGACACGGTGGTGTCCCTGCTTGCGAACGTGCAGGAACCCGAGCCGCCGGTGCAGGGTGCGGTGTTCCAGGAGACGGCACTCCGGCTGAGCCTGCTGCCGACGACGATCGTGCCCGAACTGCTGCAGCTCAACCTGGCGCGCGCACTCGTGGGGCCCAACTCCCTTGCACCCCCGGCGCCGGTGCTCACCGCCCTGACTCCTGACGAGGGGCCGGTGACCGGCGGCACATCCGTGTCGGTGACGGGCACCGACCTGGCCGGTACGACCGGACTCACGGTCGATGGCGTGCCCGTGCCCTTCACGCAGGTGAGCGCGACGGAGGTCACGTTCACGACTCCGGCCCATGCGGCAGGGGCCGTCGATGTGGTCGTCACGACGCCGGGCGGGCCGAGCAACGCATTGCCGTTCACGTTCGTGCCGGTTCCCGTGCTGACGGCGCTCTCGCCCGATGAGGGCCCGGTCGCGGGTGGTACCCCTGTCACGGTGACGGGTACCGATCTCGCAGGTGCGACGGAGGTCACGGTCGACGGCGTATCGGTGCCGTTCACGCAGGTGAGCGCGACGGAGATCACGTTCTCGACCCCGGCGCACGTCGCCGGTGCCGTCGATGTCGTGGTCACGACGCCCGGCGGACCGAGCAACGCGTTGCCATTCACGTACATTCCGGTGCCGGCGCTCACCGCGCTGACGCCCGACTCGGGTCCGGTCGCGGGCGGAACCATCGTGAGCATCACGGGCACCGGCCTGGCCGACGCCACCGGAGTGACGATCGATGGCGGATCGGTGACGTTCACGCAGGTGAGCGACACCGAGATCACCTTCACGACCCCTGCACACGCTGTCGGTCCGGTCGACGTGGTCGTCACGACGCCCGGAGGTGTGAGCGGCGCGCTGCCGTTCACCTACGTTCCCGCTCCAGTGCTCGTCTCGCTCGCGCCTGACGAGGGCCCGGCCGCGGGCGGCACGCCCGTCACCATCACGGGCACCGCGCTCGGCGAGGCGACGGGCGTCTCGGTCGACGGCGTGACGGTGCCGTTCACGCAGGTGAGCGACACCGAGATCACCTTCACGACTCCGGCCCACGCGGCAGGAGCGGTCGATGTGGTCGTCACGACGCCGGGCGGGCCGAGCAATGCGCTGCCGTTCACGTACTTGCCCGGGCCGGCGCTGTTGGCCCTCGATCCCGACCTCGGCCCGATCTCGGGCGGCACGCCCGTGACGATCACCGGCTCGGGCTTGGCAGGCGCGACGCTCGTGACGATCGACGGGGCATCCGTGCCGTTCGCGCAGGTGAGCGACACCGAGATCACGTTCACGACCCCCGCTCACGCGGCGGGAGCCGTCGACGTGGTCGTCACGACGCCGCTGGGGGTCAGCAACGCGCTGCCCTTCACGTTCGTGCCGGCACCGTCGCTGACCGCCCTCGATCCGAACCAGGGTCCGACGATCGGCGGCACCATCGTCACCATCACGGGCACAGCCCTCGCCGGGGCCACGGCGGTGACGATCGACGGGGCATCGGTGCCGTTCACGCAGGTGAATGACACGACGGTCTCGTTCGTGACGCCGCCGCACGCCGCAGGAGCCGTGGATGTCGTCGTGACCACGCCGGGTGGCACGAGCACTGCGTTGCCGTTCACCTTCGTGCCGGCACCGGTGCTGACCGAGCTCGATCCAGATGAGGGGCCGGTGGCCGGTGGCACCTTGGTGACCATCACGGGCACCGACCTGGCGGGCGCGACCGAGGTGTCGATCGACGGGGCATCCGTGCTGTTCACGCAGGTGAGCGGCACCGAGATCACGTTCGTCACTCCGCCGCACGTGGCGGGTGAGGTCGACGTGACGGTGACGACGTCGGGTGGCGAGAGTGACGCTCTGCCGTTCACGTACGTGCCGCTGCCCGTACTGGCGGCGCTGGCGCCCGATGAGGGGCCGGTCACCGGCGGCACGCCCGTCTCGGTGACGGGCACCGGTCTGGCCGGTACCACGGAGCTCACGGTCGACGGCGTCTCGGTGCCGTTCACGCAGGTGAGTCCGACGGAGGTCACGTTCACGACGCCGGCTCACGCGGCGGGCGCGGTCGACGTGGTCGTCACGACGCCGGGCGGGGCGAGCAACGCGTTGCCGTTCACCTTCGTGCCGGTGCCGGTGCTGACGGCGCTCTCGCCCGATGAGGGTCCTGTGATCGGTGGCACGCCCGTGACGATCACGGGCACCGACCTGGGCGGCGCGACGAGCGTCACGGTCGACGGTGTCGCGGTGTCGTTCGTGCCGGTGAGTCCGACGGAGATCACGTTCACGACGCCGGCGCACGCTGCCGGCGCGGTCGATGTGGTCGTCACGACGCCAGGCGGGCCGAGCAACGCTCTGCCGTTCACGTACGTGCCACGGCCGGCGCTCACGTCGCTCACTCCTGATGCCGGGCCGACGGCGGGCGGCACGCTCGTCACGATCACGGGCACCGATCTCGCCGGTGCCACCGAGGTGACGATCCACGGGGTGTCGGCGGTCTTCACGCAGGTGAGTGACACGGAGATCACGTTCACCACCCCGCCGCACGTCGCGGGCAACGCCGTCGTCTCGGTGACGACGCCGGGCGGCTCCAGCAACGGCTTGCTGTACACGTACTTCGACGTTCCGGCGTTGACAGCACTGGCGCCCGATGAGGGGCCTGCAGCCGGCGGCACGCTCGTCACGGTGACCGGCACCGACCTGGCCGGCGCGACCGGGCTCACGGTCGACGGGGCATCCGTGCCCTTCACGCAGGTGAGTGAGACGGAGATCACGTTCACGACACCGGCGCATGCGGCCGGGCCGGTCGACGTGGTCGTGACGACGCCGGGCGGGGCGAGCAACGCGCTGCCGTTCACGTACCTGCCCCCGCCGGTCCTCACGGAGCTGACCCCCGACAACGGGCCGGAGACCGGCGGAACTCCGGTCACCATCGCGGGCACCCAGCTCGGTGGGGCGACGAGCGTCACGGTCGACGGGGTCCCGGTGCCATTCACGCAGGTGAGCGACACGGAGATCACGTTCACGACGCCGGCGCACGCCGCAGGTGAAGCCGACATCGTGGTGACGACACCGAACGGGGCATCCGCGCCGCTGGTGTTCACCTTCACCCCGGTCACGACGGTCGACGGGGTCACACCGCCGACCGGTCCGCCGGCGGGCGGCACCGAGGTCACGATCTCGGGCCACTGCTTCACGGGCGCCACCGCGGTGCGATTCGGTTCGACGCCGGCGACCTCGTTCCGGGTCGTGAACGACATCACGATCGTGGCCGTCTCGCCGGCAGGAACCGGCACCGTCGACATCACCGTGGTCGGCAGCGCGAATTGCGGCACCGGAAGCCTGCCCGGCGGGTTCGGCTACGTCGCGGCCGGCGGTTCATCCGGTGCTGCATCAGGCGGCGGCATCGCGACGACCGGCGTCGAGCCGTTCCTGCCGATGCTGCTCGGCGTCATCGCCCTGCTGATCGGGGGAGTGGCACTGCTGGTCGCGCGTCGACGTCGAGGCGCTCAGCGTTGATCGACGGGATGGCCCGTTCGCAGCGGTGGCTGTGAACGGGCCATCTGCGTGCCTGGCTCGTCAGCGGGCGTGCCGCGCGCAGTCGATGCAGAGCTCGGCGGTGGGCCTCGCCTCGAGGCGCGGCACGGTGATGCGCTTGCCGCAATTGCTGCAGACGCCGTAGCTGCCGTCGTCGATGCGCCCCAGGGCGCGATCGATGTCGGCCAGTTCGGCCCGCGCATCGGCGAGCACGGCGGTGCGCTGCGACCACTCCTGCGTCATCGTCGGCCCTTCCGGGTCGTGTTCGTCGTCGGCGGAGGCACCGGATCTCGCGGCTCGCACCTCGCTCATGACGTCGCCGAACTCGGCGAACCTGCCCTCCGCATCGGCCCGCTCCTGCAGGAGTTTCGTCCGGAACCGATCGAGCTGTGCCTGCGTCATCGTCGACAATTCGCACCCCTTCCGATTCACGCATGGTACGCCCTCGACATCCGGCCGTGGTGTCGGACGCGGCAACTACGATTGAAGCGTGGTCACCGCCCTGTATCGCCGCTACCGGCCAGAGACGTTCGCCGAGATGATCGGCCAGTCCCAGGTGACGGAGCCGCTCATGACGGCGCTCCGCACCGATCGTGTCAATCACGCCTACCTCTTCAGCGGCCCTCGCGGCTGCGGCAAGACGACATCGGCCCGGATCCTCGCGCGCTGCCTCAACTGCGCAGAGGGCCCGACGGATGTCCCGTGCGGCGTCTGCCCCAGCTGCGTCGAGCTCGCTCGGGGCGGGGGCGGGTCGCTCGACGTCGTCGAGATCGACGCGGCGAGCCACAATGGCGTCGACGATGCGCGCGACCTGCGCGAGCGCGCCGTGTTCGCCCCTGCGCGTGATCGCTTCAAGATCTTCATCCTCGACGAGGCCCACATGGTCACGCCGCAGGGGTTCAACGCCCTGCTGAAGCTCGTCGAAGAGCCGCCAGAGCACATCAAGTTCATCTTCGCGACGACCGAGCCCGACAAGGTGCTCGGCACGATCCGGTCGCGCACGCACCACTATCCCTTCCGCCTCGTGCCGCCCGGGCCGATGCTCGAGTACGTGCAGCAGCTCTGCACCGAAGAGGGGGTCGAGGTCGCGCCGGGCGTGCTGCCGCTCGTCGTGCGAGCGGGCGGCGGTTCGCCGCGAGACACGCTCTCGCTCCTCGACCAGCTCATCGCCGGTTCCGAGGGGCCCACGATCGACTACGAGCGGGCCGTTGCGCTGCTCGGGTACACGCATGGTGCGCTGCTCGACGAGGTCGTCGATGCGATCGGCGCCGGCGATGCAGCGGGGGCGTTCGCCGCGGCCGACCGGGTCGTGCAGACCGGCCAAGACCCGCGTCGCTTCGTCGAAGACCTGCTCGAGCGGCTGCGCGACCTCATCGTCGTCGCGGCCTCGTCGCCCGAGACCGCCGCGGCGGTCCTGCGCGGCGTACCCGAAGACGAGTTGGCCCGCATGGCGGCCCAGGCCGCGGCGTTCGGCCAGGCGGAGCTCTCCCGCGTCGCCGACCTCGTCAACCAGACCCTCACCGAGATGACCGGCGCCACGTCGCCGCGCCTGCACCTCGAGCTCATGCTCGCACGCGTGCTCGTGCCGGCGGCCGACGACACCGAGCGCGGCGCCCTCGTGCGCGTCGAGCGGCTCGAGCGCCGGGTCGGCGTGGCCGACGCCGTCGGAGCGGCTCCTGCGGCGCCCGACGCGAGCCCCGCCGTTCGCGCTGAGCCGGCCACACCGGCCGCTCGGGTTGCCGCCGAACGGCCGTCGCCGCCGGCAGCGGTCGGCGACGTCACCTCGGCGTCGCGTGCGCCTGCGACATCCGCGGCCGCGAAGTCCGAGGCGACGCCGGCGGCTCAGGCGCCCGTGCCTGCGAGCGCGGGCACTGCGCCCGACGTGTCCGAAGCCGCTCGGCCGGCGAAACCCGTCGGACCGGTCACGCTCCAGCAGATCCGCGATGCCTGGCCAGAAGTGCTCTCCTCGCTGCAGCGCACGAAGCGCAGCGCCTGGATGGTCGCCTTCACCGCGCAGGTGCGCGACTTCCGCGACGGCGATGTGCTCGTCCTCGCCTTCCCGAGCGAGCACGACGTCGCCGGGTTCCGCGGCGGTGCGCCCGGGCAGAGCGTCAGCGAACTCCTCCGCGAAGCGATCGTCGACGTGCTCGGCGTCCGGGTGAAGTTCGTGGCGCGGGTCGACGGGGCCGGTGGCACGCCGACCGGTGGTTCGCCGGCCGCGATCCCGCCGGCACCCGCGACACCGCAGCAGCCGGTCACGCCGTCGATGCCGAATGCAGGCGCTCCGACGGCTGAGGCGACGGGTCCGGCAGCAGTGCAGGGGGAAGGCCTTGCAGCCGCAGCGCGTCCCTCGGCATCCGAGACACGATCGAACCAGGCCTCGAGCTCATCCGCATCGCGTCCATCAGCTTCCGACCCGGCGGCAACGAGCCCGGCGCCGTCGGGCCCGGTCGACTCGTGGGCGACCGTGGCGATCCCGCGCGACCCGAGTGAGAGCGACGGCGCCGAGTCCGCCGCGTCGGGCAGCCGCACCGCGACGGCACTCGCCGAGCGACCGGAGTCGCCCGCAGCCCGCTCTGCGCCCTCGGCACCGGTCGTCGAACCTGCCGTGGCTCCTTCGGCGGCCGCGCGCGTCGACCTCGACGCTCCGCCCGACGATGCCGACGCGCCTCCAGAAGACGAGGAGCCGCCGTTCGATCCGGGGCCCGAACCCGAGGTGATCGTCGAGGCCTCGTCCGCACCGGCGGCTGCAACCGAATCGGCTTCGGCTGCCCGTGCCGACCGGGCACCCCAGCGCGCCACCCGCCCGCAGCCGAATGCCGGCGGCGACGGCATCCAGCGCTACGGCGAGGCCGTCGTGCGCGAGGTGCTCGGTGCCACGTTCCTCGAAGAGATCGAAGCGCCGGCCCGGCCCGGCTTCGGGGAGCGTGGCTGATCATGTACGAAGGCATCGTCCAAGAACTGATCGACGAGCTCGGGCGTCTGCCCGGCATCGGCCCGAAGTCGGCCCAGCGCATCGCGTTCCACATCGTGCAGACCGAGCACTTCGACGTCAGCCGCCTCGCCGAGATCCTCATGCAGATCCGCGAGAAGGTGCGGTTCTGCGAGATCTGCGGCAACGTCTCCGAAGAGGCGACGTGCGGCATCTGCCGTGACCCGCGACGCGACCCGGCGCTCATCTGCGTGGTCGAGGAGGCGAAAGACGTCGTCGCCATCGAGCGCACCCGCGAGTTCCGCGGGTTCTACCACGTGCTCGGCGGCGCGATCAGCCCGATCGACGGCATCGGCCCAGACGAGCTCCGCATCCGCCAGTTGATGCAGCGACTCGCCGACGCGACGGTGACCGAGGTCATCATCGCGACCGACCCGAACCTCGAAGGCGAGGCGACCGCGACCTACCTCAGCCGCCTGCTCTCGACGCTCGAGATCCGGGTCACGCGACTCGCCTCGGGCCTTCCCGTCGGCGGCGATCTCGAGTACGCCGACGAGGTCACCCTCGGCCGCGCATTCGAGGGTCGCCGCGTCGTCGGCTGATCTCGGGCGCTTGACGCTCCGCTCGCGCGCGGCTAGAACGGAGCCATGGCGAGCAAGGGCACGGAGTGGGTCGCGGGATACGTCGCGGCATGGCAGTCGAACGACCCGGCCGAGATCGGGGCGCTCTTCACCGATGACGCCCGATATCTCACGAGTCCCGATTCCGAGCCCCGCATCGGTCGCGACGCGATCGTCGCGGGCTGGCTCGAAGACCTCGACGAGCCGGGTTCATGGGCGTTCGACTGGCACATCGTGCACGAGCACGACGACTTCGTCGTCGTCCAGGGGCGAACCGACTACCCGACCGAGCGCGACTACCTGAATCTCTGGATCATCCGTCTCGCCGACGACGGCCGCGCCACCGAGTACACCGAGTGGTACATGCCGCGGCCGCACGAGGGCTGATCGCGACTACCGCAGCACCTCGACGAGCACGACCCACGCGATGATCAGCGCCGCGATGATGCTGAGCACCGAGCCGACGGCCATGACGATGAGGCCGATCTCGACCGTGCCGACGATCACGAGCACGGCGCCGGTGAGAAAGGCCGCGACGGGCAGTACCCCGGCGACGCTCTTCAGCGCCCGCTCGGTCGGAGCGACGTGGCGTTCTCCGGCGACCACCCGGATGGCGTGCACCTGGAAGACGCCGGCGACGAGCGCCGCGACGAGCACCTCGATGCCGTAGGCCACGGCAGGCTGACCGGGGACCAACCCGAACGCGCCCGCCGTGATCGCCAGCACGAGCGCCGCGATCGAGGAGGCGGCACGGGGCGGCAGCGTCACCGACTTCATGATCTCGGCGATGTTCACCGACATCGCGACGATGAGGAGGCCCGCGAGGGCGGCGGTCGCGCCCACCATCGCGACGTTGAACTCCGACCAGCTCGCCAGCGGCTCCGTCATGGGACCACGCTACCGCCGCTCCCGCGAACGTCACAGGGCCGGGTGCGTCCGCAGGCCCGCCAGCTGGTGGATGAGCAGCCGGACGCGCGCACTCCAGGCGGGAGCCGAGCGTCAGGTCACGAACACAGGGTGAGCTGTTCCACCGCCGATGAGAGAGCGGCGAGTCCGCCGATGAGATGCACACCCACGACCCGTTCGGTCAACAGGCCCGTCGCGGTCGGCAGCGGTACGCAGCCGGGCGTTGCGAGGTAGATGGGGGCGCCATACATGGCGGCGAGCGGTCCGCCGGAGAGCGCATCGGCGAAGTCGAAGCCCGTCGAGAGGAACGCGTGATCGGGGTTGTCGAAGGCGAACGCATTGATCTTCGCCGCAACGGCGTAGCGGTCGTCGCCCTCGAAGCGGGTCGTGCCGGCGATCTGACCCGTGAGCCCCGCCGTGATCGATCGTTCAAGGGAGGCGGAGAGCGCGACCGGGCCCCCGACGAAGTACAGATCGTCGGCGCCGAGATCCTTGATGAGGGCGATCACATCGGGATCCGCGGTGTTCGACCAACTGTCGACGAGGACGACTGGCGCCCGGAACTGAGCAGCAGCCGGCCCTGCTGCGAGCGCGTCGGGGAAGTTACGCCCGGTGGCGATGAACACGGCATCGGCGCCCGAGCTCTCGAAGCCCCGCCGGACGAGTAGCTCGGCGGTCTCGAATCGGTCGGCGCCGCCCACGCGGATGACGTCGGTGCTGCTGTCGACGAAATTGCTCAACTGCTCTTGCACGCGGTTGGACACGGCGGACGATCCTCCGGCGATGACGATCTGCATCGGTTCGAGACGCTCGAGCTCATCGGCAACCACAGGAGGAATCGAATCCGGAGGCACGAGCAGCACCACACCGCCCGCAGCGCTCGCAGCCGGTCCAGCTGCCAGCGCATCCGGATAGTTGGTCCCGTTGGCGATGTAGACCACGGGCGCGTTCCCTTCAGGAAGGGCGGCCCGGGAGGCGGCGACCGAGGTGGCGTAGCGGTCGGCCCCCGCGAGGCGATCGACCTCGAAAACGCGCTCGGGTAGTTCGATTGACTCGAGATCCAGCACCTGACCCGAGGCGACGGTGACGTCGGTGCGATCGAAGAAGTACTTCGCATCCTGCCAGTACGTCGCGCCGACGTCGTAGCGGTCGACCGCGTAGAAGTAGAGAGCATAGGTTCCCGCTGTCAGCGCTTCGGTCTCGAGCCGGGACCCGAGAGTCGAGCTGGCGGTGGTGACACGGCTGTAGCCGCCGGTCGCCTCATCCAGCCGGTAGACGTCGACAGCTGCCCTGACATAGCCGGACTGAGTGGACGAGAGACTCGGCGCCGTCACCGTGGCGTGTACTTTCGCGCCCTGTTCCAGTACCGCATCGATGCCGGTCACGACTTCGTTCTCGGAGACAGTGACGATCGCCGCTTCGGATTCGGTTGCGCTTTCCCAGTACTCGCTCAGTGCGAGCCCGTTTCCGGAGAACTTGATCTTGTAGCGCCCAGGAGCGAGATCGAGGAATGCGAATCTGCCGTCGCGTTCAGGCGTCAGGAACGGCGTGTACGACGTCTGACCGTCGAGCGGGTACGCCCACACCCCGTTCGCGGAGGGCTCGAGCGACCCATCGACATCGACGAGGACCCTGCCTTCGATCGCACTTGTTCGCCGAGTGGTCAGCGTCAGGACGGTGTCGTCGCCGAAGTCGACCGTGATCGGTGATCCCGGATGCGCTGGATCGTAACGTTCGCTGAGCTGGTTGACCGTCTCCCAGCCGGCGCGGCCGGAGGCCTCGAGGGTGTACGAGTCCGGCGATACCCAGAAGGTGAATGCTCCGTTCGCATCCGTGTAGCCGCCGAGGGACTTCGAGCCGAACCCGAAGAAATCGCCGCTCGTGCCGCGCAGGCTGAGGTGCGTGTTCACGACCGGACCGATCGGGGTGCTGAACGTTCCCGAGATCGTGATCGGTCGTCGAAGCTGGACATCGAGTTGCAGGTTCTGACCGGGAGCGATCGTGATCGGCATCGAGTCTGCGCGAGCATACGCGTCCTGCCACCACTCACTGAGGAATCGATCCTGATTCGCATCACCACTGCCGTTGTTGACGAATGCCACGCGGTAGGTGCCGGGGGTGATGTCAGCAACCTCGTAGGCGCCGGTCGACTGGCTGTTGTTCGCGCCAGCTGCGATCCCGTTCTCGCCGTCCCTGTACAGTCGGACGCCGATCGGGACGATCGTGCCGTCTTCTCCGATGATCGTGCCCGATATCGTTCCGGAAGGGCCGGATTCAGTCGCTGCGGCGGTGACTGCGGGAGCAATGGTCAGCAGCATCGCGGCCGCGCCGGTGGCGAACGCCCGGAAAAGTGACACTCTTTGACCTCTCTGGATGACTGTGCGACGTCGTCGTCGAAGGTGAGCATATCCCCATCTGGTCAGGTGCAGACGCTCGATCCGCGGACGTCACATAGCCGGGCGCGTATGCGGGCCCGCCGTATGATGGTGCTTCCGGCGCCGGCCACCCGAGCGGCAGCCAGCAAACCACCCCTGGGAGACCACGTGAGCTTGATCGTGCAGAAGTTCGGCGGGTCGTCCGTCGCCGACGCGGAGAGCATCAAGCGGGTCGCCAAGCGCATCGTCGAGACCCGCAAGGCCGGCAACGACGTCGTCGTGGCGGTCTCCGCGATGGGGGACTCGACCGATGAGCTGCTCGACCTCGCGAACGAGGTCACGCCGCTTCCCGCGCCGCGCGAGCTCGACATGCTGCTCTCGGCCGGCGAGCGCATCTCGATGGCGCTGCTCGCGATGGCGATCAAGGGCATGGGCCACGAGGCGCGCTCGTTCACGGGCAGCCAGGCCGGCATGATCACCGACGCCACGCACGGCGCAGCCCGCATCGTCGACGTGACACCGGTGCGCCTGCGCGAAGCCCTCGATGACGGCGCGATCGTCATCGTCGCCGGCTTCCAGGGCTTCAACCGCGACACCCGCGACATCACCACGCTCGGCCGCGGCGGCAGCGACACGACCGCCGTCGCACTCGCGGCCGCCCTCGAGGCCGATGTGTGCGAGATCTACACCGACGTCGACGGCGTCTTCACCTCCGACCCGCGCATCGTGAAGAAAGCTCGCAAGCTCGACAGGATCACGAGCGAAGAGATGCTCGAGCTCGCGGCATCCGGAGCCAAGGTCCTGCACATCCGCGCAGTGGAATACGCGCGCCGCCACGGCGTGACCCTGCACGTGCGCTCGTCGTTCAACAACAGCGAGGGGACCATCGTCTACGACCCCGCGCGCCTTCCCGAAGGAGAAGCTGTGGAAGAGTCCGTCATCGCAGGTGTCGCGGTCGATCTGACCGAGGCGAAGATCACGGTCGTCGGCGTTCCCGACAAGCCGGGCGTCGCCGCGAAGATCTTCAAGATCGTCGCCGGCACCAACGCGAACGTCGACATGATCGTGCAGAACGTCTCAGCCGCCTCGACCGGTCGCACCGACATCTCGTTCACGCTTCCGAAGTCCGAGGGCGAGCGGGCGCTCACGGCCCTCGCCGGCTCGCAGGAGGCCATCGGCTTCCTCTCGCTGCAGTACGACGACCAGATCGGCAAGCTCTCGCTCGTCGGCGCTGCCATGCGCTCGGCCGCGGGGGTCTCCGCCCGCCTGTTCGAGGCGCTCTACACGGCCGGCATCAACATCGAGATGATCTCGACGAGCGAGATCCGCATCTCGGTCGTCACTCGCGCCGACAGCGTGCACGCTGCTGCCCGCGCCGTGCACTCGGCATTCGAGCTCGATGGCGACGACGACGCGGTCGTGCACGGCGGCACCGGGCGCTGATCGCCTGATCGCAGGTCGAGCGGATGCCGCATCCGCTCGACCATCGAAATCCTCGCGGATCCCGGGGCAATCCTGCCAAGGTTCCGCGAACCGCCGGGCGGCGCCGCCCGGGCTGGGACAATGGAAGAACGCTTCCCGGCGGCCGAGCGGCTGCCGGGCGATGGAGGAGTGCACGTGGGCAACACCAACGGAGTGAACATCGGCGTCGTCGGCGCCACCGGTCAGGTCGGCGCGGTCGTGCGACGCCTGCTCGAGGAGCGCGACTTCCCGGTCGCCTCGATCCGCTACTTCGCCTCGGCGCGGTCGGCCGGCTCGACGCTGCCCTGGAAGGGCGACGACATCGTGATCGAAGATGCCTCGACGGCTGACCCGAGTGGGCTCGACATCGCGATCTTCTCCGCCGGCGCCACGCTCTCGAAAGCACAGGCGCCCCGATTCGCCGCCGCCGGCGTCACGGTCATCGACAACTCGAGCGGCTTCCGCATGGACCCCGACGTTCCGCTCGTCGTGAGCGAGGTCAACCCGCACGCGATCGACGAGGCCGTGAAGGGCATCATCGCGAACCCCAACTGCACGACCATGGCCGCGATGCCCGTGCTGAAGGTGCTGCACGACGAGGCCGGTCTCGAGCGTCTCATCGTGAGCACGTACCAGGCCGTCTCGGGCGCGGGTCTCGCTGGCGGCGAGGAGCTGCTCGAGCAGGCCCGTGCGGCCGTCTCGCAAGACACGATCGGGCTCGTGCACGACGGGGCATCCGTCACGTTCCCGGCAGCCGAGAAGTTCCCGCGCACGATCGCGTTCGACGTGATCCCGCTCGCGGGTTCGATCGTCGACGACGGCGACCTCGAGACCGACGAAGAGAAGAAGCTCCGCAACGAGAGCCGCAAGATCCTCGAGCTGCCGGGGCTTCGCGTCGCGGGCACCTGCGTGCGCGTGCCGGTCTTCACGGGTCACTCCCTCACCATCCACGCCGAGTTCGCGAACGAGATCACGCCCGAGCGGGCGACCGAGCTGCTCGCTGTCGCCCCCGGTGTCGAACTCTCGGAGGTGCCCACGCCGCTGCAGGCGGCCGGCACCGACCCGAGCTACGTCGGGCGCATCCGCCAAGACCAGTCGGCGCCCGAGGGCAAGGGCCTCGTGCTCTTCGTCTCGAACGACAACCTGCGCAAGGGCGCGGCGCTGAACGCCGTGCAGATCGCAGAGCTCATCGCGGCGAAACTGCCTGCCGCGGTCTAGCACCATCACGAACGGATGCCCCGTGGCCGACCGGCCACGGGGCATCCGTCGTTCTCGCTGTTCGCCGGTCGAGGAGGTGCGCCAGCGCGTTTCGTGACCCACTCGAGGGTCTCGAAACGCTGCGATCCTCGACCGGCCGGCAGCCGTTGCCGGTTCGTGACCTCGATGATCTTGACGTTTCTGAGTTTTGTATACAGAATACTGAGGTAGCAGTTCCCCCGATCCGGCGCTCGACGCCGGCCCTCCTGCAATGACGAAAGAGGTAGCGGAATGGCCCGCGCGAACTCGAAGATGAGACGTCTCCTGGCGATCGGCGCGGCAAGCGCTCTCGCCGTCGGCCTGGCGGCCTGCAGCGGCGGAGGAGGTGCGAAGGACGAGAACACCGTGGTGTGGTCGACCTGGGGCACCGCCGAAGAGCTCACCCGCTACCAGGACTTCAACAAGGAGTTCATGAAGCGCCACCCCGACATCACGGTCAAGCTCCAGCCGGTCGCGAGCTACGACGAGTACCACTCGAAGCTCCTCGCCCAGCTCGCCAGCAACACCGCACCCGATGTCTTCTACGTCGGCGACGACAAGATGGGCCAGTTCGTCGACTCCGGCCGGCTCATGCCGCTGAAGGAGCTCATGGAGGGCGAGGACAGCCAGACGAAGCCCGACGACTTCTTCCCGGGCCTCTTCGGTGCCGCTGAGAAGGATGGCGAGTACTACGGTGCGCCGAACGACTCGAACCCCGATGTGCTCTGGTACGACAAGCAGGCGCTCGAAGCCGCCGGCATCACGGAGGACCCGGCCACCCTCGCCGAGAACGGCGAGTGGACGACCGAGAAGTACCTCGAGATGAACGCCGAGCTGAAGGACGCGGGCCTGACCGGTTCGATGTTCTGGAACTACTGGGCGACGCACTGGAGCTGGTTGTCGTCGCAGGGGCTGCCCGCGCCGTACGACGAGTCGGGCGCCTTCACGGCGAACAGCGACCCGGCGAGCGTCGAGGCGATCGACACCCTCGGTGCTCAGTTCCAGGACGGCACCTTCGTCGTCGCGGACACGCTGCCCGACGGCGCCGGCGCCGACAGCGTCTTCGTGACCCACAAGGCCGGATTCTTCGTGCAGGGCCGCTACACGATCGGCACCGTCGAATCGACCGGCGAGCAGGACAGCTACGACATCGTGCGCTGGCCGACGCCCGACGGCGAGGTCGCACCGACCGGCGTCGCGGTCTCGTTCCTCGCGATCAACGGCAAGACGGCGGCGGCTGACGCGGCCTTCACGTTCTGGACCGAGTTCCTCTCGGCCGAGGGGCAGACCTTCCGTCTCGAGGGCGGTGGCAACGCCGTGCCCTCGATCAAGGGTGCCGACGACGTCGTGCTCGAGGGCGACTACCCCGCCCACGCGCAGACCTTCCTCGACATGCGAGACGTCGGCTTCACGAACTACGCTGCCGAGGCCCGCGTGCCCGGTCTCTCGATCGACATCAGCGACCTCTTCCTGAAGCTCTACGAGGGCAAGCAGGACGCGCAGACCACCCTCGACGAGGCCGCCGAACTCGTGGCGGAGAAGTCGGGCGAGTAGCGTGACCGCACTCACCACCGGTGAGCGGATGCCGCAGGCCCAGCCTGCGGCATCCGCCCCGCGCCGCCCGCGGAAGGAGTCGGCCTGGCGCCGACGGGACCGACGATGGGGCTACGTGTTCGTCGGCCCGCAGCTGCTCGGCATGTCGCTGTTCGTCGTGCTGCCGTTCGCGGCGAGCATGGTGCTCGCCTTCGCGAGCTGGGACGGACTCGGGGAGCTCACCTGGGTCGGCTTCGAGAACTTCAGCGCCCAGTTGCAGGACGAGCTGCTGCTGCGCTCCATCGTGAACACGCTCATCATCGCGTTCGTGACGGTGCCCATCGGCCTCGGCCTCGCCGTCGTCATCGCGGTCGCGCTCGAGAAGCTGAAGACGCGCACGCTCTACCTGGTGCTGTTCTTCGCGCCGGTGGTGACCTCGACGGTCGCGGTCGCGATGATCTGGCAGCAGATGTTCCGTGCCGACGGGGTGCTCTCGACGGCGATCTCGAACATCTTCGGCATCGCCCCGCCCGACTGGCTCGGCGACCCGAAGCTCGCCCTGCTCGCGGTCTGCATCGTGACCATCTGGTCGTCGCTCGGGCTCAACGTCATCATCTTCCTCGCGGGCCTGCAGAACATCTCGCCGTCGGTCATCGAGGCGGCCCGCATCGACGGTGCCGGTGCCTGGCGGCTGCTCACCAGCATCCGCCTGCCGCTGCTGTCGCCGATCGTGTTCTTCTCGTCGGTGGTCGCGTTCATCTCGTCGCTGCAGACGTTCGACACCGTCTACGTACTCGTCTCGAACGCCGGTCCCGACAACGCGACCCGCACGATCGTGTACCACATCTACGATCTCGGCTTCGGCAAGTTCGAGATCGGCCCGTCGAGTGCCGCGAGCGTGATCCTGCTCGTGATCACCCTCGTGATCACGGCGATCCAGTTCGGCGCCCAGAAGAAGTTCGTGCACTACGAGGATGACGCAGCATGAGCCTTGCGAACCCGCGCCTGGTCGACGGAACCCAGGCCCCGCCCACGGACTCGACGGTCGCGTTGAGCGCGCCCGGTTTCGAGCACCGCCCCACGGGTGCGCGCACCGGCAAGGGGGGCCGGCGCCTCGGTGCCACGGCCCTGCACGTCGCCCTCATCGTCGCCGGACTCGCGATGGTGTTCCCGTTCGTCTGGATGCTGCTGACGTCGTTCAAGTCGCTGCCCCAGCTGCTGCAGGACCCGCTCGCGTTCCTGCCCCAGCCCTGGACCTTCGACAACTACGTCGAAGCATGGAACGCGGTGCCGTTCGGCCAGGCTTACGTCAACAGCATCTACATCGCGGCGCTCGTCGTCGTCGGCACGCTGCTCACCGCGTCGATGGCCGGCTACGCCTTCGCGCGCATCCGCTTCCGTGGCAGCCGAGTGCTGTTCATCGTGTTCCTCGCGACGCAGATGATCCCCAAGCAGGTCACCCTGATCCCGTTCTACATCCTGATGACGCAGCTCGGCTGGGTCGACTCGCACCTCGCACTCATCGTGCCGGGTCTGCTCGCGAACCCGTTCGCGGTGTTCCTCATGCGTCAGTTCGTGCTGTCGCTGCCGAAGGAGCTCGAGGAGGCGGCGATCGTCGACGGCGCCGGCCGTTGGCGGATCTTCTGGAGCGTCGTGCTGCCGAACCTGAAGCCGGGCCTCGCGGCGCTCAGCATCATCGTCGCGCTCGATGTGTGGAACGCGTTCCTGTTCCCGCTCGTGCTGCTGAACAGCCCCGACCTGTTCACGGTGCCGCTCCTGCTCTCGAGCTTCCAGGGGCAGTTCGGCTCGGTCAACTACGGGCTCGTCATGGCCGCCTCGGCGATCTCGACGATCCCGATGCTCATCGTGTTCGTCATCGGCCAACGACGTATCCTCAACAGCATGGCGGCCTCGGGGCTGGGCGGACGATGAGCGTGACGGATTTCAGGTCGAGTAGCGGCGGCGGAGCCGACGCGTATCGAGACCCCTCGGAGCTGGCCGGCCTCGCCGGCCGCCATCTGGATCTCGTGCAGGCCCCCTTCACGCTGCCGCGCTCGCGCGTGCTCGTGTTCCGGGCCGACCGGGCGGAGCTGGCCGACCGGATCGGCGACGAGGAGGCCGTCGACCCCGCCCCCGCGACGGCGCTTCGCGTGCACACCTCTGAGTACGAGCGCTGGCTCGACGACTGCCGGGTGATCGACGAACTCGTGGTGAGAGGCGCCGACGGCGTAGCGCTGCCCGTCACGCGTGTGCTGCCGCACGTCATCGAGTTCGGCGGGGGAGCGGCGACGCTCACGTTCGCCGGACCCGGAGTGCTCGGCATCGCCGGCGTCGGCTCGAGCGTCGAGTGGACGGTGCCGGACGGCGCGCGCACCCGCGTGGAGCTCACCGCTGAGGCACCGGCCGTGCGTTTGCACGTCGGAGCCGACCGCTCAGTGCGGCACGAGGCATCCGCTGCGCCAGATGACGACCTCGTGGCGACCGAGCGCCTCTGGATCGACTGGTTCGCGAAGTGCCCGATCGTGCGCAGCGACCTGCAGCAGATGGCCGCCTTCTGCTGGTGGGTGCTCGGCGCGAACATCGTCGAGCTGCCGTCGATCGGCGAGGCGCGCGGGGTCGTGCCTTCGAAGATCGGGTATGTCGGCGTCTGGCAGTGGGACGCGTACTTCATCGCGGTGGGCCTGCGCCACGGCGATCCGGCGCTCGCCCGCGAGCAGCTCGAGATCGCCTTCCGATTCCCCGGCGACGACGGGCAGCTGCCCGACGTCGTGCACGAGGAGGGCGTGCTCGCCTCGAGCGACGACCTGCCCGCTGGCGACCGCGATCGCCTGCGCCGCGCCGGCTCGCAGATCGCCGATCCGAACGCCCCGGTGCCGCTGACCAAGCCGCCGCTCGCAGCGTGGGCCCTTGCGAAGGTGCTCGAGGTCGAGGACGCGCCGGACTGGGCCCGCGCACAGCTCGAGACGATCCGTCGCTCGCAAGACTGGTGGTTCGCCGGCAGCGATCTCGACGGCGACGGGATGCCCGAGTACGGTCACCCCTACTCCTCGGGCCTCGACGACAGCCCCATCTTCGACGGCCCCTTGCCGACGACCGCGCCCGACCTCGGCGCCTACCTCGTGCTCCAGGACCTGGAGCTCGCACGGCTCGCCGAACGCTACGGCACGGATGCCGCGGGCGACCCCCGCGCGCACCGGGACCGCGCCGCTCGCACCCTCGAGCTGCTCCTCGGCATGTGGCATCCGGAATCCGGCCGGTTCCTCGCCCGGGCTGCGGGGGAGACGGTCGGCAGTGACGCGATCGTCGGCTTCATGCCGCTCCTGACCGGCGGGCTGCCGCAGCCGGTCGTCGATGCGCTCATCGCCGCACTCGCCGACCCGGCCCGATACGGCCTGTCCTGGACGGTGCCGACGGTCTCGGCCGCCGATCCCGACTTCTCGTCCGAGCGGATGTGGCGCGGGCCGGTGTGGGTGAACACGAACACGCTCATCATCGAGGGGCTGCGGGCCTCGGGGCATCCGGAGCTCGCCCGCGACCTCGCCGAGCGCACGGTCGCGCTCGTGGTGAACGCCGGCGGACCGCACGAGTACTTCAACCCGACCTCCGGGCGGAAGGCGCGCACCGCGACGACCGCGTTCGGCTGGTCCGCGGCGCTCTTCATCGACCTCGCGGTCGGACTGTCGGCTCCGTCGGTCGAGCCCCTGCCGGTCGAACTTCTGCCGGTCGAGTAGCGAAGCGTATCGAGACCTCGTGCGGGTCTCGATACGCTCCTTCGTCGCTCCTCGACCGGCGGAGCCCGGGGCCATTGCGCCCACCCTGTGTATTCAATATTCAGATCAGACAAGGAAGTCCAGATGAACACGACCCGTACCCTGCTCGCCTCCGCTGCGACCCTCGCAGGAGTCGCGTTGCTCGCCGGCTGCGCCATGGGCGGCGGCCCGTCCGCAGGCCCGGTCGTACTCGACCCCGACGCGAAGCTCGAGGGCGAGATCACCGTGTGGTCGTGGGACGTCGCCGCGACCGCGCTCGACCGCCTCGGCGCCGAGTTCGAGGCCGAGCACCCCGGCACGACCGTGAACGTGGTCGACGTCGGGTACGACAACGCCTACGACAAGCTCTCCGTGGGGCTCCAGGCCGGCAGCGGCCTGCCCGACGTCGTGACGATCGAGACCGACCGCGCCCCCGGCTACATCAACGAGTTCCCGACGGGGCTCGTCGATCTCGACCCGGTGCTCGGCGAGGCGGAGGCCGACTTCGACCCGTTCAAGTGGGCCGCCCAGTCCGACGCCGACGGCGCGCTCAAGGTTGCACCGTGGGACTCGGGCACCGTCGGCCTGTTCTACCGCACCGACTACTTCGAGGAGGCCGGCATCGACCCGGCCTCGATCTCGACGTGGGACGACCTCGTCGCAGCCGGCGAGCAGATCAAGGCCGAGAGCGGCCACACCCTCCTCTCCCTCGATGTCGCGACGGGCGGCGGGTTCCAGATGCTCCTGCAGCAGCAGGGGCAGGGGCTCTTCGACGAGAACGGCGACATCACCGTCAACTCGCCCGAAGCCGTCGAGGCGCTCACCCTGCTGCAGACGCTCAACGAGAAGGGCCTGCTGAAGAACGTCAAGGGCTGGGACGGCCGGGTCACGAGCGCCAAGGACGGCGACTCGGCGGTCACGCCCGAGGCGGTCTGGTGGATCGGCACGCTGCTCGGCGACGCCCCCGAGCTCAGCGGCAGCTACGGCGTGACAGAACTGCCGGCCTTCGAGGAGGGCGGTGTCCGCACGTCCAACAGCGGCGGCTCAGGGCTCGCCGTTCCGGCGCAGGCGAAGAACCCGCAGCTCGCGGCCGCGTTCGTCGACTTCGCACTCGCCGACGCCGGGAACCAGGCGTCGATGATGGAGAACGAGGGGCTCTTCCCGTCGTACCTGCCGGCGCTGCAGGGCCAGTACTTCGCCGAGCCGCAGGAGTACTTCGGCGGTCAGCCCGTCTACGAGCTCTTCGCCGAGCAGACCGCGAACATCCCCGCGATCACCTTCACGACCGACAACGCCGAGGCGAGCGACATCGTCGCGAACGCCGTCGTCGCCGCCGTGCTGAACGGAGCCGACCCGCAGCAGGCGCTCGACGACGCCGCGCAGCAGATCGCCACGGCGACCGACCGCGAGATCGCGGAGTAGGCGCTCGTATGACCGCTCCGACGCTCGCCACCGGCGAGCGCGGGCGTGGCGGCAACGAGGGGCGAGGCATCCGAGGCGGATCGGATGCCGCGCCCCGCCGTTCCCGGACGCTGGGGCGCAGGCTCCAGCGTCCGGGGGCGTGGTTCGCCCTGCCCGCGGCCGCCCTGCTCGCGATCTTCTTCGCCTACCCGCTCGTCACCTCGCTCTGGCAGAGCTTCTTCGCCACCTCGGGCGGGGTCTCGAGCTGGGTGGGCCTCGAGCAGTACGCGCGGCTCTTCTCCGATCCGCTCATCGCGAAGAGCCTCTTCAACGCCGGCCTCATCCTGATCGTGCAGGTGCCCCTCATGATCGGGCTCGCCGTCGGGCTCGCGTACCTGCTGAACCAGTCGTGGCTCAGGTTCCGCTCCGGGTTCCGCCTCCTGACCTTCCTGCCGGCCGTGACGACGCTCGTCGCCTACGCCGTCGTGTTCCGTGTGATGCTCGCGACCGACGGGGGAGCGGTGAACCAGATGCTCGGCCTCGTCGGCGTCTCGCCTGTCGACTGGCTCAACAACGAGTGGTGGGCACGCGTCGCGCTCGTCGCGGCGATCACGTGGCGATGGACCGGCTACAACATGGTGATCATCCTCGCGGGGCTGCAGGCGATCCCGGGGGAGCTGTACGAGGCGGCGCGCATCGACGGCGCCGGGCGTTGGCAGATCTTCACGAAGATCGTCATCCCGCAGTTGCGGCCGGTGCTCATCTTCACGACCGTGACCTCGACGATCGGCGCGCTGCAGCTCTTCGACGAGAACTGGATCCTCACCGAGGGCGGCCCGAACGACGCCACACTCACCCCCGTGCTCTACCTGTACAAGGTCGGGTTCCGCCAGTTCGACTTCGGCTACGCCTCCGCGATCGCGTGGATGCTCGTCGTCATCACCGCGATCATCGCGATCGTGCAGTTCCGCATCATGAGGGAGAAGCCGTGACCGCGACCTCGGCACTGACGTCCGTCAACCCCGAGGCGAGGGGTGCGCGTGAGTCGCGCCCGACCGGGTTCCGCCCGGCGCTCGCCCGCGGCATCCTTCGCCTGCCCGTCTACCTGCTGCTCGCGGTCGCGAGCGTCTTCTCGGTGCTGCCGTTCCTCTGGATGGTGATCGCCTCGACGCACTCGACCCCCGAGCTGTTCGGTACGCCGCTGCCCGTGCTGCCGGGCGACCAGCTGTGGGAGAACCTCGCGCGGCTGCAGGAGTCGGTGAACTTCAGCCAGGTCATGCTCAACAGCCTCGGCATCGCCGTCGTGTACACGGTGTTCTCGGCGGTCGTGAGCGTGATGGCCGGCTACGGACTCGCCACGTACCGGTTCAGAGGGCGCGGAGTGCTCCTCGGCGTGGTGCTCGTGACGATGATGATCCCGATGCAGGTGCTGCTCGTGCCCCTGTTCCAGATGATGGCGAGCGCCGGATGGATCGACAGCTACCAGGCCGTCATCCTGCCGTTCCTCGCGAACGCGTTCGGCATCTTCCTCATGCGGCAGTCGTTCCTCGACTTCCCCGTGACGCTCATCGAGGCGGCGCGCATCGACGGGGCCGGGGAGCTGCGAACCTTCTATCGCATCGTGCTGCCGGTGGCCCGGCCGCAGCTCGCCGCACTCGTGATCTACACGTTCATCAGCCAGTGGAACGCATTCATCTGGCCGCTGCTGATGCTGAACACCGAGGACCGGTACACGGTGCCGGTGGCGCTCAACACGATGATCGGCATGTCGCGCGTCGACTACTCGGGGCTCATGCTCGGCTCCCTGCTCGCGACGCTGCCGCTCATGCTGCTGTTCCTGGTGTTCCAGAAGCAGTTCGTGTCGGGCCTGATGGGCGGCGCCGTCAAGGGCTGAGCGGGCGGCATCGCTGCTCGACCGGTGCGGGCGGGGCAGTCGGGTCAGGCGGAGAAGTAGGGGCTCGAGGCGTTGTCGAGGATCCGCTGCATGCCGTGCATCCAGTTGGCCTTGAGGGCCGCCACGGCACCCGGAACGTCGCCGACCTCGAGACGCGCGGCGATCGCGGCGTGCTCGGCGGCGACGCGCTCGACCATGACGTCGTTCGGTACGAGCAGCGACTCGTACCGGTGGAAGGCGCCCCGCACGCTCGCGATGACATCGAGCAGACGCAGGTTCGGGCACGCGGAGAGCATGATGCCGTGCCACTCGTCGTCCTTCGTGACCACGAGCGCGTGCTCGACGACCTCCTGATCGAACTCGGCCGCGAGCTCGGAGAGCCGCCCGCCGATCTCGCGCAGCCGTTCGATGGGGCTGAGCTCGAGCGCGAGCCCTTCGAGGGCGGCCATCACGGGGGCGAGGTCCTCGAACTCGCTCGCGCTCAGCGGCACGAACCGGAAGCCCTTGCCGTTCTCGCTCGTGATCTGACCCTCGCTCTCGAGCGCGATGAGGGCTTCGCGGAGCGGCGTGCGGCTGACGCCGAGCTCACCGGCGAGCTGTACCTCGTTGATGCCCTCGCCGGGTTGGACCGCACCCGATCGCATGCGCGCGAGCAGTTCCTCGCGCACCTGCGATCGCAGGTTCTTGCGTTCGATCGCCATGTATTCGCCTTCCGGGCCGCTCACGGCCGCTCGGGCCATCCGCGGCCAGCCTAGGCGTTTGCGAGGGCTTGACCGGTTCCGGCATTCCGTTTACGGTGTCTGTATACAGAATACATTCTGCACCGCAGCGTGTACACCCCAAGAGACCGAGGAGCAGGTGTGGCCGTCGACGTCCCCCGCAGCATCCGACTCGATGCGCTCGCCTACGGCGGCGATTACAACCCCGACCAGTGGCCCGAAGAGGTCTGGCACGAGGACGCCCGGCTCATGCGCGAGGCCGGCGTCAACATCGTGAGCCTCCCGGTGTTCTCATGGCCGCAGCTCGAGACCGCCCCCGGCGTCTACGACTGGGGATGGCTCGATCGCGTCATCGAGATCCTCTGGGAGGCCGGCATCCGCATCGACCTCGCGACGGCGACCGCGACGCCCCCGTCATGGCTCGTTCGCAGCCACCCCGAGATGCTGCCGAGCGACGAGAGCGGCCGGCGCCTCGAGTTCGGCTCGCGACAGGCCTACTGCCCGAGCTCGCCGGTCTGGCGCGAGCACGTCGGGCGCATGACCCGGGCGATGGCCGGACGCTACGGCGAGCACCCCGCGCTCGCGCTCTGGCACATCTCGAACGAGTACGGCGATCACGTCTCGCGGTGCTGGTGCCCCGAGTCATCCGCTCACTTCCGCCGTTGGCTCGAGCAGCGCTACGGCACCCTCGACGGGCTGAACGAGGCGTGGGGTGTGAACGTCTGGGGTCAGCGGTACACCGAGTGGGCGCACATCGAGGCGCCGCGGCGCTCGACCGGCCCCGTGAATCCCACCCAGCTGCTCGACTTCGAGCGGTTCTCCTCCGGCGCGCTGCTCGAGCTCTTCGAGATCGAGGTCGAGATCCTCCGGGAGGTCACGCCCGAGATCGGCGTGACCACCAACTTCATGAGCATCCTGCGCGACCTGAACTACTGGGACTTCGCGGCCGTCGAGGACCTCGTCACCGACGACGCCTACCCCGACCCGGCCGATCCGCTCGCGCACGTGCCCGCGGCGCTGAACTACGGCTACATGCGTTCGCTCAAGGGCGGACAGCCGTGGCTGCTGCTCGAGCAGGCTCCGAGCGGCGTGAGCTGGCGAGACGTCAACGTGCCGAAGGCGCCTGGCCAGATGCGCATCGGCAGCCTGCAGGCCATCGCGCACGGTTCCGACGGCGCCATGTGCTTCCAGTGGCGTCAGGCGAAATACGGGCAGGAGAAGTTCCACTCGGCGATGCTCGGGCACCGCGGCGAGGCCTCCCGCACCTTCCAGGAGGCGAAGGCGTTCGGTGCCGAACTGCAGCGTCTCGAACCGGTGCGCGGCAGTCGCGTGCGCTCCCGCGTCGCACTGGTCATCGACCACGACTCGTGGTGGGGCTCGTCGGCCGCCGAGTCGCTGCCGTCGCAGCGGCTCGAGTGGCTCGCGCAGGCGCGCGCCTGGAACGCGGCCCTCTTCGCGCTCGGCCACCCCGTCGACGCGGTGCAGGCGACCTCCGACCTCTCGGGCTACGACCTCGTCGTCGCACCCAACCTCTACGTGACGGATGGCGCCCAGGCCGCCGCGTTCGCGACCTTCGTCGAGCGAGGCGGCCAGCTCGTGGTCGGCCCGTTCTCGGGCGTCGTCGACGCGACCGAGAAGGTGCACGACGGCGGCGCTCCCGGCCCGCTCAGGGGCCTCCTCGGCGTCGAGGTCGACGAGCAGTGGCCGGTGGCCGACGGGCGGGCCGAGCGCGTCGCCTTCGCCGACGGCCTCGCGGAGTTCGACGCGCCGATCTGGGGCGAGTGGCTCGAAGTGCACCCCGGCACCGACGTGGTCGCGGGCTACGCGAGCGGCGAGCTCGACGGTCGGCCGGCGATCACGCGGCGCCCGGCGTCGGTCGAGGCATCCGCTGGTCTCGACACGCCGAGCTCCTCTGCCGGCGCCGCCTGGTACGTCAGCTGCGTGCTCGAGCCGACCGGCCTCGTCGAGCTCTTCCGCGCCGTGCTCGGCGCCGCTCGCCTGCCGGCGCGCGACCGAACCCACGCCGACCTCGAAGCCGTCACCCGAAGCGACGAGCACACCGACTACACCTTCGTCCTGAACCACGGTCGCGACGAACTCGTCGTCGACGTGCCCGAAGGCGCCCGCGACCTGCTCGCGCCCGAGGGTCTCGATACGCTCCGCCACTCGACCGGCGGGCGAGCCACCCTCACCCTGCCGCGTTTCGGCGCCGCCGTGCTCGCGACCCCGCGGGCCGGCGCCGCCCCGTTCATCACCCTGTCCGACATCGACGACTGAAGGCTCCCATGAACCAACCCTTCACCCACCCGTACCTGCCGAACACCGCACCCGACGTCAAGCAGGCCATGCTCGACGCCACCGGTGCGGCGTCGGTCGCGGAGTTCTACGCCGACGTGCCCGATGAGCTTCGCCTCAGTCGGCCGCTCGACCTGCCCGCGCCGTTCCCGGCCGAGCAGGATCTCGCGCGTCACGTGCGCGGGCTCCTCGCGAAGAACCGCTCGACCGAGGACCGCCTGAGCTTCCTCGGACACGGCACCTACCAGCACTACGTGCCGGCGGTCGTCGACGAGGTCATCAACCGGAGCGAGTTCCTGACCGCCTACGCCGGTGAGCCCTACGAGGACCACGGCCGATTCCAGGCGCTGTTCCAGTACCAGTCGCTCATGGCCGAGCTGCTCGCCATGGACGTCGTGAACGTGCCCACCTACGACGGCTACCAGGCGACCGCGACCGGTCTCGCGATGGCCGGCCGCATCACGGGCCGCAGGCGCGTGCTCGTCGCGAGCGACGTGCTGCCCGCGAAGTACTCGAAGGTGGCCGACTTCGTGCGCGTGCACCTCGACCTCGAGCACGTGCCCACCGTGAACGGCACCGCGGATGCCGCGGCGATCGCCGCCCGCCTCGGCGCCGACGTGGCAGCGGTCTGGTTCGAGACGCCGAGCGCGACGGGTGCCGTCGAGACGGCGCTGCGCGCGATCTCCGACCTCGCCCACGAGGCGGGTGCGATCGTCGTCGTCGGCACCGACCCCATCGGTTACGGCGTGCTCACCCCGCCCGCCGAGCAGGGCGCCGACATCGTCACCGGCGACATCCAGTCGCTCGGACTGCACCAGTGGTACGGCGGCGCGCACGGCGGATTCATCGCCGTCGCCGACGACCCGACCTTCATCATGGAGATGCCGTCCCGCCTCTTCGGACTCGCCACCACCGACGTGCCCGGCGAAGTGGGCTTCGGCGACGTCGCCTACGAGCGCACGTCCTTCGCCCAGCGCGAGGAGGGCAAGGAATGGGTCGGCACGGCCGCCGCATTGTGGGGCATCGCCGCCGGCGTCTACCTCGCGCTCATGGGTCCGCAGGGCATGGCCGACCTCGGCGAGCTGCTGCTCGCCCGCCCCCGCTACGCGCAGCAGCGGCTCGCCGCGATCCCCGGCGTCGTGCTCGCCGACGGCGCGCTGCACCTGCGGGAGTTCACGGTGAACGTCGCCGGCGCCGGCCTCACCGCCGAAGGCGTCGTCGAGGCGCTGCGCCGCGAGGGCATCGAGCCCGGCGTCGTCGTCGGCGAGCACACGCTGCTCGTCTGCGTCACCGAACTCACGAGCCAGGCCGACATCGATCGGCTCGCGGCATCCCTCGCCGGTCTCGCGACCGCAGCGGATGCCTCGACCACCCCCGTCACCACTGCAACGATCCTCGAGGAGCAGAACGCATTGGTGTCCGACGCCGTTCTCCCTCTCGCCCCCGAACTCACTCAGGAGCAGAACGCATGAGTCTCCCACTCGCGCCCAAGCCGGCCATCCGCCGGTTCCACCAGGCCAGCTGGGACGAGCCGGTCATCTTCGAGCTCTCGACCCCGGGCGAGCGCGGCGTGTTCGTCACGCCGATCGAACCGGGCGTTCGCGACGCGGTCGGCGACGTCGTGGCGGCGCTGCCCGCCGGTCTTCGCCGTGCGACGCCGCCCGCGCTGCCCGAACTCGGCCAGATGCGCGTGCTGAAGCACTACCTGCGCCTCTCGCAGGAGAACCTCGGCGCCGACCTGAACGTCGACATCGGCCAGGGCACGTGCACGATGAAGTACTCGCCGAAGATCAACGACCAGCTCATCGGCACCCCGCAGCTCACGGCGATGCACCCGCTGCAGGACCCGGCCGACGCGCAGGGCGTGCTCGAGATCGTCTGGAGCCTCGAGCGCATGCTCGCCGAGATCTCCGGCATGGACCAGGTCTCGCTGCACACGCAGGGCGGCTCGGCCGCGATCTGGGCCAACATCGCCATGATCCGCGCCTACCACGAGGCGAATGGCGAGGGCGAGCAGCGTCGCGAGGTCATCACGACGATCTTCAGCCACCCGTCGAACGCGGCGGCGGCGAAGGCCGCGGGTTACGAGGTCATCACGATCTTCCCCGACGCGGAGGGCTACCCCGACCTCGCCGCCCTCAAGGCGGCGCTCTCGCCGCGCACGGCGGCGATCATGGTCACCAACCCCGAGGACACCGGCATCTACAACCCGGCGATCAAGCAGTGGGTGGATGCCGCGCACGAGGTCGGCGCGCTCGCCGCGTACGACCAGGCGAACGCGAACGGCATCCTCGGCATCACCCGCGCCCGCGACGCCGGGTTCGACGTGTGCCACTTCAACCTGCACAAGACGTTCTCGACGCCGCACGCCTGCGGCGGCCCGGGCGCCGGGGCGAACGCGGTCAGCGCCGCGCTCGCGCCCTTCCTGCCCGGCCCGCGGGTCGTGCGCGAGGTCGCCGCCGACGGCGCGGTGCGCTTCGACCTGCGCGACACGGATGCCCGGTCGATCGGCTCGGTCGCGCCGTTCCACGGCGTGATCCCGAACATCGTGCGCGCGTACTCGTGGATCATGGCGCTCGGTGCGGAGGGCCTGCTCGCCGCCGCCGAGATCGCGGTGCTGAACAACAACTACCTGCTCGCGAAGGTGCTCGAGATCCCCGGTGCCTCCGCGCCGTACGCGGCGGGTCGCCGCCGCATCGAGCAGGTGCGGTACTCGTGGCAGGAGCTCTTCGAGGACACCGGGATCTCGTCGGAGGAGATCGGCATCCGCATGACGGACTTCGGCATGCACTACTGGACGAGCCACCACCCGTACGTCGTGCCGCAGCCCTTCACCCTCGAACCGACCGAGTCGTACTCGAAGGCCGAGATCGACGAGTACGTGGCCGTCCTCGCCGAGGTCGCACGTGAGGCGCGCGAGACCCCGGAGGTCGTGCGCACCGCGCCGCACAACCAGACGGTGCACCACACCCACCACGACGACCTCGACGACCCCGAGCGCTGGGCCATCACGTGGCGCGCGTACCAGCGCAAGTACTTCGGTGCCGGAACCCCGGCTTCGGCGGCGGAGCCGGCGGAGACCGCGGCCTGAGCGTGATCGCCCTCGTCGTGAACCCGATCGCCGGAGTCGGCGGGCCCGCCGGGCTCGCCGGCTCCGACGGCGCGGCCGTGCAGGAGCGGGCGGAGGCGCTCGGCTCCCGCCGTCGCGCCGCCGAGCGCGCGCGGCTCGCGCTCGAGACGGTGGCGGCGCGAAGCGCGGCGGGTGCCTCGCGACCGGTCGTGATCACGGCTGCCGGCGCGATGGGCGAGGACGTGGTGAGAGCCGCCGGTCTCGAGCCGCGCGTCGTCTTCCGCGCGTCGTCGAGGGACGGGGCGGGTGAGACGACCGCGGCCGACACGACCGCCGCCGCACGTGCGCTCGTCGACGCCGGAGCGAGCCTCGTGCTCTTCGCCGGCGGCGACGGCACCGCGCGCGACGTCGCCGCCGGGCTCGGCACGGACGCCGCGGCGCTCGGCATCCCAGCCGGCGTGAAGATGTACTCGCCCGTGTTCGCCGTGAGCCCCCGGGCAGCGGGTGCGCTCGCCGCGGCGTGGGTCGCGGCATCCGAGGCCGGTCGCTCCCTGCCCGTGCAGGAGCGGGAGGTGCTCGACGTCGACGAGGCCCAGCTCCGGGTCGCCAGGGTCGAGCCGAGACTCTACGCGACCATGCCGGTGCCGTACCTCGCCGGCCGCACCCAGGCCCGCAAGTCGGCGACGCCGGCGAGCGAGCACGCGGCCGTCGTCGCGGCGGCCCGCGGCGCCGTTCGGTCACTGCGGCCCGGCGTCCGCTACCTGCTCGGACCGGGCGGCACGATGGCCGAAGTCGCCCGCGAGCTCGGCGTGGCGAAGACCCCGCTCGGCGTCGACGTCGTGCTCGACGGCGCCGTCGTGCGCGCCGCAGCGTCCGAGTCCGAGCTGCTCGACGAGATCGCCGCAGGCCCGGCGAGGGCCGTCGTCTCGGTGATCGGCGGGCAGGGCTTCCTGCTCGGCCGCGGCAACCAGCAGCTCTCGGCGCGCGTCCTGCGCGCCCTCGGCCCCGACCCGCTCGTCGCCGTCGCACCGGAGCAGAAGCTCATCGACCTCGGCGGGCGACCCCTGCTCGTCGACACCGGCGACGCCGCAGTCGACGCACGGCTCGCGGGATTCGTCCGCGTGATCACGAGCGCGGCCACCACCAGCATCTACCCTGTCACCGCACCCGATGCCGAGGCATCCGACCCCGAAGGAGAAGGCCATGCGCCTTGAGAACAAGCAGGCCATCGTCACCGGCGGCGCGGGCGGCATCGGCCGCGCCACGTCGATCGCCCTGGCCGCCGAAGGAGCGGCCGTCGCCGTCGTCGACCTGAACGCCGACGCCGCGGCAGCGGTCGCGGAGGAGATCCGCGCGGCGGGCGGCACCGCGATCGCGATCGCGGCCGACGTCTCAGCCGAGGCCGACATCGAGCGCGTCGTCGCGACTGCGGTCGCCGAATTCGGCGGGGTGAACGTGGTCTTCAACAACGCAGGCATCATCCGGCGCACGACGGCCGTCGAGACCACCGTCGAGGAGTGGGATCGCGTCTTCGGCGTGAACGTGCGCTCGATCTTCCTGATGTGCAAGCACATCGTGCCGATCATGGCGGCCGCCGGCGGCGGTTCGATCGTGAACACCGGCTCGGGCTGGGGTCTGAAGGGCGGCGGCCAGGCCCTCTCGTACTGCGCCTCGAAGGGTGCGGTCGTGAATATGACCCGCGCGCTCGCGATCGACCACGGCCCGCAGGGCATCCGCGTGAACTCGGTGAACCCGGGCGACGTCAACACGGGGATGCTCCGCGACGAGGCGCGCCAGCTCTCACAGGATCCCGACGCGTTCCTCGCCGAAGCCGCCGACCGGCCGCTGCAGCGCATGGGCGAGCCGCGCGAGATCGCCGCGGCCGTTGTGTGGCTCGCGAGCGACGAGTCGAGCTACGTCACGGGCTCCGCGCTCGTCGTCGACGGCGGCGGCATCGCGTAGCAGGCTTCGGCCGAACGACGGATGCTCCGTGGCCGATCGGCCACGGGGCATCCGCTCTGTTCGGGGCTCGTGCGGGGCTCGCTCAGCCCTGGGGGATGGCGGCGACGACGTCGATCTCGACGAGGATGTTCGCGAGGCGCGAGCCCACCGTGGTGCGCACGGGGTACGGCTCGGTGAAGAACTCGGCGTACGCGACGTTGTACTCGGCGAAGTCGGCGAGGTCCTCGAGGTGGGCGGTGACCTTCACGACGTCGTCGAACGTCAGCTCGTACTCGGCGAGCACTGCGCCGATGTTGCGCAGCACCTGGCGGGTCTGCTCGGCGACGCCGCCGGGAACGACCTGGCCGGTGGCGGGATCCTGGGGGCCGAATCCGGCGGTGTAGAGGAAGCCGTTGGCGACGACGCCGTGGCTGTAGGGGCCGGCGGGCTTCGGGGCGTTCGAGAGGGTGACGGCGATCTTGGACATGGTTCCTCCTGTGGGGTGATCGGTCGAGGTCGTGATGGTCTGGCGAGCCAGCGAACTCAGCCGAGCTCTCGGGCGATGGCGTCGGCGGTCTCCCGCATCGCTGGCAGGTTCGCCCGCAACCGGTCGAGGTCGGCGACCATGCGGATCGCAGTGACCGAGAGCGCGCCGACGATGCCGAGGGAACTCCGGATCGGCACGGCGATGCAGTTGACGAAGGCCTCGAACTCGCGGTCGTCGGTCGCCCAGCCGCGGGAGCGCACGAGGGCGAGCTCCCGGTCGAGTCGCTCGCGCGTGGTGATGGTCAGGTCGGTGTACCGCTCCCAGGTGATGCCGGCGAGCACCGCGTCGCGGCCCGCGGTGTCGAGGTCGGCGAGGATCGCCTTGCCGACGGCCGAGCAGTTGGGGATGACGGCGCGGCCGATGCGCGAGTACATGCGCACGCCCGACTCGTCTTCGGCCTTGTCGACGTAGACGATCGATCGGTCCATGAGCGCCGCGAGGTGCACGGTGTTGCCCGTGCGGCGCTGCAGGCGGCGAACGTGCTCGGCGCCGGCCTCGCGCAGGTCGAGCGAGTCGAGCGCTTCCTTCGAGAGGGCGGCGAGCCGGGTTCCGAGCGTGTAGCGCCCGGTGCTGCGGCGCCGCACCCACCCGACCTCCTCGAGCGCCTGCAGCTCGCGGAACATCGTCGAACGATGCAGCTCGAACGCCGCGGCGAGCTCGGCGACTGTGCGCGGGTCGGCCGCGATCGCATCGATGATGCGGGCGGCACGTTTCACGCTCTGCGACATGTCAGACCTCCTCTTCCTCTTCCGCGATGTCTCGGGACCACTCGTCTCCCACGGGACCCGCGATATCCGTGGTCCGGTGCGACACGAGTGGTCCTGAACCGGGCGCTGCGGAGTCGACGGCGGCGCGACGGATGCCCCGGCCGGGCGTCGCCCCGGTGAGCTCGCCGCCAGCGAGCACGGGCACGCCCGCCACGAGCACGTCGTCGATGCCGACGCCGAGGCCGAGCGGCGCGGAGTAGCTCGCGGTCGCGCCCACGGCATCGGGGTCGACGAGCACGAGGTCGGCGACGAAGCCCTCGCGAACGGCGTAGCGGTCGCCGAGTCCGAAGCGGGCCACCGACCGGGCGGAGACGAGCGCCGAGGCATCCGCCCAGCCGAGCGCCGCCTGCTCGCGCACGAGCATCGCGAGGGAGCGCGGGAACGAGCCGCGCGCTCGAGGGTGCGGGTGCCGGCCGATGAAGATGCCGTCGGAGCCGCCCACCGCGGCCGGGTGCGAGAGGATCTCGGCGAGCCCGGCGTCGCTGCGTTCGTGCTGCACGGCCATCACGACGTTGACCTCGAGCCGCGAGGCGACGAGCACGTCGAGCGCGAAGTCGATCGCGTCGATCGAACCGCCGGAGCGAGCGGATGCCTCGGCGGCCCCTTCGGCGATCGTCAGGCCGTGCGCCCAGTCGTAGTCGGGCGCCGCGACGTGGGCGAGGGTCAGCATCGACGGCCACTCGGGCCCGAGGCTCGCGTAGCCGGTGATCGTCGGGAACCACTCCTCGCGGAGCATCGCGCGGATGCCGGGATCGGCGAGCTCCGCGGCGACCTCTGCTGCGGGTCGCACCGTCAGCGAGGCGGGCAGGATCGGCATCGCGAGGATCGAACAGCCGCGCGTGTACGGGTAGGCGTCGAAGGTGGCGTCGACGCCGGCGCGGTCGAGGTCGGTGAGGAGCTCCCGCACGAGGTGCGGCTCGGCGTGGAAGTGGGAGACGTGCACGCGCGCACCCGAGCTGCGTGCGATGGCGGCCACCTCGGCGATGCCCGCGGCGGAGTTCGCCTCGTATCCGCCGCGCATGTGCGAGACGTAGACGGCCCCCGCCGCGGCGACGGGCACGGCGAGGGCGGCGAGCTCGTCGGTGCCGGCGAAGACACCTGGCGCGTAGTCGAGGCCCGTGGAGAGGCCGAGGGCGCCCTCGCCGAGCCCGTCGGCCACGAGGGCGCGCATGCGAGCGAGCTCGGCGGGCGAAGCGGCATCCGTCGACCGGCCCATGACCTCGAAACGCACCGTGCCAGCAGGCACGAGGGTTGCGGCGTTCACGGCCGTGGCGCCGTCGTAGGCGCCGAGCAGCGCGGCCACCCCGCCGCCGCGGTAGCTCGGGTGCGGTCCGTTGATCGCCGCGAAGTACTCGGTCGCATACGCACCGTCGCCCGGGGCGTAGCCGACGCCGTCCTGCCCGCCGATGACGGTCGTGACGCCTTGCCGCAGCAGGGCGAGCTGCACCTCGGGGTCGAAGAGGGCGCCGTCGGCGTGGGAGTGCGCGTCGACGAAGCCGGGCATGAGGAGCCGGCCGCGCCCGTCGATGACGTGCGCGTCGCCCGGGTCGAGCGTGCCGGTGGGTGGGATGGCCTCGATTCGCTCGCCGTCGATGAGCACGTCGGATGCCGCGGCGCCGATGCCGCCGGCATCGACGACGACCACGCCTCGGATGATCACGGTCATCGCGAACCCTAGAAGAACGTGCGCACGAGCGCGACGACGAGATCGGAGCCGCCGCCCTCGACGACCGGGATGAGGCGCCACTTGTCGAACGCGGTGCAGGGGTGCGACAGGCCGAGCGACACGACCTCGCCGATGGCGAGGTCGAAGGGTGCGTCGGCGCGCAGGTAGGCGTGCTGGTCGTTGAGCGCGGTGACGGATGCCCCGGCGAGCGGTCGTTCGCGGGCCCCGGGCGCCTCGGCCACACCGAACGGCACGGGAAGCCCCTCGTCGTACGGGAAGTCGCGCTTGCCGCCGTCGAGCAGTGCGAGGCCCGGCTCGGGGTGCGACACGACGCGGGCGTAGCCGCGCATCGCCGGGGTGAGCTCGCCGTCGATCGGCGAGATGCCGTGGTAGAAGCCGTCGTCGTGGAGGAGGGAGGCGCCCGAGCGGAGGATCCAGCGGGTGCGCGGTTCTGCTCCCTGAGCCTGTCGAAGGGCGCCCGTGTGCGCCTCGGCTCCCGTCGACGGGCTCAGGGAACGGATGTGCGGTCCGAACACCTCGGCGACGAGTTCGAGATAGGCGCTGCCGCCGGCGCTGACGATGAGCTCGCCGTCGGCGAGACCGCGCACCGCCTCGTGCACCTCGAGCATCTCGGCGAGGTAGGCGCGCACCGCCTCGAGCGCCGCGGGGGAGCGATCGTGACCGAGGCTGCCCTCGTACCCGGCGGTGCCGGCGAGCCGGAGGACGGGCGAGGCGGCGATGCGCTCGGCGACGCGCACGGCCTCGTCGACGCTGCGCGCACCGGTGCGGCCGCCGGCTCCACCGAGTTCGACGAGCACGTCGATCGGGCGGGGGAGCGTCACGCCCTCGAGCCCGCGCTCCATCGCCTCGACGGTCGCCACCGAGTCCGCCCACGAGTGGAATGAGAATGCGGGGTCAGCCAGTTCGCCGGCGATGAACTCCACCGCGTCAGGCGCCACGAGCGTGTTCGCGAGCATGATCGACGCGATGCCGAACGATCGCGCGGTGCGCACCTGCCCCGGGGTCGCGAGTGTGACCCCGGTGGCGCCGTGGTCGAGCTGGAGCTGCCAGAGGGCGGGGGCCATCGTGGTCTTGCCGTGCGGCATGAGCTCGAGTCCGCGCTCGTCGCACCAGCCCTGGACCACTGCGGCGTTGTGTTCGAGAGCGCGCGCGTCGAGTGCGAGGAGCGGGGTCCAGAACTCGGCGAGCCTCGGGCCGGTCGCGAGGAACTCGCTGACCGTGAGCCCTGCGGCTCGGGCGGGCAGTCCCTTGTCGGCCGCGTTCAGTCGCTCATCGTCGAGTGCGTCGAGTCGCGTGTGCTGCAGCATCCGAGCCCCTTCCCTAATGTTGCAGATAGTGCAACGAGTTTGCGCTGAATCTGCACACCAGACAGCATAGGGGCGTGCTAGACATTCCGCTGCCCGACGTCGTCGCCCTCGGCGAGACGATGGCCCTCGTCGCCCCCGTGCTCGCCGAACCGCTCGAGACGGCTCACGAATTCCGCGTCGACTCGGCGGGCGCCGAGTCGAACGTCGCCGCGCATCTCGCGGCACTCGGCGGGCGAGCGGCGTGGGCGGGCCGACTCGGCGACGACGCGCTCGGCCGGCGAATCGAGCGTCACCTGCGCGAGCGCGGCGTCGACACCCGCTGGGTCGAAGCGGACCCCGATGCGCCGACCGGCGTCTACTTCAAGGATCCGGGTCGCGGCGTGCGCTACTACCGGGCGGGGTCCGCGGCCTCGCGAATGGCCCCGCCCTTCCTCGACTCGCTCCCGCTCGACACCGCCCGCGTCGTGCACGTGAGCGGCATCACCCCTGCGCTCTCCGCGAGCTGCGATGCGCTCGTCGACGCACTCGTCGACCGCGTCGCCGCCTCGCCTGCGATGCTCAGCTTCGACGTCAACCACCGCAGCGCCCTCTGGCCGGCGGGGGTCGCGGCCGGTCGCCTTCGCGAACTCGCCTCCCGTGCCGACCTCGTCTTCGTCGGGCTGGACGAGGCCGAGGCGCTGTGGGGCACGGCGACGCCGGAGGCGGTGCGGGCGCTGCTGCCCGAGCCGACGCTCCTCGTCGTGAAGGACGGCGCGATCGGGGCCACCGAGTTCCGCGCCGGCGCCGGTGCGGACGACAGACCGACCCACGTGCCGGCGATGGTCGCGGAGGTCGTCGAGGCCGTGGGCGCCGGCGACGCCTTCGCGGCGGGCTACCTCGCGTCGTGGCTCACCGGAGGCGACGCGCGCGAGCGTCTCGCCGCCGGGCATGCCCGAGCCGTGACCGTGCTCGGCGACACCGCCGACTTCCCCCGCGCCGAATCCAACCTGAGGAGCACCCGATGACCACCACGAGCAACGCCGAGTTCGACGAGATCTTCGAGGGGCAGCCGCTCATGGCGATCTTCCGGGGTCTGGGAGTCGAGCGGAGCCTCGAGCTCGCCGAGCGGGCGTGGGGGCTCGGCATCAACGTGGTCGAGCTGCCGATCCAGACGGAGGCCGATCTCGAGGCGCTGCGCGTGGTCGCGGCGGCCGGGCGGGCCGCCGGTCGCCTCGTCGGAGCGGGCACCGTGGTGTCGAAGCGCCACGTCGAGCTCGCGGCATCCGCCGGCGCGGCCTTCACCGTGAGCCCGGGATTCGACCCGGCCGTCTCGCGCGCCTCGGCGCAGGCCGGCATGCCGCCGATGCCGGGCGTCGCGACGGCGACCGAGGTGCAGGCGGCGATGGCGATGGGGCTCACCTGGGTGAAGGCATTCCCTGCCTCGCTGCTCGGGCCGGGCTGGTTCTCGGCCATGGCCGGCCCGTTCCCCGACGCGCGATTCGTCGCCACCGGCGGCATGGATGCGTCGAACGCCGGCGAGTTCCTCGCTCGGGGCGTGCGCGCGGTCGCCGTCGGCTCGGCGCTCGAGGATCCGGCGCAGCTGCCGGCGCTCGCCGCATTGCTCGCCGAGTAGCCGAGGCGATCGGAGGAATCCGAAGCGCGGTGCCGACCTGGTCGGCGCCGCGCTTTCGTCGTCTTCGCATCGGAAACGAGTGGGAAACGATGTGGAAACAGAAACTGGATGATTTGTTTCCAGTTACTATCTTTTCTGTTAGGGTCACTTCCAGTAACGCGTGAGCATCGACCCCCTGCGCACGGCGAACTGCACCACCTTCCACGCAACGAAGCACGAGAGGAATGCCGAGATGACTCGAACCAAACGCTCCCTCGCGGTGGCACTGGCCGCCGGAGCGGCCGCGATCGCCCTGGGAATGACCGGATGCACCCCGTCGGCCGGAGGAGGCGGCGACGACGCCCCGGTCCTCCGCATCTGGGCGGGCAGTGCCACGCCGATCAACAACAACTTCAACCCGTTCGCCGTCGACACGGCCGTGCACGCGACCTTCGGCGTGATCTACGAGCCTCTGTTCTTCTTCAACCAGCTCTCGGCCGACGCACCGGTCGGACTCATCGGCGACAGCTACGAGTACAGCGAAGACGGCCGCACGCTCACCGTCACGATCAAGCCCGGCCTGCAGTGGAGCGACGGTGAGGACCTCACTGCCGACGACGTCGCCTTCACGTTCGGCTACGGCTCGAACAAGTCCGAGCAGTTCGTCTCGGCCGAGGCCACCGACCCAACCACCGTCGTGCTCACCTACACCGAGCCGCAGTTCACGAGCGCCTCGCTGACGCTCGGCTCGACGTACATCATCCCCGAGCACATCTGGGCCGACATCGACGACTTCATGGCCGAGACGAACCCCGAGCCCGTCGGCTCGGGTCCGTACGTGCTGAAGAGCTTCTCCGACGCCGCCTACACGGTCGAGGCGAACGAGCTCTTCCGAGACGGTGCTCCCGCCGTGACCGAGGTGCAGTACCTCGGACTCGACTCGAACCAGTCGTCGCAGGACCTCCTGACGACCGGCAAGATCGACTGGGTCGGCCAGTTCATTGCGAACCCCGACGCCGTCACCGGCGCGGGTGACATCACGACGCTGAACCTCCAGCAGGACCCGACGACGATCACGACCTGCGCGAACGCCGACCTCGGCTGCAAGGGACCGCAGACCGACCCGGCCGTGCGCCAGGCGATCAACGTCGCGATCGACCGCGCCACGATCGCCGACAAGGCGTTCGCCGGGCTCGCGGGCGAGTCCTCGCCGTCGTTCACCCTCCAGCCGCGCGACGAGCAGTGGCTGAGCGACCCTGAGCTCGCGACGAGCCCCCAGGAGGCGGACGCAGCGGAAGCCGGCGCCATTCTCGAGGCAGCCGGATACACGAAGGACGCCGACGGCTTCTACGGCAAGGGCGGCACGGCGATCGAGATCGACCTGTTCTCGCCCGACGGCTGGACCGACTACAATGACGCGGCCAAGCTCATCTCCGAGCAGGCGGCCGAGGCGGGCATCCGCATCAACGCCCGCACCGTCTCCGACGCCGAGTACTGGACGCCGATCCAGTCGGGCGACTTCCAGATGGCGCTCTACGGCCTCACGCAGAGTCTCGTCGCCGACCCGTACTCGAACTACCACGAGTACTTCGCCGGCTCCTCGACCGTGAAGGTCGGCGAGTCGCCGCTCGACGGACAGAACTACGCGCGTTACTCGAACCCGGCCGTCGACGCGGCCGTGCTCGCCGCGGGTGCCACGCAGGACGTCGCGACGAAGCAGGCGGCCTATGCGACCATCCAGACCGAGATCGCGCGGGACCTTCCGTACATCCCGGTGGTGCTGAACGCCTCGCAGTCGTTCTTCAACACCGAGAAGTTCAGCGGATGGCCGAGCGAGGACGACCTCTACGCCGCGCCGCTGCCGTACCTCGCGGTGGCGAATGCGGTCGTGCTCGCCCACCTCACGCCGGCGAAGTAGCCCGGTCGGTCCCATGGAACTCCCCAACTCGAGGACGGCAGCGGCATGAGCTTCTACCTTCGGCGGGTCGCCTTCTACCTGGTGACCCTCTGGGCGGCGATCTCGCTCAATTTCCTGCTCCCGCGACTCCTGCCGGGCGACCCCGCGGCCATCATGCTGGGCAAGCTCCGGCGTGCCAGCGGCGGACGCCCGCTCTCCGAGGAGACGATCGCGGCGATCACCTCGATCCTCGGCGCCGGGAAGGACATGTCCCTCTGGGACCAGTACGTGGCGTACTGGGGCCGGTTGCTTCAGGGAGACCTCGGCGTCTCCTCCACGAGGTACCCGGCCCCGGTCGCCGATCTCATCGCGGCCGCCCTGCCGTGGACGATCATCCTGGTCGGCGTCGCGACCGTCATCTCCTTCGTGCTCGGCATCATCGTCGGCGCATGGGTCGGATGGCGGCGCGGCACCTGGCTCGACCACCTCGTGCCGGTCACGACGGTCTTCCAGTCGATCCCGTACTTCTGGCTGGCACTCGTGCTCGTCGCGGTGTTCTCCGTTCAATTGGGGTTGTTCCCGATCGTCGGCGGCTACGACGTCTTCGAGTTCCCGGCCGGTCCAGAGCTCAGCTGGGCGTTCATCGGGAGCGCGATCTACCACGCGATCCTTCCGGCGATCACGATCGTGCTCTCCTCGGTCGGCGGATGGCTCCTCGGCATGCGCAACATGATGGTGTCGACGATGTCGGAGGACTACGTCGTCACCGCCGAGGCGAAGGGGCTCACCCCTCGCCGGGTGCGCACCAAGTACGCCTCGCGCAACGCCGCCATCCCGAGCCTCGCCGGATTCGGCATCGCCCTCGGCTTCGTCGTGGCCGGTTCCATCGTCATGGAGCAGGTGTTCAGCTATCCCGGGATCGGCAAGCTCATGATCCAGGCGGTGCAGGGCCTCGACTACGCGCTCATGCAGGGCGTCTTCCTCGTGATCACGCTCACGGTGCTCGCCGCCAACTTCTTCATGGACCTCATCTACGGCTTCATCGACCCGAGGGTGCGACACAATGGTTGACTCCCAGCCCACGCTCGAGCGTGCCGACGACTCGTACGCGACCGGCGACGACGCACTGTTCCAGTCACCCGTCTCGGCTGAGGCGGTGCGCGAGACGAACCGCGAGGCGACCGCCACCGCCGCGATCGCAGCCGCACGGGCGACTCGCGGCGGCCGATTCCGGCACATCCTGCCGAGTCGCTCGGGCAAGCTCGTCACGGGCGTCGTGATCGTCGGCCTCATCACGCTCTTCGGCATCTTCGGCCCGATGATCGCCCAGCCGCCGCGCGACTCAAGCAACGAGGCGCTCCAGCCGCCCTCGGCCGAGCACTGGCTGGGCACGACCAAGCTCGGGTACGACGTCTTCTCGCAGCTCGCGTGGGGCACCCAGGGCTCGCTCTTCATCGGCATCGTCGCGGGCATCGTGGCGCTGCTCCTCGCCGTGATCTTCGGCGTCTTCGCCGGCTACTTCGGCGGGGTGCTCGACGAGGTGCTCACGCTGTTCACGAACATCGTGCTCGTGATCCCCGGTCTGCCCGTCGTCATGGTGATCGCCGCCTACGTGCAGAACGCCGAGGGGCTCGGGCCGCTCGCGAGGAGCTCCCTGCTCGTCGCGCTCGTGCTCGGCATCACGGGCTGGGCCGGATCCGCCGTCGTGCTGCGGGCGCAGGCACGGTCGCTGCGCACCCGCGAGTACGTCGCGGCGGCGCGCGTGGCCGGCGAGAAGCCCGGCCGCATCATCTTCGTCGAGATCCTGCCGAACCTCGTGCCGCTGCTCGCGGCCCAGTTCATCTTCGGCGTCATCTTCGCGGTGCTCGGCGAGGCCGGACTCTCCTACCTCGGCCTCGGGCCGACCGGGTCGATCACGCTCGGCACGATGCTGAACGACGCCCAGACCGGCCAGGCGGTCGGCACCGGAGCCTGGTGGTGGTTCGTGCCGCCCGGCCTCATCATCGCCGCGCTCGGCGCCGGACTCTCCCTCATCAACTTCGCGATCGACGAGGTCGTGAACCCGAAGCTCAGGCTCGCGCCTGAGAACGCGAAGCGCCAGCGCCGGGCCGCCAAGGCCGGCAAGGGCGTCGCCGACACCGGAGCATTCGCATGAACGCCGATTCCATGAACGCCAATGCCAGGAACGTCGCCGTCCTCGGCGAGCCCGTCCTGACCGCACGGAACGTCTCGATCGAGTACGAGGTCGACCCGCCGGTGAAGGCCGTGCGCGGGGCATCGATCACGCTGCATCGCGGTGAGATCCTCGGCCTCGCGGGGGAGTCTGGCTGCGGCAAGACGACCCTCGCCTACGGGCTCAACCGGCTGCTCAAGGCCCCGGCGCTCATGACCGGGGGAGACGTGGTGTTCCACGACGCATCCGGTGACGACGTCGATGTCGTGGCCCTCGATGGCGAGGCCCTGCGCCGGTTCCGATGGAACAAGGTGTCGATGGTCTTCCAGGGCTCGATGAACTCGCTGAACCCCGTCATGAACGTGCGGAAGCAGTTGCACGACGTGTTCTCGACCCATCGGCCGGAGATGCGGCGCGCCGAGCGCGAGGCCAGGAGCGCCGAGCTGCTGACCCTCGTCGGCGTCGACCCGACGCGGCTCTCGAGCTTCCCGCACGAGCTGTCGGGCGGCATGCGACAGCGCGTCATGATCGCGATGGCGCTCGCCCTCGACCCGCAGGTCATGATCATGGATGAACCGACCACGGCGCTCGACGTGGTCGTGCAGCGCGGCATCATCCGCGAGATCATGCGGCTGCGCGAGCGACTCGGCTTCGCCGTGATCTTCATCACGCACGACCTGCCGCTGCTCATCGAGATCAGCGATCGCATCGCGATCATGCTCGACGGCGAGATCATCGAGCAGGGCGACGCCGAGCAGATCTACCGGGCGCCGGGGCATCCGTACACGAGGCGGCTCCTCTCGAGCTTCCCGAGCCTGCGCGGCGAGCGCGGCGACTTCATCCGCACCGGCGTAGCGGCCGGAGGTGCTGCATGAGCGGGCAGGCACAACCCCAGGCGCAGGCCCAGGCGACCTTGACCACGACGCTCGAGGCGCGCAACCTGGTCAAGGACTTCCGGCTGCGGAGCGGCACCAAGGTGCGCACGCTCAACGCGGTGAAGGATGTCTCGTTCACGCTCGAGCCCGGTCGCACCATCGCCCTCGTCGGCGAGAGCGGCTCGGGCAAGTCGACGATCGCACGGATGATGGCCAAGCTCGAGACGCCGACGTCCGGCGAGGTATTGCTCGACGGGCGCACGAGCGCGACTCGCGGCGGAGGACTCGCCCGGTATCGGCGCGACGTGCAGATGGTGTTCCAGGACCCGTTCAGCTCGCTGAACCCGTTCCACCCGATCCTGCACCACCTCGAGCGGCCGCTGCGCATCCACAACCCGCGGCTGTCGTCGCGGGAGATCCGCGAACGCGCCGAGGAGCTGCTCGAGCGCGTGCGCCTCTCGCCCGCGGCGACCTTCGCCGATCGTCGGCCGCACGAGCTCTCGGGCGGGCAGCGGCAGCGCGTCGCGATCGCGCGTGCGCTCGCCCCGGGATCGCGGTTCATCATCGCCGACGAGCCCGTGTCGATGCTCGACGTCTCGATCCGCCTCGGCGTGCTGAACCTCCTCGCAGAGCTGCAGCGGCAGGAGCACCTCGGCGTGCTCTACATCACGCATGACCTCGCGACCGCGCGGCACTTCTCCGACGAGATCCTCGTCATGTACCGCGGGGAGATCGTCGAACGAGGACCGAGCGAGCAGGTGATCCTCGATCCGCAGCACGAGTACACGAAGACGCTGCTCGAGGCCGCGGCCGACCCGGATCGACTCGGGCGGCTGCGCGACGACGTGCGGAACGGCGGGTGAGTCAACAAACAGTAAACATTCTTATCAGATAGAGTGACCACGAACACGAAACGAGAGAGGCGGCCCGACGTGAACCAGATCGACCCCGGCACCCCGACGTGGCTCGCCGCGCGCAACGACCGCACCGCCTTCCGGCTCATCCTCGAGCATGGTGCACTCACTCGATCCCAGCTCGGCGAGCTCACGGGTCTCTCCAAGCCCACTGCGTCGCAGATGCTGGCTCGGCTCGAGCGGGTGGGCCTGATCCGACCCGTCGGCGAGCTGTCGGGCGGCCGCGGACCGAACGCGATCACCTACGGCGTGCGGACCGACCGCATCACGGGCGTCGCGATCTCGATCCTCGACCGGGCCATCCAGGCCGTCGTCGTCGATGCCGTCGACCATGACCACCCGATCGTGCAGATCGCGACGGACTCGCACGAGCGCTCTCCCGAAGGTGACGTGCGCGCCGCCGTGCGGGCGGCCTGCGCCGAGGCCGGCATCGACGAGAGCACGGTCAGCCGCGTCGTGATCGGCGTGCAGGCCGCGTTCTTCGTCGACGGCGACGAGCTCTCGTTCACCGACACCCTGCCGGGGTGGCCGGCGACCGGGGCTCGCGCGCGCATCGAGCGGGAACTCGGCCTGCAGGTGACGATCGACAACGACGTCAACCTCGCGACCATGGCCGAGCGTTCGGCCGGTGCGGCTCAGCAGGCTCCGAGCTTCGCGCTGTTCTGGATCGGCGACGGCCTCGGCGTCGGCCTGGATCTGGGCGGAGTCGTGCACCGGGGCGCTTCGGGCGGGGCCGGCGAGATCGGCTACCTCGCGGTGCCGCGAACGGCGGAGCCGCTCGCTCCCGCCGCGAACGACTTCACCGACCTGCTCGGGGGCCCCGCCGTGGTCCGCCTGCTCGGCGACGGCGGGAGCGGAGAGACGCTCGCCGAGGTGCTGCCTCGCCTGACCCACGACGACGACGCCCTCTCGGCGCTCGCCGACCGCGTGATCCTCGCCGTCAACCCGCTGCTCGCGATCCTCGATCCCTCGATGATCGTGCTCGGCGGGCCGACCGGCATCGCGGGCGGCGCCCGGCTCGCCGAGCTCGTCGCCGAGCGCGTCGATCCGGCGGCGCACCCGAAGCTCGTGATGCGCACGAGCGGCACGGGTTCCCAGCCGGTGCTCCTCGGCGCGCGCCAGCAGCTCGTCGAGCAGATCCGCGACCATCTCGAGGCGGACATCTCGCTCGCCTCCTGAATCGGCCGAAGAGCGGATGCCACGGGGCATCCGTCGTCCGTTCACCGACCCTTCGCTCCTTGCGCCAGTGGCGCGGGCGACCCACGCACGAATTGAGGACCCATGAAGCTCGCCATCGTCGGCGGAGGCTCGACCTACACGCCCGAACTGATCGACGGGTTCGCACGCCTGCGCGACACCCTCCCGCTCGAGGAGATCCGCCTCGTCGACCCCGATGAACGCCGTCTCGCGCTCGTCGCCGGCATGTCGCAGCGCATGCTCGAGCACGCGGGGCATCCCGCGAAGGTCATCGGCACGACCGATCTCGTCGCCGGCGTCGCCGACGCCGACGCGGTGCTCATCCAGCTGCGGGTCGGCGGGCAGGACGCCCGCCATGCCGACGAGACCTGGCCGCACGAGGCCGGATGCATCGGCCAGGAGACGACCGGACCCGGCGGCCTCGCGAAGGCGCTGCGCACCGTGCCCGTGGTGCTGCGCATCGCCGACGTCGTGCGAGCACATGCGAAGCCAGACGCCTGGATCGTCGACTTCACGAACCCCGTCGGCATCGTGACCCGGGCGCTGCTCGAAGCGGGCCACCGCGCCGTCGGCCTCTGCAATGTGGCGATCGGCTTCCAGCGCCGGTTCGCGTCGCTCTTCGACGTCGAGCACGACCGGGTGAGCCTCGGCCACGTCGGCCTCAACCACCTCACGTGGGAGCGGAGCGTCGTGATCGACGGTGCCGACCGGCTGCCGGGGCTGCTCGAGCACCGGCTCGGCGAGCTCGCCGAAGAGGTGCACCTCGCGCCGGCCCTCATCGCGCAGCTCGGCGTCGTCCCCTCCTACTACCTGCGCTACTACTACGCCCACGACGAGGTGCTGCGCGAGCAACTGCACGAGCCCACGCGGGCCGAGGCGGTGCGCGCCATCGAGCGCGAACTGCTCGAGCTCTACGCCGATCCGGCCCAGCACGAGAAGCCGGCGGCACTCGAGGGGCGCGGCGGCGCGTTCTACTCGGAAGCGGCGATCGAGCTGCTCGCGGCGATGCGCGACGGCGCGAGCCGATCCCGCGTGGTCAACCTGCGCAACGACGGCGTCCTGCCGTTCCTGCCCGACGACCACGTCATCGAGGTGCCGGCCGTGTTCCGCGACGGGGGATTCGTCGCGGAGCCGGTCGCGCCGTTGCCCGACGACATCCGCGGGCTCATCGCTGGGGTCGCCGGCTACGAGCGCCTCGCGCTCGACGCCGCCGTGCACGGGGGGCGCGACCGCGTGCTCCGAGCCATGCGCGCGCACCCGCTCGTGCTGCAGCACGATCGTGCCGAGCAACTGACCGACCTGCTGATGGCCGAGAACGCACCGTTCCTCGAGTGGGCGCGATGAACGGCGTCATCGTCGCCGTCGACGGCGGCGGCTCGAAGACCGACGCGGTCGCGCTCACGATCGACGGCGAGCTCGTCGCCCACGCGCGCGGCGCCGGCTCGAGCCCGCACTTCGAAGGGCTCGGCGAGGCCGTGGCCGTCGTCGACGAGCTCGTGCGAGGGGTCGCGGCGCGACGCCCCGTCGCACATGCGGGCCTCTACATCTCGGGACTCGACCTCACGGTCGAGGTCGAGCAGTACGCTGCCGCGATCGCCGGATTCGAGTGGTCCGGGCCGTCCACCGTCGTCGCCAACGACCTCTACGCCGTGCTCAGGGCGGGCACCGACGAACCCGACGCCGTGGCGATCGTCTGCGGCACGGGAGTGAACGCGGTCGGCGTGCGCGCCGACGGCGCCGAGGTGCGGTTCCCCTCGCTCGGCCCCATCTCGGGCGACTGGGGCGGCGGCAGCGGCATCGGCGAGCAGGTGCTCTGGCACGCGGCGAGGGATGTCGACGGCCGGGGCCCGCGCACGGTGCTCACCGCCGCGATCCTCGAGCAGCTCGGGGTCGCCTCGGTGCCCGCGCTCATCGAGGACCTGCACTTCGGCCGGCGCGACTCCGGCGAGCTCACGGCGCTCACGCCGACGGTGTTCGAGGCCGCGCGAGCTGGGGACGCCGTCGCGACCGGGCTCGTCGACCGGCAGGCGGAGGAGATCATTGCGTTCGCCCGGGCATGCGTGACCCGGCTCCGGCTCACGGATCGAGACATCCCGATCGTGCTGGGGGGCGGCATCATCCGGGCGGGCGACGATCGACTCATCGGCGGCATCACCCGGGGCCTCGCTCTCAGCGCTCCGCGTGCGCGCCTCGAGATCCTGGATTCGGCGCCGATCGTCGGCGCGGCTCTCCTCGCGCTCGACCGGGCGGGGGCGAGCGCCGGCGCGCTCGAGCGAGCTCGCGTCGCGGTCGCGGCCGCAACGCGGGAGCGCATCGCGGCCACCGTCGGGTCGGGCCGGTAGCGCCGAGACGGTTCGCTACTCGACCGGGCGCGCGCGGCCGAGGCGCCGCACCGCGACATCCTGGTGCGCGAGCCGGCGGAGCGCGAGCAGCACCGGTTCGTAGAGCGCGGTGCCGAGCACCGTGTACTCGACGGCGGCGTGCGGCTCGCGGGGCATCCGCTCGAGATCGTAGGCGGCGAGGTCCGCGGCCGCCCGACCGTAGCGTGCGAGGCGCTCGCGCGTGATCGGCATGCCGGCGTCCTCGGCGGCGGCGAGGGCGCACTCGAGCTGGGCGACCGCGGCGAACCCGGGATCGTAGACCTGGCCGAGCTCCTCGAGCGCGGCGCGCGCACGCGGAAAGGGGTCGGAGGCCTCGGCGGGTTCGGCACCTTCGGGCGGCAGCGCGCCGACGGCGCGCCCGAGCGTGGCGTACAGGTCGTCGCCGGGCTCGTCGACGAGCTGGAGCACGGCGCGCGCCTGCTGCACGCTGAGTCCGACCGGACCCGTGAGGGCGCGCACGAGCCGGAGCCGGCGGAGGTGGTGCTCGTCGTAGCTCGCCTGCGTGGCCGAGGTCGCGATGCCCGGTTGCAGGAGCCCCTCGCGGAGGTAGTACTTCACGGTCGCGACCGGCAGGCCGGCCTCGGCGGCGAGTGCGGAGATGCGCATCGGAACCCCTTGCATTGGATAGTACAACTCTCTAATATTGGAGAGTACAACTATCCAATCATGAATCCGCGAAGAAGGGACCGGCCATGCCGTCCGCACCAGATCTCATCCTCATCGGCGTCCTCCTGCTCGCGCTCGTCACGGTCGAGAGCGGCGGCTACTTCCTCACCCGGGTGGTGCGCGGGCTGGCGCCGGCGAACCGCCTGCAGACGAACTTCTACCGTGCCGGGCACGCGCACGCGGCCGTGCTGCTCGTGCTCTCGATGGTGATCCTCTCCGTCGTCTCGTACGCCGCGCTCGACGGGTTCTGGCTGTGGCTCGCGCGCCTCGGTGCGCCGATCGCGGCGATCCTCATGCCTGCGGGCTTCTTCCTCTCCGTGCTCGGCCGCGAGCCCGAGAAGCCGAATCGGCTCATCGTGCTCCTGTGGATCGGCGCCGCGTCGCTCACCGCCGGGCTCATCGCGGCGGGTGTCGGCCTCATCTCGGGCGGCATCGCGGCCCTCTGAGGCCGAGGAAGGGTGCGCGATCGCACCGACCGGCGTAGCGTCGGCCCATGGCCATTCCGCAGCGCTTCTCACTCGTCACGCTCGGCGTCGCCGACGTCGAGGTCGCCACGGCGTTCTACCGAAGGCTCGGATGGCGCGAGGCGCCGTCGTCGATCCCCGGCGAGATCGCGTTCTTCGCCACTCCCGGGGGAGTCCTCGCCCTCTGGGAGACCGCCGAACTCGCGAAGGATGCCGCGCTCCCGACCATGCACGCGAATGCCCCCGGCTTCCGCGCGGTCGCCCTCGCGATCAACCTCGCCTCGCCCGAAGAGGTCGACGACGCGGTCGGCGACTGGGTGCTCGCGGGCGGTTCGATCTCCAAGGCGGCCGCCGCGACCGAGTGGGGCGGCTACAGCGGGTACGTCGCCGACCTCGACGGCAACCTCTGGGAACTCGCGCACAACCCGTCGTGGCCCCTAGACGAGCGGGGCCTGCCGGTGCTGCGCGGCGCCTGAACGCCGCTGGTCGGGGGCGGCATCCACGGCATCTACACTGGAATCCGTGACTTCAGAGGAAACCGTCGACGTCGTGCTGATCGGCGGGGGCATCATGAGCGCGACGCTCGGCTCCCTGCTCTCGCAACTCCAACCCGATTGGACGATCCGCGTCTACGAGCGACTCGGCGAGGTCGCGCAGGAGTCCTCGAACGCGTGGAACAACGCGGGCACCGGCCACGCAGCCCTCTGCGAGCTCAACTACATGCCCGAGAACCCCGACGGCACGGTGAGCGCCGACAAGGCGGTCTCGATCAACGAGCAGTTCCAGGTGAGCCGGCAGTACTGGTCGTACCTCGTCGAGCAGGGCGCGCTGCCCGAGCCGCACAACTTCATCAACACCGCTCCGCACATGACCTTCGTCAGGGGCAAGGCGAACATCGAGTACCTGAAGAAGCGCGTCGCCGCACTGGCCGACCAGCCGCTCTTCGAGGCGATGGAGTTCACCGAAGACCTCGAGCGCATCGCCGAGTGGACCCCGCTCCTCGCGAAGAAGCGCAACCCGAAGGCGCGCGTCGCCGCGAGCCGCACGGTCGCCGGCACCGACGTCGACTTCGGCGCACTCACGAAGCTCCTCTTCCGCGACATCGAGCGCCGCGGCGCTGAGATCGCGACCAACCACCAGGTCACGTGGCTGAAGCGCCAGAAGGACGGCACCTGGAAGCTGCGCCTGCGCCACCTCGTCGGCAACACCCCCAAGACCGTCAACGCCCGCTTCGTCTTCGTGGGCGCCGGCGGCGGTGCGCTCGCGCTCCTGCAGCACTCGGGCATTCCCGAGATCAAGGGCTTCGGCGGCTTCCCGATCTCCGGTCAGTTCTTCCGCACGACGAACCCCAAGATCGTCGCGCAGCACCATGCGAAGGTCTATGGCAAGGCCGCGAAGGGCGCCCCGCCGATGTCGGTGCCGCACCTCGACACCCGCGTCGTCGATGGCGAGACGGCGCTGCTGTTCGGCCCCTACGCCGGCTTCACGCCGAAGTTCCTGAAGAGCTCGACGTGGTTCGACCTGCCCTTCTCGATCCGGCTGCACAACCTCGGTCCGATGATCCAGGTGGGCCTGAAGAACTTCGATCTCGTCAAGTACCTCGTCTCCGAGCTCGTCGCCTCGCGCGAGAAGAAGCTCGCAGCGCTCCGCGAGTTCATGCCCACCGCCAAGAGCGAGGACTGGGAGCTCATCACCGCCGGCCAGCGCGTGCAGGTCATGAAGAAAGATCCGGAGAAGGGCGGCGTGCTGCAGTTCGGCACCGAGGTCATCACCGGAGCCGACGGCACGATCGCGGGCCTGCTGGGCGCCTCGCCGGGGGCGTCGACCGCCGCGCCGATCATGCTCGACGTGCTCGGCCGCTGCTTCCCCGACCGCATGGCCGGCTGGGAGCCGAAGCTCCGCGAGATGATCCCGAGCTACGGCACGAAGCTCTCGAGCGACCCCGAAGCGGCTGCGGCATCCCTCGCGGCCACCGCGAAGGTGCTCGACCTCACCGCCTGAGGCGCTCGATCCAGGTCTCGACAGCCTCGACCAGCAGGTCCTCTGCGGGTCGAGCTTGTCCAAACCCCGAATGCTCTGGTACCGTCGTACCCGCTATGAAGTGAGCACACACCCCGTCCCGCGCCTGAGGCGCCGTCGACATCGGGTGTGCTCACGGCTCTGATCAGGCCGTGCCGGTCGCGACAGCGGCAGCGTGCACCCATCGACGGCAATGCCCCCGCGGGGTCCTTCCGCTCCCGGGCGGTCGCCGGCGCCGCGCGCCCGCGTTCCGCAGCTCGGTGCATCGTGCGTGCAGCACGCGCGCCGCGGCATCCGTCGACTGCCCGGGGGCATTCGCGCAAAGGGCGTATCGCATGGCTGTATCCGTCATCCATTCCCACCATCTCCGTGTCGACGGGCTCTCCGTCTCGTATCCCGACCGACGCGTGTTCTCCGACCTCGGCTTCGCCGTCTCACCGGGCCAGCGGCTCGGGCTCATCGGCGAGAACGGGGCCGGCAAGTCCACACTGCTCCGGCTCATCGCCGGCGAGTTCGAGCGAGCGGATGCCGCGGCATCCGTCGGCTCAGAGGCCACCACCTCGGGTCGCATCACGAGGCCGCGGCGCACCGCACTGCTCGCCCAGGAACTGCCGTTCGGCCCCGACGAACGCATCGGCGAGGTGCTCGAGGCCGCGCTCGTCGAGGTTCGGGCGATCGAGCGCGAGCTCGACGCCGCCTCGGCGGCGCTCGCCTCGGAGTCCACCGCCGCCTCCGCGGCGCGCTACTCGGCGGCCCTCGACGCAGCCGAACGTGCCGACGTGTGGAGCGCCGAGGCGCGGCGCGACGAGCTGCTCGACGGGCTCGGCGTCGGCTCGCTCGGTCTCGACCGCCGCGTCGACGAGCTCTCGGGCGGCCAGCGATCGAGGTTCGCGCTCGCCGCGCTGCTCCTCAGCGCGCCCGACGCGCTGCTCCTCGACGAGCCGACCAACCACCTCGACGACGCCGCGGCGGCGTTCCTCGAGGACCGGCTGCGCACCTGGCGCGGACCGGTCGTGTTCGCGAGCCACGACCGGGCGTTCCTCGATCGCGCGGCCACCGGGCTGCTCGACCTCGACCCCGGCAGGACGGGTGCCCTCGCCCTGGCCGCTGGGGGATCCGAGCGCGGTGCGGCGGGCGGATCGGCCGACGATCTGCTCGCCGCCTCGGGCGGCACCGTGTTCGGCGGGGGATTCAGCGAGTTCCTCGCGGTGAAGGCCGACGAGCGTCAGCGCTGGCTCCGGCAGTACGACGACGAGCAGGAGGAGCTGCGGCGACTCCGCATCGGGCTGGCCGAGACCGCTCGCGCGGTCTCGCACAACGCGCCCATCTCCGACAAGAACAAGATGGCGTTCGGGCGCCGCGGCGATCGCGTCGAGCAGCAGGTGAGCCGGCGGGTGCGCAATGCGCAGTTGCGGCTCGAGACGCTCGAGCGCGAGCAGGTGCCGAGGCCGCCCGCGCCGCTCGTCTTCGCCGGCATCCCATCGGGCTCCCACGCGTTCGACGAGGAATCCGGCCTGCTGCTGCAGCTGTCGGATGCGGTCGTCGACGGTCGGCTCTCGCTCGAGGCGCTGCGCGTCGCGCCGCTCACGCGGCTGCTCGTGACGGGAGCGAACGGCGCGGGCAAGTCGACGCTGCTGGGCGTGCTCGCGGGTGCGCAGCGGGTCGACGGCGGCATCGTGCACCGGCGGAAGGGGCTGCGCGTGCAGCTGCTCGAGCAGGACGTGCGGTTCACGGATCCCGGTGCGTCGCCGCGTCGGCTCTACGAGCGCGCACTCGGCGAGCGGCGGGCCGAGCAGGTGCCGCTCGGCAGCCTCGGCCTCATCGCCCCGCGCGACGAGTCGAGACCGGTCGGCGCGCTCTCCGTCGGGCAGCAGCGGCGACTCGCGCTCGCTCTCGTGATCGCGAGGCCGCCGCACGTGTTCCTGCTCGACGAGCCGACGAACCACCTCTCGCTGGCGCTCGCGACCGACCTCGAGGAGGCGCTCGGTGCCTACCCCGGCGCGGTCGTCATCGCGAGCCACGACCGTTGGCTCCGTCGACGGTGGTCGGGCGAGGAGCTCGAGCTCGTGGCGGGCAGAGCCGTGGCGGGCACAGCCGTGGCGGGCAGTGCCGTGCCGGCCGGGGCGCTGCAATAGACGAGCGGATGCCGCGGCGACACGCGCGCCGCGGCATCCACTTGCTTCCCATTCGAACATGTGTTCGAATGAGGGTATGCGGTGGAGCGGGCAGGAGCTGGGGGTCGAGCAGTCCGGCGCACTTCCCGGGCTCGTCAAGCTCAACAACCTGGTGCGTTCGGTGCAGACCCCCGATTTCGCGGGCGTCACTTTCCACGAGGTGCTCGCGAAGTCCGCGCTCAACCGGGTGCCCGGTCAGTCGGCGATGCCCTTCGGCTGGACCATCAACCCCTATCGGGGCTGCACCCACGCTTGCGCCTACTGCTTCGCGCGGCCCACGCACACCTACCTCGACCTCGACGCCGGCGACGACTTCGACCGGCAGATCATCGTGAAGGTGAACGTCGCCGAGGTGCTGCGCCGCGAGCTCGCGAAGCCGTCGTGGCGGCACGAGCCCGTCGCCCTCGGCACCAACACCGACCCCTACCAGCGTGCCGAGGGTCGTTACACGCTCATGCCCGGCATCATCGAGGCGCTCGCGACGAGCGGCACGCCCTTCAGCATCCTCACGAAGGGCACGCTGCTCCGGCGCGACCTGCCGCTCCTCAGAGAAGCCGCCGCCCACGTGCCCGTCGACATCGCGATGTCGATCGCGATCTACGACGACGAGTTGCAGCACTCCGTCGAGCCGGGCACCCCGAGCACGAAGGCACGTCTCGCGACCGTGGCCGCGGTGCGCGACGCGGGGCTCGACTGCTCGGTCTTCCTGATGCCGATCCTGCCCTACCTCACCGACACGAGAGCGCACCTCGACGAAGCGTTGCGCTCTGTGAAGGCCGCCGGCGGCACGAGTGTGCTCTACTCGGCGCTGCACTTGCGGGGCGCGGTGAAGCCGTGGTTCATGCAGTGGCTCGAGCGCTCCCACCCCGACCTGGTGCCCAAGTACCGCTCGATGTACTACGGCACCAACGCCTACGCGCCGAAGGCGTATCGGCAATGGCTCGGCGAACGCATCCGCCCGCTGATCAGGGCGCATCGACTCGAACACGGTCGTGAAGACCCGGCCACCGGCGGAGTGCGCTCCTCTGCGCTCGCCGGTGGTCCGGCGCGCGGCGCGGCCGATGGCCGACGGTTCGCCGGGGCTGCCCGCATGGTCGCCGCGGGCGATGAGCTCCCCGGGTCGCTGAGCCTCCCACCCGATCCGTCGGCGCTGTTCTGACCGCGTCGTCCCCGAGAGCCGCCCGGAAACTGGGATAATCCGCTGGAGGCCCGAACAGTGGTGTTCGCAGGCGGTACGAGCGGAGGTAACGATGACCCTGGGGTTGCCGGGGCACCTTGCGCGCGAATCGCTCAGTCGCGCGCTCGCGAACGCCGGGCATGCTGCGGCGTTCACCTGTCTCGGCGTCGGCGTGGTGCTCGGCGGTGTCATGGCGACGATCGGCGGCCAGCCCGAACGATGGAGCAGCGCGTTGCTGCTGATCATCATGATCGTGCTGCTTGCGCTCGTCGCGCGGTACCCGACGGTGACGCTGACGGTGCTCTATCTCATCGTCGGAGCCGGCATCGTCCTGGCCGTCACGATCATGGTCATGCCCGGCGGCGAGTTCGCGACCACGAACAACGCGGTGCTCGCCCTTCCGAGCACCGCCCTCCTCCTCGTCGGGGGCGCGGGAAGCGGGTCGGCGATCGCGCTCACATGGGCGACCCTCGGCTTCGCGCTCGGCGAGGCTGCGGTGTTCCTCGGCGTCGTCGTGGCGGGCGGGACGTACGCGCCGAACGTCGCCGTGTGCTTCGCTTTCGTGGTCGTCGTGATCGTCCGGGTGTTCGACGGCCTCACTCGCCGCATCGACATGCGGCGCGACACCGGTCTGCATCGCGCCAGCCAGCAGACGAGGGAACTCGCCATCCGTCACGATTACGAGCTGCGCGCCACCGCGAGGCTGCACGACACGGCGCTGAGCCACCTCGTGGCCATCGCCGCGGCCGGATCGGGGCCGGTCGACGAGCGCCTGCGCGTCGGCATCCGGCAGGATCTCGGCCTCATCGTCGGGCGCGACTGGGCGATCGACCACGCCCTCGGCAGCGACGGCTCCGCGAGTGCCGCGGCGCAGGGCGCGAGCACCCTGAGATCCTTCGCGCCGTCCGCGTCGTCGCCGACGTCCGGGAGGAACGGGCGGCAGAACGGATGGCGCGGCCGAGGGCGCGCCAACGGCGCCACCGACCCGCGCACGCCCGTCGAAGAGACGGTCCCATCGCTCGCCCACGCGTTCTCGGCTGCGGCCAACGCGGGCCTCGAGGTCCGCGTGACCGGCGATTTCACGGTGCTCGGCACACTCGGTCCGCGACGGGTCGCGGCTCTCGACGCCGCGGTCGCGCAGTGTCTCATCAACGTCGCCCGCCAAGCCGGGGTCGCCGAGGCCGAGCTCGCGCTGGGCCTCGGCGGCGGCGAGGTGACGGTCGCCGTCATGGACAGCGGTGTGGGGTTCGACGAGAGCGAGGTGCCGCCCGATCGCATCGGGCTGCGCACCTCGATCCGCGCACGCATCGAGCAGGAGCAGGGCACCGTCCGCCTCTGGTCGACCAAGGGCATCGGCACGACCATCGTGCTGACCGTGCCGGAGGGCGGCGAATGAGCGGACATCTGCGACTGACCCAGCAGGAGGCCGACCCGATCGGGGCGATCAGCGCGTCGCCGATCGTGACGGTCGGGGCGATCCTCGCCTTCGCGCTGGCGGCCGTGCAGACGTGGTCGCACTGGAGCGAGGTCGGGTCGCCGCTGGCAGCCGGCCTCGCGCTGCTGCTCGTGGCGGCCGCGGGCACGGCGGCGATCATCGCAGCGGCTCCCGCGCGTGCACCGTTCACGAACGAGCGTCTCTGGATCATCGTGACACTGGCGGTGGGTGGTGCGATCGCCGAATACGTCAGCACGATCGGCAACAATCGCCAGCTCTACGACGACTTCGGGCCGACCGTCATCGGCATGCTGATCCTCTCCCTCGCCCCGTTCTGCACCTGGGTGTCGCTCGCGTTCGCCGGAGTGCTCTCGGCGGCCGTCGTCTCGATCCTCGTCGCCGGAGCATCGATGTACGCGGCATCCGAGGCGCCGGTCGCCGCACTCATCACGCTGAACTCGGCACCGGTACTCGCGATGTCGGCGGCAGCGGCGGGCTATTCGTACGGAATCGTGGCCGAGACGCTCGCATGGCAGCGCGAGGCCAACCGGGCGGCATTGCAGCGCGACGCGGAACTGCGGGCCGGCATCGCCCGATCGGTGCAGCAGAGCCGCGTCTCGGTGCTCGGGCGCGAGGTGCTGCCGTTCCTCGCGGGCGTCATGACGGCGGAACGCATCTCGGTGGCCGATGCCGACCGGGCACGTGAACTCGCCGAAGCCCTCCGCCGTGCGCTGCGGGCCGGCATCGAATCGACCTGGCTCGACGACCTTGCGGCGAACATCCGGTTGAGCCGCGGTGTCGACACGATCATCGACGACCCGACCGGTGCGGCGGCGGCCCTCACCGCCGACCAGCGTTCCGCCCTGACGGCGCTCATCTCGTGGCTCGGCGATGCAGCCCGATCCCGGCTCATCAGGGTCGCGTTCACCGGCGGGAGCGACGGCGAGGGGCACGGCGACATCGTGCTCGTCTCCGATTCGGGAGCCTCGCCGCCGAGCCGGCGAGAACTCGATCGCTTCGTCGCGGTGGCGCGCGCAGTCGCCTTGCGTGCGGATGCGACGCTGACGCGAGAGAATGTGACAGTGGGGTTGAGTTATGACATCGATTGAGCACGCACCGACACCGGTTCCGGCTTCGCCGTATCGGCTGGCGCTGCTCGACGACCACGAACTCATCGTCGATGGTCTCGCCCGCTGGTTCACCGACTTCGCTGCCGACTTCACGGTCGTGATCCGCGCGACGAGCTGGATGGATCTCGTGCGCGACCCCGAGTTCCCCGTCGACCTCGTGCTGATGGACCTGCAGCTCGGCGATACCGTCTCGATCGAGTCCCGCATCCGTGCGTGCCGCGCCGCCGGGGCGAAGGTCATCGTCGTGACCGCGATCGACGACGAGGAATCGCGTCGGCGTTCGCTCGTGGCGGGCGCTGTCGGCTTCGTCTCCAAGACGCTGCCGGCCGATGAACTCGTCGACTACGCACGACGCGTGATGCGGGGTGAACGGGTGCAGCGCCATCAGCCGGCTCCGCGGGCGGATTCGGCGATTGCCGGCGATCCTCCCGACCGCCATGGCGTGGCACTGAGCGCGGCCGAGGAGAAGGCCCTGCGCTACTACGCGCAAGGGCTCAGCACGGTCGAGGTCGGTCGGCGCATGGAAGTGGGCTACGAGACGGCGAAGACCTACCTGCGACGTGTGCGGGAGAAGTACGCCAAGGCGGGCCGCCCGGCCAGTCGCAAGGCCGAGCTGATCCGTCGTGCGGCGGAAGACGGGTACCTCGAGTAGATGGCGAAGCTGTACTTCCGCTATGGGGCGATGAACTCCGGCAAGTCGACGGCGTTGCTCCAGGCGGCCTTCAACTACGAGGAACGCGGGCACGAGGTGCTCCTCGCGAAGCCTGCGATCGACACGAAGGGCGACCGCGACATCGTGTCGCGCCTCGGTGTCATCCGCGAGGTGGATTTCACGATCGGACCCGAGTCGAGCGTGCGCGAGGGATTCGAGCGGCACCGCAGCTTCGTCGTCGAGCGCAGCGGTCGCGACGTGAGCTGCCTGCTCGTCGACGAGGCCCAGTTCCTGAACTCCGACCAGGTCGACGACCTGCTGCGGATCGCACTCATCGACGGCGTGCCGGTGCTCGCCTACGGCATCCGCACGGACTTCCAGACCGTCGCCTTCCCCGGCAGTCGGCGTCTGCTCGAGATCGCGCACAGCCTCGAAGAGCTGAAGACGATCTGCCGGTGCGGACGCAAGGCGATCTTCAACGCGCGCCTCATCGACGGCCAGTTCGTCTTCGACGGCGACCAGGTCGCGATCGACGGCGAGGCGGTCACGTACGAGTCGCTGTGCGGTGTCTGCTACCTCGCCGAGAGCGGCGGCGTGCTGAACGGGCGTCACTGAGCGGAGTTCTCGCTCGGTCGCTCGCAGCGTCCCCGCGGCGTGGGCTGGTGCTTTCGGTGCGCGGCGCGTGAAGATGGAGGAGGACTCCTCGGAGGTGCGCCATGAACGAGATCGCGGTGGGTGTCAGTACCGGCGGATCCGCCACGATGCGCGCCGTGCGCTGGGCGGCCGAGCGAGCGTCCGCGTCGGGCAGCAGCCTGCGGCTCGTGCACGTCGTCGACGACGACTCGGCGATCGTCGCGCGAGCGGCCGCCGCGCCGGGGGAGGCGACGAGCGTCGAGAGCATCGACGCCGAACGACAGGTGCGGCAGTGCCTCGACGACGCTGCAGCACTCGTGATGAGCATCGACGACGGCATCGAGGTCGTCACGACGCTCGAGCGAGGGTCTCCGGTCGACGTCTTCGAACACATCTCCGCCGATGCCGGAATGCTCGTCGTCGGCAGCGACTGGCACGGGGGGCGCCGGGCGAGCCGCCGTCGGGTGTTGAGCCTCCGCATCGCTGCGGTCAGCCGAGCGGCGGTCGCGGTCATTCCCGACCTCGATCCTGGGGGTCGCCGTGGAATCGTCGTCGGGGTCGACGGCTCGCACATCTCCGATCGAGCACTCGCCTTCGCCGCCGACGAGGCCGATCGCACCCGGGAACCGCTCATCGCGGTGCACTCGTGGGACGTCGTCGCAATGGTCGGCGGCGAGTACGGGTACGGAGCTCCGGTCATCGCGGCGGATGACCTCTCGCTGGCGGAATCGGAGATGCTCGAGGCGGCACTCGCTCCGATCATCGCCGCGCACCCCGGCCTCGAGATCGTGCGATCCGTCGTGGCGGGCGACCCGGTGCACGATCTCACGGAGGCTGCGGCGGGAGCGAGCATGCTCGTGGTCGGCAGCCACGGCCGTGGCGCGCTCGCGAGGTTCCTGCTCGGGTCCGTCAGCCAGGGCGTGCTCGCCGACCTGGTGGCACCGACGATCGTGCTCAGGTGACGGGCGCCGCCCGACTCGGCACGCCGTCCTCCCTCGCGCCCGTCGCGAGGAGAGTCGACGGCGTGGACGCCGCTCGGGGACTCGCCCTGATCGGCATGTTCGTCGCGCACGTCGCGCCCGTCGCGGCATCCGCTGACCTGGTGTCGTTGATCGCGATCGCCGACGAACGGCCCCGACTGCTGTTCGCCCTCACCGCGGGCATGGGGTTGGCCTTCATCTCGGGCGGCATCCGACCGATCGTCGACGGGCGGAGGACGCTGCGTCGTCAGATCGCGATCCGGGCGGTGATCCTCATCGTGCTCGGACTGCTCATCGCCGCAACCCTGCATCCGCTCGTGTTCATCATCCTCGACGTCTACGGGGTCGCATTCCTCGTCATGTTGCCGTTGCTCTTCATTCCGGCGCGCGCGGCGCTCGGCGTCGGCATCGCCCTGCTCGCGATCATGCCGGGACTCGCCGAGCTCGCGAGCGCCACTGATCTCGTCGCTGAACTGCAGTTCGGCCCGTTCGCGATCATCGTGGACTGGTTCGTCAGCGGCGCATACCCAGTGGTCGAGTGGGTACCCGTGATGATGATCGGCCTCGCGCTCGTGCGCCTCGACCTCGGTTCGCCGCGTGTCGTCGCCCTCGCCGCGCTCGTGGGCGCCGTCACGGCCGCGGTGCTGCTGCCCATCGTCGCACTCATGCCAGGAGGCATCGCTGCGCCACTCGACGTCGAGGTCGAGGTCGATCCGGCGGTGTCGGCGCTGCGCACCTCGCTCGAGGCGCTCGGCAACGTCGGCGTCGGGGTCGTCGTCGTGGCGGGGATGCTGCTGCTCACGTTCTTCGCACGCCCGCAGGTGCGGCGAGTGGCGGGCGTCGTGCTCTCGCCGATCATCGCCATGGGCTCGATGCCGCTGACCATCTACACGCTGCACCTCGTGGTGCTCGCCGTCTCGATCCGCGTCGAGAACGGCTACTACACCGACGACTCCGGTGAACTCCTGCTCGGGCTGGTCGTGGGGTCGATGGTGTTCGCGTGGCTGTGGCGGCACTACCTCGGCCGCGGGCCGCTCGAGCGTCTGCTCAGGTGGGCGAGCGGTCGGAGCCGAGCGGATGCCGCGCGCGCGACCACTCCCGAGTGAACCGCAGGCGGCGTTCGGATGGTGAGCCGTGCCCGTCCATCGTGGGTGTGCTGTCGGTACGGCAGAATGGAACGGTTCGATCGGGAGGATCTCCATGCGCATCTCCGTCATCGGCTGCGGCTACCTCGGCGCGGTGCACGCCTCCGCGATGGCCGAGCTCGGCCACGACGTGGTCGGCATCGACGTCGACGAGCGCAAGATCAAGGCGCTGGCTGCCGGTCGGCCGGCGTTCTACGAGCCCGGCCTGCCCGAGATCCTCGCCTCGGCGACGGCGAGCGGGCGTCTGCGCTTCAGCACCGACATCGCCGAGGCTGCCGAGGCCGAGGTGCACTTCCTTGCCGTCGGCACGCCGCAGACTGCCGACACGGGCGCCGCAGACGTGTCGTACGTCGATTCGGCGTTCTCCGCCCTGCTGCCGCACCTGGCCGAGGGAGCGCTCATCGTCGGCAAGAGCACGGTGCCCGTCGGCACGGCGGCTCGCCTCGCAGCGCGTCTCGCCGCAGAAGCCCCGCACGCCGGTCTGGCATGGAACCCCGAGTTCCTGCGCGAGGGATTCGCCGTGAAGGACACCCTCTCGCCCGATCGCCTCGTGTACGGCGTCGCGCAGGGCGACGGCGGCCGCGCAGCATCCGCGCTCGACCACGTCTATCGGGCCGCGATCGAGGCGGGCACGCCTCGCATCGTGACCGACTACGCGACCGCCGAACTCGTGAAGGTCGCCGCCAACGCCTTCCTCGCGACGAAGATCAGCTTCATCAACGCGATGTCCGAGATCGCTGACGCCACCGGCGCGGATGTCACGGCGCTCGCCGACGCGATCGGCCACGATGCGCGCATCGGTCGGCGCTTCCTGAACGCCGGCGTCGGATTCGGCGGCGGCTGCCTCCCGAAGGACATCCGCGGCTTCATCGCGCGCGCGGAAGAACTCGGTTTGAACGACACCCTCGCGTTCCTCGGCGAGGTCGACGAGACGAATCTTCGCCAACGGCGCCGCGTCGTGGACCTCGCTGTGCAGGATCTCGGCGGCTCGGCGGCCGGCAAGAAGGTCGCGGTGCTCGGCGTGACCTTCAAGCCCGATTCCGACGACGTGCGCGACTCGCCCGCACTCGACATCGCGGTCAGCCTCCAGGAGCTCGGTGCCCGGGTCGTCGTCACCGACCCCGAGGGACTCGAGAACGCCCTCGCGCGGCACCCCGACCTCGGCACGGCGCCCACGACCCGGGAAGCGCTGTTCGGGGCGCATCTCGTGATCCTCGCCACCGAGTGGAACGAGTACCGCACGCTCGACCCCGAGACGACCGGACGACTCGTGGGGGAGCGCCGGATCATCGACGGCCGCAACGTGCTCGAACCCGCAGCGTGGCGGGCCGCCGGCTGGCGGTATCGCGGGATCGGCCGCCCGTAGCGGGCGGCCTTGCGAGGTTGCTGCAGCGGGAATGAGAAAACCCCCTCCCGAAGGAGGGGGTTTCACCCGGTCGGGGTGACAGGATTTGAACCTGCGACCTCGTCGTCCCGAACGACGCGCGCTACCAAGCTGCGCCACACCCCGGGTCGGCCCTTGCGAGCCTCAACAAGAATAGCCGATAAATCGGTCCCGCCAGACCACTGCATGCGGGCGGCGGCGGTTCGTGCGGAACCGTCGGCGAGCAGCGGGGCTACGCGGCGGGCACGAGGGTCAGCAGCGTGGCCTCGGGCGGGCAGGCGAAGCGCACAGGGGCATAGATCGAGGTGCCGAGGCCGGCAGAGACGTTCAGGAATGCCGACCGCAAGCCGTGGCGCCAGATGCTGAGGCCCTTGACCTGATCGCGGGGGATGTCGCAGTTCGTGACGAGGGCACCGATGCCGGGGACGCACACCTGGCCGCCATGCGTGTGTCCGGCGAGCAGCAGCTGCGCACCGTGGTTCACGAACGAGTTGAGCACGCGCTGGTACGGCGCGTGGGCGACGCCCACGGTCACGGTCGGGCGGTCGACGGCGGATGCCTCATCGGGCCAGGTCTCATCGCCGAGCGGGTCTTCCGAGCGCAGCTCGTCGATCGCCGCGGTGATGAGATCCAGCCGGTCGTAGCCCTTGTGCGGATCGTCGACGCCGAAGAACTCGAAATGCGTGCCCCGCAGGTCGAGGGCGGTCGCGGTGTTGTCGAGGTCGCGCCAGCCGAGGTCCGCGAAGTAGGCGTGCAGTTCGCCGATGTCGATGGGCTTCGCGCGCAGCCCGAGGCGCGACGGGCCCGAGAAGTAGGCGAACGGATTCTTCAGGACGGGCCCGAAATAATCGTTCGAACCGTTGACGAAGACGCCTGGCACGCCGCGGAACGGCTCGAACGCCCGTCGGATGCCTTCGATGCCGCGTTCGTGTCCCAGGTTGTCGCCGGTGTCGACGACGAGGTCGGGTTTCAGGGCGGCGAGGCCGCGCACCCACTCCTGCTTGTCGCGCTGCCACGGCGCCATGTGCAGGTCGGAGAGGTGCAAGACGCGGATCGGCTCAGCGCCCGGAGGAAGCACGGGGACATCGACCCGGCGGAGCGTCCACCGGGTGCGCTCGATCAGCGAACCGTACGCGAAGGCGGCAGCGCCCGCCGCGACGATCGCCAGAGCGATCGTCGCGACGGGCGGGAAACGAGTCGTCGCCATCGATCGCGACTAGTCGTCGCCGGGGGCGTTGCCGCCGAGCTTGCCGACGCTGATCGTGATCTGGTCGCCGGGCTTCGCGAAGCCGCCGCCCGCCGGGTTCTGCGAGATCACGACGCCTACCTTCGTGGGGTCGGCCGTGTTCTCGTTCTGGCGCTGCACCTTGAAGCCGGCCTGCTTCAGCGCGGCCTCAGCCTGATCACCCGTCATGCCGACGACGTTCGGCACTCCGGTCATCGAGCCGTTGCTCGTGAAGATGCGGATCGTGGTGCCCTTGCCCGCCTGGCCCGAAGGGTCCGTGCCGCTGACGGTGCCCGCTGGAAGGTTGGAATCCTGCTGGCCGCCGTCTTCGGCGACGAAGCCGGCCGTCTCGATCGCCTGCTTCGCGGCGTCGAACGACAGACCCGCGACCTGCGGGATGTCGACGAGCACCTGCTTGAACGCCGACTGGTCGGGTTCAGGGAACTCGGCACCGCCGTACTTGTTGTCGGCGAGGGTCATGATGCGCTTCCACATGCGGTGACGCGCGGTCGCGGCCGCACCGCTGTCGAAGCTCAGCTGACGGAGGTTGGCATGCCCCGTGACGTTGCCGACCCAGACGGCGGTCGCGACGCGAGTCGACGCACCGTTCATCCAGGTGCCCTCGTTGTTGTCGGTGGTTCCGGTCTTGCCGATGTGCGGCACGCCCGTGCCGGTGTTCGACGCACTCGCAGTGCCGCTGAAGGTCTGCGCCATGGCGTATCCCATCGCATGTGCGACCTCGGGGGCCACCGACTGCGGGCACGCTGTTTGCGGCACGGCCTGCTCTTCGCCCTTGTTGTTGACGATGCGCGCGATGGCGACGGGCGAGCAGGTCGCGCCGTTGTTGGCGACACCGGCGAACGCGCTCACCATGCTCAGCGGCGAGACCTCCTCGGTGCCGAGGATCGCGCCCGGGCCGAAGATCGCATCAGGGTTGATGGAGCGCGTGCCGTCTTCGGCGTACTGGTACTGCTGTCCGAGATCGAGCCCATCGGCACGACGGACACCGAATGCCTGCGCCGTGTCGCGGATCTTGCAGAGGTCGAGCTGCTGCGCCATCGCGATGAACGCGGTGTTGACGGAGTACTTCGTGGCGTCGACGGCGTTGTTCGCTCCGGTGCCGTCGTCGTTCTTCGGATCGTAGTTGCCCTTCCAGCCGCCGTAGCATGCCGCGGGGAAGGAGGTGAAGTTCCGCCGGCTCCCGTTGAAGGTCTCCCGCAGCGAATGGCCCTCGTTCAGCCACTCTGCGAGGGTGAACACCTTGAAGGTCGAGCCGGGCTGGAAGCCGAGAGACCCGCCGTACGCGTAGTCGGTGCTGAAGTTGATCGAGCTGTAGTCGCCCGCGCTGGCGGCGATGACGTCAGGATCCTGCGTGTACTGCTTGTTCTGCGTCATCGCGAGGATCTTGCCCGTGCCGACCTCGACGCTGACCGCCACCGAACCGACGTCGAATCGCGGATCCGCGAACGGCACGTTCTCGCGCATGGCTGCCTCGGCTTCGCCCTGGAGCTCGAGGTCGAGCGTCGTGTAGATGTCGAGCCCGCCCTTCTGCAGCATCTGCGTGCCCTCGTTGACATCCGTCGTCTCAGGGTTGTCGAACTGGTTCTTGATCACCCAGGTCACGTAATCGCAGAAGAACGCCGATCCGCCCGCCGACTGGCAGCCGGTGCTCGGCGCGTGGATCACGGGCGTCACCGGAGTGGCGATCGCAGCCGCATGTTCCTCAGCAGTGATCTTCTGGTACTCGAGCATCTTGTCGAGGATGTAGTCGCGACGCTCCTTGTTCGCGGCGTACGGCGTCGGCTCGCCCTTGTCGTTGACCGACGCGGCGCCGTTGTCTTCGTCTTCGGGCTGGTCGAGACGCAGGGCCTCGGGGAAGTTCACGATGGCGATGAGGCTGGCCGCTTCGGGCAGCGACAGGGTCGCCGCGGTCTTCGTGAAGTAGTACTGCGCGGCCGACTCGATGCCGTACACGCGACCACCGAAGGCGGCGATGTTCAGGTAGCCCTTGAGAATGTCGTCCTTCGAGTACTCCTTCTCGAGGGCGATCGCGTAGCGGATCTCCTTGAGCTTGCGGGAGACACTCACCTCGGTCGCCTCGTCGTACGCCTTCTCGAACTCCTCCTGGTTCGTCGCCTTCGCCGTGTTGTTGTTGATGAGCACGTTCTTGACGTACTGCTGCGTGATCGACGATCCGCCCTGCGTGTCTTCGCCGCTCACGGTCTTGAGTGCGCCGCGCACGGTGCCCTGGATGTCGACGCCGCCGTGCTCGTAGAAGCGCGGGTCTTCACCGGCGACCGCTGCGTCCTTCACGTACTGGCTGATCGCGTCCCACGCGACCTCTTCGCGGTTGTCGTCGAAGAAGGAGGCGAGCAGGTACGGGGAGCCGTCGGGAGCCGTCGCGTAGATGTTCGACCGCTCGGCGAGGTCGGCGGGCTCGAGGTACCCGGGCAGGTTCTCGAACAGCGAGATGCTGTTGTTCGCCGCCATGCCGGTGACGGCGAGGGCCGGGGTCACGGCGGCGGTGACGAGCACACCTGCGAGAGCGCTCATGCCGACGAAGCCGAGGATTCCGGCGCCGACGTCGCTCATCGTACGTTTTTGGGCAGACATATAGTGGAGCTTAACGGAGAAGGCTGACAAATCCCGCTATGCACGCTGTGCGTCGCAGCGCGGTGAAGGCGCGCCGACGCACGCGATTCCCGCGCTCCGTTCGACACCGCGCACATCCGACGGTCGCGGCCGTCGATGCATGCGACACAGAGACGAGGAACCATGACGACCTGGGAGTACATCACCACCCCGCTGCTCATCCACAACACGGCGGCCATCCTGAACAACTGGGGTTCCGAGGGATGGGAGCTCGTGCAGATCGTGCAGGGCCCCGAGGGCGGCCTCGTCGCCTACCTGAAGCGCCCCACCGGAGGAGAATCGTCCGCCGCGGCATCCGCCGGCGCGGCGGCGGCGGCACAGGCCGCCAAGCAGTTCGAGGGCGAAGCCTGATGGCCGCCTTCGAGGCGCGACTCGCCGAACTCGGCATCGTCCTGCCCGACGTCGCACCGCCCGTCGCCGCCTACGTGCCGGCCGTCGTCACCGGCGCCCACGTCTACACCTCGGGTCAGCTGCCCTTCACCGCGGGTGCGCTGCCCGCGACGGGCAAGGTCGGCGACGGCCATGGCCTCGTGCCCGCCGACGATGCGAAGGCGTACGCCCGCACCGCGGCGCTCAACGCCCTCGCGGCGGTGCGCGCCGAGATCGGCTCGCTCGACCGGGTCACCCGCATCGTGAAGCTCGTCGGCTTCGTGGCATCCGACCCGGCGTTCACCGGACAGCCCGGCGTCATCAACGGCGCGTCCGAGCTGCTCGGCGAGGTCTTCGGCGAAGCGGGCCGCCACGCGCGCTCCGCGGTCGGCGTCGCGGTGCTGCCGCTCGACTCGCCCGTCGAGCTCGAACTCGTGGTCGAGTTCGAGTAGGCGCAGGCAGCAGGCACGAATGACGGATGCCGCGTCGGGATCGCTCCCGACGCGGCATCCGTCGTCTCAGGGCTGGAAAGCCCCCTACTTCACCTGCTCGCTGATGACCTGCATGATCGAGGTGTCGGCGAGCGTCGTCGTGTCGCCGATCTCCCGGCCCTCTGCGAGGTCGCGGAGGAGCCGGCGCATGATCTTGCCCGACCGTGTCTTCGGCAGCTCATTGACGATGAACACCTGACGGGGCCGTGCGATCGCGCCGATCTGCTGGGCGACGTGCTTGCGCAGTTCGTCGCTCGCCGCGCCGATGTCGGTCACCTGATCGGCCTGGCTGGCCTTCAGGATCACGAACGCGACGACGGCCTGGCCCGTCGCCTCGTCGGAAGCGCCGACGACCGCGGCCTCGGCCGTCCACGGGTGGGCGACGAGCGAGGACTCGATCTCGGCGGTCGAGAGCCGGTGGCCCGAGACGTTCATGACGTCGTCGACCCGGCCGAGCAGCCAGATGTCGCCGTCTTCGTCGCGGCGGGCACCGTCGCCGGCGAAGTACTTGTCGCCGAATTTCTCCCAGTAGGTCTCCTTGAACCGCTCCGGGTCGCCCCAGATGCCGCGGAGCATCGACGGCCACGGCTCCGTGATCGTGAGGAGGCCGCCTCCCTCGCCCTCGATCGGCGTGCCCTCGTCGTCGACGATGTCGATCGAGATGCCGGGCACTGGAACCTGCGCCGAACCGGGCTTCAGGTCGGTGATGCCGGGCAGCGCGGAGATCATGATCGCGCCGGTCTCGGTCTGCCACCACGTGTCGACCACGGGGATGGAACCGCCGCCGATCACGTGCCGGTACCAAATCCAGGCCTCGGGGTTGATCGGTTCGCCGACCGAGCCGAGGAGTCGCAGCGACCGCACGTTGTAATCGCGCACGACGTCGCGTCCCTGCTTCATGAAGGAGCGGATGGCGGTGGGCGCCGTGTACAGGATCGAGACGCGGTACTTCTCGATGATCTCCCACCAGCGGCCGGGATGCGGCGTGTCTGGCGTGCCCTCGTAGAGCACCTGCGTGGCGCCGTTGGCCAGCGGTCCGTAGACGACGTAGGAGTGGCCGGTGATCCAGCCGACGTCGGCGGTGCACCAGTAGACGTCGCGCTCGGGGTGCAGGTCGAAGACGTTCTTGTGGGTGAACGCCGTCTGGGTGAGATACCCGCCCGAGGTGTGCAGGATGCCCTTGGGGTTGCCGGTCGTTCCCGAGGTGTAGAGGATGAACAGCGGGTGCTCGGCGTTGAAGCCCTGCGCCTCGTGCTCGGCATCGGCCGCGGCGAGCTGCTCGCTCCACGACACGTCGCGCCCGTCGACCCATGCCACGTCGTCGCCGGTGCGGTTCACGACGAGCACCGAGCGCACCGTGGTCTCGGCGGCTTCGATCGCCTCGTCGACCGTGGGCTTCAGCGGGAAGGCCTTGCCCTTGCGGTAGCCGCCGTCGGCGGTGATGACGACCTCGGCCTGGGCGTCGTCGATGCGCGACTGCAGGCTCTTCGAGGAGAATCCGCCGAACACCACCGAGTGGACGGCGCCGATGCGCGCGCACGCGAGCATCGCGATGACGGCCTCGGGGATCATCGGGAGGTAGATGGCGACGCGGTCGCCGGACTGCACGCCGAGCGTGAGGAGGGCGTTGGCCGCGCGCTTGACCTCGGCGGTCAGCTCCGCGTAGGTGATGGAACGGCTGTCGCCCGGCTCGCCCTCGAAGTGGAGCGCGACGCGATCGCCGAGGCCCGCCTCGACGTGGCGGTCGAGGCAGTTGTACGCGACGTTGAGTTCGCCGTCGTGGAACCACTTGGCGAAGGGCGGGTTCGACCAGTCGAGGGTCTGCGTGAACGGGGTGCTCCAGGTGAGCAGCTCGCGGGCCTGGTCGGCCCAGAATCCGAGCCGGTCGGCCGCGGCGTCTTCGTAGAGATGCTCGTCGGCGACGGCTTGGGCGGCGAACTCGGGGCTCGGGCGGAATCGCCGGATCTCCTCGAGCGCGTGATCGATCTGAACGGTCATGGTTCTTCAGTCGCTCCTTCGCGAGTGTTCTTCGGATGGGTCGCCTGCCCCACGCAGCACACTACCCGCCGCTCCGATCAGGCGCGGAATCGTGGCGTCGTGTAGCGTCGCAGACGGATTTCGCGGCGGAACGGCGCGCGTTCCTGTGTCTAAGCGCAGAGAATTCTGTATGTCGGCACAAATGAGGACAAAAAGTGCTTGCGCATACTTCTACAGGCCGTATGCTGAGTACCGCCCGAACACTCGTTTCGTGGCCTGCAGCGCTCGTGATTCCCCCCAATCCTTGCGCTGCCGAGGCGGCACCTGTTCCCCCCAATGGGTGCCGCCCCCTTTCGTTAACGGGCAGTGCCCGTGTGCACCGCAAACGAGATCGAGTCCTCCTCCACAATGATGTGGGGGAGGCTCTTTCCGTATCAGGGGTCGAACGGATGCCGCAGCGCCGCAGTCGGTTCGTACGCTCGCGACATGACCCTTCCCTTCGTCGCTTCGCCCTCCTGGCAACGTGAACCGCCGGTGCCGCCCGCCGTCGAGCGTGCGTTCGGGCCTCGCGTCACCGGGCCCTCGCGTGAAGCCGAGTCGCGCGCCATCGCCGTCGACGCGCTCGAACCCGCGATGCCGACTTCCTCGCATGCCGCACCGGTGCAGCAGCACGGCGGCGATGTCTCCCTGCTCGGCCCGCTCGAGGCGTTTGCCGTCGATGGGCCGGTGACCGATCTCTTCGTGAACGGCGACCGCGGACTCTGGATCGACCGCGGCGCCGGAGCCGAGCCCGAACCGGGTTGGGCGGCCGATGAGGCGGAGGTGCGCGCGCTCGCCGTGCAGCTGATCGCTCGCGGCGGGCGCCACATCGACGAGGCGACACCGGCGGTCGACGTGCGACTCGGCGCCGGCATCCGCGTGCACGCCGTGCTGCCGCCCGTCTCGGTGAGCGGCACGACGATCTCGGTGCGCGTGCCACGGGCCGGGGGATTCTCGCTCGCGGCGCTCGCGCGGGCCGGGATGGTCGATGCGGCGCAGCGGGAGGTGCTGCGAGACGCGGTCCGTTGCCGCAAGAACCTCCTCGTGACGGGCGCCGGCGGCACCGGGAAGACGACGTTGCTCGCCGCGCTGCTCGCGGAGGCACCCGATCGGGAACGATTGATCGTCATCGAAGACGTCGCGGAGCTCCAGATCGATCATCCCCACGTCGTCTCGCTCGAAGCGCGCCAGGCGAACCTCGAGGGCACGGGTCGGGTCGGGCTCGACGCACTGCTCAGGGAGGCGCTTCGCATGCGACCCGATCGACTCGTCGTCGGCGAATGTCGGGGCGCCGAGCTCCGCGAACTCCTCGCCGCGCTCAACACCGGGCACGACGGCGGCGCGGGCACGCTGCACGCGAACTCGCTCGCCGACGTCCCAGCACGTCTCGAAGCACTCGGCTCCATCGCCGGTCTCTCTCCCGATGCGCTCGCCCGACAGACGGTGAGCGCGTTCGACCTCGTGCTCCACCTCGACCGAGCCGGCGGTCGGCGCCGCCTCGCGCAGATGGGCAGATTCGAGCAGCGAGGCGACCGGCTCGTCGTCGAGGCGATATGAACGGGCGGATGTCGGCGCCGAGACAGCTGCTCGACCGCGTCACCGGGCGTCGGCGCACCGACCCGGCGGCCGAGGTCGACGCGATCGCCGCCGTCACGGAGCGGCTCGCCGTGCTCCTCGCCGCCGGCGTCCCCGCCCCGAACGCATGGAGCCACGTGGGTGCCGACTCGATGTCGGTCGCCGATGCCGCCGTCCTCGAGACCGCGGCAACGGCGGCGAGAAGCGGCGATCCGGTTGCGCCGGTCATCGTCGAAGGGCTCGCCGACCGCCCGACGACGTCGTCGGCGTGGCCGGTGCTCGCGGCGGCTTGGGCGGTCGCCGCCGAGTCGGGTGCACCACTGGCCGGGAGCCTGCGCGACCTCGCGACGGTATTGCGCGACGAGGCACAGTTGCGACGGGAGGTGCGGTCGGCGCTCGCCGGCCCCGAGGCGAGCGCTCGCCTCGTGATGGCGTTGCCGGCGATCGCGGTGCTGTTCGGCGCGACGCTCGGCTTCGACACGATCGGCGTGCTCTTCGGCAACCCGATCGGGCTCACCTGTCTGGCGCTCGGCCTCGCCATGCTCTGGCTCGGACACCGGTGGAACCGGGCTCTCGCCGAGCGGGCCGGTCGTTCACGCGTCGATGCCGGCCTCGAACTCGAACTGCTCGCGATCGCGATGTCGAGCGGAGTGTCGATCGATCGGGCGCGAGGGTTGACCCGCGACACCATCGTGGCGTTCGTCCCGCATGCCGGGGACGGCGCAGAGGTCGAGGCCGTGCTCGGCCTCGCGGCACGAGCGGGTGCCCCGGTCGCCGAGCTGCTGCGCGCCGAGGCCTTCCGGCTCCGCAGGGCCGCGAGATCGGCGGGCGTCGAGCGGGCGGCCGCGCTCGGCGTGCGCCTCATGCTGCCGCTCGGACTCTGCGTGCTTCCGGCGTTCGTACTGCTCGGCGTCGCGCCGCTCATGATCTCGGTCGTCACCGGCACGCTCGGCGGTGCCGTGTGACCCGATCCGACTCGTGCCATTCGAGAGCCGACCAGCCGGCACCACAGGAGGGAACACCATGCACGCACGATCCGACACCGAACCCCGACGAGAGCGCAAGCGACCCGGGCCGAGCTCTCGCCTCGTCAGGCGGATCGTCGTCCGCCTGGCGGGCGAACGGGGAGCCGCGACCGCCGAGTACGCCGTGGCGACGATGGCGGCGGTCGGGTTCGCCGGCCTCCTCGTCATCATCCTCCGCGGCGATGAGGTGCGAGGTATCCTCACCGATCTCGTGCGGAATGCGCTCACGGTCGGCTGACGGCGAACGCGGGAGCGTGACCGCGGAGTTCGCGGTCGCGCTACCCGCCATCGCACTCGTCCTCGCGGCCAGCCTCGCCTCGGTGCAGCTGGCGGGCCAGCAGGTGCGCCTGACGGACGCGGCCGCGGACGCGGCCCGCGCGCTCGGTCGTGGCGAGTCGGAAGGCGCAGCGGCGGCCATCGCCGATCGCGTCTCGGGCGGGGCCGGGCTCTCCGCGGCGACCGACGGGCAGTTCGTCTGCGCCGTGCTCACCGGTTCCGGCAGCGGGCTGCTCGCTGCGATCGAGTTGCGCGCGGAGGCCTGCGCGGTGACGGGAGGCCGGTGATGGTCCCGCGTCGATGCACCGACCGGCGTCGGGCCGCCGCCCTCGATCGCGCCGGAGATCCCGAGACGGGGGCGGCGTCCGTGGTCGCGGTCGGCATCATCGGGGCGATGACCGCGCTCGCCGTGGCGCTGCTCGCACTGCTCGGCGTGTTCGTTGCGTCGCAGCGCGCGGCGAACGCCGCCGACGCCGCCGCGCTCGCGGCGGCGGATGCGATGTCTGGCGCCGTCGCCGGTGTGCCGTGCCGGCTCGCCGGTGCCGTCGCTGCTCGCAACGGCGCCCGGCTCGACGCCTGCGAGGGCGATGGTGCCGCCGCATCCGTCACGGTCGTCGTCGCGGCGGTGCCGGGATTCGCGGTCACGGCCTCAGCGAGGGCAGGGCCGCCCGGATGGGCGGGTCAGCCGTCGGCGCCGCCGTGATCGGCGCGAACCGATCGATCAGTCGAACACGGTCTCGACGAAGCGGTATTCCACCGCCGTCGGTCGGTCGTCTCCCGGTGCTGCGAACTCCATGCCGGCCGCGCGGGAGTACACGTAGTGCTTGCCCTGATCCGTGTTCAGCTCGAGTCGCGGTCGAGGGTCTCCGGACTCGAGGAAGGCGGTGGCCACCGTCTTCCCCTCGAGCGGTCCATCGACCAGCATCGCCGTGTACGAACTCGTCGTTGAGGTGTCCATGATCGCCATTCTCCTCGGCGTGCCGAGAACCGCAAGGGGGCGCGGGGAGCAAGCAGGAACCGGTCCCGTCGTTCCGCGAGTGCGCCTCCTCCCGGCCAGTGTGTGTATGGTGTGGCTGTCGGCGCAGCATTTCGCCGGCTCTGGCACACCGCTCGGGGGCGCGGCTTCGAATGTGCGTTCTCGTCCCAATTGTCAACAAAGAGGAGTCTGGTGTCAGGCGCGAAAAAACTGGTCATCGTCGAGTCGCCCACGAAGATGAAGTCGATCGCCCAATACCTGGGCGACGGCTACGAAGTGCTGTCTTCCGTCGGACACATCCGCGACCTCATCGAGCCCAAGAACCTGCCGGCAGAGCTGAAGAAGGGCCCGCTCGGCAAGTTCTCCGTCGACGTCGACAACGGCTTCGAGCCGTACTACGTGGTGTCCGACTCCAAGAAGAAGACCGTCGCCGAACTCAAGCGCGCGCTGAAGAATGCCGACGAACTCCTGCTCGCAACCGATGAGGACCGCGAGGGCGAGGCCATCGCGTGGCACCTCCTGCAGGAGCTCAAGCCGAAGGTGCCCGTGCGCCGCATGGTCTTCCACGAGATCACGAAGGACGCAATCCAGAAGGCGAAGGACAACACCCGCGAGCTCGACACCGCGCTCGTCGACGCGCAGGAGACCCGGCGCATCCTCGACCGCATCTACGGGTACGAGATCTCGCCGGTGCTCTGGCGCAAGGTCGGCCCCGGCCTCTCCGCCGGCCGTGTGCAGTCGGCGGCCACCCGCCTCGTCGTCGACCGCGAGCGGGAGCGCCTCGCCTTCGTCGCCGCGGGCTACTGGGACCTCGCCGGGCGCTTCTCGGCCGAGGCATCCGACAACGCGACCTCGTTCGAGGCGAAGCTCGTGCGTCTCGGCGGCGAGCGCGTCGCGACCGGCCGCGACTTCGACGACGCCGGAACGCTGAAGAGCAAGGCCGTCGTGCTCGACGAGGCGACCGCGGCCGCACTCGTCACCGCCCTGTCGGCGGAGACCGTCTCTCGCACCGTCTCCAAGGTCGAGTCGAAGCCGTACTCCAGGCGCCCGGCCGCACCGTTCACGACCTCGACGCTGCAGCAGGAATCAGCCCGCAAGCTCCGCCTCTCGGCCCGCGACACCATGCGGGTGGCGCAGTCGCTCTACGAGAACGGCTACATCACCTATATGCGCACCGACTCGTCGTCGCTGTCGCAGCAGGCGATCACCGCCGCCCGCACCCAGGCGACCGCGCTGTACGGTGCCGACTCGATCCCCGACAAGCCCCGCGTGTACGCCGGCAAGTCGAAGAACGCGCAGGAGGCGCACGAGGCCATCCGCCCGTCGGGCGAGGTGTTCCGCACCCCAGCCGAGCTGCAGAGCGTCCTGCGCGGCAGCGAGTTCAAGCTGTACGACCTCATCTGGAAGCGCACGGTCGCCTCGCAGATGGCCGACGCCAAGGGCCAGACGGCCACGGTCACGATCGAGGTCGGCCCGACGGCAGCGGATGCCTCGGCGCCCGCCGAGGCATCCGCTCCGGTCGGCGGCACGATCGCCGAGTTCACCGCGAGCGGTACGGTCATCACCTTCCGCGGCTTCCTCGCCGCATATGAGGAGAGCCGTGACGAGGAGCGCAACGCCGACGAGACTCCCGGCGAGGCGAAGCTGCCCCCGCTGAAGGAGGGGCAGTCGCTCGCCATGGCCGACCTCGAGGCCAAGGGCCACGAGACGTCGCCGCCGCCGCGCTACACCGAGGCGAGCCTCGTGAAGCGACTCGAGGAGCTCGGCATCGGCCGCCCTTCGACGTTCGCCTCGATCATCTCGACGATCATGGACCGCGGGTACGTCACCCAGCGAGGCCAGGCGCTCGTGCCGAGCTGGATCGCGTTCTCGGTCGTGCGACTGCTCGAGGAGCACTTCGGCGATCTCGTGGAGTACGACTTCACCGCCGAGATGGAGGACGACCTCGACCACATCGCCGCCGGCGAGGCCGACCGCGTCGACTGGCTCTCGAGCTTCTACTTCGGGTCCGACAAGCACCGCGGGCTGCGGCAGGTCGTCGACAACCTCGGCGAGATCGACGCCCGCGAGATCAACTCGGTGCAGATCGCGCCCGACATCACGCTGCGCATCGGCAAGTACGGTCCCTACCTCGAGATCGTCGAAGAGGGCGCCGCGCCGGACGCGACGCCGCGACGGGTGAACCTGCCCGAGGGCCTCGCCCCCGACGAGCTCACCGAGGCGAAGGCGCGCGAGCTCATCGACGCACCGGTGCAGGAGGCTCGGGTGCTCGGCGTCAACCCCGAGAACGGCAAGGAGGTCGTCGTGAAGGACGGCCGCTTCGGCCCGTACGTCACCGAGCTCGATCCTGAGCCGGCGGCTGCTCCCGAGGCCGAGGCCGCCGAGGCATCCGTCGACCCCGCCACCGGTGAGGTCGTCGACGCGCCGAAGCCGAAGGCCAAGCGCGCCGCGAAGAAGGCCCCGGCCGAGAAGCCGCGCACCGCCTCGCTCTTCAAGAGCATGCAGGTGGCGGAGATCGACTTCGAGACGGCGCTGAAGCTCCTGAACCTGCCGCGCGTCGTCGGGATCGACCCCGAGACCGAGACCGAGATCACCGCGCAGAACGGCCGCTACGGCCCGTACCTGAAGAAGGGCACCGACACGCGCACGCTGCCGAGCGAGGACGCGATCTTCGAGATCGGCCTCGACGGCGCGCTGGAGCTCTTCGCTCAGCCGAAGTACGGCGGACGTGCCGCTTCGAGCGCCCTGAAGGAGTTCGACGCAGACCCCGTGAGCGGCAAGCCCATCAAGGTGAAGGATGGCCGATTCGGGCCCTACGTCACCGACGGCACGACGAACGCGACCATCCCGCGCGCCGAGTCGGTCGAGGAGATCACCTTCGAACGCGCCGTCGAACTGTTGCAGATCAAGCGGGACAAGGGTCCTGCCGCGCCGCGGGCGAAGAAGCCGGCTGCGAAGAAGCCCGCTGCGAAGAAGGCGCCTGCGAAGAAGGCCCCCGCGAAGAAGGCGGCGACCGACAAGTGAGCGACGGGCTCTTCATCACCCTCGAGGGCGGCGACGGGTCCGGCAAGACGACTCAGGCCGAGCTGCTCGGCGCGTGGCTCGTCGAGTCCGGAAGGACCGTGGTGCGCACGCGCGAACCCGGCGGCACCGACGTGGGCATCGAGGTGCGCGAGATCGTGCTGCACCACCGTGGCGACATCGCGCCCCGCGCCGAGGCCCTGCTCTACGCCGCCGATCGGGCGCATCATGTCGCGACCGTCGTGCGCCCGGCCCTCGCCCGTGGCGAGGTCGTCCTGCAGGACCGCTACATCGACTCGTCGGTCGCCTACCAGGGCGCCGGGCGCGTGCTCGACGCCGGGGCGGTGCGCGGGCTCTCCGAGTGGGCGACGGAAGGGCTGCGGCCCGATCTCACGATCCTGCTCGACCTTGACGCCGCGTCGGCGCGCACGAGGCTCGACGACGCGCGCACGCGCTACGACCGGCTCGAGGCCGAGGCATCCGAGTTCCACGACCGGGTTCGCGGTGCCTACCTCGAGATCGCCGCTGCGGAGCCCGAGCGCTTCCTCGTGGTCGACGCGGCGCAGCCCGTCGAGGAGATCGCCGAGGCGATCCGTGCCCGAGTGGCCGGTCTCCTCTGAGCGCGTCGAGCGCGTCGGGGGCGTCGAGCGCATCGTCAGCCGCTGACGGTAGCGTTGAACCGTGAGCGTGTGGAGTGAGCTGACGGGGCAGGACGCCGCGATCGCGCTCTTCCGCGCCGCTGCCGAGTCTGCAGGGGCGAGAGCGACCGCCGGCACCGGCACCCAGCAGATGACGCACTCGTGGCTCGTCACGGGCCCTCCCGGATCCGGACGCTCGAACCTCGCGTATGCCTTCGCGACGGCGCTCATCTCGGGTGCGCCAGACGGCGACGAGCGAACGCAGGCGCAGGTCGATGCGCGCAGTCACCCCGACCTGCACGTGCTCGCGACCGAGGGCGTCATCATCAAGCGCGACGACGTGCGCGACATCGTGCGCCGCTCGCACTACGCGCCGTCGATCGGCAGGCACCGGGTCATCATCGTCGAAGACGCCGATCGCATGACCGAGCAGACCTCCAACTTCCTCCTCAAGGAGCTCGAGGAGCCGCCGGAGCGCACCGTGTGGATCCTCTGCGCGCCGAGCGAGGCCGACCTCATCCCCACGATCCGGTCGCGCGTGCGTTCGGTGCGGCTCCAGGTTCCGAGCATCGCGGATGTCGCGGCGCTCCTCGAACGCCGCGACGGCGTCGATCCCGTGCTCGCCGAGCGCGCCGCGCGCGAGGCGCAGAGTCACATCGGCATGGCGCATCGGCTGGCCACGAACGAAGAGGCGCGGCGGCGCCGCTCCGAGACGCTCGAGCTCGCGCTCGCGGTGCGCTCGGCATCGGGTGCGGTGGCCACCGCGGCGAGGTTCATCGAGGTCGCCGGTGAAGACGCGAAGGCCATCGGTGAGCTTCGCGACGCCGAAGAGCGAGCGAATGCCCTGCACTCGCTCGGCGTCGCGCCGGGTCAGGCGGTGCCGAACGCCCTCCGCCCGCAGCTGAAGGCGCTCGAAGACGACCAGAAGCGCCGCGCGACCCGCAGCCTCCGCGACGGCATCGACCGAATCCTCGTCGATCTCGCGTCGCTCTACCGCGACATCCTGCTCATCCAGCTCGGCGCCGACGTGCCGCTCGTGAACCGCGAGCTCGAGACGGGCATGCAGCGCGCCGCGGCATCCGCTTCGCCTGCTCGCACGCTCGCGACGCTCGATGCGATCCAGCAGGCGCGCACTCGCATCGACGGCAACGTCTCGCCGGCGCTCGCGCTCGAGGCGATGCTCATCTCCGCCATCCGACGAACGACCGAACGAGGGGCCGCATGACCGACACGACCAGCGCACGGCGACGGATGCCGCGTGGCACGCGCGCGATCGCGATCGTGGGCGCACTCGCCGCGATGCTCGCACTGAGCGGTTGCGTGCCCGAATTCCTGAGCCCGAAGCAGCCGATCTCGACGCCGACCGGTGAAGAGGTCGCCGCCGACCTGGAGCCCTTCTACACGCAGGTGCTCGAGTGGGAACGATGCGGCGACGGCATGGGCTGCGCCACGGCGAAGGCCCCCCTCGACTGGAGCGACCCCTCGGCCGGCGAGACCGAGCTCGCCCTCGTACGCCACGTGGCCACGGGCGACAAGCTCGGCTCCCTGCTCGTGAATCCCGGCGGACCGGGTGGTTCCGGCTACGACTTCGTGATGGACTCCCTCGACTACGCCGTCGGCCAGCCGCTGCAGGATCGGTTCGACGTCGTGGGCTTCGACCCTCGCGGCGTCGGCCGGTCGTCGGGGGTCGTCTGCTACGACGCTCCCGAGATGGACGAGTACCTATACGGCATCACTCCCGGCGTTCGCGGCAGCGACGAGTGGATCGCCGAGATCGAGACGACCGAGAAGGCCTTCGGTGAGGCGTGCGCCGAGAACACCGGTGAGTTGCTCGGCAACGTCGACACCGAGAGTGCGGCGCGCGACATGGACCTGCTGCGCGCGATCCTCGGCGACGAACAGCTCAACTACCTCGGCTTCTCGTACGGAACGTTCCTCGGCGCGACCTATGCCGAGCTCTACCCCGACAAGGTCGGCAAGCTCGTGCTCGACGGCGCGATCGACCCCTCGGCCAGCGAGACCGAGGTGTCCCAGGCGCAGGCCGTCGGGTTCGAGAACGCGCTGAAGGCCTACCTCGAGTACTGCCTCTCAGGAAGCGAGTGCCCCTTCGACGGCACCGTCGATGACGCTCTCGACGAGATCAGCCGGCTCCTCGCCTCGGTCGATGCGAGTCCGCTGCGCGGTACCGATGGCCGCCTCGTCGGCGCCGACACGCTGGTGACCGCGATCATCTACCCCCTCTACAGCGCCGATTCGTGGCCGTACCTGGGCGACATGTTCGAGTCCGTCATGTTCGGAGACGCCGACATGGCGCTCGCCTTCGCCGACGGCTACAACGGGCGCAGCGAAGACGGCACCTACCTCGACAATTCGGCCGAGGCGTTCACCGCGGTGAACTGCCTCGACTACACGTACCAGTCCGACGTCGCCGTGATGCGCGAGAAGGCCGCCGCGACGGCGGAGGTCGCGCCGGTCATCGGCCCGTACTTCGGGTTCGGCGATCTCGGCTGCGTCAACTGGCCGTACCAGAGCGACGTCGAGCGCGCCGAGATCCAAGCGGAGGGCGCCGCGCCGATCCTCGTCATCGGCACCACGGGCGATCCCGCGACGCCCTACGAATGGGCGGTCGCCTTGGCGGAGCAGCTCGAGAGCGGCACGCTCGTCACCTACGAGGGCGAGGGGCACACGGCCTACAACAAGTCGAACCCGTGCGTGAACGACGCCGTCGAGGCCTACTTCATCGACGGCACCGTGCCCTCCAGCGACCCGAAGTGCTGAAGGTGGTCAACGAGACTCCCGAAACCCGCTAACATGGATTCTCGTGCCAGTCGGTGCGCTTCAGCGCTCCGGATGCCACGCCGCCTTAGCTCAGTCGGCAGAGCGTTTCACTCGTAATGAAAAGGTCGTGGGTTCGATTCCCACAGGCGGCTCCACATCAGGAAGACCCGGAGAGATCCGGGTCTTTCCTCGTTTCAGGCGCGCTGGAACGACCTCGTAGGCAGACGAACGGCCCGGGGTCTCCGGGCCGTTCATCGCGCAGGAGGAAGAGTCAGGCGCTCGTCGACGCTAACCCGCCTTCGCCGGCGCCGCACTGCCCCGAACGGGGGCATGTTCGCACACGGACGGCCCGGGGTCTCCGGGCCGTCCGCATCTCACGCGAGGAAGAGCGCGTGCGGTCGGCGGCTCATTGCAGGGCCGGGCGTAGCGCGGCCGCGTAGGCCTGGTACCCGGCGGCGTTGGCATGGAACGAGTCGTTCGAGCGAAGCCAGCTCCAATCGTTGATCCAGGGCGAGCTGCTGCCGATGCCGTGACCCGCGAAGGGCGACTCGACATCGACGTACACGGCTCCGGATTGAACGGCTGCCGCTTCGATCGCGTCGTTGAGCGCCGCGGTGCCGGTGTTGACCCGTGCAGCCCACTGGTAGCGGGAGATGGATGCGAAGAGCAGCGGATAGCCGGTGACGGCGACCCGCGCGCCCGGTGCCTTCGCGATGATCGCCGCGATCGTGTTTCGCACGTTCTGGGCGAGAGTGCCGCTCTGGACGATGGTCTCACCCGCCACGATGTGCGACTCGCACGAGCTGTTCACGAGCACGAAGCAGTTCTGCATCACGTTCGCGAATCCCACGTCATTGCCGCCGACCGTGAGCGTGACGCGCACGGCATTCGCCGGAAGGGCGGGAACCTGCTTCGAGATCACGTCGGCCGTGGTGGCGCCGCGGCAGGCGGGTCGAGCGGCGAGGGCGAGGTTCGCATCGGCGTCGAGCAGTGCCGGATACCCCTTCGAACTCGTGTAGCAGGTCGTCTCGAGGTAGCTGCCGGCGCCGAGGCCCGCCGCATAGGAGTCGCCGACCGCCGCATAGGCGAGCTGGGCGGTGCCTCCGCCGTTGCCGTTCCCGCCGCCGCCTGGCTTGCCCTTCCCGGTCGTGGCGGCCAGTGCCGGCGAGGCGATCGACCCGAGCGCGACGACGGCCGTGACGACCGCCGCGGCGAGTGCGACGCGGTACCGAGATGCGGCGATCACGGCAGTGCCAGTGCGGTGAGCAGCGCGTCGCGGTAGGCGACGTAACCGGCGGCGTTGGGGTGGAGGAAGGTGATCGGATCGGTCGGCTCGATGCCGAGCCACGGGTCCGCGGAGCCGACTCCGTGACCCGCGAAGAGGCCGGTCACGTCGACGTAGCGGGCATCGATTCCGGATGCCGCGGCGCCTCCGACGCCCGCCTGGACCTGCGAGTTCATCACGACGGTGAGCAGGTTCACCTGATCGGTCAGCTCGCTGTAGCCGGGCCTGAAGGGAATCGCGTACCCCGTCACCAGGATCTCCGCGCCGGGTGAACGACTCGCAATCGCCCCGACGAGTCCGCCGACATCGATTGCCAGCTGGTCCGTGGAGAGGTACGCCTGCGCGGCCCCGACGGCCGCGAGGCACGCCTCGACCGGTGACGGCGGCGTGCACGCCGCGAGGATGCCGGTCAGGTCGACCTCGTTCGCGCCGACGGTGAGGGTCACGAGCGTCGTGCCGCGGTTCAGCTGCGAGAGCTGGTCGGCCGCGACATCCGCGATCGTCGCCCCGCTGCAGGAGGGGTTCCGCAGCAGGTTCGTGCGCGGAGCTGCGTCGAGGAGCGTCGGGTAGCCGCTCGGACTCCGGAGGCAGGCGTCGACGTAGCCGCCGGCGCCCTGGCCGGCGGCGACCGAGTCGCCGAGGGCGACGTACTTGGCGACGGTCGATGATGAGGAGGGGGAGGAGGGTGGCGCGGCAGCAGCCGGGCCGGCGATCCCCGCAGGGATGGCCACGAGGGCGATGATGGCCGCGGCGGCGGTGCCGATGACGCGGCCTTTCCAAGGGAGAACAGCCGTCATGACTGAACGTTAGACCTGATCGTGAGGATTCCACATGATCCCCGAACAGGGGGAACGCGCCGGCGCAATAGGCTGTCGTCATGACGGAACGACTGCGGTGGGGCATCCTCGCGACCGGCGGCATCGCGCACGCCTTCGCCAACGACCTGAAGCTCAACGGATTCACCGTGCAGGCGGTCGGGTCGCGCTCGCAGGAGAGCGCTGACGCGTTCGCCGCCGAGTTCGGCATCCCGAACGCGCACGGCAGCTACGAGGCACTCGCCGCCGACCCCGAGGTCGACGTGATCTACGTCTCCACGCCGCACCCGATGCATGCGGCGGGCGCCACGCTGGCGCTCGAGGCGGGCAAGCACGTGCTCGTCGAGAAGGCGTTCACGGTCAACGCAGCCGAGGCGCGTGCCTTGGCGGAGCTCGCCGCATCCAAGGGCCTGCTCGTGCTCGAGGCGATGTGGACCAGGTACCTGCCGCACATGGCCCGCATCCGCGAGATCATCGCCGAGGGCGTATTGGGCGACCTCCGGACGCTCATCGCGGACCACACGCAGTTGCTCTCCGACGACCCGGCGCACCGCATCAACGCGCTCGAGCTCGGTGGCGGGGCGCTCCTCGACCTCGGCATCTACCCGGTCTCGTTCGCGTGGGACCTCTTCGGTGCGCCGGACACCATCCACGCCTCGGCGACGTTCCGGCCCACAGGCGCCGATGCGCAGATCGCCGTCGTCTTCGGATACGAGGGCGGTCGCATGGCGGTCACGCACTCGGCGAGCGATGCGCAGGGCGCGAACACCGCCGTCGTGCTCGGCACCGAGGCTCGCATCGAGATCGATCACGTCTGGTATACGCCGACGACCTTCCGGGTCGTCGCCGCCGACGGAACCGTGCTCGAGGAGTACCGCTCCGAGGTCACGGGTCGAGGCATGCACTTCCAGGCCGAAGCCGTCGAGCGCCTCGTCGCGGCGGGCACCCTCACCGGCGACCTGCTTCCGATCGACGAAACCGTCGCGATCATGGCGACGCTCGACGAGATCCGTCGACAGATCGGCCTCGCCTACCCGGGCGAATGACCGGCGGCGCCGACCTATAGCCGATCGCCTGTAGCCGATCGGGTGCATTACAGGTTCTCTTGAGGATGACTCCGTAGGATTCCCGGGTGATCGACGAGACGGATGGCGCGGGGGAGACCCCCGACGAGGGCGAGCCCTCGGTCGCGGCCGGCGACCCCTCGATCGCGGACCCCACGCCCGACTCGTCGGACTCCGAGACCGTCGTGATCACGACCAGCGAGCCCGAAGCGTCGGAGGCTGCCGAACCGGCCGAACCGGCCGAACCGGCCGACCAGGCCGGGTCGGGCGCGCTCGCCGCGATCGCCGCGTTCGCTCGCAAGCACCGGCTGCCGCTCATGATCGCGGGCGGCGTGGTCGCCTTCGGCCTGATCGGTGCGGGCGCGGTGGCGGCCGGCGTCGCGAGCAGCGGAGGGGCTGCGGCATCCGTTGCGGCCGTCACGACGCCGACGCCCACGCCGACCGTCGATCCGGCACGACCGGTGCCCGCAGCGGTCGGGGCGGCAGCCCGTCTCCGCACCTGCTCGGTCGCCGATCGCGCGGCCGACGGGCGCCTCGCGAACTTCCAGGCGCAGGTGATGAACGCCGCGACCGGCGAGGTGCTCTACGACCGTGGCGGCACGACGGCCTCGCGCACCGCGAGCGTCATGAAGGTGCTGACCTCCGCCGCGGCGCTCTCGGTGCTCGGCCCCGACTACCGCACCGCGACGACCGTCGTGAAGGGCGCCGAGCCGGGCTCGGTCGTGCTCGTCGGCGGCGGCGACGCGACCCTCTCCCGCACCCCTGGCGGCACGGAGACCGTGTACCCCGGCGCCGCGCACCTCGATGACCTCGCCGCCCAGGTCGAGGCTGCATGGTCCGCGGATCCGTCGAACCCGCCGCTGACGAAGCTCATCCTCGACGCGAGCTACTTCAGCGGCGACGAGTGGGAGCCGAGCTGGAACCTCAAGGAGCGCGAAGACGGCTACATGTCGAACATCGCCGCGCTCATGGTCGACGGCGATCGCGACAACCCCGGCTCGAACACCTCGTGGCGCAGCGGCGACCCGGTGGCCCGCGCTGGCGACGCGTTCGCGAGCGAGCTCGGCGGCATCAGCGTGATCGAGCGTGGCACCGCTCCGGCGGGCGCCCAGCAGCTCGGGCAGGTGCAGTCGCCGACGGTCGCGCAACTGGTCGACAAGGCGCTCGTCGTCTCCGACAACACGGTCGCCGAGATGCTGGCACGCCTCGTCGCGATCGAGACGGGCGCCGGCAACTCCTTCGGGGCGATCAACGCCGGGGTGCTGCAGGGCCTCGCCGCCTACGGCGTCGACACCACGGGCATCACGATCGTCGACGGCTCCGGCCTGTCCGACAACAACGCCGTGCCGCCCGCGTACCTGACCCGGCTCTTCGTGAAGATCAACGCGCGCGAGGGCAACCTCGGGGTGCTCATGGACGGGTTGCCCGTGTCGGGCCAACGGGGGTCGCTCGGGTACGACGACCGATTCTCGGGCGACAACTCGGTGGCCGACGGCGCGGTCTCGGCGAAGACGGGCTGGATCGACACCGGCTATACGCTCTCGGGCGTCGTGCGTGCACAAGACGGCGCCACCCTGACGTTCGCGATCTACGCCCTCGGCGATGTCACCGACGAGGCGAAGCAGGCGATCGACACGCTGACGACGGGCTTCTACCTCTGCGGCGACAATCTTTCGAACCAGTGATCCCGCGGTTCGCCGAGCGTCGAGTATCGCCCCGACGTCGTCACGTCGGCCGTCGTCGGGATGCTCAGGCCGCGGTCGTGCGCGCACGGAACGAGCTCGGCGGCTCGCCGAACTCGGCGCGGAATGCGCGGCTGAAGTGCGCGGCATCCGCGAAGCCCCACCTCGTGGCGACCTGGCCGATGGGACGATGCGCGGTCAGTGGATCGCCGAGTTCTCGGCGACAGCGGTCGAGTCGGCGCGCCCTGATGAACGTCGAGACGGTGAGCCCCTCCTCGTGGAAGAGCGCGTGCAGGTGCCTGGTCGAGATGTAGACGGCCGCGGCGATGCTGCCGGGCGTGAGATCGGGATCGCTCAGATGGTCGTCGATGTAGCTCTGCACGCGTCGGAGCATGGCGAGGTGCGGTCGATCGGCATCGCGCGCCACGTCGAGTTCGCGCGCGTAGAGGGTGGTCACGAGGTCGACGGCGTTGCGTGCCAGCCGCCCGCCGATCGGGCCGTCGAGCTGCTGCAGGTCGCCCGCCAGTTCACCGAGGAAACGGGCAACGACCCGCGCGAGACCGGTGCCGCCGTCGATGGTGGCGGCGGTCATGCCGCGCACGGCGTCGGTCGGCAGTTCGAGCATGCGATGCGGCACCATGAGCACGAGGGTGCTGAACTTCTCCTCGAACACGAGCGTGTAGGGCGAGTCGGTGTCGTAGACCGTGAGGTCGCCGGGGCGGAGCACCGCCTCGCGGTCGTCCTGGATGAGCAGGCCCGTACCGGCCAGTTGCAGGCCCACCTTGAAGCAACGGTGGCTCGATCGGGCGACGAGTTCGGGCGTGCGGTGGATCTCGTGGCCGTCGGCGGTGACGACCGAGACGTGCACGTCGTCGTTGGTCGAGGCGCGGATGTCGCCGCGGAACGAGTCCTGTCGGTCGGAGCGCACCTGCAGCGGCACGAACGACTGCGAGACGAGTGCGCTGAACTCGCCGAAGCCGAGCGGCAGGGCCACCCGATCGAGTGGGGCGAAGCGCACGGATTCGTCGGGCACGTGCATGCACCTCATCTCTGGGGGAAGGGACGTCAACGTCCGAGTGGGGAGACTCTACGCCTGTTGAGGCAAAACCGACAGGTCGAGCCTGCGTTGGGGGTCAACCACCCTTCGCTCTGCGACAAGGCGGGAGACGCCCAGAGGGGAATCATGAGGCGGAACCGGGCGACGCCGCCGTGGCTCGCTCCCCGTCGGATAAGGAACCCCCAGCCATGACCTCCACGACGTCCACACCACCGAAGCAGAGCAGCGGCCTCGGTCGCCGCCGCCTGGGCGTGCCATCCGTCACCCTCATGATCATCGCCGCGTCGGCCCCCCTCACCGTCGTCGCCGGCGGGGTCACGACCACGTTCGCGGTCACGGGAGTGATCGGCGTGCCGATCGGCTTCATCGTGCTCGCCGCAGCGCTCGCCGTGTTCGCCGTCGGCTATGCGGCGATGAGCCGGTACGTGACCAATGCGGGCGCCTTCTACGCCTACATCGCGCAGGGAATCGGCCGGCCGTTCGGGGTCGGCGCGTCGCTCGTGGCGCTCGTCGCGTACAACGCGATGCAGGTCGGCATCTACGGGCTCTTCGGGTTCCAGATGTCGATGTTCCTCGAGGCGAAGCTCGGCATCGCGACCCCGTGGTGGCTCTGGATCCTCGTCTGCATCGGCGTGGTTGCCGTGCTCGGAGTGAACCGCGTCGACCTCTCGGCGAAAGTGCTCGGCATCCTCGTGGCGCTCGAGTTCGTCGCCGTGCTGGTCTTCGACATCGTCTCGTTCTCGGTCGCGCCCGAGGGAGTGAGCACGGCGGGCCTCGAACTCTCGAACCTGTTCGTGCCGGGGGTCGGCGCCGTGCTCTCGTTCGGCATCGCCGCCTTCATGGGCTTCGAGTCGGCCGCGATCTACGGCGAGGAGTCGAAGGACCCCAAGCGCACGGTCGCCCGCGCCACCTACGCGGCGGTCGCGATCATCGGCGTCTTCTACGCGTTCAGCGCCTGGGCCTTCACCGTGGGGATCGGTCCGTCGCAGATCGCCGAGGCCTCGGCGACGTACGGCCCCGACCTCATGTTCGTCTTCATGAGCGAGCATGCCCCGGTCATCATCAGCGACCTCATGCAGGTGCTGTTCCTCACGAGCCTGTTCGCGGCCCTGCAGTCGTTTCACAACGCGGTCGCCCGCTATCTGTACTCGCTCGGGCGCGAGGGGGTTCTGCATCCCCGACTCGGCTCGGTGCGCGCCGTCTCCCGTGCGCCGTGGGCCGGTTCGCTCGCGCAGACGATCATCGCGCTCGTGGTCACGCTCGGCTTCGTCTTCGCGGGTGAGGTCATGGGGCTGAAGAACGATTTCGCGCCCACCGAGTTCCTCTATCCGGTGCTCACGATGTTCACCTGGTTGACGAACACGGGTGCGATGGGCCTCGTGCTGCTCATGTGCATCATCGCCATCTCGGTGATCGGGTTCTTCCGGCGCGACCGGCGCGGACTCGGCCGCTGGTCGACGTTCATCGCACCGCTCATCTCGGCGGTCGTCCTCTTCACCGTGTTCGTGCTCATCGTCGCGAACTTCAACGTGCTGCTCGGCCAGGCCGAGACGACCCCGGTGACGTTCGTGCTGCCCGCGCTGCTCATCGTGCCGGGCGTGCTCGGCGTCATCTGGGGCTTTGCCATCCGGAAGCGGAATCCCGAGCTGTACGCGCGCATCGGTCACGGCATCGAGGAGGCCGAGGTCGACCTGATGGACGGCGAGGGGCACCGCGGGATCTGAGCCTGCGCAGGGCGGCCAGTGGCCGACGCGGCTACGAGCCGAGGGCGGCGATGGCGGCCGGGGCGGCCATGGCGGCGAGCATGACGGTCATGCCCGCCGCCATCGCGCCGTGTCGCAGCGCCGCCCGTCCCGTCCGCACGGCCCTGGCCGCCACGCACGCGCCGAGCGCGATCACGGCGATCAGGGCCGGCCACTGGAACGGCAGCACGGTGCCGCCGTGGTGGACGGCGGACGACGCCTCGGCCGCCCCGACGCCGGCGAGCAGCCATCCGGTGGCGATCAGGGCGAGGGCGTGGTGTAGGTCGGCGAGGGGGCGGCCGCATCGTGCCGCCGGGTCGGTCCGACGGATGCCGCGTCGGGCCCGGATGCCGATGGCGAGACCCGTTGCGACGAGGAGCGCCGACCAGGCGAGCCCCGGCACCAGGTGCGTGACGGCCGTGTCGAGCATGGCGGCGGCCATGACGAGGGCGGCCACGACGTCGAGAGTCCGCACCCGGCCGGGCGCCAGGGCGGCCACCGTTCCCGCCAGGGCCCCGAGGAGCATGACACCGTGCGCGATCTCGACCATTCGTCTTCCGAATCTTCCCTGTTCCGGTGCGTGCGGTTATGTTACTCGACAAACGTAGAGAAAAAGGTCCAGCATGACGACGACGTCCACACACCACTCGATCGGCCGGCGCGACGAAGCCAGCGCGGCAGCACCCCAGGCGCCGAACGGCCGAGCGCCGCACGCGGCGAACGACCCGCTGCGCGGACTCTCCGCCGACGAGATCGACGCAGCGCGCGACATCCTGCACGAGGCCGCGCTCATCGGCGAGGCGACCCGCTTCGTCTACGTCGGACTCGACGAACCGGCCAAGGCCGATGTGCTCGCGGGCACCGACCTGCCGCGCATCGTGCGTGCCCTGGTCCTCGATCGGTCGACGGGCGCGTCGGCCGACCTCCGCGTCTCGATCACCGACCGTGCAGTGCTCACGAACGAACCGATCGACGGTGCGAATGGCCACGTGCCGATCCTCGACGTCGAGTTCGAGGCGATCTACGACCTCCTCGGGGCGGAGCAGGAGTGGCACGACGCCCTCGCCAAGCGCGGCATCACGCACGGGCAGGTCGCCCTCGCGCCGCTCTCGGCCGGCAATTACGGCTTCGAGGCCGAGGCGGGCCGTCGCGTCATCCGGGTGCTCGCATTCATGCGCGAGAACGAGCAGGACCACTGCTGGGCCCACCCTGTCGACGGCCTCTGCGCGTACGTCGACATGATCGAGGGACGCATGTTCGAGCTCATCGACCACCGCGTCTACGACATCCCGGCCGAGGGCGGGAACTTCGACGACCCCGCGGTGCAGGGCGCGCCGCTCGACACCCTGAAACCGATCGAGATCAGCCAACCCGAGGGGCCGAGCTACTCGGTCGACGACGATCGGGTGAGCTGGGCGAACTGGCGCTTCTCCCTCGCCTTCGATGCCCGGGAAGGGCTCGTGCTGCGCCGCATCCGCTACGTCGACGCCGACCAGGGCGGCGAGGAGCGCGACATCGTCTACCGCGCCTCGATCGCCGAGATGGTCGTGCCCTACGGCGACCCCTCGCCCGCGCGCTTCTGGCAGAACTACTTCGACACCGGCGAGTACGTGTTCGGCCGTTACGCGAACTCGCTCCAGCTCGGGTGCGACTGCCTGGGCGAGATCCGATACTTCGACGCGACGATCGCCGACGAGTTCGGGCACCCCCGCGTCATCCCGAACGCCATCTGCATGCACGAGGAGGACTACGGCACCCTCTGGAAGCACACCGACATCTACACCGGCTCGAACGAGGTGCGCCGCCAGCGCCGGCTCGTCATCAGCTTCTTCACCACCGTGGGCAACTACGACTACGGCTTCTACTGGTACCTCTACCTCGACGGCACCATCGAGTGCGAGGCCAAGCTCACGGGCGTGCTCTTCACGTCGGCTTTCGACGCCGAGGCCGGCGACCACGCGAGCGAGGTCGCCCCGGGCCTCGGGGCGCCGTACCACCAGCACCTCTTCAGCGCGCGCCTCGACATGATGGTCGACGGCCTCGCGAACGCGGTCGACGAGGTCGACGCCGTGAGCGTGCCGATGGGCGAGGGCAACACCTACGGCAACGCCTTCACCAAGCGGACGACGCGCCTGCGCACCGAGGCCGAGGGTGCACGCGACGCCGACCCCGCGGCAGGACGCACCTGGCATGTCGTGAACACCGAGAAGACGAACCGCCTGGGGCGTCCCGTCGGCTACGAGCTCATCGCCCAGGGATCGCCCACGCTGCTCGCCGACCCCGAATCGGTCATCTCCCAGCGCGCCGGCTTCACCCGGAAGCACCTCTGGGTCACGAGGTACGACCAGGCCGAGCGGTACCCGGCGGGCGACCTCGTGAACCAGGGCCCGGGCGGCGACGGCCTCCCGCGCTACACGGCCGCCGACCGCTCGATCGACGGCGACGACATCGTGCTCTGGCACACGTTCGGTCCGACGCACTTCCCGCGCGTCGAGGACTGGCCCGTCATGCCCGTCGATACCGCCAAATTCACGTTGAAGCCCTACGGCTTCTTCGGCCGCAACCCCACGCTGAACGTGCCGTCGTCGGCCTCGCTCGGCATGGCCTGCCATACCGGCGCCGCGCGCGCCGAAGCCGCCTCGGCCGGTCACGGCGCGAGCGGGCACGCGGCGCACGAAACCCACGAGGCGAGCGGATGCCACTGCGCAGCCGGGGCGTGCACCTGCGCCGGCCACGGGCACTGACCACGCACTGACGCGCACGAGGGCCGGATGTCGCAGCCGCGGCATCCGGCCCCGTCGCCGTCGCTCGGCAGCGCGTCAGCGCAGCAGGTCGAGGTAGCCGTCGAGCAGTCGCGTGAGCCGCGCGGGCGCCGCGCTCGCGGGGGAGACGACGGCGATCACCTGCACGCCGTCGACGAAGGCCATGAGGTGGTCGGTCGCCACCGCGACGTCGACGTCGTCACGCGCCTCGCCGAGCTGCTTCGCACGCTCGAGATGATCGGCGATCTCGACCCGCCACTCGTCCATGGTGCGCTCGTGCAGGGCCAGCAGGTCGGGTTCGTTGGCCGCGTACTCCCAGAAGGGGATCACGATGCGCGCCTCGAGGATGCGCTCCTCATCGAGGGGGAAGATCTGCAGCATGAGCTCGCGCAGCGCGGCCATGCCCTCGAGGTCGGCGCGAACCGCCGCGAACCTGGCGTTGGTCGCCGCGTAGACATGCTCGAACGTGGCGCCGATCAGTTCTTCCTTGTTGCGGAAGTAGGGCACCAGTCCGCCGTTCGCGACCCCTGCCGACCTCGCGATCTCGCGCATGGTCGTCGCGCGGAACCCCTTCTCGGCGATGAGTCGCCAGGTCGCGCGCACGATCTCGAGACGGCGTTCGTCGTGGTCGACGATCTTCGGCATGGTCTCCTCCCGTGACCGGCGGCTGAGCCGTCGAGGTCGCCGTCCACGATACGCGTGCAGGGTCGGCCGCCGGGGATGCACGCGGAAGGGCCGGGAGCGAAACGATCCCGGCCCATCCGCACGCGGTTCGCAGTGCTCGCAGCTCAGCCGTTGATGACCTGCGGCACGCCGAGCGCCTTGAGGCCCTCGACGCCGAACTCCAGCCCGTAGCCCGACTGCTTCGCGCCGCCGAACGGCACCATCGGGTGGATCGTGCCGTGCGAGTTGATCCACACGGTGCCGGCCTCGATGCGCCCCGCGACCCGCCGGGCCTCGTCGCGATCGGTCGCCCAGACCGAGGCGCCCAGCCCGACCTCGACGCCGTTGGCGAGGGCGATGGCTTCATCGACGTCGTGATAGCGGATGATCGGCAGCGCCGGCCCGAACTGCTCCTCCTGGACGAGCGGGTTCGCGTCGTCGATGTCGGCGACGAGCGTCGTCGGGTAGAAGTGGCCCGGCTGGTCGCGGTCGGGCTCTCCGCCGAGCAGCACGCGCGCTCCCGAGGCCTTCGCCGACTCCACGAGCCGGTCGACGACGTCGAACTGCTGGCGGTTCTGCAGCGGGCCGAGCACGTTCGCCTCGTCGAGCCCGACGCCCATCGGCATTGCGCGCGCGACCTCGACGAGGGCCTCGCACACGGCGTCGTAGACGCGGTCGTGCACGTAGAGGCGCTTCAGCGCGGCGCAGGTCTGTCCGGTGTTGATGAAGGCGCCCCAGAACAGCCCCTCGGCGATCGCCTTCGGGTCGACGTCGGGCAGCACGATGCCGGCGTCGTTGCCGCCGAGCTCGAGCGTGAGGCGCTTGACGGTGTCGGCGGAGCTGCGGATGATCGCCTTGCCGGTCGCCGTCGAACCCGTGAACATGACCTTGCCGATTGCCGGGTGCGATGAGAGCGCTGCGCCGATCTCACGGCCGCCCGAGACGATCTCGACGACGCCCTCCGGCAGCACTCGGTTGATCACCGCGACGAGCGCGAGCACGCTGAGGGGCGTGTACTCCGAGGGCTTCACGACGACCGTGTTGCCCATGCGCAGTGCCGGCCCGAGCTGCCACACGGTGATCATCTGCGGCCAGTTCCATGGGCCGATGGCGGCCACCACCCCGATGGGACGGTACTGCAACTCGGCGTGCGTCTGGCCGTCGTCGAAGACCACCTCGGTCTCGAGCGGGGTGGCGGCGGCGGCGCGCAGCCAGCCCGACGCCCCGCCGACCTCGAACCGGGCGTTGGGGCCGTTCAGCGGCTTGCCCTGCTCTCGCGAGAGGATGCGCGCGAGCGCCTCGGCCTCGGCGTCGATCGCGTCGGCGGCCGACATGAGCAGTTCGCTGCGCCGCTCGTGGCCGAGCGCGGCCCACGACGGTTGGGCCGCCGTCGCCCGGGCGATCGCGCGTTCGAGGTCCTCGATCGAGTGCACGGGGGCCCGGCCGACGATCTCGCCGGTCGCCGGGTCGATGATGTCGCGTCGCTCTCCGTCGTGCGACTGGATCTCGGCGAGCAGGTCGTCATGCGTGCCTTCGAGCACGGGGGTCGGGCTGTCCATGGTTCCTCCACAATGAGTCGGGTCTCCACGGTAGGCAGGGCCGGCACGCCGAGCCTTGTCGATGCGTGCGGCGTGCTTGACCGTGCGCGCAGAACGAGGATGACGGGTGCGCTGCGTCGCGCGGCTTGCCACGGATCGAGCTGATCCCGCGGTTCGCGGTGCGCTGAACCGTGCCCTGAACCCTGCGCGCCGCACCTGATCGCTGGAAGAATGGATGCATCGGCCGAGCCGTGCCGTGTATGACGAGCGAAGGAGCGAGCCATGACCCGGGCCCTGTTCATCATCGACGTGCAGAACGACTTCACCGAGGGCGGCGCGCTCGGCGTCGACGGCGGAGCAGCGGTCGCCGCCGGCATCACGCGCCTGCTGCAGCAGCACCGCGGCGAGTACGCGCTCGTCGCGGCATCCCGTGACTGGCATTCGGGCGAGAACGACAACGGCGGGCACTTCGCCGTCGATGCGGAGCCCGACTTCATCGAGACCTGGCCGGCGCACTGCGTCGAGGGCACCGAGGGCGCCGAGTACCACCCCGACCTCGACACCTCCGCCGTCGACGTGCACATCCGCAAGGGGCAGGGCGTGCCCGCCTACTCGATCTTCGAGGGCACGGATGACGCGGGCGACAGCGTGACCGAGGTGCTGGCCGCCCGGGGCATCACCGACATCGATGTCGTCGGCCTCGCCACCGACTACTGCGTACGGGCGAGCGCCCTCGACGCCGTCGAGCACGGCCAGCGCGTGCGGGTCTTCACCGACCTCGTCGCGGGCGTCGCAGCGGACTCGTCGACGGCAGCGCTCGCCGAGCTGGGCCACGCCGGTGTCGTGATCGCCGAGTCGACGGTGCTCGACGAGGCCGCCTCGTGAGGCAGGCCGGCGCGACGACGACCCCGACCCTCTACGCGGAAGCCCCCGACGGGGTGCTGATCGGCTACCGCGTGCACGCGACCGAGCCGGTCGAGCCGGCTGACGGCGGCGGAGCGGATGCCGCGCTGCCGCCCGTGCTCCTCGTGCACGGCTTCGCCTCCGACGCCGCGATCACGTGGGAGGGCACCGGCTGGGTGCGCGCCCTCGAGGACGCCGGCCGTTCGACGATCACGCTCGACCTGCGCGGCCACGGCTCGAGCGACAAGCCGGTCGACGCCGCGTCGTACGCCCCCGAGATGCTCGGCGCCGACCTCGTCGCGGTGCTCGACTCCGCCGGCGCCGAGGTGGTCGACGTCGTCGGCTACTCGATGGGCAACCGCGTCGTCTCGGCGCTCGCGACGAGTGCTCCCGAGCGGGTACGCCGGGTCGTCGTCGGCGGAGCCGGACCGAACGAGCTGTTCGCCACCTGGGCGATCGACGACGCCCGCGCCGTGCTGCTCCGCGACGAGACGCCGCGCGACCCGGTCATCGGCCAGGTGTTGCGCCCCGCGATCGCGGCGGGCGCCGACCGCGAGGCGCTGCTGGCCGTGATCGAGGGCGTGTCGGGCGCGCCGCTCTCGATTCCCGGTGACATCCCCGTGCTCTTCGTTGCGGGCGAGAACGACCCCGTTCCCGCCGGTGCGCAGGAGCTCGCCCGTGAGTGGGGCGCCGGCTTCGTCTCCGTTCCCGGCCGCGACCACGTTTCGACGCTCACGTCACGGGCGTTCAAGTCCTCGGCGATCGACTTCCTCGCCGAGGACTGACCGCGGGCCGGGCGCCGAGGCACCCGACCCGCGGAGACGCCGCAGAGGTCAGATCGCCGCCTGCTTCGGCGCGAGCGGCGTCGGCTCCATGGGCTGGTCGTTCGCCGTCAGGTCGATGCCGTAGTCGCGCGCGTAGACGACCCGCGTCGCGATGTCGACCTCCTCGCCCGCCTGCGTGAGCTCGAACACCCGGCCGCCGCGCATGCGGTTGCGCTCCGCCCCCGCCAGCCCGTAGGCGCCGAAGCCGGTGCCCGGCGCGTAGCCGAGCAGCACGCCGTAGTAGTTGCCCACGTAGTCGTTGACGTGGTCGTGGCCGACGAAGACGCCCTTGACGTCGCCACGCTCGAGGATCGCGTTGTACATGCCGGAGTTGAACGGTCCGGGGCACTCGTCCTCGTTGCGCTCGCCGACGATGGCGTGACGGGTGCGTCCGCGCGCGGCATCCGCTTCGGTGCGGGTGTCGACACCGCCCCACCACATGAACCGGTGCTCCCAGAGCGCGATGTGGATGAACATCAGACCGGGCACCTTGCGCTTGAACTTCTTCTCGAGGCGCTGCGACTCCTCGCGGTACCAGGAGACCTGGTCCATGCGCAGCCAGTCCCACGTGGGGTAGCCGGCGAAGTCCTGCCCGTCGATGGCTCCCGGGGCGTATCGGCCCGAGTCGAGGAGCCAGAGGCTGAAGGCCGTGTCGTTGCCGCGACCCGCCGTGCGGATCGGAACGATCGTGTTGCCGGTGCCCGTGACGCCCGCGATGTTCTCGGCGTTCATGTTGAAGTCGTAGCTGCGGTAGAAGTCGAGCATCATCGCCTCGTCGACCCCCGACTGCGGCAGCGAGTCCTCGTCGTGGTTGCCGTAGGTGACGGCCCACGGGATGCCGCGGCTCTCCATCGGCCAGACGACGTTGTTGATCGCCTGCTTGACGGCCAGTCGCGTCTCGCAGCCGCCGGTGATGACGTCGCCGTTGATGAGCACGAAGTCGGGTGCCTCGGCATCGAGCGTCTTCTCGATCAGCTCGACGGTGCGGCGGTCGGTCAGCTCGTCGTCCTGCGTGTCGTTGAACTGCACGACCTTGAACGTGCCGTCGTCACGGAAGCGCAGCTTCGGCGCCTTGGCGCGCGGGCTGCCGGTCGCGCCGCGGTCGGCGTCGCCGGCTTCGGCGTTCGCGGCCGTCGGGAGTGCGGCGGCGCCGAGCACGCCGAGGCCTCCCGCGGTGAGGATGGTCCGGCGGCTGACGGGCGGCATGCCTGGCATCGATCGTTCTCCTGTTCGTCGGTGGCGGCGCGGGACGGCGCCGCGTCGACGTTAGGGAGGGCGGATGACCCGGGGGCGACCTGCAGGTGAACGGAGTGGAGCGACGTGCGGCCGCGACGAGCGGATCGGGGTGTCGACGCGGATCGCGGCGCCGCGAAACGCACCGGGGCTCGCCGGATCGGCAAGAATGGTGCAATGGGAGACACGACCGCCGATCATGCGCCGAAGGCCGGTGTCGTCCGGCGCACGCGGTCGCCCGCTGGAACGGTTCGCCTCGCCGAGGTCGCCGCGTTGGCCGGTGTCAGCGAGGCCACCGTGAGCCGGGTCCTCAACCGCAAGTACGGCGTCTCGGCGAGCACCCGCGAGCAGGTGGAGCGCGCACTCGCCGAGATCGGCTACGAACGCCCGGTCAAGGGCGAGATCGTGCTGCTCCTCGTTCCGGCGCTCAAGGACGCGATCTTCGCCGCGATGTGCACCGCCGTCGAGAGCGAGTTGAGCCCGCACGGGCTGCGCGCCGTCGTCTGCCCGGTGGTGCCGGGTTCCGTCGTCGAGCGCGACTACATCGAGGTCATGCTCGACGCGGGCATCGCCGCCGCGGTCTTCCTCTCATCGAGCAACACCCTGCGCAACGCCGACCCCGTGGCACGCGAGATGCTCGAGGCGCGCGGCATCCCGTATATGAGCGTGAACGGTGCGTTCGCGAACTCGCGCACCCCGGTCGTCTCCACCGACGACTGGCAGGCTGCCGAGATCGCGGTGTCGCACCTGTACGACCTCGGCCATCGTCGCATCGGCATGTGCGCAGGGCCGGTCGGCAACACGCCCGCCGACCGTCGCGTCGAGGGGTTTCTCGAGGCCATGGATGCACGGGGGCTGAGCGACGCCGAAGACCTGGTGGTGCGACACCACTTCAGCGTCGACGGCGGGCGCCACGCCGCCGATGAGCTCCTCCCGCTCGGTGTCACGGCGATCGTGGCGTCGAGCGACGACATGGCGCTCGGCGCCATCAAGGCGGCCACCCGGCGCGGACTCGAGGTGCCGAAGGACCTCTCGGTGATCGGCTACAACGACTCCTACCTGCTGGACTTCACCGATCCGCCGCTCACGACGGTGCGCCAGCCGGTCGAGAGCCTGGCGGAGAGCTGCGCGCGAACGCTCGTCACCATGATCCAGAACCGTGCGGTGCAGGCGACCGAGGCGCTCATCGATCCTGAGCTGAGGCTGCGGCAGTCGACCGGGCCCGTGCCGGTCTGAGTCCCCGCCCGCCGTCGGGGCCGAGACGGATCGTGCGCCGCTCGCCCGGCGCGACCCGGTGGGCATCGCCGAACGACGCCTCGCCGAGGTGCGGATCTCGGAAGCGGTCGTCGCGAACCGCGATCGGCACCCAGGCGAGGTCGCGCGAGGTGCCGTTCTCGAGCCACTGCTCGTGGCCGAGGTGGATGCCGACGCTGATGACGCCGCCGTCGAAGGGGATGTCGTGCGCGGCGAGCCGGTGGATGCCATGGGGGAGTGCGGGCCGAGTGGTCACCGTGCGAGTGGGCGCGTCGGGCTCGAGACCGAGGAAGCCGGCGACGACCTGTGCGACGAGCGTGAAGGACACCTCGGGGTAGTCGCCGTTCGGGCCCTGCGCGGTGACCTCGTGCGGTGCGTCGCGGGCGTCGTAGACGGTCCGCATCCACTCGAAGGCGGTGTCCGGGCGGCCGTGGCGGAGGAACACGTCCGGCAGGTAGCTGAGCGCCTCGACGTTGCGCGGCCTGGTCTCGAGTGCTCGACTCGCACGATCGATGCGGTCGAGCACGGTGCACCGGTCCGGGTGGTCGGCGTCGACGAGGCCCTTCATCGGTGGGAACCACGTCGCCTCCTTCATCCACTCCCGCAGCGGGAGCCCGTCGGCGTCCCGCGCCGACACGAGTTCGCCCTTGCCCGTCGGCCCGTCGGACGCGCCCCAATCGGAGGCGAACACCGCGGCCAGTCGGTCGGCCGCAGACGCGAACCGAGCGGATGCCTCGTCGTCCCCCAGCGCGGACTCGAGGCGTGCGGCGTGGCGGTTCGCCGCATACTGTGCCGCGAAGGCGTCGCCCGCCTCGAGCAGCGGACCGGCCGGCCGCTCGTTGTAGCTCGCGGCGCCGTCGAAGATGCCCGGTCCTTCCGCCTCGGCGATTCCGTCGGGGAGGATGCGGTCGTGCGCCGCCACGAACTCCGTGAGGATGCCGCGCCAGTACCCGCGATGCTCGAGCAGCGAACGGTCGCCGGTCCATCGGAAGAGCACGTGGATCAGCTCCACGAGCTCGAAGACGGCGGGCAGTTCGCGCACGAAGTCGTCGGGGCCTCGGTAGTCGATGGCGAGCGGGGTCGCCCGGTCGAAGTTCAGCGCCCACACCGGCCACCCGCGATGCTCCGCCGTGGCCGAGCGCACGAAGCTGTGGAGCATGGCCGCATTGTGCGAGGCCAGCCCGAGCAACTGCGCGCCGACCGCCTGGTGCGCGAAGTCCCGGAGGTAGTAGCCGCTCCGGAACAGGTAACCGGCGTGATAGCTCGCGCGGTACTCGGCGGTGCGGTGCGGTGCGGGGTCCGCCTCGGAGACGTCGAGCGGTCCGCGCCGGCCGTCGTCCACCACGAACCGGCGGGCCGCCCGAGCAGCCCAGTCGAACATCTCGGCGAGGGTCGCATCGTCAGTCTCGATGCGGATGCCGGTCATTGCGCGACCAGCTCGATCAGTCCGGCTTCCTGCGGGCGGAGGATCGGCATCGGCAGACCGACCTCAGCGAGCACGATGCCCGGCCAGATGCCCGGTTCCGTCCACCAGTCCGGCTGGCGTCGGGTCGTCGTCGGGTCGACGGATGCCTCGGGTCGAACTCGCGTCACGCGGTAGGCGGCTTCGGGGTCGAGCCCGGTGAGCCGCAGCGCAGCTCCGGGCAGGTGGGCGGGGGAGTCGACCGTCGCGATGGTGGCGATCGCGTGCGCGCGATCGGTCGAGACGACGGTCTGGGCGATGATCGACGGCTCGGTCTCGAGGCGATGGATCCTGCCGCGTTCGATGAGCGGGCGCAACCGCACGAACTCGGCGATCCATCCGGCGAGCGACGCCCGCTCATCAGCGGTCGCCTCCCGGATGTCCCACTCGATGCCGAAGCTGCCGACCATCGACGTGATGGCACGGAAGTCGATCGAACTCGAGCGGCCGGTGACGTGGGCGGTGGCGGCGCCGACGTGCGCGCCGAGCAGCTCGGGGGGCATCAGGAGGCTGGTCCAGCGCTGGATGCGCTGGCGCTCCAGGGGGTCGTTCGAGTCGCTCGTCCAGAACCGATCGGTGCGCTCGACGATGCCGAGGTCGATGCGGCCGCCGCCGGCCGAGCACGACTCGATCTCGAGCCACGGGCACGCCGCGCGGATCTCGTGCATGAGTTCGTAGACGGCCCTCGTCTGACGGTGCACCCCGGCCCGTCCGGAGGCGCGGTCGACGGGCTCGACGAGGTCGCGATTGTGGTCCCACTTGATGTAGTCGATTCGATGGGCGGTGACGACGTCGACGATCCGGTCGCGCAGGTGGGCGCGTGCGTCGGGATCGCCGACGTTCAGCACGAGCTGCTGTCTGGCCAGCGGGGCGTCGCGGTGCAGCGGTGCGAGGACCCAGTCGGGGTGCGCGCGCGCGAGCTCAGAGTCTGGGTTGATCATCTCGGGCTCGAACCAGATGCCGAACTGCATGCCGAGCTCTCGCACGCGTTCGACGAGTGGCGTCAGCCCGTTCGGCCACACCGCGGGGTCGACGGTCCAGTCGCCGAGTCCGGCGCGGTCGTGGCGGCGGCCGAGGAACCAGCCGTCGTCGAGCACGAAGCGCTCGACGCCGACGTCTGCAGCGAGGGCTGCGAGCTCGTGGAGCGGTGCGAGCGTGTGGTCGAAGTAGACCGCCTCCCAGGTGTTCAACGTCACCGGGCGGCCGACGGCGGGATGCACGGGTCGAGCGCGCAGCGCCTCGTGGATGCGGGCGGATGCATCGTCGAGTCCCTCGCCGTGGGCCGCGTACAGCCACGGCGTCTCGTACTCCTCGCCCGGGCCGAGCATGACCTCGCCCGGGAGCAGCAGTTCGCCTCCGCCGAGGGCGGTCCTCCCGCCGTTCGTGCGGTGCGCCCAGAGGCGCGCATTCCCAGACCAGCCGAGGTGCACCGCCCAGACCTCGCCACGGGCGAAGCCGAAGTCGGCGGTGCCGGCGACGAGCAGCGTGGCCGAGTCCGGGCCGGGGCGTCCGCGTCGTTGCTCGCGCAGGTGGGTGCCGTCGACGATCGTCGAGCGCTGCGGGCGGCGTTCGCCGCCGTGTCGTCCCGAGAAGTCGAGCAGCTCGACGGCGCGGCCGGGCACGGGCAGCGCGAGGTCGAGCCCGTCGACCCGATACCGTCCAGCACCGTCGTTGCGGACGACCGCGCGCGTCCGCAACAGGCCGGAGCGGAGGAGCTCGAACTCGAGGCGCAGCGCGAGCCCGTTCGCGGCATCCGTGGCGGTGGCGATGAGGCGCTGCGCGACCGTGGCCGAGTCGACGCGCTCGTACTCGTTGGCGACGGCGTCGAAGTCGGGGAACCCGGCGGCCCCGTCGCGATCCCCGGTGAGACCGGGCGGGCCCATCCAAGCCTGCTTGGGCTCGGGCAGCACTCCGACGGCGAGCGGCCGATCCGGTTCGCTCGTCACACGCGTGCCCGGCGCGTGCTCCGTGACACGGGCGAGTGCGCCGGCATCGAGCGGCCCGAGGTCGCGTCCCCAGTGGCAGATCACCGGCAAGGCGGTGTCGGAGGTCGCGACCACGACGCTCACGCCCCCCGCGCGCAGGTGGAACACCGCTTCAGTCATGTCTCCTCCATTGCAAGTTTGCAGACAGTCGCTGCATATATACACATAATATGTTACTGTCGCCGAGTCGCCGATGACGCGACTCACCGAGAAAGGACTGCGAACAATGAGGTTCACGTTGAACAAGCGAGCACGCGGGATGGCGGTCACAGCAGCCGCCGTCGCGAGCGTCGCCGCACTCGTCGGATGCTCGGCCACGGCCGCCGACGACGGCGCTACCGATGGCGACGTGTCGGGCAAGATCACGATCTGGACGTGGAACGCGCCCGGCGACGGCCTCGAGGCTGCGGTCCCCGCGTTCCAGAAGCTCTACCCCGATGTCGAGGTCGACGTGCAGGACGTCGGCAACCCGGCGATCTGGGAGAAGATCACGACCGGCATGGCCGCCGGCGGGCAGGGCCTGCCCGACGTGCTCAACATCGGCATCGACTACATGGGCAACTACGTCGAGCAGTTCCCGGGCGAGCTCGTCGACCTCCGCGAATTCGGCGCGGATTCGCTCGAGCCCGAGTTCCCCTCCGGCGCGTGGAAGAGCGGTTCGGGCGCCGACGGCGCCGTGTACGGCATTCCCTACGAGGTCAACGCCACCGGGTTCTTCTACCGCAGCGACATCTTCGAGGAGGCCGGCATCGACATCGACTCGATCGAGACCTGGGACCAGCTCATCGATGCCGGCGTGATCATCAAGGAGAAGACGGGCGTTCCGCTCTACAACCAGGACAAGGCGGCGACCGAGGCGGACTCGGCCGGTCTCTGGCAGCTCCAGACGGCGCTGCAGGACTCGTTCTACTTCGACGAGAGCGGCGACATCACGATGAACGGCGATGCCGGCGTGACATCCCTCGAACTCATCAAGAAGGCGAACGACCTCGGCATCGTCGGCGACGTGCAGGGGAGCTGGGACAACCTGCTCGCGCAGCTGCGCGGCGAGAAGCCGACGGCGATCATGCCCGCGGGTGGCTGGATGGCCGGCGTCATGGAGAACGAGGCCCCCGAGATGGCGGGCAATTGGGGCGTGCGGCTGCCCCCGTCGGTCGAGCCGGGCGGTATCACCGCGGCGGTCAACGGCGGAACCTACCTGTCGATCCCGACGGCGAGCAAGAACCAGAAGACCGCGTGGGAGTTCGTGAACTTCGCCCTCGGCACGCTCGAGGGCCAGAAGCTCGTCTACGAGGGCGGCGGCATGTTCCCCGGGTACAAGCCGATGCTCGAGTCCGAGGGCTTCGCCGCGCCGAGCGAGTACTTCGACGGACAGTCGCCGAACGCCATCTTCATCGCGGAGCTCGAGCAGGACACCCCCGTCCTGAACTACACGAGCGACTACGCGCGGGCGCTGAAGGCGTACACCGATGCGCAGACGCGAGTGCTGCTCTCCGGAGCCGACCCCCAGCAGGCGCTCGACGAGGCGGCCGACCAGGTCGTCCAGCAGACCGGCCGCAAGCTGGCCGACTGACGGACCGGATGCGCCGGTCCGCGATGTCCAGCGACATCGCGGGCCGGCGCGCCCTCCCATGGAGCGAACACACATGAATGTCCTGTCCTCGACCGCCCATGCCTCGGCCGGCCCGACCGCGGAGGCAGCACCGTTCGCGGCCCCGCCGAGGCCCCCGCGGCGCCGCCGACGCTCTTCGATCGGCCACCCGCGGATCACGCCCTACCTCTTCCTGCTGCCGACGATCGTGCTGTTCCTCGGCTTCAAGCTCTACCCGTACCTCTCGGCCTTCTGGACGAGCCTCACCTCGAACATCGGCGGGGTCATCACCTTCGTCGGGCTCGACAACTACCTGCGCCTCCTGGAGGACCCGCTCTTCTACAAGGCGCTCGGCAACACCGCACTCATCCTCGTGGTGCAGGTGCCGCTCATGCTCGGCCTGGGCATCGTGCTCTCGGTCGCCTTCAACTCACTGCTCCTGAAGGGCCGCGCGTTCTTCCGCATGGCGTTCTTCGTGCCGATCGTCATGGGTCTCGTCGCCTACGGCATCCTCTTCAGTGCCCTCTTCGACTCCAGCGCCGGCATCGTGAACGAGCTGTTGGGCTACGTCGGCATCGGCCCTATTCCGTGGCTCGTCGATCCGTTCTGGGCGAAGATCTCGATCGTGCTGGCGATGACCTGGCACTACACCGGCCAGAACGCGATCATCTACCTCGCGCAGTTGCAGTCGATCCCCGGCGAACTCTACGAGGCGGCGCAGGTCGACGGCGCGAACGGATGGCAGCGGTTCGTCAACATCACCCTGTCCGGGCTCCGCCCGGCGCTGCTGCTGACCGTGGTCCTCTCGACGATCGGCACCCTCCAGCTCTTCGACGAGCCGTACGTGCTCACGAACGGCGGGCCCGACAACGCCACCCTCACGGTCGGGATGTACCTCTACCAGAACGGCTTCAAGTACTTCGACTTCGGGTACGCCTCGGCCATCGGGTATGCGTTGACCGTCATCATCGCCGTGGTCTCGCTCATCCAGTTCCGCCTCTTCCGCGAGCGAGCGCCGAAGCCGATCTCCCCGAAGAAGTCGATGTCCCCGAAGGAGAAGACCCGATGACCGAGTCGCTCATCGGCGTGCGCGGGCGCCGAACCAAGTCCCTCGTGCTCACGACGGTGATCGCCGCGGGGGCCGTGCTCATGCTGCTGCCCTTCTACTGGCTCATCATCGCCACGACGTACCCGTCACGCGAGATCTTCGCCTCCCCGCCCAACGTGCTGCCGGGTCCGGCATTCTTCGACAACCTCACCGGGCTCCTCAGCGACACGCTCTTCGGCCGCGCGATCGGGAACTCGGTGCTGGTCGCATCCGTCTACACGCTGCTCGGCCTGGTCGTCTGCACGGCAGCCGGCTACGCGTTCGCGAAGTTCGAGTTCCGCGGGCGCGGCCTGCTGTTCGGTGCGGTGCTGATCACGCTCGCGCTGCCCTCGCAGGTGACGCTCGTGCCGCTCTTCCAGATCATGGTGACGCTCGGATGGCTCGACACCTACCAGGCGCTCATCCTGCCGAACCTCGCATTGCCGTTCGGCATCTTCCTCATGCGCCAGACCATGCAGGCGGTGCCCGACGAGCTGTTGCAGGCGGCGCGGGTCGACGGGGCGGGGGAGTTCCGGGTGTTCTCCCGGATCGTGCTGCCGACCGTCCGGCCGGCGCTCGCGGCGCTCGCGATCTTCCTCTTCCTCGCCCAGTGGAACGAGTTCGTCTATCCGCTCGTCGTGCTGCGCACGCCCGAGTCGTTCACCATCCCCGTCTCGCTCGCCTCGTTGCAGGGCATCGGCACCACGGATTACGGGCAGCTGATGATGGGCACGTTCCTGTCGGTCCTGCCGATCCTCGTGCTCTTCCTGTTCCTGCAGCGTCATTTCGTCGCCGGCATCCTCGCCGGCGCAGTCAAGCAATAGGAGTTCCGCACGTGCTACTTGAAGACCACCACCTCTCGCTCATCGAGTGGACCGAGCTCCCCAGGGGTATTCGCCTCGGCACCGGGGGCGCGGTTCGGGTGTCCGAGCACGGCGAGGACGGCGGGCTCCTGCGGATCCGCCTCGCCGTGCAGGGCGAGGGCCAGGTCGTGCTCGAACTGCCGCTCGGCGATGCTGCCGGGTACTGGAACCCCGGGCTCTCGGGAGGCCGCGGACTCCCGGCCGACTGGGCGGGGCGCGACGCGTTCAGTGCGGTGAGGTCCGCCCCGATCGGCGCGCTCTACGACGCCGACGGCAGCAGCCGGCTCGCCTTCGGGCTCGACTGCCTCGTGCACGAGGGCGAGCTGCAGTACGGGGTCTCCGAGGAGGAGAAGACGTTCGTCGTGCGACTGCCGATCGAGGGGCGCCTGGCCGAGCTCGAGGCCGGACTCGACCTCGTGGTCGTGAGCGAGGCGATGCCGTACGCGCGTGCCGTTCGCGCCGTCTCCGAGGCCGTGCGAGCCGACCTTCCGGTGCGTCCGGCGTCGACGGCGTCCCGCGAGCCGGTGTACTCGACCTGGTACGCCCACTCGCAGCGCATCTCGGAGGAGGTCATCGAGGCCGATGCCGCAGTGGCGGCGGAGCTGGGGTGCCGTTCGGTCTTCATCGACGACGGCTGGCAGCGCTTCGGCGATGGCCGGTGGTACGCGGGGTGCGGCGACTGGGTGCCCGACACGGGCAAGTTCCCCGACCTCACCGCCCTCTCGGGCAGGCTCCACGGGCAGGATCTCGATGTCGTGCTGTGGATCGCGCCGCTCCTGCTCGGGGAGCAGAGCGAGGCGTTCGATCGTCTGCACCGCTTCGCTCCGCACCATTCCGAGTCGCTCCGGTGTCGCGTGCTCGACCCGCGCCATCCCGAGGTGCGCGCGCACCTCGTCGAGACCTGCGCCCGACTCGTGCGCGAGTACGACCTCGACGGGCTCAAGATCGACTTCCTGAACTCGGCCATGGTCTACGCGGGCGAACCGTCGACCGGCGACGTGGCCGACGTGGGCGAGGCGATGACGCTCCTGCTCCGCGGCGTCGCCGATGCGGTCGACCTCGAGCGGCCCGGAGCACTGATCGAGTTCCGCCAGCCGTACGTGTCACCGGCCGTCGCGTCGTACGCCGACGTCGTGCGCGCCGACGACTGCCCGGCCGACGCCGTCCAGAACCGCCGGTCGATCCTCGACCTGCGCCTGCTCTCGAACGGGCAGGTCGTGCACGCCGACCCCATCATGTGGGACCCGACCGCGTCGCCCGATGCGGCAGTGCGGCAGTTGTTCGGCGCGTTCTTCGGCGTGCCCCAGATCTCGATGCCGCTCGTCTCGCTGCCGGCCGCCCACCGGGACGCGGTCGCTGCGGTCCTCGGCGTCTGGCGTGAGCTCAGCGGCGTGCTGATCGACGGCGAGATCACGGCGGGCCTGCCCGTCGACGGCTATCCGTCGGCGGCGGCACGACTCGGCGAGACGCTCGTCGTCGTGGCGTACGGCGGCAGCGTCCTCGACCTCGAGCTCGACGGCGTGCGCCGACTCGTCGTGCTGAACGCGTCGGGTTCGGCGCAGCTCGCCTACCGCTCGAGTACTCCCGCGACGTCGATGGCCGGGCTCACGGTCGTCACCGGTACCGCGGCCGGTGCCGCCGCGGGCCGTGCGGAGCTCGGGAGGCAGGGCTTCCTGCCGATCCCGCCGTGGTCGATCGCGGAGCTCGTGCTCGACTGAGTTCCGCGTCGGGATCCTGAGCACCGCAGCGCAGCGCGCTCGGTGTCGAACGCGAACGCCGCCCGTCGCCCCGTGAATCGAGACGGCGGGCGGCGTTCGCCGTTGGAGGACCGAACGGGCCTACAGCGTGTTGCCGAGCTTGAAGCCCTTCTCCTCGTCGCCTTCGCGGGTGTACGAGAAGCCGTCGGCGCCGATCGTGACCTCGAGTTCGGAGTCGTCGGTGCGGGCGACGACCGGCTTGGGGTTGCCGTCGAGGTCGAGCACGAGTGAGGCCTCGGTATACCAGGAGGGCACGACGGGGTTGCCCCACCAGTCGCGGCGCTGGTTGTCGTGCACGTCCCACGTGACGACGGGGTTGTCGGGGTCGCCCGTGTAGTAGTCCTGGGTGTAGATCTCGACCCGGTGGCCGTCGGGGTCGCGCAGGTAGAGGTAGAACGCGTTCGAGACGCCGTGGCGGCCCGGGCCGCGCTCGATGGCGTCGGAACGACGGAGCGCACCGAGCTTGTCGCAGATCGCGAGGATGTTGTGCTTCTCGTGCGTCGCGAAGGCGACGTGGTGCATGCGGGGGCCGTCGCCGCCGGTCATGGCCGTGTCGTGAACGGTGGGCTTGCGGCGCATCCAGGCGGCGTAGACCGTGCCCTCGTCGTCCTGGATGTCTTCGGTCACTCGGAAGCCCAGGTCCTGCATGAACTTCACGGCGCGCGGCACGTCGGGGGTGACCTGGTTGAAGTGGTCGAGGCGAACGAGTTCGCCGGGGGTGTGCAGGTCGTACCGCCACGACAGCCGCTCGACGTGCTCGGTCTGGTAGAAGAACTCATACGGGAATCCGAGCGGGTCCTCGACTCGCACCGAGTCGCCAATGCCCTTCGTGAAGCCCTCCGAGCGACGCTCGACGCGACATCCGAGCTCGCTGTAGAAGGCCACCGCGACGTCGAGCTCTTCGGGCGAGCGGACCCGGTACGAGAACGCGGCGACCGCGGCGATGGGGCCCTGGCGCAGCACCAGGTTGTGGTGGATGAACTCCTCCGTCGACCGGAGGTAGATCGCCGCATCGTCCTCCTCGGTGACGTAGAGTCCGAGCACGTCGACGTAGAACTCTCGCGATGCCGCGAGGTCGGTGACGACGAGCTCCATGTAGGCGCAGCGGAGGATGTCGGGCGCCGGCACCGATGGCGTCGGAATCGCATTGTCGGTCTGGATCGGGGCCTCTTGAGTGACGTAGAAGCCGGAGGAGGTCTTGACTCGGTCGTTGAGCGCAGACATTGGTTCGTCCTTCAGTTGTGGAGCGGTCGGTGGGGAGGGCGTGGCCGGCTACTTGGCGCCGAAGCGCGGCGAGTGCGCCTCGTTGAGCGTGATGTGCACGGCCTGCTGGTCGGTGTAGAAGTCGATCGAACGGTAGCCGCCCTCATGACCGAGGCCCGACGCCTTGACACCGCCGAACGGGGTGCGGAGGTCGCGCACGTTGTTGGAGTTCAGCCACACCATGCCCGCTTCGACCGACTGGGCGAAGTTGTGGGCGCGCTTCAGGTTGTTGGTCCAGATGTAGGCGGCGAGCCCGTAGCGGGTGTTGTTCGCGAGCTCGAGCGCCTCCTCATCGGTGTCGAACGGCGTGATCGCGACGACGGGTCCGAAGATCTCCTCCTGGAAGATGCGGGCGTCGGGCGAGACATCCGCGAACACCGTGGGGGCGACGTAGTTGCCGGTCTCGAGCCCGTCGGGGCGACCGCCGCCGGCGACGAGCCGGCCCTCGGTCTTGCCGATCTCGACGTAGCTCATGACCTTGTCGTAGTGCTCGGGGTGTACGAGGGCGCCGACCTCGGTCTTCGGGTCGTGCGGGTCGCCGACCACGATGTTCTTCGCCCGCTCGGCGTAGCGGGCGACGAAGTCGTCGTAGATCGAGCGCTCGACGAGCACGCGGGACCCTGCCGTGCAGCGCTCGCCGTTCAGCGAGAACACGCCGAAGACGGTCGCGTCGAGCGCCGAGTCGAGGTCGGCGTCGGCGAAGACGACGGCGGGCGACTTGCCGCCGAGCTCCATCGAGAGGCCCTTCAGGAACGGTGCCGCGTTGCCGAAGATGATCTGGCCGGTGCGGCTCTCGCCCGTGAAGGAGATGAGCGGCACGTCGGGGTGCTTGACGAGCGCGTCGCCGGCCTCCTCGCCGAGGCCGTTGACGAGGTTGAAGACGCCGTCGGGCACGCCCGCCTCGCGGAAGATCTCTGCCCAGAGCGACGCCGACAGGGGCGTGAACTCGGCGGGCTTCAGCACGACGGTGTTGCCGGTCGCGAGCGCGGGCGCGAGCTTCCACGACTCGAGCATGAAGGGCGTGTTCCACGGCGTGATGAGGCCAGCGACGCCGATCGGCTTTCGGTTCACGTAGTTCACCTGGCGACCCGGAACCTTGTAGGTGTCGTCGCGCTGGGCGACGATCAGGTCGGCGAAGAAGCGGAAGTTCTCGGCGGCGCGCTGCGCCTGGCCGAGCGCCTGCGTGATCGGCAGGCCGGTGTCGAACGTCTCGAGCTCCGCGAGCCGGGCGTCGCGCGCCTCGACGAGGTCGGCGATCCGGTGCAGCACCCGCGAGCGCTGGCGGGGGAGCATGCGGGGCCAGGGCCCCTCGTCGAACGCGCGCTTCGCCGCGGCGACCGCGAGGTCGATGTCGGCCCGCTGGCCGGCCGCGGCCTGCACGTAGGTCTCGTTCGACACGGGATCGAGCACGTCGAACGTCTCGCCGCCGACGGAGTCGACGAACTCGCCGTCGATGAAGTGGCGGATGCGGTCGGGCAGGCCTTCGGGGATGTAGTGCGTCATGTCATGCGGCTTTCGTGGGGAGGGTGATGGTCAGGGTGACGGCAGCGGATGCCGCGACTGGGCGGCGAGCACGGCGTCGAGCGTCGCGGTACGGTGGCGCCGCGCGGCGAGCTCGACCTGGAGGGCATCGGCGCCCGCCTCGATGAGCTCGAGGATGCGTTCGTGCTCCTCGACGGACTCGTGTGCGCGGCCGGGAACGAAGCTGAACGAGGAGTCGCGCAGCACCTTCATGCGGTTCCAGCCCCGGTGCACGAGATCGAGGATGTGCGGGTTCGGGCACTCCTCGAAGAGCACGGCGTGGAACTCGAGGTTGAGCTCGGTGAACCGGCTCGGCTCGAAGTCGTCGAGGGTGCGTCGCATCCGCTCGTTGATCTCGCGCGCGCGAGCGAGGTGGTCGGGGGAGATGAACGGCGCCGAGAGCGCCGTCGCCGCACCCTCGACGAGCGCGAGCGTCTGCATCGTGTGCAGGTACTCGGTCTCCTTGATGAGGGCGACCTGGGCGCCGACGTTGCGCTCGAAGGTGACGAGGCCCTCGGCCTCGAGCAGGCGGATCGCCTCGCGCACCGGCACGACCGAGACATCGAGCTCACGGGCGATCGCCCCGAGCACGAGCCGGTAGCCGGGGACGTATCGGCCGTCGTCGATGCGCGTGCGGATGAACCGGTAGGCCTGCTGCGACTTGCTCTCGGTCGAGCGTTCGGTCTGCATCTGGGGACTCACGATGCCTCCTGCGCGGCGCGGTAGCGGGTGAGCCATTCGGCGTTCATGGGGAAGAGTCCGTCGACGGATGCCCCGGCCGCGACCTGCTCGGCCACGTACGCCTCCTGCCGCTCCTGTTCGAGCGCCTCGGCGAGCACCTCCTCGACGAGCTGCGGCGGGATCACGATGACGCCGTCGCCGTCGCCCACGATGACGTCGCCGGGCTGCACCGCGGCGCCGCCGCAGGCGATCGTGACGTCGACCTCCCACGGCACGTGGCGCCGACCGAGCACCGAGGGGTGCGGGCCTTGCGAGAACACGGGGATCTCGAAGCCTGCGACCGCGTCGTAGTCGCGGACGCCGCCGTCGGTGACGATGCCGGCGGCGCCGCGCACCTGGGCGCGAAGGGCCAGCACGTCGCCGACCGTGCCGGTGCCGCGCTCGCCGCGGGCCTCGACGACGAGCACCTCGCCGGGAGCGACCGTGTCGAAGGCGAGCTTCTGCGCATTGAACCCGCCGCCGTGGCTCTGGAAGAGGTCGGGCCGGAACGGGATGAACCGGAGCGTCTTCGCGCGGCCGACGATGCGGTCACCGGCGTGGTTCGCGGCGACGCCCTCGATGAAGATGTCGTGGTAGCCGCGCTTTCGGAGCGCGACCGAGAGGGTGGCGACGGCGACGCGGCCGAAGTCCGCGCGCATCTCGTCGGTGAGCTCGAAGGCGGGAACGGTGCCGGCGGCGGGAGCTGCGGCATCCGCTGCACTGGTGGAGACCGGAGCTGAAGCGCGCCCGGCGGCGACGGCCGCGGCGAGCTCCTCGTCACTGCCCCAGGCCTCGACGCGCTGCAGCTCGTCGGTCGCGGGCCGGGTTCCGAAATCGCCGAACTCGGCGACGCCCTGCGTGATGGTCGTGACGAGCCGTCCGGTGCTCGGAGCCCCGGGCGCGTCGGGGGCGTCGACCTCGACCTCGACGACGTCGCCCGGCAGCACCACGGACGACCCCGCTGGCGTGCCGGTGAGGATCACGTCGCCGGTCTCGAGCGTCATGAGCTGCGAGAGGTCGGCGATGAGCCGGCCGAACGGGAAGAGCAGCGTGTCGGAGGTGTCCTCCTGCACGAGCTGCCCGTTGACCCACGTGCGCACGCGCCAGTCGCCTTCGCCGAGACCTGCGACCGGGATCGCGACGGGACCGATCGGCGTGAAGCCGTCGCCGCCCTTCGATCGCACGTTCGAGCCCTTGTCGGCGGCGCGCAGGTCGTAGAGGCCGAAGTCGTTCGCCGCGGTCACGGATGCCACGTGCTGCCAGCCGTCGGCGGGGGAGACCCGGCGTGCCGGCTCGCCGATGACGATCGCGATCTCGCCCTCGAAGGCGAGCAGCTCGGTGCCGGCGGGGCGCTCCAGTGTGGCGCCGGTCGGTGCGAGCGAGGAGGTCGGCTTCAGGAAGTAGCTCGGCTGCGCCGGAGTACGCCCGCGTTGCGCGGCCCGCGACGGGTAGTTGAGGTGCACGGCGATGATCTTGCCGGGGGCGGTGATGCCGAAGTCCACATTGTCCTCGTCTCTCGATATCTCAAATGATATACGATTCGCGAGGGTGTGTCGAGCGGTGATCGCACCGGTTCGCCAGATCGATCGAGCCGGCTCGTCAGTAGCTCGCGCGGGGAGCCGCGGCATCCGCCGGGATGAACCGGTCGGCGAGCGCCTCGGAAGCACGGGCGACGATCGCGACATCCGCCCCGACGGAGACGAACGCCGCGCCGGCGGCGAGGTAGCGATCGGCGTCGGCGGGAGCGAAGGCGTTGACGCCGACGGGCTTGCCCGCGGCGGCTCCCGCGCGGATCGAGCGCAGCACGCCCTCGACGACGTCGGGGTGCGACTGCTGGCCGATCAGGCCCATTGAGGCGGCGAGGTCGGCTGGGCCGACGAACAGCGCGTCGACGCCGTCGACGGCGGCGATGTCCTCGACCGCATCGACCGCGACCGCGGACTCGATCTGCACCGTGAGGCTGATCGTGGTCGCGGCGTCGTGCAGGTACCGGTCCACGCGGTTCCAGCGCGACGAGCGGGCCAGTGCGGCACCCACGCCGCGCACGCCGTCGGCGGGGTACCGCACCGCGCGGGCGAGCTCAGCGGCCTGCGCGGCCGAGTCGACCATGGGCACGAGCAGGTTCTGCACGCCGAGGTCGAGGTACTGCTTGATCAGCACGGTGTCGCCGATCGGGGGTCGTACGACCGGCGCCACCGGGTAGGCCGACACGGCATGGAGTTGCGCGAGGATCGAGTCGAGTCCGTTGGGCGAATGCTCGCCGTCGATCAGCACCCAGTCGAGGCCGCTGCCGGCCGCGATCTCGGCCATGATCGGGCTCGCCGAGCAGACCCACATGCCGACGAGCGGGCGGTCGCTCGCCGCGATGCGCGTGGTGAGCGTCTCGGGAAGGGTCATTCGAATCGGCACGTCACTGCTCCAAGTTGTCCGTAGTCTGCGTGCACGGTGTCGCCGCGCTCGACCCACATGGGTCGCGTGAACGACCCCGCGAGGATGATCTCTCCGGCTTCGAGCGACTGCTCGTGCTGGGCGAGCTTGTTCGCGAGCCAGGCGACGCCCATCGCGGGGTGGCCGAGCACCGCGGCCGCGACACCCGACTCCTCGATCGTCTGGTTCCGGTAGAGCAGCGCCGAGATCCACCGGAGGTCGACATCGTCGACCTTCACGGGGCGGCCGCCGACCACCATGGCACCCATGGCGGCGTTGTCGGAGATCGTGTCGACGATCGTGCGGCCCTGCATCTCGATGTGGGAGTTCAGGATCTCGAGGGCCGGCACGACGTAGGCCGTGGCGTCGAGCACGTCGAAGATCGTGACATCCGGGCCCTGCAGGGGCTTGGCGAGCACGAAGGCGAGCTCGACCTCGATGCGCACGTTCGAGAAGCGGTCGAATTCGACGGATGCGCCGGACTCGACCACCATGTCGTCGAAGATGACGCCGTAGTCGGGCTCCGTGATGCCGGTCGCGACCTGCATGACCTTCGAGGTGAGGCCGATCTTGCGGCCCACGAGGCGCGCGCCGTCGTCCTGGCGCCGCTTCGCCCAGACGCTCTGCACGGCGTAGGCGTCGTCGACCGTCATGCCGGGGTTCCGGGCGGTCAGGAGCGGCACGGTGCCACGCTCGTGATGGGCCGCGACGAGCTCGTCGGCGATCTCCTCGATGCGGGTCTGTTCCAGCAACTTGCGCTCCACTTCGTCTTCGGAGGGGTCCCGAGGTGATCGTATACGACGACGAGTGACGGCCAGCACTCCGGGGTCGGCGTCGTATTTGAAATCGTATATCATGACGAGGACTCGTCTCGGGCTCGACGACGAGTCGTCCATGACCGCGGACCCGACAGAGGAGTCGCCCCCGCATGACCACGACATCCGCCCCCGCACCGGCCCAAGCGCCGACCCAGAGCGACGCGCGACGACGGGAACTCCGCCGTGTCGCATTCGCCACCGTGATCGGCACCACCATCGAGTGGTACGACTTCTTCCTGTATGCGAGCGCCGCCGGCCTCGTGTTCCAGGTGCTCTTCTTCGCGCCCGCCGGGCCCGAGTTCGCCACGATCCTGTCGTTCGCGACGATCGGCGTGAGCTTCCTGTTCCGCCCGCTCGGCGCGTTCCTCGCCGGCCACTTCGGCGACAGGATCGGCCGCAAGGCGATGCTCGTCGTGACGCTCGTGCTCATGGGCGCGGCGACGACCCTCATCGGCGTGCTGCCGACCTACGAGCAGGTCGGCATCCTCGCGCCCGTCCTCCTCGTGCTCCTGCGCATCCTGCAGGGGCTCTCGACCGGCGGCGAGTGGGGCGGCGCCGTGCTCATGGCGGTCGAGCACGCACCCGACGGCAAGCGCGGCCGCTACGGCGCGTTCCCGCAGATCGGCGTTCCCATCGGGCTCCTGCTCGCCTCCGGCGTGCTCGCCCTCATGACGGGCGTCATCTCGCCGGGCGACGCCTTCCTCGAGTGGGGCTGGCGCATCCCGTTCCTCCTCAGCTTCGTGCTGATCATCGTCGGCATGATCGTGCGCCGCTCGGTCGACGAGAGCCCCGTCTTCACCGAGATCGCCGCCCGCAAGGAGCAGACGAAGACGCCCATCAAGCAGCTCTTCAAGCGGCACTGGCTGCTCGTGGTCCTCGCCGCGCTCACCTTCGCCGGCAACAACGCGGCCGGCTACATGACGACCGGCGGCTACATCCAGAACTACGCGACCACGCCGATCGCCGACGGCGGCCACGTCGGCATGGAGCGCACGCCCGTGCTGCTCGCGGTCGCGGCATCCGCCGTCGTCTGGCTCATCGTCACCTGGATCGCCGGCTCGGTCTCCGACCGCATCGGTCGCCGCAACACGTACATCATCGGCTGGATCGCCTTCCTCGCGACCGTGTTCCTGTTGTTCCCGCTCGTGAACACCGGCAACGTCTGGCTGCTCTTCGCCGGCCTCGCGCTCTTCACGATCGGCAACGGCTTCACCTACGGGCAGCAGGCCGCGTACTTCACCGAGCTGTTCCCGGCGTCGATCCGCTACTCGGGCGTCTCGATCACGTACGCGCTCGGTGCGATCCTCGGCGGCGCCTTCGCACCGATGATCTCGGCGGCGCTCGTGCAGGCCACCGGCACGGCGACCTCCGTGGCGTTCTACATCGCGGGCATCATGATCGTCGCGTTCGTCGCGACCCTGCTGCTCAAGGACCGCACCGGCATCCCGCTCGGGCCCGACCACGAGGCCGAGCAGTCGGCGAGCGCCATCTACGGCGTGAAGTAGGCGCAGTCGAGACACGGATGCCCCGGCGGGAACGTTCCCGCCGGGGCATCCGTCGTTCGCGGCGGCTCAGCGCGAGTTCACCCGGTTGATCTCCTCCTGGTACGGCGCGACGACCGCGCCCGAGATGCGGCAGTCGAGCAGCAGGAAGCGGCGATCCGCCGCAGGCGTCGCCGCCCAGTCGGCGAGCCGGTCGAGGTCGGAGAGACTGCGCACGATCACGCCCTCTGCGCCGAACGCCGCGGCCGCGGCCGCGAAGTCGACCTCGGGGATCAGCATCGGCGCCTCGGCGAGGCCCTTGAGGCCGTAGAGGTTCACCTCGGCGCCGTACGCGGCGTCGTTCCAGACGACCGCGATGCCGCGACCGCCGGCGGTGCGCACGGCCGTCTCGAGGTCGGCGATCGCCATGAGCCCGCCGCCGTCCCCGGTGGCGAGCACGACCGTGGCCTCGGGCTTGGCCATCGCGGCACCCGCGACGCTCGGGAACCCCTGCCCGATCGACTGGAACGCGGTGCCGATCATCATCATGCGGTCGGGCGAGGCGACCGGCCAGTACATGTTCGCCCAGCCGATGAAGTGACCGCCGTCGGAGACGACGACCCGGTCCTCGGGCAGGAGCTCGGCGATGCGCCGCGCGGTGCTGCGGGGGTCGAGCCGGCCGTCGGCGGCGAGTTCGTCGCCCGGCGCGTACGCCCGGAGGGCTGCCGCGTCGATCAGGTCGCGCCAGCCCGACGGCTCCGCTCCGGTCGCCTCGAGCTCGTCGACGATCGCGCGGGCCACGAGTGCGGCGTCCCCGCGCACGTAGCCGCCCACGTTCGGGTGGGTCGCGGAAGCCGCGACATCGACCTGGAACACGCGGGTGCCCGGCGCGAAGAGCTCACCGAAGCGCATCGTGAACTGGTTGAGCGACGCGCCGAACACGACGGCCACGTCGGCCTCGCGCACGAGCTCCATCGCGCCGTCGGCGCCGAACCCGCCCGAGACGCCGAGGTCGTAGCCGGCATCGGGGAACACGCCGCGGCCGAGCGCCGTCGAGGCGGTCACGGCGCCCGTGGCGGCGGCGAGCTCGCCGAGGACTCCGCCGGCGCCGGCGAGCCAGGCGCCGCGGCCCGCGAGCAGGAACGGCCGGCTCGCACCCGCGAGCGCGAGCGCGATCTCGGAGATCTGGCGCTGCGCGAACTCCCCAGTCGGCACGAGCGGGGCGGGCAGCCGCGGGCTCGTCGGCTCGTGCAGCGGGCCGGCCTCGACGGAGGCGACGTCGTAGGGGATCGCGAGGACGACCGGCATCCGGTAGACCAGCGCGTGCTCGATCGCGATGACCGTCGTCGCCTGCGCGTCGGTGCGGCCGACCGTGTAGGTGCGGGCGCCGACCGCCGACGCGAGGGCGATCTGGTCGACGTCCCAGGGGCGACGGCCCGAGGTCGGCTCATCGCCGACCACGAGCACCAGGGGCACCCGGGCCTGCGCCGCCTCGGCGAGCGAGGTGAGGGTGTTCGTGAACCCGGCGCCGTACGTCGACGTCGCCGCGGCGATGCGGTTCGACGCGCGATAGTGCGCGTCGGCGGCCACGACACCACCCGCTTCGTGGCGAACCGCGGTGAACGAGGCATCCGTGGCGCGTTCGATCGCGTCGAGGAAGTAGGCGTTGCCGTTGCCCATCACGCCGAAGACGTGGTCGACGTGGGCGGAGAGGGCGTGCGCGACGTGCGCGGAGACCGAAGACATGGCGGTGTCCATTCGAGACGATGACGGATGCGGATTCCGTATGTGTCTCGCGCGGCGGCGGGGAACCCGAGTCGGCTTCGTGCCCATTTTTCGAGCACCGGCGCAGCAGAGCGCCTGGACGAATCGAGTATACGGTTCCGCCGACGAGTGTTGTCGCAGCGATCGTCGCGCGGCGTCACGGTCACGACGCGCACGGCATGATGGTCGCATGAAGACCACCCAGCTGCGCCAGTACGTGATCGTCGACGGACTCTACGAGGAGTTCGTCGCCTGGTGGCAGGAGACCATGCCCGTGCTGCGACCCGCGATGGGCTTCGCCATCGAGTTCGCATACGGCTCGCCCGAGTCGAACGAGTTCACGTGGGCCGTGAGCGTGTCGGGCGACCTCGCCGAATTCGAGCGAGTGGATGCCGCGTACAAGGTCTCGCCCGAGCGCGCGGCGGTCTTCGACGGGCTCCCCGACCGCGTCGCGTCGATGCAGCTCTCCTTCATCGAGACGTACTGAGACACGCGCCGGGCGCGACGAGACGTACCGCGCGTCTCGTCGGCTCGCGCCCACCCGCCACCGTGTACAGCACGCCTGCAGCGGGACATCCGTAGAATCGGTTCATCCCCGGAAGAGAATGCGGCCGATGCTGCCCACCGGCAGGCTCGCCCGCGAGGACCCTGGTCGACGACGCCCCCGGCACGGTCGACCGAGAAGGAAGATCGTGAGCCACGAGTTCGATGCCCGCCGCACGGAATGGATCGCCAAAGAGGAACTCGCCGAGCGGATGATCCCGCTCATCGGCGGCCTCTACCGAGACCACGGGGTGGTGACCTCCATCCACGGCCGTCGGCTCATCAACCGTTCGCCGATCGCCCTCCTGAAGGCGCACCGCTTCGCGCGTCAGGCCGGTGAGGTCGAGCTCGACCTCACCGACACCATGCGCGTGCTCGAGGTGCTGCGCGAGATCGCACCCGGCCCCGCATCGATCGACGTCGCGCGCCTCGTCTCCGGCTACGCCGACGCCGTCGGCGAGGGCGACGCACGCGAGCTCGCCGACTTCGTGCGCGACGAGCTCACGCCGGTCATCGCGGCCGAGGGCGAGCCCGAGGCATCCGGCACCGATGTCGTGCTCTACGGCTTCGGCCGCATCGGGCGCCTGCTCGCGCGCATCCTCATCGCGCACGCCGGCAACGGCAAGGGCCTGCGCCTGCGTGCGATCGTCGTGCGCAAGGGTTCCGACAACGACCTCGTCAAGCGCGCGAGCCTGCTGCGCCGCGACTCGGTGCACGGCCCCTTCGCCGGCACGATCGAGGTCGACGAGGAGGCGAACACGATCCTCGCGAACGGCACGCTGATCCAGGTGATCTACTCGAACGACCCCGCGTCGATCGACTACACGGCCTACGGCATCGCCGACGCGATCGTCGTCGACAACACCGGCCGCTGGCGCGACGAGGCCGGGCTCTCGCAGCACCTGCAGTCGAAGGGCGTCTCCCGGGTGCTGCTGACCGCTCCGGGCAAGGGCGCGATCAAGAACATCGTGCACGGCATCAACCACGACGACATCACCGACGCCGACACGATCCTCTCGGCCGCCTCGTGCACGACGAACGCCATCACGCCCGTGCTGAAGGCGATCGAGGACGCCTACGGCGTCGTGCGCGGCCATGTCGAGACCGTGCACTCGTTCACGAACGACCAGAACCTCATCGACAACTTCCACTCGGGCGACCGGCGCGGACGCTCCGCCGCGCTCAACATGGTCATCACCGAGACCGGCGCCGCGAAGGCCGTCGCCAAGGCGCTGCCATCGTTCGCCGGCAAGCTCACCGGCAGCGCGATCCGCGTGCCGACGCCCGACGTGTCGCTCGCGATCCTGAACCTGCAGCTCGAGCAGCCGGCCGAGAAGGCGTCGCTGAACCGCTACCTCCGCCAGGTGTCGCTCACCTCGCCGCTGCGCCAGCAGATCGACTACATCGAGTCGCCCGAAGTGGTCTCGACCGACTTCGTCGGCTCGAACCGGGCGGGCATCGTCGACGGCCTCGCGACCATCGCCGACGGCACTGACGCGATCGTCTACGTCTGGTACGACAACGAGTACGGCTACTCGTGCCAGGTCGTGCGCGTCATCGAGGCGATGGCCGGCACGCACCCCGTCGTGCTCCCCGAGCGCCGCTCGGTCGAGCTCGAGCGCGAGGTCGTCGCGGCGGTCTGAGCCGCGACCTGCGTCGCGATCCGGCCCGCTCTCCTCCCTCGGCCGGATCGAGCATCCGGATGCCCCGTGCGCGCGTGCGCCCGGGGCATCCGTCGTTCCCCACCCGTCGTAGGCTGTCTGCATGAGCACTGAAGCCGTCATCGTCGACGTCATCCGCACCCCGGTGGGGCGCGGCAAGCCGGGTGGAATCCTCTCGGGCGTCCACCCCGTCGACCTGCTCGCGGGCGTGCTCGACACGCTCGTCAATCGCAACGACCTCGACCCCGGTCTCATCGACGACGTGATCGGCGGCTGCGTCAGCCAGATCGGCGAGCAGAGCTACAACATCACGCGCAACGCCGTGCTCGCTGCGGGCTTCCCCGAGCACGTGCCCGGCACCACGATCGACCGGCAGTGCGGCTCCAGCCAGCAGGCGGCGACCTTCGCGGCGCAGGCGGTCCTCGCCGGCCAGGCCGACATCGTCATCGCGTGCGGCGTCGAGTCGATGAGCCGCGTGCGACTCGGCTCGAGCGCCGCCGGCGCCGACCCCTACGGATCGCTCATCCGCAACCGCTATCCCGACGGGCTCGTGAACCAGGGCGTCTCGGCCGAACTGATCGCCGCGAAGTGGGGCTTCGATCGCGATGAGCTCGACGCCTTCGCCGCGCGATCGCACGCGCTCGCGGCGGCGGCGCAGGAGTCGGGTGCCTTCGCGAGCGAGGTCGTGCCCGTGCCCGGCGTCGACTCGCTGACCGACGAGACCGTGCGGCCCGGCACGTCGGCGGAGTCGCTCGGCGGCCTGAACGCCGTCTTCCGCACCGATGATCTCGCCGAGCGCTTCCCCGAACTCGACTGGCGCATCACGCCCGGCAACTCCTCCCCGCTCACCGACGGCGCCTCCGCCGCGCTCATCATGAGCGCCGAGCGCGCCGAGCAGCTCGGGCTCACGCCGCGGGCGCGGTTCCGCGCCTTCTCGGTCGTCGGCAGCGACCCGCTCTACATGCTGACCGGCGTGATCCCGGCGACCGAGAAGGTGCTGTCGCGCGCCGGGCTCGGCCACGACGACATCGACGCCTACGAGGTCAACGAGGCGTTCGCGTCGGTGCCGCTCGCCTGGCTCGCCGACACCGGGGCGGATGCCGCGAAGCTGAACCCGCGCGGCGGCGCCATCGCGCTCGGGCACGCGCTCGGCTCCTCGGGCACACGGCTGCTCACGACGCTCGTGAACCAGCTCGAGGCCACCGGCGGCCGGTACGGCCTGCAGACGATGTGCGAGGGCGGCGGCATGGCCAACGCCACGATCATCGAACGCATCTGACGACTCGGCCGATTCCGACCGGATCCCGCCGTTTCGATCGGGCATACGACCTCTTTCGACCGGACCCCACCCATTCCGAAGGGACGCACCACATGCAGCTGACCGACGCAGGAGCGATCGTCACCGGAGGCGCCTCGGGGCTCGGGCGCGGCACCGCCGCCGTGCTCGCCGCCGCGGGCGCCGAGGTCGTCATCCTCGATCTCCCGAACTCGCCGGGCGAGCAGACGGCGCACGAACTCGGTGACCGGGTGCGTTTCGCACCGGCCGACGTCACCGACGAGGCATCCGTGCAGGCCGCGATCGACCTTGTGCAGGAGCGTGCGCCGCTCCGCGTGGCCGTCAGCTGCGCGGGCATCGCGACCGCCGGCCGCACGGTCGGCCGCGACGGGCCGCTCGCACTCGACGCGTTCGAGCGCACCATCCGCATCAACCTCATCGGCACCTTCAACGTCGCCCGGCTCGCCGCGGCGGCGATGGCGGCGAACGAGCCGATCGCGACCCAGTCGCTGCCCGGCGTGCCCGAGACCGCCGAGCGCGGCGTCATCGTGAACACCGCCTCGGTGGCGGCGTTCGACGGGCAGATCGGCCAGGCCGCCTACGCGGCGTCGAAGGGCGGCGTCGCGGCGATGACCCTGCCCCTCGCCCGCGACCTCTCGAAGCTGCTCGTGAGGGTCGTGACGATCGCGCCCGGCATCATGCAGACGCCCATGATGGCCGGCATGCCACCCGAGGTGCAGGCCTCGCTCGAGGAGCAGATCCCGCACCCCTCGCGCATGGGCACGCCCGCCGAGTACGCGGCGCTCGTGCGCCACATCGTCGAGAACCCCCTGCTGAACGGCGAGACGATCCGCCTCGACGGCGCGATCCGGATGCAGCCGAAGTAGCCGGTCGGGTCCCGCCCGCCGGGCTGGCGGCGAAGACCACGAGGGGCGGATGTCGCGGCATCCGCCCCTCGTCGTTCGCCGGTGCCGGCGCGCGCCGTTCAGAGTTCGGTGCGGCGCGGGCTTCGGTTGCCCGGGAAGTCGAGCGTGCCCCTACCGCCGCCCCGTGCCGCCTTGACGATGCCGTCGACCGCATCCCAGGCGGAGAATGCGACGACACCGGCGACGAAGAGCACCGAGAGCACCCACTCGGCATCGGAGTCGAGGAGCGGCTCGACCACCGCGAGGAACTCGGGACTGAACAGCCGCCCCTCGACGAAGAGCCAGACGACGGGAATCGCGAACGCGGCGTTCAGTGCGACGTTGACGAGCGCGTTGGCCCAGTTCCAGTCGCTGCGGTAGATCCACACGGCGAAGGCGGCCTCGAGTGCGATGAGCGCGAGCAGGTACGGCAGCCAGAACGACCACAGGTCGGGTGCGAGCAGCGGCACCGAGGTGCGCTCCCCGTCGGCCCACACGATGCCGAACTGCTGCCACACGAGGAAGCCGGCGGCGATCGCGAGCCATACGAGGGTGGCGATGAGGTCCATGCGGCGGTGCGGACGCCGGAGCTCGGGCAGCTGCGGGAGCTGCTCGGGCGTCCAGCCGAGCGTCTCGTCGACGTCGGTACCCGTGCCGTATCGCTCGATCAGGGCGAACACGAGGGTGGTCCAGAACGCCAGGTGCACGGCCACGGTGATCCCGATGCCGATCGACGAGCCGATGACCTCCCACCCGCCGCCGGCGATCACGAGTCCGAGCGCCGTGGCAGCCGCGACGGTCGCCGGCACGAACGACTCGAGGAAGAGCAGGAGCCGCTTCCAGATCAGGAAGTAGCGCGGCCCGATCAGCATGAGCGGGCGATCGCTGTAGGTCGCCGCGAGCGACGCGGGGTGGCCGAGCTCGACGAGGGCGTCGCGCTCGGCGGTCTCGGGCGTCGAGGCGCCCGAGTCGATGCGGGCCTCGATCGTGTCGGCGACGCGCTCGGCGAGGTCGCGCGAGAGGTCGTCGCGTTGCGAGGCGGGGAGGCTGCGCGTGGCTGCGAAGAGGTAGCGGTCGGTCAGCTCGGTCATGATGCGTCTCCTGTGGTCAGTCCGCCGAGGGCGTCGTCGATGCGCCGCCAATCGGTCATGAGTGCGTCGGCGAGCAGCTCGCCGGTCGGGCTCGTGCGGTAGAACTTGCGAGGCCGGGCCTCGTCGGTGTTCCACTCGCTCGTGAGCAGGCCCTGCTTCTCGAGCCGTCGAAGCAGCGGGTACAGCGTGTTCGCATCGACGAGGATGCCGAGGGTGTTCAGCGACTCGAGCAGCGCGTAGCCGTAGTCGGGCGTGCGCAGCCGCACCAGGCAGGCGAGCACGACGGTGCCGCGACGGAGCTCCTGCAGGTGCCCGGCGGTCGTCTCATCGAGGTTCATGCGTCACACGATACTGTGCGTCACACACTAATGCAATAGAGACTTCATAGTGCAGCGGATGCCGCGGCTCGCGTCCGGCCGTCGCGACGGGCCGACTCGGGGTTGGATGCGCCGAGTCGCCGGATGAAACGCGCGACACGCCGAGTCGCCCCGGCGTGTCGCGCGTTTCATCCGCTGACTCGGCGAAATGGCGGGCTCGGTGACGGGGCGGGCTCGGTGAACGGGGCGGGCTCGGTGAGAGAGGCGTCCCGGCGGGCGGGAGGAGGCCCGGGCGAGCAGGGGTGGCGAGGGTGCGGGTGGTTACTGCTCGGCGTGCGCCTCGAGGAACCGGTACACCGCGGAGTCGTCGACGCCCGGGAAGGTGCCCGACGGCAACGGCGAGAGCACGTGCGCGTGCAGTCGGGCGCTCGGCCACGCCCGCCCGGCCCAGCGCTCGGCGAGCTCGGACGGCGCGCGACGGCAGCACGACTCGTCGGGACAGGTCGACACGGCACGCTGCGTCGTCTCGCGCCCGCGGAACCACTTGGCCTGGTTGAACGGCACGCCGACGGAGATCGAGAACTCCGCGGCATCCGTGCGCCCGGTCTGCGTCGCGCACCAGAAGGTGCCGGCGGGGGTGTCGGTGTACTGGTAGTTCTCGGTCGTGCGGTTGGTATGACCGAACGCGGTGCGGGCGCTCCACTTCTTGCACACCCACTGGCCCTCGATCGACCCCGTGACGTCGGTCGGCAGTGGGAGGCCGTCGTTCTCGTAGCCCTTCAGCAGTGCGCCGTCGCCCGCGACGCGGAGGAAGTGCAGCGTCATGTCGAGGTGGCTCGTCGCGAGGTTCGTGAAGCGCAGCGCAGCAGCCTCGTGCGTCACGCCGAACGCGTCGCGGAAGTCCTCGATGGCCAGGCGCTTCTCCTTCTTCGCGGCCTGCAGGAACGAGACGGATGCCTCGCGCGGCATCAGGCACGCCGCGGCGAAGTAGTTGATCTCGAGCCGCTGCCACAGGAACTCGGCGTAGCTCTCGGGCCGCTCGTGCCCGAGCAGCCGGTGCGCCATCGCCTGCAGCGCCATCGACCGCAGGCCGTGCCCGCCGGGGATCGAGGCCGGCGGCAGGTAGATGCGGCCGTTGGCGATGTCGGTGATCGACCGCGTCGAGTCGGGAAGGTCGTCGACGTAGATGAGCTGGAAGCCGAGCTTCTCGGCCATCACGCTCACCTCGCGGTGCGTGAGGGCGCCCGAGCGGTGGCCCGAGGACCGCACCTGGTCTTCGGCGAGCTGCTCGATCTCGGGGAAGTAGTTGTCGCGTTCGCGCATGCGCTCCCGCAGCTCGGTGTTGGCCCGCCGTGCCTCCTCAGGCGTCGCGATGGCCTCGCTCGCCCGGCGCTGCAACTCCTGGTGGAGGCCGACGATCGCCTCGAGCGATTCGTCCGTGATGCCGCGGCCGGGGCGGATCGCAGGCAGTCCGAGGCTCGCGTAGAGCGGGCTCGACTGCGCGCGCCCGAGTTCGAGCTCGAGCGCGGCGCGGCGGCTCGGAGCCTCGCGCGAGAGGAGGTCGGCCAGCTCGACGTCGAGCGACGCGGCGAGCGAGTCGAGCAGTGAGAGCTTCGGCTCGCGTTTGCCGTTCTCGATGAGGGAGAGCTGGCTGCCGGCCATGCCCACCGCCTCGCCGAGCTGGTCGAGCGTGAGACCTCGCTCGCTGCGGAAATGACGGATGCGCTGGCCGAGGGTCGCGAGATCGGGGGAGCCTGCCTTCATGGCTTAAGGATAGCGAAAGATCTCACATTCTTAACGCACGATTTGACCGAACGGATGCCCCAACAGCGCGCATTCTTGAAGTACGAACCAGTTCCGACCCTCGTCGGCACACTTTGGAAGGGACGAAGATGACCATCTCCGAGTTCTCGATCGGCACAGAGGCATCCGACTCGGCCGGGAGCATCCGTCGCGGCACCACCGACGCAGCATTGCGCACGTGGGTCGACGAGATCGCCGGCCTCACCAAGCCCGATGAGATCGTCTGGTGCGACGGTTCGCAGCACGAGGCGGACCTGCTGACGAAGCAGCTCGTCGCCGAGGGCAAGCTCATCAAGCTGAACCCCGAATGGCGCCCCAACAGCTTCCTCGCGCGCACCGACCCGAAGGACGTCGCCCGCGTCGAGGACCGCACGTTCATCTGCTCGACGTACGAAGAGGACGCCGGTCCCACGAACAACTGGCGCGACCCGCGCGAGATGCGCACCGAACTCACCGACGTCTTCGATGGCTCGATGAAGGGCCGCACGATGTACGTCGTGCCGTTCTCGATGGGCCCGCTCGGCGGCCCCATCTCGCAGCTCGGCGTCGAGATCACCGATTCGCCCTACGTCGTGCTCTCGATGGGCATCATGACCCGCATGGGCGACGCCGTCTACCGCCTCATCGAGGCCGGCGAGCCGTGGGTGCGCACCGTGCACTCGGTCGGCTACCCCCTCATCGACGGCGTCGGCCACCGCCGTGCCGAGGCCGACTGGCCCTGCAACGACACCAAGTACATCGTGCAGTTCCCCGACTCCCGCGAGATCTGGTCGTACGGCTCGGGCTACGGCGGCAACGCCCTGCTCGCGAAGAAGTGCTTCGCGCTGCGCATCGCGAGCGTCATGGCCCGCGACGAGGGATGGCTCGCCGAGCACATGCTGCTCATCAAGATCACTTCGCCCGAGGGCAAGTCGTACCACGTCGCCGCGGCGTTCCCGTCGGCGTGCGGCAAGACCAACCTCGCGATGCTGCGTCCGACGATCCCCGGCTGGAAGGTCGAGACGATCGGCGACGACATCGCCTGGATGCGCCCCGGCGACGACGGCCGCCTCTACGCGATCAACCCCGAGGCCGGCTTCTTCGGCGTCGCGCCGGGCACCGGCGAGACCACGAACCCGACGGCCGTGCAGACGCTCTGGGGCAACACGATCTTCACGAACGTGGCGCTTCGCCCCGATGGCGACATCTGGTGGGAGGGCCTGACCGACGAGGCTCCCGACGAGCTCACCGACTGGCAGGGCAAGCCGTGGACCCCGGATTCGGGTCGCCCCGCAGCGCACCCGAACTCGCGCTTCACGGTGGCTGCGGCCCAGTGCCCGCAGATCGCCGACGACTGGGACGCGCACGACGGCGTGCCGATCGACGCGATCCTCTTCGGCGGACGCCGGGCGACGAACGTGCCGCTCGTGGCCGAGGCCCGCAGCTGGAAGCACGGCGTCTTCATGGGTGCGACGATCTCGTCCGAGAAGACGGCCGCCGCTGAGGGCACGGTCGGCGAGCTCCGACGCGACCCGTTCGCGATGCTCCCGTTCTGCGGCTACAACATGGCAGACTACTGGGGCCACTGGGTCAAGATGGGCCGCGTGCTCGGCGAGAACGCGCCGAAGATCTTCCAGGTCAACTGGTTCCGCAAGGGCGCCGACGGCTCGTTCCTCTGGCCCGGGTTCGGCGAGAACTCGCGCGTGCTCGAGTGGATCGTCGGGCGCATCGACGGCACGAGCGACGTCGTCGAGACGCCGATCGGGCTGATCCCGGCATCCGGCTCGCTCGACCTCGACGGCCTCGAGATCGCGGATGACGCGCTCGAGCAGCTCTTCGACGTCGATCGCGACTCGTGGCTCGCCGAGTGCGACCTGACCGAGGAGTACTTCGAGCAGTTCGGCGACCGCGTTCCGGCGGCGCTGCGCGCCGAGCTCGCGAGCCTGCGCTACCACCTGTCGCACCAGGAGGCGTAGCTCCAACGGAGGCGCGGGCACCCGGGTTTCGGGTGCCCGCGCCTCCGTGCCGCCTGCGGATGCCGCGGACGCACACGCGTTCGGGAAGGCGCGCCGCCCGCGGCATCCGTCGACGGCACCACGGCACGTCGCATGCCGAGTCGCCCGCCGCCGCGCTAGCGTGTGCCGCAAGGAGGCGTCATGGAGTTCGGCACGGTCATCGAGACGGTCGGCGAGGTCATCGACTTCATCGGCGTGCTGGCGATCGTGGTCGGCGTCGTGTACGCGAGCCTCGATGCCGGACTCAGGGGCATCCGTGGGAAGTCGCCGATCTACGATCGGTTCCGCCGTGTGCTCGGACGCGCGATCCTGCTCGGCCTCGAGCTGCTCGTCGCCGCCGACATCATCAAGACGGTGGCCGTGACGCCGACGCTCGACTCGGTGCTCGTGCTCGCGATCATCGTGCTGATCCGAACGTTCCTCAGCTGGTCGCTCGAGCTCGAGGTCTCTGGACGTTGGCCGTGGCAGAAGCGCAGCGCTCCCGAGAGCGAATCGTCGCTTGCGCAGACCGAGGCCGGCTGACGGTTCCAGGCGGGGCCGGCACCCTCACGTCAGTTGGCCGCTGACGGTGGTGCCGGGCCGGTGACGGATGCCTCGCCGAGCGGCCAGACGCCGAGCACGCTGCGATGGTGGGCGCCCGACGACGGTCGCATGTCGACGAGTGCGAGCTGTCGCAGCGTCACCCGGTCGCCGGGCTCGACCCCGCCGCGGCGCTTCACCGTGACGTGCGGGCGGAATTCGGTGCGAAGGCGGCCTGCGGCGACACCGGCGCGGTCCAGGGCGGCGATCGTCGTGGCCCGGAGCGCGGAGAGCTCACCGCCGTCGCGGATGAGCGTGACCGGCACGTCGTGCCGTCGCCCGAACAGGGCGGGCTCGCCGGCGGCGCTGTGGATCGGCCGGGAGCCCCTCGCAACCTTGCGGAGCACAGCCGCCACGACCTCAGGGCGATCGGTGCTGAACGGCTCCAGGAGCGTGACGTGCAGCGGCCATTCGGCGACCGTGAACGAATCGCCGGCGGTGAGCGGCGAGAGCGGCAGCACGACGACGAGGTGCATCATCCGCCGATTCTCGTCCACCACGGGCCAGGCGTACAGCGCGGGCCGCGGGCCGATCGGGTCAGGCGACGTGCGGCTCGTCGAGGCGGCCGAGCAGCCGCAGCATCGCGGCCGGCGCGTAGCGGAACTCGATCGTGCCGCTCGCGCCGGGCTCGGTCGGGCCGATCCAGGTGCTGGATCCCTCGTGCATCCGGACCCATCCGTTCTCGAAGAGCAGGTCGGTGCCGATGACGAACGCCATGGCGGGGGTCTCGCCCTGGCGCACGGCGATCGAACCCTCGAAGACCTGCGACGCAGACGCATCCTGATCGGCGCGGCACTGCACCCCCATGAGCGGGCGCGCGATCGGCGTGGCGAACCCGGTGACGTGGAACGGGCTCGCCTTCGCCGCGTCGGCGACGACGCCGAAGTTCACGCTCGTCGAGACGAGGCTGAGCGCGGCTTGGCCGTCGAGCACGAGCCGGCTCGAGACGCGGAAGCGGTAGTACAGGCGACCGGCCTCACGGGCCGGAGGGAGCACCGCCGTGCTCGCCCAGTTGCGCGACCACGCGAGCGGGTCGCCGTCGCGGCCCGGCGGGTCGTAGAGGCTCGCGGTGAGGCGAACCGCACCGTCGGGCTGCGTCGGTGCGGCCCGCAGCGACGAGCGGCCGCGGTCGCCATCGGGCATGACGTCGCGCACGGCGGTGAAGGCCGGCAGCCGCAACGGCTCCCAGTGCCTGAGCCAGCCCTGGATGCCGGCCTGCACGCGATCGAAGGAGTTGCCGAGTCCGCTGCGGGTCGTGGCCGTGTCGGCGTCGTCGGTTCCGATGGGGAGCTCGTCGATGAGAGCGACGGGGAGTTCGTCGAGGTGTGCGAGATCGCGCTCGTTCGAGACGGTTGCGATGGTCATGGGGGTCCTCCGTGGGGCGTGGGCTCTGGGCATCCGGTCGGGAATGCGGGAGTCACGCTACGAAGGTCGCGCCGGGGCGCCATCCGAGCAAGCACTGAGTTTCGCTCGGGTTCGCACTGAGGTGCGGCCCGCTGGCTGCGGCGCAGTTCACTCGGTGACGCGCGAACGCACCGCCGACGTCACACGAGCAACTGGTGCGCCGCCAGATCGCGGTAGAGCGGCACGGCCGCCACGAGCTCGGCGTGCGTGCCCTCGCCGATCACGCGGCCCTCGTCGAGCACGATGATGCGGTCGGAGTCGATGACCGTCGAGAGCCGGTGCGCGATCACGATGAGCGTGCGCCCCTCGGAGACCGCATCGACCGCGTCGCGCATCATGCGCTCGTTGACGCCGTCGAGCGATGAGGTCGACTCGTCGAGCAGCAGGATCGGGGGAGCCGCGAGCAGCGCGCGGGCGATCGCGAGTCGCTGGCGTTCGCCGCCCGAGAGCATGATGCCGTCGTCGCCCACCGCGGCGTCGAGGCCCGCGGGGTCGCGATCGAGCACGCCGCCGAGGTTCACGGCGCGCAGCACCTGCTCGCACGCCGCATCGCTCGCGTCGGGGCTGCCGAGCTTCAGGTTGTCGCGGAGGCTGCCGGCCAGCACCGGGGCATCCTGTTCGACGTAGCCGATCTGGGCGCGGAGCTCCGCCCGGTCGATCGATCGCAGGTCGAGGCCGCCCATGCGCACCGTGCCGACCGAGGGGTCGTAGAAGCGCTCGACGAGCGCGAGGATCGTCGACTTGCCTGCGCCCGACGGGCCGACGAGCGCGATGCGCTGGCCGCGGGGGACCTGGAAGGAGACGCCGCGCAGCACGGGCTGACGATCCGTGACGTCGGGCTCCGGCAGGTGCTCGTCGGCAGTCTCGTTCGCGGGGTCGGCCGGGTCCTGGCGCGTCACCGCATACGCGAAGGAGACGTCGTCGAAGGCGATCGCCGGTGCGTCGGGCAGGACGCCCGCGTTCGCCTCGCCGACCATGAGCGCGAGCGGTGCGAGTTCGCGGTCGTGCGCGTCTTCGTCGGGCAGGTCGAGGATCTCCTGGATACGGCCGAGGGCGCCGAGTGCCTGGTTCACCGAGGTGATCGCGCCGAAGAACAGGCCGAGCGGCATGATCATCATGAACAGGAAGAGGATGAAGGCGACGAGGTCGGCGACCTCGAGAGCGCCGGATGCCACGCGGAAGCCGCCGACGCCGAGCACCACGAGGAACGACACCTGCATCGCGATGCCCGCGACCGGCACGATGAGGGCGGAGATCTTCGCGACCTTCACGCCCATCTGCCAGGCGCCCTCGGCGTGCGCCTCGACGTCGAGGATCTCGCGCTCGGTCGCGCCGGCCGCGCGGATCGTGCGCACGGCGCCGATGGCGCGTTCGACGGATGCCGCGACGTCGCCGACCTTCGCCTGCGCCTGGTGCGACGCCTCGCGCACATGACGCGACAACAGCGTGACGGTCGTGATGGCGACGGCGATGACGAGCACGGTGAGGCCGAGCAGCACGGGGTCGATGACGAGCATCGCGATGAGGGCGCCGATGAAGGTGACGGTGCCGCCGATCGCCTCGACGAGGCCCTGCGTGAGCACGGCGCGCAGCATCGTCGTGTCGCTGCCGACGCGCGAGACGAGGTCGCCGGTGCGGCGGGTGTCGAACTCGGCGATCGGCAGCCGCAGCAGCTTGCCGATGAGGCGCTTGCGGCTCGAGAGCACGACGCCTTCGCCGGTGCGCTGCAGCAGGTAGTGCTGGTAGCCCGTGATCACGCCGCTGACGATGACGAGGGCGACGAGTGCCCAGACGATGCCGCCGAGCGCCTCGCCGGCCTCGACGACCTGGATCACCTGGGCGACGAGCAACGGCTGGGCGAGGCTCGCGAGCGCGCCGACGACCGAGAGGATCGCGACCCAGATGAGCACGGGACGGTGCTCGAAGATGAAGGGCAGCAACTGTCGGAAGGTGGCACGCGGGCCGGTGGTCTCCGTGCGCCGCGAGAAGGGGGATCGTCTGGTGCGGGTGTCGCTCATTTCCTCTTCCTGACGTACGCGACGAGCGGATGCCGCATCCGCTCGGTGTCGCGAAACGCCGTCTTGAAGCTTACGTGGCCTAACTGCGTCCGTACTTCTTGTGCACCGCCTGCTTGGAGACCTCGAGGGCGAGGGCGATGAGCTGCCAGCTCGATCCGGCGGCACGCGCTCGCCGCACGGCGGTCGCCTCGGCGCGGTCGAGTTCGCGGGTGAGTGCGACCCGAGCATGGTGGAGGTCGCGGAGCGCGCGATACGGGTCGTCGCCGTCGGCGGCGGCGATCGCGGTCCTGAGGGTGTGGTCGTCCATGGCGTCAACCGTAGTTGACTCCGGATGCATCGTCAACGCCGGTTGACCTCGAGGTGGCGAGCCCCGGGGCGACGCGCCGCAGACGCGGACGGCGGGGCGGCTGATCCAGCCGCCCCGCCTCCTCGCCGATTCCCTTGGCGGCTAGCCGAGCTCGTTCCAGAAGCCGCAATTGTGCGCGGCCTCGAAGGAGTCGATCATCTCGAGTCCGCCCGCCTCCTCGGTCTTCAGCTCGAGCACTTCGCGTCCGTCGGCGAACTCGCCCCACTCCGGCCCGCCGTCGAGGCTCGGGACTCCGCTCTCGAAGAACGACGTCCACAGTGCGACCATCTGGTCGGCGAGGGCGTCCTGCTCCTCGTTCAGCGAACGCTGCGCCGCCGCGTAGTTGAACAGGTACTGGAGCTCGGTGGTGTGCGTCGCGCCGAGCTCGAGCGTCGAGGGCGGGAACGGGTCGCCCAGCGAGCGCCATCCGGGCGTCGTCTCGTCGGCGAACTCGTAGAAGTACACCGAGCGTCCGGCATCTGCGAAGGCGTCGGACGCGACGATCGAGGGGCAGGCGAACATCGAGTCGCCGCTGAGCCAGCCCGAGGCGAAGGTCGGGTCCTCGCCGGCATCGGCGGGGTAGAGCTCGAGCACGTCGGGGGCCAGCGCGCCGAACTGCGCGGTGACGCCGGCTTCGTACTCTGCGGGGTCGAGGGGGTACTGCGCCGAGGCGAATCCGAGCCACTCGTCGCGCGTGACGCCCATCAGGATCGGCACGTCGGCGAGGGTTCCATCGGCTGCCGCCTCGAGGGGCCCGACGGGCTGATCCGGTCCGCCGCTCGCCGGTGCCGCGAAGCCGAAGCCGGTCGCCGATCCCACGATCGTCGAGGTCGGCACCGCGCGGAGGCACTCGGCATCGTCGGCCGCGCATCCCCACTGCGTCGTGAACTCGGCCGGGTCGGATGCCGGTGCGCCGGCGCCGCACGCCATGGACTGCACCACGGCCTTGTCGAAGAGCCCCTCGGCGGTCGGCGACGCGAGCTGGAAGCAGACCGAGCCGCCGCCGGCGGACTCGCCGACGATCGTGACGTTGTCGGGGTCGCCGCCGAACGACTCGATGTTCTCCTGCACCCAGCGCAGCGCCTGCTGCTGGTCGAGCATGCCCCAGTTGCCCTGGGCGCCGTACTCGCCCTCCTCGGCCGTCGCCGACGTGGCGAAGAAGCCGAACAGGCCGAGGCGGTAGGCGGGGATCACCGTGACGGCATCGCCGGCTGCGGCGAAGTTGCGACCGTCGTAGATGTTCGGCGTACCGGCGGTGTACCCGCCGCCGTGCAGGAAGACGACGACCGGCAGCTTCTCCGCCCCTGGTTCGCCGGGCGCGTAGACGTTCAGGTAGAGGCAGTTCTCGCTCAGCGAGCCGTCGGAGTCGCCGTTCACCTCTTGCGCGCAGTCGGGTCCGGGCTTCGACGCGTCGAGCACGCCCGCCCAGGGCTCGGGTGCCTCGGGCTCGCGCCAGCGGAGGTCTCCGACCGGGGGCTTGGCGAACGGGATGCCGAGGTATTCGACGCCGTCAGCCGTCGCGACGCCCGTCAGCGCACCCTGTGCGATCTCGAGCTGCGGGGCGGCGGCCGGCGTGGCCCCGTCGGCCGTGACGCCGGCGATGCATCCGCTCAGCAGCAGTGCCGTCGCCGTTGCCGCGACCGCGATCGACGCCGCCTTCGCGGGTCTCCAAGACGTCATGTGTCCTCCTCGTGTCCACCCGGAATCTACGAGGTGTCAACACCGTTGTCAATGTCGTGGATTTCTGTCGTTCGCTCGAAGTCCCGCGAGCAGTGCACGATGGGGGGATGGACCACACGACCGCCGCGCTCGTCGGCATCTCGCACGGCACGGCATCGGCAGACGGGCAGGCCGCGGTGCAGCGACTCATCGACGCCGTCCGCGATGCTGCAGCAGGGCGCTCAGCGTCGGTAGCAGCGGACGTCCCAGTGCCATCGCCGGCGATCGTGCGTCTCGGGCACGTCGACGTGCAACAGCCGGATGTCGCGGCCACTCTCGATGCGCTGCCACGCTCGGCGCCGGCCGTCGTCGTGCCGCTCCTGCTCTCGGCTGGGTATCACGTGCACGTCGACCTCCGGCGCGAGATCGACGGTGTCGTGGATCGACCGGTGCGCCTCGCCGGCGCCCTCGGGCCCGACGACCGGCTCGTCGAGGTGCTGCGGCGTCGTCTCGACGAGGCCGGCGCGACGCACGACGATCTCGTGGTGCTCGCGGTGGCTGGCTCGAGCGACGCGCGAGCGGTGGACGACTGCCGCGACATGGGCGAGCGGCTCGCGGTGGCGCTCGGCGCACCGGTGACCGTCGGATTCCTCTCGGCGGCCGAACCCAGGCTCGCGGACGCGATCGCAGCGGTGCGAGATGGGGGAGGGGATCATCGCGTCGTCGTGGCGAGCTATCTGCTGGCGCCTGGGTACTTCCAGGACCTCGCGGCGGCTGCGGGTGCCGATCTCGTCACCGAGCCGCTGCTGACCCCCGGTGATGCCCCGGTCGAGCTCGTCGACGTCGTGCTCGACCGGTTCGCGGCGTCCGTCTCCGAGGCCGTCGCCGAGGCATCCGATGCCGCGCCGGAAGCATAGCGCTGGGCGCCTCGCCTCACCGATTGTGACGCCGCATTGCCGTGATTGACGCCGTGTTTCCTTCCTTGCCGTGATGTGACGGCTCGCGGCCCGGCTCGCCGCCGATCCGCCTAGCCTCGGTCGAAACCCGCATTCAGCGGTGACCGAGGAGAGACATGACGCAGGAGACGATCGAGGCGCCGAACCGCCCCGCGGCCCGCTCCGGCGAGCGTCCGCCCCGACCGGCGAGTCGCCCGCACGGGCAATGGAAGGTCGACGGCACGGCACCGCTCAACGGCAACGAGGAGTGGAAGCAGGTCGACAACGGCCTGAGCGTGCGCGACCGCATCGAGAAGATCTACTCGAAGGGCGGGTTCGCGTCGATCGACCCGACCGACCTGCACGGCCGCTTCCGGGTCTGGGGGCTGTACACCCAGCGCAAGCCCGGCATCGACGGAGGCCGCACCGCGACCCTCGAGCCGCACGAGCTCGAAGACGAGTTCTTCATGCTGCGCGTGCGCATCGACGGCGGGCAGCTCACGACCGAACAGCTTCGCGTGATCGCCGATATCTCGATCGACTTCGGCCGGGGCACCGCCGACCTCACCGACCGGCAGAACATCCAGCTGCACTGGATCCGCGTCGAGGACGTGCCTGAGATCTGGCGCCGTCTCGAGGCCGTCGGCCTCGGCACGACCGAGGCGTGCGGCGACGTGCCACGCGTCGTGCTCGGCTCTCCCGTCGCCGGCATCGCCGCCGACGAGCTCATCGACCCGACCGCGCAGATCGACGAGATCACGAGCCGCTTCATCGGCGACGAGACGCTCGCGAACCTGCCCCGCAAGTTCAAGACCGCGATCACCGGGCACCCGAGCCAGGACGTCGTGCACGAGATCAACGACGTCGCGTTCGTCGCGGTGGAGCACCCCGAGCTCGGCATCGGATACGACCTCTGGGTCGGCGGCGGGCTCTCGACGTCGCCGCGCCTCGCAGAGCGCCTCGGCGTCTTCGTCGCGCCGGAGCTCGTGGCCGACGCCTGGCACGGCGTCGCCCAGATCTTCCGCGACTACGGCTACCGGCGGCTGCGCAACAAGGCACGCCTCAAGTTCCTGCTCGCCGACTGGGGCACCGAGAAGTTCCGCCAAGTGCTCGAGACCGAGTACCTCGAGGCGCCGCTGCCCGACGGGCCGGCGGCCCCCAAGCCGCTCGCGCACGGCGACCACGTCGGCGTCCACCGTCAGAAGGACGGCCGGTTCTACATCGGCGCGACGCCGATCGTCGGCCGCGTCTCGGGACCGACCCTCGCGAAGCTCGCCGAGCTCATCGAGGCGCACGGCTCCTCGCGCCTGCGCACGACGCCGCACCAGAAGCTCGTGATCCTCGACATCCCGGAGGATCGCGTCGAGTCGCTCATCACGGGCCTCGACGAGCTCGGCCTGTCGGCACGCCCGAGCCTCATCCGCCGCGGCACGATCGCGTGCACCGGCATCGAGTTCTGCAAGCTCGCGATCGTCGAGACGAAGGCGTTCGCCACGGCCGCCGTGCTCGACCTCGAGCGCACGCTCGACGGGTTCGACCTGCCGCACCCCATCAGCCTGCACGTGAACGGCTGCCCGAACTCGTGCGCGCGCATCCAGACGGCCGACATCGGGCTCAAGGGCCAGCTCATCATGAACGACGCCGGCGAGCAGGTGCCCGGCTACCAGGTGCACCTCGGCGGCGGGCTCGCGACGGCCGACCGCGAGGACGCCGGCCTCGGCCGCACCGTCCGCGGCCTCAAGGTCGAAGCCGACGGCATCGCCGTCTACGTCGAGCGGGTCGTGAAGCGTTTCCTCGACGAGCGCGACGCCGCGGCCGACGAGACGTTCGCCGAATGGGCGCACCGCGCCGACGAGGAGGTGCTCCGATGAGCGTCTCCCTCGCTCCCCGCGCCGCCGCGCTGCGCACGCACGACGAATTGCGCGCGCTCGCCGAGGCGGGCAACGCCGAACTCCGCAGCCTCGCGGCCGACGAGGCATCCGCCTACGAGGTCATCGCCTGGGTCGCGCGCAACTTCGACGCGGATGCCGCGGCCGTCGCCTGCTCGATGGCCGACGCCGTGCTCCCGCACGTGGTGGCGCAGTCGCTGCCGGGCGTCGACGTGCTGTTCCTCGACACCGGCTACCACTTCGCGAAGACGTACGAGACGCGCGACCGGGTCGCAGCCGCACTCGACGTGCGCGTGGTCGACGTGCTGCCCGAGCTCACGGTCGCCGAGCAGAACGCGAAGTTCGGGCTCGACCTCTTCGCCCGCGACGCGGCCGAGTGCTGCGCCATGCGCAAGGTCGCACCGTTGCACGACGCGCTCACGGGGTACGAGCTGTGGTTCACGGGCGTGCGCCGCGACGAGGCGCCCACGCGCACGAACACCCCGCTCGTGACGTTCGACGAGCGCAACGGGCTGGTCAAGGTCAACCCGCTCGCGGCGTGGAGCTTCGACGAGCTGATCGACTACTCGAACGCCTTCGGCGTGCCCGTGAACGACCTCCTGACCCAGGGCTACCCGTCGATCGGCTGCGAGCCGTGCACACGCAAGGTCGCCGAGGGCGAAGACCCCAGGGCCGGCCGCTGGGCGGGCCTCGACAAGACGGAATGCGGGTTGCACGTATGAGCGCCATCGACACGATCCCCGTCGAGACCGGCATCGACGCGCTCGACGCCCTCGAGTCCGAGGCGATCCACATCATCCGCGAGGTCGTCGCCGAGTTCGAGCGGCCCGTGCTGCTCTTCTCGGGCGGCAAGGACTCCGTGCTCGTGCTGCACCTCGCGGCCAAGGCCTTCTGGCCCGGCCGAGTGCCGTTCCCGGTGCTGCACGTCGACACCGGCCACAACTTCCCCGAGGTCATCGACTTCCGCGACCGCACGGTCGAGCGGCTCGGCCTCCGGCTCGAGGTGGCGTCCGTGCAGGACTACCTCGACGACGGCCGGTTGCAGGAGCGCGCCGACGGCACGCGCAACCCGCTGCAGACGCAGCCGCTGCTCGACGCGATCGCGGCGGGCAGGCACGATGCCGTCTTCGGCGGCGCCCGCCGCGACGAGGACAAGGCCCGAGCCAAGGAGCGCATCCTCAGTCTTCGCGACGAGTTCGGCCAGTGGGACCCGCGCAACCAGCGCCCCGAGCTCTGGGACCTGTACAACGGCCGCCACACCGTCGGCCAGCACGTGCGGGCGTTCCCGATCTCGAACTGGACCGAACTCGACGTGTGGCGCTACATCGAACGCGAGGGGATCGAGCTGCCGCCGCTGTACTACGCGCACGAACGCGAGGTCTACCGCCGCGACGGCATGTGGCGTGCGATCTCCGACGTCTCGCCCGCGCGCCCCGACGAGGTCGTCGAGCGTCGCACGGTTCGCTACCGCACCGTGGGCGACATGAGCTGCACCGGGGCCGTCGAGTCCCACGCGGCATCCGTCGCCGATGTCGTGGCCGAGGTCGCGACCTCCACGCTCACCGAGCGCGGGGCGACCCGGGCCGACGACCGCATCTCGGAGGCCGCCATGGAGGATCGCAAGAAGGACGGGTACTTCTGATGAGCGACGCACTGTTCCGCTTCGCAACGGCCGGCTCCGTCGACGACGGCAAGTCGACCCTGGTCGGCCGCCTGCTGCACGACTCGAAGGCGATCCTCGCCGACCAGCTCGAGTCGGTCGCCCGCACGTCCGCCGAGCGCGGCTTCGGCGGCGAGCCCGGCGCGATCGACTTCGCGCTGCTCACCGACGGACTCCGCGCCGAGCGCGAGCAGGGCATCACGATCGACGTGGCCTACCGCTACTTCTCGACCGGCCGCCGATCGTTCATCCTCGCCGACTGCCCCGGACACGTGCAGTACACGCGCAACATGGTGACCGGCGCCACGACCGCCGATGCCGTCGTCGTGCTCGTCGACGCCCGCAACGGCGTGCTCGAGCAGACGCGGCGACACCTCGCCGTCGTCGCGCTGCTCCGCGTGCCGCACGTGATCATCGCGGTCAACAAGATCGACCTGCTCGGCTATTCGCAGCATGCCTACGACACGGTCGCATCGGATGTCGCCGCGCTCGCGCGCGAACTCGGCCTCGCCGACACGCATGTGATCCCGGTGTCGGCGCTCGAGGGCGACAACATCGTCGACCGATCGGCGAACACCCCGTGGTACGAGGGCCCGAGCCTGCTCGAACTGCTCGAGACGCTGCCGTCGCTCGACGAGCTCGAAACCGAGTTCGAGGCGCTTCGCTTCCCCGTGCAGCTCGTGATCCGCCCGCAGGGCGCGCTCGCGCACGACGTCGACGACACCGAGTCCTTCCGCGACTACCGTGCCTTCGCGGGTCGCATCTCCTCCGGCACGGTACGCGTCGGCGACCGGGTGCAGGTGTTCCCGGGCGGCGCGACGACGACCGTGACGGGCATCGACGCCGGCTCGGCCTCGGTCGACGAGGCGTCAGCGCCGCGCTCGGTCTCACTGCGCCTGGCCGACCAGCTCGATGCCGCACGCGGTGCGGTCATCGTGGCCGAGGGCGCGCTGCCCGAGCCGCGACGCGAGCTCGACGCATCCGTGTTCTGGCTCGGCGCGGCAGCGCTCCGCCCCGGCGCGCGCGTGCTCGTGAAGTCGGGCACGACGACCGTGCAGGCGCTCGTGCCCGAGATCGTCGGACGTCGCGACCTCGATTCGCTCGAACTCGAGCCGGCCGACCTGCTCGAGATCAATGACATCGGCCAGGTGCGCGTGCGCCTCTCGGCCGACCTGCCCGTCGAGGAGTACGCCGCGCACCGCCGCGCCGGCGCGTTCCTCGTCATCGACCCGCAGTCGGGCGCCACGCTCGCCGCCGGGATCGTCACCGCACCGGTGACCCCAGACACCGGCGAAGCCGGGAGCACCACCCGCACGACCACCGACACCGAAGGAGTAGCAGCATGACCGCAACATCACGCGCCCGTTCCCGCCTCGGCCTGGTCGCGGGCATGATGCTCGCGGCGGCGATCGTCACGGCAGCGGTGCTCTCCCTCAGCGGTTGCGCTCCGCAGTCGGCAGCGGGGGAGGCGACGGATGCCTCGGCGACGACCACGCCCGCCGCCGAGCTGCGCCTCGGCTATTTCGCGAACGTCACCCACGCGCCCGCGCTCGTGGGGCTCGAGGAGGGCCTCTTCGCCGACGCCCTCGGCGACACGAAGCTCACGACGCAGGTCTTCAACGCCGGCCCCGCCGCGATCGAGGCACTCTCGGCCGGCGCGATCGACGCGACCTACATCGGGCCGAACCCGTCGATCAACACGTTCATCCAGTCGGGCGGGCAGTCGGCGCACATCGTCGCCGGCGCCGCCACCGGTGGTGCTGCGCTCGTCGTCCGCGACGGCATCGACTCGCCGGCCGACCTCGAGGGCACGACCCTCGCAACGCCGCAGCTCGGCAACACGCAGGACGTGGCGCTGCGCTCATGGCTCGCGAGCGAGGGATACGAGACCGACACCACGGGCGGCGGCGACGTGCACATCACGCCGACCGAGAACGCGCAGACCCTCACGCTCTTCCAGCAGGGCGCGATCGACGGCGCCTGGCTGCCCGAGCCGTGGGTCTCGCGGCTGATCGTCGACGCCGGTGCGCACGTGCTCGTCGACGAGGCCGACCTCTGGGAGGACGGCGCGTTCCCGACGACCGTGCTGCTCGTCCGCGCCGACTTCCTCGAGGAGCACCCCGAGACGGTGGAGGCGCTGCTCGAGGGCCACGTGGCCTCCGTCGCGTGGCTCGAGGACCATGCCGACGAGGCGCCGACCGTCATCAACGCCGCCCTCGAGGCCGAGACAGGCAAGCCGCTGGCCGACGAGGTGCTCACCCGGGCGCTCGAGTACGTCACCTTCTCGGTCGATCCGCACGCAGAGACCTTCGAGACGCTGGTCGCGAACGGCCTCGAAGCCGGCACGCAGAAGGACGGCTCGATCGACGGGCTGTTCGACCTGCGTCTCCTGAACGGGCTCCTCGAGTCCGACGGCGGCGAGCCGGTCTCGGCCGGCGGCCTCGGCGAGGAGTAGGAGCGACCATGAGCGGGCAGACGGCCATCCGCATCGAGCAGCTCGGCAAGCGCTTCGGCGCGGGCCCGCTCGTGCTCGACGACGTGAACCTGTCGGTCGGGGCCGGAGAGTTCGTCTGCCTGCTCGGCGCCTCCGGATGCGGCAAATCGACGCTGCTGAACCTCATCGCCGGCCTCGACCGCCCGACGACGGGCACCATCGACGTGCCCGCCGAGGGCGCCGCCGTGATGTTCCAGGAGTCGGCGCTCATGCCGTGGCTCACCGCCCGCCAGAACGTCGAGCTCGCGCTGCGCCTGCGCGGCGTCGCGCGGTCGGCCCGGCGAGGCGAGGCGCTGGAGCTCCTCGACACGGTCAACCTCGCGGATGCCGCGGAGAAGCGCCCCCATGAACTCTCGGGCGGCATGCGGCAGCGCGTCGCGCTCGCCCGTGCCCTCGCGCAGGACCGGCCGGTGCTCCTCATGGACGAGCCGTTCGCCGCCCTCGACGCGATCACCCGCGACCTCCTGCACGAGGAGCTCGAACGGGTCTGGCGCCGCACCGGTCGCACCATCGTCTTCGTCACACACAATGTCCGCGAAGCTGCTCGGCTCGGGCAACGGGTCGTCCTCCTGTCGTCCCGGCCCGGCCGAGTCGCGGGCGAGTGGCGCATCGCCGAGACATCCGGCCGCCGCATCGAGTCGCCGGAGGTCGCGGCGCTCTCGATCGAGATCACGGAACAGCTCCGGAAGGAGATCCGCCGAAATGCCGCATGACGAGAATTCCACCGCCGGTCGAGTAGCGACGCAGGAGCGTATCGAGACCTTGGAAGCCGACACCGAGATCCCCGCACCGGATCTCGATACGCGTCCTCCTTCGTCGGGCGCTACTCGACAAGCCAATGACGACCTCAGGAGCCTCGAGGCGGGCCTCGACCGGCTGCAGACCGATCCCGAGCACGCACCGCGAGCCTGGCAGCGCTTCACCACGAGCGTCCTGCCGCCCATCCTCTTCGTCCTGGCGCTCATCGCCGCTTGGCAGCTCTACGTCGTGATCGCGCAGCCGCGCCCCGACATCGTTCCCGGCCCGCTCGACGTCCTCGCCGCGATGTCGCAGGCATGGGAGTCGGGACGACTGCAGACCGCCGTGCTCACGAGCCTCGAGCGCGGCGTCGTCGGATTCCTCATCGCGGTCGTCGTCGGAACGCCCCTCGGCCTCCTGCTCGCCGAGGTGAAGCCGCTGCGCCGGGCGGTCGGCCCCATCATCTCGGGCCTGCAGGTGCTGCCGTCGGTGGCGTGGGTGCCCGCCGCGATCCTCTGGTTCGGGCTGACGGACGCCACGGTCTACTTCGTCGTGCTCATGGGCGCCACGCCGTCGATCGTGAACGGCCTCATCGCGGGCGTCGAGCAGGTGCCGCCGCAGTTGCGCCGCGTGGGAACCGTGCTCGGTGCCGGGCGCACCCGGCTCGCCACCCTCGTCGTGCTTCCCGCGGCGCTCCCGGGCTACGTCGCCGGCCTCAAGCAGGGCTGGGCGTTCTCATGGCGCTCGCTCATGGCGGCCGAGATCATCGCCGTCGGCGGAACGATCGGCTTCGGCCTCGGCTCGATGCTGCAGCAGAGCCGAGAACTCGCCGACATCGGCGGCGTGCTCGCGGCCGTGCTCGTGATCCTCTTCATCGGCATCCTCATCGAGCTCGTCTTCTTCGCCCCGCTCGAACGGCGGATGCTGCGTCGCCGCGGACTCCTGGGAGGCACCCGATGACCGCCGCCGGATCTGTCGTGCTCGTCGGCGCCGGACCGGGCGACGCGGGCCTCCTCACGATCCGCGGCCTCCGTGCCCTCGAGGCCGCCGACGTGATCGTCGCCGATCGCCTCGGTGCCCGCGGAGTGCTCGACGGGCTCGCCGCCGAGGGCATCGCGCTCAGCGCCGAGGTCGTCGACGTCGGCAAGCTGCCCGGTCACCACGCGGTGCCGCAGGACGCCATCAATGCGCTGCTCGTGAGCATCGCCCGCGACGGCAAGCGCGTCGTGCGGCTGAAGGGCGGCGACCCCTTCATCTTCGGCCGCGGCGGCGAGGAACTCGCGTTCTGCCGAGACCACGGCATCGACGTCGAGGTCGTGCCCGGCATCACGAGCGCCATCTCGGTGCCCGCGATCGCCGGCATCCCGCTCACGCACCGCGGGCTCGCGACGACCTTCACCGTCGTCACGGGGCACGAGCAGATCCAGTCGCTCGGCGGCGGCCGCGACCACACGGTCGTGCTGCTCATGGGCATCGGGACCCTCGCGAACTCCGCCATCACCCTCGCCCGCGGCGAACGCGGCGTCGACTGCCCCGTCGCGATCATCGAAGACGGCTACGGCCCCGCCCAGCGCGTGACCGTCGGCACGCTCGACACGATCGCGCTGCAGGCGGCGCGCCGCGGCGTCCGCTCGCCCGCGGTCGTCGTCGTCGGCGACGTCGTGGCCTTGAGCCCGTACGCCCCCGAAGCCATCACCACCTCGGCGGTCGCACCCGCCGTGACCCCCGCCACCGAGGCGCCGCCCGCCTCAGCAGACCGAAAGACCACGCAGCCATGACCCTCTCCCTCCGCGTCGCGATCATCGGCGCCGGCCCGGCCGGCATCTACGCCGGCAACATCCTGAACCGCCAGGTCGGCGAGGCCGGCGGCGAGGTCGCGATCGACCTGTACGAGTCGCTTCCGGCGCCCTACGGCCTGATCCGCTACGGCGTGGCGCCCGACCACCCGCGCATCAAGGGCATCGTGAATTCGCTGCACGAGATGCTCGACGCCGGCACGATCCGCCTCATCGGCAACGTCGAGGTGGGCCGCGACATCACGGTCGCCGAGCTGCAGGAGCGCTACGACGCGGTCATCTTCGCCACCGGCGCCCTGAAGGACGCCCCACTCGACATCCCCGGCATCGACCTGCCCGGCTCGTACGGTGCGGCCGACTTCGTCGCCTGGTACGACGGCCACCCCGACGTACCCCGCACCTGGCCGCTCGAGGCGCAGTCGATCGCCGTCATCGGCAACGGCAACGTCGCGCTCGACGTCGCCCGCGTGCTCGCGAAGCACCCGAAGGACCTGCTGTCGACGGATGTCCCGGCCAACGTCGTCGAGGGGCTCGAGGCCTCGCCCGTCACCGACGTGCACGTCTTCGGCCGCCGCGGTCCCGGTCACGTGAAGTTCACCCCGATCGAGCTCCGCGAGCTCGGCGAGGTGCCCGACGTCGACGTCATCGTCTACGACGACGACTTCGAGCGCGCGGCGAACGACCCGCACGCCGAGGCGCTGTTCGCCTCGAACAACCAGGTCAAGGTCATGACCCGCACGCTCAACGGATGGCGGAAGCCCTCCGAGCACGAGTACACGGCGTCCCGTCGTCTGCACCTGCACTTCCTGCACGCCCCGGTCGAGGTGCTCGGCGCTGACGCCGTCGAGGCCGTGCGCTTCGAACTGACCCGCCCCGTCGGCGACGGCTCGGTCGAGGGCACCGGCGAGTTCGTCGACGTGCCCGTCCAGGCCGTGTACCGCGCCGTCGGCTACGCCAGCTCGCCGGTCGCCGGCGTGCCGTTCGACGAGCGGCGCGCGGTCATCCCGAACGCCGGCGGACGCGTGACGGATGCCTCAGGCGAGCACCTGCCCGGCGTCTACGCGACCGGCTGGATCAAGCGCGGCCCGGTCGGCCTCATCGGCCACACGAAGGGCGACGCGCTCGAGACCATCACGAACCTCGTCGAGGATGCCGCGTCGGGCTCGCTGCCCGCCCTGCTCGTCGACCCCGCCGACGGCGAAGAGGTCTTCGAGCTGCTCGAGGCCCGTGGCGTGCACTACACGACGTGGAGCGGATGGCTCGCGCTCGACGCGCACGAGCGCTCGCTCGGCGAGGCGTTCGAGCCGCACGAGGTGTACGGCGAGATCGTGCGCGAGCGCGTCAAGGTCGTGCCCCGCGACGAGCAGGTCGGCATCTCGCGCGACGGGGCACTGGTCGTCTCGTGACGTACGTCATCGCGCTGCCCTGCGTCGACGTCAAGGACCGGGCCTGCATCGACGAGTGCCCGGTCGACTGCATCTACGAGGGTGAGCGCTCGCTCTACATCCACCCCGACGAGTGCGTCGACTGCGGTGCCTGCGAACCGGTGTGCCCGGTCGAGGCGATCTACTACGAGGACGACCTGCCCGACGTCTGGGCCGACTACTACAAGGCCAACGTCGAGTTCTTCGACGAGATCGGCTCGCCCGGCGGTGCCGCGAAGACGGGCGTGCTCGACTTCGACCACCCGGTCATCGCCGCGCTGCCGCCGCAGGCGGCGCACGCCTGACGCACGCGCCTGATGCGCGCCCGACGCAGGGCGGTGTTGGGAGAGTCGGGCTCAGCCGAGCCCGGGCCGGGCGAGCGCCGCGAGCGCCCGGGCGAGGAAGTACCGGGTGCGGCCCGTCGGCGTTCGCGGGTCGTACCCGAGCTGCACGGTGATCGCGTCGGCCCGTGCCTGCACGCTCGAGTGGTGCATGCCGAGCACGGATGCCGCGGCCCGCATGCTGCCCGCATCGGCGACGGCGTCGAGTACCTCGCGAGTGCGCGGGTCGAGCGCGGCGAGCGCCGTGGCGTCGGGATGCGGCTCGCCCCGCCGGTCGGCAGCCTCCGCGACGAGGAGCACGGCGCCGAGTTCGGCGGCATCGACGACGGGTTGGTGCACGGTGCTCAGCCGGAGCGCCACGAGCGCCGACGCCCACGACTCGGGGAGCCGATCGGCCGGGCCGTCGATGCCGATGCCGGCGAGGATGCCGCTCGGCACGTCGACCGTACGGCCGACGAGCACGACCCTCGCGAGGCCTCGCGATGTCGCGACGACGGCGTTCGGGCCGGGCACGAGCGCCGCGGCATCCGGATGGAAGGCGACCGCGCGCACGTGATCGCGCGTGTCGAGGCGCAGCCTCGCGGCCGCCACCGCGCGTTCCGCGGGCGCGGCACTCGAGGAGACCACCACCTCGACGGCGGCATCCGCCGTGTTCGCGCGCCGGGCCGAGGTGATCGCGACCGCGAGGGCGAGACGTTCGAGCACCATCGCGTCGTTCGCGTGCGCCTGGCCCTCGCGCTCGATCCAGACGCGCGAGCCGTCGCTCGTCCGACGCGACGGCCAGACGGATGCCTCGGCGTCGGTGCCTGACTCCGCCCGCTCGCCGTCGGGGGCGATGCGAGTCGGGGCCCGCCCCTCGATCGCGCGGCCGGCGGTCGTGCCGGTGAGCACGGCGGCACCGCGGAGCAGGGTCTCGACGCCGACGCCGCCGGCGACGAGCGTGTCGAAGTACGAGACGACCTTCAGGGTGTCGCTCGCCTCGGGGTCCAATGCGGTCAGTCGACCGACGAGTTCCTGCATATGCCTGGCTCCATCGCGGGGTTCTGCCAACCCTAGGTCACGCCGGTGGTTCCCGCGGCCGCGGGCGGGGGCAGGCACGCTCGCCGCCCGCGACCGCGGAAGATCAGGCCCCGAGGACGCGGCCGACCCAGTTGGTGCGGGTCTCCGTCATCGAACGGGAGAGTGCCGCGTGCGGGGCCATCATGTCGAATCCGTGGAAGCCGCCGGGCCAGACGTGCAGCTCGGCCTGGCCGCCGTCGGCCCAGATCTGCGAGGCGTAGGCCACGTCCTCGTCGCGGAACACCTCGGCGCTGCCGCAGTCGATGAACGCGGGCGGCAGGCCGGAGAGATCGGTCGCGCGCGCCGGGGCGGCGTAGATCGAGACGTCGCCCGTTGCGCGCCGGTCGCCGAGCAGCGCACCCCAGCCGGTGACGTTGCTCGTGCGGTCCCACACGCCGACGCCGTCGATCTGTCGCGTCGACACGGAGGCATCGCGGTCGTCGAGCATCGGGTAGATCAGCACCTGGCCGGCCAGTGCGGGGCCGCCGCGGTCGCGCGCGAGCAGTGAGACACCGGCTGCCAGCCCGCCGCCGGCACTCGCGCCGGCGATGATGAGCCGGGTCGGATCGATCCCGAGCTCGTCGGCGTGCTCGGCGGTCCAGAGGAGTCCCGCGTAGCAGTCCTCGACCGGGTACGGGTCGGGGAACTCGGGCGCGAGGCGGTACTCGACCGTGACGCACACGGCGTCGAAGCGTTCGATCCAGTCGACGATCGCGGCGATGCCCACGAAGCGATCGCCGATGATCATGCCGCCGCCGTGGGTGTGGAAGATCCCGGGACCGGTGCCGGTACGGCCCTCGCGAGCCAGGACCGTGACGATGATGTCGGCACCCTCGTGCCCCGGGATCGTCACGTCGCGCCGCGTGATGCCCCGTGCGACGAGCAGGTCGTCGACCGAAGCGACGATCGGGGCCTGGCGCATGAGCGTGATCATCTCGGGCGTGATCGATGGCGGCAGCGATTCGGCGAGCAGGCCGAGGACGGCCTCCAGCTCGGGATCGAAGGGGGGACGGGCCAGGGTGTCGGTCATGTGGAGCTCCTCCGTCGTGCGCCACCTCGTCGTGACGACTCCTTCGATCCTCCGGCGCATCCCGGTGCCACGAAACCGCCGTCCGCGGCGGGATGCGAGCCATTCTCCCGCCGTTCGGCGGATCATTTCCGCGTATGACGGGCGGCCGGGACATCCGCTCGCCCCCGGCGTATCGTGGCCGCAACGAATCCCGAGGAGCCATCATGTCGCACCGCGAACCGCAGACCAGCACCGAGCCGCACGCCGGCACGGTCATGGGCATGCGCGGTTGCGAGGCGGCTGCGACGTGCGGCAGCGACCGGCCGGGTCACCGGCTGCACGCGATGCAGGAGCGGCTCGCCGGAGCGACGGCGAGCAAATGGGTCGACGCGATCGTCGTCGAGATCGACGGCGACGGATTCGCCACCGTCGCCGAGTTCGCGGGGGAGCGACTGCGCCGCGTGTGGCATCACGACGCCTTCGGCGGCGTGCTGGTCGTGGGTGCACCCGTCGCGGTGCACGACGTGTACGGAGTGCTCGCGCACGGCGGTCGCCGCTTCAGCGTCGCGGCGGCCTGATCGGGCGGAGCTGAGCGGGCCGGGCTGGCCCGGGCCTCACGCCATCGGCATCGCCTCGCTCATCGAGCCCATCATCTTCTCCATCGCCATGACGGCCTGATCGCACGCCATCGCGCACATGCGGCAGTGCTCGCTCATCTCGGCGTGCTTCATGCACTCGGCGGAGCAGGCGCGCGCCATCGTGACCGTCGACTGCATCATCGACATCATCACTTGCGTGTCCCAGCCGTGCATGCGCAGCATCATGCGCATCATCGTGTCGCACATGTCGGCGCAGTTCGCGCAGAGGCTGGCGCAGCGACCCATGCCCTCGCCCGCATCGGCGTCGGCGCACATCACGCACGCCTGCATGCAGGCGGACAGGGCCTCCATACACTCCTGCAGCATCGCCGGATCCATGCCCTGCATGGGCATCTCCGACGACGACATGGCCCCCTTCATCATGTCCATCGTCATGTTCATCGGCTCGACCCGCCATCCTGGGCGGCCGAGCGTCGACGATGCCGGCGGATGACTCGGCTGCCCTGTTCGCAGCCATGCTACGCCGGCCCATCATGCGCGAGAAGGGGTGCATGTGACGATCGCGTGAATGATCGACGGGGACGACGAAGGGCGGATGCCACGCGGCATCCGCCCTTCGCATCGCAGTGCTCAGGCGTCGATGTCGACGTCCTTCGTCTCCTTCGAGACGAGCAGTGCGATGAAGGTGAGCACGGCCATGGCCGACAGGTAGATGCCGACCCAGAACGGGCTGCCACCGCCGGCCTGCCAGAGCGCCACCGCGATGAACGGGGCGACGGCGGCGCCGAGGATCGACGACACGTTGTACGAGATGCCGGAGCCCGTGTACCGCACGTTCGTCGGGAAGAGCTCGGGCAGCAGTGCGCCCATCGGGCCGAACGTCATGCCCATGAGCGAGAAGCCCACGACGAGCCAGAGCATCACGCCCCAGAACCCGGCACCGAGCAGAGGCACCCAGAGGAGCCCGAACACGATGATGCCGAGCGTCACCCAGAGGAGCGTCTTGCGGCGACCCCAGCGGTCGGCCCACGGACCCGACAGCAGGGTGAAGACGCCGAAGAACACCACGCCGCCGATGAGCATCAGCACGAAGGTGTTGTACGAGTACCCGAGGCCGGGCAGTGCGCCGTCGACGGCTTCGACCGGAGCGCGGCCGTAGCTCAGCGAGAACGTCGTCATCAGGTAGAAGAGCACGTACGTGGCCAGCATGAAGAACGTGCCGAGGATGAGCTGCTTCCAGTGGTGCTTGAAGACCTCGCCGAGTGGGAGCTTCTTCAGCTTGCCCTCCTTCGACGCCTTCGAGAACGCGGTGGACTCGACGAGGCGCAGGCGTACCCACAGGCCGACGATCACCATGACGACCGAGAAGAGGAACGGGATGCGCCAGCCCCAGTCGAGGAACGCCTGCGACGGCATCGTCGGGTCGTCCGACGGCAGCGCCGCCGCGATGATGAGGAAGAGGCCGTTCGCGATGATGAAGCCGATGGGCGCACCGAGCTGCGGGAACGTGCCGTACCAGGCGCGCTTGCCCTTCGGCGCGTTCTCGGTCGCCACGAGCGCGGCGCCAGACCACTCGCCGCCGAGCGCGAAGCCCTGCGCGATGCGGAGGATCACGAGGAGCAGCGGTGCCAGCCAGCCGACCATCGCGTAGGTCGGCAGGAGGCCGATGAGGAACGTCGCGATGCCCATCGTGAGCAGCGCGCCGACGAGGGTGGCCTTGCGGCCGTGCTTGTCGCCGAGGTGACCGAAGATGACCGCGCCGAGCGGACGAGCCACCATCGCCGCGCCGAAGACGGCGAACGAGGCGAGGAGCGCCGTCGTCGGGTCGCCGGTCGGGAAGAAGAGGTGGGGGAAGACGAGGACCGCTGCGGTCGCGTAGACGTAGAAGTCGTAGAACTCGATCGTCGTGCCGATGAGGCTGGCGAGGACGACGCGGCTGCGGGGATTCGCGGGTGCTGCGGGGGTTGCTGGGGCGGCCGAGGCCGCGGTCGATGTGGACATCGTCGCGAGGACTCCAAGGGGTTTCGATGCGCCCGCCTCCGGGCACGTCGGTCTGGCGTCGAGCGGAGTCGGTGGGGTGGAATCGTCGCTTGTGGCAACCGAACTACCCTACGCCGGGATCGTTGTCGGTCCTCTGAGAAGGCGGGTCACGTGCGACGAACGGTGGCATCGGCGCGGTGAACGGCGCGCCGGGCACGTGCGGGATGGATCGAACGACGGATGCTGCGGCATCCGCTCGTCGTTAGGCTGAGCCCCATGGATACCCTGATCAGCATTCTGCACGTCGCCGGCGCCGTCTTCATCGTCGGCCCGATGGCGATCCTCCCCATGACGGCGATGCGGGCGGTGCGCGCCGGAAACGGGGCGCAGGTCGCGGTCCTCGCGAAGTCCACCACGATCTTCGCGTGGCTCTCGCTCCTCGTCTTCGTGTTCGGCTTCGGCGCCATGAGCATGGCGCCCGACGAGTACGAACTCTCGATCACGACGCCGTGGATCCTCTGGTCGATCATCCTCTACGTCATCGCCTTCGCACTGACGCTCTTCGTCGTCGTGCCGTCGATGAAGAAGGCCGCCGAGGCGCTCACCGCCGGTGCAGGCACCGGCGCCGGCGACGGCGGCGAGGCGCCGAAGGCGAGCTACCCCGCGATCGCGGCGGGCAGCGGCATCTCGTCGCTCCTGCTCCTCGCCGTCGTCGTGCTGATGGTCTGGAAGCCGTAGCTACGAGAGTTCGCGCAGGGCGCGAACCGTCGCGATGGCGGCCTCGGCCGCCTCGCGGCCCTTGTCCTCCTTCGAGCCCGGCAGGCCCGCGCGGTCGAGCCCCTGCTGCTCGTCGTCGAGGGTGAGCAGGCCGAACCCGACGGGCTTGCCGGTGTCGAGCGCGACCCGCGTGAGCCCGTCGGTCGCGGCCGCCGAAACGTACTCGAAGTGCGGCGTGCCGCCGCGGATGATCACGCCGAGCGCGACGACCGCGTCGGCCCCGGCATCGAGCGCAGCCTTCGCGACCACCGGCAGCTCGAAGCTGCCGGGAACGCGAACGAGCGAGAAGTCGGCACCGGATGCCTCGAGCGTGCGCGTCGCCCCGGCGATCAGGCCGTTCGTGATCTCGTCGTGCCAGCTGCCGGCGACGATCGTGACCGTCAGGCCGCGGCCGTCGACGTCGAGTGCGGGGGATCCTGCTCCGCTCATGATGGGTGTCCTTCCAGGAGGGTTTCGGCTGCGCCGTCGGTGAGTTGCCGGTCGTCGATCGCGTGCCCCATGCGGTGCCGCTTGGTGTCGAGGTATCCCGTGTTGCCGGTGCCGACACCCACGACGAGCGGGAGCCGCTCGCTCACCGTGATGCCGTGCGCCTCGAGCTGGCGCACCTTCTCGGGGTTGTTCGTGAGCAGTCGCACCCGGTCGATGCCGAGGTCGGTGAGGATCGCGGTCGCCGCGCTGTAGTCGCGCGCGTCGATCGGCAGCCCGAGCGCGAGGTTCGCGTCGAGGGTGTCGAGTCCGTCCTCCTGCAGGCGGTACGCCCGGAGCTTGTTGATGAGGCCGATGCCGCGCCCCTCGTGGCCGCGCAGGTAGATGACGACACCGCCGTCCTGCTGGATGGTCTCGAGCGCGGCGTCGAGCTGCGGCCCGCATTCGCACTTGAGCGAGCCGAAGGCCTCGCCCGTGAGGCACTCGGAGTGCACGCGGACGACCGCTCCGTCGGTCGCCGAAGCCGGGTCGCCCGCGATGATCGCGACGTGGTCGGCGCCGGTCGCGCGGTCGCGGTAGGCGCGCACGCGGAACTCGCCGTGCTCGGTCGGCAGGGCCGTCTCGACCTCGAAGTCGACGGAGGACGTCTCGGGCACTGCTGCGGCTGGCGACGTCGCCGCGAGGTCGTGGCCCGAGTGGTGCTGCTCGAGCCAGTCGATGAGCGCCGCGACGGTCGTGACCGGCAGGCCCTCGCGCTCGCCGAGTTCGATGAGCCCGGGCAGGCGCATCATCTCGCCGTCGTCGGCGACGATCTCGCCGATGACGCCGACGGGCGAGAGGCCCGCGAGCCGCATGAGGTCGACTGCGGCCTCGGTGTGCCCGGCGCGCTCCCGCACGCCGCCGTCGACCGCGCGCAGCGGGATGACGTGGCCCGGGCGGATGAGTCGGTCGGGGGTCGACGCGGGATCGGCGAGCACGCGGAGGGTGTGGGCGCGGTCGGAGGCCGAGATGCCGGTCGACGTGCGGTCCGCGGCGTCGACCGAGATCGTGTACGCCGTGCCGCGCACGTCTTCGCTGCGCTCGGTCATGAGCGGCAGCGCGAGACGGTCGGCGAGCTCGTTGGGCATGGGCGCGCAGAGGTAGCCGCTCGTGTGGCGCACCATCCAGGCGATCCACTCCTGCGTCGCGAACTCGGCGGCCATGATGGCGTCGCCCTCGTTCTCGCGGGCCTCGTCGTCGGCGACGATGACGGGCTTGCCGGCGCGGAGCGCCTCGAGTACCTCGGGCATCGTGGCGAGACTCATGCGGCACCTCCGGCCGTCGACCGCGGTTCGCCGAATTGGGGCGCCGACGGCTGCGGCGCGGTCGGCTGCTGCGAGGGCGGCGCCGCCTGGAATCCGATGACCGAGTTCGGGCGCGCTTCGGGCGTGGCTTCCCAGCCCGGGGCGAAGCGGAGCATCCGCGCGACCTGACGCGCGACGATGTCGGTCTCGATGTTCACCCGGTCGCCGACGGTGCGCTCGCCGAGCGTCGTCGCGGTGAGCGTCTCGGGGATGAGGGAGACCTCGAACCACGAGCCGCCGGGCTCGTCGCCCACAGCGCTGACCGTGAGGGAGACGCCGTCGACGGCGATCGAGCCCTTGTCGACCACGAGCGGTGCGTGCGCGGGGTCGAGCGAGAACCGCACGACCCGCCAGGCCTCGCCCGGGCGGATCTCGAGCACCTCGGCGGTGCCGTCGATGTGTCCCTGCACGATGTGCCCGCCGAGGCGGTCGCCCACCCGTGCCGCGCGTTCGAGGTTCACGGCGAGCCCTTCGCGCACGGTGTCGAGCGTCGACATCGCGAGGGTCTGGGCCATGACGTCGGCCGTGAAGCGCTCAGCGTCGAACTCGACGACGGTCAGGCACACGCCCGACACGGCGATCGAATCGCCGTGTGCGACGCCCTCCACGGCGAGCGGGCCGCGCACCGTGAGTCGTGCGGCGTCGGCGGTGCGCTCGACGCGCTCGACCGTGCCGAGTTCCTCGATGATTCCGGTGAACATGTCAGTTCCCTTCCGTGGGTCTGGCGACGAGCAGCACGTCGTCGCCGAGCCGTTCGATGACGGCGAAGTCGAGGCGGATCGCCGCGTCGATCGTCGGGACGCCGAGCTCGCCGAGGGCGAGGCGCGGGCCGCCGAGGAGCGCGGGCGCGAGGTAGACGAGCAGCTCGTCGACGAGGCCGTCGGCGATGAAGGCGCTCGCGAGCGTCGGCCCGCCCTCGATGAACAGCGAGCGGATGCCGCGGCGCGCGAGTTCGGCGAGATCGGCTCGCAGGTCGGCGCCCTCGAAGAACAGCGGCGCGTGCGGGTGCCGGGTGATCGCGGCATCCGACGGCACGGCGCGACGACCGAAGACGACGGGCACGGGCTGGGCGTCGAAGAACTCGCCGCCCGGCGCACGAGCGGTGAGCGACGGGTCGTCGGCGAAGACGGTGCCGGTGCCGACGGCGATCGCGTCGGCGGCCGAGCGGCGGCGGTGCACGTCGGCGCGGGCCTCGGGGCCGGTGATCCACTGGCTCGTGCCGTCGGCTGCCGCGGCCCGGCCGTCGAGGCTCGACGCCCACTTCACGGTGACGTGGGGGCGATGGTTTCGTGCGGCGAAGAGCCAGTCGTCGAGCATCGCCTCGACCTCGTCGACGAGCACGCCCGCGGTGACCTCGACGCCGGCGGCGCGAAGCCGCTCGGCACCGCCCGAGGAGTGCTCACCGGGATCGGCGACGGCGTAGACGACGCGTCCGATGCCGGCCTCGATGAGCGCGACGGCGCACGGTCCGGTGTGCCCGGTGTGGTTGCAGGGTTCGAGCGTCACGACCGCGGTCGCCCCGCGGGCGGCGCCGGGTTCGAGCTTCGCGAGCGCGTCGACCTCGGCGTGCGCGGTGCCGACGCCGCGATGCCAGCCCTCGGCGAGGCGCTCGCCGGCGGGGGAGAGGATCACGCAGCCGACGCGCGGGTTCACGCCTCGCGCGGGGCCGAGAACGGCGAGGTCGAGCGCGCGGCGCATCGCCGCGGCATCCGCTGCCTGCTGTTCGCTCGCACTCATCCGTGATCCTGTCTCAGGGCTCCGGGGTGCTGGGCGGCGCCGACGCTCGTCGACGACCTTCGCCGGCGGCGCCACAGCGCTGCCGACACGTGCCCCTCCCATCCGGACTTTCACCGTCGGTACCGGAGTTCCACCGGTTCGACCACGGGTGCGGGGCCTTTCGACCTCGCGCTCGCAGTTCGCGGACTGTCACCGCCGGTTCGGACTTACACCGACCCCGGAGCACGTTTCTGTGTTCGATTCTAGGTCAACGCCTGCGACGCGCAGCTATTCCCGGTCTCGGGGCGACTCGTGCGGCGACTCGACGAGCGCCCGCGCGGTGCCCTCGTCGACGATGAGGTCGGTGATCAGGCCTGCGGCGAGGGCGCCGCGGAGGCTCGCGAGCTTGGCCCGGCCGGAGACGACGCAGATGCGTCGGGGTGCGCGTCGCAGCACCGAGAAGTCGGGACCGGTGGCGCGCTCGTTCAGCGTGATGCCGTCGGTCGAGCCGTCGGCACGATAGAAGACGGTCGCGACGTCGCCGACGGCACCCTCGCGCGAGAGGCCCTCGTAGTCGGCCCGCTCGAGGTAGCCGCCCTGGTAGACGTGGCTCGGCACCTCGGCGAAGGGGGAGCCGACGCCGAAGAGTGCGACGTCCATGCGCTCCTGCAGGTCGAGGAGACGCCGGGTGCTGCGCTCCCGCCAGAAGGCGCGGCGCGTCTCGGGGTCGTCGAAGAAGGCGGGCACCGGGAACTGCTGCACGCGGGCGCCGAACGCGTCGCCGAAGCGGCGCAGCAGCTCGCTCGCGTAGACGATGCCGGTGGTGCGGCCGTTGCCGGCGCCGTTCAACTGCACGATCTCGGAGTTGTGCGTCGCCTTCGGCACGAGATGCCGGCTCATCGCGCTCATCGTCGAACCCCACGCGATGCCGATCGTCTGGTTCGAGTCGACGAAGCGCCCGAGAATTCGTGCAGCCGAGAGCGCCACGCGGTCGAGTCGGTCGACGTCGCTCGCGTGATCGGGCACCGGGATCACGTGCGCGCCGACCGCGAATCGCTCGAGGATCTCCTGCTCGATCCGGCTCGGCAGGTCGAGCGGCGAGTGCAGGGAGATCTCGACGAGTCCGCTGGCCCTGGCGTGGCTCAGCAGCCGCGAGACCGAGGATCGCGAGGTGTGCAGCTCGTGCGCGATGGCATCCATCGTGAGGTCCTGCATGTAGTAGAGGTGAGCGGCGCGGAGCGCGTCACGCGTCTTCCCGGGCACCGACTCGGTGCCGTCCTCGATGGGAATCACTGCCTGTTCGTTCATCCCGGCCATCCTTGCACGTTTGTTCACTCGGCTTGCAAGTTCGTTCCGCCGTGTTCACGATGTATTCATCCACATCAGGCATGCTCATGCAAGCCGCCGTTCCACACCCGAGAGGACAGCGATGTCTCCGCAGCAGACGATCCCCACCACGCCCCGCCCCGGCTCCGGCGGCGAGCGAGCGGATGTCGCGGCCATCCGAACCCGGCCGCAGGCCTCCGTGCTCGTCATCGGCGCCGGCATCAACGGCATCGCGACGTTCCGCGACCTCGCCCTGCAGGGCGTCGACGTCGTGCTCGTCGAGCGAGGCGACTTCGTCTCCGGGGCATCCGCCGCCTCGTCGCACATGATCCACGGCGGCATCCGCTACCTCGAGAACGGCGAGTTCCGGCTCGTCAAGGAATCGGTCACCGAGCGCAACGCGCTCATCCGCATCGCGCCCCACTACGTGAAGCCGCTCGAGACGACCGTGCCGATCTTCTCGACCTTCTCCGGCATCCTGTCGGCGCCGATGCGCTTCCTCACCCACAAGTCGGGCAAGCCCACCGAACGCGGCGCCGCCCTCATCAAGGCCGGGCTCGTGCTCTACGACTCCTTCTCGCGTGACGGCGGTTCGGTGCCGCGCCACCGCTTCCACGGCCGCAAGCGCTCGCTCGCCGAGCTGCCCGCCCTGAACGACGGCATCAAGTACACCGCGACCTACTACGACGCGAGCATGCACGACCCCGAGCGGCTCGCGCTCGACGTGCTCTTCGACGGCCTCGCGGCCGGCGACCACGCCCGCGCCGCGAACTACCTCGAGGCGGTCGGCACGGGTGCCGAAGGAGTGCGCCTGCGCGACACCGTCACCGGCGCGGAGTTCGACGTCGCCGCCGACGTCGTCGTGAACACGTCTGGGCCGTGGACCGACCTCACGAACGAGGGGCTCGGCCGGCCGACCGCCTTCATGGGCGGCACCAAGGGCTCGCACATCGTGCTCGACAACGACGAGCTCCTCGCCGCCACCGGCGGCCGCGAGATCTTCTTCGAGCACGAAGACGGTCGCATCGTGCTGATCTACCCGCTGAAGGGCAGGGTCATGGTCGGCACGACCGACCTCGAGCACGACATGCGCGAGCCCGCCGTGTGCACCGAGGCCGAGGTCGACTACTTCTTCGAACTCATCGCGCACGTTTTCCCAGCGGTGCCCGTCGACCGCTCGCAGATCGTCTACCGCTTCTCGGGCGTGCGCCCGCTGCCCCGGCACGACGACGAAGCGCCGGGCTTCGTCTCCCGCGACTACCGCATCGAACGAGCGGATGTCCTTGAGCGCCCTGGCACCACGCTCCTGAGTCTCGTCGGCGGCAAGTGGACCACGTTCCGCGCCCTCGCCGAGCACCTCTCCGACGAGGTGCTGGCGCTCCTCGGCCGCGACCGCACCCACTCCACGGCGGGCCTCGCGATCGGCGGCGGCGCCGGCTACCCGACCACCGAGGACGCGCGACGCGTCTGGACGGTCGCGCACGGCGACGAGGTCGGCCGCCTCCGCGCCGAGGAACTGCTCGAGCGCTACGGCACCCGTGCCGAGGCGTTCATCGCCTCGACCGAGGGCGAACGCGACGAGCCGCTCGCCCACCACACGGGCTACAGCCGGCGCGAGATCGCGTGGCTCGCCCGCAACGAACGGGTCGTGCACCTCTCCGACATCGTGCTGCGTCGCACCAGCATCGCGTTCACCGGGGCCCTCACCGCGCCGCTCCTCGACGAGCTCGCCGAGGTCGTCGGCGCTGAGCTCGGATGGGACTTCGAACGCCGCGCCGTCGAGATGGCCACCACGAGGGAACTGCTGGCCGAGCGCCACGGCGTCGAGCTCGAGGCATCCGCCACCCTCGTCTGACGATCTGCAGGTCGAGCCGGTCGGGACACGGTTCGTCGCGGTCTGCGCGGAGGTCTCGACCGGCTCGACCCGCAGGGCGCAATCTGCACGGATGTGCACCGGAATCCGTGTCGTCCGGGCTGCAACGCCCGGTAGCTTCGACGGAGCCTCCCGGTCGACGGTCGTCCAGGCGGCCGGCACCACACCTCAAGAAAGAAGGTCAACGTGGACAATCTCGGAACCGTGTTCCTGTCCGAACTCGTCGGCACGGCGATGCTCGTGCTCCTCGGCTGCGGCGTCGTCGCGAACGTCATCCTCGCCAAGACGAAGGGCTTCGGCGGCGGCACGCTCATGATCAACTTCGGCTGGGGCCTCGCGGTCTTCGCCGGCGTCATCGTCTCCTACGCCTCGGGCGCGCACCTGAACCCCGCGGTCACCGTGGGCCTCGTGGCCAACGGCGCGACCGAGTTCGGCAACGCCGCAGCGGGCATCGAAGTGCCCGTCGACGTCGTGTCGGTGCTCACCTACATCGGTGCCCAGATGATCGGCGCCTTCCTCGGTGCGGTCGCGTGCTGGCTCGCCTACAAGCAGCACTTCGACGCCGAGCCCGACGCCGGCGCCAAGCTCGGCGTCTTCTCGACGGGCCCCGCGATCCGCTCCTACGGCTGGAACCTCGTGACCGAGTTCATCGCCACGTTCGTGCTCGTCTTCGTCGTGATCGGCTTCGGCGGCGGACGCCAGGGCGACGGCGGCCTCGCAGCCCTCGGCGCACTGCCCGTGGCGCTGCTCGTGATCGGCATCGGCGCTTCGCTCGGTGGCCCGACGGGCTACGCGATCAACCCGGCACGTGACCTCGGTCCGCGCATCGCGCACGCCATCCTGCCCATCGCGGGCAAGGGCGGCAGCGACTGGGCGTACTCGTGGGTGCCCGTCGTCGGCCCGCTCCTCGGCGGTCTCGCGGCAGGCTGGGCGGCGATCCCGCTGCTGCCGCTGCTCACCTGATCTTCCCCTTCCGATTCATCCATTCGTTTCACTGACAGCAACGGAGTTCTCAGATGGCCGACTACATCCTCGCGATCGACCAGGGCACGACCTCGTCGCGCGCGATCATCTTCGACAAGGCCGGATCGATCGTCTCGACCGGACAACTCGAACACGAGCAGATCTTCCCCAAGGCGGGCTGGGTCGAGCACGACCCGGCCGAGATCTGGCGCAACACGGGCGAGGTGATCGGCCAGGCCCTCGGCAAGGTCAACCTGACCCGGCACGACATCGCCGCGGTGGGCATCACGAACCAGCGCGAGACCGCCGTCGTCTGGGACAAGAACACCGGCGAGCCGGTGTACAACGCGATCGTGTGGCAGGACACCCGCACGCAGTCGATCGTCGACCGGCTCGCGGCGGACGGCGGCGTCGAGCGGTTCAAGCAGCAGGTGGGGCTGCCGCTCGCGACCTACTTCTCGGGCACGAAGATCGTGTGGATCCTCGAGAACGTCGAGGGTGCGCGTGAGAAGGCCGAGGCCGGCGACCTGCTCTTCGGCACGACCGACACCTGGGTGCTGTGGAACCTTACCGGCGGCGTCGACGGCGGCGTGCACGCGACGGATGTCACGAACGCGAGCCGCACGATGTTCATGGACCTCGAGACGCTCGCGTGGGACGACGACATCCTCGCCGCGTTCGGCGTGCCCAAGTCGATGCTCCCCGAGATCAAGTCGTCCTCAGAGGTCTACGGCATGGCGAACGAGCACTCGCTGCTCCGCGAGACGCCCATCTCGGGCATCCTCGGCGACCAGCAGGCCGCGACGTTCGGCCAGGCAGCGTTCGAGACCGGCGAGGCGAAGAACACCTACGGCACGGGCAACTTCCTGATCTTCAACACGGGCGAGGAGATCGTCCACTCGAAGAACGGCCTGCTCACGACCGTCGGCTTCAAGCTCGGCGACCAGCCGGTGCACTACGCGCTCGAGGGCTCGATCGCCGTCACCGGGTCGCTCATCCAGTGGCTCCGCGACAACCTCGGCCTCATCTCCTCGGCCGCCGAGGTCGAAGAGCTCGCGAAGTCGGTGGAGGACAACGGCGGTGCCTACTTCGTGCCCGCGTTCTCTGGCCTGTTCGCGCCGTATTGGCGCCCTGACGCCCGCGGCGCGCTCGTCGGCCTCACCCGGTACGTGAACAAGGGCCACATCGCCCGCGCAGCCCTCGAAGCCATCGCGTTCCAGACTCGCGATGTCATCGAGGCCGTGAACGCCGACGCCGGAGTGGACCTGACGGAGCTCCGCGTCGACGGTGGAGCCACCGCGAACGACACGCTGCTGCAGTTCCAGGCCGACATCCTCGGCGTGCCGGTCGTGCGACCGGTCGTCGCAGAGACCACGGCACTCGGTGCCGCGTATGCGGCGGGGCTCGCGGTCGGCTTCTGGTCGAGCCTCGACGAACTGCGGGCCAACTGGCAGGAGGACAAGCGCTGGACCCCGTCGATGGACGACGCCGAGCGTGCGCGCCTCGACCGCAACTGGAAGAAGGCGGTCTCGAAGACCCTCGATTGGGTCGACGACGACGTCGTCTGACGGTCGGCCGGTCGGCTGCGAGCTGGGGAGCGCGCAGACACACGGCGACCTGATGACGGCTCGATCGACCGTGCCGAAGTACGGTTGAAGAGCGGGGCCGGGCGCATGGGGGTGCGCCCGGCCCTTTCACGTCTCGGAGGCCGCGCGCAGCCCGTGAATCGGTCAGCCGGCGAGGAGCGGTGCCAGCAGGCCCGGCAGTTCGGCCAGCGAGCTGATCTCGAGCACCGCGCTCGTCTTCGGATCGGGGGCCGAGTCATCGCCGGTGCGATTCAGCCACACGCCGATGAGGCCGGCCTCCGCAGCGCCGACCGCGTCGGTCGCGAATCGGTCGCCGATGTACGCCGCTCGCCCGATCGCTGTGCCGAGGCCGAAGCGCTCGAGCGCGATGCGGAAGATCTCGGGATCGGGCTTCGTCACCCCGACGTCGCCCGAGGCGATGACGTGCTCGAAGCGATCGCGGATGCCGAGCCGCTCGAGCTTGGCGAGCTGGAAGTCGAGCTCGCCGTTCGTGATGATGCCGAAGCGCGCATCGGGCAGCGACCGGACGAGTGCGTCGAGCGCGGGCACTGCATCGTCATGCAGCGACCACGATGCGCGGTACCGCTCGAAATACCGGTCGAACCAGGCGCCGGCCGCGAGGTCGTCGAGCTCTTCGCCATGCGCGATGGCGAAGTCGCGCGCGCGAGCCCTGCGTTGGCCCTCGAAGGTCAGCCGACCCGCGAGGTAGGAGTGGTAGTGCTCCCCTTCGAGATCGTGCCAGTGATCGGATGCCGCCGCCGAGTCGCCCCCGTATGCCAGATCTCGCATGTGCAGGGCGAGGCCGGCGGTCACCGCCGCGCGATGCGCCATGAGGGTGTCGTCGAGGTCGAACAGGATGACGGGAGCGGCCGGGCCCGGGGGAGCGGTCGCGGTCATGCCACGATCCCGAGGATCGGCTCCCAGCTCGCGTACGCGTCGGGTTCGACCTCGGCTCGGCGCTCGGCGTGCCACGCCGCCAGGGTGCGCCCGTCGCGACCGGGCACCGTGGCGATCCGCGGCGTGATGCGCCGGAATCCCGCGGCGCGGGCGACATGCGCCGACGCGAGGTTGCCCTCGTTCGCACGCCAGAGCAGCGTCTCGGCACCGGCGACGGCACCGCCGAGCGCCCATTCGCTCACCGCCGTCGCCGCCTCGGCCATCAGCGCCTCGCCGCGGTGCTCGGCGCCGAGCCAGAACCCGATCTCGTGGTCGCGACGGAGGCCGATGACGCCGAGCAGCGGAGCGCCGTCGGCACGGCGGATCGCCCACGTCAGCTCGTCGCCGGAGTCCCACGCAACGGGAATATACTCCGTGAGGAATGCTCGCGCATGCTCGGTGGTGTACGGCCACGGGGTCGTGAGGTACTTGAGGAAGAGCGGGTCGGCGCAATAGTGCGCCACGAGCTCGGTGTCGGTCTCGACGGGAAGGTCGAGCACGAGCCGTTCGGTGCGGAGCACGACGGGCAGCATGGTCAGCGCGCGCGCCGGAGGAAGCCGATGCGGTCGTAGACCGTGGCGAGGGTGGCCTCGGCGACCTCGCTCGCCCGATCGGCATTGACGGCCAGCAGGCGGTCGAGTTCGGCCGTGTCGTCGAGCAGCTCCAGCACCCGCGCGCGGATCGGCTCGAACTCGCTCACGACGACCTCGGCGAGCGCCTTCTTGAAGTCGCCGTACCCGCGCCCGGCGAACTCCTGCTCGATGTCGGTGATGGTGCGGCCCGAGAGCACGGAGAAGATCGTCAGCAGGTTCGACACCCCGGGCTTGTGCTCGCGGTCGAAGCGCACCTCGCCGTCGGTGTCGGTCACGGCGCGCATGATCTTCTTCGCGGTGACCGAGGGCTCGTCGAGCAGCCACAGGATGCCGGCGGGAGTCTCGCCCGACTTCGACATCTTCGACGTGGGGTTCTGGAGGTCGTAGATGCGGGCGGTCTCGCGCTGGATGGCGGGTTCGGGCAGCACGAAGGTGTCGGCGCCGAACCGTGCGTTGAACCGGGTCGCGAGGTCGCGCGTGAGCTCGACGTGCTGCTTCTGGTCGTCGCCGACGGGCACGATCTCGGTCTGGTAGAGCAGGATGTCGGCGGCCATCAGCACGGGATACGCGAAGAGGCCGACGCTCGTGGCATCGGCGCCCTGCTTCTGCGACTTGTCCTTGAACTGCGTCATGCGGCCGGCCTCGCCGAAGCCGGTGATGGTGTTGAGCACCCACGCGAGCTCGGCGTGGGCGGGCACGTGCGACTGCACGTAGAGCGTCGAACTCGAAGGGTCGATGCCGGCGGCGATGTACTGCGCAGCCGTGCGGCGGGTCTTCTCGCGGAGCTCGGCTGGGTCCTGCGCCACGGTGATGGCGTGCATGTCGACGACTGAGAAGAAGGCGTCGTGCGTCGACTGCAGCTCCTTCCACTGCAGGAGGGCGCCGATGTAGTTGCCGGCGTGGAGCGAATCGGCGGAGGGCTGCATGCCCGAATAGAGGCGGGGCTTCTGCGTCATGGGAGTTCCTTCGGTGGGTGCGGCCGCGTTGCCCGCAGGTCAGATGGCGTAGTCGACGACCACGGGAGCGTGGTCGGACCATCGCGTGTCCCACGAGTCGGCGCGATCGATCACGTAGGCGACTGCGGCGTCGGCCAGGGAGGCCGTCGCGAGCTGGTAGTCGATGCGCCAGCCCGTGTCGGTGTCGAACGCCTTGCCGCGCTGCGACCACCACGTGTAGGGGCCCTCGACCTCGCCGGAGAAGCGGCGGCCGACGTCGATCCAGCCGAGCCCGCCGCCAGCGTTGTAGTCGTCGTCGCCCTCCGCGCCGACGAAGCGATCGAAGTACGCGCGCTCCTCGGGCAGGAAGCCGGCGCGCTTCACGTTGCCCTTCCAGTTCTTGATGTCGAGGGTGCGGTGGCCGACGTTCAGGTCGCCCACGATCACGGCGAGCTCGGAGTGCTCCGCGAGCCGCGGCATCCGCTCGACCATCGCGTCGAGGAACTTGTACTTCTCGACCTGCTTCGGAGTGTCGACCACGCCGGAGTGCACGTACGCCGAGACGACCGTGACGATGCGATCGCCGACCTCGTAGTCGGCCTCGAGCCAGCGGCCCGCGCTGTCGAAGTCGGCGGCGCCGAGTTCGACGCGGTGGATGCTCGCACGATTGCGGCTCGCGATCGCGACGCCCGCGCGACCCTTGGCCGTGGCGGGGTCGTGCAGGATGTCCCATTCGTCGCCGAGGAGGCCCTGCAGGTCTTCGGTGGAGGCGCGAACCTCCTGCATGGCGAGGATGTCGACGTCACGCGCCGCGAGCCACTCGCCCATGCCCTTGCGGAATGCGGCACGCACTCCGTTGACGTTGACGCTGGCCAGACGGAGGGGCTTCGCTGAGGGCATGGATCGATCCTACGGGAGGCCTCAGACGTCGCTTGGCCGTCGGGATCGATCGGTGACATCGAGCCCCCGACGTCGCTTGGCCGTCAGTCGGAGCCCGTGGTCGCCTCGAGATCGGCGAGCTGCAGCTCCGCCTTCGCGAGTCGGCGCCGGGCGGGGATCCGCTCGAACCAGTTGGCCGCCTCGAGCTCCTTGCGCGCCTCGCGCACCCGCACCTGCGCCGCCGTCACGAGCGCCCGCCGCTCCCGGTCGCGCTCTTCGGCTGCGAGCTGCTCGGGCGTCACCATGCGCAGCGATTCATGGGCGTCGGATGCCTCGACGGCGATCCAGCTCGCCGCGACGAGGATCACGATGCTCGTGAGCCGGAACCACAGCAACAGGCCGATGAACACCGTGAAGGTCGCGAGGAGCGGGTTCGTGCTCGATCGCGAGAGCAGGGCGCCGCCGATCACCTGCAGCACCGAGATCGCGGCGGATCCGAGCAGGGAGCCGACCCACATGCGGTGCCAGGGCATCGCGGCCCCCGACAGGAATCGGAACATCACGGCGAGGGCGAGGGTGTCGATCACGAAGACGACGAGGAGCGAGCCGCCCTGCACGAGGAAGCCGTACCAGCCGGATTCGTTCGAGAGTCCGAGCAGCTGCACCAGCCAGCCGAGGAAGGAGGTCGTCGCGACCGAGAGCACGGTGGCGAGGAGCAGGATCGCACCGAAGCCGAACCCGGCGAGGAAGTCGCGCGCTTTGAGGATGACGTAGGCGCGACGGTCCTTGGGGAGGCCGAAGATGCTGCGCACCGCCATGCGGGAGTACGTGATCCACCCGATCGCCGTCCAGATGAAGCCCGCGAGGGCCACGGCGCCGGTCCAGCCGAAGAGGCTCGTGCTGGAGGCGGCGATCTGCTCGAGCTCGTCGGTGGGGATGACGCCCTCGTCGCCGATCAGGCCGGGGGCGTAGGTGTTGAGCAGGGCGACGAAGGCGTTCAGGGTCTGGTCGTTGCTCGTGAGCCAGATGCCGAAGACGGCGAAGGCGACGTAGACCGCCGCGAAGATCGCGAAGAGCGCCTGGTAGCTCATGCCCGACGAGAGGATGAAACCGTTGCGGTCGAGGAAGTGCCGCCAGACGCGCACCGGGAAGAGGGCGAGGGTCTTCTGGGTGAGCGTGCTGACGGTGCTGATCGGCTGCTCGAACCGATCGCGGATGGGCTGGCTCACCGCGTCGAAGCGCTCCCTCGCAGTGGGGGAGTGCTCGTCGAGCCCCAGTGGATCGCGGCCGGCGCGTTCGTCGAACGTCTCCCCATGTTGTGGGGCTCCCGACCCGCGCTCGCTCACGCTCCAACCCTAGCGACGGCGGGCGATCCTGGACGTCGCTTCCGCCTGCGATCGCCGTCGGAGCGCGGGTTCGCCCGTTCCCCGCGTTCGGGGGACATTTCTGAGGAATCCTTGAATTGATGGGGTGGTGCGCGGAAACTGGAGCCGCTGACCCATACCCGAGACAGCGCTTCATCAGTGAAGTCTGGAGTCCGCCATGTACCCGACACGAGCCCGCGCGCGCGAGGATTCTCGCGCCACCCGTCGATCGATGCGTGCCACCGAGCCGCCGCCAGGATGGTCCGGGGGTGCGCGGCTCATTCTCTCGTCGATCGTCATCGGCGGACTGGTGCTGCTCGGCGTTCCCTCGATGGCAGTGGCCGACGACGCGGTCCCACCCGCGGATGCGGTCGTCGCCGAGGCATCCGCCCCCGAAGCCGAGCCGGCCCCTGTGGCCGAGCCGGTCGAGGTTCCCGTCGCCGAACCCGAACCCGTGGCGGAGCCCGCGCCGGAGCCTGCCGCCGAGCCCGAACCCGAGCCGGCAGCCGAACCCCCCGTGCCCGAGAGTGCGGCCGTGCCGGAGGCATCGAGCGAGACCGTGGTCGAGGTTCCGGTCGAGGCGCCGGCTCAGGCCCGCGTCATGGCGGCCGGCGAGGGCGGTCCTCCGGTGACGATCCCCGAGTGGAAGGATCACGTCGACATCTGTCACTCGACGCGCAGCGAGTCGAACCCGTTCGTGTTCATCTCGCCGAGCGTCCGGTCGATCATCGACGGTGATGACACGACGGACGACAAGAAGGCGCACTCGGTGCACCACGACTTCGCCGATATCATCCCGGCGTTCTGGTACTTCGACGCGGAGCACGTCGAGCAGTTCTTCCCGGGTCTGAACACCACGAAGACCGAGATCACCGAGGCGGACTGCAACCCGGCCCCGCCGTCGATCGAGGTCTTCGCAGCGATCTGCACGGAGCCCGGCGGCACGCCGCCGCTCGTCCTGGTCACGCTCGCGAAGCTGCTCGTGGGCTTCGAATACACCCTCACCGTGGTGGACACCGAGACCCATGACGAGGTCGCGTTCAAGGACTTCACCGTGTCCAGCATGGAGATGGAGTTCCCGTTCTCCTTGGTGCCAGGCAGCTTCACCGTGACCTTGCATCGCGTCGGCGACGACGTGACGAAGGACCTCGTCAAGAACGTCACGGTCGTACCCTGCCCGCCGCCGCCCGTTCCAGGATGGGAGCTCATGAAGAGCTCCGACCCGGCTGACGGCGAGACCGTCGAGGCCGGCGACATGATCACGTACTACCTCGACGCGGAGAACACCTCGGAGGCGACGGTCGACGACGCGCAGGCGTTCGACGACATCACCGACGTGCTCGACAACGCCACCCTTCTCGAGCTCGGCCCCGGCCTCGTCCAGGACGGGAATCAGCTGACCTGGACGGTGCCCTCGCTCGAACCGGGCGAGTCCGCCCAGACCTGGTACACGGTGCAGGTCGGTGAGGACGTCGTCGGCGAACTGCTCCACAACGTGGTCGCACCGGGCCCGGGTGGCGAGTGCCCCGACGTCGATGGTGAAGAGGTCGCGCGGGACGGCAACGGCTCGTGCGTGGTCGACCACCCCGTGAAGTCGATCGGCCTGGATGGCATGGCGCAGTGCGTGAACGACACCCCGTGGTTCATGTACGCGATCACGCCGTACGGCATCGAGGACACCGCGGCCAACCCGATCTCGCTGATCTGGTGGACCCCGGCGGCATTCGCCGGTCGTGACCCGTCGATCCCGGCTGACGACGTCGCCGCCCTCCTGGCCGACGGCGCCTCCCAGGTCGACGCGATCCCGTACCCGTCAGGGTGGATGAGCGGTGACACGATCTCCGGTCAGCAGCTCTGGCCCGGCGCCGAGGTCGACGCCGAGGGAAACCCGACCGACTGGCCCGGGTGGACGCTGCAGGCGGACGGCACGTGGGTGCTCGACCCGAGTGCGCCGTTCTACGACCTCCGCAGCGAGGCCGTGGTCGAGATCCGCATCAACCCGTCGAACGACGCGATCGCGGTCTACCCGCCGCCGACGCCGAACTGCAACGCGGCACCGCCGCAGAACCCGCCGAGCAGCACGCCGGCAGGCGGCTCGCCGACCGCGCTCGCCGAGTCGGGCAGTGACGCGCTCGCCATGTTGCCCGCGGGCGCGCTGCTCCTGCTGGCCGGCAGCGCAGCACTCGGATTCGGCGCCCGGCGTCGCGTCCGGGCCTGAGGTGGCCCCCGACCTCGGCTGAGGTCGAACAGACGGATGCCGCGACTCGCGAGAGTCGCGGCATCCGTCTGTTCGGGGTACAGGGGCCTCGGGGCCGAGCGGCGGAGCGAGCGCTCAGATGCCGCCGGGAAGGGCCGCTCGGCCAGTGATCATGCGGGATCGACGGTGCAATCGGAGCCTGTGGGATCCATCTTCGTACCCCGCGAATTGGGGGACACCAAGAGGTGAGAATTCCTTGAGTTCTGCGGAAACGTGCGAGCAGACTGGTGCCGCTGACCCGAGAAACGCCCGAGCCGGCCTACCAGCACCCGAACGTGGAGTTCGAACATGCATCGCAAACTGCGCACCCGATCCGCCATCCGCCCCGACGACTCGGCGTCGCCTCCGACCTCGCCGGTCCGAGCACTGCTCGCCGCGATCACGGTCGGCGCGCTGATCCTGTTCGGTGGCCCGACGCTCGCGGCCGCCGATGAGCTGGCGACGCCGCCTGCGGCCGCTGACGAGGCCGCCACGACGGCGGAAGACCAGCCCGCCGCGACGGAGGCGGATGCCCCCCCTGTCGACGAGACACCATCGGCGGAAGCGGTCGAGCCGCCTGCCGAGGAGGCGCCGCCTGCCGAGGAGGCACCCTCGGCTGAGGAGGAGGCGCCGCCCGCCGCGGTCGTGGAACCTCCGGCCGAGGAGGCGGCCGCCCAGCAGCAGGCCGCGGCTCCCGCGCCCGTCGACTGCATGGCGATCCCGATCGGCAACGACGACCGCAGTGCGCGCGACGCGTGCCTCGCGGAGCAGCAGGCCGGTCTTCGCAGCTTCGCTGCCGCCGCCGACCCGGCGCCGGCGCCGAACCCCGACCTCCCGAACAGCTGCGGGCTCGACTTCGCGCTCGTGCTCGACAAGTCGGGATCGATCGGTGACGAGGGCATGGGGGACCTCAAGGCCGCCGCCGACGCGTTCACCGACGCGCTGAAGGACACGGGCTCCGAAGTCTCCGTCACCTCCTTCGACCAGGATGCGGCACTGCTGCAACCGGCGATCGCACTCACGAGCGCGAACCTCGCCGACATCCAGGACTCCTACGGCAGCCTGGTCTCCGACGGATGGACGAACTGGAAGCGCGGACTCGAGGTCGGCGCCGGCTCGTTCGGGGGCTTCAGCGAACAGCCCGTGGAACTCACGATCGTGATCACCGACGGCAACCCGAACACGGTCGACCCCGGCAACGGCGGTGAATTCCCCGACGGCTCGCCCGAAGCGGTGAACCCGGCGATCCTCGAGGCCAACTCGATCAAGGCGGATCCGTCGCACGTCTTCGTGGTGGCGGTCGGTCCGAACGTCTCCCTCGGCCCGATCCAGTCGATCTCCGGCCCTGACGCGTTCAACGGCTCGAACATCTCGACCGCCGACTACATGAACACCGACGACTACGCGAGCCTCGCCGAAGACCTGCAGCTCGTCGCGAAGGCGCTGTGCGCCGGCAACGTGATCGTCCACAAGCAGGTCGGCGTCGCCTTCCCGGGCACGCCCGGCGGTGTGGGCTGGGAGTTCTCGACGGCGACCTCGGACGTCGCCCCGACGAGCGACATCACCGACGCGTCCAGCCAGACAGACCCGTATGCGGTGACGGGCTTCGCCGTGGTGCCCGACCCGCCCGCCCGCCAGGTCGTCTTCTCGGAGACTCCGAACAACGGCAGCCTCCTGACCGGGGCCAAGTGCGGTACGACCTCCGAGATGGCCGACGCCGTCGCCGTGCCGTTCGACGCGGCCGCTCGGACCTTCACCGCCAGCGTGGCGAAAGAGGTGACGACCCACTGCTGGGTGCTGAACACCTTCGCACCGCGGTGGCTCGGCTGGAAGACGGTCGATCCGACCGACGGCAGCACGGTGCTGCCCGGCCAGGACGTCACCTACACCCTGCATGCCGAGAACGACGGATTCGTGCCGGTGACCGGCGCCACGCTCGTCGACGACCTCGGCGACGTGCTCGACGACTCCGAGATGGTCACGCCGATCGCGCCGCCGCTCAGCATCGCCGGCGACGTCCTGACGTGGTCGATCCCGACCCTGGCGCCGGGGGAGGAGGCGAGCATCTCCTTCACCGTGCGCGTCGACGACGATGCGTTCGACCGAGTACTGGCGAACCTCGTCACCCCGAGTGACAACGGGAGATGCCCCGACACCGTCACCCTCGCGGCCTCGCAGGCGGTGCCCGTCGACGATTGCGTCACCGAGAACCCGACGCCCGACGTGACGATCGAGAAGACCGTCGTGGAGACCGACCTCGATGTCGTGAGCGGCGCGTGGACGCTCGGGTACACGCTCGACGTCGAGAACACGGGTGACGTCGACACCGAGTACTCGCTGTCGGACGCCACGGACTTCGGCCCTGGCATGACGATCTCGGCCATCGAGTACTGGGAGCCGGGTGAGGACACCAATGCCCCGGGACATCCGCTGGCAGGGCCGTTCACTCCGAACGGCGAGCACCTCATCGCCACCGACGTTCCGATCGCCGTCGGCGTCACCGACAGCTGGTACGTGCGGATCACCGCGACGATCGACGACGAGGGCATGCCCGAATACGGCTGCGACGGCGAAGAGGGCGGCGGGTTCTCGAACACCGGCATCGTCAGGATCGGCACCGGCGTCCGCGAGGACGAGGACTGCGACGCTCCCGCACGCCTGACGCTCATCAAGGAGGTCGACAACCAGGCGATCGAGGACATCAACGAGGTCATCGATCCCGACCTTCCGCTCGCCGTGCCGAGCGACTGGCTGCTGAAGGCCGAGGGGCCGGTCACGGTCGAGGATCCCGGCATGTCCGACCCGGGCAGGAGCTACCTCGTTCCCGAGGGTTGGTACGACCTGAGCGAGCGTCCGAACCCCGACTCCGACAACCCCTATGTCGTCGACGGCACCTACGTGCCCGGCGAGTGGGTGTGCGACGGGGGCCCGGAGCTCGAGAGGCTGCAGCCCGAAGCGGAGGTCTACGTGACGGCAGGAGGCGATGTCACCTGCAGCATCGAGAACACCGCCGACCCGGCCGACCTCGGCATCGTGAAGGACTACGAGCTGAGCGAGGGCGTCGAGGCCATCGACGACTTCGATCCCGACGGCGACCCGGCGGACTCGGACTTCTGGTTCACCCTCACGGTGACGAACCACGGCCCCGACGTTCCCGGCGCCATGGTGACCGACACGCTGCCGGACACGCTCGAGGTGCTCAGCGCGATCGAGATCACCCCGGCCGATCCCAACTGGGATGCGTCGTTCACGGGCAACGAGTTCACTGCGGTCTACGACGGCACCTACGCCGCCGGGTCCGAGACGGTGTTCCGGTTCCAGGTGCGCTTCCTCGGCGAGCCGGTCGTACCGCTGCCCGAGAACCCCGAGGTTCCGCCCGAGCCGATTCCGGCCGAGCCCGTGATGAACGAGGCGTGCGTCGAGATCGTCGTGCCCGAGCCTCCGATCGACGACGTCAGCGCCGCGCTCGCCGCGGTCGAGGTCCCGTCGCTGCCCACCAGCGACCTGAACCCCGACAACGACTGCGACGACACCACGGTGCCGACGAAGGCCATGCAGGCGAACGCCTACGTGCAGTGCATCAACGACGTGCCGTGGCTGTACCACAACGTCATGACCGCCGGACCGGTGACCCCGTCCGACATCACGGTCACGTGGACCCCCGACCCGGTGTTCTACCCCGATGCGGTGCCGGTCGTGACGGTCATCCCCTGGGAGGAGCGCAACGGCCGCGTGCTGTGGCCGTACGGCGAGGTGAACGACGAGGGGATCTCGATCGCCTGGCCCGGATGGCGCCTCGCAGAGCCCGGCGACGTCGTCGGCGAGGGCACGATCGTGGACTCGTGGGAGAACATGGTGAAGGACTCGTCGCTGCCGAGCTACGCGTTCGCCGACCAGCTGCACCCGATGACGATCACCTTCGAGATCAACCCGAGCCAGTCGGTGCTCGCGGTCTACCCGCAGGCGACACCCGCCTGCGCGGTGACCCGTGAGGCAGGGCCGCTGATCGAGAAGACCTCGAGCGTCACCTCGGCGATGCCCGGCGCGACGTTCGACTACACCCTGTCGATCACGAACCCGGGCCTCGGCGCCACGAAGGCGATGGAGCTCTTCGACGAGATCCCGGCCGACCTCAAGGTGAACTCGATCACCACGCCGCCCGCTCCGGCGTTCCCGCGCTGGGACGACTGCGAGGTGACGGGCAAGGATTCCGCCGGCTACGGCGGCACCCTGCACTGCATCCTGAACGGCCAGATCGGCGGCACGCGACCGGATGCACCCGACGTGGTGCTCTCGGTCACGCTGAATCCGAAGTCGACCTCGTCGAGCATCGTCAACACCGGTGAGATCTGCTGGAACGACCTCCCCGACGACCAGACCGCGCCATCGGCCGAGGGAGCGATCCCGCTCGATCCCGCCGAGCAGATCCTGTGCGACGACGCATCCGTCACCGTGCACGTTCCGCAGCCCGGCGCAGCCATCGCGAGTACCGGGTTCGCCGGCGGGCCGTTCATCTGGATCGCCGCGGGCATGCTCCTGGTCGGCGGCATCGCGGTCGCCTACGTCGTGATCCGGAGGCGCCGCACCGGGGGAGTGTAGGCGCACGAGATCAGGCGCGCGGATGTCGCGGCTCGCGTGAGCCGCGGCATCCGCGTGCCGTCTCGCCGCAGTGCGCGGCGCGGCGTGTCCCCCGATTTCCTGTTTCACCCCCTGTTTTGGTGTCAGCCCGAGGGTTCCTCGCGAACGCCCCCGGTGCGAGACTGACGAACGAGTCCTCTTACCCGTGGATTCTGGAGTTCGTACCCGCGTTCTCCGTGGCCCGGTCGCCCGGGTCGGAACACAGCCGGATGCGGTGGTGACATCGCGTCCGAAACCCGAAGGCTGATGATGAGCGCCCAGCGACGTCTGCGTACCCGTTCAACGACCCCGGCGACCGAGCCCCTCGGCGCCCGGTCTCTCCGACTGCAGGCGAGTCGGGCCAGGCGGAGGCTCCTGTCCTTCGTGGTGGCCACCGCGCTCGTGGCATCGGGCGGCGCCGTCGTGATGGCGGTCGCGCCGGCCGAGTCGGCGCAGGCCGCGACGCTCGGGCCGATCACGACCTCGTTCGAGATCGACGGGAACACCGCACCGAACGGTGGTCTCGACTGGAACAACGTCGTCGGCAGCACGCCGAAGGCGCCGTACGCGGCCGGCGGCGGGCCGTCCTCGGGCATCCTCGACGCGCAGCGAACTGCTGACAGCGGCGCGACGCTCGGCTCGCCGGGCACCTGCGGGGCCAGTGAGACCTTGAGCGTGTTCCCGGGCGGTGCGAAGGTCAATGACAACCCGTGGGCAGCACTCATCACGAACTCGGCGAACGCCAAGGGCGACGCCTGCACCGGCGGCTCGGCCTACGAGGTCGTCACGGTCGGCGGCGTGCCGCACACCATCTTCTACGCCTACTGGACGCGCCTGTCGGGCAACGGCGACATGACCTCGTACGAGGTGTTCGAGGGGCCCGCGGCCGGTCGTGCCGACGATTACCTCATCGAGTTCAACTACGACCCCTCCGGCAACCCGAACACCTCGGTTCGCATCCTGGGCTGGGACGGCAACAGCTGGGAGCCGACCGGTGCGCCGATCGTCTACCAGGCCGCGGTCGGCGGCAACACCGACACCAACACCTCCGGCACCGACGCGACGTTCGGTGAGATGGCCGTCGACCTCACGGCTTCGGGCCTGCTCCCGGCCGACGGCGCCTGCCGCAGCTTCCTCGACTCCGGCTTCATCACACGAACCGGCAACAGCGACACCGCGACGCTGCAGGACCGCCTCGTCTCCTCCGACCCGATCACCCTCTCGAACTGCGGCGGACTCGTCGTGAAGAAGGTCGGCACGGCCGGCGCACCGAACGCCTCGTTCAACTACTCCGTGACCCGCGCCGGCGGTGCCGCCGTGCACGACGGCACCCTCACCGGTCCCGGCGTCGGCCAGACGCCGGCCGGTGACGCGGTCGCCGGCAACGCCGGGCTCGGCGCGCCGATCGGCGTCGGCGACACCCACACCTGGGGCAACGTCTTCGCCGGAACCAACTACTCGCTCACCGAGGCGACGCCGCCGGCGCCCTGGGCGTTCCAGTCGACCGTCTGCACGGTGACGAACCCCTCGACGAACCAGCTCGAGACGTACACGAACCCGGCCGCGTTCGCGATCTACATCGGCGCGACGACCACGTGCACGATCACCAACGTCACGTCGGGCGTCAAGATCACCAAGGTCGCACAGGGAGACGCCGCGACCTTCGACTACACCGTGACCGGCCAGCAGGGCAACGTGCAGGTCGCCGGCAACGCGAGTTCGCAGGTCTTCTACTACGTGCCGGGCACGCCCGTGACGATCACCGAGCTCCCCGAGATCTCGACGCCCGCGTGGAACCTCACGGCACTCGCCTGCGATGGCGGCGCAGCGGTGGTCAACCTGCCCCTCGGACAGGCGAGCGTCACCACCGTCGCCGGCCAGGTCGTGAACTGCACCTACACGAACGTGCAGGACGGCCAGATCAAGATCATCAAGAACGTCGCGGGAGCGAACGACACGTTCGACTTCTCGACGACCGGTGCCGACCTCTCCGACTTCGAACTCACGACGGTCGGCGGCACCGCGACGAAGCTCTTCGAGAGCGTGGCACCCGGTGCCTACTCGGTCACCGAGACGTCGCCGGCCCCGAAGTACGACCTCACGAGCCTGTCGTGCGTCGACGACGTCATCGGCGACTCGATCCCGACGCTCGCCACCGGCACCGCGGCCATCAACGTGCAGCCGGGCGAACTCGTGACCTGCACCTACACGAACACGCAACGCGGCAACATCATCGTCACGAAGCAGACGAACCCCGACAAGTCGAGCGCCGTGTTCGACTTCACGCTGACCGGCCAGGCGGGCTTCACGCTCGTCGACGGCGCCTCGAAGTCGTTCATGAACATCGTTCCCGGCTCGTACACGCTGGCCGAGCTGGCCGAGGCGGGCTGGGATGTCACGAGCATGACCTGCTCGGGTGAGAACCCGACCACCGACTCGCCCATCGGCATCACGCTCTCGCCGGGTGAGACCGTCGAGTGCACCGTGCTCAACACGGCGACGAAGGGCGACGTGACCGTCGAGAAGAAGGTCACCGGCGTACCCGCCGACTACGCGTGGTCGTTCCCGATCTCGATCAGCCCCGAGGTCCCGGGCCAGCCCGGCACGCGCAACGCCACGAACCTCGTCCCGACGGTCGCATGGACCGACCTCGACGTCGGCGTCCAGTACACGCTGACTGAAGGCGACCTCACGGGCTGGGATGAAGGCGACATCACCTGCACCGGCATCACCGACGAGAAGGCGGATGTCGCCGGCTTCCAGTTCACCGTCACTCCCGGTCTCTCCCTCGACTGCGAGGTGACCAACGACGCCGAACCCGGCGAGGTGACCGTCGAGAAGACCGTCACGGGCGTCGCGGCCGGCCAGGCCTGGTCGTTCGACCTGACCATCTCGCCCGCGGCCGGCGTCCTGCCCGCGGCGAAGCAGGTCGTCAGCGGCTCGGGCAACTCCTCCGACTCGGTGACCTGGACGAACCTCGTGATCGGCACGGAGTACACGATCACCGAGACGCTCCCGGCCGGCTGGACCGGCGGAGTCGTCGAGTGCGGCCCCGACTCGAACCCGGGTCTTCCGGGCGACCAGTTCGTCGCGGCTCCGGGCTCGTCGCTCGAGTGCTCCGTCGAGAACGCGGCGTCACCGGGCTCAGCGAAGGTCACCAAGACCTCGGTGGGCGCCTCGGGCTCCTTCACCTTCGTGCTCACTCCGATCGACCCTGCAGGAGATCCCGTCGAGCAGGTCATCCAGACGCCGGCAGGTGGCGGGGCCGGCGAGACCACCTTCGCGAACCTCGTGCCGGGTACGAAGTACTCGATCGCCGAGCAGGACCCCGGCTCGGGATGGGTCGCGGGCGAACTCGTCTGCACGGTCACGCACGCCGGAGGCGGCGGCGCAGTCGCCGTCACCGAGTCCGGCTTCACCGTGGTGGCGGGTGACGTGTTCGACTGCACGATCACCAACACGGCCAAGGGCACGATCATCATCGTCAAGAACATCAACGGCGCCGACGACACGTTCGACTTCACGGGCACGTGGCCCGGAACCACGAACTTCGGGGTGACGACCGAGAACGGAACCGGCCAGGAGGTGTTCTCGAACATCGTCGCCGGCAGCTACACCGTGACGGAGCTGCTCACGAACACCCATGTCGGTGAACTCCAAGGCTGTGTCGAGAGTCGCTCAGGCGGCGCCGCCGACAACGGATCGAGTGTTCAGGGACTCGTCGGCTCGATCGACCTCGACCCGGGCGAGACGATCACCTGCACCTACTCGAACACGCAGCTCGGCAAGATCATCGTCGACAAGAACGTGACGTTCGACAGCGATCAGTCGTTCGACTTCGAGTACACGGAGAAGGCCGGCACCACGAGCTTCGCGCTCACCGGCTCCGCCGACCCGTGGGAATCCGACCTGCTCGAGCCGGGAACGTACACGATCGAAGAACTCGGCGAGACGAACTGGACCCTGCAGAGCCTGCAGTGCGTCGGTTCGAACGGCGTCGTGTACGACGACGGCCTCGCGACGATCACCCTCCTCGCCGGGGAAGTGGTCACCTGCACCTACGTCAACGCCCCCGACACCGGTGACGTCACGGTGCGCAAGATCGTCGAGGGTGTCCCGGCAGGGTACGACTTCGACTTCATCATCGCGATCTCACCGCAGGTCGGGGTCCAGGCCGTGCAGCAGCACGTCACCGACGAGGACTCGAGCGTCGAGTGGACCGACCTGGTCGTCGGGGAGACCTACACCCTCACCGAGATCGGCCAGGACGGATGGACCGAGAGCGACTTCACCTGCAACGGCGGCGCCCTCGAGGACGCCGACGGTACGCTCGATGGATTCCAGTTCGTCGTGACGCCGGGGCTCTCGCTGAGCTGCGAGATCACGAACACGGCCGAGCCGGCCGACGTCACTGTGACCAAGCACGTCACCGGAGTTCCCGACGGGTTCCAGTGGTCCTTCCCGCTCACGATCGCTCCGACCGATGATGTCGTGGGCGCGAACCCGCAGTCGGTGAGCGGCACCGGCAACACGACCGACACGGCGACGTGGACCAACCTCGCGATCGGCACGATCTACACCGTCACCGAGGGCGCGCTGCCGCCCGGTTGGTCGGGTGGCGCCGTCGTCTGCGAGGACGGCGACCCGCAGACCGTCGGGAACACGTTCGTGGCGACGCCGGGAGCATCGCTCACCTGCGAGGTCACGAACGACGTGGTGCCGCCGACCGGCATCATCACGAAGGACCTCGTCTCGATCGAGCAGCTCACCGACGGCACCTGGGACCTCGTGTACGAGGTGAAGGTGGCGAACCAGAGCCCCGTGGCCCCCCTCGTCTACGACCTCGACGACCAGCCGTACTTCGGAGTCGGGATCATCATCAACGACGCGTCGGCCGAGGGCCCGAGCGGCGAAGCGGCGAGCTGGGACCCGAAGGCCTCGAACTACGTGCTCGCCGATGACGAGTCGGTGCCGGCCTCGGCGACCGACACCTACACGATCACGATCAATGCGACCGCCGGCGAAGAGGTGTTCAACACCTCTCAGGACCAGTGCCAGGAGGGACAGACCACCGAGGGCGGGTTCCGCAATACCGCGTTCCTCACGGTCGGGGAGGGCGACCCCCAGCCCGCAACCGACTGCGGGGAGCCGGGTCGCACGACCGTCACGAAGGACCTCGTCGGCTCGCCGGTGCGGATCGACGACATCGCCGACCCGAACTTCGGCGACTGGATCGTGAACTACGAGATCGTGGTCACGAGCGAGTCCGACCTGCCGCTCTACTACGATCTCGACGACGACCTCGGGTTCCCCGACGGCGTCGACATCGAATCGGCGACGGCGACGAACGACGCCGGGATCAACACGACCGCCTGGAACGGCGACACCGTGACGGTCCTCGCCGACGACGAGCTGATCACCGCCGGTGACGTGCACACGTTCTCCATCGTGGTGCGCGCCGACGTCGATGCGATCACCGTCATCGACGACGTCACGTGCGTCGCGACGACGAGCGGGCATGGCTTCTTCAACGAGGCGACGATGCTCAACGGCACGATCACCGAGGTGGTCTCCGACTGCGAGACCATCCCGGTCGGGCGCCTCACGTTGCTGAAGACGGTCGACGTCTCGGCCTTCGAGGGCATCGACATCGATGATCTCGGCTTCGGCGACATCACGATGCTGACGCCGAACGACTGGAACCTCAGCGGCATCGGTACGACGCGAACGGTCGGGTCGCTCGGCGGCGCCGGTGTCGTGTTCACGGTGCCCACGGGCGACTACCTCCTCAACGAGGCGGCCACCACCGAGGCATCCACGCACCCCCTGCTCTCGTACTTCTTCGCGCAGGGTTGGCGATGCGGCGATGAGCCGGCCACCTCGGCGACGGTGAACCTGGGCGAGCTCACCTCGTGCTCGCTCGTGAACAAGGCCGAACTGGTCGATGTCGGCATCGAGAAGAACTACGACCTCAGTGGCCTTCCCGACGACGCGATCGAAGGCGGCGACGAGTTCGACTTCGTGCTGACGGTGACGAACCACTCGAGCATCCCCGTGGCGGAACTCGACGTGACCGACCTCGTCGACCCCGAACTCGAGGTCACGGGTCCTGCGGCCTTCGAGGGCGCGGGCACCTGGACCGAGCAGCCGACCGTCGGTGACAACGCGTTCACCGCTCACGGCGTCGGACCCTTCGCGCCGGGCGCCGTGACGACCATCACCATCCCGGTGCGTCTGCCGATGCCCGACCCGGTCGAGGCCGAGATCGTCGACCCCGACGACCCGGTGCCGCCGCTGCCCGAGATCGAGTTGGGAGACGTGCCGAACGAGGCGTGCGTCGCGATCACCTCCGATGAAGGCGTGCTCGGCGACCTGATCGAGGCCAACAACTGCGACGAGGTCGAGGTGCCTCGCAAGGCGATCGACCCGGCCGCCTACGTGCGCTGCATCGCGGATGTCCCGTGGCTGTACTTCAACGTCGCGGCCAGCGAGCACGTGGAGACCGGTGACATCACCGTCACCTGGACCTCGGCGGATCCCGATGGCGACGGCCCGCTCGAGCCGCTCACGAAGGTCGAGACGGTGCCGTGGGAGGACCACGACAGCCGACTGCTCTGGCCGGGTGCCGCAGTGGACGAGAACGGCGTGCCGTACGAGTTCCCGGGCTGGCGCCCGATCACCGAGGAGGACCTGACGAACCCGCCGGTGCCCGGCACCAGGTTCGGCGACCTCATCCTCGATGAGAACGTGCCCACCTACCCGTGGCGCGACATGGTGAACCCCGCGACGATCACGTTCTCGGTGAACCCCTCGCAGTCGGTGCTCGCGGTGTACCCGCAAGCGCTGCCCGCCTGCGCGATCGAGCGTGAACCTGCGGTCGACATCGTGAAGACGGCGAGCGTCCAGGAGGCGAAGCCCGGCACGAACTTCGACTACACGCTCGCCGTCTCGACCACCGGCACCGGTTCGGCCGACCCCGTGGAGGTGTTCGACGAGATCCCGTCGAACCTGCGGGTCGACGAGATCACGACGGCGCCGTCGCCTGCGTTCCCCCGCTGGGAGAACTGCGACGTCACCGGCACGGACTCGGCGGGCTACGGCGGCACGTTGCACTGCGACCTGCTCGGAGTCCTCGGGCCGAACTACCCGACGGCGCCGCCGATCGTGCTCGACGTGCACGTCAACCCGAACACCAAGGCGACGAGCATCGTCAACACGGGCGAGGTGTGCTGGCAGAACGCCGACGATGCGTCATCGGATCCCGTGGTGCTCTGCGACGACTCGACCGTCACGGTTCGAGTGCCGCAGCCGATGGCGGTGACCGGGTTCGCCGGTGAGGCGTACATCTGGGTCGGTGCGCTGCTGCTCCTCCTCGGCGGCGTGTTCGTCGGCGGAGCGTACGTGGTCCGGCGACGTCGGGCAGGCGGAACGGTGTAGCACCGCTCAAAGCACGACGACGAGCGAAGCGGACCGGGTCATCGACCCGGTCCGCTTCGCTGCGTGTCCCCCATTCGAGGCGCATGAGCAAATCTCGCGTACCCCGCTTTCGGGTGACATTGAGGACGAAGATCCTGATGATTACGGGATTCCGGGCGAATCGTGTCCCCCGGATTGGTGCCATGCGCGCCCTATCGTGTCCCCCATTTCCTCTGCTTGACTCGCCCCGACTGCGCAACAGTCTCGTTCCGCTTTCTCACCCGAGCACAAGAAGGCCACCATGAACAGCTGGTTCGGAAACACGCCCAACGACGATGCACGACCCCGTCGGTCGCGTCGACAGCGAGTGGAGACCAGGAAGCGCAGGGCGACCGCGCTCGTGGCATCGCTCTCGGTCGGAGCGCTGCTCGCGATCGGGCTGCCGATGACGGCGTTCGCCGAGCAGGCGGCCGAGCCGGCACCGGATGCCGCGACGACGAGTGAGACTCAGGAAGCGACGTCGGGCGACGAGTCGACGAGCGAGGCGCCTTCGAACGAGACGCCCGCGAGCGAGACGCCGGCGAGCGAGACCCCGGCGAGTGGGGAGCCCGCGAGCGAGGAGCCCTCCGAGGCTCCGACCGAGGCTCCCGCCAAGGAGGCGCCGGCCGACCCGCCGGCACAGGCCCCGCCGGCCCAGCTCAAGGCACCGATCGACGTCACGCCGATGGCGATCTTCCCGGCGGACACCGCCGACTGTACGACGAACTGCGGGAACCTCTCCATCACGAACGTCGTCTCCGGGGGAGCAGCGACACCGGGCCAGTGGACCCTGCACGCCGTTCGCTCGAGCAACAGCGACAACTACAACTTCACCTCGGGCCAGACCCGCCCCGTGCCCCGCAACAACACCTACACGCTCTTCGCCGACAGCGGGCCGGCGAACTACACCCTCACCGACTTCACGTGCACGACCGGCGGCTCGGGCAACCAGGACCCCTCGTGGGACGAGGACGACCGGACCGTGACGTTCAGCAACACGAACGGCTCTCCGACCCAGAAGTTCGCGAACTGCACGTTCACCCACACCTACAGCGGCCCGGCCACCGTCAACGTCCAGGTCGGCGGCACCCGCACCGGCATCTCCAGCGTCGGAGGTCTCGGGGGAGTGACCCTCCAGCTCTACACCGACAACGGCGGCTCCTTCGGCTCCGTCATCAACCAGCCGTGGGCCACGTGCGTGTCGACCGCCGCAGGCGTCTGCACCTTCACCGTTCCGAATGCCAACAACTCGAACTTCTGGGTCGCGCAGGCCGTGCCCGGCGTCCCGGCCGGCTGGTCCGCCAATGACACCCTCGCCGTCGGCGAGACGCCCGCGTCCGCCGCCTACCGATTCCGCATCGCGGACGTCGACGCCGGTGAGACCCTCAGCTCGCTGGCCGACTTCATGATCGCCACGGGCAACACGGCGAACAACGCCTCGGGCGGCATCTGGCAGAACTCGCTCGCGAACCCGACCCGTGCACAGCAGTGCGGTGTGCGCATCGCCCTCGTGATCGACCTCTCGGGCTCCGTGGCGCCGAACTTCACCGACCTGAAGAACGCGGCGAAGGGCTTCGTCACCGCCCTGCAGGGCACTCCCTCGCAGGTGGGCATCTTCACGTTCAACAACGTCGCCCCCGCGACCGCCGGAGCGAACCTCGGCATCACGCCGGTCTCCACCGTCGCCGGTGCCAACATCGTGCGCAACCACATCGACTCGTTCAGCACCCCGACCGAGGCCACGAACTGGGATCGCGGCATCTACCAGGTCGCGACGAGCGGCACGCAGTACGACATCGCGCTCGTGCTCACCGACGGCAACCCGACGGTCTACGCGAACGACGAGGGCCCCGGTAGCCGCACCCGCTTCCGCGAGGTCGAGAACGGCGTGTTCTCGGCGAACGCGGTCAAGGCGCTCGGCACCCGCGTCATCGCCTTCGGCGTCGGCAGCGGTGTCGGGGGCTCGCCCGACAACCTCATCGCGATCTCGGGCGACCAGCTGAACTCCGACTACTTCCAGTCCTCGAGCTACGACCAGGCCGGAACGATCCTCCGAGACCTCGCGCTCGGCGCCTGCCAGGGCTCGGTCTCGGTCGTCAAGCAGGTCGTCTCGAGCTCGAGCACCGGTGAGCAGAAGACCGGTCAGACGCCCGCGGGCGGGTGGAAGTTCACCGCCCAGCCCACGACCGCCGGCATCACCCCGCCCACGCAGGAGGGGACGACCGCCGCCGGTACCGGCGCGGTCAACCTCCCGCTCACCTTCGCGGGCGGCACCACGAACGGCACGGTGAAGGTCACCGAGGATCCGCAGGGCCACAGCATCGTGCAGACGGGCGGCAAGAACGCGGTCTGCACCGATCAGGCCACGGGCAACGCCATCACCGTGTCCAACGAGGCGAACGGCTTCTCGATCCCGGTGAGTTCGACGCAGGCGGTCACATGCAACGTCTGGAACCGACCGCCACTGCCGCAGTCGAACTTCAGCGTCAACAAGGTCTGGGTGGTCAACGGCACCACGTACCAGCACGGCAACCAGCCGCCCGGGCTCACCGCGCAGTTGACGGTCGGCGGAGTCAATGCGCCCTGGGTGACCACGCAGGGCCCGCTGCCGGCCAACACGGTCGTCTCCCTCAACGAGACGACGGGCGTGGGATCGCGCGACCTGTGCACGATCACAGATCGGAAGGTCACGCTCGCGAACGGCCAGGTGCCGGCCAACGGCGCCCTGCCGTTCAGCCCCACCCTCCAACCCGGTGACAACAGCTACACGATCACCAACACGGTCACCTGCGACTCCCAGCTCACGCTGAAGAAGACGGTGGCGAACGGCGGCGTGGCCGCGAACACCTGGAACCTCGACGCCGTGGCGCCCGGAGGCGCGCTCGCCGGCCCGAACGGAGCGACCGGCACCGCCGGCGCGACGGCACTCGTGACGCCGAACGTGACCTACCCGCTCACCGAGAGCGGCGACCCGCGCTACGTGCAGACGCTCGGCTTGAACGCCGTCCCCATTCCGGGTTCGTCCGGCAGCTGGGACTGCGTGCAGGTGAACGCTCAGGGAGTCGTCGTGCCCGGGTTCGCCGACGGCCTGAACGGCGGCGTCACGGTGCCCCTCGGATTCCGCGTGCAGTGCACCGCGGTCAACCAGACCGCGCAGCTCACCCTCGTCAAGAGCGTCGAGCAGCTCGACGGCGCCGACGCCGAACCGGGCGACTGGAACCTCGTCGCCACGCCGAGCGGCTCGATCCCGGGCCTCGGTCCGGTGCAGACCACGAGCGGCAACACCGTGCTCGTCCGACCGGGCACGAGCTACACGATCTCCGAGACCGGCGGCCCCGCCGGCTACGAGCAGCTGAGCATCCAGTGCAAGACGAGCCCGAACGGTCAGTACGTCACGACGACGACGATCACCCTCACGGCTCTCGCACAGGGCACCTGCGTCATCACGAACAAGCCGATCCCGCCGCAGCTGAAGCTGACGAAGGTCGTCACCGGAAACGTGGCACTCCCGACGTCGTGGAACCTCGCCGCGAAGGTCGGCGCCACGATCGTCGCCCAGGGCGACGGCGGCACGGCCGGATTCGTCGATGTGCCCGCCGGTGAGACGATCGCGCTCTCCGAGTCGACGGCACTGCCGAACGCCGACCAGTTCCAGGCCGGAACGTGGCTCTGCTCGACGAACGGGGGAGCAGCAGTTCCCGGCCCCTCGGTGTCTCCGCTCGCTCCGGGCGACAAGGTCGACTGCACCGTGACGAACACGCTGAAGGCGATCACCCCGACGATCGTGAAGAACGCAGCCGTTCCCACGCCCAACGCCGACGGCGTCAGCTGGGACATCGGCTACGACATCGTCGTGACGAACCCGAGTGCGTTCCAGGATCTGACGTACAGCCTCACCGACACGCTCGACTTCGGGGCGAACGTCACGGTGAACAGCGCGAACTACCAGCGCACGCTGCCGGCACCGCCGGGCTCGCTGACGCCATGGAACGTCGCGTTCGGCAGCGAGCAGGCCTTCGCCGGCGAGCCGAGCCTCGTCAAGGGCACCTCGCACACCTGGCACGTGACCGTCAACGCGACGGTCGCCCCGGGCGCCGACTTCGGCGGCACGAGCCCGACCGCCTGCGACGCCGGCACCCCCGGCACCGTCGGCTTCCTGAACACCGCGGTCATGACCGTCGGCGGCGTCGACTACCCCGCTCAGGACTGCTCGATCCCGGTCAAGCCGACGATCACGAAGGTCGGCGGCACCGCCGTCGACAACGGTGACGGCACCTGGACCCTGCCCTACACGATCACGGTGACGAACCCCTCGGCCACCACGAGCGTGCAGTACGACCTCGACGACACACTGGGCTACCCGGCATCCGTCGACGTGCTCGACCGCACGGTCACCCCGCCGGCCGGCGTGACCGTCGTGCCCGGGTGGACCGGCGTCGCGGGGCACACCCTGCTCGCCGACAACGTGACGCTCGCCGGCACCGCCGGCGTCGACACGCACGTCTACACCGTCGCGGTGAAGGTCGCGATCGGGGCGGATGCTCCGGCACTCCTCTGCCCGAACCTCGACAACACCGCGAAGGTCACGGCCGGAAACCAGTCCGGCTCCGCGACCGGCTGCGTCTCCATCGACAAGCCGACCATCGTGCACGACAAGACCGTCGTGGCGGGATCGGTGAGCCAGGCCGCCGACGGCACTTGGTCGATCGCGTACGACATCACCGTCACGAACACCGGTGCCATCGGCGGCGTCTACGATCTCGTCGATGCGACGAAGTTCGGCGCCGGCGTCGACGTCTCGGGCGCGAGCTACACGCTCGCGAAGAACGGCGGCGCCCCTGCACCGTGGACGGATGGCGCGGCGCTCGCGACCGGCGCCTACCTCGCAGCCGGCGATCCCGACCCGAGCGACGTGTATCGCATCACGGTGACCGGCATCGTGCTGACCGGCCCCACCCCACTGCCGTCCCAGACGGCGTGCCCGGGCCCCAACGCGAACGCCGCGGCATTCAACAACGCTGCCACGCTGACCGTCGCCGGAGTCCCGACCGTCGACACCGCGTGCGATGCGCCGAGCGTTCCGACGATCGTGAAGTCGGGGGCGACCGCAGCCCAGCAGCCCGACAGCAGCTGGAACGTGACCTACACCTTGACGGTCTCGAACACGGCCCCCGGCGCCAAGCCCTCGTACTACTCGCTCGATGACGAACCCGGCTTCCCCGCAGGCGTCGAGTTCCACTCGTACCAGGTCGACGGCGGCCCGGTGGAGTCGTACGCCGGCGGCTCGATCGAGGTCGTCGGGTCCACCGCGATCGCGGCAGGCGCCACGCACGTCTACACGATCGTGCTGAACGTCGATGTCCCGTCCGGCTCCGTGCCCGGCGCCGATCTCAAGTGCGTTCCGACTGCTCCGACCGCGGGCAAGGGCTTCTTCAACACGGCAGTGCTCACAAGCGGCCAGTTCGAGCTCGAAGACAGCGACTGCATCGACATCACCGACGGCGGCGTGCCGACGGTCGTGAAGGGCGACCCGACGGTCGTGCAGGGTGCTGACGGCGTGTGGACCATCACCTACCCGATCACGGTCACCGGCAACGCGGACTTCATCACGAAGTACACGCTGGCCGACACCCTGAAGTTCGGACCCGAGATCGATGTGCTGACCGCAGCATGGTCGGGAACGACGTCGGGCAGCTGGGCCGACCCCGAGGCCGACCCGACGGCGACGCTCGTGAGCTCGCCGCGGACCATCGGCGTCGACGTCGTCGAGGAGTTCACGGTCACGGTGACCGCGAATGTCGACAAGGCGGCCTTCGCCGACCCGGCGACCGACACGTGCACGCCGAGCCAGGAAGCTCCGAACGTCGGGTTCCTGAACGAGGCCGAGCTCACCTCAGGCACGAGCACGCAGACCGACACCGGCTGTGGCGTGCCTGCCGAGCCCGAGGTGACGAAGAGCACCACGGGATCCGTGACCAAGGTCGGGGACCACTGGGAGGCGAGCTACACCATCACGGTGAAGAACACCTCGCCGAGCCAGGGGCTCGTCTACGACCTCGATGACGTGCCCGACTTCGCCGATGCCGCCACCATCACGGCGCGCACGGTGACGAGCTCCGACGCGACGGTCGACCCCGACTGGAACACCATTCCGGTGGAGACCGACTCGATCGTCGCGAACCAGGCGCTTCCGGGCGGTGCGAGCGACGTGTTCACGGTGCTCGTGAAGTTCACGGTCGAATCCACGCCGAGCGACCCCTCGCTGAGCTGCGAGGAGCAAGGACTGCTGAACACCGCCACGGTCACCTCGGGTGACACGTACACGGATGACGCCTGCTTCGACGTTCCGGTCGTCGTGGTGCTCGAGAAGATGTGGACGATCAACGGCGGCTCGCCGATCGAGTGGGACAGCCCGTCCCTCCCGGCAGGCTTCACCGCTCAGGCCACACTCGACGGACAGAACGTGCCGTGGAGCATCGAGCAGGGTCCGTACGTCGATGGCGCCGAGGTGACCGTCGACGAGGGCGAAGTACTCGTGCCGAACGGCTGCGTCGCCGACGACCCGATCGGCGTGGGCGACAAGACCCTCGCGGGCACGGTCAGCACCTACACGGTGACGAACCCCGTCACCTGCACGCAGACGGTCAGCCTCGAGAAGCACGTCGACAACCTGCACGGGGGCGCAGCAGTGCCCGTGGACTGGAGCGTCAGCGGCACGAACGTCGGCGACGACTCCGACACCTTCACGGGTGCCGGGACGTCGAGCGGCCCCGTGAAGCTCGGCGTCGGCTACACCCTCAACGAGGTCAGCACGAGCTACGAGAACGGCATCGAGTACACCGTCTCGGCGACGTGGAGCTGCATCTCTCCGCAGGGGGAGGACGCCTTCACCCTCGTGCAGGTGCCCGGTTCGACGAGTGCGACCCTGACGGTCACCGAGCTCGGCGCATCCGTCGACTGCGATATCACGAACACGGATGTCGCGCCGAAGCTGACGCTCGAGAAGAAGGTGATGCCGCCCGAGATCGCGCCGGACTTCCCGGCGACGCTCTGGACGCTCGCTGCTGCCGACGGCGCCAACCCGCCGGTCGTCACGGGCGATGGAACGGCGACCGGAACCGTCGACTCCAACCTGGCCTACACGCTCTCGGAAGCGGCTGACTTCGCCGGTGACGACGAGTTCACGCCCTCGCTCTGGAGCTGCGTCTCCACGAACGGCGTCGAGCCGCTCGTGCTCGACGCGGCCGACGGCGACGTCGCGCTGCAGCCCGGGCAGGAGGTGACGTGCGAGATCACGAACACCGCGGCCCCGGCGACCTACCGGCTCGACAAGGAGGTCGTCTCGACCGTTCAGAACGCCGATGGCACCTGGACGATCGACTACAAGATCACGGTCACCGACGAGAGCGTCGTCTCGGCCGTCACCTACGACCTGAGTGACACGCTCGCCGACTTCGGCGAGGGCATCACGGTCTCCGAGGCGACATGGACGGGTCCCGGCGGTTCGAGCGGCAGCTGGCTGGATCCGGCCATCGAGCCCACCGAGGAGCTCGCGAACAACGTGATCCTCACGGCGGGCGAGGTGACGCACGAGTACTTCGTGACCGTCGAGGCGACGGTGACCGAAGACGCATGGGACGACGAGACCGTCGAGTGCACCGAGGGCGAGGGCGGCTTCCGCAACACGGCCATCCTCACCGTCGGCGACCTGCCGACGGAGGACAGCGCGTGCGATGAGCCCGGACGGGCCAGCGCCGAGAAGACGGTCGTCGGCTCGCCGACGGACAACCTCGACGGCACGTTCACCGTGGCGTACGAGATCGTCGTGACCGCCGACCCCGACAAGGACCTCTCCTACGACCTGAGCGACGAGCCGGCCTTCCCGGCGGGCACGACGTTCACGGCCACGGCCGAGGATCCGAACGGCGACCCGGTCGCCGGCTGGACCGGCACCGGTGACGACACCGTCCTCGCCGAGGCGCGACAGATCCTGGCGGGCGTCGACCAGACCTGGTCGATCACGGCGGTCGTCGACATCACGGGCATCACCGACATCGATCTCGCGACGTGCGTCGAGACGCAGAGCGGCCACGGCTTCTTCAACGGGGCGCTCTTCACGAGCGGCACGATCGAGACGCCGATCAGTGGCTGCGTCGACATCCCGATCGTCGAGGTCGGCATCGTGAAGACCGCGGTGCTGCCCGACGGCGTCGACGCGGTCGAGGCCGGCACCGACGACAACACCTTCAACTGGGTGCTGACGGTGACGAACAACGGGCCCACGCCGGTGGACGGCGTCGTCGTCACCGACACGCTCGCCGACTCGCTCGAGTTCAACCCGGCCGACATCACGCTCGACCCGATCGGATCGTGGACGTTCCTCCAGAACGGCAATGAGCTGACCTGGACGACCGATGCGACCTTCGCCCCCGGACCGATCGTGACGATCACGATCCCCGTGACGCTGAAGGACCCCGCGGTCGGGCCGGAACTGCCGGAGAACCCGGGTGAGGTCCCGCCGCTCGTACCGGCGGAGAACATCGAGAACACGGCCTGCGTCGAGGTCTCGGAGTTCGACATCGATCCCACGAACGACTGCGACACCGCAGACGTGCCGACCAAGGCGATGCAGGCGAACGCCTACGTGCAGTGCGTGAACGACGTGCCGTACCTCTACCACAACGTGCAGACGACCGGCTCGGTCGCTCCGGGACCGATCACGGTCACGTGGACGCCCGACGCCAGCGTCTACCCCGACGCGACTCCGATCGTCATGGAGATCCCGTGGGAGGAGCGCAACGGTCGCACGCTGTGGCCGTACGGCGTGGTGAACGATGAGGGCATCTCGATCGGATGGCCCGGCTGGCGCCTGATCCAGGAGGGCGACGTCGTCGGCGAGAACGGCATCGTCGACATCTGGGAGAACATGGTGAAGGACTCGAAGCTCGAGAGCTACGCGTTCGCCGACCAGTTCAACCCGATGACGATCACGTTCCAGGTCAACCCGAGCCAGTCCGTGCTCGCGGTCTACCCCCAGGCCACGCCGGCCTGCGAGGTGCAGCGCGATCCGACGGTCGAGATCCTGAAGACGTCGAGCGTGACCGAGGCGAAGCCGGGCAGTTCCTTCGACTACACGTTGTCGGTCACCAACTCGGGGCTCGGCGCGGTCGAGGCCGTGGAGCTGTTCGACGAGATCCCCGGCGACCTCAAGGTCACCGCGATCACGACCGATCCCGCTCCCGCCTTCCCGCGCTGGGACGACTGCGAGGTCACCGGCAAGGACTCGGCCGGCTACGGCGGCACGCTCCACTGCGTGCTGAACGGCATGATCGGCGGCACCGAGCCCGATGCTCCGGACGTGGTGCTGGCCGTGACGCTGAACCCCGCCTCGAAGAAGTCGAGCATCGACAACACGGGCGAGGTCTGCTGGAACGATCTGCCGGAACCGCCCGAGGTGCAGCCCGAAGGGGAGCTCTCGGTGCTCTCGGCCATCGATCCCGAGCTGCCGGTGCTCTGCGACGACTCGACGGTCACCGTCAAGATCCCGCAGGCGGGCGCAATCGCCTCGACCGGGTTCGCGGGAGCGCCACTCCTGTGGGGTGCGGGCGGCCTGCTCGTCGCCGGTGCGCTCCTGATCGCCGCGATGATGATCCGTCGTCGCCGAGCGGGGGAGTCCGCCGAGTAACGGCTCCGCCACCGCGAACGGGAAGGGCCGGGTCGAGTGACCCGGCCCTCTCTCGTGCCCTGAGCGATGCCGGGGGTCCCCAGGCTGCGGTGGCATCGTCGCCCGCAAACGGAAGAGCCTGTCGGATGCCCCGCCTCAGCGGGATCCGACAGGCTCGACCTGCAGTGGTGGTGCGACTACGGCTTGCCGCGCATGACGGCCTGCTTGACCTCGGCGATCGCCTTGGTCACCTCGATGCCTCGGGGGCACGCCTCGGTGCAGTTGAAGGTCGTGCGGCACCGCCACACTCCCTCTTTGTCGTTGAGGATGTCGAGACGCGTCTGCGCGTTGTCGTCACGCGAGTCGAAGATGAAGCGGTGGGCGTTCACGATCGCCGCGGGGCCGAAGTACTGGCCGTCGGTCCAGAAGACGGGGCACGAGGAGGTGCACGCCGCGCAGAGGATGCACTTGGTGGTGTCGTCGAAGATGGCACGCTCGGCGACCGACTGCACGCGCTCCTTGCCGGGTTCGGGCTTCGAGTTCGCGACGAGGAAGGGCTGCACGTCGCGGAAGCTCGCGAAGAACGGCTCCATGTCGACGATGAGGTCCTTCTCGAGCGGTAGGCCCTTGATGGCCTCCACGTAGATGGGCTTCGAGATGTCGAGGTCCTTGATGAGCGTCTTGCAGGCCAGGCGGTTGCGGCCGTTGATGCGCATCGCGTCGGATCCGCAGATACCGTGCGCGCACGAGCGACGGAACGTGAGCGAGCCGTCCTGCTCCCACTTGATCTTGTGCAGGGCGTCGAGCACGCGGTCGGTCGCGTACATCTCGACGTCGAAGTCCTGCCAGCGCGGCTCGGTGTCGACGTCGGGGTCGAAGCGGCGGATCAGGAACGTGACGGTGAACGACTGGATCGCGTCCGTCGGCGGGGTCTCGAGCGTTGCGGTGCTCACGTCAGTACTTCCTCTCCATGGGCTGGTAGCGGGTGATCGTCACCGGTTTCCAGTCGAGTCGGATGTGGTCGGCGGCATCCGACGAGTGCGCGTCGCCCGACAGGTACGCCATCGTGTGCTGCATGTAGTTGGCGTCGTCGCGGTTCGGGTAGTCGTCGCGCATGTGGCCGCCGCGGCTCTCTTTCCGGTTGCGGGCCGAGTACACGACGACCTCGGCGAGGTCGAGGAGGAACCCGAGCTCGACGGCCTCGAGCAGGTCGGTGTTGAAGCGCTTGCCCTTGTCGTGCACGGCGACGTTCCGGTACCGGTCGCGGAGGCCCGCGATGACCGTGGTGACGTGCTCGAGCGACTCGTCGGTGCGGAACACCTGGGCGTTCTTGTCCATCTCGTCCTGCAGTTCCTTGCGGATCGCAGCGATGCGCTCGGTGCCGTCGGAGTCGCGGAGTTGCTCCAGCATGCCGCGCACGGCCGCGGCCGGGTCGTCGGGGAGGGGAGTGAACTCGGCCGTCTTCACGTACTCGACCGCGTTGCGGCCGGCGCGCTTGCCGAAGACGTTGATGTCGAGCAGGGAGTTCGTGCCGAGACGGTTCGAGCCGTGCACCGAGACGCAGGCGCACTCGCCCGCGGCGTACAGGCCGGGCACGACGGTGTCGTTGTCGGAGAGCACCTCTGCGGCGACGTTGGTCGGGATGCCGCCCATGGCGTAGTGCGCGGTCGGCATGACGGGCACGGGCTCGAACACGGGGTCGACGCCGAGGTAGGTGCGTGCGAACTCGGTGATGTCGGGCAGCTTCGTCTCGAGCACCTCTGCGCCGAGGTGGGTGCAGTCGAGGAGCACGTAGTCCTTGTGCGGCCCGGCGCCGCGGCCCTCGGCGACCTCCTGCACCATGCAGCGCGCGACGATGTCGCGCGGCGCCAGGTCTTTGATGGTCGGCGCGTAGCGCTCCATGAAGCGCTCGCCCGAGGCGTTGCGGAGGATCGCGCCCTCGCCGCGGGCGCCCTCGGTGAGGAGGATGCCGAGGCCGGCGAGACCGGTCGGGTGGAACTGGAAGAACTCCATGTCCTCGAGCGGCAGCCCCTTGCGCCAGATGATGCCGACGCCGTCGCCCGTGAGGGTGTGCGCGTTCGACGTCGTCTTGTAGATCTTGCCGAAACCGCCCGTCGCGAAGATCACGGCCTTGGCCTGGAAGACGTGCAGCTCACCCGAGGCGAGGTCGTAGGCCACGACGCCCGACGGCTTCTGGACGCCGTCGACCTCGGTCATGACGAGGTCGAGCACGTAGTACTCGTTGAAGAAGTTGATGCCGAGGCGCACGCAGTTCTGGAACAGCGTCTGCAGGATCATGTGACCCGTGCGGTCGGCGGCGTAACAGGCACGGCGAACCGGAGCCTTGCCGTGGTCGCGGGTGTGGCCGCCGAAGCGTCGCTGGTCGATCTTGCCCTCGGGCGTGCGGTTGAACGGCAGGCCCATGTTCTCGAGGTCGATGACCGCGTCGATCGCCTCCTTCGCGAGGATCTCCGCAGCATCCTGGTCGACGAGGTAGTCGCCGCCCTTGACGGTGTCGAAGGTGTGCCACTCCCAGCTGTCCTCCTCGACGTTCGCGAGCGCCGCGGCCATGCCGCCCTGCGCCGCACCCGTGTGCGAGCGAGTGGGGTAGAGCTTCGAGATGACCGCGGTCTTCGCACCGGGGCCGGCCTCGATCGCCGCGCGCATGCCGGCGCCGCCGGCGCCCACGATGACGATGTCGAACTGGTGGTAGTGGACGCCGTCGATGACCGTGGTCTCGGCGTCGGCGCTCTGGGTGTTCACGGATCTCCTAAGCGGCGCAGAACGAGGGAAGCAGATCGGCGGGTGCGCCGACGGGGCAGGGCTCGAAGGTGAAGACGACGAGCGTGCCGAGGATGATGAGCACGGCGGCGGCGGCGAAGAGGGCGCCCTTCAGCACCTTCTGCACGACGCCCGGGCTCGTGTAGTCGTTGACGATCGTGCGCATGCCGTTGGCGCCGTGGATGAGGGCGAGCCAGAGCATCAGCACGTCCCACCACTGCCAGAACGGGTCGGCCCACTTGCCGCCGACGAAGCCGAAGTCGATGGCCTTGACGCCGTCGCCGACCATGAGGTTCATGAAGAGGTGTCCGAAGATGAGCACGATCAGCACGACGCCCGAGGCGCGCATGTAGATCCAGCCCCATTTCTCCAGATTGACGCCGCGGCGGCGGGGGCGGTCGGCTGGCTTCAGCGCCGACGTTTCGATGGCAGTCATGTCCCGCGGCTCCCTAGTGGCTGAAGACGTTGATGAGGTGGCGCGGCGTGAACGCGAGCATGGTCACGACCCAGAGGGCGATCACGATCCAGAAGAGGAGCTTCTGGTGGCGCGTGGCCCAGGCCCAGAAGTCCACGAGGATGATGCGCAGTCCGTTGAACGCGTGGAACACGATCGCACCGACCAGGGCGACCTCGCCGAGGCCCATGATGGGCGTCTGGTAGGTGCCGATGACCGCGTTGTACGCCTCGGGGCTGACCCGCACGAGCGCCGTGTCGAGGATGTGCACCAGAAGGAAGAAGAAGATCGCGACACCCGTGATGCGGTGCAGCACCCATGACCACATTCCCTCACGGCCGCGGTACAGCGTGCCACCAGGCTTCTGTTTCGCAGGCGTCGCGGGTGCGGTCAGGGTTCCTGCCGAAGTCTCTGGCATGAACAACCCTCCCTGGCTGTGTGAAGCGCCCCGAAGATGCCGGGGCATGACGGGCACACGGCCCGATTCGAGTGTAGACCCGGGCTGCTTCGCCCGCCGCTTAGGGCGGCCTAACTCTCTCGACGTCGAGATATCGGATGCCGCGGCATCCGTGGCCCGTGTCGTCGCCGGTCGCTCCCGTTAAGCTGTGCGGATGGACGAATCCCCGATCGACGGCTTCTACAGCGTCATCCCCGCCGGCGGCGTGGGCTCGCGGCTGTGGCCGCTCTCCCGCGCCGACGCGCCCAAGTTCCTGCACGACCTCACGGGATCGGGTCAGACCCTCCTGAAGGACACCTGGGACCGGCTCGCGCCGCTCTCGGGCGACGACCGCATCATGGTCGTCACCGGTCGCGCACACCGCGCCGCCGTCGAGGCGCAGTTGCCCGGCCTCGCCGACCACAACGTCGTGCTCGAGAGCGAGCCGCGCGACTCGACGGCCGCCATCGGCCTCGCCGCGGCGATCCTCGAGCGTCGTGAGCCGGGCGTGATCATCGGATCGTTCGCGGCCGACCACGTCATCTCGGGGGCAGCGCTCTTCCGCGCCGCGGTCGCCGACGCCGTCGCGGCGGCCCGGGCCGGCTACATCGCGACGATCGGCATCACGCCGACCGAGCCCGCCGTGGGATTCGGGTACATCGAGTGCGGTGCGCCGCTCGCCATCGAGGGGGCCGAGCGCGTCGAAGCGGTCGCGAGCTTCGTCGAGAAGCCCGACCTCGACACCGCCAAGCGCTACCTGGCCGGGCACGACCACCTGTGGAACGCCGGCATGTTCATCGCCCGCGCCGACACCCTGCTCGAGGAGATCGCGCGGAACAAGCCCGAACTGCATGCGGGCCTCCTCGAACTGGCCGAGGCCTGGGACGACCCGTCGACGCGGGGCCCGGCGGTCGACCGCATCTGGCCGCGCCTCGAGAAGATCGCGATCGACTACTCGGTCGCCGAGCCGGCCGCCGCGGCCGGTCGGCTCGCCGTCATCCGCGGGCACTTCGCGTGGGACGACGTGGGCGACTTCGCCTCGCTCGCCAAGCTCAACACCGCGGGGCGCTCCGGCGAACTCGCGATCCTCGGCGAGAACGCGCGCGTGCTGTCGGACGCCTCGAGCGGCATCGTCGTGAGCCGGTCCAAGCGGGTCATCAGCCTGATCGGCGTGCACGACATCGTCGTGGTCGACACGCCCGACGCGCTGCTCGTCACGACGAGCGAGCACGCCCAACGCGTCAAGGCGGTCGTCGACGCCCTCCGCCTCGGCGGATCCAACGACGTGCTGTAGGGCACAAGAGAAAGAGGTATCGGATGTCTCAGGGTCGAGGGTCTCACCGGCGAGCCGCCGCTCGTCGGACTGCGCTGCGCCGAAGCATCTCCGTCGGGGTCGCGATCGCCGCGGCATCCGTCGCGCTCGCGGCCTGCGCTCCCGCACCGGAACCCGGAGACGGCGGGTCGGCGAGCGAATCGTGCGTGCGCATGGTGACGAACTCGGGCGGCCTCGAGGACCGTTCGTTCAACCAGTCGAGCTGGGAAGGACTGCAGCAGGCCGAGGACGAGTACGGCATCGAAGCCGAGGCCATCGTCTCGACCGGCGAGACCGATCTCGCGCCCAACGTGTCGCAGGCCGTCGAGTCGGGGTGCGAGCTCATCGTCACCGTCGGCTGGGAGCTCGCGGAACCCACGCTCGACCAGGCGGGCGAGAACCCCGAGCTCGCCTTCGCCATCGTCGACGAGACCGTCGAGGCCGACAACGTGAAGCCCGTCGTCTTCGACACGGCCCAGGCCTCCTACCTGGCGGGCTACCTCGCGGCCGGCGTCTCGAAGACCGGGGTCGTCGCGACCTTCGGCGGCGGCAACCAGCCGCCCGTCACCTTGTTCATGGACGGCTTCGTCGACGGGGTCGCGAAGTACAACGAGGTGCACGGCACGCAGGTGCGCGTGCTCGGCTGGGACAAGGCGGCCCAGGACGGCGCGTTCACGGGCGACTTCGAAGACGTCAACAAGGGCAAGACGCTGACCGAGAGTTTCATCGACCAGGGTGCCGACGTCGTCCTGCCGGTGGCGGGCCAGGTCGGCGAGGGTGCCGCCTCGGCTGCGCTCGAACGCGGCGGGGTGTCGATCATCTGGGTCGACAGCGACGGCTACGAGTCGCTCGCGGCGAAGTACCGCCCCGTGCTCCTCACGAGCGTGCTGAAGAACACCCAGGATGCGATGGTCGAGATCGTCGGCGCGGTGCTCGACGGCTCGTTCACGAACGAGCCGTTCGTCGGCACGCTCGAGAACGGCGGGGTCGAGATCGCCGAGTACCACGATCTGGCGCCGCTCGTGACACCGGCGCTCGACGGCGAGATCGAAGGGCTGCGCCAGGCGATCATCGCCGGCGACATCGTGGTGGAGTCGCCGAGCGCGCCATGACGCCCCCGTACGCGGGGCAGGGACTGTGCTCATATGAGCACAACATCGCGTCTTGATAACCATTGGACGTCGCGCACCGCTTGCGCGGTGCAACATTCGGTAACGTGACTGCACGAGCCTCGGAACGGTCGGGGCGACAGTCTTTGGAGGACACAGTGAAGGTCACGACCAAGAGGGCCGCGTTCAGCGGTCTCGCGCTGCTCGGCGCAACCGTGCTGCTCGCCGGCTGCGCATCCGCACCCGAAGAGTCGGGCGACGACGGTGGCGAGGCCATCGACTTCATGCCCTGCATGGTGTCCGATGCCGGCGGCTTCGACGACAAGTCCTTCAACCAGCTCGGCTTCGAGGGTGCCTCGAAGGCGGCTGACGAGCTGGGCGTCGAACTGACCAAGGTGCAGTCCGACTCCGAGACCGACTACGCGCCGAACATCACGAACCTCGTCGACCAGGGCTGCGACCTCATCGTCACGGTCGGCTTCGCGCTCTCGGCCGCCACGGTCGAGTCCGCGCTCGAGAACCCCGATGTCGAGTACGTCATCATCGACGACGCGGCCGACAACGACTTCGACGGCGAGGTCGACGCGCCGAACATCAAGCCGATCCTCTTCGACACGGCCCAGGCTGCATTCCTCGGCGGCTACGCAGCTGCCGACTACACGAAGACCAACACGGTCGGCACCTTCGGCGGCATGAACTTCCCGACCGTCTCGATCTTCATGGACGGCTTCAAGCAGGGCGTCGACTACTACAACGAGCAGAAGAGCAAGGGCGTCACGGTCCTCGGCTGGGACGGCACCGACGGCCTCTTCACCGGTGGCTTCGAAGCCAACGACACCGCGCGCAACACCGCGCAGGGCCTGCTCGACCAGAACGTCGACGTGCTGCTGCCCGTCGGCGGTCCGATCTACCAGTCGGCCGCAGCGGCCATCCGCGACTCCGGCCGTGACGTCGCACTCATGGGCGTCGACGCCGACTTCACCGAGACCGACCCGTCGGTCGCCGACCTCGTGCTGACCTCGATCCTCAAGGGCATCGACGTCGGTACCTACGAGGCCGTCCTGGCCGCCGGCAACGGCGAGTTCGACCCGGCTCCGTTCCTCGGCACGCTCGAGAACGAGGGCGTCGGCCTGGCGCCGTTCCACGACTTCGAGTCGAAGGTCTCGCCGACGCTCCAGGCGGAGCTCGACGACCTGAAGGCCGCGATCATCGCGGGCGACGTCACCGTCAACTCCTACCTCGCCGGCTGAGTCGAGGCACCACGTATCGGGGAGGTCGGCTTGCCGGCCTCCCCGATCTGCGTGCGGGTGCGCATTCGCGTAGCCCGGACAACATCTGAGCAGGACCCCATTCGGTCCCACAACATCCGCGCAGCATCTCCAACGGATGCGGCACCCTCACTAGGATCGGGAGCATGAAGCTCGAACTTCGCGGCATCACGAAGCGATTCGGCAGCTTGGTCGCCAACGACCACATCGACCTCACCGTGGAGGCTGGAGAGATCCATTGCCTGCTCGGCGAGAACGGTGCAGGCAAGTCGACGCTCATGAACGTGCTCTACGGTCTCTACCAGGCAGACGACGGCGAGGTGCTCCTCGACGACGAGGTCATGCACTTCGCGGGCCCCGGCGATGCGATGGCCGCGGGCATCGGCATGGTGCACCAGCACTTCATGCTCATCCCCGTCTTCACGGTCGCCGAGAACGTCATGCTCGGCCACGAGGCGACGAAGGCCGGCGGCATCCTCGATCTCGCCACGGCTCGCGCACGGGTGCGCGAGATCTCCGATCGCTTCGGCTTCGACGTCGACCCCGACGCCCTCGTCGACGACCTCCCGGTCGGCGTGCAGCAGCGCGTCGAGATCATCAAGGCGCTCTCGCACGATGCACGGGTGCTCGTCTTCGACGAGCCGACCGCAGTGCTGACGCCGCAGGAGACCGACGAGTTGATGCAGATCATGCGTCAGCTGAAGGAGTCGGGCACCTCCATCGTCTTCATCACGCACAAGCTGCGCGAGGTGCGCGAGGTCGCCGACCGCATCACCGTGATCCGCCTCGGCAAGGTCGTCGGCGAGGCGTCGCCGACCGCGTCGAACGTCGAGCTCGCCGCGCTCATGGTCGGCCGTGCCGTCGAACTCACCGTGCACAAGGAGGAGCCGAAGATCGGCGAGGCCGCGCTCGTCGTCGAGGGGCTCAGCGTCATCGATCACATCGGCCAGCTCGTCGTCAACGACGTGAGCTTCACCGTTCGCAAGGGCGAGATCCTCGCGGTCGCCGGCGTGCAGGGCAACGGGCAGACCGAGCTCACCGAGGCACTCGTCGGGCTCCAGCCCCGGGTGCAGGGCTCCATCAAGCTCGACGGCGTCGAGCTCACGACCTCGAACGTGCGCAAGATCCTCGACGCCGGCGTCGGCTTCATCCCCGAAGACCGCAACGAAGACGGCCTCGTCGGCGAGTTCTCCATCGCCGAGAACCTCATGCTCGACCGCTCGAACGGTGCCCCCTTCGTCAAGGCGGGCAACGTCCAGCGCGGGTTCCTCGCCGAGTTCGCACGCGATCGCGTGAAGGAGTTCGACGTCCGCACCCAGGGCATCGACGAGAAGGTCGGCCGTCTCTCCGGCGGCAACCAGCAGAAGGTCGTGCTCGCTCGTGAGCTGAGCCGCGACCTGAGCCTGTTCGTCGCGGCGCAGCCCACGCGCGGCGTCGACGTCGGCTCGATCGAGTTCATCCACAAGCGCATCGTCGCCACGCGCGACGCCGGCGTCCCCGTCGTCGTCGTGTCGACCGAGCTCGACGAGGTGGCCGCCCTCGCCGACCGCATCATGGTCATGTACCGCGGCCGCATCGTCGGCATCGTGCCGGGCGACACCCCCAGAGACGTGCTCGGCCTGATGATGGCCGGCGAAGCCCCCGCAGAAGGAGCCGCCGCATGAGCGACCCCCAGCCGCCGCGGGGCGACGCCCCCGGCACCGACCACGACGCCGACGTCGCGATCGAGGAGCCGGGCGCGCTCGCTCCCGGCGCCGCGCCATCGCCCGTCACGACGGCGACGCCCGCGCCGACCGCAGGGGAGGTCGAACCACCCTCGCGCTGGCACACGATGCTGCGCCAGATCTCCACGGGCAACGCGATCATCTCGGTGCTGTCGGTCGTGCTCGCCCTCCTCGTGGGCGCGATCATGATCGCGTTCACCGACGAGCGGGTGCAGGCCGCGAGCGGGTACTTCTTCGCGCGACCCGGCGACACCTTCATCGCCATCTGGGAGTCGGTCTCCGGCGCGTACTCCGCCCTCTTCCAGGGCTCGGTCTACAACTTCCGGCGTGACACCTTCGCGGCCGGCATCCGGCCGTTGACGGAGACGCTCACCTTCGCCACGCCGCTCATCGCCGGTGGCCTCGGCGTCGGCCTCGCGTTCCGCGTCGGCATGTTCAACATCGGTGGTCGCGGCCAGATGCTCATCGCGGCATCCGTCGCCGGGTGGATCGGCTTCGCCGTCGACCTGCCGATGGGGCTCCACATGCTCGTCGCCCTCGTCGGCGGACTGCTCGGCGGCGCGCTCTGGGCCGGCATCGCCGGTCTCCTCAAGGCGCGCACCGGCGCGCACGAGGTGATCGTCACCATCATGCTGAACTACGTGGCCTTCTACCTGGTCTCCTGGATGCTGCGCACCCCCGGCCTCCTGCAGGCGCCCGGATCCTCGAACCCGAAGACGCCGGCCATGAAAGAGACGGCGATCTTCCCGCTGCTGCTCGGCCAGCAGTACAACCTGCACTTCGGCTTCATCCTCGTGATCGCGGCGACGATCCTCGTGTGGTGGATCCTCTCCCGTTCGAGCCTCGGCTTCAAGTTCCGGGCGGTCGGCGAGAACCCGAACGCGGCGCGCGTCGCGGGCATCAACGTCTCGTCGATGTACGTCTACGCCATGCTCATCGCGGGTGCGCTGCTCGGCCTCGCCGGGGTCAGCCAGGTGCTCGGCACCGTGACGACCGGTTTCACCGCCGGCATCGACGCGGGTATCGGGTTCGACGCCATCACGGTGGCGCTGCTCGGCCGGTCGACCCCGTGGGGCATCTTCATCGCCGGCATCCTGTTCGGTGCGTTCAAGGCGGGCGGCTTCTCGATGCAGGCCGCCGAGGGCGTGCCCGTCGAGATCGTGCTCGTCGTGCAGTCGCTCATCGTGCTCTTCATCGCGGCGCCGCCGCTCGTGCGCACGATCTTCCGCCTGCCCGACCCGAAGGCCGGTCCGAAACGACCGCGACCCATCGTCACGAAGGAGGTCGACGCGAAATGAGCACGACCGCAGAGCATCACCGCACGGCGCCCCAGCCCGACGCGCTCGACACCACCGTCGTGACGAGCTGGAAGGCCCCGATCGCGTTCGCCGTCTTCACGCTCCTGGCGCTCGCCCTCGCGGTGTTCGCCCCGCGCGAGGGCGTCACGAAGTTCCGGCTCTCCTCGCCCACCGATGCGGTGCAGCTGCCCGAGATCACGGTGCCGACCATGCCGGCGCTCTGGACCGTCGTGGTGCTCCTCGCCCTGGTGACGGCGTACTCCGCCTGGCTCGTCGCCTCGAAGAAGCGCGTGCCCCTCTGGACGATCGTCGTCTTCGCGATCCTCTTCATGTTCGGCTTCCTCACGTGGGCGGCCGCGGGAGCCTCGCTGCCGATGATCGGCCTGCTGTTCGGCTCGTTGAGCCTCGCCGTGCCGCTCATCTTCGGTTCGCTCGCGGGCGTGCTCGGCGAGCGCGTCGGCGTGATCAACATCGCGATCGAGGGCCAGCTGCTCGCCGGTGCGTTCACGGCCGCCGTCGTGGCCTCCATCACCGGGCAGCCCTGGTTCGGGCTCCTCGCGGCCATGGTCGCCGGCATGCTCGTCGCGTTCGTGCTCGCGGCCTTCGCGATCAAGTACTTCGTCGACCAGGTCATCGTCGGTGTCGTGCTCAACGTGCTCGTCACGGGCCTCACGAGCTTCTTCTTCTCGCAGGTGCTCGCACCGAACGCGGCACTGCTCAACACCCCGCCGCGGTTCGATCGCTGGCCGATCCCGGTGCTCGGCGACATCCCCATCATCGGGCCGGTCTTCTTCCGGCAGACGGTCGTCGTGTACCTCATGTACATCGCCGTCGCGGCGGTCTACATCGGGCTGTTCCACACGAAGTGGGGCCTCCGGCTCCGTGCCGTCGGCGAGCACCCGCAGGCCGCCGACACCGTCGGCATCAACGTCAACCGCACCCGCTTCTGGAACGTCGCCCTCGCCGGCGCGATCGCCGGCCTCGGCGGCACGTTCTTCACGATCGGCTCGGGCATCGCCTTCAACAAGGAGATGACCGCCGGCGCGGGCTTCATCGCCCTGGCGGCCGTGATCTTCGGCCAATGGGACCCGATCAAGGCGACGCTCGCCGCGCTGCTGTTCGGCTTCGCGTCGAACCTGCAGAACACCCTCTCGGTCATCGGCTCGCCGGTGCCCAGCGAGTTCATGCTCATGCTGCCCTACGTCGTCACGATCTTCGCGGTGGCCGGTCTCGTGGGCAAGGTGCGCGGCCCGGCCGCGGCGGGCAAACCGTACATCAAATCCTGATCGGGCGCGCGAAGCGCCCGGACACCGACATCCTGGAACGGGGGAGCACCATGACCGCAACGGATGCGATCGACTGGAACGAGCTCCGCGGGCGTGCCCGCGAGGCGATGGCGAAGGCGTACGTGCCGTACTCGGAGTTCCCGGTGGGGGCCGCGGCGATCGTCGACGACGGCCGCATCGTGAGCGGCTGCAACGTGGAGAACGCGTCGTACGGCGTGACGCTCTGCGCCGAGTGCTCGCTCGTCTCCGCGCTCGTCATGTCGGGCGGCGGCAAGCTCGTCGCCTTCGCCTGCGTCGACGGCCACGGCGCGGCGCTCATGCCCTGCGGACGCTGCCGGCAGCTGCTCTACGAGCACTCGGCCGACGGGATGCTGCTCGACACCGTGTCGGGAATCAAGACCATCGACGAGGTGCTGCCCGACGCGTTCGGTCCCCGGCAGCTCGCCGAATTCAGAGGAGTGAAGCCATGAGCACCGTCGAACCGTTCGACGCCGTCGACCTCATCCGCGCGAAGCGAGACAGTCGCGAACTCGAGACGCCCGAGATCGACTGGCTCGTCGACGCCTACACGCGCGGCTACGTCGCCGACGAGCAGATGTCGGCCATGACGATGGCGATCTTCCTCAACGGCATGACCCGCCGCGAGATCCGCGACCTCACGATGGCGATGATCGCCAGTGGCGAGCGCATGGACTTCTCGGGGCTCGGCAAGCCCACGAGCGACAAGCACTCGACCGGCGGCGTCGGCGACAAGATCACGCTTCCCCTGATGCCGCTCGTCGCCACCTTCGGCGTGGCGGTGCCACAGCTGTCGGGTCGTGGGCTCGGGCACACGGGCGGCACGCTCGACAAGCTCGAGTCGATCCCCGGATGGCGCGCCGACCTCACGAACGACGAGATGTTCGCCCAGCTCCGCGACGTGGGGGGCGTGATCTGCGCTGCCGGCGCTGGACTCGCGCCGGCCGACAAGAAGCTCTACGCGCTCCGCGACATCACGGGCACGGTCGAGGCCATCCCGCTCATCGCCTCCTCGATCATGTCGAAGAAGATCGCCGAGGGCACCGGTGCCCTCGTGCTCGACGTGAAGTTCGGTTCCGGTGCGTTCCTCACCGACATCGAACGCTCGCGCGAACTCGCGCGCACCATGGTCGAACTCGGCGAAGACGCGGGGGTCGCGACCTCGGCGCTCATCACGAACATGAACGTGCCGCTCGGCCTCACGATCGGCAACGCCAACGAGGTGCGGGAGTCGGTCGAGGTGCTCGCCGGCGGCGGCCCCTCCGATGTCCGCGCGCTCACGGTCGCCCTCGCCCGCGAGATGCTCGCGCTCGCGGGGCAGCCCGACGCCGATGTCGAGGGCGCCCTCGACGACGGGCGCGCCATGGACACGTGGCGGCGAGCCATCCGCGCCCAGGGCGGCGACCCCGACGCCGCCCTGCCGGTGGCGCGGGAACAGCATGTCGTCACGGCAGAGCGCGACGGCGTGCTCGTGGAGCAGCAGGCACTGCCGTTCGGCATCGCGGCCTGGCGCCTCGGTGCCGGACGCGCACGCAAGCAGGACCCCGTGCAGCACGCCGCCGGCATCGAGCTGCACGCCAAGCCGGGCGACACCGTGCGAGCGGGCGAGCCGCTCTTCACCCTGCACGCCGACGAGCCCGCCCGGTTCTCGCGGGCGCTCGAGGCTGTCGAGGGGGCCTGGCGCATCGGCGATGCCGGTGATCCGATCAATGACGGCGGCCCGCTGATCGCCGACCGCATCGGGCGCTGAGCGGCTTCTTCCGATCGCGGAGCGAGCGCGGGGGAGCGATCGAGATCCGAGTGACGGGTCTCGACATGCTCCTTCGGCGCTCCTCCGCCGGCCTTGCTTCGAGATTGCCGAGACTTCCCGGGCACCCTGTCGCTATCGTTGACTCGTGAACACGATTCCGACGGAGTACCGCCTCGAAGGCGACGGCACGAACATCCAGGCCCTGCCGAAGATCTCGCTGCATGACCACCTCGACGGCGGCCTTCGTCCGCAGACGCTCCTCGAGCTCGCCGACGAGATCGGTCACGAGGTTCCCGCGAGCGATGCCGAGGGCCTCGACCGGTGGTTCGCCGAGCAGTCGAACTCCGGCTCGCTCGTCGAGTACCTGAAGACCTTCGATCTCACGACCGCCGTCATGCAGACCCGCGAGGGGCTCACTCGCGTCGCCCGCGAGTTCGTGCAGGACCTCGCGGCCGACGGCGTCATCTACGGCGAGATCCGCTGGGCCCCTGAGCAGCACCTCACGCGCGGCCTCAGTCTCGACGAGACCGTCGAGGCGGTCCAGTCCGGTCTCGAGCAGGGCGTCGACGACGTACGCGCTCAGGGCCGCGGCATCCGGGTCGGCCAGCTCGTCACGGCCATGCGCCACGCCGACCGCGGTCTCGAGATCGCGGAGCTCGCCGTCCGGCACCGCGACCGCGGCGTCGTCGGATTCGACATCGCCGGTGCTGAAGCCGGCTTCCTGCCGAGCCGTCACCGCACCGCGTTCGACTATCTCGCGAGCCAGTACCTGCCGGTCACCGTCCACGCCGGCGAGGCCGACGGCCTCGAGTCCATTCGCAGCGCCCTCTTCGACGGTCGCGCCCTGCGGCTCGGTCACGGCGTGCGCATCGCCGAAGACCTCATCATCGATCGCCAAGACGACGAGAACACCTACGTGTCGCTGGGTCCGGTCGCGCAGTGGGTGCGCGACCGCGAGATCGCGCTCGAGACCAGCCCGTCGTCGAACCTGCAGACCGGCGCGATCGCGGCGTGGGGCGATGAGCTCATCGACCACCCGTTCGACCTGCTCTACCAGCTCGGTTTCCGCGTGACCGTGAACACCGACAACCGCCTGCAGTCGGGCACGACGCTCACCCGCGAACTCGCGCTGCTGAGCGACGCGTTCGGCTACGACCTCGAGGACTTCGAGACGTTCCAGCTGAACGCGGCGGCGGCGGCGTTCCTGCCGCTCGACGACCGCGAAGAGCTCGCCGAGCAGATCCAGAACGGCTTCGACGACGCCTGACGCACGGATGCCCCCGCGCACCGAGCACCCGCCTGCACCATCCTGAACGGACCCCGATGACCCTCCCGCCGCTCCCCGACGACGCGATCGTGCTCAGGGCGCACGTCGACGACTGGCGTGCCGCCGTGCGCGAGGCGGGCCGCGCCCTCACGCGCTCGGGCTCCACTCGTTCGGAGTACGCCGACCGGATGATCGCGGTCATCGAGGAGTTCGGCGCCTACGTGGTGATCGCGCCGGGCCTCGCACTCGCGCATGCCCGGCCGGGACCCGACGTGCGTCGCGAGGGGCTCGCCGTGGTGACGCTCGCGGAACCCGTGCCGTTCGGCCATCCGCACAACGACCCCGTGCGGGTCGTGGTCGGCCTCGCCGTGTCGAACGCCGAGGAGCACGTCGCCTCGGTGGCGCAGCTCGCCAATGCGTTCAACGACAGCGGCATCGTCGGTCGCATGGCGCGGGCGGAGTCGGCCGACGAGATGCGGACCCTGCTCGGCTTCGACGCGGAGGCCGGGGCGTGAAGATCATCGCCGTCTGCGGACTCGGCATCGGCACGTCTGCGATCCTGAAGGTCAATGCCGAGCGCGCGCTCGACCGGCTGGGGCTCACGGCCGACGTCGATGCCAGCGATCTCGCCGGCGTCGCCGTGGCGGCCGCCGACGCGCAGGTCATCCTGACGTCGACCGAGCTCGCGGGCGCTGTGCGCGCCGCGATCGGTCGCAGCTTCGCCGAGATCGTCGAGGTGTCGAACTACTTCGATGTCGAGGAGATCGGCGCGAAGCTCGAGACGTCGCTCGGCTGATCCCCTCGAGCCCGGCACCACGACGGCTGGCAGCTACGCGACGAGCTCCCGCATTCCCGCGTCGAGCGCCGAGATGGCAGCGGATGCCGCGGCGCGACGCTCAGCGACGGTGCCCGTCTCGGACACCGCATCGAGGTAGACCTTGAGCTTCGGCTCGGTGCCGCTCGGTCGCACCATGACGCGGCCGCCGCCCTCGAGGACGATGCGGAGCACGTCGGACGGCGGCAGGTCGCCGTATCCCTCGGCGAGGTCTTCGATGCGCTCGACCCGGATGCCGCCGACCGAGGCGGGCGGCTCGGCGCGCAGGCGCTCCATGATCTCGCCGATGCGGGAGAGCTCGGTGACCCGGATCGAGATCTGGCCCGAGTCGTGGCAGCCGAACCGTTCGACGAGGTCGTCGAGGTGATCGGCGACGGTGCGCCCCTCGGACTTGAGCTGGGCCGCGAGGGAGAGGAAGGCGAGACCGGCGGAGATGCCGTCTTTATCGCGCACGGTGCCGGGGTTCACGAGGTAGCCGAGGGCCTCTTCGAACCCGAAGACGAGTCCGGGCGCACGGGAGATCCACTTGAATCCGGTGAGCGTGGCTTCGAAGTCGAGGTCGTAGGCCCTGGCGATGGCCTCGAGGCCGGGGGAGGAGACGATCGAGCACGCGAGCGCGCCGTTCGGGCCCGAGTCGCCGGTGACGGCGGCGGCCCGCTCCGCGGCCTGCCAGCCGAGCACGAGACCCACCTCGTTGCCGGAGAGGCGTCGGTAGCCGGAGTCCGCAGCGGCGTCGGGGATCGCGATCGCGAGCCGGTCGGCGTCTGGGTCGTTCGCGACGATGAGCTCGGCGTCGACCTCTCGGGCCCGTGCGAATGAGAGGTCCATCGCGCCGGGCTCTTCGGGGTTCGGGAAGGACACCGTCGGGAACGCCGGGTCGGGCTCGATCTGCGCCTCGACGAGTCGCGGCGCCTCGAAGCCGGCCGCGGCGAGCACGCTCGCCATCGTCTGCCATCCGACACCGTGCATCGCGGTGTAGACCACGCGCGGCTGTGCTGCCGGGGGAGCGGCGACCGCGGCGGTCTGGCGGACGTACTCGTCGACGACCGCCTCGGAGGCCGTCTCGAAGACGCCGCGAGGCAGTTCGGTGACGAGCCGGGTGTCGGCGACGCGCTGGATCTGCGCGGCGATCTCGGCGTCGGCCGGCGCCACGATCTGCGAACCGTGGTCGTCGCCGCCGAGGTAGACCTTGTAGCCGTTGTCGTTCGGCGGGTTGTGCGACGCGGTCACCATGACGCCCGCCGACACGTCGAAGTACCGCACGGCGAACGCGAGCACGGGCGTCGGCAGCAGCCGGGGCAGCAGGATCGCGCGAACCCCGGCACCGGCCATGATCTCGGCGGTATCACGCGCGAAGACGGCGGAGTTCTTGCGGCCGTCGAAGCCGATCACGATCGAGGGCGTCTGCCCGAGCGCGGCGTGCTCGACGAGGTGGGCGGCGAGGCCCGCTGCCGCCTGGGAGACGAGCACCCGGTTCATCCGGTTCGGTCCGGCGGCGATCTCGCCGCGGAGGCCGGCCGTGCCGAACGCGAGTCGCTGGTCGAAGCGGTCGGCGAGGTCGGCGGATGCCGCGGTGTCGCCGCCGCGCACCGCGTCGACGATCGACGTGAGTTCGGCGATCGTCTCGGGGTCGGGGTCCTGCGCCAGCCATGCCTCGGCGAGGGCGATGCGTTCCGCGTCGCGGGAATCGTCGGTCTGCGACATCCGCTGCCCCTTAGAGTTCTGCGACGATCTTGGCGAGCAGGCTCGAGATCACCGGTTCGGCCATGCGCCCGGCTTCGATGACCTCTTCATGGCTCAGCGGCGTCGTCTGGATGCCGGCTGCGAGGTTCGTGATGAGCGACATGCCGAGCACCTCCATGCCGGCCTGGCGGGCGGCGATGGCCTCGAGGGCGGTCGACATGCCCACGATGTGGCCGCCGATGATCTTCGCCATCTGCACCTCGGCGGGCGTCTCGTAGTGGGGCCCGCGGAACTGGCAGTAGACGCCCTCGTCGAGCGCCGGGTCGATCGAGTGCGCGAGGTCGCGGAGCCGCTTCGAGTAGAGGTCGGTGAGATCGATGAAGGTCGCGCCCTCGAGCGGCGAATCGGCCGTGAGGTTGATGTGGTCGCTGATGAGCACGGGGGTACCGGGGGTCCAGTGCTCCTTGATGCCGCCCGCGCCGTTCGTGAGGATCATCGTCTTCGCGCCCGTCGCGGCCGCGGTCCGCACGGAGTGAACGACGCGGCGCACGCCGTGGTCTTCGTAGTAGTGGGTGCGGGCGCCGATGATGAGGGCGCGCTTGCCGCTCGGCAGCAGCACCGAGCGCAGCGTGCCGACGTGGCCCTCGAGGGCGGGCTTGGAGAACCCGGGCACCTCGGTCGCGGCGATCGTGTGCGTCGTCTCGCCGATGAGCTCGGCGGCGCGGCCCCAGCCGCTGCCGAGCGTCAGTGCGACGTCGTGCCGCTCGATTCCGGTGAGCTCCGCGATGCGCTCGGCCGCGAGGGCGGCGATCGCGAAGGGGTCGGCAGTGGGATCGTCGAGCGGGTTCGCAGCGTGCATCATCCCACTCTAATGAGCAGCGGATGCCGCGGCGAGGTCGTGCTCGTTTGCTGGCCCGAGGGCGTGAACTGGCAGAATGTGAGCATGGCCTATGAGTTCGAGCGCACCCAACGTATTGCCGTACTCGGAGGAGGGCCTGGAGGGTATGAGGCCGCGCTCGCCGGCGCACAACTCGGGGCGGAGGTCACGCTCATCGAGCGTGCCGGTGTCGGCGGTGCCGCAGTGCTCACCGATGTGGTCCCATCGAAGTCCCTCATCGCGACCGCCGAGGCCTCCAACGCCGTGAAGGAGGCCGCCGATCTCGGCGTGCAGTTCTTCGCGAAGGGCGACTCCGAGAAGGCCGTGAAGCCGAACGTCGCGATCAACCTGGCCGCCGTGAACAAGCGGCTGCTCGGCCTCGCCGCCCAGCAGTCCGAGGACATGCGGTCGAATCTCATCGAGGCCGGCGTGCACCTCGTGCAGGGCGAGGGTCGCCTCGACGGACCGAACGCCGTCATCGTCTCGACCGCCAAGGGCGGCACCGACTTCGACCGCATCGAGGCCGACACGCTCGTGATCTCGGTCGGCGCCTCGCCGCGGGTGCTTCCGACCGCCGTCCCCGACGGCGAGCGAATCCTCACGTGGACCCAGCTCTACCACCTGCAGGTCGTGCCCGAGCACCTCATCGTGGTCGGCTCCGGTGTCACCGGTGCGGAGTTCGCCTCGGCGTACCGGGCCCTCGGCGCCAAGGTCACGCTCATCTCGAGCCGCGACCAGGTCCTTCCGGGAGAGGATGCCGACGCGGCATCCGTCATCGAGAAGGTCTTCAAGCGCAACGGCATGAAGGTCATGAACAAGTCCCGCGCCGAGTCCGTCGTGCGCGACGGCGACAGCGTCGTGGCGACCCTGACCGACGGGCGCGAGGTGCGCGGCAGCCACTGCCTCATGGCGGTCGGCTCGGTGCCGAACACGCTCGACCTCGGCCTCGAGGACGCCGGCGTGCAGCTCGCCGAGAGCGGCCACATCCGCGTGAACCGCGTCGCTCGCACGTCGATGCCGAACATCTACGCGGCCGGCGACTGCACCACCTTCCTGCCGCTCGCCTCCGTCGCCTCGATGCAGGGCCGCACCGCGGTGTTCCACGCGATGGGCGACGTCGTGAACCCGCCAGAGCTGCGCAACATCACCTCGAACATCTTCACGCAGCCCGAGATCGCCACGGTCGGCTGGACCGAGAAGGAGATCGACGAGGGAGTGGTGCCCGGCGTCGTGTACAAGCTGCCGCTCTCGTCGAACCCGCGCGCCAAGATGATGGGCATCCGCGACGGCTTCGTGAAGCTCTTCGCGTCGAGCGGGTCGGGCGCGATCATCGGCGGCGTGATCGTGGCGCCGAAGGCCTCCGAGCTCATCTTCCCGCTCGCGCTCGCCGTCGAGCACCGCCTCACGGTGGACCAGTTCGCCGAGGCGTTCCCGGTGTATCCGTCGCTCAGCGGTTCTTTGACGGATGCCGCGCGGGCCATGCACGTCGTACGCTGAGGTTGCAGCGCCGCGGGGGCGGTGCGCCGTCCTCAGGGGGTAGTCATGAACCTGCGAGTGAAATCGGTCGAGTCGTCGATCGCCGACTCCCATGACGAGGAGCGGAGCCTGAAACGCTCCCTCGGCACGTGGGACCTCGCCCTGATGGGCATCGCGGTCGCGGTCGGGGCCGGCATCTTCTCGGTCGGGGCGCAGGCCGCGGCGAACTTCGCCGGGCCGAGCGTCATCGTCTCCTTCGTGCTCGCCGCCGTCACGTGCGGGCTCGCGATCATGTGCTACGCGGAGTTCGCCTCGACCGTGCCCGTCGCGGGCAGCGCCTACACGTTCACCTACGCGACGATGGGGGAGCTGCTCGCCTGGATCATCGGCTGGGACCTCATCCTCGAGCTCTTCACCGCGGCGGCGGTGCTCGCCAAGTACTGGGGGGTCTACCTCGGCGAGGCGCTGCTCGCGTTCGGGTTGCCGTTCCCGTCGACATTCCAGCTCGGCGGCATCGAGGTGAGCTGGCCGGCATTCCTCATCGTGGCCGTGTTCACGGTCCTCCTCGTCGCCGGCACGAAGCTCACGGCGCGCGTCGGCGCGGTGTTCACGATCATCAAGGTCGCGATCGTGCTCTTCGTGATCGTCGTCGGCTTCTTCTTCGTCAAGGCGGCGAACTTCACTCCGTTCATCCCCGAGGCGGTGCCCACCGAGGGCGGTGCCACGGACGTCTGGACGCAGTCGCTCCTCTCCTGGATGACCGGCGCCGCGCCCGCGCAGTACGGCGTCTTCGGCATGCTCTCGGCGGCGGCGCTCGTGTTCTTCGCGTTCATCGGCTTCGACGTCGTCGCCACGAGCGCCGAGGAGGTGCGCGACCCGCAGAAGCGGCTGCCGCGCGGCATCTTCATCGGGCTCGGCATCGTGACGCTGCTGTACGTGCTCGTGTCGATCGTCATGACGGGCATGGTCTCGTACACGGAGCTCGCGGCGGAGGAGACGCCGTCGCTCGCGACCGCCTTCCGGCTCGTCGGGCAGGACTGGGCGTCGGCCGTGATCTCGCTCGGCGCGCTCGCGGGCCTCACGACCGTGATCATGATCATCCTGCTCGGCCTCTCGCGCATCGTCTTCGCGCTCAGCCGTGACGGCCTGCTGCCGCGCTGGCTGTCGAAGACCACCCAGCACACGAAGACGCCCGCGCGCATCCAGATCATCGCGGGCACGGTCGTGGCGTTCGTCGCCGCCTTCACCGACGTCGGCCTCCTCGAGGAGATGATCAACATCGGCACGCTCTCGGCCTTCGTGCTCGTGAGCATCGGTGTCGTGGTGCTGCGCCGCACGCGCCCCGACCTGCAGCGCGGCTTCCGCGTGCCGTGGTCGCCCGTGCTGCCGATCCTCTCGGCGGCGCTCTGCGTCTGGCTCATGTTCAACCTGACGACGCTCACGTGGGTGCGGTTCCTGGTCTGGCTCGCGATCGGGCTCGTCATCTACCTGCTGTACGGGCGTCGTCGCTCGCGGCTCGGCCTCGAGCTTCGCGTGAGCGAGGTCGAGCTGCCCACGGTGCAGGGCGCGGAGCCACCGACCGGCCGCTGAGTAGAGGGGGACGGGTCCGCTTGCGGGCGTTGCCGAAACGTGATCCGGAGGGTCGGGTCCGGACTTCGGCGTGCCAGTAGATTCGACTCGCCGGGCAGCCCGGCGAGACGGAGGCGACTCACATGGAACAGCGCTCGATCGGCCTCATGACGATGCTCCTCGCGGCAGCGCTGGCGCTGACTGCCTGCGTCCCGTCGCCGGAGCCTCCGCCCACGGCGAGCCCGACACCGCACGCCACCACGGCGCCGATCGAGTCGGTGGCGCCGACCTCCACCGCGGACGGGGCGGATCCGGTCGTCGCGCGCATCGTCGTTCGACCCGAACAACTCGAACTCGTGAACGCCGCTGGCGTCGTCGTCGGCGAGTTGTCGTACGACGCGGAGGCGGTGGCATTCGTGGACACGATCTCGAACGTGCTCGGCGGCCCACCCGATGTCGAGGAGCGGCCCGGCGGCCACGAGTGGTTCCCGTGGACGAAGTACACCTGGCCGGGCGTGGTCGTCATCGACGACCACGAGCCCGACGGCATCTCCTCCGACATGAATGTGGCGATCGAGTTCACGCATCCGATCGTCGGCGACGGGATCCCGGTCGCCACGGTGCAGGGTTTCCGCCCCGGAGACGACGCACAGGCGCTGGCTGCCGAGCTGGGAGAGACCTGGCATGGAAGCGGCTACGACGAGTTCCCTGCGGAGACGGGTCCGGATGTCGGAGAACGCTGGTACTCCGAGTGGGACGGTACCTACGGGCCGGCGAACGCCAACGCGGTCGCCGTGAGCCATTGGAACCGGGAGAACGATCCCACCGTGACGAGCGTGGTCCGTGCTCCCTGGAATTTCGGCATCGGGCACGTCTGAGCGAACGCGCCCCATCGCAACAATGTTGTCAACAGCGTTGCGCAGACGTCGCCGGTCGCGATACGGTCCGAATGCAGCATCCGTTCGCCGACCGGTTCCGCGTTTCGAGGGACCGTCGGCGGCCCCTTCGACAGCGACGTTCCAGGAGGCACGATGTACGACGAAGACCCGACCCAGGCAGCCGACGCCCGAGGGCTCACGCGACGAACCATGCTCGGCGTCGGCGCGGCCGGCACCGCGGGCCTGCTCCTCACCGCTGGTGCGCACCCGCGGCGCGGCATCCCCGGTTCCTACAACCGCATGTGGGACGCGATCGTCATCGGAGCCGGCGCGTCCGGTCTCGGCGCCGCGCGAGTGCTCGCCGATGCCGGCAAGCGCGTGCTCGTGCTCGAGGCCCGTGATCGCATCGGCGGCCGCATGTGGACCGACCGAACCTCGATGGGCATCCCGATCGAACGCGGCGCCGAACTCGTGCACGGCACGACGGTGTCGACCTGGGGGCTCATCAACGAACTCGGCCTCGCGACACACCGGCAGACGACCATCTTCTCCCGGCTTCGGCCAGACTCCCCGTGGACCGATGCATTCGACTTCGAGGGCCTCCACTTCCCCCTCGGGGCCCCCTCGTACCCGAACGGACTGCCCGACCCGAGCGACGGCGAGACCGCCCTTGCCTGGCTCGGGCGTGTCGGCATCCCGCCCGAGAACTATCCGACGGCGCTGGCGGCGATCGAGGTCGACTCGGAGCAGTTCGACGTGCTGCCGGCGTGGTTCGTCGTCGACACCGTGGTCGCCTGCCTCGAGACGCAGGACCTGTCCGGGCCGCTCCCGCCCGAGGAATACGGCGACTACCGGGTCATCGGCGGGTACAACCAGGTGTTGCAGCCCCTCGTGGCAGGACTCCCGCTGCTGCACGGCGCTCGGGTGCACACGGTGGAGCACCGGCCGGGCAGGGTCGACGTGCACTCGAGCATCGGCTCGTTCAAGGCCAAGACGCTCGTGGTCGCCCTGCCGGGTGGCGTGCTGAAGCACGGCGACGTCGTCTTCGACCCGCCGCTGCCCGCCGACAAGCGCGACGGATTCCAGGAGATCGAGTACCTGCCGGTCTTCAAGGGGATCCTCGAGTTCGCGCAGCCGGTGCTGCCGCCCGACCACCCGGTGCCGCACGCCTGGGACATCATGACGACGTTCTCGAAGAACCCGCCGAGCCTCTGGAACGGTTCGGTCGGAACGCCGGGCTACGGGGGCGAGATCGTCGTCGCCTGGATGACGGGCGGCAAGGCGCAGGAACTCCTCGACCTGCCCGAGACCGAACGGTTCGAGGCGGCGCTCGACAACGTGCGCACCGCCGTCGGCGACCAGGGACTCCAGTACGTCAACGCCTCGACCTACGACTGGTCGAAGGACGAGTTCGCGAGGGGCGCGTACCCCGGGCCGTTCTCACGGCGCAGCGGCCTGAACGCGCCGATCGCGGACACGGTCTTCTGGGCGGGCATGGTGACGAGCACGATCCACTCCTCGCGGAACTCCGGCGTGTCCGCGGCGAACGCCGCGCTCGCCGCACTGGCGCTGCGCTGAGTCTTCTGCATACCGAACCGCCGTGCAGTGCCGACCGGCACCGCACGGCGGTTCTGTTCGTTCGAGGGGTCGTCGCGACTACGCGTCGACGATGGCGAGCAGCAGGTGCCCGCTCGAGACGGTCGCGCCGGCCTCGGCGTTGACCGTGCCGATGACGCCGTCCTTGTGGGCGAGGATCGGCTGCTCCATCTTCATGGCCTCGAGCACGAGCACGAGGTCGCCCTTGACGACCTTGTCGCCCTCGGCGACGGCCACCTTCACGATGGTCGCCTGCATCGGCGCCTTCACGGCGTCGCCCGTGCCCGTGTCGACGGCGTGCGACGCGGCACGGCGGCGCGGAGCAGCACCGGCGGTGCGCGAAGCGGGTGACCCGCCGCCCACGATGCGCTTCGGCAGGGTGACCTCGACCCGGCGACCGGCCACCTCGACGACGACGCTCGTGCGTTCGGCGGGACCGGCGTTGTCGGCGAGTTCGCCCGACCACGGCTCGAGCTGGTTGTCGTACTCGGTCTCGATCCAGCGCGTGTAGATCGAGAACGGCTCGTCGCCGTCGGGGGCGAAGGCCGGATTGCGCACGATGTCGCGGTGGAACGGCAGCACGGTGGGCAGGCCCGCGACCTCGAACTCGTCGAGTGCGCGGCGCGCGCGCTCGAGCGCGTCCTTGCGGTCGCGACCGGTGACGATGAGCTTGGCGAGGAGGGAGTCGAACGCGCCGGAGATCTCGTCGCCGGAGGTGACGCCCGAGTCGATGCGGATGCCGGGGCCGCCCGGGAAGCGCAACTGGTGCACGGGGCCGGGCGCAGGCAGGAAGCCGCGGCCGGGGTCCTCGCCGTTGATGCGGAACTCGATCGAGTGCCCGGTCGTCACGGGGTCGGCGTAGTCGAGCACGCCGCCCTCGGCGAGGCGGAACTGCTCGCGCACGAGGTCGATGCCGGTGACCTCTTCGGAGACCGGGTGCTCGACCTGGAGCCGCGTGTTGACCTCGAGGAACGAGACCGTGCCGTCTTGGCCGATCAGGAACTCGCACGTGCCGGCGCCGACGTAGCCCACCTCGCGGAGGATGGCCTTCGACGATTCGTAGAGCAGCGTGGTCTGGGCGTCGGTGAGGAACGGCGCGGGCGCCTCCTCGACGAGCTTCTGGTGGCGGCGCTGGAGCGAGCAGTCGCGGGTCGAGACCACGACGACATTGCCGTGCTCGTCGGCGAGGCACTGCGTCTCGACGTGACGAGGCTTGTCGAGGTACTTCTCGACGAAGCACTCGCCGCGGCCGAACGCAGCGACCGCCTCGCGGGTGGCCGAATCGAAGAGCTCGGGCACCTCTTCGCGAGTGCGGGCGACCTTCAGGCCGCGGCCGCCGCCGCCGAAGGCGGCCTTGATCGCCACGGGCAGGCCGTGCACGTCGACGAAATCGAGCACCTCCGCGGCATCCGCGACGGGGTTGAGGGTGCCGGGCGCGAGCGGGGCGCCGACCTTCTCGGCGACGTGGCGTGCGGAGACCTTGTCGCCGAGTCGCTCGATCGCCTCGGGCGAGGGGCCGATCCAGATGAGGCCCGCGCCGATCACGGCACGGGCGAAGTCGGGGTTCTCGGCGAGGAATCCGTAGCCGGGGTGCACGGCGTCGGCCCCCGAGCGGCGGGCGATCGAGAGGATCTTGTCGATCACGAGATACGTGTCGGCGCTCGTCGTGCCGTCGAGGGCGTACGCCTCGTCGGCGAGCTTCACATGCCGCGCGTCGCGGTCTTGGTCGGCGTAGACGGCGACGGAGCCGAGGCCGGCGTCACGGGCGGCCCGGATGACGCGGACGGCGATCTCGCCACGGTTGGCGATGAGGACCTTGGAGATGCGCGGCATAATGCTCAAGCCTATTGCGCGCGCGGGTCGGCTCTTTGGGTGCCTTCCACAAAAAGAGCGGATGTCTCTTGCGGGCATCGACAATCGACGCGAGCGGTCACTCGGCAGCGGGCCGGCGGTTCCAGAGCGACGGCCACGCCACGCCGAGCTCGCGAACAAGGTCCCGAAGCGTCGAGAGCGAGAGGCCGACGACCGTCGACGGGTCTCCCTCGACCCGCCGGATGAAGGGACCGCCGAGGCTGTCGATCGTGAACGCGCCTGCAACGAGCAGTGGTTCGCCGGTCGCGATGTACGCGTCGATCTCGGCGTCGTCGAGCGCCGCGAAGCGCACGGTCGCGACATCCGCTCGACCGACCGCGCCGTTCACCCGGCCGCCGCGGTGGTCGATGAGCCAGTGACCCGACCAGAGCTCGCCGTGACCGCCGTTCTGGGCGAGCCAGCGCTGCCGGGCCACGTCGGGCAGGTGCGGCTTTCCGTGGATCGAGCCGCCGGTCAGGAACGCCGAGTCGCCGCCGAGGATGAGCCCGTCGACCGGCTCTCCGCCCGGCTCGGCGCCGACGAGCGCCTCGGCCTTCGCCTGTGCGAGCAGTTGCACCATCTCGCGAGCGTCGAGCGGGCCGGAGAGCGCCTCGTGCGCGGCGACGACGGCTTCCTCGTCGACACCGGGGGGAAGCGCTGTCGGCTCGATCCCGGCCGCGCGAAGGGTCTGCAGTCGGGCCGGCGAAGTCGAGGCGAGGTAGAGGCGCATGCCTCCATCCTGCCCGCAGGCCCGCCGCTGTGGAATGCTCGTTGCATGCCAGAGAACCGACGCCCGCGTCGAACCGGTGGGCGCAAGCCCTCGCGCTCGCCCCGCCCCACCCCGAAGCCGCCCGCCACCGACGGGCCGGTGATCGAGCTCGAGGTCGAGCGGGTCGCCCACGGCGGTGTCTTCGTCGCCCGGCACGAGGGCCGAGTCGTCTTCGTCGCCGACGCCATCCCGGGGGAGCGCGTGGCCGCTCGCGTCAGCGACCAGGCCAAGGAGAAGTTCTGGCGCGCGGAGACCGTGGAAGTGCTCGAGGCTTCGCCCGACCGCCGCGAGCACGTGTGGGCCGAGGCATCCGTCGATCGCGCGCCCGAGCTTCGACCCGGCGGCGCGGAGTTCGGCCACATCCGCATGGAGCGGCAGCGAGCGCTGAAGGGCGAGGTGCTGCGCGACGCGCTCGCGCGCATGGCGGGCGTCGAGGTCGGTGTCGAGGTCGCCCCGGTCGATCCCGCGCTCGCCGAGGGCGTCTCGGTCGACGACGGCACCGGATGGCGCACGCGGATGCGCCTCCATGTCGGTGCGGACGGCCGTGTGGGACCGTACGCGGCGCGCAGCCACTCGATCGTGCCCGTGACGTCCGTCCCCCTCGCAGTGGCCGAACTGGCGGCGCTCGCGCCCCTCGGCGACCGATTCCCCGGCGCGACCGCCATCGACCTCGTGGCACCGAGCGCGGGCGATCCCGCGATCGTGATGGTCGAGGGCGACCGCCCGGCACGCGGTTCGCGTCCGACGATCGAGGAGCGCGTGGGCGATCGCAGCTTCCGGCTCGACCGGGACGGCTTCTGGCAGGTCCACCGCGGCGCCGCGGCCACGCTCACGCGCGCCGTGCAGGAACTCGTCGACGACGACCTCTTCGACCCCCGTGCAGCCAACCACGACCTCTACGGCGGAGTCGGGCTGCTCGCGGCAGCCGTCGGCGACCGGTTCGGCGAGACCGTGCGCATCACGACGGTCGAGTCCGACGCGCGTGCCACCGAGCACGCGGGGGCGAACCTCTCGGAGTGGCTCGGCGCCCGCGCCGTGACGGCTCGCGTCGACCGGTACCTCGCCGAACTCGAGGCCGGATCGGGTGCCGCTGAACGCGCGCGCCTCCGCGACGCGACGATCGTGCTCGATCCACCGCGTGCCGGAGCCGGCCGAGAGGTCGTCGAACGGCTCGTTGAGCTGCACCCGCGGCAGCTCGTCTACGTCGCCTGCGACCCGGTCGCCTTCGCCCGCGACGTGGGCCTGTTCCGCGAGCGCGGCTACGAGCTCGACGAGCTGCGTGCCTACGACCTGTTCCCGAACACCCATCACGTCGAGGCGGTCGCCCGCCTCCGCGCTATCGTGTGAACGTGAACGAGGGGGACGTCGGAGCTGCAGCACCGACACGAGAAGCGGATGCCGCGGCGACCGTGGCGATCGTCGACGACCACGAAGCCGTGCGACTCGGCCTGCGCGCGGCCTGCCGCGACGCGGGCTACGACGTCGTGGTCGACGCGGCGAGCGTGCCAGAACTGCTCGACGGCCTCGCCGGCCGTGCGTGCGACGTCGTCGTGCTCGACCTCTCACTGGGGGACGGCACGACGGTGACCGACAATGTGCGGGCCGTGCTCGCGACCGGCAGCGCCGTGCTCGTGCACAGCATCGCCGATCGGGTCGCCGCAGTGCGCGAGTCGCTCGCGGCGGGCGCCGCCGGCGTGATCCCGAAGGCCTCGCCGATGTCGGCCGTGATCGCCGCGATCGCCACGGTCGCTCGCGGCGAGGTGCTCAACAACGTCGAATGGGCGAGCGCGATCGAGGCCGATCGCGACTTCGCGAAGGCGCAGCTCGGACGACGCGAGCACGACGTGCTGCACCTCTACGCCTCGGGACTCCCGCTGAAGCTCGTCGCCGCCCAGCTCGGTATCGCCCACTCCACGGCACGCGAGTACCTCGACCGCATCCGCGCGAAGTACATCGAGGTGGGTCGACCCGCGCCGACGAAGGTCGACCTCCTGCGCCGCGCCGTCGAAGACGGGATCCTCCCCGGGCTCGACGATGGCGGAGATGCCCGCCGTTGACTGGCGGGTGACGCGACTCTCGCGTCGCCGCTCAACGGTGACCCGAGCGCAGGTCGAGACCGTCACGGGCCGGGCGCTCGGACTCTTCGGCCTCGTGTTCGGGGCGCAGACCGTGCCGATCGCGCTCGTGCAGGCCGATGCCCTCCTACCCGGCGCCGGTGCCGCGCTCATGGCGGTGCTGTACGGCGCCATCGTGGGCCTCGCAGTCGCCACCGTGACGAAGGTCGCGGTGCGCACGGCGTGCCTCGCCTTCGCGCTGCTGTACGCGCTCGCGCTCGTGGCGTGGCCGTTCCTCGTCGACGACCCCGCAGCCCTCCACGGCGCGGCGCCATGGCTGTACTACCTGTGCACCGTCGCGACGACGGCCGCGGTCGTCGCGGTGCTGCCGGTGTGGGCCGCCGCCTACACGATCGTCGTCCCCGCCGTGTACGGGGTCATCCGCCTGCTCCCGTCCGGCGGGGACGCCGGTCCGCTGCTCGCGGTGCTCGACGCGCTGTACGCCGTCGTGCTCGGTGTCGTCGTGCTCGTCATCGTGACGATGCTGCGGCAGACCGCCGGAGCCGTCGATGCCGCGCAGGAGGCGGCCCTCGAACGCTACGACGTCGCCGCGCGACTCCACGCCAACGAGATCGAGCGCGTCAAGGTCGACGCGCTCGTGCACGACAGCGTGCTCACGACCCTGCTCTCGGCGGCGGCGGCCTCGACGCCCGAGCAGCAGCAGCTCGCGGCCCGCATGGCGCGCGATGCCGTGCAACGCCTCGACGAGGCCGGAGCGACCGGCCCGCGGGCGCTCGACCGGGTGGGCCTTCCGGTGCTCGTGCGGCGGCTGCGGGCAGCCCTCACGACGTTCACCACCCCCTTCACGGTGCGGGTCGTGAACGCCGGCGGCGTCGAGCTGCCCGTCGAGGCGGTCGAGGCGCTCTACGCGGCTGCCGTGCAGGCGATGGTCAACAGCCTCCAGCACGCCGACGAGCCGGGCCTGTCGACGCGACGAGAGCTCCGCATCAGGGGCGTGCGCGCCGGCGGCTGCGTCATCGAGATCGCCGACAACGGCCGAGGGTTCGCGATGGACCGAGTGCCCGCCGAGCGGCTCGGGCTGCGCGTCTCGATCGAGGAGCGCATGGCCAACGCGGGGGGCATGGCGCACATCGAATCGAGGATCGGACACGGCACGACCGTGACGGTGGCATGGCCGCAGGGAGCGGGTGGCGCGGCATGATCTCGATTCCCCGCTGGCTCCTGCTCGTGCTCGGCGCACTGTTCTCGGCGTACCACGTCGTGCTCGGCATCTACTCGCTGGGCCAGGCGGCGTCGCCATGGCCGGCGGTCGTCGCCCTGCTGCTCTACTCGACGGCGACGACGCTCAGCCTGTGGCCCGCCAAGCGAGTGCGCATGCCCGACTGGCTCGCGGCCTTCGACCTCGCCGTGTCGATCGTGCTCCCGCTCCTCGTGACGAGCCAGCTCGACCCCGATGCCGAGAACGGGTACGCCACGTGGTACGTCGCGGCGGTGGGCACGCTCATGACGATCACCGCGGCTCGGCGTCAGCTGACCGCGGCATGGCTCGGCGTCATCGCGCTCGCGGTGCAGAGCGTCGTGTGGGCGGGCCCGTTCTCGCTCGGCGGGCTCGGCGTCATCGGCAGCATCGTCTGGGTCGGCATCGCGCACATGCTGACGACCGCGTTGACGACCGCGGCACGCGAGACGCGTCGCTACGCGCAGGCTGAACGGGAGGCCGCCGCGTGGCAGGCCGCGCAGGACGCGCACCTGTTCGAGGGCCGCATGCGCCTCGCCCACACGAACCGGCTCGCAGCGCCGATGCTGCGCCGCATCGCGGATCGCGGCGGGGCGCTCACCGAGGAGCAGCGGACCGAGTGCCGCATGCTCGAAGCGGCGATCCGCGACGAGATCCGCGGTCGCATGCTCCTGACCGACGCGGTGCGTTTCGAGGTGCAGCGCGCCCGCGCCCGCGGCATCACGGTGACCCTCCTCGACGAGGGCGGCATCGACGATCTCGACGAGGCGACGCGGAACCGAGTGCTCTCACGCCTCGCCGACGCCGTGGCGGAGTCGTCCGCCGATCGCATCATCGTCCGCACCGCCGCGGAGGCATCGCCGGTGGCGGTCACCGTCGTCGGGCTCCGCGAGTCGAGCACTTCGTCGTCGGACTCCGACGAGGCCGAGGTCGAGTTGTGGCTGGAGATCCCGCGCGTGCTCTGAAGCGGCGGGCGACGCCGCACGCGAGCTGCGCTCGAGCGTGACCGGTCGGGATCTCGAGCACCGTCGGTGCCCGACATGAATCGGGGCTCACCTGAATCGGTGCCTGACATGAAGGTGGGGGGTCGATCTGAGATCGACCCCCCATCAAGCCCGAGTCACCGCGACAACCCGAATGTCGCCCTGACTCGCCCCCAACTGCCATCGGTTACCCGACCGATGACGGTGGCGACTCCTGTGGAGCCTGCACTGACAATATTGGTGCACGATCCCACAGAAGCAAAGTCATCATTTCGGGGGACAAGGCGTGTCCCCCTTTCCCGGAATCCGTGGCGTTCCGGGCCGAGCATGCCGAGCGGCGACGCCGTCCCCACGGATTTCGGGGGACATCCGCTCAATTCCCGGCGCGCACCCAGCGGCCGGGCCCGACCTCGAGCGGACGGCGCATCGCCCCGCCGCTGCGGATCCAGGCGCTGCGGCCGGGGTCGACGGATGCCTCGCCCGCCGTCTGCTCGTCGAGTGCTGCGAGCAGCACCGCCGTCACCGCGGCTGCGCCTTCGGGCGTGACCACTCGGGTCTCGAAGCGCAGCGCGGCCGCGCGTTCGTCGATGTCGTCGCTCATGTCGTTCGCCCCTACAGCGGGATGTTCCCGTGCTTCTTGGCGGGCAGGCTCGCCCGCTTCGTGCGGAGCGCGCGAAGCGCCTTCACGACGGCGACCCGGGTCGCTGCCGGCTCGATCACGCCGTCGAGCTCGCCGCGCTCGGCGGCGAGGAACGGGGAGGCCACGTTGTACGTGTACTCGTTCGCGAGCTGAGTGCGCACGGCCGCGACGTCTTCACCTGCCAGCTCGGCGGCCTTGATCTCGGCCCGGTAGAGGATGTTCACCGCACCCTGGCCGCCCATGACGGCGATCTCGGCCGTCGGCCAGGCGAGGTTGATGTCGGCGCCGAGCTGCTTGGAGCCCATGACGATGTACGCGCCGCCATAGGCCTTGCGCGTGATGATCGTGACGAGCGGCACGGTCGCCTCGGCGTAGGCGTAGAGCAGCTTCGCGCCGCGGCGGATGACGCCGGTCCATTCCTGCTCGGTGCCGGGCAGGTAGCCCGGAACATCGACGAGCGTGAGGATCGGGATCGAGAACGCGTCGCAGAAGCGCACGAACCGCGAGGCCTTCTCGCCGGCCGCGATGTTCAGCGTGCCGGCCATCTGGCTCGGCTGGTTGGCGATGATGCCGACGGTTCGCCCGTCGACCCGCGCGAAGCCGACGATGATGTTCGGCGCGAACAGCGGCTGCACCTCGAGGAAGTCGCCGTGGTCGACGATGCCCGCGATGACCGTGTGCATGTCGTAGGGCTGGTTCGGCGAATCGGGGATGACGGTGTTCAGCCGCCGGTCGTCGTCGGTGATCTCGAGTTCGGCCTCGGCGTCGTACACCGGGGCATCCGTCATGTTGTTGTCGGGGAGGAACGAGATGAGCGTGCGCGCGTAGTCGAGCGCATCGGACTCGTCGCTCGCGAGGTAGTGGGCGACACCCGAGACCGAGTTGTGCGTGAGGGCGCCCCCGAGCTCCTCCATGCCGACGTCTTCGCCCGTGACGGTCTTGATGACGTCGGGGCCGGTGACGAACATCTGGCTCGTCTTGTCGACCATGATCACGAAGTCGGTGAGTGCGGGGGAGTACACCGCGCCGCCGGCGGCCGGACCGCACACGATCGAGATCTGCGGGATGACGCCCGAGGCCTGGGTGTTGCGGCGGAAGATCTCGCCGTACTTGCCGAGGGCGACGACGCCCTCCTGGATGCGGGCTCCGCCCGAGTCGAGGATGCCGATGATCGGGACGCCCGTCTTCAGCGCGAGCTCCATGACCTTGATGATCTTCTCGCCGGCGACCTCGCCGAGCGATCCGCCGAAGATCGTGAAGTCCTGGGAGTACACGGCGACCTGGCGACCGTGGATGGTGCCGGTGCCCGTGACGACGGCGTCGCCGTAGGGCCGCTTGCCCTCCATGCCGAACGCGTGGGTGCGGTGCCGCACGAACTCGTCGAGTTCGACGAACGAGCCGGGGTCGAGCAGCTCGGCGATGCGCTCGCGCGCCGTCATCTTGCCTTTGGCGTGCTGCTTCTCGATCGCCGCCTCACCCGACGCCGTCACGGCTTCGTGGTAGCGCAGCTTGAGGTCGGCGAGCTTGCCGGCGGTCGTGGAGAGGTCGGGGCCGTCAGTCGCTTCGGTCACGCCGTTCACTCTACCGCTGAGCTGTTGGCCGACTTCGTTGACGGATTCCTACAAGATCGGACGCGCCACTGGTGGCAATCGCCATGCGAGTGGGCAGGCGCCCGGCTGGATAGGGTGATCGCATGGATTGGGAGCGATCGCGCGCCGCGGTGCCGAGGTTCGAGTTCCGCGACGAGGTCGGGTCGACCAACGACGAGCTCAGGGCGGCGGCGAGCGGTCCGGATGCCGCCGAGTGGGGCCATGGCGCCGTCATCGTCACCGACAACCAGACGCACGGGCGAGGCCGCCTCGGCCGCGTCTGGCTCGCCCCGACGGGCAAGACGCTCGCGATCTCGGTGCTGCTGCGCCCGGAACTCGAGGGTGGCGGCCCGCTGCCGTCCGACGCCTATGGCTGGATCCCCCTCATCGCGGGGGCCGCGATGACCGTCGCCGTGCGGCGTGCGGTCGAACCGCACCTCGCGCAGGCGGCGGAAGCCGAGCCGTCTTCCTCGGCGCTCGACGCGAGCGGCCCCGCGCCATCCGCTCGTCGCAGCCGTCGCCGCTCCCAGGTCGAGGAGGCCGAGGCGCAGGACGACAGCGGCGGGGTCGAAGTGCTGCTCAAGTGGCCGAACGACGTGCTGGTCTCGGGCTACAAGATCTGCGGCATCCTCTCCGAGCTCCTGCCGGAGTCCGGGGCGGTCATCGTCGGCGCGGGCCTCAACCTCACGCTCGACGAGCACGACCTGCCCACGCTGACGTCCACGTCGCTGCTGCTCGTCACGGGCGCCCAGCCCGACGCCGACGCCGTGCTCGCCGACTACCTCGGCACGTTCCTCGAGATGTTCGACGCCTTCGTGCGATCGGGTGCGGATGCCGCGGCGAGCGGCATCTCCGCGAGGGTCGCCGAGCTCTGCGGCACGATCGGCAGCGAGGTGCGCGTGGAACTGCCGGGCGACCGCGAGCTCCTCGGGCGCGCTGATCGGCTCGACGTCGACGGTCGACTCGTCGTGATCGACCGCGAGAACGGCGAGCCGTGGTCTGTCGCCGCAGGAGACGTGACGCACCTGCGGTATTAATGTCGTATGAGGCCTGCCGTGACACCCGAGTCGGCCGTGCCGGCGGCGCAGCCGCCCGAGCGCGTCGTCGCGCGAGTGCGCCGGCACGCCCGCATCCTGATCCTCCCGGCGATCCTGCTCATCCTGGTGGCCGGGGCGACGGCCTACGGCGTCGGCATCGTGCCCGAGACCTGGCAGGTGCTCGCGGTCCTCGGCGGTGCGGTGGTCGTCGTGCTCCTCGGCTCGTTCCTGCCCTTCCTGGCCTGGCTCACGCGCCGCACGACGATCACGACCCGACGGGTCATCGTCCGCAGCGGCGTCGCGATCCGCGTGCGACAGGAGCTGCTGCTGAGTCGAGGCCACGACGTCACGGTGCGGCGCACCTGGGGTCAGAGTGCGTTCGGATCGGGCGATGTGCGCATCGAGACGGGCCATGAGAAGCCGCTCGTGCTGAAGGACGTGCCGAATCCCACGCTCGTGCAGGGTGCTCTGCATGAGCTCATGGGCGAGGAGCAGGCTCGCCTCTCCGAACGCCGACGCGTCGAGCAGACGATGATCGACGGCGACACCGTGGCGTGGGGCGGACGCTGAACCTGAGCGATCGTGCAGCGGGACGTCGATAAAGGACGTAACGTGGACAGGTGGTCTCGCGTCGCCCGAGCGCGAGCCGCACGATGAAGGGTTTCTCTTGGCCGACGAATGCAAACACGGTTTCGATGACGGCCTCTGCGCCATCTGCTTCCCCCCGCCCGAACCCGAGGCGAAGCCTGCGCCCGCCCCGGTGGCACGCTCCGCACGGTCGACGACGACCCGCAGCGGACGGCCTCCGGCGCGCGTTCCCGGCGCCTCCCGGCCGACGATCGCATCGGACGCACCGCGTCTCGACCTGAAGGCGATGCGCATCTACCACGTGACGCACATCGACAACCTGCCGCCGATCCTCGATGCCGGCGCCCTGCTCGCCGACGCAGCCGGCGCAGTTCCGGTCGTCGACCTCGCCGCCCCGCACGCACGCGAGTACCGGCGCGGCGCCGCGATCGACGGCACCGATGCCGTCGTGGCCGACTACGTGCCGTTCCTGCTCACGACCGACGCGCACGTCTGGAACGCGGTGCGCACGGCGACGCCCGACCCTCGCCTCGGCGAGGAGGCCGTGAATCGCGCACCCGCCGATTTCGTCATCTTCGTCAGCTCGCTCACGAGCGCGCAGGCGGGCAAGGCCGAAGTGGCGGGCACCATCGTCGTGACCGAAGCGGATGCAGCGGTCGCCGGCGCGGCCGTCGCGACCGAGTGGGTCGACGTGCAGCGTCTGCTGCAGCGCCTGCACCGCGAAGAGGATGGTGCGGGCCTCGACGGTGCCGAGCTGCTCGTGCGCGAATGCCTGCCGCTCGACGACGTGGCGCTCATCGCGGTCGCCAACGAGCCCGTCCGCGACCGTGTGCGGGCCGAGCTCGCCGGTGCCGGCGTCCGCGCCCGCGTCGCGGTCTACCCGCCCTGGTTCCAGCCGACCGCCGAACCGGCGGAGTAGGCCGCGTTCAGGGGGTGTTCGTCGGCGACGACGCCCCCTCGGGTTCCGCAGGCGCCGCTTCGTCGGGCTCCTCGAACAGGGTTCGCTGCGCCTCTTCGACGCGCGCGAGGTTCGAGAGCCCGTCGGCGCGGTGGTGCCCGAACACCCAGTACCGGTACAGCACGAAGCGGAACGCCGTGCCGAGACCGAGGCCGACCACGTTCGTCGCGACGTTGTCGGCCAGGAGGCTCGTGTACCCGAGCCAGTGATGGCTGAGCCAGAGGCATCCGAGCGCGATCGCCATGCCGCCGAGCGAGACGATCGCATACTCGGCGAACTCGCGCACGTAGTTGCGGCGGCGGTGCTTGCGGAACGTCCAGTAGCGGTTGCCCAGCCAGTTGAAGACGATCGCGACGCTCGTGGAGATCGTCTTCGCGCCGATCGCCGACTGCGCCCAGTGGCCCTCTCCGAAGACGCCGAGTCGCAGCATGTTGAAGAGGGCGACGTCGATCACGAGGCCGATGAGGCCCACGACCCCGAACTTCACCGCGTAGGCGAGCAGGCCGTCCCAGAGTCGTCGGAGGGCGCTCGCGAAGCGGGTGGACACCGGCACATCCTATGCGGTCGGGCGCGGCCTAGACTGAACTGGGCGCCCGCGCGGGCGCCGATGGCGGCGGCGAACGGAGTGCATGGCGTGCGGGTCGGAGTGATCGGTGGAGGGCAGCTCGCCCGGATGATGATCCCCGCGGCGATCGAACTCGGAGTCGACCTCCGAGTGCTCGCCGAGGCCGAGGGCATGTCGGCGGCGATCGCCGCCGACCGCGTCGGCGACTACACCGACACGGCCACCGTGCTCGAGTTCGCGCGAGAGGTCGACGTCGTCACCTTCGATCACGAGCACGTGCCGCAAGACGTGCTGCGCGCCCTCGTCGACGCGGGTGTGCCCGTGCACCCCGGGCCCGACGCGCTGCGCGTCGCGCAGGACAAGCTGGTGATGCGGGAGCGCCTCTCCGAACTCGGCCTGCCCGTGCCCGACTGGGCTCGCGTCGAGACCGTCGCCGACCTCGACGACTTCATCGCCGACCACGGCGGCGTCGCGGTCGTGAAGACCCCGCGCGGCGGCTACGACGGCAAGGGTGTGCGCGTCGTGCGCAGCGCCGCCGAGGTCGCGGAGTGGTTCGCCACGATCGCCGAAGACGGCGGCGCCGGAGCACTCCTCGTCGAGGAACTCGTCGACTTCCGCCGCGAACTCGCCCAGCTCGTGGCTCGTCGCCCGTCGGGCGAGGTCGTCGCCTGGCCCCTCGTCGAGACCGTGCAGGTCGGCGGGGTCTGCAGCGAGGTCATCGCGCCGGCGCCCCGATCGGCGGGCAGGCTCGCGGATGTCGCGGCCGACGTCGCCATCACGATCGCCGAGGGCCTCGGGGTCACCGGGGTGCTCGCCGTCGAGCTCTTCGAGACGAGCGACGAGCGGATCCTCGTCAACGAGCTCGCGATGCGACCGCACAACAGCGGCCACTGGTCGATGGACGGCTCGACCACCGGGCAGTTCGAGCAGCACCTGCGTGCCGTGCTCGACCTGCCGCTCGGCGCCACCGGCAGCCGCGACGACTGGTCGGTCATGGTCAACGTGCTCGGCGGGCCGGCCGAGGGTTCGCTGACGGACCGCTATGCGGCGGCCCTCGCCGACCATCCCACCGTCAAGGTGCACAACTACGGCAAGGCGCCGCGCCCGGGGCGCAAGATCGGACACGTCACCGCGACGGGCGACGATCTCGACGCCGTCGTCTACGAGGCGCGGGCCGCGGCGGCGTTCTTCCAGGACTGACGTCGGCTCCGCCGGCCGCGTGCCCTGCGGTCATCTCACAGCGCACGGCCCTACACTCGATCAAGTGATTGAGACGAACACCGCACCCCTCGTCGGCGTCGTGATGGGTTCCGACTCCGACTGGAACGTCATGCGCGAGGCATCCGCCCTGCTCGACGAGTTCGGCGTCGCCCACGAGGTGGAGGTCGTCTCGGCGCACCGCACGCCCGAGAAGATGATCGCGTACGGCAAGGAGGCGGCCGGACGCGGGCTCAAGGTCATCATCGCCGGCGCCGGTGGCGCAGCCCACCTGCCCGGCATGCTCGCCTCCGTCACGACCCTGCCCGTCGTCGGCGTGCCAGTGCCGCTGTCGCGCCTCGACGGCCTCGACTCGCTGCTCTCGATCGTGCAGATGCCCGGCGGCATCCCCGTCGCGACGATGGCCATCGGCGGCGCCAAGAACGCCGGCCTCTTCGCCGTGCGCGTGCTCGCGGCATCCGACCCCGACCTCGCCGGCGCGCTCGACGCGTATGCGACCGACCTCGCCGCGCTCGTCGAGGAGAAGAACGAACGGCTCAAGCAGAACCGATGACGCTCGCCGCCAGCCCGATCCGCTACCCGGACGTCGCCTCGCGCACGGTCATGACCCGCCGCGCGTGGTGGCTCGTCGTGCTCAACTTCCTGATCCCCGGTGCGCCGCAGGTGCTCGCCGGCAGCCGGAAGCTCGGCAGGTTCGGGCTGGGGTCGACGCTCGTGCTCTGGACCCTCGTCGTCCTGGCGATCGTGGTCTGGTTCGTCTGGCCCGCAACGCTCTTCACGGTCTTCTCGATGTCGATCACGCTCTGGATCGTCGCCATCGTGCTCGCGTTCTACGCGGTGCTCTGGGTGATCCTGACGCTCGACACGCTGCGCCTCGTGCGCCTCGTGAAGACGGCGCCCTCCGCACGCATGTGGGTCGCGGGCCTCACCACCATCGCGATGATCGGGATCTCGGGCACCGCCGCCTACGGCGCCTACTTCGCGACGACCACGAGCGGTTTCATCGCATCCGTCTTCGCCCCGGGGCCGAGCGAGCCGCCCGTCGACGGCCGCTACAACATCCTGCTCCTCGGCGGCGACTCCGGTCCCGATCGGGAGGGCATGCGACCCGACAGCATGACCGTCGTCTCGATCGACGCCGAGACCGGGCAGGCGGTCACGATCGGCCTACCGCGCGACCTCGAGTACGTGCCGTTCCCCGAGGACTCGCCGCTCGCGGCCGTCTACCCTGAGGGCTACGGCGCGATCGACGGCTGCGAGGTCGACGTGTGCCAGCTCAACTCGATCTACACCGAGGTCGAGCTGAAGAGCCCCGAGATGTACCCCGACGCCGTCGCCGAGGGCAGCGAGCCCGGCATCGAGGGCGTCAGGGACGCGGCGGAGGGCATCACCGGCCTCGAGATCCAGTACTACGCGCTCATCGACATGCAGGGCTTCCAGCAGCTCATCGATGCGCTCGGCGGGGTCGACATCAACGTCGACACCCGAATCCCCATCGGCGGCGACGAGAACAACGAGGGCGTCGACGGGTGGATCGAGCCGGGTCAGCAGCACCTCGACGGCTACCACGCGCTCTGGTACGGCCGCGCGCGCTACGGCACCGCCGGCGGCGACTACGAGCGGATGGCGCGCCAGCGCGTACTGCAGGAGGCGGTCCTCCAGCAGTTCACGCCGGCGAACGTGCTCTCGAAGTTCCAGGAGGTCGCGTCGGCGGGCGCCGACACCGTGAAGACCGACATCCCGCAGTCGATGCTCGGCTACTTCGTGAACCTCTCCATGAAGACCAAGGAGCTGCCGATCACGACCGTCGAACTCGTGCCGGCGAACGGCGTCGATCCGACGGATCCCGATTGGGACTACATCCGATCGCTCATCGAGCCGGCCGTCGCCCCCGCCACGGAGGAGCCGGCGACGGAGTGAGGACGCCATGAATCTGATTCAGCGCGCCCGCGTCATGTTGACCCCGTTCGAGAGGGGTGCACGACGTGTGCTGCGGCCCGCCAGACGTGCAGTGCGTGGCGCGGTCGTGCGGTTCTACGCGACCGGCCGGTTCCGTCCGAGGGCGCTGCGCGGCGTCCCCTCCGAGTCGGGACTACCGCTGATCGTCTGCCTCTGGAACCGACCAGGGCGCATCGAGGCGATCCTCGACGAGCTGGTTGCTCAGAGCGGAGTGTCGGACCTGCGAGTGCTCTTCTGGAACAACGCCCGCCGGCAGAGCCGCCACTATCGGAACGCGATCGCCCGGCATCCGCTCGGAGGCGCGATCGGAAGCGTCGAGTTCGTCGACAGCGTGATGAACGTCGGCGGTCTCGCGCGGTTCCTCGTGTTCCGTCGACTCCGTCGTTCAGGTTATGACGGCCCGGTCATCATGCTCGACGATGACCAGGTGATCGGACGAACGTTCCTGGCCGAACTGGTCCGGCGATACAGCGCGCGATCGTACGTGGGGGTGTGGGCCTTCCGCCAGTTGGGTGGTTACTGGCATCGCGAGGAGTTGGGCGACGGGGAGACCGCCACCTATGTGGGGACAGGCGGCTCGATCTGCGATGCGAGCATCGTCGATCGCGCCGATTTCTTCAGCGCGCTCCCTGCGCGCTACCTCTTCATCGAAGACCTCTGGTTGAGCCATCGTGCGCGAGAAGCGGGATGGCGTCTCGAGAAGGCCGACCTGGAATTCCGATTCGTACTGTCGGAAGCCGACCAATACCACGGACTCGGCGACCTGAAGGAAGAGTTCCACCGCTACCTCGCGGAATCTGCGCACACCGCTTCCGAACGCTGAGGCCGGCCGGTGTGGCGGTCGCCTCCGGGTCGAACGTTCCACGGCAACGGCCGTCGACCGATGCGGGCCCGAAGGCCTCGATCAGAGGTCGGCGTGGAGCTGCCAGACGCGCTCCGCCGAGTCGCGCCAGCTGAAGGCATGAGCCCGGTCACTGGCGGTCACCGAGAGCCGCTCGGCCACGCTGGACTGCTCCACGACGGCCGTGACGGCCGCCGCGAGGCGTTCGGTGTAACCGCCGCCGATGCCGATCGGTACGACGAGGCCGCTGTCGGCCGCCACTTCGACATACGCGGCCGTGTCGGAGTGGATGACGGGCAGGCCGAAACTGAATGCTTCGATGAGCGAGGTGCCCGAACCTTCTTCGTGACTCGGGGCGACGAAAGCCGTGGCACGCGAGAGCACCACGGCGAGGTCCGCGGGGTCGTCGACCTCGACGGCGTGCACGCGCCGAGGGTCGACCCCGGACTCGTCCGCGACGGTCGCGAGGTGCAGTTCGCCCCAGGTCGCGGGACCGATGACGACGAGGTCGATGTCGGGCACGCCCGGGCGGCCGAGGGCTTCGAGCAGGTCGACGATTCCCTTGCGCGGTTCGAGGGTTCCCGTGACGACGAGGTAGGCCGGTGGAAGCGCCAGACGCGCGGCCCTCGCGGCGGTCTCGGCCTCATCGGCCGGAATCACGAGCCCCGGTCTCGGCGCCGTGCCGATGACGCGCACGCGGTCACCGAAATCGGCGATGTCCGCGAGACGCTCGGCGAGGGCATGGGTGGGGACGACGACGGAGTCGGCATGCTTGCGTGCGCGCCTCAGCATTCCCTTGTGCCACGCGACGGACGCGGTCGTCAGGGTCTCGGGATGGGTCCAGGGGAGCAGATCGTGCACGGTGACGACGACCTGGTCGCCGCTCTGCGTGCGATCGTGGCGGCGCAATGGAGCGAAGAGACCGGGGGAGTGGATCATGCCGCCGCCGGGCGACGTGGTGAGGCCGAGCTGCCACGCGGCGGCCAGCTCACGGCGAGCGAGCGTCGTCTTGTAGAGGGCCGAGAGACCGGGGAACCTCGCCTCGATTCGTTCGTAGTCGGCGGGTGACGAAGCGGACACGATGCCCTCGACCTCGCAACCGTGGGGAACGCTCTTGAGGAGCGAAGAGGTCAGGGCGTCGGTGTAGACGCCGATGGAGCCGGGCACCGGAGCGATGACCTGATCGAGGATGATCCGGAGGGTTGTGGGCATTGGGCTCCTTCGTGCGGCAGATGCTCGGCAGCGACGGTCGGACAGGAACCTCGTCGCGGTGGAAGGCGGCTCGAGCGCTCTCGGCAGTCTAGTTGGTCTGGGTTTCGTCACCAGCGCGCCACGTGTCTCAGGTCGGATCACGGCCTTGTTGCAGGGTTCTGCCATCCGACGTTGGCTATGGTGGAGGCCGATGTTCTGACGATGTGAGGAGCGCATCGATGAGTTGGGCCGGTGCTGTCCTTCCACTTCTCTTCGGAGCCCTGGTTCTCCTGGCTCCAGGGGCGGCTCTGCTTCTCGTGCTCAGGCAACGGGGAATGGTCGTGGTCGCGGCGGCACCTGCGGTGAGCCTCGGGATGCTCGCGATCGCGACGCTCGCGCTACCGGCGATCGGAATCCAATGGTCGCCGGCATCCGCAGGGATCGTCTGCATTCTCCTCGTCTGCGCGGCGGTCGGCGTTCGAGCCTGGTTCCCCGCGTTCCGGGAGCCGAAGGGAGGACCCGACGGCCGAGCCACGATGTTCGGGTTCGCCGTCGGGGCCGTCATCGCCGCCGTGTCGATCGGCTGGAGGCTCACGGCCGCGATCGGGCAACCCGAGAACCTCTCCCAGACGTTCGACAACGTGTTCCATTTGAACGCCGCCGAGTACATCGTGATGAGCGGGGATGCCTCACCGCTCACGTTGAGCAGCCTGACCTTCGCGGTCGACGGTGGCGGTTCGTTCTATCCCGGCCTCTGGCACGCGATCGTCGCACTCGTCGCGGAGGGCACCGGGGCGAGTATCCCTCTTTCGGCCAATGCCGTGGATGTGCTGCTCGCCGCGCTCGTGTGGCCGCTCTCCGCTGCGCTGCTCGTTCGAATACTGTTCGGGTCCTCATGGGCAGGCCAGGTCGCGACCGGTCTCGTCACCGGGTGCTTCGCGCTGTTCCCGTTCCTCCTGCTGGACTTCGGCATCGTGGCACCGTATGCGCTGTCGGTGGCAGCACTGCCCGCAGCGCTCGCATGGATGGTTGCCCTGTTGGGCCTGGGGAACGCGGCGCCGGCGGAACGACCTGCACTGTGGATCGCCGCCGGTCTCTCGTCGATCGGCGTGGCCTTGGCTCACCCGGGCGGGGTGATTGCCCTGCTCGTCCTCATCGCGCCCGCCGCCGTCGTGGCATTCGGCGCATGGTGGCGGCGAACTCGAATGAGTGGGACTCCGCTCCGCACTCGGGTTCTCGCACTCGTCGGTGCGTTGGTCCTCTTGGTCGGCGCGGCGGCCGTGTTCGTCGTCGTCCGACCCACCCGCGAAGCCGCGTTCTGGGGGCCGCCGATGTCATTCGACGCCGCGTTCACCTCGATCCTGCAGAGCTCCGAGGCGTTTCGCGCGCCGGCGCTGTTCCTGAGCGTCGCGATCGCGGTCGGCCTGATCGCGGTCTGGGCGCTGAAGCAGCAACGGTGGCTCAGCGTCTCCTTCCTGTTGGTCCTCTTCATCTACGTGATCGTCGCCGCTCTCCATGTCGGACGTCTCCGGTACCTGCTCACTGGAACCTGGTACAGCGACATCTATCGAATCGCCGCACTGATCCCGGTCGTCGCCGTACCGCTGCTCGTCGCGGGTTGCCTGTGGGGCGGGCATCTGCTCGGTCTCGGCATCGAACGATGGAAACGGAAGATGCCGTCGCTCGGGCCGATCCGACCGGGCACCGTCTCAGCGGTCACGGCCACCGTGCTCGCCCTCGTGGTCGCAGTGCTCGCGCAGACCGGGGCGGCACTCGCCTCGGCCTCATCGTCGATCACGGCCGTCTACGCGACGACCGATGACTCCGCGCTGCTGTCAGCCGACGAACGTGCGCTCCTCGATCGAATCGCCGACGAGGTGCCAGCCGACGGCGTGGTCGTTGGGAACGCGTGGACCGGTGCATCGCTGAGTTCCGCGATCGGCCAGCGGCGTGCGCTCGTTCCACATATCTTCGCAACGCTCGACCCCGACACTCGACTGATTCTGGACCAGCTGGACACTGCCGAACCGGGCTCGGAGGTCTGCGAGGCGGTGCGGCGGCAGAATGTGACGCACGTGTTGGATTTCGGCGCACGCGAGGTCCACGGTGGTCTGCACGAGATCGGGGGTCTCGACGACCTCGACAGCTCGTCCGCGGTCGAGCTCGTGGATGAACAGGGCGAGGCGAGGCTGTACCGGGTCGTCGGCTGCGGATGAACGCCGAAAGACCGGGTCCACGGAGGTGCTGCGATGCCGAAATGAGTGCTGCAGCTCGTTCGCGGCGTCTCCGCACCGACTGACAAGGCAAGATGGAGTGTTCCTCCCTGAAAAAACGAGAGTCAATGAATTCGCCCACAATCCGTCCCCGCGCCGTCGTCGCCGTCGTCGTTGCCTACAACCGTCGTGAGCTCCTCGCTGAAGTGCTCGAAGCGCTTCGAGCGCAGCGACATCCACTGGCGCGCATCATCGTCGTCGACAACGCTTCGACGGATGGCTCGGGCGAGGTCGCACTCGCGGCCGGCGATGCCGTCGATCTCGTTTCGCTGCCGCGGAACACGGGGGGAGCTGGTGGATTCGCCGCAGGAATGGCCGTTGCGGTCGACCGCTACGAGCCCGAGTGGCTCTGGCTCATGGATGATGACACGGTGCCGACTCCCGACGCTCTTGCCGCTCTGCTCGATTCGGTCGCCGGCACCGACCTCGTGGTGGCCGGTTCACGGGTCGTCTGGACCGACGGCACCGAGCACCCGATGAACACGCCGAGGGCGAAGGCGTTCGCGTCGAAGTCGGAACGCATCGACGCTGCCCGCCATGGCGGCATCGCGATTCGGAGCACTTCCTTCGTCTCGATGCTCGTGCGGTCCGACGTCGTTCGCGAGGTGGGACTGCCCATCGCCGACTATTTCATCTGGAACGATGACTTCGAGTACTCCACCCGGGTACTGCGAGGCCGGCGGGGGATCCATGTGCCGGCATCTGTCGTCGTGCACAAGACGAAGGTGCTCGGTTCGACCGATGCCGACCCGGGGGCGCGGTTCTACTACGAGGTGCGCAACAAACTGTGGATGTTCCGACGCTCGCGGAGCCTGTCCGCCTTCGAGAAGCTGCTCTACGGTGCCTCGAGTGTTCGACGATGGATTCTGACGTTCGCTCGCTCGAGTGACCGTGCCGTACTGAGGGACGGCTGGAAGCGCGGTTACCGAGACGGTACGCGCACCAGGCCCCGCCCCAACGCCATGTCCATGGCCGGACTCGGCGGTGCGAGCGAGGCGATCGCCCGAGTGGATCGCTGATGGCGGATCAGTTCACGCTGCTCATCCCGGTCTACCGAGGCGACGACGCCGCACATTTCACGAAGGCGTTCTCGTCGAGTGTGACGGCCCAGACGCGACGGCCGGATGAAGTGGTGCTGGTGCAGGACGGCCCGGTTCCGGAGGATCTCGCGGCGGCCATCGAACTCGCCATCTCCACTTCGCCGGTACCTGTCGTGCACCACAGGATTCCAGTGAACGCCGGCCTGGCACTGGCCCTCACGGAAGGGCTCGCGGCGTGCAGCCACGACATCGTGGCGCGAATGGACGCCGACGACATCTCGCTGCCTGACCGGTTCGCGAAGCAGGTGCCGCTCGTCGAGAGCGGTCTGGACCTCGTGGGAACCGGCATGCTGGAGTTCCTGGACGAGGTCGGCTCGATCGTCGGGCAGCGGGTGCCCCGCACTGACGCAGCAGACATCGCTAGTTACGCGAGGTTCCACGATCCCTTCAGCCACCCGACGGTCGTCTATCGGAGGTCCGCCGTCGACCGGGCAGGCGGCTATCTTCCGCTCGGCCTCATGGAGGACTACTGGCTGTTCGCGCGCATGATCGACAGCGGCGCCCGAGTTGGCAACCTCGCCGACCCGCTCGTCATGTATCGCGTCGGAGCCGGAGCATACGCTCGAAGAGGAGGCCGCGCACAGTGGCGCAGCGAAGTCGCGCTTCAGCGTGCACTGCGCGGCATCGGCTTCACGAGTCGATGGCAGTACGTCCGCAACGTCGTCGTCCGGGGTGGCTATCGATTCGTACCGGAACCGGTGCGGAAAGCGGCATATCGACGGTTGATCGCTCGGGGCGGCGCGCTACCGGAACGCACCCTGGACGAAGGCTGAACTCAGTCCTTCCCGCCAATGCCGAATCGGTGCGAGGCCGGAACGCTCCCATCCCGCATGCCCGAGCACGGAGTACGCGGGGCGGGGAGCGGGACGGACGAAGCCGCTGCTGTCGGTCTCGGTGATCCGATCGGGGTCGAGGCCGGCCTGCTCGAGGACCGCCCTGGCGAATGTGTACCAGTTCGTCTGGCCGCTGCTCGTGCCATGGTAGATCCCGGCCGGCGCATCCGTGTCGACGAGCTCGACCAGTTTCGCCGCGAGATCTCGCGACCAGGTCGGCTGGCCGACCTGGTCGGTCACCACCGACCAGGTCTCACGCTGCGCGGCGAGAGCGAGCATGGTCTTGGCGAAGTTCGGGCCGTGCTCGCCGTAGAGCCATGCCGTGCGCACGATGTACGAACCAGCAGGATGTGCCGCGCGCACCATCCGCTCACCGGCGGCCTTGGTGCGGCCGTAGGCCGAGATCGGGTGCAGTTCGGAGTCTTCTGCGTACGGCGCCGTGGCGGAGCCGTCGAACACGTAGTCCGTCGACACCTGCACCATTCGCGCGCCGATCGCAGCAGCGGCCGATGCCAGGTTCTCCGCACCCACCGCGTTCACGGCATATGCATCCGCCTCGTGCGTCTCCGCATCGTCGACCCGCGTGTAGGCGGCAGCATTGAACACCACGTCGTGCCCGGCGACAGCAGCGGCGACTGCGGCGGCATCGGTGACATCCAGTTCACTGCGTCCGAGAGCCGTGACCCTCCGACCGTCGAGGGCACTGACCAGGTCGCGGCCGAGCATGCCGGATGCACCTGCGACGAGGTAGCGGGAAGCCATCAGACGAGTGCCGCGCGCGCCTTGAGCGGCTCCCACCAGTCGCGGCGTTCACGGTACCACTGCACCACGTCCGCGAGGCCCTGCTCGAACGGCACCATCGGCTCGTATCCGAGTTCAGTGCGGATCTTCGTGATGTCGACGGAGTAGCGGAGGTCGTGTCCCTTGCGGTCCTCGACGCGGTCGACGGACGACCAGTCCTTTCCGGTCGCATCGAGGAGCAACTGCGTCAGTTCGCGGTTGGTCAGCTCGGTGCCGCCGCCGATGTTGTACACCTCGCCGGCGCGTCCGCCGACGAGCACCATCGCGATTCCGCGAGTGTGGTCGTCGACGTGCAGCCAGTCGCGTACGTTGAGGCCTTCGCCGTACAGCGGCACGTGCTTGTCATCGATGAGGTTCGTCACGAAGAGGGGGATGACCTTTTCGGGGAAGTGGTACCTGCCGTAGTTGTTCGAGCAACGTGTGATCGAGACGTTCAGGCCGTGGGTGCGGTGGTAGCTCCGGGCGAGCAGGTCGCTGCCGGCCTTCGACGCCGAGTAGGGCGAGTTGGGGAGGAGTGGTCGCTCCTCATCCCATGAGCCCTCGGCGATCGAGCCGTACACCTCATCGGTCGAGACATGCACGAACCGGGCAACGTCGTTTCGGAGCGCTGCATCGAGGAGCTGCTGGGTGCCGAGCACGTTGGTCTCGACGAAGATGCTCGCGTCGCGGACGGAACGATCGACATGCGATTCAGCGGCGAAGTGCACCACCGCGTCGACCGAAGGCATGAGTTCGTCGAGAAGGCCCGCGTGCCGGATGTCGCCCTGAACGAAACGGTACCGGCTCGAACCTGCGACCGGGGCGAGGTTCTCGAGGTTGCCCGAATAGGTCAGCGCGTCGAGCACGACCACCTCTGCGCCTTCGAGACCGGGATAGGCATCCTCGAGCGTACGACGAACGAAATTGGAGCCGATGAACCCGGCCCCGCCGGTGACGAGGATCTTCATTCCGTGGATACCATTCCCTTTGCGATCGGACCACGTGATTCTACCGTCATGCGGATTGGTAGACTCTCCGGGTGCAAATCCGCGAACTCGGGATTCCCGACAGCTACGAGATCACCCCACAGCAGTTCGGCGACGATCGCGGAGTCTTCCTCGAGTGGTATCGCCATGACCTCCTCGAAGAGGCCATCGGGCACTCCCTCGATCTTCGGCAGGCGAACCTCTCGTCCTCGCGCCGCGGCGTGGTGCGCGGAATCCACTTCGCGGCGATTCCGCGCGGGCAAGCCAAAGTCGTCACCGCGGTCGGCGGTGCGGTCCTCGACATCGTCGTCGACGTCCGCGTCGGCTCCGAGACGTTCGGTCAATGGGAGGCGGTCAGGCTCGATGACGTCGACCGGAAGGTGCTCTACCTCGCCGAAGGACTCGGACACGCATTCATCGCCCTCACCGACAACGCGACGGTCGCCTACCTGACGAGCGACGTCTACCGCCCTGATCGGGAGTTCGGCATCAATCCGCTCGACCCGGCGCTCGGGATCGTGTTTCCGGAAGAGGCTGGTGAGCCGCTGCTCTCCGCGAAGGACCTGGCGGCCCCTACCCTCGCAGAGGCTCAGGCTGCCGGCATCCTGCCCACGATCGGTGCAGCGCGCGCTTGGTACTCGGAACTCGACAGGAAGTAGTCAACATGCGCGGAATCATCCTCGCCGGCGGATCAGGCACTCGGCTCTGGCCGATCACAAAGGGCATCTCGAAGCAGTTGATGCCGATCTACGACAAGCCGATGATCTACTACCCGCTGTCGACGCTCATGATGGCGGGCGTGCGGGAGATCCTCATCATCACGACGCCGGAGTACAACGCGCAGTTCCGCGCCCTCCTCGGAGACGGCAGCGAACTCGGCATTCGTCTGGAGTACGCCGTGCAGCCGTCCCCCGACGGCCTGGCACAGGCATTCATCATCGGCGAGGAGTTCATCGGGGATGAGAGCGTCGCGCTCGTGCTCGGTGACAACATCTTCCACGGGGTGGGCCTCGGCACGTCCCTCCGGCGCAACGCGGCCGTGGAGGGCGCGTTGATCTTCGCCTATCACGTGTCGAATCCGACGGCGTACGGTGTCGTGGAGTTCGATGCCGAACGTCGCGCGGTCTCGATCGAAGAGAAGCCCACGGCTCCGAAGAGCAACTACGCGGTACCCGGTCTCTACTTCTACGACAATCGAGTCGTCGAGATCGCGAAGACGATCGAGCCGAGTGCGCGGGGCGAGCTCGAGATCAGTACGGTCAACGAGCGCTATCTCGAGCAGGGTGCACTTCGGGTCGAGGTACTCGATCGAGGAACCGCGTGGCTCGACACGGGCACCTTCGAGTCGATGATGCAGGCGAGCGACTACGTGCGGGTCATCGAGGAACGACAGGGTTTCAAGATCGGATGCATCGAGGAGATCTCGTGGCGCGCCGGATGGATCGATGATGCGCAGCTCGCCGAGCTCGCAGCACCGCTGGTCAAGTCCGGCTACGGCGCATATCTGAACCAGCTCACCGCGGACTGACTCGACCGGGTTCCTGCAGTCGGAAACGGATGTCGTCGATGGTCGCGTGTATCCCGACGGGAAGCGGCGTCAGATCTCGCCGGTCGAGATCCGGCCACACTTCGGAACCGAGGCGAAGATCCCGCGCCTGAAGCGACGACGCGGGTGAGTTGCCGAGCATGACGTGCGGGTGGCCCTTGGAGAGCAAGCGGAAGTAGCCGAGAAGGTCGGCGATCGTGACGGCACGACCACTGGCGAGGTTCTTCGTGATGACGAGGCCTCGGCGTTCGGCGGACTCGATTCGGAGACGGTCGAGCGCGTCGAGGATGAGCGCGGCGCAGTCATCGACGTAGATGTAGTCGCGGAGGGTGTCGAGCGAGACGAAAATCGACGCGGGTTGCGGTGAGAGCTGGGCGAGAGCCAGGTGGGAGATGAGTCCTTGCATCTTGTCGAGACGTTGGCCCGGGCCGAACAGGTTTGCGATTCGGCCGTTGAGCACGGCAACACCCGAGGACTCGGCGAACGCTGCGGTCGACGCTTCGCAGGAGAGCTTGTACCAGCCGTACGGGGCGATCGGCGCGGGCACCGTCGACTCGGTAAACGGCGGATGCTCGGATCCGGCATAGATGCCGCCTGCGGAAGACGGGTAGAAGAAGGTGCCGCGCCCGGCGAGACCGAGATCGTTCGCGACTGCCGCGATCGTTGCGAGGACGAGTTCGAGCTGGTGGCGTTCTGACGCGAGCGACTCGGGGCTCGAGGCCGTCACGGATGCACCCGCCGCCCAGATGATCGTCCAATGGTCGTTCTCGCCGACCCGGTCCAGCAGGTCGTGGGTCGAATCGCGTGCGGCGGACACGAGCGATGCGTCGTCGTGCCACGGGAGAGGTGCTGCGCCCGCGTCGGTCCAGCCTCGCCTGCCGTCGATCGCTCGGCGCAACGCGGAACCGAGAAGGCCGCGAGCGCCGATCACGCGCGCGTAGGTCGTCACAGGCGTGACGTCGGTCGCCGCCCGAGTGGACCAGCATCGGGGTCGGATGTGATCAGGTACGGAGGCCGTCCCATGGCCATGTTCACATTGATGCCGATGTACTCGGCGACGATACCGAGGCTGAAGAGCAGGGCACCGATGCCCAGCAGCAGCACCACCATGGTCGACGCCCATCCTTCGATGGCGATGTCGCCGGTGAGGCGCTGGATGATGATGATGATGGCGAACAGCACCCCCATCACTGCGACCGCGATGCCGAGGAATGTGATCAGCCGGAGCCCACGTGTGCCGCTTGTGAGCACCATCCTGAGGAAGTGCGAGATGAGCCTGCGACCGGAATAGCCGGACTGCCGGTCACCTTCCGATCGAAGCTCGACGGGGGAGGTGACGATTCGGCCCGCCACCCACCCGAGGGCGACATCGAGGTAGACGCCCGACCCGGCATACGCCGCAACGCTGCGTGCGACATTGCCGAGGATGAGGCGGTAGCTCTGGAAGTCGCTCGCCCCCTTCGCGCCGGTGAACCGCTCGAGCATGCGCTTGGAGAGCTTCGAGGCGGCGTTCCGTACCGGACCGTGAGGCGCGGGATTCGTCGGCTTCGCGTAGACGAGGGAGGCGTGCTCTCGCATCGCCGTGTCGAGGAGGCCCGCGACCGCCGCGGGATCGTGCTGGCCGTCCTCGTCCATGGTCACCACCCAGTCCGATCCCGCGGACGCCATGCCGGCGAGCGTCGCCGCATGCTGTCCGAAGTTCCGGCTCAGCCAGATCGAGCGGACGAACGGATACCTGCGCGTGAGTTCGCGAATCACGGTGTCTGACCGGTCGGGGCCGTAGTCGTACACGAGCAGTGCCTCTGCGACGACGAACGGATTGCCGTCGGGGGTCACGCCCGGCGAAGTGTACGGCTCGAGTTCCGCGATGAGGGCGTCGAGGGTCTGCTCGCCCTGATAGACCGGGATGACGACGGAGATCGTGTGGGTAGCCGGCTCGGACGTGGTCGGCATGTCGTTCACGGAAGTGGAATCTATCACAGGACCCTCCGGCGGAGTTGGGTTGTCACGCGCCTCACGAGCCCTCGGCGACTGCCGTGGATGTGCGGGACATCCGGCGTCCGAGATAGAGGTAGCTCGCCTGCCGGACACGCGCCATGAGTCGAGCGCGGAGGTCGCCGAGAGAGAGGTCGACTCTCCGCACCACATCGGGTCGTTCAGCACGAAGCGATCGGTTGAATCCGATCGTCTGCGAGGCCTGATCGCGCACCAGGCGCACACTCCACTGGCTTTCGGAGACGCGGAAGGAGGCGAGCGATTCGTCGAGGGCGACCACGTCGCCTTGGAGCATCACCCGAACGTAGCTGGCCACGTCGATGAGATAGGGGAAGCGGTTGTCCCACCAACCAGCGGACTCGAGGGCGTCGCGTCGCATGAGGACGCATGCCGGCTCGCCGAAGATGTTGGTCCCGGCGCGAACGGTTGCGCGTGCCGCCGCCGCGCCTGAGACGCGTCCGCGGAGTCGGCCCAGGCCGCGTCCGCGCACGAATGGCCGCCCATCCGCATCGACGATGTCGCGCTTCGTCGCGGCCAGGACGGAGCCCGGTGCGGCCTCGAGCGCGGCGACCTGACGTTCCACGAGTTCGGGTCGGATGATGTCGTCGCCGCAGACGAGCTTCAGGTACTCGCCGGTCGCAGCCTGGCTGACCCGGTTCCAATTGCGGAGCGCCCCGCCACCGGCTTCGGTCGACAAGAGGGTGACTCGCGGGTCGTTCTCATACCGCTTCATCACGGCGAGGGTCTCGTCCGTCGATGAGTGGTCGGCTACGATGACCTCGATCCGCTCGTACGTCTGGGCGAGGACGGAGCGCATGGTCTCGTCAAGGTACTCGGCATTGTTGTACGCGGGAATCACGATCGAGACGAGGGGCTTCACCATTCGATTGTCCCAGACGGTGGCGGTGCAGCGGTCCACCGCGTCGTGGCCGTGTTCGCCGCCCTTCTGATTGGTGGATAATCCATTGGTGCGTTCCCGTCTCTTCTGGCCAGCCGTCGCCGTGATCTCCACGATCATCGGCGCAGCGATTCCGTTGATCTTCGACATCGGTTTCTACTACGTCGACGACACCCAATCGGGGGCGATCGGCCAATGGTGGAAGATCGGCGAACGCATCCTCGCCTGGGACTGGTCCTTCGTGAACCCGACGGTCTGGCAATCCGGCAACTATCTCGCCGAAGGCGCATGGGGCCTGTTCAGCCCGGTGATCTGGCTCGTCGGAGTGGGCAGCCATGTGTTGCCGAACATGCTGGTCTACGTCGTGCTCGTCAAGTTCGCGTGCTTCGCCGTCGCAAGCTTCGGCGTCTGGCTGCTCGCGCGCACGTTCGGTGCCGATCCTCGATGGGCCGCCGTCATCGCGACCGCATCGACACTGACCGCATTCACCCTGTACATGGACGCGGCATCGTGGGTGAACGGCTTCATGGCGTGGAGTCTCTGGCCCATCGCGTGGGCGCTGATTCGCCGCGCGGTCCGATCGCATCGCTCGCCGCTCCTCGCCGTGGTCGCGAGCTGCCTGGTCGTCGGCATCGGGTACGTGCACGCCACCCTCGCCCTGGCATTCACCCTGCTCGCGACGATCATCGAAGTGATGATCGCGCGAGATCGAGCCGGGATCCTGCGCGCGTGGGGCATCGCCATCGCGGCCGGGTGCTTCGCGATCATCGTCCATATCCCCGGACTCCTGACCGCTCCGGTCTCCGGACGAAGCCTCGGGATGGGCAACACCGGTCTGCTGACCGTGGACCTCTCCGACCTCGCCACCAGTCCCATCGCCCTCGGCGACCCGCAGTTCATGCTCTTCAGCCAGTCGTACCCGAATGAGCCCCTGTTCTACATCAGCTGGTTGCTCCCGCTGTTCGCGCTGATCGACTGGAAGCGCTTCGCCACGCTGCTGAGCCAGCGCACGAGCCTGCTGATCGTCGGGGGCATCGCACTGGCCGCGGTGCTGCTGCCCAGTGATTTCGGCCCGTTGAGGTTCCCGATTCGGGTGCTGCCGTACGTGGCGGTCTCGAGCCTCGTGATTCTCGGACTCGGACTCTCGCTGGCGCGCGCACGGATCTCGCGGCCTCGCTGGGTCGTGACGTTCTCGGTGCTGGGCGCCAGCGCGTTCATCGCCGCGGCTGCGCAACCGACGGCCGTGCTCGGAATCGCGGTGACAGCTCTGGTCGCCGCCGGCGGGCTCTTCGCCGTTCTCTTCCTGCTGGGCAAGCACGACCGCGAGACCACCGAACGTATGCCCTCGACGGGGTCGGCACCAGCGGGTCACGAGGGCGGTCGACGGAGAATGCCGGTCGTCGTCGCCACGGCGATGGCGGTGACCTTCGCCCTGCTCGGGATACAACATTCGGTTGCGAGCTCGCCGGCGCTGCGCGACTACCAGATCCCGACCTGGGTCGATGCACTGAGGTCGCCCCTGTCCGAGACGGTCGGCGACACGATCGTCGTGGGCGTCGTGCCGACGGAAGACGGCATCCAAGAGGAATACTGGGCCGACACCCTCGTCGGCAACCTCTTCTACATGACGGATGCATCGGTGCAGAACGCGTATACCTCGGTGTACTACCCCGAATACCAGAACCGCGTCTGCATGCTGTACAACGGCTACACATGTCCTGAACTGTACGGCGCGCTGTTCACCGAGCAGGCGCAGACAGGTGAGGAACTCGCCACGCTCATGGGCGTGAGCACGATCCAGGTGCTGAAGTCTGCGCTCCCAGCGGGGGAGTGGCGAGATGTCCCGTCAGGCTGGCATGTGATCGAGGACACGCGCCTCACCCGATCGATCGCGCGCGACGAGCCGATTCCGGGCGCCGGCGGCGTCGTGTGGTCGTCCGACGGTCTACGCGTCACCGAAGTTTCGAGGGACGCGAGCAGCGTTCGGATCCGGGTGGACTCGGTGCCAGCCGATGGCGGCACGGTTGCACTCTCCAGGATCGCGTGGCCGGGGTACGCGGTTTCGGGTCCGGCGGCAATCACCGATCCCACCGACGGTTTCCTGATGAGCCTCGAGCTCGAGCCCGGTGCTGAAGGGCAGGAGATCACCGTTTCCTTCGCCGCCCCGGGCTGGCAGCTGCAGGTGCTCGCGGCGATCATCCTGGTCGGCCTCGTCGTCGCGCTCGAGATTCGTCGCCGCCGCACGCGGCCGGATGCCTCCTCCGATGCCTCGCAGATCGCCCACAAGCACACCGACTAGTCTGATGTATCGGTCGCGCTTCGGCGGCCGGAAGTAAGGAGCTTTGCACATGACCAATGCCGACCTCGTGGTGGTCGGGTCCGGATTCTTCGGACTCACAATCGCCGAACGATGCGCGAGCGAGCTCGGGCTACGCGTACTCGTGATCGATCGCCGGCACCACATCGGCGGCAACGCGTACAGCGAAGCGAACCGCGAGACCGGCATCGAGGTGCACCGGTACGGAGCGCACCTGTTCCACACGTCGAACCCCGCCATCTGGGAGTACGTCAACCGGTTCACGTCATTCACGAACTACGTGCACAAGGTGTACACGAACCGCGGCGGCGAAGTCTTCCCGCTGCCGATCAACCTGGGCACCATCAACCAGTTCTTCCGTTCCGCGTACAGCCCCGGCGAAGCTCGGGCTCTCATCGCCGAGCAGGCGTCGGAGCTCGACACGGGTGCCGCCGGAAACCTCGAGGAGAAGGCCGTCTCCCTCATCGGGCGGCCGCTCTACGAGGCGTTCATCCGTGACTACACCGCCAAGCAGTGGCAGACGGACCCTCGCGAACTCCCGGCGGAGATCATCAGCCGGCTTCCAGTCCGGTACACGTACGACAACCGCTACTTCAACGACACCTACGAAGGGCTGCCCGTCGACGGGTACACCGCGTGGATCGAGCGGATGGCCGATCATCCGAACATCGAGGTACGACTCGACACGGACTTCTTCGACCTCGAGCAGGAGATCAACAAGACGGCGACCGTCGGGCAGGTTCCCGTCGTCTACACGGGGCCGATCGACCGATACTTCGACTACGCAGAGGGCGAGCTCTCGTGGAGGACGCTCGACTTCGAGGAGGAGGTTCTGCCCATGCGGGACTTCCAAGGAACCCCGGTGATGAACTACGCCGACCTCGACGTGCCGTACACGCGCATCCACGAGTTCCGTCACTTCCATCCCGAGCGCGAGTATCCTGCGGACAAGACGGTGATCCTGCGTGAGTTCTCACGATTCGCGACGCGCGAGGATGAGCCGTACTACCCGGTCAACACGCCCCAGGACCGCGAGGGCCTGCTCGCCTATCGCCAGTTGGGCGATGCGGAGCGAGACGTCTACTTCGGCGGTCGCCTCGGCACGTATCAGTACCTCGACATGCACATGGCGATCGGCTCCGCACTGTCGATGTACGAGAACAAGCTCAAGCCCCGCTTCACGCGCTAGGCGCCGACCGGCCGCCTGACGAGATCGAACGAGACCCCACATCATGAGTACTGACCAGACCGTCCTGCAGCGCGTGATATTCCCCGAGCACGGGGATCCGCAAGCGCTTCCGTTGTTCCTCGACCCCGAAACGTGGTCGTGGGCTTACATCCCCGATGACGAACAGGACCAGCTGGCCAAGATCCGCGGCGTTTTCACCGAGGGACACAACAAGCTGGCGACTCGTCTGACGAACAAGACCGGCCTCAGCTGGTTACGAGGCCGGCGCGGCATCGAATTGCCGTCGTTCAAGACGGTGTCCTTCGCGAGCTATTTCAATGCCTTCCCCGCGAGCTACTGGAACGCCTGGACGAATCTCGACGGGGTGAGGCTGCGCGTTCGTACGAACGGTCCGGGCAGGATCCTCGTGTTCCGATCGAACGCGCGTGGCGTCATCCAGCGCATCGACAGCGCCGAAGTCACCGGCGAGACGACGACCGAGTTCGAACTCTCGTTCGCCTCGTTCCTCGATGGCGGATGGCTCTGGTTCGACCTCGTCGCGGGGGATGCCCCGTTCGAGCTCGTGCAGGCGGACTGGTTAGCTCCCGAGGGGGCAGCGCCCCGCGTTCACGGCACGGCCACGGTGTCTATCACGACGCTCAATCGCGGCGATTACTGCACGACGCTGCTGCGAGAGATCGGCGAAGACAAGACGGTCCTGGCCTCGCTCGACCGAGTGCTCGTCGTCGACCAGGGCTCCGAGAAGATTCGCGAGAACGCGGGTTACGCCGCCGCTGAGCAGAGCCTCGAGGGCAAGCTCCGGCTGATCGAACAGGCGAACCTCGGCGGATCCGGCGGCTTCTCGCGCGGGATGCTGGAGACCAGCCGAGCTGGGGAGTCCGACTACATCGTGCTCCTCGACGACGATGTGGAGATCGAACCGGAGAGCCTCCTTCGTGCGCTGACGTTCGCCAACTTCTGCGTGGAGCCGACGATCGTCGGCGGGCACATGTTCGATATGTACGACAAGGCGAAGCTGCATGCCTATGCCGAGGGCATCCACTGGTCGCCCTTCATGTGGGGGCCGTTCACGCCGGGCAGGCACGACTTCGGTGAGTCGAACCTCCGGCAGACCGCGTGGCTGCATCGCCGGTTCGACGTCGATTACAATGGCTGGTGGATGTCGCTCATCCCGGTGTCGGTGATCAACGAGATCGGCGCATCGCTGCCCGTCTTCATCAAATGGGATGACGCGGAGTACTCGCTGAGGGCGAGGGAACACGGCGTCGCAACGGTCAGCCTGCCGGGTGCGGCAGTGTGGCACGTCTCGTGGGTGGACAAGGACGACTCGCATGACTGGCAGGCGTTCTTCCATGCTCGGAATCGCCTCGTTGCGGCCCTTCTCCACTCGCCCGAGCCTCGCGGGGGTCGGCTCAGTCGGTCGAATCTCGCCGGCGACGTGAAGAACCTGTTGACCATGGACTACTACACGGTCGCGATGCGCCATGAGGCCATCCGGAATGTGCTTGAGGGGCCGGAACAACTGCACACGGACATGCGCGACAGGCTTGCGCGGGTTCGAGCAATGGCGGAGGGATTCACCGAGGCGAAGGTGATCCGCGACACGACGCAGATTCCGCACTTCCCCGCCCGCGAGATCATGGCAGTGACGACCGGGCGCTCGAATCCCGGTCCGCATGGATTCGCTTTCGCCCGGTGGATGTGGTCGCAGGTGTTCAGGCACGCGTTCCGCGCACCGGCCGCCGGAGCGGATTCGCGCCCGCAGGCTCATCTCTCATTCCAGGATGCTCGGTGGTTCGAGGTGCCCAACTACGACAGCGTGCTCGTCTCGAACGCTGAAGGGTCCGGAGCGACCCTTCACGCGCGCAGGCCACCCATGTTCCGGAAGCTGCTGCGTGACTCGATCCGACTGAACCGAGCGTATCGTCGGCGCTGGACCGAACTGAGTGGGGAGTACCGGCAAGCGCTCCCGGGAATCACCTCCCTCGAACGGTGGGAACAGTCGCTGTTCCCTGATCAGCAGTGAGCGTGACACCCTGCATCTGACTCGGCAGTGTGGCAATCCGGCTGGTACGACGATCATTCCGCTACCTTGGAACGGACGAGGTCACTGTCCTGATCGGTAGCGCGCCCGAGGGTACCGGTCATTGCGTGGCATCACTCTCGTCTTCGTCGAACGAGGAGCGCGCACGTGATCACCGTCCCCAAATTGTCGAGAACCGGGTTCGGCCGGCGTTCGCTCGCACTCGCGGCCGCCATGATTCTCGCGGCCGGCACGCTCGTCGCGTTCAGCGTGACGGTGTCGCCGGCGCCACCTTCGGCGCAGGCGGCATCCGGTGCGGACTTCAACGCGGGCAACATCATGTCGGATGCCGTGTTCTACGATGCCGGCACCATGAACGTGAGTCAGATTCAGGCGTTCTTGAACGCCCGCGTTCCGAGTTGCCGTGCGGGGTACACGTGCCTCAAGGACTTCAGGCAGAACACGACGAGCCAATCGGCGAAGGCCGCCGGTTGCGCAGCCTACGGCGGTGCTCCCAGCCAGACGGCCGCCCAGATCATCGCTTCCGTCGCGAGCATCTGCGGAATAAACCCGCAGGTGCTGATCGTGTTGCTCGAGAAGGAGCAGGGACTCGTCACCGACACATGGCCGACGGAGCGACAGTTCCGCTCAGCGACTGGATACGGGTGTCCCGATACCGCTGATTGCGATGCGCTGTACTACGGCTTCTTCAATCAGGTGTACAACGCGGCGTGGCAGTTCAAGAAGTATCAGGCCTCGCCCGACGGACGGGGGTACCAGGCCGGTCGCTGGAACACGATCCAGTGGCACCCGAACAGTGCGTGCGGCAGCTCTCAGGTCTTTATCGACAACCAGGCGACGGCGGGGCTCTACCTCTACACTCCCTATCGTCCCAACCAGGCTGCGCTGAACAACATGTATGGCACCGGGGACGGCTGTTCTTCGTACGGGAACCGCAACTTCTTCCGAATGTTCACCGACTGGTTCGGCAGTACGACCGGGGGCTCGTATTTTGCGCGCACCTCGGCGAATCCGACGCTCTACCTCCTCGCGGGCACCGTGAAGTATCCGGTCCCGTCGATGGAGGTGTACGAGAGCCTCAGCCCACTCGGCACATATCGTGTCGTTTCGCAGAGCTACCTCGACACCTACTCGACGTCGGCGAAGTGGGCGACCACGGTCGTCCGCGATCCGACCTCGGGAGCGGTGTACCTCGCGCAGCGCTGGGGGAGCAAGAACCAGTTCCCTTCGTGCGAGCTCATGGCCCAGTACGGCTACTCCTGCGGCGATGCGATCGACCTGACGCCGGGCCAGCTGGCTCGATGGTCGACCGGTGGCATGATCACGCCGTTCTTCGTCGTCCCCGGTTCCGCGGATCTGAATTACTTCGTTCCGGGTGGACGCGTACACGTCTATGACTGGGCGGCGGCCGTGAAACTGAATGGCGGAAGCGCACCGTATGTCGTCACTATGCGTGCCGACGTCGTTCCGCGCTATCCGCTCCTGAAGACGATCCTCAATCCGCAAACGCTCGTCAAGTCCTCCAGCAGTGACGCCGTCTTCTTCGTCGACGGGTTCGACCGCAAGATCCAGATCACATCGTTCGCCGTCGCGTCGGAGTTCGGCGCGAATGGGTACCTGACGGTGCCGCAGGGCATCCTCGATGGCTACACGACGGGTCCGGGCTTCTTGTCCCTTGCAGTCCGCTGCAACGGCGCGACATACGTAACTGCCGGTGCTCGCCTCCATTCGTGGACGGGCTCGGCGGCGAATGGAGGACTGTCGGTCGCCGAGGTGTCCGCCGACACCTGCCAGCGAATGCCCCGTGGCGGAGCAATCACGGGCGAACTCTTCATGAAGAGCGCGACCTCGTCGACGGTGTACCTCGTGACGGGTGGAAAGCTGCGCGCCATGTCGAGCTGGGACGAGCTGCTCGCCAACAACAACGGTGCCGTGCCGACCATCATGACAGTCACGGCGGCGACGCTCATGAGCCTTCCCCTCGTGCCCACGCTCGAACCCGCGAGCGTCGTGAAGTCGTCTTCGGACCCGATGCTCTATTTCATCGACGGCGCCGAGAAGAGGATCCCGGTGTCCTCCTTCGTTTCAACGACTGAGCTCGGCCGCGCGAGCTGGTCGACGGTCCCTGCAAATGCTCTGTCGAGCTACTCGGTCGCCAGCGGTTACTTGACGCGTGTCCTCTCCTGCAATGGTCGGTTGCTGTTGGGCGTCAACGGCACCTTGTATCCGATCACGGCGAGCAACCCCACAGGGATCGCGGTCACGAACGTCGCATCGGATACGTGTGCGCGTCTGAAGATCTCGAGCGCTTCCGAACTGGGAAGTGTCTTCGTGAAGACGGTCGACTCGCCGACGGTCTTTTTTCTCTCGGGAGCTGTGCGTCGTCCTGTCCCGAGTTGGGACCGCCTGCTCGAGTTGGCCGGGGGCTCCGCGCCCGTCATCCTCACCACGGGCGCCGGCGGCCTCGGTGACATCCCGCTCGGTACGGGCGCCTAGAATCGTGAGGGCCTCGTAGACCGTCGCGGCCGTTTATCATGTGACCGCCGCCCCGGGACGAGCACGCCCGGTGGGCACTGAGGGAGTAACTTCGATGCCGAGCCTCGAGGAGAGCCGTTTTCAGCGCGCAACGCGCCGTGCTGGCGCATGGCTGATAGCGAACGACAATTGGATGACCGTTGCGGCCGCCGCTCTCTTCGCTGCGTTCATCCTGACGGGGATGACCACTTCATCGATCGGGATGGCGTGGTTCTCCGAGAACCCATCTGACCCGGACATCACCCAGATCGGCATGCCTCAGTGGATCCGTTCGGACGAGTACAATGTGAACTCGCCGCTTTGGATGTCCATGATGACCACGGGCGGGCCTCCGACGCTCAGCCCCCTCGGTGCGCCGGCGGACATCGCGCACCGCTTCTCGTCCGGTGGATTCTTCGAGACGATCGTCTTCTTCCCGACGGCACTGCTCTGGATGACGAGCTTCCTCCCCGACACCATGGTCTTCTCGCTGGTGTGGTGGCTGCCGATGATCTTCCTGGTGTTCAGCCTGCCGTTCTGGGTCGAGCGCATGGGTGGAACACGCCGAATGGGGTGGCTCGCCACCCTGTTGATCGCGTTCTCGCCGTCGGTCGCCTGGTGGTCGCTCGGCCCTGTGGGCGTGCTGGCGTATGCGGTAGCCGGCAGCTTGGCTCTGGCGATCGCCGCTGAGCTCTTCATCTCCCGTCGTTTCGTCCGTGCGGGCATCGTGATGGTCGTCGCAGGAATCCTCCTTGCGTCCATTCCGACCGTGTACGCACCCTGGTCGATCATCCTCGGCGTCCCGGTACTCCTTGCCACGGTGCTTCGCATCGTCGCGACGAAGACGACATGGCCGCAACGGATCGTCCCCATCGCGGTGAGCGGGTCCATCGCCCTCATTCTGGCGGCAGGCGTCTTCCTCGAGAATCGCGAGGGCCTCGAGTCGATGGTTGGAACGGTCTACCCCGGCTCGCGTCGATCAGGGAGCCTCGCCCAGTCGTTCGCGATGCTCTTCGGCGCACCCGGGTACGACGCCCTCTCTCGGCACGACCCGATCGTCTCGAACGCAAGCGAGCTCTCAGCATCCTTCACAGTCTGCGTGTTCTGGGCAGCGATTTTGATCGTGGCGTACCGGAATTTCGGGCGCGTCCGTGACAACCTCCCACTCATCGTCCTCGGCGCGTGGACGCTGACCTGGCTCGGCTGGTGTACGGTCAGCACTGGTGCTCTCGGCGAACGGATCCCCGTGTTGAATCTGGTGCCACCGTACCGAGCGGCCCAGGTCATCGGCATTCTCGCGATCATCGTCGTCGCACTGATCCTCTCGAAGGCTCCGCTGCGGCGCGACTACACGGCCGCGATCGTCTCAGCGGTGACGGTCGGCTTCGTGACGGCATACGCCGTCTCGTTGTTCCGCGAAGAGGCGGCTCCTACGATGCAGAGCTGGCAGATCCTCGCCGCTGCGGGCGGCGCGGCGATTGCAGTCTTCTTCGTGACGCTCTTCCCGCGCAAGTTGTGGCCTGTTCTTCTGGCGGGCGTCCTCGCCCTTCTGCCGGTCGTTCGCTCCCAGCCGATCCTCTTTGGACTTGGTGAATTCCGTTCGTCCGATGTGGCGCGCACACTCCAGGATCTCGGTGCCGAGTCCCGTGCCGACGGCACCTATTGGGCCACTGATGCGCCCGGATTCGAGAGCCTCATGCTCGCCAATGGTGTGCCATCGCTGTCCGGCTTCCAGCGCTCCGGACCTGACGTGGCTCAGTGGGAGCGACTCGATCCCGACCACGAGTTCGAGTTCGCGTGGAACCGCGGCGGCGGGTACATTCCGTTCGTCTTCGCACCGGGAGAGGAACTCGAGATCACGACGTCGGGCTTCGATACGACGTGGGTTCGGATCGATCCCTGCGACCTCAAGGAGCGATTCCCGGAACTCGGCCACATCGCATCGGCGGAAGCCATCGACTCCTCGTGTCTCGTCGATGCCGGAACCGCGAACTGGTCAGGTCGCACTGTCTACCTGTACGAGACCCCGTGAACGATGTAGTCGGATGGGCTCGGGCATCTCGCGTCGTCCAAGCGGCTCGAGGGATCCTGCGTTCGTGAGGACGGCTCCGTCGAGTGGGCGGGCAAGACGTTACACCTCTATGAGGTGCGTCCATAGAACTCACGCGACAGGTGGCGATCGCGTGATGCCCGCCCACTGTCGGACGCGGTCCGCTCAGGACAGCGAGCGGATCCCAGCCCATTCGTGATGCCGGCCGATGGTCGACAGGATGAACCGCACGACACGCCGAGAGGTGTCGGGAGCGAGATAGTCGAACGGTGCGAGCTGAGGCAGGGATGAATCCCGCGTGACTTCGTCGATGCCGGCGATGACTTCCGCGGCGTGCAGACCCGTCATCACGATCGCGCCCGTGTCGAGGGCTTCCGGGCGCTCCATCGAGTCGCGAATGGTCACGGCGGGGAAGCCGAGGATCGCAGACTCCTCACTGATCGTTCCGCTGTCGGAGATCACGCACCGAGCATTGCTCTGCAGCTTGCAGTAGTCGAGGAACCCGAACGGCTCGTGGAAATTCACGCCCTCGATCTCGGCGCCGCCCTGTGTCTCTTCGAGGCGCTTGCGCGTACGCGGATGGGTCGACACCAGCACCGGAAGGCCGTATCGCTCGCGAACCGCCTTGAGGGCCTTGAGGAGTCGCTTCAGCCGCTCGGGGGAATCGACGTTCTCCTGACGGTGGGCGCTGACGACGAAGTACTCCCCGGGGGTGAGATCGAAGTGCTCCAGGACGCGGGACGCCTCGATGTCGGGACCGTAGTGGTCGAGTACCTCCCGCATCGGAGATCCCGACACCATGATGCGCCGCGGCGACAATCCTTCGGCGAGAAGGTTGCGTCGAGCATGCTCGGTGTACGCGAGGTTGAAGTCTGCAACGTGATCCACGAGGCGACGGTTGGTCTCTTCGGGCACGTTCTCATCGAAGGAACGGTTTCCCGCCTCCATGTGGTACGTCGGAATGTGCATGCGCTTCGCCATCACGACGGAGATCGCACTGTTCGTGTCGCCGAGCACCAGGACGCCGTCGGGTTTGACGGTGTTGAAGATCGCTTCGCTCTTGCGCAGCACATCGCCCATGACCGTGCCGAGACTCGACGTGTCGACGTTCAGGTAGTGGTCCGGCTGCCGGATGCCGAGCTCTTCGAAGAACACCTCGTTCAACTGGCGGTCGTGGTTCTGACCGGTGTGGACGAGGACGTGGTTGCTGGACCGGTCGAGGTGCTCGATGACCCGTGAAAGTCGGATGATCTCGGGTCGGGTGCCGACGATGGTGACGATAGTGGGGCGCGACACCATCAGCCTCGGTCCCTCACGAATTCCTGAATCTCGGGCAGGGTCATCAGAAGGTCCTCGACCTCCTGGACATCGAGCCTGGTCGTGTTGTGGGAGGTGTACGACTCGGCGGGCGGCGCTTCGGGGCTGCCTTCCTCGAAGTACGGACGGTAGTCGAGTGAGCGCGTGTCGAGTGGCACCCGGTAGTAGCCGCCGCGGTCTTCTGCGTTGGCCGCCTCCTCGGAACCGAGGAGGGACTCGTAGAGCTTCTCGCCGTGCCGGACGCCGATGACCTCGACGGACGGGTTCGCGACGCCGGCGATGTTCGCGACCGCGCGAAGGAGGGTCTCAACCGTGCTGGCCGGAGCCTTGCGCACGAACAGGTCGCCTGTCTTGGCCTCGGTGAAGGCGTACTGGACGAGGTCGACCGATTCTGCGAGCGACATCAGGAAGCGCGTCATGTTGGGATCGGTGATCGTGAGCGGCCGACCTGAGGTGAGCTGATTCAGGAAGAGCGGAATGACGGAACCCCGCGAGTACATGACGTTGCCGTAGCGGGTGACCGAGATCGTCGTATCCGAGTCGATGAAATCGCGGGCCATCGCCATCGCGGTCTTCTCCATGAGCGCTTTCGTCATGCCCATCGCATTGATGGGATAGACCGCCTTGTCGGTGCTGAGGCAGACGACGGACTTCACGTTGCTATCGACGGCGGCGCGGATGACGTTCGCACTTCCGTGGATGTTGGTCGCAACGGTCTCCATCGGGAAGAACTCACCGGAGGGCACCTGCTTCAAGGCGGCAGCGTGGAAGACCAGGTCGCTGCCGCGGACGGCACGTGCGACACTCTGCGCGTCTCGGACATCGCCGAGGTAGAAACGCATCCGAGGGTCGGCGACGGCATGGCGCATCGCGTCCTGCTTCGATTCGTCGCGGCTGAAGATCCGCACCTCGGCGACGCCCTGGGTCAGGAGGTGCTTCGCCATCGTCGAGCCGAAGGAGCCGGTACCGCCGGTGATGGTGACGGTGGCGTCGTTGAGCGTTGTGGTCATGCCTGTCTCTCTTGAGGGTCTACGCGTGGACCGTCGCCGTGGCGCCGACCATTTCCGCGATCGTGGGAGGGTGGTCGTAGTCGGCGTCGCTCCACAACTGCCGGCTGATATCCGGAGAAATGGTCGAAAGCGTCCGGTCGACCCCTGTGCCGGTCGACACCGGACGGATGTCGAGGTCGTCCCGTCCGAATGCCTCGGCGATGACCTGCACCAACTCGTCTTTCGTCAGCGCATCAGCGGGAATGAGATGTTGCACACCGCTCAGGGTGGAACCAGAACGGACGAGTCCGACCGCGACATCCGCGAATGCGTCTGTCGTCACGCCGTTCCAACGGTGGTCGGTGAAGCCGTTCAGCGTCGCGCCGATGGGCTGGGAACGCACCCACTCGAGCAAGGATGTGGCAGAGCCGAGCTCCGTGCCGATGATCGAACAGCGAAGGTGCAGGACCTGCGGGCTGGGCGTCTCTCCGAGGCTTTTCGTCTTGCCGTAAACGTCATAGGCGTCGTGCACGGCCGTCTCATCGTAGGCGCCCTCGAGTCCTGAATACACGCAGTCCGTTGCGATCTGAAGGACGCGGAAGCCCTGTGTTTCAGCAGCGGCGGCGAGGGCGTACGGGAATTCCGCATTGACTCGAATGGCTCGCAGGCGGTCGGCCACGACATCGTCCTTCATGAGATGACGGATCACGCCGATGCAATTGATCACGGTGTCGCCCACACCGAAGTCGGCGACGATCGATGCGATCTCGTCGTGTTCGACGTCGAAGGTCCGGAGCGCTATCCCGTCGGGGAGGTCTGCCGTGCGCCGTGCGGTTGCCGTGACGTCGAAACCCGCCTCGTGAAACCGGCGCACGATGGTACTTCCGAGCATCCCCGTAGCTCCGAGGACGAGAACGCGCGAACTCATGGGTTCCATGCTAGCCGACCGATCCGATGGTCCGTTCGAAGCCCGAGACGGCGAGATCGAGTGAGAATGTCGCGTCGACGAACGCTCGTTGCCGCGCGGAAATCGACGCACGAAGCTCCGCATCCTGTTCGGCGAGCGACACCGCCGCCTCGATGACCGTCTGCGGCCCGTCGGCCCACGTCACGCCGGAGTCGTCACCCAGAACCCCGCGCAGACCGTCGAGCGAGGTCGACACAGCCGGGACCCCGGCTGCCATGTACTGGAGCACCTTGTGCGGGAATGCGACATGCGTCACCTGGAGTGGGAGGAAGGGGTTGATCGCCACGTCGGCGGCCCGGAGATGCTCGGGCAGCTCCGCATACGGAACCACGCCGGTGAAGATGATCCGATCGGACAATCCATGGTGCTCGGCGAGATCTCGCAGTCGCTGGTCGAGCGTTCCCCCTCCGATCAGCAGAAGCCGGAGGCGCTCGTCACGTGCCATGAGGGGCGCGATCGCCGGAATGACGAGATCGAGGCCCGAGAATTCGAAGAAGCTCCCCATATAGGCGATGACTCGGTCGTCGTCGCGCAGACCGTAGCGGGAACGAACCGGTTTGGCGGCACGCTCGAAATGTTCCAGGTCGACGGGTGGGAGATCGACGCTGACCGGCCCGCGCCTCGCCGATGCCGTGACGCAGTAGTCCGCCATCGCGGGGTTGTTCGCCGAGATCAGGTCCGCGTTGCGGTAGACGTACTTCTCGGCGCGGCGAATCAAGGCATTGAACGGCGTCTCCCTGATGGCATGCGAGACATCGAGAGCGCGGAAGATGACGGGGACGCCGGCTCGTCGAGCGAACGCCACGGTCTGCCATCCGGTCGTCGGAACGGCGTAGAGAACGATCGCGTCATAGCCGCCGTGACGAATCTCGCGTCGCAAGGCGGGCGCATCGATCAGGGGCGCGAGCACTCGTTCGGCCGGCGCGCCGCCGAACGTCGGAGGCGTGATCAACTCGAGTCGGGCATTCGAGTAGGCCCGGCCGGCGATGCGTTCGCGGCGTGTGCGAGCCGAACGTCGCCCCGAGCCTTCGGGATAGTGGAAGAACGTCACGTCGTGTCCACGGAGCGCGAGCAGCTCGGGGAACTCGTGCATCTCGTAGATGACCTTCGCCTCGTAGTTCACCTCGTGGATGAAGAGCAGACGCATGGAGTTCCTCCTGATTGACGCGACCACCAATCCTATGCGACGGCCCGGTCCGAGCGAGTTGCTACGATCGATGGGTGATTCCCTCCGCCCCACGCGTCCTCGTCGTGCTCCCTGCCTTCAACGAGGAAGCATCGGTGGTCGGGGTCGTGAAGGAAGTGCGTGCCGCCCTGCCGGACGCGGGTTGTCTCGTCGTTGACGACGGCTCGCGCGATCGAACCGCCGCTGTTGCGAACGATGCGGGTGCCGCAGTGCTCAAGCTCCCCTTCAACCTCGGAGTCGGCGGGGCGATGCGGGCAGGATTTCGCTACGCGCTGCAGAACAACTACGACATCGTCGTGCAGATCGACGCAGACGGTCAGCACGATCCCGCCAACGTGCCCGAGCTCCTTGCCGCACTCGACACGGCTGATCTCGTCATGGGAGCCCGGTTCGCCGGCCAAGGGGAGTACGAGGTTCGCGGGCCTCGCCGCTGGGCCATGCGTGTGCTCGCTCGAGTGCTCAGCAGGGTCGCGAAGTCGAAGCTCACGGACACGACCTCGGGGTTCAGGGCGTCCGGTCCGAGGGCGGTCAGGCTCTTCGCCGAGCACTACCCGGCCGAGTACCTGGGAGACACCATCGAAGCACTCGTCATCGCTGCTCGTGCGGACTGCACGATCCGGCAGGTTCCCGTCGCGATGAGACCGCGTGCCGGAGGCGTGCCGTCCCATGATCCGGTGAAGTCCGCCGTGTACCTGGGACGAGCCGGACTCGCGCTCGTCTTCGCCCTGATCCGCCCCAAGTCCACTTTCCAGGTCGGGAGTGCCGACGCGTGACCCCTACGAGCCATATCTTCGCCGTCGCTGCGGCGCTCGCGATCCTGCTGGTCGTCGTCGAGATGCTCCGGCATCGTCGTCTGCGGGAGCGGCATGCGCTCTGGTGGCTCCTCGCCGGGACGCTCGCGCTCATCGTGGGCATCTTCCCCGGGACGCTGGAGTGGGCGGCGAATGTGATCGGCATCGAGGTGCCGATCAACCTCGTGTTCTTTGTGAGCATCGCCATACTGTTCCTGGTCTGCTTGCAGCACAGTTCCGAACTGACGAAGCTCGAGAGCAAGACCCGACGGCTCGCGGAGGAGACCGCCATGCAGGATCTCCGAATCCGTGAGCTCGAGCGACGCCTCGCCGGTCACTCCGGCGACTGATCCGACCGTCACGGTCGCGTTGATGCGGGCGATCGTCGGGGTCTGAGCGGGCGATCCGTCGGCCACCGCCGGATCATCAACGCTGTGTCAGGCGACTGCCTCTTCAGGCTCGCGTTCGCGTCGAGCCGCCAGAAGCGCACCGAGGTGGACCGCGAGACCGGTCGCCGGTCCGGCGACGAGCGCGAGGATGGTGCGAGCCTCGAGTGGCAGGGGGATCAGGAGGCAGCCGATCGTCACGACTGCCGCAACGACCCATCCGGCAGTGAACGCGATATGGCGAGACCGCGAGAGCACTGCGGGCGCAGTGATGCAGAGCGCGCCCACGAGGGCGGACGATCCGACGAGCGTGGCGATAAGGGCCCCGCTCGGTTCCGGCTCACCGGGGTAGAGGAACCCGAACACGGCCGGGCCGAGCCACCATCCGAGCAGCGCAAGGAGCGCGCCGACCACCAGCACGAGCCCCTCGAGAAGCATGAGGATCTTCCAGAAGGAGTCCTGCCGATTTCGGAAGAGCACGACCAGGTAGCTCTGCAGCGCCATTCCGACGACGATGAGCGGCGCCCTCACCAGCGTTGCCGCCAACACGAGCAACCCGAACTGCTGAGGATCCGCCCGTGGTACCGCGAGGCTCAGTAAGAGAGGGAATCCGCTGACGAGAGCTCCCATCGCGGTCGCAGCCACGATCGTCCGGGCGACGTTCCACACGAGTTGGCGATATCCCACGTCGAGGACGGTCCTGCCGGTCAGACGACGTCGAGTCGCCGGCCACATGATCGCGACGGTGGCAGCGAACGGAGCTGCCACCGCCCATGCGAGCCAGACATGGTCGTGCGTCAACGTGAGCACCGCTGCGATAAGCGCCAGACGGAGGACGCCCTCGATCAAGATGACCCAGAAGAGCGGGCGCCACGCCGTCGTCCCGTACAGCGAGCCAGTCAGGACGGCCAGCAGTGTGTACGAGGCGGCACCGGTCGCGAGGGGCCAGACCAGTGTCCAGCCGTCGGAGGGGAACACCACATCGACCCACAGCGGTGCGGTACCGAGGATGACGACGAACACGATGACGGCTGTCGTGACGGCGAAGCGGCCGGCATGGGCCCGTCCGTGATCCGCGTCGGAGGGCGAGGTCCTCGGCCGAGTGGCTCGTGAGACCTCCTGCTGGATTCCGGAGAGTCCCGCTGCGACGAGGAAGGTGAAGGCCCAGAAGATCGCGAAGATGGAGTATTCGGCGACGCCGACGATCCGCGGCACGAGCCACGTGATGACGTATCCGGCGATTCCGACGATCGCCGTGGCGACGAGGACCGGAAGCGCACCTGCACCGGTGCTGTCGCCGGTAGCCTCCTCGAAGGGGCCATGCAACTCGGTCGCGTCAGACATCCTGTGCTCGGAGCGCGGAGACGGCCTTGTCGATTTCGCCGTCGAAGACGACATTTCCGTGCCGAAGGAGGATGCCGCGTTCGCAGAGTGCCGTCACCATGTCGATGTCGTGACTGACGACGAGCATGGTCTTTCCCTGCGATGAGAGTTCGGCGATCTTGGCCTTGCACTTCTCACGGAACGGGGCATCGCCGACGGCGAGGACCTCATCGACGAGGAGGATGTCGAGCTCGGTGTGGATCGCAACGGAGAACGCCAGGCGCACGAACATGCCGCTGGAGTAGTGCTTGACCTCCGTGTCGATGAACTCTCCGATCTCGGAGAACTCGACGATCGCATCGAAGCGCTCGGTGATCTCCCGCTTCGACATGCCGAGGATCGCGGCGTTGAGGAAGACGTTCTCCCTGCCGGAGAGGTCGGGATGGAACCCGGCGCCGACCTCGATGAGTCCCGCCACGCGTCCGCGGGTGAGCACTCGACCCGAGTCGGGCTTGAGGACGCCGGAAATGAGCTTCAACAGGGTGGACTTGCCCGAGCCGTTGAAACCGAGAAGGGCGACCGATTCGCCTTCGCGCACCGCGAAGTCGACGCCGTCAAGTGCCTTGAAGACCGTCGAGATCTTCTTCCGTCGCAGCACTGCGATGAAGGCCTCTTTGAAGGAGTGCGTGTGGCGAAGGACGAAGGTCTTTCCGATGCCGTCGACGATAATTCGGGCGTCGCCCTGGGTGCTAGAGATCTTGCGCAAAGCGACCCTCCAAGCGACGGAAGACCAGCTGTCCGACGAACAGCAGTACGAGTGACAATCCCAGCCCGAGCATCGCATTGAGCCAAAGCATCGGTGGCCGGTCGGAAACGTCGACCAGCGGCGCCCAGAATCCTTCATGGAACAGCTCGACCGCGGAGGTGATCGGGTTCAGCATGTACAACTCGAGCACCCACGGCTCCACCACGTCTCGCACCATCGTCCAGCTGTACAGCACGGGCGAGGTCCACGTGGCGAAGAGGAGGATGAGCTCGACGAAGTTCTGTGCGTCGCGGAAGGAGACGTTCACGGCGCCGAACAGCAAACCGAGTCCTGTCGCGAGCACGATGATGATCAGTGCGCCGGTCAGGATCCCCGCAATTCCGACCAGGGTCGGTATCCATCCGACGAATACGCAGACCACGGTCAGGATCGCAAGTTGTGGCAGGAAGTGGACGAACGCCACAATGACCGCGGCGGCCGGGAACAACTCGCGCGGGAGGTAGATCTTCTTCACCAATGGGGCGTTGTCTACGATCGACTTCGTCGCGTTGCTGAATGCCTCTGTGAAGAGGTTGATGACGATGATGCCGGAGAACAGGTAGATCGGGAACGCCGGTATTCCTCGGTTCAAGTCGAGGAATATGCCGAAAACGAAGTAGAACACGAGAAACTGAGCGGCCGGCTTGACATACGACCACGTCCATCCGAGCACCGAGCCGTGGTACCGGGTCAGGATGCCCTTTCGGACGAGGAGACGCAGGAGATAGCGGAATCGGAAGACGTCGATAATGCCACGGCTTCGGCCGGGTACAACGAATCCGGCCGCCTCGGCCTGGGCAGTACTCAATGAAACCCGCCTTCATCACTTCTGGTACGCCACGCGCACGATCCACAATTCTAGTGCGGTTCGCCGGAACGTCACGCCGCCGATCGCGTTCATCGAGATTCGATCGCACCTGCGCTTCCATGTCCGCCGACGCAAGACCCCGGAACCGGGACATGTGGTGACTCCGAGTATCGCATCGACTGCGTGTATTGGTAGCTTCGACGCATGGCGGACGAGCTTGGTGGTGGAGTGTCTGCTGAGGGTGCGCCGCTGACGTCGACCGAGGCGTACGCCGAGCGGCTCCGCCGTCGGCAGTCGAAGTGGTGGAAGAAGATCCTCCCCGTCCAAGCGCCGTACCGATGGAACCTTCGTCGCGTGCTCATCGGTCGTACACTCGATGTCGGCTGCGGTATCGGGCGAAATCTCGCGAATCTCGAACACGCCGTCGGCGTCGACCACAACGCGGCTTCCATCGCCATCGCGAAGAAGCGTGGCCACGTCGCATTCACCGTCGAAGAATTCCAGGCGTCGTCGTACGCGGTGGCGGACGCGTTCGATTCGCTCCTGTTCGCACATGTTCTCGAGCACATGCCTCGCGGGGAGGCGATCGAACTCGTGCGCCGGTACCTTCCGTATCTGCGCTCGGGCGGACGGGTCTGCTTCGTCACACCGCAGGAGCGCGGGTACGCGTCCGACCCGACGCACATCGAGTTCGTGGACTTCGAGGGCCTTCATGAGATCGTTCGCGCGCTCGGCCTGCGTCTCGAGCGTTCCTACTCGTTCCCGTTCCCGCGTTGGAGCGGCTCCATGTTCATCTACAACGAGTTCGTCGTCGTCGCGACGCTCCCGTGAGCTGCCCGACCAGAACAGTCTCAGGCCGGTGAACCCGGCTCCGCCGGCGAACGCGCAGCATACAATGCGTCTCGCCAGCTCATGTCCCTGGCCGCCTTCACCGCGCACACCACGAGCAGCATCCAGCCGCCTTCGACGAGCGCGAAGCTCTCTGCGAACGAGGTGACGGCGATCGCGACGAGCATGAGCGCCGGCCACACGTAGACGACGCTGCGTCGCGTCGACGCGAGGAGCCACGCACGAACGAGTGCGACGCCGAGCAGGGCGATGAAGAGCAGCGCCCCGATGACGCCGACTTGGAAGTACGCATCGATGTAGGCGTTCAGCGCGGAGCCGTGCGGCCGCCCCGTCGCCAACTCGATCCACGTATACGGCGGCGCGTCGGGCCACGGCCCGACCCAGCCCCAGCCCTGAAGCGGGTTGAGGTTCAAGTAACGGGACAACTCGCGCCAGACGTCGAGTCGCACATCGAACTCGCTTCGGGCGTCGAGCAGTTCGATGATGCGCATTCGGAGGAGCCAGCCCGCCACGAGCACCACGACCCCCGTGACGAGCAGACCGATCTGCCAACGCCACCTGGTCGGCGCAGAGGCACGCCTCAGCCCGTACAGCGCGAGGAGGGCGACGAGAGCGGCGCCGAGCGCGAACCAGGTCGTCGGCGACCCTGACAAGACGAGGCAGATTCCGGCGAGTGCGATCGACGCGAGCGCGCGAGGACGCTGCACGATGCTCGTGCGCCACTCGACGATGAAGGTGAGCAGGGCGATGAGGGCGACGAAACCGAGCATGTTTCGAGAGCCGAAGATGCCCTGGATGGGACCGAGCTGCGTGAGGTTCGCCTGGATGCCGAGTACCTTGATCGGCACGTCGAGGATGATTCCGGACAACACCTCGAGCGCGAGCGAGACACCGAGCAGCATCCGCAGGACATCGCCGAACGCCCGCACGATCTGGATGGTGTCCCGCATCAGTGCGATGTAGATTCCGACCAGGGTGAAGGCCAGGAGATAGCCGACCCGAGTGATCGAGGTGAGCGCGGGCAGGGTGCTCCAGATGACGGAAGCGGTGCACCAGGCGACGAACACGAGGATCGTGAGCGGAAGGATGCCGTACCATTCGACGGCTCGCCACCGGGCGACGAGAGACGCGGCGCACAGCACGAGCAGGCCGGCGAGGGCCGCAACGAGCCCGGGAACACCGATGAGGACCCGGACCGCATGAGTCGAGAACGAGAGCCCGACGGCGACGAGCGTCAACGCCTGCGCGAAGCGCGCAGACCCGATGAACGCTCTGACCGCCTGGCGCATGGCGGACTCTCCGGCAGGATTGTTCATCGACGACTGTCCGGAGCCCACGGCTGGACGAGGGTCATCGGATGACATCCGGTGGCAGCATCCGCGACCCCAGAACAGGCGCAGGCTCGGCGGGGAGCGGCTCGGGCGCCCATTGGCGGCGCTTCGTCGACCATGCGATCGCGATGAGCAACACCCAGCCGCCTTCGACGAGGATCCGACTCTCGGCGAAGCTCTGACCGACGAGGGCGACGAGCACGAGCAGCGGGACGAGGGAAGCGGCCGAATAGGGGAGCGGCTCGCCCATGGGGTCCCTCGGCCGGTCGACGGCGAGGAACCACGCCCGCCAGAGCGCACCGATGACGATCGAAGCGAATGCGATGAGGCCGACGATGCCGAGCTGCATCCATACGTCGAGCCATGCGTTGTGCGCCTGAAGGTAGGTGACACCCTTTCGCACGGCGAGGTCGTCGAACGGTTCCACCCATGGCGCCCAGTAGCCGACCCAGCCCCAGCCGAACCACGGACGCTCGACGGCGAGGCCGATCACGGCATTCCAGATGTCGAACCGGCCCGTGAGGTCCTCGCTCTTGCCGAATAGATCGAGTAGCCCGTTCCAGAACACGAGCAGGAGAGTGACGGATGCCGCGAGCGCGCCCGTGGCCGCCCAGTACACGCCCCGACGGCGCTCAGGTCCGACACGGCGTGCCCAGATCACGAATGCGAATGCGACGGCGACGACGGCTGCGACGAGGATGACGGTCGCGGACCGCGTCAGCACGAAGACGAGCGCCGAGACGACGAGCCACCCGATCCCGGATGCCCGACGCATACTCCGCGTCGCGAGCATCGAGCCGAAGACGATGAGCCCGAGCAGGGCGACCATCGCGAGGAGATTGCGGCTCGCGACGATTCCCTCGATCGGGCCGCCGTCGAACAGCAGCCCGCGGGACCAGTAGAACGCCATCGGCAGCTTCTCGCCGGTGACTTCGAAGTCCGGAAAGTTCGGGAGTACCGGGCCGCGGACGTAGATCGCGACCCAGAGCTCGAATGCGAGCGACAGACCGAGCACCCACTTGATCGCCCCGCCGAGCGCTCGGACGAAGCGCGTCCACGGCAGGCAGTACACCAGGGCGAGTGCGACGACCGAGGTGACGAGCAGGAGGCAGACGCCGAGGGCGGATGCTCCGGGATAGAAGGACCAGGCGACGGAGAGCGTCGCAAGCAGGAGGAAGAACATGGTCGACTTCGGCGTACGCCGCCAATTCCACGACGGTTTCGACGACACGAGGAGTGCAACAGCGCCGCCGACGACGAGGAGGGCGATCATGCCGAAGCCCCACCAGCCGAGGAGGTTGCGCCAGAACTGGCCCGCGAGCACCGTGAACAGCGCGAACGTCGCGTATGCGCCGGTAAGGGTTCGGCTCGGGCCGGTGATCATGGCTCCAAGGCTATCGCGCGCGATGCGCGCCTTCACGGCCCGAGATGGCGTGTGCTCGCTCAGTTCTGAGGGTCTGGCGTTCGAGTGCCGGAGAGCCGGCGACGCAGGGCCCAGTACTTGCGACGCAGAATAGGAATGAAGCCGTCGTCGGCGATCGCCTGGAGACGATCGATCTGATCGCGGAGCGGCCCGAGTTGCGCATGCAGTTCGTCTCGCATCGCCGCGCGGGTTTCGTCGACTGCGAGTCGTCGCTGCTCGTGGAGGAGGTGCGTGAGATACAGAGGCAGGCCGCTCCCGTACTCTCGCACGTAGGCCACGAGACGCTCGTCCCTGACCAGGCGGTCGTATCGGTCGTGCAAATGGTCGAGATCGATCACGCTGTTGCCCGCAGCGCCCACGGTTCCGGGACGTTGGTGCCAGAAGGCCAGGCCTTCGTCGGGGAGGAAATCGATTCTCGCTGCTGTCAGGGCGCGAATGTGGAATTCCCAGTCGCCCACGACCTGCAGCTCCTCATTGAATCCGCCGAGCTCGCGGTACAGGCTGCGCCGATAGAGGAAGGAGATCGGCACGAAACGGTTCTTGTAGAGGTGGTCTGCGAGGAGGAGGTCCGTCATGGACGGGTGGAACACGTCGCGACCGAGCTCGGTGATCCGGTCGCCCTCGATGCTCTCCCAGATGATCGTCGTGCGCACGCTGACGCCGGCGGACTCAGCATGCGCATCGAGGTGAGCGACCGTCGTCGCGAGGAAGTCGGGACCCCACGTGTCGTCGTCATCGTGGATGACGATGAACTCCGAGTCGACGGCGTCGACACCTGCCGTCGCGCTGGGCCAGCGTCCGAGCGATCGTGCGTGGCGGACGGGATGCAGCCGCTCGCCGAGCAGCGGTCGGAACTCGTCGAGCACCGATGCGAAGTCCGACTCGTCGCCGCCGTCGTTCACCACCACGACGACGTAGTCGTCGTGGCTCTGAGCCAATATGGAGCGCAATGCCCGACGAAGCAGAAGCGGACGATCCTTGGTCCGTACCACCACGGCGACTCGCGCGTTCATGCCATTCCTCGATCCATCGTCTACCGGCGGACCGGGCCCGGACACAGATGCTACACGTTCACACGTGGCGTCGAATCCAGGATGCGCCGGTGGGGACGCGGTGCTCCAGGCCGACGAAAGTCCACGGCTTGGTAGCTTGGAGCCTGACGACCGGGAGGAACCTCGAGCATGTTCATTGCCATCGGCAACACCCCGCGCGACTACGCGTGGGGCTCCACGACGGCGATCGCGGAGTTCCGCGGAACCGAGTCATCCGGAGCGCCCGAGGCCGAGCTGTGGCTCGGCGCCCACCCGGGGTCACCGGCGCAGCTGCTCGACGCCGCATCCGTCGGACACGCCGACCTCGCGTCGTGGATCGCCGCCGCACCCGAGCAGGCGCTCGGTCCTCGTCTCGCCGCCGAGGGGGCTCGGTTGCCCTTCCTCCTGAAGGTGCTGGCGGCGGCCGCGCCGCTCTCGTTGCAGGCGCATCCGACGCCCGCCCAGGCGCGTGCCGGCTTCGCCCGTGAGGAGGCCGACGGCGTGCCGCTCTCGGCATACGACCGCAACTACAAGGACGAGTTCCACAAGCCCGAGCTGATCGTCGCCGTGAGCGACACGTTCGACGCGCTCTCGGGGTTCCGTCCGCTCGACGAGGTGCGCGGCGTGCTCGAATCGCTGCGGGCAGCGGATGCCGCGGCGCCCGAGCCCGATCCTTCCGCACTCGACCTGCTCGAGTCCCACCTGTCGGGAGCCGACCCGCTGCGCGACACCGTCGAGTGGCTGCTGCGCGACGGTCGCGGCGGCGACACCGGCGAGGCGTCGTGGGTGATCGACCGCGTCGAGGAGCTCGCGACCTCCGAGCTTGCGCTGGCCTCTCCGTACTCCCGCTCGTTCGAGACGGTCGGGGCACTCGCCGCGGCGTACCCGGGCGACCCGGGGGTCGTGATCTCGCTGCTGCTGAACCGGGTGCGCCTCGTGCGCGGCGAGGCGCTGTACCTCGCCGCCGGCAACATCCACGCCTACCTCGACGGTCTCGGCATCGAGCTCATGGCTGCGAGCGACAACGTGCTTCGCGGCGGCCTCACGCCGAAGCACATCGACGTCACGGAGCTCCTCGACGTGCTCGACTTCACGCCGATCCCCGCGCCGTACCTCGCTCCGATCGAGGTCTCGCCCGGGGTCGCCGTGTTCCGCCCCGACGTGCCCGATTTCGAGCTGTACCGGGTCGAGCCTGCGGCCGAGCCTGCCCGGGTCGCCCTCGACGGGCCTGCGATCGTGGTCGTCGAACGCGACGGCGTCACGATCGGCGGCGGCACCGGGGCATCCGTCTCGCTCGGTCGCGGCGGCTCGGCGTACGTAACGCCGGATGAGGGCGAACTCTCGATCACCGGCCCCGGCATCGCCTGGATCGCGACGACGGGGACGCCGGAGCTGGTCTCCGCCTAGGAGGCGACCCGCATGCCGAAGAGACGGCGGTAGGCGGTCGGCGTCGTCTGGAGCACCTTCACGAAGTGGTGCCGCATGACGGCGGCGGCCCCGAACCCGGTGTCGCGGGCGATCTCCTCGAGCGTGAACGAGGTCTCCTCGAGCAGCTGCTGGGCGCGCAGCAGCCGCTGGCGATTGAGCCACGCATTCGGCGTCGTGCCCGTCTCGGCCCGGAACCGGCGGGCGAACGTGCGGGGCGACATGAGCGCCTTGCGCGCGAGAAGGTCGACCGTGAGGTCTTCGTCGAGGTGCTCTACCATCCACTCCGTGATCTTCGCGAACGAATCGCTCCGGCACTCGGTGACCGGGGTCTGGATGAATTGCGACTGACCGCCATCTCGTTGCGGCGGCACGACCATGCGGCGGGCGATCATGTTCGCGGCACTGGCGCCGAGCTCGGTGCGCACGATGTGGAGGGCCGCGTCGATGCCGGCGGCAGTGCCTGCGCCGGTGACCACCTTGTCGTCCTGCACGAAGAGCACGTCGGCGTCGACGTCGGCACGGGGGAACATGCCGGCGAGCCGCTCCGTGTACATCCAGTGGGTCGTGGCTCGGCGGCCGTCGAGCACGCCCGCGCGGCCGAGCGTGAAGGCGCCCGAGCACACCGAGAGCACCCAGGCGCCGCGCTCGACCGCCTCCCGCAGCACCTGGGAGACGCGCTCGTCGACCGGTTCGTCGATCAGGGCGGCCGGAACGGCGACCAGGTCGGCGGTGCGGGCGAAGTCGAGCCCCTCGTGCACGACGATGTCGAAGCCGAGCTTCGTGGGGATGGGCCCGGGATCGGCCGCGACGACGTGGAAGTCGAAGGTCGGGCCCCCGGTGTCGCTGCGGTCGATGCCGAACACCTCGCAGATCACGCCGAATTCGAACGGCGCCATCTGTGGCATGGCGATGCAGGCGATGGTCTGGAGCACGGCGGCCTCCGTTGGCAGGAATCGGTCGTTTGATGTCCACTCTGCCACTTTCGGCAGTATCTCTCAAGTCATAGATTTACTGCCATGACCACGATCATCTTCCTCGTCCTCGCGGGACTCGCCGTCTGGGGCGTGCTCGCCACCGTGCTCCGCCTCGACACCGATGGCTACGGTCGACCGGAGATCCGCGACCGCACCCGCCACGCCGAGCACCAGCCCACGCGGCCCGCCTGATCGGACCGGAGCGGGCGAGCGCCGCTCCCGGATACGATCGACTCCGGCGGGGAGACACCCGGCCGGAAGGTGGGAACATGAGCTGGCTGGTCACCGGGGGAGCGGGCTACATCGGCGCGCACGTCGTGCGCGCATTCGAGGCCCAGGGCATCGGAGCCGTCGTGCTCGATGACCTCTCGTCGGGAAAGACCGACTTCGTTCCGAAGGCGACCCCGTTCGTCCACGGCAGCATCCTCGACGGCGCCGCGATCGAACGGGCCATCGAAGAGCACGGCGTCACGGGTGTCGTGCACCTCGCCGGGTTCAAGTACGCGGGGGTCTCGGTCGAGCGCCCGCTGCACACCTACCGCCAGAACGTGACCGGCACCACGACGCTGCTCGCGGCGATGGAGTCGAAGGGCGTCGATCGCATCGTCTTCTCGTCGAGCGCCGCCGTGTACGGCACGCCCGACGTCGACCTCGTGACCGAGGCGACTCCGAAGCGCCCGGAGTCGCCCTATGGCGAGTCCAAGCTCATCGGCGAGTGGTTGCTGGCCGACCAAGCGAAGGCGTCGAGCCTCCGTCACACGAGCCTGCGCTACTTCAACGTCGTCGGCTCGGGCACGCCGGAGGTCTACGACGTGAGCCCGCACAACCTCTTCCCGCTCGTCTTCGACGCCCTCCTCGCCGGGCGCACCCCGCGCATCAACGGCGGCGACTACCCGACGCCCGACGGCACGTGCGTCCGCGACTACATCCACGTCGCCGATCTCGCCGAGGCCCACGTCGTCGCCGCGCGTCGCCTCGACGCCGGCGACGGCCTCGAGCCGGTCTACAATCTCGGCTCCGGAGACGGCGTCTCGGTCGGGGAGATCATGCGAGCGGTCGCCGACGTCACCGGCATCGAGTTCGCTCCCGAGGTCGGCCCGCGCCGCGGCGGAGACCCCGCTCGCATCGTCGCCTCGGGTGAACTCGCGGCCCGTGACCTCGACTGGCGCATGCGTCACACGCTCACCGAGATGGTCGAGAGTGCGTGGCGCGCCCGCCGCGCGGCATCCGCTTCATAACGTCTGCTCAACGTCCCGGCGTGTCGAGACGGCCATCAAGCCTCGATGGCCGCATGAGGGTTTACGATCTGCGACTTGACTCACGGGAATTACACCGGTGTAATTGGTCATGACACACCCTCTGGGTGGTCGGTACAACTGGGTGGGAGACGATATGAGCAATCCTGAATATCGTTCTGGAGTACCTGACGATTGGTTCATCGATCCTGTCAGGCTGGGCGTTCCGGGGGTTCGCGCAGTCTCAGACGATGACAATCCGTTGGCATGGCAGAGCGACGCGCTGTGCGCGCAGACCGATCCCGAGGCGTTCTTCCCCGAAAAGGGCGGATCGACCAGGGATGCGAAGAAGATCTGCACCGGATGCGAGGTGCGCAACCAGTGTCTCGAGTACGCGCTCGGCAACGACGAGCGGTTCGGCATCTGGGGCGGACTCTCCGAGCGGGAGCGGCGCAAGCTCCGCAAACGAGCGGTCTGAGTCGCGGAGCTCGCCACGGCGAGCTCCGCACTCGCGACCTCCCGCGGTCTCGGCGGTCTCGCCGTGTCGGCGCGTCCAGACTTTCGACCGGATTTTCGAGGCACGCCCGGATCGGTGACGGATCCTGCCGGATGTGCCGCCTAGGCTGACCCCGATGTTCCCCAGAGTCACCGCCGTCCTCGTCGCACATCACGGTGGCGACCACCTCAGGCACTCGCTCGAAGCGATTCGAGCGCAGAGCCGTGTTCCCGATGCCCTCGTCGTCGTCCTCACGGAGGCCGACGCCGAAGCGCGAGAGATCGCGGCGGCTTCGTCTCCGACGCACATCGTCGAACTCTCGCAACGCCTCTCCTTCGGCGAGGCCGTGCGTGCCGCGGATCGCGTGCTCGACGCGCCGACGTCCGACGGCGACGCCCTGTGGCTGCTCGCAGAGGACACCGCGCCGGCGCCCGAAGCGCTCGAACTCCTCGTCGCCACGCTCGAGACCGCCAAGTCCGTCGCGATCGCCGGACCCAAGCTCCGCGAATGGGACGATCCCGACCGGATCGCGACGTTCGGCCGGACGATCACCCGTTTCGGTCGCAGCGTCTCGCTCGTGTCGGGTGAACTCGACCAGGGCCAGCACGACGGACTCAGCGACGTGCTCGGCCTCGACCCTGCTGCCATCCTCGTGCGGCACTCGGTCTGGCGCGCGCTCGACGGATTCGACCCGGCGCTGCCGACGGTCGACGACGCGCTCGACTTCTCGATCAGGGCACGTCTGGCCGGCCACCGGGTCTCCGTGGTGCCGGGCGCCCATGTGCGGTTCGCCGGCGACGGAGTCGTCGGGCAGCCGGCGGATCCGCGCGCCAGGGCTGCCAGGCGACGCACCCGTGCGGCCCGAGCGGCGGCCCTCCATCGGCGGCTCGTGTACGCGCCCGCCGTCGCCGTTCCCGTGCACTGGCTGAGCTTCCTGCCGCTCGCGATCCTCCGATCGGTTCGGCTGCTGCTCGTGAAGTCCCCGGGGGCGATCATCGGGGAGTTCGCCGCAGCGCTCGGCACGATGTTCTCGGGAATGCGCGTCGCGCGCGCCCGGCGGCAGCTGAAGACTGCGCGCACGACCGGGTGGTCGGCGATCGCTCCGTTGCGGATGCCGCCCGACGAGGTGCGCCGCCGCCGCCAGCACGCCGCCGAAGAGCGGCGCGAGCGGGCGCGGGGCAGGAAGCACGAACTGCAGTTCATCGGAACGGGTGGCGGTTGGGTGCTCCTCGTCTCGATCGTGGCGAGCGTCGCGCTCTTCTCCTGGTTGCTCGGCGCAGGCGGGCTGAGCGGCGGCGGCATCCTGCCGCTCTCGAGCGGCCTCGGCGAGCTGTGGCACAACGCGGCCTACGGTTGGCGCGACATCGGCGCGGGATTCGTCGGCGCCGCCGACCCGTTCGCGGGAGTGCTCGCGGTGCTCGGTTCGATCGCCTTCTGGGCGCCGTCCTTCGCGCTCGTCCTGCTCTGGCTCCTGGCGGTGCCGGTCGCGACGCTGGGCGCGTGGTTCGCCGCCTCTCGACTGACGGAGCGCGGTTCGGTGCGCGCCGTGGCCGCACTCGTCTGGGGTCTGGCCCCGCCGCTCCTGGTCGCCCTCGGCGACGGGCGCCCAGGCGCCGTGCTCGCTCACATGCTGCTCGGGTGGCTCGCGTTCGCCGTGTTCGGCGCGGCGACGTCGTGGGCCGCCGCGGCGACGGCGTCCCTGCTGTTCGCGGCGGTCATCGCGGCGGCGCCGAGCCTCGCGCCGGCGCTGCTCGTGGCGTGGCTCGTCGGTCTCGCGGTCAGTGGACGCGCTGCGGTGCGCCTCGCCGGACTGCCGTTGCCGGCATTCGTGCTCTTCGCGCCCCTCCTGTTCGAGCAGTTCGGTCGCGGCACCCCCATCGCCCTGCTCGCCGATCCCGGCCTGCCGCTGCAGAGCGTCGTCCCGTCTGCATGGCAACTCGCGCTCGGATTCCCCGGCGCTGCGTGGGGCGGTTGGCCGGAGTTCCTCGGCGACGGTTCGGTGATCGACGCGAAGCTCGTCGTGACCCTGCTCGTCGTGCCGCTCATCCTCGCGGCGCTCGCGGCCGTGCTCGCACCCGGCATCCGCGGGGCCGCACTCAGCCTCGGCCTCGCGCTGCTCGGCTTCGCGACCGCCGTGGCCGCCGGGCACGTCGCCGTGGCGGTCGCCGGACCCGAAGCGGTGCAGCTCTGGACGGGCCCCGGGCTGAGCCTCGCCTGGCTCGGGTTCGTGCTCGCCGCGGTCATCGCGTTGAACGCGGTGCGGCGCGGCGGTGCCGTCCTCGCATGGGTCGTCGCCGCGACGACGATCGCGGCGGTCGTGCCGACGGGGCTCGCCATCGCGACCGCCTCGACCGCGATCGCCCCTGCCGCCGAGCGCACGCTGCCGGCATTCGTCGGCGCCGAGGCCGAAGCCGACCCGCGCGTGACGACGCTCCGCATCCAGCCCGAGGTCGACGGCAGCATCAGGTCGACCCTCGAACACGGAACCGGCACGACGCTCGACGAGCAGTCGACGCTCGAGCAGACCCTCGACGAGATGAGCGAGTCTGAGGAACAGCTCGCCGAGGTCGCCGGAAACCTCGCCTCACGCAGCGGATTCGATCCGGATGCCGCGATCCGCGAGTTCGGCGTCTCGTTCGTGCTCCTCGCCGCGCCCGCCGGAGACGACCGCGAGGCCGCGGCGACCGAGGCCCGCGCGCGCACCGCCCTCGACGGCAACGCCGCGCTCATCGCCGTCGGCGAGACGGACTTCGGCACGCTCTGGCGGTTCAGCGCCGCCGAGCCCGACGCGCCGGCCGCGCAGATCCCGCCGAACGCCGGCGGTGCGCTGACGGGGCTCATCACCGCCGTGCAGATCATCGTGCTGGCCGCGACGATCCTGCTGTCCATTCCGACCGGGGCGGGTCGTGAGGCCGACCGTCGACCCCAGCGGCGCCGACCGCCGCGGCGCCGGCCGTGGCCTGCCGCGAAGGCTCGGAAGGATTCCGCCGAGGAGGCCGCGGGGGCCGACGCATCCCCGGAGCCGGTCCTTGCGGATCAAGAAGCCGGCGATTCCCCAGCGGCAGGAGAGTATGCCGACGCCGTCGAATCGGATGACGCGGCCGAGCCTGCCGATGCGGCCGAGCCTGCCGACGCGGCTGAGCCGGCGGCGGCCGATGAACCAGCGGGTCCCGACGAACCCTCGACGGACGAGCAGGAGCCGCCCGCGGCATCCGACCGAGCCGAACCGACCGAGACGAAGGGAGACGACGATGCGAGCTGAGCGCGCACGCACCCTGGCCCGCATCGGCGGCCGGGCCGCCGGACTCCTCGTGGCGGCCGCACTCGCCGTCGCCGTGCTCGGAGCCGCCGCCCTCGTGCCGTGGCCGGAGCACCGCGTCACCCCGCCGTCGCTCGTCGTCCAGCCCGCGGAGAGCCGACAGCAGCGCGTCTGCCCCGGCCCACTGCTCACGCTCGCCGACGACGCGGCTGCCGCGACGACCGCATCCTCGATCGGCGGGGCGGACGCGACGCTCGGCGCGGAGCCCGACGACGCCGAGATCGCCGAGACCCCGCTCGACGCGCCCGGCAATCCGCAGGCCGACCGCGACGGCACCCCCGTCGTGATCGAGGTCGAGCCCGGCACCGTCGACGCCGGCATGATCGCCGGGGCGCAGTCCCAATCGGCCGACACCGAGACGATCGCGGGATTCGCCGCCACCGCCTGCACCGAGGCCACCGCCGAATCGTGGCTCGTGGCAGGGGCGACGACACTCGGCCGCACGAGCCTCGTGATGCTGGCGAACCCCACCGACGTCGCAGCCACGGTCGACGTGCGGGTGACGGGCGAGACCGGTGCGGTCGAAGCCGGCTCGGCGCTCGGCATCATCGTCCCGGGCGGCAGCCAGCGCGTGGTCTCGCTCGCCGGACTCGCCCCGAACCTGGCCTCTCCGATCGTGCACGTCACGAGCACCGGCGGCACGATCGCGGCGGCGCTCGAGCAGTCCGCCGTCGACGGGCTGGCGCCCGCCGGGGTCGAGCTCACCGGTCCGGCGGCGATGCCCGCCAGCACGCAGATCATCCCCGGATTCGTGGTCGCGGAGTCGGGCGGCATCGACCCCGCCGATGACCACGCCGAGGGCGATGCGTTCCCAGCGGTGCGGCTGCTCGCCACGGGCGACGAGCCCGTCGACGTGACGATCGGGCTCGTTCCCGAAGCGGGCAGCACCTCGGGCTCCACGATCGAGGCGACGCTCCAGCCGGGCCGCGCGACCGACGTTCCGCTCGGGGTGCTGGACGCGGGTGCGTACACCGTGCGTATCGAGGCCGACGGCCCCGTGCTCGCGGCCGCCCGCGCCTCGGTCACCGCCCCGGGCGACGCCCAGCAGCCTGGATCGGCGGATGCCGCGGCTGCGGGCGACTTCGCGTGGACGGTGTCGACCTCCCCGCTGCTCGAGGACGCGGTCGTCGCGGTCCCCGACGGACCCTCGCCCGTCCTCCACCTCGCGAACGAGGGGGAGGACGAGGCCGAGGTGCAGGTCACGATCGACGGCGAGACGCGTGCCGTGGCGATCGACGCGGGCTCAGCGGCATCCGTCGAGGTCGACGCAGGCTCGATGGTCACGCTCGCCGGAGTCTCCGGGGTGCACGCCTCGGTCTCGTTCGGCGACGAAGGCGAACTCGCCTCGTTCGGCGTGCAGCCGCCCGGACCGCTCGACGCGCCCATCCGCGTGTTCCCGCGCTAGGCGTCCGACAACAGTCAGGCCGTCGCGAGGCGCGCCGTGCCGCGCTGCCGCCGACGTGCTCAGAGGTGGCGGTAGCGGCCCGGCGCGAGCTCCCACGGGTCCTTGCCGAGCAGGTCGGCGATGGCCCGGAAGACGCAGCTCTCGATGAGCAGCTTCTCCTCGCGCTCCTCGCCCTCCTGCAGCCGGAGGAACCGCACGATCGGCAGCCGGTAGAACACGATGCGACGCTCGTCGTGGAAGACCTTCCAGCGATCGACGTGGTCGTCGTGGATCGCCTCGGCCGGCCCCTGCGCGACTTCGAAGACGACGCCGTCGAGTTCGGGCCAGAGCCCGCGCAGGTACGCCGCGGTCGTGCCGACCGTCACGTCGAATTCGTCGAGCCGGTTGTGCAGCATCGGCAGGTGGGGCCCCGTCACGGCTGAGCGGAGCCCGCGGCCGTGACGGTCGCGGGCGAGGCGCCGTGGCGATCGCGGCTCTGAGACGGCACGACGGGAGCGGGGCATGCTCTCATCGTACTGAGTCGTGCCCACCGATCCGCTCCGATGCTCGCTACTCTGGTGGAGCCATGAGACGTTGTTCGCGCACTGCCTGCGCTGCCGAAGCGGTTGCCACGCTGACGTTCGACTATGCCGATTCGATGGCCGTGCTCGGTCCGCTCGCGGTCACCCGCGAGCCCCACGGCTACGACCTCTGCGCACGGCATGCCGAGCGCACGTCGGCCCCCGTGGGGTGGCAGGTCGTGCGGCACGTCAGCCTCGGTGAGGTAGGTTTCAAGGCATGAATTCCGCAGCATCCTCCGAGGCACGAGCGCGCCTCGACGCCATCGTGAAGGCCTACGACGTCCGCGGAATCGTCGGCGACGGGCTCACCGCCGAAACCGTCCAGGCGCTTGCAGCGGCCTTCGTCGACGAGGTCGGCGCAGGCGGCGGCACGGTCGTCGTCGGGCATGACATGCGCGACTCCTCGCCCGGCTTCGCCGAGGCGTTCGCCAGGGGGGCCGTTGCGCGCGGTGCCGATGTCGTCTCGATCGGGCTGTGCTCGACCGACGAGAGCTACTTCGCCTCCGGCTCGATGAACGCGCCGGCGGCCATGTTCACGGCGAGCCACAACCCTGCCGCGTACAACGGCATCAAGTTCTCGCGTGCAGGCGCGCAGGGCATCTCGCTCGACACGGGCCTCGCCGCGATCCGCGATCGCGCAGCCGACTACCTCGAGCAGGGCGTCGCGCCCGTCGCCGTGCCAGGCACGGTCTCGACCGTCGACGTGCTGGCGGACTACGCGGCGTACCTGCGCTCGCTCGTCGACCTCAACGGCATCCGCCCGCTCAAGATCGTCGTCGACGCCGGCAACGGCATGGGCGGGCTCACCGTGCCGGCCGTGCTGGGCACCGCTGCCGGGCTTCCTGCCCTTCCGCTCGAGATCGTGCCCCTCTACTTCGAGCTCGACGGCACCTTCCCGAACCACGAGGCGAACCCGCTCGAGCCCGCGAACCTCGTCGACCTGCAGCGGGCGGTCGTCGAGCACGGCGCCGACCTCGGGCTCGCCTTCGACGGCGACGCCGACCGTTGCTTCGTCGTCGACGAGCAGGGCGGTGCGGTCGACCCCTCGGCGGTGGCCGCCATCGTGGCGCTCCGCGAGATCGCCCGCGTGCAGGCGATGGGCGAAGCGGATGTCGCGGTGATCCACAACCTCATCACCTCGCGCTTCGTGCCCGAGGCGATCGAGGCCGCAGGCGCGACTCCCGTGCGCACCCGCGTCGGCCACTCGCTCATCAAGGACCAGATGAAGGCGACGGGCGCCGTCTTCGGCGGCGAGCACTCGGCGCACTACTACTTCCGGGACTTCTGGGGCGCCGACAACGGCATGCTCGCGGCCATGCACGTGCTCGCCGAGTTCGGCGCGCAGGAGGCCCCGCTCTCCGCGATGTCGACGCGCTTCACCCCGTACGCGCTCTCGGGTGAGATCAACTCGGTCGTCGACGACGTGCCCGCCGCCTACACGCGCATCGTCGAGGCGTTCACCGATCGCGCCGAGTTCGACGAGCTCGACGGCCTCACGGTCACGGGCATGACCTCCGGCGACGAGGCGTTCTGGTGGTTCAACGTGCGGCCCTCGAACACCGAGCCGCTCCTGCGCCTGAACGCCGAGGGCGAGGATGTCGCGACGATGGCGGCCATCCGCGACGAGGTCCTCGCGCTCATCCGCGCCTGAGTCCTGCGAGGCCGTGCACACGCCTGCGCATCGGCACTCCGACGCGAGCTGGCAGAATGGGCGCATGACCACGCTGCCCGCGACCACCGCCCTCCCGTACAAGGTCGCCGACCTCTCCCTCGCCGAGGCCGGCCGGCACCAGCTGCGGCTCGCCGAGAACGAGATGCCGGGCCTCATGGCCCTCCGCGCTGAGTTCGGCGCGTCCAAGCCGCTCGCGGGCGCCCGCATCGCCGGCAGCCTGCACATGACGGTGCAGACCGCCGTGCTCATCGAGACCCTCGTCGCGCTCGGCGCGCAGGTGCGCTGGGCGAGCTGCAACATCTTCTCCACGCAAGACGAAGCGGCCGCCGCGATCGTGGTCGGCCCCGAGGGCACCGTCGACGCCCCCGCGGGTGTGCCGGTCTTCGCCTGGAAGGGCGAGTCGCTCGAGGAGTACTGGTGGTGCACCGACCGCATCTTCGACTGGTCGGCGGAGGCCGCGGCATCCGGTGCCGACTGGATCGGCCCCAACATGATCCTCGACGACGGCGGCGACGCCACGATGCTGGTGCACCACGGTCGCGACTTCGAGGCAGCGGGCGCGGTGCCGGCGGCCGCAGATGACGCCAGCCACGAGTACCGGGTGGTGCTGGACACGCTGCGCGCGAGTCTCGAGCTCAGCACCGACCGCTGGACGCGCATCGCCGAGGAGCTCAAGGGCGTCACCGAGGAGACCACCACCGGCGTGCACCGCCTCTACGAGCTGCACGCCGAAGGCGCCCTGCTCTTCCCGGCCATCAACGTCAACGACTCGGTCACGAAGTCGAAGTTCGACAACAAGTACGGCATCCGACACTCGCTGCCCGACGGACTCAACCGCGCGACCGACGTGCTCATGGGCGGCAAGGTCGCCTTCGTCGTGGGCTACGGCGACGTCGGCAAGGGCGCTGCAGAAGCGCTGCGAGGCCAGGGGGCCCGGGTCATCGTCTCGGAGGTCGACCCGATCTGCGCGCTGCAGGCTGCGATGGACGGCTACCAGGTCGCCCGCCTCGACGACGTCATCGGCGAGGTCGACATCCTCGTCACCTGCACGGGCAACAAGGACGTCGTGCGCACCTCGCACATGCTCGCCATGAAGCACCTCGCGATCGTCGCGAACGTCGGCCACTTCGACAACGAGATCGACATGGCCGGACTCGAGTCGCTCGCGGGCGCCGAGCGCATCGAGATCAAGCCGCAGGTGCACGAGTGGCGGCTGCCGACGGGGCGCTCGATCCTCGTGCTCTCCGAGGGCCGGCTCATGAACCTCGGCAACGCCACGGGGCATCCGTCGTTCGTCATGTCGAACTCCTTCACGAACCAGGTGCTCGCCCAGATCGAGCTGTGGACCAGGCCCGAGCAGTACCCGGTCGGCGTCTACGTGCTGCCGAAGCACCTCGACGAGAAGGTCGCGCGCCTGCACCTCGACTCGCTCGGCGTCGAGCTCACCGAGCTCTCGCCCGAGCAGGCCGCCTACATCGGCGTTCCGGTCGAGGGCCCGTACAAGGTCGACCACTACCGGTACTGATCTCGTTGGTCGAGTGGCGACGAAGGAGCGTATCGAGACCCGTCACGTCGGTCTCGATACGGCGCTGGCGCCTACTCGACCAGCGGGAGGGCTGACTCAGCGCTCGGGGAACCCGGGCGGCGTCGCCGTGAGCACCGGCGCGAGCGAGGCCATGCGGGCGTCGACGAGCGAGAGCGCCACTGCGTCGCGTTCGCGGCGGAGCGCCGCGACGCCGGCGAGGAAGAGCTCGGGCGGCGCATCGGGCAAGGGCGAGACGAACGGCGCAACCTCTGCGGCGAGCGACGCTGCGACGCGGGCGCGACTCTCGGGCACCAGGTGCGCGGCGTTCGTGAAGAAGGAGGCGACCCGGCGCGCGAGCGGGTCGGGCAGGCGCGCGACATCGGCGATGGCCGCCCAAGCGACGAGCTGGGGCGGCACGCCGAATGCGGTCGACGGCAGCTTCGGCACGCGCTCCACCTGGCCGTGAGTACCCGCCAGGAGGTCGCCGAGTCGCTTCGACGACGGGTTCAGGAAGCCGACGAGGACGGCGAGGCCGCCGAAGGTCAGGTAGATCTCGACGACACCGGTGAGCGCCCTGATGAACGCGTGCCGGAACCCGATCGCCCCGCCGTCGTCGCGTACCACGCGCAGACCCAATGCGAGCTTGCCGAGCGAACGACCGTGCGTGGCTGTCTCGACTGCGGTGGGCACGATCACGATGCAGGTCACGATGCCCGCGATGAGGATGGCCTGGAAGCCCTTCTCGTCGATGCCGAGCCCCGAGAGCGCCAGCAGCAGGCCGAGGATGAGGAGCACGGACACGAGGACGTCGATCATCGCGCCGCCTGCTCGGATGATCGCGCTCGCGGGTCGCACGTCGAGCGTCACGGCCTCGCCGGTGACGACGCCCTCGTCGTCGAATCGGGCCGCGCTCGGGGCGACGGCGGGGGCATCTGCCATGGGTAGTATTCAAGCAGATGGACCTCGATGCGCTCGCCTCCGCCCGTCATGACGACTGGCAGCGGCTCGACGCGCTCGCACGACGTCGACGGCTCGACGGCGCCGAGGCCGACGAGCTGATCGAGCGGTACCAGAGCGCGGCCTCCGACCTCTCGCTCGTGCAGGCGACAGCGGGTTCGACCCCCCTCGGCGACCGGCTGTCCGTCACGCTCGCGAGGGCTCGACTCGCCTTCACGGGTGCACCCGAGAACCCGATGCGCCAGTTCACCCGGTTCGCGATCGTGAGCCTGCCGGCCGCGTTCTACCGCTTGCGGTGGCTGACCCTCGCCATGGCGATCGTCACGGTCGTCGTTGCGGCCCTCTACGCGTGGTGGATCAGCGCCGACCCCCGCGTGCTGGCGGCGATCGGCAGCGAGGATGAGCTGCGCCAGCTCGCCGAGGAGGGTTTCGTCGCCTATTACTCGGAGAACCCGGCGGCTTCGTTCGCGGGCGCCGTGTGGACGAACAATGCCTGGATCGCGGCGCAGTGCGTGGCCTTCGGCATCCTCGGGGTGTGGGTGCCGTGGGTGATCCTGCAGAACGCGCAGAACCTCGGCGTGAACGCCGCGGTCATGTTCGCCTACGACGAGGCCGACACGTTCTTCCTCTACATCGCACCGCATGGACTGCTCGAGCTCACGTGCGTCTTCGTCGCGGCGGCGGCCGGCCTCCGCATCTTCTGGGCCTGGGTGGCGCCGGGCGCCCGGTCTCGGGGCGTGGCACTCGCCGAAGACGCCCGCGCGCTCTTCAGCGTCGCCATCGGCCTCGTCTTCTTCCTCTTCGTCTCGGGAATCATCGAGGGCTTCGTCACCCCCGCCCCGTGGCCGTGGCCGGTGAAGATCGGCATCGGCGTCGCGGCGCTCGGCGGGTTCCTCGCGTACATGCTCGTGCTGGGCGGCCGCGCGAGTCGCGCGGGCGAGACGGGCGACCTCGTCGAGTTCGACGCAGGGTCGCAGCGCATCGTCGCCGGCTGACCGTCGCGTGTCCACGGCCGTGGAGACGACGATGGCGGATGCCCCGTGGGACATCCGCCATCGTCGTCTGAGAGGTTACGCGGCGAGCTGCTTCGTGCGGTCGAAGACGAGCTTGTAGATGAGCGCTGCGATGACGGCGCCGAGGATCGGGGCGACGATCGACACCCACAGCTGGCTCCATGCGATGCCGCCGCCGTAGAGCGCGGTGGCGATCGAGCGGGCCGGGTTGAACGAGGCGTTCGACACTGGGATGGCGATGAGCGCGAGCAGCGTCAGCGTGAGGCCGATCGCGAGCGGGGCGAAGCCGACGGCCGCGCGGGTGCTCGTGACGCCGAGGATCACGAAGAGGAAGATCGCCGTCGCGACGGTCTCGATGAGGAAGACCGAGCCGAGGCCGTAGTTGCCGGGGGAGAGCTGGTCGTAGCCGGTCGATGCGCCGGTGAAGATGACGATGTCGAACTTCGGACCGGCCGAGAGGATGCCGAGGAGCACGGTCGTCGCGAGGATGCCGCCGAGGATCTGCACCGCGATGTAGGGGCCCACCGCCTTCCAGGAGAACTTGCCGGCGACGGCGAGACCGATGCTCACGGCGGGGTTGAAGTGTCCGCCCGAGATGGGCCCGAACGCGTATGCGCCGACCACGACCGTGAGGCCGAGGGCGAGGGAGACACCGAGGAAGCCGACGTTCAGGCCGCCTTCGCCGCCATTGAATCCGGCGGCGAACACGACGGTGCCGATGACGCCGAAGACGAGGATGAAGGTGCCGATGAATTCGGCGGTGAGCTTCTGGGCGGTCGAGGGAGCCTCGACGGCCGTGGTCGCATCAGACACAGGGGGTCCTTTCGTAGGGGAGACAAGACGGAATCGGCACCAACCCCCTGGCGCCTGAAGCGAACCTATCGAGCGGCAGGCGCGGCGAGCGTGAACCGCGCGCGAATGTTGTGAATCCGCTGGGGATCGATGCCGCGCCGCGTCACCTGCCGTCGTGCGAGGCCCGAAACCGTCATCCGGCCGTCAGAGCCGGCCGGTCGCCTTCAGCTCCAGGTAGAGATCGGCGAGGGCGGGCGGCAGCTCGAGCGGCGCTGCGCTCACCGTCAGGCCGCCGAGTCGCCGTACCGCGGCGCCCACGCGTTCGCCGTCGAGAAGGCCCCGTTCGGCGGCGGCGGCGGCGTAGACCTGCTCGAGGTCGTCGCGCCCGCGCGCGGCGTCGAGGAGCGACGGGTCGGCGACGGAAGCGACCACCACGGTGTGCCGAGCGGTCAGCTGGGGGAGGACCGAGAGGAGTCCACGTGCCGTTCCGGGTGAGTCGGCGGCGGTCAGCAGCACGACGAGTGCGTGCCGACTCGTGATGCGGCGCACCTGCGCCGGAACGGCCGCCCAGTCGGCCTCGATCAGTTCGGCCTCGATGCCCGCCATCGTGTCGACCATTCGGGCGAGGAGCGCCGGACCGCTGGCGCCGTGCACCCGCCCGCGGAGCCGACGATCCCATGCGAGGAAGTCGACCTTGTCGCCGGCGTGCGAGGCGAGCGCGGCGAGCAGGAGCGATGCCTCGAATGCGGTGTCGAGGCGCGGTTCGTCGGCGATCCGGGCTGCCGCGGTGCGCGAGGTGTCGGTCACGATCACGATGCGGCGATCGCGCTCGGGACGCCAGGTGCGCACCATGAGACGTGTACTCCCGGGCACCTCGGGGTCCGCGTGCCTCGCCGTGGCGCGCCAGTCGATCGAGCGCACGTCGTCGCCGCGCACGTACTCCCTGATGGAGTCGAACTCCGTGCCCTGACCGCGGATGAGCAGTGGTGTGCGGCCGTCGAGCTCGCGCAGCCGGGTGAGCCGCGACGGCAGGTGCACGCGCGAGTGGAAGGGCGGGAGCACGCGGACGCGGCCCGGCGCCGAGAGCGTCGCCTGCCGGGGCCAGAGCCCGAGGGGGCCGGCGGAGCGGATCGTGACCTGGTCGCTGCGCCGGTCGCCCCGTCGCCACGGGGTGAGCTCGAGCGTCATGCGACGGCGCTCGAACGGAGGGATCCGGAGCGGGGTGCGATTGGGGCCGGCGACCCCGGCCGACGGTTCCCAGCCGTCGCGCACGGTGGCGCGGAGCATCCGCTGCCCGAGGTTCTCGACGCTCAGCACCGAGGTCACCGGTTCGCCGAGCCGCACGCGGTCGGGCAACTCGCGGCGCAACGCCACCCGACGCGGTGACGCGGCGAGCGACAGGTCGAGCGCGCCCGCGCCGATGACGAACACGAGCCACCCCACGAGCGCGAGCCAGGCCTCGGGCGCGCCGACGGCGCCCGCCGCGACGACGGGCACGACGCCGAGTGCGACGAGGAGGACGAACCGACCGGTCAGAGCCATCAGAGGATCCGGGTCATCTCAGAGCGGCACCTGCACCTGTTGCACGATCGACTGCAGCACCGCGTCGATCGAGACGCCCTCGAGCTCGGCCTCGGGTCGGAGCTGCACCCGGTGGCGCCAGACGGGCAGCAGCATCGCCTGCACGTGGTCGGGCGTGAGCGACTCGTAGCCCGTGAGCCACGCCCACGCCTTCGCCGCAGCGAGCAGGCCCGTCGTGCCGCGAGGGCTCACGCCGAGCCGCATCGACGGGCTGCGGCGAGTCGCGCGAGCGAGGTCGACGAGGTAGCCGAGCACGTCGTCCTCCACACGCACAGCGGATGCCGCAGCGCGAGCCGCCGCGAGTTCGGCCGCGCCGAGCACCGGGGTGACGCCCGCTGCGGCGAGGTCGTGCGGGTCGAATCCGTCGGCGTGGCGACGGAGGAGCGAGAGCTCGGCGGTGCGCTCGGGCACGTCGAGCACGAGCTTCAGCAGGAACCGGTCGAGCTGCGCCTCTGGCAGGGAATAGGTGCCCTCGTACTCGATCGGGTTCTGCGTCGCCGCGACCATGAACGGGTCGGGGAGCGGGCGCGTGACGCCGTCGGCCGAGACCTGGCGCTCCTCCATCGCCTCGAGCAGTGCCGACTGCGTCTTCGGCGGCGTGCGGTTGATCTCGTCAGCGAGGAGGATGTTCGTGAACACCGGCCCCTCGCGGAAGGCGAACTCGCCCGAGCGGGGGTCGTAGGCCAGCGATCCCGTGACGTCGCCGGGCATGAGGTCGGGGGTGAACTGCAGGCGGCGCGTATCGAGCTGCAGGGTGCGGCTGAGCGTGCGCACGAGCAACGTCTTCGCGACGCCGGGCACGCCCTCGAGCAGCACGTGACCGCGCGTCAACAGGGCGATGATGAGGCCGGTCACGGCGCCGTCCTGACCGACGACGGCCTTGCCGACCTCGGTGCGCACGCGATTGAGCGCGGCGCGCAGCTCGTCGTCGGTGGCAGCGATCGCCGGAGCGGGGATGGGGTCGGTCATGGTCGCCTTCCTGTGGGGTCGTCACGATCGGTGGGTTCGGCGCTGCGCGGATCGAGCGAGCGCTGCACCGCGGCCTCGAGCTCTGCGAGCCCGGCGGCGAGGTCGACGAGTGCGCGATCGTCGGCGGGCAGGTCGTCCGCGAGCAGGCGGTGAACGGATGCCCCGTCGCGGCCGGTCGCCCGCGCCGCGGCATCCGTGACCTCGTCGACGCCGGCGGATCGGGGGAGTCGGAGCACCCGTGCGATCCGCACGACGGCGCCGATGCGCAGTTGGTCGACGGCGTGGGTGCGAGCCGAGGTGCGCGCGTAGAGCCTGGCCCGGCCCCGGCTCGTCTCGCCGGCGGGCACGTGCACCGGGAGGCGCTCGACGACGAGCGGTCCGAACCGACGGCCCTGCCAGACGCCCGCGACGATGACGACCACGAACGCGAGCACCATCACGGGACTCACCCAGCCCGGCGTGAGCTCGGCCAGGCTCGGTGCGTCGGCGGCGTCGGCATCCCCCGGGCCGGGGAGGTACCAGACGAGTTCGTCGCTCGCGCCCGTCAGTCCGATCGCGAGGGCGGCGTTGCCCGCCTCGGTGATCGTCTCGTTCGCGAACACGCTCGTCAAACCGACGATCGTGAGCTCGGCGCCGCCCGCGGTCGGGCCGCTCGCGACCGCGAAGCCGAAGTCGCCGTCGCGGAAGCAGCCCTGCCAGCCGGCATCGGCCGCTTCGTCGTCGACGGTGACGAGCCGCTGCCCGTCGGAGAGCGAGCCGGCGCGGACCGCGGGGCCCAGGTCGCACGCGACCTCGTCGATCGGGCCACTCGCGGCGCCGGCGAACCGGACACCCGGCGCGAGCGTCTCGAGGGCCGTGAACCCGGGCTCGACGAGGATCAGCCGATCGGTCGCCTCGGAGAGCTCCGTCAGCCGGCGGTCGTCGAGGATCGCGTACTCGTCGTAGACGAGCACCGTCGCCGTGCCGTCGGCCGCGTCCAGCGCGGCGTCGAACGAGCGCGCCTCGGTGACGACGACCCCATGATCGCGGAGCACCTCCACGAGTGCCTTTGCGCCCGCAGGGGCGGGATTGTCGGCCGCGAGCGGGGCACCCGGCGCGCGTGCGCCGCCTTGGATCGCCATCACGATGAGCGCACCCAGCACGAGCACCGCGGCGATCACGATCCAGGTCCGACTGCGGCGCAGGAACGCCCGGACGGTCGGCGTGACGGCGGGCGCCGAGGCGTCGCCGCCGACGTCGAGATCGGTGCCGGGGCCCGAGGCATCCGCCGTCGCCGGATTCGCGCTCGAGCCGTCGATCAAGGCCCTCATCGAGCGGCCTCGACCGGGTCGCGGTCGTCAGCGGATGCCTCGTGCCCGTCTCGCCTCGTCGGCCGCGCCTCGGCGATGCGGCGCTCCAGCTCGGTCACCCGCGCGTACTCGTCGGCGGATCCGGCGCGGCCGAGATAGCGAACGCCGTCGAACCCGGCCGCAGCTGTGCGCAGCTCGGCGGCCAGGTCGGGGAACGAGCCCGCCGCGGCATCCGCGAAGGCCCGTGCCGTGGTGCCGGGGTGCACCGTGACGACCTCGCGCTCGACGAGACCGCGGACGAGGGCACGGAATCGCTCCTCGATGGCGAGCGGCCAGTCGCCCGCGCTCGCCGCCGCGATCGCGGCCCGACGCAGCGTCTCGAGATCGCGGCGGTCGTGGTCGTCGAAGAGCGCCACCTCGCTCCGGCGGCGGCGCCGGAGCCGTGGCAGTCCGAAGACGAGGAGGCCGACGACGACGAGGGCGACGACGAGGAGCACGAGCAGCAGCGTCAGCACCGGACCAGGAAGCCCGGTGGCACCGTCGAAGAGCCCGAGGAACCAGTCGCGGATCGCCTGCATCGCGACATCGAACGGACTCGGCTTCGCCGCCTGGTATTCGGGCCCGGTCAGCTCGTCCTCGAGCCACCGACGCGCCTCGGGGGCATCGGGGTCGAGCGGGGTGCCGCGCAGCCGGATCACGGCCACGCGGGGCCGGCGGCCGTCGCGGCAGGGGCCGTCGCCGTCGCCGGGGCGGCATACGGATCGGTCACCGGGACGCCGGCGTCGCGCTGCTCGATGTGGCGCACGAGCTCGAGGTCGAGGGCCTCGGTGCGCATGCGCAGGTCGATGTAGATGACGGCGACGAGGGCCGCTTGCACGACGGCGGTGATCGCACCGATCAGGAGGGACAGGATGACGGTCACGATCATCGTCACCACGGTGATCGCGATGGCGGCACCCGTGCCGGTCGGGTCGATGATCGCAGCGATGATCGTGCCGATGAGGGAGACCGGCTGCACCACGACCTGCGCCGCGAGGTTGAGGATGAACCCGACGAGCAGGAGCGTGCCGAAGGTCCGCCAGAAGAAGCCGTCGGTGAGCCGCCACGACCGCTTCATCGCCGTGCCGATGCCGACGCCCTCGAGCACGATGACGCTCGGCACGAGCGAGAGCTTCGTGCCGAGCCATGCGGCCACGACCGCCGCACCGAGCCCGGCGAGGATCATGACGAGGATCGTCACGATGACGGTCACCGGGTCGAAGAAGGTGGCGACGACGATGATCGCGATGAAGAACGCGAAGGCCACGACGATGGCGCCGGTGACCATCGCGGTCCAGCCGAGGAGGGGCCAGAAGCGCTTCGCGGCGCGCTTCCACAGCGCGGCGAAGCGGAGTCGTTCGCCGAGGGTGCCGCTGGCGACCTCGATGACCATCACGCCCTGCAGGAATGCGCCCGCGATGAGCGAGAGGGCGATGGGCACGAGCATGAGCAGCAGGAAGCCGCCGATGGCGCCCGACATCAGTGCATCGGCGTCGGCGGAATCGGTTGCGCTCTCGACACGCGAGACGACGAACACCATGAACGGGATGAAGACCGCCAGCATCGCGACGACCGAGACGAGCTGCACCACGAGACCGGTCCCGAAGGTCGCCGCAGGGTTTCGCCGGAGCACCTTGAACGGAGCCCAGAGCACCGTGCCGAATCCCAGCGGATGCAGCGGGAGCAGGCCCGGCTTCGGGGGCGGCGTCCAGCCGAGCGGCGAACCGTACGGAACCTGGCCGTACATCGGCGATGTCGGAGCGGCCGGAGCCGGGAGGGCCGGCGGCGACGCTTCGACGCTCGGGGGAGGGAAGGCAGACGGGTCGAATCGGGGCGCAGGAGCGGCATCCGGAGCGGGGCCCGGAGCGGGAGCACCGCCGGGCGCCTGCCAGTCGTGGTCTGACACCTGTGGGGCTCCTTCCGGCGGATTCCCACCATGCTCGCACATATCGCCGACGCGCCGGGCACGCGCCGATCGGCCTTCCGGTGGTCTTCCCGCCCCGACCGACTACGCTTTAGGCACTGGTTTCGGCCGTGATCCGGCGGTGCTGACAGGAATGAACGATGAACCCACGCGTACTCGTCGTCGATGACGACACGGCCCTCGCCGAGATGATCGGCATCGTGCTGCGCACCGAAGGGTTCGAGCCCTTCTTCTGCGCCGACGGCACGGGAGCGCTCGCCGCCTTCCGCGAATCGAAGCCCGACCTCGTGCTGCTCGATCTCATGCTGCCGGGCATCGACGGCATCGAGGTGTGCGGTCGCATCCGCGCTGAGTCCGGAACGCCCATCATCATGCTGACCGCGAAGACCGACACGTCCGACGTGGTCAAGGGCCTCGAGTCGGGTGCCGACGACTACATGGTCAAGCCCTTCAACCCGAAGGAGCTGGTCGCGCGCATCCGCACGCGCCTGCGGCCCACGCCCGACCAGGCGGTCTCGACCCTCAGTGTCGGCGACCTCACGATCGACGCGGCCGGCCACGAGGTGCGACGCGGCGACACCCGCATCAACCTCACGCCGCTCGAGTTCGACCTCCTCCTGACCCTGGCGTCGAAGCCGCAGCAGGTCTTCACGCGCGAGATGCTGCTCGAACAGGTGTGGGGCTATCACTACAAGGCCGACACCCGGCTCGTGAACGTGCACGTGCAGCGCCTCCGTGCGAAGGTCGAGCACGACCCCGACAACCCCCGCATCGTCATGACGGTGCGCGGCGTCGGGTATCGAGCCGGCGCGACCACCTAGGGGCCCGGATGTCGCAGGCGGAGGCCCCGGCCCGGTTCGGGGTCGGTTCGTGGCGCGAGATCCGGCGCGCCCTGGCCGCGCTGCCGCGCCGCGCCCTCGAACTGTGGCGGCATTCCCTGCAGTTCCGCACCGTCCTCATCACGTTCGCGCTGTCGTCGCTCGCGATCTTCGTGATCGGGCTGTACATCTCGTTCAGCATCGCGTCGAACCTGTTCAAGACGCAGCTCGACAGCGCCCTCGGCGACGCCAACCAGGCGACGCTCGCTGCTCAGAGCATCCTCGACGGCGCCGACGCCGCCGACCCGGCGTCGATGCAGGGGGTCATGGCCGACATCGTGACCACGGTCAGCAGGGTCTCGGGCAGTCCTGCGATCGCCTACATTCAGCCAGGCGTCGTGTCGACCTCGACCGCTCCGCCGACGCGCATCGCGCCGATCCTCCAGGGGGGCGTCATCACCCCCGAACTGCAGGGTCACGTGCGTGCAGACCCCGGCGGGCAGTACTGGCAGTCGGTTGCGCTCGAGGATGACGACGGCGCCGTCGGCCCCGGGATCGTCGTCGGCAGCTCGATCGGCGTGCCAGGGGTCGGGGACTACGGGCTGTACGTCGGCTACAGCTTCGCCGCAGCCCAGGAGACGCTCGCATTCATGCAGCTGGTCGGCACGATCGGTGCGGTGGCGCTGCTCGTGCTGCTGAGCGCGACCACACTGCTCGTCGTGCGCTGGGTGATCGAACCGATCCGTTCGGCGGCGACGACGAGCCGCCGACTCGCGGCCGGCGACCTCGGCGTTCGCATGCCCGAGAAGGGCGAGGACGAGCTCGCGACGCTCGCCGCATCGTTCAACGGGATGGCCGACAGTCTCCAGGCCCGCATCCGTGAGCTCGCCGAGCTCTCGGTCATGCAGCAGCGGTTCGTCTCCGACGTCTCGCACGAACTGCGAACACCTCTGACGACGATCCGACTCGCCGGCGATGTCCTCTACGGGCAGCGCGACGACTTCCCCGGCCCGACCTCTCGAACCGTCGAACTGCTGCACACGCAGACCGAGCGCTTCGAGACGCTGCTCGCGGACCTCCTCGAGATCAGCCGCTACGACGCGGGTTCGGTGGAGCTCGCGACCGAGGCGACGAACCTCGTGCACCTCGCCGGCGATGCGATCGAGTCGATGCACGAACTCGCACGCAGCCGGGGCAGCGAACTCCGACTCGAAGCGCCGGGCGGTCACCTCGACGCGAGGGTCGATCCCCGTCGCATCCGCCGCATCGTGAGAAACCTGCTCGGCAACGCGATCGAGCACGGCGAGGGTCGGCCCATCGTCGTCGCGGTCGACAGCAACGAGGAGGCGATCGCACTGTCGGTGCGCGACTACGGTCTCGGCATGACCGCCGACGAGTCCGCCCGCGTCTTCGATCGGTTCTGGAGGGCCGACCCCAGTCGCACTCGCACGATCGGCGGCACCGGGCTCGGACTCGCCATCGCCCTCGAAGACGCCGTCGCCCACGGCGGCACGCTCGACGTCTGGTCGCGACGCGGATTCGGTACGGTGTTCCGCCTCACCCTGCCCCGATCCGGCGACTTCGCCGACGAGCTCGTCGAGTCGCCTCTACCGCTGGAACCCGAGGACATCGATGCCACCGGTCCGCCTGCGACGGGAGTGGTACGCGCCGTCGATGCCGACACGAGCGTCGAGACGGATGCAGCAGGGCGCGCCGCATCGACGAAGCAGGTCGGCAACGGGGGATGGGAGGCGCATGATGCGTAGAGGAGTGCTCGCCGCATCCCTCGTCGCCGTGGTCGCCGGCCTGCTCGGCGGCTGCGTGTCGATTCCGAGTTCTGGCGGCGTCAACGCCGGATCACCACCCATCGTCGACGAGTTGCCCGAGTTGGACACGATCGTCGCGCCGCCGGCGAAGGACGCCTCGCAGCTGGACATCGTCAAGGGCTTCATCGACGCCGCGGCGAGCCCGCGCAACAAGTACCAGGCGGCCCGTGAGTTTCTCACGCCGGCCTTCGCCGACGAGTGGAACCCCTACGCCGCCGCGACCGTCGACGTGCTCGCCGACCGTGAGTTCACGCAGGTCGGCACGACAGCGGTCGTCGCGGATGCGACGCCCGCTGCGCAGCTTTCGGCGACGGGCCAGTACGACATCTCCGACTCGATCGCGCCGCTGGAGCTCGGCTACGAACTCGAGCAGGACGACGAGGGGCAGTGGCGAATCTCGGTCGCGCCTGACGGCCTGTTGATCGACCAGACGACGTTCGTGCAGAGTTTCAGCAGCTACCCCCTCTACTTCTATTCGTACGACTTCGACTATCTCGTCCCAGACCTCCGGTGGTTCGCCGGTCGCGACTCGGCGCAGACGAGCATCGTTCGGGCGCTGCTGGTCGGTCCGTCGGAGTGGCTGAAGGCGGGGGTCCGCTCGGCATTCCCCGAGGGAACGCGTCTCGATTCGGCGTCCGTGCCCATCGCAGGGCGCGTGGCGAGCGTCGACGTCACCGGGGCGACTGACGACGATGTCACGAGCGTGCAGCGCATGCAGTTCCAGTTGGAGGCGAGCCTCGACGGGGTGAGCAACGTCGATTCCGTGTCGCTTTCACTGAACGGCGCCGAGCAGGACGTGCCCGAGCTCTCGCCCGAGCCGGTCAGGAACCCCCCGGTCGATCCGCGGCCCGTCGTCTTCGACGGCACGACCTTCGGATACCTCGCCGCCTCCGGGGCCGGCATCGAGCAGATACCCGACCTCTCACCGCAAGTCGAGGCGCTGGCCCCGATGGGGGCGGCGCTCGGCGCCGGCGCTGAGGCCGCCGCGGTGCTCGCGGCCGATGGAGTCTCGGTCGTCCGGGCAGGGGAGGAAGCGGAGTCGCTCGATCCTCGAGGCGGACTCATCGTGCCCGCGATCGACGGCACGGGCGCCGTCTGGTCGGTGCCCGCCGGACTTCCGGGGCAACTCGTCGCCTACCCCGCCGACCGGTCGCTCGAGCCGATCCAGCTCGCCGTGCCGTGGACCGGAGCGTCGATCGCCGCCCTCGAGATCTCACGGGACTCGACGAGGCTCGTTGCGCTCCTCGGCGATGGCACCTCGACGCAATTCGTCGCCGCCTCGATCCAGCGGGATGCCGCGGGTACCCCGGTCGCGCTCAGCGCGGTCACGCTCGGGCTCTCCGATGTCGCCGGCGTGCCGCGCGACGTCACCTGGCTGGATTCCCGCACCGTCGCTTCGCTCACGGCACTACCCGACGGGAGCACGCGCGTGATCACCCAGGAGCTCGGCGGCTTCGCCGTCCCGCGGGCGGGGCCCGACGGCGGCGTCGCGATCGACGGTGGCAACAGCGTGCACGATCTCCGGATCCTGACGGGCGCAGGCGACCTCGAGGCGCCCAGCGGCGTCGGCTGGCAGGCGAGAGCGACGGGCATCCGGCTCCTGGCCTCGCAGCAGCCCGACTGACCCACCCGCCCTCCCCAGCCCCTCAAGGGGCGGGATCCGCCCGCCGAGGATCCGCCGGAGGCCCGTCTGCCTCGACCCCTGCGAGGCTGCGGGAGTGTCCGAGAGCCACGCCGACGATCGCGAGGCCGACTCAGTGCTCCGCACGCGTCTGCTGCGTGGGGCGCGCGAGTCCCTCCACGATGCGCTCGCGGTGCTGTTGCCTGTCTCATGCTCCGGCTGCGGTGCTGTCGATCGCGCCGTGTGCGCGCTGTGCCGGGCTGCACTCGTGCCGGCACCGCGGCGCGTCGATCGCCTCGGCCTCGAGATCTGGGCCGGCGTCGAGTACGCGGGAGCCGCGGCATCCGTGATCGGTGCCTTCAAGGACGGGGCTCGAACGGATGCCGCGCCGGCCCTCGTGCCGGCACTGCGGGCGGCGCTGTTCGCCGCGCTCGTCACGGTGCGCATCGGCGTCCCGGTCGAGGTGTGCACGATCCCGTCGACGTCGGAGGCACGGCGGGCACGGGGATACGTGCCCGTCGAGGTGCTGCTCGGGCGGTGCGGCATCCGAACGGCGCCCGTGCTCGCGCTTGCGAGGGATCGCGCCGACCAGGCCGGACTGGACGCCGAGGAGCGTCGACGGAATGCGGCCGGCGGGCTCGTCGCCGGGCCGCTCGTGCGCTCCCGCCGCTGGTTCGGGCGACCGCACGGCGAGCACCCCGCTCCGCTCGCCGGGCGCCGCTTCCTGCTCGTCGACGACATCGTCACGACGGGGTCGACGCTCGCCGAGGCGGTGCGCGCGCTCGCCGCCTCCGGTGGCGAGACGGTGGCGATCTCGGTCCTCGCCGAGACGCCGCGCAGGTTCCCGCGACATGCAGGCACCTCACGGGAAACACTCCGTGACATCGCCGCGCAAGGGGGCTACGGTGGCAGGACAGGCGTGGTCGATCCACCCTTCAGAACCGGGTGACACGTCGGTGAACGGAGGTCGTCATGGAACTGAACATCGTCGGACGAAACCTGGGGATCACGGACCGATTCCGCGCCTACGTGGCGGAGAAGTCCGAGAAGGTGTCTCATCTGGCAGAGCGCGCGATCTCACTCGACGTGAAGCTCAGTCGGCACAATGAGAAGAACGGAAACCCCGGGCCCGACCGCGTCGAGCTCACCCTCGTCGGCAAGGGACCCGTGGTCCGTGCCGAAGCCGACGGCTCGGACAAGTACGCGGCGTTCGACGTCGCACTCGGGCGATTGCTCGAGCGCGTCCGGCGGGCGAAGGATCGCCGGAAGGTCCACCGTGGAGGATCCCGACGACCGACCTCCCTCCGGGAGGCGACCGACGCCGGATTCTCCGATGTCGGAGTGCACGCCGCAGCTCCCGAGGTGCTCGCGCAAGTGCGTACCGGCAGCATTCCCGTCGTCGACGAGTTCGAACCGCACGTCGATGAAGACGAGGTGTACACGCCGGTCGTCATCCGTCGCAAGGTGTTCACGGCGACGCCCATGACGGTCGACGACGCGCTCTACTTCATGGAGCTCGTCGGGCACGACTTCTACCTCTTCGTCGACACCGAGTCGGGCCGGCCGAGCGTCGTGTACCGCCGGAAGGGCTGGGACTACGGGCTCATCGGGCTCGACGAGCGAGCGGAGGGACGCTCGCCGACGACGTCGCCCGTCGAGCTGCAGCGCGCCACCGCGTGAGGGCGATCGCCTGAGTCGTGTGCTCGCCGACCCCGCCGGGTCGTTCGGTTCCGGCCGAGCGTCCGACGGGGTCGGGAGCGGGCAGCCCGTTCACCGCTAGCATGGCTAAGATAGCCGTCTGCATGGCGGCAGCGGGCGTGCCCGGACTGCATCCGCGGCCGTGCGCCCAACGACAACAGGAGAACATTCGTGGCTTCGATTCTGGAAAGGGTCCTCCGCGTCGGCGAGGGCCGCACCCTCAAGCGGCTGGAGAACTACGCAGCGGCGATCAACGCCCTCGAAGACGGATTCCAATCGCTCAGCGACGACGAGTTGCGCAATGAGACCGTCGAGCTCCGCGAACGCTACTCGAACGGCGAGTCGCTCGACGACCTCCTGCCCGAGGCATTCGCCGCGGTGCGCGAGGCGAGCCGCCGCACGCTCGGCCTCCGGCACTTCGACGTGCAGCTCATGGGCGGGGCCGCGCTCCACCTCGGCAACATCGCCGAGATGAAGACCGGTGAGGGCAAGACCCTCGTCGCGACGACCGCCGCGTACCTGAACGCCCTCACGAGCCGTGGCGTGCACGTCATCACGGTCAACGACTTCCTCGCGAGCTACCAGTCGGAGCTCATGGGCCGCGTCTTCCGCGCCCTCGGCATGACCACCGGATGCATCGTCGCCGGCCAGAACCCGCAGGTGCGCCGTGAGCAGTACGCCGCCGACATCACGTACGGCACGAACAACGAATTCGGCTTCGACTACCTGCGCGACAACATGGCGTGGCAGGCGAGCGACATGGTGCAGCGCGGCCACCACTTCGCGATCGTCGACGAGGTCGACTCGATCCTCATCGACGAGGCCCGCACGCCGCTCATCATCTCGGGCCCCGCCTCGGGCGAGGCGAACCGCTGGTTCACCGAGTTCGCGAACCTCGCGAAGCGGCTCGTGCCCGACGTCGACTTCGAGGTCGACGAGAAGAAGCGCACCGTCGGTGTGCTCGAGCCCGGCATCGAGAAGGTCGAGGACTACCTCGGCATCGACAACCTCTACGAGTCGGCGAACACGCCGCTCATCTCGTTCCTCAACAACTCGATCAAGGCGAACGCCCTGTTCAAGCGCGACAAGGACTACGTCGTCATGAACGGCGAGGTGTTGATCGTCGACGAGCACACCGGCCGCATCCTGGTCGGTCGCCGTTACAACGAGGGCATCCACCAGGCGATCGAGGCGAAGGAGGGCGTGCAGGTCAAGGCCGAGAACCAGACCCTCGCGACCGTCACGCTCCAGAACTACTTCCGCCTCTATTCGAAGCTCTCGGGCATGACGGGTACCGCCGAGACCGAGGCATCCGAATTCATGTCGACCTACAAGCTGGGCGTGGTGCCGATCCCCACGAACAAGCCGATGGTGCGCATCGACCAGCCCGACCTCGTCTACAAGAACGAGGAGGCGAAGTTCGCCCAGGTCGTCGAGGACATCGTCGAGCGCCACAAGCAGGGCCAGCCCGTGCTCGTCGGCACGACGAGCGTCGAGAAGAGCGAGTACCTGTCGCGCCTCCTCGCCAAGAAGGGCGTGCGCCACGAGGTGCTGAACGCCAAGAACCACGCTCGTGAGGCCGCGATCGTCGCTCAGGCCGGCCGCCACGGTGCGGTCACCGTCGCGACGAACATGGCCGGTCGTGGTACCGACGTCATGCTCGGCGGCAACGCCGAGTTCATCGCCGTGCAGCTCATGCACGAGCGGGGGCTCAGCCCCGTCGACACTCCCGACGAGTACGAGGCCGCCTGGGACGAGGTCTTCGAGAAGGTCAAGGCCGAGGTCGCCGTCGAGGCCGAGAAGGTCCTCAGCGCCGGTGGCCTCTACGTGCTCGGCACCGAGCGTCACGAGTCGCGTCGCATCGACAACCAGTTGCGCGGTCGTTCCGGCCGTCAGGGCGACCCCGGCGAGAGCCGGTTCTACCTCTCGCTCACCGACGACCTCATGCGTCTGTTCAACGCCGGCGCCGCCGAGAGCCTCATGTCGCGCGGCGTGCCCGACGACGTCGCCATCGAGTCCAAGGTGGTCTCGCGGGCCATCCGCTCAGCCCAGTCGCAGGTCGAGGCGCGCAACGCCGAGATCCGCAAGAACGTGCTCAAGTACGACGACGTGCTGAACCGTCAGCGCGAGGCGATCTACAGCGACCGCCGGCACATCCTCGAGGGCGACGACCTGCACGAGCGCACGCAGAAGTTCCTCGAAGACGTCATCGACGAGGTGCTCGACTCGCACACGGCCGAGGGCAACCCCGACGAGTGGGACTTCGACGCGCTCTGGACCGAGCTGAAGACGCTCTACCCGATCGGCATCACGATCGACGAGGTCGTCGCAGAGGCCGGTGAGAAGGGCCGGGTCAACCGCGACTTCATCCGCCGTGAGATCCTCTCCGATGCCAAGGTCGCCTACCGCCGCCGCGAGGAGCAGCTCGGGTCGCCCGCCATGCGCGAGCTCGAGCGCCGCGTCGTGCTCTCGGTCATCGACCGCCGTTGGCGCGACCACCTCTACGAGATGGACTACCTGAAGGACGGCATCGGCCTGCGCGCCATGGCGCAGCGCGACCCGCTGGTCGAGTACCAGCGCGAGGGCTACGCGATGTTCCAGCAGATGATGGGCTCGATCCGCGAGGAGACCGTCGGCTTCCTCTTCAACCTCGAGGTGGAGGTGGCGCCGCAGGCAGGTGCCGCCGGAGCGAAGATCGAGGCGAAGGGGCTCGGCCGCCAGGGTGCGACCGACGACAAGCTCAGCTATTCGGCGCCGAGCGACGCAGGCGGCGTGGAGGTGCGCAACCAGCGTGGCCAGGTGCAGCAGGCCGCGACGCAGCGTGCGCGCCGTGCCGTCGCAGAGAGCCAGGCTCCCGCTGCCGAAGAGTCGCGCGGAGCCTTCGGTCAGCGCACCGGGGGCGAGGTCGCGCCGCAGAACCGCGCCGAGCGTCGGGCACAGGACCGCAAGGGCAACTGACACGCGTCTCGAGACCCCGGCCGGTGCAGTGCACCGCCGGGGTTTCGCGTGTCCGGTCGAGGGCAGTCGATGGCGATCGCGCCAGCGCTGATCGAAGGGTCTAGAGCACGCCGATTGCGCTCGCGCGCCAGCGCTGATCGAAGCCCTCGATGCGGATCGCGACTGCTCGGGAGCGCGCTCGCTGGTGCACCATGACGACGGCCTCGATCACGCCGTCGGTCGGCTCGTACAGGTGCACGCGACCGACGGAGAACGCGGGGCGCTGCGGCGCCTGGCCTTTGGCCCGACGCGCGCGCGCCGCAAGCACGACCCGCTTCGACAGGTTGCGGTAGACGTCGTCGTCGACCCACCTGGCGAGTTGCTCGAGGTCGCGTGCGCCGGCCAGGGCCTCGATCACGCAATGCGTGAGGCTGCGCAGGAGCGGCTCGGGGTCGGGCAGCTCGGTGCGGCGTGCAGGCTGGCGTGCGAAGAACTCGTCGTCATCGGCGAGGATGCGCGCCGAAGAGCTGCGGCTGACGGCGGTTCGGGCGCCGATCGCGTCGCGTGCGGTCATCTGTGCTCCATGGGGGAGGAGTGGCTCGCATGGTCTTTCGACCGTGCGACAGGATCACCCCCGTGTGGGGGACATGGGTGATTCCTGAGTGAACCGTAAATGAGCGGTGGAAACGGTGTCAAGGAATTTCGCCGCCTGTGGATAACGTTTCGGGCCGGCAACGTCGCGGGGTAGCGTCACTGCATGCGCTGGGACCTCCTGTTCGACGACCTCGAGTCGCAGCTCGACCAGGAGCAGCGTGATGAGGAGCGCGCCCTTGCGATCGAGGAGGAGCGACTCCGGCTGGGCAGGCTGACCCTGCGCGACCGCCTCACGGCGATCGCGCGATCGGACTCCGACGGCGCCGGTGCATCCGTGCGGATCGAATTGCACGGAGGGCGCACGATCTCGCTTCGCCCGCAGGTGTTCGGCCGGGACTGGGTCAGTGGTCGGTCGGCGGCGCCGTCGCAGCTCGAGCTGCAGTGCGTCGTGCCCATCGCGGCGATCGCGGCCGTGCTGCCCTCGCATTCGCAATTGGAGCCGAGCCTCGAGTCCGTCCCCGAGGCATCCGCTCGCATCGCTGAACGCATCGGGCTGCCGTTCGTGCTGCGCGATCTCTGCCGGCGCCGAACCCCCGTGCGTCTCTGCACCATCGACGGCGAGGTGCACGGCACGATCGACCGAGTTGCGCGCGACCATCTCGACCTCGCTCTCCACGACGCCGATCGGCCGCGTCGCGACAACGCGGTTCACGGCTACCGCATCGTTCCCTTCGCCCGGCTGCTGGTCGTCGACTTCCGCTGACGAAGCGCCGATCAGTCGACCGGCCGCAGCCGTCCGGTGCGGGCGCCGGAGAGTTCGGTGATGTTGGAGAACTCGCCCTCGTTCCAAGCGGAGATCTTGCGGGTCTCCTCGTATTGGATCTCGATCCAGACCTCGAGTTGCACTCGTTCGATGCGCCACGGCCCGGCCGAGCCGACTCGGATCGCCGGCAGCTCACCGGACCGGATCAGCTCGTCGACCGCCGCGACGTCGACGGCGAGGATCTCGGCCGCGTCGGCGAGCGTGAGGAACCGGCCGATCTCGTCGCCCGAACCTGGAGAGGTCATGTCTCGATTATCGACCGGCCGGCACCCGGCGGAGACGATTGTGGATAACTTCGGACCCGTGTCGCGGCTTCAGGCGACGATGGACGACGGCGCGACCCGGCGCCATTCCGAAGGGAACGCACATGTCGGCAGATCGCCAGCAGCGCGCCGAGCGAGGAGCGGTCCGCCTCGACCCGCGCCTCGTCATCGGCATCGTCCTCATCGCGGCGTCGACGTTCGGCGTCTGGACACTGGTCTCCGGCCTCGACGACGGCGTGGAGGTCTACGTCGCGCGGGAGACCCTGACACCGGGCACGCACATCCGGGCCGACGATCTCGCCACCGAGTCGGTACGCCTCGGTACGAGCACATCGCGGTACCTGACCGAGGGCGACTTCCCCGAGGGCGGGCTGGTCGTCGCGCGGACGATCGATGCCGGCGAACTCGTGCCCGATGCCGCCGTCGACGAGACCGATCGCACCGGACTCGCGACCGTCGTCGTGCCGAGCAGGGGGCCGTTGCCCGCCGATGTCGCCGCGGGGACGCGGGTCGACGTCTGGACGGCGAAGGAGGCGGAGCGCGGGTACGAACCGCCCACCGTGCTCGTCTCGGGCGCCGAGATCGCCGGCGTCATCGAGGCCGAGGGCATGGTGTCGACGGGCGGCACCTCGGTCGAGCTCCTCGTGCCCCGCGAGAAGGTCGCTGCGCTGCTCGGCGCGTTGGCCTCGGGTGACGCGATCGACCTCGTGCCCGCCCGATCGTCGGGGGAATGACGTGGCACGACTCGCGCTCGCGCTCGACGGCGCCACCGAAGACCGCATCCTCGCCGACATCGTCGAGCACGGCCACACGATCGTCGCCCGCCTCGCGAGCTGGCGTGCCGTACTCGACAACCTCGATGTGCTCGTTCCCGACCTCGCGGTCGTCAGCGCGGCCCGCACCACGCTGACTGCCGAACTGCTCGCCGGCTGCGACGAGCGGGGGATCCGTCTCATCGCGCTCGCGGCGAGCGACGCAGAGCGCGCCCACGCGACGCAGCTCGGGCTGCACGAGGTCGTCGACCACTCGGCGCCGTGGGCGGAGATCGAACCGCTCGTGAGCGGGGGCGTGCCGGTGCCGTCGCGCGTGGGCGACCTCCTCGCGCGACAGGAGCGCGCGGCATCCGTGATCGCCGTCTGGGGGCCGAGCGGAGCACCCGGCCGCACCACCTTGGCCGTGAACCTCGCTGCCGAGATCGCGGCCGCGGGCCACACGGTCGCGCTCGTCGACGGCGACCCGTACGGCGGGGCGATCGCGCCGGCCCTCGGGCTCCTCGACGAGGCGCCGGGGTTCGCGTCGGCGTGCCGGCTCGCCGGCTCCGATGCGCTCGATCGCGTCGAGCTCGAGCGCATCGCGCAGCGGTACTCGGCACCTCGCGCCGCCTTCAACGTGTTCACGGGACTCGTCGGACCGAGCCGCTGGCCCGAACTCGCGGGCGAGCGGGTCACCGCGGCGATCGGGGCGATGCGGGCGTGGGTCGAGTACGTCGTCGTCGACACCGGGTTCAGCCTCGAGCGCGACGAGGAGCTGACGAGCGATCAGTTCGCACCGCGTCGCAACGCGGCGACCTTCTCCGCACTCGCCGCGGCCGACCGCGTCGTCGCCGTCGGCCTCGCCGACCCCGTCGGGCTGTCGAGACTGCTCCGCGGACACGTGGACCTCGTGGACCTCGTGGATCCCGAACGGGTCGACGTGGTCGTGAACCGCGTGCGGACGAGCGCGCTGGGCATCGACGCCCACGCCCAGGTGCGCCAGACGCTGCGCCGGTTCGGCGGACTCGGCGACGCGACGCTGTTGCCGCACGACTCCAAGGCGACGGATGCCGCGATCCTCACGGCCCGCACACTGCGCGACGCCGCGCCGCGGTCGCCGTTGCGCACGGCCATCCGCGACTACGCCCTCGACGGGCTCCTTCCCACCCCGAAGCCGGTGCGTCGTCGCGGCCTCGCGATTCCGGCCCTGCGGCGGGCGGCGACCTGAGACGTGGCACGGGCAGTACGCTTGAACCGTGTCGACCCTCAGTGATCTCGTCCTCGCCCAGGGCCGCAGCAGTCAGGCCGATGTCGACTGGCTGCACATGCTCGTCGGCGACCTGCAGCTGCTCGCCGATCTCGCGTTCGCCGACATCGTGCTGTGGGTGCCCTCCGGTGACGACGCGTTCGTCGCCGTCGCCCATTCGCGCCCGTCGAGCGCCGCGACGCTGTTCTACCGGGACTTCGTCGGCCAGGAGATCAAGCCGCAGTGGCGCGAGCTCGTCGGCCAGGCCTACTCGACCGCTCGCATCGTGGACTCGTCCGCTCCCGACTGGTACGAGGAGATGCCGACCCGGGTGCGTGCCGTGCCCGTCATGCGCCGTCTCACGACGACCGGCACGAGCGTGGCGCCCGAGCCCGTCGCGGTGATCACCCGCCACACCAACCTCGGTGCCACGCGAACGCCGAGCCGGCAGGAGCTCACGTTCAACGAGTGCGCCGAAGAGCTCTTCCAGATGATCGCGTCGGGGGACTTCCCCGATCTCGGTGCGCCGACCGGGCCGCGTCGCGGCGCCCCACGCGCCTCCGACGGCCTCATCCGCCTCGACGTCGACGGCATCACGACGTTCGCGAGCCCGAACGCCCTCTCCGCGTTCAACCGAATGGGCTTCGACGACGAGCTCGAGGGCGAGTCGCTCGCCGAGGTGACCACGCGCCTCCTCTCCGGCAAGCTCGTGGTCGACGAGTCGCTCCCGCTCGTCGTGACCGGACGCGCACCCTGGCGCACCGACGTCGAATCGCGCGGGGTCACGGTGTCGCTCCGGGCGATCCCGATCCGCCACCGCGGTGAGCGCATCGGCGCGATCGTACTGAGCCGCGACGTCACCGAGCTCCGTCACCAGGAGCAGGAGCTCATCACCAAGGACGCGACGATCCGCGAGATCCACCACCGGGTGAAGAACAACCTGCAGACCGTCGCGTCGCTCCTTCGCATCCAGGCCCGCCGCACCCACTCCGACGAGGCGCGTGAGGCGCTCACGCAGGCGATGCGCCGCGTCGGGGCGATCGCCGTCGTGCATGACACCCTCTCAGAGGGTCTCTCGCAGAACGTCGACTTCGATGCGGTGTTCGACCGCACGCTGCTGCTCGTCGCCGAGGTCGCCGCAGCCCACAACACGACGGCCCACCCCAAGCGCTCGGGTTCGTTCGGCGTGCTGCCGAGCGCGTACGCGACGCCGCTCGCGCTCGCGCTCACCGAGCTCGTCACGAACGCGGTCGAGCACGGCCTCGCCGGTCAAGAGGGCGACGTCGAGATCTCGGCCGACCGCTCGCAGACGACGCTCAGCGTGACCGTGCGCGACACCGGCTCGGGCATGCCCGAGGGCAAGGTGGGCGAGGGGCTCGGCACGCAGATCGTGCGCACGCTCATCCAGGGCGAGCTGAGCGGCACGATCGACTGGCACACGGTCGTCGGGCGCGGCACCGAGGTCACGATCGAGGTTCCGCTCCGCTGGATCGCGCCGGCCTGATCGAGCGGATGCCGCGGGTGGCCGTGCCGACTGCGGCCGCGGTGTTCCTACGGCGGCCTCGGAACACGCCTCCTCAGGCCTCGGGACGGCCGCCGAAGAGCGCGACGGTGTCGCCGACCGGGCCGAGGTGCGCGAGCTTCTCGGGGTTCAGTTGGTTCGCGACCACTTGCGCGGAGCCGTCGGCGAACTCGACCATCAGCACGCTCAGCAGTGCGCCGTCGGGCGCGCGAACCCACAGTGCGGGAGCGCCGTTCACCGAGCGCCGCTCGAATCGCACACCGACCCGGGAACCTCGTCGAACGAGGCCGGCGAGGAACCGCGCCACGGCGAGCGCGCCGTGCATCGGGTGCTGGATGGCCGGTGCCTTGCCGCCGCCGTCGCCGTAGAACACGACGTCGTCGGCGAGACGGTCGACGAGACCGTCGACGTCGCCAGCCTCGAGCGCGGCGAAGAACGCATCGGCGAGCGCGGAATCTCGTTCGTCGACCCCGTCGAACCGCGGCCGCCGCTCGGCGAGCCGGGCCTTCGCCCGGTGCAGGATCTGTCGGCAGGCCGCCTCGTCACGATCGACGACGTCGCCGATCGCCCGATAGTCGTAGGTGAACACCTCGCGGAGCAGGAACACGGCCCGCTCCACCGGGCCGAGTCGCTCGAGTACGGCGAGGAAGGCGAACGACAGCGTCTCGTCGCGTTCGATGCGGTGGGCGGGATCCGCATCGTCGTCGGGCAGGGGCTCGGGCATCCACGGTCCGACGTAGACCTCGCGAGTGCGCCGCGCCGATCGCAGCACGTCGATGGCGAGCCGGGTGGTGACCGTGACGGCGAAGGCGTCTGGATTCCGGATCTCCTCGCCCGACACCGTTCGCTCCTGCAGGCGCACGTAGGCGTCCTGCACGACGTCCTCCGCCTCGACCACGCTTCCGAGCATGCGGTAGGCGACGGAGAACATGAGTGGTCGGAGCGCCGCCTGCGCCTCGTCGGTCATCGACATGCTTCGAGGATGGCACAGCGCACAGCAGGCGGCGACGGATCTCGGATGCGGTGTCACAGATGCGGCGGCATCCTCGTCGGAGGTGGTGAGAGAGTAGAGGAGACCGAGATGCGAGTGTTCATCGCCGGCGCCACGGGCGCCATCGGAACAAGGCTCGTGCCGCTGCTGCTGGCCGACGGCCACGAGGTGTTCGGCACGACGACCAGGCCCGAACGAGTGGCCGACCTCGAAGCGGCCGGGGCGCGCGGGCTCGTGATGGACGGCCTCGATGAGGCATCCGTGCGCGCCGCCGTGCTCGAGGCGCGACCCGACGTGATCGTGCACGAGCTGACGGCGCTCTCGGGCGGCGTCTCCGACCTCAAGCACTTCGATCGCACCTTCGCCACGACGAACGAGCTGCGCACGCGCGGCACCGACCACCTGCTGGCGGCGGGCACCGAGGTCGGTACGGCGCGATTCATCGCGCAGAGCTATGCGGGCTGGCCGAGCGAACGCACCGGCGGCGCCGTGAAGACCGAGGAGGATCCGCTGGATCCTCACCCGACGGATGCCTCGAGGGAGACGCTCGCGGCGGTCCGGCACGTGGAGGAGGCGACGTCCGCTGCCGGCGGCCTCGCGCTGCGCTACGGCGCGCTGTACGGCCCCGGGCAGGCGCTCGGACGTGGCGGCGAGATGGTGACGATGCTCGAGGCGGGCAAGCTGCCCCTCGTGGGCGGCGGCACGGGCGTCACCTCGTTCTGCCACATCGACGACGCGGCATCCGCAACCGCCGCAGCCGTGCTTCGAGGCCCTGCCGGCGTGTACAACATCGTCGACGACGAGCCGGCGCCCGTCTCGGAGTGGCTGCCCGCGCTCGCCGAGGCGGTCGGTGCGAAGCCGCCGATGCACGTGCCCGCCTGGGTGGCGAAGCCGCTCATCGGCGAGCACGGGGTCTCCATGATGACGCAGGTGCGCGGGGCGTCGAACGCGAAGGCGAAGCGCGAACTGGGCTGGACACCGATCTGGCCGAGCTGGCGGGAGGGATTCCGCACCGGGCTCGGGTGACGCGTCGACCTGGTCGACGAGACCGCCTGCGCCGGTGGGCGCGCGCGGTCGCCGGCATCGGCGCGATCGCACGCCTGAGAACGCGACTCATTCCTATCTTGAGCCGAACGCCGATTCCCGGCCTACGCTGGACGTGACATGGCACACGATCACGACCACGCAGCGACCGCGAACCGCACCCGTCTCTGGATCGCGATCGCGATCATCGGCGCCTTTCTCGTCGTGCAGGTGATCGGCGCCGTCTTCAGCGGCTCCCTCGCACTGCTCGCCGATGCCGGACACATGGCGAGCGACCTCATCGGGCTCGTCATCGCGCTCGTGGCCGCCTTCGTCGCGGCCCGGCCGGCGACCGATCGCCAGACCTACGGGTACCGGCGGGCGGAGGTCCTCGGGGCGCTCGTGAACGGCGTGATCCTCGTGGTCGTCGCCGTCTCGGTTGCGATCGGCGCCGTCGGCCGGCTGATGAGCGGCGCGGAGGGCGAGGCCCACGAGGTGCAGGGCGTGCCGATGCTCGTCGTCGCGGCGATCGGCCTCGTCGCGAACGTCGCGGCGATGCTCGTGCTGCGGGGCGGAGCCAAGGAGTCGATCAACCTCCGTGGCGCCTACCTCGAGGTGCTCGGAGACATGATCGGCTCCGCGCTGGTCATCGCCGCAGCCCTCGTGATCGTCTTCACGGGCTGGGATGCCGCCGACCCGATCGCATCGCTCCTGATCGCGGCGCTCATCGTGCCGCGAGCACTGTCACTGCTCCGCGACGTCGCACGGGTGCTCTTCGAGTCGGCGCCGGCCGACACCGACGTCGCGGAGATCCGGGCGCACATCCTCCGCACCGACGGCGTCGTCGCGGTGCACGACGTACACGTGTGGGCGATCACCTCGGGTTCGCACGTGTTCAGCGCGCATGTCGAGGTCGCGCCCGAGGTGTTCGCCTCGGGCCGCACGGGCGAACTGCTCGACGAGCTCGGCGGATGCCTCAGCGATCACTTCGACGTCGAGCACTCGACGTTCCAGCTCGAGCCGGCGGGCCGGGCGGAGCAGGAGCGATCGCGACATCCGTGACGTTCGGATGCCGCCGGGCAGCCGTTACTTGTCTTCGGGGCCGCGCTCGAAGACCTCGGGGTCGAGGTGACGTTCGGATGCCGCCGGGCAGCCGTTACTTGTCTTCGGGGCCGCGCTCGAAGACCTCGGGGTCGAGCACGAGCTGAGCGGCTTCTTCTTCGTCGGTGATGACGTCGGCGCCGGCCTGCTCGGCCTTCTTCGCCTTGCGGGCCGAGGCGAAGTAGTGCCAGAGCGTGGGGATCAGTGTGAGGACGACGGCGCCGAGGAGGATGACGTCGATGTACTCCTGCACGAAGTCGGCGATCGGCGGGATGTAGCCGATGAGGTACCCGAAGTACGTGAGGCCTGCACCCCAGATGAGTGCGCCGACGAGGTTGTAGAGGGTGTACTTCTTGTAGTTCATGTGGCCGACGCCTGCGGCGACCGGGGCGAAGGTTCGAACGATCGGCACGAAGCGCGCGAGGATGATCGCGAGGGCGCCGAAGCGCTCGAAGAAGGCGTTCGTGCGTTCGACGTTCTTGATGCTGAACAGGCCCGATTCCTTGCGTTCGAAGACGCGTGGACCGAACTTGTGGCCGATGAGATACCCGACCTCGCCGCCGATGAACGCCGCGATGCCGATCGCGAGGCACACCCACCAGATGTCGACGCCGAAGACGAGCGACGTGTGGGTGAGCAGTCCCGAGATGACGAGCAGCGTGTCGCCGGGCAGGAGGAAGCCGACGAGCAGCCCGGTCTCGGCGAACACGATCGCGCAGACGACGACGAGCGCCCATGGGCCGGCGCCCGAGATGATCGTCTCGGGGTCGAGCCAGGGGATGAGCGAGGTGTGGATCACTGGGGGATCTCCTGTCGTCGTCGAGACACGGCGATTGCCGGGTCAGCAGCGGCGTGGTTTCGTTGCAGTCTACCGAGGGCGATTGCGTGCGGCATCCGACTCGAGTATGACGACGGCTCACCCCGTGGGGTGAGCCAAGTCGCGGAGCGGTCGGCCGAGCGGCCGTCGAGGTCAGGCCGAGAGCGCCTCGAAGATCGCGCTGTTCATGCGGAAGGAGGTGCGGACCTCGGCGATGAGCAGATCGACCTGCTCGGGCGCGAGTGCGAGATCGTTCATCGCCTCGCGGTAGCCGCGCTTGTAGCGCACGACCCCGTCTTCGGCGATGTCGAAGCGGTAGAAGTTGAGTTGCTCCGGGGTGGCGCCGTAGTGGCGGGCCACGAGCCGGGCGATCGCCTGGCCGCCCGAGAGGTCGCCGAGGTAGCGCGTGTAGTGGTGCGCGAGGTAGCGCACGTCGTCGTCGGAGACGGCTCGCAGGTGCGCGGCGTACTCGACGGTCGCCGGCAGCGCGGGGTGCGAGGTGCGCCAATCGGCGGCGCCGAGCGCGGTCAGGTCGGCCTCGATGGCGCCCATGCGGGCGAGTTCGGGGTCGAAGATCGCCGGGTCGCCGTCGCGGCTGCCGCGCTCCTCGAGCGCTTCGTACACCCAGCCGAACTGTGCGAGGTAGCGGGTGTACTCCTCGAGCGAGAGCTCGCCGCCCATGAGCTGCACGATGTAACCGCGGGACTCCGCGGCCTTGTGGTCGTCGGCGGAGGCCGCGCGCACGAGCGCCGCGACGTCGAGGGGCTCGGCGTCGGTGCGGGCCGGGGCAGTGGGGGCGATCGTCATGAGGCGACCCTTCGGTTAGGTTAGGTTTGCCTTACATCATAGGGGGCGATGCAGAACGGCGCTCGGTGTTCGTCGCACAGGGACGCCAACGGATGTCGGTGGCCGGCCCTACTCTCGGTCGCATGCGACACGGCTTCATCTACACGGGCAGCGATCCGAACGTGGCGGTCGAACTGGCGCAGCTCGCCGAGGCATCCGGTTGGCAGGGGTTCTTCGTCTGGGAGGGCATCTGGGCGACCGACCCTTGGGCGACCCTCGCAGCCGCGGCGATGGTGACTGACCGCATCAAACTCGGCACGATGCTGACGCCGGTGCCGCGGCGCCGGCCCTGGGAGCTCGCCGGCCAGACCATGACGGTCGACCGACTCTCGGGCGGTCGCGTCATCCTGTCGGCGGGGCTCGGGGTCTCCGAGGCCGAGCCGCGCTTCTGGATCTTCGAAGACGACCCGGGGCGCAAGCACCGTGCCGAGCTGCTCGACGAGTCGCTCGAGCTTATGCAGCAGCTGTGGCGCGCCGAGCCGTTCGAGTTCGAGGGGCAGCACTATCGGGCGAAGCGCACCGACTCGATGCTGCCACCCACGATCGTGCAGCAGCCGCGCATTCCGACGTGGGTCGTGGGGCTCTGGCCGCGCATGAAGTCGATGCGCCGCGTCGCCCGATTCGACGGGTGGATCCCGAACTACGCGCCGCCGGGCAACTCACCCGAGAGCGCCGACGAGCAGGCGCGCCTCTTCACCCCCGAGATCGCGGCAGAGGCGATCGCGTGGATCCGCGCGGAGCGTGAGCGTCTGGGGCTGGCCGACCGACCGTTCGACGTGATCCAGGAGGGCACCACCACCGGTACGGATGCCGCGGCTGACGCTGCGATCGTCCGGCCGTGGGCCGAAGCCGGCGCGACGTGGTGGCTCGAGTCCGACTGGAGCGTTCCCGCAGACCGGGTCGCCGATCACTCACGCGACCGACTGCGCGCAGGCCCGCCGCTGGCGTGATCATGGCGCGGGCCGGTGTCGCGACGCACGTCTCCGATTGCACGGGCTGAGGCCGCGGCGCTCGACCGCGGCGTCGCCCCGTGCCGCTATACGAGGCCGTCGAGCGGTGCGGTGTCGCCCAGCCTGTCGTCGGAGTCGTCGGTGGTCGCCTCGCGATCGGCCTCGGCCGAATCGATCAGGTCGTCGTCGAGGTCGGGATCGAAGGGTGCATCGGGATCGCGGTCGAGGTCGAGTGGCTCTTCCAGCGGATCGACGAAATCGGTCATGATCGGGTCCTCTCCTGCGGTTGCTGCCGGTGATCCGACGCTAACGCGTCGGGCGAGCGCGCAGAAGGGGCTTGCGCGGCACGAGGATCGTGCTGCGACTCCCGCTACGTCGGCATCTATTGGCACGAGCGGGCGCGCATCACGACGGGCCGCAACCGGTCTGGTCTCTCAGACCTGCCCGAGTGGTTTGCGACGGTCGCCGAGCTTCAGGCCGAGGTGTCGTCCTTCTTGATCTCGTTGCCGTCGGCGTCGTACTCGACCCATTCCTCGCTGATCAGGGGATCGAGCGATGCGGGACGGTTGGGGTCGCGGTCGAGGCTCAGCGGCTCTTCGAGCGGGTCGACGAAATCGGTCATGATGTTCCTCCTGAGACGTCTGTGGTTCGACGTTACCGCGACTACCGACGGTTCGACAGGATCGCGCGCAATCGAGTGCGGAAGGTGGGACTTGAACCCACACGCCCGAAGGCACAGGAACCTAAATCCTGCGTGTCTGCCGATTTCACCACTCCCGCGAGTGCCCGATCATTCTAGGCGTTGCGGGTGCGCCGGCTCTGGAGCAGCCAGAGGGCGATCGTGAGTGAACCGGCACCGATCAGCGCGATGGGCAGGTCGAGGAAGAACTGCATGACGGCGAAGGCCGGGAGCAGCGTGAGCGCCGCTGCGCTCCAGGTCGACGCGGCATCCGGGCGCCGGAAGCCGTCGGGGACGGCCGTCGGAGCCGTCTCGAACCGCGCAAGCGGCATGGAGACGAGCAGCACGAGCGCGAGCACGACGACGAAGACGACGATTCGTGTCAGCCACCAGGCGGCGCTGCCAGGGGCCGGCGACAGGGGCGGGGCGAGGAGGGCGAGGCCGGCCACGGCGATGATCACCGGGAGGTGCCAGAGGTAGATCGTCATGGCGCGGGCACCGAGGAAGAAGACGCCCGCCTGCATGCGCCTGCCGCGCATGAGGGCGGCGAGCGGCCGGTGCACGAGGGTGAGCAGGCTCACCTGCGCGATGCCGAGCAGGGCGAGGGGCACGGTCGGCGGGTTGAGGTTCACGAGCATGTCGGGGGAGTACCAACCCGCAGCTACAAGCCCGGCGAGCACTGCGTAGGCGACCACGATGAGCCCGACGAGCTGGGCCGGATGCCTCGCCCTGAACCATCCGTCGGCGTACCAGAATCCGAGCTGCTGGACGAAGAGCCAGACGAAGACGAGGTTGGCGAGGCCGATCTCGTCGATGCCGGTCGCGATGCGCGCGGCGTCGACGACGACCGCACCCGTGAACAGCACGAGCATCGTTCGGGCCGGAGCGACCTCGTGCAGCCGCACCATCGTCGGGGCGAAGGACTGTGCGAGCAGGAATGCCCCGAGGAACCAGAGCGGACTGCCGACGCCCGTCGCCACCGTGTCGAGCAGGGCGGGGTCGACGCCGGCCAGCGTCGCGGTCCCGAGGGCTATCGAGAAGAAGAGGAAGAGCGGCAGCGCCGGCCGGGCGAGTCGCAGCACGCGGCCCCGCACGAAGTCGACTTGGTCGCCGCCGCGCCGTTCGAGGCTGTGCCACGCGGTGAGCGCGGTGAACCCGCCGAGGGCGAAGAAGAGCGGCATGATCTGCCCCGCCCAGGTCGCGGCGGCGAACCAGGGCTGGGCCTCGAGCGGGCGCGAGGCGATGATCGCGCCGTCGGCTCCGATGCCGACGCCGATCATGAGCAGGTGGATGACCACCACGAGCAGCACGCAGGCCACACGTGCGAGGTCGACGACGAGATCGCGCTTCGCGATGGCCGCGCGCGCGACCTCCGAGTCGAGTGAGATGCTCATGCTGCCTCCGCTTCGAGTGAGCCGATTCTAGTGAGCGGCGCGAGCGGCTCCGGTGCGCGTGGACGTGTCCGGATCCACGGCCCGCGCGGGCTTGTGGATAACTTCGGAGCGCGGCATCCGTTGCATCGCATGATGGGTGCCATGACCGACCCCGTACGCACCATCGCCGACCGGGTGCGCACCCGAGTGCTGCGCGACGGCGTCGATCTCTCCCGCGACGGCTCGGCTGCGGCGAGATACGCGCACGAAGAGGTGAGGCGCTACAGCGAGCGAGCACTCTCAGGGGCGCACGCCCAGCTCGGCGACGAGGTCGGCACGACGCGCGATGTCGTCGCCTCGATCACGGGCTACGGACAGCTGCAGCCGTTCTTCGACGACCCCGACGTCGAGGAGATATGGATCAACGCGCCGACGAAGGTGTTCGTCGCGCGCCACGGCATCGCAGAACTGACGACGGTCGTGCTGTCGGACCGCGAGGTGCGAGAACTCGTCGAGCGGATGCTGCAGCACTCGGGCCGACGCGTCGACCTCTCGTCTCCGTTCGTCGATGCGACCCTGCCCGATGGCTCACGACTGCATGTCGCCATCCCCGATGTGGCGAGGTCGCACTGGTCGGTGAACGTCCGGAAGTTCCAGCGGCGCATCCGCTCGCTCGCGGCGCTCGTCGAACTCGGCTCGCTCACGCCGCATGCCTCGGAGTTCCTCCGTATGAGCGTGCTCGCCGGAGCGAACATCCTCGTCTCCGGCGCCACGCACACCGGCAAGACGACGATGCTGAACGCACTCGTGTCGGGGGCGCGCACGGGGGATCGCGTCGTCACCGTCGAGGAGACGTTCGAACTCGACCTCGATGTGCGCGACCTCGTCGCGTTGCAGTGTCGCCAGCCGAGCCTCGAGGGAACCGGCGAGATCACGCTGCGCCGCCTGATCAAGGAGGCGCTCCGCATGCGGCCCGACCGCCTCATCGTCGGCGAGGTGCGCGAAGCCGAGAGCCTCGACCTGCTCATCGCGCTCAACTCGGGGCTTCCCGGGATGTGCACGATCCACTCGAACTCGGCGCGGGATGCGCTCGCAAAGCTGTGCACGCTGCCACTCCTCGCGGGTCGGAACATCGACTCCGCGTTCGTCGTGCCCACGGTCGCGAGCTGCATCGACATCGTGGTGCACCTCACGATCGATCGCGACGGCCACCGACGGGTCGCCGAGATCGTGGCGCCGACCGGCGAGTGCACCGGCGCTGCGGTCGACGCCGAGGCGATCTTCGTGACCCGAGGGGGCATGCTCGTGCCGACGGGCACCGCACCGGCCCGGCTCGAGAAATACCGCGCTGTCGTGCTCGACCCCGACATCGTGCTCTCGGCGGCGACCCGATGAACGCGAGCCTCGTCTTCGGCGCACTCCTCGGTCTCGGCCTGCTGTTGACCGTCTCTCCATTGCTCTGGCCGGCGAAGGCCGAGGCGGGGCGTCGCCCCGGTGCAGCCACGAGCCGCATCTCCGATGAGCTCGCGCTCGCAGGTCTCGCCGGCGTGCCGATCGCCGTGATCGTGATCGTCGCAGTGCTGTTCGCGCTCGTGGCGGGCGCGGTCGCACACGCGGTCTTCCTTGTTCCCGTCCTCACGATCGTGGCGACGCTGCTCGGCGCCGCGCTCGTGCCACTCCTCGTGCACGCCCGCGCCACCCGGCGGCGGGCGGCCAATCGAGCGGTCTGGCCCGACGTCGTCGATCACCTCGTGTCCTCCGTTCGCGCCGGCATGTCGCTCCCCGACAGCCTCGGCGCACTCGCCGAACTCGGTCCGGCGTCGACGAGGGCGGCATTCGCGTCGTTCGACGACGAGTACCGGCGCACCGGCAACTTCGGCGCGTGCCTCGATCGATTGAAGGGCGTGCTCGCCGATCCCGTTGCCGATCGCATCCTCGAGACCCTCCGCATGGCCCGAGAGGTCGGCGGCAGCGACGTGACGGCAGTGCTGCGAGGCCTCTCGGGATACCTGCGGGAAGACGCGGCGCTGCGTGCGGAGGTCGTCGCCCGGCAATCATGGATCCGCAATGCCGCGCGGCTCGGCGTGGCGGCGCCGTGGCTCCTGCTCCTGGTGCTCGCATCCCGCCCCGAGGCCATCGTCGCCTACGATTCCGCGGCCGGTGCTGCCCTGATCATCGCTGGCGTGGTGGTGACGATCGTCGCCTACCAGGCGATGGTGGCCCTCGGACGTCTCCCCGAGGAGCGCCGATGGTTCCACTGAGCAGCGTCCCCGCCCTCGGGCTCCTCTGCGGCGCCGTGCTCGGTCTCGGCCTCTGGCTCGTCGTGTCGGCGGTGCCGCGAATCGGTCGCGCCCGGCTCATCGACCGCGTGGCGCCGTACGTCGCCGACATCTCGGCCGAGGCGCGCTCCCTGCTCGCCCATCGCCCCGCCGACCCCACGCCGGTGCTCGGCATGTTCGTGCGACCGATCCTCCGAGCCCTCCGCACCGTCATCTCCGAATGGCTGGGTGGCGCGGACACCGTCGCACGACGCCTGCGACAGGCGGGTTCGACCGCCTCGGTCGAGCGATTCCGTGGCGAGCAACTCGCGTGGGGCGCTGCGGCCTTCGCGATGACCTCCGCGCTCGCGATCCTCGCCCCCTCGTTCGGCTCGCTGCCGACGGTCGTTCGCATCGCCATGCCGTTCCTCGCTGCGGCGCTCGGCGCCGTCGTGCGCGACTGGATGCTGCAACGCGCAGCTCGTCGCAGGCTCGCCCGCATCTCGGCCGAGCTGCCGACGGTGCTCGAATTCCTCACGCTGAGCCTCACCGCGGGCGAGGGCATGCTCGACGCGATCCGCCGGGTGGCTCGCCTCGGCAGCGGGGCGGGCGTGCTGCCCGAGGAGTTCGCCGCGACCGTTGCGTCCGTCGGCACGGGAGTGCCGCTCGGGCAGGCGCTCGCTCGGCTTCGCGACGACCTCGATCATCCTGCGCTCTCGCGCGCCCTCGATCAGGTGCTCGGCGCACTCGAACGGGGTGCGCCGCTCGCCTCGGTGCTCAGATCGCAGGCCGGCGATGCCCGCGACGAAGCCAAGCGCACGATCATCGAACAGGCCGGCCGCAAAGAGGTCGCGATGCTCGTTCCGTTGATCTTCCTGATCCTGCCGGTGACGATCGCGTTCGCGCTCTTCCCGGGATATCTCGTACTTCAGGCGGGCTTCTGATGGGGCGCAGCCGCACCGAACGCACGGCTCCGTGCACCGACGAAGGGGAATCACATGCGCAATCTGCTGAAGCAGCGGTTCGAGGACGAACGAGGAGACGTACCCGGCTGGGTCCTGATCACGCTCATGACGGCGGGACTCGTGATCGTGATCTGGGGCCTCGCCGGCCCCGCCCTCTCCGGCGTCTTCGATCAGGCGATCAGTCGGGTGCTCGGCGGCGTCTGAGTACGTCGCTGCTGGCGCGCACCCGCGCCCTGGCGCACGAGGAGCGCGGCTCGGCCGTCGCAGAGTTCACCATGGTGGGGGTTCTGCTCACGGTGCTCGCGCTCGCCGTGGTGCAGCTCGCCCTCGCCTTGCACGTGCGCAACACGGTGCTCGACGCCGCAGCGGAGGGCGCTCGATATGCGGCTCTCGCGGGGTCGAGCGAGGCAGCCGGCATCTCGCGCACCCGGGAGTTGATCGGTGCGGCGATCTCCGCGGAGTACGCTGACGAGGTCGTCGCCGGCCTCGGCTCGGTGGGCGGCGTTCCGATGGTTTCGGTGACCGTGCGTGCGCCACTGCCGGTCATCGGCTTGCTCGGCGTGGAGCATGCGCTGGAGGTGACCGGGCATGCGGCGCTCGAAGTGGTCGAGTGAGGCGGGGTCGGCCTCGCTCGAGTTCCTGACGGTCGGCGTCATCCTGCTCGTGCCACTCGTCTACCTGGTGCTCGCGATGTCGGCCATCCAGGCCGGCGCGCTCGCCGTCGAGGGTGCGGCCCGCCAGGCTGCCCGTGTCGCGGTGCAGGCGATCGACTCGGGCGCTGCGGACGTCGCGGTCGAGCGCTCCGTGCGAGTGACACTCGAGGACTACGGCATCGACGCCGACGCGGCATCCGTCGTCGTCTCCTGCACCCCGACCGGCGACTGCCTCGCTGCCCAGGAGCGTGTGCGGGTGACAGTCTCGGCGAGTGTGCCGCTGCCGCTCGTGCCCGAGTTCCTCTCGCTCGATCGGGCGACGAGCGTGCCCCTCGAAGGCACGGCGACCCAGACGGTGTCGCGCTTCGCGGCGAACACGAGCACGGCCGTCGAGGGTGGAAGCGGTCGATGATGCAGTGGATCCGCACGCGCCTCGACCGCGACGAGCAGGGGTCGACGCTGCTCCTCACGATCTTCTACTGCGTGCTCGGACTCTCGCTGATCATGGTCGTCGTGTCGGCGACTTCGCTCTACCTCGAGCGAAAGCGCCTGTTCACGGTCGCCGATGGTGCCGCGCTCGCCGCAGCGGAGGCATGGAGCCTCGATGCCGTGCAGGTCGAGGGCGACCACCTCTCGCTCGAGCTCGACTCGGTCGAGGTCGGGCGGGCGGCGAGCGCCTACCTCGCCGACGCCGTGCACGAGCTGCACGACGTCGAGCTCGTGCGGGCGGCATCAACCGATGGCCAGAGCGCCACGGTCACTATGCGGGCCGTCTGGTACGCGCCGATCCACACCGAGCTGCTGCCGCTCTCGGTGCCGATCGAAGTGACGGCGACGGCACGCTCGGTGTTCCACTGAGGGCGCTCGACCGGTGACCGGTGCTGGTTGACGCTGTGGTCGCACTCTCGGCGCCGGAGTTCCGCCGAACCGGCGGCGTGCGATTGACTGGAGTCATGACCGTCGAGATCTCAGACCACTTCGCCCGCATCCTCTCGTCGCCGGTGTTCGCCCACCTCGGCACCGTGCGCCCGAACGGCGAAGTGCAGGTGAACCCCATGTGGTTCGAGTTCGACCCCGAGACGCAGACGATCCGCTTCACGCACACCTCGAAGCGTGCGAAGTTCCGGAACCTCCAGGCGAACCCGCACATGACGCTCGAGATGACCGACCCCGAGAACCCGCTCAAGTACGTCGAGGTGCGTGGCCGGCTCGCCGAGGTGCTGCCCGACCCCGAGGGTGCGATGTACGTACGGCTCGGCCAGCGCTACGGCAACCCGAACGAGCAGGCGCCCGCCGACAAGGCCGACCGGGTCGTGCTCGTCATGGCGATCGAGAAGGTCAACGGGCGATGAGCGGCAGCGCCGGGCGCGGCACCAGCGGCGGCACAGGCCGGGCCGACGGCCGCCGCTACGCCTGGATCGCGATCATCGGGGTCGTGCTCTCCGTGCTCTCCCTGCTGACCCCGGCGCTCGCCTCGCTGCCACTGTCGGCGCTCGCCGTGGTGCTCGGGCTCCGCGGGCGACGCGAGGTGAGGAAGGACCCGACCCTCGTGGCCGGGTGGCTCTGGATCGGCGCTGTTGCGGTCGGCGGGTTCGTGCTCGTCTTCCAGCTCATCCTCATCGTGCTGTCGTTCGGCACGCCGACGAGCTGAGCGGCGCGACGACCGGCTGAGCGGCTCCTGGCGCCCCTCAGCGCCGCCGGTGCGGCACGTAGCGGGGAATCCACCGCCAGAGCATCGCCGCACCGGCCAGGCCGAGCACGCCGACGACCACGTTCGCCGCCATGATCGACGCGATCGAGGTCACGGCCGCGATCAGGAGCGGCGCCCCGGCGCCGCCGGTGTCGCCGATCATGCGGAAGGCGCCGAGGAACGGCGCTGGGTTCTGCTTCGGCGCGAGGTCGGCGCCGAGGGTCATGATGATGCCGCTCGTGATGCCGTTCGCGAGGCCGAGCCACACGGCGATGACCGTGAACCAGAGCGCGTTCGACGGCAGGTCGTGCGTGAAGGCGAGCGCGATGTGCCCTGCAGCCATGCCGATCATGCCGGGGATCGCGCTCCAGAGGCGCCCGAAACGGTCCATGAGCTGACCGCTCGCATAGAAGAGGGCGAAGTCGAGCGTTCCCGAGATGCCGATCACGAGCGCCGCCTGCTCGGCCGGCATGTCGATCGAGACCGACCACAGGGGCAGCATGACCGTGCGGCTCACGCGGATCGCGGCGAGCAGCCCGATGCCGGTGCCGATGCGGGCGAGCACCCCGCGGTTCTCGCGGATCGCCCGGAACACGCTGGGCGACGACTCGGCCGCCGCCTCGGCCTCGCCGGCGGTGAGCGGCGCGCCTGAGGCATCCGTCGCGCTCGAGGCATCCGGCGCAGCAGGGCTGGACGCAGCGGATGCCTCGCGCGCGAGCCGAGCGGCACCGAACACCTGCTCGGGATCGGGCAGCAGCACGAGCACGCCGACCACGGCGAAGCACGCGCCGACGAGCACCCAGAAGACGGCCTCGCTCGACCCCGTCGACGCGATGATCGCGGCGGCGACGAAGGGGCCGACGGCCCAGCCCGCGCGGAACACGCCGCCGAGCGTCGAGAGCGCCCGAGCCCGCGTGCGCACCGGCACATAGCTCGTGAGGAACGCATGCCGCGCCAGCCCGAACACGGCGGTCGCGATCCCGAGGAGGAAGACGCCGATCGCGAGGGCGGGCAGCGTGGGGGAGACGATGGCGATGAGCACGCCGATGACGGCGAGCATCGCCGCGCCGATCATCGCGTTCCGCTCGCCGATGCGGGCGACGAGCCATCCGGCCGGCAGGTCGCCGGCGAGCTCGCCGACCATGAGCATCGCGGCGATGAGGCCCGCGAGGGCGAGCGAGGCGCCGCGCTCGGTCGCCACGAGCGGCACGATCGGGATCATCGCGCCTTCACCCAGGGAGAAGACGAGGGTCGGCAGGTAGACCGGGAGGACGATCGAGCGCCACGAGAATCGGGGCGCGGAATCGGTCATCGAATCGACGCTACACCCGCGCACGCGGTGCACCACGTGGGCGGGCGACTCGCGTAGGCTGGGAGGTCATGTTGGATCTTGACCTCTCGCAGGAGATCGCCGCGCTGCGCTCCACCTTCAGCGACATTCGCGCCGTCGTCGACGTCGACGGCATCAAAGCCGACATCGAGCGGCTCTCCGAAGAGGCGGGTGCTCCCGATCTCTGGGACGACACCGCGAACGCCCAGAAGGTGACGAGCGCGCTCAGCCATCGCCAGTCCGAGCTCGCGCGCGTCACGAGCATCGACTCGCGGCTCGACGACCTTGAGGTGCTCGTCGGGCTCGCCAACGAGATGGGCGACGAAGACAGCGCCGCCGAGGCCCGCACCGAGCTCGAGTCGCTGCAGAAGGCGATCGGCGACCTCGAGGTGCAGACGCTGCTCGACGGCGAGTGGGACGACCGGCCTGCGGTCATCACCATCCGCGCCGGCGCCGGCGGCGTCGACGCGGCCGACTTCGCCGAGATGCTCATGCGCATGTACCTGCGCTGGGCCGAGAAGCACGGCTACAAGGCCACCGTCATGGACACGAGCTACGCCGAAGAGGCGGGCATCAAGTCGGCGACCTTCGAGATCGACGCGCCCTACGCGTTCGGCACCCTGAGCGTCGAGGCCGGCACGCACCGCCTCGTGCGCATGAGCCCCTTCGGTGCGGCGGGCAAGCGCCAGACGAGCTTCGCGGCCGTCGAGGTCATCCCGCTCATGGAGGAGGCGCAAGAGGTCGAGATCCCCGAGAACGACATCCGCGTCGACGTCTTCCGTTCGAGCGGACCCGGCGGCCAGTCGGTCAACACGACCGACTCCGCCGTGCGCATCACGCACCTTCCGACCGGCACGGTCGTCTCGATGCAGAACGAGAAGTCGCAGATCCAGAACCGTGCAGCCGCCATGCGCGTGCTGCAGTCGCGACTGCTCCTCATCCAGAAGGAGCAGGAGGCGGCCCAGAAGAAGGAGCTCGCGGGCAACATCACCGCGAGCTGGGGCGACCAGATGCGCTCCTACGTGCTCGCGCCGTACCAGATGGTGAAAGACCTGCGCACCGAGTACGAGGTCGGCAACCCGAGCCATGTCTTCGACGGCGACATCGACGGCTTCATCGCCGCCGGTATCAAGTGGCGCAAGCGCCCCGCCGAGTAGACATCGAGCCGAGCAGGCACCTGAACGAGCGGATGCCTCCGGCCGCGGCCGACTGAGCCGCGGCCGCTTGAGCTGCGCGCCGGCGAGCCGCGCAGTCGGTCGAGCCGCCCGCGTCGGCGCGATCAGACGCGCTCGGCTTCGACCGCCGCCGCGAGGGCTGCCGGCAGCCCGCCGATGAGGGCCGCGAGCCCGAGGTCGAACGAGCGGTCGGTCGGATGCACGCCGTGGGCTGCAGCCTTCACGCTCCGCAGGGCCTCGGCGCGGCTGAACGTCGGCGCGAGGGGCGCAGCGGTGCCCGGTGACATGATGTCGTCCGGTGCGAGCGTGTCGAGCGCCGAGCCGATGATGAACGATTCGAGCGCGACGATCGCGTCGACGGCGCCCCCGACGGGCCACCCCTCCGCCACGAATCGCTTGGTGATCGACTCGTAGTTCGCGACGGATCGCTCCTGGCCGTCGATCGCCGTGGTCGCGAGCAGCGCGATCGCGGCGGGGTGCGTGGCGAACGCCGACCGGTAGGAGTGCGCCCAGCGCAGCACCGCGTCGACGAGCGTGGTCTCGGGGGTGTCGAAGCCCGAGACGTCGAGCAGCTCGGCGACTCGGCCGCGCATGGCCCGCACGACATCGGCCTTGCCGCCGAAGTAGTGGTACAGCGCCGGGGGATGCACCGACAGCGATCGGGCGAGCGCCGCCATCGTGAATCCGTCGGGCCCGGCCGTGCGGGCGAGGCTGAACGCGGCGTCGACGATCTGGTCGGCGCTCAGCACCGGCGTGCGCGGGCGGCCCGCGCTGCGCTTGGCCGGGGAGGGACTCACAGGGCTCCTTCGAGTGGTCGACACGGGATTTGTCGATGAGCGTATTCGGGAGTAGCGTGTGCCCGAATTTAACCACATTAAATTGTGCCGCCGAAGAAGGCGGGCGAGAGAGCGAGCACACATGCACGGGGTCGTCGCGGACACCATCCTCATCGGCGCGCGCGTGATCACGATGGACCCGCGCCGGCCCGAGGTATCCGCCGTCGCGATCCGGGCCGGCCGCATCCTCGCGGTCGGCGACGCCGCCGACCTCGCCGACTACCGCGGAGCGCGCACCGTCGTGCAGGATCTCGCCGGGGCATCCGTGACCCCGGGGCTCATCGACGCGCACATGCACCCGATCCAGGGCATCGAGCTCGCGGTGGGCCTCGACTTCGGGGGAGTGCGCGAGCCCGAGACCTTCCTGCGCATGCTCGCCGACGAAACCGCTCGCGTCGCCGACGGCACGGCGGGCGGCTGGGTGCGCGGCTGGAACGTCGACTACGACCTCTTCTCGACCCTGCCGATGACCGCTGCAGCGATCGACGCGGCCACCGCCGCCGCTCCGGCGTTCCTGATGTTCTTCGACGGGCACACCGCCCTCGCGAACACCGAGGCACTGCGCCGCTCGGGCATCACCGGCGCCCGTCGCTTCGGCGACACCTCCGAGATCGTCGTCGACGAGGCCGGCCGGCCGACCGGATGCCTCCGCGAGGACTCGGCGTTCGACATCGTGCTGCGCACCGCCCCCGAGTACACCCGCGCGGAGACCCTCGAACGGGTCCGAGGCATCCTCGGCGGCCTCGCGGCATCGGGCATCACCGGCGGATGCATCATGGACGGCAACCCCGCGACCCTCGACCTGCTCGATGAGCTCGACGGCGGCGCATCCGCCGACCACGAAGCCCCGAGCGGGCTGCCCGTGCGGATCGTCTCGGCCATGGCGCACAACCCCGGCTACGACGAGGAACGCACACGCCATCACCTCGCGCAGCGCGATCGCCGGGGCAAGCGCTGGCGCGGCGGCCTCGTGAAGCTCTTCGCCGACGGCGTCATCGACACCGGCACCGGATGGCTCTACGAACCCGACACCCACGGCGACGGCGGCACCTCGTTCTGGGCCGACGCCGACGAGTTCGAACGCGTCGTGCACCGCTACGCTGCGGCCGGATTCCAGATCGCGACGCACGCGATCGGCGACCGGGCGATCGGCGAGACGATCGACGCCTACCTCGCCGCCGGCGTGCACTCGAACGGCACCGCCCCGCACCGCATCGAGCACCTCGAGTTGCTCGCCGACCGCGACCTCCGCCGCATGGCGCACGCCGGCATCACCGCGTCGGTGCAGCCCCTCCACATGCAGTGGCGGAAGGCCGACGGCTCCGACTTCTGGGCCGAACGCCTCGGCCCCGAGCGCGCCGCCCTCGGCTGGCGAGTGCGCGACATGATCGACGCCGGCGCCCCCGTGGCGCTCGGCTCCGACTGGCCCGTCGCGCAGACCGATGCGCGCATCGGGCTCGCCTGGGCGCGGCTCCGCCGCGAACCCGGCAACCGCGACGCCCCGGTGTTCGAGCCCGACCAGGTGCTCACGCCGTACGAGGCCCTACAGGGCTACACCGTCTGGGCCGCAGAGGCGCAGGGCGACCGCGATCTCGGCGTCATCGCGCCGGGCTACCGCGCCGACCTCGTCGTCTGGGCCGACAGCCCGCTCGACGTCGGTGCGGACGAATTGCTGCACCTCCCCGTGCTGACGACGATCGTCGACGGGCAACCCGTGTTCGCGGCATCCGCCGCCTGACCCCCTTCGAATCAGAGGCAACCATGCAAGACGTCGGCGCGCTCGCGCTCCTCCCCGTCGTCATCATCCTCGTCGTGGCCGTGCTCACACGGCGCACGCTGTTCGCGATGCTCTGCGGCACCCTCGCCGGTGCCGTGCTGCTCGGCGGCTGGGAGTTCTTCGACTCCTGGATCGGCTACTTCGGCACCGCCATGGCCGACGAGACCCTGCAGTGGCTCATGCTCGTCGTCGTGCTCTTCGGCATCCTGATCACGCTCTTCGAGCGCTCGGGCGCCGTCCGGGAGTTCGCGGCCTGGGCCGAGCGCTTCGTGAACTCGCGTCGGAAGTCCACCATCCTGAGCTTCCTGCTCAGCATCGTGCTCTTCGTCGACGACTACCTGAACGTGCTCACCGTCGGAACGTCGATGAAGGCCGTGACCGACCGCTACAACGTGCCGCGCACCGAACTCGGCACGATCATGAAGATGACGGCGGCGCCGATCGCGGTCATCGTGCCGTTCTCGACGTGGGCGCTGTTCTTCGCGGGCCTCCTCGAGGCGCAGGGCGTCACGGCCAACGGCTCCGGCTTCGGCGCCTACCTCCAGGCCATCCCGTTCATCTTCTTCGGCTGGATCGCGATCGCGATCGCCGCACTCGTCGCGTTCGGATGGTTCCCGAAGCTCGGCGCACTGAAGAAGGACATCGCACGAGCGGATGCCTCGGGCGACGTCTTCCCCGTCGGCACGACCGCCGAGGAGCGCGAGGCCGAGGGCGGGTTGCCCCTGCACGCCGAGGTCGGCGAGTTCGCGGCATCCGGCGACGGGGGAGCCCGGGCCGTCGCGTCCGCTCACGTCGAGACCGAGGCCGCTCCCGTCGCAACCGGGTCGACCGCCACGGCCGTCGCGACCCGTTCCCCCGAGTACGCGAAGCCCGGCCCGTGGAACTTCCTCGTGCCGATCGCCGTCATGATCGCCGTGACGATCCTCACCGAGGTCGACGTGCTGAAGGGCACGGTCGCCGCCCTCATCGTCGCCATCGTCATGTACACGGTGCAGCGACGCCTGAAGGTCAAGGGCGTGCTCGAGGCCGCGTTCGACGGCGTCGGGAGCATGCTCTTCGTCATCGTGCTCACGGCACTCGCGTTCATGGTGCAGCACATGAACATCGACCTGCACCTCGCCGACTGGGTGATCGAGTCGACCCAGCCCGTCATGAACGGCGCGCTGCTGCCCGCGATGGTGTTCCTCGTCTGCGGCGTGTACGCCTACGCGACCGGATCGTTCTGGGACCTCGCGGCCGTCATCACGCCGATCGTGATCCCCCTCGCCTTCGCGATGGACGTGAACCCGATCATCGCGGGCGCGGCGGTATTCTCGGGCGCTGCACTCGGGTCGACGACCTGCCTCTACGGCGACGGCATCATCCTCGCGTCGCGGTCGACCGGCATCAAGCCGCTCAACCTGATGACGGCGATCCTGCCGTACGCCGGCATCGCGGCTGCCGCGTCACTCGTGCTCTACCTGATCGTCGGATTCGCCGGCGTGTAGAGCCGGTCGTCCCTGAATCAGTGGGCGGCGACCCGGTTTTCCGGTGTCGCTGCCCACTTTTGCCTCGCCCTTCCTTAGGCTCGATGGCGATGATCCGCTTCGACTCCGTCACCAAGACCTACCCCGGCCAGGCGAGGCCCGCCCTCAACGACATCGGGGTCGAGATCCTCCGCGGGGAGTTCGTCTTCCTCGTGGGCGCTTCCGGCTCCGGCAAGTCGAGCTTCCTCCGGCTCATCCTCAAAGAGGAGAAGCCGTCGAAGGGCGCCATCCACGTGCTCGGTCAAGACCTGGGCTCGATCTCGACGCGCAAGGTGCCGTACTTCCGGCGCGACCTCGGCGTCGTGTTCCAGGACTTCCGGCTGCTGCCGAACAAATCCGTCTACGAGAACGTGGCCTTCACGCTGCGCGTCATCGGCAAGTCGCGCGGCTACGTGCAGTCGGCGGTTCCCGAGACGCTGAAGCTCGTCGGGCTCGACGGCAAGGGCAAGCGGATGCCCCACGAACTCTCGGGCGGTGAGCAGCAGCGCGTCGCGATCGCGAGGGCGATCGTCAACAAGCCGCAGATCCTGCTCGCCGACGAGCCGACCGGCAACCTCGACCCCGTGACGAGCGCCGGCATCATGACCCTGCTCGAGCGCATCAACGCGAGCGGCACGACGATCGTCATGGCGACCCACGAGGCCGGAATCGTCGACCAGATGCGCCGCCGCGTCATCGAGCTCTCGGCCGGCGACATCGTGCGCGACGAGCGCAGCGCCGGCTACGACGGGCAGACCGTGCGCGACGTCGACTACGTGCCGGAGCAGGCCTCCGGAGAAGCCGGAGAGTCGGCCCAGGCCGAGACCGCCATGGCCGCGGTCGCCGCTCCGAAGGTCACGCCCGAGGTCATGCGCGACGCCGAGCCGCTCTACGTCGAACCCGAGGCGACCGACGCCGTGACCGACGCCGCCGCCGAGATCACCGCGGCCGCGACGGGCACAATCCAGGTCGACCCCGAGAAGCTGAAGCCGAAGCAGGCCGGCGGTGCCGCGGCATCCGAACACCTGACGCTCGCCGAACGGCTCGGGCTCAGGGCCCCGGGAGGCCCCCGGGAAGGCGACGACGACCAGGAAGTGGGGCCGACGAAATGAGGCTCGGTCTCGTGCTCTCCGAGGCGGCGAACGGCCTTCGCCGCAACGCCTCGATGGTGGTCTCCGTCGTGCTCGTCACGTTCATCTCCCTCACCTTCGTCGGCACGGCCGCCCTCCTGCAGCTGCAGATCGGCCAGATGAAGAACTACTGGTACGACCGGGCGCAGGTCGCCGTCTACCTCTGCACGAGCGTGTCGACGACCGCCGGCTGCACCGACGGCGAGGCGACCGAGGAGCAGAAGACGGCGATCGAGGACCAGCTGTCGTCGGACACGCTGTCCAAGTACATCGACGAGTTCTACTTCGAAGACCACGATCAGGCCTTCGCGAACTTCCAGGAGCAGTTCGAGGGCACGCCCGCGGCCGACTACGTGACGCCCGAGGTGCTGAACGAGACGTTCTGGGTGAACCTCGTCGACCCGTCGCAGGCCGCGGTGCTCGTCGAGAGCTTCGCGGGCATGGCGGGAGTCGAGGGCGTCGTCGACCAACGTCGCTACCTCGATCAGATCTTCGACGTGCTGAACGCGGCGAGCTACACCGCGATCACCGTCGCGGCGATCATGCTCGTGGCCGCTGCGCTGCTCATCGCGACGACCATCAGGCTCTCGGCGTTCTCACGGCGGCGCGAACTCGGCATCATGCGCCTCGTCGGGGCATCCAATCGCTTCATCCAGACGCCGTTCATCCTCGAGGGGGTGTTCGCGGGGCTCATCGGCTCCCTGCTCGCGGGCGGGGCGGTGGTGGCGATCGTGCACTTCTTCGTGCAGGGCTATCTGGCGGAGAACCTGTCCTTCACGTTCGTCGATCTCACCGACGCGCTGATCGTCGTGCCGCTGCTGATCCTCGTGGGCGTGGTGCTCGCGGCGGTCTCGGCGGGCATCGCCATCACGAGATACCTGAAGGTCTGACCGGCCGGGTTTCGACAGGCCCGGCCGCGAGCGGCTAGACTGAACGGCTGCCTCGGATGCCCCGGGGCATCCGCATTCGACGCAAGGAGCAGGCACGTGCCCAGGGAGACCGGTCAGAAGGTCGTGGCGACCAACCGCAAGGCACGCCACGACTACACGATCGAGGACACCTACGAGGCGGGCCTCGTGCTCACCGGCACCGAGGTGAAGTCGCTGCGCGAGGGGCGTGCGTCGCTCGTCGACGGCTACGCCTTCATCGAGGGCGGCGAGATGTGGCTCGACGCCGTGCACATCCCCGAGTACACCGAGGGCACGTGGAACAACCACGCGCCGCGCCGCAAGCGCAAGCTCCTGCTGCACAAGCAGGAGATCGTGAAGATCAGCCACCGCACGAGCCAGGGCGGCTACACCCTCGTGCCACTGCAGATCTACTTCTCGGGCGGGCGCGCGAAGGTCGAGATCGCCGTCGCGAAGGGCAAGCGCGAGTACGACAAGCGGCAGGCACTGCGCGAGCGTCAAGACAAGCGCGAAGCCGATCGCGCCATGGCGAGCCGGAAGAACCTCGGCGACTGAGCTCCGCGGCGGGTTCGAACACGGGCCCGAGCGGCCGCTCCAGCCGAGGCTCGGCGGCCGCGTGTAGGCTCGGCACGATGGAGACTTCGACGCGCATCCCGGTTCCCGGCACCTACAATTTCCGCGATGTCAGCGGCCTGCCGGCGCTCACCGGCACCGTCCGCAGCGGCGTGCTGTTCCGCTCCGACGGGCTCTCCCGCCTCGGCGACGCCGGGCAGGCGAAGCTCCGCGAGCTCGGGGTCGGCATCGTCATCGACCTGCGCGACGAGAACGAGGCGGAGATGATGCCCGACGACCTCGGCGAACTCGACGTCGAGGTGCTGCGCCTGCCCGTCTTCGAAGGCTCCGGCGCGTCGCAGGGCATGGCGGGCATCTCGCTCGAAGCGCTGTACGAGCGCATCGTCACGCAGCACGCCTCGGTCGTGGTCGATGCCCTCCGCGAGATCTCGACCGCGGGCGACCGTGCGGTCGTCGTGCACTGCACGGCGGGCAAGGACCGCACGGGCGTCGTCGTGGCGCTCGCACTGCTCGCCGTCGGCGTCGACCGCGATGCCGTCGTGGCCGACTACGCCTCGACGGAAGAGAATCTCGCGGGCGAGTGGCTCGAAGGCATGATCGCGCGCATCGCGAGCTACGGGGTCGCCGATTCGCCCGCGCTGCGCACCCTCATGGGCGGCAGCCCGCGTGAAGCCATCGAGGGCGTCATCGACCTCGTCGAACGGGACCACGGCTCGGTGCGCGAGTACCTCCTCGCGTCAGGCCTCGAACTCAGCGCACTCGCCGCGCTCGAGACCCTGCTCGTCGAGCCCGCCTGAGTCGCTTCGCCCAGACGAGCATGAGCGATCGCTCACGCAGCGTCGGCCGCGAACCGGGCCTCGACGGATGCCGTGATCACGAGCAGGGCCGGCGTGAACTGCGACGGGCCGCCGCCACCGCCCGCCATGTCGGCCGAGGCGCGCATCGCGAACATCCGCTCGGCCGGGGCGCCGGGCGGCACCGGCTGAGCAGTGAGCAGCCCGGTGTCGGCGAGCTCGACCGGAGACGGCGAGCCGAGTCCGAGCGCGGCCGCGTAGACGGCGGCCTTCGCCACCGCGTCGGCGACGGCACCGCGCTGGGCGGACTCCTGGGTGCGCTTGCGCGAGGCATCCGTCAACCGCCAGTCGATGCCGCCGATGCCGACCGAGTCGCCGAGCGAGACGGTGCTCACCCAGTCGCCGAGGCGTTCGAGGTCGGTGAACACGACCTCGAGGTCGGCGCTCGCCTGGTGCACGACGGGCAGCTGCTTGCCCTCGTTGTTCCAGGGGCGGTGCGAGGAGACGCGCAGTTGGCCGGCGGACCAGGTGTCGAGGGCTCCGGATGCCTCGAGCTCGCGCACCTCGGCGATGAGCTGTTCGTGGGCGGTCGACGTGCGCGCGAGCGTCGCGTCGCGTTCGGCTCCGGATGCGCTCACCGTGAGTGAGACGGCGCCGAGCTCGGGGGCGATGCGTTCTTCGGCGGTGCCGCGCACGGCGATGACGGTAGCCACATGGACCTCCAGGTGAATCCGCTCGGGAATGGCGGAGCGGCCGCGCCTGTTCTAGACTGTAAGGCCGGGTACTCAGCGTTTCAACGATGCGCACCCGGTTCGGACTCAGGTCCATTGGAAACTCCACAGTGCGACAACGGCCCGCCAGGCTGCATGTCCAGTTCCGACTGGGCGATCGGCCACGGCGATTCATGGGGATGATCGGTTTCGACATCGTCTGCGAACCCACGAGAAGCGGGCCGAGGATCCAGGGTTATCTCGTAAACGATCTCTGGAAAACAATAAGTGCCAATGCAAAGCGCACTGACTTCGCCCTCGCTGCATAAGCGAGCTCGATAGTCCGTCAGCCCGCGGGTGTGTTCCCGCCCCGGTAGCTGGCGTCATCTAGGGAACTTGCTGCGTGTCGTCGCCTGAGCGGCACGCGGGACTTCATCAGGCTGGGCCTGTCGACCTAGATGCCTGTGGCAAAGGTCGGGGCCGAGTAGAACGCATGTACAGGCTGCGCCCGGAGAAGGCGTGGAATCACAGCGATGGACGGGGGTTCAATTCCCCCCATCTCCACACATCGGCCGTTGTCGCACAGTGAAGTCGGATGCCCGGCACCGTGTTCTCACGGTGCCGGGCATTTCCGTTGTGCCCGATCGGGGCCGCTGCACGGTTGGGACCGGTCAGGACCGGGCGGCGTCGCGCAGCAGTGCGGTCATACGACCGACGGCCGGGTGGGTGCGCATCGAGCGCTTCACCCGGAGCATGATGCGGCGTTGCACGTCGGGGTCGTCGAGGGAGACGAGGGCGACGCCGTCGGGCAGCCCCAGGGCTCCGAGCCTCGGCAGCACCGTGATGCCGACGCCGGCCGCGACGTAGTCGAACGCGGTCGCGTAGTCGGGCGCATCCAGGCGGAATCGGGGGACGAAGCCCCGCGCCGCGCAGGCCGACAGGGTGATCTCCCGGCAGGGGCCGCGTGCGTAGTCGTTGTCGACCCATGGTTCGTCGGCGAGCTCGGCGAGGCTCACCGATTTCCGCAGTGCGAGCGGATGCCGCTGCGGAACGACGACGACGTAGCCCTCGGTGCGGAGGGGCTCGATGTCGTAGCCGTCGGCGACGCCGTCGGCGACGGCCGGGTCGCGATCGCCGCGAACCGATTCCGCGACGTAGAGCTCGACGTCGGGTTCGCCGGTGAGTTGTCCGTGCTGTTCGACGAGGCTGAGCTCGAGTCTCAGGTCGGGGAACTCGGCGAGCATGGTGGCGGCGATCGCGGGCATCCACGAGCGGTTCGAGGAGGAGAAGCAACTGATGCGCAGCGTTCCGCTGCGACCGGAGCGGAGGTCATCGGCGAGCGAGTCGAAGTCGGCCAGTTGGTCGAGCACTCGCGTCGCACGATCGGCGACGGCGAGGCCGGCGGCGGTCGGCACGATGCCCCGCCCGCGCTTCTCGATGAGCGTCAGCCCCGTCTCGCGTTGCAGCGTGCTGACGTGCTGGCTGACGGCCGACGGCGTGTAGCCCAGCCGGGCAGCGGCACGGTGGATGGAGCCGGACTGCACGACGGCTCGGAACACTCGGAGGCGATGCGGATCCACCATGACCCAGATCGTACAGTGCTACTGAACGAATCGGTAGGATTGTTCGCTTGTGCTGTGGTGTTCTCGCCAGCAGGCTTGACTCATGCAACAGTCCTCGAGCGCCGCCCTCACCCAGACGCACGTCACGAAGCCTCGAGAACCGATCGGCTGGCGGGTGCTCACGGCGATGGTCGTGGTGCTCGTGCTGTGGGCGTCGGCGTTCATCGCGATCCGCGCGATCGGCGAGTCGATCTCGCCGGGCCCGCTCGCCCTCGGGCGCCAGCTCGTGGGGGCCGTGGTACTCGTGGCGATCGCCGTGGTGCGCAGGCCGCCGCTGCCCCGCCCGCGGGCGCTCGCACTCATCGCGGCATACGGGGTGCTCTGGTTCGCGGGCTACACGCTCGTACTGAACCTCGCCGAGCGTCACCTCGATGCCGGGACCGTCGCGATGCTCGTGAACATCGCACCCCTGCTCGTCGCGCTCGCCGCCGGCGTGCTGCTCAAGGAGGGATTCCCGCGACGACTCATGATCGGCATCGCGATCGCCTTCGCGGGCGTGGTCATCATCGCGATGGGCGGAATCGGGGCCGACAGCGAACCGATCGGAATCGTGCTCGGCATGCTCGCCGCGGTGCTCTACGCGGCGGGAGTGCTCGTGCAGAAGGTCGCCCTGCGCTCCGCCGACGCACTCAGCGCGACCTGGATCGGCTGCGTGGTCGGAGCGATCGTGCTGTTGCCGTTCCTGCCGCAGGCCGTCGTCGAGCTCACCGACGCTCCGACCCCCGCCGTGCTCGGAGTCGTCTACCTCGGCGTCTTCCCGACCGCTGTCGCCTTCCTGCTCTGGGCCTACGTGCTCAAGCGCAGCACGGCCGGCGCCACCGCATCGGCGACGCTGGCAGTGCCCGCGATCGTGGTGCTGCTCTCCTGGCTCCTGCTCGGCGAACTGCCGACGCTGTTCGGCATGATCGGCGGCGCGCTCTGCCTCGCGGGCGTGGCGTGGAGCCGGCGCACGCCCCGGCGGGCATGAGAATGCCGCGTGGCGCCAGGACGGCGCGCCACGCGGCATCCGTTCGTCAGCGGGCCGCGCCCGCCAGCGTGCCGGTGACCTGACCGGCGGGGTCGTAGATCACGCACGAGACGACTCGGTCGTCCATCTGCTCCCAGCTCTCCTGCGAGGGGCGGTAGGCGTAGAAACCGAGCGCCGACGAGTCGTAGGCGAGGCCGACGAAGGGTTCGAACTGCGCGAGGCAGGCCTCGTCGGACTGCGTCTGGATGACGTCGTCGCCGGGGTACTCCTCGCCCTCGAGCGTGAGGTCGAAGTACACCTCTTCGTCGTGCGGCTGGTCGCACGGCACGACCGGCACCTCGGAGACGAGCTCTTCGGAGACCTCGTTCATGCAGTCGCCGACCATGAGTGCGAAGACGTCGGCGTCACCCTCCTCGACGATCTCCTGGGTCGTCTCGTCGCGCTCGGGCTGCGGCGCCGGGCCTCCGGTGAGGTCTCGGAGGATGCTGCAGCCGCTGAGCGGGATCACGACCGCGACGGCGGCGATGGCGACGATGGCGCGCGTCAGGGTGCGGCGCTTGTGGATGTTCACGAGGTAGGGCCTCTCGGTTCGAATGGGGTCGGGATACGGGGTCGGATGACCGGGAGGGCGCACCGATCGACCGGCGCCCCCGCCCCATCCGGTTGATTTCGACGTCAGCCTATCGGGAGCCGGCGACGCGCTGCACGCCGTCAGCGCAGATGCGGAAGCACGTCGGCCGCGATGAGCTCGAGGTGCTCGAGATCGCGCAGGTCGACGAGCTGCAGGTAGACGCGCTCGGCCCCGAGCTCGCGCAGTCGCAGCACCTTCTCGACGGCGGCCGCGGGAGAGCCGGCGATGTTGACGCCGGCGAACGTCGCCGGGTCTTCGCCGATCGCCGCGAGCCGGCGCTGGTAGTCGGCATCGGAGGTCGCGACCACCGTGGGCAGCGCGACGCTCATGCGCATCGATTCGGGGTCGCGGTCGATGTCATCGCATGCCCGCCGCACCCGGTCGAACATGCCGGCGACGACGGCCTCGTCGCGGAACCCGATGTTGAACTCGCTCGCGAACCGGGCGGCGATCGCCGGGGTGCGCTTCGGCCCCGAGCCGCCGATGATGATCGGCACGACGGTCTGCGCCGGCTTCGGAAGTGCGGGGGAGTGCGCGAGGCGGTAGTGCTCGCCGGCGAAGTCGTAGTGCTCGCCGACGGGAGTCGACCAAAGGCCCGTGACGACCTCGAGCTGTTCCTCGAGCATGCCGAAGCGCTTGGCGGGGAAGGGGATGCCGTAGGCCTCGTGCTCCTCGGCGAACCACCCGGTGCCGAGCCCGAGCTCGACCCGGCCGCCCGACATCGCGTCGACCTGTGCAACCTGGATCGCGAGCACCGACGGGTGCCGGAACGTCGCCGAGGAGACGAGCGTGCCGAGCCGGATGCGCCGGGTCTCCCGGGCGAGCCCGGCGAGAGTGGTCCAGGCATCCGTCGGACCGGGGAGGGGATCGCCGTCGCCCATCGCGAGGTAGTGGTCGGAGCGGAACCATCCGTCGAAGCCGAGTCGCTCGGCGGCGCTCGCCTGCGCGAGCTGGTCGTCGTAGCTCGCGCCCTGCTGCGGCTCGGTGAAGATGCAGATCTCCATTCCGCGCCGCCTACGCCTCGTCGCCCAGCGCCGCGAGCACCTCGTCGTGGAGGGCGCCGTTGCTCGCGAGCGCGCTGCCGTGCCACGGCCCGGGCTCGCCCGTGATCGCCGTGAAGCGGCCGCCGGCCTCCTCGACGATGGGGATGAGTGCGGCGAGGTCGTACGGCTTGACGTCGAACTCGCCCGTGATGTCGATGAGCCCCTCGGCGAGGAGCATGTACGACCACAGGTCGCCGTAGGCCCGGTCGCGCCAGACGCGCTCGGAGAGCGCGAGCAGGCGGTCGAGGTAGCCCGCGTCGCGCCACTGGGCGAGGCTCTGGAAGCTCAGCGAGGCGTCGGCGAGGGAGGCGACGCCGGAGACCTGCAGGCGACGGGCCCCGGGCACGGATGCCTCGCCGCCGGCGGTGTCGGCATCGCTCGTGCCGGCGTCGCTCGCTCCGGCCTCTGCCGCCGACGTCGTGGTCCAGGCGCCGAGTCCGGTCGCCGCCCACCAGCGGCGGCCCATGGCCGGGGCGGATGCCACGCCGACGACCGGCACGCCGTCGATCGCGAGCGAGATGAGCGTGCCCCACACCGGCACGCCCCGCAGGAAGTTCGCGGTGCCGTCGATGGGGTCGATGATCCACTGCCGCGCGCCGTCGCCCTCGGTGCCGAACTCCTCGCCGAGGATGCCGTCGTCTGGGCGGGCCGCGGCGAGGCGCTCGCGGATCGCCCGCTCGACGGCGAGGTCGGCCTCGGTGACAGGCGAGCGGTCGGGCTTCGTCTGCACGTCGAGGTCGATCGCGCGGAACCGCCCGATGGAGACCGCGTCGGCAAGGTCGGCCAGTTCGAGGGCGAGCGCGAGGTCGGAGGTGAGCTGGTCAGCGGAGTCGGCGGTCACTCGATCAGGCTATCGCGGGCGATCATGGAGAGCGGACCTCGTCGCGACGCGCCGATCTCCGGCTCGATTGGCGCAACAGCGCATTCTCCTGATACTGTGATTCCTCGGTTCGGGTTGTTGAAAATCCGGGCCGAAACAACGCAGTATGCACCTCTAGCTCAATCGGCAGAGCAACTGACTCTTAATCAGTGGGTTCTCGGTTCAAGTCCGAGGGGGTGCACGATAAAGCCTCGAACCTCTCGCCGGGTTCGGGGCTTTTTCATTTCCCGGGGTACCGCATCCGACAGGTACCGGTGGCGCTTCGCGTCGCCGTGTCAGTCGTCGAAGCCGCGTGCGGTCAGCGCGTCCCCGAGGTGCTCGGCGGTCTGCAGCGCCCGCACGATGACGGGTACGGCGAGCGCCACGACCGAACCCTCGGCGCCGCGCGCCTTCCTCGCCTCGAGCACCTCGCGCACGATGTCGGCGAGGAGCGGGACGCACCTGATCGTCAGCGCGAGCGTGAGCCCCACCCGGTCGGGGTCGATCCAGCGACGGAACGGGCGGAGCAGCGCCTGCATCGCGTCGAGGGTCGCCGTCACGGGCGTCGTGAGCGTGTACAGCGCCGCGAGGGCGACGGCGAGCACGAGACGCACCGCCATCGTCGCAGCGGCCTCCCAGCCGCCGAATACGACCTGCACGGGCACGGCGAAGGCCAGGAGCCAGAGGACCGGCACGATCTGCCGCCAGACGAGCCCCACGGGCAGCCATGCGACGAGGAAGAGGGCGACCACGAGGCCCGACGCCACGGCGAGGGCGACGAGCGAGGTCTGGAGGGCGATCACCGTGACGAGCACGGCGAGCAGGCCGAGCTTCGCGAGCGCCGGCGCCCGATGCACGAGCGAGCGTCCGGGATGGAACACCCCGATCATCGCGGGCTGCCGATGAGCTCGCGATAGGTCTCGAGCGCCACCTCGGGCCGATCGTCGGCGACGACTCGCCCGGCCTCCATCACGATGACGCGGTCGAAGCCGTCGAGCAGCTCGAGCTGGTGGCTGACGACGACGAGCTGCTGCGGCAGCTCGGCGAAGTGCTCGCCGACGAGGCGCGCGTTGCGTGCGTCGAGCAGCGTGGTCGGCTCGTCGGCGACGATCACGGCCGGTTCTGCGACGAGCACCGAAGCGAGGGCGAGCAGCTGCTTCTGCCCGCCCGAGAGGCGGTGCGCCGGTCGGTCGGCCAGCTCGTGGAGTCCGAACCGGTGCAGGGCCGCCTCGACGCGCGCCGCGGCATCCGCTCGCTCGAGCTTGTGCCGGCGCAGCGTGAACGCGACGTCCTCGCGCACCGTGGGCATCACGATCTGGTTGTCGGCGTTCGTGAACACGAAGCCGACGGTGCGGCGCACCTCGCGCGCATGCCGGGCGAGGTCGAGCCCGCCGACGGTGACGCGGCCGGCGGTCGGCGTGACGAGGCCGTTGATCATGCGCGCGAGCGTCGACTTGCCCGAGCCGTTCGCCCCGACGATGCCGATACGGTGCTCGCGGAGCACGAGCGAGACGTCGTCGACGACGCGTTCGGCATCGAACTCGTGGCTGACATGGTCGAAGACGATCTCGTTCATTGCATCCGCTCCACGATCATCGCGATTCCCTGGCCGCCGCCGATCGAGCACGCGGCGAGTCCGGGGCGGGCGTCGTCCGACGCGAACATGCGGGCGGCGAGGCGCACGAGCAGCACGGCCCCCGAGGCGCCCCACGGATGCCCGAGCGCGATGGCACCGCCGTCGCCAGAGATGATCGACTCGTCGAGCGCGAGCTCGTCGCTGACCGCGAGGAGCTGCGCTGCGAACGCCTCGGTGATTTCGACGAAGCCGAGCTCAGGTGGAGCGAGGCCGGCTCGGGTGAGGGCGAGGCGGGCGGCGGGTGCGGCGCCGAGGCCCGGCAGCGCGGGATCGCTGCCGGTGACGGCGGCCGCCACGATGCGCAGCGCGGGGAGGCCGAGGTCGCGTGCGGTTCGGCCGGTCGTGACCGCCATCACCGCGGCGCCGTCGGAGAAGCCGCAGGAGTTGCCCGCGGTGACGGTGCCCGTCGTGCCCACCGTCGTGCCCACTGCGGCGCCGGCGTCGGGGTCGGTCTCGGAGACGACGGCGAAGGCAGGGGCGAATCGTGCGAGCCGTGTCACGTCCATCGATGCTCGCGGGCGGTCGTCTCGCGCGATGCCGCCGACTTCGACGATCTCACCGTCGAAGACGCCGTTCGACTGGGCAGCGGCGGCGCGTGCGTGCGACCGTGCCGCCCAGGCGTCCTGGCGTTCACGGGAGATGCCGCGCAGGGCGGCGAGTCGATCGGCGGCGGGGCCCATGTCGGGATCGGGGAACCCGACCGGCGCGAACGGGGCGCGCGTGTAGCGATCGCCCGACTCCGGCCAGAACCGGTGCGGCGCCGTCGATGCCGACTCCGCGCCGCCGGCGAGGAACAGCTCGCCCTGACCTGCCCCGACCCGCGTGGCCGCCTGCATGACGGCGTCGAGACCCGAACCGCACTGCCGATCGACCGTGACGCCGGGCACCGAGTCACCGAGTCCGGCCCGCAAGGCAGCGACGCGAGCGAGGTCGCCGCCCGGTCCCATGCAGTTGCCGAGCACGACGTCGTCGATCGGCAGACCGCTCGGCGCGACGGTCGCTGCGACCTCGGCGAGGACCGGGGCGGCGAGCGCGTCGACGGTGAGCGCGGCCAATCCTCGTCCCGCCGTGCCGATCGCGGTGCGCAGCGGGGCGACGATCACGGGTGCCGAGCGAGCGTCGCCGACGGGGGTCATGCGTTGCTCCGTTCGGAGGTCGACGGATGCGACGGGTGCGGCGCGCCGAGGGTTCCCGCCGCGAGCGCGGCGCGGAGGATCCCGCGTGCAGGCTTGCCCGAGGCGGTCGTCGGAACGGCGCCCACGAACCAGCGCCGCGGCAGTTCCGCCGCGGGAATGTGCTGCCGTGCGGCGTCGATGACCGCCGAGGCCTCGGTCGCGGCGTCGAGCTCGACCACGGCGACGATGCGTTCGCCGAGCAGGTCGTGCGGCTCGCCGAGCACGACGGCGGCCACGACCCCGGGCAGCGCGAGGAGGCGCGCCTCGAGGTCTTCGGCGAGCACGGTCGCGCCCGCGGTCGTGATCGCGGCGTCGCCGCGACCGACGATGCGGAACGCGTCGGCGCCGATCGGTTCGGCGAGGTCGCCGACGGTGGCGAAGCCGCGGTCGTCGCGGCGGAGCATGCCGCCTCCGACGACCCCGAGCGCGAGGTAGGGGGAGCGTGCCCAGAGCTCCGGACCGGCCGCGGTCGGCCGGAGCTCGACCTCGACGCCCGGGAACGGCTCGAGCGAGTCGCCGCGGCCGACGGCCACGAAGGAGAGTTCGGCGGCACCGTAGTACTCGGTCAGGCGGATGCCGCGAGCGGTCGCTCGTGCGCGCAGCGACTCGCTCAACGCGGCGCCGGCGACGATCGCCGCGGGAGGTGGTGCGTCGACCTCGAGGAGCCGTGCGAGACGCGTCGGGGTCGCGTGCACCGCGCTCGCTCCGACGACCTGGTCGCCGACCGTGGCGCCGAGCCAGAGCGCATGGAGGGCCGCGTAGAGGTGCATGGAGACGTGAAGCGGTCCGGTGACGGCGATGCGGTCGCTCGCTCGGAGCCCGGCGACCTCGGCGAGCGGGGCCGCAGAGGCGAGCCAGGAGGCGTTCGTCCGGGCCACCGCTCGTGGCATACCCGCTGGGTCCGACGAGCCCGAGGTGAGCACCGCGAGCTCGGTTCCGGGCGGCAGCTCGCTCGAGACACGCACCGCATCGGCGGAATCGCCGCCCACCAGTACCGGGCGCCCACGCTCGAGACAGGCGAGCACGAGCGTGACGAGCCCGACGGGGTCGGTGCCGGCCGGGCAGGCGACCACGTCGTCGCCGCTCGGCAGCCGTGCTGCGGCGACCGCGTCGGCGAGCTCGCCGTAGCGCACGGCGTCGCCGCCGAACGCGAGGGCGATGCCGCCGCGCGGTCCCCGCAGCCAGTCGCTCACGCCGAGCGGTCCGTCGGCTCCGGAGCGGTCGCGGCGGAAGCCTGGTCGGTGACGATGGCTCCCGACCGAGCCCACGGCCACGACTTCGGCTCGATGAGCCCCGGCCATGCGCGGTGCACGCCCTTCGCCACGAGCACCGTCACGACGACCTTGAGGAGGTCGCCCGGAAGGAACACGGTGGAGCCGATCAGTGCGACGTCGAGGGGCGTGCCGGTGATCAGGGCGAAGACGGGCACCCCGACGAGGTAGATGGCGACGATCCCGCCGAGCGCGGTCCAGGCGAGCGCCGGCACGATCGGGTACCGGGGCAGCAGCCGTGCGGTCGCCCAGCCGATCACGGCGGCGCCGAGCAGCCAGCCGACGAGGTATCCGACCGACGGCCCGACGAAGACGCCGAGACCGCCCCGGCCGCCCGAGAGCAGCGGCAGGCCGGCGGCGACGAGCGCGATGAAGAGGAGCACTGAGAGCGTTCCCTTCCGTGCTCCCAGGATGGCGCCGGCGAGCATGACGCCGAGCGTCTGGAACGTGATCGGCACGGCGGCGCCGCCGATGGAGAGCGCCCCGGGCAGGCCCAGTGCGGCGATGAGGGCGGCGAACACGGCGATCTGCGCGAGGTCGCGGGCGCTGCTCCTCCGCGGGCGGGCCGGCGGGAGCGGCGCACTCGACTCGATCGTGCTCGGACCGGTGCTCGGAGTGGTGCTGTGGGCGGAGCTCAACGGGTTCCCCTCTCGTGGCGTGCGGGCGATTGCCCGTAGATCACGCTACGAGGAGCGGGGGAGCCGATTCCCGGATCGCGGTACAAGAATGCGGGGCCGATTTTGGAGCGCGAGGTCCGCTCCGGTGAAACCCAGCCTGCGGACGCGGCTACCGGCTCAGGCGGCGCGAGCCTCGAGGGCCGTCGCGGCACCGATCGTCGGCAGCGCGGCGGCCTCGACCTGGGCGGATGCCTCGGCGAACTGCTCGTCGGCCGTGACCTCGACGGGCGCAGCAGCCTCGGGCTGCGCGGTCTCGACCGGGTCGGCCCAGACGATGAGCGGCGCAGGCTCCCAGCCGAGCGCGAGGGTCTCTTCGCCGGCCGGCACGACGACGGCGACGGAGTCGCGCTCTTCGAGGATGGCGCGCGTGAGCTCGGCCGCGATCTGGTGCGTGAGCATCGCGTGGAAGATGCGGTCGGTGTCCCCGTCGGACTTGCGCACGAGCGACCAGCCGCCGCCCGGCCCGATGAATTCGGACAGCCGCGAGTTCAGCAGCTCGAAGATGTGCTCGCCGCGAAGATCCGCCGCTGAAGGGTGCGGGGTCGGGGCGGCAACATGGGCGGAGGCCTGGGCGGCAAGCCGTGCACGGCGCCAGCGGCGGAACATCGGTGACACCTCTCGTGGGTTCTTCTCGGGTCGTTCGTCCCAGTTTCGGGCACGCTGGAGCGGATTGCGAGTGACACGCCGCGCAACGCCGTCGCGGGGTCGTTATTCGCCGATCTCGCCCTGCTTGGTCTCCTCGGCGACCGTGCCGATGGCGATCGCGAGGCTCGCGGCCCACGACACCCACATGAGCAGGAGGCGCCAGTCGCGGGGTCCGGAGGCGGTGGTCTTCACCACGCCGATGCCACTGATGATGGCGCTGATCACGGCGCCGCTGAAGAGGTACTTGCGCATGTCGCAACGCTACCGTGCCGTTTCCGGGGGCTGAGAGACATCCGTGAATCTGACCGATCGTGCAGGAGCTGACCGATCGGTCAATTACCGTGGACGTATGCCCACCGATGCATCCGTGCCCCCCCGCGTGCGCGCCAGCGACGAACTGCGCCAGGCGGCACTCGAGCAGTTCGCGACCGTCGGCTTCGCCGCGAGTTCGCTGCAGCAGATCGCCGACCACGCCGGCTACTCGAAGTCCAGCGTGCTCTACCACTACGCGTCGAAGGAGGCGCTGCTCGAGGCGGCGATCGGCCCGTCGATCGACCGGCTCGAGTCCCTGCTCGGGGACTTCGTCGCTGGCGGCCGCTCGGCGGCTGCGCAGGCGGTCTTCATCGAGCGCTTCGTCGACTTCCTGCTCGGCAATCGGCTCGCCGTGCACACCTTCGTGAATCAGGGCCAGTCGCTCCGGGGGCTGCCGGTCATCGAACGTGCGAACACCGCCATCCGCGGTCTCGCCGACTCGATCTGCGCCGACGACGCGAGCCTCGCCGAGCAGATGCGCTTCGGCGTCGCGCTCGCGGGCGCCACGTACACGCTCGTCGCCGGCGCCACCTTCCTCGACGACGACGAGCAGCAGTTCGCCGACGCCGACGTGCGCGACGCGCTGATCTCCGTGCTCTCCGAACTCCTGCTGACGGCCGACGGCCGCCCGACCCGATAGGCCCGCCCATGGCTCTCCTCCTCCACCGCATCGGCCGCTTCGCGTTCCGCCGCGCCTGGTACGTCATCGTCGCGTGGGTGCTCCTGCTCGGCGGCCTGCTGGGCACGGGTCTCGCGCTCGGCGGCCAGCTGCAGGACTCCTTCGCCATTCCCGGCACCGAGTCGCAGACCGCGATCGACCAGCTCGCCGCCGTGTTCCCCGAGACCGCCGGCGCGTCCGCCAAGGCCGTCGTCGAGGCGCCCGACGGCGAGACGGTGGAGGCCGCCTCGGCGCGCGATGCGATCGAGGCGATGGAGACCGAACTCGAACAGGTCGACGGCGTCGCGAGCGTGCTCGGTCCGTTCGACGAGTACGCGGGCGACCAGGTCTCGGGCGACGGTCGCACCGCCTACATCCAGATCCAGTTCGACGGCCCGGTCACCGACGTGGCGCCGGAGTCACTCGAGGCGGTCGAGGCGACCGGCGAGCTCGGCAGCGATGCCGGTCTCACGGTGGCGTTCGGGGGCGACGTCTTCCAGGAGACGAGCTTCGGGCTGACGATCACCGAGGTGTTCGGCGTGCTGTTCGCCGCCGTCGTGCTCATCATCACGTTCGGCTCGCTCCTCGCGGCCGGCATGCCGCTGCTCACCGCCCTCGTCGGCGTCGGCGCGGCCTTCGGCGGCATCTCGATCGTGGCCGCGTTCACGACGGTCTCCTCGACCGCGCCCATGCTCGCCGTCATGATCGGGCTCGCGGTCGGCATCGACTACGCGCTCTTCATCCTGTCGCGGCATCGGAACCAGCTCGCTCGCGGCCAGGACCCCGAGGAGTCGGCCGCCGAGGCGGTCGCGACGGCGGGCGGCGCCGTGGTCTTCGCAGGACTCACCGTCATCATCGCGCTGCTCGGGCTCCTCGTTGTCGGCATCCCGTTCCTCAGCGTCATGGGCGTCGGAGCGGCCTTCGCCGTGCTCATCGCCGTGGCGGGCGCCGTCACGCTGCTGCCGGCCCTGCTCGGCGTCTTCGGCCGCAAGCTCGTGCCGAAGCCGGGCAGCCGGGCTCACCGCCGCGCGAACGCCGACGACGACAGCGGCAAGCGCACGATGGGCCGCCGCTGGGTCGACCTCGTGCTGAAGGCTCCCGTGGCGTTCGTCGTGATCGTGGTGGGCCTGCTCGGCGCAGCCGCCGTGCCGGCCCTCAGCCTCGACCTCAACCTCCCGAACGGCTCGGGCACCGAGGGTTCGAGCCAGCGCGAGGCCTACGAGATGATCGAGGACGGCTTCGGGCCGGGCTACAACGGCCCGCTCATCGTCACCGTCGACATCACCCAGACGACCGACATCTTCGGCGACCTCGACGCCATCGGCGCCCGCATCGGCGAACTCGACGACGTCGCGTTCGTCGGACAGGGGCTGCCGAACGCGACCGCCGACACGGCGATCATCCAGGTGATCCCCGAGAGCGCTCCGGATGCTCCGGCGACGAAGGTCGTCGTCGAGAACATCCGCGAGCTCGAGCCCTCGATCACCGCAGACTTCGGCACGCCCATCGCCGTCACCGGCTACACGGCCGTCGCGATCGACATCTCGAACCGGCTCGCCGACGCGCTGATCCCGTTCGCGCTCATCGTCGTGGGGCTCTCGATCGTGCTCCTGCTCATGGTGTTCCGCTCGGTGTTCGTGCCGATCAAGGCCGCCCTCGGCTTCCTGCTCTCGGCGTTCGGCGCGATCGGCGTCACCGTTGCGATCTTCCAGTGGGGATGGTTCGCCGACCTGCTGCACGTCGAGCCGGGTCCGATCCTGAGCTTCCTGCCGATCCTGCTCATGGCGGTGCTGTTCGGCCTCGCCATGGACTACCAGGTGTTCCTCGTGTCGGGCATGCGCGAGGAGTACGTGAAGACGGGCGACGCTCGCAAGTCCGTCGTGCACGGGTTCCAGCACGCCGCACGCGTCGTCACGGCCGCCGCGCTCATCATGTTCTTCGTCTTCTTCGCCTTCGTGCCCGAGGGCGCCGGCGTGATCAAGGGCATCGCGTTCGCGCTCGCCGTGGGCGTCGCCTTCGACGCGTTCCTCGTGCGCATGACGCTCGTGCCCGCGGCGATGGCACTCGCCGGCAACGCCGCCTGGTGGCTGCCGAAGTGGCTCGCGAAGGCACTGCCGAACGTCGACATCGAGGGGGAGGGGCTGCGCACCCACCTCGAACAGGAGGAGTGGGCCGCATCCCGCCCGGCCGCCGTGAACGCCGAGGCCGCCGTCTTCGGGCTGCCCGAGCGGCCGATCGGCCCGCTGAACGTCGAGGTGCCCGCAGGCGGCGTGCTCGTCGTGCAGGGCGACGCCGTCGCTCGCCGGGTCGTCTCGGCGACGCTCGCGGGCCGGCTCGCGCCGGTCGGAGGGCGCCTCGCGGTGCTCGGCTCGCCGCTGCCGTCCGGCGCGGGCACCGTCATGCGCGGTGTCGCGATCGCCGAGGTCGCAGCAGATGCGGCGACGGGCGGCACGGTCGGAGAGCTCATCGCCGCCCGCCTCGACGCCACGCGCCCGTGGTACCGCATCGCCCCGTCGAACGGCCTCGTGCGCACCTGGACCGAGCGGGCGGCCGCTGCGGCCGGCCACGGCCCCGACGGGCCGCGGTTCACGACCGAGACCCCGCTGTCGGCCCTCGGCGTCGAAGCCCGCACGCTCGTCGCCGTCGCGGCGGCGCTCGCCGAACGGCCGAAGGCGATCGTCATCGACCTCGACGACGATCCGGGTTCGGCCACGGGCGGCCTCTGGCACGCGCTCGCCGCGCTCGTGCCCGCCCAGGTCACCGTGATCGTCGGCCTCGGCACCTCGGCCGTGTCACCCGCGGTCTCGCCGCAGCTCGCGGCCCGCGGCATCCGCACCCTCGAACCCGTCTCGCCCGCCCAGGAGGCCCTCCGATGAGCACCCGACTCTCCCGACTCTTCGGCTCCACCCCGGGCCAGCGACGCGTGCGCTTCGGCGTGCTGGTCGCGGCGGTCATCGCCGTGCCGCTCGCGGTCGCCGGACTCGTGTCGGGCGCCGTCGGCAACGGCGGCGACAACCTCGAGCAGATTCCGGCCGTCGTCGTGAACAACGACGAGATGGTCACGATGACGCTGCCCGACGGCACCGAGCAGCCCGTGCTCGCGGGTCGCCTGCTCGTGACCGAGCTGACAGACCCCGAGACCTCCGGGTTCCAGTGGACGATCTCGAACGACGAGGAGGCCGCCGACCTGCTCGCCTCGGGCGACGCGTACGCGGTGCTGACGATCCCGTCCGACTTCTCGGACTCGGTGACTTCGCTTTCGAGCGCCGACCCGACGCAGGCGAACCTCGACATCCGCACCGACGACGCCCACGGCTACCTCGCCGGCTCGGTCGCCCAATCGGTGGGCGACGCGATGTCGGCGACCTTCGGCCGAGAGCTCACCGCGCAGTACCTCGAGGGGTTCTACACGAACCTCGCGACGATGGGCGGCTCGCTCGGCGACGCCGCCGACGGCGCGACGCAGCTCTCGAGCGGTGCCGGCTCCCTCGCCGGCGGGCTCACCACCCTCTCGAGCGGAGTCGCCTCCGCGACCACGGGCGCAGCGGATGCCGCGAGCGGCGCGCACCAGTACGCCGCGGGTGTCACGCAGTACACGCAGGGCGTCGACGGGCTGGCAGGCGGGCTCGGTCAGCTGAACGCCGGTGCCGCCGGGCTCGACGACCTGTCATCGGGAATCGCCGCGTACACCGGCGGGGTCTCCTCGATCAACACGAACTACGCGGCCCTACAGCCCGGCCTGCTCGGCCTCATCGACGCGAGCATCCCCGGCGGCGCCGCAAGCTGCGCAGTGGCACCGCTTCCTGATCCGCTGACGGACATCTGCGGCCTCCGAGCCGGAGTGACGGGCATCGGCGGCGGACTCGCCCAGCTCGACACGCAGGGTGCGACCCTGTCGGCATCGGCGTCGAGCGGTATCGACGGCGTCCAGGGCGGCATCGCCCAATCGGCGGACGGTGCCGCGCAGCTGGCCGGGGGATCGGCCGCGCTCCGCGACGGCGCCGACGGCCTCGCCACGGGCCTCGACAGCCTCGCCGGCGGACTCGGCGCACTCCAGGGCGGCGCGGCGGATGCCGCGAGCGGCGCGACGCAGCTCGCGAGCGGCGCCGACACCCTCGCCGCGGGCCTGGCCTCGGGTGCCGAGAGTGCGACCGCGCTCACCGACATCGACGCCTCCAAGACCGCCGACGTGATCGCCGAACCGGTCACGGTCGCCGCGTCCCGCGACCACGAGATCGTGGGCATCGGCGACGTCATCGGCATGCTCTTCGTACCGGTCGGCCTCTGGCTCGGTGCCCTCGCGCTCTTCCTCGTGTTCCGGCCGTTCGGGCGGGAAGCGCTTCGCTCCACCGCCTCGACCGGCGGACTCGTCTGGCGCACCCTCGCACGTGCCGGCCTCATCGCCCTCGCGCAGGCCGTCACGGTCGTGCTGCTCCTGCACGGCGTCATGGGCGCGTCGTGGAGCCTGCTGCCTCAGACGCTCGCCTTCGCGGCGCTGCTCGCCCTCGTGTTCACCTCGCTGCACGCGTTCCTGACGGTCTGGCTCGGGCGGGCGGGCCTGCTCATCTCGCTCGTGCTCGTCGCGCTGCAGCTCACGGCGTCGGGCGGCCTGTACCCGGTCGAGGTGCTGAGCGGGCCGTATCAGGTGATCAGCCCGTTCCTGCCGCTCACCTGGGCCGTGCAGGGCATGCAGTTCATCGTCTCCGGCGCAGGCGGGGGATCGGTCGCGATGGCGGCGGGAGTGCTCGTCGTCTTCGGCCTCGTGGGCGTGTTCGGCACGGCCATCGTGGTCGGTCGGCGCCGAGGCATCCGCTCGATCGGCTTCGCAGCGGCGGCGCTCGGCTGAGCCCCGACGCGCGACGCGCACGCATCGGGAACCGGCAAGGGCCGGGAGGTCGGCCGGGTCAGGCCGGGTTCAGCGCAGCGATCGCGCTCACCTCGATGAGCGCGCCCGGCACGCCGAGCCCGGCGACGAGCGCCGCGGTCACGAGCGGCGGAGTCCCTGTGCCGGCGAGTCGCGGTGCGATCGCCCCGTAGGCGGCGCCGAGGTCGGCGCCGTCTGCGATGAACACGGTCCACTGCACGACGTCGGCGAGCGAGGCGCCCGCCGCCTCGAGCGCGACGGCGGTGTTGTCGATGGACTTGACGGCCTGGGCGGCGACGTCGTCGGAGACGATGGCGCCGGTCTCGTCGACGCCGTTCTGGCCGCCGACGTAGATGGTCGTCGCGCCAGCGGGGACGACGGCGACATGGCTGAACGCCGGGCTCACCACGAGACCGGCCGGTTGGATTCGTGTGATCTCCATGCACGCATGGTCCCACCTGCCGCCGACAGCCGAGCCGAGTCCGGGCGGCTGTTAGCCTGAGCGGAGCGCGAGGAGGGACATCCGCTGTATGAACGCCCCTGAACCAGCACGCGACGATCTCTACGTCGACGCCGCCTACGACATGATCGTGGTCTCGAACCGCTTGCCGGTCGACTACCTGCAGGGCCCCGATGGGGAGACCACCTGGAAGAGCTCGCCGGGCGGGCTCGTCACCGCCCTCGAACCCGTGATGCGTGCCGCCGACGGCGCCTGGGTCGGCTGGGCCGGCGTCGCCGACCGCGAGTTCGACCCGTTCGAGCACGACGGCATCAACATCATCCCGGTGCCGCTCTCAGAATCGGAGCTCGAGGAGTACTACGAGGGCTTCTCCAACGACACCCTCTGGCCGCTCTACCACGACGTCATCGCGCCGCCGTCGTACCACCGGGAATGGTGGGACGCCTACGTGCGGGTCAATCGACGCTTCGCCGAGGCCGCTGCACGCGCGGCGTCGCCCGGCGCGGTCGTGTGGGTGCAGGACTACCAGTTGCAGCTCGTGCCGCGGATGCTGCGCGAGAAACGCCCCGACCTCGTGATCGGCTTCTTCAACCACATCCCGTTCCCGGCATACGGCATCTACTCGCAGCTGCCGTGGCGGCGACAGGTGCTCGACGGACTGCTCGGCGCCGACGTCATCGGCTTCCAGCGTGCCGCCGACGCCGGCAACTTCACGCGCGCGGTGCGGCGCCTCTTCGGGTACGCCACCCGTGGCAGCGTCCTCGACGTGCCCGGCCCCGACGGCGAGGTGCGGCACGTCGTCGCCCGCCAGTTCCCGATCTCGATCGACTCCGCCGGATTCGAGGAGCTCGCGCGGCGACCCGACGTGCAGGCGAGGGCCCACGAGATCCGCGAGAGCCTCGGCAACCCCGAGACGATCATGCTCGGCGTCGACCGCCTCGACTACACGAAGGGAATCCGGCACCGGCTGAAGGCCTTCGGCGAGCTGCTGCGCGACGGCCGGCTCTCGGTCGAGGACGTCACGCTCGTGCAGGTCGCGAGCCCGTCGCGGGAACGCGTCGAGACGTACCGCCAATTGCGCGACGAGATCGAGCTCATGGTCGGGCGCCTGAACGGCGACCACTCGACCCTCGGCCACCAGGCGATCGCCTACCTCCACCACGGCTATCCGCGCGAGGAGATGGTCGCGCTCTACCTCGCCTCCGACGTCATGCTCGTGACGGCTCTGCGCGACGGCATGAACCTCGTCGCGAAGGAGTTCGTGGCCTGCAGCTTCGACGACGACGGCGTGCTCGTGCTCAGCGAGTTCACCGGGGCATCCGACGAACTGCGCCAGGCGATCCTCGTCAACCCGCACGACATCGAGGGCCTGAAGGACGCGATGGTCGAAGCGGCGCACATGCCGCGCAAGGAACGCGCCCGGCGCATGCGAGCGCTCAGGCGCCGCGTCCGCGAGAACGACGTCGCGAAGTGGTCGTCGACGTTCCTGAAGACCCTCACCGGCGCGGGCATCATCGCTTCCGGTGTCCCCGACGGGTTGGATGCCGCGATCACGCGTCTGGCCCGCACCGATCGGCTGCTCGTCGCCCTCGACTTCGACGGCACGCTCGCGCCGCTCGTCGACCGACCAGAAGACGCGCGCGCGACCAATCGCGCCCGCGCAGCGATCGAACGTCTCGCGGCGACCGACGACACGAGGGTCGCGATCGTCTCCGGGCGCGCGCTCGAGAGCCTGAAGGAGGTCGCCGATCCGCCCGCAGGGACGCTCATGAGCGGTTCGCACGGCGTCGAGCTGCAACTCGACACCGGCGGCGTCACGATCGACCTCCGGGATGCCGAGCTCGCGGCCCTCGAGCACCTCACCCGGGTGCTCGACGAGGTCGCAGCGGGCGTCGACGGCGCGTGGGTGGAGTGGAAGCCGGCGGGCCTCGCGCTGCACACGCGGAAGGTGGCACCGGATGCCGCGAGCGACCTGCAACGCGCAGCGAAGGCCCGCGTCGAAGCCGAGATCCCCGAATTGACAGTGCGCGGCGGCAAGGGCGTGATCGAGTTCTCGGTGCGCCCGAGCGACAAGGGGGAGGCCCTCACCCGGCTCCGCCAGCACGCGGGTGCCAGCGCCGTCATGTACGTCGGAGACGACGTCACCGACGAGGACGCGTTCGCCGCACTCGAGTCCGAGGACCTGGGCGTGAAGGTCGGCCAGGGTAGATCGCTCGCGGCCCACCGCGTACGCAGCCCCGAAGACGTCGCCGACCTCCTCGAGCGCCTCGCCGAGGCCCGTGAAGCGACGCACGGGGGCCCCTCGCGCTGGCCATAGACTCGTTGCATGTCGGAGTTCGATCCCAAACCTCGTAGCCGCACCGTCACCGACGGTATCGAAGCCATGACCAGTCGGGGCATGCTCCGAGCCGTCGGCATGGGAGACGCCGATTGGGACAAGCCGCAGATCGGCATCGCGTCCTCCTGGAACGAGATCACCCCCTGCAACCTGTCGCTCGCCCGTCTCGCGCAGGCCGCGAAAGAGGGCGTGCACGGCGGCGGCGGCTACCCGCTGCAGTTCGGCACCGTCTCCGTCTCCGACGGCATCTCGATGGGCCACGAGGGCATGCACTTCTCCCTCGTCTCGCGTGAGGTCATCGCCGACTCCGTCGAGGTCGTCATGCAGGCCGAGCGCCTCGACGGATCAGTGCTGCTCGCGGGTTGCGACAAGTCGATCCCCGGCATGCTCATGGCTGCCGCGCGTCTCGACCTCGCCTCGGTGTTCCTCTACGCGGGCTCGATCGCGCCGGGCTGGGTGCGACTGTCCGACGGCACCGAGAAGGACATCACGATCATCGACTCGTTCGAGGCGGTCGGCGCGGTCAAGGCCGGCACCATGAGCGCAGAGGACGCGCACCGCATCGAGTGCGCGTTCGCGCCGGGCGAGGGCGCCTGCGGCGGCATGTACACCGCCAACACCATGGCCTCGGTCGCCGAGGCCCTCGGCCTCTCGCTTCCGGGCTCGGCATCGCCGGCGTCCGCCGACCGCCGCCGCGACTACTACGCGCACCGCTCGGGCGAGGCCGTCGTCAACCTCCTGAAGCACGGCATCACCGCGCGTCAGATCCTCACGAAGAAGGCGTTCGAGAACGCGATCGCCGTCGGCATGGCCCTCGGCGGCTCCACGAACATCGTGCTGCACCTGCTCGCGATCGCTCGCGAGGCCGAGGTCGACCTCACGCTCGACGACTTCAACCGCATCGGCGCGAAGGTGCCGCACATCGGCGACCTGAAGCCCTTCGGCAAGTACGTCATGAACGACGTCGACCGTCGCGGCGGCGTGCCAGTGCTCATGAAGGCGCTGCTCGACGCGGGCCTCCTGCACGGCGACGTGCTGACCGTCACGGGCAAGACGATGGCCGAGAACCTCGAGGAGCTGAACCTCCCGCCCCTCGACGGCGAGGTGCTGCGCACGCTCGACAACCCGATCCACGAGACCGGCGGGCTCACGATCCTGCACGGTTCCCTCGCACCCGAGGGAGCGGTCGTGAAGACCGCCGGTTTCGACGCTGCCACGTTCGAGGGCCCTGCGCGCGTGTTCGAGCGCGAGCGATCCGCCATGGACGCCCTCACGGCGGGTGAGATCAAGGCCGGCGACGTGGTCGTCATCCGCTACGAAGGACCCAAGGGCGGCCCCGGCATGCGCGAGATGCTCGCCATCACCGCGGCCATCAAGGGCGCCGGGCTCGGAAAAGATGTACTACTCTTGACGGACGGTCGATTCTCAGGCGGCACAACCGGCCTCTGCATCGGCCATCTGGCACCCGAAGCGGTGGACGCAGGTCCCATCGCCTTCGTGCGCGATGGTGATCTCATACGGGTCGATATCGCAGCTCGTTCCATCGACCTACTGGTCGACGATGCCGAGCTGGCTGCCCGCCGTGAAGGCTGGGCTCCGCTTCCCCCGCGCTATACCCGTGGCGTCCTCGCGAAGTACTCGAAGCTCGTGCGTTCCGCCGCAGAAGGCGCCACGACGGGCTGAGTGCTGCGTTTCCCGCACACACCGTCCACCAGAACAGGAACCGAATGACCACGGAATCCAGTCCCGTGCCATCGCCCGCATCAGTGCCCTCCGGCGCTCCCGTGGAGATCACGGGCGCCGAGGCGGTCGTCCGTTCACTCGAGATGCTCGGCATCACCGACGTGTTCGGCCTCCCCGGCGGCGCGATCCTCCCCGTCTACGACCCGCTGCTCGACAGCAAGAAGCTCCGGCACATCCTCGTTCGCCACGAGCAGGGCGCCGGTCACGCAGCCGAGGGGTACGCCTCCTCGTCCGGCAAGGTCGGCGTCGCCATCGCGACGTCGGGCCCGGGCGCGACGAACCTCGTCACGGCCATCGCCGATGCTCACATGGACTCGGTGCCGATGCTCGCGATCACCGGTCAGGTGTTCTCGAACCTCATGGGCACCGACGCCTTCCAAGAGGCCGACATCGTCGGCATCACGATGCCGATCACGAAGCACTCCTTCCTGGTGAAGGATGCCTCGGAGATCCCGGCGACCATCGCGGCGGCGTACCACATCGCCTCGACCGGCCGACCGGGCCCCGTGCTCGTCGACATCACGAAGGACGCGCAGCAGGCGAAGGCCGTCTTCCGCTGGCCGCCGAAGATCGACCTGCCGGGCTACCGGCCGATCACGAAGGCCCACGGCAAGCAGGTCGCGGCTGCCGCCCAGATGCTCGCCGAGGCGAAGCGCCCGGTGCTCTACGTCGGCGGCGGCGTGATCCGCGCAGGTGCCTCCGAAGAGTTGCTCGCCCTCGCCGAGACGACGAACGCGCCGGTCGTGACGACGCTCATGGCCCGCGGCGCCTTCCCCGACTCGCACCAGCAGCACCTCGGCATGCCCGGCATGCACGGCACGGTCCCCGCCGTGATCGCGCTGCAGGAGGCCGACCTCCTCATCGCCCTCGGTGCTCGCTTCGACGACCGCGTGACCGGCAAGGCGGCGCTCTTCGCGCCGAACGCCAAGGTCGTGCATGTCGACATCGACCCGGCGGAGATCTCCAAGATCCGTGTCGCCGACGTGCCCATCGTGGGCGACGCGAAAGACGTGCTCGTCGACCTCGAGGCCGCCTACCGCGACGCTGTCGCGGGCGCGACCGGCACTCCCGACCTCGACGAGTGGTGGGCGACGCTCGACGGACTCCGCGCGGAGTTCCCGCTCGGGTTCTCGACGCCCTCTGACGGACTGCTCGCTCCGCAGCAGGTCATCCAGCGCATCGGCGAGCTCACCGGACCCGAGGCGGTCTACGCCGCGGGCGTCGGCCAGCACCAGATGTGGGCCGCGCAGTTCATCAAGTACGAGCGCCCCAACTCGTGGCTGAACTCGGGCGGCGCCGGCACGATGGGCTACGCCGTTCCCGCGGCGATGGGCGCGAAGGTCGCCGAGCCCGACCGCGTGGTCTGGGCGATCGACGGCGACGGATGCTTCCAGATGACCAATCAGGAGCTCGCGACCTGCACGTTGAACAAGATCCCGATCAAGGTCGCGATCATCAACAACTCCTCCCTCGGCATGGTGCGCCAGTGGCAGACCCTGTTCTACGACGGCCGGTACTCGAACACCGACCTGAACACGGGCCACGACAGCGTGCGCATCCCCGACTTCGTGGCACTCGCCGAGGCGTACGGCGCGCTCGGCATCCGGGTCACGAAGGCGGAGGAGATCGACGACGCCATCAAGCTCGCGCTCGAGACGAACGACCGCCCCGTGGTGATCGACTTCGTCGTCTCGGCCGACGCGATGGTGTGGCCGATGGTGCCGCAGGGCGTCTCGAACAGCTACATCCAGTACGCCCGCGATCACTCGCCGGCCTTCAGCGAGGAGGACTGACCATGTCGACCCACGTTCTGTCCCTCCTCGTCGAAGACAAGCCCGGTCTGCTGACCCGAGTCGCCGGTCTCTTCGCCCGGCGCGGCTTCAACATCGAGTCGCTCGCGGTCGGCCATTCCGAGATCGCGGGGCTCAGCCGCATCACGGTCGTCGTCGACGTCGAAGACCTCCCACTCGAGCAGGTGACGAAGCAGCTGAACAAGCTCGTCAACGTCATCAAGATCGTCGAACTCGACCCCGCACAGGCCGTCCAGCGCGAGCACCTGCTCATCAAGGTGCGGGTCGACAACACGACCCGCTCGCAGGTGCTCGAGGCGGTGAACCTCTTCCGTGCGCGGGTCGTCGACGTGTCGACCGACGCGCTCGTGATCGAGGTCACCGGCGACTCCGGCAAGACCACCGCGTTCCTCAAGGTGCTCGAGCCCTACGGCATCAAGGAGATCGCCCAGTCGGGCCTCCTCGCGATCGGCCGTGGCGGCAAGTCCATCACCGAGCGCGTCTTCAAGAACTAGATCAACCACGTTCCCCGAGCTCGTCGAAGGGAACTCTGCACGCACACCGCTCCCTTCGACAGGCTCAGGGGACAACCCAAGGAGAAACAGCAATGGCTGAGATGTATTACGACCAGGACGCCGACCTCTCGATCGTCCAGGGCAAGAAGGTCGCCGTCATCGGCTACGGCTCGCAGGGTCACGCCCACGCGCAGAACCTGCGCGACTCGGGCGTCGAGGTCGTCGTCGGCCTCAAGGAGGGCTCGAAGTCGATCCAGAAGGCCGAAGAGGCCGGCTTCGAGGTCAAGAACGTCGCCGAAGCATCCGCCTGGGCCGACATCGTCGTCATCCTCGCTCCCGACCAGTACCAGCGCCACATCTTCGCGGAATCCGTTCGCGACAACCTCGTCGAGGGCAACGCGCTCGTCTTCGGCCACGGCTTCAACATCCGCTTCGGCTACATCGAGGCGCCCGCGGGCGTCGACGTGATCCTCGTCGCGCCGAAGGCGCCGGGCCACACGGTGCGCCGGGAGTTCGTCGCCGGCCGCGGCATCCCCGACATCATCGCCGTGGAGCAGGACGCGACCGGCACCGCGTGGGACCTCGCGAAGTCGTACGCCAAGGGCATCGGCGGCACTCGCGCCGGCGTCATCAAGACGACCTTCACCGAGGAGACCGAGACCGACCTGTTCGGCGAGCAGGCCGTGCTCTGCGGCGGCACCTCGCAGCTCGTCCAGTACGGCTTCGAGACGCTCGTCGAGGCCGGCTACCAGCCCGAGATCGCCTACTTCGAGGTGCTCCACGAGCTGAAGCTCATCGTCGACCTCATGTGGGAGGGCGGCATCGCCAAGCAGCGCTGGTCGGTCTCCGACACGGCGGAGTACGGCGACTATGTGTCGGGCCCCCGCGTCATCGACCCGTCGGTCAAGGAGAACATGAAGGCGGTGCTCGCCGACATCCAGGACGGCACCTTCGCCGAGCGCTTCATCTCCGACCAGGACAACGGCCAGAAGGAGTTCCTCGAGCTCCGTGCCAAGGGCGAGCAGCACCCGATCGAGACGACCGGTCGCGACCTCCGCAAGCTCTTCGCGTGGAACTCGTCGGACGACGACGACTACGTCGACGGCGAGGTCGCGCGCTAGAGCGCGGACCTGCGCCGTCGACGCAGTCGTCTCGCGACACTGTGTTGATACTGCCCGGACTTCGTCCGGTCAGCCCGACGGCGAGGTCGCGCGCTGAGAGGCGTCGACTCCTGAACGGCCCGCTCCGGATGCTCCGGTGCGGGCCGTTCGCGGTTGTGCGCGTCGTGCGCGAATGAGCACCGCGAATTCATGCGGAAACCCTTGCCACGAGGCATCCGGCCGTGGTCGCATTCTGTTCCATGAGCGATCACTCGAACCACGAACCCGTTCCCCGCTGGTGCGCATGCGCGGTCCCCGACGAGGAGGTCGGGAGCGCGTCATCCGGCTTCACTCGACGCAACGTCCTGATCGGCGCCTCTGCCGCGACCGCCCTCGCAGCGGCGGGGTGGTCGGCCGGCCCCGCAGCCGCGGCGACCGACGGCACGACGACCAGGATCACGATCATGGGCACGTCCGACCTGCACGCGAACGTCGTCAACTGGGACTACTACAAGGACGCCGCGTACTACGACGGCACCGCCACCCGTCCGACGAACGCGGTCGGCCTCTCGCGCGTCGCGAGCCTCGTGAAGCAGATCCGCGCCGATCGTGGTCGCGAGCACACGCTGCTGTTCGACGCCGGCGACACCATTCAGGGCACGCCGCTCGGCTTCTACTATGCGACGGTCGAGCCGGTCACCGAGACAGGGGCGATCCACCCGGTGGCCGCGCAGATGAATGCGCTCGGCTACGACGCCGTCGCGCTCGGCAACCACGAGTTCAACTACGGGCTCGACTTCCTCGACAACTGGATCGACCAGATGGACGCGCCCGTGCTGGCCGCGAACGCCGTGCACGCCGAGACCAAGGTGCCGCGCTATCGCCCGTACACGATCAGGTCGATGAAGCTCGCGAAGGGCCACCCGCCGGTGAAGGTCGGCGTGCTCGGCCTGACGAACCCCGGCGTCGTCATCTGGGACAAGGCGAACGTGTCGGGCAAGGTCGAGGTGCTCGATCTCGTCGAGACGGCCGCACGCTGGGTGCCGGTGATGAAGGCCGAGGGTGCGCACATCATCGTGGTGAGCGCCCACTCCGGGGACAGCGGCAGTTCGTCGTACGGCTCCGACCTCCCGAACGAGAACGCGGCGAGGCTCGTCGCCGAGCAGGTGCCCGACATCGACGTGATCCTCTTCGGGCACGCGCACCAGGAGATTCCCGAACGACTCGTCACGAACACGGTGACGGGGGCCGAGGTCATCATGAGCGAGCCGAAGAACTGGGGCCAGCGGCTCAGCGTGTTCGACCTCGACCTCGCGTATTCCCGTGGCAAATGGCGCGTCGTCGACCACACGGCGATCACGATGAACACGAACACCGTCGTCGACGATCCGGCGTTCGTGGCGCTCGTGCGCGACCAGCACGACGCCGTCGTGACCTACATGAACTCGCCCGTCGCGACCTCGACGGCCGCGATGTCGGCCGCCGAGGCGTGCTGGAAGGACACGGCGATCCTCGATTACGTCAACGTGGTGCAGACGGCGACCGTGGCAGCTGCCGTCGCGGGCACGCCCGAGGCATCCCTCCCGATCGTCTCGATCGCGGCACCGTTCAACCGTGCGGCGAGCTTCCCGGCCGGGTCGGTGACGATCAAGGATGTCGCAGGGCTCTACATCTACGACAACACGCTCATGGCGTCGATCCTGACGGGCGAGCAGATCAGGGAGTACCTCGAGTTCTCGGCGGAGTACTTCAAGGTCGTCGCCCCCGACGCTCCCGTGGACCCGGCCGCGTGGACGAACGCCCCGACCCCGCGAGCGGCCTCCACGCCCGACTACAACTACGACCAGTTCTCGGGCGTCGAGTACACGATCGACGTCGCGAAGCCCGTCGGGCAGCGCATCTCGCCGCTCAGCTATCAGGGTGCACCGGTCGCCGACGACCAGCAGTTCCTCGTCGCCGTGAACAACTATCGGCAGTCGGGCGGCGGCGGCTTCCCGCACATCGCGAGCGCACCGGTGGTCTACAACGCGCAGGTGGCGATCCGCGAGGCGATCGTCGCGTACGCCTCGGCCGCGGGCGTGATCGACCCGACGACGTTCCACGTCGAGAACTGGCGGCTCGTCCGGGACGGCACGCCGGTGTTCTGACGCGAAGGCCGCGAAGGCCGCGAAGACGGTGAAGGCCCGCCCGGATGATCCGGGCGGGCCTTCATCGTCGTGCCGGGCCACTACTCGGCGGCGGGGGTCTCCTCGGGAGCCTCGATGGGCTCCTCAGAGTCGATGTCGGCCGCATCCGCGACGGCGTCGACCTGCTCCTGGCTGTAGCCGCAGTAGTTGACGGCCTCCCGCTCCCAGTAGCTGACGAGGCGGTCCTTGCCGGCGGCGTGCGCGTCGGCGACGGTGCCTTCGTAGATCTGGCCGTCCTTCGACTCCTTGTTGACGTCGGGAACCTCTGCGCAGACGTGGAACACCGAGCCCGACTTCGTCCAGTACACGAGGTCCTGGCCGGTGAGCTGCTCGATCGTGTTCGACTCCTCGGTGTACTGCTCGACCGACGGCGGGTTGTAATCGACGCCGAGGGCGAGCGCGCCACCGCCGATGACGATCGCGATGATGCCGGCGAGCGCCTTCTGCTTGCCGTCCATGTCCTTGTTCGTGAAGATCAGGATGATGAGGGGCAGGAACGCGATGACCGCGATGATCGCACCGAGCTGGTTCTGCACGAAGAAGCGGACCTTGTCCTCCTTCGACGCGGGGTCGAGGCGGTTCGCCTTCTTCCAGAGCAGCGAGCCGCCGATCGCGAGCGCACCGATGACGACGATCAGGATGATGAGCAGCACCATGTTCACGGGCACCTGGCGCAGCACCCAGAAGATCGAGAAGATCTCGCCGCCGATGGCGAGCAGCCAGAGGCCGCCGGCGATCAGGCGGAACGTCGTCGCCTGCTTCTTCGCTTCAGGAGTCGGAGTCCACGTCGGAGCGGCCGAGTCGTCGGCGACGGCCGTGCCGCCGCCGTGGTCTGCTGCTGCAGTGGGTTCGACTCGAACGACCTTCTTCTTGCGCTGCTCTGCCACGTTCGTCCTTCCGAGGGGTGAGTGCCGCGATGAGCATATTGGAACACGGGCGCGGGGTGGGGGATCGACGCGGAATCGTCACCCGGAGGCGGACCGGGCCGGTAACGTGTCGGGAATGCCACGAACGCTTCCGATCGAGATCGCCGTCCAGGATGTCGCGGGGGTGCGCGTCGCTCTCGCGGGGGGTGCCGCACGCGTCGAGCTCTGCCAGGCGCTCGGCCTCGGAGGGCTGACGCCGTCGGCCGGCCTGATCGAGGCAGCTGCCGGGGCGGCGCGCGATGCCGGGGTTCCCGGGTTCGTGCACGTGCTCGTGCGCCCGCGCGGCGGCGGATTCGTCTACGACGCCGACGAGCTCGACACGACCGTCCGAGACATCCGTGCCGCCGCGGCCGCCGGCGCCGACGGGATCGTCGTCGGCGCACTGACCGATGCGGGTGCCCTCGACCTCGAGGCCGTGCGCCGGTTCGTCGACGCCGCGGCCGGCCTCGACGTCACGGTGCACCGCGCGGTCGATGCGAGTTCCGACCCGCTCGGCTCGGTTGCCGCGCTCCACGCCCTCGGCGCGAGGCGGGTGCTGACCTCGGGCGGAGCGGCCGATTGCCGCGCAGGCCTCGCGACGCTCGCACGCATGGCCGTCGAGTCGGGCCCGCTCGAGATCATGGCCGGCGGCGGTGTGCGCATCGGTGACATCGCCGACCTCGCGGCCGCCGGAGTCGATGCGGTGCACCTGTCGGCACGGGGCACAGCGTCGCGCGGGGGTCCGAGCGGACCCGGCGGCGGGGTCGACGGATTCGACGTGACGGAATCCGGACTCGTCGCGGCGGCCGTCGCCGCCGCGGTGGTCGCCGAGGCCTGACGGGAACGGTTCGATCACGGGCAGCGTCGTGCTCGCTAATGTGGTGCACATGACCCGCGACTCCGACGACGACGCGCTCCGGTGGGAGGGCGACGACGACCCGACGCTCGCACCGGGCTGGAAGACGGTCGGCTCGCCGACGAGTGCGGCGCCGCGGCCCGACGCCGCGGCCGAGGCGCACGGTGGTGCCGACGCGCGCGGTGCCGTTCATGAGCTCGGCGACGAGTCCGCCGTCGACGAACCCGAGGGCGCGGATGCCGCTGCGCAGACCGGCTCGGCCGAACTCGTCGTGCTCGGAGTGCTGGGCGGCATCTACCTGCTGTACGCGATCGGCTGGCTGATCACGGCTCTCGGCGAGGCGCAGATCTTCGCCGACCCCGTCGCGCAGTTCATGTACGGCCTCGGCAGTTGGTTCGCCGTCATCGCCGCACCCCTCTGGTTCGGCACGGTGCTCTGGCTCGCGTCGGGCAACCGGCGCGCGCGGCTCGTCTGGCTGATCGTCGGCGCCGTACTGCTCGTTCCCATCCCGTTCATTCTGCGAGGTTGAGATGACCGAGGCATCCGCTCCCACCGGCTCGACCGGCGCCGTCCCGGCCTCAGCCGAGCAGGCCTCCGCCGGTCGGGCGACGCCGCTCTGGCTCTCGATCACGATCGCGGTCGTCTTCGGCGTCTTCTACGCCTACGACGTGTGGGAGGCGGTCGGCAACCTCGTCGGCATGAACCTGTACGCCGATGGTCTCGGCATCGCCCTGACGGGCGGAGGGTGGGCGCTGCTCGTGGTCGGCATCGCATTGCCGCTGGTGGTCTTCGGCACCGCGTTCTGGCTCGGGCGCCGGCGCGGACCCCTCGCTCAGGTCGTGATCTTCCTCGCGGGCTTCGCGCTCGTGCAGGTGCTCGCCGCCGACGTCAGCTCCCTGTTCGAGCTGAGCGGCCTCGACCTCTCGTGACGGGGGCGACGTCACACAACGATCGCCGCATGCACGCTCCAGTAGAGTGAGACGGTAGGCGCCCCGACGGCGTGTGGCGCATCCCACCGCAAGTCGCAGTGTCGTGCGCGCGCATCACCCGAAGGAATCGTTCGTGACAAAGCCGGTCGTGTTGATCGCTGAAGAACTCTCGCCCGCCACCGTCGAGGCCCTCGGCCCCGACTTCGACGTCAGATCCGTCGACGGCACCGATCGGCCTGCGCTGCTCGCAGCACTGGCCGACTCCGACGCGATCCTCGTGCGCTCCGCGACGAAGGTCGACGCAGAGGCGATCGCCGCTGCGCCGAAGTTGAAGGTCATCGCCCGAGCGGGCGTCGGCCTCGACAACGTCGACATCAAGGCCGCCACTGCGGCCGGCGTCATGGTCGTGAACGCGCCCACCTCGAACATCATCTCTGCGGCGGAGCTGACCGTCGGTCACATCCTGAGTCTCGCCCGTCACATCCCGGCGGCGCACTCCGCGCTCGCGCAGGGGGAGTGGAAGCGGTCGGCGTACACGGGCGTCGAGCTCTACGAGAAGACGATCGGTATCATCGGCCTCGGCCGCATCGGCGCGCTCATCGCCGCGCGCCTGCAGGCGTTCGGCACCAACGTGATCGCGTACGACCCGTACATCACCGCTGCGCGCGCGCAGCAGCTCGGCGTGCAGACCGTGACCCTCGACGAGTTGCTCGAGCAGAGCGACTTCATCACGATCCACATGCCGAAGACGCCAGAGACCACGGGCATGATCGGCACCGAGCAGTTCGCCCGCATGAAGCCGACCGCGTTCATCGTCAACGTCGCGCGCGGCGGGCTCATCGACGAAGACGCGCTGCACGACGCACTCGTCGCCCGCACGATCGCCGGCGCTGCCGTCGACGTCTTCGTCTCCGAGCCGCCGCGCGATTCGCCGCTGCTCGGCCTGCCGAACATCGTCGTGACGCCGCACCTCGGCGCCTCGACCGACGAGGCCCAAGAGAAGGCGGGCGTCTCGGTCGCGAAGTCGGTGCGCCTCGCCCTCGCCGGCGAACTCGTGCCCGACGCGGTCAACGTCGCCGGTGGCGTCATCGACCCGTACGTGCGCCCTGGCATCCCGCTCGTCGAGAAGCTCGGCCAGCTCTTCGCCGGCATCGCCAACGGCCCGCTGACGAGCCTCGACGTCGAGGTGCGCGGCGAGCTCGCCGACTACGACGTGAGTGCGCTGAAGCTCGCGGCGCTGAAGGGCGTCTTCACGAACGTCGTCAGCGAGACGGTCTCGTACGTCAACGCGCCGCTCCTCGCCGAGCAGCGTGGCATCGACGTGCGACTGATCACCTCGGCCGAGTCGCCCGAGTACCGCAACGTGATCTCGCTCACGGGTGCGCTCGCCGACGGCACCCAGGTCTCCGTCTCGGGCACGCTCACCGGTCCGAAGCAGATCGAGAAGCTCGTCGGCGTCAACGGCTACGAGCTCGAGGTGCCGATCGCGACGACCCACATCGTCATGGAGTACGCCGACCGCCCCGGCATCGTCGCGGTCTACGGCCGCGAGTTCGGCGAGGCCGGCATCAACATCGCCGGCATGCAGATCGCGCGCCGCGAGGCGGGCGGGCAGGCGCTCAGCGTGCTGACCGTCGACTCGCCGGTGCCCGGTGAGGTGCTCGAGCGCGTGCGCGAGGCCATCGACGCGAGCCTCTTCGTCGAGGTCGACATCACCGAGTAGCGATTCGAACGGTCGGATGCCCCGGCGCGCTGCTGCTCGGCAGCGCGCGCCGGGGCATCCGTCGTCGAGCGACCGGCCTGCGCGATGCGCTCGAGCACTGCACCTTGGTCGTATTCCGGGTCGCAGTGGGCGCGGTCGCTCGCCGGGGTCCGTAGTCTCGAGCCACCGATCAGGAGGGCAGGAGCATTTGGACGGGAATCACGACACCTCGACCGACCCGCTCGACGACGTGAACGATGCCCGCGTCGACCGCCCATCGTGGCGCCGTATCGTCGGGGCGCTGCTCACGACCGTGGCAGTGGCGGTGGCGGGGATGCCCGTGACGCTCGGGGCGGCGTTCTGGTTCGCGGTCAGCCTGAACAGCTACGACACGAGCGGTCAGGGCGGGCCGTTCCGTCGCTGCGGTCCCGAATCCACCGAGTGCGACGGCGGGAACCCGATCGGGTTGATCGTCTCGGCGCTGCTCATCATCGGAGTCTTCATCGGTGCAGGAGTCGCCGGACAGGGCGTGCTGCGGCTCCGGTCGGCCGCTGCCGGCCGATGGCTCATGGCAGGGTGGGCGGCGGTCTTCACCGTCATAGCCGCCTCACTCGTCTGGCAGGCGCTCACCGGCACGAGATGAGGAGTGGTGCGCTGCTGCTCGGCAGCGCGCGCCGGGGCATCCGTCGTCTAGCGACCGGCCTGCGCGATGCGCTCGAGGAGGGCGACCAGCTCGTCCATCTGCGCCGGGCCGATGTCATCGGAGTCGAGTGCCGACGCGTCGACCTCGGCGCGCAGGGCCGAGTGGTAGTACAGGCCGTCGCCGATGAGGGTGATCGCGAGGGCGAGGGCGGGATCGTCGATGTGGCGGCCCATCTCCTCGAGCCAGCGCGAGCGCACGGCGTCGATGGCGGCGGCGGCTTGCCTGTCGCCGCCCTGGGCGAGACGCACCGTGGCGACGAAGCTGTGATCGATCGCCGACTCGAGGTCGACCGACGAGCGGACGAAGTAGGAGATCGGGCCGTCGGGCGCCGAGTGGATGCGCTCGACGTCGTCGTCGACGAGGCGGTGCAGGCGCTCGATGAGGCCGGCGATGAGGGCGTGCCTCGAGCCGAAGTGATAGAGCAGGCCGCCCTTCGAGACGCCGGCCGCCCGGGCGGTGGCGTCGAGCGTCGCAGTGCGCTCGCCGTCGGTGATGATGATGCGCTCGAAGGCGTCGAGCACGGCTTCTCGGGCGGCGGGTGGGCGGCTCATGATCCCAGTGTGGCCGACGGGGGAGCAATTGGTGATGCTTCAGGCACGTCTGTTACTATACCAACTGGACGGTACAGTAACCGCCTGAGACGAACGAGCCTGAGATGACCGACACCAACCAGACCGCACTGCACGCGAACGAGACGACCTCCCCGACGGCACCCGACACGCCGACCGAGCAGACGGCGCGCGCGCCCCGTCGCGCCTGGGTCGCCCTCGCCGTGCTCATGCTGCCGGTGCTGCTCGTCTCGGTCGACAACACGGTATTGAGCTTCGCGCTGCCCGCGATCTCGCAGGACCTCGCGCCGACCGCCGCCCAGCAGCTCTGGATCATCGACGCCTACCCGCTCGTGCTCGCCGGCCTCCTCGTCGCGATGGGCAGTGCCGGCGACCGCTTCGGCCGCCGTCGCATGCTGCTCATCGGCTCCGTCGGGTTCGCACTGCTCTCGATCGTGGCCGCGTTCGCGCCGACCGCCGAGGCGCTCATCGCCTCCCGTGCGGCACTCGGCTTCTTCGGTGCGATGCTCATGCCATCGACCCTGTCGCTGCTCCGCACTGTCTTCGTCGATCGCGAGCAGCGCCGGCTCGCGATCGCGATCTGGGCCTCGGGCTTCGCCGCGGGCAGCGCCCTCGGGCCCCTCGTCGGCGGCGTTCTCATCGAGCACTTCCACTGGGGGTCGGTGTTCCTCCTCGCGGTGCCCGTGCTCGTGCCGCTCGTGATCCTCGTGCCCCTCCTCATCCCCGAGAGTCGCGACCCCGCGCCCGGCCGCATCGACATCCCGAGCACGCTGCTCTCACTCGCCGCGATGGTGCCGGTGGTGTTCGGCATCAAGTCGCTCGCCACCGAGGGCGTCTCGGGCTTCGGCATCCAGGCGATCGTGTTCGGGCTGTTCTGCGGACTCTGGTTCGTGCGCCGCCAGCTCAAGAGCCGCTCGCCGATGCTCGACGTGCGCCTCTTCCGCCAGGGATCGTTCGGCGGCGCGGTGCTCGTGAACCTCTTCAGCGTCATCGCGCTCGTCGGGTTCCTCTACTTCGTGTCCCAGCACCTCCAGTTGATCGCCGGGCTGAGCCCGGTCGCGGCGGGGCTCGCCCTGCTGCCCGGGCTCGTGGCGATGATCATCGCCGGCCTCGCGGTCGTGCCGATCGCTCGCCGCGTGCGACCGCGCGTGCTCGTGCCGATCGCGCTGCTCCTGTCGGCCGGCGGGTACGCGGTCATCGCGTTCTTCGCGACCGCCGGGTCGATCGCGCCCGTCGTCATCGCCTTCGTGATGCTCGGCGTCGGCATCGGCGCCGCGGAGACCGTCTCGAACGAACTCATCCTCTCGAGCGCTCCGCCCGAGAAGGCGGGTGCGGCCTCCGCCGTCTCCGAGACGGCGTACGAACTCGGCGCCGTGCTCGGCACGGCGGTGCTGGGCTCCATCCTCGCGGCCCACTACAGCGCCGCGATCGTGCTGCCGACCGAGCTGACCGCCGCGCAGGCCGCAACGGCGAGCGAGACGCTCGCGGGCGCCGCCACGGTCGCCGAGCAGCTGCCCGCGGCGATCGGCGAACAGCTCGCGGCATCCGCTGCCCTGGCCTTCGACGAGGGCGTCGTCATCACCTCGCTCATCGGCGTCGCGCTCATGGTCGCCGCCGCGGTCGTCGCCGTGCTCGCCCTCCGCAACCCGAAGGGCGCCGTCGCGCACGAGTGAGAACGGCACCGCGGGTGTCACGCGCGCGTGCGGCCAGTACGCTGGGAGGGCTGGCGCACGAAGGAGAATTCATGGTGGACACGGTCAAGCTCGCGGTCATCCCCGGTGACGGGATCGGCCCTGAAGTCGTCGAGCAGGCGCTGAAGGCGCTCGCTGCGGCCACCGAGGGGTCGGGGGTCGCATTCGAGCAGACCGAGTTCTCCTTGGGCGCCGCCCGCTACCTCGCCACCGGTGACGTGCTGACCGACGACGACCTCGCCGCGATCAAGGGCCACGACGCGATCCTGCTCGGTGCCGTCGGCGGCGTGCCCGGCGACCCCCGCCTCGCGGGCGCGAACATCGAGCGCGGCCTGCTCCTGAAGCTCCGCTTCGAACTCGACCACTACGTGAACCTGCGCCCGTCGGTGCTCTACCCCGGCGTCGCGAGCCCGCTCACGGCACCCGGCGATGTCGACTTCGTCGTCGTGCGAGAGGGCACCGAGGGGCCGTACGTCGGCAACGGCGGCGCGATCCGCGTCGGCACTCCGGCCGAGGTCGCCAACGAGGTCTCGGTCAACACCGCATACGGCGTCGAGCGCGTCGTGCGCTACGCGTTCGCCGCGGCATCCGCTCGGCCTCGCAAGAAGCTCACGCTCGTGCACAAGACCAACGTGCTGGTCTTCGCCGGCTCGCTGTGGAAGCGCACGGTCGACGCCGTCGCGGCCGAGTTCCCGGGCGTCACGGTCGACTACCTGCACGTCGACGCGGCGACGATCTTCCTCGTCACCGACCCGGCTCGATTCGACGTCATCGTCACCGACAACCTCTTCGGCGACATCCTCACCGACCTCGCCGGCGCGATCAGCGGCGGCATCGGACTCGCGGCCTCGGGCAACATCAATCCCGACGGCCGATTCCCGAGCATGTTTGAGCCGGTGCACGGCTCGGCACCCGACATCGCCGGCCAGGGCATCGCCGACCCGACCGCCGCGATCCTCTCCGTGGCCCTCCTCCTCGACCACCTCGGCCGGACGGAAGCCGCGCAGAAGGTACAGCGCGCGGTGGTCGCCGACATCGCCGAACGCGGCGACACCCGCCGCACGACCTCCGAGGTCGGCGACGCCATCGCCGCACGCGTGAGGCTCACGCAGAACTGATCCAGCGCACTCCTGATCCAGCGCATCGAAGGAAACGAAAATGACGATCAACCTCCCGCTCCAGGCCCCGTCGGCAGCCGGTCTCATCTGGCAGGTCATCCGCAACGGCGAGGCGAAGACGCCCGCCGAACGCGACGCAGTGCTCGCCGACCCCGGATTCGGCAACCACTTCACCGACCACATGGTCGACATCTGCTGGTCGGAGAAGGGCGGCTGGCACCGCCCGCGCGTCACGCCCTACGGCCCGATCTCACTCGACCCCGCCGCCGCGGTGCTCCACTACGCGCAGGAGATCTTCGAGGGCATGAAGGCCTACCGTCACGCCGACGGCTCGATCCACACGTTCCGGCCCTTCGAGAACGCCGCCCGCATGCAGCGCTCGGCACGTCGCATGGCGCTGCCCGAGCTGCCGAGCGAGATCTTCATCGAGTCGCTCAAGCAGATCATCGCCGTCGACGCCGACTGGGTGCCGAGCGCGCCCGAGACGAGCCTCTACCTGCGGCCGTTCATGTTCGCGAAAGAGGCGTTCCTCGGCGTCCGCCCTGCGAAGAAGGTTGCGTACTACGTGATCGCGAGCCCGGCGGGCGCCTACTTCCCGGGCGGGGTCGAGCCCGTGAACATCTGGCTGTCGACCGATTACGCGCGCGCCGGCAAGGGTGGCACGGGAGCGGCCAAGACCGGCGGCAACTACGCGTCGAGCCTGCTGCCGCAGGCCGAGGCCTACGAGAAGGGATGCCAGCAGGTCGCGTTCCTCGACGACGCCGGCAACCTCGAAGAGCTCGGCGGCATGAACATCGTCCTCGTCAAGCGCGACGGCACGCTCGTCACGCCCGAGTCTCCCTCGATCCTCGAGGGCATCACGCGCGACTCGATCCTGCAGCTCGCGACCGACCGCGGCCACGCGGTCGAGCGGCGCGCCATCTCGCTTGACGAATGGCGCAGCGGCGCCGAGTCCGGCGAGATCGTCGGCGCCTTCGCCTGCGGCACCGCCGCGGTCGTCGTGCCCATCGGGCGCCTGCTCGGCACCGACTTCGAGATCGTGCACACGGGCGCCGAGGCATCCGAGCTCGCGCTCTCGCTTCGCCAGGAGCTCACCGACATCCAGTACGGCCGCGTCGAGGACCGCCACGGCTGGCTCACGCGTCTCGACGCGTGACGGGTGCCGTTGACGGCGGCGGCGTGGTCGACGGCGTGCGCATCCGTTCGTTCGACGTCGCCGACACCGAGCCGGTCGTCGAACTCTGGCGATCGGCCGGGCTCGTCGTGCCGTGGAACGATCCATACCGCGACATCGAGCGGAAGCTCGCGGTGCAGCCCGAGCTCTTCCTCGTGGGGGAGTCCGACGGCGCCGTCGTCGCGACGGCGATGATCGGCTACGACGGGCATCGCGGTTGGGTGAACTACCTCGCGGTCGACCTCGAACGGCGCGGCGAGCGCCTCGGGGCGCTCCTCATGGCTGAGGCCGAGCGGCTCCTCACCGAGCGAGGCTGCCCGAAGCTGAACCTGCAGGTGCGATCGACGAATACGGGCGTCATCGAGTTCTACCGCAGCCTCGGCTATCGGGTCGACGAGGTCGTGAGTCTCGGCAAGCGGCTCGTCCCCGATGCTCCGGCCGGCGTCATCCCGCCCGACTCGCGTCGCTGAGTCGCAGGACGGTTCGACTCGACACGCCGACCATGCGCGGCGTGTCGGACGCATCGTCCTGCGACTCGGTGCCCAGAGCGCCGCGGGTAGGCTGAAGGCATGAAGATCGCGCGTTTCAGCCACGACGACACCATCGCATTCGGCATCGTCGACGAAGAGGAGCACGAGCTCGTCGTGCTGAAGGCCGACCCCATGTTCGCGGGCTACGAGCCCACGGGTGAGCGCGTCAAGCTGACCGATGCGAAGCTGCTCGCACCCGTCATTCCGCGTTCGAAGGTCGTCGCGGTCGGTAAGAACTACCGCGATCATGCGGAGGAGATGGGCGGCGAAGCACCCGCCGAGCCGCTGCTGTTCCTGAAGCCGAACACCTCGGTGGTCGGTCCCGGCGACGCCATCGTGCTGCCGAAGCAGAGCGAGCGGGTCGAGCACGAGGGCGAGCTCGCGGTCGTCATCGGGCGCATCGCGAAGAACGTCTCCGAAGACGACGCAGAAGACTACGTCTTCGGCTACACGATCGCCAACGACGTCACGGCGCGGGACCTGCAGCAGCGCGACGGCCAGTGGGCCCGCGCCAAGGGCTTCGACTCCTTCTGCCCGCTCGGCCCCGTGATCGACACGCACGTCGATTTCGAGACGGCCACGATCGAGACGAGCGTGAACGGCGAGCGACGCCAGTCGGGACGCCTCTCCGACATGGTGCACTCGGTCGCGTCGATCATCGCCTACGCATCGAGCGTGTTCACTCTGCTGCCGGGCGATGTCATCCTCACCGGCACACCCGCCGGCGTCGGCCCGATCGTCGACGGCGACACGGTCGAGGTCGACGTCACCGGACTCGGCACGCTCTCGAACCCGGTGCGCTCGGCCTCGTAGCGTCTGCTGCTGCGCTCGTCGCTGCGCTCGTCGCTGCGCTCAACGTCCGAGAGCGGATGCGACCGTCGCTGCGCTCGACGGAGCGCTCAGCGCCCGAGCGCGGATGCCGCGAGCTCGACGTCCTCGTCGTCGTTCCACACGTGGAAGGCGACGCGGGCCCGACCGGCACGCCCCGAGGCGGTGATGCCCGCGGCCCCGAGCGCGGCCAGTGCACTGCCGTCGAGGTCGGGCCACGCGACGATCGCACTGTCGGTGGGCGCCGCCCCGAGCCGCGCGCGGAACGCGTTCGCGAGCCCGACGTCGTGGCGCTGCACCTCGAGCATGTCGAGCGATGCCGCGAGTTCGAGCGCCGCCTCGGCACCGGCCCACGCCTGCCAGGCGGGGGAGACGTCGAATCTCTGCGCGCCCGGCGAGAGGTGCAGCTCGGGGCCGTAGCACGACGCCCACGGGTCGGTGCCCGAGTACCATCCGGCGGCGTGCGGAGTCAGTTCGTCGACCGCCCGGGTCGAGAAGGCGGCGAAGGCGGCACCACGAGGCGCTGATAGCCACTTGTACGCGTGGCAGATCACGACGTCGGCATCGATCGCGTCGGTCGGCATCCAGCCGGTGGCCTGGGTCGTGTCGACGAGCGTGAGCGCGCCGACGGCCCGGGCGGCGGCGTTGACGGATGCCGCGTCGGCGACCTCGCCCGTCGCCGACTGCACGAGCGAATACGAGACGAGCCACGTCGAGTCGGTCACGGCCCCCGCGAGCTCGGCGAGCGGCACGTGGCGCACGCGCAGGTCGCCTCTGGCCAGGAACGGGCCGATCACCGAGGAGAAGTCACCGTCGACGCAGACGATCTCAGCACCTGCCGGTGCCGACGCCGCGACGAAGCCGGCGAAGACCGAGACCTGGGAGCCGGTCGCGATGTCGCTCGGCGCGCGGCCGAGCAGCGTCGCGGCGTGGCCGCGGGCCCGGTCGTGGATCCGTCCGTACTCGACGCCGCACGCGACCCCGGTCGACCATGACTCGAGGTCGCGTCGCACCGCGTCGCGCGTGACGTCGGCGGGAAGGCCCATCGTGCAGGCGGCGAGGTAACCGCGTCCTGCGGCGTACCGCTCGCGAGTGTGGTGCATGGAATCCAGTCTCAGCGAGCCCGATTCATTCGACAAGGCCCGGAGAATGATCACACACATGCGCTGAGGTTATGATTCAGGCATGTCGGATGCCTCGATCGACGCCCTCGCCGCCGCCCTCGACCTGCAGACGGTGCGCGTGGTGCACCGGATCGCCGAGCACGGTTCGCTCACGGCGGCTGCGGAATGGCTCGGCTACAGTCAGCCCGCGGTGAGCCAGCAGCTTCGGCGGTTCGAGGATCGCACCGGCATCGCGCTCGTCGAGCGCGTGGGTCGCGGCATCCGGTTGACGGAATCGGGCCGTGTGCTCGCACGCCATGCGCAGGACGTCGCCACGGCACTCGAGGCCGCAGCCGGCGAACTCGCCGAACTCCGCGGACTCCGCGCCGGCCGCGTGCGTCTCGTGGCCTTCCCGTCGGCCTCGGCCACGCTCGTGCCGCGGCTCATCGCGTCGCTCGCCGCAGCGCACCCCGGCATCGACGTCACCTATGTCGAGGCCGAACCTCCCGAGGCCGTGCGGGCCGTGCGGGCCGACCAGGCCGATCTCGCGATCACCTTCAGCTATCCCGGCGACCGCGACGACCCGCATCAGGCGAGCGCTCGCGGGCTCGATGTGCGCGTCTACGGCGACGAACCGATGCAGCTCGTGCTGCCGGCGGGGCATGCCGCCGCGGCATCCGACTTCGTCGACGTCGGCATGCTGCGCGACGAACCGTGGATCGCCGGATGCCCGCGTTGCCGCGGTCACCTGCTCGAGCTCGCAGGAGCGGCCGGCTTCGTGCCGCGCATCGCCTTCGAGACCGACAACTTCGTCGCCGTCGAGGGCATGGTCGCGCAGGGGCTCGGGGTGGCGCTGCTCCCGGCGCTCGCGCTCGCGGCGTCCCCGCGGAACGCGGACGTCGTGGCGAGGCCCACCGCTCGCGCCGACGTGCGCTCGCTCCACCTCGTGACCGCACGCGGCGCCGAACGGGTGCCCGCCGTCGCCGCGGCACTCGCCGCGCTGGAATCGCTCGCCGCTCGATAGCATTGAGGGGTATGTCTGAGACAGCTCACCCCACGACCACAGCCGCCGGTAGCGACATCCGCGTGCGCTTCTGCCCATCGCCGACCGGAACGCCGCACGTCGGCCTCGTGCGCACGGCCCTCTTCAACTGGGCCTACGCGCGCCACACCGGCGGCACCTTCGTCTTCCGTATCGAAGACACCGACGCCGCTCGCGACAGCGAGGAGAGCTACGGGCAGATCCTCGACGCGCTCACCTGGCTCGGTCTCACGTGGGACGAGGGCATCGACGTCGGCGGCCCGCACGGACCGTACCGGCAGTCGCAGCGAGGAGAGATCTACCTCGAGATCATCGAGCGACTGAAGGCGTCCGGTCACCTTTACGAGTCGTACTCGACCGCTGAGGAGATCGACGCACGCAACGAGGCGAACGGCCGGGCGAAGCAGCTCGGGTACGACAACTTCGACCGCGACCTCACCGACGAGCAGCGCGCGGCGTTCCGTGCCGAGGGCCGCCAGGCCGCGCTGCGCCTGCGCGTGCCCGAGGCCGACCTCGGCTTCGACGACCTCGTGCGAGGCCGCATCGACTTCCCGGTCGGGTCGACGATCGACTTCGTCGTCGTGCGCCCGAACGGCGCGCCGCTCTACACGTTCGTGAACCCCGTCGACGATGCGCTCATGGGCATCACCGACGTGCTCCGCGGCGAAGACCTGCTCTCGTCGACGCCCCGTCAGATCGCCCTGTACCACGCGCTCATCGACATCGGCGTGACCTCGTTCGTGCCGCGCTTCGGACACCTTCCCTACGTCATGGGCGAGGGCAACAAGAAGCTCTCCAAGCGCGACCCCGAGTCGAACCTGTTCCACCACCGCGACCGCGGGTTCATCCCCGAGGGGCTCATCAACTACCTCGCGCTCCTCGGCTGGGGCTTCTCGGCCGACCGCGACGTGTTCTCGCGCGACGAGCTCATCGCTGCGTTCGACGTCGCGAACGTGAACCCCAACCCGGCCCGATTCGACCTGAAGAAGGCGGAGGCGATCAACGGCGACCACATCCGGCAGCTCGACGTCGTGGACTTCGCGGCGCGCACCGTGCCCTACCTGCAGGCGGCAGGTGCCGTCTCCGATCCGATCACGCCGGCGCAGGAGGCCGTGCTCGCCGAGGGCGCTCCGCTCATCCAGGAGCGCATCGCGCTGCTGGGCGAGGCTCCCGGCATGCTGGGCTTCCTGTTCACGGATGCCGCGGGGCTCGAGTTCGACGAAGCGGCCGTCGGTGCCTTGACCGACGACGCCCCCGCGGTGCTCGTCGCGGCGCGAGACGCCCTCGACCGGCTCCCGGCCGAGGAGTGGACGCACGAGCAGATCGAGGAGGCGCTGCGCGGTGCGCTCATCGACGGCCTCGGGCTCAAGCCGCGGGTGGCCTTCGGTGCGGTGCGCACCGCGCTCTCGGGGCGCCGCATCTCGCCGCCGCTCTTCGAGTCGATGCAGATCCTCGGCAAGGTCGATTCCCTCGAGCGCATCGACCGTCTGACGGCACTGCTCGCATGATGCGCGCAGGCGCCCGCCCGGTGAGCGCTGCTCAGTTTGGCGGGCGTCGCGCCGTAGGCTAGAGTTACATGTCGGCACGGGGCTTCGGTTTCGGCCATTGGGGTATGGTGTAATTGGCAACACGGCGGTTTCTGGTACCGTTGTTCTTGGTTCGAGTCCAGGTACCCCAGCCAATTTTTTGTGAAGAAGGCCCGGTCATCCGGGCCTTTTTCGTTTTCCGGCACAGTCGCTTCCGACCGATCGGCATGTGGGCTGGACTTCCGGGATGCGCTGCGATTCCATTGAGTGTCGGCACACATTTCGAGCCTCCTACCGGCTCGGCACCATCGTGAGACGCCGGCGGGGAATGGGTGAGCCATGGGTTCTGGGAACATGCGGAATCGTGACTTCCGAGAGACACGCACGCCGCTCGGCGTCATCGGCGGGTTCTTGGGCCTCATCGCGGCGAGCGTCGGCGTGGCCATGCTCATCGTGGCGGGCGTGACGCCGGCGATCGCGACCGTCGGCATCGCGGCATCCGGAAGCATCGGCATGTTCGAGAACCTCCCGGGCTACCTCGAGATCGACGACCTCTCCGAGAAGAGCAACATCTACGCCACGGGCAGCGACGGTTCCACCGTGCTACTGGCGTCGTTCTACGACCAGAACCGCGTCGAGGTCGGCTGGGACGCCATCAGCCAGTACGCGAAGGATGCCGCGATCGCCGGCGAAGACCCCAGGTTCTACGACCACGGCGGCGTCGACCTGCAGGGCACGATCCGAGCGGCGATGACGACGGCGACCGGCGGCAACACGCAGGGCGGGTCCTCGATCGCGCAGCAGTACGTCAAGAACATCCGCGTGCAGGAGTGCGAGGCGGAGGCGCACGTCACCGCCGTCGCCGATCTGACCGAGGAGGAGCTCGCGGCGCTCAGCTACGACGACCGAGCTGCGCTCGTGGATGCCGAGAAGAACAAGTGCTACGACGCGGCGACCGAGTCCGACGGAAGCGCCGGCATCGAGCGGAAGCTCAAGGAGATGCGGCTCGCCATCGGCGTCGAGAAGCGATACTCCAAGAGCGAGATCCTGCTCGGATACCTGAACATCGCGGGCTTCGGCGGCACCGTCTACGGCATCGAAGCCGCAGCCAGCTACTACTTCTCGACGACCGCGGCGAACCTGACGCTCGCGCAGGCGGCGTCGCTCCTCGCCATCGTGAACAACCCGGTCGAATTCCAGCTCGACAAGCCCGACAGCGAGACGAACGGCGCGGCGAACGGCTACGCGAGGAACAAGGATCGACGCGACTACATCCTCTTCCACATGCTCGACGAGAAGAAGATCACGCGCGAGGAGTACGACGCGGCGATCGCGACGCCCGTCGAGCCAGCCATCAAGGAGCCGAGCACCGGCTGCCAGACGGCGAACGAATCCGCGTACTTCTGCGACTACGTGAAGAACATCCTGCAGACGGATCCGGCCTTCGGTGAAGACGAGGAGACGCGCATGCGCAACTTCCGTCGAGGCGGGTACGACGTCTACACGACCCTCGACCTCGACCTCCAGAGCGCCGCGGTGACGGCGCTGGCGCAGAACGTGCCGCAGGTCTACCCCGGCTGGGACGTCGGCGGCGTGATCTCGAGCGTGCAGGTCGGCACGGGACGGGTGCTCGCGATGGCCCAGAACAAGATCTACAGCCAGGACCCCGAGGTGCTGGCGATCGGCCCGCAGTACACGAGTGTCAACTACAACACCGACTTCACCCAGGGCGGGTCGAGCGGCTTCCAGCCGGGATCGACCTACAAGGTCTTCACTCTCGCGCAGTGGTTGAACGAAGGGCACCCGCTGAGCGAGCGGGTGGACTCGAAGCCGAAGACGAACTGGGGCGTCTTCCAAGACAGTTGCAACGGACCGATCAACACCAACAGCGAGAAGTGGAGCCCGAAGAACGACGCGAACGAGTCCGGCGGCAACTACTCCGCGCTCGAATCGACCATCGGCTCGATCAACACGGGCTTCATCGGCATGGCCAAGAAGCTCGACCTGTGCGGCATCCGCAAGACGGCCGAGGCGTTCGGCATGCACCGGGCCGACGGCGATCCCCTTCAGCAGGGGCCCTCGTCGGTGCTCGGCACGAACGAGGTCGCGCCGCTCAGCCTCGCCGTCGCGTTCGCCGGCATCGCGAACAACGGCGTGACCTGCACTCCGGTGGCGATCGACCGGATCGTCGACCGCGATGGCAACGACCTGCCGGTGCCGACGTCGACGTGCACGCCCGCGGTGACACCCGAAGTCGCCGCGGCGATGCACTACGCGATGCAGAGCGTGATGACGGGCGGCACGGCGACGGAATCGAACCGCAACGTGAATCCGCACGTGCCGCTGATCGGCAAGACCGGCACGACCGACGGCAACAAGGACACGTGGATGGCCGGTGCCAGTTCGAAGGTGGCGACCGTTGCGGGCGTCGTCAGCGTGTACGGGGACGCGAACCAGCGCGGAATCGGGGGCTTCGGCAACGGCACTGCTGCGACGGCACGACATCGCATGTGGCCCATGGTCATGTCGGTGGCCGCGGCGAAGTACGGCGGCGATCCGTTCTCCGTCGTGGGCCCGAATGAAAGGGTCGCGCCGTCGGTCGGGCCCGTGCCCGGAACCGAACCCCCGGCTCCGGAGCCGACCACGCAGGTGCAGGGTCTCGACGAGGATTCCGGGGACGGCTGGCCGGACCCCGGATCGGATGGCGGCGGCCCGGGCGATGACGGACGCCGGGGCGGCCCCGGTCGTGGAGACGAACGGGGCCACTGACCGGCGACCGCCGGCACCACGGATCAGGCGGTGACGGACTCCCGACGGGCGAATCGAACGCGGTGGGTGATCCACACGGCGATCGCCGCGGCGCCGACTCCCAGCGCGACGAGGAGCCACGGCACCATCGTCGAGGGGGAGACGCCGGCCGCTCCGGTCGCGAGCGTGGCGCTGCCCTCGGCGACGAGCGCATTGCCGTCGCTCAATTCGGCGGTGCCGTCGGCGAGATCGGATGCGCCGATCGAGAGCGTCGCAGCGCCCGAGGCGAGGTCGCTCGTGCCATCGGCGAGCTTGGCCGCGCCGGCGGAGAGGTTCTTCGTCCCTGTGGCGAGATTCGCGGCACCGGCGTTCAACGTGCTCGTTCCGACGGACAGGTTGTCGGCTCCCTCAGCGAGCCGGTAGGTGCCGTCGACCAGCGAACTCGCGCCGGCCGAGACCTGCGAAGCGCCGGCACTCAACTCGCCGCTCTTCGCCGCGAGGTTCGCCGCGCCCGCCGCGAGTTCGCTCGACTTCGCGGTGAGTACCGAGGTGGCCTCGGCATCGAACTTGACGAGCCCTGCGTCGACCAGGCCGACACCGACCTGCAGCTTGCCGAACCCCCCGTCGAGGACCGCGGGAGCGGTTCCCTGCATGCCGGTGACGCCGACTTGGAGCTGGTCGGTGATCGTTTCCAGCGCCGCGTAGCGCGCCGCGTTGTTCGGGTCGCTCAGGTCGAGGTCGGCCTTGAGTGAGGCAAGGGTCGTCTCGAGGAGACCGAGTCCGCCCGACAGCTTGTCGGACTCCGTCTTCAGGTATCCCTTCGCGCTGTCCTTGAACTCGGTGATGCCGGCGTTCAAGGACGTCAGACCACCACGCAACTCAGGGATCTTCGAGTCCGCCGTGGCGGCGCCAGCCGCGAGCGCCTGGGCCCCTGCCGCGACCTGGCCGGCGCCTGCCGCGAGCTGTGCCGCGCCATCGGCCGACTTGCTCGCGCCAGTGCTCAGCGAGTCGGCACCCGTGGCCGTTGCGGATGCCCCGTCGGCCAGTGACGCCGCACCGAGCGCTGCCTTGTCTGCGCCGGACCGCACCTGTTCCGCGCCTGCCGCTGCTGAGGCGGCACCCGTCTCGAGGGATGTCGCGCCGGTCGCGGCGGCAGCTGCGCCCTCGCTCAATTCGACGGAGCCGGCGGAGAGGTCGCCCGCGCCGGCAGCGACCTGCTGCGAACCGTCGCTGACCTCGGTGGCGCCGGCGGAGAGCTCGGCGGAGCCGCCAGCGATCTTGCTCGTGGTGAGCAGGAAGAGGGTCGTCATCGTTGCCAGCGCGAGGGCGAGCACGATGACGGCGATCTTGAGGCCGACGCCGTGCTGGTGCTCGGACGCGGATTCGATTCTCGTCATTGAGAGACTCCAGGTGTGCGGGCGCGCGACATCGCGCGCCGAGATGGGGGTGCAGGATTCGCGACCGGTGCCGTGGCCGCCGCCGTGGCACGGCGAGGGTGGGCCGGGCGCGTGAGGCGCGGGGTGCCGGCATCCGACGGCACCGACGTTGGCGCCGCGGGGGAGTGGAGCGACCCCGAAGTGACATGAACGTATCAGCGGCTGAGGTTTCGTCAACGGATGCCAAGGAAGTTGTGTGCGAATCACCAACGGATGGGCGGCGAAGGCGCGTCCCGCTTGTCGGAGAGCGACAGACGCGAGCCAGGAACTCATGCGAAACCTCCGACTTGTACGCTGGTTCCGCCCCGCCGCGGGGCGCCGGATGAGGAGCATCATGACCGTCGCCATCGACACACTGCAGGCCGTCGAGACCGTCTTCGCGGAGCGGATCGCGACCGGCACCGCGCCGGGCGGGAGCTGGGCGGTCTTCGATCGCAGCGGCGTCGTCGCGAGCGGCGGCACCGGCGCCGCGTCGGTCGACGCGGGGCGCCCAGTGCCGGGCCCCGACACCCTGTTCCGCATCGCGAGCTGCACGAAGAGCTTCACGGCCGCGGCCCTGCTGCTGCTGCGCGATCGCGGACTGCTCGACCTCGACGCCACTGCGCGATCGCTCGTCCCCGAGTTCGCCCCCGAGGTGCCCGGCGGCATCGACGTCGATCCGACCGTGCGCATGCTCATGACGATGTCGGGTGGCCTGCCCACCGATGACCCCTGGGCCGATCGCGAGGAGTCGATGACGCGCGAGGAATTCAGTGCGACGCTCGCCGCGGGCATCCGCTGCGCCACGGTCCCAGGCACGGGCTTCGAGTACTCGAACCTCGGATACGCCGTGCTCGGCCAGATCGTCGAACGGGTCTCGGGCGTGGCGTTCATCGACTTCGTGACGCACGAACTCATCGAACCCCTCGGGCTCGACATGCGATTCGACCGGCCCGCCGACGCTGCGACGTCCGTCGCGACGGGCCATCGCCGGGTCGAGGACGACGGATGGCTCGGGCTCCCGCTCACCGGGCCGGGGGTCTTCTCGGCGATCGGCGGGCTGTTCGCCTCGGCGAGGAGCCTCGCGGCTTGGGGGAACTGGCTCGCGGAGGCGTCGACGGGTCTCGAGCGCGGCCCGCTCAGTGCGGCGAGCCGCCGCGAGATGCAGCAGCTCGTGCGTGTCGCACCGAAGCGCCACAGCCCGCCGGCCGTGCCCGGTGCGGTTCTGGCACCACCGCCAGTCGTGTACGGCTACGGGTTCGGCCTCTTCGTCGAGCTCGACGAGCGATTCGGTTCGATCGCCTCGCATTCGGGCGGGTACCCGGGCTTCAGCGCACACATGCGCTGGCACGCGGCATCCGGACTCGGCGTCGTCGCCTTCGAGAACGCGACGTACGCTCGCGTGTCGCAGGGTGCGGAGGTCGCGCTCGCGATCCTGCTCGACGCAGTGGATCGGCGAAGCCCGGTCACGCCGTCACCGGCGCCGTGGCCCGAGACACTCGAGGCATCCGTCGCGCTGAGCGCGATCGTGAACGAGTGGTCGGATGCCGCGGCGTCGGCCGTGCTCGCGACGAACGTGGGCCTCGATGTGCCGTACGCCGAGCGCCGAGCCGCGATCGAGGCTGCATGGGCGGCCGTCGGCGGACGCACGGCCGCGAGCCGAACGCCGATCGACACCCAGTGCGATTCGCCCGACCACCTGGTCTGGTTCCTGCCGGGCGCGACGGGCCGGCTCCGCGTCGAGGTGCGGATGACGCCGCTCGCCGCCACGCGCGCGCAGACCTTCCTCGTGAAGGTCGACGGCCCCGAAGCATCCGGCGCCTGAGCCTGCTTGCGCGAGGATCGTCAGAAGTCGAGCGTCTCGCCCGGCTCGAGCGGCACGTACTCGCCCCCGCCCTGCTCGGTCGCCCAGGCGAGCCGGGCGTTCGACAGCGCCTTGCCGGCGCGTGAGAGCACCATCTCGTGCGTCGGGAACGCTCGCCGGGGTGCGACCTCGACGACGTAGTCCATGGCCTCGCTGATCTTCATCCAGGGCGCCCCTGCGGGCGCCGCGAGCACTTCGACGGGCACCCCCGGCACCGTGAACGAGTCGCCACCGTAGTAGAGCGCGTCGTTCACGAGCACGCCGAGGTTGTCGATCACGGGGATGGAGGGGTGGATGACGGCGTGCCGGCCGCCGAAGAACCGCAACCGGAACGGGCCCACCGCGACGACGTCTCCCGACTGCACGGTCTCGACGGGGAAGTCGGCCGCCGCGGCGGCGACGCCCGCCGGACCGAAGATGCGCACGTCGGGGTTCGCCTCGCGGATGCGCGTCAGCTGCTCGGGAGTCCAGTGATCGTCGTGCTGGTGCGTGATCACGACGGCCACGGCGCCCGACGACTCGGTGATCGGCGTCGTGAACTTGCCGGGGTCGATGTAGAGCTTGTCGCCGGAGTCCTCGACGACGAGAGCGGCGTGTTCGAGTTTCGTGATGCGCATGCTTCGAGCCAACACCTCGGCCGCGGCGGCGCGCAAGGTCGCGGCCTGCCAGACTCGCTCCATGTCCACCACGCCACGGCGACTCATCGTCGCCATCAACCCCGCAGCCTCGTTCGGCCGCCGCCGCGCAGTCGGTCCAGCAGTCGCTGAACGGCTCACGCGCGAGGGGTACGAGGTGTCGGTGCTGCGGGAGGCCAATTTCGAACTGCTGCGCCGCGAGGTCGAGTCCGCGTTCTCGCTCGGCACCGACGGCCTGGTCGTCGTCGGGGGCGACGGCATGGTCTCGCTCGGCGTCAACCTGCTCGCCGGCATGGGCGTGCCGCTCGGCATCGTCGCAGCGGGCACCGGCAACGATCTCGCGCGCGGTCTCGGGCTGCCGTTCGAGGATCCGGCTGCGGCGACCGAGGCGCTCGTCGAGGCCCTCGGCAGGCCGCCGCGCGTGATCGACGCCGGGCTGGTCCGGCACGGTGAGCTCCGCACCTGGTTCGCGTCGGTCGTCTCGGCCGGGTTCGACGCCGTCGTCAACGAACGCGCGAACGGGATGACCCGCCCCAAGGGACCGAGCAGGTACACCCTCGCAATGGTGCGCGAGCTCATCACCTTCCGCCCCCGCAGTTACACGATCACGATCGACGGCGTGCGCCGCGAGCAGCGCGCCATGCTCGTCTCGGTGGCCAACAACTCGTCGATCGGCGGCGGCATGCGCATCGTGCCGCACGCCGACCTCTCGGACGGGCTGCTCGACGTCTTCATCGTGCACCCCCTCTCGCGTGCCCGCCTCGTCGCGGTCTTCCCGAAGGTATTCGCGGGTCGTCATGCCGACCATCCGGCGGTGGAGTTCCTCACGGGCCGCCAGGTGCGCATCGAGGCCGACGACATCGTCGCCTACGCCGACGGCGAGCGCATCGGCCAGCTTCCGGTCGACGTCGAGATCGTCCCTGGGGCGCTCTCGGTGTTCTGTTGAGCCGGTGTCGTCGGGCTGATGACCCCGAGCGGATGTCGCAGCGGCCTCGATTTTGCGGCGGCCCCGATGCTGTGTCATACTCTTCAAGTTGTCGATTCGGCCCCATCGTTTAGCGGCCTAGGACACCGCCCTCTCACGGCGGCAGCGCGGGTTCAAATCCCGCTGGGGTCACGTATGTGACATGCGACAACACAAGCAGAAAAGCCCTCGCATTTGCGAGGGCTTTTCTGCGTTTCAGGCGCAGGAGCCCTGTGCCGCGGGCTGCGGCCCCGCACGAACTGCGTCGGGGCGCGGCATCCGTCTCGATGCCGCGCCCCGATGTGTGGTTCAGCGGTGCGAGCCGGAGTCGACGGGCTCGAGCTTCGTGGGATCCGTGCCCAGGCCCGGGTGGGCGTCGGGGTATGCGACGGGGACTCCGTCGTGCACCTCGTGCGGTGCGACCTTGTGGTACGACATGCGGTCGATGAGCGCGAGCGCGAGCGCCGACAGGATGAACACCGAGTGGATGATGACCTGCCACATGACACCCTCGGAGCTGTAGCTCTGGCCGGTCTCGGTGCCCTTGGCCAGGCCGTCGGTCATGTCGCCGACCTCGATGAAGGTCTTCAGTAGGTGGATCGACGAGATGCCGATGATGGCCATCGCGAGCTTGACCTTCAGCACGTTCGCGTTGACGTGACTCAGCCACTCGGGCTGGTCGGGGTGGCCGTCGACGTTGATGCGCGAGACGAACGTCTCATACCCGCCGATGATCACCATGATGAGCAGGTTGGCGATCATCACGACGTCGATGAGGCCGAGCACGGCGAGCATGATGTCCGCCTCGTCGATCTTCTCGGGGTGTGCGATCACGCCTTCGGCGAGGTGCCACAGCTCGATCATGAAGACGACGACGTAGATCGCCTGGGCGAGGATGAGCCCGAGGTAGAGCGGCGCCTGCAACCAGCGGCTCGCGAAGATCGCGTAGCCGACGAGGGCCGAGCCCGGGGTCGTGCGGTACTGGCGGGCGGGGGGTGTCGAGCTCACAGGCACTCCTTCTCGTGGGGACCCCGATTCTATTGGCGGGCGTCGAACGGAACCTGTAGCGGGTGGCGCCTGGGCGCTGGCCGGGTTCGGCTAGACTCGCGAGAGCGAAGGGGAGTATCCCGCGAGGCCAGGCCTCGACCCACGATCGTCAGTACGAGCGCCATTGCCGCCGCTCCGGGCGTGGGACCTGCGAATCGGCAGGGGGAGAGACTTTCGGATTCCGTCGTCCCCGCACACTCCGAAAGGCAAACGTTGCTCGAACTCCCCATCTGGTTCGAAGTCGGATCCCTCGTCGTCCTGACGCTGATCCTCGTCGCCGACCTCCTGCTCGTCCTGAAGCGCCCGCACGTTCCGTCGATGAAGGAATCGACCCTCTGGGTCGTCTTCTACGTCGTGCTGGCCTTGATCTTCGCGGGCCTCATGTACTTCTTCGCGGGCGGCGAGTTCGCCGGGCAATTCCTCGCCGGCTGGCTGACGGAGTACAGCCTCTCGATCGACAACCTCTTCGTGTTCGTCATCATCATGGCGAAGTTCGCGGTGCCGAGGAAGCTGCAGCAGGAGGTGCTGATGGTGGGCATCATCATCGCGCTCGTGCTGCGCGGCATCTTCATCCTGCTCGGCGCCTCGCTCATCGAGAACTTCTCGTGGATCTTCTACATCTTCGGCGCCTGGCTCGTATGGACCGCGATCCAGCAGGTGCGAGGTCACGAGGACGACGAGGACAAGGACACGTTCATCGTGCGGATCCTGCGCCGCCGCGTCTCGATCACCGACGAGTACGACGGCGTCAAGCTCCGCACGGTCATCGACGGCAAGCGCTTCTTCACGCCGATGCTCATCGTCTTCATCGCGATCGGCACGACCGACCTGCTCTTCGCCCTCGACTCGATCCCGGCGATCTTCGGCATCACGCAGAGTCCGTTCATCGTGTTCACTGCGAACGTCTTCGCCCTCATGGGCCTCCGTCAGCTGTACTTCCTGCTCGGCGGACTCCTCGAGCGCCTCGAGTACCTCAAGTACGGCATCGCCTTCATCCTCGCGTTCATCGGCGTCAAGCTCGTGTTCCACGCCATGCACGTGAACGAGCTGCCGTTCATCAACAACGGCGAGCACATCGAGTGGGCGCCCGAGATCTCGACGTGGATGTCGCTCGGCGTGATCCTCGCGGCGATGGCGGTCGCGACCGTGGCGAGCCTCCTGAAGGCCCGGCACGACGCGAAGTCGCGCGGGCACAAGCTCATGGACGAGGTGCCGCACTTCACCGAGGACTCCCACTCCGACGGCAAGTGACCTCGATGGGGCCGTCCCGATCCACAGGCGTCATCGAGAGCGCCCCGGAGTTGCTAGCGTGGAGGCTCGGCGCCGGACGAATCGTCGCGGTCGCCACCCTTCCCGCTCGATCCGAGGAGAACCGTGTCAGGTGATGGCGAGGGCGTCGTCGCCCTGACGCGAGGAGCCGCGCTCATCGCGCACAGCGCGCGAACCGACGTGGGTCGTGTCCGCAGCGTGAACGAGGACTCGTTCCTCGCGGAGGCACCCGTCTATCTGGTGGCCGACGGCATGGGCGGTCACGCGCGTGGAGACGCCGCCAGCCAGGCCGTCATCGAGACGTTCTCCCGGCACCTCGAGTTCGGTGTCCCCTCGTCGCCCGAGCAGGTGCTCGACGCGATCCACAGCTCGAACGAGGCGGTGCGCTCGCTCAGCGAGGCCGGAGAAGAGGGCACCGCGGTCGCGGGAACGACGCTGTCGGGCATCGCCCTCGTCGATGCCGGCGACGGCGCGGGTTTCCACTGGATGGTCTTTAACATCGGCGACTCGCGGGTCTACGCCTGGGACGGCCGCACCCTCGAGCAGTTGAGCGTCGACCACTCCGCAGTGCAGGAGCTCGTCGACGCCGGCCTGATCCAGCCCGAGGAAGCCGAACGCCACCCCGAACGGAACGTGATCACTCGAGCGCTCGGTGCCGACGAGTTCGTCGATCCCGACGTCTGGCTGATCCCCGCGGCGGGCCGTCAGGTGTTCCTCGTGTGCAGCGACGGCCTCACCAAGGAGGTCGACGATCGCACGATCGCGCACATCCTCGCGGGCGACACGGGGCACGCGGCGGGGCTCGCCGGCGAACTGGTCGACCTCGCGCTCGCGCATGGCGGCCGCGACAACGTGACGGCGATCGTCGTCGAGTCCGTGCTCGGATCCGACGACGATGATGATGAGACGACGCGCGATCGGCGCGGACGACTGTCGAGAGCGGCCGAGGACACGCGGCCGCGTACCGGGGGAGGCGGAGATGGCGACGTACCGGCATGATTCCGAGGCGGCGTGGTTCGCGGCCGTTCGCGGCGGAGTGATCCTCGTCGTTCCCGCTGATGCGGCCGATCGGCTGGCCGCGCTCTGGCCCGAGCTCGCGACCGGGGACCCGACGTCCCTCGTGCTCGACCGGCTCACCGCCCAGGGGCTCGCGGCGACGCCATCGTTCGCACTCGTCGTGCGCGACGAGGAGGCCGGCACGGCGCGTGTCGTGGTACGCGGCCCCATCACCGTGCGCTCCGCGTCCGACGAGATCCACGACGCGGGCGTCTCCACCTGGGTCGAGCGCGTGCTCGACGGCGGCTCCTCGATCGAGGTCGTCGTCGATGGTGGTGCGGATGCCTCCGCGCCGCAGTTGCCCGTCGTCGAGGCCGTCGTGCCGCTGCGCTCGATCGTCTCCGACGGTGTCGAACCCGTCGCGCGCGTGCAGCTCGACGCGCCGTCGAACGCCGCGGCCCCGGCCAGCGAGGCCGCTCCCGTCGCCGCTCCCGTGCCGGTGGCTCCGCCCGCTCCTGCTCCCACGGCTGCTCCTGCTCCCGCGGCCGCTCCTGCTCCCGCGGCACCGGTCTCTCCGGCTCCTCCGGTGCCCGCGCCTGCGCGAGTGACGGCCCCGGTCGAACTGACGATGGTGCCCGATGAGGAGACGATCGCCGGCCCCTCGTCAGCATTCACGAACGGCCTGCCCGCCGGTCCGCCGACGGCGGCACCTGCGGCCGCTCCCGTCGACGGCGATCACGACGGGATGACCGTCGCGAGCATCGACATCAAGCGACTCCGCGAAGCGCGCGCAGCGCGTGCCTCGGCCGGAACGCCGGCCGAGGAGGCGCCGACGCTGCAGGCAGCCGAGCCCGTGGCGCAGGCGAGCATCAGGATGCCCGACGGCACGCTCGAGGCGATCGGCCACGAGGTCGTGCTCGGCCGCGCGCCGAGCGTGAGCAAGGTGTCCGGCGGCCGCATCCCGAGACTCATCACGATCGGCCTCGGCGATCCCGACATCTCGCGGAGCCACGTGCGACTCGCGCTCGAGGGCGACACCGTCGTCATCACCGACCTGCACTCCCGCAACGGCACCCACGTGGTGGCGCCCGGCAAGCCCCCCGTGAAGCTGCGATCCGGTGAGCCCACCCCGGTGCTCACCGGCACCGTCGTCGACCTCGGCGGTGGCTGGACCATCCAGGTGGTGGGCGGCTGATGCGCCGCGCCCCGTCGATTCCGCCGGAGCTGCCCGGATACGCGGCCCACGGGCTGCTCGGGTCGGGCGGGTTCGCCGACGTCTTCCTGTACGAGCAGAAGCTGCCCCGACGCAAGGTGGCGGTGAAGGTGCTGCTCGCCGAGGGGCTCGGCCGCGACACCAAGGCGCAGTTCGTCGCCGAGGCGAACCTGATGGCGCAACTGTCGGCGCATCCGTTCATCGTCACGATCTTCCATGCCGACGTCTCGGCCGACGGTCGCCCGTACTTCGTGATGGAGTACTGCTCCGGGCCGAGCCTCGCCGAGCGGTACAAGCGTCAACCGTTCTCGATCGAAGACGCGCTGCGCACCGGCGTGCGCCTCGCCGGCGCGATCGCGACCGCCCACGCCGCAGGCATCCTGCATCGCGACATCAAGCCGGCGAACGTGCTCACGAACGACTACGGCTGGCCTGCGCTCACAGATTTCGGCATCTCATCGAACCTCGAGGGCGAACTGCCGGTGCACACCGTGACGGCGAGCGAACTCGCCTCGGGCACCGCATCCGGCCCGTCAGCCGTCGGCATGAGCGTGCCGTGGTCGCCTCCCGAGATGTTCGAAGACGACCCGCGGCCCGACACCCGCAGCGACGTGTTCTCGCTCGCGGCGACCGTGCACACGCTCATCGCCGGGCGCACCCCGTTCGAGATCCCCGGCCGCTCGAACGGGTCGCTCGACCTCATCGGGCGCATCGAGCGCGGAGCCATCACGCCGATGGACCGTCCCGACGTACCGCGCAGCCTCGTCGCCGTGCTCGCGAAGGGCATGGCCAGCCGGCGCGACGACCGCTACCCGAGTGCCGTCGAGTTCGCTCGAGCGCTGCAGCGCGTCGAGCTCGAGCTCGGCTACGCGGCCACGAGCATCGAGGTTCCGAACCTCGCGAGCGCACGCGAGGAGGCGGAGCCCGACGACGACGATGCGACCCGCGCTCGGTCGGTGCGCACGGTCGACGCGCAGGCGCCTCGCGCCGTCCAGGCCGATGACGACGCCACTCGGGCACGTTCGCCGCAGCAGATCCAGGCGCAGGCACCCGCCGCGTCCGTCGTCGGCCCGGTCGACGACGGCACCGTCGTGCGCCGGCCCGCGGCGGTCGAGATGTCGGATGCCACGATCGTGCGTTCCCCCGGCGGCGGTGCGCCGTCGGTGGACGTGATGACCGCACCGGATTCGACGATCGTGCGCCCGGCACGACCTGGGGTGCACGGCGAGCCGGTCGCGGCGTCGCGTGCAGCCGAGACATCCGCACCTCGACGCAGCCGAGTCGGACTCGTCATCGGCATCGTCGCCGGTGCCGTCGTCGCCGCCGTGATCGGCATCGCGATCGCGATGTCCGGCACGTTGGCCGAGTCGCCCGCGGTCGAGACCGCGAAGCCCGGCGGCGAGAACGCCGTCGTCACGGGGGCGGTGCCGGCTCCCGTGGTCTCCACCGGCGTCGCGAGCGCCGACGGGTCGAGCGTCACGTTCGAGGTGTCCCACTCCGACCCTGAAGACGACGACCTCTACCGGTGGTGGCGGTCCGACGGCTCCGGCGAGAAGCAGGTGTCGAAGGGTCCGACGATCACCGTCGAGGGAACGTCCGCGGGCAACCGCACGTGCATCGAGGTGCAGGTGCAGCGCGGGAGCAAGGTGTCCGAGGCGAAGACGGGGTGCACGCCGTGAGGCCGCTCCGCGTCGAATACTGCGGTGAGTCGTACACCGTCGAGGTCGGCGAGCCGTTCACCATCGGTCGGGAGTCCGACCTCACGATCGACGACAACCCCTACCTGCACCGGACGTTCCTCACGCTGTCGTCGGAGTACGGGCTGTGGTGGCTCTCCAACGTCGGGCAGATCCTCTCCGCGACGATCTCCGACGCGACGGGCAGCGTGCAGGCGTGGCTCGCGCCGGGCGCGAAGCTCCCGCTCGTCTTCCAGACCGTGCACGTGATGTTCAGCGCCGGTGCGACGACCTACGACTTCACGGTGCACGCCGAAGAGGACTTCTACAACACCTCCCTCACCGCTGCCCCCACCGATGGCGGCACGACGATCCTGCCGGTGACGCTCACCTCCAGCCAGCGCCTGCTCGTGGTCTCGCTGGCCGAGAACGTCCTCGCGCAGCCGGCCGGCGGGCGGGCGCTCGTGCCGAGCTCGGCCGAGGCCGCGGCCCGTCTGGGCTGGAGCATGACGACCTTCAACCGCAAGCTCGACAACGTCTGCGAGAAGCTCGACCGCATCGGCGTCGACGGTCTGCGCGGCGGCCGGGGCAAGCTGGCGACGAACCGTCGCGCTCGACTCGTGGAGTACGCGGTCGCGACACGCCTCGTGAGCATCGACGACCTGCCGTTGCTCGACGCGGCGACCGAGTGAGGCGCTTCCCGTCGTTCCGGGCGCGCAGGGGTCTCGCGTCGGTGGTCGTGCTGTCGCTCATGGCGGTGGGCGGGGTCACGGTCGCGGCCCTGCACCGCGGATTCCCCGTCACGGACCCCGACCTGCGGGCCCGCGAGGTCTGGGTCACCAATGGCGACGATCTCCTCGCCGGCAGGCTCAACCGGCAGATCGAGGAACTCGATGCGGCCGTCGCCACCCAGTCGAACAGCACCGACGTGCTCCAAGACGGCGCCGACGTCTTCCTCTACGATCGCGACGCCGGCTCGATCGAGCGCATCGACCCTGCCTTCACCACGCTGACGGAGCGCGTCGAGGTGCCGATCGGCTCGCGAGTGGCGTACGGCGGCGAGGTGCTCGCGGTGCTGTCGCCGCGTGGCGAGGTCTGGACGATCCCCGCCGGCGGCGAGCTGTCATTCGACGCCGGCGCGACGAAGCCGGTACTCGAGGTGGGGGCCGATGCCGAGCTCGCGGTCGGAGTCGACGGCGCGACCTTCGTGTCGGAGCCCGGTGCGCGCGAGTTGCACCGGCTCGACGGCGACGGGGGCGCGACGCTCTCCACAGAGCTGCCGGAGCTCGGTGCGCATCAGTTGGCCGTGGTCGGCGAGCACGCCGTCATCCTCGACACCGACCGCGACGTGCTGCTCGTCGACGGGCGCGAGATCGAGCTGCCGGGTGATGGCCTGCGCTTGCAGCAGTCCGGAGCGGGGCACGAGTCGGCGTACGTCGCGGGTGCCGCTTCGCTGTTCGAGGTGCCGTTGGCCGGAGGGACGGTGCGAGAGTTCGACGCGGATGCCGCGGCGTCGGCGCCTGCTCAGTCGGGCGACGAGGTCGCCGCACCCGTGTTCGTCGACGGGTGCGTGCACGCGGCGTGGGCGAACTCGGCGTCCTACCTCTCGCTGTGCGATGCGTCGAAGCCGCTGCAGTCGCGGATCGAGCCATCGACGCTCGGCGCCCGACTCGAATTCCGCGTGAATCGCGACGTGGTCGCACTGAACGACCTGACCTCGGGCAACGCGTGGCTCGTCGATGCGAACCTCCGGCTCGTGGACAACTGGGAGGAGGTCACGCCGCCCGAGGAGTCCGATGAGCTCGAGGGCGACGAGAAGAGCGCCCAGCAGGTGTTCGAGGACACGCTCGCGGAACGGACCGAATCCAATCGTCCGCCGACGGCGCGCGACGACGAACTCGGCGTGCGGCCCGACCGCACGACGTTGCTCGAGGTGCTCCAGAACGACACCGATCCCGACGGCGACGTGCTCACGATCGGTTCTGTGTCCGACGTCGCGGCGTCCCTCGGGAGGCTGGAGGTGATCGACGACGGCCGCGCGCTCCAGTTCACGCCCGCCGCCGACGCAGCAGGAACGGTGTCGTTCCGCTACGCCGTCGACGATGGGCGCTCGGGCGTCGCCGAGGCGGCGGTGAACGTCCGGATCGTCCCGATCGGCGAGAACACGGCGCCTTCGGCGGCGCGGGAAGCAGCCGTCGGCGTCGAACAGGGCCAGCAGATCGGCTACAACGTCCTGGCCGACTGGACCGATCCCGACGGCGACGACGTGTTCCTCGTGAACGCATCGCCCACTGGCGGCGACGCCGTGCGGTTCAGTCCCGACGGGCACGTCGCCTTCGAGCATCGGAGCGGCGAGCTCGGGCTGAAGGAGGTCGCGTACACGGTCTCCGACGGCCAGACGTCGGCTGCCGGCACGCTGACGGTCGACGTGCAGGCCGTCGGAGCGCTCAACCCCGTCGGCACGCCGGACTTCGCGCAGGGTTTCGCCGGCGAGCCCGTCATGCTCGAGCCGCTGGTGAACGACCTCAGCCCGTCGGGGGCACCGCTGGCCCTGCTCGGCCTCGAGGAGACCCCTGGTGCGCTCACCGCCACGACCGATCTCGAGCGGGGGACGATCGCGTTCTCGTCACCCGAGCCGGGCGACTTCACCGTGCTCTACGACCTCGGCGCAGGGGCATCCGTCAGCGTCGGCCTCATCCGCGTGCGCATCGTCGAGCGACCGGCGGAGGACCCGCCGCCCATCGCCGTCGTCGATATCGCCTACCTGCGACCGGGGGAGCCGACCACCGTACCGGTGCTGGCGAACGACGTCTCCCCGTCGGGCCGGGTGCTCGCGGTGCAGTCCGTCGACACCGCCGGGATCGACGGCCTCGTCTCGGTCGAGGTGCTGACGAACACCGCCCTGCGGATCACCGCGACCGAGGCGCTCGATCGCCAGTTGCAACTGCGGTACACCATCTCCGACGGCACCGGCGTCTCGAGTGCCACGGTGACTATCGTTCCCGTGCCGCCGCTCGTGAAGCACCAGCCGCCCGTCGCGCTCGACGACGTCGTGAAGGTTCGCGCCGGCGACATCGCGACGGTGGCGGTCCTCGAGAACGACTACCACCCGGATGCCGCGGCGATGCATGTGCTGCCGGAGCTGGCCTCGCCCGTGCTCGGCGGCGGCGTCGCCTTCGTCGACCGCTCGCGTGTGCGGTTCCAGGCCCCCGACGAACCGGGGACCTACACCGCGGTGTACACGGTCGCCGACGACTTCGAGCAGACGGCTCGCGCGAGCATCGGCTTCACCGTCGTCGCACGCGACGACGGCGGCAACACGGCGCCGACGTTGCCGCCCCTCACCTCGCGCACGTTCGCCGGCTCCGCGGTAACGATCGACATCCCGCTCGACGGGCTCGACCCCGATGGCGACTCGCTCGCGCTGACGGGAGTGCTCGGCGGGGCGATGCTCGGGCGGGTCGCCGGCCAGACGAGCACGTCGATCACCTACGAGGCGTTCGCCGGCTCCAGCGGTACCGACACGATCACCTACGAGGTGCACGACGCGCTCGGCGAACGGGCGACCGGTTCGATCCGGATCGGCGTGATCCCACCGCCCGAGACCTCGCCGCCGCCGAACGCGGTCGACGACGCGATCGAGATGAGGCCGGGTCGCCGTGCATCGGTCGAGGTGCTCCTGAACGACTCCGATCCGAGCGGGCGCGCCCTCAGCGTGGTCGACCTGCCGCAGGTCGACGACGCCATCGAGGCCGAGATCCGCGATCGCCGTCGCGTGGTCGTCACGGCTCCCGACCGGGAGGGCGCGTTCACGCTTCGCTACGAGGTGTCCAACGGCCGGGGCGGGGCCGATACCGCGTTCGTGCAGATCCTCGTCAAGCGCGATGCCGTGATCCTGCCGCCGACCGCGTCCGACCAGGTGATCGAGCCGACCGAGGTCGTGGGCGACGAGGCGGTGCTGGTCGACCCCCTGCGCGATGCCTCGAATCCGGGCGGCCTCGTCGACGAGCTCGCGGTGCGAGTCGAGGGACCGAACGCCGATCGCGCCACGGTGCTCGACAACGGCAGCATCGAGGTGCGGCCGAGCTCGCGCCGATTCGCGGTCGCGTTCCGGCTGACGAATGAGCTCGACGAACTCGATGCCATGGCGTTCATCGTGGTTCCTGCAGCCGGTGAGGATGCCGCGGACCCGTACCTCGCCGATCTCGGCCGCATCGTCGTACCCATGAACGGGCGGATTTCGTGGGAGATCCCGGACATCGTCATCGCACCGTCGGGTCGTCCGGCGCGCGCCCTGAGCGCGACGAGCACGAATTGGGCGGAGCCGTCGTTCGTCGACGAGCAGACGCTGCAGTACGTGCCGAAGCGCGACTACCGGGGCGAGGCGTCGGTCACCTTCGAGGTCACCGATCGGGCCGACGCGAGATCCGGTGATCGACGCAGCGTGTTCCTCACCATCCCGGTGTTCGTCGGTGACCCCGAGTTCGCCGACACGCCACCCGTGTTCACACCGCGAGCCGAGACCATCGAGGCCGGCGAGGCGCCGCTTTCGCTCGATCTGCGGTCATCGACCTCCCACCCGAACCCGGAGATGCTCGCGCGGGTCGACTACACGAACCTCCGAGGGGCCACGGCCGACATCGCGGCGACGGCGGCCGGCGGCATCCTGACCGTCTCGGCTCCGCTCGGCGTCCCGACGGGAACGACGACGCGACTCTCGTTCGACGTCGTGCTCGGCGAGTTCACGGTGCCCGGCCACGTCGACGTCACGGTCGTGTCGTCGACCCGCGCGAAGCCCCAGGCGCTCGACGACGGGCCGTTCGAGATGCTGCGAAGCGACTCGGCGACCTTCGACGTGCTCGCCAACGACGTCAATCCGTTCCCCGGCACTGCACTGCGGGTCATCGGCGCGGAGATCGACCAGACCGACGTCGGGTCGAGCGCAGCGGTGTCGCACACGGCGACGGGGATCACGGTACGGACCGGTGCCTCGTTCACGGGAACGCTCAGCGTGATCTACCGCGTCCAGGATGCCACGAAGGATGCCGCGCGCGAGACGCAGGGCCGGGTCATGGTGACGGTTCGCGACCGGCCCGACGTGCCGAAGGCGCCCCTCATCGTCTCGGAGCAGAACGGGTCGGTGAGCGTCCGATGGTCGGCTCCACCCGACAACAACTCGGCGATCTCGGGATATCGCCTCTCGTGGAACGGCGGCAGCGCCGACTTCGCCGCCGACGCCGCAGGGATTGCGCACACCATCTCGGGACTCGCGAACGGCACGGCCTATCGGTTCCAGGTCGAGGCGACGAACGGCATCGGCACGTCAGGCGCCTCGCCGTCGAGTGCCTCCGGAACGCCGTTCGGCCTGCCGGGAGCGCCTGCGAGCGCGAACCTCGTCGCCTCGGCTTCAGGAGACGCGCGACTCTCGCTCAGTTGGGCGCCTCCGTCCGACAACGGCGGTCGCGGCATCACGCGATACGAATGGACGTTCGAGGGCACACCGGGGGGATCGGGCACGGCGACCGGTACGGCGGCGACGGCCACCGGCGCGAACGGGGCGGGCTCTCGATACTTCGTCGCGGCGTGCAACGTCGCCGGCTGCGGCCCCCGCGCCATGTCGGGCACGGCGACGCCGACCGCGCCGTGGGTGCCGGCCAACGGCACCACGGTGACGCAGAGCACCTGCCCGGAACCCGACTCGACGTACACGAACCCGCCGACGAACGCCGAGCGGGGGTGCACGATGAACTCCGCCGGCATGATCCCGGCCGGCACGGTCATCGACGCCGTCTGCCGGTCGCAGCGCTGGGGCGAGAGCTACTTCTACATGGCGCAGGCGAGCGGCGTCTACAACGGATGGTTCGTGCTCGCCGCGCATACGAACCGTGGCGCACGCACCGTGCCGGATTGCTGAGCACCGACCCTTCGCCTCGGTGCCGCGCACGGTGCCGAGCGGGGAGTCCTCCCCATGTCGACGTTCGCGGCCCGCGTGTTACCGTGTACGCCGGTGCGGGGGTCTGGCTCGGCTCCGATCCGGGGTCGAGCAGAGCAGAGGTGTGACGAGTGGGTGCCTTCACGTCGTGGGTGCGCGGGCGGAAGGTCGCAGCCTCCACCGTCGCGATCACGCTCCTCGCGGGTGTTCCGCTGACGTTCGCGGTGCTCCACCAGGGCTTCCCCGTCACGGATGTCGACCTGGCCGCACGCGAGGTGTGGGTGACCAATGGCAAGGAACTGCTGGCGGGTCGTCTCAACCGCCAGATCGAGGAGCTCGATGCCGCGGTGAACACGGCGTCGAACGCGTTCGACGTGCTGCAGGACGGCGAGGACGTCTTCCTCTACGACGAGAGCCTCGGCTCGATCGAGCGCATCGACCCCGCCTTCACGACCCTCGGCCAGGGTGTCGCGGCCCCTCCGGGTTCCGAGGTCGCCCATGGCGGCGAGACGCTCGCGATCCTCTCGCCGAAGGGTGAGCTCTGGGTCACGAGTGCGGCCGGTGAGCTGCAGCTGAATCCGGCCGACACCGAGCCGACCGTGAGCCTCGGCGCGGGTTCGCACCTGGCGGTGTCGAAAGCCGGCGTGGTCTTCGCGAGTTCCGCAGCAGACGACGAACTCGTGACGATCGCGTTGCCGGGCGCCGAGCCCGAGGTCAGCGCGCTGCCCGCGTTCGGCGAGCACCAGCTCTCGGTCGTCGGCGACGAGCCGGTGGTGCTGGACACCGAGGAGAACGCCGTCATCATCGACGGCGCCGCGAGGGAACTCGACGAGCGGGCGCTCAAGATCCAGCAGGTCGGCGCTGAGAACGATTCAGTGCTGCTCGCGACGGGTGACTCGCTGCTCCAGGTGCCGCTCGCCGGCGGCGACGTGAAGGTCATCGACGCCGACGTCGATGCGCCGGCCGCGGCCGGCGAGGTCGCGAGCCCGGTCTGGCTCGACGGATGCGCGCACGGCGCGTGGGCCTCGGTCGGCCGATACCTCAATGCGTGCGACGGCGTGGAGCCCTCGCTGCAGACGATCGATCAGGTCACGAAGGGTTCGCGACTCGAGTTCCGGGTGAATCGCAGCGTCATCGCCCTGAACAACCTGTCGAACGGCGACGTCTGGCTCGTCGACTCGAACCTCCGGCTCGTCGACAACTGGGACGAAGTGACGCCGCCCGACGAGAGCGACGCCGAAGAGGGTGACGAGAAGGCTTCGAAGCAGACCTTCGAGGACACCCTGGCGGAACGAAGTGAGACCAACCGGCCGCCGACCGCTCGCGATGATGCACTGGGCGTCCGCCCTGAGCGCACGACGCTCCTCGAGGTCCTCGAGAACGACACCGATCCCGACGGCGACGTGCTCACCGTGACGAATGTCAGCGAGATCGCCGAGCAGTCCGGCCGCCTCGAACTGATCGACGGCGGCCGCGCACTGCAGTTCACCCCGGCTTTCGGCGCGTCCGGAACGGTCTCGTTCCAGTACACCGCCGACGATGGTCGTCTTGGCGTCGCTCAGGCCAGCGTCGACCTGACCATCCGACCGACGGCCGAGAACTCGGCGCCGGTCGCGGTGCGTGACGGCGCCATCAGCGTCGAGCTGGGCAAGTCGATGGGCTACAACGTGCTCAGCGACTGGCTCGACCCCGACGGCGACGATGTCTTCCTCGTGAGCGCGTCGCCGACGAGCGGCGACTCGGTGCGGTTCGCGCCCGACGGCTTCGTCACCTTCGAACACAAGACGGGCGAGCTCGGCACGAAGGAGGTGCAGTTCGTCGTCTCCGACGGCATGGTCACCTCGACCGGCATCCTCACCGTCGAGGTCACGGAGCCGGGAGCGCTGAACCCGGTCGGCACGCCCGACTTCGCCGAGGTCTTCGTCGGCGAGACCACGCTGATCCAGCCTCTCGTCAACGACCTCAGCCCATCCGGCGAGCCGCTGGCGCTGCTCGGCGTCGAGGATGCGCCGAGCAGCGCATCCGTGACGCCGAACCTCGAACGCGGCGCGATCACCTTCACGTCCGATCAGGTCGGCAGCCACATCTTCCTCTACAACCTCGGCGCGGGTGCCGCGACGAGCGTCGGGCTCATCCGGGTCGACGTGAAAGAGGTGCCGGGGGAGTCGCCGCCGCCGATCGCGGTGAAGGACACCGCCTATCTGCGTCCCGGTGAGCCGACGACGCTCTCGGTGCTCGCCAACGACGTGTCCCCGAGCGGGCGCGTGCTCGCAGTGCAGACGGTCGACACCGAGGCATCCGGCGACCTGCTCTCGGTCGAGGTGCTGAACAACACGGTGACCCGCATCACGGCGTCGGAGGCGATCACCGAGCAGTTGCAGTTCGCGTACACGGTCTCCGACGGCCTCGCCAGTTCGACGAGCACCGTCACGGTGGTGCCCGTGCCGCCGCTCGTGAAGCATCAGCCACCGGTCGCGGTCGATGACGCGGTGACGGTGCGCGCCGGCGACATCGCGACGGCGTCCGTCCTCGAGAACGACTACCACCCGGATGCTGCGCCGCTCACGCTCGATCGCGAGCTCGTGGACGTCTCGGCCGCCGGTGGGCTCGTGTTCGTCGCCGACGACACGGTGCGGTATCAGGCGCCGCAGGAGCCCGGCGTGTACACCGTCGCCTACCGAGTGCTCGACGACTTCGAGCAGACGGCGACCGCGACGGTGCGCTTCACGGTCGTCGGCCCCGACGCGAAGTCGAACCGGCCACCGCTGCCCCTGCCGCTCACCTCGCGCACCTTCGAGGGCACGGCGGTGGAGATCGACGTGCCGCTCGACGGCATCGATCCCGACGGCGACTCCGTCACGCTCGTCGGCATCACGACCCCGCCATCCCTCGGTCGCGTCATCGAGAACGGCAGCACGAGCCTCAGCTACGAGGCGTTCGCAGGATCCGCCGGCACGGAATCGTTCACGTACGAGGTCGCCGACACGGCCGGCAAGACGGCCACGGGCACCATCCGCATCGGCGTCATCCCGCGACCCACCGAGGCGCTTCCCCCGAACGCCGTCGACGACGTCGTCGAGCTTCGCCCCGGTCGCCGGGCGGCGATCGACGTGCTCGCGAACGACTCCGACCCGAGCGGTTACCCCATCAAGGTGCAGAAGAAACTGCCCGAGGTCGGCGAAGGCCTCACCGCGAGCGTGAAGAACAACCGCGTGCTCGTCGAGGCTCCCGACTTCGAGGGCGGCAATTCGGTCCGCTACGAGATCACGAACGGGCATGGCGGCGCCGACGGCGCGTTCATCCAGGTGCTCGTCGCGAAGGACGCGAAGATCGAGCCGCCGACGGCGCACGACCAGGTGATCGAGCCGAAGCAGGTCGCCGACGAGAACTCCGTCACGGTGGACCCGCTCAAGGACGCGCAGAATCCCGGCGGGCTCGTCGAGGACCTCGTGGTCTCGGTCGAGGGACCGAACGCGGACAATGCCGAGGTGATGACCGACGGCACCCTGAAGGTGCGGCCCACCTCGAAGCGCCAGGCGATCGCCTATCGACTCACGAACGAGGTCGACGAGCTCACGGCGATGGCGTTCGTCATCGTGCCGCCGAAGGTCGACCCCGACGAGGCGGAGAAGAAGGATGACGAGGAAGAGGAGAAGACCTTCCCCCCGCCGTACCTCGCTGAACTCGGTCCGCAGATCGTGCGCATGAACGGCACGATCTCGTGGAACGTCGGCGACATCGTGATCGTGCCGTCGGGCAAGCCTGCCCGCATCCTCTCCGCGACGGCATCGAACAGCGACGGGTCGTCACCGATGACGGATGCGTCGACGCTCACGTTCAAGCCGGCGAAGGACTTCCGCGGTCAGGCGACGGTGACCTTCGAGGTGACCGACGGCGAGAGCGCGGATGATCCGAAGGGGAAGAAGGCGTTCCTGACGATCCCCGTCACGGTCGGCGACCCGAACTTCGAGGACGCGCCGCCCACCTTCACCCCGCGCAGCATCAAGCTCGAGGCGGGGGAGAAGCCGCAGACGGTCGATCTCCGCCAGTCGAGCGGGCACCCGAGCGACAAGGTGCTGCAGGAGCTCACGTACAACGGACTCGAGGGGCAGAACGCCGACTTCACGGCGAGCATCAGCGGGTCGAACCTGACGGTCGGCGCACCCCTCGGCGTGCAGCCGGGCTCGACGACGACGCTCACGTTCACGGTCGACTACAAGGAGTTCTCGGTTCCCGGGTCGATCGAGGTCGAGGTCGTGACCTCGTCGCGGCCGGAGGCGCAGGCGCGTAACGACGGGCCGGTCGAGATGCTGCGCTCGCAGACGAAGAAGATCAACGTGCTCGCCAACGACATCAACCCGTTCGCTGCCGAAGGCACGCCGCTTCGCATCATCGAGGCGGAGATCGATCAGCAATCGGTGGGTTCGGCCGCGAGCGTCAGCTTCACGGCGACCGACATCTCCGTGACGACCGGGCCGACGTTCACGGGCACTCTGAGCGTCGTGTATCGCGTGCAGGACGGCACGAAGGATCCGACCCGTGAGGTCGCCGGTCGGGCCACCGTCATCGTGCGTGCTCCGCCCGATGCGCCGGGCAAGCCGACGGCGACCGTTGGCGACCAGTCGGCGACCGTGCGTTGGAACGCTCCCGCGAGCAACAACGATCCCATCACGGGGTACACCGTCAGCTGGGCCGGCGGAAGCGACTCGTTCGGTGCATCGGCTGCCGGCAGCGCGCAGACCATCACCGGCCTCTCGAACGGCACGAGCTACAAGTTCACCGTGACGGCGACGAACGACACCGGCACTTCGCAGGCCTCGGCCGCGAGCGATCCGGTCATCCCGTTCGGCAAGCCCAGCGCTCCGCCGTGGGCGGACCTCTGGGCCTCGAGCGACGGTTCCGGCGAGATCAGGCTGACGTGGGGCGCTGCGTCGGCCAACGGCAGCCCGATCACCTCGTACAACTGGCAGTTCGTGCTGAACAGCACGAAGTCGGGCTCGACGTCGGGGCTGAGCGCGCCGGGAAACGCCGGCATCGGGTATGCGCACAACTTCAAGGTCCAGGCCTGCAACGCAGGCGGTTGCGGCGAGTGGACGCTCTCCGACACGGCGACCGCCACGCAACCGGCACCCAAGGTGACGTTGTCCCGGGGCACCCCCCAAAGCGGCGGCTTCTACTACAACGTCGATGTCGAGTGGTTCCCGCCGAACACGACCCAGACGCTCCAGACGTACTGCAACGGTCCCTTCCGCACGATGACGATGTCGATCGGTGCCGACGGCAGGGGCTCCTTCCGTGGGAGTTGGGCTGCGTCGAGCGGCTACTGCGGGTGGTCGGACGCCTACGTGACAGTGGGCGGCCATGAGAGCAATCACGTGGACTTCAGGGGATAGGGCGTACAGCAGGCGAGCGATTGCGTGGGGAGTCCTCCCCATGCCGCGGCGCCCAGTGATCGTGTTAGCGTGTACCCCGGTGTGGGGGTTCGGCTTCGACGCCATGTCGAGCTTCGAATCGCGATCAGGGGAGTGACGAGTGGGTGCCTTCACGTCGTGGGTGCGCGCGCGAAAGGTCGCAGCCTCCACCGTCGCGATCACGCTCCTCGCCGGGGTTCCGCTGACCTTCGCGGTGCTCCATCAGGGCTTCCCCGTCACGGATGTCGACCTCGCCGCACGCGAGGTGTGGGTGACCAACGGCAAGGAACTGCTGGCGGGTCGTCTCAACCGGCAGATCGAGGAGCTCGACGCCGCCGTGAACACCGCCTCGAACGCGTTCGACGTGCTGCAGGACGGCGAAGACGTCTTCCTCTATGACAAGAGCCTCGGCTCGATCGAGCGCATCGACCCCGCCTTCACGACCCTCGGTCAGGGTGTCGCTGCCCCTCCCGGTTCCGAGGTCGCCCACGGCGGCGAGACGCTCGCAATCCTGTCGCCGAAGGGGGAACTCTGGGTCACGAGTGCTGCCGGAGAGCTGCAGCTGAACCCGGCCGACACCGAGCCGATCTCGCAGCTCGGCTCGGACTCCCGCGTCGCGGTGTCGAAGGAGGGGGTGGTCTACGCCACGTCCCCCGAACATGACGAGCTCGTGAAGATCGCCGAGCCCGGTGCCGAGCCCGAGGCGAGCGCGCTGCCCGCGATCGGCGAGCACCAGCTCTCCGTCGTCGGCGACGAGCCCGTCATCCTCGACACGAAGCAGAACGCGGTCATCATCGACGGCGCCGCGAGGGAACTCGACGAGCGGGCGCTCAAGATCCAGCAGGTCGGCGCTGAGAACGATTCAGTGCTGCTCGCGACGGGTGACTCGCTGCTCCAAGTGCCGCTCGCCGGCGGCGACGTGAACGTCATCGACGCCGACATCGACGCACCCGCCGATTCGGCAGCGGTCGCGAGCCCCGTCTGGCTCGACGGGTGCGCGCACGGGGCGTGGGCGGGCGTCGGTCGATACGTCAGCGCGTGCGACGGGCAGAAGCCCGAGGTGCAGTCGATCGATCAGGTCACGACGGGCTCACGACTCGAGTTCCGGGTCAATCGCAGCGTCATCGCGCTCAACAACCTGACGAACGGCAACGTCTGGCTCGTCGACGCGAACATGCGACTCGTCGACAACTGGGACGAGGTCACTCCGCCCGAGGAGAGCGACGCGGAAGAGGGCGAGGAGAAGGCCTCGCAGCAGACGTTCGAAGACACCCTCGCCGAGCGCAGCGAGACGAACCGGCCGCCGACCGCGCGCGACGACACGTTCGGGGTGCGGCCCGGCCGCACCACCGTGCTCGAGATCCTCGAGAACGACACCGACCCCGACGGCGACGTGCTCACCGCGACGAACATCAGCGAGATCGCCGAGCAGTCGGGCCGTCTCGAGGTCATCGACGGCGGGCGCGCCCTGCAGTTCACTCCTTCGCCGGATGCCGCGGGGACCGTCTCGTTCCAGTACACCGCCGACGACGGCAGGTTGGGCGTGGCTCAGGCCCACGTCGACCTCACCATCCGGCCGACGGCCGAGAACAACGCCCCGGTCGCGATCCGGTCTGGCGCGATCAGCGTCGAGCAGGGCAAGTCGATGGGCTACAACGTGCTCGCCGACTGGGTCGACCCCGACGGCGATGACGTCTTCCTCGTGAGCGCCTCGCCGACGAGCGGCGACTCGGTGCGGTTCGCACCCGACGGCTACGTCACGTTCGAGCACAAGACCGGCGAGCTCGGCACGAAGGAGGTGCAGTACGTCGTCTCCGACGGCACACTCACGACTGCCGGGGTGCTCACGGTCGACGTCAAGGAGCCCGGGGCCCTGAACCCGGTCGGCACGCCCGACTTCGCCGAGGTGTTCGCCGGCGAGACCACGCTGATCCAACCTCTCGTGAACGACCTGACTCCGTCAGGCGAGCCGTTGGCGCTGCTCGGCGTCGAGAACGCCTCCACCTCCGCGACGATCACGCCGAACCTCGACCGCGGGGCGATCGCCTTCTCCTCCGACCAGGTCGGCACCCACATCTTCATCTACAACCTCGGCGCCGGTGCGGCGACGAGCGTGGGGCTCGTCCGGGTCGATGTGAAGGACCCTCCCGGGGAGTCGCCGCCGCCGATCGCAGTGAAGGACACGGCATACCTTCGGCCAGGGGAGCCGACGACGCTCGCGCTGCTCACCAATGACGTCTCGCCGAGCGGGCGCGTGCTCGCGGTGCAGACGGTCGACACCGAGGCATCCGGCGACCTGCTCTCGGTCGAGGTGCTGAACAACACCGTGGCGCGCATCACGGCGTCCGAGGCGATCACCCAGCAGTTGCAGTTCGAGTACACCGTCTCCGACGGCATCGCGAGTTCGACGAGCACGGTCACCGTCGTGCCCGTGCCGCCGCTCGTCAAGCACCAGCCGCCGGTCGCGACCGATGACGCGGTGACCGTGCGCGCCGGCGACATCGTCACCGTGCCGGTGCTCGAGAACGACTACCACCCCGATGCCGCGCCGCTCACGCTCGATTCCGAGCTCGTGGACGTCAGCGGAGCCGGCGGCCTCGTCTTCACCGCCGACGACACCGTGCGCTATCAGGCGCCGAGTGAACCCGGCGTCTACACGGCCACCTACAAGATCTTCGACGACTACGAGCAGTCCGCCTCTGCCGTCGTGCGCTTCACGGTCGTCGGTCCCGACGCGAAGGGCAACCGCGCGCCGTTGCCGCTGCCACTGACCTCCCGCACGTTCGAGGGCACCGCGGTCAAGATCGACGTGCCGCTCGACGGCATCGATCCCGATGGCGACTCGGTGACGCTCGTCGGCATCACCACGCCGCCCTCGCTCGGCAAGATCGTCGACATCGGCAGCACCCACATCAGCTACGAGGCCTACGCGGGGTCGGCCGGCACCGAGTCCTTCACGTACGAGGTGGCCGACACCGCCGGCAAATCGGCGACCGGCACGATCCGCATCGGCGTGATCCCGCGCCCCACCGAGGCGCTGCCGCCGAACGCGGTCGACGATGTCGTCGAACTGCGGCCGGGTCGCCGGGCCGCGATCGACGTGCTCGCGAACGACTCCGACCCGAGCGGCTACCCGATCAAGGTGCAGAAGAAGCTGCCCGAGGTGGGCGAAGGGCTTACGGCGAGCGTGAAGAACAACCGCGTGCTCGTCGAGGCACCCGACGCCGAGGGCGGCAACTCGGTGCGCTACGAGATCACGAACGGCCACGGCGGCGCCGATGGCGCATTCATCCAGGTGCTCGTGACCGAAGACGCGAAGATCGAGCCGCCGACCGCGCGCGACCAGGTGATCGAGCCCAAGCAAGTGGCCGACAAGAGCACCGTGACGGTCGACCCGCTGAAGGACGCCCAGAACCCCGGTGGGCTCGTCGAGGACCTCGTGGTAACGGTCGAGGGGCCGAACTCCGAGAACGCCGAGGTCATGACCGACGGCACCGTCAAGGTCAAGCCGACCTCGAAGCGACAGGCGATCGCCTACCGGCTCACGAACGAGGTCGACGAGCTCACGGCGATGGCGTTCGTCATCGTGCCGCCGAGTACCGATCCCGACGATGCGGAGAAGAAGGAGGAGGAAGAGACCTTCCCCCCGCCATATCTCGCCGAGCTCGGTCCGCAGATCGTCCGGATGAACGGCACGATCTCGTGGAGCGTGGGCGACATCGTGATCGTGCCGTCCGGCAAGCCCGCACGCATCCTCTCCGCGACGTCGACGAACGGCGACGGCTCGTCGCCGATGACCGACGCCTCCACGCTGACCTACAAGCCGGCCAAGGACTTCCGCGGCCAATCCGCGGTGACCTTCGAGGTCACCGACGGCGAGAGCGCGAGCGATCCGAAGGGCCGCAAGGCGTTCCTGACGATCCCCGTCACCGTCGGCGACCCGAACTTCGAGGACGTGCCGCCGACCTTCACTCCTCGCACGATGAAGATCGAGGCAGGCGAGGCTCCCCAGGAGATCGACCTGCGGCAGTCGAGCGGGCACCCGAGCGACAAGGTGCTGCAGGAGCTCTCGTACAACGGGCTCAGCGGTCAGAGCGCTGACTTCTCCGCCGGCATCAGCGGTTCGATGCTCACAGTGAGCTCGCCGCTCGGCGTGCAGCCCGGCACGAAGACCACGTTGACCTTCACCGTCGACTACAAGGAGTTCTCGGTGCCCGGCTCGATCGACGTCGAGGTCGTGAGCTCCTCCCGGCCTAAGGCCGTGCCGCGGGACGACGGGCCGATCGAGATGCTGCGCAGCCAGTCGAAGACGATCGACGTGCTCGCCAACGACCTCAACCCCTTCGAGGCCGAGGGAACCCCGCTCCGAGTCATCGACGCGCAGATCGATCAGGCCTCGGTCGGCAGTTCGGCGAGCGTGACGTTCACCTCGACGGGCATCACTGCGAAGACCGGCCCGACGTTCACCGGCACGCTGAGTATCGTCTATCGCGTGCAGGACGGCACCAAGGATCCGGCTCGCGAGGTGCAGGGCCGCGTGACGGTGATCGTGCGCGCCGCGCCGGACGCGCCCGCCGCGCCGTCGGCATCCGCCGGGGATGCCTCAGCCGTGGTGACCTGGCGGGCTCCAGCGTCGAACAATTCCCCGATCACCGGGTACCTGGTGAAGTGGGCCGGGGGTGAGAAGCCCTTCGGCGCAGGCGCAGCAGGAACGCCCCAGACGATCACCGGCCTGACCAACGGCCAGGGATACGCCTTCACCGTGATCGCGACGAACGACATCGGCAGCACCTCGTCGGCACCGAGCCCGACCGTTACGCCCTACGGCACGCCGAGCGCGCCCAGGAACGTCACGATCCGAGCGGGCGGGGATGCACCGACGACCCTCTCGATCGACTGGAACGCACCATCCGTCACGGGCGGCGGCGCCATCCGCTATGAATGGCGACTGAACAACGGCAACTGGCAGAACACGAACGCGACGTCTGCCTCGTCAGGCGGCGCCGGTGCCGGCACCTGGACCGTCGACGTGAGGGCGGTCAACAACGGCAGCGGCAAGCCCGGCCCGATCGCGAGCGATTCCGTGGTCGTCAACGACCCGCCGCCCCCGCAGCCCTCGGGCTCGATCGGCAAGGGTGCGAGCATGGGATGCCAGTCGGGCGGCGGCGGATGCGCCGAGGTGCGCATCACGTGGGCCAACATGGACCCGGGAACCTACAGGGTCTTCGCGACCATCAGCGGCGGTGCCTGCTGCGGCTACCAGCAGACCATCGACATCGGTGCGAGCGGCCGACTGCAGCTCCAGAACCACCTCGGCATCCGACAGGCAGGCGAGACGATCGCCGTGCGATTCGAGAACGTCAGCGGCGGCACGTCGCGAACGCTGGGCGGAATCAGCGGAAGCCAGTGGAACAACATCAGGTACGACACGTGGTGACCGCAAGCACCCGGCAGCGCCCGCAATCATCAGAGGAGCAGACATGGCAGTGACACAGGAACAGGCGGACTGGTTCTCCGACGCCTTCGCGAAGCTCGTCGACAACGTCGACCAGGCGATCCTCGGCAAGCGCGAGGTGATCAGGCTCGTCGTGACCGCGCTCCTCAGCGACGGCCACGTGCTGCTCGAAGACGTTCCGGGAACCGGTAAGACGGTGCTCGCCAAGGCGCTCGCGAACACGCTCGACGGCTCGAACTCGCGCATCCAGTTCACCCCCGACCTGCTGCCGTCGGATGTCACGGGCGTGACGATCTACGACCAGGGCAAGGGCGTCTTCGAGTTCCACAAGGGCCCGATCTTCGCCTCGATCGTGCTGGCCGACGAGATCAACCGTGCGAGCCCGAAGACGCAGTCCGCCCTCCTCGAGGTCATGGAGGAAGGCCGCGTCACCGTCGACGGCGTGAGCCACGACGTCGGTCGTCCGTTCATGGTCATCGCGACGCAGAACCCCGTCGAGCAGGCGGGCACCTACACGCTGCCCGAGGCGCAGCTCGACCGCTTCCTTATCAAGACGTCGCTCGGCTACCCCGACCACAACACCGCGGTCGCGCTGCTCCTCGACTCCTCGAACCGCGCCCGTGCGTCGAAGGTCTCGCCGATCATCGCCCCCGGCTCGGTGGCGGCGATGGCCCAGCTGGCCTCCGAGGTGTTCGTCGATGCATCCGTGCTCGCGTACCTCAACCACATCGTGACCGCGACCCGCTCGCACAAGGACTCGACCCTCGGCGTCAGCATGCGCGGTGCGCTCGCACTCGCGCGTGCCGTCAAGACGTGGGCGCTGTCACAGGGCCGCACCTACGTGACGCCCGACGACGTGCGCGAGCTGGCGGTGCCGGTGCTCGCGCACCGCATCATCGTCGACCCCGAGTCGGACTTCGCCGGCGTCACCGCCGAAGACATCGTGAGCCGAGTGCTGGTCGACATCGAACCGCCCGCGTACCGCGCGGCATGACCAGGTCCACGGCACCCGAACGCCCGGCAGCGCCCTCGCGCGGCGGCATGACGAGCACCGCCACGCCCGAACGCCCGGAGACCGCCCCGCGCGTGCCCTCGCAGACCGCCATCGCGCTGCGGGGCCTCTGGCGATCCATCGTGGGCGGCCTGAGGAACGCAGTGCGACTGTCGGGGCAGGCCCTCGGCCGTGTCTTCGGGTTCGCAGCGCCGGTGACGAGCGTCATCTCGCCGCTCGGCTGGATCGTGCTCGCGGGCGCGGTGGTGGCCTTCGCGCTGAGCCGCGTCTTCGGCTGGATCGAGTTCGGTTTCGTCGGCGCGACGCTCGCCGCCGCGCTCCTCGTGGCGGTCGCGTTCGTGTTCGGCCGGGCCAACTTCAGCGTGCACATCGAGCTGAACCCGCACCGCGTCGTCGCCGGTGAGCGCGCGCTCGGGCGCATGCTCGTGACGAACATCGCCGCGAAGCCGTCGATCCCGTCGCGCATGGAACTGCCGGTCGGCGGTGCCGTCGCGGAGTTCGTGGTTCCGGTGCTCGCGCCGGGCGCCGAGCACGACGAACTCTTCGCCGTCCCGACGCATCGCCGCGCCGTCATCGTGGCAGGGCCGGCGATCACGGTCCGCGGCGACCAGCTCGGGCTGCTGCGCCGCACCGTGAAGTGGACCGATGAGGTCGAGCTCTTCGTGCATCCCGTGACGGCCCGACTGGCCCCGAGCGCGTCCGGCCTGGTGCGCGACCTCGAGGGCGAGGTCACGAAGACGATCACGAACGACGACATCTCCTTCCACGCCCTGCGCTCCTACGAGCCGGGCGACGCGCTCCGGAACGTGCACTGGCGCACGTCGGCGCGCACCGGCCAGCTCATGGTGCGCCAGTTCGAGGAGACCCGCCGTTCGCAGCTCACGATCGTGCACACGACCGACCGCGACGCCTACGCCTCCGAGGACGAGTTCGAGCTCGCGATCTCCATCACGGCCTCGATCGGCGTGCAGGTCGTGCGCGACGGCACGAGGATGAGCATCGTGAGCGAGCGGATGCCGCTCTCCACCGCCACTCCGACGTCGCTGCTCGACGACACCTCGCGCCTGGTCGAGACATCCGGCGATCACGCGAACCTGCGCGACTTCGCGAGGGACGCGACCAAGCGACTGCCTCCGCCGAGTGTCGTGATGATCGTCGGGGGATCGCAGGTGCCACTGGCGGACTTCCGCGCCGCCGAGACCGTCTTCGGCCTCGACACCCAGACCATCGGCTTCCGCGCCGAGTTCGGTGCGGCCTCGCGCATCGCGAAGGTGTCCGGCCTCACGGTCGTGACGATCGGTGCGATCGGCGACCTCCCACGTGTGATGCGGCGGGTGCGACCGTGACCGACTCCTCGACCCCGGTGCAGCCCGTCCCCGCGGACCCAGCCGCACCCTCCGCCTTCCGTCCGTTCCCTGCGCGGGCATGGCCCGACGTCGCGATCATCTCGGTGCTCTCGCTCCTCGGCGTGATCGGCTACGAGACCTCCTTCGGCGACTACAACTTCCTGGTCGCGGGCATCGGCGGCCTCGTCGTCGGTACCGGATTCGGCGTGCTCGGCTACGTGCTCCGGCTCGGCGTCGTCACGAACGTGCTCGTAGCGCTCCTCGGCTACTTCCTCTTCGGCAGCGCGCTCACGATGCCCGCCCAATCGATCTTCGGCGTGATTCCGAGCCTCGAGACGCTCGCAGGGCTCGCCCTCGGCGCCGTCTGGGGCTGGACCGACATCGTGACCCTCCAGACCCCGGTGGAGGCCCCGTACTACATCCCCGTGGTGCCCTATTTCGCGACGTGGCTGGTCGCGCTCGTCGGAACGATGCTCGCAAGCCGCTGGCTCGTCGTGCGCCGCTCGCCCCTGAGGTCGAGCGTGCTGCTCATCGGCCCGGTGCTGCTCTTCCTCTCCGGGATCCTGCTCGGCACCGACGAGACCTACTTCGCGGGCGTTCGCGGTGTCGCGTTCGCCGCGATCGCGCTCATCTGGCTCGGGTGGCGACGCAACGCCGCGCCTGCGGCGAGCGATTCGGGTGCGAGTCGACTGCAGCGGCGCAAGCTCGCCGGCACGGGGATGCTGGTCACCGGCGCGGTCCTCGTGGGTGCGCTCGCGGGCACGGCGCTCGCTCCGACGCAGCCCGATCGGTTCGTGCTGCGCGAGGAGATCACGCCGCCGTTCGACCCGCTGGCGTTCCCGAGCCCGTTGGCCGGATTCCGCTCCTACACGAAGGACCTCTCCGAGACGACGCTCTTCACGGCGACCGGCCTGGAGCCGGGCGATGTGATCCGGCTCGCGAGCATGGACTCCTATGACGGGCGCCTCTGGAACGTCGCAGGCCCCGACGACATGGCGTCGTCCGACGGCGGCTTCGAACTCGTCGGCGAGACCTTGCCGCTGCCAGGCCTCATGCGCCCGGGCGGCGAGCGCACCGCGGAGATCGAGATCGCGGGATACGACGACGTCTGGCTTCCAGGCGTCGGGTACCCGACGCGGCTCCGCTTCGACGACGCCGAAAGCGTGGCGAGCGCGGGCGACCTGCGATACAACTCGTCGACCGGCACCGCCGTGCTGACGAGCGGGGTCGAAGAGGAGTACCGGTACACGATCGACGCGACCCTGCAGAAGGGCGTCGATGACGACGATCTCATCGACACCCCGGCGGCGCAGATCGACCTGGCTCCCGTGGAGAACACGCCCGACGTCGTCGTCGCGAAGGCGCAGGAGTTCGCCGGCGGCGCCGAGAGCCCCATCGAGCAGTTGCGCGCGATCGAGACGGCACTGAAGACGCAGGGGTTCCTGAGTCACGGGCTCGCGTCCGATTCCGTCCCGTCGCGTGCCGGCCACGGCGCCGACCGCATGATCGAGTTGTTCACGCGGAGCCAGATGGTCGGCGACGAGGAGCAGTACGCCTCGGCGATGGCGCTCATGGCGAGGTACCTCGGATACCCGGCGCGAGTCGTCATGGGCTTCGCGCCGGAGGTCGGGGAGGATGCCGACTCCGTCGAGGTCGTCGGCGACGACGTCACGGCATGGGTCGAGGTCGCCTTCGAGGACGTCGGCTGGGTCGCCTTCCACCCGACTCCGGATGAGACCGACATCCCCCAGGACCAGACCCCGAAGCCGAAGTCGGAGCCGCAGCCCCAGGTGCGCCAGCCGCCGCGCAGCGACAACGAGGACGAAGACCTGCTCACCGCGGTCGAGATCGACGACAGCGACGACGAGAAGAAGAACCAGCCGTTCGCCATCCCGCTGTGGGCATGGGTCACGGCGGGCGTGATCGGCATTCCGCTGCTCCTCGTCTTCGGAGCGATGCTCGTGGTCGCCGCGATCAAGGCGCGCCGCCGCAATCGGCGTCGGAACCGTGGATCCGGGGACCGCCGCGTCGCCGGGGCCTGGGACGAGATGACCGACGAGTTCGCAGAGCTCGGCTTCGACGTGCCGAGGGTCGGAAGTCGCCGTCAGGTGGCGGCGGTGATCGAACGGCAGCTGCACCAGCAGGGTCTCGGAGATGCCCGCGGAGGCCGCACGGACACCGGTCCGGTACGGATCGTCCGCGCCGACGGGCCGGCGAGCGGGATCCGTGTGATGCCGTTGGCCGATGCCACCGACCGGGCGGTCTTCGGCGGACAGGAGATCGAGCAGTCCGTCGTCGACGAGAGCTGGGACACGGCGCTCGAATCCGTCGGGCTCGCGCGCGCGGCATCCGGTCGACTTCGACGTCTCTTCAGCCGTTTCCGCATCCGTTCGAAGCGGGACTGGGGCCAGGTGGACATCTCCGGCGCCAAGTCGTCCAAGTCGGCGAAGCCCGCCAAGCCGGCGAAGCCCCCCAAGCCCTCCAGGCCGTCGAAACCGACCGAACCCGGCGGTGCCGAGGCCGCAGCCCCCGCAGCAGGATGACGCGGGGGCTGCGACCCCGTCGCAAGCTCGCCTAGAGTGGAGCCGTGGAGCACGAGGGGTTCATCGTTCCGCCTCCGGGGTTGATCCCAGACACCGTCGAGGCGCCGCCGCGGCCCGCGCCCGCCGTGGCGCCGGCCGCCTTCCCGACATTCACGCCGGTCACGGCTCCCTCCCCTCCACCGGCGCCGGTCGTGCCCGAGGCCGAGGCGGCGCCGCACGGACCCTGGATCCTCTCGCTCGATGACGGGCAGCGGTTCCAGGTCGGCGGGTCGCTCGTGATCGGCCGCGACCCCGCACCGGTGCCGGTTCGCCCGCACGCGGTGCTCGTGCCCGTCGTCGACGCTGCGAAGTCGGTGTCGAAGACCCACGCGATCATCGATCTCGAGGGCGCCGAACTCTCGATCACCGACCTGCACTCGACGAACGGCGTGCTCGTGACCGACGCGCAGGGCGCCGAGCACGACCTCGCTCCGGGCGAGCGCGTCGTGCTCTCGCCGGGCGACCGGGTCGAGCTCGGCACCTTCGCGATGCGCGTCGAGCGGGCCTGAACGCCCGGTGTCATCTGGCCGGGTCGACGTTTCCGAGGTGTTAGCCTGAAGTTGTGCGCGCACGACGACGTCTTCTCCTTCGTTGCCGCGGCGGGGCTTCGTTCTGAGGCCTTCCCCGCCGCGGAGTCTGTCGTCGGCTGACCCCTGGACCTGAGGAAGACGAACGCATGAACGCAACATCCACGAACGCCGCGCCCGCCGAAGACGCCGTCCCGGCGACTGAACGCCCGCGCACACTGGCCGAGAAGGTGTGGAACGCCCACCTGGTGGCGAAGGGCGAAGACGGCACTCCCGACCTGATCTACATCGACCTGCACCTCGTGCACGAGGTGACGAGTCCGCAGGCCTTCGACGGCCTTCGCATGGCAGGTCGCCCGGTGCGCCGGCCCGACCTGACGATCGCGACCGAAGACCACAACACGCCGACCCTCGACATCGACAAGCCCATCGCCGACCTGACGAGCCGCACGCAGATCGAGACGCTGCGTCGCAACGCCGCCGAGTTCGGCATCCGGTTGCACTCGCTCGGCGACAAGGAGCAGGGCATCGTGCACGTCGTCGGCCCGCAGCTCGGCCTGACGCAGCCCGGCATCACGGTGGTCTGCGGCGATTCGCACACCTCGACGCACGGCGCATTCGGCGCGATGGCCTTCGGCATCGGCACGAGCGAGGTCGAGCACGTGCTCGCCACGCAGACCCTGCCGCTGAAGCCCTTCAAGACCATGGCGATCAACGTCGAGGGGACGCTCCGTCCCGGTGTCACCGCGAAGGACATCATCCTCGCGGTGATCGCGAAGATCGGCACCGGCGGTGGCCAGGGCTACGTGCTCGAGTACCGCGGCAGCGCGATCCGGGCCCTGTCGATGGACGGTCGCATGACGATCTGCAACATGTCCATCGAGGCCGGCGCACGCGCCGGCATGGTGGCACCGGATGCCACGACGTACGCCTACCTCGAGGGCCGCGACCACGCGCCATCCGGTGCCGACTGGGACGCCGCCGTCGCCTACTGGAAGACCCTCGCGACCGACGAGGGCGCCGAGTTCGACGCCGAGGTCTTCATCGACGCCGACACGCTCGAACCCTTCGTCACGTGGGGCACGAATCCGGGGCAGGGCGTCTCGCTCTCCGACACGGTGCCCGACCCCGCATCGATCGACGACCAGCACGAGCGCGCCGCGGCCGAGCGTGCGCTCGAGTACATGGCGCTCGAGCCCGGCACGCCGCTGAAGGACATCGCGGTCGACGCCGTCTTCATGGGCTCCTGCACCAACAGCCGCATCGAAGACCTGCGGGCCTTCGCTTCGATCATCAAGGGCAAGCAGAAGGCCGACGGCGTGCGCGTCATGGTCGTGCCGGGGTCGGCTCGAGTGCGGCTCGAGGCCGAGGCCGAGGGCCTCGACAAGGTCTTCACCGACTTCGGCGCCGAGTGGCGCTTCGCCGGCTGCTCGATGTGCCTCGGCATGAACCCCGACCAGCTGGCGCCGGGCGAACGCTGCGCGTCGACCTCGAACCGCAACTTCGAGGGACGCCAGGGCAAGGGCGGCCGCACGCACCTCGTGTCACCGCTGGTGGCCGCCGCGACCGCGATCCGCGGCACGCTGTCGAGCCCGTGGGATCTGCAGGCCGAAGGGGAGGAGCGCTGACCATGGAGAAGATCACCACCGTCACGGGCACCGCGGCGCCGCTGCGCCGTTCGAACGTCGACACCGACCAGATCATCCCCGCCGTCTTCCTGAAGCGCGTCACGAAGACCGGATTCGACGACGCGCTCTTCTACGCCTGGCGCCAGGACCCCGACTTCGTCCTGAACCGCCCCGAGTACCAGGGCGTGAAGGTGCTGATCGCCGGACCCGATTTCGGCACCGGTTCGAGCCGTGAACACGCCGTCTGGGCGCTGCGCGACTTCGGCTTCGACGTCGTCATCAGCTCGCGCTTCGGCGACATCTTCCGCGGCAACTCGGGCAAGCAGGGACTCCTCGCAGCACAGGTCGCCTACGAAGACGTCGAGCGGCTCTGGGAGGTCGTCGAGGCCGACCCGGGAATAGCGGTGACGGTCGATCTGGTTGAGCGAACAGTGACCGTAGGGTCGCTGAAGGTGCCGTTCGAGATCGATGACTACACTCGGTGGAGGCTTCTGGAGGGACTCGATGACATCGGGCTCACCCTCAGAGATGAAGCAGCAATTGCCGAGTTCGAGTCTCATCGAGAGTCGTGGCGGCCGAAGACGCTCCCCATCAGGGAGCCGGCGGAATCAGGGAGTCTGTGAACACACTCGGGCAGGATGCCAAGAACCATGGAACGGCAGTCGGGTTGAACGTCGACAAGATCACGATCAACGGTGGCAAGCCGCTCCGCGGTCGCATCGAGTTGAAGGGCGCGAAGAACCTCGTCACGAAGGCGATGGTCGCGGCCATCCTCGGTGACACTCCGAGCGTGCTGAAGGACGTCCCGAACATCAGCGACGTCCGGATCGTCCGAGGCCTCCTCGAGGTGCACGGCGTGAGCGTGACGCAGGGCATCGAGGGCGAGCTCATCCTCGACCCGTCGGCGGTCGAGACGGCGCACATGGCCGACATCGACGCGCACGCGGGCTCCAGCCGGATCCCGATCCTCTTCTGCGGCCCGCTGCTGCACCGCCTCGGCGAGGCGTTCATCCCCGACCTCGGCGGCTGCCGCATCGGCGACCGTCCGATCGACTACCACCTCGAGGTGCTGCGCAACTTCGGTGCGATCGTCGAGAAGCTGCCGAGCGGCATCCGCATGTCGGCACCCGGCGGCCTGCACGGCGCGAAGGTGTCGCTGCCCTACCCGAGCGTCGGCGCCACCGAGCAGGTACTCCTGACGGCCGTGCTCGCCGACGGCATCACCGAGCTCTCGGGCGCGGCGATCGAGCCCGAGATCATGGATCTCATCAACATCCTGCAGAAGATGGGCGCCATCATCACGGTCGACACCGACCGGGTCATCCGCATCGAGGGCGTCGAGAAGCTCGAAGGCTACACCCACCGGGCGCTCTTCGACCGCAACGAGGCCGCGAGCTGGGCCGCTGCGGCCCTCGCGACCGACGGCGACATCTTCGTCGGCGGAGCGCGCCAGGCCGAGATGCTCACGTTCCTCAACGTCTTCCGCAAGGTCGGCGGCGACTTCGAGATCCAGGAAGACGGCATCCGGTTCTTCCACCCGGGCGGCGAGCTCTCGCCCGTCATCATCGAGACCGACGTGCACCCCGGCTTCATGACCGACTGGCAGCAGCCGCTCGTGATCGCGCTCACGAAGGCGAAGGGCGTCTCGATCGTGCACGAGACGGTCTACGAGCAGCGTTTCGGGTTCGTCGACGCCCTCGTCGAGATGGGCGCGTCGATCGAGGTGCACAAGGAGTGCCTCGGCGGTCGCGCGTGCCGGTTCGGTCAGCGCAACTTCAAGCACTCCGCGGTGATCTCGGGGCCCACGAAGCTCACGGGCGCCGACATCGAGGTTCCCGACCTGCGGGGCGGCTTCAGCCACCTCATCGCGGCGCTCTCGGCCGACGGCCGCTCGACCGTCTCGAACGTCGGCATCATCGCTCGCGGATACGAGAACTTCATCACGAAGCTGGAGCTCCTCGGGGCGGACTTCGAACTCGAAGGATAATGGGGGAGTGCCACACGACGACACACCCTCGACGAGCTCCATGAAGCCGCGTTCGGAGACCCGCCGACCGTCGTTCTTCTGGCTCCTCGCCGCCATCGCCCTCCCGCCGCTCGGCCTCGCGGTCCGCTACCGGTTCCACCACCGTGAGCGCATGCCCCAGTCGGGTGCCTTCGTGCTCGCGCCGAACCACTACAGCGAGATCGATCCGCTCGTGATCGGCGCGGCCGTCTGGAAGCTCGGTCGTGCACCGAGATTCCTCGCGAAGGCCTCGCTCTTCAAGAACCCCGTGCTGGGCTGGCTCCTGCGCACCTCAGGGCAGATCCCGGTCGAGCGCGCGGGCAGCAAGAGCCACCGGGCGCTGCGCGCAGCGGAGGAGCTCGTCGAGAAGGGGCGCATGGTCGTCGTGTACCCCGAGGGTTCACTCACGCGCGACCCCGACCTCTGGCCGATGCGGGGCAAGACGGGTGCCGTGCGCATCGCGCTCGAGCGGGACATCCCGATCATCCCCTCGGCGCACTGGGGCACGCAGGAGCTCATGCCGCGTTACGGCAAGAAGATCCACCCCTTCCCGCGCAAGACCATCGACGTCATCGTGGGCGAGCCGCTCGACCTCAGCGAGTATCGGGGCAAGCCGCTCACCCAGAGCAGCCTGCTCGAGGCGACCGATCAGCTCATGAAGGCGATCGCCGAGTTGCTCGCGGAACTGCGCGACGAGCCGGCACCGGCCGAGCGCTGGGATCCGACGCAGCACGGCCAGAAGGAGACGGGGCGCCTTGAAGACTAGAACCCCCGCCAAGAAGGGCCCGGGCAAGCGCGTCGCCGTGCTCGGCGCCGGCAGCTGGGGCACCACGTTCGCGAAGATCCTCGCCGACGGCGGCGCCGATGTCGTGCTGTGGGCCCGTCGCCCCGAGCTGGCCCGCGAGATCCAGGAGGCCAAGCGCAACAGCGACTACCTCCCGGGCGTGAACCTGCCGCTCGGCCTCAGGGCCACGAGCCGCCTCGACCTCGCACTCGCGGGCGCCGAGCAGGTCTACATCTCGGTGCCGAGCCAGTCGCTGCGCGAGAACCTCGCGATCATCGCGCCGCACCTGCACGCGCAGGCATCCGTCGTCTCGCTCATGAAGGGCGTCGAGAAGTCGACGGGCAAGCGCATGAGCGAGGTCATCGCCGAGGTGCTGCGCATCGACCCCGCGCAGATCGCGGTGATCTCGGGGCCGAACCTCGCGCTCGAGATCGCCAAGGAGCAGCCGACCGCGGCCGTCGTGTCGTCGACGAGCCTCGAGACGGCCCAGGCCGTGGCATCCGTCGCCCGCAACCGCTACTTCCGCTCGTTCGTGAACACCGACGTGATCGGCACCGAGTTCGGCGGCGTGCTGAAGAACCTCATCGCCGTCGCGATCGGCATCGTCGACGGCGTCGGCTACGGCGAGAACACGAAGGCCTCGATCATCACGCGCGGCCTCGTCGAGATGACCGACTTCGCGGTCGCCTACGGCGCGCATCCCGAGACCCTCGCCGGCCTCGCGGGTCTCGGCGACCTCATCGCGACGAGCCAGTCGCCCCTCTCGCGCAACAACACCGCGGGCCGACTGCTCGGCCAGGGCTATCACCTGAACGACGTCGTCAATCAGATGCAGCAGACCACAGAGGGGCTCGCATCGGTCGGGCCGATCCTCGAACTGGCGCGAGCGATGGGCGTCGACATGCCCATCGTCGAACAGGTTCGGCAGGTGCTCGCGGGCACCCTCGATCCGAAGGACATCGCGCCCCACCTCACGACAGACGACGAGCCGCAGGGCGAAAGGACGATCGATGGACAAGCTCAGAGTGGTTCTGCTGTTCGGAGGGCGTTCCAGCGAGCATTCGATCAGCTGCGCAACGGCGGGCGGGGTGCTCCGGGCGATCGACCGTAGCCGCTACGAGGTGATCCCCGTCGGGATCACTCGCGACGGCGCGTTCGTGCTCGAGTCCGACGACGCCGACCGCTTCGCCCTCGACCCGGCGCACCTGCCCGAGGTCGTCGACAACGGCAGCCGGGTGCGCTGGCCCGAGAGCGCGTCGTCGCGCGAGCTTCGAGTCACGGATGCATCGGGCGAGCGCTCGCTCGGCGATGTCGACGTGGTCTTCCCGATCCTGCACGGCCGCTTCGGCGAAGACGGCACGATCCAGGGACTGCTCGAGCTCGTCGGCCTGCCCTACGTCGGCAACGGCGTGCTCGCCTCGTCGATCGGCATGGACAAGCACTTCACGAAGACCGTGCTCGAGGGCGCCGGCATCGCCGTGGCACCGTGGGTGACCCTGACGCGAGCCTCGCTCGACGAGAACCGCGAGCTCTGGGAACGTCGCACCAAGGCGCTCGGATTGCCGGTGTTCGTCAAGCCCGCGCGCGCGGGCTCCTCGGTCGGCGTCACGAGGGTCGCCGATTGGTCGGAGCTCGACGCGGCCCTCGACACCGCGTTCGCCGAAGACGGCAGCGTGCTCGTCGAGGCGGCGGTCACGGGCCGCGAGATCGAGTGCGGAGTGCTCGGCGGCGCCGGGTCATCCGTTCGCGTGAGCGTCGCCGGCGAGGTCGTCGTCACCGGCCGCGACTTCTACGACTTCGAGGCGAAGTACCTCGACGCTCCCGGCGTCGAACTGATCTGCCCGGCCGATCTCGGCGACGGCGAGCTCTTCGAGCTGCAGCGCGTCGCACGCCACGCGTTCGAGGCGATCGGCGGCGAGGGGCTCGCGCGTGTCGACGTGTTCCTGACCGACGAGGGCTTCGTCGTCAACGAGATCAACACGATGCCGGGCTTCACGCCCATCTCGATGTTCCCGACGTGCTGGCAGCAGTCGGGCCTCGCCTACCCCGACCTGATCGCCGAACTCATCGACGGCGGGTACGCGCGCGGCAGTCGCTGACACGCCTGCGAGTTGAGCCTGCCTCTCTCGGTCGAGCCGGTCGAGACCGGGGTTCGGCAGGCTGAGGGTTCGGCAGGCTCAACCAGCAGGATGCTCAGCCCGAGGTCTCGCCGAAGGACTCGTCGATCGTCGTGCAGCCACCGTCGGCGGGGATGACGGAGACCGCCGAGGAGAGTTCGCTGATGACGGTGGTGCCCGAGACGACGTCGTTGTCGACGAGCACCTCGACGGCGGGCGTGCGCCCGTATGTGGTGAACAGGTAGTTCGGTGCGTCCGATTCGTCGATGACCCAGTCGACGCCGTTGACGCTGACGCAGCGATCGGTCGTCGGGCCGGGCGCCTCGGCCCCGCAGCGCAGGACCACGGATGCCGGTTCGCCCCACGCACCGGTGCCCTGCGCGTTGGTCTCGCGCTGCTGCTGCTCGGCCTCGGTGTCCTTCGCGAGCGCGTCGGGCAGGCGCACGACGACGGCCGCGCAGTCGGGATCGCTCGCGAGCGGCGCCGATTCGATCGGCACGGCCTGGCTGCAACCGGTGAACACGAGCATGGCGGCGGCGACGACGGCGGTCGCGGCGAACCGGCGGAGCGCGGTGCCGCGCGAAGGAGCTGAGGGGGATGATTCGGACATCCCGTTCAGGCTATCGCGAGCGGGGCGCGCCGAGCTGGGCGTGGGCCGCCCGGCCGGGCCGCCCGTCCCGCCGGCTGCGTGCAGAGAGTGCAATCGGCGCCGCTGAATGTAATGATTGCTTACCAATGCACGCGGTGCCCCCGCCGTCGTCCCCGAGACGAGCATCGCTGCAAGCATCCGAGCGCTGATCAAGGCCGCTCACCGCCGAGCAATGGAGCACGATGAGTCGTCGAAGCGAACGCGAGCAGAGTCGGAAACGCCGTCGTCGGACGAGCTCGATCATCGCGGCCGCGATCGTCACGGCGGTGCTCGTCGGCAGTGCCGGTGCCGTCGGCACGGCCTGGGCGACGGGCGGTCTCGACGACTGGATCGACCCGGTTCCGGAGTGCACCGTGCCCGTCGAGTTGACGGTCGTCGCCGATCGGGCGATCGCGGCGACGGTGCAGGCCGTGGCGACCGAGTACGACGCCGGCGAGTCGGCGTGCTCGCACACCGAGGTGCTCGCCCAGGAGTCTGCGGACACGGCCGCAGTACTGGCTTCGGGCAACGCGACGGAGGTCGACGCCTGGATCCCCGACTCCCCGGTCTGGCTCGTGCGCATGTCGAGCATGGCGCGATCCCTCGGCCGCCCGGTGCCCGACATCGCCCTCGAACGCTCGATCGCGACGAGCCCGGTCGTCTTCGCGGCGCCCGTGAGCCGGGCCGAGGAGTTCGCCGGTCGTGAGCTGAGCTGGAAGGGGCTGCTGGGTGCCGAGTTCCCCGCGCTGCTGCCCGACCCCGAAGCCTCCTCGGCGAGCCTGAACGCGCTCCAGTCGCTCGAGAGCCGCGTCGAGATCACCCAGCCGAGGCAGTTCCAGAACGCGATGGTCCGGTTGAACGGCGAGGTGCCGTCGAATGCGGATGCCGCGTTCGCCGCGCTCAGCGTGAGCGCCCCGGGCACCGTGGCGATCGCGAGCGAGCAGCAGCTGGCCCTGCACAACCGGAAGGCGGGCGCCGAGCCGCTGCTCGCCCTCTACCCGAGCGACGGCAGCCTCGCCCTCAGCTATCCGTTCCTGCGCCTGCTCGACGAGAGCGAGCTCGCGAAGCACCTGCGCGACGGCGAGCAGGCGGACGAGTCCGACCCCGAGGCGATCGAGCTCGTGCGTCGGGCCCACGAGCTCGACGCACTGAAGATCGCCCTCTGGAACGCGAAGGACCGCTTCGCCACCGACGGCTTCCGCGACGGCCGAGGCGGCGGCGAGCTCGAACAGGACGGCGTGGTCGAGGCGCCCGTCGAGGTGAGTTCTGCCGCGGCATCCGCTCAGGTCGCGATCCTGCGCACCTGGGGTCTCGTCAGCGTGCGCTCGCGCATCCTGACGGTGATCGACCTCTCGGGCTCCATGGAGGAGCCGACTGTGTCGGGGCAGCGGCGCATCGACGTGCTGCAACAGGCCGCGGCGACGACGCTCGCGCAGTTCTCGGGCCAGGTCGACCTCGGCGTCTGGGGCTTCTCCACGCTGCGCGCCGGCGAGCAGGACTGGGAGTGGCTCGCACCGATCGACCGACTCTCGAACGATTCGCACAAGCAGCTCGTGACCGACGTGATCGGCTCGCTGCCTGCCCGTCTCGGCGGTGCCACCGGTCTCTACGACACCACGCTCGCGGCCGTGCAGAGCGTGCGCGAGCAGTACGATCCCGAGAAGGTCAACTCGGTGCTGCTGCTGACCGACGGCCGGAACGAGGACGAGAACGGCATCTCGGGAGAACAGTTGCTCGCCGAGCTCGCGGCGCTGGACGATCCGGCGCGGCCCGTGCCGGTGACGCTCGTCGGAATCGGGCCCGACACCGATCTCGACGCCATGCGGCGCATCGCGGAGGCGACGGGCGGTGCCGCCTATTCCGCGGCACGGCCCGAGGACCTGACCGTGGTGCTCACCGACGCACTGTCGCAGCGCGCCTGCCGACCCAACTGCTGACGACGCCGGGGCGCGGGCGGCTCCGGCCGGGTGGCCGCACACGCCGGCATGCGGCGCACGCTAGCGTGAAGGGCATGCACGAGCGCGCGGACCAAGCGGCCCAGCCCCGAACCGTCGGCGAGCTCGGCGAAGACGCCGCACTGGCGCGCATCCTGCCGCGGCTCCGGCCGGCTGATGCCGCGCTTCTCGGCCCCGGCGACGATGCCGCCGTGGTCGCCGCCGCCGATGGACGCTTCGTCGTGACCACCGACCTCATGGTGCACGGCCCCGACTTCCGCCTCGCCTGGTCGACGCCGTTCGAGCTCGGCTGGAAGGCGGCGGCGACGAACCTCACGGATGTCGCGGCGATGGGAGCCCGCCCGACGGCACTCGTCGTGGCGATCGCCGCGCCGTCGTCGCTCGACGCCTCGGTGCTCGAGGGCATCGCCGATGGACTCCGTGAATGCCTCGCTGCGCTCGCCCCCGGCGCAGGCGTGGTGGGCGGCGACCTCACGGCGTCATCGGTGCTGACGATCGCGGTGACGGCGTTCGGCGATCTCGAGGGCCGCCCGCCCGTGACCCGCAGCGGGGCACGCCCCGGCGACGTCGTCGCGCACGCCGGCGCTCGCGGGGACGCTGCCCGCGGCCTCGCCCTGCTCTTCGACGAGGCGACGGATGCCTCGGGCGAACCCGACTCCGCTGCCGTCGACGTGCTGCGCGACCGCCACCCCGACCTGATCGTCGCTCAGCTGGCGCCGTCACCGCCCGTCGGCGCCGGGGTCGCGGCTGCGGCGGGTGGCGCGACGTCGATGCTCGACGTCTCCGACGGCCTCGCTCGAGACGCACGCCGCGTCGCCCAGGCGAGTGGTGTCGGCATCGACTTCTCGGCCGCAGCGCTCGGCCCCGACGTGCGGCTCGCCCTGGCCGGCGGCGAGGACCACGGCCTGCTCGCGACGTTCCCGCCCGGCACGGCGCTGCCCGAGCCGTTCGAACCCATCGGGCTCGTGACGGACGCGCCAGGGCGGCTCTTCGTCGACGGCGTCGCGATCGACTCCGCCGGATGGGACCCCTACTCGGGCTGGGACGGCCGCGCAGGCTGAGCCGTGGTCGCCCACCAGAGCGTCGTCTCGCCGTAGTCGCGGCGACGTTCGGGCTCGATGCCGGCGGGCCATTCGGGTTCGGGGGAGCGGGAGCTGCGTTCGACCATCACGACGGCGTCGGGCGCCAGCAGGGGCGCGAGCAGCTCGAGGTCGCGCGCCAGCGCTGCCTCGTCGAGCTCGTACGGCGGGTCGATGAAGGCGAGGTCGACGCCGGCGGCGGCGGTCTCGAGGTACGCGGCCACGGGACGCACGGCAACGCGGATGTGCGGCCGGGTGACGCCCTTCGCGGCCTTCAGCAGGGCATCGGCGTTGCTGCGGCACACCTCCGCCGCAGGCTTGGCTCGCTCGACGAGCACGACATCGGTGGCACCGCGGCTGGCCGCCTCGAGGCCCAATGCGCCCGACCCCGCGTAGAGGTCGAGCACCCGGGCGCCCTCGAGGGCGTCTCGCGCCTCGAGGGCGGAGAAGATCGCCTCGCGCACACGGTCGCTCGTGGGACGGGTGCCGGAGCGCGGCACTCGGAGGGTGAGGGAGCCGGCGAATCCGGCGATGATGCGGGTCATGCTCAGGCGAGCATAACGGGCGACCTCTCGCCGCTGCCATGAGGCGACCGAGCTGCTGCCATTATGGGAGGGTGGATGACTCGACCGACCAGGTGCCCGCCGAACCGTCCCGACACCGCGGCGCCGAACAGCAGATGATCGACCGACTCTGGGATTTCGGGAACCCGGCGGCGAGCGAGGAGCGATTCAGGGAGGCCGCTGACGACGACGGCAACTCCGCCCACCTCCGCGCCGTGATGACGACGCAGCTCGCCCGAGCTCTCGGAATCCAGGGCCGCGTCGACGAGGCGCTCGCGGTGCTCGAGAGCGTCGCAGCAGACGTTCCCGCCGGCGACGGCGGGGCGGATGCCGCTGAGCTCCGGGCTCGGGTGGCGATCGAGCGAGGGCGGCTCGCGGCATCCGCTGGGCGCCCCGCCGATGCGGTGCCCGAACTGACCCGCGGCGTTCGCGAGGCCGCGCTCGCCGGGTCGACGTTCCTCGTGCTCGACGCCCTGCACATGCTGGCGCTGAACGACGCCGGCCACGAGGAGGAGTGGGCGGCCGAGGGGTTCGACGTGCTCGACGGTGTGCGCGACGCCCGTTTGCGTCGCTGGGGCGTCGCCCTGCACAACAACCTCGGATGGACCATGCACGACGCGGGCAGGGCCGAGGCGGCCCTCACGCACTTCGAGCAGGCGGTCGAGGCCGCCGACCGATACGGCACTGCCGAGCAGCGCCACGTCGCCCGATGGTCGGTCGCCCGGTGCCTGCGCAGCCTCGGTCGCACCGACGAGGCGCTCGCGTTGCAGCGGGAGCTCGCAGCGGCCCGACCCGAAGACCCGTACGTGCAGGCGGAGCTCGCCGCGCTGACGGAGGCGCCGCCTACGATCGAGCCATGACCGAGGGGCGCGACACCGAAGGGCGCGGCGCGACGACGGCCGGCGAGATCGCGCCGGGCTCGTTCACCCTCGACTCCCGGCTGTCTGGGGCGCTCGGCGGGCGCACCGCGCAGGCGTTCGAGCGCGGGTTCGGGCATCGCACCGTCGGCGACCTGCTCGCGCACTACCCGCGGCGCTACGCCATGCGCGGCGAGCTGACCGCGCTCGCGACCCTGCCGCTCGACGAGAACATCACGATCATCGCCGAGGTGATCGCGGTCGGCGAGCGGTCGATGCGTGCTCGCCGCGGCTCGATCGTCGAGGCGAAGATCACCGACGGCACGGGCGTGCTGACCCTCACGTTCTTCAACCAGCGCTGGCGGGCCGCAGACCTGCGGCCCGGCCGGCGCGGCATCTTCGCCGGCAAGGTGAGCGACTACAAGGGGCAGCGCCAACTCGCGCACCCCGACTACGAGCTGTTCGACGACGCCGCGCCGCTCGAGGCCGGCGACGCGGCGGCCAAGCGCTGGGCCGAGGCGCCGATCCCGATCTACCCGGCGACGAGCACGCTCGCGAGCTGGCAGATCGCCAAGGCCGTCGAGCTCGTGCTCGACGGGCTCGCCCCGCTCGACGATCCGCTCCCGGCGTCGGTGCGCGCGGCGAAGTCGCTCCTCGGCCACCGCGAAGCGCTCGAGCTCGTGCACCGGCCTGAGCGCGACGGCGATTGGAAGCGCGCTCGCGGCACGCTCCGCTTCACCGAGGCGTTCGTGCTGCAGGCGGCGCTCCTCGAACGTCGGGCCGAGCTGCGCACGCACACGACCGTCGCGCGCGAGCCCGTGCCCGGCGGGCTCCTCGAGCGGTTCGACGCGGCGCTGCCCTTCACGCTCACGGGCGACCAGCTCGAGGTCAGCGGCGAGATCGCGCGCGACCTGGGCGAGCCCGTGCCGATGAACCGCCTCGTGCAGGGCGAGGTCGGCTCGGGCAAGACCGTCGTGGCGCTTCGCGCGATGCTCGCCGTCGCCGATTCGGGCGGCCAGTCGGCGCTCCTCGCGCCCACCGAGGTGCTCGCGGGCCAGCATCTGCGCTCGATCGCGAAGATGCTCGGCCCCGATCTCGCGGCCGAGCTCATGCCGACCCTGCTCACGGGCCAGCTTCCCGTCGCCGAGCGCAAGAAGGCGCTCCTGCGCGCCGCAGCGGGTCAGTCGCGCATCGTCGTCGGCACGCACGCCCTGCTCGGCGACAACGTCTCGTTCGCCGACCTCGGGCTCGTCGTCGTCGACGAGCAGCACCGCTTCGGCGTCGAGCAGCGCGAGGCGCTGCGGCTGAAGGGGCAGAGCCCGCCGCACGTGCTCGTGCTCACGGCCACGCCGATTCCCCGCACGGTCGCGATGACGGTGTTCGGCGACCTCGACGTGTCGACGATCCGCGAACTCCCGGCCGGGCGTGCCGGCATCACGTCCCAGGTCGTCCCGCTCGCGATCCGGCCGACCTGGCGTCCGCGCATCTGGGAACGCCTCGCCGAGGAGCTCGCGCTCGGCCGGCAGGCGTTCGTCGTCTGCCCCGCCATCGAGGCGAAGGTCGTCGAAGACGAGGGTCCCGCGGGCGCGGCCTCGGCCGCTGCGACCGACGGCGAGGGCCGAGCGGATGCCGCGGCCCCCGTGGCATCCGTCGTCGCCGTGCTGGCGGAGCTCCGCGACCACCCGCGGTTCGCCGAGACGCGCATCACGCCCCTGCATGGCCGAATGTCGGCCGACGAGAAGGACGCGGCGATGCGCGCCTTCTCGGCCGGCGAGATCGACGTGCTCGTCGCGACCACCGTCATCGAGGTCGGCGTCGATGTGCCGAACGCGAGCGCCATGGTCGTCGTCGACGCCGATCGGTTCGGCGTCTCGCAACTGCACCAGCTGCGCGGCAGGGTCGGCCGCGGGTCCGTGCCCGGGCTCTGCCTGCTCGTCACGTCGGCGGTGCCCGGATCGCTCGCCCTGCAGCGGGTCGAGGCCGTCGCCGCGACGCTCGACGGCTTCGAGCTCGCGCAGGCCGACCTCGAGCTGCGGCAGGAGGGCGACGTACTGGGCGCGGTGCAATCGGGCGGGCGTTCGTCGCTCAAGCTGCTGAAGGTCGCGCGCGACGGCGACCTCATCGCCGAGGCGCGGGAGATGGCGCAGGAGGTGCTCGAGGCCGGCGGCGGACTCGCGTCGCACCCAGCCCTCGCGGCGGCGGTGCGCCGTCGCCTCGACGAGGAGACGAGCGGGTACCTGAGCAAGGGCTGAGACTCTCCACAGCCCCTCGCGCGCGGCCGCGCGGGCAGTACGCTGGTGCGTATGCAGCGGATCGCCGTCGTCCCAGGATCGTTCGACCCCGTCACGCTCGGTCACCTCGACGTCATCGAGCGGGCCGCGGGGCTGTACGACGAGTTGCACGTCGTCGTCGTGCACAATCCCGACAAGTCCGCGCTGCTGCCGATCGCCCAGCGGGTCTCGCTCATCGAGCGGTCGATCGCCGAGGCCGGCATCCGGGGCCGCATCGTCGTGGCGTCGTGGAGCATGGGCCTCCTCGTCGACTACTGCACCGATGTCGGCGCCTCGGTGCTCGTGAAGGGCGTGCGCTCGCAGCTCGACGTCGCCTACGAGACGCCCATGGCGATCGTCAACCGTCACCTCGCGGGCGTCGAGACGGTCTTCCTCCTCCCCGATCCGGCGAACGCGCACGTGTCGAGCTCCCTCGTGCGCCAGGTGTCGGCGCTCGGCGGCGACGTCGCCCCATACGTGCCGACCGCGGTGTCCGAGTACCTCCAGGCGGCGATGACGCCATGACCGACCAGACGGCTGTCGCGGCGCAGATGGGCATCGACGAGGTCGGTGCGCGCGCGGCATCCATCGTGCAGAACGTCGAGGCGGTCATCGCCGGCAAGCGCGAGGCCGTCACGAGCGCGCTCACCGTGCTGCTCGCCGAGGGCCACCTCCTCATCGAAGACGTACCCGGCGTCGGCAAGACGATGCTCGCCAAGACGCTCGCCCGATCGGTCGACGCGACGGTCAGCCGCATCCAGTTCACCCCCGACCTGCTGCCGAGCGATGTCACCGGCGTCTCGGTGTTCGACCAGGCGAGTCGGCGTTTCGAGTTCAAGCACGGGCCGGTGTTCGCGAACATCGTGATCGGCGACGAGATCAACCGCGCGAGCCCGAAGACGCAGTCGGCGCTGCTCGAGTGCATGGAAGAGCGCCAGGTCACCGCTGACGGCACGACCTACCGGCTCGAGCCGCCGTTCACCGTTGTGGCCACGCAGAACCCTGTCGAGATGGAGGGTACGTACCCGTTGCCCGAGGCGCAGCGCGACCGCTTCATGGCGCGCATCTCCATGGGCTATCCCTCGTCGGCCGACGAGCTGGCGATGCTGTCGACGCGCGAGACGTCGAGCCCGCTCGATGCGCTCGAGCCGGTCGTGAGCCTCACCGAGCTGCGCGGCATGATCGAGGCCGTGCAGCACGTGTTCACGTCGCAGCCGGTCAAGGAGTACGCCGTCGACCTCGCCCGGGCGACGCGTGAAGACCGGCAACTGCGCCTCGGCGCGAGCCCGCGAGCCACGCTGCAGCTGATCCGGGCGGCGAAGGCGCACGCGGCGATGCACGGCCGAGACTTCGTCCTGCCCGACGACGTCGACGCACTCGCCGTGCCCGTGCTCGCGCACCGGCTCGTGCCCACGAGTCGTGCGGTCGGAGCGCACGACCGCGATAGCGGGCCGCTCATCGACGCCATCGTGCGCCGAATCGTGGGGGAGACGCCGATTCCGGTCGGCAGCGCGCGAAGGAACTGACATGTGGCACCCCCGTTCCGTTCGAGTCGCGACCTGGCCGCGACTCACGCGCCGGGGTGCCACGCTCGTCATCGTCGGGGTGCTGCTGTTCGCCGTGTCGCTCTGGTTCGACTCTCGCGACGTGCTCGTGCTCGCCTTCGTCGGCATCGCCATGCCGGCCGTGGCCGCGCTCTTCGTGGCCCTGCGCAAGCCGAGCCTCGCGGTCACGCGGAGGTTCGCCCCACCGGTCGCCGAGGCGGGCGGCTCGACTCTGGTGGCGCTCGTCATCAAGAACCGCTCCCGCCGCACCTTCGACGGGGCGCACTGGCGAGACGGGGTGCCGACGACGCTGACGGCAGCACCCGAAGCGATCCTGCCGGCGATGGGCCCCTACGAATCGATGCTGCCCTCGGGCGACGACACGGTGCGCGTCGAGTACCGGTTGCGGATGCCGCGGCGCGGCGTCTACCCCATCGGACCGCTGCGCGTCGGCATCGCCGACCCGTTCGGTCTCGCGAGGGTCGACCGTGACGTCGGCACCGCCCACGAGGTCGTGGTCACCCCGCGCGTGACTCCGCTCGACACGGCACTCGGCTCGGCAGCGAGCGTCGACGGCGTGCTCAACGGCCTGCAACTCCGCACGCATCCGAACTCCGACGAGCTCATCGCCCGCGAGTACCGCTACGGCGACCCGTTGCGGCGGGTGAACTGGGCGGCGACCGCCCGCCGCGGCGAGCTCATGGTGCGCGAGGAGGAGCAGCGGGGCGACCCCGAGGCTCGCATCATCCTCGACACCGCGCTCGCAGGGCGCGCGCGGCAGGCGGGTCATCGCCGTGACGCCGACGACAGCCCGCACTTCGGCTTCGAACTCGGCGTCGAGGTCGCGGCGTCGATCGGCATGCACCTGCTCGAACACGGATACCGGGTGCGCTGCGATCGCCTCGACGATCCCGAGCGGGGTCTCGCCTCGGGCGAGTCGGGTGCCGGCTACCGTCTGCCCGGCGGCGATCGACTGCTGCTCGAAGACCTCGCGCGGCTCGACGGCCCCGCCGGAGCGGCCGGCGCCCGCACGCAGTCGGCTGCCGGGACCCACTCAGCGGGCTCTCGCGGACGGGACGCCCGCATGCCGGGGTTCGCCGTGCTCGTCGACCCCGACGAGCACGACGCCCGCTCCCTCGTCGCGCTGCGATCGAGCATCGAGCCGGCCGTGGTCTTCGCGACCGAGGGGGTGGCAGGGGGCATCGTCGACCTGCTCGAGAAGGCCGATTGGCGAGTGGTGCGCGTGCGCCGCGCGGCCGAGATCGCGTCGGCGTGGTCGGGCACGACCCGACCCCAGCCCGTTGCGCCGAGTCGCCCGCCCGCCCGCCGCCCGGTGGCACCCGGAGTGCCCGATGCGTCCTGATCCCGCTCCCCTCTCACGAGCCCAGCGGCTCGCCCTCACCGCTGCATCCTTCCTGCTGCTCGCGACCGCCGCGATGGCCCTCGGCCCGCTCATCGCTGGCAGCGGATGGTGGTGGCTGTGCGCGTTCATCGCGGGCGGGGTGCTGTTCGCGGGCACGGGCCTGCGAGCCCTGCGAACGCCGGCCTCGCTCGTGCCGGTGCTCGAACTCGTCGTGCTCCTGCTGCTCCTGACACTCGTGTTCGGCGGAGCCACGAGCATCGCGCTCGTGATCCCGACGCAAGGCACCTTCGAGGCCTTCGGCGAGCTCATGTCGGGTGCGCAGCGCACGATCGAACAGCAGTCGGTGCCGGCCATCCCCGTGCCGCCGCTCCTGTTCGCGCTCGCGCTCGGCATCGGGCTGCTCGCGTTCGTCGTGGACGTGCTCGTCCAGACGCTCCGGGTGCCCGCGCTCGCGGCGGTGCCGGCGCTCGTGCCCGTCGTGGTGCCCGGCTTCATCATCGAGGCGGGTGCCGAGGCGCCGGCGCTCGTGCTCACGGCAGCGGCGTACCTGCTGCTGCTGAGGGTCGACGTGCGTGTGCGACGACGGGCGCGCCTCGCCGCCGGGGCCGAGGGCGAGGATGCCGCGACGATCGTGCCGCCGAACCGGGTGCCCATCGTGTCGACGCTCGGCGCCTCGCTCGGCCTCGCCGCGGTCGGCCTTCTGACCGCGTCGATCCTGGCGGCGTCGACGCCGAGCATCTCATCGAGCCTCCTGCTCGGGTCGCCGAGCCAGGGCACGCTGTTCGGGCGCGGGGTGAGCCCCTTCATCGACCTCGGACGGGATCTCCGTCGTCCCGAGCCGCGCCCGGCGTTCCACTACTTCGCGCGAGACGCCGACCGCCCGTACTTCTCCCTGCTCACCCTCGACGAGTTCGAGGGCGAGGTGTGGGGCGCCGGCAACGAGGCCGTCGACGGCGACAACACGGTCGATGCGATGCCGAGGCCCGACGGCCTCTCCGACGAGGTCGTGACCACGGAGCATCCGATCGAGGTGATCGTCGACGAGGTGCGTACGACGTGGCTCCCCGTGCCCTACCCGACCTCTCGCATCGAGGGCCTCAGCGGTTCCTGGTTCTGGGAGGCTGGCTCGCTGTCGGTGCGCAGCGTCGACACGAACACGGGCGGGCAGCGCTACCGGGCCACCCGCCTCGAGGTGGAGCCCACGGTCGCGCAGTTGCGCGACGCGAGCACCGACGTGCCGGCCGAAATCGAGCCGAACCTCGCGCTGCCCGAGGAGATGCCGCCGATCATCGCCGAGACGGCTGCGGCGGTCACCGCGGGCACCACCTCCCGCTACGACGCGGCGGTGGCGATCCAGTCCTACCTCCGTTCCTCCCAGTTCGACTACTCCACCGAAGCGCCGGTCGCCGAGGGGTACGACGGCGGCGGCTTCGATGTCATCGCGCAGTTCCTCGAGGCCAAGTCGGGGTACTGCGTCCACTTCGCCTCGACGATGGCGGTCCTCGCGCGGGAGATCGGAATCCCCTCGCGCATCTCGCTGGGCTACACGCAGGGTTCTCCGACGCAGGAGCGCGTCGACGGCGTGCAGCGGGTCGAGGTCGACTCGCACGACCTGCACTCGTGGCCCGAACTGTACTTCGAGGGTGTCGGGTGGGTGCCGTTCGAACCGACCCCGGGTCGAGGCACGGTGCCCGGGTACTCGAGGCCCGGCGCGGGCGACGGCACCGGCGCCGCCGCCCCGAGCACGGCGCCGGTGAGCCCGGGAGCGAGTGGCCGTCCCGAGCTCGATCCCGATCGGGGCCTCGCCGGGCAGGCCGGCGGTGCCTCGACGGCGAACACCTGGTGGCAGCGCGGGGTGCCGGTGGTGCTCCTCGCCGTGCTCCTGCTGCTCCTCCCGGCGATGCTCCGCGTCGGACAGCGTTGGACGCGTCGCCGGCGCATCGCGAAGGGCGAGCGACCCGCGGATACCGCGTGGGACGAGGTGATCGCGACCGCCCGCGATCTCGGCGCCGGTGGCGACGACGCCGAGACGGCCCGGGCCTTCGCAGCCACGGTCTCCGAGCGAGCGGCATTCCAGGGAGCCGAGGCGAGGGCAGCGCTGTTCGGGCTCCGTGACGCCGTCGAACGCGAGCGGTACGGACCCGACGATATCGTCGACGTCGCGGACCCGGTTCTGCACGGGCAGCTCGCCGATGTCCGGGCGGCACTCCTGGCCGACGCAGCACCGGTGGTGCGTGCGAGGGCGATGCTCGCGCCGCGATCGCTGTTCGACACCGCACGGCGGGCGTTCGGCGAACGCCCATCCGTCGGCGCGTAGACTCGTCGATCGTGGCCATCAAGTATTCCCCGTTCCGTGTGAACGTCCGCGACCTCGTCAACCGTCCCGGCGAGATGCGCGAGCACCCCTTCTCCGTCGCCGCAGGCGACCAGATGGGCGAGGGGCTGGTCGCCGTCCGCGCCGGTTCCGAGCTCGACATCGACGTTCGGCTCGAGTCGGTGCACGAGGGCATCCTCGTCACCGCAGAGGTCGACGCGGTGGCCGAAGGGGAGTGCGGCAGATGCCTCATCGACATCGCGCTGCCCGTCGAAGTCGAGTTCCAAGAACTCTTCGGGTATCATTCTGGGGAAGCCATCGAGTATGAGGTTCAAGACGACCACGTGGATCTTGAACCACTCATCCGAGATGCGGTAGTGCTGGCACTGCCGTTCCAGCCGGTGTGCCGACCGGATTGCCCGGGACTCGACCTCGAGACCGGGCTCCGACTGGCCGATCATCCGGAACTCGTCACCCCTGAGCACAGCGATCCACGATGGTCCGCGCTCGCAGGGTTCCAGGCTTCCGAAGACAGCGGCCCGGATGACGCATCCGGCGCCGACCAGCAGAGAGAAGAGAGATAGTCATGGCTGTTCCGAAGCGGAAGAAGTCACGCGCCCGAACCCACATGCGCCGCGCGCAGTGGAAGGCCGAGGTCCCCACCCTGGTCAAGACGGTCGAGAACGGCAAGGTCACCTACAGCCTTCCTCACCGTGCCAAGGTCGTCGAGGACTCGGCGGGCACCCCGCTCTTCCTCGAGTACAAGGGCCGCAAGGTCGCCGACGTCTAGTCGGCCCCCGATACCCGAACGACCGGTCGTGACGCGAACGGAGCTCAACGGGGCAGTGGATCAGACGATCGAGGAGCTGCAGCAACGCCTGCAGATCTCGATCGATCCCGCCCTGCTCCAGCTCGCGCTCACGCACCGGTCATTCGCGTACGAGAACGGCGGCATCCCGACCAACGAGCGTCTCGAGTTCCTCGGCGATTCGATCCTCGGGCAAGCCGTGACGGTCAAGCTGTTCCGCGACCACCCCGATCTCGATGAGGGGGAGCTCGCGAAGCGGCGGGCGAGCCTCGTCTCGAGCGTGGCGCTCGCAGAAGTCGGTCGCGCGATCGGCGTCGGTCGGTTCATCCGACTCGGCCGGGGCGAGACCATGACCGGTGGCGCAGACAAGCCGTCGATCCTCGCCGACACGGTCGAAGCCATCATCGGCGCCGTCTACCTCGACGCCGGCGGTGACACCGCCACGGCGCTCGTGCTGCGACTCGTCGCGCCGCTCATGAAAGACCCTGCACGTTTCGGTGCGGCCATGGATCCGAAGACCAGCCTGCAGGAGATCGCGGCTCGTCGCGGCGCGACGGCACCCGTCTACACGGTCGCCGAGAGTGGACCCGACCACAACAAGCACTTCGTCGCCACGGTGACCGTCGGCGACCTCGTCGAGGCGTCGGGCGAGGGTTCGAGCAAGAAGCAGGCCGAGATGGCTGCGGCACTCGAGGCCTGGACCAGGCTCGACTCGCGCTGACGTGCCCGAGCTGCCCGAGGTCGAAGTGGTGCGGGCCGGACTGGCACCAGCGGTCACCGGCGCGATCGTCTCGGCCGTCGAGGTGCTCGAGCCTCGTTCGCTGAAGCGGCACGACGCGGCATCCGGAGGTTTCGAGTCCCTGCTGACGGGCGCCCGCATCGACGCGGCCGTGCGCCGCGGCAAGTTCCTGTGGTTGCCCCTCTCCGCTGATGAACGTCGCGGCGACGAGCGGCGCGACGGCCGGGCCCTCGTCGGCCACCTCGGCATGAGCGGGCAGATGCTGCTGCGCACGCCCGACCATCCCGGCGACGACGCGCATGCCCGGGTGCGACTGCACCTGGAACACCCCGAGCACGGCGAGCTGCGCGTGGACTTCGTCGACCAGCGCATCTTCGGATCCCTCGCGATCGACCGGCTCGTGCCGACGGCCGACGGCGAGATCGCGGGCTTCTCCGACGGCGTCACGGGGGAGTGGGCGCGCCAGGTGCCCGCCCAGGTCGCCCACATCGCGCGGGATCCCCTCGACCCGGCGTTCTCGGAGCGGGCCTTCTTCGCGGCGCTCGCCAAGCGCGGCACGGCGATCAAGCGCGTGCTGCTCGATCAGGGCGTCGTGAGCGGCATCGGCAACATCTACGCCGACGAGTCGCTGTGGGCGGTGCGGCTGCACGGCGAGCAGCCCGCGTCGTCGCTGTCGAGGCGGCGTGCCCGCGAACTCCTCGGCGCGGTGCGCGAGGTGCTCGGCAAGGCCCTCGCCGAGGGCGGCACGAGCTTCGATGCGCAATACGTGAACGTCAACGGGGCATCCGGCTACTTCGAGCATTCCCTGAACGCCTACGGGCGAGCGGGCAAGCCCTGCCCTCGCTGCGGCACGCCGATGGTGCGCGAGGCGTTCATGAACCGGGGTTCGCATTTCTGCCCGAGGTGCCAGCGGGTGCGATGAGTACGCCGTGATCGCCGCCCGGCGCGACGGTCAGCGGGTGTGGTAGCGCGCGTACATGAGCCCGTTGTCGAAGGCGCGCTCTTCGACCAGGTCGAGATCGAGTCGCACGCCGTCGGGGAAGAACCGGGTGCCGCCGCCGACGACGCTCGTGGTGATGAAGAGGTGGTACTCGTCCACGAGCCCCGCCGCGATCGCCTGGGCCGCGAGGTTCGGCCCGTCGACGCTGAGGTCGTGATCGGACTCGGCCTTGAGCTCGCGAACCGCATCGGCGTCGAATGCGCGCTCGATGCGGGTCTTTTCGCTCGACACCGACTCCAGCGTCGTGGAGTACACGATCTTCTGCGCGGCCTTCCACTCGTCGGCGTACTCCAAGATGTACTTCGGTACGTCCGGCTGGGCGTCGACGGTCTCCCAGAAGACCATGGTCTCGTACATGCGCCGGCCGTAGAGGAAGGTGCCGACGTTGCGAAAGGCATTGCCGATGAACGTGTGCACCTCTTCGTCTTCGGCTCCGTTGCCGAGGTCGCCCTCGGCCGCTTCGGCATACCCGTCGAGCGAGGTGATCATCGAATAGATGAGCTTGCCCATTGCAGCTCCTTTGCTTGAGGTGAGTCGATCGGCTCACCTTTGGCAAGCTAGCAACCCCCGAGTCATGAGTCAAGCGACTCACCTCTCTGGCATACTTGGCGCATGGCCCGTGAGCTCTCCGCATACCATCGTCAGATCGCCGCAGCCAACCGTGCGGCCATCATCGCCGCGGCCACCGCGCTGTTTCTCGAGCACGGGTACGACCGCACCTCGCTCACGCGCGTCGCCGAGGGCGCAGGGGTCTCCAAGGCCACCCTGTTCAAGCAGTTCCCGACGAAAGCCGAACTGTTCGAGGCGATGGTGCTCGCGGCCGGTGACGCGCCTGCTGGAGAGGTCGTCGACCCGCCGATCGGGGACTTCAGCGGGGGATTGACGGCGCTGGGCAACGCGTATGTGGAGTTGTTGAACCGCCCCCGCATGGAGCAGCTGCTCCGCATCCTGATCGGCGAGTCCCAGCGGTTTCCCGAGCTCCGCGAGCGAACCTTCGACTTCGGCACGTTGCCCGTCTTCGCGGCACTCGGGCGCTATCTGCGGGCCGAGGCCGCCGCGGGAACCGCGCACATGGATGACCCGGATGCCGTGGCAGCCCAGTTCCTCGGCATGATCGCGACCGTCGTCTTCTGGCCTCGCCTCATCCACGGCGGTTGGTCGCTCAGTGAGGACGAGACGCGCAACGTGGTGGACGAAGCCGTGCGAACCATCGTCGCGCGGTTCGGCGCAGGTCGGATCAGGCCCGCTGCCACTCCGCGCTCATCCCGCGAAGGGTGAAGCCGAGCGCGATGTTGATCGCGAGCATGTGGTCGTTCTCGTCGGCGTTCCACGTGTAGACGTCGGTGCGCTCCGGCGCGGTCTCGGCGAGGCGCACGAGGTTGCCGAGCTTCATCAGCATGCCGAGGCGATGGCCGCGGTGCGGCCCGAGCACGATCGTGTCCCACTGGAACACCGCCAGCGAGTCCGACGGCAGCGAGAGCTCGGTGTAGCCTGCCACCGACCCATCGGGCGCGATGGCGGCCTGCACGAGCGTCGTGCGACCGCCGGCGAGCGCCCGGGTCTCGCCGGCCCGCACCCGCTTGGCATCCCACACCTCCTCGTCGTACAAGATGCCGCCGGCGGGCGGATCCGTCGCCATCGAGGCGTGGGCCACGGCGAGGGAGTCGAGCAGCTCCTCGGGTGCCCGGTCGGTCCATGCAACGAGCCGATAGCCCGAAGCGTGGGCGTCGCGTTCGGCGAGGCGGTCGTCGAGCAGCGACCGGAACTCCGCCGATCTGCCCGTCACGGTGAGCCCGCTCATGCGTTCGAGCTGACCGAGGCGATATCCGTGACGGGACGCGAACGCGGCTCCGGGATCGGCTGCCGGGATCGAGCCGGTGCCGTCGGGCGCCTCGAGGCGGGGGCCGGCGAGTTCGAGGCCGACGAGCGCGACATCCGAGAACCCGGCGAACACCTGGCGGCCGATGGATCGCGCGTGGCTCTCGGCCCGGCGCAGCAGCTCGCTGCCGATGCCCTGCCGACGCAGGTCGACGACGACACCGACGGTGATCTCAGCTGCGCGCGCGCCCTCGCTGCGCTCCCATTGCAGTTCGGCACGGCCGACGCATCGCTCTCCGTCCCAGGCGGCGAACGCCCGGCGCCCGGTGTACCGGTCGTCGAGGAACTCGGGCAGCAGTTCCGGTGCGTCGTAGGAGAAGCGCCGGTGCCCCCAGACCGACTCGTCGATCTGCGCCGTCAGCTCGACGTACGCCTCGAACTCGGCGGCCGCGGGAGTGCCGAGTCGCTCGGGGACCGCGACCGGTCGAACGTCGATCGTCATGGATGAGCCTCCTCGCCGCCCCGCAGGCAGCCGATCAGGATATCGGCAGTGTCCCGCGGCGACAAGATCGGATCGCTCGGCGGGCGGCGCGCGTGCGCGGCGGGCGGCCCAACCTCGGATACCGTAGACCCCAGCGTTCTCGCGACCAGGAGAGGGTGGGACGTGTACCTGAAGAGCCTGACGCTCAAGGGCTTCAAGTCCTTCGCACAGCCGACGACGTTCGCGTTCGAACCGGGCGTCACCTGCATCGTCGGTCCCAACGGCTCCGGCAAGTCCAACGTCGTCGACGCCCTCGCCTGGGTGATGGGCGAACAGGGCGCGAAGACCCTCCGCGGCGGAAAGATGGAGGACGTCATCTTCGCGGGCACCTCGACCCGCGGGCCGCTCGGCCGCGCCGAGGTGAGCCTCACGATCGACAACAGCGACGGGGCGCTGCCGATCGAGTACACCGAGGTGACGATCTCCCGCACGCTCTTCCGCAACGGTGCGAGCGAATACGCGATCAACGGCGACAACTGCCGACTGCTCGACGTGCAGGAGCTGCTCAGTGATTCGGGCCTCGGCCGTGAGATGCACGTCATCGTCGGCCAGGGCCAGCTCGACCAGGTGCTGCGGGCGACTCCCGAAGACCGCCGCGGCTTCATCGAGGAGGCTGCCGGCATCCTGAAGCACCGTCGCCGGAAAGAGAAGACGCTCCGCAAGCTCGACGCCATGCAGGCGAACCTCACCCGTCTCTCCGACCTCGCGGGCGAGATCCGGCGGCAGTTGAAGCCGCTCGGCCGCCAGGCCGAGGTCGCTCGCGAGGCCGCGACGATCGCCGCCGTCGTGCGCGACGCCAAGGCGCGACTGCTCGCCGACGAGGTCGTCGGCCTCCGCCGCGCCCTCGACGAGCACGGCAAGAGCGAACACGAGCGCCACGCCGAACGGCTCGTCCTCCAAGACCAGTTGGAACAGCACCAGGCGAAGGTGACCCGCCTCGAGCAGGCGCAGGTCGGCGATGCCGTCGACCGTGCGCGATCGACGACCTTCGCGCTCGAACAGGCGCAGGGGAGCCTCCGCTCGCTCGACTCGCTCGCCCGGCAGCGCATCGCCCTGCTCGGCAGTGCAGCAGAGCAGACGGATGTCTCGCCGAGCGTGACCCGCGCGATGATCGACGAGGCGGTGACGGAGCTCACCGGCATCCGAGACGGCGTCGGCACCGCGGCATCCGCTCTCGACGACGCGCACGAGGCGACCATGCGCCGCCGCGCCGAGCTCGATACGGTCGACGAGGGCATCGCCCGCCAGAGCGCGCTCGTCTCGGCCTACGACCTCGAACTCTCCAAGCTCACGGGGCAGGCCGACTCGGCGGCGTCGAAGCTCGCCGCCGTACGAGGCGAAGTGCTGCGCCACGAGAACGCCCTCGAGGCGTCGGCCGAGCGCCGCGCCTCGGCGGCCACCGCGCTCGCCGCAGCCGAGGCGGAGGCCGACAACGGCGAGACCGCCGAGACCGACCTCGACGAGGCGTACGAACTCGCCCAGGGCGCGGTCTTCGAGGCCGAGGCCGAGATCGAGCGCATCCGCGAGGAGCTGCACGGCCGTGAGCGCGAACACGGCGCCCTCGGCGCCCGCACCCAGGCGCTCTCCCTCGCCCTCGACCAGAAGGACGGCTCGGCGGCGCTCGCGAAGGCCGGCCTGAGCGGGGTTCGGGGTCTCCTCGCCGAGGCGCTGCAGGTCGAGCCCGGGTACGAACCGGCGATCGCCGCGGCTCTCGGTTCGCTGAGCGACGCGGTGCTCGTCGACGACCGGGCCGCCGCCTTCCGCGCGCTCGAGCACGCCGAACGCGGCGAACTCGGCCGCGTCGCCCTGGCACTCGCCGATGCCGGCACCGCGCCCGCTGCAGCGGCACCGGTGGCGGGGCTCACCGCGGCATCCGAGGTCGTCATCGCCCCCGCCGGCGTGCTCGGCCTCCTCGCAGAGGTGCTCATCGCCGATGACCTCGCAGCCGCTCGTGACGCCGAGGCTGCGCTCGCGAAGCGAGCGACCCCGGCCACGGTCATCACGAAGGACGGCACCGTCGTCGGCCGCTACGTGTTGCGCGGCGGCTCCGGTCGCAAGCAGAGCCGCATCGAGCTCATCGCCGAACGCGATCGCGCCGCCGCCCGACTCGAGGAGGTGCGCTCCGAGATCGAGCGCGCCCGGTTCGAGCTCACCGAGCAGCGCCAGATCGTGGAGCAGTCGAAGGAGCAGTCGAAGCGCGCGCTCGCGGCGCTCCGCGAGTTCGACGCGCAGCTCGCGCAGCGCACGGAGCGACTGAACCGCGCGCGCGTGCAGGCCGAGGCCGCCGACGCCGACTCAGAGCGACTGCGGCAGGCCGCCGCGCTCGCCGAGGAACGCGTCGCCGAGGCCGAGCAGCTCGCGACCGCCGCGAAGACCGCGCTCGAGGCGGCGCGTGCCGAGCCGCGGCCCGTGCTCGAGACGGCCGCCCGCGACGGCGCGCTCGCCGCGCTCGAGGCGGCCCGCGAGGCCGAGGTCGAGGCGAAGCTGCGGCTCGAGACGGCGAAGGAGCGCGTGCGCGCCGAAGAGGCCCGCATCCGCGCCATGGAGGCCCAGTTCGAGGCGGAGCGACAGGCCGCAGCGGATGCCGCGCGGCGCGCCGTGATCCGTCGCGCGCAGCTCGAGGCGGCCACGCGGGTCGCCGACGTGCTGCCCGAGGCACTCGCGTCGGTCGATGCATCCGTCTCCGAGGCTCGCGTGGCGCTCGGGCGCGCCGAAGCCGAACGCGCGAGCCGCAACGAGGAGCTGCAGGCGGTGCGCCGCGAAGAGGCCGCCGTGCGCGAACGGCTGCAGTCGGTCACCGAAGACGTGCACGGCCTCGAGCTCCGCATCTACGAGAAGAAGCTCCACGTCGGCGGACTCGTCGAGCGTGCCGAGTCGGAGCTCGGCCTCACGGAAGACGTGCTCGTCGACGAGTACGGCCCCGACCAGCTCATTCCCGCCGAAGACGAGGAGGGCGAGCCCCGGCCCTTCCGCCGCGAGGAGCAGCAGCGCAGGCTCGCGCAGGCGGAGCGCAAGTTCGCGCAGCTCGGCCGCGTGAACCCGCTCGCACTCGAGGAGTTCGCGGCGCTCGAGCAGCGTCACCTCTTCCTCACCGAGCAGCTCACCGACCTCGCCAACACGCGCAAGGACCTGCTGACGATCATCGAGGAGATCGACGGCAAGATGGAGTCGATCTTCCGCAGCGCCTTCGATGACACGCAGGCGGCGTTCGCCGAGGTCTTCCCCGTCCTCTTCCCGGGCGGCGTCGGCAGCATCACCCTCACCGACCCCGAGAACATGCTCACGACCGGCATCGAGGTCAGCGTGAAGCCCGCGGGCAAGAAGATCGAGCGGCTCTCGCTGCTCTCGGGCGGTGAGCGTTCTCTCGCCGCGGTCGCCCTGCTCATCGCGATCTTCAAGGCCCGCCCGAGCCCGTTCTACATCATGGACGAGGTCGAGGCGGCGCTCGACGACGCCAACCTCGGGCGCCTGCTCACGACCATGGAGTCCCTGCGCGACGACTCCCAGCTCATCGTGATCACCCACCAGAAGCGCACGATGGAGATCGCCGACGCCCTCTACGGCGTCTCGATGCGGCAGGACGGCGTGTCGGCGGTCGTCGGGCAGCGCGTCCGCGAGGAGCGCGAGGCGAAGGCGAGCTGACGGCTGGTCCGTGGTCCGAACCGAACGGATGCCGCGGCATCCGCTTCGCGTGATGTCGCCCGTCTCAGGTGAGGCGACGGTCGTCCGGTTCGACGATGCGGAACCAGCGGTACCCGTAGGCATCGAGGTGCACGTCGATGCGCCCGCGCTCGTCGAGCTCGAACGTGTCGACGGCGAACAGGTCGGAGAGCACCGAATCGGGTGGCACTGGTCCGAGCTCGAGCGAGACGACCGTCGGCCTCGGCGCGAAGTTGTGCACCGCCACGAACCGCCCGACATCCGCGGTGATGCGATGCGCAAGCACCGCGTCCTGCCCGCTCGGGAGCACCTCAGGGCGGCCCCAGCCGATCTCGGGGGAGCTGCGGAAGCGCACGGCGAAGCTGCGGATGACACTGAGCAGCGAGTCGGGGTCGTGCATCTGCGCCTCGACGTTCACGTGCTCGGGCGCGTAGCCATCCGTGGGCGGCGCAGCAGCGAGTCGGCGCGGAGTAGCGCGCGAGAAGCCGCCGTTCTTCTCGTCGGTCCACTGCATCGGCGTGCGCACGGTCATCCGGCCGCCCTCGTCACGGTTCTCGCCCATGCCGATCTCCTCGCCGTAGAAGAGCACCGGCGTGCCCGGCAGCGAGAACAGCAGGCTGTAGACCATGCGGATGCGGCGCGGGTCGCCGTCAAGCATGGGCGGGAGCCGGCGCGCGATGCCCCGGTCGTACACTCGCATCCACTCCTCGGGCGCGAACGCGTCGAAGACCTCCTGGCGCTCGGCGTCGCTCAACTTGTCGAGGGTGAGCTCGTCGTGGTTGCGCACGAAGTTCGCCCACTGCGCCTCTGGCTCGAGCACGGGCCGCTTCGCGAGCGACTCCGCGAGGGGGCGCGCGTCCTCGCGCGCGAGTGACAGGTACAGGGCCTGCATGCCGAGGAAGTCGAACTGCATCGTCAGTTCGGGTGGGTCACCGGGTCGGCCGAAGAACTCGAGCTGCTGGTCGTACGGCAGGTTCACCTCGCCTAGGAGGACGGCGTCGCTGGAACGGCGCTGCAGGAAACGGCGGATGTCGCGGAGGAACTCGTGCGGGTCGCCGATGTCGACGCCCTCCGGCGGCTCGATCAGGAACGGCACGGCATCGACCCGGAACCCCGAGATCCCGAGCTCGAGCCAGTATCCGAGGGTCTTCGCGATCTCGTCGCGAACGGCGCTGTTTGCGATGTTCAGGTCGGGCTGGTGCCGGTAGAAGCTGTGCAGGTAGTACTGGCCCGTGCGCTCGTCGAGCTCCCAGACGCTGTCCTCCTCGCCGGGGAACACGGTCGCGGGCTGCTTCGCGGGTGGTTCATCACGCCACACGTAGTAGTCGCGATAGGGGGAGTTGCGGCTGCGTCGTGCCGCGGTGAACCACGGATGCCGGTCGGAGGTGTGGTTCATGACGAAGTCGATGATGACGCGCATGCCGCGGTCCCGGGCCGTACGGGTGAATTCGCCGACATCGCCGAGCGCGCCGAGCCGAGGATCGACGCCGGTGAAGTCCGTGATGTCGTACCCGTCGTCCCGGTCGGGAGTCGGCTGGAAGGGCATGAGCCAGATGCACGTGACGCCGAGCTCGGCGAGGTGGTCGAGGCGGTGCGCGAGACCCTCGAAGTCGCCGAAGCCGTCGTCGTTCCAGTCCATGTAGGTCTCGACGTCGAGGCAGTACACGACCGCGGTCTTCCACCACAGGTCGCTCCGATCGGTGATCCTCATCGTTCGACCTCCTTGAGCGCGGGCAGCACGTGCTCGCCGAACGCGTCGATGAAGGCGGCCTGCTCGGTGCCGACGTGGTGGAGGTAGATCCGGTCGACCCCGAGTTCGGCGATGGCGACCAGGTGCTCGAGATGCCGGCCCGGGTCGGCGAAGACCGGCAGGGTCTCGGCGACCTGCTCTGCCGAGACCTCCGCGGTGCGCTCGTCGAAGGCCTCCGGCGTGTCGAGCTCCCAGGCGAGGTGCGCGGGAACAAGGCTCTGTCGCCATTGCTCGTGTGCGATCGCCAGCGCCTCATCCTCGGTCGGCGCCCAGCTGAGATGGACCTGCACCGAGACGGGTCCGCGCCCGCCGGCATCGCGATACGCGTCGATGAACGCTCGCAGCTCATCGGGCGACTGGTCGACCGTGATGACGCCGTCGGCCCAGGCGGCCGCCTCGCGCGCCGTCTCGGTGCTCACCGCAGCTGCGAACAGGGGAGCGGGCGAGTCGGGCAGGCTCCAGATGCGCGCTCGGTCGACCCGGATGCGCCCGTCGGCGGAGACCTGTTCGCCCGCGAGCAGTCGACGCATGACGTCGACGGTCTCGACGAGCCGTGCATCGCGCTCGTCCTTCTCGGGCCACCGGTCGCCCGTGATGTGCTCGTTGATCGCCTCGCCGCTGCCGATCGCCGCCCAGAACCGTCCCGGGTACATCTCGGCGAGGGTCGCGACCTTCTGCGCAGCGACCGCCGGGTGGTAGCGCTGCCCTGGTGCCGTGACGACGCCGAGCGAGAACCGGGTGGCCTCGAGCGCCGCGGCGAGCCAGCTCCACGCGTAGCCGGAGTGGCCCTGCCGGACGCTCCAGGGTTCGAAGTGGTCGCTGCACATGGCGGCATCGAAGCCCGCCTGCTCGGCGAGCCGGACCGCCTCGAGCAGGCGGCTCGGCGGGAGTTGTTCGTGCGAGGCGTGGAATCCCACGGTCGTCATCCGCACTCCTTCCGTTCCTCCGAGGCTCGCGTTCCCGATCGCCACGGACAACCCCTTGCGGGGGCGGGCTGGATCGGTGTAGCCCGCACGCGCTCTAGGCTGGAGGCATGGCAGAACGCGCATCCTGGTCGCTCGGCGCGGCCCTCCGCGGGGTCTTCGGCGCGAAGACGATCGACGAGGACACGTGGGACGACCTCGAGTCCGCACTGATCCGGGCCGACTTCGGACCCTCCGTCACCGAGGAGATCGTCGGGCAGATCCGCGCGCAGGTCGAGCGGTACAAGACCACCGACCCGAAAGACGTGCAGCGGATGCTCCGCGAGATCGTCGAGGAGCGGCTCTCGAAGTACGACCCCACGTTGAAGCTCACCGAGCGGCCGGCCGTCGTGCTGGTCGTCGGCGTGAACGGCGTCGGCAAGACGACCACCATCGGCAAGTTCGCACGGTTCCTGCGCACCTTCGACCGCACCGTCGTGGTCGGCGCCGCCGATACCTTCCGTGCGGCAGCGGTCGACCAGCTCGCGACGTGGGCCGAACGCGCCGGCGTCGGCATCGTGCGCCCCGAGCGCGAGGGACAGGACCCGGCGTCCGTCGCCTTCCAGACCGTCGAACAGGCCAAGCGCGACGGCACCGAGATCGTCATCATCGACACGGCCGGCCGCCTGCACACCAAGGGCGGGCTCATGGACGAGCTCGGCAAGATCAAGCGCGTCGTCGAGAAGCAGGCGCCGATCAGCGAAGTGCTGCTCGTGCTCGACGCGACCACAGGCCAGAACGGCCTCGCGCAGGCAGAGGCCTTCATCGAGCACGGCGGGGTCACCGGCCTCGTGCTCACGAAGCTCGACGGCAGCGCCAAGGGCGGATTCGTGCTCGCGGTGCAGGAGAGGACCGGCCTGCCCATCAAGCTCATCGGTCAGGGCGAGGGCATCGGCGACCTCACGGGATTCACGCCGCACGTCTTCGCGCAGAAGCTCGTCGGCTGAGAAGGAGAACGACATGGCGATCGAACACGACTACTTCGGCCTCATCGGCGACTACTGGTCGGAGCGCAAGGAATACGGCGACCAAGACGTCGAGGTCGTGCTCGACGCCGACTCCGACGACGTCTCGACCGCATCGCTCGACGCGGCGGCGACGATGGTCGGCGAACTCGAGCTCATCGACGACGAGCTGCGCGGCGTCTTCGTCGGTCAGCTCGACTCGGGCTCGAGCCCGGTCTCGCTGTTCCTCCGCTCCGTGCTGAACGGCGACGAGGCGGATGCCGCGGCCGACGCGATCACCCGCGACTCGGGTGACCGCGACATCGACGCCCTGCGCTCACTGAGTCTCGTGCGCGTCGACCTGCGGCCCGACGCCGACGGCGACGGCGAGACCTTCGCCGAGTTCGAGTTCGGGCTCGCGCCCGAAGACATCGACTCGCGGCTCGTGGCGTCGATCGACATCCAGCGCGACATGGTCGACCTCCGCTTCGACGCCTGAGCACGCGGAGCCGGTCGACGCGTGACCGGCGAGCGGCGCGGCAGAGGCGGCATCCGACCTCAATTAGACTTGGCGAACCATGGCTACCTTCGGAAACCTGTCTGACCGCCTCGCCGAGACCTTCAAGAATCTCCGCACCAAGGGCAAGCTCTCCGCGTCCGACGTCGACGGCACCGTTCGCGAGATCCGTCGCGCGCTGCTCGACGCCGATGTCTCGCTCGACGTCGTCAAGGAGTTCACGGCGCACGTGCGCGAGCGCGCGCTCGGCGACGAGGTCAACAAGGCGCTGAACCCGGCGCAGCAGGTCGTGCAGATCGTCAACGAGGAGCTCGTCCGCATCCTCGGCGGCGAGCAGCGTCGACTGCAGTTCGCGAAGAACCCGCCGACGGTCATCATGCTCGCTGGCCTCCAGGGCGCCGGTAAGACCACCCTCGCGGGCAAGCTCGCGAAGTGGCTCGCGAAGGAGGGGCACACGCCCCTCCTCGTCGCGGCCGACCTCCAGCGCCCGAACGCCGTGAACCAGCTGCAGGTCGTGGGAGGCCAGGCCGGTGTGCCGGTCTTCGCCCCCGAGCCCGGCAACGGCTCCGGCGACCCGGTCAAGGTCGCGAAGGACGCCGTGAAGCACGCCGAGCGCGCGCTGCACGACGTCGTGATCATCGACACGGCCGGCCGACTCGGCGTCGACGCCGAGCTCATGAAGCAGGCGTCGAACATCCGCAAGGCGACGAACCCCGACGAGGTGCTCTTCGTCATCGACGCGATGATCGGTCAAGACGCCGTCAACACCGCGAAGGCCTTCCAGGAGGGCGTCGACTTCACGGGCGTCGTGCTCACCAAGCTCGACGGCGACGCACGCGGTGGTGCTGCGCTCAGCGTGGCCTCCGTCACTGGTCGCCCCATCATCTTCGCGTCGACCGGTGAGGGCCTCGACGACTTCGAGCCGTTCCACCCCGACCGCATGGCGAGCCGCATCCTCGACCTCGGTGACATCCTCACCCTGATCGAGCAGGCGCAGTCGGCGTTCGACGAGGAAGAGGCGATGAAGGTCGCCGAGAAGTTCGCGACCGACACGTTCACGCTGAACGACTTCCTCGGCCAGATGCAGCAGCTCCGCGGTGCAGGCTCGATCAAGAAGATGCTCGGCATGCTGCCGGGCGCGGGCGGCATGAAGCAGCAGCTCGAGAACTTCGACGAGCGCGAGATCGTGCGCACCGAGGCGATCATCCAGTCGATGACGCCCGCCGAGCGCGAGAACACGAAGCTCCTGAACGGCTCGCGGCGCCTCCGGATCGCCAAGGGCTCGGGCATGACCGTCACCGACGTGAACCAGCTCGTCGCCCGGTTCGAGCAGGCCGCGAAGATGATGAAGACCGTCGCTCGCGGCGGCGTGCCGCAGATCCCCGGCATGGGTCCGCTGCCCGGCGGCGGCAGCCACGGCGGCGGCAAGCGCCAGGGCGGCAAGGGCAAGAAGTCGAACTCGTCGCGGTCGGGCAACCCAGCGAAGCGCGCCGCGGAGAACGCGGCGATCGCCTCGGGCGCGACGCCCGGCGCTGCGCCGGCGCCGACCGGCTCGGGCTTCGGCCTGGGCGGCGGTGGGGCCAAGGCCGCACCGAGCGAGGAAGAGCTCGCGGCCCTGCAGAAGATGCTCCGCCGCTAGCTCGGCGCGGTGGTTCAGGAGAAGCGCTTCCCCGAGCGGCAGCGCTGCAGGAAGTGCGCGCAGAAGCTCGGCGGCCCCGGGGTACCGGTGTACCAGGGGCTCTATTGCACGCCGCGGTGCGCCGGCATGGCAGAGCTGGTGCTCGATGCCGCGAACGCCCCCCGGGAGTGCAAGACCGAGCGGGGCGGCCGGTGGGAGTTCAAGCGCCGGTATCGGAGCGAGCTCGAGATCCCGGGCAAGCTCCGCGACGACCCGTCGACGAGCTGGTACACCTGCCAGCACTGCGGCCATCTTCACATCGGCCACAGCCGCATCGACCTCGCCACCGAGACGCATCGGGTCCTCGGCGACCGGGCGGCGCTCGCGGACTTCCTCGTCAAGAGTCGTGGCGCTGCGACGCACAAGCAGATCGCCGAGGCCGCGAAGATCCGTCCGATCCGGCTCAAGGAGCTCGAGGATCCGACCTCCGAGAAGGTCGACCTGAACGCGTTCTTCGCGGTGCTCGCGGTCTACCGGATCAAGCTCGCGGCCGTGCTCCGCGAGGAGCGGTCGAGGCGCCCACCCGGCTGACCGTGCGAATGCGGGCGTTCCGGTGCGTCGCGCGTGCCGAGCGTCGCATGTGCCTAGCGGGGGTCGTGACGGACGGTTCCCGCGAGCTCTTCGAGGGCAGGGCCGTCGACGACGGTCGCGCCGGTCGCCACCGACAGCGGGTCGGTCGAGAGCCACTGCGCGACCGATTCGGGGTCGAGCGGATGCCGCGACGCCACGATGATCGTGTTGCCGGGCGCCACTCGCCTGAGCACGGCCTCCGAGCCGATCACGAGCACCTCGGGCAGCAGCTCGAGCACGGCCGCGAGCGTGTCGCCCGTCACCTGCGGCTCGGCTCCGTTCAGGCAGTTGACGATGAGCACGCCGCCCGGCGACAGGAGCGACACGAGTTCCGTGAAGAACTCGATGGTCGTGACGTGGCGGGGCACGGCGCCGCCCGAGAAGACGTCGACGAGCACGAGGTCCCACTGGTCGTCGCCGTCACCGGCAAGGCGCTGCACCTCGTCGCGGGCGTCGCCGATCGCGAGCTCGATCGGAGCGTCGGGGGGCAGCGGCACGTGCGTCGTCACGAACGCCAGCAGCTCGGGATACAGCTCGACGACGCGCTGACGGCTCGCCGGGTGCAGCGCGTGCATGTACCGGGGGAGCGTGAGGGCGCCCGCGCCGAGGTGCAGCACCGCAGGCGACTCGCCCGGAAGCGTCGCGAGCACCGCGGCGATGCGGCGCACGTACGGCAGTTGCAGGTCGCGCGGGTCGTCGGGGTTGACGTGCGATTGGGTGACGTCGTCGATGACGAGGGAGTAGCCGCCGTTGGTGCCTCGATCGGGCTGGAGCTCAGCTCGAAAGGCGGCGGTCTCGAGGATCGGCGGAGTCTCCATTCCTCGACCCTAGGCGATTCGGCCACTCCGCCCTGGCGAGCGGGCGATGCGCTCGCATGCGTTGCTTACAGCCGTGTAAGCGCAGGGCGATACAGTGAGATCGCGGCGCACTCGCGGCGGAGAATGGAGCACAGGACGATGGCCATCGGCACCCCCGACTACCGAGACAGCGGGCTCGAATTCGGCGAGGACTTCCTGTTCGGTTCCGCCACGGCTTCGTATCAGATCGAGGGAGCCGTGCACGAAGACGGCCGGGGCCCGTCGATCTGGGACACCTTCAGCCACACGCCGGGCAAGGTCTGGAACGGCGACACGGGTGACCGGGCCTGCGACCACTACCACCGCCTCGACGAGGACCTCGATCTCATGGTCGAGCTCGGTCTCGACGCGTACCGGTTCTCGATCGCGTGGCCGCGCATCCAGCCGACCGGCAGGGGAGCGGCCAACGAGGCGGGCCTGGCATTCTACGAACGCCTCGTCGACGGGCTCGTCGCCCGCGGCATCCGCCCGATCGCGACGCTCTACCACTGGGACCTGCCGCAGGCGCTCGAAGACGAGGGCGGGTGGGCGAACCGCGCCACGGCGTACGCCTTCGCCGGCTACGCCCGCATCGTCGGCGAGCGGCTCGGCGACCGGGTGGCGGTGTGGACGACGCTCAACGAGCCGTGGTGCAGCGCGTACCTCGGCTACGGTTCGGGTGCGCACGCTCCGGGGCTCATGGACGGCGCGAAGGCACTCGCCGCGGTGCACCACCTGAACCTCGCGCACGGGCTCGCGGTCGCCGCGCTCCGCGGCGTCGTCACGAACGACCCCGGGTATTCGATCACCCTGAACCTCCACGTGATCCGGCCGTCGGGAGACGGCGGCGCCGAAGCCGCCCGCCGCATCGACGGACTCGCGAACCGGGTGTTCCTCGAACCGCTGCTGGGTGGGGGGTACCCCGCCGACGTGATCGCCGACACCGCGTCGGTCACCGACTGGTCGTTCGTGCTGCCGGGCGACACCGAGCTCATCGCCCAGCCCCTCGACCTGCTCGGAGTGAACTACTACTCCACGGTCACGGTCGACATGTGGGACGGCGTCTCGCCGCGCGTGAACGCCGACGGCCATAAGGACATGGGCGGTACGCCGTGGCCGGGATCCGAGCACGTCGAGTTCCTCGTGCAGCCGGGCCCGTACACCGACATGGGCTGGAACATCGACCCCTCCGGCCTCGAAGACCTGCTCGTCTCGCTCAGCGAGCGCTACCCCGAGCTGCCGCTCATGGTGACCGAGAACGGCGCGGCCTTCCCCGATGTCGTCGTCGAGGGCCCCGACGGTCCCGCCGTGCACGACACCGATCGCATCGACTACCTGCGGCGGCACTTCACCGCGGCGCACCGCGCCATGGAGCGTGGCGTCGACCTGCGCGGCTACCAGGTCTGGTCGCTCATGGACAACTTCGAGTGGGGGTACGGCTACTCCAAGCGCTTCGGCATCGTGCGCGTCGACTACGACACCTTCGAGCGGCTGCCGAAGGACAGCGCGCTCTGGTACGCGGAGCTGATCCGCACCCGGCGACTGCCCGGCTAGTCGACGTCGGGTGAGGCGGATGCCGCGGGCGACTGGGTCTCGATGCCGTTGCGCAGCTCGCGGGCGAGGTGGGCGACCACGGCCTTGAGGTCGCCGCCGGCCGCCTCGGCGACCCGCAACTGCCGGGCGTAGCTCGCCCCGGAGTCGAGCATGGCGCGCACCTGCTGCAACTCGACGCCGCAGCCGAGGCGGTCGGCGATCGGCGCCAGGGTCGTCAGCAGCTCGCGCAGGTCGTCGGCGACGGGCCGCTCGGTGCCCGCGACATCCGTGATCACCTCGGCCTCGAGGCCGTAGCGCGCCGCTCGCCACTTGTTCTCGCGCACGTACCAGGGTTGCAGCACCGTGAGGGTGTCGCCCTCGTCGAGCCGGGTGCTCATCCACTCCACGAGGCACTGCACGAGGGCGCCGATCGCGGCGATCTCCGCGGCGGACGAGAGGCCGTCGCAGACGCGTACCTCGACCGTTCCCCACTTCGGCGACGGCCGGATGTCCCAGCGCACCTCGCTGTGGTCCTCGATGACGCCCGTGCGCACGAGGTCGTCGACATAGCGCTCGTAGGCGGGCCAGTCGGCGAGCGGGTAGGGGAGTCCGGCCGTCGGCAGTTGCTGGAACATGAGCGCGCGGTTCGAGGCGTAGCCGGTGTCGACCCCCGCCCAGAACGGGCTTGATGCCGAAAGCGCCTGCAGGTGCGGGAGGTAGGCGAGCAAGCCGTCGAGGATCGGCAGCGCCTTGTCGCGGTCGTCGATGCCGACGTGCACGTGCACGCCCCAGATCATCATGTTGCGACCCCACCAGCGCGTGCGCTCGATGAGCTTGTGGTACCTCGGCTTGTCGGTGAGGTGCTGGTCGTACCACTGGCTGAACGGGTGGGACCCGGCGCAGATCAGGTCGTACTCGCCGATGTCGTCAATGACGGTGCGGACCTCGCCCAGTTGGTGCTCGAGGTCGGCGACGGCGCCGGCGACCGTCTCGTGCACACCGCTGACGAGCTCGACGGTGTTCGTCAGGAGCTCGGAGGTGATGAACGGATGATGCTCGCCCTCGCTGCCCGCATCGAGCGCATCGAGCACCTGGCCGGCGACGGACGCGAGTTCGCCGGTCGCGCGATCGACGATCGCGATCTCCCACTCGAGCCCGACGGTGGACCGCGCCGATCGTGCGAACTCGATCGCCATGCGAGCACCCCCGTTCCGCGCCGGCCGGCGCAGGGACATCATGCCACGAGGGGGCGCGTGCGCCGTGGCGCGCGGGTCACGGAGCGCCATCTCGGAGGGCGCCCGCGACTACGCTGTGGTGCATGACGTACCAGGAGAGCCGCCATGACTGACTCGACGCTGCTCGCGCAGGTCGTGAGCCTGCGCGAGCAGGTGGAGCGCGCCATGTCGTCGCGCATCGTCGCCGGCGAGTACGAGCCCGGTGCGGTGCTCACCGTTCCCACGATGGCCGCCGAATTCGGCGTCAGCGCGACGCCCGTGCGCGAAGCGATGCTGAACCTCGCCCGGCGCGGATTCCTCGCGCCGATGCGCAATCGGGGGTTCCGGGTGACCGAGGTGTCGCTCGAAGAGCTCCGGCAGCTCCGCGAGGTGCGACTGCTGCTCGAGGTCCCGCCGATGCGCCAGCTCGCCGGACAGGTGTCCGAGGAGGCGGCCGTGCGGCTCCGCGAACTCGCCGCCGAGATCGTTCGCGCCGGCGATGAGGGCCGGTTCCAGGACTACCTCGAGGCCGACACGACCTTCCACCTGACGCTGCTCGGACTGACCGGCAACCAGTTCCTGGTGTCGCTCGTCGGCGAGCTGCGTCAGCAGACGCGGTTGACGGGGCTCGTCGAGCTCGCGGAGCAGGGCGCCCTGACCGAGTCGGCGCTCGAGCACGCCGAACTCGTGCAGCTCCTCCTCGACGGCGAGGCCGACGCGGCGACCGCCCTGATGCGTCGCCACATCGGCCACGTCGGCGGCATCTGGAGCGGCGAGCACGAGGACTGACGCCGACCTTCCGGCGGCGTGACGGCGCGACATCCGCGGTGGTGGGCGCCGGCCATTCGTCGTGCTCCCGCGCCGTTCGTCGTCGGCGACTTGCGCGATGCCTTCGCGGCAGTAATATGTCACATATCGCCATCCGGCGATGAGGCACTGTCGTACTCGAAGGAGAGTCACATGCAGTTCGGATCTCGGCGTCGCAAGCGCCTCCTCCACATCGCCGCAGCAGCCGGCGTGCTCGCACTGACCGCGGGGTGCTCGAGCGGCCTCACCGGTGGAGGGTCGGAAGACGCCGCCGACGGACCGATCAAGATCGGCATGCTCGCGCCCTTCTCGGGCAGCGAGTCGGCGTTCGGCGAGTACATGCAGAACGGCGCGCAGCTCGCCGTGAACGAGATCAACGCCGACGGCGGCGTGCTCGGACGCGACCTCGAGCTGCTCGTCGAAGACGACGCGTGCGACGCCACGACGGCGGTCTCGGGCGCCAACAAGCTCGTCACCGACGGCATCGTCGCCTCGGTCGGCGGCTACTGCTCGGGCGCGACGCTCCCGACGCTGCCGATCTTCGACGAGGCCGGCATCCCCATGGTGATTCCGGCCGCGAACTCGAACGAACTCGTCGACCAGGGCCTGCCCGGCGTCTTCCTCATCAACGGCACCGGCGACCAGCAGGCCGAGGCGGCGGTGACGTATGCGAAGCAGATCGGTGCGACGAACGTCGCGGTCGTCGACGACGCGACGAGCTACTCGGCCGACCTCGCCGGCGCGTTCACCGAGCAGGCGACCGCCGCCGGGCTCGACGTCGCGGTGAGCGAGACCATCACCCCGGGTGAGAACGACTACTCCGCGGTCGCGACGACCCTCGCGACCGAGCAGCCCGCGCTCGTCTACTGGACCGGCTACTACCAGGAGGGCGGTCTCATCGCCCGCCAGGCGCAGGATGCCGGATTCGACGGCGTGTTCCTCGTCGCCGACGGATCGGTCGACGCGAAGTTCGCAGAGATCGCGGGCGAGGGGTACACCGAGAACGTCGTCGGCACCTTCACGCAGACGCCCGACATGATCGAAGGCGCCGACCAGTGGATCGCCGACTACGAGGAGCTCGCCGGAGACCCGCCCGGACCGTACTCGACCCAGGCGTACGACGCGGTCCGCGTGATGGCGCAGGCCATCGAAGACGCCGGCGACACGGAGTTCGACAACGTCGTGGCCGGGCTCGAGGGACTCAAGGACTTCGACACCTTCGCCGGGCCCCTCACGTTCACCGACACCCACACCCTGTCGGGCGGCGGCTTCGTGATCGTCTCCATCGACCCCGCGACCGGCGCGTTCGTCCTCAAGGACGACCTGCAGGGTTGACGCAGCGGGGCGGGGCTCCGGCCCCGCCCCGACTCGTCGGAAGGATTCCTCTGCAATGATGCAGCTCATCTGGAACGGTCTCATCGTCGGATCGTTCTACGCCCTCGTCGCGCTCGGCTACAGCATGGTCTACGGGATCATCAAGCTGCTGAACTTCGCGCACGGCGACATCTACATGCTCGGCGCGTTCGTCGGGTTCTTCACACTCTCGGCGTTCGGCATCTCGAACGAGACCTCGATCCCGCTCCTGCTCGTCGTGCTCCTGCTCTCGATGGTGACCACCGGCCTCATCGGCGTGGGCATCGAGCGCATCGCCTATCGGCCGCTGCGGCGGAGCCCCCGGCTGGCCGTGCTGATCACGGCGATCGGCGTCTCGTTCACCCTCGAGTACGGCGTGCGCCAGATCTTCGGCCCGAACCCCGAGGCGTTTCCCATCCGCCTGGAGTCGAGCGGCTTCGACGTGCTCGGCATGCGCGTCACCGCGTCGCAGATCGTGCTCGTCGTCATCGCCGCCGTGCTCATGCTCGTGCTCGCCCACATCGTGGAGCGCACGCGGCAGGGGCGGGCCATGCGCGCGATCGCCCTCGATCCGACCGGCGCGCAGCTCATGGGCGTCAACGTCGACCGCGTCATCGCGATGGTGTTCTTCATCGGCTCCGCGCTCGCCGGCGCTGCCGGCGTCATGGCCGGCGCCTATTACGGGTCCATCGACTTCCTCATGGGCTTCATCATCGGACTGAAGGCGTTCACCGCCGCCGTCATCGGCGGCATCGGCAACCTGTACGGCGCGATGCTCGGCGGCGTGCTGCTCGGGATGCTCGAGTCGTTCGGCTCGGCCTGGTTCGGCGGCGAATGGCGGGACGTGTTCGCCTTCGGGTTCCTCATCCTGTTCCTGACGCTGAAACCGACGGGCCTGCTCGGCGCCCGTGTCGTGGAGAGGATGTGACATGGCGCGCGATCTGGATCACGCCCTGAAGCACGTGCCCTTGCGTGCCCCTGCGCCCCTCTACGAGCGGCCGCAGCCGCCGAAGGGCGTCTTCTCCTCGCAGCGCGGCTTCATGCGCGCGCTCGGCCTCGTCGCCGTCCTCCTCGTGGCGGTGCTGCCGTTCATGGACGCCTCCCGCTACACGATGTCCATCGCCACGAGCGCGCTCATCTACGTGATGCTCTGCATGGGCCTGAACGTCGTGGTCGGCTACGCCGGCCTCCTCGACCTCGGCTACATCGCGTTCTTCGCGGTCGGCGCCTACATCTCGGGCATCTTCACCACCGTGCTGGGCTGGCCCATGTGGGCCGCGCTCATCGCCACCATCGTCGCGTGCATCACGGCCGGCATCATCATCGGTGCGCCGACCCTGCGCCTGCGCAGCGACTACCTGGCGATCGTGACCCTCGGGTTCGGCGAGATCATCCGCATCACGGCCAACAACCTGAAGATCACGGGCGGCCCGTCGGGCATCCACGGCATCCCCACCTGGAGCTTCGGCCCGTGGGGCTTCGACGACGGGTTCAACCTGTTCGGCATCGACTTCCCCGAGCGCGTGGTGTTCTACTACTTCGTCGCGGCCGTGGTGATCGTCGTGGGCGTGATCGGCGCCGGGCGGCTCGCGAAGGGGCGGCTCGGGCGTGCCTGGAAGGCCGTTCGCGACGACGAGGACGCCGCGGAGGCGATGGGCATCAACACCTACATCGCCAAGATCTCGGCGTACATCATCGGTGCCGTCTGGGCCGGCATGGCCGGGCAGCTCATGGCGACCCACCTCTCGGCGATCAGCCCCAACAGCTTCCAGTTCCTGTACTCGGCGCTCATCCTCATGGCCGTGGTGCTCGGCGGCATGGGGTCGACGCCGGGTGTCATCATCGGCGCGCTGTTCGTCTCGCTCGCACCCGAGCTGCTGCGCGACTTCGCCGAGTGGCGCTACCTCATCTTCGGTGTGCTGCTCGTCGTCGTGATGCTGTTCCGCCCGTCGGGACTCTGGCCTGCCACCGCGGTGTTGCCGTGGCTCCGGCGAACGCGTCCCACCCCGCCGGCGTTCACCGAGGCGACGGCGGTGCCCGCGAGCGTCATGGAGTCGGTCGACGGCACGCCGACGACCGAGGCACACGAAGGAGACCGCGCATGAGCGCCCTGCTCGAGGTCAGGGACCTCCGGCTGCAGTTCGGCGGCGTGACCGCCGTCGACGGCCTCAGCTTCGAGGTGCGGGAGGGCGAGATCCTTGCCGTCATCGGGCCGAACGGCGCCGGCAAGACGAGTGCGTTCAACTGCATCTCGGGCTTCTACCTGCCGACCGCGGGTTCGGTCGTCTTCGACGGCAAGGCGATCGTGCGGGCGGTGCCCGCGATCTGGCGCCGGCTCGGGCTCGTGAACCTCCTGCAGAGCTTCGGCTTCTACCGGGTGCTGCCGTCCCGGGTGACGAAGTGGGGGATGGCGCGGACCTTCCAGAACCTGCGCCTGTTCCGCGAGCTCTCGGTGCTCGAGAACGTCACCACGGCGATGCACGCGAACCTCCGCGAGGGGTTCTGGTCGACACTGCTGCATACGCCCGGCTACCGCCGTGCCGAAGCGGCGTGCGTCCGCGAGGCGCGGGGATGGCTCGACTTCGTCGGCTTCGAGGACGACGAGCAGCTCTACGTCACCCAGCTGCCGTACGGCGAGCAGCGCAGGGTCGAGATCGCGAGGGCGCTCGCCACGAGCCCGAAGCTCCTGCTGCTCGACGAACCCGCCGCGGGCCTGAACTTCAACGAGAAGCAGACGCTCATGCGGCTCATCCGCAAGATCAGGGGGCTCGGCGTCGCCGTGGTGCTCATCGAACACGACATGGGGCTCGTCATGGAACTCGCCGAGCGCATCGTGGTACTGAACTACGGCAAGGAGATCGCCGACGGCGCTCCGGAGGACGTGAAGCGGAACCCCGCCGTGATCGAGGCCTACCTCGGTGTCTACGAGAGCGAGGACGCATCATGACGCTGCTCGAGGTGAAGGACGCCGATGTCGTCTACGGCCGGGTGCACGCACTCCGCGAGTTGAGCTTCACGGTCGGCGAGGGCGAGATCGTGTGCCTGCTCGGCAACAACGGCGCGGGCAAGTCGACGACCATGAACATGCTCTCGGGGCTCGTTCGTCCCCGTTCCGGCTCGGTGACCTGGCAGGGGATGGACCTCACGACCGCCAAGCCGTGGGACATCGTCGCGGCGGGCCTCATCCACGTGCCCGAAGGCAGACGCATCTTCTCGACCATGACGGTGCACGAGAACCTGCTCCTCGGCGGCTACACGGTGCGCGACCAGAAGGCGATCGCGACGCGTCTCGACGAGGTGTACGGCATGATGCCCCGCCTCGCGGAACGGCGGGGCCAGCAGGGCGGCACGCTCTCGGGCGGCGAGCAGCAGATGGTCGCGATCGGCCGGGCGCTGATCGGCGGGCCGAAGCTGCTCCTGCTCGACGAGCCCTCGATGGGGCTCGCGCCCCTCGTCGTGAAGCAGGTGATGGAGATCGTGGCGTCGGTGAATGCGGCGGGCACGACCGTGCTGCTCGTCGAGCAGAACGCCCGCGCCGCACTGAAGATCGCCGATCGCGCGTACGTCGTCGAGACCGGCAGCGCGACGCTCGAGGGCCCCGCCGCCGATCTGGCGAAGGATCCGCGCATCATCGAGGCGTACCTCGGTGGTTGACTTGCGACGAGGAGGTGCATCGTGCGCGTCGCGGTGATCGGTTCAGGCATCGTGGGTGCCGCGTGCGCCCTCGCGCTGGTCGAGGGCGGCGCCGAGGTCGTCGTGATCGACCGGGTCGGCGTCGCCGGCGAGACATCCAGTCGCTGCGAAGGCAACCTGCTCGTCAGCGACAAGGCGCCGGGCGCCGAGGCCGACCTCGCGGTCGCCTCGAACGCCATGTGGCGTGTGCTCGCCGCGCGGCTCGACGCCGAGCGGCCCTCGTGCCAGCCGCTGACGGAGTTCGAGGCGAAGGGCGGCATCGTCGTCGCGTTCGACGGCGGGGAGCCGGCACTCGAGCGGTTCGCCGAGGCGCAGCGCGCCACCGGCATCCGCGCCGAGGCGATGGATGTCGCCGCGCTCACCGAGGCCGAGCCGTTCCTGTCCCGCGAGGTCGTGCACGCCGTGCACTACCCCGACGACGCGCAGATCCAGCCGTCGACGGCGACGCAGGCGCTGCTCGACACCGCGGTCCGCGCCGGCGCGCGGCTCGTGATCGGCGAGGTGACCGGCGCGCTCGGCCGGGCGGGTCGGCCCGGCCGTCTCTCCGGCGTGATGACGACTGCCGGGCCGATCGAGGCCGACGTGGTCGTGAACTGCGCCGGGCCGTGGGCCGGCGAGGTCGCGGCACGTCTCGGTGCCCGGCTCGACATCCGGCCGCGACGCGGAGTGATCCTCGTCACGACCCCGATGCCGCAGCGCGTCTTCCACAAGGTGTACGACAGCGACTACGTGGGTGCCGTGGGCTCCGGCGACGCCGCCCTGCAGACCTCCACGGTCGTCGAGTCGACCCCGGGCGGAACCGTCCTGATCGGGTCGAGCCGGGAGCGCGTCGGCTTCGACGATCGCCCCGGGGTCGCCCCGGCGGCGGCGATCGCGGCGAAGGCGGTGCGCCTGTTCCCGTTCCTCGAGGAGACGTTGCTGCTCCGGAGCTACTTCGGGTTCCGTCCATACGCGCCCGACCACCTGCCCGTCATCGGCGCCGACCCCGAGATCGTGGGGCTCGTGCACGCGACCGGGCACGAGGGGGCCGGCATCGGACTCGCACCCGCCACCGCCGAGCTCGTCGTGCACGCCGTGCTCGGCGCACCCACCGCCCTTGACCCGACCCCGTTCCTGCCGGGCCGGGCCAGTCTGCAGGAGACCGCATGATCCGCATCACCGTCGGCGACGAGGCGATCGAAGGGCGTGACGGGCAGACCATCGCCGGCGTGCTCATCGGCGCCGGCCGCACGGCCTGGCGCACCGCGCAGACCGGTGACCGCGGCGTGTTCTGCGGCATCGGCGTCTGCCACGACTGCCTCGTGACCGTGAACGACGTCGAAGGGGTGCGCGCCTGCCAGCGCGAGGCCGTCGACGGCGATCGGGTGGAGCGCGAGGTGCGAGCATGACGGCCGCGACCGGCACGGTCGGCACGACCGGCACGACGGGTGCGACGCGCGTCGCGATCCTCGGCGGCGGCCCCGCCGGGCTCGCCGCGGCGCAGGCCGCCCTCGCCGCCGGGGCCGCAGTCACGCTGCTCGACGAGGGCGGCCGGCTCGGCGGCCAGTACTGGCGGCATCACGAGGGCCTGACCGATCGCCGCCTCCAGCACGGGTGGGCGCGGTTCGAACGACTCAGGGGAGTGCTCGACCGCGCCGAGGTGCACACCGGTGCGAGCGTCTGGTCGGCCGAGGCATCCGACGGCGTCGTGCGCCTGCGGGCCGTCGTCGGCGCAGCGGATGCCGCGGGGCGCGTCGCGCTCGACATCGAGGCCGATGCCGTGGTCGTCGCGACGGGCGCCCACGATCTCGCCCTGCCCGTTCCCGGCTGGACGCTGCCGGGCGTCACGACCGCAGGTGCCGCCCAGGCGCTCGCGAAGCGCGACGGCGTCACGGTCGGCCGGCGCACGGTCGTGAGCGGCGCCGGACCCTTCCTGCTGCCGGTCGCGCAGTCGCTGTCCGTCGCGGGCTCCGAGGTGGTCGGCGTGCACGAGGCATCGCGGCTCGGCGGGCTCGCCGCGGGCTGGTTGCCGCGGCCGTGGCAGCTCGTCGGCAAGGCCGGCGAACTCGTCGAGTACGTGGGCGCGCTCGCCCGCCATCGCATCCCGTATCGGATCGGCAGCGGCGTGGTGCGGGTGCTCGGCACCGACCGGGTCGAGGGCGTCGTCATCGCCGCCCTCGACGCGGACTGGCGGCCGATTCCGGGGACCGAACGCGAGGTCGCGTGCGACTCCGTTGCGCTCGGGCACGGGTTCACCCCGCGGCTCGAGGTGGCGATCGCCCTCGGCGCGGTGATCGAGGGCGACCGCCGCGGGCGGTTCGTCGTCGTCGACGAGTCCCAACGCACAAGCGTCGACGGCGTCTTCGCGGCCGGCGAGGTCACGGGCATCGGCGGTGCGGATGCCGCGCTCGCCGAGGGAGCCGTGGCGGGCTTCATGGCCGCAGGCGGTGCGCTCGACGACGGCCGCATGCGCGGCCCGCTCGCGGTACGACGACGCATGCGCGCCTTCGCGGCACGGCTCGAGCGCGCCCACGGTATCCAGCCCGGCTGGACCTCGTGGCTCTCCGACGACACGGTCGTCTGCCGCTGCGAGAACGTCACGCGCCGCACGATCGCAGTTCGGGCAGATGCACCCCTGCGGGCGATGAAGCTCGCGACGCGGGCCGGGCTCGGCGCATGCCAGGGTCGGACGTGCGGGCGCGCGGTGGAGGCGATCGTCGCGGACGCCGGCGGTGCGCCCGAGGGATTCGACCGCCGACCGGTGCTCGCACCGGTGCGGCTCGGCGAGGTGGCAGCGGTTGCCACAGGGGGACCAGAGCAGTAATATGTCACATATTACCGATCCGTCGAAGACGGACCAGAGAACGGAAGATCAGATGACCAGCACCATGGACCTCGGCGGCGTCGTCGTCGCCACGACGCTCGCCTTCACCGAAGACGACTCGGCGCCCGCCGGGCTCGCGGTGGACTACGACAAGTTCGCCGAGCACGTCGACTTCCTGATGAGCAACGGATGCCGCGGCGTGGGCCCCAACGGCTCGCTCGGCGAATACTCCTCGCTCACCGACGAGGAGCGGCGCAAGGTGATCCAGGTCGCCGTCGAGGCCGTCGACGGCCGCGGCATCGTCATCGCCGGCGCCCACGGCGTCGGCAGCCACCAGGCTCGCAAGTGGGCCGAGTGGGCTCGCGAAGACGGCGCCGACGGCGTGCTGCTGCTGCCGCCCACGCTCTATCGCGCGAACGAGGGCGAGGTCATCGCGCACTACGAGGAGGTCGCCAAGGTCGGGCTGCCGATCATGGCGTACAACAACCCGTTCGACACGAAGGTCGACCTGGTGCCGTCCCTCGTCGCGAAACTGGCCGAGATACCCGAGGTCGTCGCGATCAAGGAGTTCTCGGGCGACGTGCGCCGGGTCTACGAGATCAAGGAGCTCTGCGACATCGACATCATCGCCGGTGCCGACGACGTGCTCTTCGAGCTCATGGTCAACGGCGCCGTCGGCTGGTTCGCCGGCTACCCCAACGCCTTCCCGAAGGAGGCCGTCGAGCTGTACAACCTGCTCGTCGAGGGCAAGTGGCTCGAGGCGCGAGAGCTCTACACGCAGCTGGTCGCCGTCTTCCGCTGGGACTCGCGCACCGAGTTCGTGCAGGCGATCAAGCTCTCCATGGACATCTGCGGCAATTCCTACGGCGGCCCGACCCGCCCGCCGCGCGGTGCGCTGAGCGACGAGCAGCGCTCCCAGGTCACCGCCGACACCGAGCGGGCACTCGCAGCGCTGGCGGCTCGGTCGGCGGCGGTCGACTGATGCGCGCGCGCCGGGTGCTCTCGGCCGTCGACTCGCACACCGAGGGCATGCCGACCCGCGTCGTCACCGGCGGCGTCGGCCGGATCCCCGGCGCCACCATGAACGACCGGCGCCTCTACGCGATGGAGCACCTCGACGGGCTGCGCGGACTCCTCATGAACGAGCCGCGCGGCCACGCCTCGATGTCCGGAGCGCTCCTGCAGCCGCCGGCGCGCGACGACGCCGACTGGGGCGTCGTCTTCATCGAGGCGAGCGGATTCCTGCCGATGTGCGGTCACGGCACGATCGGCGTCGCGACGGTGCTCGTCGAGACGGGCATGGTCGAGGTGACTGAGCCCGTGACCGAGATCCGCCTCGACGTGCCCGCCGGGCTCGTCATCGCGCGCGTCGCGGTCGAGGGCGGTCGCGCCGTGCACGTCACGATCGAGAACGTGCCGAGCTTCGTGGAGCGCCTGGATGCCTCGATCGAGGTGCCCGGCTACGGCGCCGTGCCCTACTCCGTCGCCTTCGGCGGCAACTTCTACGCGCTCGTCGAGCTCGACGACGTCGGGCTGCCGTTCGATCGCGCCAGGAAGGACGACATCGTCGCCGCAGGGCTCGCGATCATGGAGGCGATCAACACCGAGGCCCCGCCGCGGCATCCCGAGCTCGACGGCGCCAACCACGTGCATCACGTCGAGTTCATCGCTCCCGGCTCCGACGCCGTGCGCTCCCGGCACGCGATGGCGATCCATCCGGGGTGGTTCGACCGCTCGCCGTGCGGCACCGGCACCTCGGCGCGCATGGCCGAGCTGCACGCGCGCGGTCAGCTCGCCCTCGACACCGACTTCGTCAACGAGTCGTTCATCGGCACCGAGTTCACCGGGCGACTCCTCCGCGAGACCACCGTGGGCGGCGTGCCCGCCGTGGTTCCCACCATCACCGGGCGGGCATGGGTGACCGGGCTCGGCCAGTACTTCCTCGACGACGACGACCCGTTCCCCGAGGGCTTCGTCTTCTGACCACCGTGACCGACCCACAGCACAGAGCGGATCGACCCATGACGACCTCCACCGACCCCGACCTCGACCGCGTCGCCGAACGGGCCGCCGCGGTCGCGCGCGCCTTCGCCGCGACCGAACCTCGCGCTCGAGCTGCAGCGCTGGTCGCCGTGGCCGACGCCCTCGATCGCAACGCCGCCGAGCTCATCGCGATCGCGATGCGCGAGACCGGGCTCGCGGCGCCCCGCCTCATCGGGGAGGTGCGCCGCACCTCGAACCAGCTCCGGCTCTTCGCCGAGGCAATCGTCGACGGCGCCTACCTCGACGCGCGCATCGACGCCGCCGATGCCGAGTACGTCATCGGCCCGCGGCCCGACGTGCGGCGGGTGCTCGAGCCGGTCGGCCCCGTGCTGAACTTCGCGGCGTCGAACTTCCCGTTCGCCTTCTCGGTCGCGGGCGGCGACTCGGCCGCGGCGCTCGCCGCCGGCTGCCCGGTCGTCGTCAAGGCGCACTCGGGCCACCTCGAGCTCTCCCGGCGCACGGCAGAGGTCGTCGTTGAGGCGCTCGCCGGTGCGGGCATGCCCGACGGCGTCTTCCAGCTCATCGAGGGCCAGCAGAACGGCGTCGCCCTCCTGAAGGACGACCGCATCCGCGCGGGCGCCTTCACCGGATCGACGCACGTCGGCCGGCTGCTCGCCGACATCGCGGCGACCCGGCCGCGCCCGATCCCGTTCTTCGGCGAGCTCGGCAGCGTGAACCCCGTCTATGCGACGCCCGGAGCCGTCGCCGCCGAACCCGAGCTGCTCCAGGGGTTCCTCGCCTCCGTCGCGGGTTCGGCCGGCCAGCTCTGCACGAAGCCGGGCTTCCTCTTCGTGCCGGACGATGCCGAGCTCGGCGGCCTGGCCGAAGCCGCCGCCGCCGTCGGCGAACATCGGCTGCTGAACCCCGGCATCGGCCGGGCGTTCGAGGAGCGGCGCGGCGCCGTGCTCGGCGCCGACGGCGTCACCGTGCTCGCCGAGGGCGAGGTGCGAGTCGACCACGACGGGCAGCGGTTCGTGACGCCGACCGTCGTCGAGGTGTCGGTCGAGCAGCTCCGGGCGCAACCGGATGCGCTCCTCGAGGAGTCGTTCGGTCCGCTGTCGGTGATCGTGCGGTATTCGGATGCCGCTGCACTGCCCGCGCTCCATCGCGAGCTGTTCCCCGGCAACCTGACCTCGACCGTGCACGCCACGGATGCGGAGGCGGGGCAGCTCGGCGAGCTCGTCGACGCTCTCGCCGAGACGAGCGGCCGGGTGCTCTTCGGCGGTTGGCCGACCGGGGTCTCCGTGACCGCTGCGATGCAGCACGGCGGGCCGTTCCCGGCGACGACGACCGATGCCACGAGCGTCGGCACGGCGGCGATCTCGCGGTTCCTCCGCGGCGTCGCCTACCAGAATGCGCCGGAGGCCCTGCTGCCTGCTGCGCTGCGCGACGACAACCCCTGGGGCATCCCGCAGCGCCGCAGCGAGGCTGGCCGGTCGAACGGCTGGGGCGGCCTCACCGGCGAGTTCTGAGCGAGCGGATGTCGCGTGGCCGGTGAAGCCCCGGCCGCGCGACATCCATCAGCGAGCGCCGGCCAGCGCGGACTGGATGTCCCGGATGACCGACCCGAGCGTTCCCGATGCGAGCAGTCCCGGGCCGAGTGGTCCGGCGGAGTCCTCGCCGACCATCGGCAACTTCCGAAGGGCCGACCGCGTTCGTTCGTCCATCCGCCCGAGCTGCCAGGCGACCTCGTCGTCGAGGGCGTCGGGTCGGTCCGGAGCGGCGAGGCCGGCGGCCTTCGCGGCGTAGGCGGCGGCGCCGAGCGCGTGCGCACCCATGTGGGCGACGCCGGAGGCCTGTGCGGCGGCCCTGGCCGCGGCCACGGCCGCGGGCGACTCCGCCGACTTCGCAGCCCGTCCGGCGACGAACCGCCGGCGGATCTCGTCCGCGGTCTCGAGCTCGCCGCGGCCGAATGCCCGGGCTCGCGCGATCGCGTCTCGCGGTCGGTCGTCCGTCGGGGCCTCGGACTCGAAGAGGCCGAGCACCCGCTCAGCGCAGTCCGCCGCCCACAACGCGACGTGACGCCGGTCGGCTTCGCTCAGCGACTGCGGTGATTCCATCCCAGCAGTGTCGCACGGCGGTTCGCCGCGGCGTCAGCGCAGGCTGAAGCCCTCGGCGAGCGGGTCGGCCGGATCGAGCTCGAACTCGCACGAGCCCACGCGGTACGCCTGGCCGGTGACCTCGGGCACGACGGCGCCCTCCGTGCGCTCGGCGACCCGCGCGAGGAAGCGCGTGCCGATGATCGAGTCGTGCGTGAGCACCTCGCCGTCGGCGAGTTCGCCCGTGTGCGCGAGCAGCGCGACGCGGGCGGCGGTGCCCGAGCCGCAGGGGCTGCGGTCGACCTCGCCGTCGGCGAAGACGGTGACGTTGCGCTGCCACGGGCCGTCGGCGGTGCGGCCGAGGTCGTCGACGAGGATCGTGCCGTACACGCCCGACAGCCGGTCGTCGTCGAGCTGGGCGGCCGGGTGGTCGTTCAGCGCCCACTTGATCTCGCGGCCGAGACGGATGAGCTCGGTCGTGTCGGCGGGCGCCACGGTGAGGCCGAGGGAGGCCGCCGGCAGGGTCGCGTAGACGGCGCCGCCGAACACGAGGTCGACGAGGACGTCGCCCCGGCTCGTCGACAGCGGGATGCCCGTCGCGAGCACCCGGGACGGCACGTTGCGGAAGACGACGCCCGTCGTGACGCCGCCGCTGCGCTGCACGCGCGCCTGCACCCGTCCGCTCGGCACGTCGATCGTGACGATCGCCTCGCCGTCATCAGGTGCGGCGACGCGGCCCGTGCGCACGGCCCAGGCGCCGAGCGCCATGGTGCCGTGCCCGCACGCAGTCGAGAAGCCGTCCTTGTGCCAGAACAGCACGCCGAAGTCGGCGCCGTCGTCGTCGGGCGGCGTGATGAAACCGCCGTACATGTCGTCGTGTCCGCGCGGTTCGAGGCAGAGGAACCGGCGCACCGCGTCGGCCTCGCCGGTCATGGCCTCGACCCGGCGGGCGGCGACGGTGCCGCCCTCGGTCGGAACATCGAGCACGATGCGGAACGGTTCGCCCGCGGTGTGCCAGTCTTCGGTCTTCCAGTGCATGTGCGTTCCGTTCGTCGTTCAGTGGGCGTCGGGCGTCAGGGCGAGTTGCGCGACGGCGAGATCCTGCCAGCCCATGCCGCAGGTCTTGATCACGACGGGCCGAGCGGATGCCTCGGGCTCGTCGCCTCCGAACAGCCGCGCCATCGGGGTGAGCGAGTCGGGGGAGAGGTGCCCCTCGGCGATGGCGAGGATGACGTCGCCGGCCTCGGCGAGGGCGACCCGCTGCGACTCGACGATCACGCGGGCGCGCCCGAGGAGCTCGCCCGGCAGTTCGCGGGCGTCGCGTTCGTGCGAGCCGACGGCCACGACCGCGGCGCCGTCGCGGACGAGTGCGGCGTCGAAGAGCGGCTCGCGGGCGGTGGTGGCGCAGACGACGATGTCGGCGTCCGCGACATCCGCTGCACTGCCGACGGCCACGTCGAGACCGTTCGCGGTGACCGTGGCGACCGCCTGCTCGGCCCTCGCCCGGTCCCGACCGACGAATCGCACCCGTTCGATCGGGCGGATGGCGCGCATGGCCTCGACATGGCGCACGCCCTGTGGGCCGGTGCCGAAGACGACGAGCGATGCCGCATCGGGGGCGGCGACGACGTCGGCGACGGCGGCGGAGACGGCGGGCGTGCGCAGGCTCGTGAGCTCCGTGCCGTCGAGGAGGGCGACCGGCGCGAGCGTCTCCGCGTCGAGCACGATGTAGATCGCCTGGATGCGTTCGAGGCCGCGTGCCGGGTTCGCCGGCGCGACGGTCGCGAGCTTCTGGCCCGTGTACGCGCCGAGGTCCGACGGCATGAGCAGGAGCTGGCCGTGCCGAACGTCGACGATCGCGCGCGCCGGATCGTCATCGGGGTCGAATCCATCGGCGAGGGCCTGTTTGAGGGCGTCGATGGCCTGGCGCATGGTGATGCGCTCGGCGATGGCGGGGCCGTCGAGCAGGCGGAGCGAATCGAAGATGCCGGGCATGGACACATCGTACGGGTAATGCGTAATATGTCACATATTGCATAATGCTCGGGCTCCCAACCCGACGAGCTGCCCCCGGATCCGCCGCCACGAGCGCCGGAACCCGCGCAGCGCTCGAGCACGGCAATCCGCTTGTCGTCCGACGATGCGGACAGCGAATGATTCAAAGGTGACTCATGGCTCGATCCATTCCCCGCGTCGCGGCGGTGCTCGCCGTCTCGACGGCGCTCATGCTGACCGCGTGCACGACCACGCCCGGCAGCGACTCGGATGCCGGTGAACCGCAGTCCGGCGGCACGCTGAAGGTGCTCGCGAACGGCGACGTCGACCACCTCGACCCGCAGCTCGTCGCGTACGTCCCGACCTACAACGTCATGCGCTCGGTGTCGCGGTCCCTGCTGAGCTACGCGGCGAGCGACGATGCCGCCGAGCGCATCGTGCTCCAGCCCGACCTCGTCGAAGAGGTGCCGACCCCGAGCGCCGACGGCCTCACGTACACCGTGACGCTGCGCGACGGCGTCACCTGGGGTGCACCAGACGGTGCTCGCCCGATCGTCGCGAGCGATGTCTCCCGCGGCATCGAGCGTCTCTGCAATCCGCACATCTCGGGTGCCCTCGCGGGCTACTTCCAGGGCCTCATCGCCGGCATGGACGAGTTCTGCACCGGCTTCGCCGCGGTCGCACCCGAGGTCGGACCGATCAAGGAGTACATCGAGGGCAACGAGATCTCCGGCATCCGCACCCCCGACGACCGCACGATCGAGTTCACGCTCGTCGAGCCCGCGAGCGACTTCCCCTTCATGCTCTCGCTCGACGCGGCCGACCCCGCGCCGATCGAGGCGCTCGACGCGCTGCCCGACTCGCCCGAGTACCGTCGCGCCTTCGTGTCATCCGGTCCCTACCAAGTGGCCGAGTACACGCCCGACGCGAAGCTCGTGCTCGAGCGCAACCCGGCGTGGGACCCCGAGAGCGACCCGCTCCGCAAGGCCCACGTCGACGGCATCGAGATGACGATGGGCGTCGAGGGCGACGCCGCCATGCAGCAGCTGCAGGCCGGATCCGCCGACATGCTCTTCGACCTCACGCCGAGCCCCGCGAACATCCAGCAGCTCAAGGCGGCGAACGACGAGAAGTTCTCCACGATGGAGAACGGCGGCGTCGACCAGTTCATGTGGATGAACACGGCGTCGGCGAACAACGGCGGTGCGCTCACCAAGCTCGAGGTGCGCCAGGCGCTGCAGTACGCCGTCGACAAGGCGGCTGTCGTGCAGACGATGGGCGGCGCCGAGCTCGCGGGCGTCACGAACGGCATCTTCGGCCCCGGCATCCTCGGCTACGAGGAGTCCGATGAGTACGCGACCGACGGCGGCAAGGGCGACCCCGAGAAGGCGAAGGAGCTCCTCGCTGCGGCGGGCTACCCCGACGGCCTCACCCTGAAGATGCCCTACCGCAATGTCGGCACGCAGCCCGACATCGCCCAGACGGTGCAGGCGAGCCTCGAACGCGCCGGCATCACCGTCGAGCTCACGCCCGTGCCGCCGACCGACTACTACGCGAACTTCATGACCAACCCCGACAACGCGAGCTCGGGTGCGTGGGACATCGCCCTCGTCGGCTGGTCGCCCGACTGGCAGGGCGGCGCAGCGCGCAGCGTCTTCCAGCCGCAGTTCGTGTTCGACGGAACCCCGCAGACGTACAACTACGTCGACTTCAACAGCGACGCCGCGAACGAACTGGCCGCAGAGGCCCTCGCCGCGGCGACGCCCGACGAGGCGGCCGACCTCTGGCACCAGGTCGACCAGGCCGTCATGGCCGACGCGCCGATCGTCAGCATCGCCTACCGGCTGAAGCCGAACTACCACTCGGCCCGCGTCGGCGGCTTCGAGCCCTACGCCCAGAGCCAGAACGGCGACTGGACGAACGTCTGGCTCACGAAGTAGCAGCCCGAATCATTCGCAAACCCAGTACCCGGCGGCCGGTCACGGCCGGCCGCCGGGTCTGATCGAGGGAACCCAATGACGATCCTCCTCGACGTGCGCGACCTCGCCGTCGACATCCCGACCGAGGACGGCACGGTGCACGCGGTGCAGCATGTCTCCTTCTCCGTCAACGAGGGCGAGTTCTTCGGCGTCGTCGGCGAATCCGGCTCCGGCAAGTCCGTGATGGTGCAGTCGATCATGGGGCTCGTGCCCGGTGCACGCACCAGCGGCTCCGTGCTGTTCCGAGACCGCGACCTGCTCTCGCTCGCGCCCGAGCAGCTCCGTTCGGTGCGCGGGCGGGAGATCAGCATGATCTTCCAGGATCCGCTCTCGAGCCTGCACCCGCAGTACACCGTGGGCTGGCAGATCGTCGAGCAGATCCAGGCGCACGAGAGGGTCAGCGCGAAGGCGGCGAAGGCGCGCGCGGTCGATCTGCTCGACCGGGTCCGCATCCCGGATGCCGCGGCGCGCTTCGACGCCTACCCGCACCAGTTCTCGGGCGGAATGCGACAGCGCGTCATGATCGCGATGGGGCTCTCGCTCGGCCCGGCGCTCATCATCGCCGACGAACCGACCACCGCGCTCGACTCGACCGTGCAGGCGCAGATCCTCGACCTCCTCGGCGAGATGCGCAGCGAGTTCGGCACGACCGTGCTCATGATCAGCCATGACCTCGGCGTGCTCTCCCGCGTCGCCGACCGGGTCATGGTCATGTACGGCGGCCGTCGCATGGAACTCGGGGCGGCCGATGCCGTCCTCTGCGGCCCTGCCCACCCCTACACCGCGGGCCTCCTCCGCTCCTCGTCGTTCAACCGGGAGCCTGGAACGCCACTCGTGCCCATCGGCGGACGGCCGCCGAGCCTGCTCGCGCCGCCCGAAGGCTGCGCGTTCCGCGACCGGTGTCCCGATGCGATGTCGATCTGCACCACCAAGCCGCCCGTGCGCCACTACGACGACGGCACCGAGGTGGCCTGCTGGCTCGAGTCGACGCCGGTCGAACCGGAGCCGCCGGTGCTCCCGCCGCCGAGCCTCATCGCGACCGGCGACGACGCCATCGTGACCGTCGACGCGCTGCGTCTCGCCTTCCCGCAGCGGCGGGGCGAGCCGCGCGTCGTGCTCGACGACGTCTCGCTCGAGGTGCGACGCGGTGAGACGCTCGGCCTGGTCGGTGAGAGCGGCTGCGGCAAGACCACGCTCGCCCGCGCGATCGCCGGTCTCGTGGCACCGACCGCCGGCACCGTTGAGTTCGACGGCGCGCCCACCGCGAACCTCGACCGCGCGCAGTGGCGCGACCTCCGGCGCCGCGTGCAGCTCGTCTTCCAGGACCCGTTCGGCTCGCTGAACCCGAGGCGCCGCGTCGGGTCGATCATCGGCGACCCGTTCCGCATCCACCGGCTCGCGAGCGGCGCCGAGCGGCGGGCGAAGGTGCAGGACCTCATGGAGCTCGTCGGCCTGAACCCCGAGCACTACAACCGCTTCCCGTCGCAGTTCTCGGGCGGACAGCGTCAGCGCATCGGCATCGCGCGGGCGCTCGCCCTGAACCCCGAGCTCGTGATCCTCGACGAGCCGGTCTCCGCGCTCGACGTGTCGATCCAGGCGCAGGTGCTGAACCTGCTCGACGAGCTGCAGCGCAGGCTCGGCCTCACCTACCTGTTCATCTCGCACGACCTCGCGGTCGTGCGCCACGTCTGCGATCGGATCGCCGTCATGGAGGGCGGGCGCATCGTCGAGCTCGGAACCGCCGACCAGGTCTGGAACGATCCCCAGCAGCCCTTCACGCGGCGGCTGCTGGCCGCGGCGGCGCCCGAGATCCCGCGGGAGCCGCGCGAGCGGCGACTGCTGCCGCCGACCGGCTCCGCTGGCGCGCACGCCGATCGGCACCATGCCGAGCAGCTCGCCGTGGAGGTCGCCTCGTGAGCATCCTTCCCAAGACCCCTGCGGCGGCGGCGAGCGCCTCGACCGAGGTGCAGGCGCGCGGCTCCGGCCGGCTCACGCTCACCCGGCTGCTGCGCGACCCGGCGAGCATCGCCTCCCTGATCGCGATCCTCCTGATCATCGCGTTCGCGCTGTGCGCGCCGCTCATCGCGGCGTGGACCGGGCACGGCCCGACCGAGCAGTTCCGCGAGACCGGGCTCACGCCCGAGGGCATCCCGGTCGGCCCCAACCCCGAGTTCCTGCTCGGCACCGACCAGCTCGGCCGCGACGTGCTCGTGCGCCTCGCCTACGGCGCTCAGGTCTCGCTCCTCGTCGGCGTGCTCGCCTCGATCGTGGCGTCGGTGATCGGCATCGCGATCGGCACGATCTCGGGGTTCTCGGGCGGCATCGTCGACACCGTGCTCAGCCGCACGATGGACCTCGTGATGAGCGTGCCGTTCCTGCTCTGCGCGATCGCGCTCGTCTCGGTGCTCGGACCGAGCCTCAGCCTGTCGATCGCCGTGATCGTGTTCTTCAGCTGGACGGGGCTCGCCCGCGTCATCCGCGGCCAGGTGCTGGCCCTCCGCCACCGGGAGTTCGTCGAGGCGGCGCGTTCGCTCGGCGCCTCGCGCACCTCGATCATGTTCCGCGACATCCTGCCCAACCTGGTCGTGCCGATCATCGTCTACACGACCCTCATGATCCCGGCGGCGATCGTGTTCGAGGCGACGCTCTCGTTCCTCGGCCTCGGCATCGTGCCGCCGACGCCCAGCTGGGGCAACATGCTCGCGGATGCCGCGAACGGCTCGCTCTACCTCGTGGCGTGGTGGATGGTCGTCGTGCCTGGCGGCGCGCTGCTCGCCCTGACCCTCGCGTTCAACCTGCTCGGCGACGGGCTCCGCGACGCCCTCGACCCCGCCGCCGTCTCGAAGGGCAAGCGCGCATGACCCGATTCATCCTCTCCCGCATCGCCTTCGGCGTGCTCGTGCTGTTCCTGCTCAGCGTGTTCGTGTTCATGCTCTTCTACGTCTCGCCGTCCGACCCGGCCCGCATCATCGCGGGTGACAAGGCGACGGAGGAGCTCATGGCGCAGATCCGCTCGAACCTCGGGCTCGACCGGCCGATGACCGAGCAGTACGCGACCTTCGTCGGCAACCTGCTGCAGGGCGACCTCGGCTACTCGTACCGCTCGAGCATGCCGGTCTCCGAGCTCGTCGTCTCCCGCATCCCGGTGACGATGTCGCTCGTCTTCGGGGGCATGGTGTTCTGGCTCGCGATCGGCATCCCCATCGGCATCGCGTCGGCGAGGCATCCGGGTTCGGCACGCGACCGGTTCGGCCAGGGGTTCGCGATCGTCGGCATCAGCTTCCCGACCTTCGTGCTCGGCATGCTCGCGCTCTACCTGCTGTACTTCGTTCCGACGAAGCTCGGCTTCACGCTCTTCCCGCCGAGCGGCTACGTGCCGTTCGAGCAGAGTCCGCTCGAGTGGGCGTGGCATCTGCTGCTGCCGTGGCTCACGCTCGCGCTCGTCGTCGCGGCGGTGTACGCGCGGCTCACGCGCGGCCAGATGCTCGAGGTGCTCGGGCAGGACTACATCCGCACCGCTCGCGCGAAGGGCGTCGACGAGCGGCGCGTGACGTACGTGCACGCGTTCCGCAGCGCGATGCCGCCGCTCGTCACCCAGCTCGGCATCGACATCGGGCTCATGCTCGGCGGCGTCATCGTGATCGAGCAGGTCTTCGGCCTGCTCGGTGTCGGCAGCCTGGCGGTGACCGCGGTCGCCATGCAGGATCGACCCGTGGTGATCGCGATCGTGCTCCTCGGCGGCGTCTTCGTCGTCATCTCCAACCTCGTGGTCGACACGACCTACGCACTGCTCGACTCGCGGGTGCGGACGGCGGCCCGATGAGCGCGCACTGGTACCCCATCGGTCCGGATGTCGCGGCGCGCGAGCTGTGGCTCGACGTGCCGCTCGACTGGGCCGACCCCGACGGGCCGACGATCCGCGTCTTCGCGCGCGAGCTCGTCGACGCGGCCCGCCGTGAGGAGCATCTCCCGGTGCTCGTCTACCTGCAGGGCGGCCCGGGCGGCAAGTCGCCGAGGCCGCTCGGGCGCGACGGATTCCTCGCCGAGGCGCTCGCCCGGTTCCGGGTGGTGCTGCCCGACCAGCGGGGCACCGGACGCTCGACGCCGCTCGAGGGCCGGCAGCTCGAGGGGCTCGGCGCCGAGGCATCGGCCCGGATGCTCGAGCTGCACCGCGCCGATTCCATCGTGCGCGATCTCGAGGCGCTGCGGCGCGCGCACTACGGGGGAGTGCAGTGGTGGACGCTCGGCCAGAGCTACGGCGGGTTCCTCACGCTGCACTACCTCTCGGTGGCGCCCGAGGCGATCGCGGCTTCGGCCATCGCCGGCGGGCTGCCGAGCCTCGACCCGTCGGCCGACGCCGTGTACGCGCGCACCTTCCCTCGGGTGCGGGCGAAGAACCGGCGGTTCGCCGAGCGACTTCCGCACCTCGGGTCGCGCATCGCACGGGTCGCCGACCTGCTCGACGCCGGCGACGTGCGCCTGCCCGACGGCGACCGGCTGACCGTGCGGCGCCTGCAGACCCTCGGCTTCGACTTCGGCATGGCGCCGGGGTTCGACCGGGTGCACTGGGTGTTCGACGAGGCGTTCGCCGACGCCGACGAGAGCGTGCTCAGCGAGACGTTCCTGTCGAGCGTGGGCGCGCTCACGGGCTTCGATCGCAATCCGCTCTTCATCGCCCTGCAGGAGAGCATCTACGGCCCCGGCCCGACCGCCTGGGCGGCCGAGCGGGCCCGAGACGCGAATCCCGACTTCGCGCCCGACGCCCGTCCGCTGCTCTTCACGGGCGAGATGGTCTTCCCCTGGATGTTCGACGAGATGCGGGCGCTCCGCGGGTTCCGCGCTGGGGTCGAACGCCTCGCCGAGACGGCGAGGCCCATCGAGTTGTACGACCACGACCGGCTCGCCGCGAACGTCGTGCCGATCGAGGCGGTCGTCTACCTCGACGACATGTACGCCGACGCGGCGTTCTCGCTCGACACCGTCGACCGCGTCGGGGGTCTCGAGGCCTGGATCACCAACGAGTTCGAGCACGACGGACTGCACACCGGGAAGGTCGCCGGGCGCCTGTTCGACGCGCTCGACCGGCGCGTCGCCGGCTCTGCCCACGCCCCGCGCTCCCGACAGCGCCGAATGACGCGAGAGCGCCGATGAAAGGACCCGGAATGACCGGACACGCCCACACCCACACCGATTCCGCGAGCCGGCCCGCCGACGGGGGAGCCGCGGCATCCTCGATGCCCGCCCCCGACGAGCGCGACCCCCGGATGCCGCGGCTCGCGCAGTCGCCGGGGTTCAACGAGTCCATGCTGCGAGGCTGGGCCACGCCGGTGCGCACCCCCGTGATTCCGTCGGGTGCGGCGCTCGCGGCGCACCACCACCGGGCACGTCTCGCCGAGGCGCTGCCCGGCCGCACGATCGCCATCTCCGCCGGTCGTGCGCCGGTGCGGGCGAACGACACGAGCTTCGAGTTCCGTGCCGACAGCGACTTCCTCTGGCTCCTCGGGTGCGGCATCGAAGACGCGGTGCTCGTGATCGACTCGATCCCGGGCGGCCACGACGCCACGCTGTACCTGCCGGCGCCCTTCCGGCCGGGCGACGACGGCTTCCACGCCGACCCGCTCCGGGGCGAGCTCTGGGTCGGGCCGATGCCCGGCCTCGCGGAGTACGCCGAGGCGCTCGACGTGCGCACCCGCCGCATCGAGGAGCTCGTGCTGGGCGACGACGCCCTCGTCGCGGGCGCGCCGACCCCGGCCGGGCCGGCCGCCGCGGCGCTCGCGGCGACCCCGCGCTCGGCCGAGCTGCGGCGCGTGCTCGCCGAGCTCCGCATGATCAAGGACGAATGGGAGCTCGCCGAACTCGCGGCCGCCGTCGCCTCGACCGAGCAGGGCTTCGCGGCGATGGCGCGCGAGCTCTCCTCGGCCATCGAGTGGGGCGGGGAGCGGTGGCTGCAGGGCACCTTCGACCGCTACGCCCGCACGGTCGGCAACGGCCCGGGCTACGCCTCGATCGTCGGTTCCGGCGCCCACGCGCCGATCCTGCATTGGGTGCGTGCCGACGGCGACATCAACCCCGCCGAGGTCCTGCTCCTCGACGTCGGCGTCGAGCGCCGGTCGGGGTTCACAGCCGATGTCACCCGCACGATCCCGGCTGGTGGCACGTTCACCTCGGCGCAGCGCGCCGTGCACGACCTCGTCGAGGCCTCGCACCGTGCAGGTCTCGCCGCGGTCGGACCGGGCCGCCAATGGTCCGACTTCCATGCCGCGAGCATGGAGGTCATCGCGCGGGGGCTCCACGACTGGGGGATGCTGCCGGTCTCGGTCGACGAGGCGCTCGCCCCCGACGGGCAGCAGCACCGGCGCTACATCGTGTGCGGGGTCGGCCATCACCTCGGCATCGACGTGCACGACTGCGCCGGCTCGAGCTATGCCGCCTACCAGGGCGCCGTGATGCAGCCGGGCATGGCCCTCACGGTCGAGCCCGGGCTCTACTTCCACGCCTTCGACGAGACGGTTCCGCCCGAGCTCCGCGGGCTCGGCGTGCGCATCGAGGACGACCTCGTCGTGACGTCGACCGGGCATGAGGTGCTCTCGAGCGGGCTCCCCATCGATGCGGCGGGCCTCGAGACGTGGCTGGCTGCTGCCCGAGCGGGACAGCCCTCGCACGCGGCGCTCGACGCGTCATCCGCTCGCTGACGGACGCATCGGCAGCGGTCGCGAGCCGCTTCGGGACGCCCGGCACGGTCCGATTCTCGTTTCGGCGCGGAATCTGCAAGAATGATCAGTCGAGTTCTGTATCGCCCGACCCTCTATCAGGCGCGCAGAACCCCTTTGAGCTTCCGCCGAGTGTGCACCCCACGCTCACGGCTGTCAGTTCGCCAACTCACAACATTTCAGGAGAATTGTGGCTGTCAAGATTCGTCTCAAGCGTCTCGGCAAGATCCGTGCGCCGTACTACCGCATCGTCGTCGCCGACTCGCGCACCAAGCGCGACGGTCGCGTGATCGAGGAGATCGGCAAGTACCACCCCACCCAGAACCCCTCGTTCATCGAGGTCGACTCCGACCGTGCGCAGTACTGGCTCTCCGTCGGCGCGCAGCCGACCGAGCAGGTCGCTGCGATCCTCAAGCTCACGGGCGACTGGGGCAAGTTCAAGGGTGACAAGAACGCCGTCTCGACCGTTCAGGTCGCAGAGCCGAAGGCCGCCTTCGTCGCCGACGAGAAGAAGAAGCCGGTGCTGAAGCCGAAGGCCGAGAAGCCCGCGGCCAAGGTCGAAGAGGCTCCCGCCGAGACCGCGACGGACGAGGCGTAAGCCTTGCTCCAGTCCGCGCTCGAACACCTCGTCAAGGGGATCGTCGATCACCCTGACGAGGTGAAGGTCGTCTCCGCGTCGAGCGCACGTGGCGAGGTCCTCGAGGTTCATGTGAACCCCGAGGACCTCGGTCGCGTGATCGGCCGCGCAGGCCGCACCGCGAAGGCGCTCCGCACGCTCGTCACCGCTCTCGCCGACGGTCGCCGCGTTCGCGTCGACGTCGTCGACACCGACGACTGACGTGGCCGACACTTCAGGCACACAGCTTCGGGTCGGGCGCCTGCTGAAGGCGCACGGCCTGAAGGGCGCGATCAAGATCGAGCTCTACACCGACGACCCCGACCGGCGTTTCGTGCCGGGCGCGGAGTTCTCGCTGCAGGTGCCCGGCGACTCGCCCTGGCACGGCAAGAGCCTCACGCTCCGTGAGCTCCGCTGGTACAACGGGCATGCCGTCGGATTCTTCGAGGGCATCGACGATCGCACCGAGGCCGAGGGCCTCGCGAAGGCGATCCTCTGGGTCTCGCACGTCGAAGAAGAGGCGCCCGAAGACGACGCCTGGTACGACCACCAGCTCATCGGCCTCGCCGTCGTCCGCGACGGCGAGCGGGTGGGCGAGGTCTCGCACGTCGAGCACTTCCCGGCGCAAGACCTGCTGGTCGTCAAGACCGGCAACGGCGAGGTCATGGTGCCGTTCGTCTCGGCCATCGTGCCCGAGGTCGACCTCGCCGCCGGCACGGTCACCGTGACGCCGCCCCCGGGCCTCTTCGAGGAGCTTCCCGAGGTCGAGGCCGCGGCCCCGACCGCGCCGGCAGCCGACTCCGTCGAGACCGCCACGACGGATGCCGCGGCGCCCGTCGAGGCCGATCGCGACGAGTAGTCCGCCGATGCGCGTCGACATCGTCACGATCTTCCCCGAGTTCTTCTCGGTGCTCGACCTGTCGCTGCTCGGCAAGGCGCGGCAGTCGGGCCTCATCGAGGTGACCGCGCACGACCTGCGCGATGCCACGCACGACCGGCATCGCACGGTCGACGACACGCCGTACGGCGGGGGCGCCGGCATGGTGATGAAGCCCGAGCCGTGGGGCGAGGCGATCGACGGCATCGTGGGCGACGGGGCATCCGATGCCCTGCTCGTCGTGCCGTCGCCCGCCGGCGAGCCGTTCACGCAGCAGATCGCCCGCGAACTGGCTGCGGAGCAGCACCTCGTGTTCGCCTGCGGTCGCTACGAGGGCATCGACCAGCGCGTCGTCGACCACTACGCCACCCGCATGCGGGTGCGCCTCATCAGCCTCGGCGACTACGTGCTGAACGGCGGCGAGGTCGCCGTCATGGCGATGATCGAGGCGGCAGGCCGGCTCGTGCCCGGCGTCGTCGGCAACCCCGAGAGCCTCGTCGAGGAGTCGCACGAAGACGGCCTGCTCGAGTACCCGAGCTACACCAAGCCGGCGTCCTGGCGCGGGCTCGACGTGCCGCCCGTGCTGCTCTCCGGCAACCACGGTGCGATCGCCGCCTGGCGGCACGAGCAGCAGATCGAGCGCACGCGCCGCGTCCGCCCCGAACTGCTCGGCGAGTAGCGGGGCCGAGTACCTTCTGCGTACGGCGTGAGCCGTTCTTCACGTGCCGGAAACACGTGGGTGCGGTGCGTGAAACACGCTCTCCCTAGCGTCGAATCGGCGGCTGAGACGGGTTCCGCCGGAGAGCGCGGGTCAGCACATGGTCGGGTCCAGAGTCATCGGTGCCGCGGCCGAGCATGTCGAGGCCCCTCCGCTCCGGCTCGTCGCGGTCACGCATGGGGCGCCGTCGAGCGCGAATCGCGAGGCAGTGATCCGGCTCGTCGACGGCGTCGCCTCCGCGCGTCCCGATCTCGACGTCTCCATCAGTTTCGTCGACGCCAGCCGGTCGGATGTCGCGGCCGCCCTCGGCCCTGACGACGACGCCGGGGCGGTCATCGTGCCGCTCGTGCTCTCGGCGGGCTTCCACGTGCGCACCGGGCTCTCGCTCGGACTCGACCGGCGCGGCTCGGGCGTCGACGCACCCACCGGCTCGCGGCTCGCGGACGAACTCGGCCCCGACGATCGGATCGTCGAGGTGCTCGCCGAGCGGCTGGGCCGGCTCCGGCTCGCCGACACCGACGCCGTGGTGCTCGCCGCGGCCGGTTCCAACGATCCACGCGCGGTGCGCGAGTGCTTCGAGACCGCGCGCAGGCTCGGGCACCACCTCGGCCGTTCGGTGACCGTCGGGTTCATCGCCGCGGCGATCCCGCGCTTGCACGACGCCATCGAGATGATCCGCGAGGTGCACCCGGGGGTGCGCGTGATCGTCGGCAGCTACCTGCTGGCACCCGGCACCTTCTATGACACCGCCGCGTCTGCAGGAGCCGACGCGATCGCGGCGCCCCTGTTGCTTCCCGACGAGGTGGCGCCCCGCCAGCTGGTGGAACTCGTGCTCGATCGGTACGCCGACGTCGGTGCGCCCCGACTGGAACGGGCATGACGGCGGCGGCGCCGGCCGCGGCGCCCACCATCGCCGCGTACGACGCGATCGTGCTGGCCGGCGGCCGCGCCTCTCGGTTCGGCGGCATCGACAAGACGGCGCTCACGATCGACGGCACGAGTCTCGCCGCGCGCGCTGTCGCCGCGGTCGGCGGCGCTCGTGCGATCGCCTACGTCTCGAGTGCGCCGGCGCCCCGGTGGGTGCTCGCGGAGCGGCGCATCCGCGTCGCCGCCGAGGATCCGCCCTGGAGTGGCCCGGTCGCGGCCATTGCGGCGGGACTCGAGGGGCTCGCCGACCGTCCGCAGCGCTTCACGGTGGTGCTCGCGGGCGATCTGGTGGGGGCGGCACCTGCCGTGGCCCACCTGCTCGGCCGGGCCGTCCACGCGATCGACGGCGTGGTCGGGGTCGACCCCGATGGGTTCTCGCAGCCACTGCTCGCGGTCTACCGCACGGCGGCGCTTCGCGGCGCCGTCGCCGAGGTGCTCGCGGCGACGCGAAGCGCGTCGCCGGCCGGCGGCAAGGGTGCGTCGATGGGCGCGGTGCTCGCGCGCATGCAACTTCGCGGAGTCGCGCTCCGCAGCAGCTGGTGCGCCGACGTCGACACTCCAGCCGACGCCGCACGGCACGGCGTCGTGCTGCCGATGGGGGAGGTGCGCCGTGTCCGCGTCGCGTGACGTCGAGAGCTGGTCTCGCGAGCTCGTCGCCGAACTCGGCCTCGACATCGCGCCCGACGTCGCGGCGGTGCTCGACCTCGCACGCATCGCCGCACATGGCGTGGCCCGTCCGGCCGCGCCGCTGACGACTTATCTGGCGGGATACGCCTCGGCACGTGGCATCCCGCTCGACGTCGTCGTCGCCGCCGTCGAACGCCGACTCGGCGAGGACGCACCGTGAGCTCGACGACCTGGGAGTCGGCCAGGGACGTCGTCTGGCATGCCGGTCGCACCCGACCGCTCGCTGCCGAGCCGGTGCCGGTCGACCGGGCCGACGGTCGGACGCTGGCCGACGCCGTGCATGCGCGCGTCGACCTGCCTACGGTCGACGTCAGCGCGATGGACGGCTGGGCGGTGGCGGGCGCGGGTCCCTGGCGGCTCGACGGCACGGTCGTGATGGGTGCGCCGCCGTCACGGCCGATGCGGGTCGGCACCGCTCGGATCATCACGACCGGCGCGGCCGTGCCGCCCGGCGCGGTCGGGGTGCTGCGTGCCGAGCACGGAGACCTGCTTCCCGAAGCCCCCGGGTGGCTCCGGCCCACTGCTTCCACGCCGCTCGCGGGGCGCGACATCCGGCGCCGCGGTGAGGAACTGCGACGCGGCGAGCCGCTCATCCCGGCCGGCGCCCGGATGACGCCGCCGCGCCTCGCCCTCGCCGCGGCCGCAGGTCACGACACCCTCGAGGTGCTCGCCGCCCCGCGGGTCGAGCTGATCGTCACGGGCGACGAGCTCGTCGCGGCCGGCCGGCCCGCGCCCGGCGCGGTGCGCGATGCCTTCGGCCCATCCCTTCCCGCGTTGTTCGAGCGACTCGGCGCACGGGCGTCGACGCGGCGCGTCCCCGACCGACTCGACCCGTTCATCGAGCTCCTGGCCGAGGCCCGCCCCGACCTCCTCGTCACGACGGGGGGAACCGCCGGCGGCCACGGCGACCTGCTGCGTCGGGCGATCGTCGCCGAGGGCGGCACGATCGACGTCGCCGGCGTCGGGATGCGTCCGGGGCACCCCGTGCTGTTCGCCCGCACGAGCGCGGGGGTGCCGGTGCTCGGCCTGCCGGGCAATCCGCTCGCCGCCTTCACCTGCCTCCTCAGCTTCTTCCCGCCGTGGCTCGACGGTGCATCGTGCCGGCCGATCACCGCACTCGACGAGGTGGCGGCCCACGACCTCCCCGCCACCGGGCTGCAGCGCCGCCTCGCGCCGTTCAGCTGGCGAGCCGGGCGCGCGATGGTGAGTCCCTGGGCGGGGTCGGCGATGCTCCGAGGGCTCGCCGGCGCCGACGGGCTGCTGGTCTCACCGGTCGCCGACGGCGAACCCGCCTGCGTCCTCCCGCTGCCCTGGTGATCCCGCTGCCCTGGTGATCCCGCTCAGGCCGTGACGCTCGGCGTCTCGTCGGTCTCGGCCGCACGGGCGAGGATCTCGGCGACGCGTCCCTTGCAACCGCCGCAACCGGTGCCCGCACGGGTCTCCCGACCCACCCCCTCGACCGTGGTGGCACCGCAGACGGCCGCTTCCTCGATGCGGCCCACCGTGACCCCGTTGCACCAGCACACCGTCGAGCCCGGCGCGAAGGCGTCCGCATCGGCACTCGGGTCGTAGTCGGGGCCGTCGAAGCGCAGCAGCACCGAGCGATCGGCCGGCAGCTCGCCGCGCCGCTCGAACAGGAGCGTCAGCTCGGCGGCGGTGCGCGGCATCCCGACGCTCACGAATCCCGTGAGCGCACCGTCCTCCGTCACCATCTTCACGTACCGCAGGTGCTCGGGGTCCGCCCACTGCGAGACCCGTCGTCGCGGGTGCACGGCGTCATCGTCCCACGGATCCGCCGAGATGTCGCCGACCGCGACGACGTCGATGTGCTCCGCCTTGAGCATCACGATCGCGTCGCGTTCCGCGGGCGCCGCGGCATCCGTCGAGCCGTGGTCCGTCACCGACGCGATGAAGTGCGCTGCCAGCCACTCCGCCTGCCGCCACCCCGGTCCGATCAGCCCCGAGGGAGCCCCCGGGAGCACGCGCTGCCCGGCGAGCTCCTCGGTGCGCGGCACGACCTGGGCGCAATCGCCGATCGCGAACACGTGGGGATCCGTCCAGCTCGCGAGCCCCGCGCCGACGACGACGCCGACGGCCGTGCGCAGGCCCGCGAGCGTCGCGAGCTCGTTGCGGGGGCTCACTCCGCAGGAGAGCACGAGCAGGTCGCCGCGCAACTGCTTGCCGTCGGCGGTGACGACCATGTCGAAGCGACGGCTGCCGTCGTCGTCGGTGCGGAACGCCACGGCCTCCGCGCGGCTGTGGGCGACCACCGTGACACCCGATCGGCGCAGGGCCGCACGGAGCACGAGGCCGCCGCCCCGGTCGAGGTTGCGCGGCATCGGGTGCGGGCCGTGGTGCACGACGCAGACCTGCGCGCCGGCGTGGGCGGCGGCGAGTGCGAGTTCGAGGCCGAGCACGCCGGCGCCGAGCACGATGATGCGCTTGCGCGACTGCACGGCCGCGAGCACGCGCTCGGCGTCGGCGAGATCGCGAAGGGCGGTGATGCCCGCGGGCAGGGCGTCGTCGCGCGCGACGAGCTGCGTGGCGTACTTCCGGAGCGAGTCGGCGTCGCGGCGGTGCCGCTCGACCCCGTCGAGGGTCGGCACGTTCGCCCGGGACCCGGTCGCGAACACGACCCGGTCGTATTCGAGCTCCTCACCGGAGTCGAGCTGCACGATCCGTGCCGATCGATCGATCGAGGTGGCGGCGACGCCGAGCAGCACGCGCGCACCGGCGGCCTCTGCGGCTGCCCGGTCGCCGACGAGCATGGCGCCCAGTTCGGTGTTGCCGACGGCGTACTCGGCGACGAGCACCCGGTTGTACGCCTCGACGTCCTCACCCGCGACGACGGTGAGCGCGATGGAGCCGTCCTCGACGGCCGGCAGCACCTCCTCGACGAAGCGCGCGCCGACGGGGCCGTAGCCGATGAGGACGATCCTGAGCTGGCTCATGCCGGCACCTCGATCTCGATGAGGCGTGCGAGTCGCACGAGGTTGGTCTTGAACTCGGGCATCGCCGAGACGGGGTCGACCGCGTCCGACGTGAGCAGGTTCGCCGCCTGCTCGTCGCCGTAGTGGAACGGCAGGAAGACGGCGTCGGGGCGGATGTCGGTCGTGAGCCGCGCGCGGCAGCGCACGGTTCCCCGGTCGTTCGAGAGCTCGACGAGTTCGCCGTCGGCCACGCCCAGGCGTTCAGCCGTCGACGGATGCAGCGCCGCCCGTGCCTCGGGCTGGGCGTCGGCCAGCTCGGGCACGCGCCGCGTCTGCGCGCCGCTCTGGTAGTGCTCGAGCAGACGGCCCGTCACGAGCGTGAGCTCGCCGGGGCGCGGAGCGGGGTGGGCGGACGACCGCACCGAGACGGCGACGAGTCGTGCGAGCCCGTCGGGGTGGGCGAAGCGATCGGCGAAGAGCCGCGGGGTGCCCGTGCCGCCGCGCGGGTAGGGCCAGTACACGGCCTCGCCCCGGTCGAGCATGGCGTAGTCGATGCCCGAGTAGTCGGCGATGCCGCCCTCTGAGGCGAGGCGCAGCTCCTCGAAGACGAGCTCCGGCTCGGTGTCGAACGTCGCGGTGCACTCGAGCCGCCGAGCGAGCTCGGCGAGGATCCAGAGCTCGTCGCGCACGCCGGCAGGAGGTGAGATGGCACGACGGCGACGGATGACGCGGCCCTCGAGCGAGGTCATCGTGCCCTCCTCCTCGGCCCACTGCGTGATCGGCAGAACCACGTCGGCGAGGGCGGCCGTCTCGGAGAGGAAGAAGTCGCAGACCACGAGGAGGTCGAGCGCGGCGATGCGCTCGCGCACGTTGGCGATGTTCGGGGAGGAGACGACGAGGTTCGATCCGTGCACGAGGAGCGCACGCACGCCGCCGGGCTCGCCGAGTGACCGCAGGAGTTCGACGGCCGGCACGCCGGGACCGGGGATCGCGCTCGGCGACACTCCCCACACCCGTGCGACGTGCGCCCGTGCCTCGGGGTCGGTGATCTTGCGATAGCCGGGCAGCTGGTCGCACTTCTGGCCGTGCTCCCGCCCGCCCTGCCCGTTGCCCTGCCCAGTGAGCGTGCCGTAGCCGCTGCCGACGCGCCCGGGCAGGCCGAGGAGCAGTGCCAGGTTGATCGCCGCAGTCGCCGTGTCGGTGCCGTCGACGTGCTGCTCGACGCCGCGGCCGGTCAGGATGTACACGTTGCCGCCCGCGGCCAGGCGCCGCGCGAGCCGGCGGAGCGTCAGTGCCGGCACGCCGGTCGTGGACTGCACGCGTTCGGGCCACCACGACGCCACGCTGCGGCGGATCGCCTCGTATCCGACGGTGCGGGCGGCGACGTAGTCGAGGTCGACGAGTCGCTCGGCGATGACGATGTGGATCAGGCCGAGCAGGAGGGCGAGGTCGGTGCCGGGCATCGGCTGCAGGTGCAGCCCCTTGCCGTCGGCGGTGAGTCGGGCGGTCGCGGTGCGTCGCGGGTCGACCACGACGAGGCCCCCGGCAGCCTGGGCGCCCGCCAGGTGGCCGATGAAGGGCGGCATCGTCTCGGCGACGTTCGTGCCGAGCAGCAGGATGGTGTCTGCGTCGTCGAGGTCCTCGAGCGGGAACGGCAGTCCGCGGTCGACGCCGAAGGCGCGGTTGCCGGCGGCCGCGGCCGACGACATGCAGTACCGGCCGTTGTAGTCGATGCGGCTCGTGCCGAGCGCGAGCCGCGCGAACTTGCCGAGCAGGTACGCCTTCTCGTTCGTGAGGCCGCCGCCCCCGAAGACGCCCACGGCGTCGGCGCCGTGCTCCGAGCGGATGCCGCGGAGCGACGCCGCGACGCGGTCGAGCGCGTCCTCCCAGCTCGCCTCGTGCAGCACGCCGTCGGCGCCCCGCACGAGCGGGGCGCCGAGGCGGGACGGGGCCCGGAGGAGTTCCGCCGACGTCCAGCCCTTCTTGCAGAGGCCGCCCCGATTGGTCGGGAAGTCGCGGCCCGCGACGGTCACCGGCGTGGCCGCGGCATCCGCTGCGGCGTCTGCCGCGACATCCGTCGGGGTGAGGGTCATCGCGCACTGCAGCGCGCAGTACGGGCAGTGGGTGTCGGCGGAACGGGTCAAGCTGGCCTCGATTCAGATCTTGTGGGCGCTGAGCTTGCCCGACCGCACGTACACGGCCCAGGTCAGCACGAGCAGCAGCACGTATGCCGCGATGAAGCCGGCGAACGCGGCGCCGTACCCGCCGGTCGACTGGAACGAGAGGTTCAGCGCCTGCGGGATGAGGAAGCCGCCGTAGGCGCCGATGGCCGAGATGAGGCCGAGCGCGGCCGCGGCCTTGCGCTGGGTCGAGACGTCGCCCGTGCCGCCGCCGCGAACCGCGAACACGACGGGCACCATCCGGTAGGTGGAGCCGTTGCCGATGCCCGCCGAGGCGAAGAGGAGGAGGAACAGGCCGAGGAAGAGCCAGAAGTTGCCGAGCGGCAGCGTCAGGAGCACCGCGACCGTGACGAGGGCCATCGACGCGAAGGCGACCATCGTGATGCGCGCCCCGCCGAACCGGTCGGAGAGTCGGCCGCCGTAGGGGCGGGCGAGTGAGCCCACGAGCGCGCCGAGGAACGCGAGGGAGACGGAGGCGCCGCCGACGGCGATGCCCGAGAACTCCGGGAACTGGTCGGCGATCAGCTTCGGGAAGACGCTCGCGAAGCCGATGAACGAGCCGAAGGTACCGATGTAGAGCAGCGAGAGCAGCCACAGGTGCGGCTCCTTGAGCGCGGCCGCCGATCCGCTGAGGTCCGCCTTCGCGTTCGAGAGGTTGTCCATGTAGCGGGCGGCGCCGAACATCGCGACGAGGATGAACGGGATCCAGATCCAGCCGGCGACCGGCAGGTTCAGGGTCGCAGCGGCGCCGATCGTGACCGCGATCGGCACGACGAACTGGGCGACCGCAGCGCCCAGGTTGCCGCCCGCTGCGTTCAATCCGAGGGCCCATCCCTTCTCGCGCTGCGGGTAGAAGAACGTGATGTTCGACATGGAGCTGGCGAAGTTGCCGCCGCCGAAGCCCGCGAGTGCGGCCGCGCCGAGCAGCACCGGGAACGGCGTCTCGGGGTTCGAAACGCAGACGACCATCGCGATGACCGGTGCGAGCAGCAGCCCGGCGGAGATGATGGTCCAGTTGCGTCCGCCGAACCTCGGCACGAGGAACGAGTACGGGATCCGCAGGGTCGCGCCGACGAGGCTCGGGATCGAGATGAGCCAGAAGATCTCGCTCGTGGTCAGCTCGAAGCCCGCCTTCGGGAGCATGACGGCGACGATCGACCAGAGCTGCCAGACGACGAACCCGAGGAACTCGGCGAAGATCGACCAGTTCAGGTTCCGCCGGGCGATGGCACGGCCCTGCGACTGCCATTGCTCGGTGTTCTCGGCGTCCCAGCCGTCGATCCAGCGCCCGCGGCGCATGCTCAGCTCGGGTGCTGCGGCCGTCGTCTCAGGTGCTGCGGATGTCGCGGGGGGAGCGGTGCTCACGGTCTGGGTCATCGGGGCCTCCGGGGTTCGATCACGAGTGGATCCTTCGACTCGAAGCTATTGACGTCGTGTTTCTGCGGATCGGTCCGGTCGTAAACCTTGCGTCTCCACCTGCTCACCGGTGACGGCGGCCGGTGTGAGGCGACGCTCACACGTCGATGCGGTACCCCCGCTTCACGACGGTGGCGATGAGGCCGGGCACGGCGAGTGTCTGGCGCAGGCGGCTCAGGGCGACCTCGAGGGCGTGCTCGTCGTCGGTGCCCGGCAGCGCGGACGTGAGCCGGTCGCGCGCCACGACGGAACCCCGCGCCTGCACGAGCGCTCGGAGGATCATGAGGGCGACGGGTGCGAGCGCCACTCGGCGCTCGCCGACGTCGACCACGGAGCCGCGGAGTTCGAGCGGGCCGTGACGCGTGTCGAGGCGCAGCACCCGTTCCGATTCGAGGTGTTCGCAGACGAGCCTGATGAGTGCGCCCATGCGGAAGCGCTCGGGCTGGATCGGCTCGATGCCCGCCGAGATGAGCGGCGCCGCCGTGACCGGGCCGACGGCCGCCGCGACGACCGGACCGCACATCGCGTCGGTCAGGTCCTCGAGCCGACCGCGCGCTTCCGCCGCGGCGAACAGCGCGTGCACCGCGGGGGCGCTCGTGAAGGTGATGCAGTCGAGCCCGCCGCTGCAGGCCGACTCGATGAGGCGGTCGACCCGTTCGTCGGTCTCGTCGGGTTCGATCCAGCGGTAGGGCTCGACGGTCAGCACCCGGTCGTGGGCGTCGCGCAAGCGGTCGAGCTGCGACGGGTTCAGGAACCCGTGCAGCTGCACGGCGACGGTGAGCCCCGATGGCCGGGTGGCGAGCACCTCGTCGATGAGGGACTCGGTGGTCTCCTCGGCGCTCATGCCCACGTCGTTCAGTCCGGCAGCACGGATGCCGCCGCGTGCCTTCGGCCCGCGGACCAGGATCGCCGTCTCGGCGAGCGCGTCGACGAGCTCCTCGCCGAGCCCCGCGGCATCCGCGACCTCGAACCAGCGGCGCACCCCGTAGGCGGTCGTGGCGAGCAGTACGTCGGGCCGCGCCTCGATGATCGCGCGGGTGTCGGCGATGACGGGATCGTCGCTGACGGCGTTCGCCATGCGAAGCGTCGGGGCATGGATCACGGTCGCGCCGCGGCGGGCGAGGGCGTCGATGAGGTCGGCCGAGCGCCGGTCGCTCGTCACGCCGATGCGGAATCCCGCGAGCTGGTCGGCGCGGAACCCTGGTGCGCACTCGAGGAGGTCGCTCACCGGGCCACCGCCGTGAAGCCGGCCGCGCGCTCCATGAGCTCGGCGGCGCCGGCATCGCCGTCGTGCGCGAGGCGTACGACCTCGCCGACCACGACGACCGCGGGGGAGGCGACGCGGGCTCGTCCCGCGGAGACGACGATGTCGGCCAGGTCGCCGATCGTCGTGCGCTGGTCGGGCCGGAAGCCCCGCTCGATGATCGCGACGGGCATCTGCGCGGGCATGCCGTACCGGGCGAGGCCGGCTGTCAGGGAAGGCAGCGAGTTCACGCCCATGAGCACGACGATCGTGCCGCCGAGCCCCGCGAGGTGCTCCAGCTCGGTCTCGGTCAGCGGCGCATGGCCGGAGACCACCGTGAAGAGGTGGCTGACGCCCCGGTGCGTGAGCGGGATTCCCGCGGCACCGGGCACGGCGACGGCGCTCGTGACGCCCGGGATCACCTCGACCGGCACTCCCGCGGCGTGGCAGGCGAGCACCTCCTCGCTGCCGCGCCCGAGCACGTAGGGATCGCCGCCCTTCAGCCGCACGACGTGGCGCCCCGCGAGCGCGTGCTCCACCAGGAGCGCCTCGATCTCGTGCTGCGGCACGGCGTGGTGGCCGGGCCGCTTGCCGACGTCGACGAGCTCGGCGCCCGGCGCGAGCTCGTGCAGCCGCTCGTGCGGTGCGAGCCGGTCGAAGAGCACGACGTCGGCGTCGGCGAGCGCACGCGCACCGGCGAGCGTCAGCAGGTCCTCTCGGCCGGGGCCGCCGCCGACGAGGGTCACGCGGCCGGTCATGCGTCCACCTTTCGAACCGGGATCGACGCGCCGGATATGAGCACCGCTTCGCCGCGCTCGCGTTCCTCAGGCGTCGCCGGACGCATCTGACCGCGTCCGTCGGGCACCTGGGCGATCGAGGGGTCGGGCAGGTCGGGTGCGTTCACGAAGGAGCGGAAGCGCCGCAGGCGCTCGGGATCCGCGAGCGTCGCGGCCCACTCGTCCTCGTAGGAGCCCACATGAGCGTCGACGGCGGCCTCGAGCTCCGCCGCGAGACCGAGCGAGTCGTTCACGACGACGTCGCGCACGTGGTCGAGTCCGCCCTCGATGTCCTCGATCCAGCGAGCCGTGCGTTGCAGGCGGTCGGCCGTGCGCACGTAGTACATGATGTAGCGGTCGATGTACTTCAGCAGCGTCTCGTCGTCGAGATCGCTCGCGAGCAGTTGGGCGTGCGCCGGCTGGAAGCCGCCGTTTCCGCCGACGTACATGTTCCAGCCCTGGTCGGTGGCGATCACGCCGACGTCCTTGCCACGGGCCTCCGCGCATTCGCGGGCGCACCCCGAGACGCCGAACTTGAGCTTGTGCGGTGATCGAAGGCCGCGATAGCGAAGCTCGAGCTGCACGGCCATCGCGACGGAGTCCTGCACGCCGAAGCGGCACCAGGTCGAGCCGACGCAGCTCTTCACGTTGCGCAGCGCCTTGCCGTACGCCTGTCCCGACTCGAAGCCGGCGTCCACCAGCCGCTTCCAGATGTCGGGCAGCTGGTCGAGTCGGGCGCCGAACAGGTCGATGCGCTGACCACCGGTGATCTTCGTGTAGAGCCCGAAGTCGGTGGCGACCTGGGCGATGACCAACAGCTTGTCCGGCGTGATCTCGCCCGCAGGGATACGGGGCACCACCGAGTAGGTGCCGTCCTTCTGCATGTTCGCCATTGCACGGTCGTTGGTGTCCTGGAGCCCGCCGCGACCGCCGTCGAGGATGTACGACCCGTGCTGCGTCGCCAGGATGGAGCCGACGACCGGCTTGCACACGTCGCATCCGCGGCCGGTGCCGAGCCGCGCGACGATCTCGTCGAACGAGGTGAGCTCGAGCACGCGGATCGACTCGAAGAGTTCCTGGCGCGAGAGCTCGAAGTGCTCGCACAGCGCCCGCGACGGGGTGATGCCCGCCTTGGTGAGCTCGGTCTCCATGAGCTTCTTCACGAGCGGCACGCAAGACCCGCACTGCGTTCCTGCACGCGTGCAGGACTTCAACGCACCGAGCTCGGTGCACCCCGCGGTGTGCTCGTCGCCGTTCACCGCGTCGCGGATCGTGCCCGCTGCGACGTTGTTGCAAGCGCAGACGAGAGCGGATGCCGGCAGTTCGTCACCCGCGGGCGCCTCCATGCCGGATGCCGAGAGGTAGGCGGCGGGCTCCGACGAGAGCTGCATGCCGAGCATCGGGCGCAGCGACGCGTAAGGCGATGCGTCACCGACGAAGATGCCGCCGAGCAGCGTCTTCGCGTCGTCGGTCATGACGAGCTTCTGGTAGAGGCCGCGAGCCGGGTCGGCGTAGACGATCTCGAGCGCCTGCTCGGTGCGCGCGAGTGCGTCGCCGAAGCTCGCGACATCGACGCCCGAGAGCTTCAGTTTCGTCGCGTCGTCGACGCTCGTGAACTCCGCTGCGCCGCCGAGCAGCCGGTCGGCCACGACCTCGGCCATCGCGTTGGCGGGGGCGACGAGCCCGGTGCAGCGCCCTTCGAAGCTCGCCACCTCGCCGATCGCCCAGATCCGGGCAGCGGATGCCGCGCACGCGGTGCTGATCGCGATGCCGCCGCGCGGCCCGAGCTCGAGTCCGAGGTCGCGCGCGAGTTCGTCGCGAGGACTGATGCCGATCGCGAAGACGACGAGGTCGGCGTCGATGCGGCGCCCGTTGGTCAGTTCGACCCCGACGACGGCGTCGGCCTCGATGAGCACCGCTGCCGGGCGGGTGCCGAGGTGCAGGCCGATGCCCTGCCCCGAGATGATGCGGCCGAGCGCGCGCCCGGCGCCTTCGTCGAGCTGCGCCGACATGAGCCAGCCGCCCGAGTGCACGACCGCGGCGTGCGCGCCGAGCTTGGCGAGGCCGCCTGCCGCCTCGAGACCGAGGAGGCCGCCGCCGGCGACGACGACCCGCGCGGGGCGCCCGTGCCGATCAGCGAGCTCCCGGGTCTCGGCCACGAGGGCGTCGACGTCGTCGATCGTGCGGTAGACGCGGGCGTGGTCGCGGCCGGGGAGTTCGGGCACCGGTGCACTCGAGCCGGTGGCGAAGACGAGTTCGTCCCAGTGCAGGGCTCGCCCGCTCGACGTCGTGGCCGTCTGCGCCTCTCGATCGATCGCGACGACGCGCTCGCCGGTGACGAGCCTGATGTGGTCGTCGTCCCACATCGACGAGGGCTGCAGGGTCAGGTCGGCCGCGCCATCCGCGAGTCGCGTGCTGAGTGCGACGCGGTCGTACGGATGGTGCAGCTCCTCACCGACGACCGTGACGCGCATTGCGCGGCCGGAGTCGCGGGCGTGCAGGCTGTCGGCGAGCCGGTGCGCCGCGGGTCCTCCGCCGATGATGACGACGTCCCGCACGCCCGAATGCTCTTGGGTGCTCTCGATCATGGCTGCCTCCCGGGCTCGATGGAGGCGAGCTCATGGCTGCCTCCGGGGTCCGAATGAGGCGAGCGTACGACCGGCCGGTTTCGGCCCTGTTTCGGGGCGGTAACCGAAGGGGTCGTCCGACGCACGAGCGGCGGTGGGCGATGTGAGCACGGTTTCACGTCGGTGAAACATGCGGATGCCGCCGAGGAAACACCCGGAACCTAGCCTCGGAGGCAGGCAGAGAGGAGCCGGCATGTCGCTGACGATGGAGACGACCACCACGTGGGTGCCGACCTGCGAGGTCGCGGACCTCGAGCCCGGGTGGGGCGAGGTCGCACTGCTCGGGCGCACGCAGGTCGCCCTGCTCCGCCTCGACGAGGAAGAGGTGTACGCCGTGGACCACCACGACCCGCACACGGGCGCACCCGTGATGGCCAGGGGCATCCTCGGCTCGCGAGGCGACCGCCCGACGATCGCGTCCCCGCTGCACAAGGAGGTCTACGACCTCGGAACGGGGGAGTGCTTCACCGACAGCGCACTGGCGCTGCGGACCTACCGCACCCGCATCGTCGGCGGCATGATCGAGGTCGAACTCGAGCGCTGAGCGCGAGCGCCCCGGCGGATGCCGTCAACCGGCCCCGTCGTCAGGAACGCTGCGTGAGCACGATCGGGTCGCCGTCGGTGATCGCGATCGTGTGCTCCGAGTGCGAGCCCCGCGAACCGTCGGCGCTGCGAAGGGTCCAGCCGTCGGGATCGGTGAAGATGCGATCCGTCGTCTCGAGAAACCACGGCTCGATCGCGATGACGAGTCCGGGCTTCAGCGGCAGGCCTCGACCCGGTCGCCCGTTGTTCGGGATGTGCGGATCGCCGTGCATCGTGCGGCCGACGCCGTGACCACCGAAGTCGGTGTTGATCGAGTAGCCCTCGGCCTTCGCGACATCCGCGATCGCCCGGGAGATGTCGCCGATGCGATTGCCGGTGCGGGCGGCGGCGATGCCGGCATCGAGCGCCCGCCGAGTCGTGTCGATGAGGCGCAGGTCTTCCTCGCGCGGTGTGCCGACGACGAGGGAGATCGCCGAGTCGGCGACCCATCCGTTCACCGACGCCGCGAAGTCGAGGCTCAGCAGGTCGCCGTCGCGCAGCGTGTAGTCGTGGGGGAGTCCGTGCAGCACCGCGTCGTTGACCGAGGTGCAGATGACCTTTCCGAAGGGGCTCGCGCCGAACGACGGGTGGTAGTCGATGTAGCAGCTCTCGGCGCCGGCCTTCCGGATCATCTCGTGCGCGAGGGCGTCGAGTTCGAGCAGGTTCACACCCACCGCGGCAGCGGCCGAGGTGGCCTCCAGCACGCTCGCCACGAAGCGGCCGGCGGGCCGCATCTCCTCGATCTCTGCAGGGGTCCGAAGTTCAATCACAAGTCCATTCTGGCGGCTCCGCCCTGAGTGAACACCCGGCGCGCGCGCAGCTGCGTCGGATTACTCTGAAAACATGCTCCTCCGGCGTGCGCTCTACAGATGGCAGATGGTCGCGGTCGTCGTGCTGCCGATCTGGCTCGCCGTGGGTTGGGCGATCTTCGGCGGGGGCGGCTGGGGCACGCTCGGCCTCGTGCTCGTCGTGCCGATCGCCTTCGTCGTGCTCGGCATCGTCGCGCTGCTCACGAACGTGCGGCCGACCGTGCGTCACGAGCGCGCGCTCTCGTGGATCGACGTCGGCGTGCTGACCGCCTGGCAGCTCTCGATCATCGCCACGGGGTTCTACGGCGCGTCGGCAACGGGCTTCGGCGTGCTCGCGATCCTGCTCGGCATCGCCGCATTCTGGGTCGCCGTGTGGCAGCTCGTCACCGACGGCGCCAATCGCATGAAGGCCTCCATGGCGGAGTTCGAGCGGCTCGCCGGGGAACAGCCGGGTTCGTCCAACGGCGGCTCGACGGGCGGTGCCCAGGGCACCGCGGGCCCGGGTCCCGGGCGTCCGCCCTTCGACGACGGCAGCGACGACGTGATCATCATCCACGAGGTCCGCGAAGACTGATCGGCGTTCGGGCAGACGCGCGAGCGGGGCATCCGAGCCCGCTTTTGGCCTGTGGCCCGTCAGCGTGGCACAATAGAGGATTGTGCCGCCGCAGGTCTCTGCCTCCGGGGAGCACGCACGCACGATTCCTCGTGCGAGGCGGCACCAGAACTTCCATCCAATGATCCGCGTTCGACCGGTTGCGGGCGCAGAGAGCGAACCAACATGCATATCCTCGACCACGTCGACGCCGCGAGCCTGAGGTCGGATGTCCCCGACTTCCGCCCCGGCGACACCGTCAAGGTGCACGTCAACATCATCGAAGGCACGCGCGCCCGCATCCAGGTCTTCCAGGGCGTCGTCATCGGCCGCCAGGGCGAAGGCGTGCGCGAGACCTTCACGGTCCGCAAGGTCAGCTTCCAGGTCGGCGTCGAGCGCAAGTTCCCGGTGCACTCGCCCGTGATCGATCACATCGAGGTCGTCACCCGCGGTGACGTGCGTCGCGCGAAGCTGTACTACCTGCGCAAGCTCCGCGGCAAGAAGGCGAAGATCAAGGAGAAGCGCGACGCCTGATCCGCTTCGCGGATCGCGCTCCACGCGAACTCCTCCCCGAGCTCCCCACCCCTAGACTGGGTGGGGAGCTCGGGCGGTTAAATGACAGAAGAAGACACAGGAACGCGAACAGATCGCGTGGATTCGGCGACGCCGAGTAGACGACGCGGCGTTCTGCTGTTCCTCCGAGACCTGCTCGTCATCTTCGTGGTGGCCGTGCTCGTCTCGTTCCTCATCAAGACGTTCCTCATCAGGTCGTTCTTCATCCCATCGCAGTCGATGGAGGAGACGCTCGTGAAAGACGATCGCATCATCGTGAACCAACTGGTTCCCGAGGTGACGCCGCTCGAACGCGGCGACGTCGTCGTGTTCCGCGATCCCGGCGGATGGCTGCCGGCGCGCACCGAGGTCGAACAGCCGCCCCTCGTGGCCGCCGTCGACTGGTTCCTGGCGTTCGTGGGGCTCGCCGCCCCCGACTCCAACGACCACCTCGTCAAGCGCCTCATCGGGCTGCCCGGCGACCACGTGGTCTGCTGCAACGCCCTCGGGCAGATGAGCGTCAACGACGTTCCGCTCGACGAGCCGTATGTGGCGCTGCCGCCCGGTGACACCAAGGTCTCCGCCGACGACTTCGACGTCGTCGTTCCCGAGGGCTCGCTCTGGGTGATGGGCGACAACCGCTACAACTCCAAGGACTCGCGGTACAACCGGGAGACGCCGCTCAAGGGCTTCGTGCCGATCGACAACGTCGTGGGCCGGGCGTTCGTCGTGAGCTGGCCCGTCGATCACTGGGCGTGGCTCGGCAACTACCCCGAGGTCTTCGACGGCGTCGACGAGGCCGGTGACTGAGATGGCACCCGCAGCAGTGCCGACGCTCCGCGTCGAGCGAGAGTTCTTCGCCGAATCGCCCATGATGCTCGCGTGCGACGAGGTCGGCCGCGGTGCCCTCGCCGGGCCCGTCACGATCGGCCTCGTGCTCATCGACTCCGGCGTCCGCCGGATGCCGGCCGGGCTCCGTGATTCGAAGCTGCTGAGCGAACCCCGCCGTGAGGCGATGGCCCCTCGGGCCACCGCCTGGGTGCGGGCATCCGCCGTCGGCGAGGCCACTGCAGCCGAGATCGACGAACTCGGCATCATGGCCTGCCTCGGGCTCGCCGGGGCCCGTGCGTTCGCCGAGCTGTCGGCGGCCAACGAACTCATCGCCGACGTGCCGCTCCTCCTCGACGGCAACCACGACTGGCTGAGCGCCTCGATCGAGCGTCGGGCCCGTGTCGTCACGCGGATCAAGGCCGACCGCGACTGCGCGTCGGTCGCCGCGGCATCCGTCATCGCGAAGGTGCACCGCGATCGCTTCATGCGACGCGCGCACGACGAGCGCCCGCTCTACTCGTGGGACGAGAACAAGGGATATTCGAGTCGCGCGCACTTCGCCGCGATCGCCGAGCACGGTCCGAGCGAGCTCCACCGCACCACGTGGCTGCACGAGCAGTCGCAACCCGCGCCGACGCTCTTCGACCTCAGCGTAGGATGAGTGCGATGGATGAGGACGAGTTCGAAGACTACGACCGCGAGGTCGAGCTGGCCCTGTATCGGGAGTACCGCGACATCGTGTCGCAGTTCAAGTACGTGGTCGAGACCGAGCGACGGTTCTACCTCGCGAACGAGGTCGAACTCGTGCGCCGGGACACCGAGCACGATTTCTACTTCGAGCTGACGATGAAAGACGTCTGGGTGTGGGACGTCTACCGTGCCGACCGTTTCGTGAAGTCCGTGCGTGTTCTCACGTTCAAGGACGTCAACGTCGAAGAGCTCGCGACGCGCGAGTTCGAGTTGCCGAAAGAGCTCGCGCTCGACGAGTAGTCGACTGCCTGGTCGAGGCTCGGCCGAGGCCGGCTCAGCTGAGGCGGCGTTCGGGGTGCACCGGCTCGGTGTCACCGAGGTCCTTGCCGAGTTTCTCGCGGAGCTTCGCGCCCGGCGGGAGCAACTGACCGCACGTCGCGGTGACCATCGCGCCGACCTTGCACCGCGCCGCGCCGTCGCGCGAATGCTCGCCCCGCGGGCCCGGTCACTCGGTCTCCCCAGTCGCGGACTCCCGGAGTTCCCCACTGCCTCGCAGCGGGCGAGCCTGCCGCCCCGTTCGGCCCGCGACGCTGGACGCGGAGGTGGTGCGGATGTCGCACAATGCAGAACTCGGCCGACGCGGCGAACAACTTGCGGTCGAGCATCTCGAGGCTCGCGGAATGCAGGTGCTCGAGCGCAACTGGCGGTGCCGCATCGGCGAGATCGACATCGTCGCGCGTGACGGCCACGACACGGTGTTCGTCGAGGTCAAGACGCGCACCTCGGGCGACTACGGACATCCCTTCGAGGCGATCACTCCGTTGAAGCTCGCGCGCATGCGGCGCCTCGCGATCGCCTGGTGCGAGGCGACGGATGCCCCGGTGTCCCGCATCCGCATCGACGCGGTCGCCGTCCTCGCGCCGATCGAGGCGCCGGCGCTCATCGAGCACCTCGAGGGCATCAACTGATGCCGGTCGCTCGCACGCGATCCGTCGCCCTCCTCGGCCTGAGCGGCTCGGTCGTCGAGGTCGAGGCCGATCTCTCCTCGCAGCTGCCGGCCTTCGTGATCATCGGCCTGCCGGATGCCGCCCTCGGCGAGGCGCGTGATCGGGTGCGGGCCGCGGCGGTGAACGCCGGCTGCCCGCTCCCGCAGCGGCGGCTCACCGTCAACCTCTCGCCGGCAGCACTGCCCAAGCACGGCTCGGGGTTCGACCTCGCGATCGCCGTCGCCTGCCTCGCGGCGGCCGGCGAGATCTCCGCGGAGTCGATCGAGCGGGTCGTGCACCTCGGCGAACTCGGTCTCGACGGCAGGCTCCGGCCGATCGACGGCATCCTCCCTGCCGTACTCGCCGCCGTGCGGGCCGGCTACGACACCGTCATGGTTCCCGCTGCCAACAGCGACGAGGCACGGCTCGTGCCCGGGGTGAGCGTCATCGGCGTGGCGTCGCTGCTCGATGCAGCGGTGCATCACGGGGGCGTCTACGACGAGCGGGAGTTCGATGCAGTACCGGCACCCGATCGCCCTGATCCCACCGCATCGGTCGACGAGCCGCACGGCGACCTCGCGGACGTCTCGGGCAACGACGATGCCGTGCAGGCGCTGCTCGCGGCGGCAGCGGGCGGACACCACGTCTTCCTGCTCGGTCCACCGGGCGCGGGAAAGACGATGCTGGCATCGCGCCTGCCGGGCATCCTGCCCGATCTCGAGGCCGATGAGGCGCTCGAGGTCGCGTCGCTCCGCTCGCTGTCCGGCCGCCCGCCCATCTCGGGGCTCTCTCGTCGCCCGCCGTTCGAAGCGCCGCACCACACGGCCACCGCTGCGGCGATGGTCGGCGGCGGCAGCCGACTCATCCGACCCGGTGCGGCGGCGCGCGCCTCCCATGGCGTGCTGTTCCTCGACGAGGCGCCCGAGTTCCCGTCCGCGGTGCTCGACGTGTTGCGTCAACCGCTCGAGTCGGGCTCGATCGCCATCCAGCGGGCCAATGCCGTCGCGTCGTTCCCGGCCCGCTTCCAACTCGTGCTCGCCGCCAACCCATGCCCCTGCGGCAATCACGGCTCGAAGGGCGCGGAGTGCACCTGCCCGCCGAACGCACGCCGACGCTACCTGGCCCGCATCTCGGGCCCGCTCCTCGACCGCATCGACGTGCAACTCCGGGTGCCGCGCATCACCGCGGCCGGCCTCCGCATCGCAGCCGAGCGCCCGGGCATGTCCACCGAGGTCGCACGCGGCCGGGTGGTCGAGGCCCGAGCCCGCGCCGCCCGTCGGCTACGCGGCACGCCGTGGCGCACGAACGCCCAGATGCCCGGTCCGTGGATGCGCGGTGCCGGCGGGCTCCACCCCGGTGGTCGCGCGACCGCCGACCTCGACCGTGCGCTCGAACTCGGGGGCGTGACCATGCGCGGCTACGACCGCATCCTGAAAGTCGCGTGGACCCTCGCAGACCTCGACGGCGCCGATATCCCCCTGCTCGATCACGTCGGCCGAGCACTCTTCCTCAGAAAGGGACTCCCGCTGTGAACGCCGTCCATCGTGGTGCGACCGAGCTGCGTGCCGCACTCTCGTCGGTGCGATCCGTACCGATCGCCGACGCCGATGCGCTCGACGAGATCTACGCTCGAGCACTGCTCGGCTCCGTCGCCGAGCCCGGCGACGGCTTCCTCGGCCGCGCGATCGACGTGATCGGTGCGGTCGGCGCCGCAACGTTGCTCCTCGAGTCGGCGAGTCCCGTCGACCTCGTCGAGGCGCTGACGAATGCGGGTGGTTCTGCCGACCTGCGCGAGGCGGAGTCGGGCCTCGGGCGATGGTCGCCGCGCCTCGACCTCGGTGCATTCGGCAGGGCGCTCGAGCAGGCGGCTCGGGTCGGGGCCCGCCTCATCCTTCCGAACGATGCGGCGTGGCCGGCCGGGGTCGACGAGCTCGGCATCCACGCCCCGCTCGGCTTGTGGATCCGAGGTCGTGAGCACGCCCTCGACGGGTCGTCGGCGTCGATCTCGCTCGTCGGTGCGCGCGCCGCGACCGGCTACGGCGAGCACGTCACCATGGAGGCATCCGCCGGGCTCGTCGATCGGGGCTTCACGGTCGTGAGCGGTGGCGCATACGGCATCGACGGCATGGCCCACCGCTCGGCGCTCGCGAGCGGGGGCACCACCGTCGCCTTCCTCGCCGGGGGCGTCGACCGGTTCTACCCCATGGGCCACGAGGGCCTGCTCTCGCGAATCGCCGAGACCGGAGCGGTCGTCTCCGAGCTCCCATGCGGAGCAGCGCCCACCAAGTGGAGGTTCCTCCAACGCAACAGGCTGATCGCAGCGGCGAGCGAGGCGACGGTCGTGCTCGAGGCCGGGTACCGCTCCGGATCGCTCAATACGGCCGGCCATGCCGCTGCCCTCGGCAGACCGCTCGGCGCCGTACCCGGACCCGTGACGAGTCCCGCCTCCGCCGGATGCCATCGGCTCCTGCGCGAGTACGACGCCATCTGCGTCACGGATGCCGAGCAGATGGCGGAACTCGTCGGGGGAGGACCGCGCAGCGCCGCCTCCGAGCGGCGGTCGCCAGGATCGGTGTCGGAGTCGGCCGACCGCGGCGACCGCGGCGACCGCGGGGCCCGCGGCGCTGCGGCCTCACCTGAGACGGTGCGTGTGCTCGACGCGTTGAGCACTCGCAGTCCTCGTGAGCTGTCCGACATCGCACGTCGGTGCGGCATGACGCCATCCGCGGTGATGGGCGTGCTCGGCGGCCTCGAGGCGGTGGGCCATGTCAAGCGACATCCGTTCGGGTGGCTGCGGGTCGCTCGGAGCTGACGCTTCGCAACCGCCTGCACCGAGGGCTAGCGTGATGCAGGCGGCTGCTGAGGGGCCCGCGGATGTCAGGAGGGTGCGCCGTGCTGGGAAGAACCTACGAGCGGGAGAACTGCTCTGCTGCCCGCGCACTCGAGGTGGTGGGCGAACGATGGAGCCTGCTCATCATCAGGGACGCGATGTTCGGGGGTGCTCGCCGGTTCACGGACTTCGAGCGATCGCTCGGAATCGCCTCGAACGTGCTGGCGGCGCGACTCGAGCTGTTCACCGAGAACGGCCTCATGGAGAGCAGGCGCGCAGCCGACGGCGCCGAAGTCCGTGAGTACCTGCTGACGGCGCGAGGCCGCGATCTCGAACCGGTCATTCTCGCGCTGAGCGCGTGGGGCGACACGTGGGCCGCACCGAACGGCGCCCCGATCGTCTACCGGCACCGCCGCTGCGAGAGCCCGGTGCACCTGGACCTGCGGTGCGACACGTGCGGCGACTCGCTTGCTCCAGGGGAGACAGCGGCCGTGCCCGGCCCTGGCATGCAGTGATGAACGACCCGGCCGCCAGACCAGGATCGATGGGGCGGCCGGCGACGACCGGTCACGCAGGAGCAGCACCTTCGGCGAGGGCCTCCGCCGCGGCTCGCGCTCGCGCAGCGGGTGCCGCCCTCCCGGCCGACGACTCGGGCATGCCCTTCCCGTCCTCGGCCAGCCGACGCAGGCTGTCCCTCACGAAGAAGACCCACGCATTCGAGCACACGTCGTAGCACTCGAGGCCCGGCACCAATCCCCGTTGCGTGAACGTCAGGCGGGTTCCATCGCCATCCGGTACGACGTCGAACTCGATCAGGTCGCCGACCCACTCGCTCTGGTCCTCGACGAAGGCGAAGAAGTTGTCGACGACGAGCCAGGTGATGCGTCGGTCGGGCTCGACGTCCGTGATCCGCATCCGCGTGCGGTGGAGCCCGGCGACCTCGAAGCCGAACTCGTCGCCCACCGCCGAGGTCGGGCCCTCGATCGCCTCATTCCACCACCCCCGAGCGTCGAGGACAGCGCGGAAGACGTCCTCGGGCGGGCGCTTGATGGTGATGGAGGTGGTGAAGTCGTTCATTCCCGGAAGCCTCTCGTCGGTGGTGCTTGCATGATGCAAGCAACGCTAGCCAGCCCGTCCGATTAGTGCAACCAATTTGTTGCACTTTCTCGCGTCGGCTGCCGCGCTGCATCCGCGTCCTCCGCTCGGCGTCGGCGGCACGTCCTAGGCTGGCGGCGAAAGGAGGGCGCGATGCAGCACCCGCAACTCGGTCGGTACCCCGCAGCCCGACACGTGATCGCCCAGGTGAGCGATACGCACCTCCTGCGCGGCGGCGCGCCGCTCGGCGGTGTCGCCGACACGGTCCTGGCGCTTGCGCAGGTCTCCGCGCAGCTCGAGCGGCTCGGCGGCAGGGTCGATGCGATCGTCGTCACCGGCGATGTCGCCGACCTGGGGGAGCCCGATGCGTACCGTCTCGCGCGTTCCGCGCTCGAGCCCCTCGCCGACCGCATGGGCTCCCGACTCGTCTGGGTGATGGGCAATCACGACGAGCGCGCCGCGTTCCGCAGCGAGTTGCTCGGCGAGCCCGCGAGCGACGCGCCGGTGCACCGCGTCGTCGAGGTCGACGGCCTCCGCATCATCGCGCTCGACTCCACGGTGCCCGACTACCATCACGGCGAACTCGACGACGCCGCGCTCGACTGGCTCGCGGCGGCCCTCGATGAGCCCGCCGAGCACGGCACCGTCATCGCGCTGCACCACGCACCCATCGCCACGCCGCTCGCGCTCATGGACGTGCTCGAACTCCGCGGGCAGGACCGCCTCGCCGACGTCGTGCGCGGCCGCGACGTTCGGGTCATCCTCGGCGGGCACCTGCACTATGCGACCAACGGCACCTTCGCCGGGATCCCCGTCTCCGTCGCCGGAGCAACCGCATACACGATGGATCTCTCGGCGTCGCCGCGCGATCTCGTCGGTGTCGACGGCGGCCGCAGCTTCTCGCTCGTGCACCTCTACCCCGACGGCGTCGTGACGTCGGTCGTGCCGGTCGGGCCGTACCCGCCGGTCACGACGCTCGATGAGGCCTTCCTCGACGAGATCGAGTCGTTGTCGCCCGACGCGCGACTCGAGCGCTTCTCGCGCAAGCTCGGCACGGTGTGACCCGCGACTGCGGGCGCGCCGTGTGCCGCGCCGGCCGTTCCGGGCGCAAGCTGGAGTCGTGAACCTCGACCAGCTGCTCGACGACTACCTGTCGCATGTGGCGATCGAGCGCGGCTACTCGCCGTACACCGTCGCCGCCTATCGGAGCGACCTCGTCGAGCTCATCGCCTTCACCGAGGCACGTGGTTCGACGGATGCCGCGTCGATCGACCTGCCGCTCCTGCGCGACTGGCTCTGGACGGCCACCGAGCGCGGCCTCGCCAGGACGAGCATCGCGCGGCGCGCAGCATCCGCTCGGGGATTCACCGCCTGGTTGACCCGCCGCGGTCTGCTCGGCGCCGATCCCGGCATGCGCCTCAAGGCGCCGCGGGCTCAGCGCACCCTGCCCCGCGTCGTCACCGAGCAGGCGGTCACCGACGCGTTCGCGGCGCTGTCGGCCCGGGCCGCCGGAGGTTCGCCCACTGAAGTGAGGGACCTCGCGATCATCGAGCTGCTCTATGCCTCGGCCCTCCGCGTCTCGGAGCTCGTGGGCCTCGATCTCGGCGACGTCGACCGGCGCCGACGCATCGTGCGCGTGCTCGGCAAGGGGTCCAAGGAGCGGATGGTTCCCTACGGGGCTCCTGCGGCCCGTGCGATCGACCGGTATCTCGACGAATCACGCCCGAAGATCATTGCGAACGCGAGCGAGAAAGTCGTGAGCTCGGACGTCGCGAGCGCACCAACTGCTACGAATGCAGTCTTCCTCGGCGCTCGAGGAGGTCGCATGGGGGTGCGCAGCGTCTACGGGCTCGTGGCTGCCATCCTCGCCGAGATCCCGGGCACGGGCCCGAGCGGCCCGCACGCCTTCCGTCACACCGCGGCGACGCACCTGCTCGACGGCGGCGCCGACCTGCGCGCGGTTCAGGAGTTCTTGGGGCACGCGAGCCTCGGCACCACGCAGATCTACACCCACGTCTCATCGGAGCGTCTGAAGCAGAGCTACCGCACGGCGCATCCGCGCGCCTGACTCATGCCGGCGGCAGCAGCACCGCCCGCGGCAGGCCGCCGAGGAAGAGGAACGGCGACACGTACTCGCCGTCGACCCGCACGCCGAAGTGCACGCAGCCCGAATCGCAGTGGCCACCGGTCGCGACGGAGCCGATGGCGTCGCCGGCCGTCACCGGGGTGCCGGCCTCGACGACCCCCGCGACCGGCTCGACCGCGCTGACGACGCCGTTGCCGTGGTCGATCGCGACGACCGGGCGTCCGGCGACCATGCCGCTGAAGCTGACCACCCCTGGAGCGGGTGCCACCACGGGTGCGCCGGCCGCCGCAGCGACGTCGATACCACGATGACCGGCCGTGTACGGCGTCGGCGGGGCGCGGAAGGGTGCCAGGATGCGGATCGGCGCGGCCACCGGCCACCGCCACGGTTCCACCGGCGGTTTCGATGCATCGCGGCGAGATGAGACGTCGAGCCTCCCGGTCTCGGACATCGCGACCGACGATGGCTCCTCGGCTGCAGATGCCGCCGAGGCCGTCGCAACGAGCGCGAGCACGACGATCACGGGTATGGACGAGGCGAGACGAGCCGCGCGTCGGCGTCGTGCTGTTCGAGCGTTCATGATCCGATGATCGGCTCGTACGAGGCATCCGCTCGCACCGAGGCCCGTGTGCGTGCACGCACCAGCGTCGACCGTGGTTGGGGAGGGGGAGTGCCGATGGTAGAGTACTGGGAGCACCCCGGTCTTCCGGGGTGACTACGCGCGCCATTTCGGCCAACGACTCCACTCAGTCCAGTTCTCTGCCTCACCGCAGAAACCGGCGGAGCCGTGCCGGGCGCCAGGGCTCCAGCCGCCGGCCGGAGCGACAACTGAGAACAAAGGAGTACGGCTCATGGCCGTCGTCACCATTCGCCAGCTGCTCGACAGCGGCGTTCACTTCGGGCACCAGACCCGCCGTTGGAACCCGAAGATGAAGCGCTTCATCCTCACGGAGCGTTCGGGCAGCTACATCATCGACCTGCAGCAGTCGCTCGCCTACATCGACAAGACGTACGACTTCGTGCGCGAGACGGTCGCCCACGGCGGCACCATCCTCTTCGTCGGCACCAAGAAGCAGGCGCAGAACGCGATCGCCGAGCAGGCGACCCGCGTCGGCCAGCCCTACGTGAACCAGCGCTGGCTCGGTGGCCTCCTCACCAACTTCCAGACGGTCTCCAAGCGCCTCGCGCGCATGAAGGAGCTCGAGGAGCTCGACTTCGAAGGCACCACGAGTGGCTTCACGAAGAAGGAACTCCTCATCAAGAAGCGCGAGCTCGACAAGCTGCACAAGTCGCTCGGCGGTATCCGCAACCTGACGAAGACGCCGTCGGCGCTCTGGGTTGTCGACACCAAGAAGGAGCACCTCGCGATCGACGAGGCCAAGAAGCTCGGCATCCCCGTCATCGGCATCCTCGACACCAACTGCGACCCCGACGAGGTCCAGTACCCGATTCCGGGCAACGACGACGCGATCCGTTCCGTGAGCCTCCTCACCCGCATCGTCGCCGACGCTGCTGCCGAGGGCCTCATCGAGCGCCACCAGAAGCCCGAGGCCGAAGGCAACGTCTCCGCCGTCGAGCCGCTCGCCGAGTGGGAGCAGGAGCTCCTCCAGGCCGGCTCCGAGACCACCCCGGAGCAGGCTTCGGCCGAGACCGAGGCCGTCGCCGAGACCGTCGAAGAGGCCAAGGCCGAAGCGGCTGAGGTCGTCGACGAAGCCGCGACCGAGGTCGCCGCGACCGAGACCGCTGCAGACGTCGAAGGCGCGGAGGCTGCTGAAGCCGCCGAGTCCAAGTAAGACCACGAGTTCAGGAGACTTACGAGATATGGCCAACTTCACTCTCGAAGACGTCAAGAACCTGCGCGAGCGCCTCGGCACCGGCATGGTCGACACCAAGAACGCCCTCGTCGAAGCCGATGGCGACATGGAGAAGGCGGTCGAGATCCTCCGCCTGAAGGGCGCGAAGGGCAATGCCAAGCGCGCCGACCGCTCCACCTCCGAGGGCCTCGTGGCTGCCGTCGACAACGGCGACGGCACCGCGACCATCATCGAGCTCGCCTGCGAGACCGACTTCGTCGCCAAGGGCGACAAGTTCGTCGGCCTCGCCGACCGCGTGCTCGCTGCAGTCGCAGCTGCCCGCGCCGAGGACCTCGACGCCGCACTCGCCGCTCCGGCCGACGGCAAGACCGTCGCGACCGTGATCGACGAAGAGGCTGCGATCCTCGGCGAGAAGGTGGAGCTTCGTCGCGTCCGCCTCGTCAAGGGCGAGCAGTTCTCGATCTACCTGCACAAGACGTCGAAGGACCTCCCGCCGCAGGTCGGCGTCGTGCTCGGCTACGCCGGCGCCGACGCTGAGACCGCCCGCTCGGTCGCTCAGCACATCTCGTTCGCCGCTCCCGAGTACCTCACTCGTGAAGACGTGCCCGCCGAGGCGGTCGACAAGGAGCGCGCGATCGTCGAGCAGATCACCCGCGAGGAGGGCAAGCCCGAGGCCGCCCTCCCGAAGATCGTCGAGGGTCGCATCGGCGCCTTCTTCAAGCAGGTCGCACTGCTCGAGCAGGACTACGCGAAGGACAACAAGCTGTCCGTCGCGAAGGTGCTCTCGGACGCAGGCCTCACGGTGAGCGACTTCGCTCGCTTCAAGGTCGGCGCGTAAGTGCCACGAAGGAGTCCGGATCGTTCGCGATCCGGACTCCTTTGCTGTGTCCGGATCGATTCCGGATGCCTGGCGGGTCGCGCCCGTCGAACACGCCCGAGTCCCGGCACTGCGCCGGGCTCGGCGAACCAGTAGCTTTGACCCCAGAGGGGAAGGATCGGTCGGGATGACGGAACGCAAGCGCAGGGTTCTGCTGAAACTCTCGGGGGAGGCGTTCGGCGCCGGTGCCCTCGGGGTGAACCCCGATGTGATCAGCGCGCTCGCACGCGAGATCGCCGACGCCGCTCGAACGGTCGAGATCGCGATCGTCGTCGGCGGCGGCAACTTCTTCCGCGGCGCCGAGCTCTCCCAGCGCGGCATGGACCGCGGCCGGGCCGACTACATGGGCATGCTCGGCACCGTGATGAACGCCCTCGCCCTCCAGGACTTCCTCGAGCAGGCGGGCGCCGAGACGCGCGTGCAGTCCGCGATCTCGATGACGCAGGTCGCGGAGCCGTACATCCCGCGTCGTGCCGAGCGGCACCTCGAGAAGGGCCGGGTCGTCATCTTCGGCGCCGGCGCCGGTCTGCCCTACTTCTCGACCGACACGGTCGCCGCGCAGCGCGCGCTCGAGATCGACGCCGAGGTCGTGCTCGTCGCGAAGAACGGGGTCGACGGCGTCTACTCCGACGATCCGCGTACCAATCCCGACGCGCACAAGATCGACCGCATCAGCTACCAGGAGGCCCTGCAGCGCGGGCTCAAGGTCGTCGACTCGACGGCGTTCAGCCTCTGCATGGACAACGGCATGCCCATGCAGGTCTTCGGCATGTCGCCGCACGGCAACGTCACCGCGGCGATCCTCGGCGCCGAACTCGGCACGATCGTCAGCAACGGCGAGCCCGCCACCAGTCGATAGACTGTCCCGAGTAGCGAACCAGAAGGAGCCCCCGTGATCGCGGACGTACTTTCCGATGCCACCACACGCATGCAGAAGGCCGTGGAGGTCGCCAAAGACGACTTCTCGAGCGTTCGCACCGGGCGGGCGAACCCCCAGCTCTTCCAGAAGATCATGGTGAGCTACTACGGCACCCCGACGCCGCTCGCGCAGCTCGCATCGATGCAGAACCCCGAAGCGCGAACCCTCGTGGTCACGCCCTACGACAAGGGTGCGCTGAAGGACATCGAGCAGGCCATCCGCGACACGCCGAACCTCGGGGCGAATCCCTCGAACGACGGCAACATCATCCGCGTCACGCTGCCCGAGCTCACTGAGGAGCGTCGCCGCGAGTTCGTCAAGATCGTGCGCGGCAAGGCCGAAGACGCGCGCGTGTCGGTGCGCAACATCCGCCGCAAGGCGAAGGACGACCTCGACGCGCTCAAGGGCGACGTCGGAGACGACGAGGTTTCGCGCGCGGAGAAGGAACTCGAGCAGATCACCAAGTCCAACGTGGACGCGATCGACGACGCCCTGAAGCGCAAGGAAGCCGAACTCCTCGAGGTCTGAGGCACACGATGTCGGGCGTCCCAGAAGAGGATCAGTCGGACGCCGGGGGAGCAGAACGAACCTCGCGCGAGGAGTTCCGAGCGCAAGTGCACGCCCGGAAGGCCGACCTGGAACGGCAGTTCGAGGTCGGCAGGGCCCAGTTCGATCAGGCCCAGGAGAAGATCAAGGCTCGCACGGGCCGCAACCTGATCCTCGCGACGCTCATCGGGCTCGGGTTCGGCGCCGTGCTGCTCCTCAGCCTCCTCGTCATCAAAGAGCTGTTCATGCTCTTCGCGGTGGTCATCGCCGCGTTCGCGAGCTACGAACTCGCGCAGGCCCTCCGCAAGGGCGGCTATCACGTTCCGCGCATCCCGACCGTCGTCGTCGCGGTGGCGGCCGTGCCGCTCGCGTACTACGGGGGCGCCGGCGGGCAGCTGATCGCGGTGCTCGGCGGCATCCTCATCGTCTCGCTCTGGCGACTCGGCGAGCAGGCCGTGCCGACACTGCGCCGCTCGGGTCGCGAACTCGGCCGCGATCTCGCGGCAGGCGCCTTCGTGCAGGGCTACGTGACTTTCCTCGCGACGTTCGCGGTCGTGCTGACCGCGGCAGAGGGCGGCGAGCTCTGGACGCTCGCGTTCATCGCAGTGGCCGTCGCGGCCGATACCGGTGCCTACGCGTTCGGCCTCATGCTCGGCAAGCACAAGATGGCGCCGATCATCAGCCCGAAGAAGACCTGGGAGGGCTTCGCAGGCGGGGCCGGGGTCAGCCTGGTCGCGGGTGTGCTGCTCTCGACGCTCATGCTCGGCAACACCTGGTGGTTCGGTCTGATCTTCGGGGCGGCGATCTTCCTCACGGCGACCCTCGGCGATCTCGTCGAGTCCCTGATCAAGCGTGACATCGGCATCAAGGACATGAGCTCGTGGCTCCCGGGGCACGGTGGCTTCCTCGATCGCCTCGACTCGATCCTTCCCTCCGCGGCCGTCGCGTTCGTGGCATTCCGGATCTTCGGGTGACCGTTTCCGCGCCGACCCTCGGTGATAATGGAGCGGTGGACTCCACCTTCCCTCGCGCTCGCAAGCCCAAGCTCGGATACAACACGGCTCAGGTCGAATCGTTCCTGCAGGTGGCGCGGCGTGCGTACGACGGCACCGCTCGCCCCGACGACGAGCCGCTGACTTCGGATCGCATCCGGTTGACGGCCTTCGCGATGCAGAAGGGCGGCTACTCCACGACCCATGTCGATCAGGCCCTCGAGCGGCTGGAAGACGCCTTCGCCGCCCAGGAGCGCCAGGTGGCCGCTCGCCTGCACGGCGGGGAGGCGTGGCTCACCGAGGCGCGCGCGACGGCACAAGTCGTCTCCAACCGCCTGGCGCGCCCCGAGGGCCACCGGTTCGATCGCGTCGCGCCGCTCGTGCGCGGGTACAGTACTCGCGACGTCGACCGCTTCGCGGACAAGCTCACGAGGTACTTCAGCGACGGCTGGCCGATCTCGATCGACGACGTGCGCGGCGTCGTCTTCAAGACCCAGCGCGGCGGCTATCGCGAGGCCCAGGTCGACCTGCTGCTCGACGCGGTCGTCGACGTGATGCTCGCGGTTCGCTGACGTGCGCGTCGAGTTGGAATCTCTGCTCGCTCTTTCGATACACTCGTCGAATCGTGGGTAGACATGCGGGAAGTGACGAGGCCGGGCAGCCGCGTCCTGAGACGATCGCAACCCCGTCGCCCGTCGATTCCTCGCCGTTCGTCCGACCGGCGCCGACGGTCGGAGCGGCGGCCGCCAGAGCCCCTCGCGTCGGCCGCGTCAAGCAGGCCGTGACCGTCGTGTTCGCTTTCGCGGCATCCGTCAGCTTCCTCCTCGTGAACATCGTCGACCCGTTCTCGGGGGCGATCGCATCGTCGAATCTCGCGAGCGCCGGCGCAGACGACCGATTCGGCGGTGAGGCGGTGCAGGCGATCGAGGTCGCCGGCGAGTACTCGATCGACGTCGGCCACGAGAGCTACGACGTCGAGAAGAAGCCCGAGGTCAAACTCGCCCCCGCTTCGACGAGCCAGGGCAGCGGATGGGCTCCTCCCGCGGTGACGCCAGACCCCGGTTCGGCTCAGGCGTATGCCGCCGGCGCCGTCGCGGCACGCGGATGGCCGTCGAGCGAGTTCGACTGCCTCGTGGCCCTCTGGAGCAAGGAATCCGGATGGCGCGTGAACGCGTACAACGCCGGAAGCGGCGCGTACGGCATTCCGCAGGCACTGCCCGGCTCGAAGATGGCGACCGCCGGTGCCGATTGGGAGACCAATGCGGCGACCCAGATCGAGTGGGGGCTCGGCTACGTCTCCGGGCGCTACGGCACGCCCTGCGGCGCGTGGGCGCACTCGCAGGACGTCGGCTGGTACTGATCAGTCCCGGGTCGCGGTGGGGAGCGGATCCCGCGCCGCGCGCAGCTTAGACTGGATTCCATGGCGCGTTCGAACCGATCCCGGAGTCGGGCGGCTCGAGCCCGCGAGGAGCATCCCGAGCTCGATGTCGAACGACTCACCTCGGGATGGCGACGCACCGAGGTGCGCGGCGGTCGCGAGTGGAACGTCCAGCCCGTCTCGGAGGCGCAGGCCGCGAAGGCGTATCTCTGCCCGGGCTGCGGGCAGGATGTCGCGCCGGGCGTGGCGCATCTCGTGGCCTGGCGCGCCGACGGCGTCCTCGGCGACGCGGCCGACCTGGCCTCGCGCCGTCATTGGCACACCCACTGCTGGAGGATTGGCGCAGCATGAGCGACACGTCCATCGAGATCCGCGCGAGCGTCGAGCTGCCCGCTCGTCGCGAGGAGATCGAACTGCACACGGCCGACGGCCTGACCCTCGTCGGCGAACTCGCGACGCCGCTCGATCGGCCGCCCGTCGCGACGCTCGTCACGCTGCATCCGCTGCCGACCGCCGGCGGCTTCATGGACTCGCACATCATCAGGAAGGCAGCGGCCCGGCTGCCGGCGCTCGCCGATCTCGCGGTACTGCGCTTCAACACGCGCGGCACGGTCTCGCCACGCGGCACGAGTGAGGGCTCCTTCGGCGAGGGCGTGGCAGAGCGAGCGGATGTCGCGGCGGCGATGTCGTTCGTGACGGAGCGCGCACTGCCGCACCCGTGGCTCGTCGGCTGGTCCTTCGGCACGGAGCTCGCGCTGAAGTACGGACTCGACCACGGCATCGACGGGGCGATCCTGCTCTCGCCGCCGCTGCACCGCACAAGTGCTGCGGAGCTCGCCCGGTGGCAGCACGCCGCGCCCGAACTGGTCGCACTGATTCCGGAGTTCGACGACTACCTGCGACCGGCCGAGGCCGCCGAGCGGTTCGCGAGCGTGCCGAAGGTCACGCGCATCGACGTGACGGGCGGCAAGCACCTGTGGGTGGGGGAGTCCCAGACCCGCCGGGTGCTCGACGAGATCGTCGGAGTGGTCAACCCCGCAGCCCTGCCGCTGCCGACGGTGTGGCCCGCAGACGCGAGCTGAACCGAGCGGACTGAAGAGCGGATCGAGCTGCTCCGGCGCCCGACGGACGCATTGCGCCCGGCTCAGCGCTCGTTCTGATGCGGGACGACGACCTGCTTGATGATGAGCAGGATGGCCGCGGCGACCGGGATCGCGACGAGTGCGCCGAGCACGCCGCCGAGCGATCCGCCCGCGAGCGCCGCGATGACCACGAGCGCGCCGGGCACCTTCACGGCGCGGTTCATGATGCGCGGGCTCAGCACGTATGCCTCGACCTGCATGTAGATCACGTAGTAGATCGCTGCCACGAAGGCCGTCAGCGGCGAACCGAGGCCGGGGATCAGGCAGACGAGCACGATGAGCACCGAGCCGCTCAGCGTTCCGACGAGCGGCACGAGCGAGAACAGGAAGGCGAGGAAGGCGAGCACCGCCGGGAACGGGGCCTGGATGATCGAGAGGAAGACGAAGCTCGCGACACCGTTGACCGCGGCGAGCGAGACCTGGCCGAGCACGTAGCGGCCGACCGACTGGGTGATCTGCTCGGTCAGGTCGGCGAAGCGCTCGCGCTTCGAGGCCGGCACGAGCTGGTAGGTGGCGCGCTTCATGGTGTTCAGGGACGACACGAAGTAGAGCGTCAGGATGAAGACGATGACGACGCCGAACACGCCGGCGCCGATCGCCACGGCGACCTGCAGCACTCCGCCGGCGAGCTCGCTGAGCTTGTCGGGATTGGTGAAGAAGTCGGTGAGGCCGGTCGTGACCTGATCGCTGATCTCGTCGACCGGAACCTGCGGGAACTGCTCTTCGAGGTACTCGATCCAGTCCTGGGAGCTCGACTGGTCGATGATCCGCGGGATCTCCTCGACGAGCTGGCTCACCTGGTCGACGATGATCGGCACGACGGCGACCACGAGGGCGGCGACGAGCAGTCCAACGCCGCTCATGACGATCAGGATCGCCGCCCAACGAGGAAGCCCTCGGCGCTCGAGCCAGCTGGTTGCCGGATCGAGGCCGAGGGCCAGGAACAGTGCGATGCCGACGTAGGCGATGATCGTCGACAGCGTCGCGATGGAGCTGAGGATGAGCAGGCCGACACCCACGCCGAGGGTGCCGACCAGCCCGATGCGGAACGCGTTCTGGATCTTCATGGAACGGTCCGCCGCCTCTGCTCGAACTACTTGGTCTTCGCCGCGATCTGCTCCGCCTGCGTGAGCACGCCGCGGAGGCTCTCGAAGTAACCGGCGACGGCGTCGCGCTCGATCTTGATCTGCGAGAGGCGGTCCTCGGCGTCGGCGACGAGCGCGCGGGTGCGCTCCTCGGCGTCGGCGATGAGCTTGCGGGCCTGCTCGTGCGCGGCCGCGATGCGGTCGCGCGCCTCGTCGTCGGCCTTGTCGCGAACGACCGCGATGTCGGACCGGACCTCGGTCTCGAGACGGTCGGCCTCTGCGCGGCTCTCGGCCGTGCGTGCGACGGCCTCGGCGAGCTCGGCGTTGGCGTCCTCGAGGAACTTCTGGGTCTGCGCGACCGCCTCCTGGTGGGCGGCGAGCAGTTCCTGCTCCGCTTCGTCGCGCTTCGTCGACAACTCGGATTCGAGGTCGAGGTGCGCCTTCTCGATCTCGCGACGCATGCGGTTGACCTCGTGCGTGGTCTTCTTGCGCATGGCGGTGAGCTGGTTGTCGAGGTCGATGCGGCCCTGCTCGGACTCCGCGTCGAAGTCGGCGCGCGCCTGCTCCTGCTCGAGGGCGAGGTCGGCTCGCATCTGCTCGAGATCGGCGGCGTGCTTGGCCCGGATGCGCTCGAGTTCGTGCTGGAGCTTGAGGCGAGCCGCCTCGGCTTCGCGCTCGAGGTCGACCTTCGCCTGCTCGCGCTGCTGGACCAGTTCGACCCGGCTGCCTTCGAGCTCGCGGTCGAGGTCGCTGCGAGCCTGCTCGAGCTCGTGCACGAGTGCTGCGCGGCGCTCGGCGATCTCGGCGTCGATGGCGGCGCGAGCCTCGGCGGATTCGCGCTCGAGGTCGAGGCGCGACTGCTCGGTCTCGGCGGCGAGGTCGATGCGGGCCTGCTCGCTCTCGCGAGCGAGTTCGGCGCGGGCACGGTCGAGCTCGATGGCGACCTCTGCGCGAGTCTGCTCGGTCTCCTGAGTGAGGCCGGCAGCGGTGGCGCGAGCTTCGGTGGCCTCCGCGTTGGCCGCCAGGAGGATCTCGGCGGACTTGCGCTCGGCGGACGCGATCATCGCCGCGGATTCGCGCTTGGCGCTCGTGCGGATCTCCGCGGTCTCGGTGGCGACCGCGCCACGGATCGCTGCCGCGTCGCGCGCAGCATCCTGACGGAGCTGTTCGCTGGCCTCGTGGGAGCGCGAGACCATGTCGTCGGCCTCGGAACGCGCGTTCTCGAGGATGCGGTTGGCCTGTGCGCGAGCCTCGGTGAGCGTGCGCTCGGCGAGTTCGTGCGCGTCGGAGCGCATGAGGTGCGCCTCGTCTTCAGCCGCGCGACGGAGCTTCTCCGCGTCGATGTCGGCCTGGGCGATGAGGCGAGTGGACTGCTCCTCCGCGACGCGGAGGGTGTTCTCGAGCTTGGTGCCGAGACCGGAGAACGTGGGGCTGCCGACCTCTTCGAGTTCGGCCGTCAGCTCCTCGATGCGAGCGAGGAGGCGCTTGTTCTCCTTGACGCTGTCGGTGCTCTGGTTGTTCGCGGCGATGATGTCGCGACGCAGGCCGTTGATCGCCTTGTCGACCTCGTCCTTGTCATATCCGCGGAACACTTGCGTGAACTCGGTCTCTTCGACGGCCATTCTTCCTCCGGGCTCTGTCCCGCGTTCGTGGGGGCGCATGCGGGATGGTGTGTCCGATTGTACGGGGTTGCGCGAGGCGCCCGGAGACACCGGACTTGCAGCCATCGGTTAGCGATCTCCCAGAAATCGTCGGTAGTCTGGAATGTCTGTGTCAGAGGCCGCCCAGGGCGGCAATGGAGGTTCCGTTCGTGCGCTTCGTCTTCGCAATCGTGGCGTTCATCGCCGCGGCCGTGATGATCGGGCTCGGCATCGCCCAGCGCACGGTCTTCCTCGAGCCCGACCGTGTCTCGATGTCCGCCGAGCTCTCGGGCGGCGAGGCCGACTTCATCGTCGTCGAGCCCGAGGCGCTGGCCGCACATCCGGGCAAGCAGACGATCACGGTGTCGGGATCCCCGAAGGCGTTCCTCTCCTACGGGCGCAGCTCCGATGTGGAGGCCTGGCTGGGCGACACTCCGTATGTCTCGGTCGGATACGACGAGGGAGCCGACGAGCTGACGAACGAGATCGTCGTCCCGAAGCCGGTCGACGATTCGACTCCCGTGGCCCCGACGACGCCGCCGACGACCGGGACCGAGGCCGACGCCGTCGCCCCCGAAGAGCCGTCACCCTCCGGTTCCGACCTCTGGCTCGACGAGTTCACCGACGACCTCGTGCTCACCACGACGATCGACGTCCCCGACGACATCGCCCTGCTGGTCAGTGCTGACGGCGGCGACGAGTTGCCCTCGCGCGTGAAGATCGACTGGCCGCTCGACAATGCGACGCCGTGGGCCGGCCCCCTGATCGTCGGCGGCGCGCTGGTGTTCCTCGTCGGCATCGCACTCGTGATCGCCGGGTTCATGAACCACCGGCGCATGCGCGGCCCCCGCCGGAACCTGCCGAAGGGCCCGCGCGGCAAGCTGCCGAGCGCTCCGAAGCCGGGTCGCACCCAGATCGGCGGCGGACGTCGCTCCATCGGCCGGGCGAAGCGCGTCGCCATCGTCCCGTTGCTCGTCATCCCGGCGCTGGCGCTCTCCGCATGCTCGGCCGACTACTGGCCGAACTTCGACCAGCAGGCGGCACCCGAGACCACGGCTCCGGCGACGGCTCCGGCAACGCCCGTGCCGACCGATGAGCCCGAAGAAGACACCCCCGTGACCCAGCCCGCGGTGACCGTGCCCCAGATGGAGCGCATCATGCGCCGCGTCGCGGTCTTCGCCACCGACGTCGACGCGTCACGCGATGCCACGGTCGCCGCCGAGCGCTTCACCGGCCCGGCACTCGAGGCGCGCACGGCCAACTACGCCATCCGCGGTTCCCTCGCCGAGCACCCGCTTCCGACGCCGATCCCGGCTTCGCCGCTCACCCTGACGCTGCCGCAGCAGGCCACGGGCTGGCCCCGCACGGTGCTCACGATCGCCAAGAACTCGGATGACCCGACGATCGCTCCGAGCGCCCTCACGCTCGTACAGCAGTCGCCGCGTGAGAACTACAAGATCCTCTACGCCATCTCCCTCGCACCCGACGCCGAGGTGCCCGAGGTCGCTCCCGCGTCGATCGGCGCGGCGCCGATCTCGCCCGAGTTCAAGGGGCTCGTGATGCCGACCGGTCAGGTGGCCGCTGCGTATGCCGACGTGCTGCTGAAGGGCGAGGCATCCGAGTTCTACCCGATGTTCGACGCCGAGGGCGACACCCTCATGCAGCAGCTCGGGCCGGCCGGGCAGAAGGCCATCAACGACGGCCTCCCGGCGACCGTCGACGCGAGCTACTCGAACGCGGTGGGTGACAGCCCCACGATCGCCCTCGCCACGAACGACGCCGGCGCGCTCGTGTCGGTCTCGATCGAGCAGACCGAGAACGTCGTCCCCAACGACGGCGGTACGATCGGATTCCAGCCGGGTCCCGCTGCGGCGCTCTCCGGGTTCACCGGCAAGAGCGCGAAGGGCGTGCAGCGCGTCATCGGCATCCAACTGCTGTTCTACGTTCCGGGCGTCGGCAACGAATCTGAGGACCAGATCCGTCTGCTCGGCTGGTCGGAGAGTCTCATCGGAGCTTCGGAGGTACCGTGACCAACCCGATTCCCCCTTCCGGCGCAGCGCTTCGCGGTGCCGTCGACCTCTCGGCGCTCGTGCAGCGTCAGGCGCAGAGCCCCGCGGGCGCACAGGGTGCGCACGCGGCATCCGGCCCGAGCGATCAGATCGTCTTCGAGACGGATGACGCAGCCTTCGGCTCCACGCTCGAACTCTCGCGCACGGTCCCGGTCATCGTGGCGCTGTGGGCGACCTGGAGCGAGCCGTCCAAGGCCCTCCTCGCGACGCTCGAACGCCTCGTGCGTGCTCGCGCGGGTCGACTCGTGCTCGCGGCGGCCGACGCCGATCGCAGCCCGCAGCTCGTGCAGGCCTTCCAGGCCCAGGCCATCCCGACGATCGTCGCCGTGGTCGCCGGTCAGCCCGTGCCGCTGTTCACGGGCGAGCAGCCCGACGAGGTTATCGACCAGGTGTTCGACCAACTGCTCGAGCTCGCCGGCCAGCACGGCGTGACCGGCAGCATCGAGACCGGTGAGCCAGGTGCCGCCGAAGACGGTGCTCCGGCGGAACCCGTCGAGCCGCCGCTGCCGCCGCTGCACCAAGAGGCGTACGACGCGATCGAGCGGGGCGACTTCGCCGCCGCGTCATCCGCGTACCGCACGGCGATCGCGCAGGACCCGCGTGATTCGCTCGCCGTCGCCGGTCTCGCCCAGGCGAACCTGCTCGGACGGCTGCACGGCAAGACGCTGGATGAGATCCGCAACGCCGCCGCTGCCGCCCCGAAGGATCTCGACGCGCAGCTCGACGTCGCCGATCTCGACCTCTCGGGCGGCCACGTCGACGACGCGTTCGATCGACTGCTGACGATGTTCCCCGAGCTCGACGCCGACGGCAAGAAGCTCGTGCGCGAGCGCATCGTCGAGCTCTTCGAGGTCGTCGGCACCGACGACCCGCGGGTCGCCGTGGCACGGCGACGCCTCACGACGCTGCTGTACTGACGCGCCCGACCGGTCAGTCGGTCGTCTCGAGCGCGAACCAGACCGCCCCGAGCGGCGGCAGCGTGAACGACGCCGATGCCGGCCGCCCCGCCCACGGCGCCTCGATCGCATCGACCCCGCCGAGGTTGCCGACCCCTGAGCCGCCGAACTCCGCGGCATCCGAGTTCATGACCTCGCGCCAGCGCCCGGCGCTCGGCATGCCGAGGCGGAAGCCCTCGTGCGGCACCCCCGAGAAGTTCACGACGCAGAGGAGCGGTCGTCGCTCGCGGTCGTACCTGAGGAACGCGATGACGTTCTCGGCGGCCGCGCCGCCCTCGATCCATTCGAACCCGGCCGCATCGTCGTCGAGCTGCCAGAGTGCCGGCGTCGCCCGGTAGCCGCGATTCAGTGCGCCGACGAACTCGGCGAGCTGCCGGTGGCTCGGCTGGTCGAGGATCCACCAGTCGAGGCCGCGCTCCTCGCTCCATTCGGAGAGCTGGCCGAACTCCTGCCCCATGAAGAGCAGCTGCTTGCCGGGGTGCGCCCACATGAAGGCGAGGTAGGCGCGCACGTTCGCGAGCTGCTGCCAGTGATCGCCCGGCATCTTGCGCACGAGCGAGCCCTTGCCGTGCACGACCTCGTCGTGGCTGATCGGCAGCACGAAGTGCTCGCTGAACGCGTAGAGGAACGAGAACGTGAGGTCGTGGTGGTGGTGCGAGCGGTACATCGGGTCGTTCTGGATGTACTGCAGCGAGTCGTGCATCCAGCCCATGTTCCACTTGTAGCCGAACCCCAGGCCGCCGCTCTCGGTGGGGGCGGTGACGCCCGGCCAGCTCGTGGACTCCTCGGCGATCATGACGATGCCGGGATTGCGCTTGTAGGCGGTCGCGGTCGTCTCCTGCAGGAAGGCGATCGCCTCGAGGTTCTCACGGCCGCCGTGCACGTTCGGCAGCCATTCGCCCTCGGCCCGCGAGTAGTCGAGGTAGAGCATCGAGGCGACCGCGTCGACCCGCAGCCCGTCGACGTGCATCTCCTCGAACCAGAAGAGGGCGTTGGCGACGAGGAAGTTGCGCACCCGCGGGTTGCCGTAGTCGAAGACGTAGGTGCCCCAGTCGAGCTGCTCGCCGCGGCGCGGATCGGCGTGCTCGTAGAGCGGCTGCCCGTCGAAGCGGGCGAGTGCCCATTCGTCTTTCGGGAAGTGCCCGGGCACCCAGTCCATGATCACGCCGATGCCCGCCTGGTGCAGCCGGTCGATGAGGTACTTCAGGTCATCGGGGGAGCCGAACCGCGAGGTGGCGGCGTAGTAGCCCGTCACCTGGTAGCCCCATGAGCCGCCGAACGGATGCTCCGCGAGCGGCATGAACTCGACGTGCGTGTAGCCCAGCCACTCGAGGTATTCGATGAGCTCGTCGGCGACGTCGCGGTAGCCCTTGCCGGGGCGCCACGAGCCGAGGTGCAGCTCGTAGATGCTCATGGGCAGCGCGTGCAGGTCGGCGGCGGCACGGCGGGACATCCATTCGCCGTCGGCCCAGCCGTGCGTGCTCACGGAGACCACCGATCCGGTGGCGGGGGCGATCTCGGCCTGCCGGGCCATCGGGTCGGACTTCATGATCCAGTCGCCGGCGGCCGTGAGGAGCTCGAACTTGTAGACCGCGCCGGGCTCGACGTCGGGGATGAAGAGCTCCCAGACGCCGGTCGGGCCCATGCTGCGCATCGCGTGCCCCGTGCCGTCCCAGCGGTTGAACGCTCCCACCACGCGGGCTGCGGACGCGCGCGGCGCCCACACGGTGAACGCGGTGCCGCTCACGCTGCCGGAGACGCCCCAGTGCTCGCGGTAGTGTGCGCCGAGCACGCGCCAGAGCTCCTCGTGCCGGCCCTCGCCGATGAGGTGCAGGTCGAGCTCGCCGATCGTCGGCGCGAAGCGATACGGGTCGTCGCTCGTCCACTCCGAACGGTCGGCGTAGCGGGCGCGCACCCGGTAGTCGCGCGGGCCGAACATGCCGGCCCCCGCCCAGATGCCGTGACCGATGTGCTCGAGCGCGATCTCGCCTCCGTCGGCGAACACCGCGGCGACCGACTCGGCGAGTGGCCGTCGCGTGCGGATCGCCGTGAGCGGCCCTTCGAGGTGCGGCTCCTCGAAGCCGTGCTGGCCGAGCACCGAGTGCGGGTCGTGGTGGCGCCCCTCGGCGACGGCGGCGAGCACCTCGTCGGCGATGACGGGAGCGGCGAGCGGTTCAGGCATCCGTGACCCTTCTCACGTGCAGGATGTGCGCGGGCCGCGTGAAGGCGTCGAGCCGCACGTAGTTGTCGGCGCCCCACTCCCACCGTTCACCGGTGACGAGTTCGTCGACCTCGAAGCGGGCTCCGGGCGGGAGGCCGAGCGCCTCGAGGTCGAGGTGCACGGTCGTCTCCCGCACCGAGTGCGGGTCGACGTTCGCGACCACGATGATCGTGTCGTCGGCGCCGTGTCCGTTGCCACTGCCGGTGAAGCGGCCCTCGAGGTGCTTCGAGTAGACGAGCACCGAGTCGTCGTCGCTCGCGTGGAAGCGGATGTTGCGGAGCTGGCCGAGCGCCGGGTGCTCGGCGCGGATGCGGTTGAGGATGCCGAGGTAGAGCGCGAGTGAACGCCCCTCGCGCTCGGCGGCTGCGAAGTCGCGAGGCTTGTACTCGTACTTCTCGTTGTCGATCGCCTCTTCGGCGCCGGGGCGGGCGACCGACTCGAAGTGCTCGAAGCCCGCGTACACGCCCCACAGCGGCGCGGCCGTCGCGGCGATGGTCGCGCGCACGGTGAACGCGGCCGGGCCGCCGAACTGGAGGTACTCGGTGAGGATGTCGGGGGTGTTGACGAAGAGGTTCGGCCGCATGAAGTCGGCGGTCTCCTGCGACACGCTCGTCAGGAACTCCTCGAGCTCGGTCTTCGTGTTCCGCCAGGTGAAGTACGAATACGACTGCTGGAAGCCGACCATCGCCAGCGCCTGCATCATCGCCGGGCGGGTGAAGGCCTCGGCGAGGAACACGACGCCCGGGTCGTCCGCGTTCACCGCCGCGATCAGCCGCTCCCAGAACGCGAGGGGCTTCGTGTGCGGGTTGTCGACGCGGAAGATGCGCACGCCCTGCTTCATCCAGTGCCGGACGACCCGCAGCACCTCGGCGAAGATGCCCTCGGGGTCGTCGTCGAAGTTCACCGGATAGATGTCCTGGTACTTCTTCGGCGGGTTCTCGGCGTAGCGGATCGTGCCGTCGGGCAACTGCGTGAACCAGTCGGGATGCTCCGCCACCCACGGGTGATCGGGCGCGGCCTGCAGGGCGAGATCGAGCGCGACCTCGATGCCGAGGGCGGCGGCACGTCGCACGAAGGCGCGGAAGTCGGCGAGCGTGCCGAGGTCGGGGTGCACGGCATCGTGGCCGCCCGGCGTGCCGTCGGCGAGCGGTCCGCCGATCGCCCAGGGGGAGCCGGGGTCATGTGGGCCCGGGTCGAGCGTGTTGTTGCGCCCCTTGCGGTTCGTTACCCCGATCGGGTGGATCGGCGGCAGGTAGACGACGTCGAAGCCCATCGCGGCGACGCCGTCGAGGCGCTTCGCCGCGCTGCGGAAGGTGCCCGACTTCCACGAGCCGTCTTTCAGCTGCTTCGCCCCTTCGGATCGCGGGAAGAACTCGTACCAGGCGCCGACGCCCGCGTGCCGGCGTTCGACGAGGATCGTGTGCTCGGGGGAGTCCGTCGAGAGCCGCGCGAGGGGCCGCACGTCGAACTCGGCGAGGGCCGGGTCGTCGATGAGCGGGCGGCGAGCGGCGACGGATGCCGCGTCATCGCGCAGCCCGGCGGCGAGCGTCGACAGCCGTTTGCGTGCCGCGAGCGGCCGGGCCTTCTCGGCGACGGCCCGGTCGAGCAGGCGGGCGCCGAGCTCGAACATGAGCTCGGCGTCGACCCCTGCGTCGACCTTGAGCGCGGCGTCGTGCCGCCACGTCGCGACCTCGTCGTCGAACCCCGTCACGTGCCAGTGCCACTCGCCGACCTGGTCGAGGAGTACCTCGACCTCCCACCGATCGGTGCCGGCCGCCAGCGGAGACATCCGCTCGTGTCGCACCTGCCCTGACGGGCTCGTGATGACGAGCATCGCGCCCACCTGATCGTGCCCCTCGCGGAACACGGTCGCGCGGAACGGCACCACCTCGCCCTCGAACGCCTTGGGGCGCCAACGCGCATCGGGCACAGCGGGAGTCAGCCGGGTCACTGGGATCCGGCCGGCGAGCACGGGGGCGGTCGTCACGTTTCGACCGTAGCGCGTCTCAACCGGATCGCACTCGCGAACGCGGCCGGAACGTCATGGCCGGGCCGGATCTGTTGACGGCAGGTCTCGGCGTGGATACCGTCAGCGCATGGTGCCAGGGCGAGACCGATGATCACCGCCGAGACGCTCCGCGGCATCCCGATCTTCGCGCCGGTGCCCGAGGCGACGCTCGACGAACTCGCGCGGGCGGTCGAGGACATCCGCCTCGTGCCCGGAGAGTACTTCGCGCACGAGGGCGACGAGCGGGCGCTCTTCATCGTCGTCGAGGGCGGCGTCGAGATCACGAAGGTGATCAACGGCGAGGAACGGGTGATCGGCCGCCGGAAGCCGGGGCAGTTCTTCGGCGAGGTGCCCATGACGCTGAGCACGCCGTTCCCCGCGAGTGGTCGGGCAGCGGATGCCGCGGAGGGCGCGCGCATCATCAAGCTCGACGTCACGGTCTACTACAAGCTCGCAGCGGCGGCGCCGTCGATCCCCGCCCGCGTCGCAGGCCTCGCTCGTCGCTACCTCGATTCGCTGCAGGAGATGGCGGCCGAGCGGCTCGAGACCGACGTGCGGGTCATCGGGCCCCGATCGGATGCCCGAACCCATGAGGTCACCGGCTTCCTCATCCGCAATCAGGTCGCGTTCGAGCGCACGACCCTCGACGATCCGGTGCCCGGGGAGCGGTACCCGATCCTCGAACACGGCGGAGCGCGTTCGGTCGACCCGTCGCTCCGCGAGGTCGCGACGGCGGTCGGGCTCGACGTCGTGCCCGCGGCATCCGACTACGACGTCGTCATCCTCGGTGCCGGGCCCGCGGGGCTCACCGCTGCCGTCAACGGCGCCGCGGAGGGACTGCGCACGGTCGTGATCGAGTCCGTCGCTCCGGGCGGGCAGGCCGGCACCTCGACGCGTATCGAGAACTACACCGGGTTCCCGTTCGGCATCTCGGGCGACGATCTCGCGAGCCGCGCCTTGAAGCAGGCGAAGCGGCTCGGCGCCGAGATCGTGGTGACCCGCACGGTGGAGTCGATCGTGCCGAGCGCCGGAGCCGCAGGGGTCGAGATCGTGCTCGACGGCGGCGACGTGCTGCGGGCGCCCGTGGTCATCATCGCGACCGGCGTGGCGTGGCGCTCGCTGCCGGTGCCGGGTATCGACCGGTTCCGCGGCAACGGCGTCTACTACGGCGCTGCCCGTAGCGACGCCTCGATCGCGCAGGGCGCCGATGTCTGCATCGTCGGCGCCGGCAACTCGGCCGGCCAGGCCGCGCTCTTCTTCGCACGTCATGCGCGATCGGTCACGATGCTCGTGCGCGGCGAATCGCTCGAGGCCAGCATGTCGCGCTACCTCATCGACCAGATCGCCGCCAACGACGGCGTGCGGGTGCAGACCCGCAGCGAGATCGTCGCACTGCACGGCGGATCGAGCCTCGAGGCCATCGACGTCGCCGAGCGAACCAGCGGGGAGACCGTGCGAACCGAGGCGGGCGTCGTGTTCGTCATGATCGGCGCCGACGCGGTGACCGAGTGGATGCCTGACGGCGTCGCCCGTGACGCGCACGGGTTCATCCTCACCGGGGCAGACGCGGCAGCGAGCCCGCAGTGGGGTCTCGAACGCCGGCCGTTCGCGCTCGAGACGAGTACTCCGGGCGTGTTCGCGATCGGCGACGTGCGCTCGGGCTCGGTGAAGCGGGTTGCGGCTGGCGTCGGTGAGGGCGGCATGGCGGTCGCGTTCGTGCACCAGTACCTCGCGCTCGCGTAGGCGGCGTTCACGCAACCGACATCTGCGGCTCCTAGGGTGGAGCCGTGAAGCCGATTCGCAAGTTCACGGTCCGCGCGGTCATCCCTGCCGAGCTCGGTGCGCTCGAAGAGCTCGCCGCGAACCTCCGCTGGGCGTGGCACGAACCGACCCGCCGGTTGTTCCAGCACGTCGATCCAGAGCTCTGGCAGGCCTCCGATCACGACCCGGTCGCGTTCCTCGGTGAGGTCGCGCCTGCGAGACTCGCCGAGCTCGCGAGCGACGGCGGCTACGTCGAGTGGGCCGAGCATGAGCGAGCGGCGCTGCGCGAATACCTCGCCGAGCCCCGTTGGTTCCAGTCGCTCGGCGCCGAGACGCCGCGCACCATCGCGTACTTCTCGCCCGAGTTCGGCATCACCGCCGCGCTGCCGCAGTACTCCGGCGGGCTCGGCATCCTCGCGGGCGATCACCTGAAGGCGGCATCCGACCTCGGCGTGCCGATCGTGGGCGTCGGGCTCTTCTACAAGGCCGGGTACTTCTCGCAGTCGATCTCGCCCGACGGCTGGCAGCAGGAGCGCTACCCGGTGCTCGACCCCGACGGCCTGCCGCTCACGCTGCTGCGCGCACCCGACGGGGCCCCGGTGCAGGTGACGCTCGCCCTGCCCGACGACCGTTCGCTGCACGCGCGGGTGTGGAAGGCCGCGGTCGGCCGCATTCCGCTGCTGCTGCTCGATACCGACATCCCCACGAATTCCGACGAACTGCGCTCGGTCACCGACCGCCTCTACGGGGGCGGCGGTGAGCACCGTCTGCTGCAGGAGCTGCTGCTCGGCATCGGCGGCGCCCGTGCGATTCGCGCGTGGACGGAACTGAGCGGATGCCCCGCCCCCGACGTCTTCCACATGAACGAGGGTCACGCCGGCTTCCTCGGCCTCGAGCGCATCGCGACGTACATCGGTGAGGGCCTCACGTTCGCCGCTGCGCTGCAGCTCGTGCGCGCCGGCACCGTCTTCACGACGCACACTCCGGTGCCCGCCGGCATCGACCGCTTCGACCGCGCCCTCGTCGAGCGGTACCTGTCGGGTTCGCTGCTGCCCGGCGTCGATCCGGCCGACGCGCTCGCCCTCGGCGTCGAGCCCGGAGCCGACCCCGCGACGAGCGCGTTCAACATGGCGGTCATGGGCCTGCGGCTCGCCCAGCACGCGAACGGCGTCTCGAAGCTGCACGGCGAGGTGAGCCGTCGCATGTTCGGCGACCTGTGGCCGGGCTTCGACGCCGAGGAGGTACCGATCACCTCGATCACGAACGGCGTGCACGCTCCCACCTGGACGGACCCCGCCCTGCTCGGCCTCGCCGAGACACGACTCGGCACCGGAGACACCGAGCACGCCGACTGGCGCAGCCTCGCGCTCGCCGACGGCGAGTTCTGGTCGGTCAAACGCGCCATGCGCCAGCAGCTCGTCGACGACGCCCGGCGCCGGCTCGCGGCATCCTGGCGCGAACAGCACTCGGGCGCCGAACCGCCGAAGTGGGTGTCGCAGGTGCTCGACCCCGACACGCTCACGGTCGGGTTCGCCCGCCGGGTGCCGACCTATAAGCGGCTCACGCTCATGCTGCAGGATCCCGAGCGGCTGAAGGCGATCCTCACGAATACCGAGCGACCGGTGCAGTTCGTCATCGCGGGCAAGTCGCACCCCGCCGACGACGAGGGCAAGCGACTGATCCAGCAGCTCGTGCAGTTCGCCCAGCAGCCCGAGCTGCGGGAGCGCATCGTCTTCCTGCCCGACTACGACATGAGCATGGCCGAGAAGCTCTACCCCGGCTGCGACGTGTGGCTGAACAACCCCCTGCGCCCGCTGGAGGCGTGCGGCACCTCGGGCATGAAGGCGGCGATGAACGGCGCCCTGAACCTCTCGATCCTCGACGGCTGGTGGGCGGAGTTCGCGGGCGACGACTTCGGATGGGTCATCCCCTCCGCCGATGCCGCGGGTGACGCGGGGGAGCGCGACGCTCTCGAGGCGGCCGCCCTCTACGACCTGCTCGAGCACCGGGTCGCGACGCGTTACTACGAGCGCGACGGTGACGGCGTTCCGGTCGAGTGGGTGCGCCGCGTGCGTGAGACCCTCGCGGTGCTCGCGCCCGACCTCGGCGCCGATCGAATGGTGCGCGAGTACGTCGAGCGCCTGTACCGTCCGGCGGCCGAGCACTTCGCCACTGTCGCGGCCGAGAGCGCGCGGGGAGCCCGCGAACTCTCGAGCTGGGGTGGCCGGGTGCGTGCGGCATGGCCCGGCGTGCAGGTCGCACATGTCGAGTCGGGCGGCATCGACGCACCGCACGTCGGCGACGAGCTGCAGCTTCGCGCGGTCGTGCGGCTCGGCGAGCTGTCGCCCGACGACGTGCGGGTCGAGGTCGTCTACGGGCGCAGCCGTGCCGACGAGACGATCGACGCCGCCCAGCACGCCGAGCTCGAGGTCGCGGATGCCGCGGCGCAGCTCTCCGCGGGCGAGCACCTCTACACGGGGTCCCTCGTGCTGGATCGCGCGGGCGCGTTCGGCTACACGGTGCGCGTGGTGCCGCGGCATCCGCTGCTGTTGTCGACGGCGGAGCTGGGGCTCGTCGCCGTCGCCGACTGAGCGTCAGCGCGTGCGGGCGATCGGCGCGTAGCGACCCGCGGTGACGGCGAGCAGGTCGTCGGGAGCGAGCTCGAGGTCGAGGCCGCGTCGCCCGCCCGAGACGTAGATCGTCTCGTGCAGGATCGCCGACTCGTCGAGCACCGTCGGCAGCGCCGTCTTCTGGCCGATCGGGCTGATGCCGCCGACGACGTAGCCCGTCTTGCGCTCCGCCACGGCGGGGTCGGCCATCTCGGCGCGCTTGCCGCCGAGCGCGGCGGCGAGCGACTTCAGGTCGAGCTGCATCGCCACGGGCACGATGCCGACCGCCAGCGCGCCGTCGACGCTCGCGAGCAGCGTCTTGAAGACGCGGTCAGGGTCGAGGCCGAGCTTCTCGGCGGCTTCGAGGCCGTAGGCGGCGGCGCGCGGGTCGTGGTCGTAGCCGAGGGCGGTGAAGGCGATGCCCGCCCGGCTGAGGGCGACGGTCGCGGGCGTGCCCGCGGAGGCATCCGCTCGCTTGGCCATCAGGCCGCGCTCTCTGCACGGAACAGTCGCATCGCCTGGGCGCCGACGGTGATCGTGGCCCCGGGTGCGAGCGGAGCAGCGGCAGGCGCCGACGGCGCCTCGTCGGCGGAATCCCAGAGCAGGGTGTAGCCGCTCACCTCGTCATGCCGCGGCAACACGACCTCGGTGTCGGCCTCATGGGCGTGCACGACGAGGAGGATGCGGTTCGGCGCCTCGGTCTCGGGGGTCGACGCGGCGAGGAACTGCAGGGTGCGCTCGGCGGGGGAGTTCCAGTCGTCGATGCCCATCGTCTCGCCCTCGGCGTTGAACCAGTCCATCTGCGAGGCACTCGGCACCGTCTCGCCGAGGCGCCCGAAGCGGATGGGGCGCAGCGCCGGGTTCTCGGCGCGCAGTCGCATCAGGTGGCGGGCGGTCTCGAGCAGCGCGGGAGCGAAGCGGGGACGGTCGGACGCCTCCCACGCGAGCCAGGTGAGCGGGGAGTCGTGGCAGTACGCGTTGTTGTTGCCGCGCTGGCTGCGGCCGAACTCGTCGCCCGCCGTGATCATGGGCACGCCCGCCGAGAGCAGCAGCGTGCCGAGCAGGTTCCGGATGCTCCGGCGCCGCGCAGCCCGCACGACCGGGTCGGCCGCCTCGCCCTCGACGCCGTGGTTGTACGAGTTGTTGGAGTCGGTGCCGTCGCGATTCTGCTCGCCGTTGCCCTGGTTGTGCTTGACGTCGTAGGCGGTCAGGTCGGCGAGCGTGAACCCGTCGTGGGCTGTCACGAAGTTGAGGCTCGCGAGGGGCCCGCGCTCGCCGGAGAAGGTGTTCGACGAGCCCGCGAGGCGCGTGGCGAACCGGCCGATGCCGCTGCCGGCCGACCCGGTCTCGCGCTCGCGCCGCAGGTCGCCGAGCCAGAAGTCCCGCATGCGGTCGCGGTAGCGGTCGTTCCACTCGGTGAAGCCGTTCGGGAAGTTCCCGGTCTGCCAGCCGCCGGGACCGACGTCCCACGGCTCGGCGATGAGCTTCGACGCGCCGATCACGGGGTCGTCGAGCATGGCGCGCAGCAGCGGATGATCGGGCGTGAACGTCTCGCGCTCGTCGCGGCCGAGCGTGGCGGCGAGGTCGAGGCGGAACCCGTCGACCTGCAGCTCGTCGGCGAAGTAGCGCATCGAGTCGAGCACGAGTCGCTGCGGCGCCTCGCCCGCGAAGTCGAGGCTGTTGCCGCAGCCGGTGGTGTCGACGTAGCGGCCGTGCGCGTCGTGCCGGTAGTACGACGCGTTGTCGATGCCGCGGAACGACGAGGTCGGCCCTTCCCGGCCCTCTTCGGCGGTGTGGTTGTAGACGACGTCGAGCACGACCTCGAGGCCGGCCTCGTGCAGGCGCCGCACCATGCCGGCGAACTCGCGTCGCACGGCGGCGGCCCCCTCGGCGCGAGCCGCCGCGCTCGCGTACGGCGAGTGGGCGGCGAAGAACGCGAGCGTGTTGTACCCCCAGTAGTTGATCTTGCCCTGGCGCACGAGGCGATCCTCCGACACGAAGGCGTGCACGGGCAGCAGTTCGACGGTCGTGATGCCGAGGTTCACGAGGTACTCGAGCGAGGCGTCGTGCGCGAGGCCCGCGTAGGTGCCGCGCAGGGGCTCGGGCACGGCAGGGTTCAGCTTCGAGAAGCCGCGCACATGCGTCTCGTAGACGACCGTGCGGTCGAGCGGCACGCGGGGCTTGGCCGAATCGCCCCACTCGAAGCCCGTCGCGGTGAGCGACTCGAGGGCGATGCCGCGCCACGAGCCGTCGTCGGCGCGCACGAGACCGCGGGCGTAGGGGTCGAGCAGGGTGTGCACGGGATTGAACGCGTGCTCGACGCCCGCGGGGCCGTCGACGCGCAGGCCGTAGTGGGCGCCGGGGCGGAGCTCGGCCGACGCGCCCTGCCACACGCCGTGCTCATCGCGCACGAGGGGCGTGCGCGCGATCGCCCAGTCGAGGTCGTCGGCGTCGAACACGACGAGGTCGACGGATGTCGCGTGCTGCGACCAGACCCGGGCGACACCGCCGTCGGCGCCGGCGCGCACACCGAGGTCGTGCAGGGGATCGCGCTCAGGCATGCGATCTACAGTAGTTCGTGGAGGCGAGACGCCTGCAAGCGCGTGCACGTCCGTGTCGCGCACACACTCGGTCATCATCCGGAGGTCACATGGTCTACCTCGACCACGCCGCGACCACGCCGATGCTGCCCGAGGCCATCGACGCGCTCACCGCCGCGCTCGCCGTGGTGGGCAACCCCTCGTCGATCCACAGCGCGGGCCAGCAGGCCAAGCGCCTGCTCGAGGAATCCCGCGAGCGTGTCGCCGCGACCCTCGGCGCCGACGGCATCGAGGTCGTCTTCACGGGCAACGGCACCGAGGCCGTGAACCTCGCGATCAAGGGGTTGTGGTGGCAGCGGCGCACGGCTGCGGCGAGTGCCGCCGAGCCCGCCGACGGATCGTCGCCTGCGCGTCGCCGCATCCTCATGCCGGCGGGGGAGCACCACGCCACGATCGACACCGTCGAGTGGCTCGTCGCGCACGAGGGCGCTGAAGTCGTCGAGCTGCCGCTCGACGAGGTCGGGCGCCTCCGCCTCGACGTGCTCGCCGACGAGCTCGAGCGGGGCGCTGAGTCCATCGCCCTCGTCACGATGCTCTGGGCCAACAACGAGGTCGGCACGATCGAGCCCGTCGAGGAGGTCGCGCGCCTGACCGCGCGAGCCGGCGTGCCGCTGCACGTCGACGCGATCGCCGCCTACGGACAGCTGCCGATCGACTTCCACGGCATCCGGCGTGCCACGGATGCCCCGCGCGGCTCCGGTCTCGTCGCCCTCAGCGTCTCCGCGCACAAGATCGGCGGGCCCGCCGGCATCGGCGCGCTCGTGCTCGACCGCTCGGCGGCCGTCGAGCCGCTCATCCACGGCGGCGGGCAGCAGCGCAAGGTGCGCTCGGGCACGCAGGATGTCGCCGCTGCGGCGTCGTTCGCGGCCGCTGCCGAGATCGTGGCCGACCGGCTCGACGCCGACACCGCCCGCATGGCGGCGCTGCGCGACCGGCTCATCGCGGGCGTCGCCGATGCGGTGCCCGAGGCGCGCCTCTCGGGCGACGCGGGCGCCGGGGCATCCGTTCGCCTGCCCGGCAACGCCCACTTCTCCTTCCCCGGGTGCGAGGGCGACTCGCTGCTCTTCCTGCTCGACGCGGCCGGCGTCGCCGTGTCGACGGGCTCGGCCTGCCAGGCCGGGGTGCCCGAGCCCTCGCACGTGCTCATGGCGATGGGCCGGTCGGAGGCGGATGCCCGCGGGGCGCTCCGCATCACGATCGGCCACGGGTCGACCGACGCCGACGTGGACGCGTTCCTCGCGGCGCTGCCCGCCGCGCACGCACAAGCGGCCCGCGCCGGGCTCGCCGCCCGTGCCACCTCGTTCGATCGCTGACCCGGTGACGGGCCCGGGCAGCCCGGGCACGGGGCATCCGCTCAGGAGGCCTGCCTACACTGGAGGGGTGAAGGTTCTTGCAGCGATGAGCGGCGGCGTCGACAGCGCCGTCGCGGCCGCGCGCGCCGTCGAGGCGGGTCACGAGGTCGTCGGCGTGCACCTGGCGCTCAGCCGCAACGCCGGCACCCTGCGCACCGGCAGTCGCGGCTGCTGCACCATCGAAGACTCCATGGACGCGCAGCGGGCCGCCAACGTGCTCGGCATCCCGTACTACGTGTGGGACTTCTCCGCACGGTTCAAGGCCGATGTCGTCGACGACTTCATCGCCGAGTACTCGGCCGGGCGCACCCCGAACCCCTGCATGCGCTGCAACGAGCGCATCAAGTTCGCCGCCCTGCTCGAGAAGGCGATCGCCCTCGGCTTCGACGCCGTCGCCACGGGCCACTACGCCAAGATCGTGACGGATGACGCGGGCAACCGCGAACTCCACCGCGCGAGCGCCGAGGCGAAAGACCAGAGCTACGTGCTCGGTGTGCTGACGGCCGAACAGCTCGCCCACGCCTACTTCCCGCTCGGTGACACGCCCTCGAAGACGCTCGTGCGCGCCGAGGCCGCCGAGCGCGGGCTCTCCGTCGCGCAGAAGCCCGACTCCTACGACATCTGCTTCATCCCCGACGGCGACACGAGGGGCTGGCTCGCCGACAAGGTGGGCACCGAGACGGGCGACATCGTCGACCGCACGGGCGCCGTGGTCGGTTCGCACGAGGGAGCGCACTCGTTCACCGTGGGCCAGCGTCGCGGCATGCGGCTCGGCACGCCCGCCGCCGACGGCAAACCGCGATTCGTGCTCGAGGTGCGCCCGAAGGAGAACACCGTCGTCGTCGGTCCGAAGGAGGCGCTCGCGATCGGCGTCATCGCCGGGTCGCGCTTCTCGTGGGCCGGGCTCGCGCCCGAGCAGCCCGAGACGGCGTTCGGCTGCGAGGTGCAGATCCGCGCCCACGCCGACCCCGTGCCGGCTGTCGCGCAGCTCGTCGACGGCGAGCTCGTCGTCACGCCGGGGCATCCGCTCGATGGTGTCGCGCCCGGTCAGACCGCCGTCATCTACGTCGGCACGCGCGTGCTCGGACAGTTCACGATCGACCGCACGGTCAGCGCGGTTCCGGTCGACGCGTAGGGCACGGAGGCTCGCCTCGACGACGTGCATCGCGTAGATTCGCGCTGGCGCTACCCCCCGGCGCCGCGTGAATGACGAGGAGTCGTTGTGTCCTACCCACAAATTCCCGCCGATCCGAACCGCGACCCGGCCGAGCCGTTCCGAAACCTCGATCCGGCACCCACCACCGGCCGCATCACGATCGTCGCGCCGCCCGCCGACGAATGGGAACCGATCGTCGAGGTCGCTCCCATCACCGCCGATGAGGTCGTCGAGCGTCAACGACAGGCATTCGGCGGCATGAAGATCGGCTCGGCCCTCTTCGGGTGGATCACCGTCGCCGGCCTCACGTCCATCCTCACCGGCGTGCTCGTGGCAGCCGGTGTCGCTCTCGGCCTCGCGCCGGTGCGAGAGGCGGGCACTTCGAAGAGCGACGCACTGCTCGGTGCCGATGCCGTCGGCTGGATCGGCGTCAGCACGTTGCTCGCCATCGCCCTGGTCGCGTTCTACAGCGGCGGCTACGTCGCCGGGCGGATGGCGCGATTCAGCGGCGTGCTGCAGGGTCTCGCAGTCTGGCTCTGGGCGGTGCTCATCGCCATCGTGGTCGCGGTGACCAGCATGCTGCTCGGCGTTCAGGGCGACCTGCTGGGTGCCCTGAACACCTTCCCGCGGATCTCGGTGCCCGAGAGCGCCCTCACGATCGCGGGCATCACGATCGCGGTCGTGGCGGCGCTCGTGACCGTCGGCGGGGCGCTCCTCGGCGGCGTCGTCGGCGTGCGCTACCACCGCCGCATCGATCTCGTCGGGTTCGATCGATAGCGCGAAAGGCGCCTCGAGCGCCGGGTGGGCGTCGGTGCCGCCTCGTACTATGGGCGTGTGAGCGACATCTCCGGTGACAGCGGCGGCCTTCCGACCGATTTCGATGCGGCACGTGCGGAGGCGACGGCGCTCGCCGATCGCATCGAGGGTGCGCGGCTCGCATACTACGGCGACGGGGACTCGACCCTCTCCGACGCCGAGTACGACGAGGCGTTCCACCGGCTCGAGGCCCTGGAGCGCGCGTTCCCCGAGCTCGCGGGCCAAGACAGCCCGACGCAGCAGGTCGGCGCAGCGATCGTCTCCGCCGGATTCCCAGAACACGAGCACGCCGAGCGCATGCTCAGCCTCGACAACGTCTTCTCGATCGATGAGTTCCGCGACTGGGCGACGAAGACCGTGGCCGCCGCCGGTCGAGCCGTGCACTGGCTCTCCGAGCTGAAGATCGACGGGCTCGCGATCAGCCTCGCCTACCGCGACGGCGTGCTCGAGACGGCGACGACCCGCGGCACCGGCGTCGTCGGTGAGAACATCACCGAGAACGTCGACCTGATCCCGGCGATTCCGCAGCGACTCGAGGGCGAGGGCTATCCGGCCTTCTTCGAGGTGCGGGGCGAGGTGTTCCTGCGCACGGCCGACTTCGAGGCACTCAACGAACGGCAGCACGAGCTGCAGGCCGCGTTCGAGGCCGAGCAGCTCGCGAAGGGCCGTGCGCTCGAAGACATCCCCACGAAGTACCCCGAGTTCGCCAACGCCCGCAACACCGCCGCGGGCAGCATCCGCCAGCGCCGTGAGAAGAAGAACGCCCTCGAGCTGACCCTCATGCGCGAGCGGCTGGGCCGCCTCGAGTTGTACCTGCACGGCATCGGCGCGTGGCGCAGTGCCGCATCCTTCGGGCCAGAGGTTCGGAACCAGTCGGAGATCTATGCGCTGCTCGCGAGCTGGGGCCTGCCGGTCTCGCCGCATTCGCGCGTGTTCGACTCGGTCGACGAGGTCGCCGGCTACATCGCCGAGCGCGGCGAGCACCGCCACGACGTCGAGCACGAGATCGACGGCATCGTCGTCAAGGTCGACGAGCTCGCCCTGCACGACGAGCTCGGCGCCACGAGCCGCGCCCCTCGCTGGGCGATCGCCTACAAGTACCCGCCCGAAGAGGTGCACACGAAGCTCCTCGACATCGTCGTCGGCGTGGGCCGCACGGGCCGGGCGACCCCCTACGCGGTGATGCAGCCCGTCAAGGTCGCCGGTTCGACCGTGCGCCAGGCGACGCTGCACAACCAGCAGGTCGTCAAGGCCAAGGGCGTCCGCATCGGCGACACCGTGGTGCTCCGCAAGGCGGGCGACGTCATCCCCGAGATCCTCGGGGCGGTCGAGCAGTTGCGCGACGGCACCGAGGTCGAATGGCACATGCCCGAACTCTGCCCCGAGTGCGGCACCCCGCTCCGTGCCATGAAAGAGGGCGACATCGACCTGCGCTGCCCGAACGCGAAGTCGTGCCCCGCACAGGTGCGCGGCCGCGTCGAGCACATCGGGTCGCGCGGCGGCCTCGACATCGAGGCGCTCGGCGAAGTCACCGCCGCGGCGCTCACCCAGCCGTCGGTGCCCGAAGATCCGCCCCTCGCGACCGAGGCCCGACTCTTCGACCTCACTCTCGACGAGCTCGTTCCGATCGAGGTCGTCGTGCGCGACTCCGAGACGGGCGAACCCAAGGTCGACGAGGAGACCGGCGTGCCGATCCGGCGCGCCCCATTCCAGAAGCTCAGCGCCGCGAGCTATCCGCCCGGCACCGAGACGATGACTCCGACCGAGCGGCGTGCCGCCGGGGTCAAGAAGGACTTCCGGGTCGTCGGGCCCTCCGAGGCCGCGACGAAGCTGCTGTCCGAACTCGAGAAGGCCAAGACGAAGCCGCTGTGGCGTCTGCTCGTCTCGCTCAACATCCGCCACGTCGGGCCGGTCGCCGCTCGTGCGCTCGCAGACTGGTTCGGCTCGCTCGACGCGATCCGCGCCGCCACCCGGGAACAGCTCGCCGAGGTCGAGGGCGTGGGCGGCATCATCGCGGACTCGCTCATCGAATGGTTCGGCGTCGACTGGCACCTCGACATCGTCGACCGCTGGACTGCGGCGGGCGTGCAGTTCGCGACCCCGGGTCATCCGGGGCCGGGCGCCGCCGCCGAGGCCGGGGGAGTGCTCTCGGGCCTCACCGTCGTCGCCACCGGCTCGCTCGACGGCTTCAGCCGTGAGGGCGCGCAGGAGGCGATCATCGCCGCAGGCGGCAAGGCGGCGTCGAGCGTCTCGAAGAAGACCGACTTCGTCGCCGCAGGGCCGGGCGCCGGTTCGAAGCTCGCGAAAGCCGAAGAACTCGGCATTCGGGTGCTCGACGCAGCGCAATTCGCGCTGCTCGTGAGTGAGGGGCCGGCCGCACTCGACTGATCGCAGTCGCGGCGCGGCACCGAGGCGATGTTGGAGGGGACATGGCAGGTGACGAAACCGTGCACGGGGAGCCCGAGGGCAGGGCGAACGGCCCCGGTGGGTCGAGTCGCCGCGACTTCCTGAAGCTCGGCGGGGCCGCGGCCGCGGGCGCGGTCGTGGGCGGCGGGGTCGGAGCCGCGATCGGCGCGACGATCGGGCACGCCCTCGGCTACGAGGCCGGCGCCGATGACTTCGCAGCCTTCAGTCCGCGCGAGAAGGCCGGATTCGACCACCTCGTCGTCGTCATGGGGGAGAACCGCTCCTTCGACAACCTGCTCGGGTGGTTGTACTCGCCCGACGACCTCCCCGACGGGCAGCAGTTCGACGGACTCTCGTTCGGGGACTACTCGAACACGGCACCCGACGGTACGAGCATCGCCGCGCACATCTACGAGGGGCCGACCGACCAGATCATGGGGCGACCGAATCCCGATCCGGGCGAGGAGTTCCCGCACGTCAACACGCAGATCTTCAACACGATCGACCCGCCGGGCAACCGCGAGCTCTTCGTGGAGCAGATGGAGGCGCCGTACAACGCGCCCGCGTCGAACGCGAAGGCGGCGATGAGCGGCTTCGTGACCGACTACCTCGTCAACTACGAGCGGCTCAAGAAGGGCACGGCACCCGACCCCGGAGAGCTCGCGCAGATCATGGGGTCGTTCTCCACCCAGATGCTGCCCGTGCTGTCGACGCTCGCGAAGAACTTCGCGGTCTTCGACGCGTGGCATGCCGGGGTGCCGTCGCAGACGTTCTGCAACCGGTCCTTCTTCCACGCCTCCTCCTCGCACGGCTTCGTGACCAACAAGCACGGCGGCGGGTACACGAAATGGCTCGACGCACCTGCGACGCCCACGATCTTCAACCGACTCGAAGACGCCGGCATCTCGTGGCGCATCTATTTCGACGAGCTCCAGCTCGTCTCCTTCACCGGAGTGCTCCACGCGCCGGTCCTCGAGAAGTACTGGCGCACCGAGCGTTTCGCGACGATGTCGCAGTTCCACGACGACGTGAAGGGCGGCAAGCTGCCCGCCTACGCGTTCATCGAGCCGCGCATGATCTACAACCACAACGACTTCCACCCGCCGTTCGGCAAGTTGCGCGAGAGTGACGTCGACGGCACCGAGGTCGTCGACAGCGCGATCTCCGACGTCAGGGCCGGCGAGGCGCTGATCCACGAGATCTATTCGTCGATCAAGGCGAGCGATTCATCCGACGGGTCGAACGCGCTCAACACGATGCTCCTGATCACCTTCGACGAGCACGGCGGATGCTACGACCACGTGCCGCCGCCCGCTGCGACGCCGCCCGAGGTCGACGAGCCCACGGGCGAGATGGGCTTCCGCTTCGATCGGCTCGGATGCCGCGTGCCGGCGATCGCCGTCTCGGCCTACACCCGGGCGGGCAGCGTGATCAACGACGAGATGCACCACGGAGCCGTCATCGCGACCCTCGCGAAGCTGCACGGGTTGAAGCCGCTGACCCGCCGTGACGCCGAGGCGAACGACATGTTCACCGCGGTGAACCTCGACTCGCCGAGGCATCCGCTGACCTGGCCGTCGACCACCCCGCAGTACATCCCGCCGAACCCGCAGGCGGAGTCGCCGCATCCGGGGCACGCGCACAAGGACAAGCCCTTGAGTCCGCCGGCGCGAGGCCTGCTCGGGCTCCTGCTCGCGAAGTTCGGGCGCCCCGACGACGAGGAGCCCGAGACGTACGCCGACGCGTACGAGCTGCTGCAGAAGTACGGCGACGGGCTCTTCGGCGCGCCCCGATAGAATCGATGCATCCCCATCCCGAGACGACGGAGCAGCATGTCCGAAATCACTGCGGAGCAGGTCGCGCATCTCGCGAACCTCGCCCGCATCGCGCTCACCGATGAAGAGATCGAGCACCTCACCACGGAGCTCGGCCAGATCATGCACGCGGTCGAGCAGGTGAGCGAGGTCGCCACACCCGACGTGCCGCCGACGAGCCACCCGATCCCGATGCAGAACGTCTTCCGCGACGACGTCGTGGGCACGACCGTGCTCACCGCAGACGAGGCGCTCGCGGGGGCCCCCGAGTCCGACGACTCGCGTTTCAAGGTCTCGGCGATCCTGGGAGAAGAGCAGTGAGCGACGAACTGATCCGGCTGTCCGCCGCGGCACTCGGCGCGAAGCTCGCGTCCGGCGAGGTCTCCTCGGTCGAGGCGACCCGTGCCCACCTCGACCGCATCGCGGCCGTCGACGGCGCCGTGCACGCCTTCCTCCATGTCGAGGGCGAGCGTGCCATCGAGACGGCCGCCGAGATCGACCGCCAGCGCGCGGCAGGCGCGCCTCTCGGCCCGCTCGCGGGCGTGCCGATCGCGATCAAAGACGTCCTGGTCACGAAGGGCATGCCCTCGACCTCCGGTTCGCGCATCCTCGAGGGCTGGATCCCGCCCTACGACGCGACCCCGGTCACGAAGGTGCGCGAGGCGGGCATGATCCCGCTCGGCAAGACCAACATGGACGAGTTCGCCATGGGCTCGTCGACCGAGCACTCGGCCTACGGCCCGACCCACAATCCGTGGGACCTCGACCGCATCCCCGGCGGCTCAGGCGGCGGCTCCGCGGCATCCGTCGCAGCGTTCGAGGCCCCGCTCGCGCTGGGCTCCGACACCGGCGGCTCGATCCGCCAGCCGGCGCACGTCACCGGCACCGTCGGTGTGAAGCCGACGTACGGCGCGGTCAGCCGTTACGGCTCGATCGCCCTGGCCTCCTCGCTCGACCAGATCGGCCCGGTCACGCGCAACGTGCTCGACGCCGCCCTCCTCCACGACGTGATCGCCGGGCACGACCCGCTCGACTCGACGTCGATCCCTGAGAAGTGGCCGTCGATGGCCGACGCGGTGCGCCGAGCGGATGTCTCCGGCCTCCGCATCGGCGTCATCAAGGAGCTCGACGGCGAGGGCTTCCAGGCCGGCGTGCGCCAGCGGTTCCACGAGTCGCTCGAGCTGCTCGAGAAGCAGGGCGCCGAGATCGTCGAGGTCTCCGCACCCCACTTCGAGTACGCCATCGCGGCGTACTACCTGATCCTCCCGGCGGAGGCGTCGTCGAACCTCGCGAAGTTCGACTCCGTGCGCTTCGGCCTCCGGGTCACGCCCGAGGGCGGCGGCACGGTCGAGCAGGTCATGTCCGCCACGCGCGAGGCCGGCTTCGGCCCCGAGGTGAAGCGACGCATCATCCTCGGTACCTACGCGCTCTCGGCGGGCTACTACGACGCGTACTACGGCTCAGCGCAGAAGGTGCGCACGCTCGTGCAGCGCGACTTCGACGCGGCGTTCGCGAACGTCGACGTGCTCGCCTCGCCGACCGCACCGACGACCGCCTTCAAGTTCGGCGAGAAGATGGCCGACCCCGTGTCGATGTACCTCAACGACATCGCGACGATTCCCGCCAACCTGGCCGGCGTGCCCGGCATCTCCCTGCCGTCGGGGCTCGCTCCCGAAGACGGCCTGCCCGTCGGCATCCAGTTCCTGGCACCCGCGCGTGAAGACGCTCGTCTCTACAACGTCGGCGCCGCGCTCGAACAGCTGCTCGAAGCGCGCTGGGGCGGCCCGCTGCTCGCACAGGCACCCGATCTCTCGTCTCATGAGCTCACCGCGACCGAGGAAGGCGCACTCTGATGGCCCGCGCTGAACTGATGGACTTCGACAAGGCCCTCGAGCTCTTCGAGCCGGTCATCGGCCTCGAGGTGCACGTCGAGCTGAACACCACGACGAAGATGTTCTCGTCGGCTCCGAACCCCGCGAACTCGCAGTTCCACGTCGCAGACCCGAACACGCTGATCACGCCCGTGTGCCTCGGCCTGCCCGGTTCGCTGCCCGTCGTCAACGGCGAGGCCGTGAAGTACTCGATCAGCCTCGGCCTCGCGCTCGGCTGCGAGATCGCTCCGTCGAGCCGGTTCGCCCGCAAGAACTACTTCTATCCCGACCTCGCGAAGAACTATCAGATCTCGCAGTACGACGAGCCGATCGCGTTCGACGGCCAGGTCGAGGTCGAACTCGAGAACGGCCGGGTCTTCACGGTGCCGATCGAGCGCGCGCACATGGAGGAGGACGCGGGCAAGCTGACGCACGTGGGCGGCTCGACCGGCCGCATCCAGGGAGCCGAGTACTCGCTCGTCGACTACAACCGCGCCGGCGTTCCGCTCGTCGAGATCGTCACGCGACCGATCTTCGGCGGCGAGGCCGACACTCCCGCGCTCGCGAAGGCGTACGTCGCCACCATCCGCGACATCGTGCTCTCGCTCGGCATCTCCGAGGCCCGCATGGAGCGCGGCAACCTGCGGTGCGACGCGAACGTGTCGCTCCGGCCCCGTGGCCAGGAGAAGCTCGGCACGCGCACCGAGACGAAGAACGTCAACTCGATGCGCTCGGTCGAGCGGGCCGTGCGGTACGAGATCCAGCGTCAGGCTGCGATCCTCGCCGGCGGCGGCACGATCATCCAAGAGACGCGTCACTGGCATGAGGACACCGGTGCCACGAGCGCGGGTCGTCCGAAGTCCGACGCCGACGACTACCGGTACTTCCCCGAGCCCGACCTGCTCCCGGTCGTGCCCTCGAAGGAGCTCGTCGACGAGCTGCGCGCCGCACTTCCGGAGCCGCCGGCCGTGCGCCGTCGCCGACTCAAGTCCGAGTGGGGCTTCACCGACCTCGAGTTCCAGGATGTCGCGAACTCGGGCCTCCTCATCGAGCTCGAGGCGACCGTGAAGGCCGGCGCGACGCCCGCCGCCGCCCGCAAGTGGTGGACCGGCGAGATCGCCCGCCTCGCGAACGCCGCCGCCGTCGACGCCTCGGGCCTCGTGTCGCCCGAGCATGTCGCCGAGCTCGCGCAGCTCGTCGACTCGGGTACGCTCACCGACCGCCTGGCCCGCCAGGTGCTCGAGGGCGTCATCGCGGGCGAGGGTTCGCCGCAGCAGGTCGTCGACGCTCGCGGTCTCGCGGTCGTCTCCGACGACGGTGCACTGATCGCCGCCATCGATGAGGCGCTCGCTTCGCAGCCCGACGTGCTCGCGAAGATCCGCGACGGCAAGGTCCAGGCCGCTGGCGCGGTCATCGGCGCCGTCATGAAGGCGATGCAAGGCAAGGCCGACGCCGCCCGCGTGCGCGAGCTCGTGCTCGAACGCGCCGCGCAGACCGCGTAACCCGACACTGCGCACGAGGGCCGAGCGGAGACATCCGCTCGGCTCTCAGCATGTTCAATGCTCGCGACCGTACAGTGGTCGTCCCCTGAACGATTGACGAGGACAACATGGGATTCCTTGACCGTCTCTTCGGAGCAGTTCCCGCCGAACCGCAGCGCCCGCAGGCTCCGCCCGCCCGCCGGCTGAGCGACGACGAGCTCGCGGTCGAGCGCTACCGGTACCTTCTGCGCACCGCTCCGCCCGAGTCCGTCGAGGCGGTGCACGCCGAGGCGTTCGCGAAGCTCACGCCGCAGCAGCGCCAGGCCGTCTTCGCCTCGCTCAGTGCCGACGCGCCCGCCGGTGAGCGCCTCGTCTCCGATGAGCCGAGCGCGCTGGCCCGCGCCGCGACCCGCGCCGAGCTCCGATCACCCGGCAGCGTCGAGCGCGCCTTCAACCGAGCGGATGCCTCGGGCGGTCGGCCCCAGCAAGGCGGCCCGTCGTTCGGCGGCATGTTCGCGGGCTCGCTGCTCGGCTCCGTCGCCGGCGTGGTCGTCGGCTCGGCGATCGCGCAGGCGTTCCTTCCCGACCCCTCGGCGTTCGAGGCGGGCGGCGATGGCGGCGACACGGGTGCTCAAGACGCCGGCGGCGACGCTGCGGCGTCCGACGGCTACGACGGGTCCGGCGGCGACTCGGGCGGCGGTTTCGGCGACTTCGGCGGCGGAGATTTCGGCGGGGGAGACTTCGGTTTCTGACCCGCTGAGGTCGTCACGAGCGAGGAACGATTCGGCGAAGGAGTCGGGCCGAATGGCGGCAGACCAAGTTTCCATCGTTTCCTATAGGAAATAGACTCGATGTGCCCAGCTCGATATGGTGCCAAGTGAACGCACCATTTCGAGAAGGGGACAGTGTTGTCTGTTGAAACGAGAAGGACCGTCCGAGGTCGCCGATCGACGCGATTGCTGGTGACGGGTGCCGCCGTCGCTGCGCTCGTGTTGCCACCGGTGACCACCGCATTCGCCGCAGAGCCGGTGATCAGCTCAGCGCGCGCCGCCGTCGATCCCGGAACGCAGGAGCTCCGCAACCTCCTTGCTGCGGCGCGCACCTCCCAGAGTTCGACGCAGGGCGATCGCATCGCCGAGTACGCGCAGGACGGCGACACCGACGGTGGCAGCGTCGCGCTGACCGGTGACGATGAGAACGCGTGGTGGGGCGCAGACCTCGGTGCCGTCAAGCTGATCGAACGCCTCGACATCTCTCAGGGCTCCGGAGCGTCTCAACAGCTCGACGACTTCTACGTGCTGACGTCGACGATGCCGTTCGCGTCGGAGGACCTGGCTGCCACACTGTCGCAGCCGGGCGTGAGTGCCGAGCACGTCACGGCGCCGGCCGCGGGCCCGATCTCAGTGGAGCTGGGCGAACAGGCGCGTCACATGCGCATCCAATCGGCCGGTACCGGCCCGCTCGCCCTGGCAGAGGTCCAGGCATTCGGCGACGAGACGCTCGCGCCGAGCGACGGAACCGCGGAGGGCGCGGAGTTCGTCGCCGAGAACCAGTTCGGCATGTTCCTGCACTACGGCATGGGCACGATGACGAACGTGCAGTGGGCGGATCCCAACACCCCCGCGAGCGCATTCAACCCGGGCGCCGATGTCGACCCGGCGGTGTGGACCGATGCCATGACCTCGGCCGGAATGGACTTCGGCGTGCTGACCGCCAAGCACCACGACGGTCACGCGCTCTGGCCCACGCGCTACTCGGACTACTCCATCGCGAACAGCCCGTACCAGGGCGGTGAGGGCGATCTCGTCGGCGACTACGTGCAGGCGATGCGCGACGCCGATCTCAGCGTCGGGCTCTACTTCTCCATCTGGGATCGCCACAACGGCGAACCCGTCTCGCTCATCAAGAACCAGCTCCGGGAGATCCTCACCCGGTACGGCACCATCGACTACCTCTGGTTCGACGGCTGGGGGTGGCACATCCCGTACTCACAGGTGGAGTACGCGGGCCTGCGCGAGTTCATCCACCAGGTCTCGCCCGAGACCGTCGTGGCGAACAACGATCACTTCTCCGACCTCGCCACGACCGATGTCCTGGTCTGGGAGGTTCCGGTGCAGGGGTTCCCTCCGGCTGACGACCCCCGGCCCAAGGACGCCTCGGACACGCTCGACGCGAACTCGACCTGGTTCCACACGACGAGCACCGGCGCGCCGAAGAGCGCGCGAGCGATCGTGAGTTCGCTGAACCGCCTGAACGCAGGCAACTCGCTCTACCTGTTGAACGTCGGTCCCGACAAGGACGGCAGCATCCCGGCATCGCACCTGGCGCGACTCGCCGAGATCGGCGAGATGCGCCAGAATCCGCCGGGTGAGAACATCGCCGTCGGCAAGCCCGCGACTCAGTCGAGCACCTACACGGATGCCGGGACGGCCCTCTCGGCGTCGAGAGGCGTCGACGGCAACTTCTCGACGTTCGCGCACACGAACTCCGAGAAGAACGCCTGGTGGCAGCTCGACCTGGGGGCGGTGACCGGGCTCTCGGGCGTCGAGCTCTACAACCGGACGGACTGCTGCACCGCGCGGAACACCGACTACTACCTGTTCATCTCGAAGGAACCGTTCGACACGTCGCTGACGCCCGAGCAGCAGGCGGCCGTGCCGGGTGTGTGGTCGCACCACGACACCGGGCAGATGGCCGTTCCGACCTCGGTCGCGACGCCGGTCGACGGACGCTACGTGATGGTGCAGCTCGCGGGCACCAACTACCTGGCTCTGCCGGAAGTCGCCGTCTACCCGACGACGCGCACCCTCGACGTCTCCGTCGAGGCGACGGCACGTTGCTTGGGCGGCAAGGCGTTCGTGACCGTGCGCGCTCGGAACAACGAGGACGTGCCGGCGGCCGTGACCTTCGAGTCGCCGTTCGGCACGAAGTCGTTCGCCGCGGTCGCACCGGACGCGAGTGCCGTGCATTCGTTCACGACCCGCGCGGTCACCGTCGCCGCAGGCGCCGTCTCGGTCGAAGCGACGGCCACCGTCGGCGGTGCCCCGGTGACGACGACAACGGATGCCGCGTACGCCTCGAAGACCTGCGGCGGATGACGCCCGGCTAGCCTGATGCCGCGAGCGAGTTGCGGCAGCGGAGGCCCTCTTCCGAAGTGATTCGCTTCGCGAGCGGGGGCCTCCGCGGCTTCGTGGCCGGCGATGACGGCGGCAACGGATAGGGTCGCACCATGAGCAAGCAGGACGGCTCGTCGCGCCAAGTGACCACCGGTCCGGTCGACGATTCGGCGACACCGATCCTGCACGTCGACATGGATGCGTTCTTCGTCTCCGTCGAACTGCTGAAACGGCCCGATCTGCGCGGCAAGCCGGTGCTCGTCGGGGGAACGGCAGGCCGCGGTGTCGTGTCGGCGGCCAGCTACGAGGCGCGACGATACGGCGTGAACTCGGCCATGCCCATGTCGCTCGCGCTGCAACGCTGTCCGAACGCAGTCGTGCTGCGCGGCGACTACGCGAGCTACACCGAGTATTCGCGCCGGGTGATGAATATCTTCGAAGAGGTGACGCCGCTCGTCGAGAAGCTCTCGATCGACGAGGCGTTCCTCGACGTCTCGGGTGCCCGCCGGCTCCACGGCAGCCCTGCCGAGATCGCGTGGCGCCTGCGTCGGCGCGTGCACGACGAGACCGGCCTCACCTGCTCGGTGGGTGTCGCGGCCACGAAGTTCGTCGCGAAGGTGGCCTCGAGCCGTGCCAAGCCCGACGGCATGCTCGTCGTTCCGGCCGACCGCACACTCGAGTTCCTGCACCCGCTGCCGGTCTCCGCGCTCTGGGGCGTCGGCAAGGTCACCGAGGAATCGCTCACCCGCATCGGGCTCCGCACGGTCGGCGATGTGGCCGCCATGCCGGGCGACGCGCTGCAGCGGGCTCTCGGGCCCGCACTCGCCGCGAAGCTGGCCCACCTGTCGATGGGCATCGACGCCCGCGACGTCGTCACCGGGCGTGAGGAGAAGAGCATCGGGCACGAGGTCACGTTCGGGTACGACCTCACCGATCTCGAGCAGTTGCGGCGCGAGTTGCTGCGGCTCTCCGACGACGTCGCGGTGCGGCTCCGACGTGCGGGTGTCGTGGGCCGCACGGTCGTGCTGAAGCTTCGGTACGGCGACTTCCGAACCGTCACGCGGTCGCGCACCCTGGGGGAGCCGACCGACGTCGCGAGGCGCATCTACGACGAGGCATCCGCTGCGCTCGGCGAGCTCGCCGGCGATGGTGCCCGCATCCGTCTGATCGGGGTGCGGGCCGAGCAGCTACGGCCCTCGGGGAGCGGCGCCATGCTGTGGGACCCCGACGAGGAATGGCGCGAGGCCGAACGCACGATCGATGAGGTGACCGCACGGTTCGGTCGCGGGGCAGTGCGCCCGGCGTCGCTCGTGAGCCGTGCGGCAGAACGAGTCGAGTCGTCGCGTCGCAAGGATCCCGACCGCGGCGACGTCCGCTGAACACGCTACCGGCGATTCCCGCAAGGGGTGGTTCGCGGAGGGGCGCGCGGGTAGCGTGGACCCATGGCTGAACTCGTTCTGGACCTTGCCGAGACCGTCGCCGGCGTCGGCGTGAAGACCTCGTACGGCGATGCCGTCGACATCGACGGCACGACGGTCGTGCCCGTCGCGCTCGGATACTACGGCTTCGGCGCGGGGAGCGGCTCCGACGGAGCTGGCGACCAGGCGGGCGGTGGCGGCGGTGGCGGACTCTCCATTCCGCTCGGCGCATACGTCGGACGCTCGGGCGATGTGCGCTTCGAACCGAACCTCATCGGTCTCCTGCTCGTCGCCACGCCCCTCGTCTGGGTCACCGGCAAGGCGCTGCGAATGGTCATCCGCGCGCTCAAGCGCTGAGGCCGTCCTGCGGTCGCGCGAGGGGTCGTGGCCGTCGTCGCTCGGGCCATCGGCGTATACTCGTGCTCGAACACGGGAGTCCGGTGAGCCGGGCTGAGAGGAAGGTTCTCAACCTTCGACCGTCGAACCTGATCTGGGTCATGCCAGCGCAGGGAGGCCAACCACATCTCAATTTCCCGTGCCTCTTTCCACGAATCGAAAGGGCACGACAGTGCACACTGCAGCATCAGAAACCAGCAGCCCCTCCACCCCCCGCACGTCACGCGACCTGCGCTGGCGGGTCGTCGACATCGTCGTCGCCAGCGTCATCGGCGTCGCGACCGGGCTCCTGTTCCTGTTCTGGAACAACGTCGGCTACGCATGGTTCAGCGCGGCCGATGCCCTCACGCCCGGGCTCGGCGGCGTCGCCGTCGGCATCTGGCTCATCGGCGGCGTGCTCGGCGGGCTGATCATCCGCAAGCCGGGTGCGGCGCTCTTCGTCGAACTCCTCGCGGCGATCGTCTCGGCGCTCGTCGGCAACCAGTGGGGCATCGAGACGATCTACTCGGGCCTGGCACAGGGTCTCGGCGCCGAACTGGTGTTCGCGATCTTCGCCTACCGCCGCTTCGGCCTCGTGCCCGCGATGCTCGCGGGTGCGGCCGCCGGCGCAGCGGCGTGGACGCTCGAGCTCTTCGTCTCGGGCAACCTCGCGAAGTCGGCCGAGTTCCTCGGGCTCTACTTCACGACCGTCGTCATCTCGGGTGCCGTGCTCGCAGGGCTCCTCGGCTGGCTCATCGTGCGCGGTCTCGCTGCGACGGGTGCTCTCAGTCGCTTCGCCGCCGGTCAAGACGTGGCGCAACGAGTCTGACGTGGGGCGCGTTTCCGAAACCACCCGACCCGCGCGCGTGGAGGCGCGCGGGTGGGGGTGGCGGCATGCCGGTCGCAAGCGAACCGCGCTCGACCGCATCGACCTCGTCGTCTCGCCGGGGGAGCGGGTCCTGCTGCTCGGGCCATCCGGGTCGGGCAAGTCGACCCTCCTGCACGCGCTCGCCGGAGTTCACGGCGGGGCCGAGGAGGGTGAGGAGTTCGGCTCCCTCCTCATCGACGGCGAGTGGCCCGGCGCCGTACGCGGTCGGGCGAGCCTCGTTCTGCAGGATCCCGACTCGCAGGTGATCCTCGCGAGGGTCGGCGACGACGTGGCGTTCGGGTGCGAGAACCTCGGCATTCCGCGCGACGAGATCTGGCCGCGCGCGCGTCGAGCCCTCGACGAGGTCGGTCTCGACCTCCCACTCGACCACTCGACGAGTGCACTCTCCGGTGGTCAGAAGCAGCGGCTCGCCCTCGCCGGTGCGCTCGCGATGGGCCCGGGCCTGCTGCTCCTCGACGAGCCGACGGCCAACCTCGATCCTGCAGGCGTCCACGAGGTGCGGCAGGCCGTTGCTCGCACGCTCGATCGCACGGGCGCGACGTTCGTCGTGGTCGAGCACCGCGTCGACGTCTGGATCGATCTCGTCACCCGGGTCGTGGTGCTCGGCCGTGATGGGCGTCTCATCGCCGACGGCGAGCCGCAGGAGGTCATCTCGACGCAGCGGGACACGCTGCTCGCAGCCGGCGTCTGGGTTCCGGGCGTGCCACCGGCGGTGTCGGCCGCACGGCCCGTGCCCGCGGCATCCGTCGTCGACCTCGAGGGCATCGGTCTCGCCATCGGGCGACGGAGCGACGCCGTCGTGCGCAGCGATCTCTCGCTCGCGCTGCCGCGGGCGGCGTCTACGGTGCTCACCGGTCCGAACGGTGCGGGCAAGTCGACGCTCGCGCTCACGATGGGCGGCCTGCTGCCACCGCTCGGCGGTCGCGTGCGCGCCTCGGAGGCATTGGCACGCGGCCTCAAGACGGACCCCATCCGATGGCGATCGCGCGAGCTCCTCTCGCGGATCGGCACCGTCTTCCAGGAGCCCGAGCACCAATTCGTCGCGTCGACCGTGCATCGCGAACTCGAGGTGGCACCTCGCGCACTCGGACTCGATGCCGCGACGACCGCTCGGCGCACCCGTGAGGTGCTCGAGCGACTGGGCCTCGATCGCCTCGCCGAGGCGAACCCCTTCACGCTGTCGGGCGGCGAGCAGCGGCGGCTCACCGTCGGATGCGCGCTCGTCTCGCAGCCCGGCGTGGTGATCCTCGACGAGCCGACGTTCGGGCAGGACCGATTGACCTGGATCGAACTCGTGACGCTGCTGAGGGGTCTCGTCGACGAGGGCACGACGCTGCTCTCGGTGAGCCATGACGCCGCCTACCTCGATGCGCTCGGCGACCAGCACCTCGACCTCGGGAGCGACGCCCTGCGCATGGAGGCTGCGGCATGATCGCGACCCAGCGACTGCACCTCGTCGACCGGGTGAACCCCGTGAGCCGGCTCGCCGCGGCGATGCTGCTCACCACTCCGCTGCTGCTTACCGTCGACTGGGTGAGTGCCGCCGTCGCACTCGGCGTGCAGCTCGTGCTCTTCGCGATGGCCGGCGTGACCCCGAGGGTGCTCATCGCACGGGGATGGCCGATCCTCATCGCCGCACCGATCGCCGGGTTGAGCATGCTGCTCTACGGCCAGCCGGAGGGGACCGAGTACTGGTCGTTCTGGCTCGCCCGCATCACCGATGGATCGATCGAGCTCGCGGTCGCGGTGACCGTGCGCGTGCTCGCCATCGGGCTGCCCGCAGTGCTCCTCTTCATGAACGTCGATCCGACCGAACTCGCCGACGGGCTCGCGCAGATCGCGAAGCTCCCGAGTCGCTTCGTGCTCGGTGCGCTCGCTGGAGCGCGACTCGTGGGGCTCTTCATGGAGGACTGGCGGGCGATGGCGCTGTCGCGCCGCGCACGCGGCATCGGCGATCACGGCGTGGTCCGCAGGTTCGCCACGATGGCCTTCGCCTTGCTCGTGCTCGCGATCAGGCGCGGCAGCAAGCTCGCCACTGCGATGGAGGCTCGAGGGTTCGGTTCCGACCACCCGCGGACGTGGGCGCGGGAGTCGCGAGTCGGCTGGCCGGATGCCCTGCTGCTCTGCATCGCCGTGGCCATCGCGGTCCTCGCGATCAGCTGCGCAGTCTGGGCGGGAACCTTCCACGCGGTGTGGGCGTGAGCGCGAGCGATCCGCGCGGTGCCGCCGCGGCGGGCGCCGCGGCATCCGCAGTACGCGTCGTGCTCGAACGGTGCCGGACTGCGGGCGCCCGGGTCGTGGCGATCGATGGACCGAGCGGTTCGGGCAAGAGCACGCTTGCCGACGCGCTCCTTCGGGCGTGGCCGGGCCCTGCTCCCGAGCTCGTGCGTCTCGACGACGTCTATCCCGGCTGGAACGGCCTCGAGCCGGCCGGCGCCGCGGTGGCGCACGAGCTCGTCGCGCGTCACGCACGCGGCGCGGTCGGGCGATGGGGCCGGTGGGACTGGGCGGCCGAACGCGTCGCCTCGATCGAACGGAGTCGGCCGGGTCGGGTGCTGATCGTCGAAGGCTGCGGCGCCTTCGCGGCGACTGCTCCGGTCGAAACGCTCGCGGTGTGGGTAGAGGCATCACCGCGTGTGCGCAAGCGCCGGGCGCTCGAACGGGATGCCGGTGCGTTCGACCCGTACTGGGACCTGTGGGAGCGCCAGTGGCGCCGCTACGTCGCCCGAACCGCACCCGCCCGCCGAGCCGACGTGCGGGTGCGTGTCGCCGACGACTGAGGCGGGAGGTCGGCGACACGATCCGTGACCGCGCGCGCGACCTGCCGCTTCGTCATCGCGAGGGCTACGGTAGTGACATGAGCACAGATACGGGAGCCCAGTACGTCGCGGAGTTCCTCGACGGCCCGCTCGAGGGGGAATTCGAGCACCGCATCCTCGTGGGCGGCAAGCCCGAACAGCGAGTCGGCATGGTCGCCGCTGTCGACGGTCTCGAGTCCCTGTTCTGGTACGACGCGGTCGACGAGCGCGAGGTCAACGGCCAGGTGCGCGTGCAGTTCCGCTTCGACGCCGACGACTCCGATCCGGTCGAGTCCGACGACGAGAACGACTGAGCCTCGGACCCGTCGGCCGGTCAGCCCTGCTGATCGTCGATGAACGCGCCGATGAGCGCCGCAGGGTGTGTGAGGCGCCAGATCGGCCCTGGGTCACGGATGGCGCTCGTCAACTCGAGCGGTGAGGCGACCTCGCCGCCCGCGGTCGTGAAGCTGACGCGGCCGACATCGCTGCCCGAAGACGCGGTCGTGAAGGGCTCGACGGTGACGGATGCCTCGGCGCCCCCGTCGCCCCACGAGGCATCCGTTCTGCTGACCGAGGCGATGAGCTCGGCCCGGTCGCCCCATGCGGCCTCGACGCTCGCGTAGGGCGTGCCGGCGGTGATGACCTCAACCGGCGTCGCCGATGCGGCGGCGGTCGTCACGGCGGTGCTCACTCCCGCGTCGAGTGCCTCGTAGTCGGGCATGAGGGTCGTCGCGCCCACGAGGCGGTACGGCGGCTGGTCGGCGAGTCCCGGCACGGTGGTCGTGTACACGAAGCTCACGCCCGCCTGGTCGGTGTAGCTCCGTGCGAGGGCACGAACACCGGCGTCGCCCGCGCGCGCGACGTTGTCGGGGATGTCCCGCTCGCCGGCGACCGCGGGGGCGTCGCCGACGCCGAACATCGCTGCCAGGGCTGGATCGGCGAACACGAGGGCGGCGAGCCGGGTGAGTTCCTCGGGGGTGCCGACGTTGTCGCCCGAGAGTCCGGTGGCATCGGCGACTCTCGTGGCGGTGAACCCGTTCTCGGCGAGCCAGGCGTTGGCCGCCTCGACGTAGGCGTCGGTGCTGCCGAACGCCCACCGCACGAGCGTGTCGGCGTGGTTGTTGCTCGAGGCGAGCAGCGTGGCCCGCACGACGTCGCGTTCGGTCCACTTCTGGCCCGGAAGCACCGGCAGCGTGCGGGTGTCCTCGGCGACGTACCGAAGGTAGTCGGTGTAGTCGGCCGGCCCGATCGTGAGGTCGGGGCCGCCGCCGTCGCTCGGAATGGGCAGGGAATCGAGGGTGGCGAGCACGGTGACGAGCTTCACGGCGCCGCCGATCGGCACGGCATCGGTGTCGCCCGCGACCGCGAGCGTCGTCGCAGCGCCGTCGTCGCCGAGCACCGCCATCGCGCTGGCGCCGTCGGCGGGGAGTGTCACGGTCGCCGCGCTCTCGTCGGGTGCCTCGTCGCTCTCGGCCATGGTGACGGACACCGACGGAAGTGGGCCGAGGAGCATCGCCGGGCCGTAGACGCCGATGCCGAGGATCGCGATCGCTCCGACGGCGATGCCGACGATGCGGCCGGGGGTCATGCTCATGGAATCAGCGTAACCCGGTGCGGATCATGCCCAGCCCAGCTCGTGGAGCCGGTCGTCGTCGATGCCGTAGAAGTGCGCGATCTCGTGCACGAGCGTGACGTGGATCTCCTCGCGGAGTTCGTCTTCGTCGGCGCAGATCGCCAGCAGCGGCTCGCGGTAGAGGATGATGCGGTCGGGCATCTCGCCGAATCCGTATCGATCGCGTTCGGTCAGTGCGAAGCCGTCGTAGAGGCCGAGCAGGTCGAGCGAACCGTCTTCTGGGCGGTCCTCGACGACGAACACGACATTCTCGAGGCCGTCGACCATGTCGTCGGGCAACTGATCGAGCTCATCGACGACGATCGTTTCGAACGCTTCGGCGTCGAGTTCCACGAGCGGCTCCGATCGGAGGCGGTGAAGAAGTATTGGGGTGAGTAACGGGGCTTGAACCCGCGACCTCCTGGACCACAACCAGGCGCTCTACCAACTGAGCTATACCCACCATGTGTCGACCGCCGGGGCGATCTGGCAACTCGACGAGCTTACTACACCTTGGAGGCGAACTCGTTCACCACGGACGTCGAGAGGCTCTGGAGCTCCGCCGTCGAGGGGCCGGGCTCGGCCACGAAGACCGCACGACGGTAGTAGTGCAGCTCGCGGATCGACTCGAGGATGTCGGCGAGAGCACGGTGCCCGCCGTTCTTCGGCGGCGAGTTGAAGTAGGCACGGGGAAACCAGCGCTTGGCCAGCTCCTTGATCGAGGAGACGTCGACGCTGCGATAGTGCAGGTGCGCGTCAAGGCGCGGCATGTACTTCGCGAGGAACGCGCGGTCGGTGCCGATGGAGTTGCCCGCGATCGGTGCCTTCTGCTCTTCGGGGATGTGCTGCAGCACGTACTCGAGCACCTGGTACTCGGCATCGGCGACGCTCACGCCGTTGGGGATCTCCTCGATCAGCCCAGACGTCGTGTGCATGCCGCGGACGAAGTCGCCCATGTTCTCGAGTGCGCTGGCGTCGGGCTTGATGACGATGCTCAGTCCGGCGTCGACGGGATTGAGGTCGTAGTCGGTGATGACGACGGCGATCTCGACGAGCTCGTCGACCGCGAGGTCGAGTCCGGTCATCTCGCAGTCGATCCAGACCAGGCGGTCGCTCGAAGAAGGCATGCCGAGAGTCTATCCGGGTGCTCCGACGTCGCTGATCGGGGTTTGTCGCAGGATCAACGAGGCGAGACCGGGCCAGGATTCACGCGGCGCTACCGGACAGTCGTCCGCGCGTCAGTGCTCAGCGGTAGGTTCGCGACATGAAGAGGTGTTTCCGGTGCAAGGTCGAGCTTCCGCGCACCAGCTTCAACGGGTCCCCGAAAAATCGAGACGGCCTCCATTCGTACTGCCGCGAGTGCCAGAAGGCCCACTACCGGGAGAACGCTGCCCGACACGCGGCGAACGTGCGTGCGACCAGCGCGCGACGTCTCAACGAGGCGAGACGGGTCGTCATCGCCCGCCTCGCATCCGGTTGCGTCGACTGCGGCAATCTCGATCTGCGAGTGCTCGAGTTCGATCACGTTCGAGGCGAGAAGGTCGACTCGGTCGCGAACCTCGTACGCCGCGGGCGGAGCCTCGATGTGATCGAGGAGGAGATGCGGAAGTGCGACGTGAGGTGTCGGAACTGCCACGCGATCGTGACCATCGCTCGACGAGGTCGTTCGTGGCACCATGAGCTACTGGACGAACGCGGAAGGGCGTCCCCCCGGAGAGATTCGAACTCCCGACCAAGTGGGTAGAAACCACCTGCTCTGTCCACTGAGCTACGGGGGGCCGACTGGAACGCCGCCATGCAAGCATAGCCATCGACGGCCGATCGGCGGGTCCTCCCACCAGCGTGCCCCGGGTATGCCGCCGGCTCAGCCCTCGATGGGCGCGAAGGGGTCGTCCGCCGAGGCGCGAGCCGGGTCATCCGATCGCCCCTTGCGGATCGCCAGCGCGATGAGCGGGAACAGCAGCACCGAGAGCATGCCGGCGCCGACCAGCGCGGCCGCGGTGCCGCTCGGCAGATCGCCGTTGTCGACGCCGATCGCGGTGACGGCGACGATGATCGGCAGTCCGGTCGCCCCGAACAGCGCCGTCGCCACGAGATCGCGCCGACTCGATCCCTTGGGGGCGGCGAGCAGCGACGGCAGGCCGCGTACGACGAGCAGGAGCACCAGGAAGATCGGCAGGAGCACCGTCGTGCGCACATCCGCGAACAGGGACTCGAGGTCGAACGCGACGCCGGTGTTGATGAAGAAGACGGGCACCAGGAAGCCGTAGCCGACGGCCTCGAGCTTGGTCTCGACCACCTCGACGTCGCGTTCCGGGGCGCCGGAGAGCAGCAGTCGGTACAGCACGCCGGCGGTGAAGGCCCCGAGCAGCATGTCGAGGTCGAGCACGATGCTGAGCGCCACGAGCGCGAGCAGCACGAAGATGACGAGCCGCACGGCGAACTGCCCGCTCGTGTGCAGCGTCGCCGTGATGACCCGGTGCATGCGCTTGCCGACGCCCTTCGCGGCGAGCCAGATGGCGATGCCGGCGATCACGGCGAACGAGAGGAGCACGACGGCGGCCAGCAGCGGGCTGCGGCCGCTCAGGAACAGGGAGATCGCGAGCAGAGGTCCGAACTCGCCGATCGCACCGAGGGCGATGACCGCGATCCCGAACGGGGTGCCCAGATCGCCGGAGTCGCGCAGCACCGGCATGATCGTGCCGAGTGCCGTCGAGGTCAGCGCGATGCCGATGAACGCCGCCGCGGGAAGATCGGCCGCCAGGAGCGTCGCGAGGCCGATGCCCGCTGCGAGTGAGATGATCCAGCCGATCGCCGCGCGGCTGAGCGGTCGACCGCGGATGGCCCGGAAGTCGATCTCGTTGCCCGCGAGGAAGAAGAGCATGGCTAGGCCGAAGTCGGCGAGGAGGGTCATGAAGTCGTCGGGGACGATCCACCCGAGCAGTGCCGGCCCGAGGAGGAGCCCGAGGACGATCTCGAAGACGACAAGGGGAATGGCCACCCACTTGCCGATGGCTCGCACGAGGAGCGGCGCCGCGACGGCGATCGCCGGCACGAGCACCATGGTTCCGATCGAGATCTCCACGAGGGGCACTCCGTTCCAGGGCGGCAGGTGTGCCCGTCGTGATGCTAGCGGAGGCAGCGGGCGGTGCCGTGGCGCCGGACCGTGGCATCCGGTTGTCTGCTGGAAACATGACGGCGGTATCGTCGTGGCATGCGAGAGCTGCAGTCGCGAATCATCGCCGAACTCAATGTCACCCCGGTCATCGATCCCGCCGAGGAGGTGCGGGCGCGCATCGACTTCCTGAAGGCCTACCTTCGTGCCACCGGCGCCAAGGGCCTCGTCCTCGGCATCAGCGGCGGGCAGGACTCCACCCTCGCGGGCCGATTGTGCCGGCTCGCAGTCGCGGAGCTCGAAGCCGAAGGCGCTGCATCGCGGTTCATCGCCGTGCGCTTGCCCTATGGCGTGCAGCGCGACGAGGACGATGCGCAGCTGGCCCTCGACTTCATCGAGCCGCAGGAGACCGTGGTCTTCAACGTCAAGGGCGGCGTCGACGGGCTCACCCAGGACTTCGCTGCGGCGACCGGGGTGCCGCTCAGCGACTTCGGCAAGGGCAACGTCAAGGCGCGCATGCGGATGGTGGCGCAGTACGCCCTCGCTGGAGAGGGCGGGCTGCTCGTCGTCGGCACCGACCACGCCGCCGAGGCCGTCACGGGATTCTTCACCAAGTACGGCGATGGGGGAGCCGACGTGCTTCCCCTCACGGGTCTCACGAAGCGGCAGGGGCGCGCGCTGCTCGAACACCTCGATGCGCCCGAGCGCCTGCATCTCAAGGTGCCGACGGCGGATCTGCTCGATGCGAACCCGGGGCAGTCCGACGAGGCGAACCTCGGCCTGAGCTACGCCGACCTCGACGCCTACCTCGAGGGCGAGGAGATCGACGAGGCGGTCGCCGAGCGCATCGAAGCCCGCTTCCTGCAGACACGGCACAAGCGCACGGTTCCCGTGTCGATGTTCGACGACTGGTGGCGCTGATCGTCACACCCCGCTGCTGAGGGCCGCACGCTGCGCTCAGCAGCGCGGCCCTCGGCGGCCTGCGTGGTCCAGGACGCTCAGCGGATTCGAGCGAGCCGCCTCAGCGTTGCTGCTCGCCCTGCAGCGTGGCCGTCGGCGCGGTGTTGACGGTCATCGTCGAGTCGGCGCTCTCGTCGGCGATGGTGACGCTGCCCTGATAGCGCTGCTGGTGCTGATCTGCGACCCAGCTGTCCTGCTGGTCGATGGCCGTCTGCTCGGGCTCCTGGCGCTGGGTGCGCCAGCGCGTGAGGTCGTTCTGGAACTGGCGGCGCGTACGGCCAGGGCGGCGCTGCCACTCGAGGAGTCGATCGCGGAACTCCACGACAGCCGGGTCGAGCTGGTACCCGAACGTCGCCGATGCGCGCTTGAGTTCGTGCAGCTGGTGAGCGGCCCAGTTCGCCGCGACGTCGGACCCGCGGATCGGCAGCAGCCGTGCGACGATGTCGGCCTGGCCGACGGCACGATCGGCGAGCACCTGCTCCTGCGGCGTCAGCGAGTTCCACACGGATGCCTCAGTGGCGGCATCGACGAGCGCGGCGATCGCTGCGGCCTTCGACTCACGATCGCGCTGCGCCACGAGCCGCTTGATCGCAAGACTGGCGATCCACGCGGCGAGGAGGCCGGCAGCGAGCACCGCGAAGAACAGCACGACGGCCGAGAAGACCGTGGGCTGCGAGGCGCTCGAATCGAGCCATGAGATGAGATCGTTCCACCACTGCATGGCCGCAGATTACCCCCGGCTCGCGTCGCGGTCGGAGAGCGACGGCGGCGTGCCCGATTACGCGTGGGGCGAGCTCAGCGGAAGACCTCGGCGGCGGCGCGCGACGACCAGAACTCGCCGAGTTCGATCGAGCGGATGCCACCCGCGACGAGTCGTTTCGAACCGAAGCGGACCTCGTTGCCGAACCCGCGCTGCTCGATGTGTCCGAGCACGGCGCCCTGCGGGCGGGTGACCCGCCACAGGCCGGGTGCTGCGGGCGAGATCTGCAGGCCGGGCACGTCGTCGGGGAACGGTTCGCGAGTTCGCGTTGCGAACGCGTCGGTGGCGATGGCGGACATTTCGCTCCTCTCGTGGTGCAGCCGGCCCTGCGGTGTGTCACGAGAGTACGGCCGGCCGCCGACATCCGCTCGGCACTCGATGGCAACCGCGGTCGGTGGCCGTTGCCGGTGGTCGCCGGCATGCAGTGCCCGGCCGAACCCGGCTGGGCACTGCATGGCCCGCCGAGCTCAGCCGAGCACGGTGCCGTGCGCGGCGAACGGCTCGATGCGTTCGATCTCCGCCTCGGTGAGCGGTGCCGCGTCGAGCGCGGCGATGTTCTGCTCGAGCTGCGCGACGCTCGAGGCGCCGATCAGCGCGCTCGACACGAGCGGCTGGCGCAGCACCCAGGTGAGGGCGAGCTGGGCGAGCGTCTGGCCGCGATCCTTCGCGATCGCGTCGAGCGCACGGGCGCGCTCGAGGTACTCGCCGCTGATGCGGTCGGGGGAGAGGAACCGGCTCGTCGCCGCCCGCGAGTCCGCGGGCACGTCGCCGCCGAGGTAGCGATCGGTCAGGAGGCCCTGCGCGAGCGGCGAGAACACGATGCTCGCAGCGCCGACCTCTTCGAGCGCCGGGAACAGGCCGTCTTCGATGTGACGGTCGAACATCGAGTAGCGCGGCTGGTGGATGAGGAGCGGCACGCCCTCGGCCTCGAGCGCCGCTGCTGCTGCCCGCGTCTGGTCGGGGTCGTAGTTCGAGATGCCGACGTAGAGCGCCTTGCCCTGTCGCACGGCACTCGCGAGGGCGCCCATCGTCTCCTCGATGGGCGTCTCGGGGTCGGGCCGGTGCGAGTAGAAGATGTCGACGTAGTCGAGGCCGAGGCGACCAAGGCTCTGGTCGAGGGAGGACAGCAGGTACTTGCGCGAACCGAAGTCGCCGTACGGGCCGGGCCACATGTCGTAGCCCGCCTTCGACGAGACGATGATCTCGTCGCGGTAGGCGGCGAGGTCGTCGGCGAGGATGCGGCCGAAGTTCACCTCCGCACTACCGGGAGGCGGTCCGTAGTTGTTCGCGAGGTCGAAGTGCGTGACCCCGAGGTCGAAGGCGCGACGCACGATCGCGCGCTGGGTGTCATAGGTGCGTTCGTGCCCGAAGTTGTGCCAGAGGCCGAGCGAGAGAGCCGGGAGCTTCAGGCCGCTGCGGCCCACCCGGTTGTACTGCATGCGGTCGTAGCGTTCGGGGAGGGCGGCGTAGCTCATGGAGCAACTCTAGGTCGCCCGACTCGTCCTCCACACTCGCGTGACGGCCGGCTTCTGCACGACTACTGTCGGCGACCACCGGATGCCTCGGGGCCGACGCGATGCTGTTCGGAACGCGGCTCCGGGGTGACGATCCGGCACGAGCGCCTTCCCGGGGCCGCGTGCCGTCGACTCGCGGCGGCATCCGACCGAGGAGTGCAGCACATGACCGACATCATCACCGTGACGGGAGTCGTGGGAACCGATCCCAAGCACCACGTCACCAACGGCGGACTCGCCATCACCACCTTCCGACTCGCCTCGACGAGGCGCGTGTTCGATCGCGAGAAGGCGACGTGGGAAGACGGGGAGACCAACTGGTATACCGTCTCCGCGTTCCGTCAGCTCGCCACGAATGCGAGCCTCTCCATCCGCAAGGGCGAGCGGCTCATCATCCGGGGCCGGCTCCGGCTGCGCGCCTGGGAGACCGGCGAACGGTCCGGCACGGCCGTCGAGATCGAGGCCGACTCCATCGGCCACGACCTCGCATGGTGCGTGAGCACCTACGCCAAGGTCCGGCCGACGCGTCCAGCGGATGCCGCGGAGGCGGGGTCGCCGCAGGGCGACGCGTTCGGCGGCGCCGAGGTGCCGGCGGCGGGCTCCGGAGCGGCGTTCGACGGCGGCTCCTCCACGTGGCCCGGCACCTCCTCGGCGCTGCGACCCCTCGGGCTCGACGCCGACACCGATGACGACGCGGACACCGCCCCCGGCGACGACGACGATGCCGAGGGCGGCGTCGAGCTTCCCGAACTCGAGGCGACGTTCGCCCGCTGAGCAGGTGCTCGAGGCCACGCACGGCCCGCCCGAGCCTCGATCGAAGGCGTACCGCCTAGAATCGGCTCGGGCGGTCGCCACCGCCGGTGAGGGGAACGATGAGACGGCGATTCGGTACCAGCGCGGGCCTTGCGATCGCGGGGGTCGCGTTGCTCGTCGGGCTCACAGCGTGCACGTTCGACGACCCCCAGCCGACAGCACCCGCGACCGCGCGACCGACGCCGTCGACACCCGGTACCGCGGCGCCGACCGCACCCGAGTTCCGTCCCGAACTCTCCGCGTCCGAGAACCTGCCGTATTTCGACTGGGTCAACGCGGGCGTCGTCGCCGCGAACGCCTCTGCGGGCGGGCGCGACTTCATCGACGCGCTCGTGGCCGCGGGCTTCGACAAGGCCCAGATGCAGGTCACCGCCGACCGCACCACCGTCGACCTGGCAGCCGATTCCGTGCAGTTCTCCGTGCTCTTCCAAGGGGAATGCCTGGTCGGCCAGTACGGTCCCGCCTCCGGTGGATACCACGGCGCGGTCCGGCCGCCGCTCGGCACCGGCACCTGTCTCGTGGGGCAGACCCGCCCCATAGACTGGTAGGCGACATGGCTGATTACATTTACTCGATGGTTCGCGCCCGCAAGGCGGTCGGCGACAAGGTCATCCTCGATGACGTGACGATGGCATTCCTCCCCGGAGCGAAGATCGGCGTGGTCGGCCCGAACGGCGCCGGCAAGTCGACGATCCTCAAGATCATGGCCGGCCTCGACCAGCCCTCCAACGGCGAGGCGCGGCTGAGCCCCGGCTACTCCGTGGGCATCCTCATGCAGGAGCCCGTGCTCGACGAGACCAAGACGGTGCTCGAGAACGTTCAAGAGGGTGTCGGGCCGATCAAGGCGAAGCTCGACCGCTTCAACGAGATCTCGCTGGCGATGGCCGAGCCCGACGCCGACTTCGACGCGCTCCTCGCCGAGATGGGCGTGCTGCAGGAGGCCATCGACGCCGCAGACGCGTGGGACCTCGACTCCCAGCTCGAGCAGGCGATGGACGCACTGCGCTGCCCGCCGGGCGACGAGCAGGTCTCCGTGCTCTCGGGCGGTGAGAAGCGCCGTGTCGCGCTCTGCAAGCTCCTGCTGCAGAAGCCCGACCTGCTGCTCCTCGACGAGCCCACCAACCACCTCGACGCCGAGAGCGTGCTCTGGCTCGAGCAGCACCTCGCCAAGTACCCCGGCGCCGTGCTCGCCGTCACGCACGACCGGTACTTCCTCGACCATGTCGCCGAATGGATCTGCGAGGTCGACCGCGGTCGCCTCTACCCCTACGAGGGCAACTATTCGACCTACCTCGAGAAGAAGCAGGAACGCCTGCAGGTGCAGGGCAAGAAGGACCAGAAGCTCGCCAAGCGCCTCTCTGAAGAGCTCGAGTGGGTCCGTTCCAACGCGAAGGGGCGCCAGGCGAAGTCCAAGGCGCGACTGGCGCGCTACGAGGAGATGGCGACCGAGGCCGAGCGCACGCGCAAGCTCGACTTCGAGGAGATCGTGATCCCCGTCGGCCCGCGCCTCGGCGCGCAGGTGATCGAGGCCAAGAAGCTCCGCAAGGGCTTCGGCGAACGCATCCTCATCGACGACCTGAGCTTCAGCCTGCCGCGCAACGGCATCGTCGGCATCATCGGCCCCAACGGCGTCGGCAAGACGACGCTGTTCAAGACCATCGTGGGGCTCGAACCCCTCGACGGCGGCGACCTCAAGATCGGCGAGACGGTCGACATCTCGTACGTCGACCAGAGCCGCGGCGGCATCGACCCGAACAAGAACCTGTGGGAGGTCGTCTCCGACGGCCTCGACTACATCATCGTCGGCAAGACCGAGATCCCGTCGCGTGCCTACGTCTCGCAATTCGGCTTCAAGGGACCCGACCAGCAGAAGAAGGCCGGCGTGCTCTCGGGTGGTGAGCGCAACCGCTTGAACCTCGCGCTCACGCTGAAGCAGGGCGGCAACCTGCTGCTGCTCGACGAACCGACCAACGACCTCGACGTCGAGACGCTGTCGAGCCTCGAGAACGCACTGCTCGAGTTTCCCGGTTGTGCCGTGGTCATCACCCACGACCGGTGGTTCCTCGACCGCATCGCGACGCACATCCTCGCCTACGAGGGCACCGAGGAGGACCCCGCGAACTGGTACTGGTTCGAGGGCAACTTCGAGTCGTACGAGCAGAACAAGGTCGAGCGGCTCGGCCCCGACGCGGCGAAGCCGCACCGTTCGGCCTACCGCAAGTTGACCAGGGACTGACATGCGCCTGCACGTGCCCACTCCGCTGCGGTGGAGCGACCTCGACGCCTACGGGCACGTGAACAACGCCCGGATGCTGAGCCTCCTCGAAGAGGCTCGCATCCAGGCGTTCTGGGTGAACGACGACACGTCCGAGCACGCCGCGGGGGCGTCGACCGCGGTGCTCGACGCCACACCCGGCGCGACCACGATCACCCTGATCGCGCGCCAGGAGGTCGAGTACCTCGCGCCGATCCCGTACCAGCGGCAACCGGTCGACATCGAGCTCTGGATCGGGCACATGGGCGGGGCGAGCCTCGACGTCTGCTACGAGGTCTACTCGCCGGTCGGTGTCGAGCCGCGCGTGCTCTACACGCGTGCGGTCACGACGATCGTGCTCGTCGACGCAGAGACCGAGCGGCCGCGCCGCATCGGTGACACCGAACGCGCCGCGTGGGAGCCCTACCTCGGCGAACCCGTCACCTTCCGTCGGCGTTGACCACAGCCGGTCGATCACCCGGCGTCACCGCGACCGGTCGGGTCAGCCCTCGAGCGGCTCGTCGCTGAACGAGCCCTCCCAGACGGCGCGGCTGCCCGCCTCTGCGATCTGCACGAGCGTCCACATCGAGCCTGCCGCGACGACGAGGGCCGCGACGGTGAGCACGACTCCTACGATGACACGGGTGCCGCGGCTCGGCGCCCCGCCTCGCGGATCCCCGTTCCCGGGGGAGCTGCGCCGACGTGCCGCGCGCTCGACGAGCGCCCAACCGGCGATCGCGAGCGCCACGACGAGCAACGCGATGAGCCATGGCACGAGGTCTTCGCCCTGCGCGGTGTGCACCTGGATGAGCGGTGCCGGAGGCACCCGCTGTTCGAGCCACTTGCCGGCTTCGATCGTGACGAGCCCGAGCGGCAGGAGCAGTGCCGCCGCGATGAGCGCGGGAACCCACAGCACTCGGCGCGCGGCGGGCCACGCCGCGAGGACGATGAGGAGCAGCGCCAGCAGCGGCGTCAGCACCACGACGGCGTGCACGAGCAGCACGTGCAGGGGGAGCCCTGCGAACGTGTATTCCATCGTCAGGAGGCAGCGACGATGCGATCGCCGGAGACCGCGACGGCGATCGGCGTCAGCGGCTCGAGTGCCGGGCCCTGGATGACGTCGCCGGTGGCGGCGTCGAACATCGATCCGTGGCACGGGCAATGGAACTCGTCGCCGGCAGCGGCCACGACGCACTGCTGGTGCGTGCAGATCGCGCTGAACGCGACGACCTGGCCGGCGGTCGGCTGCGCCACCAGCGCAGGCTCGCCGTCGATCGTGGCGTCGATGCTGCCGCCCACCGGAACGTCGGCCAGGGCCGCGACATCGCCGCCGAGAGCGGGCGCGTCGGGGGCTGCAGTCGGACCGGTCGAGGTCGGCGGATCTTCGACGAGGCTCGGTGGCGCTTCAGTGGCGGAGGTGCTCGGGCTCGGGGCATCCGCTGCGCACCCTGCGAGCGCCAAGGCTCCGCCGATGGCGCCGGCGGAACCCATCGTGAGGATGGTGCGTCGGGTGGGATCGGTCATCGCCAGAACTCCTTCGTCCGCGTCGCTCGCGACTCGCGAGCGCCCATGGCACCATTCTGGGTCACCATCCATGGGGGACGGTGGATTCCACAGGATCTATTCAGTCGTCTCCGACGAACGCGCCGATTCGGGTACCCGCACCATGCCTTCTTGGGCAACGCTCGCAATCAGCACGCCGTCGCGAGTGTAGATGCGCCCGAGCGAGAGGCCGCGGCCACCGCTGGCCGACGGGGAGTCTTGCGTGTAGAGCAGCCACTCGTCGACGCGGGCGTCGCGGTGCCACCACATCGCATGGTCGAGGCTCGCGACCTTCAAGCCGGGGGTCGCCCAGGCGACGCCGTGTGCGCGGAGGACGGGTTCGAGGATCGAGTAGTCGCTTGCGTATGCGAGCGCGGCCCGGTGCATGTTGAGGTCGTCGGGCAGGCGACCGAACGCCTTCATCCACACCGCCTGGCGCGGCACTCGCTCGCCATCGACGGTGAGGTAGATGGGCGAGGGGATGTGCCGCACGTCGAAGGCGCGCTCGTTCGACCAGTACCGGGCGATGTCGTGGTCGAAGGAACCGAGCACGTCGGCCGTCGACGGCAGCGTCTCGGGATCGGGCAGGTCGGTCGGCATCTCGACCTGGTGCGAGACGCCAGCGTCTTCGGTCTGGAACGAGGCGATGAGCGAGAGGATCGGCACGCCGTTCTGGAACGCGTGCGTGCGCCGCGTCGAGAACGATCGGCCGTCGTGCAGCCGGTCGACGCTGAACGTGATCGGGTGCGCCACGTCACCAGGGCGCAGGAAGTAGCCGTGCATCGAGTGGATGGTGCGGTCGTCGGCCACGGTGCGCATCGCGGCGATGAGGGATTGGGCGAGCACCTGCCCGCCGAAGACACGCCCGAGCGGCATCCACTGCGACGGCCCGGTGAAGATGTCTTCAGTCGTGCGAGCACCGGTGTCGGTGAGGTGCAGGGTGCTCAGCAGGCCGTCGATCGGACCGTTCATCGTTCCTCCGTGTCGGTGGTCGGTGACCGCTCGTGACCCTCTGAGCGTGTGACCGCCGGGGCGGCGGCGCTCTCTTGGTAGTTTAGACAGCAGATGGCTCAACAACTCACGCTCGCCGACAGCCTGTCGCTCGGAGATCTGCACACCTACCTGCAGCGCGCAGGACGCGTCGAAGACGGTTCCGTGCGCCTCATCGCGGGCTCCGGCATCCTCGCCGTGTACACCGCGATCCTCTATCCGCGGGGCATCCTCGACGAGAGTCCCACCGTGCTCGGTCTTCGGACTTTCGCCCTGGCCGACGACGAGGAGTTCGACTCGGTCGTGCCGATGCGCTCCCTCGTCGAGCGCATCGTGCGTGCGCGGGGCGAGCTCGGCGAAGACGACGACTCGCGCCCCGTGTCGATGTCGCGGCCGCCCGAGGTCAACACCGTCACGTGGGCCGGCATCTCGCCCCCGCGCGGCGGTTGGCGCCCGCTCGGCACGACGGATGCCGCGACGCTCGAGGCGGCCGCCCGTGCGGGCATCGACGAGGTCGCCGAGGCGATCCCCGCGGGCACGGGAGAGCAGCTCGTGCAGCGCGTCCGCTCCGAGGTGTGGGGGCGCGGGGTCGAAGGGGCCGAGTACATCCCGACCGGCGCTGCATTCGCGGCGTACAGCCTCGGGTTCCTCGGCGACGACGAGGTCAAGCTCTTCGAGACGGGCCCGTGGACCCGGCTCTCCTCGCGCCGCGGGCACGTGCTCGTGCGGCGCAAGCCCTGGACCCTGAAGGCCTGACTTCTGCCGGTTGAGCCTGTCGAAACCCTGCAGCGCCGGTTTCGACAAGCTCAACCTACGAGATCGGGTCAGAGCTTCGCGATCGCCCGTCCGGCCGCGCGGCCGGTGAAGAGGCATCCGCCCAAGAAGGTTCCTTCAAGCGCCCGGTAGCCGTGCACGCCGCCGCCGCCGAATCCGGATGCCTCGCCGACGGCGTAGAGCCCGGGAACCGGCGACCCGTCGGCACCGAGCGCACGCGAGTCGAGGTCGGTCTGGATGCCGCCGAGGCTCTTGCGCGTGAGGATGTGCAGCTTGACTGCGATCAGCGGGCCGGCCTTCGGGTCGAGGATCCGGTGGGGGGTCGCGACGCGGATGAGCTTGTCACCGCGGTAGTTGCGGGCTCCGCGCACGGCGGTGAGCTGCAGGTCCTTGGTGAACTCGTTGTCGACCTCGCGGTCGCGGGCGACGATCTCGCGCTCGATGTTCGCCGTGTCGAGCTCGGTCTCGGGCGAGAGGGCGCGCATGCCGTCGAGGAGTTCGTCGAGCGTGTCGGCGACCACGAAGTCGACGCCGTGCTCCTTGAAGGCCTCGACGGGGCCGGGCGCGCCCGAGCCGAGCCGCTGGGCGAGGAGCTTCAGGTCCTTGCCGGTGAGGTCGGGGTTCTGCTCGCTGCCCGAGAGGGCGAACTCCTTCTCGATGATCTTCTGCGTGAGCACGAACCACGAGTGGTCGTGGCCCGTCGCGGCGATGTGCTCCAGCGTGCCGAGCGTGTCGAAGCCGGGGAAGAGCGGCACGGGCAGTCGCTTGCCGGTCGCGTCGAACCAGAGCGATGACGGGCCGGGCAGGATTCGGATGCCGTGCAACGGCCAGATCGGGTCCCAGTTCGTGATGCCCTCGGTGTAGTGCCACATGCGATCGCCGTTGACGAGGCGGGCGCCGGCGCGCTCGGTGATCGGCAGCATGCGGCCGTCGACGTGCGCGGGCACGCCGGAGAGCATCGACTTCGGCGGTGTGCCCATGCGCTTCGGCCAGAACTGGCGTACGAGGTCGTGGTTGCCGCCGATGCCGCCTGAAGCGACGACGACGGCGGGCGCGCGCAGCTCGAAGTCGCCGACCTCGTCGCGGTTCGAGGGCTCGCCGCGGCCTGCGCCGTCGGGTGCCAGCACGGCACCGCGGATGCCGACGACCGCGCCCTCCTCGACGACGAGTTCGTCGACGCGGTGGCGGTGGCGGAACTCCACGAGTCCGGCGGCCTCGCCGGCCTTCACCTTGGCGATGAACGGCGCGAGCACCCCGGGGCCGGTGCCCCAGGTGATGTGGAATCGCGGCACCGAGTTGCCGTGCCCGATGGCGTTGTACCCGCCGCGCTCGGCCCAGCCGACGATCGGGAAGAAGCGCACACCCTTCTCGTGCAGCCAGGCGCGCTTCTCGCTCGCGGCGAACTCGACGTAGGCCTCGGCCCAGCGCCGCCCCCACTCGTCCTCGTCGCGATCGAACCCGGCGGTGCCGTCCCAGTCCTGCTTCGCGAGCTCGAGCGAGTCCTTCACGCCCATGCGGCGCTGTTCGGGGGAGTCGACGAGGAACAGTCCGCCGAACGACCAGTGCGCTTGGCCGCCGAGGCTGGCTTCCGGCTCCTGGTCGACGATCAGGACGCGCTTGCCCGCATCGACGAGCTCGGCTGCGGCGACGAGGCCGGAGAGGCCTGCGCCGACGACGATGGCGTCGACGGGCTTCTGCGTGCGTTCGGTCGCGGCGGGTGCGGGGGAGGCGGCCACAAGGACTCCTTCGTCTCGGGTGGTGCGGGGGTGTTCGGGTGGATCGTGCTGGTGTTCGGGTGGGGCCGGTCGGGTGCTGCTACTCGTCGAACGTGTTGACCATCGCGTAGGCGGCCCGTTGGAGATAATCCCACAGGGTCTCCTCCGCGAGCGGAGGCAGTTCGAGCGAGTCGACCGCGTTCCGCATGTGCAGGAGCCATCGGTCACGGGCGTCGGGGTTCACCTTGAAGGGCTGGTGCCGCATGCGCAGCCGGGGGTGCCCGCGTTGTTCGCTGTAGGTGCCCGGTCCGCCCCAGTACTGCTCGAGGAACATCGTGAGTCGCTCAGCCGCCGGGCCGAGGTCTTCCTCTGGATACATCGGCTTCAGCACGGGGTCGTCGGCGACGCCGCGGTAGAACTCCGCGACGAGCCGCTCGAACGTCGGGCGACCGCCGACGGTCTCGTAGAACGAGGGTCCGAGCGCCGAGCCGTGCTCGGTGCCGCGCAGCGGCACGTTCGCAGGTCGAGGGGGGCCGGATGCCTCGGCGGGCAGCTGCTCGCTCATGATGCTCCTCCAGCCGGCGGTGCCGGCGGCTTCGGTGCGCGCGGCGCACGCGGCTTCTTGACCGCTGCACGAGCCGCCGCGGCCCCCGTGTCACCCGCGGCGACGACGGCGTTCGGGGTCGTCTTCGGCGGCTTCGCACCCTTGACCCGCGTGGCACCCTCGAAGCCGGCGAGCACGACGCTGTTGAGGCTCGGGAGCTTCACGCCCAGCTCGTCGAGCGCGTGCTTGAGTCGCATGCGGAGCTCCCGCGCCACGTCGTCCTTCGCCGAGGAGCGCACCTTCATGACCACGCGGATGACGAGGGCTTCCGCCGTGATCGACTCCAGACCCCACACCTCGGGCTTCTCCAGCACGCGCGAGCGCCACTTGGGGGAGTGCGCCATCTCGGTGGCGGTGCGCAGGAGCGTCGCCTCGACCTCGTCGACGTCGACGTCGTAGGGCACGGCGAGATCGACGATGACGCGCGCCCAGCCCTGCGACATGTTGCCGACCCGCAGCACCTCGCCGTTGCGCACGAACCAGAGGGTGCCGTTCACGTCGCGGATCTTCGTGACGCGGATGCGGACCTCCTCGACGATGCCCGTCGCCGGCCCGAGGTCGACGACATCGCCGACGCCGAGTTGGTCCTCGACGACCATGAAGATGCCGTTCAGCGCGTCTTTCACGATGTTCTGGGCGCCGAAGCCGAGCCCCGCACCGAGAGCTGCGGTGAGCAGCGCGAACGAACTCAGGATCGTCGGATTGATCGTGTTGACGATGAGCAATACGACCACGATGAACAACGTGACGTTGACGATGTTCGTCAGTACGGAGCCGAGCGTGCGAGTGCGCTGCACGAGGCGCACGGCGGCGAGCGGCGATGCCTGGAGCGCTTGCGTGTCGGTGACGTCCTGCTTCTTCTTGACGCCGGTGACGACCTGCTTGACGATCCGTTCGATGACGAAATGCAGGACCCACCGGATCAGGAGGGCGAAGACGACGATGAAGATGATCGAGATGAGGTTCCCGAGCACGACGTCCCAGTTGCCGACCCAGTAGTCGACGATGCCCGCCCAGAAGTCGCCGCTGACCGGCGTGGGATCTGGATCTTCAAAACCGAACATGGTGTGAAAGTCTACTGAGCCCCGCCCGAGAGCTCGCTGGCATCGCGCGCCTGCGCGGCGAGTGCCCGCTCGAGCTCGTCGAGCTGCTCGGAGACGAGCCGGTGCAGCGGCGCAGGCGTCGGATTCGCCTCGAGCCAGGCACGGGTCATCACCGCGAGTTCCGGCGAGACGAGCGGCGCCGGGTACAGGCGCTTCACGACGAGGGAGGCCATCGTGAAGCTCCGGCTCGCCCAGACGCCCTGCAGCATCGCGACGTACTCGGTCGCGGTCGTCGCGAGCAGCTCGGGCTGCGCGGTGCGCTGCCAGCCGTCGGCGATCGCGCGCGCGAGGTCGTTCGACAGCGAGGCATCCGTCGCGACGCGTCGCCACGCGGCATCCTTCACCGCCTGGTCGGGTCGGGCGGCCCTGGCGGTCTCGGCGAGGAGGCGCCCCTTGGCGGTGTCGTCTCGCGCGAGGGCCGCGTCGATCTCGTCGTCGGACGCCGCGCCGAGCGTCGCCCGTGCGACTACGAGCTCCCAGTGCAGGTCGAGGTCGATGTCGAGCCCAGCGAGTTTGATCGAGCCGTCGAGGAGGCTCCCGACCACGTCGGCGTGCGCCGCGGTCGACGCGATGCGGGTGAATCCCTTGACGAACTGCAGTTGGGTGTCGGATCCCGGCGCGGCGAGCTCGGCGAGCGCCCAGACGGCGTCGCCTGCCTCGGCGGCGACCTGCGTGCGGTGCTCTTCGGCGAGGTAGCGGCTGATCGCGAGCTCGAGGCGGGCGAGGGCGAGCCCGCGGGCCGCCGACTGCGTCTCGTGCCCGATGCTGCCGATGACGAGTCGCACGAAGTCGATCGTCGGCACTTCGGCGTCGCGCAGCGCGTCCCACGCCGAGCCGAGCACGACGGCCCGTGAGACCGGGTCGGACAGCTCGGGGAGGTGGTCGATCGCGACGCGGAGCGAGTCGGGATCGAGCCGCACCTTCGCGTAGGTGAGGTCGTCGTCGTTCACGAGCAGCAGGTCGGGACGCCGGAGGCCGACGAGCTCGGGCACCTCGGTGACGGCGCCGTCGATGTCGAGCTCGATGCGGTTCGTGCGCGCGAGGCCGTCGTCGCCGAGCTCGTAGCAGCCGAGGGCGAGGCGATGCGGGCGCAGCGTCGGATGCCCCGGAGCGGCGCTCTGCTCGATGCGCGCGGCGGTGATCGTGCCCGACTCATCTGCCTCGATCGCGGCCCGCAGCGTGTTGACGCCCGCGGTCTCGAGCCACAGCGCCGACCAGCGCGTGAGGTCGCGGCCGCTCGCGGTCTCGAGCTCGTCGAGCAGGTCGCGGAGCGTGGCATTGCCGCCCGCGTGGGCGGTGAGGTACGCGCCGACGCCGCGCTGGAACGCGTCGAGTCCGACCCACGCGACGAGCTGCTTCAGCACCGAGGCGCCCTTGTCGTAGGTGATCGCGTCGAAGTTGACCTCGACGTCGGCGAGGTTCGCGATCTCGGCGACGATCGGGTGGGTCGAGGGCAATTGGTCTTGCTCGGCGGCGTGGGTCTTCTCATCGCTCGCGAACGTCGCCCAGACACCGGTGAACTCGGTGACGGCAGCGGTCGCGAGGGTCGAGGCCCACGTCGCGAACGACTCGTTCAACCAGAGGTCGTTCCACCACTTCATCGTGACGGAGTTGCCGAACCACATGTGCGAGAGCTCGTGCAGCACGACGATGGCCCGCTGCTCGCGCCGCGCGTCGGAGACGCGGGAGCGGAACAGGTAGGACTCGTTGAAGGTGACCGCGCCGACGTTCTCCATGGCGCCCCAGTTGTACTCGGGCACGAAGATCTGGTCGTACTTGCCGTACGGATAGGGCACGCCGAACGCGGTCTCGTAGAACGCGAGGCCCGCCTGCACGAGTTCGAACATGACCTCGGGCTCGGCGTACTGCGCGAGTGAGGCGCGGGTCAGCACGCCGAGCGGGATGTCGCGGCCGTCGACGCTGCGCGCGCTGCCGTGCCATGCGGCGTAGGGCCCGGCGATGATCGCGACGATGTAGCTCGAGATGACGGGACCGGGCTCGAACGACCAGGTCGAGACGGCGACGGTCGCCGCGGCCGCTGCACCGGTGACGAGCTTGCCCGGCGCCGGCTCGGGCGTCGCAGCATTGCTCAGCACGGTCCATGCGGCCGGAGCCGTGATCGTGAACGTGAACGACGCCTTCAGGTCGGGCTGGTCGAAGACCGCGAAGACCCGGTTCGCCTCGGCGACGGCGAACTCGGTGTACAGGTACGTCGCCCCATCGACGGGGTCGACGAAGCGGTGCAGGCCCTCACCGGTGTTCGTGTACGCCGCGGTCGAGACGACGCGCAGCTCGTTCGCGGCCGCGAGACCGTCGAGGCGGATGCGCGTGCCGTCACTGGCCGCGGCTGCGTCGAGCGGGCGGCCGTTCAGGGAGATCTCGTGCACCTCGGTCGTGCACGCCTCGATGAAGGTCGATGCACCCGGCTCGGCGTCGAACGAGACGAGCGTCTCGCTGCGGAAGGTGTCTCCGGACCCCGACAGGTCGAGGCGGATCTCGTAGCGCGGCGAGCGCACGACCTGCGCGCGCTGTTCGGCTTCGACTCGGGTCAGATCGGCAGCGGGCATGCAGGGGCCTCCGTGGGGTTCGTTTGCCCCGTCAGCCTACTGACTCAGGATGAGCCGGGCATGGGAAGCAGCCCGTGCTCGTAGGCGTAGATCACGAGCTGCACGCGGTCGCGCGCGTCGAGCTTCTGCAGCACGCGGCCGACGTGGGTCTTCACTGTCGATTCCGAGAGGAAGAACTGCTCGGCGAGCTCGGGGTTGCTCCGCCCCTCGGCGATGCCGATGAGGATCTCGCGTTCGCGGGGCGTGAGCGAGTCGAGGCCGGGGGCCTCGATCGGAGCCTCGGTGCCGGGCAGCTCGCCTGCGAACAGCTCGATCATCCGCCGCGTGACCCGCGGGGAGAGCGCGGCCTCTCCGGCATGCACGGTGCGGATCGCGCCGACCAGGTCGGCGGGTCGGGAATCCTTCAGCAGGAACCCGCTCGCGCCCGCCCGGATGGCGGCGAACGCGTACTCGTCGAGGTCGAAGGTCGTGAGCACGAGGATCCGGGTCGGTCGCCCACCTGCGACGATCGACTCGGTCGCGGCGATGCCGTCGAGATCCGGCATGCGAACGTCCATCAGCATGACGTCGATCTCGAGCGACTCGACGAGCGCGATCGCGCCACGCCCGTCGGCGGCCTCGCCGACGACCTCGAGGTCGGGCTCGGACTCGAGCACCATGCGGAGCCCGATGCGCACGAGCGACTGGTCGTCGGCGATCGCGACGCGGATCGGTCGGTCGGTGGTCATGCGTCCTCCTCCGGGTCATCGGGGTTCGTGGCGGGGGCGTCGGATTGCGGCCTGCTGCGCTCTTCGTCGCGGAGTTCGGCGTGCACCCGCCATCCCCGCTGCGGCCCCGGACCGGCTTCGAGGGTGCCGCCGTAGAGGGCGACGCGTTCGCGCATGCCGACGAGGCCCTTGCCGCCGCTCGTGAGTTCGGACGTCGACGCGACGGCGGCGTCATCGATGACGTCGACCCGCACGACGCCGTCGGCGTGCTCGACCGTGACGTCGACGCGGTGAGCCGTCGCGGCGTACCGCAGCGCGTTCGTGAGCGCCTCCTGCACGATGCGGTAGACGGTCAGCTGCAGGTTCGAGTCGAGGATCGGCGGCCCGACCGTCGTCAGCTGCACCGGCAGCCCGGCGGCGCGGAATCGCTCCACGAGCACCGGCAGCGCCGCCGTGCCCGGTTGCGGTGCGAGCTCCTCGGGGTGGCCAGCGGCCGCGGCGGGCTCGGCGAGCACCCCGAGCATGCGGCGCATGTCGGCGAGTGCGGCACGGCCGGTGTCGGCCACGTGCTGCATGGCATCGGCGGCGCGCTCCGGATCACGCGCGGCGGTCGCCGCCGACCCGTCGGCGAGCGTCACCATGACGGTGAGGCTGTGCGAGACGATGTCGTGCATCTCGCGGGCGATGCGCGAGCGCTCGACGGCGGTGGCGAGCTGCGCCTGCTGGTCGCGTTCACGCGCGAGGTCGTGGGCGCGGGAGATGAGGGCGTTCAGGTACCGGCGTTGGTTGCCGACGGTCACTCCGATGAGGGTGGCGATCAGCAGCAGCACGGTGAACTGCGAAGCGGATGCCGGTGCGTCGGCGCCGAACGGCGCCACCGTGCCGCCGGCATGCGCCCAGACGGCGATGTACGAGGAGGCCGTCGTCACGACGACCGATCCGGCGAACCCGATCCAGGCCGCGCGCGTCGAGCCGTACACCGCGAGGGCGTAGAGGGCGAGCAGCAACGGGAACACATCGGTGGACCCGAACGGGTACACGACGAGGCAGACGAGCCAGGCGATGGCGACGAGCAGCCAGGGCTCCCTGCGGCGCAGGAGCAGGATCGCGGCGGCGGCCACGGCAATGGCGACCAGTTGGGCGACGGCGATCCATGCGGGAGGCGGATCAGAGCCGAACAGGAGTGCGATCGTCCCCGCGAAGGTCGGCACGAAGTACAGCGCCGTGATCAGCGAGTCGGTGAGCCACGGATGCCGCGCCCAGAACTGCCGGATCACGCCCGGCGGCTTCGGCAGACGAAGTTCTCCCCCGACTACCGAAGCCGGGTAGCCGGGGGAGATGGGTGCTTCCGTCATGGACTGGACTCTACGCGTCCCGTCGCTTGAGGAGCACCGCGGCGCCGGCGATGGATGCCCCCACCCACGCCAGCACGACCAGGAGGCTCAGCCAGGCGCCGAGCGCGTCGGCGGTGGGTTCCGCCGTGGCCGAGGTGAAGATGCCGAGGCCTGCGCTCGAGAGCAGGTACGGGATGAGGTCGTGCGCCCACTCGGCCGGGATCATCTGCAGCACCGTCGGCAGGAGCAGCATGACGCCGAGCACGGCGGCGATGCCACCGGCGCTCGATCGCAGCATCGTGCCCACGCCGAGGGCGAAGACCGAGACCAGCGCGAGGTAGAGCGCACCGCCGAGGATCGGCAGGAACACCGCCGGCTCGACCAGGCTCGCCGAGACGTCGACGCCGGCGAAGACCACCGACGAGACGACGAAGGCGCCGAGGTTGGCGACGAGGCCCACGAGGAAGGTGGTGACGAACAGCACGATCGCCTTGGCCGCGAGTGCCGGCAGGCGCTTCGGCACCGCGGTGAGCGTCGACCGGATCATGCCCGTCGTGTACTCGCCGCTGATGATGAGCACGCCCAGCACGCCGGCGACGAGCTGACCGAAGAAGACGCCGAACACCGACGACTGCACGATGAGCGAGACCTGACCGTCGGCGGGCATGCCCGAGGCATCCGCACCGCCGTTCATGTCGCTCGCCATGCTGAGCGACATGATGAGCGCCATGCCGAGCGAGATCGCGATGACGATCAGGTACGACCAGGTGGTCGAGCGGAGGCTCCGGAGCTTGATCCATTCGGAACGGAGCACGCCGCCGAAGGAGAGCGAGGTGGAGTGCGCGCGCTGCGAGGGGTGCGCCAACTGCGGGGTGGTCGTGGTCATCGGACTGCCTCCGTGCGGTATTCGACGGCGTCGGCGGTCAAGGCCATGTAGGCATCTTCGAGCGACGCGCTGAGCGGGGTGAGTTCGTGGATGGCGAGCCCGTTCTGGGCTGCGAGGTCGCCGATTCCGGATGCCGGGACTCCCGTCACCTCGAGGACGCCCGCCTCGGAGCGGATCACCGCGACATCGGGGGCGGCGAGCAGGTCGGCCAGCTGCGAGGCGTGCGGCGAACGCACGAGCACTCGGGGGCGCGTGCCACCGGCGATGATGTCGGCGACCGGTGCGTCGGCGATGATCTCGCCGCGGCCGAGCACGATGAGGTGGTCGGCCGTGAGGGCCATCTCGCTCATGAGGTGCGAGGAGAGGAAGATCGTGCGGCCCTCGGACGCGAGGTGCCGAACGAACTGCCGCACCCACAGCACGCCTTCGGGGTCGAGGCCGTTGACGGGCTCGTCGAGGATGAGCGTCGACGGGTCTCCGAGCATCGCAGCGGCGATGCCGAGTCGCTGGCCCATGCCGAGCGAGAATCCGCCGACGCGCTTGCGCGCCACCGACTCGAGGCCCGTCATCTCGATGACCTCGCGCACGCGGCTCGCGCCGATGCCGTGCGTGGCGGCCATCGCGAGCAGGTGGTTGTAGGCGGTGCGGCCCGTGTGCACGGCCTTGGCGTCGAGGAGGGCGCCGACCTCGTGCAGCGGCGCGCGGTGCGCCGCGTACGGCTTGCCGTTGACCGTGACGCTGCCGCCGGTCGGGCGGTCGAGCCCGACGATCATGCGCATCGTGGTCGACTTGCCTGCGCCGTTCGGTCCGAGGAACCCGGTGACCTGCCCGGGGCGGACAGTGAAGCTGATGTCGTTGACGGCGGTCTTCGCGCCGTAGCGCTTGACGAGCCCTTCTGCCGTGATCATGCTTCAACGCTACGGATCGGGTGCGCCCGGGACATCCGTCTGGAGAATGGTTCAGGGCGGGCCGGCGTGGTACCGAAGTACCATGCCGACCCGCCCTGAGTGGTCGTGCCGGGTGCTACTGCGCGTCGCGCGCCTGCGCGGCGAGTGCGCGCTCGACGCCGGCGACGTTCTCGACCACGAGACGGCGCAGCGCGGGTGCCGCGTCGGCGTTCGCCGCGAGCCAGGCGTGACTGGCGTCGACGAGGGCGCGGTTCGCGAGCGGCGCCGGGTACAACAGGTCGACGAGCTTCTCGGCGATCGCGTAGCTGCGGCTCTTCCAGATGCCGTCGAGCATGCCGAAGTACCGTTCGATGAACGGGGTCAGCAGCGACTGGTCGTCGGCGCGCACGAAGCCGGTCGCGGTCGTGCGCACGACCGAGTTCGTCGCCGTGTCGACGTCGATGACCGACGCCCAGGCGCGCTGCTTGCCCTCGGCGGTCGGCGTCGCCGCACGTGCGTGCGCGGCCGATTCCTGGCCCGTGGCGGTCTTGTCGGACTCCAGACGGGCGTCGATCTCGGCGTCGCCGGCGCGGCCCGCGGCGACGAGTGCGATGAGCAGCTCCCAGCCGAGGTCGGTGTCGACGTCGAGGCCGTCGAGCGTGATCGACCCGTCGAACAGGCCGGCGAGGTCGTCGACGTGCGAGCCGGCCTCGGCGATCGATGCGAAGGCCTTCACGAACTGGAACTGGGCGTCGCTGCCGGCCGCGGCCTCGCGCGCGAGCTGCCAGAACCCGTCGGCGAGGGTGCGGCGTGCGTCGCTCCGGTGTTCGGGGGTGACGTACGAGCTCGCGGCGAGCTGCGCGTTCGCGAGGATGATGCGCAGCGTCGTCGACTCGGTCTCGCTCGCGATGTTGCCGAGCACGAGGTCGAGGTAGTCGCTCGCGCTCGTCTCGGCGTCGCGCACGGCGTCCCAGATGGAGCTCCAGACGAGGGCGCGGGCGAGCGGGTCCTCGATCTTCGACAGGTTCCCGAGCGCGACCTGCTGCGACGCCTCGTCGAGACGGATCTTCGCGTAGGCGAGGTCGTCGTCGTTGAGGAGCACGAGGTCGGGGCGTGCGAGACCGACGAGTTCAGCGACATCCGTGCGCTCGCCGTCGATGTCGAGCTCGACGCGGTGCTCGCGCACGAGCGCGCCGTCGACGAGGTTGTAGAAGCCGATCGCGGCGCGGTGCGGCCGGATCGTCGGGTAGTCGGGGTGCGCCGACTGCAGCACGGTGAAGGCAGTGATCGTGCCCGCGTCATCCGTCGCGATCTCGGGGCGCAGGGTGTTGACGCCCGCGGTCTCGAGCCAGAGCTTCGACCAGGCCGACAGGTCGCGGCCGCTCGCGACCTCGAGCTCGCCGAGCAGGTCGGCGAGGGTCGTGTTGCCCCACGCGTGCTTCTTGAAGTACGCCGAGACGCCCGTGAAGAACGCCTCGATGCCGACCCAGGCTGCCAGCTGCTTCAGCACCGAACCGCCCTTGGCGTAGGTGATGCCGTCGAAGTTGACGAGCACGTCTTCGAGGTCGCGGATCTCGGCGACGATCGGGTGCGTCGACGGCAGCTGGTCCTGGCGGTAGGCCCAGCTCTTCTCCATCGAGTTGAAGGTCGTCCACGCGTGGTGCCACTCGGTGGCCTCGGCGGTGGCGATCGTCGACGCCCACTCGGCGAACGACTCGTTCAGCCACAGGTCGTTCCACCACTTCATGGTGACGAGGTCGCCGAACCACATGTGCGCGAGCTCGTGCAGGATCGTGACGACCCGGCGCTCCTTGATCGCGTCGGTGACCTTCGAGCGGAACACGTAGACCTCGGTGAAGGTCACCGCGCCCGCGTTCTCCATCGCGCCGGCGTTGTACTCGGGCACGAAGAGCTGGTCGTACTTCGCGAACGGGTAGGGCACGTCGAACTTCGCCTCGAAGTACTCGAAGCCCTGCTTCGTCTTCTCGAAGATGTAGTCGGCGTCGAGGTACTGCGAGAGGCTCTTGCGGCTGAACACGCCGAGGGGGATGACCCGCCCGTCGGAGCTCGTCAGCTCGTCCCGCACGACGTCGTACGGGCCCGCGATGAGCGCGGTGATGTAGCTCGACATGCGCGGCGTCGGCTCGAACGCCCACGTGGCCGTGGAGACGTCGTCGGCGCGGCGACCCGAGGGGTGCAGCTCGGGCTCGGGCGTCGGCTGGTTCGAGATGACCTGCCAGTGCGACGGCGCGGTGACGGTGAACTTGAACTCGGCCTTCAGGTCGGGCTGCTCGAACACGGCGAACATGCGGCGCGAGTCGGGCACCTCGAACTGGGTGTAGAGGTAGACCTCGCCGTCGGCGGGGTCGACGAAGCGGTGCAGTCCCTCGCCGGTGTTCATGTATCGGCCGTCGGCGACGACGACGAGCTCGTTCTCGGCGGCGAGGTTCGGCAGCTGGATGCGAACGCCGTCGCTCACCTCTGCGGGGTCGAGTGGGGCGCCGTTCAGGGTGACCGAGTGCACGGCCGCCGTGATGGCGTCGATGAACGTCGACGCACCCGCGGTGGCCGTGAACCGCACGGTCGTCTGGCTGCGGAACACCTCCGGACCGGTGGTGACATCGAGCACGACGTCGTAGTCGCGCACCGAGACGAGCGCAGCACGCTCCTCGGCTTCGATTCGGGTGAGGTTCTCTCCGGGCACGTCTGCTCCTTCGGCAGTCATCGACGCGGCTCGTGGCCGCAGGCAACGTGCATCAGCCTAGCTCTCGGGCGGCCCGCGGTCACGGACGCACGGCCATCGCGGCGCAGCGGATGCGACGCCGCAGGCTCCTCACCAGTCGGCGCGCGAGTAGTCCTTCAGGAACACGCCGGTCACGTCTTCGCCTGCTTCGCCGCGCACGATGGGGTCGTAGACACGAGCGGCACCGTCGACGAGGTCGAGCGGCGCGTGGAAGCCCTCCTCGGCGAGCCGCACCTTCGTGGGGTGCGGGCGCTCGTCGGTGATCCAGCCCGTGTCGACGCTCGTCATGAGGATGCCGTCGTCGAGCATCTCCTTCGCGCTCGTGCGCGTCAGCATGTTCATGGCGGCCTTCGCCATGTTGGTGTGCGGATGCCCCGGGCCCTTGTAGCCGCGACCGAACTGGCCCTCCATCGCCGAGACGTTCACGATGTACGTGCGACGAGCGGTCGACGCGGCGAGCGATGCGCGCAGACGGCTCACGAGGATGAACGGCGCCGTCGTGTTGCAGAGCTGCACCTCGAGCATCTCGAGGGGGTCGACGTCTTGCACGACAGCGCTCCAGCTGTTCTCGTGGTGCAGGTCGGGCACGAGGCCGCCGGCGTCGATCGCGGTGCGGTCGGCGAGCTTCGCGAGCGAGCTCGATCCGGGTGCGAGTGCGAGCGCCGTGAGGTCGTCGGCCGTCATCGTGCCCGCGAAGAGACCCGAGGTGAGCACCGGGTGGCTCGATACCGAGTCGGCGAGCGCGAGCGGGTGCGCGTCGTTCGTGTGGCCGAAGCTCACGAGCTCGGGCATCGGGCCGTCGGGCAGCGGCGACGACTCGGCCTCGACGAGCGGCGAGTACGAACCGGGGGAGCGGCGCACGGTCTGGGCTGCGTTGTTGATGAGGATGTCGAGCGAGCCCTGGGCGGCGACGTCGTCGGCGAGGGCGATGACCTGGGCGGGGTCGCGCAGGTCGATGCCGACGATCCTCAGGCGGTGCAGCCAGTCGCCCGCGTCGGGCATGGCGGCGAACCGGCGGGCGGCGTCGCGCGGGAACCGGGTCGTGATCGTGGTGTGCGCGCCGTCGCGCAGCAGCCGCAGCGCGATGTACATGCCGATCTTCGCGCGGCCGCCGGTGAGGAGGGCCCGCTTGCCGGTGAGGTCGGTGCGGGCATCGCGCTTCGCGTGGCTCATGGCTGCGCAAGTCGGGCAGAGCTGGTGGTAGAACGCGTCGACGAGGGTGTAGCGCTGCTTGCAGATGTAGCAGGGGCGGGCGACCTGCAGTTCACCCGCGGTGCGTGCGTCGGTGCCGCTCACGAGGTCGGCGCCCCGGGTCTCGTCGTCGATGCGCGTCGGCGCACCGGTCGCGGTCGCCGCGATGACGGCGCGATCGGCGTCCTGGATGACGCGCCGCTTCGCGAGCCGGCGGGCGACCTTGACGGCCTTGAACATCTTCGCGGTCGCGTGGCGGACGGTCTCGAAGTCGGGGTCGTCCTGGTCGAGCTCGCTGAGCGTGGCGAGCACCCGCAGCGTCGTCTCGAGATCGCGCGCGTCGATCGTGGGCGCGCTGACGGAGGCGGAGTCGTCGGAGGGCATCCCCCGATTCTACGGGCGGGCACCCCGTGATCACCTGTGTGCCGCTTCCGTTCGTCGAGCAGCGATGCCAGGAGCGCGTCGAGACCACCGCGCGCCGGAGTAGCGTGACGGCCATGAGCACCAGCACCGATGCCTCCGCGTCGACCGCCGACCGGTATCGCGCGTTCGCCGAGGTCGAGGCGCGCGCCATGTCCGCCACCTATGAGGCCTGGGCGGCGGGCGTCGCGACGGATGCCGCGGTGCTCGCGCTCATCGACGAGTTGCCGCCGCAGAAGCGCCAGCCGAACCTCGTCTTCTCGGCAGCGCGCCTGCTCGGCGCACCGAGCGGGACGTACGCGGTCTTCGCCGAGTGGCTCTCAGCCCACTGGAGCGAGGTGCGGGGGGTCGCGCTGACCCACGCGACGCAGACCAACGAGGCGGCCCGGTGCGCCCTTCACCTGCCCGTGCTCGGCGGCATCGAGGGGCCGATCGCGCTGCTCGAGGTAGGGGCATCCGCGGGCCTCTGCCTCTACCCCGACCAGTACAGCTACCGGTACTCGGGCCACGCGTATACCGGCACCGCGCAACTGGACCCGGTCACCGGCCCGAGCCCGGTGGTGCTCGACTGCTCCCTGCGCGGCGACGTGCCGGCGCCCGTGCCGACTGCCATGCCAGACGTCGTCTGGCGCGCGGGCATCGACCTGCACCCGCTCGACGTGCGCTCGCAGGCCGACGTCGACTGGCTCGACGCGCTGGTGTGGCCCGAGCACGACGATCGACGGGCCCGGCTGCGTGCCGCCGCCGAGATCGCCGCCCGCACCCCGCCCACGCTCGTCAGCGGCGACCTCAACGAGCGACTCGCCGCGCTCGCCGCATCCGCTCCCTCCGATGCCACGCTCGTCGTCTTCCACACGGCCGTGCTGATGTACCTCGACGAGGCGGGCCGTGACGCCTTCGTGCGGCAGGTCGGCGCGCTGCCCGGGCACTGGCTCTCGGTCGAGGGGCGCAATGTCGTCCGAGGCATCCGCGTGCGCGACGATGTGCCGAACGAGAGCAGCGACCTCGTGCTCGCCGTCGACGGGGTGCAACGGGCCTGGGCGCAGCCGCACGGGCGTGCGCTCACGTGGGCGCCGAATCCCTAGACTTGGCGCATGCGCATCCACATCGCGACCGACCACGCCGGCCTCGAATTCAGCCGCACGCTCGTCGATCACCTGACCAACGGCGGTCACGAGGTCGTCGACCACGGCCCGGCGGAGTACGACGCCCTCGACGACTACCCGGCGTTCTGCATCAACGCGGCGCTCGGCGTCGCCCGCGACCAGGCCGCAGGCGTTCGCGCACTCGGCGTGGTGTTCGGCGGTTCCGGCAACGGCGAGCAGATCGCGGCCAACAAGGTGCGCGGCATCCGCGCCGCCCTCGTGTGGAGCATGGACACCGCGATGCTCGCGCGCGAGCACAACGACGCCAACGTCATCTCGATCGGCGCCCGCCAGCACACCGTGCAGGAGGCGATCCGCTACATCGACGCCTTCATCGCCGAGCCCTTCTCGGGTGACGAGCGCCACGTGCGCCGCATCGCCCAGCTCGCCGAGTACGAGACGACGGGCGACATCGCCGGCAAGGGCGTCGACGTCGAGGCACCGGCGGAGTAGTCGGGTGCCCGAGGGTCATTCCGTCCACCGCATCACCCGGCAGTTCGAGCGCAACTTCGTCGGGCACGTCGTGCGCGCCTCGAGCCCGCAGGGCCGGTTCGCCGCCGGGGCCGCCGAGATCGACGGTCGCCGCATGACCGATGCCCGGGCCGTGGGCAAGCAGATGTTCCTCGGCTTCGAGGGCGACGTCTGGCTGCGCGTGCACCTCGGCATGTACGGCGCGTGGGACTTCGCCGGCGAGATCCTGATGGACGCCACGATCGCCTCGGCGAACGGCCGTATGGGCCACACCAACCAGCGCGGCACCTTCCTCGATGCGCCGAACCCCGACGCCGTGGTCTTCGACTCGGCCGGTGAGAACTCGCTGCAGTCGATCGGCGCGCCGCGCAAGACGCGCCTTCGCATGTCGGAGTCCGAGAAGGAGAAGGACGGCAACGGCCTCGACACCTTCCCGCCCGAGCCCATCGGACAGGTGCGGGTGCGGCTCCTCACCGACACGATCTGCGCCGACCTGCGCGGCCCGACCGCCTGCGAGGTGCTCGACCCCGCCCAGGTCGAGGCCGTCGTCGGCCGCCTCGGCCCCGACCCGCTGCTCGATGTCGGCCCAGAGGCCGAAGAGCGCTTCACCCGCACGATCTTGAAGAAGGCCACCCCGATCGGCCTGCTGCTCATGGACCAGAACGTGGTCGCGGGCATCGGCAACGTGTATCGGGCGGAGCTCCTCTTCCGTGCCAAGCAGAACCCGCACACGCCGGGCAAGCTCGTGCCCGAGGAGCACGTGCGCCACCTGTGGCGCGACTGGGCGAAGCTCCTGCGCATCGGTGTCGAGACCGGGCAGATGGTGACCATGGACGACCTCGACCCCGAGGCCTACCGCGCCGCGATGGCCAGCCGCGACGACCGCCACTGGGTGTACAAGCGCGAGGGCCTGCCCTGCCGGGTCTGCGGCACCAACATCGCGCTTGAGGAGATGGGCGCCCGCAAGCTCTACTGGTGCCCCTACTGCCAGGCATGAACCGTCCGTCGCCGGTCGGGTAGCGGAGCGTATCGAGACCAAGGAGCCGCATGCGTCAGAATCCGAGCTTCACCCTCGCGAGCGAGGACGGCGTGAAGCGCCTCGTGCGAGAGCATCCGTGGATGACCATCGTGAGCATGACGGATGCCTCGGTCCTCGTCGCCTCGCACTACCCCGTGCTGCTCGACGAGACCGCAGACGGCATCGCACTGCTCACCCACGTCGGTCGCCCCGATGAGACGGTGCACGAACTCGGTCGACACGAGGTCATGGTCATCGCGCAGGGTCCGCACGGCTACATCTCGCCCGGCTGGTACGACGCGAAGCCCGCCGTGCCGACCTGGAACTTCGTCTCCGCCCACATGTACGGCACCCCCGAACTGCTCTCGGGCTCCGAGAACCTCCGGGTGCTCGAAGCGCTCGTCGATCACTTCGAAGACGAGATGCCCGAGCCCCGGCGCATGCGCGGCACCGCGGCGAACGCCGAGTACGCCGACCGCATCGCCGCGGGGACCGTCGGCCTCCGCATCCCGATCACGCGATTCGTCGCGAAGAACAAGATGAGTCAGAACAAGCCGGCGGAGACCGTCGAGCGCATCATCGGCGAGCTCGAGGGCGGCGGCCCGTACGCGAGCGCCGCGCTCGCCGCGGAGATGCGCCGTACGCACGACGAGATGCGAGCGGCCACGGCATGAGCGACGCGATCGTCGACGGCGCTTCGACCAGCCCAGTGGATGCCGCTGAGCCCCTCATCCTCGCCGGTGCGCGTCTGCCGGGCGCCGAGGGGCTCGTCGACCTGCACCTCGCCCATGGCCGCGTCGTCGCGGTGGTCCCGCACGGAGAGGCACCGGGAGGGATGCAGGGGGAGACATCGCCCAGCGTCATCCGTCGTCTCGAACTCGATGGCCGCTTCGTCGTGCCGGGGCTGTACGACCGCCATGTGCACTTCTCCCAGTGGGCCATGGTCTCGCGCCGCCTCGATCTCGCCGGTGCGGAATCGGCGGCGGCCGTGGCGTCGCTCGTCGCGGCATCCGTCGACCGCGGCGACCTCGAGGTGATCGGCTTCGGCTATCGCGACGGGCTCTGGGCCGAGGCCCCGACTCGCGCCGTGCTCGACGCCGTCTCCGGCGACGTGCCCGTCGTGCTCGTCGCAGCCGACCTGCATGCCTGCTGGCTGAACTCGGCTGCCCTGCGCCGACACGGCGTGGGCGACCTCGCGGGCACGAGCGGAGTGCTCCGCGAAGACGACTGCTTCCGGCTCGTGCGCGAGATCGACGACGTCGCCGATGACGTGCTCGACGGCTGGGTCGCCGATGCCGCGGGTCAGGCGTCCCGCCGGGGCGTGGTCGGGGTGACCGAGTACGAGATGCGCTGGAACCGCGACGACTGGGTGCGCCGGGTCACCGGGGGACTCGACGCCCTGCGCGTGACGTTCGGCATCTACACGCAGCACCTCGATCGCGCCATCGCCGAGGGGCTCCGCACGGGGGACGAAGTGCCGGGCACCTCGGGACTCCTCACGGTGGGTGGCTACAAGGTCATCACCGACGGTTCGCTCAACACTCGCACGGCGTGGTGCTTCGACCCGTACCCCGGGCTCGGGGCCGAAGAGCACCCCTACGGCCTCGCGACAGTGCCGTACGACGAGCTCGTGCCCCTCATGCGCCGCGCGCACGAGTCGGGCATCACTCCGGCCGTGCACGCCATCGGCGATCAGGCCAACGCCCGCGTGCTCGATGCGTTCGAAGCGGTCGGATGCACCGGCTCGATCGAGCATGCGCAACTCCTGCGCCGTGACGACATCGCCCGCTTCCCACGGCTCGGCATCGTCGCGAGCGTGCAGCCCGAGCATGCCATGGATGACCGCGACGTCGCCGACCGGTACTGGGCCGGGCGCACCGACCGGGCGTTCATGCTCGCCGACCTCGCGGCGGCCGGAGTCGAGCTCGCCCTCGGCTCCGACGCACCCGTGGCGCCGCTCGACCCGTGGGTGGCGATCGCCGCCGCAGTCGGTCGTGCCCGCGACGGGCGAGAGCCGTGGCATCCCGAGCAGGCGCTCGAGGTGCGCGTCGCGCTCACCGCGTCGACGGGCGGGCAGGGAGCCTCCGTGCGCACGGGGATGCGCGCCGACCTCGCCGTGATCGAACTCGACCCGTACGCGGCATCCGTCGACGAATTGCGAACCATGCCGGTCGCAGCGACCCTGCTCGCCGGGAGCTCCACCCACTCGTTCGACGCGGGCAGTTCATAAAACATTCGCTTGCTCTTATGAATTTCACCGTTTTCTCATAAAATGGGCGGAGCGGGTTGTGAAGCCGCTCGAGGAGAGCCATGAGTGCACGTGACGCCTGGCCGGCCATCGGTGCAGAGACGCTCGATTGGGAGAGCCGCTACGCCGAGGCATCCGCGCTCGATCGCTTCGACCCGAGACCACAGACCTACGACGCTGCGGTGCCGCCGCTCATCGCCGAGCGTGCACTGCAGCTGAGCCCTCGAACCGCCGCACTCGCGCGGGCGGCCGAGAACGAGCTGATTCGCTTCGACGCGTCCCTGAACGATGAGATGACGGGGTTCGCGCCGTTGCTGCTGCGCTCCGAAGCCGCTGCGTCGTCGCAGATCGAACACCTCTCCGCCAGCGCCCGTGCCATCCTGACCGCCGAGATCGGCGATACGAGCAAGCGAAATGCGACGGAGATCGTGGGCAACACGCGGGCGATGCAGTCCGCCCTCGCGCTCGCCGACGAGCTCACGCCCGCTTCCGTGCAGAAGATGCACGAAGTGCTCATGGACGGCACGAAGCACACGCCCGGACAGTGGCGCACCGAGCCCGTGTGGATCGGCACGAGTGCGCGCAGCCCCGTCGGCGCCGCGTTCGTCGCCCCACGATACGAACGAGTGAGCGCACTCATGGAGGACGTCATGGCGTTCGCGCGTCGGGACGACCTCCCGGTGCTCGCCCAGGTCGCCGTCGCGCACGCCCAGTTCGAGACCATCCACCCCTTCACCGACGGCAACGGTCGCACGGGCCGCGCGCTCGTGCAGTCCATGCTCCGAGGCAAGGACATCACCCGCTCCGTCACCGTCCCGGTCTCCGCCGGACTCCTCACTGACGTGAGCGCGTACCACGATGCGCTGACCGCCTATCGAGCCGGCGAGGTCCAACCCATCGTCGAGCAGATGGCCATCGCCAGCGACGACGCCATCAGGAACGCCCGAACGCTCATCGCCCAGCTGCGCGACACGACCACGGGGTGGCGAGAGACCGTGAGGCCGCGAACCGGGTCGCAACTCGAGAAGGTGCTCGACTACGCGGCCCGACAGCCGGTCTTCACCGCGGCCTCGGCGTCCGCGGATCTCGGCATCGGCACCACGAACATCTATCCGCATCTGCGACGGCTCACCGAGCTCGGTGTCCTGAAGCAGAAGGCCGAGTACAAGATGGGCCAGGTCTGGCGCGCCGACGAGGTGCTCGTTGCGCTCGACGAGTTCGCGGAGCGCGCAGGGCGCCGGCGGGGCTGACCACGCAGGACCGATGCGACACGGGGGGAAAACCCCCGCCCCGATTCGGCTGCGTACCGGCTGTGTCGGGTTCGCGACCGTCGCGAGGCTTGAACCATGCCAGGAACACGCCTTCGACCTCCACCACTCCGTCGCCCCCGCGCCGTGCTCGGCACCGCGCTCGCCGCGGTCGCCGCGGGCGGACTCGTGGCGATCGCCTTCGCCGGATGCGGCGTCGTCGGACCCGGACCGATCTCGACGGTCGGCAAGGTCGACTTCGAGACGCCGCTCGCGATCCCGCCGCTCGCCGAGTCCTCCGTCGACGCCGACGGCACGCGAGTGTTCGCGCTCGACGCCCAGGCGGGCACGACTGAGTTCACCGCGGGGGAGCCCAGCACCACTTGGGGCTTCAACGGCAGCTACCTCGGCCCGACGCTCGTCGCCGAGCGCGGCGAGCACGTACGTGTCGACGTCGCGAACTCCCTCGAGGAGCCGACGACCGTGCACTGGCACGGCATGCACCTGCCCGCCGAGATGGACGGCGGCCCGCACCAGATGGTGGCACCGGATGCCTCGTGGTCGCCCGAGTGGGACATCGACCAGCCGGCCGCGACCCTCTGGTACCACCCGCACCCGCATGGCGAGACCGAGGACCATGTCGCGAGGGGACTCGCGGGCATGTTCATCCTGCACGACGAGCGAGAGCGCTCCCTCGGCCTGCCGTCGGAGTACGGCGTCGACGACGTGCCCGTCATCGTGCAGGATACGGGCTTCTCGGCAGAAGGCGAGCAGGAGTCGAAGCAACGCGGCTACGCCGGCGGCCTCGGCGACGAACTCATCGTCAACGGCACCCGCGGCCCATACCTCGACGTCTCCGACGAGCTCGTGCGCCTGCGGTTGCTGAACGCCTCGACCGCGCGCACATACGCCTTCACGTGGAGCGATGCGCGCCCTGTGGAACTCATCGCGACCGACGGTGGGCTGCTCGAGGCATCCGTCTCGCTCGACCACGTGCGGCTGTCGCCCGGTGAACGCGCCGAGGTGCTGCTGCGGGTCTCGCCCGGTGAGCGCGTCGTGCTGCAGTCGAAGATGACCCCCGAGATCGCGGCACTCGTCGGGCCGGTCGCCGACACCAACGGCGGCAGCGACGCGTTCGACGTGCTCGAGGTGCGGGCCGCGGAGCAACTCGACCCGGCATCGCCGGTGCCCGCCGCCCTCAACACCATCGACGACTTCGACGTGGCCGACGTCGCGACCACCCGCACGTTCACGCTGAACGACAGCTTCGAGATCAACGGTGAGGCGATGGACATGGGTCGCATCGACGAGACCGTGACCGTCGACACCCTCGAACGATGGATCGTCGACAACGCGACGTCGCTGCCGCACAGCTTCCACGTGCATGACGTGCAGTTCCGCGTCGCGTCGATCGACGGCGCAGCGCCGCCGCCCGAGCTCGCGGGCTGGAAGGACACGATCTTCACCGAGCCCGAGAAGAAGTACGAACTGCTGATGCGCTTCGAGGACTACGCCGACTCCGACACGCCGTACATGTATCACTGCCACCTGCTCTGGCACGAGGATCAGGGGATGATGGGCCAGTTCGCCGTCGTCGAGCCCGGTCAGCATGCCACGATGACTGAAGGAACCCACCATGAGCACTGACACCACCATCGCAGCCACGCCGCCGACATCCGCGTCGGCCGCGAGCGCGGATGCCGCGCCGAAGCGCCGAAGCTACTGGTCGCTCTGGGCCAAGGTGCCTCGCGAGTTCGCCTTCCTCATCCTCACGATGCCGATCGCGATCACCGGTCTCGTCGTGCTCGCGACCACGTTCTTCACCGGTCTCGGCCTGATCGCACTGATCTTCGGCATCTTCATCGTCGTCGCGTCGCTCTTCATCGCCCGCGGCTTCGGCACGCTCGAGCTCGTGCGGCTGCGCTGGGCGGGCCGCCGCGAGATCACCCGCCCGATCTGGAACCGCGACAACCGCGAGCAGGGCTTCTGGCGCACGATGTTCGTGCCGTTCATCGACGGCCACTACTGGCTGTACCTGCTGCACGGCATGGTGATCAACCCGATCGTCAGCATCGTCTCGTGGAGTCTCACGGTCGCGTGGACGTCGGTCGCCCTCGGCGGCACGACCGGCTGGATCTGGCAGCGGTACATTCCCGACGGTCGCGGCGACCAGGACTTCTGGCTCTACGACGTCGTCGTCGACTGGCTGTTCCCGGGCAACACGCTGAGCGTCGACCCCCGCATCGGCGAAGCGGCCTTCGAGTTCGTCGTCGGCCTGATCTTCCTCGCCACCCTGCCGTTCGTGTTCCGGGGCCTCACCCTGCTGCACGACGTCATCGCGCGCGGCGTGCTCGGTTCCTGGCGCTCCGAGGCCCTCGAGCGCGAGGTCGCACAGCTCGACGCGTCACGCGGCGCCGCAGTGCAGGCCGAAGACGCGTCGCTCCGCCGCCTCGAGCGCGACATCCACGACGGCCCGCAGCAGCGGCTCGTGCGCCTGCAGATGGATCTCGCCGCGATCGAGCGCAAGCTCGAACGCGATCCCGATGCGGCACGCGAACTCCTCGGCGAGGCCCGTGAGCAGGCCCGCGAGACCCTCGAGGAGCTGCGCGCGCTCTCGCGCGGATTCGCCCCGCCGATCCTGCAGGACCGCGGTCTCGCCGTCGCCCTGCAGTCGGTCGCGGCGCGCAGCCCGATCCCGGTCACGGTCGAGATCGAACTGCCGGCGGATGCCACGTTGCCCGCCTCGATCGAGCGCAACGCCTACTTCGTCGCCGCCGAACTGCTCACCAACGCCGTGAAGCACGCCGAGGCGAGCGGCATCCGCCTGACGGTCTCGACGCGGGACACGGGCGCGACGGGGCACTGGATCGACCTCTGGGTGACCGACAACGGCCGCGGTGGCGCAGCGCTCACCGCCGGGCACGGCCTCGCCGGCCTCGAGGAGCGCGTGCAGGGCCTGCGCGGCATGCTCGTCGTCGACAGCCCCGTCGGCGGCCCGACGACGATCGGGGCGCATATCCCGTTCGTACCGCTCGCTGCGGGCGAGACGGCGCCCCTGAGCTGACATCGAGCCGCGGATGCCTCGTGGCCCACGCGGCCACGAGGCATCCGCTCGCCCGCCGATAGTGTGGGGGCATGACCGATCGCGCCCCGCTCCGCATCGTGCTCGCCGAAGATTCGGTGCTGCTCCGCGAGGGGCTCGTCCGGCTCTTCGACGAGGCCGGTTTCGAGACGGTCGCCGCCTACGGCGAGGCCGATTCGCTGCTCGCTGCGCTCGACGAGACCCTGCCCGACCTCGCGATCCTCGACGTGCGCATGCCGCCGACCTTCCGCGACGAGGGGGTGCGCGCGGCGATCGAGCTGCGGCGCCGCATGCCGAAGGTCGGGGTGCTCCTGCTCAGCCAGTACGTCGAGGGCACGTACGCCCACGAGCTGCTCTCCTCGGGCGAGGGCGGCATGGGCTACCTGCTGAAAGACCGCGTCGCCTCGCTCGACGAACTCGAAGACGCCGTCGAGCGGGTGAGCCAGGGCGGCACCGTGCTCGACCCGCAGGTCGTTCGCGAACTGCTCGCCCGCCGCAGCGACCCCCTCGAGACGTTGACGCCCCGCGAGCGCGAGGTCATGACGCTCATGGCAGAGGGCCGCACGAACGCCGGCATCGCGAAGGAGCTCTTCATCGGCGTCGGCGCCGTGGAGAAGAACGTCACGTCGATCTTCCAGAAGCTCGGCCTCGAGGACTCGGGCACCGACCACCGACGCGTGCTCGCGGTGCTCACCTGGTTGCAGCGCTGAGGAACCCGCGTCAATTCGTCGGGCTGCGCCGCAGCGGCACGTGTGTGCGCAGCACCTCCAGGTAGCTGCGGTAGCCGCGGAACATCCAGAAGAGGAACGAGACCACCGCGAGGATCGCGCCGGCGGCGACCGACCACCCCACCGACGCGGTGAATGCGTAGACCAGCGCACCGGTGAGGAGGCCGACGAGTGCGGTGTTCACGACGAGCATCACCATCGCCGAACTCGCGAAGACCTGCGTGCGGTCGCGCGCGGCGAACGGGTAGTAGGTCTGGCCGATACCGGCCTCGTCGTCGGTCGTGCCCATGAGGAAGTACCGTTCGATGCCCGGGTCGAGGTCGAGGTAGGCGCCGCGCAGCCGGTTCATCGCGAGCACGTAGGCGAGGTCTTTGGTCGCGGTGTTGAACACGCGGAACTGCGTGATGACCCCGAGCAGCACGAGCAGCACCAGCACGCCGAGCGCGGCGATCCCGAACCATCCGCGGAACTCCGTCGCGTTGCCGAGCACTCCGAGCGTCACGAGCCCCGCAGAGACGAGCGTGAGGAAGATCGCGATGCGGGTGAGCACCTCGCTCTGCGTCGTCGACCGCGACGCGAGCAGGCTCCAGTGCTCGGTGGCCAGCATCTGCGCGCGCAGCGACTTCTGGGCATCGGTCAAGGGCGGGTCGGATGCCGCGGCCGAACTGGCGCCCGCGGCATCCGCCGAAGACGAAACGGGCCCGGGTGCATCCGCCGTCATACCGGCATTCTGCACCCGGGCCCGTCAGCCCGCCATCGCGTGCTACTTCACGGCGACGTGGGAGAAGAGGAACCAGCGGTCCTTGTCGAGGCCGCGGCGGATCTCGATCACGACGTCCTGGCTCACCGGGTCGAGCTCGTCGAGACCCTCGATCGCCTCGGCGACCTTCTCGGCCGCGAGATCGATCTGGGCGACGACGTCGGCGATCGCCTCGTCGTACGGCTGGAACCCGAGCTTGGGGTTCGCGGCGCCGCTCTTGTCGGCGACCGACTTCAGGCGTCCGTCGACGGGCAGGCCCAGTGCGACGACTCGCTCGGCGGCGAGGTCGGCCCACTCCTGCGCGTGCGCCACGACCACGTCGAGCAGTTCGTGCACCGCGATGAAGTTCACGCCGCGCACGTGCCAGTGCGCCTGCTTGCCGTTGACGGCGAGGGCGACGAGCTCCTGCACGACGGGGGTGAGGAACTGGGCGACGCCCGATGCGACATCGGCGTTCGCGCCGGCCTTCGGGGTCTTGGGAGCAGTCTTCGTGTCGGTCATGTGGTCCACCTTCCCTGAACGTATGTCGGGTTCAACGCTACGCGGGTGCTCACATATTTCAAGGAAGGGAAGGCTGGGCTGAACTGGGGTTGACACGTGGCGCCGTGCACGTGTTCGCCGTCGCTGTCGATGGTCATCGGGTCTGTTCCGGAAGAAGTCCGGGCGGTGCGGTGCCGGTGATCGGGGTGCACCGCGGCGGGAGCGGTGGCTCTGTGGAGGGGATGACGGGAATCGAACCCGCGTGATCAGTTTGGAAGACTGAGGCTCTACCATTGAGCTACATCCCCGCGTACCCGCTCGCGGGCACTGGATCATCGTAGTACACGATGACCCCCGTCTTGTGACGCGCGCCGGGTCCTCGGCCTAACGTAGGGCCGCGATCGAGCGGATGGTGCCGCGAGCGAGCCGCAGCTGGCGCTCGTACGTCGCCGCGAGCACGACGAGCAGCACGCCGGCGATGCCGAGCCACAGCCACCACCACACGGCCTCGTAGAGGTCCGTGATCCACGGCCAGAGCTGCACGAGCGCGTGCACGAGCAGGACGGCACCGCCGAGCAGCAGCGGTGCCTGGAGCCGGCGCACGGCGCCGACGACGAGCACGACGACCGCGACGATGCCGAGCGTCACGATTCGCCAGAGCTGGGGATCGGTGAAGTCGGCGAAGAGCGGCGGAACGAGCAGCACGGCGAGGCCGGGGCCGAGCGCCGGCCAGCTGCCGAGCTCGGGGGAGCGGCGCATGCGGAACCACCCGGCGCCGATGAGGGCGATTCCGACGGCGGCGGTGACGAGGTCGAACGGGTCGACCTGGGCCGATGCGAGGGCGATCGTGCCGCCCATGACGAGTACGCCGAGCGTCGTCCATCCGAAGATCGGGCCCGCCGCCGGGCGCGCCGAGGTCGCGGCGGAGGCGATGTGCGCGAGTGCGAGCGCCGTGAAGAGCGCGGCCGCGCGCGCCAGGGCGGCCTCGCCGTCGACGATCTCGAGCAGGGTCGGCACGGCGGCGAGGGTGACGGATGCCGCGAGCAGCGCCTCTGCCAGCCAGAGCGGCCGAGACGTAGTGCGCGCCCACATCACCGCGATCGTCACGCCCGCCGCGAGAGCGATGAGCGGCCAGAACTCGACGATGAGCACGCTGTCGGCGACCTCGGTGGCGACGGCGGCCCCGCGAATGAGACCAGCACCGGTGAAGGCGACCCAGCCCGTGAGCACGCCGAGGAGTCGCACGGGCACCCCGCGTGCGAGTTCGGGGAGGAAGACCGCGGCGATCGCGACGACGATGCCGATCGAGACGAGCAGGAGTGCACGCAGCTCGGCGTCGCCGGCCGTGCCGATGCTCGGGAGCACCGCGATCGCCGCAGCGGTCGCGAACAGGGCGGTGCGTCCCTGCGCGGGGGCGCTCCCGCTGGTGCGCCGCCAGGTGATCAAGGCGCCCGCCAGGGCGAGGGCGGCGGCGAGCGGCAGCGTGTAGGCCTCGACGTCGACCGGGCCGCCGGCACGGTCTTCCGAGAGCCACGCCCAGACCGTCGCGACGCCGAGCGCGAGGCTCAGCCATCCGAGGTGGCGGCTGGGCGATTCGCCGCCGATGGGATCGCCCGCGAGCGCGGCGAGCACGATCGGCACCGGGGTCAGCAGGAGGAGCACGACCCAGACGTCGCCGGCGCCGAAAGAACCGGTGGCGCCGGCGACGAGTGCGAACGCGCCGACGACGCCGGCGGAGACGGCCCAGACGAGACGCGAGCGGCCCGTGCGCAGCGGCACGACATGGGCGAGCGCGGCGGCGAGCAACGCGGAGCCCGCGATGCCGATGCCGACGAACTCCGCGCCGAACGCCTCGTCGATGACGACCGCGGAGATGAATCCGAGTGCGAGCGGGGTCACCGCCGCGAACGCGATCCGCAGCCCCTCGGGCGCCCCGAGCCGCACCCACAGCACCCCGGCGATGACGAGGGCGGTCGCGGGCACCCAGCGCCACGAGGCATCCGTCTCGAAGGCGAGCGCCCAGATCGAGATGACGGATGCCGCGAACAGCGGTGTCACCGTGCACACCCGGTCGATCGTGCTGCCGAAGCGCACGACCGCGGCGAAGACGAGGACCACCGAGGAGACGACGGCGAGCCACATCCACGGCTCGACCAGTCGCACGTCGTCGGGCGCCAGCCAGAACGGGATGGAGAACACGGCGAAGACGAAGAGCGTCGAGGCGATCGCGAGATGCGCCGCGCCCACCACCGGCGCTGCGGCGGCGGGCCAGACCCGCGACGCGAGCATGCGACCGGCGACGGCGAGCACGATGACGAGTGCCGCGACCCACGGCCACACCATGGCGCTGGAGTACCCCACCCACCAGGCGAGCCCGGCGCTGGCGACGCCGCCCACAGCGAGGGTTGGGAGGAGGGCCGGAACTGCGAGGCGATGCCGGACGGCTGCGAGCGCGAGCGCCCCGCCGGCGAGCACGAGGAGCACAGCCACGGCGATCGCGGGGCCCGGTGCGACGCAGGCGAGGGCGATGCCGCTCGCGAACGCGGCGGCGGTCGGGATCGCGGCCAATGCCCGGCCGCGGCGCAGGAGCACGGAGACGACGAGCGCGCCGACGCCGACGACCACCGGCACGAGCACCGTGGTGAGGTCGTGATCGGGGACGGCGGGCGGCAGCGGCTCGCTGACCTCGAGGTTCCACGGCGGTACGCTTCCCGCCAGCCGCGTCCAGACGGTACCGAGGTACAGGACCACGCTGGACAGCACCGCGCACGCGGCGACCGCGAGTGCCGCAATGCACGCGGCGAACGAATCGCGTGCAGCAGCGGCTCCGAGGCGCGTGCCCGCGGCGAACGCGGCGGCCACGACACCCGCCGCCGCCGGCGCGAGCCAGAGTGCGACCTCGCTGTCGAGTTCGCGGAAGATCGCCAGAGTCGGGGCGAGGGCGAGGCTGAGCCCGAACACCGGGGCCGCGATCCGGCCCCAGATGGCCGACACGCCGGGTCGCAGGCGCACCGCGACGAGTGCGACCAGCCACGCGCCCGCCACTGCGAGGTACCACCACAGTTGACTCCACGGCACCTCGGGCAGCGCCCAGTAGGCGGGAAGCAGCGCGAGCGCCCCGGCGATGAAGCCCGCCGTCATCACGATCGTGCGCTCGACCATGGCGGGAAGGAGCACCGCGAGCGAGCCGAGGAGCGAGACGGCGAGGAACGCGACCCAGAACGGGGTGCTGAGTTGGCCGTCGGGTGCCGTGTCACTGGCGAGGAGGAACACGCCGACGGGTGCGAAGGCCGCCGCGGCGAATCCCGTGACGCGGATGCCGCTCGCCGCCCGCACACCCGCGAGCACCGCCGCGACGACGAGCAGGGCGCCGCCGAGGTACGCCGACGTGCTGACGGTCTCGGTGCCGAACAGCATGTTGGCACGCACGATCCACACGTCGAGCAGCAGCAGCACGATGGCGACGGATGCCACGCCCTCTGCCGTGCCCGGAAGGCGGCGGGCCCGGAGCAGCCAGGCGACGCCGAGCACGGCGACGCTCGCGACGGCGATGATGATCGAACGCACCTCGAGGGTCGCGACGAGGTAGGCGACGAAGAGGAAGACGATCGCCGTGATCGAGATGAGCACGACGCCGAGCGTCAGGAGCAGCACCTGCACGCCCGAGCGACCGGAGCGAGGGGCGGCCGCAGGCGCAGATGGGGCTGCAGGCGCACCCGCAGCCGGAGGTGCGGCCGAGGCCGCAGCGGCGGGAGCGGCGACGGGCAACGGCTGGGCGACCGGCGCCGGCACCGGAGCCGATGCGGGCACGGGCACGGAGAGAATCGGTGCGACCGCGACAGGGATCGCAGCGGGCGAGCCCGCCGTCGGGCCGGCCTGTGCCGCGGCATCCGTCGCACTCGACGCCGCCACCTGACGAACGCGTGCCGACTGCGCCGCACGCATAGCGGTGATGAGCGTCTGCCGTTCGATCTCCCGATCGTGCACGGCGCGACCCGCATTCAGCAGGTCGACCGCGGCGGGCACCGAGAGGTCGAGCCCGCAGGTGCCGCACACCGCTCCCTGCAGCGCCGTGAAGCACGAGGGGCAGAGCGTGGTGTCGATCAGTTGCAATGGGCCGGACGGCCAGCGTCGGACGTCGCGGGCATCGGCGGGGCGCTCAGGCATGGCCACACTCTGCCATGGTCGAGGGCGGCTGCGGGGGATCCTCCACAAGTCGTGTTCGGGGGTCGGAACCCGGGATGCACAACGGGCGCCTCACGCTGTGCAGTAGACTTTCCGGGGTCCATCCGTCTGACGCATGCTTTCGCATGCCCGCGCGGTTGAATCGACGAGTTGAGTCGCGACTCGGGGCGTAGCTCAGCTTGGTAGAGCGCCCGCTTTGGGAGCGGGAGGTCGCAGGTTCGAATCCTGTCGCCCCGACGAGTTCCACGACTCGACACGAACTTCCACACAACAGGAGAACTTCCACATGCCGACCACTTCGGTTGAGAAGCTGAGCCCCACTCGCGCCAAGCTCACCATCTCGGTGACGCCCGAGGAGCTGAAGCCCAGCATCGCCCACGCGTACGAGCACATCGCCGAGCAGATCAACGTGCCCGGTTTCCGCAAGGGCAAGGTGCCGCCGCCCATCGTCGACCAGCGCGTCGGCAAGGGCGCCGTGCTCGAGCACGCCGTCAACGAGGGCCTCGACGGCTTCTACCGCGCCGCCGTCGCCGAGCACGAACTGCGCCCCCTCGGCCGGCCCGAGGCCGACATCGTCGAGTGGCCCAGCGACAAGGACTTCACGGGCGACCTGCTGCTCGCGATCGAGGTCGACGTGCGCCCCGAGATCGAGCTGCCCGCCTACGACGGCCTCGAGCTCACGGTCGACTCCGTCGAGGTCGCCGATGACGAGGTCGCCGAAGAGCTCGACCGCCTGCGCAGCCGCTTCGGCACGCTCATCACGGTCGACCGCCCCGCCAAGACCGGCGACTTCGTGACCCTCGACCTCGTCGCCAAGATCGAGGACGCCGAGGTCGACACGGCCAGCGGCATCTCCTACGAGCTCGGCTCGGGCGACCTGATCGAGGGCATCGACGAGGCCCTCGACACGCTCTCCGCGGGCGAGACCACCACCTTCGCGTCGAAGCTCCTGGGCGGCGACCACGAGGGCGAGACCGCCGAGATCACCGTCACCGTCTCCGCGGTCAAGGAGCGCGAGCTCCCCGCAGCCGACGACGACTTCGCGCAGATCGCGAGCGAGTTCGACACGCTCGCCGAGCTGACCGACAGCCTCAATGAGCAGGTCGCTCGCAACAAGTCGTTCGGTCAAGGCAGCCAGGCCCGCGACCTCCTCGTCGACAAGCTCCTCGAGCTCGTCGAGGTTCCCGTCGCGCAGGCCGTCATCGACGACGAGGTGCACCGTCACCTCGAGAACGAGAACCGCCTCGAAGACGACGAGCACCGCGCAGAGGTCGCCGAGTCGAGCGAGAAGGCGTTCAAGACGCAGATCCTGCTCGACACGATCGCCGAGGCCGAGAAGGTGCAGGTCAGCCAGGACGAGTTGACCCAGTACCTCGTGCAGGGCGCAGCCCAGTACGGCATGGACCCCAACGAGTTCGTGCAGATCCTCAGCCAGAACGGCCAGATCCCCGCCATGGTCGGCGAGGTCGCGCGCAACAAGGCGCTCGCGATCGCGCTCGGCAAGGCGAAGGTGTCGGATGCCGCGGGCAAGCCCGTCGACCTCTCCGAGTTCACCGCCGTCGCCGGTGCTGAGGCTGAGGCCGAGGCAGAGGTCGTCGACGAGGCCGAAGAGATCGTCGAAGAGGCCGAAGCCGCCGAGAAGCCCGCGCCGAAGAAGCGCGCGCCGAAGAAGGCCGCCGCCGCCGACGAGGCAGCCGACGCCGCTGAGAAGCCCGCGCCGAAGAAGCGCGCGACCAAGAAGTCCGACGCCGAGTAATCGAGCAGGATTCGACAGGAGGGGCCGGGCGATTTCGCCCGGCCCTTTCCTGTATTGGAAACGTTCCGACGACGGTCTGCGCCGTGGAGGACGCGTGGCGCACGTCCTCCACGCCGCAGAACATCGCGGGACGAGACGGAGGCCAGAGAGATGCGAATGAGCTCGAACGAGGAATGGCAGCAGCGAGTCGACGCCGTCTGGGCGTCGGCCGACGAACTCGGCGACGCAGAGGTGATCCGCCGCATCGACGCCCTCGCGGGCGAGCGGCCGGCTGGGGACCCGCTCGCGCTGTTCGAGCGGGCTGGTGCACGCGACTCGGCAGGTCTCGAGGCCGAAGCGGAGCCGCTGTACCGGCAGGCCATCGCGGGCGGGCTCACGGGCTCCGAACGCGTGCAGGCTCACGTGCAGCTCGCTTCGACGATCCGCAACCTGGGGCGTCCGCTCGAGTCCGTCGCACTGCTCGACGAGATCGAGCCCGAGGCGGGCGAGCTGCGCGACGCCGTGGTCGCGTTCCGCGCCCTCGCGCGGGTCGATGCGGGCGACGCACGGCTCGCGGCATCCGAGGCCCTCGCAGCCCTCGCACCGCACCTGCCGCGGTACCGGGTGTCGCTCGCCGCATACGCTGCGGAGCTCGCGGCATCCGCCTAGGGCGAACAGCCCCGTTCACGCGCGTTGCACCGGATAGATTCGAGTGAACGCGACAACGGAAACGGAGCGACACATGGCCGAACCGACACCAGGCACCGGTGTTTTCGATCGACTGCTGAAGGACCGCATCATCTGGCTTGGCTCCGAGGTGCGCGACGACAACGCGAACGAGATCGCGGCGAAGCTGCTGCTGCTCGCCGCTGAAGATGCCAAGAAAGACATCTACCTCTACGTGAACTCGCCCGGTGGCTCGATCACGGCGGGCATGGCGATCTACGACACCATGCAGTTCGTGCCGAACGACATCGTCACCGTCGGCATCGGCATGGCCGCCTCCATGGGACAGCTGCTCCTGACGGCCGGCACCAAGGGCAAGCGGTACATCACGCCCAACGCCCGCGTGCTGCTGCACCAGCCGCACGGCGGCTTCGGCGGCACCGCGAGCGACATCCAGACGCAGGCGCAGCTCATCCTCGACATGAAGAAGCGGCTCGCCGAGATCACCGCGGCGCAGACCGGCAAGTCCGTCGAGCAGATCAACGCCGACGGAGACCGCGACCGCTGGTTCAACGCGCAGGAGGCCCTCGAGTACGGCTTCGTCGACCACATCCGCGAATCGGCGCTCGACGTCGCCGGTGGCGGCGGAACCCAGGCGTAGGCACTCGAGAGAAGAGAGAACGAGCGAATGAACATCCCTGCTTTCGGTGGCACCGCCTTCAACGGCGTCCAGGCACCGGGCTCGCGCTACATCCTGCCGAGCTTCGAGGAGCGCACGGCCTACGGCTACAAGCGCCAAGACCCCTACGCCAAGCTCTTCGAGGACCGCATCATCTTCCTCGGCGTGCAGGTCGACGACGCATCCGCCGACGACATCATGGCGCAGCTGCTCGTCTTGGAGTCGATGGACCCCGACCGCGACATCATCCTCTACATCAACTCGCCCGGTGGCTCCTTCACGGCCATGACCGCGATCTACGACACGATGCAGTACATCCGTCCGCAGATCCAGACGGTCGTGCTCGGCCAGGCCGCCTCGGCGGCCGCCGTGATCGCCGCCGCCGGCACGCCCGGCAAGCGCCTCGCGCTGCCGAACGCCCGCGTGCTGATCCACCAGCCCGCCATGGGCGAGGCGGGTCACGGCCAGGCGTCCGACATCGAGATCCAGGCCGCCGAGATCATGCGCATGCGCTCGTGGCTCGAAGAGACGCTCTCGCGTCACTCGAACCGCACGCCCGAGCAGGTGCACACCGACATCGACCGCGACAAGATCCTGTCGGCGGCCGAGGCGCTCGAGTACGGTCTCATCGACCAGGTGCTGAGCTCGCGCAAGAGCCTCCCGGCGATCACGCGATAGCTCGCGGCACCGTGAACGCGGCGGATGACCGGCTGAACGACAGCCGCGCCATCCGCCGCGTTTCGCTGTCTCCGGATGCCGCGATAGACCGTGTCGCATGGCCGGCGAGCATTCCCGCGATCGATCAGGTGATCGGCGACGGCGGTCTCGAGTTCGCTCCCGGGCTGACCTTCCTCGTGGGCGAGAACGGCAGCGGCAAGTCGACCCTGCTCGAGGGCATCGCGACGGCCTACGGGCTGCCGCCCGAGGGCGGCAGCACCAACGGCGGCACCACGACCCGACCGAGCGAGTCGCCGCTGGCGGAGTGGTTGCGCATCGAGCGCAGCCCGTCGGCCCCGCGATGGGGGTTCTTCCTCCGTTCCGAGACGATGCACGGCTACTACAGCTACCTCGAGGCGCTGCCCGACAGCCCCGATCGGCACCTGCACTCGCTCAGTCACGGCGAGTCCTTCAACGACCTGCTCGACAACAAGCTGAACCATCCCCGCTACCGCGCCGGACTCGTGTGCCTCGACGAGCCCGAAGCGGCGCTCTCGTTCTCCTCGATCCTCGGATGGATCGCCGGCCTCGACCGGATGGTCGCACGCGGCACCCAGATCATCTGCGCGACGCACTCGCCGGTGCTCGCCTCCGTGCCGGGAGCGACGATCCTCGAACTGGGGGAGTGGGGCATCCGCGAGACCACCTGGGAAGACCTCGAACTCGTCACGCACTGGCGCGGGTACCTCGACGATCCGCGGCGCTACCTTCGACATCTCCTCGACTGAGCGTCCCGGTTCGCGACCCGCGAACGGCCGAGCGTGTCGAATCCCGCGCGCTACCCTCGATCCGCCCGATCTCGGGCTAGGCTCGGAACAGATTCGTCGACAGGGAGGGTTTCGATGGCACGCATCGGAGAGAGCGCCGACCTGCTCAAGTGCTCGTTCTGCGGAAAGAGCCAGAAGCAGGTGCAGCAGCTCATCGCCGGACCCGGCGTCTACATCTGCGACGAGTGCGTGGAGCTCTGCAACGAGATCATCGAGGAACGGCTCGCCGAGGCCGGCGAGACCGAGGCCGGCGAGTTCGAACTGCCGAAGCCGAAGGAGATCTTCGGCTACCTCGAGGAGTACGTCATCGGCCAGGAGGCCGCGAAGAAGGCACTCGCCGTCGCGGTCTACAACCACTACAAGCGCGTGCGCGCCCGCACCGCCCTGACTTCGGCCGACGCCAGAGACGACGTCGAGCTCTCCAAGTCCAACATCCTGCTCATCGGCCCCACGGGTTGCGGCAAGACCTACCTCGCGCAGACGCTCGCGAAGCAGCTCAACGTGCCGTTCGCCGTCGCTGACGCGACTGCGCTGACCGAGGCCGGCTACGTCGGTGAAGACGTCGAGAACATCCTGCTGAAGCTCATCCAGGCTGCCGACTTCGACGTCAAGCGCGCCGAGACGGGCATCATCTACATCGACGAGATCGACAAGATCGCCCGCAAAGCGGAGAACCCCTCGATCACGAGGGACGTCTCGGGCGAGGGTGTGCAGCAGGCGCTGCTCAAGATCCTCGAGGGCACGGTCGCCTCGGTGCCGCCGCAGGGGGGCCGCAAGCACCCGCATCAGGAGTTCATCCAGATCGACACGACGAACGTGCTGTTCATCGTGGCCGGCGCGTTCGCCGGCCTCGAAGACATCATCTCCTCGCGTGCCGGCAAGCGTGGGATCGGGTTCGGCGCACCACTCCACAACAAGGAGGAGGAAGCCGACATCTTCAGCGAGGTGCTCCCCGAGGACCTCCACAAGTACGGTCTCATCCCCGAGTTCATCGGTCGTCTGCCGGTCGTCGCGACGGTCATGCCGCTCGACCGGGATGCCCTCATGGAGATCCTCACGGTGCCGCGCAACGCGCTCGTGCGCCAGTACCAGCGCATGTTCGAGCTCGACGGCGTCGAGCTCGACTTCGAAGAGGAGGCGCTGCAGGCGATCGCCGATCTCGCGGTGCTGCGTCAGACGGGCGCCCGTGGGCTCCGAGCCATCATGGAGGAGGTGCTCGGGCCGATCATGTTCGAGGTGCCGTCCTCCACCGGCGTCGCCCGCGTCGTCGTCACGAAGGCGGCGGTGCTCGACAACGCCGCGCCGACGATCGTGCCGCACGCCAAGCAGCGCCGCACCGAGAAGTCGGCGTAGCCCGGCCGAGAGCGAGCGCCGCCCATCTTCCACACCGTCGTCGCGGGCGTCATCGCGGCCATCACCGGATTCGCGAGCTCCTTCGCCCTGGTGATCGCGGGCCTCATCGCAGTGGGCGCCTCCGAGACGCAGGCGGCATCCGGTCTCTTCGCGCTCTGCATCGCGACGGGTCTGCTCTGCATCGTGCTGCCGCTCGCGACGCGCATGCCCGTCTCGTTCGCCTGGTCGACGCCCGGCGCGGCGCTCCTCGTCGCCGCGGCGGCGACGACGCAGCAGTTCGCCGCCGCGATCGGCGCGTTCATCGTCTGCGGCGTGCTCATCGTGCTCGCCGGGCTCTGGCCCGCCCTCGGACGAGCGATCACCAGTATCCCGAAGCCCATTGCGAGCGCGATGCTCGCAGGCATCCTCTTCCCGATCTGCGTGGCCCCCGTGTTCGCCGCCGTCGAGCAGCCGGCGATCGCCGTGCCGATGGTGCTCGTCTGGCTGCTCCTCGCACGCCTCGCACCGCGCTGGGCCGTGCCGGCCGCGATGCTCGTCGCGGTGATCGGCATCGCCGTGTTGGCGGGCCCCGCCGTGCTCGCGAGCGAGGCGGTCCGGCCGCAGCTCCAGTTCGTCGCTCCGGTCTTCGACCCGTTCGTGATCGTGAGCCTCGGCCTCCCGCTCTTCATCGTGACGATGGCCGGGCAGAACGTGCCCGGGTTCGCCGTGATGTCGACGTTCGGCTACCGGCTCGCGCCGAGGCCGGTGCTGGTCGCCTCGGGCGTGGCCTCGGTGGGCGCGGCGTTCGCCGGCGGACACGCGTTGAACCTCGCAGCGATCACGGCGGCGATCATGGCGAGCCCCGAGTCGAACCCCGATCCGCGTCGGCGCTGGGTGGCGACCTTCACCTCGGGCATCGTCTACCTCGTGCTGGGCGCCGGCGCCGGGCTCGCCGCCGCCGTCGTGCAGGCCTCGCCCCCGATCATCATCACGGCGGTCGCCGGGCTCGCCCTGCTCGGGGCGATGGTCACCGCGCTGACCGGCGCGCTCGAGGACCCGCGCCAACGCATCACCGCGATCGGCACCTTCCTCGTCACCGCGTCGGGCGTCGCCGTCGTCGGCATCGGCTCCGCATTCTGGGGTCTCGTCGTCGGCGGGGTGCTCATGCTGTGGCTCGGCAGGGGAGCGGCGGGTCCCGCTGCGCCGGCACAGTCGCCAGCTGCCGCAGCACCCTCTGCGGGGGCCGCAGCGACCGGCTCAGGCGACGACGAGCTGGATCGCGACCCAGAGCACGCCTGATCAGTCGAAGACGCGCACGAGCTCCCAGCGATCTTCGTCGCGTCGGCGGACATCGAAGACACGGGTCTCGCCGTCGTCGGCACTCGCCTGGAAGCGCCATCCGGTGATCTGCAACGGCGGACGCCCGGGAGACACATCGTGCCGGGCCACCGGCGCCCACCAGTCGCACGGGCCGACGAGGGTGGTCGGTGTATCGCTCACCCGGAACCGTCGGGCGCGCCAGACGAGTCGCACGGGGCGCCCGTCGTCGCTGGTCCACAGCTCGACGTACTCCTGGACGAGCGACATGGGCACCTCACCGATTCGAAGATATGTTCGAATGGTATCACCGGGTGCCGGCATGCGGAACGCCGCCGTGCAGAAGCACGACGGCGTTCGACGAGTGCGCTCGGTGGTGCCCCCGGTGTCAGGCCAGGTCGTCGTCGGTGCGAGCGCCGAAGACGATCTCGTCCCAGCTCGGCATGGAGGCGCGGCCCTTCTTGGAGCCTCCGCGGGCGCCGGGGCTTGCCGAGACGCCCTTGCCGCCCCAGATGCTGCGTGCGGCGGTGCCGGGCTTCTCCTCGGGCTGCTCGAGCTCGGGGGTCTCCTGCGCGGGTGCCGGGGCGGGAGCGGCCTGCGGGCGCTCGGGCTCGCTGCCTGCTGCCTCGCGTTCGCCGCGCCGCCGGCGCAGCGCCTCGAGCAGGTCGGCGGTCTCGCCGAGCGTCTGCTTCGGCTCATCCGCTCGCTTGATCGCGGCGCGGGCGACTGCGGGGCTCGATGTCTGTGGCGTACGTGCGTACGGAAGCGGCTCGAGGTGCGGCGCCGTGTCGAAGTCGCCGTGCTCGGGCTCCTCGAAGGTGAACGCACCGCTGTCGAAGCGCGACTCCTCGGACTCGGGGCCGACGGCGCGGAGCCGGGGGATGAGCCCGCCCTTCATCTCGCCCTGCTGCGAGAGCGTGACCGCCTCGGAGTTCAGCGGCTGCAGCGCCTGCTTGCGGGGCTCGAAACTCCAGCGGGCGTCGTGGTCGATGGTCTCGGCGGTGAACTCGAGCTTGATGATCCAGCCGCGCTCCTCGTCCTTCCAGCTCGCCCAGCGTTCACCGTGGGCTCCGAGCTGCGCGAGGCGTTCGCGGATGACGCCGCCGAACGACGGCGGCTCGTCGGCCGGGTCGGACTCGGTGGTGACGTGCACGGGCACGGCGAGGGCGGAGGTGACCATGTGCTCGCGCTCAGCGAGCACCGGCCCCTCGAATCGTCGGATGTAGTCGATGGCCGCGCCGGTGACCTGGGCGACCTCCTCGGCCGACATGCCGGCTCGGATGTGGGCCTGCACCTCGCGGGGCGAGGGTTTGGGTCCGACGTGCTGCTCGGGTTGCGCCTGACGGATGCGTGATTGCAGCACCTCGTCGATCTCGATTCGGAAGCGCGCTCCATCGTCGGAAGCGGCGAGCAACGCGCCGTTCTCGACTCCGATTACCTTGAGTTCTTGCATCGCGACAAGCCCTTCCGTGCTTTCGTCTCCGCCCAAGGATGCCACGTCCGGATGGGTGCTCGTGGGAATAGGGCGGGCGCGCCGGAAGTTGAGCACGTAGCAGCTGTGGAAACGCTGCGAAAGTGGTTTGCTAACGCCACCGATTTGATGCAGACTATGGCCGCCGAATCATCGGCGATGAAGAAATGGATGGGAATGGCAACGGATTACGACGCACCGAGGAAGACCGAAGACGACTCCGAGTCGATCGAGGCCCTCAAGGAGCGCGTCCCCGACAAGATGTCGGGCGTAGTGGATGTCGACGATGCCGATAACCCCGGTGGGTTCGACCTCGCTGGTGCCGATCTCTCCGACGTCGAACTCGACGTCGTGGTGCTTCCACCGCAAGCCGACGAGTTCACCTGCGTGAACTGCTTCCTCGTGAAGCACCGTTCGCAGATGGACCACGAGACGAAGCTCGGACCGATCTGCTTGGAGTGCGCGTCCTAGACGCCAGGCTCGGTACCTTCAGGCCGTCGCGATCCATTGATCGCGGCGGCCAGTTCTTTGGGATGACGCGTCGAGACCAGCCAGTAGGGCGTGGGGTCCGACGGGTCGGTGATCGGCACCCGCACGACGGGTTGCACCCAGCCGCGGATCACGAGGAACGCCCGTGCGTCGAGACCCGTTCCGCGTTCGACGCGAGCCGCGGCATCCGTCGCCCCGGTCGCGACGCCCGTGTCCGCCAGCGCGATCGACGCGCGCCCCGCGCGGAGTCGACCGTCGGCCACCTCGACGACGGGCGCGGTCACGCTGAGCGCTGCGACCGTCGCGCCGTAGAGGATCAGCCCGGTGGCGATGCCCGCGGGCATCGAGACGGGCGCCAGGACCAGGATGCTGGACGGGATCAGCAGCAGGCTGACGACGTAGATCCAGGGCGTCGGCCAGAGTTTCTCGCGGTAGTCGGGCATGGCTCTATTCGACCAGACTTCTGCACTACCCTCGAACAGTGACCGATTCCGTCGATGTGCTGATCACTGCAGACCGCGTGCCGAACTACGCCCATCCGGGCGACGCGGGCGCAGATCTCCACGCTTCCGAGTCCGTCGTGCTCGGCCCCGGCGAACGCGCCACGGTCGGCACCGGCGTCGCGATCGCCCTGCCCGACGGCTACGTCGCCTTCGTCGTGCCGCGCTCGGGCCTGGCCTTCAAGCACGGCATCACGATCGTCAACGCTCCCGGCACGGTCGATGCCGGCTACCGCGGCGAGATCAAGGTCGCACTGTTGAACACCGACGCCCGCGAGGCGCACACGATCGAGGTCGGCGACCGCATCGCCCAGATCGTCGTGATGCCGGTGAGCCGCGCTCGATTCGTCGAGGTCGAGCGGCTGCCCGGCAGTCTGCGCGGGGAAGCAGGATTCGGCTCCACCGGTTTCGGGGAGCACAAGTCAGGAGTGAACGCGTGAGCGACATCGAAACCGGCGGCGACATGCCTGCCGAACAGCCCAAGTCCGCACCCGAGGACCGCGCGGAAGCGGGCCCGTTCGACGAGGCCGAGGCGAACCCCGTTCGCCCGTACGTCGATCTCGGCGGAGTGAAGGTGCTGCCGCGCGACGGGCTCCACCTCCGCCTCGAGGTCGAGGAGGGCACGAAGCGCGTCGTCGCGATCGGCCTCGACTATGCGAACTCGACCCTGCAGGTGCAGCCGTTCGCGGCGCCGCGCTCGAGCGGACTGTGGCACGAGATCCGTGCGCAGATCGCCGACCAGATCGCGCGCCAGGGCGGTTCGACCACCGTGCGCGAGGGCTCGTTCGGGCCTGAGTTGCTCGCGCAGATCCCCGTCGCCGCAGGCGAGGGCCAGCAGGGTCAGATGCGCCTCGCCCGTTTCATCGGTGTCGACGGGCCCCGCTGGTTCCTCCGCGGCGTCATCGCCGGCGAGGCGGCCGTCGACCCCACGGCGGCCGCGAAGGTCGAAGACCTCTTCCGCTCGATCGTCGTGGTGCGCGGCAGCACGCCGATGCCGCCGCGCGACCTCATCCCGCTGCGCATGCCCGCGTCCTCCGCGGGTGCGCCCACGGTGTGACCACGATGGCGAACGCCGACGGGTCGCCGCGCCCCGACGAGGGCGAGCGAGCGGATGCCCCGGCGGAACGTCCGGCCGAGGCCGAGGCCGAGGCCGAAGCCGAAGCCGACGTCGATGCCGGAACCGGCAGTGCGGCCGGCGAGTTCGGCCGGCAGTTCGCCGCAGCCGCCGAGAAGAGCGGCCTCGGTGCGCTCGCGCGCGACGAGAAGCTGAGCGGGCGCGATCTCCTCACCGCAGTCGGCGGCGTGCGCGGCATCCTCGAGGCCCTGCTGCCCGGGCTCGTGTTCCTCATCGTCTACAGCGGGCTCACGAGCTTCGCCGGCCAAGACCCGCAGGCGGCGCTCGTGCCCGCCCTCGCAGCATCCGTCGGCCTCGCCGTCGTGTTCACCGTCGCGCGTCTCGTGACCAAGGGGCAGCCGACCCAGGCCATCGCCGGCCTCATCGGCGTGCTCGCCTCCGCAGCGCTCGCGCTCTGGTCGGGCGACGCCCGCGACAACTACGTGATCGGCTTCTACACGAACGCCGCCTACGCGCTCGCGCTGACCGTGTCCCTCTTCGTGGGCTGGCCCGCGATCGGCCTGATCGTCGGTTTCCTCATGGGCGACGGCGTCGCCTGGAAGCAGGACAAGCGCAAGTACCGCGCCGCCCAGTTCCTCACGCTCGTCTGGATCGGGCTGTTCGTCGCGCGTCTCGCGGTGCAGGTGCCCTTCTACCTCGTCGACAACGTGGAGGCCCTCGGGGCCACGCGACTGCTCATGGGCGTACCTCTCTACGCCTTGGTGCTGGTCTTCTCGTGGCTCGTCGTGCGGGCGATCTACCCGTCATCCGCCCGCTCCGCCGAGTGATAGAGTTATCTCGACGTCAAGATAAATCCGCACACCGTGCGAGGCCTGTCGGCGGGCGAGTGGCTTAGGTTACCCTTGCTGGAACAGCCCCATGTCTGACGGAGAAGATGGAGTGCCGCCTGCATGTCCGGCGGCATCCGCGAAGGAGAGGACATCGTGTCTGCAGTGAACAGTTTCGGGGCGAAGGACACGCTCCGCGTCGGTGATGAGTCCTACGAGATCTTCCGGCTCGACACCGTGCCAGGGCATGAGAAGCTTCCGTTCAGCCTGAAGGTGCTGCTCGAGAACCTCCTGCGCACCGAAGACGGTAAGAACGTCACCAAGGAGCAGATCGAGGCGCTCGGTTCGTGGGTCCCCACCGCCGAGCCCGACACCGAGATCCAGTTCACGCCGGCGCGCGTGGTCATGCAGGACTTCACCGGTGTTCCCTGCATCGTCGACCTCGCCACGATGCGCGAGGCGGTCGTCGCCCTCGGCGGCGACCCCAACAAGATCAACCCCCTCGCTCCCGCCGAGATGGTCATCGACCACTCCGTGATCGCCGACCTCTTCGGCACCGAGAACGCACTCGAGCGCAACGTCGAGATCGAGTACGAGCGCAACGGCGAGCGCTACCAGTTCCTCCGTTGGGGCCAGACGGCGTTCGACGACTTCAAGGTCGTGCCGCCCGGCACCGGCATCGTGCACCAGGTCAACATCGAGCACCTCGCGAAGGTCACCTTCACGCGCACCGTCGACGGCGTGCTCCGGGCCTACCCCGACACCTGCGTCGGCACCGACTCGCACACCACCATGGTCAACGGCCTCGGCGTGCTCGGCTGGGGCGTCGGCGGCATCGAGGCAGAGGCCGCGATGCTCGGCCAGCCCGTCTCGATGCTCATCCCCAAGGTCGTCGGCTTCAAGCTCTCGGGCGCGATCCCCACGGGCGTCACCGCGACCGACGTCGTGCTCACGATCACCGACATGCTCCGCAAGCACGGCGTGGTCGGCAAGTTCGTCGAGTTCTACGGTTCGGGCGTGGCATCCGTGCCGCTCGCCAACCGCGCCACCATCGGCAACATGAGCCCCGAGTTCGGCTCGACCGCCGCGATGTTCCCCATCGACGACGTCACCCTCGACTACCTGCGCCTCACGGGACGCAGCGACGAGCAGATCGCCCTGGTCGAGGCCTACTCCAAGACGCAGAAGCTCTGGCACGACGCCGACAGCGAGCCCGAGTTCAGCGAGTACATGGAGCTCGACCTCTCGACCGTCGTTCCGTCGATCGCCGGCCCGAAGCGTCCGCAGGACCGCATCGAGCTCTCCGAGTCCAAGAGCGCCTTCGAGAAGGACCTCCTGAACTACGCGACCGTCGACCACGACCTCGTCGACCTCGAGGGCGCCGAGTCGTTCCCGGCCTCCGACCCGCCCGGCAACTCGCCCGAAGACGAGTACAGCCAGCACGAGCACCACCACAAGAGCCACGCTCCGACGACGGCCTCGAAGCCGACGGATGTCACGCTCGGCACCGGTGAGCAGTTCGTGCTCGACCACGGTGCCGTCGCGATCGCGGCGATCACCTCGTGCACGAACACCTCGAACCCGTCGGTCATGCTCGCCGCGGGCCTTCTCGCCCGGAATGCGGCGAAGAAGGGCCTGAAGGCCAAGCCGTGGGTGAAGACCACCCTGGCTCCCGGCTCGAAGGTCGTCACCGACTACTACGAGAAGGCCGGCCTCACCGACGACCTCGAGGCCCTCGGCTTCTACACGGTCGGCTACGGCTGCACGACCTGCATCGGCAACTCGGGCCCGTTGCTCGACGAGATCTCGGCGGCGGTCAACGACTCCGACCTCGCCGTGACCGCGGTGCTCTCGGGCAACCGCAACTTCGAGGGTCGCATCAACCCCGACGTGAAGATGAACTACCTCGCGAGCCCGCCGCTCGTGATCGCGTACGCTCTCGCCGGTTCGATGAACTTCGACTTCGAGGTCGACTCGCTCGGCACGGACACCGACGGCAATGACGTCTTCCTGAAGGACATCTGGCCCGACGCCGCCGAGGTGCAGCACACGATCGACACCTCGATCAACAAGGACATGTTCGTCACGCAGTACGCAGGCGTGTTCGACGGCGACGAGCGGTGGCGTTCGCTCGAGACGCCGACCGGCGCGACGTTCGAATGGGACGCCGAGTCGACGTACGTGCGTAAGCCCCCGTACTTCGACGGCATGACCATGGAGACGACGCCCGTCAGCGACATCGCCGGCGCCCGCGTGCTCGCCAAGCTCGGTGACTCGGTCACGACCGACCACATCAGCCCGGCCGGTTCGATCAAGGCCGACAGCCCCGCCGGTCGATACCTGACCGAGCACGGCGTCGACCGTAAGGACTTCAACTCCTACGGCTCCCGTCGCGGCAACCACGAGATCATGATCCGCGGTACGTTCGCGAACATCCGCCTGAAGAACCAGCTCCTCGACGGCGTCGAGGGCGGCTACACGCGTGACTTCACGCAGGCCGACGCGCCGCAGTCGTTCATCTACGACGCGAGCCAGAACTACCAGGCGCAGGGCACCCCGCTCGTCATCTTCGGCGGCAAGGAGTACGGCTCCGGCTCGTCGCGCGACTGGGCGGCCAAGGGCACGAGCCTCCTCGGCGTGAAGGCCGTCATCACCGAGAGCTTCGAGCGCATCCACCGCTCGAACCTGATCGGTATGGGCGTCGTTCCGCTCCAGTTCCCCGTGGGCGAGAGCTGGGCGTCGCTCGGCCTCGACGGCACCGAGATCGTCTCGATCTCGGGGCTCGAGCAGCTGAACGAGGGCGTGACCCCGAAGACGGTGCACGTCGTCGCGGCGCCGAGCGAGCACTCGCCGGCCGGCAAGCAGACGGTCGAGTTCGACGCGGTCGTGCGCATCGACACTCCGGGTGAGGCCGACTACTACCGCAACGGCGGCATTCTGCAGTACGTGCTGCGTTCGCTCGTCTAGCACGCGCACAGAGATTCGGGGCGGTCGGCATCTTGCCGATCGCCCCCTTCTCTGCCCGGCTTCGCAGCCAGCCCGGCGTAGACTCGTCCCGTCCAGCGGCACCGCCCGCAACCCTTCGGAGGCAATTGCATGACCCTGCTCGAGACCATTTCGGGACCTCGTGATCTCGACGCGCTGAGTCCCGAACAGGTCGATCAGTTGGCGCGCGAGATCCGCGAGTACCTCGTCGAGTCCGTCTCGAAGACGGGTGGCCATCTCGGACCGAACCTCGGGGTCGTCGAGCTCACGATCGCGATCCACCGGGTGTTCGAGTCGCCGCGCGACGCCGTCGTCTTCGACACCGGGCACCAGTCGTACGTGCACAAGCTGCTGACGGGGCGGCGCGACCTCTCCACGATCCGCAAGACGGGCGGCCTCGCGGGCTACCCTCAGCGCTCCGAGTCCGAGCACGACATCGTCGAGAGCTCTCATGCTTCGAGCTCGCTGTCGTGGGCCGACGGCATCTCCAAGGCCTTCGAGATGACCGGCCAGCATGACCGGCACGTCATCGCGGTCGTCGGCGACGGCGCGCTCACGGGCGGCATGACGTGGGAGGCGCTCAACAACATCTCCGACGACAACACGCGCAAGCTCATCGTCGTCGTCAACGACAACGGTCGCTCCTACGCCCCGACGATCGGCGGCATGGCGCGCTTCCTGAACACCGTGCGCACGAAGCAGACCTACCGCAACCTGCACCTCTCGAGTCGCCGCGCGTTCGACCGCATGGGTGCACCGGCCAGGGCGCTCTATCGCGGTGTTCGCGGCGGTCTGCACGGGTTCCTGGCCCGCTTCACCAACAACGAGGCACTGTATTCGAACCTCGACATCAAGTACATCGGGCCCATCGACGGGCACGACGAACACGCCATGGAGGAGGCGCTCCGACAGGCGAGAGACTACGGGGCGCCGGTCATCGTGCACGCGATCACCGACAAGGGCCGTGGTTACGAACCGGCCCTGCGCGACGCGGCCGACCAGTTCCACGCCGTCGGCCAGATCGACCCCGAGACCGGGGAGTCCCTCGAGACGGCGTCGGCGCCGTCGTGGACGAGCGTCTTCGCCGACGAGCTCGTGCACCTCGCCGAGAGCAACGATCGCCTCGTGGGCATCACCGCGGCGATGCTGCGCCCGACCGGCCTGCACCGTATGGCCGAGCGGTTCCCGAGCCGCGTGTTCGACGTCGGCATCGCCGAACAGCACGCCGCGACATCCGCTGCGGGTCTCGCATTCGGTGGGCTGCACCCGGTCGTCGCCGTCTACGCGACCTTCATCAATCGGGCCTTCGACCAGGTGCTGATGGACGTCGCGCTGCACAAGGCGGGCGTCACCTTCGTGCTCGACCGCGCCGGCGTGACCGGTCCCGACGGGCCCAGCCACCACGGCGTCTGGGATCTCTCGATCCTGCAGGTGGTCCCCGGCATCCGCATCGCGGCGCCCCGTGATTCGGTCCGTCTCGTCGAAGAGCTCGGCGAGGCCGTCGCCGTCGACGACGCGCCCACCGTCATCCGCTTCCCGAAGGGCACCGTCGGCGTCGACTTCGACGCGGTGCGGCGCACCGACGACGGCGTCGACGTGCTCGCCGAGTCGGAGCGCAAGGACGTGCTCATCGTCACCGTCGGCCCGATGGCAGAGACCGGTCTCCAGGTCGCCGAGCGTCTCGAGGCGCAGGGCATCAGCGCCACCGTGGTCGACCCCCGCTGGGTCGTGCCGGTGCCCCGCAGCATCATGGAGCTCGCAGCGGAGCACCGCCTCGTCGTCAGCATCGAAGACGGCATCCGCGTCGGCGGCATCGGAACACGCATCCGCCAAGACCTGCGGGAGGCCGGAGTCGACACCGCGGTGACCGAGCTCGGCCTGCCCGACGAGTTCCTCGATCACGGCTCGCGCGGCGACATCCTCGAGCGCGTCGGCCTCACGCCGCAGCACATCGCGCGCGACGTCACCGCGATGGTGCTCGGCTCGAAGCTGCCGCATGCGCGCGGTGCCGGCGTCGATACGGGCGTCTCGACCGACACGCGCCCGCAGCCGCGCGTCTGACGCGAGCGCCCCTGTTCGCGCTCGCGCGACGCGAGCCGCAGTGAGCGGATGCCCCGGCGTGTGCAGCGCCCGGAACGAGGAACGGCCCCTGGCTCTCGCCAGGGGCCGTTCCTCGTCGAGCTGGTGGCTACGCGCCCACGCCCGTGATCGTCGGGTGGTGGAACGTGTCGCCGAAGACCCGCTCGGACGCGCCGACCCGGTCGAGGTACGGCGTCAGGCCGCCCATCTGGAACGGGAAGCCGGCGCCGAGCACCATGCAGAGGTCGATGTCCTCGGCAGCTGCCACGACCCCGCCGTCGAGCATGAGGCGAACCTCGCGGGCGAGACCGTCTTGCAGGGCCACGAGGATCTCGTCGGCCGAGCGCGGGTTCTTGCCGCCGGCGACGAGCTTCAGGGCGCCCTTGTCGAAGCCCTTGACCTTGCCCTTGTCGTCCTTGTCGAGCAGCTTGCCGTAGTCGGCGAGCTTGTGCAGGTTCTCGCTGCGGTAGAACCGCTCGGGGAACGCGGCGTGGTGGGTGTCGAGCACGTGCGCGCCGACCTTCAGGCCCACGAGGTCGAGCAGCGCCGACGGGGCCATTGGCAGGCCGAGCGGTGCGATCGCCTCGTCGACGGTCTGGAACGAGGTGCCCTCGTCGACCGCGCGCATCGCCTCGCCGAGCAGCACGGCCAGGAGCCGGTTGACGACGAAGCCGGGCGTGTCAGCCGTGATCACGGCGTTCTTCCGCAGGTTCTTCGCGGTCACCATGGCGGTCGACAGCGTCGCCTCATCGGTGTGCGGCGTCTTCACGACCTCGATCAGCGGCATGACCGCGACCGGGGTGAAGAAGTGGAAGCCCACGAGGCGCTCGGGGTGCGCGAGCTTCGCGCCGATCTGCTCGACCGACAGCGACGAGGTGTTCGTGGCGAGCACGGCCTCGGGCGAGATGAACTGCTCCACCTCGGCGAAGACGTTCTGCTTGATCTCGAGCTCTTCGAAGACGGCCTCGATGACCCAGTCGCAGTCGGCGAAGTCGGCCTTGTCGGTGGTGCCCGTGACGAGCGCCTTCAGGCGGTTGGCCTCGTCGGGGGAGATGCGGCCCTTCTCGAGGAGCTTGTCGATCTCTTCCGCGATGTAGGCCACGCCCTTGTCGACGCGTGCCTGGTCGATGTCGGTGATGACGACCGGCACGCGCAGGCGGCGCACGAAGAGCAGGGCGAGCTGGCTCGCCATGTAGCCGGCACCGAGCACGCCGACCTTCGTGACCTTCTTGGCGATCGCCTTGTCGGGCGCGCCCGCGGGGCGCTTGGCCCGCTTCTGCACGAGGTTGAAGGCGTAGATCGAGGCCTGGAGCTGGTCGCCGACGATGAGCTCGGAGAGCACCTCGTCTTCGCGTTCGAAGCCCTCGGCCTTCGTGCCGCTCTTGGCGGCCTTCATGAGCTCGAGCGCCGCGTACGGCGACTTCGGAACCGAGCCGATGCGGCTCTTCAGCATCTTCGTGGCGATCGCGATCGCGGCATCCCACTTGACGAGGCGCTCGACCTTGCCGGGCTCGTTCGGGCGCTTCACCTTGATGCGGCCGGAGACGACGCCGTCGGCCCACTTGATCGAGTCCTCGAGGAAGGCGACCGAGTCGAACTTCGCGTCGGCGATGCCGAGCTCCATCACGTCGTCGGCCTTCATCGTGCGGTTCTGCTTCAGCGGGTTCTCGATGACGACCTTGAGGGCGTTCTCGATGCCGATGAGGTTCGGCAGCAGGTACGCGCCGCCCCAACCGGGGATGAGGCCGAGGAACACCTCGGGGAGGGCCACGGCGGGCACCGAGGCATCCACAGTGCGGTAGTCGGCGTTCAGCGCGATCTCGAGGCCGCCGCCGAGAGCGAGGCCGTTGATGAACACGAACGACGGGACGCCGAGTTCCGATGCCTTGCCGAGCGCGAAGTGGCCGAGCTGGCCCATCTTCCGCGCGGTGTCGCGGTCGGGGATCTCGGCGACCTTCGACAGGTCGGCGCCCGCGGCGAGGATGAACGGCTTGCCCGTGATCGCCACGGCGTGGATCTCGCCGGCTGCGGCGCGCGCCTTCAGCTCGTCGAGGGTCTTCGCGTACTCGAGCAGCGAGACCGGGCCGAGGGTGTTCGGACGGGTGTGGTCACGGCCGTTGTCGAGCGTGACGAGGGCGAGCGTCTTGCCGCCCGAGATCGGCACGTCGCGCACGAAGGAGTGCGTGACGACCTCGTCGTCGGAGAGGGCGGCGAGCGAGTCGAAGTCGATCTTCGTGTAGTCGGTCATCAGGCCTTCTTCGCCTTCTTGTCGTAGTTCGGGTTCTCCCAGACCATGGTGCCGCCCTGGCCGAGGCCGACGCACATGCTGGTGATGCCGTAGCGGACGTCGGGACGCTCGGTGAACTGGCTCGCGAGCTGGTTCATGAGGCGCACGCCCGAGGAGGCGAGGGGGTGGCCGACCGCGATCGCGCCGCCCCACGGGTTGACGCGGGCGTCGTCGTCGGCGATGCCGTAGTGGTCCATGAAGGAGAGCACCTGCACCGCGAACGCCTCGTTCATCTCGAAGATGCCGATGTCCTCGATCGAGAGGCCCGCCTTGCGGAGCGCCTTCTCGGTGGCGGGGATCGGGCCGATGCCCATGATCTCGGGGTCGACGCCGGCGAAGGCGTAGCTGACGAGCTTCATCTTCGGCGAGAGGCCGAACTCCTTCGCTGCGGCGCCCGAGGCGAGGATCGCAGCGGTGGCACCGTCGTTCAGGCCCGAGGCGTTGCCGGCTGTGATGCGGCCGTGCGGGCGGAACGGCGTCTTCAGGGCTGCGAGGCCCTCGAGCGTCGTCTCGGGACGCATGACCTCGTCGCGCGTGGCGAGTCCCCAGCCCTCTTCGGTGCGGATCGCGACCGGCACGAGGTCCTGCTGGATCTTGCCCGCGGCGTAGGCCGCCGCCGTCTTCTGCTGGCTCGCGAGGGCGAAGCGGTCGCTGCGCTCCTTCGTGAGCTGCGGGAAGCGGTCGTGGATTCGCTCAGCCGTGGCCCCCATCACGAGGGCGTCCTCGCCGACGAGGCGCTCGCTGAGGAAACGGGGGTTCGGGTCGACACCTGAGCCCATGGGGTGGTGGCCCATGTGCTCGACGCCGCCGGCGATGGCGATGTCGTACATGCCGAAGCCGATCGAGCCCGACATCATGGCGGCGGCCGTCATGGCGCCTGCACACATGCGGTCGATGGAGAAGCCCGGCACGGTCTTGGGCAGGCCGGCGAGGATCGCGGCCGTGCGGCCGAGGGTGAGGCCCTGGTCGCCGGTCTGGGTCGTCGCGGCGATGGCGACGTCGTCGATGCGGTCCTTCGGGATGTTCGGGTTGCGCTCGAGGAGTCCGACGATCGCCTTCACGACGAGGTCATCGGCCCGGGTGTTCCAGTACATGCCCTTGTCGCCGGCCTTGCCGAACGGGGTGCGGACCCCGTCGACGAATACGACTTCAGCTTGATCAGCCACGCTGCAGCTCACTTTCGGTCAGGATGCTTCGATCCTACGAACGCCGCTGAGGAGGCGCTGAATCGCTTGACGGAACCTACGAACCCTCAGACGTGGCGTCCTCGACGGATTGTGCCGCCTCGACAAATGCATCGGCGATTCTCTGTGAGGTTGCGGCAACCTGCCAGTGGCGTGCGCCGAGGGCCAGCAAGGCCTCGCTCACGGCATCGGCGGTCGCGTCGGCGGGTGGCGTCCACGCCACCCTGCGCAGGTGGTCGGGGGTGAGCAGGTTCTCGACCGGCATGTTCATCTGCTCGGCGACCTCGGTCACGGCGGCCTTCGCGAGCCTCAGGCGCGCATCCGCTTCGGGATGCCGCGCGGCCCATGCGCGCGGCGGGGGAGGAGCGTCGCTCGGCACCCGCACCTGCGGCAGCTCGGTGGTCGCGAGTCCGCGCTCCACGGCGGCCCACCACCGATCGAGCTCGGTGCGGCTCGCGCGGCCGTTGAACTCGCGGAGATCGGCGAGGGCGCGCCGCGTCGACGGCAGGGTTCGGGCGACGGCGAGGAGCGAGGCATCCGGAACCAGGCGGCCGGGCGCGACGTCGAGCTCGGTCGCGAGCGCGTCGCGGGAGAGCCAGAGCTCGCGGGCCACCGCGAGGTTGCGTGGGCTGCGCATGGCGTGGATGCCGGAGAGGCGTCGCCAGGGCTCGGCGGCCGGCGGCTTCGCGGCTCGGTGCAGCACGGCATCGAACTCCTCGGCCGCGAGCTCCGCCTTGCCGTCCTCTTCGAGTCGGGCGCCGAGCCGTTCGCGCACGTCGACGAGGAGTTCGACGTCGAGCGCCGCGTACTTCAGCCACGACTGGGGCAGGGGGCGTGTCGACCAATCGGACGCCGAATGCTCCTTCGCGAGCTTGATGTCGAGCAGCTCCTCGACGACTGACGCAAGGCCGACGCGCGGCATGCCGAGCAGGCGCGCGCCGAGTTCGGTGTCGAAGATGCGCTCAGGGTCGAGGCCGACCTCACGGAGGCAGGCCAGGTCTTGGCTGGCGGCGTGCAGCACCCACTCCTCGGAGCGGATCGCGTCCTGGAGTGCCGAGAAGTCGGGGATCTGCGGAGGGTCGAAGAGGAAGGTGCCCGACCCCCGCCGGAACATCTGGATCAGGTAGGCCCGCTGCGAGTAGCGGAATCCGCTCGCCCGTTCGGCGTCGACCGCGATCGGCCCCTCGCCGTCGAGGAGCCGCTCCACCGCCTCATCGAAGGCGGCGGGGGTCTCGATCACCTGGAATTCATCCACGGTTCGTCCTCCGACGGGGCAGGGGCGTCACCCCTTCTGATCGGGGCGGCAGTCCTGCGAGCATGCACAACAACTCAGCCCAGCCTTCCACATGCGGGCCGATGGCCGAGTCGAGGGGCGTCCACGAAGCACGCAGCTCGATCTGCGCGCCGTCGCCCTGACGCGCGAGTTCGCCGAAGCCGGTGGAGAGGATCTTCGTCGCCGTGCCGGACGCGGCGATGTATCTGGCGCCCCTCGCATCGAGGGCGTCGACGAGCCACGACCACGCGACGTCGGCGAGGAACGGGTCGAGACCGATGTCGGTCTCGAGCGGGGCCTGTGCGAAGCAGACGATGCGGAAGCGCCCGCCCCAGGCCTCGGGCTCGCTCTCGTCGTAGAGCAGCACGAACCGGCCGGTGCCGAGCTCGGAGTCGTCGTGACGGCTCGGCGTGACGTCGGCCGAGAGGGCCACGGCGTTCGGCGCCAGCGAGCCCGGCGCCGGGATCTCAGAGATGCGCAGCTCGCTCCTGGGAGAGGCAGCCCTGAGCGACTCGAGGGCGGCCTCGAACTCGGGTGGAAGCGGAGGCGCTGAGTCGGGCACGAGTGCAGACTAGAGTCTCGGATACGGGGGGCGTCGGCGGCACGCCGCGCCACCGGCACACGGTTCTGCTTCGGGAGGAAACGAATGCCACGAAGGCGCGGTGCAGCGTCAGCGATCGGGATCGCGGCAGGCGCCGTCGGGCTCATCGCCCTGACGATCGGCGCCGCGACCGCCGCCACCGCGGTGTTCTTCGCCCGCAAGGTGGTGACGCCGCCCGAGAGGCGGGAAGAGGACGTCCGCATCGCGCGCGTCGACCTCGCGGCGGGCGAGATCACCCTGCTCGCCTCCGACGAGACGCGGATGCGCGGACGATACGGCCTCTGGTTCGATCGTGACACCGGGCACGCGCGCCTCGGTGACGTCATCGACGACGGCGAGCGCGAAGTGCGCCGCCCGATCGAGTCCGTCGACTTCGGCCGGCTCGATCGGGCCACACGCGGCCGCATGGACGGGTACTACCACCTCGGTCCGTGGGAACTCGATGCGCCGTACGAGAACGTCGTCGTCGACACCGAGCTCGGCCCGGCTCCCGCATGGCTCATCCCTGCAGCGGATGCCTCGGCGCGATGGGTGATCCAGGTGCACGGTCGCGGCGCGACACGACCCGAGACGCTTCGTGCGGTGCAGCCGGCCCGCGACGCGGGGTGGAACTCGCTGCTCATCACGTACCGCAACGACGGTGAGGCGCCCGAGAGCGAAGACCGCAAGTACGGTCTCGGCGGCACCGAGTGGGTCGATGTGGTCGCGGCGACGAGGTTCGCCGTCGAGCACGGCGCCGAGGAGATCGTGCTCATGGGCTGGTCGATGGGCGGCGCGATCGCGCTGCAGGCGGTGCTGCGATCGGCGGAGGTGCGAGAGCGGCTCGTGGGGGTCATGCTCGACTCGCCCGCGATCGACTGGACCGACATCCTGCGATTCCAGGGCACGCTGAACCGCATGCCGCCGGAACTCGGCGACCTCGTCGTCCGTGTGCTCGGCGGACCGCTCGGCGCCGGCCTCACCGGCATCGCGGCCCCGATCGACGTCCTGGAGCTCGACCCCGTTGCGCGAGCCGACGAGTTCGACGTGCCCATGCTCCTCATGCACAGCGTCGACGACGGGTTCGTGCCGATCGACGGGTCTCGCCGGTTCGCCGCGGCCCGGCCCGACCTGATCGAGTTCGAGGTGTTCGAGGGACCGCGGCACACGAAACTGTGGAACGCCGAGCCCGAGCGTTGGACGGGGCTCATCCGGTCCTGGCTGGAACGCCGCGATTCGCTCGCGCCGGCGACGTTCGGCGACGAGGCCGAGATCGTCGGCTGAGGCCGACGCGAGCGCGTGGCCGGGCCTATGCGGCGGCGACGCGCTCCCGCACCTGCCGCTTGATGCGGCCGAGCATGCCGGTCATGCCGCGCACGCGCAGCGGGGACACCGCCTCGCCGAGGCCGAGCGACTGCGGGTAGTCGGCGGGCACGTCGAGCACCTCGTCGGCCGTGAGCCCGTCGAGTCCCTGCACGAGGATCGAGGCGAACCCGCGTGTGGTCGGCGACTCGGCCGGCGCCGTGGCGAAGAGGTGCACGCGATCGTCGAGGACCTCGACGAAGATGAACACGGGCGACTGGCACTCCTCGACCCGCTCGAACAGGTCGGGGTGGTCGGCGTAGCGCTCGGGCAGCTCGGGCAGCTCGTTCGAGAACTCGAGCAGCAGTTGCAGGCGGTCGCGCACGCCGAGGGCGAGGAAGTCGTCGCGGGTCTCGGCGAGTCGTGCGGGCAGGGTCGTCGCGTTCATCGGGATCCATTCTCCCATGTCGTGCAGCGACCCGGCCCGCCGGGCGTCAGCGCTTCGGCGCCTCGCCGCGTGCGTCGCCGGTGACGATCGGCACGCGTACGGCGCTGCCCCACTCGGTCCACGAGCCGTCGTAGTTGCGCACCTTCTCGAAGCCGAGCAGGTGGTTCAGCACGAACCACGTGTGGCTCGAGCGTTCGCCGATGCGGCAGTAGGCGATGATGTCGTCGCCGTCGGCGAGACCGACCTCGTCGCGGTAGATCGCGTCGAGTTCGGCCCGCGACTTGAACGTGCCGTCGGATGCCGCGGCGCGCGCCCACGGCACGGATGCCGCAGTCGGGATGTGCCCGGCGCGAAGCGCGCCCTCTTCGGGGTAGGCGGGGGCGGTCGTGCGCTCACCGTTGTACTCCTCGGGGGAGCGCACGTCGATGAGCGGGTTGCCGAAGTGCGCGAGCACGTCGTCCTTGTAGGCGCGTACGGCGCTGTCGTCGCGCTCGACCACGGGGTACTCGACCGGAGTCACCTCGGGAGCCGCCGTCGTGATCTCGCGGCCCTCGGCGATCCAGAGGTCGCGGCCGCCGTCGAGGAGGCGCACGTCTTCGTGCCCGAAGAGGGTGAACACCCAGAGCGCGTAGGCGGCCCACCAGTTGTTCTTGTCGCCGTAGATGACGACGGTCGTGTCGCGGGCGATGCCCTTCGAACCGGCGAGGGCGGCGAACTGCTCGCCGTTCACGTAGTCGCGCACCACCGGGTCGTTGAGGTCGAGGTGCCAGTCGATCTTCACGGCGCCGGGGATGTGCCCGGTTTCGTAGAGCAGCACGTCTTCATCGGATTCGACGACGACCAACCCGGGTTCGCCGAAGTGCTCTGCGAGCCATTCGGTGGTGACGAGACGCTCGGGGTGCGCGTACTCGGCGAGCTTGCCTGCGGCATCGAACTCGGCGGACATGGGGTACCTCCTGGGATCGCCTGGTCGGCGGGGTGTTCGAGGGGAGCGGACTAGGCTGATCACCTGTCCACCACGAATCTACGCGGCGCACGGGGTGAAGTCACAGGCCCTGTCATCCGATGCAATAGATGCACACCGGGAGCTCCTCCAGTATGACCACGGCATCGAGCCAGTCACTCATCCGTCTCGTCGAGAGGAACCCGTCGATCTCGGGCGCCGAGATCGCCGCCGAACTCTCACCGCCGCCGCAGTTCGAGCACGCGTCGTTCGAGTCGTACCGGCCCGACCCCGATTTCCCGTCGCAGCAGGCCGCGCTCGATCGGCTGAAGGAGTTCGCCGGTGCGTGGCGCGCAGCGCAGCGACCGGGCGGGTTCTTCTCGCGCAAGCGCCCTGCGCGCATCGAGCTGCCGGGTGTCTACCTCGACGGCGGGTTCGGCGTCGGCAAGACGCACCTGCTCGCGGCGCTCTGGCACGTGGCGCACGGCCCGAAGTACTTCGGCACCTTCATCGAGTACACGGCGCTCGTCGGCGCGCTGGGCTACCAGCCGGCGGTCGAACTGCTGAGGGGCGCGAAACTCGTCTGCATCGACGAATTCGAGCTCGACGACCCGGGCGACACGATGCTCATGACGCGATTCCTCGGCGAGCTCATGGCCGGCGGCACGCGCGTCGCCGCGACGTCGAACACGCCGCCGAACGCGCTCGGCGAGGGACGATTCGCCGCCTCCGACTTCCTCCGCGAGATCCACGCCCTCTCATCGAACTTCGAGACGCTGCGCATCGACGGCCTCGACTACCGTCGCCGCGACACCGAGGGCCACGCCGAGTCGCTCTCGGGCGACGCCGACGTGGCACGCACGGCCGCAGCACTCGCCGAGCGGGGGCACCGCGTCTCGCTCGACGGGTTCGACGACCTCATCGCCCACCTCGCCACCGTGCACCCCTCCAAGTACGTCAAGCTCGTCACCGGGCTCGAGTTCATCGCCCTCGAGGGGGTGCACGAGCTCACCGACCAGAACGCGGCGCTGCGCCTCGTCGCCTTCATCGACCGCGTCTACGACGCCGAGGTGCCGATCATCGCGAGCGGACTGCCGCTCGACGAGGTCTTCGCCGCCGACATGATGGCGGGCGGCTACCGCAAGAAGTACCTCCGGGCGATGTCGCGCATGATCGCACTCACCACCGGCGAGCTGCCCCCGCACGACTGAATCCGGCTCGTGTTCCCGCTCGTGCTTGATTCACATGCCTTGAGCGGCGTCGCGAAACGTGCTGTTTACCTGCGGGCACCGCACGTAACAGACGCGAAACAGTAGACGGTCCCGCTCGAAACGTCCTCTCGTGAAACTTGGCGACACAGGTTCCCCCGCCTGTATTCCTGAGAGAGGTTCGAGATGGATCAAGGCAACACCGCGTTCCTGTTGATCATGGCGGCCCTGGTGCTGCTCATGACCCCCGGACTCGCATTCTTCTACGGCGGACTCGTCAAGGCGAAGAGCGTCATCAGCATGATGATGATGAGCTTCGGTGCGATCGGCCTCATCGGCGTCCTCTGGGTGCTGTACGGCTACGCGATCGCCTTCCCCGGTTCCGAGGGACTCGTCGCCCCGTGGTCCATCGACTGGTCGGCCATCGGCCTGACGAGCCTGCTCGAGACGCCGGAGGGCGCCGCCTACCCGCCGCTCGCCTTCGTGGCCTTCCAGGCGACGTTCGCGATCATCACGGTCGCGCTCATCTCGGGTGCCATCGCCGACCGCGCGAAGTTCGGCGCCTGGATGATCTTCGCCGCGGTCTGGGCCACGATCGTCTACTTCCCGGTCGCGAGCTGGGTGTTCAACTTCGGCCTCGCCGACGACGGATCGTTCGCCTACGGCGGCTGGACCACGTTCGGCATGCAGGAGGCGTTCGGCACGGGCGTCATCGACTTCGCCGGCGGCACCGCGGTGCACATCAACGCCGGTGCCGCAGCCCTCGCCCTGGCGCTCGTGCTCGGCAAGCGCGTCGGCTTCTCGAAGGGCGCCCACGTTCCCCACAACCCGCCCTTCGTGCTCCTCGGCGCCGGTCTCCTGTGGTTCGGCTGGTTCGGCTTCAACGCGGGCTCCGAGCTCGCCGCTGACGGCACCGCCGCCCTCGCCTGGATCAACACGCTGGCCGCACCGGCCGCGGCATTGCTCGCCTGGCTCCTCGTCGAGAAGATCAAGGACGGCAAGCCCACGTCGGTCGGCGCGGCATCCGGTGCCGTCGCAGGTCTCGTCGCGATCACCCCGGCATGCGCGTCGCTCACGCCTGGATGGGCGATCGTGCTCGGTCTCATCGCAGGTGCGGTCTGCGCCCTCGCGATCGACCTGAAGTTCAAGTTCGGCTTCGACGACTCGCTCGACGTCGTGGGCATCCACCTCGTCGGCGGCCTCATCGGCACGCTGTACCTCGGCTTCTTCGCGACCGACAAGGGCCTGTTCACCGGCGGCGACGGCACCCAGCTCATGGTGCAGGCGATCGCGGCGTTCACTGTTCTCATCTACTCGTTCGTGCTGGCGTACGTCATCGGCTTCATCATCCAGAAGACCATCGGCTTCCGAGTGACGAACGAAGACGAGATCGCAGGCGTCGACACCGTCGTCCACGGCGAGGACGCGTACAAGCTCGAGACCGTCTGAACCTGACGGAATCACCGCGAGGGCGGTGGGGTAGTGTGCCGGTGTGTCAGACACCAGCCGCTTCCTCACCGCCCTCGTCCGCGTCGTCGGGGCGCTCTTCGGCAGCGGGTCGTCTCGATCGTCGGTCGGCCAGGCGCAGGCGCCGTCACGCCCGCAGACGGCCGGCACGATGCGAACAGCGGATGCCCCTGAGCGGTCGTCATCGACCGACTCGCCGTCTCCGGGGCAGGCGGGGGACTCCGCCACGATCGAGATCGACCCGCGGCGTCTCCGCGGCGTGCAGCTGAGCTATGCGCCGTCGCGTGATGGCGAGCCCGATCCGGGCGAGGTCGTGTGGACGTGGGTGCCGTACGAGGAGAACGACGGGCGCGGCAAGGACCGGCCGGTCGTCGTCGTCGCGGCATCCGGCGCAGGCGATTACCTGGCGGTGCAACTGACCAGCAAGGCGCACGACGGCGATCGCGACTTCGTGTCCCTCGGCACCGGCGCATGGGACGGCGAGGGGCGCCCGAGCTGGGCGCGCATCGACCGGGTCTTCCGCGTGCGCGCCGGTGGCATGCGTCGTGAGGCGGCCTCGCTCGACGCCGAGCGCTACGGCCGCGTGGCTGCCGAGCTCGATGCGCGGTACGGCTGGCGCTGACGCCTCCGTGTCGTGGACGTCGGATGCTGCGTGGGCCGATCAGGCTCGTGGCGGTCGATGCAGCCCGAACGGCGATCCCTGGTCGTCACGGCACAGGCGGAACTCGCCGAACAGCGCCGTCGACGCATCGTCGCCTGGGAGGGCCTCGACCGTGCCGCCGAGACGTTCGACTGCCGCCGCGGCGGCATCGAGGTCGTCGACCCTGAAGAAGACGTACGGCGCGGCGCCCGGGTCGCTGCCGTGGACGCCCGCGGGCACGCCGGCCCCGGTCACCGCGTAACCGTCGCCGCCTGGCCCCGACTCGAACGTCCAGCCGAAGAGCTTGCCGTAGAAGGTGCGGGCCGTCATGGCATCCGCAGCCCCGAACTCGATGAATGAGACCTCGCCGGACATGGTTCCCCCTCGCTTCGACGCGTGGACAGGGCACACGGTAGTCGGCGGCGGGAGCGGCCACAACGGGTGGCGGCGGGCAGCGGTCGGTGGGCCGGGAGAGGCCCGGAGCCGGTGCACGCCCTGGAAATGAAGAAAGCCCCCTGTGGAGAGGGGGCTTTCGTGGGCGATGCCGGGCTCGAACCGACGACCTCTTCCGTGTGAAGGAAGCGCGCTACCAGCTGCGCCAATCGCCCATGTGGGATTCGCGAGTCACGCGAATGACCGCGGACTCGATACTAGCCGACCGTACGGGGTGAATGCACATCGAGCGGACGGTGCATCTTCGGAGCACGCCTGAACAGGTGCCGAACCCCCTCGACACGCCCGGGATGCGGGGTCGGATTCGTCGTGTGACCAGCGCGAATCCGCCGCTCGACCCCGTCAGTTTGTGAATCGTTCAGGGAATCAGTTAGAGTCTTCCTGCACGCAGAAATGCGAGCAACGCGGATGTGGCGCAGTGGTAGCGCATCACCTTGCCAAGGTGAGGGTCGCGAGTTCGAATCTCGTCATCCGCTCTGATCAGGATGGGGCGAAAGCCCCATTCCTGTTCTTTTGGTGGTGAACCCAGACACGGTGGATTGGCCGAGAGGCGAGGCAGCGGCCTGCAAAGCCGTATACACGGGTTCGAATCCCGTATCCACCTCCAAGCTGAGAACTTCCATTCTCGACTTGGGCGATTGGCGCAGCGGTAGCGCGCTTCCCTGACACGGAAGAGGTCACTGGTTCGATCCCAGTATCGCCCACCATGAGAAAGCCCCGGCATCGCCGGGGCTTTCGTCGTTTCCGACCGTTCGCCTCGCCGACCGGTTCGATCACCCGACCTGCTCGAACACGAGCGGGGGATAGCTGATGCGCGTCGTGTACCACGCCCACGACGCACCTGCGGTCTGCTCGATGGCGGCCCAGCCTCCGTATGCGGGCAGGTTCTTCAGGGTGAGGCTCACGGTCTGCTTGCCGTTCACGCTCCTGGGCCCGGCGCCGACGACGGTTCCGGATGCCGCGTAGCCGCTCGCGTTCAGCGTCACGGGGGCGCCGGACTCCACCGAGAAGGTGCAGACATAGGTGCCCACCCCCGTGATGCCGTAGGCGGCCGGTTCGAAGTGGATGGAGACTGCGGGGTTGCGGGTCGGCGATTCGCGGCGGTCGAAGCCGGCGTAGGGCGTCACGGCATCGGTCTGCATGATGGTCGGGCGGATGAGGGTGAGGTTCGTGCGTCCCTTGCCGATGGTGTGCACGGGGGAGAGGAAGTCGATCGGCGCCCAGAAGATCGGGCCGAGCACGAGCTCGCCGATCCGGTACTTCTCGGCCCATTCCTCGAGGCGGACATCCGGCTCGAAGTCGGCGAATTCGACGACGCGCTCGTCGAACTCGCTGCGGGAGCCCAGTTCTTTCGATGTGTCATACATGAGGGAAACTCTAAAACCGTGATGCGCGCACCGGGTCAGGGGCAGCACCGAGGTGCCGGGCGGCCACCCCTGCGGCGACTACAGTTGAAGGGTTCTGTAGACCGATTTCAAGGAGTGGATCCAGGTGGCCGACGGCTTCGAGCTCTTCACCGACCGTTCCGTTGTCGCAATGCGCGTCAACGGCGAGCTCAAGGACCTCGCCACGACGGTCACGGACTCCGACGTGGTCGAACCCGTCACGATCGACTCGCCCGACGGACTGAACATCCTCCGCCACTCCGCCGCGCACGTGCTCGCGCAGGCCGTGCAGTCGATCAACCCCGAGGCGAAGCTCGGCATCGGCCCGCCCGTCACCGACGGCTTCTACTACGACTTCGACGTCGCCGAGCCGTTCAACCCCGAAGACCTCAAGGCGCTCGACAAGGAGATGTCTCGAATCATCCGTGCCGGCCAGCGCTTCATGCGCCGCGTCGTCACCGACGACGAGGCGCGCGCGGAACTCGCGAACGAGCCGTACAAGCTCGAGCTGATCGGCCTCAAGGGTTCGGCGTCGACGGGCGGCGACAACGAGAACGTCGAGGTGGGGGCCGGTGAGCTCACGATCTACGACAACGTCGACCCGAAGACCGGCGAGACCGTCTGGAAGGACCTCTGCCGCGGTCCGCACCTGCCGAACACCCGCATGATCGGCAACGGCTGGGCGCTCACCCGCATCGCCGCGGCGTACTGGCGCGGTTCCGAGAAGAACCCCCAGCTCCAGCGCATCTACGGCACCGCGTGGCCGACGAAGGACGAGCTGCGCGCCTACCAGCACCGACTCGAAGAGGCCGCGCGTCGCGATCACCGCAAGCTCGGGCGCGACCTCGACCTCTTCAGCTTCCCCGAGGAGATCGGTTCGGGGCTCTCGGTCTGGCACCCGCGCGGCGGAGTCGTCCGCATGGAGATGGAGCAGCACGCCCGTCGCCGGCACATCGAGGGCGGGTACACCTACGTGTACACGCCGCACATCTCGAAGGAGGATCTCTTCCTCACCTCGAACCACCTCGTCACCTACAAAGACGGGATGTTCCCGCCGATCGTCATGGACGAGGAGCGCGACGCCGAGGGCAACATCACCAAGCAGGGCCAGGACTACTACCTGAAGCCCATGAACTGCCCGATGCACATCCTCATCTACAAGGAGCGCGGGCGCAGCTACCGCGACCTGCCGATGCGGCTCGCCGAGAACGGCACCGTCTACCGCAACGAGCTCTCCGGAGCCTTGCACGGGCTGACCCGTGTGCGCGGCTTCACCCAAGACGACTCGCACCTCTTCGTCACGCCCGACCAGCTCGAGGAGGAGGCGACCAAGGTCATCGAGTTCGTCATCTCGATGCTGCGCGACTTCGGCCTCGACGACTTCGAGCTCGAGCTGTCGATGCGCGACGACGAGAAGGAGAAGTGGATCGGCTCCGACGAGTTCTGGGAGTACTCGACGAACGCGCTCCGCAACGTCGCGCGCTCGAGCGGGCTGAAGCTCACCGAGATGCCCGGCGAGGCCGCGTTCTACGGCCCGAAGATCGACCTCAAGACCCGTGACGCCATCGGCCGCACCTGGCAGCTCTCGACCGTGCAGGTCGACCCGAACCTGCCCGAGCGCTTCGGCCTCGAGTTCACCGACAGCGACGGTCAGAAGAAGCGCCCCATCATGATCCACCGGGCGCTGTTCGGTTCGATCGAACGCTTCTTCGCGATCCTGCTCGAGCACTACGCGGGCGCGTTCCCGGTGTGGCTCGCTCCCGTGCAGGTCGTCGGCATCCCCGTGGCTGAAGACTTCGCACCGTATCTGGGTGCGATCATCGAGCAGCTGAAGGGCGCCGGTGTACGCGCCGAGCTCGACGTGAGCGACGACCGCATGCAGAAGAAGATCCGCACGCACACCACCCAGAAGGTGCCGATCCAGCTCATCGCGGGCGACAACGACCGCTCGGGTGAGACGGTCAGCTTCCGCTTCCGCGACGGCACTCAAGAGAACGGCGTCGCGATCGCCGAGGCGGTCGAGCGCATCAAACAGGTCATCGAGGAGCGTCGCCAGGTCGTCACTCGCGACGACCTGTTCTCATGAGCGCGTACCAGCCCGACGAGTTCGAGGGCGTGCCGACGGATGCCGCGGCCGACCTCGCCGGCGTACCCGACGCCTTCCAGCGCCTGTGGACGCCGCACCGACTGGTGTACATCCAGCACGGCCAGCAGCCCGACGAGCACTCGTGCCCGTTCTGCCGTGCACCCGAGATGAGCGATGAGCAGTCGCTCATCGTTGCGCGTGGCGAACACGCCTTCGTGCTCCTGAACCTCTACCCCTACAACAGTGGGCACCTGCTCGTCTGCCCGTACCGCCACGTCGCGACCTACGACGAGGCGACGCCCGAAGAGGTCGCCGAGATCGGCGAGCTCACGCAGATCGCGATGCGGGTCGTGAAGCAGGTCTCGAGGTGCGACGGGTTCAACATCGGCATGAACCAGGGCCGCATCGCGGGGGCGGGCATCGCCGAGCACCTGCACCAGCACATCGTGCCGCGCTGGGCGCTCGACTCGAACTTCTTCCCGATCATCGCCGGCACGAAGGCGCTGCCGCGCCTGCTCGGCGAAGTGCGTCAGGAGATCGCCGACGCGTGGCCCGCCTGAGCGTGGGCTCTCGACGCTCCTGCTTCGCTCCTCGACCGGCGTTCGCTCAGCGCACCTGGCGCACGGTGAACTGCAGGCTCGGGAACGCATAGAACTCCTGCGCCTCGACGAGCTGCAGCTCGCGCTCACCCGAGCTGTGCGTGAGCGAGAGCAGGTCGAAGACGCTCGACGCGGCGCGAGCGAGGGCGTCGGCCGCGTCGCCCGTGCGCCGGTAGTGCGCCGTGAAGAGCGCCGCGGTGACGTCGCCCGAACCGTTCGCCTTCATCGGCAGCAGCGGGGTCTGCACGATCCAGGCGCCCGAGTCGTCGACGGCGAGCATCTCGATGGTGCCGGCTTCGCGGTCGGGGCGCTCGACGCTCGTCACGAGGACGGTGCGCGGGCCGGTGGCGCGAACGAGGTCGACCGAGGCGAGCGTCGACTCGAGCGTGTCGGGCTCGGTCTCGGTGAGGAAGCCGAGCTCGAACTGGTTCGGCGTGATGATGTCGGCCGCCGGCACCACGCGGTCGCGCAGCAGGATCGGGATGGCGGGGGCCACGAAGCATCCGGACTTCGCATTGCCCATGACCGGATCGCAGGCGTAGACGGCGTCGGGGTTCGCGGCCTTCACCCGCGAGACGGCATCGAGGATGACGTCGGCGATGCCCTCGCCGCCCTGGTACCCCGAGAGCACGACATCGATCTGCGGGAACACGCCGCGATCCTCGATGCCCGTGATGACGTCGCGCACGTCGTCGGGGCTGATCATCGGCCCGCGCCACGCGCCGTAGCCGGTGTGGTTCGAGAAGTTGACGGTGTAGACCGGCAACACCTCGACGCCGATGCGCTGCAGGGGGAAGACGGCGGCCGAGTTGCCGACATGGCCGTAAGCGACCGCGGACTGGATCGAGAGAATCTTCACCGCTCGATCATCGCATCTCCGGCGTCGGCGCTCCGTCCGCGGTTCGGACGTCAGCGGCGAACGGCCCTGACGGAGGCGCCGAGATCGGCAGCGAGCTTCTGCAGGTCGTCGTCGTCGAGGTCGTGCACCGTCAGTCGCAGGTGATCGGATGCCTCGCCGCCGCCGAGCGCGAACTCGTCACCGGGCCTCGCGAGCCACCCGCGACGCATGAGCTGCTCCGAGACGGCACGGGCCGGCGCCGTGAGAGGCACCCAGACGTTCAGGCCGTCGCCGGCGCTGGTCGGAATGCCCTCGGTCGTGAGGAGCTCGGCGAACGCGGCGTTCCGGGCAGCGTAGTGCTGACCCGCCGCGCGGATGCCGGCCGTGATCTCGGGGTCGGTCGCGAGCGCACGGACGAGCCGCTGCAGCAGATGGCTCACCCAGGTGGTTCCCGGCGTCAGCCGCATCGCGAGGCGGTCGGCGGTCTCGGGGTCGGACGCCGTGACGGCGAGGCACATGTCAGGGCCGAGGAACTTCGACACCGAGCGCACGAGCGCCCAGCGCCGGTGCTCGGGGCCGATGAGCGAGTGGTACGGCAGCTGCGAGAGCAGTGAGTAGTGGTCGTCTTCGATGACGAGCACGTAGGGATGGTCGCGGAGCACCGCCCGAAGTTCGGCGGCGCGCCGCTCGGAGAGGCTCGCGCCCGTCGGATTCTGCGCGCGCGGCGTGCAGATGACGGCACGCACGCCGTGGTCGAGCGCGGCTCGAAGGCCTTCGACCGTCATGCCCTCGTCGTCGATGGGCACCGGGACCGGGCGGTAGCCGGCGACGCGCACCGTGTGGATGCTCGTGAGGAAGCAAGGGTCCTCGAGCGCGACGGCGTCGTCGCGGGTGAGTGCCTGCGCGAGGAGCCGCTCGACGGCGTCGCCGGCGCCGCTCGTCACGGTGAGGTGCATCGGGATCTCGGGCGGCAGGTCCGCGCTCATCCAATCCTGCGCCCAGCGAGCCAAGTCGGGGTCGATGACGGGTTCGCCGTACAGCACAGGGCGCCGGGCGATGCTCGCGAGCGCGTGAGACGGGTCGGGGATGCGCGCCGGATCGGGGTTGCCGGTGCCGATGTCGCGGAGCGCCGTGTCCGCGGCGAACCCCTCCTGCGCCACGGCGGCACCGCCGGCGACCCGCGTGCCGCCGCGGCCGAGCGTGATCACGACTCCGGCGTTCATCAGCTGCCGATAGGCCGAGACGGCGGTGTTCCGGTTCACGCCGAGATGCTCGGCCAGGGTGCGGACCGGGGGGAGCGCGTCGCCCGGGCGGAGGGCGCCGCGCTCGATGAGCGTGCGCAGGCTGTCGGCGATCTCGGCCGCTGAGCGGCCCTCGATGTCGATGATGTGCACCGCCCCCTTCTTCGTGTCTGCGCCCATGATATCTTTTGGCCTAGGACAATAGTTCTGTTCGTCTGTTCTGATGTGCGACAGGGCGTCGCGCACCGCCGAGAGGATCCCTTGTGACCGTATCCGAAACGGGTTCGAGCCGCGTGAAGCGCGGCCTCGCCGAGATGCTGAAGGGCGGCGTCATCATGGACGTCGTCACTCCCGAGCAGGCGCGCATCGCCGAGGACGCCGGCGCCGTCGCCGTCATGGCCCTCGAGCGTGTGCCCGCCGACATCCGCTCGCAGGGCGGCGTCGCCCGCATGAGCGACCCCGACCTCATCGACGCGATCATCGCCGAGGTGTCGATCCCCGTCATGGCGAAGGCCCGCATCGGCCACTTCGTCGAGGCGCAGGTGCTGCAGGCCCTCGACGTCGACTACATCGACGAGTCCGAGGTGCTCTCGCCGGCCGACTACGTGAACCACATCGACAAGTGGGCGTTCAACACCCCCTTCGTCTGCGGTGCCACCAACCTCGGCGAGGCGCTCCGCCGCATCAACGAGGGTGCCGCGATGATCCGCTCGAAGGGCGAGGCCGGCACCGGCGACGTCTCCGAGGCGACGAAGCACATCCGCAAGATCTCCTCCGAGATCAACGTGCTCCGCTCGATGACGAAGGACGAGCTCTACGTCGCGGCGAAGGAGCTGCAGGCTCCCTACGAGCTCGTGCTCGAGGTCGCCGAGACCGGCAAGCTCCCGGTCGTGCTCTTCGTCGCCGGTGGCGTCGCCACTCCGGCGGATGCCGCGATGATGATGCAGCTCGGCGCCGACGGCGTTTTCGTGGGCTCGGGCATCTTCAAGTCGGGCAACCCCGAGGCTCGCGCGGCCGCCGTCGTCAAGGCGACCACGTTCTACGACGACCCCTCGGTCGTCGCCGCCGTCTCGCGGGGCCTCGGTGAGGCCATGGTCGGCATCAACGTCGCCGACCTCGCCGCACCGCACCGCCTCGCAGAGCGCGGCTGGTGACCACGAGCCTCAGGAGTGCGTCACTCGACGCGGGGCGGCCGGCTTCTGCCGGGCCCCGCGTCGGGGTGCTCGCACTGCAGGGAGACTTCCGCGAGCACGCCCACGTGCTCGCGACGCTCGGCGCCGAGGTCTCGCTCGTGCGCCGGCCCGAGGAGCTCGAGACGATCGACGGTCTCGTGATCCCCGGCGGCGAGTCGAGCGTCATGGACAAGCTCTCGCGGATGTTCGGGCTGCAGGCCCCGCTGAAGACCGCGATCGCCGGTGGCATGCCCGTCTACGGCACCTGCGCGGGGCTCATCATGCTCGCCGACACGGTGCTCGACGCGATCGCGGGCCAGGAGTCGCTCGGCGGCCTCGACGTCGTCGTGCGACGCAACGCCTTCGGTTCGCAGAACCAGTCGTTCGAGACCGACCTCGACATCCCCGCCCTCGGCGAGGTGCCGGTGCACGCGGTGTTCATCCGCGGGCCGGTCGTCGAGTCGGTCGGGCCGGATGCCTCGGTGCTGGCCTCGCTCGCCGATGGTCGGGTCGTGGCCGTCGAGCAGGGCAACCTGCTCGGCACGAGCTTCCACCCCGAGATCACGGGGGAGCACCGCTTCCACGAGTACTTCCTCGCCAAGGTCCGCGCTCGGGCGTAGTTGCACGGCCGGCGACGCCGACGATGCGCGTGGTCGGCGGTGCTCGGTAGGGTCGCAGCATGGCCGACTTCATCGCTCTGCTCCGCGGCGTCAACGTCGGGGGCATCACCGTGAGATCCGCAGATCTGCGCGAACTGTTCGAGGGCCTCGGCTTCGGCTCGGTCCGCACGGTGCTCGCGAGCGGCAACGTCGTGTTCGAGCATTCGGCGAAGGAGTCGCATTCGGCGCTGAAGGCCCGCATCGAGCAGGCGCTCCGCGACCGGTTCGACTACGACGCCTGGATCGTGCTCGTCACGCGCGCCGAACTGCAGCGCGCGATCGACGGCTTCCCCTTCGATGCCGATGACGAGCACCGGCAGCCGTGGGTGATCTTCGCCTCCGAAGACGACGTCCTCGACGAGCTCGCCGCGTTCGCGGGCGACGCCGATGCCGAGGTCGACCCGATCGCGCGCGGCGATGGTGTCGTCTACTGGAACCCCGTGAAGGGCACGACGGTCGACACGCCGTTCGCGAAGCTGCTCGCGAAGGCCAGGTTCAAGCCGACGACCACCAATCGCAACCTGAGGACGCTCCGCAAGATGGTCGGCTGAGCCCGAGGCCGGCGTTCTCTCCGGCGACGGAGTTCAGGGGAGGCACCGAGCCGAGAGCCGGGTCGGCACCGGGGCGGGACGCCGATGCATCCGCTTCGCTGTCTTCCCATGACCACTCGACTTCCCAGTTCCGGCGCGCCCGCGATGAGCGGCGCGCCCGCGACCACCTGCCGCAGCGACGAGATCGTGCTCATCCACCGGCTGTTCCGACGCCTCTTCGGTGAGGCTCCCGCGCTCGTGCGGGAGGTCGTGCCCGGCGACGCTCCGCGCGCCGCCTTCCTCTCGAAGCACCTGCACGGCCTCACGAAGCTCCTCCACGTGCACCACCACGCCGAAGACGACTTCTTCTGGGACCGGATGACCGAGCGGGCGCCGGCGTGCGGACTCCACGTCGCGCTCATGCGGAAGCAGCACCAGTCGGTCTCCGACCAGTTGGACGAGATCGACACCCGGATCGACGACTGGACGGCGAGCGGTGCGGATGCCGCGGCGGCCGAGCACCTCGCGACGGCGCTCGACGAGGTCGACCGGAGCCTCGCCGAACATCTCGCCGACGAGGAGCGCGAGGCGTTCCCGGTGCTCGACGCGGTGCTCTCGGAGGCCGAGTGGGACGAGATCTCCGCGCATGCCCAGCGAGAGAAGCCGCCGCTGCCGCTGTTCCTGCTGCTGGGACTCATGATGGACGCCGTTCCCGAATCCGAGCGCGCCGCGTGGATGGCCCGCGAACTGCCCGCCCCGATGCGCACGGCGTACCGCCTGTTCGGTCACCGCAGTTACGAGCGAGCCATGCGCCGGCTGCATCCCGTGCCGCAGAAGAGCGTGGAGGGCGGGCGTCGCTGACTTAGAATGGTGGCGCGCGAGCCGCGACCCGGCCGCGCGAGGATTCGATTCAGGAGACGCATGTCCGGGCATTCCAAGTGGGCGACGACCAAGCACAAGAAGGCGATCATCGATTCGCGCCGTGCGAAGTCGTTCGCGAAGCTCATCAAGAACATCGAGGTCGCCGCGAAGATGGGCGGCGCCGACCTCTCCGGCAACCCGACCCTGGTCGACGCCGTGCAGAAGGCGAAGAAGACCTCCGTCCCGAACGACAACATCGATCGCGCCATCAAGCGCGGCGCCGGCCTGACCGGTGAGTCGATCGAGTACACGACGATCATGTACGAGGGCTACGGCCCCAACGGCGTCGCGCTCCTCATCGAGTGCCTCACCGACAACAAGAACCGCGCCGCCGCCGAGGTGCGCACGCTCATGAGCCGCAACGGCGGCACCATGGCCGACCCGGGTTCCGTCGCCTACAACTTCGCGCGCAAGGGCGTCATCGTGGTCGCCAAGACCGACGGCCTCAGCGAAGACGACGTGCTCGGCGCGGTGCTCGACGCCGGCGCAGAAGAGGTCACCGACGAGGGAGAGACCTTCGAGGTCATCACCGAGGCATCCGACATGGTCGCCGCGCGCACCGCGCTGCAGGAGGCCGGCATCGACTACGACTCGGCGGATGCCGCGTTCGTGCCGTCGCTCAAGGTCGAGATCGATGCCGAGACCGCACGCAAGGTCTTCCGTCTCATCGACGCGCTCGAAGACAGCGACGACGTGCAGAACATCTACAGCAACTTCGACCTCACCCCCGAGGTGCAGGCCGAGCTCGAAGCGGACTAGCCGATCGCCGTGCGAGTGCTCGGCATCGACCCCGGACTCACGCGCTGCGGCGTGGGCGTCGTCGATGTCGAGCCGAACCGCACGGCGCGGCTCGTCGACGTCGTCGTGCTGCGATCGCCCGCGGAGCTCGACACCCCGCGCCGGCTCGTGCGCATCGCCGAGGGGCTCGAGGCGATCATCGAGGAACACCGGCCGCAAGCCGTCGCCCTCGAGCGCGTGTTCGCCCGCAGCGACGTGTCGACCATCATGGGCACCGCCCAGATCTCGGGCGTCGCCATGCTGATCGCCGCGCGCCGTGCGCTTCCCGTCGCGCTGCACACGCCGAGCGAGGTGAAGGCCGCCATCACGGGCTACGGCCGCGCCGACAAGAAGCAGGTGGGCGCCATGGTCGCGCGCATCCTCGGGCTCGACGAGGTGCCGAAGCCGGCGGATGCCGCCGACGCCCTCGCCCTCGCGATCTGCCACGCGTGGCGCACCGGGGGAGTCGCGGGCGATGCCGTCCGCGACAGCGCCGACGGATCCGCCGGTGACTCGGCACTCACACCGGCCCAACGGGCGTGGCTCGCCGCGGAGCGCTCCGCCTCCGTGTCGGGGGCGGCCCGTAGGCTGAAGCGGTGATCTCCTCTCTTCGTGGCCGTGTGCTCGCAGCTGCCGGTGGCTCGGTCGTGATCGAGGTCGGCGGGGTGGGGTTCCACGTCAACACGACCCCGGCGCTGGCCCTGTCGATGCGCGAGGGGCACGAGGCATCCGTGCACACGACGCTCGTCGTCCGCGAAGATTCGCTGACGCTCTTCGGCTTCGCGACGCGCGACGAGCTCGACGTCTTCGACCTCCTCATCGGCGTCACCGGCGTCGGGCCGAAGTCCGCGCTCGGCGTGCTCTCGGTGCTCTCGCCCGGGCAGATCGCCGAGGCGGTGCAGCGCGACGACGATGCCGTCTTCCGCAAGGTGAGCGGCATCGGCCCGAAGACCGCGAAGCTCATCACCGTCTCGCTGGCCGGCAAGCTCATCGCACCCGTCTCATCGACTCCGCACGCGCCCGTCGTCGTCGGTGGTGCCGCCGACAGCGTGCTCGCCGCGCTCACCGGGCTCGGCTGGTCGGAGCGGGTGGCTGCAGAGGCCGTCGACGAGACGATCGCCGCGGCATCCGACATCGAGGCCGCTTCGGTACCGACGCTGCTGCGGCTCACGCTCGCTCGGCTCGGGCCCGCGCAGCAGACAGGGCGCACGCGATGAGCGACGACCTCGACCTGACCGACCCGGTGCTCGCCTCCGAGGCGGAGCTCGCCTTCGAGGGCGCGCTCCGGCCGAAGAGCCTCGGCGAGTTCGTCGGCCAGACCCGGGTGCGCGGCCAGTTGCAGCTGCTGCTCACCGCGGCGACGCTGCAACAGCGCACGCCCGACCACATCCTGCTCGCGGGTCCGCCCGGGCTCGGCAAGACGACGCTCGCGATGATCGTCGCCCACGAGGGCGGCCGACCGCTGCGCATGTCGAGCGGCCCGGCCATCCAGCACGCCGGAGACCTCGCGGCGATCCTGAGCTCGCTCGTCCCCGGCGAGGTGCTCTTCATCGACGAGATCCACCGCATGGCGCGCTCGGCAGAAGAGATGCTCTACCTCGCCATGGAGGACTTCCGCATCGACATCATGGTCGGCAAGGGGGCGGGAGCCACCTCCGTGCCGCTCGACCTGTCGCCCTTCACCCTCGTCGGCGCGACCACGCGGGCCGGGCTTCTGCCGAACCCCCTGCGCGACCGGTTCGGCTTCACGGCGCACCTCGAGTTCTACGACGAGGCGGAGCTCGAGCAGGTGCTCGCGCGCGCCGGCACGATGCTCGGCCTCGACGCCGATAAAGAGGCCCTCGCCGAGATCGCCGGGCGCTGCCGCGGCACACCTCGCATCGCCAACCGACTGCTCCGCCGGGTTCGCGACTATGCGCTCGTGCACGGCGAACGCGCCGACCTCGCAGCCGTCCGCGCAGCGCTCGAACTCTACGACGTCGACCCGCTCGGGCTCGACCGTCTCGACCGCGCGGTGATGGAGATGATCCTGACCCGCTTCGGCGGAGGGCCGGTGGGCCTCAACACGCTCGCCGTCTCCGTCGGAGAAGAGGCCGAGACGATCGAGGCCGTGGTCGAGCCGTTCCTCGTGCGCATCGGGCTCATCACGCGAACCCCGAGAGGCCGCATGGCGACCCCGGCGGCCTGGCGGCACTTCGGTCTCGCAGCGCATGCACCCGATACGGCAGCGGCGCTTCCGATCGATGACCTATAATCCTTGAAGCTGACCCCTCAGCACCGATGACTTCGTGCGCGCGCCGCACTCCGGAAGGTACTTCTCCTCTCATGACGTTCGATCCGTTCACCATCATCATGCTCGCCGTCCTGGCGGTGCTCATCTTCTTCATGTTCCGCAACTCGCGCAAGCGTCAGGCCGACGCCCGCGAACTGCAGTCGAAGGTGCAGGCTGGCGCGAAGGTGATGACCAACTTCGGCGTTTTCGGCACCATCCTCTCGATCGACGAAGACGAGAACCAGGTGCTCCTCGAGACCTCGCCCGGCACCGTCCTCACCGTGCACCGTCAGACCGTCGCTCGCGTCGTCGAGCCCAAGGCCGACGTCGTCGAAGAGACCGTCGCGGTCGAGGGCGAGCCCGAGTTCGGCGAGCGTCTCGATGCCGAGACCGACGTGACGTCCACGGACGCGACCGACGAGAAGCCCGACACCAAGAAGTCGGACGACTAAGACTCAACCCCAGGTTGGGCCCGTGCGCTGACGCGCGGGCTCTCTGCAGAGAAAGCGGAACACGTGGCTGCACCATCGAAGCGGTCATCTCGGCCGACCCCCGTGCGCAAGGCATGGAGATCACTCATCTGGCTGGGTGTCATCATCGCGCTGCTGTTCGGCATCAATGCCGCCGGCGTCATCTGGGGCGGCGGGTCGTGGACTCCGAAGCTCGCGCTCGACCTCGAGGGCGGCACGCAGATCATCCTCGAGCCCAAGGTCGAGACGGGCGCCAACGTCTCGCAGGAGCAGCTCGACCAGGCGGTCTCGATCATCCGCCAGCGCGTCGACGCCTCCGGCGTCTCGGAAGCGGAGATCAACACCGAGGGTGAGAACGTGGTCGTTCGCATCCCGGGCGAGCTCGACGACCAGACCCGCGCTCGCATCCAGCAGTCCGCGAAGCTCGAGCTCCGGGCCGTGCTGCTCGCGGACGCGGCGACGAACACCGCGATCGACCCGAGCGCGAGCCCCGAGCCGACCGAAGCACCTGCTGAGGAACTCGAGTCGACGCCGACCACCGAACCGACCGACGGCAGCGACCCGGCCTGGGTCACGCCCGCGCTGCAGCAGGAGTTCGACGACTTCGACTGCTCGCAGATCGATGAGAACTCGGCGAACGTGGCACCCGCCGACGAGCCGCTCGTCACGTGCGACGTCACCCGTACCGCGAAGTACCTCCTCGGACCGGTCGAGGCCAGCGGCGAGAACATCGTCGACGCCACCAACGGCATGGTGCAGACCCAGACGGGCGCGTCGACGGGTCAGTGGGCCGTCAACATCGTCTTCGACGCCGAAGGCACCGAAGACTTCGCCAACGTGAGCACTCGTCTGTACGGCCTGCAGGGCCAGACCCCTCGCGACCAGTTCGCCTTCGTGCTCGACGGTCAGGTGCTCACGGCACCGTCGATGAACGGCGCGATCACCGACGGCAAGCCGCAGATCACCGGCAGCTTCGACCAGGCCTCGTCGAAGGCGCTCGCCGACCAGCTGAAGTTCGGCGCGCTGCCCCTCAGCTTCACGGTGCAGTCCTCCGACACGATCTCGCCGACGCTCGGTACCTCGCAGCTGCAGTCCGGCCTGATCGCCGGCCTCATCGGCCTGATCCTCGTCGTGATCTACACGATCTTCCAGTACCGCGCCCTCGCGTCGGTCACCATCGCCTCGCTCGTGATCGTGGGCATCATCACCTACCTGATGATCACGATCCTGTCGTGGCGAGAGGGCTACCGCCTGTCGCTCGCCGGCATCGCGGGACTCATCGTCTCGATCGGTTTCACCGCCGACTCGTTCATCATCTACTTCGAACGCGTTCGAGACGAGCTCCGAGACGGCAGGCCACTCGTCGGCGCGGTCGAGGCCGGCTGGAAGCGCGCGTTCCGAACAGTGCTCGCGTCGAAGGCCACCAACCTGCTCGCCGCGATCGTGCTGTTCGTGCTCGCCGTCGGCAGCGTCAAGGGCTTCGCGTACACGCTCGGTCTCACCACGATCATCGACGTCGTCGTGGTCATCCTGTTCACGCACCCGATGCTGCAGCTGCTCGCGCAGACCCGCTTCTTCTCGAGCGGCAACCCATGGTCGGGCCTCGACCCGAACGCACTCGGCGCCGTGTACCGCGGTCGTGCCGAGTTCCGCAAGCCCGTCGGAGCGCCGGCGAAGAAGACCGCGGCCAGCGCGAAAGAAGCGCAGCGCCGCCAGACCATCGCCGAACGGAAGGCAGCTGCAGCAGTGGGCGCCTCCGATTCGTCCGACGAAGGGAAGGAGTCCTGATGGCGAACCGTCTCACGACCTTCGGCAATGACCTCTACACCGGCAAGCGGTCCTTCAACTTCGTCGGAGGCCGCAAGAAGTGGTACGCGATCGCCGGGGTCCTGATCCTGCTGTCGATCGTCGTTCCGCTCCTCACCGGAATCAACTTCAGCATCGAGTTCCGCGGCGGATCGCAGTTCCAGATCGCCGAGGTCGAGAACGCGACACCCGAGCCGGCGATCGAGGCGGTCCACTCCGTCGTGCCCGACGCCGAGGTGCGGGTGGCGATCGTCGGAGGATCCGGTGTGCGCGTGCAGACCGACCAGCTCGAGCAGGCGGATTCGGAAGACGTGAGCGGTGCTCTCGCCGAAGCGTACGACGTACCGGAGTCGGAGGTCACCTCCTCGTTCATCGGTCCCAGCTGGGGCGCGGATGTCACTCGGCAGGCCCTCGTCGGCCTCGTCGCATTCCTCCTGCTCGCGGGCATCATCATGGCGCTGTACTTCCGCACCTGGAAGATGTCCCTCGCGGCGATCCTCGCGCTCATCGGCGACCTCGTGGTGACCGTGGGCATCTATGCTGCGGTCGGCTTCGAGATCAGTCCCGCAGCGACCATCGGTATCCTCACGATCCTCAGTTACTCGCTGTACGACACCGTCGTGGTCTTCGACAAGATCCGTGAGAACACCGCGGAAGACGGTCAGGAGTCGAGGCGCACCTTCGCCGAATCGGTGAACCTCGCGGTGAACCAGACCCTCGTGCGTTCGATCAACACGAGCGTAGTGGCCGCTCTTCCCGTCGCGGCGATCCTCTTCATCGGAGCCGGCGTGCTCGGAGCCGACACGCTCCGCGACATCTCGCTGGCGCTCCTCATCGGCATCCTCGTCGGCACCTGGTCGACGGTGTTCGTCGCCGCTCCGCTCTACTCGCAGTTGCGTGAAGGGGAGCCGGCGATCCACCGCCACGACCAGAAGGTCCTGAAGGAGCGCGAGCGCGCGGCATCCGTCTCGACGGGGGCCGAGGCGCTGCCCACCGCATGATGTTCGCGGCCGGCGTGAGCCGTGTGGCGCGTCGAAGCCTCCGGAGCGGCGATAATTGAGTTCCGGAGGTGAGCGATGACGGAGACGGGTGTCAACTCGACGGCATCGCTGCGCCGTCTGGTACCGCGCATCTTCTCCAAGGCACAGCCCTCTGGCGCGGTCGACACCCTCATGCGCACGGTGCGGATGCACCATCCGAAAGCCGATCTCTCGCTCATCGAGCGGGCGTACACGGTCGCGGAGCGCGCGCACGAGGGGCAGAAGCGCAAGAGCGGTGAGCCGTACATCACGCACCCGATCGCGGTCGCGCAGATCCTCGCCGATCTCGGCATCGGATCGAAGACGGTCGCCGCGGCGCTGCTGCACGACACCGTCGAGGACACCGCGTACACGCTCGACCAGGTGCGGGCCGACTTCGGCGACGAGATCGCCATGCTCGTCGACGGCGTCACGAAGCTCGACAAGGTCAAGTACGGCGACTCGACGCAGGCGGAGACCGTTCGCAAGATGATCGTCGCGATGTCGAAAGACATCCGGGTGCTCATCATCAAGCTCGCCGACCGGTTGCACAACGCGCGCACGTGGGGTTTCGTGCCGGCGGCGTCGGCTGCGCGCAAGGCGACCGAGACCCTCGAGATCTATGCACCGCTCGCGCATCGCCTCGGCATCCAGACGATCAAGTGGGAGCTCGAAGACCTCTCGTTCGCCGTGCTCTACCCGAAGCTCTACGCCGAGATCGAGAGCCTCGTCAAGCAGCGCACTCCGCAGCGCGAAGAGTTCGTGCAGAACGTCATCGACCTCATCGCAGACGACCTGAAGGCTGCGAAGATCCGGGGCAAGGTCGTCGGTCGGCCCAAGCAGTACTACTCGATCTACCAGAAGATGATCGTGCGAGGCCGTGACTTCGACGAGATCTACGACCTCGTCGGCATCCGGGTGCTCGTGAACTCGGTGCGCGACTGCTACGCGGTGCTCGGCGCGATCCATGCCAGGTGGACCCCGCTTCCCGGCCGCTTCAAGGACTACATCGCGACGCCGAAGTTCAACCTGTACCAGTCGCTGCACACGACCGTGATCGGCCCGAAGGGGCGCGCGGTCGAGATCCAGATCCGCACGCACGACATGCACCAGCGCGCCGAGTACGGTGTCGCGGCGCACTGGAAGTACAAGGAACGGATGGCCGGCGGTCGCACCGCCGACAAGTCGGGTCAGAACGAGACCGACATGGCGTGGCTCGCTCACATCTCCGACTGGCAGGCCGAGACGGCCGACCCGGGGGAGTTCCTCGATTCGCTGCGCTTCGAGATCGGCGCCAAGGAGGTGTACGTCTTCACCCCGAAGGGTCGGGTGATCGGCCTGCCGGCCGGCGCGACCCCGGTCGACTTCGCTTACGCCGTGCACACCGAGGTCGGTCATCGCACGATGGGAGCGAAGGTCAACGGCCGTCTCGTCCCACTCGAGAGCGAATTGCTGAGCGGCGACGTCGTCGAGGTGTTCACCTCGAAGAACCCCGACTCGGGGCCGAGCAAGGATTGGCTCAGCTTCGTCAAGAGCCCGCGTGCCCGCAACAAGATCCGGCAGTGGTTCACCAAGGAGCGGCGCGACGAGGCGATCGAGCAGGGTCGCGACGCGATCGCCCGCGCCATGCGCAAGCAGAACCTGCCCCTGCAGAAGCTCATGAACCAGGAGTCCTTCGCCGAGGTGGCAGCCCAGCTGCGCTACGACGACGTCTCCTCGCTGTACGCCGCCGTAGGCGAAGGCCACGTGTCGACGCAGTCGGTGCTCGAGAAGGTCGTCGCGCTCGTGCGCGACGTCGACGAGGGCGACGAGCCCGACCTGCCGATCCCGGTGCGTTCGCGGCCCCTGCCGCGGCACTCGGACTCCGGAGTCCTCGTGCGCGGTGCGCCCGACATCCTCGTCAAGCTCGCCCGTTGCTGCACTCCCGTGCCCGGCGACGAGATCGTCGGCTTCGTCACGCGCGGCGCCGGCGTCTCGGTGCACCAGGCGAGCTGCCACAACGTGCAGAGCCTCATGCAGGAACCCGAACGCATGATCGACGTGGAGTGGGCGCCGAGCTCGAAGAGCGTCTTCCTCGTGCAGATCCAGATCGAGGCACTCGACCGCGCGGGGCTCCTCTCCGATGTCACGCGCGTGCTCTCGGAGCACCACGTCAACATCCTCTCCGCCAACGTCTCGACGTCGACCGACCGCCTCGCGCTCAGCCGCTTCGTCTTCGAGATGGGCGACACCACGCATCTCGATCGTGTGCTGAATGCGGTTCGACGCATCGACGCCGTCTACGACGTGTATCGCGTCAGCGACGGCTGACGGCGGCCGGCCGAGCCCGATCGAATTCCGTCGGATCGAATTCGACGAGCCTCGCATCGACGTGATCGAGCCGATCGAGGGCGAGGCTCCGGTGCGGCATGCGGATCGCCTCGTCGAACCGCCGACGCAACCGGGCAGCGAGCTTCGCGTCGGCCCTGCAGAGCGCGGTGACGATCGACTCGACCTCCCCGTCGTCTTCGGCGTGCTCGCGCAGCAGGTCGAAGCCCGTGCGCACGACGTTGGTGCATCGCGCGAACGGGAACTCGATGATCTCGTCGGGCTCGATCGCGACCTCGCGCACGACGACGCGCGGCACCGAGACGAGCGCGACCCGTGCGGTGCGGGACACGCAGAACTGCGCGAGCATCGGGGGAGCGTCGAGCGCGCCGTGCACCCAGGCTGCCGATCGTCGTTCGACCACGAGCGCACGCGGCGCGCGGAGCGCAACGGCCGCCGCTCGCAGTGACGGCAGATCGGGCTCATCGACGGGTGCCCACCCGTCGCCGATGGGCATCAGTTCGCCGTCGATGCGGGCGGCGCAGAGTTCCGCGAGCGAGAGGTCGTCGATGCTGAGCACGTTCGGGAGCTTGGCCATACGGACATGCTCCGGCACTGGTGCCCTTCAGGGCGCAGTCAGGCGCGATCTGTGGACAACGGCGCGCTCACGACAGTAGCGCGGCCGAGACCGCGACATCGCGAGGGGGAATCAGCCGCCGACGGCCTTGAGCCAGGCCTTGCGCGCATCGAGGGCTTCGCGAGCGGATGCCGCGGCCTTCGCGTCGCCGGATGCCTCAGCAGCCGCGAGCTCGGCCTCGAGCTTGTCGATCGCGTCGTGGAGCTGACCGAGCATGCCCTCGGACCGCGCCTTCTTCTCGGGGTCCTCGCGCTGCCAGCGCTCCTCCTCGAGCGACTTGACGTGGTTCTCGATCTTGCGCAGGCGGTCTTCGACGACGCGCACCTGATCGCGCGGAACCTTGCCGATCTCGTCCCACTTGCGCTGGATCTTGTTGAGCCCGGCACGAGCCTGCTTCGGGTCCTGCTCGGTGAGCAGGGGCTCGGCCTCGGTGAGCAGCGCGAGCTTCTCCTCGAGGTTCGCGCGGTAGCTCTCGTCCTCCTGCGCGTCGATCTCGGCCTTCGCGCCGAAGAGCACGTCGCCGGCGGCCTTGAACTTCGCCCAGAGGGCGTCGTCGAGCTTCTTGCCGGCACGGCCCGCGAGCTTCCACTCGTCGAGCAGGTGACGGTAGTCGCCCACCGCGTCGGCACCGCGCGGGGCGAGCGCCTCGGCCCGCTCGATCAGCGCCTGCTTGCGCGAACGCACGTCGCGGTGCGCTGCGTCGAGCTCGGCGAAGAACGCCTTGCGGTGCGTCTCGATCGTCGAGCGGGCGGCGCGGAAGCGCTTCCAGAGCTCATTGGCCTCGTTCTTCGGCAGGCGCGGTCCGTCTTGCTGGTGGCGCTGCCAGCGCGCGAAGAGCTCATCGAGCTCTGCGGTGGCCTGCTTCCACTGCGTCTTCGCGGGGTCGCCGGCCGCGAGGGCCTCGGCTGCCTCCACGATCGCGGTGCGCTCGGCGACGGCCTCGGCGACCGCGGCCTTCGACTCGGCCTGCTGCTGTTCGGTCAGCTCCTTGGTCGTGCCCGAGAGCGCCTCGAGACGACGCCCGAGCGATTCGAGGTCGCCGACCGCGTTGGCCGTGGAGACGGAGGACTGGAGCGAGGCCACGGCCTTCGAGACATCCGCTGCGGGCGCACCTCGGCGCACGCGCTGTTCGAGCAGGCCCACCTGGCCCGCCAGATCGGCGTACTTGCGCTCGAAGTAGGCGAGTGCCTCTTCAGCCGAGCCGTCGGGGTACTGCCCGACCGCTCGTTCGCCGTCGCTCGTGCGCACGAAGACGGTGCCCGTCTCGTCGACGCGGCCCCACGGTTGCTGATCTGAATCGGTCACGGCCTCACCCTGTCGTATGTCGGATGCCGCCCGTGGGCGACGTTGACGGCATCAAGCCTATTGCACCGCCGAGGGGCGGTGCGGGCGCTCACTCGATCGTGAACGCCGTGATCGTGGTCGGCACGGCGGGGGCACCGTCGCCGGCACCGTCGCTGGTGCCCGCGTCGATGACGCCGGCTCGGAGCGCGTCGAGACCGCTCGTCACCTTGCCGATGACGGTGTAGCCGCCGGTGTCGCCCGGCAGCGTCGTGTCTTCATAGACGATGAAGAACTGGCTGCCCTGGCTGTACTGCGATGCTGCACGGGCCATCGCGATCGTGCCGGCGGGGTAGACGCCGTCGGACGGAACGTTCTCGACGGGCCCGTAGCTGTAGCCCGGGCCACCCGTGCCGTCGCCGCTCGGGTCGCCGCACTGCAGCACCCAGATGCCCTCGGTCGTGAGACGGTGGCAGCTCGTGCCGGTGTAGAAGCCCGACTGGGCGAGACTGATCTCGCTCGAGACGGCCTGCGGGGCGGCCGCGCCGTCGAGCTCGACGCCGAGCGGGATGTCGTTGAGCGTCAGCGTGCCGGTCCAGGTGCGGTCCTCGGCGATGTCCGCGGAGGGCACGTCGCCCTGGTTCTCCTCTTCGGCCGCCGGAGTCGGAGTCGGGGTCGCCGTGTCGGTGGCAACGGGCTCGGCGCCCGGTCCGCCGCTGAAGTAGAAGATCTGCGCGGCCGTGGCGAGGGCGAGTACGACGACGAGCGCGAGCACCGCGATCACGTTGTCGCGGGTGCGCCGGCGCTGCTTCCGGGTGTGGACTTCCTGGCGTGCCTGGTAGGTGCGAAGGCGCGCTCGTTCTTCACGCGCCTGTCGGTCGTTCGATGCCACGCATGCTCCTTCTCGGGACTCCTGCGTGCCGACTCTACGCAAGGCGGGGTGCCCAGACCAATCGCCGCACCGAACTCCGCGCCGAGATCCTCAGTCGGAAGCCGCGACTCGCGTGGCGTCGTGGTCGATTCGGGCCGGAGATCCGGTGTCGGATGCCGCGACTCGTGTGGCGTCGTGGTCGATTCGGGCCGGAGATCCCGTGTCGGATGCCGCGACTACGCTTGAAGACATGGTTGATTCCGGCCCGGGGCTGCGCTCAGGCGCGACCCCGCTCGCGGTGCGCATGCGCCCGACGAGCCTCGACGAGGTGGCCGGCCAACGGCATCTGCTGACCCCGGGGTCGCCGCTCGTCGCCCTCGCGGGCGATCGCTCGGGGGAGTCGGGCTCCGTCTCCGTGATCCTCTGGGGGCCGCCCGGCACCGGCAAGACGACGCTCGCCCAGGCGATCGCGCGCTCGTCGGGCCGCAAGTTCGTCGAGCTGTCGGCGGTGTCGGCCGGTGTGCGCGACGTGCGCCAGGTCATGGAGGAGGCGCGGGCGAGCCGTGATCTCTACGGGCTCTCGACGGTGCTCTTCCTCGACGAGATCCACCGCTTCACGAAGGCCCAGCAAGACGCGTTGCTGCCCGGCGTCGAGAACGGGTGGGTCATCCTCGTGGCGGCGACGACCGAGAACCCCTCGTTCTCCGTGATCTCGCCGCTCCTGTCCCGATCCCTCCTGCTGACCCTCGAGCTCCTCACTGACGACGACCTCGGAGTCCTCGTCGACCGCGCGGTGACCGATCCGCGCGGTCTCGCCGGCAAGGTCGCTCTCGACCCCGAGGCGCGGGCCGCCATCATCCGGCTCGCGTCGGGCGACGCACGCCGAGCGCTCACGGCGCTCGAGGCAGCCGCGGTGGCCGCCGTGCAGTCCGTTCCGGCGGCGGATACCGCTGAAGCCGATGACGAGGCCGAAGACGGAGACACGGCAGACCGCCCGGCCGACGACACGGCGGCAGGCGACGACGCGGATGCCGCGGCATCCGCTCCGCCGATGATCACGACCGAGATCGTGGCTCGCGCGGTCGACCGCGCCCTGCTGCGCTACGACCGCAACGGCGACGAGCACTACGACGTCATCAGCGCGTTCATCAAGTCGGTGCGCGGCAGTGACGTCGACGCCTCGCTGCACTACCTCGCTCGCATGATCGAGGCGGGCGAAGATCCGCGGTTCATCGCGCGGCGCATCATCGTGCTCGCCTCCGAAGACATCGGGCTCGCCGACCCGAGCGCGCTCGGCGTGGCCGTGGCCGCCGCCGATGCCGTGCAGTACATCGGCATGCCGGAGGGTCGCATTCCGCTCGCGCAGGCGGTCGTGCACCTGGCCACCGCCCCGAAGTCGAACGCCGCCTACCTCGGCATCAACCAGGCGATCGCCGACGTGCGTGAAGGCAAAGCGGGCCGGGTGCCGAAGCACCTGCGCGACGCGCACTACCCCGGGGCGAAGCGGCTCGGGCACGGCAAGGGCTACAAGTACCCGCACAACGACGAGATCGGCGTGGTCGAGCAGCAGTACCTTCCCGACTCGTTGCGAGGCGCCGTGTACTACGAGCCGACCGAGCACGGCAACGAGCGCGAGGTCTCGGCTCGGCTCGCGAAGCTGCGGCGCATCGTGCGCGGCGAGCGGTGACGTCGAAGCGCACATCGTCGTGATATCATTTTCGTTGGCCTGAAGCCTGATTCCCGAGCGCGGCTGCGAGGGAGTCACCGGCGAACGGGTGCGATCTGTAGCCGATCCACCCTTGGCGAATCCCTCTGACACAGATTCCCGGCGCACGTTCGCGCCGTGATTTCACTTGAGATTCTTCCGAAAGGACATTCGTGTCGAACCAGTCACGTAGCAAGACCCGCCTCTCCCGTGCGCTCGGCGTCGCCCTCACCCCGAAGGCCGCCCGCTACATGGAGAAGCGCCCGTACGCTCCCGGTGAGCACGGCCGCACCAAGCGCAAGCAGGACAGTGACTACGCCGTCCGTCTGCGCGAGAAGCAGCGCCTGCGCGCCCAGTACGGCATCCGCGAGAAGCAGCTGAAGATCGCCTACGTCGAGGCCAAGCGCACCGACGGCCTGACCGGTGAGAACCTGGTCGAGCTGCTCGAGATGCGTCTCGACGCCATCGTGCTGCGTGCCGGCTTCGCCCGCACCATCTCGCAGGCTCGCCAGTTCGTCGTGCACCGTCACATCCTCGTCGACGGCCAGCTCGTCGACCGCCCGTCGTTCCGCGTGAAGCCGGGCCAGCTCGTGCACGTCAAGGCGCGCAGCGAGGGCACCGAGCCGTTCCAGGTCGCCGCTGCCGGCGGTCACGTCGACGTGCTGCCCAAGCTCCCCGCGTACCTCGAGGTCGAGCTCGACAAGCTCCAGGTGAAGCTCGTCCGTCGCCCGAAGCGCGCCGAGGTCCCCGTGACCTGTGACGTGCAGCTGGTCGTCGAGTACTACGCAGGTCGCTGACGCAGAGCAGTTGAGACAGGGGTCGCGGGGTTTCCCGCGGCCCCTGTGTCGTACCCGGCGAGTGCCTGCGACACGGCCACTAGACTGATGCGAGGCGTGCCGAGCGCACCGCCAGGCGACACATCGATCAGGGAGCAGGAGCACCTCGTGAAGAGCATTCTGTGGTTCACCGTCGGCGTCGCGGCCGGATTCGCGGTCGCACACCAGGTCAACCAGACCAAGCAGGGGCGAGACTTCTTCTCCGCGGTGGACGCGAAGGCCCGCGCCTTCGGCCACGCGATCGCCGAGGGCTACCACGCCCGCGACGCCGAGCTCCGCGCCGAGCAGGGCGAGACGCACGCGGCGCTCTGAGCCGACGCGAGCCGGGTCGACGAGAACCACGTCGGCGCGACCTCGCCGCCACGAATGCGAAGGCCCGGATGCCCCGGGCACGACCGAGAACGGAACCATGCAGACTGCCGACATCCGCCAGCGTTGGCTGGACTTCTTCGCCGAGCGCGGACACACCGTCGTCCCGTCGGCGTCACTCGTCTCCGACGACCCCACGCTGCTCTTCACCGTCGCCGGCATGGTGCCGTTCGTGCCGTACCTGACGGGTCTCGTGCCCGCTCCGTACCCCCGCGCGACGAGCGTGCAGAAGTGCATCCGGACGAACGACATCGAAGAGGTCGGCAAGACTCCGCGCCACGGCACGTTCTTCCAGATGAGCGGCAACTTCTCGTTCGGCGACTACTTCAAGGAGGGCGCCATCTCGATGGCGTGGGAGCTCCTGACGACGCCCGAGGCCGACGGCGGCTACGGCTTCGACCGAAACGACCTCTGGGTCACCGTCTACGAAGACGACGACGAGGCGATCGAGCTCTGGAAGAAGGTCGCCGACCTGCCCGACGAGCGCATCCAGCGACTCGGCAAGGACACGAACTACTGGCACACCGGCCAGCCGGGCCCTGCGGGTCCCTGCTCCGAGATCTTCTTCGACCGCGGCCCCGAGTACGGCATCGACGGCGGCCCGGCCACCGACGACGATCGCTACGTCGAGATCTGGAACCTCGTGTTCATGCAGTACCTCATCGACGACGTCGTGTCGAAGACCGACTTCCGCATCGTGAAGGAACTGCCGAAGAAGAACATCGACACCGGCATGGGTCTCGAGCGCGTCGCCTTCATCAAGCAGGGCGTCGACAACATGTACGAGATCGACCAGGTGCGCCCGGTGCTCGACCGCGCCGCCGAGCTCTCGGGTCGCCGCTACGGCGCGAACCATGACGACGACGTGCGCATGCGCGTCATCGCCGACCACGTGCGCTCCGCGCTCATGCTCATGAGCGACGGCGTGAGCCCGTCGAACGAGGGGCGCGGCTACATCCTGCGCCGACTGCTGCGCCGCAGCATCCGTGCCATGCGCCTTCTCGGCGTCGAGGGCCCGACCTTCCGCGAGCTCTTCGCAGCGTCGCGCGACGCGATGAAGACCGCCTACCCCGAGGTCGCGAAGGACTACGCGCACATCGAGCAGCTCGCCCTCGGCGAGGAGGAGACCTTCCTCCGCACGCTTACCGCAGGAACGTCGATCCTCGACCTCGCGGTCTCCAAGACCAAGGACTCCGGTCGCGGCGAGCTCGCCGGCGACACGGCGTTCCTCCTGCATGACACGTACGGCTTCCCGATCGAGCTCACCCTCGAGATGGCCGATGAGGCCGGCCTCGCGGTCGACCGCGCCGCATTCGACACGCTCATGACCGAGCAGCGGTCGCGGGCGAAGGCCGATGCGAAGTCGAAGAAGAAGGTGCTCGCCGACCTCTCGGTGTACGCGGAGTTCCGCGCAAAGGGCGAGACGATCTTCACGGGCTACACCGAGCTGACGACGGCGTCGAGCGTGCTGGGCCTCCTCGTCGACGGCCGACCGGTGCCGTTCGCGACCGCGGGCCAGACCGCAGAGGTCATCCTCGCGGAGACCTCGCTCTACGCCGAGTCCGGCGGACAGGCGCCCGACCAGGGGCGCATCGTCGGTGACGGCTTCGAGCTCGAGGTGCTCGACGTGCAGAAACCCATCAAGGGCCTCATCAGCCACACCGTGAAGGTGACGAAGGGCGAGGTCGGAGTCGGGGTGCCCGCGACGACGCTCGTCGACGAGCAGTACCGACGCGGGGCGACGCAGGCGCACTCGGGCACGCACCTCGTGCACGCTGCGCTGCGCCAGGTGCTCGGCCCGAACGCCCACCAGTCCGGCTCCTTCAACAAGGCCGGATACCTGCGTCTCGACTACGGCTGGAACTCCGCCCTCTCGACCGAGACCCGCAGCGAGATCGAGGAGATCTCGAACGCCGCGATCCGTGACAACCTCGAGGTCGTCACGCGTGAGATGCCCCTCGACGAGGCGAAGTCGCTCGGTGCGATGGCGCTCTTCGGCGAGAAGTACGGCGACGTCGTTCGCGTCGTCGACATCGGCGGCCCATGGTCGCGTGAGCTCTGCGCCGGCACGCACGTGTCGACGAGTGCCGAGGTCGGCATGATCAACATCGTGGGGGAGTCCTCGGTCGGTGCGTCCAACCGCCGCGTGGAGTCGCTCGTCGGCCTCGACGCCTTCCGCCGATTCGCCTCGGAGCGCGCGCTCGTCTCCGAGCTGACGTCGTCGCTGAAGACGCGGCCCGAGCAGCTCGTCGACCGCGTCGGCGAACTCATCTCGAGCCTGAAGGCCGCCGAGAAGCGCATCCAGCAGTTCGAGGCCCGCGCACTGAACGACCGCGTGCCCGCCCTCGCCGCGAAGGCCGTGCGTACTGGTGACGTGCTGCTCGTCGCCGAGACGGTCGGCTCGCTCGGCACCGGTGACGAGTTGCGGGCACTCGCGCTCTCCGTGCGATCGCAGCTCGGCGACGCGGCATCCGTCGTGGCACTGGCCGCCGAGGTCGGCGGCAAGCCGGTCGCGATCGTCGCGACCGCGCCTGCCGCTCGAGATGCCGGCGCGAACGCCGGTGCCCTCGCGAAGACGATGGCCGGAGTGCTCGGCGGCGGCGGCGGTGGCAAGCCCGATCTCGCCCAGGGCGGCGGCAGCGACCTCTCGGCCATCCCGGCCGCGCTCGACGCGGTGCGCTCGGCGCTCCGCGGGTAGTCGGCGTGCGTACCGGGGCGAGGCTCGGCGTCGACGTCGGGCGCGCCCGAATCGGCGTCGCCCGTTGCGATGCCGGGGGTCTCATCGCGACCCCGATCGAAACGGTCGCGCGTGCCGCTGACGGGGATGCCGATGTCACGCGCATCCTCGAGCTCGCGCGCGAGTACGAGGTGATCGAGATCGTCGTCGGCAATCCGCTGTCGCTCTCGGGCGCCTCGACGCCGTCGACCGACGACGCGGTCGCGTTCGCGGAGCGGTTGACGCGTGCGGGGATCCCGGTGCGGCTCGTCGACGAACGGCTCTCGACCGTGAGCGCCCAGCAGGCGCTTCGTGCGACAGGGAAGTCGACGCGCAAGCAGCGTCCCATCGTCGATCAGGTTGCAGCCGTTATCATTTTGCAACACGCCATCGACGCCGAGCGGGACTTCAACCGCCCGCCCGGCCGGACGATCGAGATCCCCGAAGGGCCATCCCCCCTGTGACCCAGCCCCATTCCGAGCGCGACGCAGACCGTGCAACCGCCGACTGGCACGCGATGCTCGCCGGCAACGAGCCGGTGCGAGCACCGAGATCATCGGATGCCGCGCCCCGCACCTCACCGGTCGCCGCGACACCGACCGGGCCGGCCCAGCCGCAGCCGCCGTCGGAAGGGCGACCGCTGACCCGTCGCGAGGCGAGGGAGGCCGAGCAGCGTCAGGCTGCCGAGGCGGAAGCGGCGGCAGTGCTCGCCGAGGCGGGCCCGCCGGCCGAGCCGGCATCGAGCCTGCCGCTCTTCGAGCCGATCGTGGCGGATCCGGTCGCTCCGGACCCGGCCCGGCCCTCGCGAGCCGAACGGCGTGCGGTCAACGCCGACCCCTACGAGCCCGAGAAGCCGAAGCGACGTGGAGCATGGGGCTGCCTCGTCGGTCTGCTCATCGTCGCCGCGCTCGGCGCGGGGGCGTACTTCTTCCTGCAGGGGCCCATCAACGCCGTCATCGAGCGATTCACGCCGGCAGCGGACTTCGAGGGCACCGGCACCGGTGAGGTCGTCTTCATGATCCACGACGGCGAGAACGGTTCCGACATCGCGACGAACCTCGTCGACGAAGGCGTCACCGCTTCCTATGACGCCTTCTACGACCTGCTGCTCGAGCAGAGCCCCGAACCGGAGTTCCACCCCGGGGCCTATCAGCTGGCCGAGGAGATGAGCGCGCAGGCAGCGCTGGATGCGCTGCAGGATCCGGCGAACAAGCTCGAGCAGACCTTCGTGATCCCCGAGGGCACCTCGCTGCCCGATGCGCTCGTCGCCATCTCCGAGGGCACCGACGTGCCACTCGAGAACCTGCAGGCCGCGGCCGTCGAACCGCCGGCGAGCTATGGACTGCCCGCCGAGGCGACGACGCTCGAGGGCTTCCTCTTCCCGGCGACCTACACGCTGGAGCCGGGCCTCGACGCGCACGCCGTGCTGCAGACGCTCGTGAACCGGCAGTTCGAGGCGCTCGACGCCGCGGGAGTGCCGGCCGATCAGCGGTGGCGCACGATCGTGCTCGCGTCGATCGTGCAACGTGAAGCGGGTTCGAACCTCGACGACTTCCCGAAGGTCGCGCGAGTCTTCCAGAACCGCCTCGACCAGGGCATCAACCTCGAGTCCGACGCGACGGTCGCCTACGGCACGGGCAACACGCACACCGTCTGGACGACCGACGAGGAGCGCGCCGATGCGTCGAACCTCTACAACACGTACGCCAACCCCGGCCTCCCGATCGGTCCGATCGGCAACCCGGGCGACGTGGCGATCAACGCCGCCATCCACCCGGCCGACGGCTCATGGCTGTTCTTCGTGCCGGTGAACCTCGCGACCGGTGAGACGGTCTTCTCGACCACGGTCGAGGAGCACGAGGCGGCCGTGGAGCGCCTGCAGGAATGGTGCGCGCTCGACGAGAACGCCGCGTACTGTGAGTGACCTCCGACGGCTCGCGGTGCTGGGCTCGCCCATCTCGCACTCCAAGAGCCCGGCCCTGCACCGGGCGGCGTACGACCTGCTGGGCCTGTCGTGGCAGTACTCGGCCGTCGAGATCGACGGCGACCGGCTCGGTGAGTTCATCGGCAGCCTGGATGCCTCGTGGCGAGGGCTCTCGCTCACGATGCCCCTCAAGCAGGACGTGCTCCCGCTCCTCGACTCGATCGACGAGGTAGCTGCGATCACCGGCGCCGCGAACACGGTGCTCTTCGACGCCGGTAGCCGGCGAGGCTTCAACACCGACGTCGGCGGCATCGTGCGCACGCTCCGCGAGGCCGGCGTTCACGAGGTGTCGCGCGGGGTGCTGCTCGGCGGCGGGGCGACGGCCGCCTCCGCGCTCGTCGCGATGTCGGAACTCGGTTCGCGCGAGGTGCGGGTGCTCGTGCGTCGACCCGGCGCAGCCGTGGCGCTCATCGAGCTCGGGTCCCGCCTCGGGGTGCGGGTCGACGAGGGCCGCATGGAGGAGCTCGACACGATCGGCCGTGCCGAACTCGTGGTGAGCACCGTTCCCGGCGGCACGGACCTCGGCGTCGCGGCATCCGCTGGGTTGATCGCCTCGGCCACGCTGCTCGACGTCGCCTACGATCCGTGGCCCACCCCGCTCGCGGCCGGCTGGATCGCCGGCGGCGGCACGGTCGTGCACGGACTCGGGATGCTGCTGCACCAGGCACTGCTCCAGGTGCGGATCTTCGTGAACGGCGACCCGAACGAGCCGCTCGTCGACGAAGACGCCGTGCTCGGCGTCATGCGCGCCGCGATCTCCTGACCCGGCGTCACGCGCGCGGCAGTCGCCTGAGCCTGTGGAAGGATAGGACCATGCTCCGTTGGCTCACTGCCGGAGAGTCGCACGGCCCTGAGCTCGTCGCGATCCTCGAGGGTCTTCCCGCCGGTATCCCCGTTTCGCTCGACGATATTCGTGCTGACCTCGCACGCCGCAAGCTCGGCTACGGCCGAGGTGCGCGCATGAAGTTCGAGCAGGACGAACTCGCGATCTCGGGCGGTGTGCGGCACGGCCTGAGCCTCGGCAGCCCCGTGGCACTGCGCATCGGCAACACCGAATGGCCGAAGTGGCAGGAGGTGATGAGCCCCGAGCCCATCGACCCCGCCAAGCTCGGCCGCGGTCGCGGCGCCGCGCTCACGCGCCCGCGTCCCGGTCACGCCGACCTCGTCGGCATGCAGAAGTACGGATTCGACGAGGCCCGCCCGGTGCTCGAGCGGGCGAGCGCCCGCGAGACGGCCGCCCGTGTCGCGCTCGGGGCGGTCGCCCGTTCCTTCCTCGCCGAGCTCGGCATCCGGCTCGTCGCGCACACGCTCGCGATCGGTCCGGTCCGCGTGCCCGACGGCCGCCCGTTGCCGACGCCCGACGACGTCGACGTGCTCGATGCCGATCCGCTGCGCTGCTTCGACCCCGAGACGTCCGCGGCGATGGTCGCCGAGGTCGACCTCGCGCACAAGGAGGGCGACACGCTCGGCGGCGTCGTCGAGGTGCTCGCCTACGGCGTGCCGCCCGGCCTCGGCTCGCACGTGCACTGGGATCGGCGGCTCGACGCGCAGCTCGCTGCAGCGCTCATGGGCATCCAGGCGATCAAGGGCGTGGAGGTCGGCGACGGCTTCGAGACCACTCGTCGCCGCGGCTCGGCCGCACACGACGAACTGCACGTCGAGGACGGTCGCATCGCCCGTGCGAGCGATCGCGCCGGCGGCACCGAGGGCGGCATGTCCACCGGCACCGTGCTGCGCGTCCGCGCCGGCATGAAGCCCATCGCGACCGTGCCGCACGCGCTGCCGACGGTCGACGTCGCGACCGGCGAGGCTGCCGCGGCGCACCACCAGCGTTCCGACGTCGTCGCCGTGCCCGCAGCGGGTGTCGTGGCCGAGGCGATGGTCGCCCTCACCCTCGCGAACGCCGTGCTCGAGAAGTTCGGCGGCGACTCGGTCGACGAGACCCGGCGCAACCTCGAGTCCTACCTCGCGGCGATCCCCGACACCCTCCGCACGGCCGGCGCTGCTGCGGACACCGCGGCAGATCGTGTCTGACACGCCGCGGATCGCCCTGCCGGTCGTGCTCGTCGGCCCGATGGGCGCGGGCAAGTCCCGGGTCGGGCAGCGGCTCGCGGCATCCGTCGGCGCACCGTTCGTCGACACCGACCTGCGCATCGTCGAGCGCTACGGGCCGATCGAGGAGATCTTCGACCGCGAGGGCGAGGAGTACTTCCGCATCGTCGAACGCGAGGTCGTGGGCGAAGCGCTGCGCGAAGAGGCCGTGATCTCGCTCGGCGGCGGCGCCGTGCTGCACGACGACACCCGCGACGACCTCGCAGGCCTGCCCGTCGTCTGGCTGCAGGTCTCCGCATCGGCGGTGGCGCCGCGACTCACGGGCGGCAACCGTCCGCTCCTCGCCGATGGCGGCGTCGAACGGTGGAGTGCCATCCTCGACGCGAGGCGTCCCCTGTACGAATCGGTCGCCGACTTCAGCATCGACACCTCGCGTCGCTCGGTCGCGCGGATCGTCGACGACATCACCGCGCACTTCGGAGGAACACGATGACCGCAGACGAGACCCGCACGAGCATCCGCGTCGGTGGCGAGTCGGGCTACGACGTGGTCGTCGGCCGAGGCGTGCTCGCCGAGCTCGGCGATGCGATCGGCTCCGCGGCGACGAAGGTGCTCATCGTGCACCCGGCGACGCTCGGCGCGCGTGCAGCAGAGTTGCGCGAAGCGCTCTCCGATCGCTACCAGGTGCTCCTCGCCGAGGTGCCCGATGCCGAGGCGGGCAAGCGCGTCGAGGTCGCCGCGTTCTGCTGGCAGGTGCTCGGGCAGGCCGACTTCACCCGCACCGACGCGGTCGTCGGCTTCGGCGGGGGAGCGATCACCGACCTCGCCGGCTTCGTCGCCGCGACGTGGCTCCGCGGCGTGAAGGTCGTGCAGGTGCCGACCACGGTGCTCGGCATGGTCGATGCCGCAGTGGGCGGCAAGACCGGCATCAACACGAACGAGGGCAAGAACCTCGTCGGTGCGTTCCACGCGCCGGCCGCGGTGATCTGCGACCTCGACACGCTCGACACGCTCCCGAAGAACGAGATCCTCGCGGGCTTCGCCGAGATCGTGAAGGCGGGCTTCATCCGCTACCCCGAGATCCTCGACATCATCGAGGCCGACCCCGAGGCGGCGACCGACCCCTCGACTCCGCAGTTCCGTCGCGTGATCGAGCTCGCGATCCAGATGAAGGCCGACGTCGTCTCCGAGGACTTCACCGAGCAGGGGCTCCGCGAGATCCTGAACTACGGCCACACGCTCGGCCACGCCGTCGAGCACGCCGAGCGATACCAGTGGCGTCACGGCGCTGCGGTCGCCGTGGGCATGGCGTTCGCGGCCGAGCTCGGCCGGCTGTCGGGTCGGCTCCCCGACGAGGTCGCCGACCGTCACAAGCGCGTGCTCGACCTGCTGAGCCTGCCGACGTCGTACCCCGCGGGCCGGTGGAACACGCTGCTCGCCACGATGCAGCGCGACAAGAAGGCTCGCGCGGGCCAGCTCCGCTTCATCGTGCTCGACGACCTGGCCAAGCCCACGGTCATGCTCGCACCCGACCAGTCGCTGCTCTTCGCCGCGTACCAGGAGATCGCGTCCTGAGCGGTGTACGCGAGAGCGAGCGGATGCCTCGGGCATCCGCTCGCTCTCGTGGATGAGCCCGATCAGCCCGTGGTCGCCGCGCCGAGGCCGGGGTTGTCGCTGAAGAATCCGTCGAGCCCCTCGTCGAGGAACACGCGCAGTTCACCGGCGAGGTCGCCGATGCCCGCGGGGTCGGCGCTCGACCGGAACTCTGCCGGGAGGAACGCGTTCTCGCGGCGGAACGTCCAGCCGTGCACCTCGAGCCCGGCCGCGTGAGCGTCGGCGATGAGCGTCGTGGGCGCGCCGAGCGTGCCGGTCGCCGTGCGGGGGATCACGAGGCTCTTCTCGACGCCGACGCCGTCGGCGTACGTCGCGATCTCGGCGAGCCCCGCAGGGGTCGCGAGGTCGGCGTACGTCCGGGCGTCACCCGCGAGCGCGAAGTGGTACGGACGACCGCTCGAGTTGACGAGCTGGGCGAGCGCGACGTCGGTGGCGCCGTCGAGCTCGCGCAGGTTGGCGGTCTCGAAGCTCTGGACGATGACCGGTGCATCGGCATCGTCGAGCCCGTTGCGCGAGAGCTCGGCGACGAGCGGCTCCTCGAGTGAGAGGCCGATGGAGTCGAAGTAGCTCGGGTGCTTCGTCTCGGGGTAGACGCCGACGGGCAGGCCGTCGCAGCTCACCGAATGCCGGGCGAGGTCGAGCACCTCGTCGAGGGTCGGCACCTGGTAGAGCCCGTTGAACGTCGTGTTCCCGGGGCGGATCTGCGGGAGTCGCTCGACCGCTCGCAGGGTCTTCAGCTCGGCGAGCGTGAAGTCCTCGGTGAACCAGCCCGTGACCGAGACGCCGTCGATGAGCTTCGTGGTCCTGCGGTCGGCGAACGCCGAGCGGGTGCCGACGTCCGTCGTGCCGCTGATCTCGTTCTCATGGCGGGCGACGAGCACGCTGTCCTTCGTCGAGACCACGTCGGGCTCGATGAAGTCGGCGCACTCGTTGATCGCGGTCTCGTAGGCGGCGAGCGTGTGCTCGGGGCGAGAGCCGCTCGCGCCGCGATGCGCGACGACGGTGACGTCGGAGGGCTGCACTCGCGTGCGATCGAGGGCGATGACGTCGATCTCGGTGTCGTCTGGGACGCCGGGGATGCGCGCGTCGTTGCCGGGGTAGTTGTTGTCGTTCGCGATCAGGAGATCGCCGTTCTTCAACTGCACGACCGTTTCGAACGACTGCACCGGCAGCGAGAACGGGTCGCCGGTGCCGTAGCCGTCGCCTGCGCCGAGCAGATCGGGGTTCGCGATGCGCAGCGCATCGAGCACGAGGGTCTTCTCCAGCTTGCCCTCGGCGTCGGATCGCGTGAGATCGACCTCGTAGATGCGCTTCGTCACCGACTGGTCGCCTTCGAAGTCGTCGCGTTCGACGAGCAGCAGCACGCCGTTCCGCACGGCGAAGGCGTCGCCCACCACGTTCGCGTCCTGGTCGGTCTGGTAGTTCCAGGTGCGATCCGTGTATGCGCCCGCCTTGGTGTCGAACTCGAGGATCTCGCGACGGCGGAGGTCCGCGTCATCCGCGTAGGACCCTTCGACGATCGGGTAGAGGTAGCGTCCGTTCACCGACGACGCGAGCGCCTCGAACCCGCGGCTCGCCCGCACGCGAGGGGTCTCCCCGGCCTGCAGGTAGGGATTCTGCGGCGACTTCGCGTTGCCCGGCATCGGGTGCGGCTTCTCCAGCAGGGTGCCGTCGGCGGCGAAGTGGAGCAGGAACGGGCCGAATTCCTCGCCGACCCAGAAGCTGCCGTCCTTCGCGCGGACGACCGACTCGACATCGAAATCGGCACCGGTGAGGAGGCGATCCTGTGTGGTCTCGTTCGTGATGGGAAAGTCGAGCACGTGGTTCGCGTCGTTGTACGAGACGAACCGCTCGACCTGGATCTCGCCGCTCCCGCCCTCCGCCGTCTGCCACGCCGGCCGGACGAGATAGGTGCGGAGCAGGAAGTCGGCCGAGTTGCCCTTGGCGCCGAAGCCGTTGTCGGGCTGGGCCCAGAAGGTGCCGTCGCCGTTGTCGATCATCGCCGAGAAGCCCGGGATGACTTGGCCGGCGAAGGGTCCCGTACGCCCGTTCACCGGAGTGGTGAGCGCCGCTCCGCTCGCGGGGCCCGACTCGAGGTGATCGGCCGAAAGGGTCGCCCGGGCGACGAGGGCCGGTTCCGTCTTCTTGACGGACGGACCGTTCGGTCCGTCGCCGCCGTTCCCGGCGGCGACGGCGGCCGAGGGGGCGAGCAGCGCGGCCGCCGTGACGGTGGTGACCGCAGCGACCAGGAGGCGCGTGCGTGTTCGTACAGTGTCTGTTGGCATACGGCGAGCCAATCGGGCGCAGGGCACGTCGCGGTGGCCGTGTGCGGAATGCGGTGCGACCGGCAGGTGAACCCGAGCCCTCTCGGCCACCCGACCCGCCACCCGCCGTCATCGCACCGTTCACCGAGTACGTGCCGTCGCCCGAGGTCCGCTTCGGTCGACCGGCCGGAGGACCACCTCTCGGTAGGCTTGCGGGCATGACGACGATCCTCGTGCTCAATGGCCCGAACCTCGGCCGACTCGGCACCCGCGAACCCGAGGTCTACGGCAGCGAGAGCCTCGCCGACATCCGCGACTCGATCGCAGGGGCGGTGCCCGACGACGTCGAGATCGACCTGCGCCAGAGCGACGACGAGGCGGAACTGATCGGCTGGATCCACGAGGCCGTCGACCGGAAGCTCCCGGTCGTGCTGAATCCGGCCGCGTTCACCCATTACAGCTACGCGCTGCGCGATGCGGCGGCCCAGTTGAAGCAGGCCGGGGTGCCGCTCGTCGAGGTGCACCTCTCGAACCCGCACACTCGTGAGACATTCCGGCACACGAGCGTGATCTCCGGTGTCGCCACCGGGGTGATCGCGGGCTTCGGCAGCGACTCGTACCGCATGGCCGTCGAATGGGTCGTCAGGAACCGCTGAATACGACGCCGGGTGCGCGGCATCCGGGTGCATTGGCGCAGTCTCGACCGAGCGACTAAACTCGACCGACTGAACTTCTGCGGCCGATTCCGGCCGAGCCTCTTCGCAACTGAACGGAACACACACGCATGGCAAGCACCGCTGACATCAAGAACGGCGTCGTCCTCTCCATCGACGGTCAGCTCTGGAGCGTCATCGAGTTCCAGCACGTCAAGCCCGGCAAGGGCGGTGCGTTCGTGCGCACCAAGCTGAAGAACGTCGTCTCGGGCAAGACCGTCGACCGCACGTACAACGCGGGCGCGAAGATCGAGATCGAGAACGTCGACCGTCGTGACTTCACCTACCTCTACAGCGACGGCGACGGCTTCGTCTTCATGGACCAGACCGACTTCGACCAGCTCACGGTGCCCGGCACCGTCGTCGGCGACGCCGCGAACTTCATGCTCGAGAACCAGTCGGTGACCGTCGCGCTGAACAACGGCAACCCGCTCTACGTCGAGCTGCCCGCCTCGGTCGTGCTCGAGATCACCTACACGGAGCCGGGCCTGCAGGGCGACCGCTCCACCGGCGGCACGAAGCCCGCGACGGTCGAGACCGGCTACGAGATCCAGGTGCCGCTCTTCCTCGAGACCGGCACGAAGGTCAAGGTCGACACCCGCACGGGCGACTACCTCGGCCGCGTGAACGACTAGTGAGCGCTCGTACGAAGGCGCGCAAGCGCGCGCTCGACCTGTTGTACTCGGCCGACATGCGTCAGGTGCCGGTCGAGCAGATGCTCGTCGTCGAGGCCGAGAAGGCGGCGAGCGAACCCGAGCGGGCCGCCTCGTGGCTCTACGCACGCGAGATCGTCGACGGCATCGTCGACAATCGCGACGAGATCGACGAACTCATCGAGACGCACTCGCACGGCTGGACCCTCGAGCGGATGCCGGCGGTCGACCGTGCGATCCTGCGCATCGGCGTGTGGGAGATCATCCACAACGACGCCGTGCCCGACCCCGTCGCGATCTCCGAGGCGGTCGAAGCGGCCACGGTGCTCTCGACCGACGACTCGGCCGGCTTCGTGAACGGCCTGCTCGCAGCGATCTCGCACTCGAAGGCCTGACGCCCGAGCTCCTTCCGGCTTCCGCTCGATCCGCGTGGATGAGCCCGCTTCAGCGCCCCCGCACTCGGGGGGTTCTGCGGCCATGTCCCTGAGCCCGCGCTCGGTGGAACCACCGAGCGCGGTTCAGCGACACTCCCGACGACGCGCGCCCGCCGTGGCGATGTGATGAGTGTGCCGCCGATTCCGGCCGGCATCTCCCGCATTGCCCTCGGAAGGAGCACCATGTCCAGCACCACCATCGGAACCGGCCGCGTCGCGACCGGAACCGGGCTCGACTCGATCCTCGAACGCGCGAACTCCGCCCAGGCGGTCGTCCAGCGCTTCCTCGCTCGCGCAGGCGTGCCCGCGCTCCGCGTCGCCCTCGGCCTCGTCTTCCTCGTCTTCGGCGCGTTGAAGTTCTTCCCGGGCATGAGCCCCGTCGAAGCGCTCGTGACCCGAACCTGGAACGTGTTGTCGTTCGGCGTGATCGACGGATACGCGGCGCTCGCGCTGACCGCGGCGCTCGAGGTGTTCGTCGGCGTCACGCTCGTGACGGGCGTGCTGCTCCGGATCGGCCTGCTCGCCCTCGCGGTGACCTTCGTGGGCGTGTTCTCGCCGCTCGTGTTCTTCGCCGGCGAACTCTTCACCGCGGCCGGGCCCTCGCTCACCGCGCAGTACATCCTGAAGGACGTCGTGCTCGTGGCCGCAGCCATGGTGATCGCGGCGAAGGCATTCACGCGTCCGATCCGGTGACGCCGTGCATTCGGCCCGTCTCGCTCACGACCCCCCGCCGTTCGCGGCGGGGGGTCGTTCGCGGATCCGATAGGATGGGGGAGTTGACAACCTTTAAGGCCGTCCTGTGAGGCGGAGAAGGGAGTCGTTTGATGGCACGTGCCGTGCTCAGTCAAGCTGACATCTCGCGGGCGCTGACCCGCATCTCGCACGAGATCCTCGAGTCCAATCGTGGAAGCTCCGATCTCGTCATCCTCGGCATCCCGACCAGGGGCGTGATCCTCGCCCGTCGCATCGCCGAGACCATCGCCCGCATCGAACCGGATGCCGCACCCCCGCAGGCCGGTGCGCTCGACGTCACGATGTACCGCGACGACCTCACCCGCACGCGCACCCGCACGCCGCAGCCGACCGAGCTGCCGCCGGGCGGCATCGACGGCAAGACCGTCGTGCTCGTCGACGACGTGCTGTACTCGGGCCGCACGATCCGGGCGGCGTTCGATGCGCTCAGCGATCTCGGCCGGGCCCGGGCGGTGCGACTCGCCGTCCTCGTCGACCGAGGCCACCGCGAGTTCCCGATCCGGGCGGACTTCGTGGGCAAGAACCTGCCGAGCTCGACGCGCGAGCGCATCAACGTGCGACTGACCGAGATCGACGGGGACGACGGCGTCGCGATCGACGACACGGCCGCGACCGAAGGAGGCGAGGCCTGATGCGTCACCTCCTGAGCACCCGAGAACTCTCCCGTGAACAGGCCGTCGAACTCCTCGACATCGCCGAGGACATGGCCGCCGTGCAGGAACGCGAGGTCAAGAAGCTGCCGACGCTGCGAGGCAAGACGGTCGTGAACCTCTTCTTCGAGGATTCGACCCGCACCCGCATCTCGTTCGAGGCTGCGGCGAAGCGGCTCTCGGCCGACGTCATCAACTTCAGCGCCAAGGGCTCGAGCGTCTCGAAGGGCGAGAGCCTCAAGGACACGGCGCAGACCCTGCAGGCGATGGGCGCCGACGGCGTGGTGATCCGCCACCACGCCTCGGGCGCGCCGTACACGCTCGCGACGAGCGGATGGATCGACGCCGGTGTCGTCAACGCCGGTGACGGCACGCACGAGCACCCAACCCAGGCGCTGCTCGACGCCTTCACGATGCGCCGGCGCCTGCACGGCGCCGCGTCGCGAGGGCGAGCCCTCGACGGCGTGCACGTCGTCATCGTCGGAGACGTGCTGCACTCGCGCGTCGCGCGGTCGAACGTCTGGCTGCTCGCGACCCTCGGCGCTGAGGTCGAACTCGTCGCCCCGCCGACGCTCGTACCGGTCGACACGAGTTCGTGGCCCGCACGCGTCGGCTACGACCTCGACGCCGCCCTCGCCGGCACCCCCGACGTCGTCATGATGCTGCGCATCCAGGCGGAGCGCATGCACGCGGCGTTCTTCCCGAACAGCCGCGAATACGCGCGCACCTGGGGTCTGGACGATGCCAGGTTCGACGCACTGCCCCCCAGTACGATGGTGATGCACCCCGGCCCGATGAATCGCGGGCTCGAGATCGCCGCCCGCGCAGCCGACTCCCAGCAGTCGACGGTGCGCGAGCAGGTTGCGAACGGAGTTTCAGTGAGAATGGCCGCCCTCTACCTGTTGATGTCCGGCGATCGGGGGGACGCCTGATGAGCGAGCGTTTCCTGATCACCGGCGCGACCCTCGCGAGTGGCGAGCGCGCCGACATCCTGCTCGACGGCGGCGTGATCGCCGGCGTCGGCAGCATCGCGGATGCCTCGGGCGCGACGGTCGTCGACGCCGACGGGCTCATCGCCCTCCCCGGCCTCGTCGACCTGCACACCCACCTCCGCGAGCCCGGCTACGAGCAGAGCGAGACCGTGCTGACCGGCACGCAGGCAGCGGCTGCCGGCGGCTTCACCGCGGTGTTCGCGATGGCGAACACCTTCCCCGTCGCCGACACGGCCGGCGTCGTCGAGCAGGAGGCGAGCCTCGGGCGCGCCGCCGGGTACGCGACCGTGCAGCCCATCGGCGCCGTCACGGTCGGCCTCAAGGGCGAACAGCTCGCAGAGCTCGGCGCCATGGCCCGCTCCCGCGCGAACGTGCGCGTCTTCTCCGACGACGGCTTCTGCGTCTCCGACCCGCTGCTCATGCGCAGGGCCCTCGAGTACGTGAAGGCCTTCGACGGCGTCATCGCCCAGCACGCGCAGGAGCCCCGGCTCACCGAGGGTGCGCAGATGAACGAGGGCGCCCTCTCGGGCGAACTCGGCCTGACCGGCTGGCCGGCCGTCGCCGAGGAGTCGATCATCGCGCGTGACGTGCTCCTCGCCGAGCACGTCGGATCCCGTCTGCACGTGTGCCACGTCTCCACCGCCGGTTCCGTCGAGGTGATCCGCTGGGCGAAGGCCCGCGGCATCGACGTGACCGCCGAGGTGACCCCTCATCACCTGCTCCTGACCGAAGACCTCATCGCCGGCTACGACCCCCGGTTCAAGGTGAACCCGCCCCTCCGCCGCGCCGAAGACGTCGAGGCGCTGCGCGCCGCCCTCGCCGACGGCACGATCGACATCGTCGCGACCGACCACGCTCCGCACCCGGTCGAGGCGAAGGAGAGCGAGTGGCAGGCCGCCGCCAACGGCATGGTTGGACTCGAGTCCGCCCTCGCGGTCGTGCACGCCGCCGTCGTCGAGACGGGCCTCATGAACTGGGCGGATGTCGCACGCGTCATGTCGTCCACGCCGGCGCGCATCGGCCGGCTGCACGGCCACGGCGAGGCGATCGAGGTCGGGGCAGCGCCAGAGCTGACGCTCTACGACCCCGCCGCGGCATCCGAGTTCGACCTCGACCGGCTCGCCGGCCGCAGCACGAACTCGCCCTATCTCGGCCGTCGCCTGCCCGGGCGCGTCGTCGCGACGTTCCACGGGGGCTACCCGACCTTCCTCGACGGTGCCGTGCGCCCGCGCGACGAGGTCGCGCGCAACGCGACATCCGCTCAGGGGGTCGTGCATGGATAAGGTGATCGGCACCGTCGTCGCCATCGCGGTCGTCGCGTTCGTCGGCTGGCTCATGTACCGCTCGTGGAAGCGCCGGACCGTGCGCGACGAGTCGCTCGGGTCCTATCCCGTGCCAGCCGAGCACGGCGCGCCGGTCGTCGACGCCGAGGTGCTCTACGTCGCGACCACGCCGTTCGGGGAGCCCCTCGAGCGACTCGCGGTGCACGGGCTCGCGTTCCGCGGCTCCGGTCACGTCGAGGTGATTCCCGAGGGCGTGATCCTCCGCATCGCGGGGGAGTCGCTGACCTTCATCCCCGCCGATCGCCTCGTCGGCGCGCAGCTCGCGAGCTACGCCATCGACCGGGGGGTCGAGCCCGAGGGCCTCGTCGCCCTCACCTGGATCGCCCGGGAGCAGGGGACGCTCGAACCGACCGAACCCCGGGTCGACAGCTACGTGCGCGCCCGGTACCCGGGCGACCCCGCCAGGATCATCCAGGCGGTCAACGACATCGCCGCGGCGCCAGCGCCGCGGTCGGAACAGGACATCGCCGCAGCGCCAGCAGCGCCGCGGCCGGAACACGACATCGCCGCAGCGCCAGCAGCGCCGCGGCCAGAGCAGGAGAGTGAGGCCTCGCATGACTGAGACCCCCGCCGGCACGAGCGATTCCGCCGTGCTCGTCCTCGAAGACGGACGCCGCTACGACGGACGCGCCTACGGTGCGCGCGGCCGCACGCTCGGCGAAGCCGTCTTCGCCACCGGCATGACCGGCTACCAGGAGACCCTGACCGATCCGTCGTACGCCGGCCAGATCGTCATGATGACCGCGCCGCACATCGGCAACACGGGCATGAACGATGAAGACATGGAGTCGGCCCGCATCTGGGTGGCCGGGTTCATCGTGCGCGACCCCTCACGGGTCGTCTCGAACTTCCGCTCGCAGCGGAGCCTCGACGACGACCTCGACTCGTCGGGAGTCGTCGGCATCAGCGGCATCGACACGCGAGCGCTCACGCGGCACCTCCGCTCGGCCGGCGCCATGCGGGCCGGCATCTTCTCGGGCGACGACGCGCTGCTCACCCCCGGCGAGCAGCTCGACCTCGTGCAGAGCGGTGCGGCGATGACCGGCGCGAACCTGTCGGGTGCCGTCTCGACCAGCGAGCCCTACTCGCTGCCGGCCGAGGGCGAGCGCGTCGGATCCGTCGCGGTCCTCGACCTCGGCGTGAAGACCTCGACCCTGAAGTACCTGGCGGAGCGCGGCTTCGACGTGCACGTGGTGCCGCAGTCGGTCACCGCGGAAGAGGTGCTCGCCCTCGCGCCCGACGCGCTGTTCTTCTCGAACGGGCCCGGCGACCCCGCGGCATCCGACCGCCATGTCGAGCTGCTGCGTACCACGCTCCGCGAGGGGCTGCCGTACTTCGGCATCTGCTTCGGCAACCAGCTGCTCGGACGCGCACTCGGCTTCGGCACCTACAAGCTCCCCTTCGGCCACCGCGGCATCAACCAGCCGGTGCTCGACAAGTCCACCGGCCGAGTCGAGATCACGGCCCACAACCACGGCTTCGCCGTGGACGCCCCGATCGATCGCGTCAGCGAGTCGAGCGAGGGCTTCGGCCGCGTCGAGGTCAGCCACTACGGCCTCAACGACAACGTCGTCGAGGGACTCAACTGCCTCGACATCCCGGCGTTCAGCGTGCAGTACCACCCCGAGTCGGCGGCAGGCCCGCACGACGCGAACTACCTCTTCGACCGATTCCGCGACATGGTGATCGCGAACACGACGACGAGCACCGCGACCGAAGGAAGCAACGAGTAATGCCCAAGCGCGACGACATCAACAGCGTCCTCGTCATCGGATCCGGTCCGATCGTCATCGGACAGGCCGCCGAGTTCGACTACTCGGGCACCCAGGCGTGCCGCGTGCTCCGCGAGGAGGGCGTGCGGGTCATCCTCGTGAACCCGAACCCCGCGACGATCATGACCGACCCCGACTTCGCCGACGCGACGTACATCGAGCCGATCACGCCCGAGATCATCGAATCGATCATCATCAAGGAGCGCCCGGATGCGGTGCTCCCGACCCTCGGCGGCCAGACGGCCCTGAACGCGGCCATCGCGCTGCACGACGCGGGCATCCTCGAGAAGCACGGCGTCGAGCTCATCGGCGCGAAGGTCGACGCCATCCGCAAGGGCGAGGACCGCCAGCTCTTCAAGGACCTCGTGATCGAGGCGGGTGCCGGCGTCGCCCGCTCGCACGTCGCGAAGACGCTCGAGCAGGCGAAGGAGTTCGCCCTCGACCTCGGCTACCCGCTCGTGGTGCGCCCGTCGTTCACGATGGGCGGCCTCGGCTCGGGCTTCGCGTACACCGAGGAAGACCTCGTTCGCATCGTCACCCAGGGCCTGCACGACTCGCCCACCACCGAGGTGCTCCTCGAGGAGTCGATCCTCGGCTGGAAGGAGTACGAGCTCGAGCTCATGCGCGACACGGCCGACAACACGGTCGTCGTCTGCTCGATCGAGAACGTCGACCCGGTCGGCGTCCACACCGGCGACTCGATCACGGTGGCACCCGCCCTCACGCTGACCGACCGCGAATACCAGCACCTGCGCGACATCGGCATCGACATCATCCGCGCCGTCGGCGTCGACACCGGCGGCTGCAACATCCAGTTCGCGATCGACCCGGCCGACGGCCGCGTCATCGTCATCGAGATGAACCCGCGCGTCTCCCGTTCGAGCGCCCTCGCATCGAAGGCCACCGGCTTCCCGATCGCGAAGATCGCCGCGAAGCTCGCCATCGGCTACCGCCTCGACGAGATCCCGAACGACATCACGCGGGTCACCCCGGCGTCGTTCGAGCCGACGCTCGACTACGTCGTCGTCAAGGTGCCCCGGTTCGCGTTCGAGAAGTTCCCGGCCGCCGACCCCACTCTCACGACGACCATGAAGTCCGTCGGCGAGGCGATGGCGATCGGCCGCAACTACGCGACCGCGCTGCAGAAGGCGCTCCGCTCGCTCGAGAAGCGCGGCTCCTCGTTCCACTGGGGTGAAGAGGAGCGCTCGATCGAGGAGCTCCTCGAGGTGGCATCCGTGCCGACCGACGGCCGCATCGTCGTCGTGCAGCAGGCGCTCCGCAAGGGCGCCACGATCGAGCAGCTCTTCGAGTCGACCAAGATCGACCCGTGGTTCCTCGACCAGATCGTGCTGATCAACGAGGTCGCCGAGACCATCGCCTCGGCCGAGAACCTCGATACCGAACTGCTGCTGCTCGCGAAGGACCACGGCTTCTCCGACGCGCAGATCGGCCAGCTCCGCGGATTCGGCGAGGCCGACGCCCGCGAGGTGCGCCACATCCTCGGCATCCGCCCGGTCTACAAGACCGTCGACACGTGCGCGGGGGAGTTCCCGGCGCTCACGCCGTACCACTACTCGAGCTACGACCGCGAGACCGAGGTGGAGCCGAGCGACCGCCGCAAGGTCGTCATCCTCGGCTCGGGGCCGAACCGCATCGGCCAGGGCGTCGAGTTCGACTACTCGTGCGTGCACGCCTCCTTCGCCCTCTCGGCGGCGGGCTTCGAGACGATCATGATCAACTGCAACCCCGAGACGGTCTCGACCGACTACGACACGAGCGACCGGCTCTACTTCGAGCCGCTCACGCTCGAAGACGTGCTCGAGGTCATCCACGCCGAGTCCCAGTCGGGCGAGCTCGTCGGCGTCGTCGTGCAGCTCGGCGGCCAGACGGCGCTCGGGCTCGCGAAGGGCCTCGAGGCCGCGGGCATCCCGATCCTCGGCACGACGCCCGATGCGATCGACCTGGCCGAAGAGCGCGGTCTCTTCTCCGGCATCCTCGACGCCGCGGGCCTCCTCGCGCCGAAGAACGGCACGGCGATCGACCTCGCCGGCGCGGTGCACGTCGCGGAGGGCATCGGCTACCCGGTGCTCGTGCGTCCGAGTTACGTGCTCGGCGGCCGCGGTATGGAGATCGTCTACGACTCGCCCTCGCTGGCCGACTACTTCGCACGCATCGAGGGTCAGGGCATCGTCGGCCCCACGCATCCGCTGCTCGTCGACCGGTTCCTCGACGACGCGATCGAGATCGACGTCGACGCGCTGTACGACGGCACCGACCTCTACATCGGCGGCGTCATGGAGCACATCGAGGAGGCCGGCATCCACTCCGGCGACTCGAGCTGCACCCTGCCTCCCGTGACGCTCGGCCGCGCCGAGGTCGACCGGGTCCGCGAGGCCACCCGCGCCATCGCCGAGGGCATCGGCGTGCGTGGCCTGCTGAACGTGCAGTTCGCGATCGGCGCCGGCGTGCTCTACGTGCTCGAGGCCAACCCCCGTGCGAGCCGCACCGTGCCCTTCGTCTCGAAGGCGCTCGGCATCCCGCTCGCGAAGGCCGCATCGCGCATCATGGTCGGTGCGACCGTCGCCGAACTCATCGCCGAGGGCATGCTCCCCGCGTCCGACGGCTCGCGAGTGCCGCTCGACGCGCCGGTCGCCGTGAAGGAGGCCGTGCTGCCCTTCAGCCGGTTCCGCACCCGCGAGGGGATCATCGTCGACTCCGTGCTCGGCCCCGAGATGCGCTCGACCGGCGAGGTCATGGGCATCGACAAGGACTTCCCGACCGCGTTCGCGAAGAGCCAGCTCGCAGCCTACGGCGGCATGCCCACCTCGGGCACGGTGTTCGTGTCGGTCTCCGACCGCGACAAGCGTGCGATCATCCTGCCGGTGCTGCGACTGCAGCAGCTCGGGTACGACGTCGCAGCGACCGAGGGCACCGCAGAGGTGCTGCGTCGGAACGGCATCCGGGCGAAGGAGGTGCTGAAGTTCAGCGAGAAGACGAGCGAGGACGCGGCATCCGTGGTCGAGCTCATCCACCGCGGTGAGATCGACGTCGTCGTGAACACGCCCAGCGGGCGTTCTTCGCGCGCCGACGGCTACGAGATCCGTGCAGCGGCTGTGGCGTCCGACATCCCGCTGTTCACGACCATCGCCGAGCTCTCGGCGGCGGTCGCCTCGCTCGACGTGCAGCGCGACGGCTTCGAGGTCACGAGCCTGCAGGAGTACGCCCGCCGTCGGGAGGCGAACGCATGAGCGACGTCACGCCCTTCGGCGACCGGCTCGAAGCCGTCTTCGCCGCGTACGGCCGGCTCTGCGTGGGCATCGACCCGCACGCCTCGCTCCTCGACCAGTGGGGGCTTCCCGACTCGGCAGAGGGTCTGCGCGAGTTCGGCCTTCGCACGATCGACGCCGCCGCAGGGCGCGTCGGCATCGTGAAGCCGCAGGTCGCCTTCTTCGAGCGGCACGGGGCGGCGGGCTACGCGGCGCTCGAGCGCGTGCTCGCCGAGGCCCGCGACGCCGGCCTGATCGTGATCGCCGACGTGAAGCGCGGGGACATCGGCTCGAGCGTCGAGGCCTACGGGCAGGCCTGGCTGACGCCCGGATCGAGCCTCGAGGCCGACGCGATGACGATCAGCGCGTACCAGGGCCTCGGCTCGATCGCCGGAGTGCTCGAGGCCGCCGAGTCGACCGGCAAGGGCGCCTTCGTGCTCGCCGCGACCTCGAACCCCGAGGCCGCCGCGATCCAGCGCGCCGTGCTGCAACAGTCGAGCCGTGCCGGCTCCACGGTCGCCCAGGCCGTCACGAGCGGAGTCGTCGCCTGGAACCAGGGTCGGGCGGATGCCGCGACGCGCGGGCTCGGCTCGGTCGGCGTCGTGCTCGGCGCGACGATCGACCTGCGCAGTTCGGGCATCGACCTCGACGTCGATCCGCCGCGACCGGGGCTCCCGGTGCTGGCACCCGGCTTCGGACATCAGGGCGCCGAACTCCGCGACCTCCGCGCGATCTTCGGGTCGCTCGCCGCCGGCGTCATCGTGAGCGAGTCGCGATCGATCCTCGGTGCAGGGCCCGACGGCCTCGCCGAGGCGATCACGCGCCGCGTCGGCGATGTGGGGGCGACGAGTGTCTGAGCAGACGACCGTCTCGGGGGCTGCGCGCCCCACACCCCCCGACGTCGATCGGGTGGCGGCATCCCGTGCCGCAGTCGCAGCGCGTCGCGCACGCGCGACCGTCAAGTCCGCGATCGCCGCCGGCTCGCGAAGCCCGCTCGACGTGCTGCGCGAGGCGTTCGAATCGCCTGAAGGCGTCGAGGGGCGCCTTCGCGTCACCGAGTTCCTCACCTCGATCCCCGCGATCGGGCAGACGAAGTCGGCGCGCATCATGGAGGAGCTCGAGATTTCGCCGTCCAAGCGTCTCGGTGGCCTCGGTCGCCTGCAGCGGCGGCGCCTCCGCGAGTTCCTCGCGGACTGGGTCGCCGCGCACGGTGGCACGGGCGACCGTCTCGTCGTCCTCGCCGGACCGACCGCGGTGGGCAAGGGCACCGTCGCCGAGTACATCCGCCGCAACCACCCCGATGTGCGTCTCTCCGTCTCGGCGACGACGCGTCAGCCGCGACCCGGCGAGGTCGAGGGCGAGAGCTACTTCTTCGTCGACGACGCCGAGTTCGAACGCATGGTCGAGGCCGGCGAACTGCTCGAATGGGCGACCGTGCACAACGCGTCGCGATACGGCACGCCCCGCAAGGCGGTCGAAGAGGCGATCGCGGCGGGCAACAGCGTGCTGCTCGAGATCGACATCCAGGGCGCCCGATCGGTTCGGCGCGCCGCACCCGAGGCGACGCTCGTCTTCCTCCTGCCGCCGAGCTGGGACGAACTCGTGCGCCGACTCGTCGGTCGGGGCACTGAGAGCCCGGCCGAACAGCAGCGCCGTCTCGAGACTGCGAAGGTCGAATTGGCGGCCGTCGAGGAGTTCGACCACCAGGTCGTGAACCACGACGTCGCCGAAGCGGCGCAGGAGGTCGTAGACTTGATGAGATCTCGCAAGGGTCGGCGTTGAGCTGCCCTCGTCACGACTTTCCGCGCACCGAGGGTGCGCATCCACGATCTAAGGAGTCATTCCATGGCTGAGAAGCTGTCCGGCATCATCGACCCGCCCATCGACGACCTGCTCTCCAAGGTCGACTCGAAGTACCAGCTGGTCATCTTCGCGTCCAAGCGCGCGCGCCAGATCAACGACTACTACGCCGACCTGCACGAAGGCAGCCTCTTCGACAACGTCGGCCCGCTCGTGGACTCCTCGATCGACGACAAGCCGTTGTCGGTCGCGATGCACGAGATCAACGAAGACAAGCTCCGGCTCCGCCCGATCGCCGAGTGATCCGGAGGGCCGGATGACTCGGCTCAACATCGTCGTCGGCATCACGGGCGGCATCGCGGCGTACAAGGCCGTCGGGGTCGTGCGCGCGCTCGTGCTCGCCGGCCACGACGTCCACGTCGTGCCGACCGAGGGCGCGCTGCGCTTCGTCGGCAGGCCGACACTCGAGGCGATCTCGCGCAATCCGGTGCACACCGAGTTGTACGAGGGTGTCGCCGAGGTGCGGCACGTCGCCATCGGCCAGGCCGCCGACCTGATCGTCATCGCGCCGGCCACCGCGAACTCCATCGCGAAGCTCGCGACGGGCCTCGCCGACGACCTCCTCGGCAACACGCTGCTCGCGAGCGAGGCGCCCGTCGTGATCGCTCCGGCCATGCACACCGAGATGTGGCGTCATCCCGCCACCCGGGCGAACGTCGAGACGCTCCGTTCGCGCGGGGTCACGATCGTGGGTCCCGCGGTCGGCCAGCTCACCGGCTCCGACAGCGGCCCGGGTCGCATGGAGGAGCCCGACGAGATCGTGCGCATCGCCCTCGAGCGCGTGCTCGGGCGCGGCGCCGGCGCCGAGGCATCCGCTCGCCGTGGTGATCTCGCAGGCCGCCATGTCGTGGTGAGCGCCGGCGGTACGCGCGAGCCGCTCGATCCCGTGCGCTTCCTCGGCAACCGTTCGAGCGGCAAGCAGGGCATCGCGATCGCCGAGGCGGCGCGTGAACGCGGAGCGAAGGTCACCCTCATCGCCGCGAATCTCGAGGTCGCCGAGCCCGACGGCTGCGACATCCGCCGCGTCTCGACCGCCCTCGAACTGCAGGCCGCGGTGACCGAGGCCGCGAGCGGCGCCGACGTCGTCGTGATGGCCGCAGCCGTGGCCGACTACCGGCCCGCGAGCGTCAGCGAGGGCAAGATCAAGAAGGACCAGAGCGACGACGGGCTGACGCTCGAACTGGTGCGCAACCCCGACATCCTCTCGGGCCTCGGCCATGCGCCGCATGCGGGAACGCTGCTCGTCGGCTTCGCGGCCGAGACCGAGCCCGACGACGACCGCCTCATCGCGCTCGGCCGCGGCAAGCGCGAGGCGAAGGGCGCCGACCTGCTCGTCGTCAACCGCGTCGGCTGGAACGAGGGCTTCGCGAGCGACGAGAACCGGGTCGTCGTGATCGGCCGTGACGGCGACGTCGTCACACGAGCACACGGAACGAAACAGTCGGTGGCGCATGACATCCTCGATGTGGTGGTCACGGAAGTGACCACAGCCACCGCCGCGACGAACTCGAAGGAATCAGAAACCGCATGAGCGCACTCCGCCGCTTCACCTCCGAGTCCGTCACCGAAGGCCACCCCGACAAGCTCTGCGACCAGATCTCCGACTCCATCCTCGATGCGTTGCTCCGCGAAGACCCGCACAGCCGGGTCGCGGTCGAGACGCTCGTGACCACGGGTCTCGTGCACGTCGCGGGCGAGGTCACCACGAGCGGGTACGTCGAGATCCCGGCCATCGTGCGCGAGCGCGTCACCTCGATCGGCTACGACTCCGCCGACGCCTGGTTCGACGGGCGTTCGTGCGGCGTCTCGGTCTCGATCGGCGGGCAGTCGCCCGATATCGCGCAGGGCGTCGACCATGCGTTCGAGGCTCGCGAGGGATCGAGCGAAGACGCCCTCGACATGCAGGGCGCCGGCGACCAGGGCATCATGTTCGGCTACGCCACGCGCGAGACCCCCGAGCTCATGCCGGTGCCGATCTGGCTCGCGCACCGCCTCGCCGAGCGCCTCTCCGCCGTGCGCAAGAGCGGCGAGCTCGACTACCTCCGCCCCGACGGCAAGACGCAGGTCACGATCGGCTACGACGGACAGGTGCCGAAGACGGTCGAGACCGTCGTGCTCTCGACGCAGCACACCCTCGCGGTGTCGACCGAGCAACTGCGCGCCGAGGTCGAAGAGCTCGTGATCCGCCCCGTGCTCGACACCGTCGAGCTCGCGCGCCCCGACCTCGCCGTGCTCATCAACCCGACCGGTCGCTTCGAGATCGGCGGCCCGCAGGGCGACGCGGGTCTCACCGGCCGCAAGATCATCATCGACACCTACGGCGGCGCGAGCCGGCACGGCGGCGGCGCCTTCAGCGGCAAGGATCCGTCGAAGGTCGACCGCTCGGCGGCATACGCGATGCGCTGGGTCGCGAAGAACGCCGTCGCGGCAGGCCTCGCCGACCGTCTCGAACTGCAGGTGGCGTACGCCATCGGCAAGGCGGCGCCCGTCGGGCTCTACGTCGAGAGCTTCGGCACCGGTGCCCTGCCCGACGAGCAGATCACCGCGGCGATCCGCGAGGTGTTCGACCTGCGACCGGCGGCGATCATCCGCGACCTCGACCTGCTGCGCCCCATCTACGCGCAGACCGCGAGCTACGGCCACTTCGGCCGCGAGCTGCCCGACTTCACGTGGGAGCGCCTCGACCGCGTCGACGATCTCCGCTCCGCTGCCGGACTCTGACGTGGCCGGCGGCTCCGTCGCCCGCGTGCTCGTCGACTCGCCGCTCCCGCAGCTCGACCAGCTCTTCGACTATGCGGTGCCCGAGCGGCTCCGCGACGCCGCGGTCGCCGGTGTGCGCGTGCGCGTTCCGCTGCGTTCCGGCGGGCGCATCGCCAACGGATGGCTCGTCGAGCTCGCGTCCTCGAGCGAGTACGACGGGCGTCTCAGCGAGCTCGAAGACGTGGTCTCCGAAGTGCCGCTCCTGACGCCGGAGGTGTGGGCGCTCGCACGTGCCGCGGCCGACCGCGCGGCCGGCAACGCCGGCGACATCCTGCGGGTGGCCATTCCGAGCCGCTATGTGCGGGCCGAGCGGGCGTGGCGGGCGGCCGAGCCGGACGCGGGCGAGCTGCCGGGTCCGGCCGCGCCGATTCCGGGCTACGAGCCGGGCCGCATCGAGACGGGTATCGACGCGGGCGAGCGGATGGCGCTGGCCGCCGATCCCCGCCCAGTACTGCTCTCCTCGGGCGAGTGGGTCGGTGCGTGGGCGGCGACGCTCGCTGCGGCGGCCGCGCACACGCTCGCGGCCGACCGTTCGAGTCTCATCGTCGTGCCCGACTATCGCGACCAGGAGCAGCTGCAGGCGGCCCTCGCCGATCGCATCGACCCTCGCCGGGTGCTCCGCACCGATGCGCGGCAGACGGGCGGTGAGCGGTTCCGCGCGTTCCTCGACGCGACGGGCACCCAAGCCCGCGTCGTCATCGGCAACCGCTCGACGGTCTACGCGCCGGCGTCGCGTCTCGGCCTCATCGCCATCTGGGACGACGGGGACTCGCTCCAGAACGAGCAGCTCTCGCCGGGCGTGCACCCGCGGGATGCCGCGCTCATCCGGCAGGAGCAGTCGGGTGCGGCACTGCTCTTCCTCGGGCACAGCCGCAGCGTCGAGGTCGAACGCCTCGTCGAGATCGGATGGGTGCACGAGGTGCCGGCCGTCAGGCACGTTCGACCGAAGGTCATCCCGACCGAGCAGCAGGCCTCGCCCGAGCCGGGCTCGGCCAGGATCCCGTCGAGCGCGTGGCGCGCGGCGCAGCAGGCGATCGCCGAGGGGCCCGTGCTCGTGCAGGTCGCGCGGCCGGGGAACGCGCCGCTGCTCGCCTGCGATCGCTGCCGCGAGCCGGCCCGATGCGCAGCGTGCGGCGGTGCGCTCGTCGTGCCACGCAGCGGCGGCGACCCGCGATGCGTGCTGTGCGGCACGAGCGCGAGCGCCTGGAGGTGTCCGGTCTGCGAGGCCACGAAGCTGCGCGCGGTCACGGTCGGCGCGAGCCGCACGGCCGAGGAGCTCGGTCGCGCCTTCCCGAAGGCCCGCGTGATCCTCTCCGACGGCGAACGGCCGGTGCTGAAGGTCGGTGCCGAGCCCGCGCTCGTCGTCGCGACTCGAGGCGCAGAACCCATCGCCGAGGGCGGCTACCGTGCCGTGCTCCTCCTCGACGGCGAGCGGATGCTGCTGCGCGAGTCGCTTCGCGTCGCGGAAGACTGCCTGCGCTGGTGGGCGAACGCCGCGGCGCTCGCTGCGCCCGGCTCACCGGTCTACCTGGTCGGGGTGGCGGGCGCGCTCGCGCAGTCGCTCACATCATGGCGGCTCTCCGAGTGGGCGAGCGGCGAACTCGCGAGCCGCCGGGCGTTGCGGTTCCCGCCTGCGGTGCGGGTCGCGAGCGTCACGGCGGCGCCCGCCCTGGTCGCCAGGGCGCTCGACGCTGCACGGGACGCGGCCGCCGGCGTCGACTCGCTCGGCCCGGTGCCGGCCGACGAGGGACTCGAGCGCGGCATCGTGCGGTTCGACTACGCCGCAGGTGCAGCGGTCGCGAAGGCGCTCCGAGCCGAGATGATCCGGGTCGCGACCGAGCGACGGCGCCCGGTCGCCGGGCAGCCGCCCAAGCGGCCCGCGGTGCTCCGGGTGCGTTTCGACGACCCCGAGGTCCCGTAGTCCGCCTTCGTCGGTGACAATGGAGTGTGCAGAAGCTCCGCCTCGTCTTCGCCGGCACTCCTGCCGTCGCCGTTCCATCACTCGACCGTCTCGCAGCGAGCGGCCATCACCTCGTCGGCGTCGTCACCCGGCAGCCGGCTCCGCTCGGACGCAAGCGCGTGCTGACCCCGTCGCCCGTCGCGCAGGCGGCGACCGCGCTCGACGTGCCGCTCATCGAGGCGAACCGGCTCGATGCCGACGTGACGGCGCGGGTCGCCGCACTCGAGCCCGATCTCGGCGTCATCGTCGCCTACGGCGGCCTCGTGAGAGAACCCCTGCTCTCGACCCCCGTGCACGGCTGGATCAACCTGCACTTCTCGCTGCTTCCCGCCTGGCGCGGGGCGGCGCCCGTGCAGCACTCCCTCATCGCGGGCGACACCGTCGCCGGGGCATCCGTGTTCCAGCTCGTGCCCGAGCTCGACGCCGGCGAGGTCTTCGCCGAGCTGCGGCATCCGCTGCAGGGTCACGAGACGGCCGGTGAGCTGCTCGACGCCCTCGCGGACTCGGGCGCGGGCCTGCTCGCCGACGTGGTCGACGCCATCGCCGACGACTCGGCGCGATCGGTGCCCCAGCTCGGTGAGCCGAGTTTCGCTCCCAAGCTGTCGATCGACGACGCGCGGCTCGACTGGACGCTGCCCGCACACGAGGTGCACTCCCGATTCCGCGGCGTCACGCCCGAACCCGGCGCCTGGACGACGATCGACGAGCAGCGGGTGAAGCTCCTCGACCTCGGCGCTCCCATCGGCGACGACATCCCCGCACTCGCCCCGGGCGAGCTCGTCCCCTCGGCGCGCCGGGTGCTCATCGGCACCGGTACCACGCCGCTCGAGCTGCGCCGGGTGCAGCCGGCGGGCAGACCGGCGATGGATGCCGGAGACTGGTTGCGCGGGTCCGGACGCAGCACGGCGGTGGCTCGATGAGCGGCGGGAACGGTGGACGCGGGGGGAGCACCGGCCGTGGCGGCGCCGGCGGCTCCGGCGGCCAGCGTCGTGGTGGTGGCGGCGGGGGAGTCTCCGCTCGCTCGACGCCAGCGCGCATCGCCCCCGCGCGCATCGTCGCCGTCGAGGTGCTCGAGGCCGTGCGCGCCGACGAGGCCTATGCGAACCTGCTCCTGCCCATCCGCATCCGCCGAGCAGGCCTCGACCGCGCCGACGCCGCCTTCGCGACCGAACTCACCTACGGCACGCTCCGCATGCAGGGCTTCTACGATCGGGTGATCGAGCTCGCGGCGAACCGGCCCGCCTCCGCGATCGACCCCGCGGTGCTCGACGTCCTCCGGCTCGGGGCGCACCAGCTCCTCGCCACCCGGGTCGCCACGCACGCGGCCGTCAACGAGCAGGTCGAACTCGCCCGCCGCGTCGCCCCGAAGGCTGCCGGGTTCGCCAACGCCGTGCTCCGCACGATCTCACGCACCTCGCCCGAGGAGTGGCGCGAGCTCGTCGCCGAGGGCGCGCGCAGTGAAGACGCGCGCCTCGCGGCCGTCACGAGCCACCCCGAGTGGATCGTGCGGGCGCTTCGCACCGCCCTCGACCACGAGGGCCGCGCCGATGAGCTCGAGCAGCTGCTCCAGGCCGACAACGCCTCGCCCCGGGTGAATCTTGCGGTGCTGCCGGGCCTCGACCTCGACACCGACGCCATCGAAGGCTTCGAGCCCGACCGGTTCTCGCCGATCGGTGCCGTCGCCGCCGACCCGATCGCCACGGCCGAGCGTTCGGGCGGTCGCATCCGCGTGCAAGACGAAGGATCCCAGCTCGCCGCCCTCGCACTCAGTCGTGCCGAGCCGGTCCGCGCGGGGGAGCGCTGGCTCGACCTGTGCGCGGGTCCGGGCGGTAAAACAGCGGTGCTCGCGGCCGAGGCGCTCGCGACCGGCGCGGTGCTCACGGCGAACGAGACCGTGCCGGTTCGTGCCGAACTCGTGCGCAATGCGATCGTCGGCGTGCCGCTCGACGTCGAGGTGCACGTCGGCGACGGACGCGAGCTCGACCTCGAGGCGCTCGGTGCGCCCAGCGGGTTCGACCGCATCCTGCTCGACGCCCCGTGCACCGGACTCGGTGCGCTCCGCCGCCGGCCCGAGGCGCGCTGGCGCAAGGCCCCATCGGATGTCGCCGAGCTCACGAAGCTCCAGGGCCAGCTGTTCGACAGCGCCTTCGCGGCCCTCGCGCCCGGCGGCATCCTCGCGTACGTGACGTGCTCGCCCCACACCGGGGAGACCCACGGCACGCTCGCGGCCGCACTCCGTCGCGCGGGCGATTCGGCCGAGCAGCTCGACACGCGCTCCGTGATCGAGGCGATCTCGCGGCATCCGCTCGATCTCGCGGGTGCGCCCGCGACCGTGCAGCTCTGGCCGCACCGGCACGGCACCGACGCCATGTTCATCGCGCTCGTGCGCAAGCGGCCGGCGTGAACGGCCGCCTCGACCCTCGATAGGGTGGCTGCATGACGACGCGGATCAACCCGAGCATCCTCGCTGCCGACTTCGCGAACCTCGAGCACGAGCTCGGGCGCATCGCGAGCGCCGACCTCGTGCACGTCGACGTGATGGACAACCACTTCGTGCCGAACCTGACGTTCGGGCCGCAGATGGTGGGCCGCCTGCAAGAGGTCAGCCCGATCCCGCTCGACGTGCACCTCATGATCTCCGACGTCGATCGCTGGGCGCCCGGCTATGCCGAACTCGGCGCGTTCTCGGTCACCTTCCACGCCGAGGCCACCGACGAGCCCGTGGCGCTCGCGCGCCGGCTCCGCGAGATCGGCGCGCGCGCCGGCATCGCGCTGAAGCCCGGCACCGACGTCGAGCCGTACCTCGAGCTGCTGCCCGAGTTCGACCAGGTGCTCGTGATGACCGTCGAGCCCGGCTTCGGCGGCCAGTCGTTCATGGCCGAGACGATGCCGAAGCTCGAGCGCCTCTCGCGCGTGGTGCGAGAGACGGACCTTGACGTCTGGCTGCAGGTCGACGGCGGCATCTCGCTCGACACGATCGGCATCGCAGCAGATGCCGGGGCCGACACCTTCGTCGCCGGCTCAGCGGTCTTCGGGGCCGACGTGCCCGCCGAGCGCATCATCGCGCTTCGTGACGCCGCGATCGCGCACCGGCATTGAGCCGGGCCGGGCACCGGTAGTCTTGACGGGTGAAGACCTTCGACGAGCTGTTCATCGAGCTCGCTGACAGAGCCGCCACCCGCCCCGAGGGCTCAGGCACCGTACGCGAGCTCGACGCCGGCGTGCACGCCATCGGCAAGAAGATCGTCGAGGAGGCCGCCGAGGTGTGGATGGCCGCCGAGTACCAGAGCGACGACGAGACGGCCGAAGAGATCTCCCAGCTGCTCTACCACCTGCAGGTGCTGATGCTGGCGAAGGGGCTCTCGCCCGCCGACGTGTACCGACATCTCTGATCCCGCCCATGGCCGATCAGAACCGTCGACACGAAAGTACCGAAATGCTCCGAATCGCCGTGCCCAACAAGGGCTCGCTCGCCGAAACCGCCGCGCAGATGCTGTGGGAGGCCGGGTACACCGGTCGCCGCGACCCGCGCGACCTGCACACCGCCGACCCGCGCAACGGGGTCGAGTTCTTCTACCTCCGCCCGCGCGACATCGCGACGTACGTCGGCTCCGGCGCGCTCGACGTCGGCATCACGGGTCGCGACCTCCTGCTCGATTCCGGCTCGGATGCCTCCGAGATCGCGCCGCTCGGATTCGGCGACTCGACGTTCCGCTTCGCGGGGCCGGCGGGCGCCTTCACCGACCTCACGGGCCTCGAGGGCGTTCGGGTGGCCACGAGCTACCCGGGCCTCGTCGGCGACTTCCTCGCCGGCCACGGCGTCACTCCGGCCAAGCTCGTGAAGCTCGACGGCGCCGTCGAGTCCGCGGTACGGCTCGGCGTGGCCGACGCGGTCGCCGACGTCGTCTCGACGGGTTCGACGCTCCGCCAGGCGGGTCTCGAGATCTTCGGCCCGGTCATCCTCGACTCGACGGCCGTCCTCATCGGGTCCGGCATCGACAAGCCGGGCGCCGCGACACTGCTCCGCCGCCTCCAGGGCGTGCTCGTGGCACGCCAGTACGTGCTGCTCGACTACGACGTGCCGGTCGAGCACCTCGAGCGGGCGACGGCCGCCGCGCCCGGATTCGAGTCGCCCACGGTCTCGCCGCTGCACGATCCCGAATGGGTCGCCGTGCGCGTCATGATCCCGCGCGCCGACATGAACCACGTCATGGACGAGCTGTACGAGCTCGGCGCGAGGGCGATCCTCGTGAGCGCGATCCACGCAGCTCGGTTGTGAGGCGCGCGCATGTCTCTCGCCGTCCGTGTGATCCCGTGTCTCGACGTGGCAGCAGGCCGCGTCGTGAAGGGCGTGAACTTCCAGAACCTGCGTGACGCGGGCGATCCCGTCGAACTCGCGGCCCGCTATGCGGAGCAGGGTGCCGACGAGCTCACCTTCCTCGACGTCACCGCCACCGTCGACGACCGCTCCACGACGTACGACATGGTGCAGCGGGTCGCCGAGCAGGTCTTCATCCCGCTGACCGTGGGCGGCGGCATCCGATCGGCCGACGACGTCGCGCGCCTGCAGGGCCATGGCGCCGACAAGATCGGCGTCAACAGCGCCGCGATCGCACGCCCCGCGCTCATCGGCGAGATCGCCGACCGGTTCGGTGCGCAGGTGCTCGTACTCTCGCTCGACGTCAAGCGATCCGACCGCACGCCGTCGGGATTCGTCGTGACGACCCACGGCGGCCGAACCGAGACCGACCTCGACGCGCTCGACTGGGCACGCCGCGGCATCGAGCTCGGGGCCGGCGAGCTGCTCGTGAACTCGATCGACGCCGACGGTACGAAGGCCGGCTTCGACCTCGAGCTCACGGCGCTCATGCACGAGCTGTCGACCGTGCCGGTCATCGCCTCCGGCGGCGCCGGTGCGGTGGCCGACTTCCCGCCGGCGATCGCAGCCGGAGCCGATGCGGTGCTCGCGGCATCCGTCTTCCACAACGGCGAGCTGACCATCGGCGAGGTGAAGGCCGCGCTGGCGGCCGACGGAAGGATCGTCCGATGACCACGGAATCGACCGTCGAAGCTGCGCTCGAGCGCGCCGCCTTCAACGCCGACGGGCTGCTGCCCGCCGTCATCCAGCAGTGGGACACCGGCGAGATGCTGATGCTCGGCTGGATGGACCGCGAGGCGCTCCGGCGCACGCTGACCGAGGGGCGCGTCACGTTCTGGTCGCGGTCGCGCCAGGAGTACTGGCGCAAGGGCGACACCTCGGGGCACGCGCAGTACGTGCGCTCCGCGGCGCTCGACTGCGACGCCGACACCCTCCTCGTGCGCGTCGAGCAGATCGGCGTGGCCTGCCACACCGGCACCCGCACCTGCTTCGACGGCGACCCGATCGCCGTGACCCCCGGATTCCCGCCCGCCGACTGACGACTGACGACGAGGAGCACACGTTGGCCGACGCCACGACCACCTTCGAGGAGTTCTCCGCCCTGCTCTCGGGGCGCCGGGTCGTGCCCGTCGTGCGCGAGCTCTTCGCCGACGGCGAGACGCCGGTGGGCATCTACCGCAAGCTCGCCGGCGGACGCCCCGGCACGTTCCTGCTGGAGTCGGCCGAGCAGGGCGGCATCTGGTCGCGCTACTCGTTCGTGGGCGTCTCGTCGTACGGCGTGCTCACCGAGGCATCCGACCGCGTCGAGTGGCAGGACTACGGGCTGAGCGCCGAGCGCGCACTCGGCGACGCTGCCGAACTCGCGCCCCTCGCCGCACTCGAGGCGCTCTTCGAACGCTGGCGCACCGAAGACGTTCCGGGCGCGCCGCCCCTCACCGGCGGGCTCGTCGGGTTCATCGGCTGGGAGGCGATCCGTCAGATCGAGCGCCTGCCGAACCGCCCGCCGTCGGAGTTCCCGATGCCGGGCCAGGCGTTCGCGTTCGTCTCCGAGCTCGTCGTGATCGATCACCGCACGGGCACCGTGCAGCTCATCGCCTCGGCGCTGAACGACCGGGGCGACGCACCGGAGCAGCTCTGGCAGGGCGCGCAGGCGAGCCTCGACCGCATGCAGCAGGGCCTCGCCCAGCCGACCGAGGCGTGGCTCGCCGAGATCGACCTTGCGCGCGCCGCCGACCCGGTGCACCGCACCGAGAAGTCCGACTTCCTCGCGGCGGTCGACCGGTCGAAGGAGTACATCCGTGAGGGCGACATCTTCCAGGTCGTCATCTCGCAGCGCTTCGAGCAGGAGGCGACGGCGCATCCGATCGATGTGTACCGGGTGCTCCGCAGCCTCAACCCGAGTCCGTACATGTACCTCCTGCACCTCGAGGACACGGCGGGGGAGCCGTACTGGATCGTCGGCTCCTCGCCCGAGGCGCTCGTGAAGGTGCAGCACGGCCGCGTGTTCACGCACCCGATCGCCGGATCGAAGCCGCGTGGGGCGACCCCCGAGGCCGACGCCGACCTCGAGGCCGAGCTCATCGCCGACCCGAAGGAACAGGCCGAGCACCTCATGCTCGTCGACCTCGCCCGCAACGACCTCGCGAAGGTCTGCACCGCCGGCACGGTCGAGGTGACCGAGTTCATGCGGGTCGAGCGGTTCAGCCACATCATGCACCTCGTCTCCTCGGTCGAGGGCGACCTCGTCGGCGACGCGAACGCGATCGACGTCTTCCGCGCGACCTTCCCGGCGGGCACGTTGTCGGGCGCGCCGAAGCCGCGAGCGCTCGAGATCATCGACGAGTTGGAGCCCGCGCAGCGAGGCCTCTACGGGGGCGTCGTCGGCTACTTCGGGTTCGGCGGCGACGCCGACCTCGCGATCGCGATCCGCACCGCGACGATCTCTCGAGGCGTCGCCCGCGTGCAGGCGGGCGGCGGCCTCGTGGCTGACTCCGACCCCGAGTCCGAATACCAGGAGTCCCGCAACAAGGCCGCGGCGCCCCTGCGTGCGGTCGCCGTGGCGAACGCGATGCGCCGGGTGGAGTCGTGAATCCGGCCCGCATGAAGCTGCCCGTGATCGTCGCCACGGTCGTGGGGGCCGGCCTCGTGCTGCTCTCGTGGAGCCAGACCTGGTTCGAGCTCCTCATCGAGGCGAGCACGACCGGCGGCACCGGCGAACCGATCGACGTCACGGGCAGCGTCGCGTCCCCGGCCCTCGCAGCCCTCGGCCTCGCCGGCCTCGCGCTCGTGGCCGCCCTCGCGATCGCAGGTCCCGGCATCCGCGTCGTGCTCGGCGTGCTCGAGGTGCTCCTCGGCGGCTGCGTGCTGCTCGCAGCCGTCCTGTCGCTGGCCGACCCCATTGCTTCGGTGTCACCTGCCGTGACGGATGCCACGGGCGTCGCCGGCGCCGCACCGACCGCCGAGCTCGTGGCATCCGTCTCCGCGACGGTCTGGCCGGTGCTGGCGATCGTCGGCGGGGCCCTGCTCGTGCTGGCAGGCATCGCCGTGCTCGTGACCGGCACCCGCTGGCCCGCCTCCTCGCGGCGGTACAGCGATTCCCGCATGGCCGCCGACGACGCTGCCGTGACGCCCGTCGAACGCCCGGCCTCCGACCGCGCCATCGACGACTGGGACGGCCTCAGCCGGGGCGACGACCCGACCGACGAAACAACCGAACGTCACGACGACCGCTAGACTGGCCGACGAAAACCCCAGCACGAAGGAGCATCATGAGCATTGAGACCGCAGATCCCGGCCACGGACACTCGCCCGCGGCATGGACCGCCGTCACGATCATGCTCATCGCATTCACGATCGGCACGGTCGCCTTCTTCTTCGACGCGCAGTGGCTGGTCTGGGCGTCGGCAGGTCTCCTCGTCGTCGGCATGATCGTCGGCTGGGTGCTCGCGCGCGCCGGCTACGGTGTCGGCGGCTCGAAGGTCGCCGAAAAGGCGCACTAGTGCTCGCCGAGCTGACGGCGAACGCGGTCGCCGACGCTGTGGCGCGCCGCGAGAGCGCACCGCTCGCAGCCGTCGAAGCCGCGGCGCTCGCGCGCCCGGCGGCACTCGACGCACTCGAGGCGCTCCGCCCTGCCGCCCACGTCAAGGTCATCGCCGAGATCAAGCGCTCGAGCCCTTCACGGGGTTCGCTCGCGACGATCAGCGATCCGGCCGCCCTCGCTCGTCAGTACGAGCTCGGCGGCGCGAGTGCCATCAGCGTGCTCACCGAGGGCCGCAAGTTCGGCGGGTCGCTCGCCGACCTCGAGACCGTGCGTGCGGCCGTCTCGTTGCCCGTGCTGCGCAAGGACTTCATCGCGACGCCCTACCAGGTGTTCGAAGCACGCGCGGCAGGCGCCGACCTCGTGCTGCTCATCGTGGCCGCGCTCGACGACCAGACGCTCCGCGAGCTCCACGACCTCATCATCGAGCTCGGCATGACGCCACTCGTCGAGACGCACTCGGCCGACGAACTCGAGCGCGCGGCCGCGCTCGGCGCGCGCCTCATCGGCGTGAACGCCCGCGACCTCTCGACCTTCGAACTCGACCGCGACCTCTTCGGTCGTCTCGCGCCGCGATTCCCCGAGGGCGCGATCCGCGTCGCGGAGTCCGCCGTGCTGTCGGCGACGGATGTCGCGCACTACCGCTCCTCGGGCGCCGACGTCGTCCTCGTCGGCGAGGCGCTCGTCACGGGCGGCGACCCGATTGCCAACCTCTCAGCTTTCCTGGCGGTGTGACATGGCGCTCAGAGCGCAGACCGGTCCCTACTTCGGCGACTTCGGCGGGCGCTTCGTGCCCGAGTCCCTCGTCGCCGCCCTCGACGAGCTCGGCGAGGCCTACGATCTCGCGAAGCTCGATCCGGCGTTCGGCGAAGAGCTCGCGGAACTCGGCCGCAGCTACACGGGCCGACCGTCGATCATCACCGAGGTGCCGCGATTCGCCGCGCACGCCGGCGGTGCACGGGTCATCCTGAAGCGCGAAGACCTGAACCACACGGGCTCGCACAAGATCAACAACGTGCTCGGCCAGGCGCTGCTGACGAAGCGCATCGGCAAGACCCGCGTGATTGCCGAGACCGGCGCCGGCCAGCACGGCGTCGCCACGGCGACGGCGGCTGCGCTCTTCGGGCTCGACTGCGTGATCTACATGGGTGAGGTCGACACCGAGCGTCAGGCGCTGAACGTCGCGCGCATGCGGCTCCTCGGTGCAGAGGTCATCGCCGTGACGGCGGGCTCGCGCACGCTGAAAGACGCGATCAACGAGGCCATGCGCGACTGGGTCACCAACGTCGAGACCACGAACTACATCTTCGGCACGGTCGCGGGTCCGCACCCGTTCCCCGAGATGGTGCGCGACTTCCAGAAGATCATCGGCGAAGAGGCCCGCCAGCAGGTCATCGACCTCACGGGCGGGCTGCCGACCGCGGTCGCGGCCTGCGTCGGCGGCGGATCCAACGCGATCGGCATCTTCCACGCCTTCCTCGACGACGAGGGCGTCGCCCTCTACGGGTTCGAGGCCGGCGGCGAGGGAGCCGAGACCGAACGGCATGCCGCGACCATCACCAAGGGGCGCCCCGGCGTGCTCCACGGGGCGCGCAGCTACCTGCTGCAGGACGAGGACGGCCAGACCATCGAGTCGCACTCGATCTCGGCCGGGCTCGACTACCCGGGCGTCGGCCCCGAGCACTCGTGGCTCGCCGCGCTCGGCCGCGCGAACTACCGACCCGTGACCGATGACGCGGCGATGCAGGCGCTCCGCCTCCTCACCCGAACCGAGGGCATCATCCCGGCGATCGAGTCGGCGCACGCCCTCGCGGGTGCGCTGGAGCTCGGCCGCGAACTCGGGCCAGAGGCCACGATCCTCGTGAACCTCTCGGGTCGCGGCGACAAGGACATGGACACGGCTGCTCACTACTTCGAGCTCTACGACCGGGAGAACGCCCGATGAACACGGTCGGTTCCGTCATCCGCCGTCGCAACGACGAAGCGTCCGGCGCGCTCATCGGCTACCTGCCGGTCGGCTTCCCGACGTTCGACGAGAGCGTCGAGGCTGCGGTGGCGATGGTCGAGAACGGCGTCGACATCCTCGAGCTCGGCCTGCCGTACTCCGACCCCGTCATGGACGGCCCGGTCATCCAGGCGGCCACGCAGCAGGCGCTCGCGAACGGCTTCCGTCTCTCCGACGGTTTCGAGGCCGTGCGACGCATCACCGAACGGGTGGATGCCCCGGTGCTGATCATGACCTATTGGAATCCCGTCGTGCAGTACGGCGTCGACCGGTTCGCCGACGACCTCGTGGCGGCCGGGGGAGCGGGCCTCATCACGCCCGACCTCATCCCCGACGAGGGCGCCGCGTGGATCGCGGCATCCGAGCGCACCGGTCTCGACCGGGTCTTCCTCGCCGCGCCGACCTCGACGGACGCCCGAATCCGGCAGGTCATCGACGCGAGCCGCGGCTTCGTCTACGCCGTCTCGACCATGGGCATCACGGGCGCCCGCAGCGACGTCGACCGGGCCGCTCGCACACTCGTCGAGCGGTTGAGCGCTGCAGGGGCCCCGGCCAGCTGCGTCGGCGTCGGCATCTCGACGGCCGCCCAGGTCGCCGAGGTGCTCGCGTACGCCGAGGGCGCGATCGTCGGGTCGGCGCTCGTGAATGCACTCGCCACCGGCGGCGTTGCCGCGGTGGGCGAGCTCGCGGCCGAACTCGCGCGCGGCACGCGCGCCTGAGTGAAGTACGCTCATTGAGGCCGTCAGCGGCCGAAGAAACTGAGGAAAGGCAGCAGCCGGCGTGATCGCACCGTTCAGCATTCCGAGCCCCGACCCCGCGTGGCGCGCCCTCGAGATCCCGCTTCCGTGGGGTGGCGAGCTGACGATCCAGACGTACGCGCTCTGCATCCTCGTCGGCATCGTCCTCGCCGTCATCATCACTTCGCGCCGGCTCACGAAGCGAGGCGCCGAGCCCGGCATCGTGCTCGACATCGCCCTGTGGGCGGTGCCGCTCGGCATCATCGGCGCTCGGTTCTACCACGTGTTCACGCACCCCGACGACTACTTCTACGCGGGCGCCAACGTCTGGAACCCGTTCCAGCCGGGTGCGATCTGGAACATCTGGGAGGGCGGCAACGCGATCTACGGCGCTCTCCTCGGCGGCGCCGTCGGTGTGATCATCGGCTGCCGGTTCACGGGCATCCGCTTCTGGTCGTTCGCCGACGCCCTCGCGCCCGGACTCCTCGTCGCGCAGGCGGTCGGCCGCCTCGGCAACTGGTTCAACCACGAGCTCTTCGGCTCGCCCACCGACCTGCCGTGGGGTCTCGAGATCTCCTCCGACAACCCGGCCTTCCCGGCCGGCCTCGTCGACGGCACACTCTTCCACCCGACGTTCCTCTACGAGCTCGTCTGGAACCTCCTCGGAGCCGCCGCGATCGTCCTGCTCGAGCGTCGCTTCAACCTGCGCTGGGGCAAGGCGTTCGGCGTCTACCTCATCTGGTACGGCGCCGGCCGTGCATTCTTCGAGTCGATCCGACTCGACCCGAGCGAGATGTTCTTCGGCATCCGGGTCAACGTCTGGGCCTCGCTCGCGGCGGTCGTGCTGGGAATCGTGCTGATCCTCGTGCAGCGTCGCCGGCACACCGGCGACGAGGCGAGCCCGTACGTGCCGGGACGTGAATGGAGTGCGCCCAATGCTGAGGTAGACTCCGAAGACATCGAGTCCGACTCCGACTCTCTCGACGATGATGTCGAGGGTGAGAGCGAAACGGGCGTGACGGCGGCCACAAGCCCGAGCCGATCCACCTCAGCGTAAAGCGCCCACGTAGAACGCTTCTCCGAACCGACGCCGCACCACGCGTCGCGACATCTCCCTGATGGGCCGACGACGTCCCCCGCTGCACACTTAGTTGATGAGGACGGTTCACGTGTCGCTCACCCCACCCTTCTCGAGGTTCGGTACCGTACCGGCTGCCCAGGGCATGTACGACCCTGCCGCCGAGAAAGACGCCTGCGGCCTCGCGATGGTCGCCACGCTCCGTGGCACCGCCGGACACGACATCATCACGGCGGCGCTCGATGCGCTCCGCAACCTCGAGCACCGAGGCGCGGTCGGCTCCGATGCCGGCACCGGTGACGGCGCGGGCATCGTCACGCAGGTTCCCGACGCCTTCCTCCGCGCCGTGACCGCGTTCGGGCTTCCCGACGCCGGCGCCTACGCGGTCGGCAACGCCTTCCTCCCGGTCGACCCCACCGCGCGCAGCCGGATCAAGCAGGCACTCGTCGGGCTCGCGGCATCCGAAGGCCTGTCCGTCATCGGATGGCGCGAGGTGCCGGTCCGTCCCGACGAACTCGGCTCGCTCGCTCGTGCGGCCATGCCGGTGGTGCAGCAGCTCTTCGTGCAGGCGGTCGCCACCTCGTCGACCGGCGCGACCGTGTCGGGCATCGACCTCGACCGGCTGACGTTCCGGCTGCGCAAGCGCGCCGAGCGCGAGCTCGAGCTGTACTTCGCCTCGCTGTCGAGTCGCACCATCGTCTACAAGGGCATGGTCACGACGCTGCAGCTCGAGCCGTTCTACCCCGACCTCTCCGACGAGCGCTTCGCGTCGAAGCTCGCGCTCGTGCACTCGCGGTACTCGACGAACACGTTCCCGTCGTGGCCGCTCGCCCAGCCGTTCCGCATGATCGCCCACAACGGCGAGATCAACACGATCCAGGGCAACCGCAACTGGATGCGTGCGCGCCAGTCGCAGCTCGAGTCCGAGGTGCTCGGCGACCTCGCGCCGCTCCGGCCGATCGTGACCCCCGGCGCGAGCGACTCCGCCTCGTTCGACGAGGTCGTCGAGCTGCTGACGCTCGCGGGCCGCAGCCTCCCGCACGCCGTCATGATGATGGTGCCCGAGGCCTGGGAGAACCAGACCGAGATCGCACCCGAGCGCCGCGCGTTCTACGAGTACCACTCGATGCTCATGGAGCCGTGGGACGGCCCGGCGGCCATCGTCTTCACCGACGGCTCGCTCGTCGGCGCGACGCTCGACCGCAACGGGCTGCGCCCCGGCCGCTACGTCGTGACCGACGACGGCCTCGTCGTGCTCGCGAGCGAGATCGGCGTGCTCGACATCGAGCAGAGCCGGATCGTGCGCAAGGGCCGGCTGCAGCCGGGTCGCATGTTCCTCGTCGACACCGAGGCGGGTCGCCTCATCGAAGACGACGAGATCAAGGCCGAACTCGCCGCTGCCGAGCCGTGGGGCGACTGGCTCGAGCAGGGTCGCATCCAGCTCGCCGAGCTGCCCGAACGCGAGCACATCGTGCACCCGCCGGCATCTGTGAACCGTCGTCAGCGCACCTTCGGCTACACCGAGGAAGAGGTGAAGATCCTGCTCGCGCCGATGGCGCGCACCGGGCAGGAGCCGCTCGGCGCCATGGGCTCCGACACGCCGATCGCGGTGCTGTCGAAGCGTCCGCGCCTGCTCTTCGACTACTTCACACAGCAGTTCGCGCAGGTGACGAACCCGCCGCTCGACTCGATCCGCGAAGCGGTCGTGACCTCGCTCGGCACCTCGCTCGGCCCCGAGCGCAACCTCCTCGACGCGGGGCCCGAGCACGCACGTCAGGTCGCGCTGACCTTCCCGGTGATCGACAACGACGAGCTCGCGAAGATCGTGCACATCGACCCGGCGCCGGGTGCGCGCACGACGGTCACGATCCGCGGCCTCTACCGCTTCGACGAGGGCCCCGAGGCACTCCGCAACCGCATCGCCGCCATCTGCGGCGAGGTCGACCAGGCCATCGCCGACGGCGCGGCATTCATCGTGCTGAGCGACCGCGACTCGAACAAAGACCTGGCGCCCATCCCGTCGCTCCTCATGCTCTCCGCGGTGCACCACCACCTCATCCGCTCCGAGAACCGCATGAAGGTCGGGCTCGTGGTCGAGGCCGGCGACGTGCGCGAGGTGCACCAGGTCGCCCTGCTCATCGGCTACGGGGCATCCGCTGTGAACCCGTACCTCGCCATGGAGACGTGCGAAGACCTCGTACGGTCCGGTGTCATCACGGGCGTCACGCCCGAAGACGCGGTGCACAACGTCATCAAGGCGCTCGGCAAGGGCGTGCTGAAGATCATGTCGAAGATGGGCATCTCGACGATCTCGTCGTACGCGGGGGCCCAGGCCTTCGAGGCGATCGGGCTCGACCAGGGCTTCATCGACGAGTTCTTCACCGGCACGACCTCGAAGCTCGGCGGTGTCGGCATCGACACGATCGCGTCCGAGAACCTCGACCGGCACACGCAGGCCTACCCGCAGGATGTCGCGGTGCGCGCCCACGAGCGCCTCGCGACCGGCGGCGAGTACCAGTGGCGCCGCGACGGCTCGCCGCACCTCTTCAACCCCGAGACGGTGTTCCGTCTGCAGCACGCGACGCGCAATCGCCGCTACGACGTCTTCCGCGAGTACACCTCGCTCGTCGACTCGCAGGCTGAAGACCTCATGACCCTGCGGGGAATGTTCGCGCTCCGCACGGGCACGCGCCCAGCGGTGCCGATCGACGAGGTCGAGTCCGTCGAGTCGATCGTCAAGCGATTCTCGACCGGGGCGATGAGCTACGGCTCGATCTCGAAGGAGGCGCACGAGTCGCTCGCGATCGCGATGAACCGCCTCGGCGCGAAGTCCAACACGGGCGAGGGCGGCGAAGATCTCGACCGCCTGCTCGACCCAGAGCGGCGCAGCGCGATCAAGCAGGTCGCCTCGGGCCGCTTCGGCGTCACGAGCATGTACCTGACCCACGCCGAAGACATCCAGATCAAGCTCGCCCAGGGTGCCAAGCCCGGCGAGGGCGGCCAGCTGCCGCCCACGAAGGTGTACCCGTGGGTCGCCCGCACTCGGCATGCCACCGCCGGCGTCGGCCTCATCTCGCCGCCGCCGCACCACGACATCTACTCGATCGAAGACCTGAAGCAGCTCATCTTCGACCTGAAGCGCGCGAACCCGAAGGCACGGGTGCACGTGAAGCTCGTGAGCCAGTCGGGTATCGGCGCGGTCGCCGCCGGCACCGCCAAGGCCCTCGCCGACGTCATCCTCGTCTCGGGTCACGACGGCGGCACCGGCGCGAGCCCGCTCAACTCGCTGAAGCACGCGGGCACGCCCTGGGAGCTCGGCCTGGCCGAGACCCAGCAGACGCTCATGCTGAACGGCATGCGCGACCGCGTCGTCGTGCAGGTCGACGGCCAGCTGAAGACCGGCCGTGACGTCGTGATCGGCGCGCTGCTCGGCGCAGAGGAGTTCGGTTTCGCCACGGCGCCGCTCGTCGTGCAGGGCTGCGTCATGATGCGGGTCTGCCACCTCGACACGTGCCCTGTCGGCGTCGCGACGCAGAACCCCGAGCTCCGCAAGCGCTTCACCGGCAAGCCAGAGTTCGTCGTCAACTTCTTCGAGTTCATCGCCCAAGAGGTGCGCGAGTACCTCGCCGAGCTCGGCTACCGCTCGATCGACGAGATCGTCGGCCGTCGCGAACTGCTCGACATCGACCGCGCGCTCGACCACTGGAAGGCGTCGGGCCTCGACCTCACGCCGATGCTCGTCGGACCCGACTTCTCCGAATCCGAAGCGCGTCGCAACATCCGCGGCCAGGACCACGAGCTCGACGAGCACTTCGACAACGAGCTCATCCGGCGCAGCCGGCTCGTGCTCGAGCAGGGCGGCAACGTCGAGATCGCGCTGCCGATCCGCAACACCGAGCGGGCCGTCGGCACCATGCTCGGCCACGAGGTCACCGTGCGGCGGGGCGAGCACGGCCTGCCGAACGGCTCGATCGACATCACGCTCACGGGCTCGGCCGGCCAGTCCCTCGGCGCGTTCCTCCCCGCGGGCATCACGCTCCGTCTCGAGGGCGACTCGAACGACTACGTGGGCAAGGGACTCTCGGGCGGACAGATCGTGGTCCGTCCGTCGCGCGACAGCGGCTTCGTCGCCGAGCGCAACGTGATCGCCGGCAACGTCATCGGCTACGGCGCCACGCAGGGCAGCATGTTCATCCGCGGCATCGTGGGCGAACGCTTCCTGGTGCGCAACTCCGGAGCCACCGCGGTCGTCGAGGGCGTGGGCGACCACGCGCTCGAGTACATGACCGGCGGCCTCGCGCTCATCCTCGGCGAGACCGGCCGAAACCTCGGTGCAGGCATGTCGGGCGGCACCGCCTATGTGCTGGGCCTCCGCGAAGAACGTGTGAACCGCGAATCGTTGACGACCGGAGAGCTCGAGCTGCACCCGCTCGGCAGCGCCGATCGCGAGATCGTGCGCGACCTGCTCGAACAGCACGTCGCGAACACCGACTCCGCGGTCGCCGCCTCGCTCCTCGCCGCCGGCGACGAGGCGTTCGACCGCTTCACCAAGGTGCTGCCGCGCGACTACGCCGCAGTGCTCCGAACCCGCCAGAGCGCGGTCGACGAAGGGCTCGACCCCGACGGCGACGTGGTCTGGACGCGAATCCTGGAAGTGACCAATGGCTGACCCGAAGGGCTTTCTGAAGGTCACCGAGCGAGAGCTGCCCAAGCGGCGGCCCGTTCCGGTGCGGATCATGGACTTCAAAGAGGTCTACGAGCAGGGCGACCCGGCGCAGCTCCGGCGACAGGCCGGCCGCTGCATGGACTGCGGCGTGCCGTTCTGCCATCAGGGCTGCCCCCTCGGCAACCTGATCCCCGAGTGGAACGACCTCATGTACCGCGGCGAGGGCCGCGCAGCGTCCGAGCGCCTCCACGCCACGAACAACTTCCCCGAGTTCACGGGTCGGCTCTGCCCGGCACCGTGCGAGTCGGCCTGCGTGCTCGGCATCAACCAGCCCGCCGTGACGATCAAGCAGGTCGAGGTCTCGATCATCGACGAGGCGTTCGGCAACGGCTGGGTCCAGCCGCAGCCGCCGGGTCGCCTGACCGGCAAGACGGTCGCCGTCGTCGGTTCCGGCCCCGCCGGCCTCGCGGCAGCGCAGCAGCTCACGCGCGCCGGGCACACGGTCGCCGTCTTCGAGCGCGACGACCGCATCGGCGGTCTCCTGCGGTACGGGATCCCCGACTTCAAGATGGAGAAGAAGCACCTCGACCTGCGGCTCGCGCAGATGACCGCCGAGGGCACCCGGTTCCGTGCCGGCGTGAACATCGGCGTCGACATCACGTGGGCGCAGTTGCGCGAGCGCTACGACGCCGTCGTGGTGGCCACCGGAGCGATCGTTCCGCGCGACCTGCCGATTCCCGGCCGCGACCTGCCCGGTGTGCACTTCGCCATGGACTACCTCGTGCAGTCGAACCGCCACCTCGCCGGCGACCAGGTCTTCGACCAGATCACGGCCGAGGGCAAGCACGTCGTCGTCCTCGGCGGCGGTGACACCGGTGCCGACTGCATCGGCACGGCGCACCGCCAGGGCGCGCTGTCGGTCACGAACCTCGCGATCGGCAAGGAGCCGAGCGCGAGCCGGCCCGAGCACCAGCCGTGGCCGATGCACCCGACCCTGTTCGAGGTGCAGAGCGCCCACGAAGAGGGCGGCAACCGCCAGTTCCTCGCCTCGACGGTCGAGTTCCTCTCGAACGACGTCGGCGAGGTGCGCGCCATCCGCGTCGCCGAGACCGAGTACCTCGACGGCCGCCGCGTGCCGAAGGCTGGCACCGAACGGGAGATCCCGGCCGACCTCGTGCTCCTCGCACTCGGGTTCACCGGACCCGAGACCGCCGCGCTCGACGACCAGCTTCAGCTGTCCGTCACCGATCGCGGCAACCTGGCACGCGAGGCCGACTACGCGACCGCGCAGCCGGGCGTCTTCGTCGCCGGCGACGCCGGCCGCGGGCAGTCGCTCATCGTCTGGGCGATCGCAGAGGGGCGAGCTGCGGCATCCGCCGTCGACCGCTACCTTGAAGGCGAGACCCTGCTGCCGTCGCCGATCGCCTCGACGGCACGCGCCTTCTCCATCTGACCACTGCGCGCCGCATGGCGCGCTTCGACCAACACCCGGCGCTTCGGCGCGGAACATGGGAGCACAAAATAATGAGACGAGCGAAGATCGTCGCCACCCTCGGGCCGGCGACATCGAGCTATGAGCAGATCCGGGCGATTCTCGATGCAGGCGTCGACGTCGCGCGGATGAATCTCAGCCACGGCAGCTACGACGTCCACGAGGGCGTCTACCAGAACGTGCGGAAGGCGGCGAGCGACTCGGGTCGTGCCGTCGCAGTGCTCGTCGACCTCCAGGGGCCGAAGATCCGTCTCGGCAAGTTCGCCGACGGACCCCACGAGCTCGCCGAGGGCGACATCTTCAAGATCACGACCGAAGACGTCGTCGGCACGAAGGAACTCGTCGGAACGACCTTCAAGGGGCTGCCCCACGACGTCAAGCCGGGCGACTTCCTGCTGATCGACGACGGCAAGGTGCGCGTCGAGGTCGTCGAGACCGACGGCGTCGTCGTCACCACCAAGGTCATCGTGGCCGGACCGGTGTCGAACAACAAGGGCATCAACCTGCCCGGCGTCGCCGTCAACGTGCCGGCACTCTCCGACAAGGACGAGGCCGACCTCCGCTGGGGACTCGAACTCGGCGCGGACCTCATCGCGCTCTCGTTCGTGCGCAACGCGTCCGACATCACCCGCGTGCACGAGATCATGGACGAGGTGGGCCGCCGCGTGCCCGTCGTCGCGAAGATCGAGAAGCCGCAGGCCGTCGACGCCCTCGAGGAGATCACCGAGGCGTTCGACGCCATCATGGTCGCCCGCGGCGACCTCGGCGTCGAGCTGCCCCTCGAGGCCGTGCCGATCGTGCAGAAGCGCGCGGTCGAGATCGCTCGCCGTCTCGCGAAGCCCGTCATCGTGGCGACGCAGATGCTCGAGTCGATGATCCACAGCCCCGTGCCGACGCGCGCTGAGACCTCCGACGTCGCGAACGCGGTGCTCGACGGGGCCGACGCGGTCATGCTCTCGGGCGAGACGAGCGTGGGGGAGTACCCCGTCATCACGGTGCAGACCATGGCGCGCATCGTCGAGTCGACCGAGCAGCACGGGCTCGACCGCATCGCGCCCCTCGGCACGAAGCCGCGCACCCAGTCGGGCGCGATCACGGCCGCCGCGGTCGAGGTCGCCGACTTCGTCGAGGCCAAGTACCTCTGCGTCTTCACCGAGTCGGGCGAGACAGTGCGTCGCATGACGCGCCTGCGCTCGAAGATCCCCATCCTGGCGTTCACGCCCGACCCCGCGATCCGCCGCCGCATGGCGCTCAACTGGGGTGTCGAGTCGTTCGTCGTGTCCCGGGTGACCCACACCGACCAGATGGTCGGCCAGGTCGACGAGGCGCTCGCGAAGACGGGCAAGGCGGTGAACGGCGAGAAGGTCGTCATCATCTCGGGTTCCCCTCCCGGAATCCCCGGCACCACGAACGACGTGCGCGTGCACGTCGTCGGCGAGGTGCTCTAGCCCGTACGACGAGAGGAGCCGGTCCGCGAGGGCCGGCTCCTTTCGCGTGTCCGCGGTGACGAGCAGCGGATGTCGCAGCCACCGCTCGACCGCCGGCCGTCGTCGTGCTGCTCGAGGTGCCAGACTCGGAGCATGGTCGAGTTCGAGTGCAGCACCCGTCTGCCGATGACGGTGCAGCAGGCCTTCGACCGTTCCCGGAACATCGACGTGCACGTGGCATCCATGTCCGATTCGCGAGAGCGCGCGATCGCCGGTGTCACGACGGGCCTCATCGGCGCGGGCGAAGAGGTGACGTGGCGGGCCCGGCACTTCGGCGTGCCGTTCCGGATGACGAGCCGGATCAGCGAGTTCGACCCGCCGTCGTCGTTCGTCGACGAGCAGGTCGCCGGGCCGTTCCGTTCCTTCCGCCACGAGCACGAGTTCTCGGATGATGCCGCGGGCGGCACGCTCATGGTCGATCGGGTGCGGTTCGCCGCGCCGTTCGGGCCACTGGGTCGCGCCGCGGAGCTCGTGCTCGGACCCTACCTGCGGCGTCTCATCGAGCACCGGAATGCAATCCTCGCCTCAGACGAGGCTCCTCCGTCCACGAAATGAGGTCGACCATGCCGACATCCGTTCTCCCTGCAAGCGGATCGCCCGCCCTCGACTGGGCCGCGCGTTCGATGCCGCTCCTCGCGGCGACCATGGCGACTCACGCCGACGACTTCGCCGGGCGGCACGTCGGCATCTGCCTGCACATCGAGCCGAAGACCGGGGTGCTCGTGCACTGGCTGCTCAGGGTGGGGGCGAGGGTCACCATCACCGGCAATCTCGGCACGACCGACCAGGCGACCGTCGACACGCTGCGTGCGCTCGGCGCGACGGTGCTCGGCGGCCATGACGACGATGCCGCCCAGCACGCGCGCAACCTCGACGCCCTCGTCGCCGCCCAGCCCGACCTCCTCCTCGACAACGGGGCGGAGACGATCGAGCGGATCCTCCGCGGCGGGCCCCGCGGCGCGGGCTTCCTCGGCGCCACCGAGGAGACGACGACGGGCGGGCGACGGCTCCGCGAGCTCGACGTCGCTGCGGACTTCCCGGTCGTCGTCATCAACGACAGCCCGCTGAAGCTCCTGATCGAGAACGAGTTCGGCGTCGGCCAGAGCATCGTGCAGGGGTTCATGAACGCCACGAACGCGATGCTGCCGGGGACCCGGTCTACCGTCATCGGGTACGGTCCGTGCGGCAAGGGCGTCGCGGAGACGCTCGCACGGCTCGGGGCGCGGGTGAGCGTGGCCGACACCAATCCCTACCGGGCGCTCGAGGCGATCATGCACGGCCACCGCGTCGCTCCGGTCGACACGCTGCTTCCGGACTCGCAGCTCGTGTTCCTCGCCACCGGTCATCCGGGCGTGATCTCGGGCGACCGGCTCGACCTCCTCGGCAACGGTGCCATGCTCGTCGGCGTCGGGCACGAGGCCGACGAGATCGATCTGCCCGCGCTGCGGTCGCGCGCCCTCCGGACCTCGTCGCTCTCGACGCCGTCGGGCGATGCCGACGCCCGGATCCTCTACGAGATGGCCGACGGACGCGAGATCGTGGTGCTGCACGGCACCAAGATGATCAACCTCGTGGCAGCCGGCGGCAATCCCATCCAGGCGATGGACCTCGGACTCTCGTTGCAGGCGGCGAGCCTCGCCGCCATCGCACGCGGCGGGGTCGGATTCACCGGACCGTTCGGAGTGCCGGCCGACATCGACCGCGAGCTCGCGACCGCACTGGTCGGTCTCTGGAGCTAGTGCCTCGCCCGATTCGGGACGTGGTGCCGGTGGTGGGGGTCGAACCCACACGCCCTTTCGGGCAAAGCATTTTGAGTGCTCCGCGTCTGCCATTCCGCCACACCGGCCAAAGGCCTCGCTCAGAATACCGTAGGCTTTCCTCCGTGACAGACACCGAACCAACTCAGTCGGCACCGCGCCGCGTGGTCGTGGCGGAAGATGAGTCGCTCATCCGCCTCGATATCGTCGAGATCCTGCGCGACAACGGCTTCGAGGTCGTCGGCGAGGCCGGTGACGGCGAAACGGCAGTGGCGCTCGCCACCGAGCTGCGACCCGACCTCGTCATCATGGACGTCAAGATGCCCCAGCTCGACGGCATCTCCGCGGCGGAGCGGCTCTCGAAGGGCCACATCGCCCCGGTCGTGCTCCTCACGGCGTTCAGCCAGAAGGAGCTCGTGGAGCGCGCCAGCGAAGCCGGCGCCCTGGCCTACGTCGTGAAGCCGTTCACGCCCAACGACCTCCTGCCCGCGATCGAGATCGCCCTGGCCCGCTACGCGCAGATCATCGCGCTCGAGGCCGAGGTCGGCGACCTCGTCGAGCGCTTCGAGACCCGAAAGCTCGTCGATCGGGCGAAGGGCCTCCTCAACGAGAAGATGGGACTCTCGGAGCCCGAGGCGTTCCGTTGGATCCAGAAGGCCTCGATGGACCGCCGCCTGACGATGAAAGACGTCTCGCAGGCCATCATCGAGCAGCTCGCGGCCAAGAAGTAGCACCCACAGGCTTCCAGAACAGCGGATGCCGCGGCGACACGTGTCGCCGCGGCATCCGCTGTTCTCGTTGCCTCTCAGGCGGCCACGCGGTCCTCGATGACGCGTCGGGCGGTGTCGTCGGCCGCTTGTAGTCTTGGGGGGTGTCGGACGCAGAAAAGCCCACCCTCCTCGTCGTCGACGGCCATTCGCTGGCCTTCCGGGCGTTCTACGCCCTCCCAGTCGACAGCTTCACCACCCGCGACGGTCAGCACACGAATGCCATCCACGGCTTCCTGTCGATGCTGCTCCTGCTGCTCGCGAACGAGAAGCCGACGCACATCGCCGTCGCCTTCGACATCTCGCGCGCCTCGTTCCGCACGCGCGAGTACCCCGAGTACAAGGGCACTCGGGGTGAGACGCCGGTCGAGTTCAAGGGCCAGGTGCCCCTGCTGCAAGACGCCCTGAAGGCGATGGGCGTGCGCACCCTCGAAAAAGAGGACTACGAGGCCGACGACATCCTCGCGACGCTCGCGGCCCGCGGCCGCGCCGAGGGCTACCGTGTCCTCCTCGTCTCCGGCGACCGCGACACCATCCAGCTCGTCAACGACGACGTCACGCTGCTCTACCCGAACACGCAGGGCGTCTCGCAGCTGAAGCGCTACGACACCGACGCGGTCGTCGAGCGCTACGGCATCCGCCCCGAGCAGTACCCAGACATCGCCGCACTCGTCGGTGAGACGAGCGACAACCTCATCGGCATCACGAAGGTGGGCGAGAAGACCGCCGTCAAGTGGCTCGGCCTGTACGGCTCGCTCGACGGCATCCTCGAGCACGCCGAAGAGATCAAGGGCGTCGTCGGGCAGAACCTGCGCGACGAGAAGGAGAACGCGATCCGCAACCGCCGGCTCAACCGGCTCGTCACCGACGTCGAGCTCGACGTCGCGATCGACGAGCTCGTGGCGAAGCCGATCGACATCGAGGCGGTGCAGCCGATCTTCGAGCGGCTCGAGTTCCGCACGCTGTTCGAGCGCATGAAGAAGATCGTGGCCGGCAACGGCAACGGCAACGGCAACGGCAACGGCAACGGCAATGGCAACGGCAACGGCAACGGTGCTGCCGCGGCATCCGCTGCGCCCGTGGCCCCGGTCGCAGACGCTCCCGCCGCTCCCGCGGCGCCGACTCCGCGGCGGCTCCTCGACGAGGAACTCGCCGCCTGGATCGAGCGCGCCGTCGCTGCAGAGCCTGCCGGCCTCGGCCTCAGCATCGAGGTGCTCGACGGCGCCGTGATCGGCGCCGGCATCGCGACGGCGACGGAGTCCGTGCACCTGCCGTGGCAGCAGGGGCGCACCGACTACGCGCCGTTCGAGGCGTGGCTCGCGAGCGACGCCCCGAAGATCATGACCGACGCGAAGCCCCAGCTGAAGGCGCTCATGCGGTCGGGCCTCGCCTTCGACGGGCTCGTCGTCGACACCCTCGTCGCCGGATGGCTCGTGCGACCGATCCTCGCCGAGAAGACGCTCGCCGACCTCGTCGAGCGCTACCTCGGCGAGACCGTGCCCCAGGGCGACCCCGCTCAGCTCGTGCCCGAGGAGGGCACCGACGCGGGCGCTCCGGAGTACGCGTGGTATTCGCTGCGCGTCGCGCCCGTCGTGCTCCGGGCCCTGCCCGAGAGCTCGCGGCAACTGCTCGCCGATGTCGAGATGCCGCTCGTGCCGGTGCTCGCCGCCATGGAGGTGCGCGGCGTCACGGTCGACCACGCCGAGCTCAGCGCGCTCTCGGCCGAGCTGGGCGCTCGCGCAGCCGGCCTGGCCGAATCCGCGTTCGCGGAGATCGGGCGCGAGGTCAACCTCGGTTCGCCGAAGCAGCTGCAAGAGGTGCTCTTCGACCAGCTCGGCATGCCGAAGACGCGCGCGACGAAGACCGGGTACACGACCGACGCGAGCGCGCTGGCCGACCTGCAGGAGTCGAACCCGCACCCCTTCCTCGGGTATCTGCTCGAGCACCGCGACGCCACGAAGCTGCGCCAGATCGTCGAGTCGCTCGACAAGTCGATCGCGGGCGACGGTCGCATCCACACGAGCTACGGCCAGATCGGCGCCGCCACGGGCCGCATGTCGTCGAACGACCCGAACCTCCAGAACATCCCGATCCGCACCGAAGACGGCCGCCGCATCCGCAAGGCCTTCCGTCACGGACCCGAGTACACCGAGCTGCTCACGGCCGACTACTCGCAGATCGAGATGCGCATCATGGCGCACCTATCGGGCGACCCCGGCCTCATCGAGGCGTTCAACGCCGGTGAAGACCTCCACCGCTTCGTCGGCGCCCGCGTCTTCTCGGTGGATCCCGCCGATGTCACTCCCGTGATGCGCACGAAGGTGAAGGCCATGTCGTACGGCCTCGCGTACGGTCTCAGCGCGTTCGGCCTCTCGAAGCAGCTCCGCATCGACCGCGCCGAGGCGACGCAGCTCATGAAGGAGTACTTCGAGCGCTTCGGCGCGGTGCGCGACTACCTGCGCATGGTCGTCGAGCAGGCGAAGATCGACGGCTACACCGAGACGATCTTCGGTCGCCGTCGTCCGTTCCCCGACCTCAACAGTCCGAACCGGGTGCTTCGCGAGAACGCCGAGCGCGCCGCCTTGAACTCGCCGATCCAGGGTTCGGCGGCCGACATCATCAAGATCGCGATGTCGCGGGTCGAGCACGACCTCGCAGCGCAGGGCATGGCGAGTCGCATGCTGCTCACCGTGCACGACGAGCTCATCTTCGAGGTCGCCGATGGCGAGTCCGGCACGCTCGAGACGCTCGTTCGCGAGCGCATGGCGAGTGCGGCCGAGCTGCTCGTGCCGCTCGACGTGCAGATCGGTCGCGGGGCCAACTGGGAGGACGCGGCGCACTGATCAGTGCGCCGCCGCCGGGATGCGTGACGTCGGTCGGCTGCCATAGGCTCGCTCCATGGCATCGAGTGAACGCACCCCGACCGACGTCGATCGCATCGCAGAGTGGTGGGTCGACACGCTCGTCGAATTGAACCCCGGCGTCGGCACCTACATCGGCCGCACGACGTTCGACGAACAGCTCGCCGACTACTCTCCCGAGGGCCACGAGCGCTCGATCGCCGCCACCCGGGAGGCGCTCGCCGCGCTCCGTGGCGCGACGCCGGTCGACGACGTCGATCGCATCACCGTCGCCGACCTCGGCAGCGAACTCGAGCTCGAACTCGAGCGCCACGATGCCGGGCTCCACCTGCGCGACCTCAACGTGATCGCGAGCCCCGCTCAAGACATCCGCGAGGTCTTCGACCTCATGCCGACCGACGCCCCCGAGGAATGGGACCGCGTGGCGACTCGTCTGGCGGCGGTTCCGGGCGCGATCGACGGGTACATCGAGACCCTGCGCGAGGGCATCGCCCGTGGCACGGTGCCCGCGGTTCGCCAGGTGCGCGAGGTTGCAGCGCAGGCCCGGCGGATCGCGAAGCCCGACGGCTTCTTCGGCACCTTCGCCGGTTCGGCCAAGGCCACCGGTGGCGCCGACCTCCCCGTCTCCATCATGAGCCGCCTCGGCACCGGTGCCGAGGCTGCCGCAGCCTCGTACGGCCGGCTCGCCGAATTCCTCGAGGCCGAGCTGCACCCCGTGGCGGGAGAGCGCGACGGCGTCGGGCGTGAGATCTACGCCCTGCAGTCGCGCCACTTCCTCGGCGCGGTGATCGACCTCGACGAGACCTACGAGTGGGGCATCGAGGAACTCGCCCGCATGGTGGCCGAGCAGGAGTCCATCGCGAACGAGATCCTGCCAGGGGCATCCGTCCATGAGGCGATCGCCTTCCTCGACGGCGACCCGTCCCGGAAGCTGCACGGCACGGATGCGCTGCAGCACTGGATGCAGGAGACGAGCGACCGCGCCGTCGCCGAGCTTGCGGGAACGCAGTTCGACATCCCCGCCGAGATCCGCACGCTTGAGTGCATGATCGCGCCGACGCAAGAGGGCGGCATCTACTACACCGGGCCGAGCGACGACTTCTCGCGCCCGGGCCGCATGTGGTGGTCGGTGCCCGAGGGCGTCACCGAGTTCGACACCTGGCGCGAACTCACGACCGTCTACCACGAGGGCGTTCCCGGTCATCACCTGCAGATCGGCCAGGCCGTCGTGAACCGCGGCCAGCTGAACACCTGGCGGCGCCAGCTCGCCGGCACGTCGGGCCACGCCGAGGGCTGGGCGCTGTACGCGGAGCGGCTCATGCAAGGCCTCGGCTACCTCGACGACCCCGCCGACCGACTCGGCATGCTCGACGGCCAGCGCATGCGCGCCGCGCGCGTCGTGCTCGACATCGGCGTGCACCTCGGCAAGCAGCGGCCAGACGGCCAGGGCGTGTGGACGGGCGAGTATGCCTTCGAGTTCCTCGGGCAGAACGTCAACATGAACGCGGGCTTCGTGCGCTTCGAGGTCAACCGGTACCTCGGCTGGCCCGGCCAGGCGCCATCGTACAAGGTCGGCCAGCGCATCTGGGAGCAGCTGCGCGATGAGGTCGCGCGCCGAGAGGGCGCGTCGTTCGACATCCGCGAGTTCCACCGCAACGCGCTCTCGCTCGGCGGCGTCGGGCTCGACACCCTGCGCTCGGCGCTTCTCGGCTGATCGCGACCGTGTCGACACCGCACCGGGCAAGGCGAGCATGACGCGCGTCGTCATCGCCGGGGCATCCGGCTTCATCGGCGCGCACCTCGTCGCGAGGTATCGGGCGGCGGGCATCGAGGTGCGCACGATCGGGCGCGGTGCTTCGGCGGATGCCGGGTGGGGCGACCCTGCGGCGATCGCGCGTGCGGTCGACGGCTGCGACCTGCTCGTCAACCTCGCAGGCAAGAGCGTGAACTGCAGGTACACGCCGGGCAACCGCGCCGAGATCATCAGGTCGCGGGTCGAGACCACCGCGGCGCTGCGGGCGGCAGTGGCATCCGCAGCGGCGCCACCGCGCGTCTGGGTCAACTCGTCGACGGCGACGATCTACCGGCATGCCGAAGACCGACCCATGACCGAACGCGACGGCGAACTCGGTCGCGGGTTCTCGGTCGAGGTCGCCAAGGCCTGGGAGTCGGAGTTCTTCGCGGGTGAACTGCCGGCGACGCGACGGGTCGCCCTCCGAATCGCGATCGTGCTGGGCGACGGCGGCGTCATGCGGCCGCTCGTCCGGCTCGCACGACTCGGCCTCGGTGGGCCGCAGCTCGACGGTCGGTGGCCGTCGACGCGCGCTCGCAGGCACGCCGGCACCCAGCACGAGTTCGGGGCCCGCGGCGGCCGGCAGCGCTTCAGCTGGGTGCACCTCGACGACGTAGCCGGCATCATCGACTTCCTCGCTGCGCGATCCGAGCTCGACGGCGTCGTCAACGTGAGCGCTCCGCACCCCACCGACAATCGCACGCTCATGCGCACCATCAGACGGTTGCTCGGGGTGCCGTTCGGCATGCCGGCATGGCGTTGGATGCTCGAGCCCGGATCCGCGGTGATCCGCACCGAGACCGAACTGGTGCTGAAGAGCCGGTGGGTCGTCCCCGAGCGACTGCTCGACGCGGGCTACGAGTTCGTGCATCCCGATCTCGAACCGGCGCTCCGCAGCATCCTGAGGCCCGAATCGGTGCGTTCCGAGGCCGTACCGGCGTCGGCGCCGGGGGAGTGACGCGGCCGTTTGCCAACACGGGAGCGATTCCGTTAGGATTGAGCGTCACTCGTGTGACATCCCTGTCCGCATGCCCATCGCGGAATCAACATATCGCTCTCCCTCGCGATGGGCTCGATTTTGTCCTTTACGGAGCATTCACTACATGACAACCGCAACGACCAAGGCACCCAAGCAGGTCGCGATCAACGACATCGGATCTGCTGACGATTTCCTCGCCGCGGTCGAGAAGACTTTGAAGTTCTTCAACGACGGCGACCTCATCGAGGGCACCGTCGTGAAGATCGACCGCGACGAGGTTCTCCTCGACGTCGGCTACAAGACCGAGGGTGTCATCCCCTCGCGTGAGCTTTCGATCAAGCACGATGTCGACCCCAGCGAGGTCGTCGGCGTCGGCGACACCGTCGAGGCCCTCGTCCTCCAGAAGGAAGACAAAGAAGGCCGCCTCATCCTGTCCAAGAAGCGCGCTCAGTACGAGCGTGCGTGGGGCGACGTGGAGAAGATCAAGGAAGCCGATGGCGTCGTGACCGGTTCGGTCATCGAGGTCGTCAAGGGCGGCCTGATCGTCGACATCGGCCTGCGCGGCTTCCTCCCGGCGTCGCTCATCGAGCTCCGCCGTGTGCGCGACCTCACGCCGTACCTCGGTCAGGAGATCGAGGCGAAGATCCTCGAGCTCGACAAGAACCGCAACAACGTCGTGCTCTCGCGCCGCGCGCTCCTCGAGCAGACGCAGTCCGAGTCGCGTTCGACGTTCCTCGCGAACCTCCACCCGGGACAGATCCGCAAGGGTGTCATCTCGTCGATCGTCAACTTCGGTGCGTTCGTCGACCTGGGTGGCGTCGACGGTCTCGTCCACGTCTCCGAGCTCTCGTGGAAGCACATCGAGCACGCCTCCGAGGTCGTCGAGGTCGGTCAGGAAGTCACCGTCGAGGTGCTCTCCGTCGAGCTCGACCGCGAGCGCGTCTCGCTGTCGCTCAAGGCGACGCAGGAGGACCCGTGGCAGGTCTTCGCCCGTACCCACGCGATCGGTCAGGTCGCCCCGGGTAAGGTCACGAAGCTCGTTCCGTTCGGTGCGTTCGTTCGCGTCGCAGACGGGATCGAGGGCCTCGTCCACATCTCCGAGCTGTCGGGCAAGCACGTCGAGCTCGCAGAGCAGGTCGTGTCGGTCGGCGAAGAGGTCTTCGTCAAGGTCATCGACATCGACCTCGAGCGTCGCCGCATCTCGCTCTCGCTGAAGCAGGCGAACGAGGGCGTCGACCCCGAGGGCACCGAGTTCGACCCGGCGCTCTACGGCATGCTCACCGAGTACGACGAGCAGGGCAACTACAAGTACCCCGAGGGCTTCGACCCCGAGACCAACGAGTGGCGCGAGGGCTTCGAGGCCCAGCGCGAGAAGTGGGAGCAGGACTACGCTGCTGCCCAGGCTCGCTGGGAGGCTCACAAGAAGCAGGTCGCCGCGGCGAACGCTGCTGCTGTGGCCGACGACTCGTTCGCCTCGGCTGGTGCTTCGTACTCGAGCGACACCGCCGGCGCGGGCACCCTCGCCGACGACGCGTCGCTCGCGGCGCTGCGCGAGAAGCTCTCGAGCAACAACTAGTCGCTCCCGCGATTCGTCGCGGTTCGACACGGAAGGCCGGTCCCCTCGGGGGCCGGCCTTCCGGCGTCTCACCCGCGATCGGCACGTGGCCGAACCGCCGACCGAGACGCCGAGGGCATCATCGTCGCCGCTGGCCGTCGCGTCCGGCGTCGCGCCGTTAGAGTGGAGGCGTGTATCTGATCGGTCTCACGGGCGGCATCGCCTCTGGCAAGTCCACGGTCGCGCGTCGACTCTACGAACACGGCGCCGTGCACATCGACGCCGACCAGCTCGCGCGTCGTGTTGTGGAGCCGGGCACGCCGGCGCTGGCGGCGATCGTCGAGGAGTTCGGCACCGACGTGCTGCGCCGCGACGGCTCGCTCGACCGCGCGAAGCTCGGCGAGCGCGTCTTCGGCGATGCCGAACAGCTCGCGAAGCTCAATGCGATCGTGCACCCCGCGGTTCGCGAGCTGTCGGGCCGACTGATCGCGAAGGCCGAACAGGAGGACCCCGACGCCGTCGTGGTCTACGACGTGCCGCTGCTCGTCGAGGCATCCGTCGATCATCCGTTCGACCTGATCGTCGTGACCAACGCGCCCCGGCGCGCCCAGGTCGAGCGGCTCGTCGAGAACCGCGGTCTCGACCGGGGTCAGGCGGAGGCCCGCGTCGATGCCCAGGTCGACAACACGGCCCGCCTCGCGATCGCCGACGTCGTGATCGACACGGATGGCTCGCTGGCTCATACGATGAGCCAGACCGACGAGCTCTGGCACCGCATCGTCGAAGAGCGTCGCGCACGAGCCTGACCGGCCCTGTCATGAGCTGACAGCCGGCACACAGGGGGAGTGTCGGCGGGCGCTCCTAGACTGGAGAGCATGCAGGCCACCCGTTCAGTCCGGCCGTTCGAGGTCATCAGCGACTACACGCCGAGCGGCGATCAGCCGGCGGCGATCGCCGAGCTCGCGGCACGCATCAACGCCGGTGAGACCGACGTCGTGCTGCTCGGCGCGACCGGCACCGGCAAGTCCGCCACGACCGCCTGGCTCATCGAGCAGGTACAGCGGCCGACCCTCGTGCTCGCGCACAACAAGACCCTCGCGGCGCAGCTCGCCAACGAGTTCCGCGAGCTGCTGCCGAACAACGCCGTCGAGTACTTCGTGTCGTACTACGACTACTACCAGCCCGAAGCGTATGTCCCGCAGACCGACACCTTCATCGAGAAAGACAGCTCGATCAACGCCGAGGTCGAGCGACTTCGCCACTCGACGACGAACTCGCTGCTCAGCCGTCGCGACGTCGTGGTCGTGTCGTCGGTCTCGTGCATCTACGGCCTCGGCACGCCCGAAGAGTACCTCGGCGCGATGATGCCGTTGCAGGTCGGCCAGAAGGTCGATCGCGACTGGCTCATCCGCAAGTTCGTCTCGATGCAGTACCAGCGCAACGACGTCGACTTCTCCCGCGGCAACTTCCGCGTGCGCGGCGACACGATCGAGATCATCCCGATCTACGAAGAGCTCGCGATCCGCATCGAGATGTTCGGCGACGAGATCGAGGCGCTCTACAGCCTGCATCCGCTGACCGGCCAGGTCGTGGCGAAGCTCGACTCTGTACCCGTCTTCCCCGGCTCGCACTACGTCGCGAGCACCGAGGTGATGCAGCGCGCCATCGGCACGATCCGCATCGAACTCGAGGAGCGGCTCGCCGAGCTCGAACGCGAGGGCAAGCTGCTCGAGGCGCAGCGGCTGCGCATGCGCACCACCTTCGACCTCGAGATGATGGAGCAGATCGGGTTCTGCTCGGGCATCGAGAACTACTCGCGCCACATCGACGGACGACAGGCGGGTGAGGCTCCGCACTGCCTCCTCGACTACTTCGCCGACGACTTCCTCGTCGTGATCGACGAGTCGCACGTCACGGTGCCGCAGATCGGTGCGATGTACGAGGGTGACTCCTCGCGCAAGCGCACCCTCGTCGAGCACGGCTTCCGCCTGCCGAGCGCGCTCGACAACCGGCCGCTCAAGTGGGATGAGTTCAAGGCGCGCGTCGGCCAGACCGTCTACCTCTCGGCGACCCCCGGACGTTACGAGATGGGCATCGCCGACGGCGTCGTGCAGCAGATCATCCGCCCCACCGGCCTCGTCGACCCGCAGATCGTCGTGAAGCCCTCCAAGGGCCAGATCGACGACCTGCTCGAAGAGATCCGCACCCGCGCCGGCCGCGACGAGCGCGTGCTCGTCACGACGCTCACGAAGAAGATGGCCGAAGAGCTGACCGACTTCCTCACTGAGGCGGGCGTGCGGGTGCGATACCTCCACTCCGACGTCGACACGCTCCGCCGCGTCGAGCTCCTCACCGAGCTGCGCGCCGGCGTCTACGACGTGCTCGTCGGCATCAACCTCCTCCGTGAGGGCCTCGACCTGCCCGAGGTCTCGCTCGTCGCGATCCTCGACGCCGACAAAGAGGGGTTCCTCCGCTCGTCGACCTCGCTCATCCAGACCATCGGTCGAGCCGCTCGAAACGTCTCGGGCGAGGTGCACATGTACGCCGACGTGCTCACCGACTCGATGAAGTCGGCGATCGACGAGACGACACGTCGCCGCGACATGCAGCTCGAGTACAACCGGGTCAACGGCATCGATCCGCAGCCGCTGCGCAAGCGCATCGCCGACATCACCGACGTGCTCGCCCGAGAAGAGGCCGACACTGCTGCCCTCCTCGCGGGTCGCGATGCGAAGAAGAAGACCTCGGTGCCGAATCTCCGTCGAGAAGGCATCGCGGCCGCAGGCGCGAACGACCTCGAAGACATCATCCGCGACCTCAACGACCAGATGCTGGTCGCGGCCGGGGAGCTGAAGTTCGAGCTCGCGGCGCGCCTGCGCGACGAGGTCTCCGACCTCAAGCGCGAGCTCCGCCAGATGGAGAAGGCCGGCCACCTCGGCTGACCGCCCGCCCGATTCGAACGTATGTTCGCTCAGAGCACGCGTGCTCGAGGCATCCGTGTCGGTGGGTCTCCTTAGACTCGTAGGGTGCCAGTTTCACGTCTCGATGCCCATTCGCACCTGAGTGTCCGCGGTGCTCGCGTGCACAACCTGCAGAACGTCGACGTCGAGATCCCTCGCGACGCGATGGTGGTCTTCACGGGGCTCTCGGGCTCCGGCAAGTCGTCCCTCGCGTTCGACACGATCTTCGCCGAGGGACAGCGTCGGTACGTCGAGTCGCTCTCGGCCTATGCGCGGCAGTTCCTCGGGCAGGTCGACCGGCCCGACGTGGACTTCATCGAGGGGCTCAGCCCCGCGGTGTCGATCGACCAGAAGTCGACCAACCGCAACCCGCGCTCGACCGTCGGCACGATCACCGAGATCTACGACTACATGCGACTGCTCTGGGCGCGCATCGGCGTGCCGCACTGTCCGGTGTGCGGTGAGCGCATCCAGCGCCAGACGGTGCAGCAGATCGCCGACCAGCTCATGGAGCTGCCCGAGGGCACGCGCTACCAGGTCGTCAGCCCCGTCGTGTCGAAGAAGAAGGGCGAGTTCGTCGACCTCTTCCGCGACCTCGCGGCGCAGGGCTACTCCCGCGCCGTCGTCGACGGCGACGTCATCCGCCTCGACGACCCGCCGAAGCTCAAGAAGCAGATCAAGCACGACATCTCGGTGGTCATCGACCGCCTCGTCGCCGCCCCCGAGTTGCTCGGCCGGCTCACCGACTCGCTCGAGACCGCATTGCGCCTGACCGACGGGCTCGTGCAAGTGAACTACGTCGACGAGACCGGCCCTGCCGCGTGGGTCACGTTCTCCGAGAAGCTCTCGTGCCCGAACCAGCACCCCATCCAGCTCACCGAGATCGAGCCGCGCACCTTCTCGTTCAACGCCCCGTTCGGCGCCTGCCCCGAGTGCTCGGGCCTCGGCACGCGCATGTCGGTCGACGACGCGCTGCTGCTCGGCGACCAGAGCCTCAGCATCGCCGACGGCGTCATCATCCCGTGGACCTCGCAGGGCAAGAGCCTCTACAACTACTACGAGAAGCTCCTCGGCGGCCTGGCACGAGACCTCGACTTCTCGCTCGACACCCCGTGGGAGGAGCTCGACGAGGTCGCCCGCCAGGCGGTGCTCCGCGGAGACAACTTCGAGGTCAAGGTCAAATGGCGCAACCGCTACGGCCGTGAGATGAGCTACACCTCGGGCTTCGAGGGCGTCGTGCCCTACATCGAGCGCCAGTACCTGCAGGCCGAGACCGACGTGCAGCGCGCCCGGTGGTCCGAGTACCTCCGCGAGGTGCCGTGCCCGGTCTGCGACGGCAAGCGGCTGAAGCCCGAAGTCCTCTCGGTGCTCATCCACGACCACAGCATCGCCGACGTCGGGCTGCTCAGCCTCACCGACGCGCGTTCCTTCATGGACCGTCTCGCACTCACCGACCGCGAGCAGGCGATCGCCGCACAGGTGCTGCGCGAGATCAAGCTGCGACTCGACTTCCTCATCCGCGTCGGGCTCAGTTACCTCGACCTCTCGCGGGCCGCGGCGACCCTCTCCGGTGGTGAGGCGCAGCGCATCCGTCTCGCGACGCAGATCGGTTCCGGGCTCACCGGCGTGCTCTACGTGCTCGACGAGCCGAGCATCGGGTTGCACCAGCGCGACAACCGTCGCCTCATCGACACGCTGATCGCGCTCCGCGACCTCGGCAACACGCTGATCGTCGTCGAGCACGACGAAGACACGATCCGCACCGCCGACTGGATCGTCGACATCGGACCCGGCGCCGGAGTCAACGGCGGCACCGTCGTGCACTCGGGCAGCTACGCCGACCTCGTGAAGAACACGCGCTCGCTCACCGGCGACTACCTCTCGGGGCGCCGCGAGATCCCGATTCCCGAGCAGCGTCGCACGATCGACTCCGAGCGCATCATCACCGTGCAGGGGGCCGAGGCCAACAACCTGCGCGGCGTCGACGTCGAGTTCCCGCTCGGCGTGCTGACCGCGGTCACCGGTGTGAGCGGCTCGGGCAAGTCGTCGCTCGTCAACGACATCCTCTATCGGGTGCTCGCCAACCGTCTGAACGGGGCCCGCAAGGTTCCCGGCAAGCACCGCCGGGTCACCGGCCTCGACCAGCTCGACAAGGTCGTGCACGTGGACCAGGCGCCGATCGGGCGCACGCCGCGGTCGAACCCCGCGACGTATACGGGCGTCTTCGACCGCATCCGCACCCTGTTCTCCGAGACGACCGAGGCGAAGGCGCGCGGCTACCTGCCGGGCCGGTTCAGCTTCAACGTCAAGGGCGGCCGCTGCGAGGCGTGCTCGGGTGACGGCACGATCAAGATCGAGATGAACTTCCTGCCCGACGTCTACGTCGCGTGCGAGGTGTGCGGCGGCCAGCGCTACAACCGCGAGACGCTGCAGGTGCACTACAAGGGCAAGAACATCGCCGAGGTGCTCGAGATGCCGATCAGCGAGGCGGCCGAGTTCTTCGAGCCGATCTCGGCGATCCACCGCTACCTGAAGACCCTCGTCGACGTCGGCCTCGGCTACGTGCAGCTGGGCCAGAGCGCCACGACGCTCTCGGGCGGCGAGGCGCAGCGTGTGAAGCTCGCGACCGAGCTGCAGCGCCGGTCGAACGGCCGCAGCGTCTACGTGCTCGACGAACCGACCACCGGACTCCACTTCGAAGACGTGCAGAAGCTCCTCAAGGTGCTCGGCAAGCTCGTCGACAAGGGCAACACCGTCATCGTCATCGAGCACAGCCTCGACGTGATCAAGTCGGCCGACTGGATCATCGACCTCGGCCCCGAGGGCGGTTCGGGCGGCGGTCAGATCGTCGCGACCGGCACGCCCGAACAGGTCGCCGCAGTACCCGACAGCCACACCGGGTACTTCCTGCGCGAGATCCTCGACGCGGCGTCGGTGCGAGCCGCGGTCGCCAGCTGAGGCGATGAACACCTCCGTGTCGCGACGGGACGACACCGTCCCGTACCGCCCGAAGAAGGGCGAGATCCCCACTCAACCCGGGGTGTACCGGTTCCGCGATGCCGATCGACGCGTGCTCTACGTCGGCAAGGCGAAGAACCTCCGGGCCAGGCTCTCGAACTACTTCGCGCCGCTGCGCACACTGCACGAGCGCACACGGCGCATGGTCACGACGGCGGCCTCGGTGGAGTGGACTGTCGTCGCGAACGAGGTCGAGGCGCTCCAGCTCGAGTTCACCTGGATCAACGAGTTCGATCCGCCGTTCAACGTGCAGTTCAAGGACGACAAGTCGTACCCGTACCTCGCGGTCACACTCGCCGACGAGGCGCCCCGAGCCGTCGTGACGCGCAACCGCAACATCCGCGGCGCGAAGTACTTCGGGCCCTACCCCAAGGTGTGGGCGGTCAACGAGACGCTCGAGATCCTGCTCAAGCTCTTCCCGATCCGCACCTGCAAGGACTCCGACTACCGGCGGGCGATGGCGAGTGGCAAGCCGTGCTTCGCCGGGCAGATCGGCCGTTGCTTCGGCCCGTGCTCCGGACTCGTGACGATCGAGGAGCATCGCGAGAGCGTCGACCGCTTCGTCTCGTTCATGCAGAACCAAGACCGTCGCATCCTCGGCGAGCTCACCCAGCGCATGCGCTCGGCCGCCGCCGTGCAGGACTACGAGTCCGCCGCACGGCTGCGCGACCGGCTCCAGGCGGCGACGTCGTTCTTCGAGAAGAGCGCCGTGGTGCTCGGCGAGAAGGTCGACATCGACGTGTTCGGCATCGACCACGACGAACTCGCGGCCGCGGTGCAGCTCTTCATCGTGCGCGGTGGCCGCATCCGAGGCGTGCGCTCGTGGACCGTCGACAAGGAGCTCGACGTTCCGCTCGGCGAACTCGTCGACTCCGTCGTGCAGAACGCCTACGGCGACGGGGGAGTCCCGGCGGCCGAGGTCGTGATCCCCGAGCTGCCCGACGACGCCGAGGCGCTCGAGACCTGGCTCGGCACGATCGCAGGCCGCAAGGTGCGGCTTCGGGCTGCGCAGCGCGGCGACAAGGCGGCGCTGCTCGCAACAGCGACGCAGAACGCCAAGCAGACCCTGATGCTCTACAAGACACGACGCAGCGCCGACTTCACGACGCGCTCGCGCGCCCTCGAAGACATCCAGGAGGCGCTCGGCATGGCCGACGCCCCGCTCCGCATCGAGTGCTACGACGTCTCGCACCTGAGTGGCACGAACATCGTCGCCTCGATGGTCGTGTTCGAAGACGGGCTGCCCCGCAAAGACGAGTACCGCCGGTTCACGATCCCGAACTCGACCGACGACACCGATTCGCTCCACCAGGTGCTCACGCGTCGGCTCGCCTACCTGAAGACACCCGACTCGATCGGCTCGCCCATCGAACCGAGCGTCACCGACGGCGCCGACGTCCCCGAGGGCGAGACGGATGCCGCGGCATCCGAGCGCCGCAAGAAGTTCGCCTACCGGCCGAACCTGCTCATCGTCGACGGCGGACAGCCGCAGGTGGCGGCGGCGGCGCAAGCACTCGAGGAGTCCGGCGTCGAGGGCATCTACCTCTGCGGCATCGCGAAGCGTCTCGAGGAGATCTGGACGCCCGACGGCGACTATCCGGTGATCCTGCCGCGCAACAGCGATGCGCTCTTCCTCTTCCAGCGGGTGCGCGACGAGGCGCACCGCTTCGCGATCACCCACCAGCGGCAGCGCCGCAAGCGCGACATGGGCAGTGTGCTCTCCGAGATCCCCGGTCTCGGGCCGTCGCGTGTGAAGGAGCTGCTTCGGCACTTCGGCTCCGTCAAACAGCTGCGCGCGGCATCCGAGACCGATATCGCCGAGGTGAAGGGCATCGGTCCGGCCCTCGCCTCCACCGTGCACCGCTCCCTGCACGCCGATGGGGCCCCCGCACCCAGATAGGCTTGGGTGTCGACACGCGGAAGGGGGCCTCGACACGATGACCGCAGATTCCGAGCAGCAGGAGATGCTGATCGTCACCGGCATGTCCGGTGCAGGGCGCTCGACGGTCGGCAACGCGCTCGAAGACCTCGGCTGGTACGTCGTCGACAACCTTCCGCCGCAGATGCTGCGTCCGCTCGTCGAGCTCGTCGAGCGCGCCGGCACCTCGCTTCCGCGGATCGCGGCGATCGTCGACATCCGCGGCCGCGACTTCTTCTCCGAGCTCCGCGAGATCATCCAGGCCCTCCGCACTGGTGTGAGCGTGCGCGTCGTCTTCCTCGACGCCACCGACGCCGTGCTCGTGCGCCGGTTCGAGTCGGTCCGCCGTCCGCACCCGCTGCAGGGCAACGGCACGCTGCTCGACGGCATCGGTGCAGAACGCGCCCGCCTGGCCGAGCTGCGCGAGGCGAGCGACATCGTCGTCGACACGTCCGACCTGAACATCCACCAGCTCGCGACCCTCATCACCGAGACCTTCGCCGAGGCCGGCCACGCGGGTCTCCGCGTCACCATGCAGAGCTTCGGGTTCAAGTACGGCGTGCCCTCCGACGCCGATCTCGTGGCCGACGCGAGATTCCTCCCGAATCCGTTCTGGATCCCCGAGCTCCGCCACCTCACGGGCGACGACGCCGTCGTCTCGGAGTACGTGCTGAGCCAGCCCGGGGCGATGGAATTCGTCGACGCCTACGTGAAGGCGCTCGAACCCGTGCTCGCCGGCTACCAGCGCGAGAACAAGCGGCACGCGACGATCGCGATCGGATGCACCGGCGGCAAGCACCGCTCGGTCGCCCTCGTACGCGAGCTCGCGAAGCGCATCGCCGCGCTGCCCGGCGTCGCAGTGAGCGTGAAAGACCGGGACCTCGGCCGCGAGTGATCGCCGGCCCTGCAACACATGAGAGATGGGACGACAAGTGGCACTGACCGCTGACGTGAAAGAAGAACTGGCGCGCGTCGAGGTGTCGAAGACCGGGGTCAGGGTCGCCGAGCTGGCGTCGATCCTCCGGTTCGCCGGGGGCCTGCACATCATCTCCAACCGCATCGCGATCGAAGCCGAACTCGACTCCCCGACGCTCGTGCGCCGCGTGACGCGAGACCTGGGGGAGATCTACGGCGTGCGCCCCGACGTCTCCGTGATCTCGCCGACGGGCATGCGACGCTCGAACCAGTACCTCGTGCGCGTGCTCGAGGGCGGCGAGACGCTCGCCCGTCAGACGGGCCTCCTCGATGCGCGTCGCCGCCCGGTGCGCGGCCTGCCGAACAAGCTCACCACTGGATCGCGCGACGAGGTCGCGGCGATCTGGCGCGGCGCATTCCTGGCGAAGGGCAGCCTGACCGACCCCGGTCGTTCGGCCGCGCTCGAGGTCACCTGCCCGGGCAACGAGACCGCGATGGCCCTCGTCGGCGCGGCGGGCCGTCTCGGCGTCTCGGCGAAGGCGCGAGAGGTGCGCGGGGTTCATCGCGTCGTCATCCGCGACGGCGAGGCCATCAGCGCGATGCTCGCCGTGATGGGTGCCACCGACACGGTGCGCAACTGGGAGGAGCTGCGTCAGCGCCGCGAGGTGCGTGCGACGGCGAATCGCCTCGTGAACTTCGACGACGCGAACCTCCGGCGATCCGCACAGGCCGCGGTCGCGGCGTGCGCCCGCGTGGAGCGCGCGATGGAACTCCTCGGTGAGGGCATCCCCGATCACCTGAAGTACGCGGGCGAGCTGCGTCTGGCCCATCGCGAGGCGAGCCTCGACGAGCTCGGCCACTACGCCGACCCGCCCATGACGAAGGACGCGGTCGCCGGACGCATCCGTCGACTCCTCGCGATGGCCGACAAGAAGGCCGCCGACCTCGGCGTGCCGGGCACCGAGGCGAGCCTTCCCGCCGATCTCGACGAGGTCTGAGCGGATGCTCCGGCGGCACTGACGCTCGGAGCGCGCACTTCGATCTCGACGAGGTCTGAGCGGATGCTCCGGCGGCACTGACGCTCGGAGCGCGCCTTTCGATCTCGACGAGGTCTGAGCGGATGCTCCGGCGGCCGTGCCGCTCGGAGCATGCACGACCGGTCGGGCAGGTCACCGCGGCATCCGTCACAGTGTGTCAAGCCTGCATGGCACCACGGGTGCCGAAGCGGCGACGGGCATAGACTCGAAGGGCAGCCGCGGAATCCCGGGGATACGCCCGGAGGACCCGGCGCATCTGACAAGGAGAAGCAATGGCCGACTACACCCTCCCCGATCTGCCCTACGACTACTCGGCGCTCGAGCCGGCGATCAGCGGCACGATCATGGAGCTGCACCACTCGAAGCACCACCAGGCGTACGTGACGGGTGCCAACACCGCGCTCGCACAGCTCGCAGAGGCCCGCGACTCGGGCAATCTCGCGAACGTCAACAAGCTCGAGAAGGACCTCGCCTTCAACCTCGGCGGCCACGTCAACCACTCGATCTTCTGGACCAACCTCTCGCCCGAAGGCGGCGACAAGCCGACCGGCGACCTCGCCGCGGCGATCGACGACCAGTTCGGCTCGTTCGACAAGTTCCAGGCGCACTTCACGGCGACGGCGCTCGGCGTGCAGGGCTCCGGCTGGGCCGTGCTCGCGTGGGATTCGCTCGGAGAACGCCTGATCATCGTGCAGTTCTTCGATCAGCAGGGCAACCTCCCCGCGGGGATCGTGCCCCTGCTCATGCTGGATGTCTGGGAGCACGCGTACTACCTCGACTACAAGAACGTGCGCGCCGATTACGTCAAGGCGTTCTGGAACATCGCGAACTGGGAGAACGTCCAGAAGCGCTTCACGACCGCTGGTGAGAAGACCTCAGGGCTGCTGCTACTGTCGTAAACGGATGGTGTCCCCGGACCTGTCCGGGGACACCGCCGTCCGACCAGTTCACCCGTGAAAGTGCGCGTTCGCGCCATCGTCAATCAGGAGACTTCTGTGTCTGTAAAGATCGGCATCAACGGCTTCGGCCGCATCGGCCGCAACTACCTCCGTGCCGCCCTCGCTCAGGGCGCCGACCTCGAGATCGTCGCCGTGAACGACCTCACCGACAACAAGACGCTCGCACACCTCCTGAAGTACGACTCCATCACCGGTCGTCTGGACGCAACGGTCGACTACGACGAGAACAGCATCATCGTCGACGGCAAGGCCATCAAGGCGTTCTCGGAGCGCGACCCCGCGAACCTCCCGTGGGGCGAGCTCGGCGTCGACATCGTCATCGAGTCGACGGGCTTCTTCACCAAGGCCGCCGACGCGCGCAAGCACATCGAGGCCGGCGCGAAGAAGGTCCTGATCTCGGCCCCCGCGACCGATGAGGACGCGACCTTCGTCATGGGCGTCAACGAGCACGAGTACGACCCCGCGAAGCACCACATCATCTCGAACGCATCGTGCACGACGAACTGCCTGGCGCCCCTCGCGAAGGTCTTCAACGACGCGTTCGGCATCGAGCGAGGCCTCATGACGACGGTGCACGCCTACACGGCCGACCAGAACCTCCAGGACGGCCCCCACAAGGATCTGCGTCGTGCGCGTGCCGCCGCGATCAACATCGTCCCGACCTCGACGGGTGCGGCAAAGGCCATCGGCCTCGTGCTCCCCGAGCTCGTCGGCAAGCTCGACGGCTTCGCACTGCGCGTTCCGGTCCCGACCGGCTCGATCACCGACCTCACCGTCACCTCGTCGCGCCCCGTGACCGTCGACGAGGTCAAGGCCGCGTACAAGGCTGCAGCTGAGGGCCCCATGAAGGGCATCCTCAAGTACACCGAAGACGAGATCGTCTCGAGCGACATCGTCTCCGACCCGCACTCGTCGATCTTCGACGCCGGACTGCTCCGCGTCCTCGGCGACCAGGTCAAGCTCTCGAGCTGGTACGACAACGAGTGGGGCTACTCCAACCGTCTCGTCGACCTCACCGAGTACGTCGCCGACCGACTCTGAATCGAGCCCCTGTGACCCTGCGAACGATCGATTCCCTCGGTCCGCTCGCCGGCAAGCGCGTCGTCGTCCGTTGTGACCTGAACGTCCCCCTCCGGGACGGGGTCATCACGGACGACGGCCGCGTGCGGGCATCGGTCCCCACCCTGGCGGCGCTCGTCGCCCAGGGCGCCCGCGTGATCGTGGTCTCCCACCTCGGTCGACCCGACGGCGCACCCGACCCCCAGTACAGCCTCGGCCCCGTCGCGAGACGCCTCGGCGAACTCCTCGACGCACCGGTCGCCTTCGCGACCGACACGGTCGGCGAGGATGCCACGGCGAAGGTCGCTGCTCTCGCCGACGGCGAGGTGCTCGTGCTCGAGAACCTGCGCTTCAACGCGGGGGAGACCTCGAAGAACGAGGCTGAGCGCACGGCGTTCGCCGGCGAGCTCGCCGAGTTCGCCGACGCCGTCGTCTCCGACGGCTTCGGCGTCGTGCACCGCAAGCAGGCGAGCGTGTACGAGCTCGAGCAGCTCCGTCCGAGTGCCGCGGGCCTCCTCATCGCGGCCGAGCTCGACGTGCTCGACCGGCTCACCGAGAAGCCCGAGCGCCCGTACACGGTCGTGCTCGGCGGCTCGAAGGTCTCCGACAAGCTGGGAGTCATCGCGCACCTGCTGCCGCGCGTCGACGCGCTCCTCATCGGCGGCGGCATGCTGTTCACGTTCCTCGCCGCGCAGGGCCACAAGGTCGGCTCGAGCCTCCTGGAGGCAGACCAGATCGACACCGTCAAGGGCTACCTCGCCGAGGCCGCCGAGCGCGGCGTCGACATCGTGCTGCCGACGGATGTGGTCGTGGCCGCGTCGTTCTCGGGTGAAGCCGAGCACGTGGTCGCTCCGGCCGACGCGATCGAGCAGACCCCGTTCGGGGCATCCGGCCTGGGCCTCGACATCGGCCCCGACACCGCCGCCGAATTCGCCAACCGCATCCGCGGCTCGAAGACGGTGTTCTGGAACGGCCCGATGGGCGTGTTCGAGCTCGCTCCGTTCGCGGCCGGCACGCGGGTGGTCGCGGCAGCCCTGACCCAGGTCGACGGCCTCAGCGTCGTCGGCGGCGGCGATTCGGCGGCCGCCGTACGTCAACTCGGCTTCGAAGACGCTCAGTTCGGTCACATCTCGACCGGCGGAGGCGCGAGCCTCGAGTTCCTCGAAGGTAAGAAACTTCCCGGACTGGAGGTCCTCGGATGGCAGTGAAGCGCACCCCGTTCATCGCAGGCAACTGGAAGATGAACCTCGATCACCTGCAGTCGATCGCGTTCGTGCAGAAGCTCGCATGGGCTCTCGCCGACGCGAAGCACGACTTCGCCGACGCGGAGGTCGCGGTCTTCCCGCCGTTCACCGACCTGCGTTCGGTGCAGACGCTCGTCGCGGCCGACTCGCTGCCGATCGGCTACGGCGCGCAGGATGTCTCGGCCCACGACTCGGGCGCCTACACGGGCGAGATCTCCGGCGCGTTCCTCAAGCAGCTCGACTGCCGCTACGTGATCATCGGCCACTCCGAGCGACGCACGCTGCACGCGGAGTCCGACGCCGAGGTCAACGCGAAGGTCAAGGCCGCGCACCGGCACGGTCTCGTGCCGGTCGTCTGCGTCGGCGAGACGGCGGAAGACCTGGAGGCGCACGGTCCGAGCGCCGTTCCGGTCGCGCAGCTGCGTGCCGCCCTCGACGGCGTCGACGGCTCGAAGGGCCTCGTCGTCGCGTACGAGCCCGTCTGGGCGATCGGCTCGGGTCAGGCGGCGACGCCTGCACAGGCCGAACAGGTCGCGGCGGCGCTGCGTGCACTCCTGGTCGACCTCGTCGGCGAAGAGGTCGCGCAGTCGACTCGCGTCCTGTACGGCGGTTCGGTGAAGGCGGCGAACATCGCCTCGTTCCTGCGGGAACCGAACGTCGACGGGGCTCTCGTCGGCGGCGCGAGCCTCGACATCCCCGAATTCGCGAGCATCGTGCGGTTCAAGAAGCACGTCGGAGCCTGATTTCCCGTACCCGGGAGCGCGAGCGCTCCCGGGTACGGTCATGCTTCCGGCTATACTCGAGTGTCGGCATCGACCCATCTGTCGTGCCCGGAAAGGTTCACCCCGTGGAGATTCTCCAGGTCGTCCTGCAGGTGCTGCTCGGTCTCACGAGCCTGCTGCTGACGTTGCTCATCCTGCTGCACAAGGGTCGTGGCGGCGGTCTGTCCGACATGTTCGGCGGCGGTGTCACCTCCAGCCTCGGAGCATCCGGTGTCGCCGAGCGCAACCTGAACCGGATCACGATCATCCTCGCGCTCGTGTGGATCACCTGCATCGTCGTGCTCGGCCTCATCACCAAGTTCGACTCCGGAATCTGACGGGAAGCATCATGGCATCAGGAAACAGCGCCATTCGCGGGTCGCGCGTCGGCGCGGGCCCCATGGGCGAACAGGATCGCGGATTCCACGCCGATCGTGTCGCCATCAGCTACTGGGACGCGCACGGCAACGAGACCGTGCGCTACTTCTCGGCGACGCTCCCTGAAGAGGAGATCCCCGAGACGATCGACAGTCCGTCGACCGGCCTGCCGGCCGGCCGCGACCGCGAGAACCCGCCGTCGGTGTCGAAGCTCGAGCCGTACAAGACGCACCTCGCGTACGTGAAGGAGCGCCGCACCGATGAAGAGGCCGCGGCCCTGCTCGACGACGCACTCACGCAGCTGCGCACGCGCCGCGGTCAGGCTCCCAAGGCCTGATCAGCGACGACGTACGCAGAAAGGGGGCGGCCTGTGGCCGCCCCCTTTCTGCGTACGTCGCGATGTCGAGCGCGTCAGTAGTCGCGCGCGATGAGCGATTCGGGCACCTCGGATGCCGCGTCGGCATCGACGAAGAACACGGTGCGTCGCCGGCCCTTGATGCCCGCGACGGGGACCTCGTCACGGCTCGCGCCGGCGAGGGCCAGACCGAGTGCCGATGCCTTGTCGGCGCCGGCGAGCACCATCCAGACACGCTGGGACGCGTTGATGACGGGTCGGGTGAGGCTGAGTCGCTCGGGCGGGGGCTTCGGCGAGTTGCGCACCGCGATGACAGTGCGATCGGTCACCTGGATGCCGGAGCGGTGCGGGAAGAGTGAGGCGATGTGCCCGTCGGGCCCGACGCCGAGGAAGGTGATGTCGAAGATCGGGTGCGGCAGCCCGTCGACGCCATGTGCCGCGAGTTCGGCCGCGTAGACCTCTGCAGCCGTGTCGAGGTCGAGCTCGCCGTCGGCGGCGGGGAACGGGTGCAGGTTCCCGGCCGGCAGGTCGAGCGCGTCGAGCAACGCGACACGTGCCTGCTCGTCGTTGCGCTCGGCGTCACCGGCGGGCAGCCATCGCTCGTCGCCCCACCAGAAGTGCACGCGCGACCAGTCGATCGAGGTGTGCGCGGGCGAGGCTCCCACCGACTGCAGCACCGTGGCGCCCATCGAACCCCCGGTGAGCACGACGTGCGCCACGGCCTGGGTGTCGAGGATGTCGAGGAGCTTCGTGATGAAGCGCGCCGCGACCGACCCCGCGAGCGAGGCCTTGTCGGGGTGCACGAGCACGCGTCGTTCGTTGGTCATGCAGTTCCTCCTTCGCCGCCGGCGTCGAGGAGCTCGAGCCCGCGGGTGATGACCTCACCGTACAACTCATCGGGGTCGAGGCGGCGGAGCTCGTCGGCGAGACAGTCGCGGAGATTGCGACGCGCGAGCGCGAGGTCGTGCCGCGGCTGGCCCGGTTGACGGAGAGTCGCGATGCCCGGGACGTCGCGGATGAGCTCGATCGCCCCGCCGTCGCGCTCGAGGCGCACGCCGTGGATGCCGTGGTACCCGGCCTCTGGCCCGGCGAGCTCGTACTCGGTCGGTGCGTTGAGCTGCAGTCGGAGCCATGCCGCGAGGAGCGTGGTCGAGGGCGAGTCGACCGCCCCGCTGACCTGCACCCTGGTCACGGGTTCGAACGGGGGCTGGTCGAGCACCGCGGCGAGCTGCGCACGCCAGAGGGTGAGCCGGGTCCACGCGAAGTCGGCGTCGCCGGGCGTGTAATTGCCGGCGAGTGCGCGCAGCGCGGCCTGCGGGTCGGGCTGCGCCGAGGCATCCGTGATCCTGCGATGCGCGATGCGACCGAGCGGTGAGCGTCCGGGAACCTCGGGTGCTGCGCCGGGCCACCACGTGACGACCGGGGCATCGGGGAGGAGGAGCGCCATGATGAGGCTCTCCTCGTCGCGCGCGGCATCGCCGCACGCGCGGAGCACGATGACCTCGCTCGCACCGGCGTCGCCGCCGACGCGGATCTCGGCGTCGAGCCGCGGCGCGACCGCCGAGGTCTCGGTGCCGGGCTCGGTCGAGACGACGATGACGCGCATCGGGTGCTCGCGAGAGGCGTCGTTGGCCGCTTCGATCGCTTCTTCCTCGACCCCGGGCGAGGTGGCGATGACGAGCGTGAGGACGCGGCCGAGGGCGACGACGCCGCCCTCTTCGCGGATCTTCACGAGGGTCTTCGAGACCTGACTGGTCGTCGTGTCGGGCAGATCGACGATCATGGGCGTCTCCAGCTTCGTCCGTCGCGTTCGAGGAGTTCATCGGCGGAGGCAGGCCCCCAGGTGCCGGGGCGGTACTGCTCGGGCTGTCCCTGCGTCGCCCAGAACTCCTCGATCGGATCGAGGATCTTCCAGGAGAGCTCGACCTCCTCCTGGCGGGGGAAGAGGGGCGGGTCGCCGAGCAGCACGTCGAGGATCAGGCGCTCGTAGGCCTCGGGGCTCGCCTCGGTGAAGGCGTGGCCGTAGCCGAAGTCCATCGTCACGTCGCGGACCTGCATGCCGGCGCCCGGCACCTTCGAGCCGAAGCGGATCGTGACGCCCTCGTCGGGCTGCACGCGTATCACGAGCGCGTTCTGCCCGAGCTGCGAGGTCTGGCTGTCGGCGAACACCTGCTGGGGTGCGCGCTTGAACACGACCGCGATCTCGGTGACGCGTCGGCCGAGGCGCTTGCCCGCGCGCAGGTAGAACGGCACGCCCGCCCATCGGCGCGTGCCGATGGTCAGCTTCATGGCGGCGTAGGTCTCGGTCGTCGACTCGGGGTTCATGCCGTCTTCGTCGAGGAATCCGATGACCTTCTCGCCGCCCTGCCAGCCGCCGGCGTACTGCCCGCGGGCGGTGCCCGTCGCGAGGTCCTCGGGCAGACGCACGGCCGCGAGGATCTTCTCCTTCTCGGCCCGCAGGTCGCCGGCCTCGAACGAGATCGGCTCCTCCATCGCGGTGAGGGCGAGGAGCTGCAACAGGTGGTTCTGGATCACGTCGCGCGCTGCGCCGATGCCGTCGTAGTACCCGGCACGGCCGCCCACGCCGATGTCCTCGGCCATCGTGATCTGCACGTGATCGACGTGGTTCGCGTTCCAGATGGGCTCGTAGAGCTGGTTCGCGAACCGGAGCGCCAGGATGTTCTGGACCGTCTCCTTGCCGAGGTAGTGGTCGATGCGGAACACCGAGTCGGGCGGGAAGACCGAGGCCACGACGTCGTTCAGCTCGCGCGCCGTCTTCAAATCGCTGCCGAACGGCTTCTCGATGACGACGCGGCGCCACTGGTCGTCACGCTGCTCGGTGAGCCCGGAACGCTTCAGCTGCTCGGTGACGAGCGGGAACGACTTCGGCGGGATCGAGAGGTAGAACGCGTGGTTGCCCATCGTCCCGCGCTCGCGATCGAGGTCGGCGACCACCTGTCGAAGCCGGTCGAACGCCGCGTCGTCGTCGAAGTCGCCGGGCACGAAGCGGATGCCTCTGGCCAGCTGCTTCCAGACGTCTTCACGGAACTCGGTGCGTGCGTACTGCTTCACCGAGTCGTGCACGACCTTCTCGAAGTCCTGGTCGGCCCATTCGCGCCGAGCGAAGCCGACGAGCGCGAAGCCGGGAGGCAGGAGCCCGCGGTTCGCGAGGTCGTAGACCGCGGGCATCAGCTTCTTGCGCGACAGGTCGCCGGTGACTCCGAAGATGATCAGACTCGACGGCCCCGCGATGCGGTTGAGCCGGTAGTCCTTGGGGGAGCGGAGCGGATTGTGCTTCGCGGTGATCTCGGCCGGTTGCATCGTTCCTCCGGTTCTCAGGCGACGACGTCGAACAGCGTCGCCGCGCCGGCCGAGGGGTCGGCGAGGGTGAGGGTGAGCACCGGTCGACCGTGTTCGGCGAGAACGCTCGCGTCACCGGAGGCCTGAGCGGCGATCAGCTGGCCGAAGGTGAACGGGCGATCGGGGATCGCGAGGTCTTCGGCCGGCTTCTGCGTGATCTGGAGGAACGCGCCGACGGCTGGACCGCCCTTGTGGAACTGGCCGGTCGAGTGGAGGAAGCGCGGGCCCCAGCCGAACGTGACCGGGCGACCGGCACGCGCCGCGAGCAGGCCGCGGAGCCGCTCGAGCTCGGGGTGGGCGACCCGGTCGACGTAGGCCTGGATCGAGAGGTAGCCGTCGGCCGGCAGCTCTTCGAGCAGCACGTCGATCGCCGAGGCGAGATCGCTCGAGGCGCCGATGACCTCGGGAGTGCCGCGCACCTCGATACCCTGCTCGACGAAGGCGGCGGGCGTGGGCTCGGGGCGTGCATCGAGGAGGCCGCGCGCAGCGATCTTCGCCGACTCGACATCGGGCTGGTCGAACGGGTTGATGCCCAGGAGGCGTCCGGCCACGACCGTCGCGTACTCCCAGACGAGGAGCTGCGCGCCGAGCGTGCCCGACACGCGGATCTCCCCGGAGTGGTCGCGGCCGAAGATCTCGTCGCCCGCGTCGTCGACGATGCGCACGATCTGCAGGTCGGCGAGGTCCTCGCCGAGCTCGGGTGCATCGACGTCGAGCACCACGGGGAGGAGGCCGGTGCCGTTCTTGCCCGTGGACTCCGCGATCAGCTGCTCGGCCCAGTCGGGGAGCCCCACGATGTGCGTGCCGTCGGCGATGATGCCGAGCTTGTCGCGGAGGGGGACCGTCGCCGCGATCGCCGCGCCGAGGACGAGGCCCGGATTCTCGGGGCTGTCGATGGCGAGCGAGAGCTCGATGGTCTCGGCCTCGTCGAGCACCTCGGAGATGTCGACGCCGGCGAGGCCGGACGGCACGAGGCCGAAGGCGGTGAGCGCCGAGTAGCGGCCGCCGACCTCGGGGTCGGCGTTGAAGACGCGGTAGCCCGCGGCACGGGCCGACTCGTCGAGCGGCGAACCGGGGTCGGTCACGACGATGATGCGGGTCGCGGGATCGATGCCGGCGTCGCGGAAGGCCTGCTCGTACGCGCGGCGCTGGCTGTCGGTCTCGACGGTCGAGCCCGACTTCGACGAGACGACGAGTGCCGAGGTCTCGAGCCGGTCGGCGAGAGCGGCGCGAACCTGCCCCGGCTCGGTCGAGTCGAGCACGGTGAGGTCGACGCCCGTCGTGCGCGTGATGACCTCGGGAGCGAGCGAGGAACCGCCCATGCCCGCGAGCACGATGTGGTCGACGCCCGCCGCCTCGAGCTCTTCGCGCAGGGCTTCGATCTGCGGGACGAGCGGTCGGGAGATCGCGACGGCCTCGGTCCAGCCGAGGCGCTTGGCGGCCTCCGCCTCGGCCTCGGGACCCCAGAGTGATGCGTCCTGGGCAGTGATGCCGCTCGCGACGAGGTCGGCGACGAGCGCGGGAACCGTGCTGCGCACCGCCTCGGCCGCGGCTCCGCTCACCGAGATGCGGAAGCTCATCGTGCGGCCTCCAGCGCGCCGCGAACGGTGTCGAGCAGTTCGTTCCACGAGACGATGAACTTGTCGACGCCCTCCTTCTCGAGCAGCAGGGTCACGTCGTCGTAGTCGACACCGACGCCCGCGAGCGCGTCGAGCACCGTGCCGGCCTGCGCGTACGCGCCGGTGACGGTGTCGCCGACGATGACGCCGTGGTCGAAGGTGGCCTCGAGCGTCTTCTCGGGCATCGTGTTCACGACGCCAGGTGCGACGAGCTCGGTCACGTACAACGTGTCGGGCAGCGAGGGGTCCTTGACACCGGTCGACGCCCAGAGCGGGCGCTGGCGGTTCGCACCCGATGCCAGGAGCGCCGCGGCACGCTCGCCGCCGAACTCCTGCTCGAAGAGCTCGTAGGCGAGGCGAGCGTTCGCGATGCCGGCCTTGCTCTTCAGCGCGAGCGCTTCGTCGGTGCCGATGGACTCGAGTCGCTTGTCAATCTCGGTGTCGACGCGCGAGACGAAGAACGAGGCGACCGAGTGAATGGTCGACAGGTCGATGCCGGCGGCCTTCGCCTGCTCGAGCCCGGCGAGGTAGGCGGCGATGACCTGTCGGTAGCGGTCGAGGCTGAAGATCAGCGTGACGTTGACGCTGATGCCCGAGCCGATGGCCTCGGTGATCGCGTCGAGGCCCTCGGCGGTCGCGGGGATCTTGATCATGGCGTTCGGGCGGTCGACCTTGGCCCAGAGCGTCTTGGCCTCGGCGATCGTGCCGGCGGTGTCGCGAGCGAGCGCGGGGGAGACCTCGATCGAGACGCGCCCGTCGAAGCCGTTCGACCGGTCGTACACGGGACGGAAGACGTCGGCCGCGTCGCGCACGTCGTCGGTCGTGATCTCGAAGACCGCGGTGTCGACGTCGGCGCCGGCGGCGGCGAGCTCGTGCACCTGCGCGGCGTAGCGCTCGCCCTTGGCGAGGGCGCCGGCGAAGATCGTCGGGTTGGTGGTCACGCCGACGACGTCGCGTTCGGCGATGAGTCGGGCGAGGTCGCCGGAAGCGATGCGCTCACGTGAGAGGTCGTCGAGCCAGATGCTGACGCCCGCCTCCGACAGTGCTGCAGTGGGGGAGCTGGTCATGGGAGTATCTCCTCTTCTGGCGCGCGTCAGGCCGACGCGAGCGATTCCTTGGCGGCGGCGACGACGGCTTCAGCCGTGATGCCGAACTCGCGGAACAGGGTCTTGTAGTCGGCGGAGGCGCCGAAGTGCTCGATCGACACCGCACGGCCGCGCGAACCGAGGTAGCGGTGCCACGACAGCGCGAGGCCGGCCTCGACCGAGACGCGGGCCGTGACGCCGGCGGGCAGCACCTGCCCGCGGTACTCGGCCGGCTGCTCCTCGAACCACTCGAGCGACGGAGCCGAGACGACGCGAGCGCCGATGCCCTCCGCCGCGAGCGTCTCGCGGGCCGCGAGCGCGAGCTGCACCTCGGAGCCGGTCGCGATGATGATCACGTCGGGCGTGCCCGATGCGGCCTCGGCGAGCACGTAGGCGCCCTTCGAGACGTTCGATGCGGCAGCGAGAGTGTCGCCGGATGCCTCGGCCGCGCCCCGCACGAACACGGGGATGTTCTGGCGGGTGAGGGCGATGCCCGCCGGGGCATCCGTGCGCTTCAGGACCTCGAGCCAGGCGTGCGCGACCTCGTTGGCGTCGGCGGGCCGCACGACCGTGAGGCCCGGGATCGCCCGGAGCGTCGCGAGCTGCTCGATCGGCTGGTGGGTCGGGCCGTCTTCGCCGAGGGCGACGGAGTCGTGGGTCCAGACGAAGATCGACGGCACCTGCATGAGCGCCGCGAGGCGCACGGCGGGCCGCATGTAGTCGCTGAAGATGAGGAAGGTGCCGCCGAAGGCGCGCGTCTTCCCGTGCAGCACGATGCCGTTGACGATGGCGCCCATGGCGTGCTCGCGGATGCCGAAGTGCAGCACGCGGCCGTAGGGGTTGCCCGAGAACTCGTGCGTGGACCACTCGGCCGGGATGAACGACGCCGCCCCGTTGATCGTGGTCAGGTTCGACTCGGCGAGATCGGCCGAACCGCCCCAGAGCTCGGGCAGCACGCCGGCGAGGGCGTTGATGACCTTGCCCGACGCGGCGCGCGTGGAGACCTCGGTGCCGCCCTCGAAGACGGGGAGGACGGATTCGACGTCGGCGGGGAGCTCGCCGGCCTCGAGGCGGTCGAGGAGCGCCTTGCGGTCGGGGTTCGCCGCCGCCCATGCGTCGAAGGCGAGCTGCCACTCGGCGTGCTCGGCTGCTCCGCGCTCGACGGCGCCACGCGTGTGGGAGAGCACCTCTTCGGCGACGACGAAGCTCTGCTCGGGGTCGAAGCCGAGCACCTCCTTCGTCGCGGCGAGCTCGGCGGCGCCGAGGGCCGAGCCGTGGATCTTGCCGGAGTTCTGCTTGCCGGGCGAGGGCCAGCCGATGATCGTCTTCAGGATGATGATCGACGGCTTGTCGGACTCGCCCTTGGCGGCCTCGATCGCGGCGTGCAGCTCGGCGACGTCTTCGACGTACTCGCCCGTCTTCTTCCAGTCGACGGTCTGCACGTGCCATCCGTAGGACTCGTAGCGCTTCGCGACGTCTTCGGTGAAGGCGATGTTGGTGTCGTCTTCGATCGAGATCTGGTTGGAGTCGTAGATCACGACGAGGTTGCCGAGTTGCTGGTGGCCGGCGAGCGAGGACGCCTCGCTTGTGATGCCTTCCTGCAGGTCGCCGTCGCCCGCGACGACGTAGACGAAGTGGTCGAACGGGCTCGTGCCCGCTGCGGCATCCGGATCGAAGAGGCCGCGCTCGAAGCGAGCGGCGTACGCGAAGCCCACGGCCGAGGCGAGGCCCTGGCCGAGCGGGCCGGTCGTGATCTCGACGCCCGCGGTGTGGCCGTACTCGGGGTGACCGGGGGTCTTCGAACCCCAGGTGCGCAGCGACTCGAGGTCGGAGAGCTCGAGGCCGTCGCCGGCGAGGAAGAGCTGCACGTACTGCGTCAGCGAGGAGTGACCCGCGGAGAGGATGAAGCGGTCGCGGCCGAGCCACGCGTGATCGGACGGATCGCGGCGCATGACCTTCTGGAAGAGGAGATAGGCGGCGGGCGCGAGGCTCATCGCGGTGCCGGGATGCCCGTTACCGACCTTCTCGACGGCGTCGGCCGCGAGGACGCGGGCCGTGTCGACCGCCTGGTCGTCGAGAGATTCCCACTGCAGAGTTGCCACGATGTGCTGTTCCTTCCGGTCATGGACGGCGCCGGGAACCGATGTTCCCCGTCACCGCCGGAGTCGCTACGGCGCGATGTGCCCGGCGGATGACCCGTTGGTCGTCGGCACCGGACGGCAGTTCGAATTCGCGCCGTCGGGCGCGCAATGCCAAGTATATGGACTCCTCACGTTTCGTGACCGTGACGGGAAGTTCACGAGACCCGTCGGGGGGAGTGAGGCGCGGGGCATGGCGGGAAAACGCTTACCTGCACCATCGACACATGATGTCATAGAATCGAACGCGGGCGTGGCGGCACATGCGCGCCCGCGCGCCGGAAGAGGAACGATGCAGGCAGCCGTAGAGACCCGACACGACCGACCGGCGATGACCGTACGGCGAAAGCTCGCCGCCTACCTCGCGCTCACCAAGCCGCGCGTGATCGAGCTGCTGCTCGTCGTGACCGCACCGACGATGATCCTCGCCCAGCAAGGGCTGCCGAGCCTCTGGCTGCTCATCGCGACCCTCATCGGCGGGGCCATGAGCGCCGGTTCGGCCGGAGCGTTCAACTGCTACATCGACCGCGACATCGACCGCGTCATGAAGCGCACGCAGGGGCGCCCGCTCGTCACCGGCGAACTGAGCGACCGAGAGGCCCTCGTGTTCGCCTACGGACTCGGCATCGCGTCGATCGTCTGGCTCGGCCTCTTCACGAACTGGCTCGCCGCGGCGCTCTCGCTCGGGGCGATCCTGCTCTACGTCGTCTTCTACAGCCTGATCCTGAAGCGCCGCACGGCGCAGAACATCGTGTGGGGCGGCGTCGCTGGATGCATGCCAGTGCTCATCGGCTGGGCCGCGGTCACCGGCGACCTCAGCTGGCCGCCGTTCATCCTCTTCCTCATCATCTTCCTCTGGACGCCGCCGCACTACTGGCCGCTCTCGATGAAGTACAAAGACGACTACGCGGCTGCAGGCGTGCCCATGCTCGCCGTCGTCCGCGGTCGCGCGCAGGTGGGGCTGCAGGTCATCCTCTATGCGTGGGCGACCGTGGCGTGCTCCCTGCTGCTCATCCCGATCGCCGGCATGGGGCTCGTCTACTCGACGGTCGCCGTCGTCACCGGGGTCTGGTTCATCTACGAGACCCACCGCCTGTACAACCTCGCGATCCGCCACCAGCAGGTCTCCCCGATGCGGGTCTTCCACGGCTCGATCGCCTACCTGTCGCTGCTGTTCCTCGCGGTCGGCATCGACCCGCTGCTGCCGTTCTAGCCGCACCGCCCGCGTAGCCTCTGCCTACCGGCAGTCGGCAGCAGGCAGCCGGCGGCCGGCCGCCGGTTCGGCCCGCGCCCGCCGACCGGCCCGTCGTCCTGCCGTCAATTCGGCGGCCGCCACTGCCTCGGAGATCTGCGCAGAATCGGAGCCATCCGGCATCCGGGTCCGATCCGGCGCGGATCACCGTTTTTGCGGTGCAGGCGACTCCTCCTCCTCTGCCCCGTTCCTTGGCCGATCCGCCACCGATCGCCTCGCGCCGCGTCTCGTCGGTCGCCGCCGCGGCATCGTCGTCGACATGAGAGACCTCGAACACGCGATGCGACGTGCAGGTGGAGTCGCCAGGGCGACGAGCCTCCAGGCGGTCGGGTACTCACGCCATCACCTCCGGACCGCGGTCGACCAGGGCATCGTCATTCGAGTGCGCCGCAACTGGCTGGCACTGCCCGACGCCGATCGCGACCTCCGCGCGGCAGCGACGGCGGGAGTGGTGCTCTCGTGCATCACCCAGGCGCGTCGCCTCGGGCTCTGGGTGCTCGCGCATCCGAGGCTGCACGTCGCCGCCGCTCCGCACGCTGCCGTGCCCGAGCACCACGGCACTGTGCACTGGGCGCGACCGGTGCTGCCGCGGCATCCGGACTCGCTCGTGGATCCGATCGAGAACGTGCTCGCGCTGGTCGCTGCGTGCCAGCCGTTCGAGGCGGCGCTCACCGTGTGGGAGTCGGCCCTCCGGAAGGGTCTCGTCGATCTCGAGGGGCTCTCGCGGCTCGCACTGCGCGGTCGGGCGCGCGATCTGCTCGTCGCCGCGAACCCGTTCGCCGATTCCGGGCTCGAATCGATCGTGCTGCCGCGACTTCGATGGCTCGGCATCCGAATCGTTCCGCAGGCGTGGATCGAGGGTCACAGGGTCGACTTCCTGCTGGGCGATCGCCTGGTGCTGCAGATCGACGGCGGGCATCACATCGGCGAACAGCGTGTCGCGGACAACGCCCATGACGCGGCGTTGCTGCTGAGCGGTTACCGTGTCATCCGTGTCGGGTACCGACAGGTGGTCGACGACTGGCCGGGTGTGCAGCACGTCATCGTCCGTGCAGTCGGCCAGGGTCTGCACCTTCGCGCGGCATGAGGCAGGTGGCCTGCACGAGATCGGATGAGATCAGCGAACGGAGCCCGGGCGGATGCAGATCTCCGAAGCTGCGGCGGCGTCAGTGAGCGGATGCCTCGACGGGCGACGCTTCGGCCGCGGCATCGGCCGCCACGGGGCGTTTGAGTCGCATGATCACGATCGTCATCGCGGCCGCCGTGAGCGCTGCGAGCACCATGTGCACGCCGACCGCGAACGCCGGTAGGCCGTTCCGCGCCTGGTAGAGGCCGACGCCGACCTGCACGAGCTCGACCGCGAGCAGTGCGATCGACCAGCGGAGCGTCGGCAGCTTCAGCCGCCACGCCGCGACGACGAGCACGAGGGTGAGCACGAGCAGCGCGTAGCCGGGCCACGCGTGCACGTGCTCGAGGATCTCGGAGTCGAAGCCCGTGCGACCGGCTTCGGCATCGCCCGAGTGCGGCCCAGAGCCGGTGGTCAGCACGCCGAAGACGATCGAGACGAGCAGCACCGCGCTCGTGAGGTGGGTGAGGCCGGCGTACCACCCGGGAACCGCGGGTTCGCGCGGACCGGCGGGGGAGTCCATGCGGGCGAGGAACGCCGCGGTGACGCAGACGAGCGCGAGGGACGAGACGTAGTGGAACCCGACGATGAACGGGTTCAGCCCGGTCCACACAGTGATGCCGCCCACGATCGCCTGCGCGACGATGCCGACGCCGACGATGAACGACAGGGTGAAGAGGTCGCGCCGCTCGCGACGGATGCGCCAGACGAGCACGAACACGACGAGCGCGATGATGCCGACCACGCCCGTCATCATGCGATTGCCGAACTCGATGAGCGAGTGGTACGTCAGCTCGTCGGTCGGCACCAGGGACTCGGCCGTGCAGGTGGGCCAGGTCGGGCAGCCGAGGCCGGACCCGGTCAGCCGCACCGCGCCGCCCGTCGCGATGATCGTGACCTGCGCGACGAACGAGGCCCAGGCGAAGAAGCGGAGAGAGCGGGTCACGCGGGTCGTTCCTGATCCGGATCGCGCTGTGACGGCACTGGGAGTCCTGCCCGGCGCCTGCCGCGACCCTATAGACTTGAGGGGTTGGTAGGCCCGCCGACCGCGCGAGATCGCGCGCCACGGGCCGCATACCATCTTAGGTTGGCACTAGCGCCACCGGGCACATCATCACCCACTCAACGAGCACCTCGACTCACGAGGGGAATGAGCCGGCCTGATAGCCGGTTGCACGGGAGGAGAAGAGGGAGAGCATGACGGACGTACTGATCGACCGACCGGAACTCGAAGGACTCGGCACCTACGAGTTCGGCTGGGCCGACTCCGACGCCGCGGGGGCATCAGCCCGACGCGGCATCTCGCCGGAGGTCGTCGCCGACATCTCCGCGCTGAAATCGGAGCCCGAATGGATGCTCCAGCGTCGCCAGCGCGCCCTGCAGCTCTTCGAGCGCAAGCCGATGCCCACGTGGGGCGCCGACCTGTCGGAGATCGACTTCGACAACATCAAGTACTTCGTGCGCTCGACCGAGAAGCAGGCCCAGACCTGGGAAGACCTGCCCGACGACATCAAGAACACGTACGAGAAGCTCGGCATCCCCGAGGCCGAGCGCCAACGCCTCGTCGCCGGCGTCGCCGCGCAGTACGAGTCCGAGGTGGTCTACCACCAGATCAACGAAGAGCTCGAGCGCCAGGGTGTCATCTTCATGGACACCGACACCGCCCTGAAGGAGCACCCCGAGTTCTTCGAGGAGTACTTCGGCACCGTCATCCCCGCCGGCGACAACAAGTTCGCGGCGCTCAACACGGCCGTGTGGTCGGGCGGTTCGTTCGTCTACGTGCCGAAGGGCGTGCACGTCGAGATCCCGCTGCAGGCCTACTTCCGCATCAACACCGAGAACATGGGCCAGTTCGAGCGCACGTTGATCATCGCCGACGAGGGCAGCTACGTGCACTACATCGAGGGCTGCACGGCGCCGATCTACAAGAGCGACTCGCTGCACTCGGCCGTCGTCGAGATCATCGTGAAGAAAGACGCACGCGTGCGCTACACGACGATCCAGAACTGGTCGAACAACGTCTACAACCTCGTGACCAAGCGCGCGACCGCTGCCGAAGGCGCCACCATGGAGTGGGTCGACGGCAACATCGGCTCGAAGGTCACGATGAAGTACCCGTCGATCTTCCTCATGGGCGAGCACGCCAAGGGCGAGACCCTCTCGGTCGCCTTCGCGGGCCCGGGCCAGCACCAGGACGCGGGCGCGAAGATGATCCACATGGCGCCGTACACGCAGTCGTCGATCGTCTCGAAGTCGATCGCGCGCGGCGGTGGCCGGGCCGGCTACCGCGGCGAGGTGCGCATCGACGCGAACGCGCACCACTCGGCGAACAGCGTCGTCTGCGACGCCCTGCTCGTCGACACGATCTCCCGTTCCGACACCTACCCGGCGATCGACATCCGCGTCGACGACGTGAAGCTCGGACACGAGGCGACCGTCTCCAAGGTCAGCGAGGAGCAGCTCTTCTACCTGATGAGCCGTGGCATCGACGAGACCGAGGCCATGTCGATGATCGTGCGCGGCTTCATCGAGCCGATCGCGCGCGAGCTCCCCATGGAATACGCGATGGAACTCAACAAGCTCATCGAAATGGGCATGGAAGGATCGGTGGGCTAGTAGTGACCGCCCAGATGACCAGCACAGCCATGCCCACCGCGGAGCAGCACGGCCTCGTCGCGCACTCCGACGGCGCCTTCGTGCCCGTGCAGACCCGCTCCGAGCGCTTCCGCTCGGTGAACGTCGACGAGTTCGCACCCGTCACCGGTCGCGAGCACGAGTGGAAGTTCTCCCCGATCGCGACCTTCGCCGACCTGATCGGCGGCGAGCTCGACGGGTCGCGCCTGCCGATCGAGACGACGGATGCCTCGGGCATCGCCTTCTCGTACATCCCGCGGGGCGACTCGCGCATCGGCACGGCGGGCACGCCCGAAGAGCGGGCGAGCGCCAACGCGTGGTCGACGTTCGGCGAGGCCCTGCTCGTCTCCGTCACCGGTGAAGACGAGAAGATCGCATTCGTGACCCGCACGGGCCTCGGCGACGCGCCGCGTGCCGCGCACACCGTCATCGAGGCCGCACCGAACAGCCGCGGCTTCGTCGTGCTCGCCGGCACGGGCACTGCCCGCCTCAGCGAGAACGTCGAGATCCTCGTCGGCGCCGGGGCATCCCTCACGGTGGTCTCCCTGCAGGAGTGGGACGACGAGGCCGTGCACCTCTCGAGCCAGTTCGCCCGCCTCGGCCGCGACGCGTTCCTGAAGCACATCGTGGTCTCCCTCGGCGGCAACGTCGTCCGGGTGAACCCCTCGACCCACCTCGCCGAGCAGGGCGCCGACATCGAGGCCCTCGGCCTGTACTTCGCCGATGCCGGCCAGCACCTCGAGCAGCAGGTCTTCGTGCACCACGACGCCCCGCACACCAAGAGCCGCGTGACCTACAAGGGCGCCCTGCAGGGCGCCGGTGCGCGCACCGTGTGGATCGGCGACGTGCTCATCGGCAACGCCGCGGTCGGCACCGACAGCTACGAGCAGAACCGCAACCTCGTGCTCACCGAGGGCACGCGGGCCGACTCCGTGCCGAACCTCGAGATCGAGACCGGCGACATCGAAGGCGCCGGACACGCGAGTGCCACGGGTCGTTTCGACGACGAGCAGCTGTTCTACCTCATGGCACGCGGCATCCGCGAAGACGAGGCGCGTCGTCTCGTCGTGCGCGGCTTCCTCACCGACATCGTGCAGAAGATCGGCTCGGCCGACCTCGAAGCCCGCCTCACGGCGGCGATCGAGGCTGAACTGGAAGGTCGCTGACGTGACATCCGTGCGTGTGTGCGCCATCGACGACCTCGCTGTCAACGAAGCTTCGCGCTTCGTGCTCGAGGGCGTTCCCATCGCGGTCGTGAAAGACGCTGCGGGTGATGTCTTCGCGATCGGAGACACCTGCACGCACGGCGACATCTCGCTCGCCGAGGGCTTCGTCGAAGACGACACCCTCGAGTGCTGGGCCCACGGCTCCATGTTCTCCCTCAAGACGGGCAAGCCGCTGACGCTGCCCGCGTACGAGCCCGTCCCGGTCTACCAGGTCGAGCTCAAGGACGGCGACGTCCACATCGATCCCGCGGTCACCCTGGCCGTCTGACACACCTTCTCCGGCCCGGAACGGCCGGCAACCGAAAGAGATCATTACGAACATGTCCGTTCTCGAGATCAAGAACCTCCACGTCAACGTCGAGACCGAGCAGGGCACGCGCGAGATCCTGCGCGGCGTCGACCTCGTCATCAACGAGGGCGAGATCCACGCGATCATGGGCCCCAACGGCTCGGGCAAGTCGACGCTCGCGTACACGATCGCCGGCCACCCCAAGTACCAGGTCGTCGAGGGCGAGATCCTCCTCGACGGCGAGAACGTGCTCGAGATGTCGGTCGACGAGCGCGCACGCGCCGGCGTCTTCCTCGCGATGCAGTACCCCGTCGAGATCCCCGGCGTGACCGTGACGAACTTCCTCCGCACCGCCAAGACGGCGATCGACGGCGAGGCGCCTGCGATCCGCGGCTGGATCAAGGACGTCCGCGAATCGATGTCGAACCTCAAGATGGACTCGGCGTTCGCCGAGCGCAACGTCAACGAGGGCTTCTCGGGCGGCGAGAAGAAGCGCAACGAGATCCTCCAGCTCGAGCTGCTGAAGCCGAAGTTCGCCGTGCTCGACGAGACCGATTCCGGCCTCGACGTCGACGCACTGAAGATCGTCTCCGAGGGCGTCAACCGCGCGCACTCGAACACGGGCCTCGGCGTGCTGCTCATCACGCACTACACGCGTATCCTCCGCTACATCAAGCCCGACTTCGTGCACGTCTTCGTCGCGGGCAAGATCGCCGAGCAGGGCGGCGCAGAGCTCGCCGACCGCCTCGAAGAAGAGGGCTACGACCGTTACCAGGTCGCGGAGTCGGCGGCCGAAGCGGTGACGGCGGAATAGGCCGAGAGTAGAATCCCAGCATGGTCACCTCCCTCGCACCAGAGCGCTACGACCAGGTCGAAGAAGCGCTGAAAGACGTCATGGACCCCGAGCTCGGGGTCAACATCGTCGACCTCGGCCTCATCTACGACCTCGGTTGGGATGAGGAGAACGACGCGCTGGTCATCCACATGACGCTCACGAGCGCCGGATGCCCGCTCACCGACGTCATCGAGGAGCAGACCGCCGAAGCACTCGACGGCACCGTGGATGCGTTCCGCATCAACTGGGTGTGGATGCCGCCGTGGGGCCCCGAGCGCATCACCGACGACGGCCGCGACATGATGCGGGCTCTCGGCTTCGCGATCTGAGTCCCGCGACGCGAGCCACCCGCTCGATACCTTCGGATGCCCCGTGCAGCACGCTGCACGGGGCATCCGCCGTCTCAGGCGAGGCCGCGGCGCTCGAGGAGCGCGCCGATCTCGGGTTCGCGCCCGAGGAGGCGCCGGATCGACTCCCGCGGATCGCGTGATCCGCCCGGGGCCAGGATCTCGGCCCGATAGCGTTCGCCGTTCTCCCTGGTCGCGCCGCCGTTCGACTCGAACCACGCCATGATGTCGGCGCCCGGCACCTCGCTCCAGATGTACGAGTAGTACCCGGCGTCGTAGCCGCCCGCGAAGACATGCGCGAAGTAAGTGCTCGAGTAGCGCGGCGGCACGAGGGGATCGTCGAGTCCGGCCGCGGCGAGCGCGTCCCGCTCGAATTGTGCGACGTCGGCAACCGCGTCGGCTTCGGCGGGGGAGAGTCGGTGCCACGCCTGGTCGAGCACCGCCGCGGCGAGGTACTCGGTCGTCGAGAACCCCTCGTTGAACGTGCGCGACGCCAGCAGTCGGTCGACGAGCTGTTGCGGCATCCGCTCGCCCGTCTCGTGATGCACCGCGTACTCGCCGAGCACCTCGGGCCGCAGCACCCACAGCTCGTTGACCTGGCTCGGCAGCTCGACGAAGTCGCGGTACACGTTCGTGCCCGACATCGAGGGATGCACGACGTCGGAGAGCAGCCCGTGCAGCGCATGGCCGAACTCGTGGAAGAGCGTCTCGGTCTCGTCGAGCGTGAGCAGGGTCGGCTCGCCCGCGGCAGGCCGGGCGACGTTCATGTTGTTCACCACGACCGGCAGGGTGCCCTCGAGCTTCGACTGCTCGACGAGGGAGCTCATCCATGCGCCGCCCCGCTTCGAGTCCCGCGTGTACAGGTCCAGCAGGTAGAGGCCGACGGGCGTTCCGTCCTCCTCGAACACCTCGAACACGCGGGTCTCGGGGTGGTAGCCGACGAGGTCGGTGCGTTCGGCGAACGTGAGCCCGTAGAGCAGGTGCGCAGCGTGGAACACGCCCCGCGTCAGCACCCGATCGAACTCCAGGTATGGACGCATCTCGTCGAGGTCGACGGCGTAGCGTTCGCGGCGCACCGATTCGCTCAGCAGCGCCCAGTCGGATGCCTCGATCGGGCGCCGGCCGGTGGCTGCGGCCCGCTCGGCGAGGGCGAGCGCTTCGCGTCGGGCGTTCGCCGTCGCCGCGGGCGTGAGTCGGTCGAGCAGTTCGGCCACGGCGTCGGGCGTGCCCGCGGTCTCGTCGACGGTGACGGCAGCGGCGTGGCTGGTGAAGCCGAGGAGCGCAGCACGCTCGGCGCGGAGCCGCACGATCTCGAGCAGCGTCTCGCGGGTGTCGTGGGCGCCGCCGCGGCATCCGCGTGCCCGTGATGCGGCGAGCAGGCGATCGCGCACGGCGTCGCGCTCGAGGGCCGCGAGCGTCGGCTGGCCCGTCGGCAGCACGAGCGTGATGAGCCAGCCGTCGAGGCCTCGGGAGATCGCGGCCTCGCGCGCGGCTGAGCGCCGCCCCTCGTCGAGTCCTGCGAGGTCGTCGGGGTCGGTGAAGTGCAGCGCGAGATCGTTCGCGTCGGCGAGGAGATGCTGCTGGAATGCCGTCGTGAGCTCGGAGATCCGGGTGTTGAGTGCCGTGAGCTCGCCGCGCTCCGCTTCACCGAGCGCGGCGCCCGCGAGCGTCGCGGTGCGGTGATACTTGTCGAGCAGCTCGACCGACTCGGCATCGAGCTCGAGACCGTCGCGTGCAGCCTGCAGCTCGGAGAGTCGGGCGTAGAGCCGAGGATCGAGCCTGATCGCGTCGCGATGGGCCGAGAGGAGCGGTGCGAGCTCCACCTCGATGGCGTCGATCGCGGCATCGCTGTCGGCTGAGCTCGCGTTCTCGAAGACCGGGAGCACTCGGCGCAGCACCTCTCCCGAGCGTTCGAGGGCGACGACCGTGTTCTCGAACGTCGGCGCCGCGGCATCCGTGGCGATCGACTCGATGGCCCGGCGCTGCTCGCGCATGCCGGCATCGATCGCCTCGCGATAGTGCTCGGGCCGGATGAGGGCGAAGAGCGGGAGGCGATACGGCAACGGACTGGGCTCGAGGAAGGGATTGGAGTGCTCGGTCGTCATCCGTCCACCGTAGTTCGCTGTCACGCCGGCGGACATGAGCCTAGGCTCGGAACATGAGCACCGAACGCCCTGCATCCGGTCTTCGAGACGCCTACACGCACGGCCACCACGCCAGTGTGCTGCGCACGCACTCGTGGCGCACGGTGGAGAACTCGGCCGCCTACCTCGTGCCGCATCTGCGCGAGGGAGCACGCGTGCTCGACGTGGGGAGCGGACCGGGCACCATCACGATCGACCTGGCCCGTCGTGTGCGACCGGGAACGGTCGTCGGCATCGACGCCTCGGCCGAAGTGGTCGCCGCAGCGACCGGACTCGCGGAGAGCGAGGGCGTGGAGAACGTCGGTTTCGCCGTCGGCGACGCCTATGCGCTCGACTTCGACGACGACACCTTCGATGTCGCACATGCCCACCAGGTGCTGCAGCACCTCGCACGACCCGTCGACGCGCTGCGCGAGCTCCGCCGCGTCGTGAAGCCCGGCGGCATCGTCGCCGTGCGCGACGTCGACTACGGCGGCGTCATCTGGAATCCCGCATCACCCGGTCTCGCTCGCTGGCTGGAGCTCTATCACGCGGTGCACGAATGGAACGGGGGCGAGCCCGATGCCGGCCGCCACCTGAAGGGCTGGGCGCGCGACGCCGGCTTCGTCGACGTCGCCACGACCGGCGCCGTGTGGGTCTTCTCCACCGCTCTCGAACGCGAATGGTGGGGCGGCGCCTGGGCCGAGCGCGCGACGGAGTCGCAGTTCGCGGCGCACGCGATCGAATCCGGGCACTCGAGCCCCGATGAGCTCCGGCGCATCGCCGACGCGTGGCGGAGCTGGGCCGCCGATGACGACGGCTGGCTGCTCATGCCGCACGGCGAGATCATCGCGCGGGTGTAGAGCGCAGAGCGGGTGCGCTGGTGCCCGCTACCAGTCCTCGTCGGCGTCGTGCGCGTCGACGATGGTGTCGCGCACGACCGTGCCGTCGTCGAGCTCGGCGATCGGTCGGCCCTCGAGCCACGTGAGAGTCCAGTGACGGTCCGCCCCGTCGCCGGTGAACGCCGTCTCGGCCGCGGCGATGCGCTCGCGCAGCTCCACGGGCACGGATGCCGGCGGCTCGGCGCCGAACGCCCAGCGGGTGCCGAGCCGCATCAGGCGTCCATCTCGTACGTCACCCAGCTCGTACGCTTGGCGAGCTGGTCGTAGACCTGCTGCGCGGGCGCGTTGTCCTCAGCCGTGATCCAGCTGACGCCGCCCTGGCCGATCTCGGCCGCACGGGCGTGCACGTACTCGATGAGCGCTCGACCGATCCCGGACCCGCGAGCGCCCTCGTCGACGTAGAGGTCGTCGAGATACATGCCCCGCGTCGCCGTGAGCGAGTTCGGCACCGCCCGGTAGTGGGCGAGCCCCACAGGGCGACCCTCGTCGTCGACGGCGAGTGCGGCGTGCACCGGCTCGGACTCGTCGCGGATCCAGTTCCAGACGATCAGCGCCTTGGCGTCGTCGAGTTCGGTCTCGTAGAAGCGGCAATACGCCTCGAACAGCGGCAGCCAACCGAAGAAGTCGTCGTCACCGGCCGATCGGATCTCGTAGTTCATGGTTCCCCCTATTCCGACGGCGCCTCGAAGACGACGTCGCGGACTTCGAACGACTCGGCTTCGACGAAGCCGAGCTCGGCGATGCGCCCCACCGCACGCAGATCTGATGCGACCGACTCCAGCAACGCGATCGTCGCGGCCGGCGCTGCGATCACGGCACTCGCGACGGGCGTCTTCTGCGACGCCTTCGCGTCGGTCTTGGCCCGTCGGATGCCCGTCAGCGCGAGGCCGGCGATCTCGAGGAGCTCGACACCGGCTTCACCGCGCGCGGCCAGTTCGTCGACGCTCGGCCACGACGCCACGTGCACCGAGCCCTCGTGCGACCAGCGCCACGCCTCTTCGGTCGCGAACGGGATGACGGGAGCGAACAGACGGAGCAGCACGTCGAGTGCGGTCTTCAGTGCCGCCACGGCCGACGCCTGCTCGGGGCTCGGCTCGCCGTAGGCGCGCTCCTTCACGAGCTCGAGGTAGTCGTCGCAGAACGTCCAGAAGAACGTCTCGGCGAGTTCGAGCGCACGTGCGTGGTCGTAGGCCTCGAGCGATCGCGTGGCGCGCTCGACGACACCGGTGAGCTCGGCGAGCATGCTGCGATCGACGGGCATGGTGACCGGGGCATCCGCTCGGCCGTCGAAGCCGAGGATGAACTTCGCCGCGTTCAGCACCTTGATGGCGAGGCGGCGGCCGATCTTGACCTGCGTCGGGTTCTGCGGGTCGAAGGCCGCGTCGGTGCCGAGACGCGAGGATGCCGCCCAGTAGCGCACCGCGTCGGAGCCGTGCTGGTCGAGGAGCCCGGCCGGCGTGACGACGTTGCCCTTCGACTTCGACATCTTCTTGCGGTCGGGGTCGACGATGAAGCCCGAGATCGACGCGTTCGCCCACGGCGCGACGCCGTGCTCGAGCTCGGCGCGGAGCGTGGTCGAGAACAGCCAGGTCCGGATGATGTCCTGGCCCTGGGGCCGGAGCGAATACGGGAAGACCAGGTCGAAGAGCTCGGGGTCGCGTTCCCAGCCGCCGGCGAGCTGCGGAGTCAGCGACGACGTCGCCCAGGTGTCCATGACGTCGTGCTCGCCGATGAAGCCGCCGGCCTCGCCGCGCTGCGACTCGTCGAAGCCGGGTGCGGCGGCCGACGACGGGTCGACCGGCAGCATCTCGCGGGTCGCGACGATCGGCTCGTCGAACTTGGGGTCGCCGGCGGCGTCGAGCGGGTACCAGACGGGGATCGGCACGCCGAAGAACCGCTGCCGCGAGACGAGCCAGTCGCCTGAGAGGCCGCCGACCCAGTTCTCGTAGCGCACGCGCATGAAGTCGGGGTGCCAGTCGATCTCGCGGCCGTGCGAGAGGAGTCGCTCACGCAGTGCCTCGTCGCGAGCGCCGTTGCGGATGTACCACTGGCGCGTCGAAACGATCTCGAGCGGCTTGTCGCCCTTCTCGAAGAACTTCACCGGGTGGGTGATCGACTTCGGGTCGGCGAGGAGGTCGCCCGAGTCGCGGAGCTGCTGCACCACGGCCTGCTTCGCCGAGAAGGTGGTCTTGCCGGCCAGCTCGGCGAACGCCGCCTTGCCCGCGTCTGAGGTGATGACGTCGGGGGCGTCGGCGATGACGCGGCCGTCGAAGCCGATGATCGCGCGGTTCGGCAGGTCGAGCTCGCGCCACCACACGACGTCGGTGATGTCGCCGAAGGTGCAGATCATGGCGATGCCGGTGCCCTTGTCCTTCTGGGCGAGGTGGTGGGCGAGGACGGGCACCTCGACGCCGAAGACGGGCGAGGTGACGGTCGTGCCGAAGAGCGGCTGGTAGCGCTCGTCGTCGGGGTGGGCCACGAGGGCCACGCACGCGGGGATGAGCTCGGGACGGCTCGTCTCGATCTCGATGATGCCGCCGTCGGGGCGGTGGAACGAGACGCGGTGGTAGTGGCCCGGCTGCTCGCGGTCCTCGAGCTCGGCCTGCGCGACGGCCGTGCGGAACGTGACGTCCCACAGGGTCGGGGCGAGCGCCTGATACGCCTCTCCGCGCTCGACGTTGCGCACGAAGGCGAGCTGCGACGCGAAGAGCGACTCGTCGCCGATCGTGCGATAGGTCTGGGTCCAGTCGACCGACAGGCCGAGCTGGCGCCAGAGCGCCTCGAACTGCTGCTCGTCTTCGACCGTCAGCCGCTCGCAGAGCTCGATGAAGTTGCGCCGGCTGATCGGCACCTGGTCGGCGGCCTTCGTCGACTTGCCGTCGCCGCCCTCGAACGGCGGCACGAAGCCCTCGATGTAGGCGAGTGTTGGGTCGCAGCGCACGCCGTAGTAGTTCTGCACGCGGCGTTCCGTCGGCAGGCCGTTGTCGTCCCAGCCCATCGGGTAGAAGACGCTCTTGCCGCGCATGCGCTGGAATCGTGCGACGACGTCGGTGTGCGTGTAGGAGAAGACGTGGCCGATGTGGAGCGATCCCGAGGCCGTCGGCGGCGGGGTGTCGATCGAGTAGATGCACTCGCGCGTCGCCGACGTCCGGTCGAACCGGTACGTGCCCTCGCGCTCCCAGGCGCCGCCCCAAACCGATTCGAGGCCTTCGAGAGCGGGCTTGTCGGGAATGCGCGCGGTGTCGGTCATGATGCTCCGGTTCGATATCGGCGGCACCGTGTCGGTGGTGAGGTGCCTGAATGTGCGACGATCCAGCCTACCGGAGAGCGCGCCGCGAGACGGCTGGACGGCATCGGTGTGCCTCGCCCGACCGGTTCAGCGGGGGAGGCGAGGCGAATCGGCGACGAGTCGGGCGGTGTACGGATGCTCCGGGCGTGCGAACACCTCGTCGGCGGCGCCGCTCTCGACCACGCGGCCGGCCTGCATGACGGCGACCCGGTCGGCCATGTGCGCCACGACTCCGAGGTCGTGCGAGATGAACAGCAGGGCGAGGCCGCGCTGCCGCTGCAGCTCGTCGAGCAGGTCGAGGATCTGCGCCTGGATCGTCACGTCGAGCGCCGACACGGGTTCGTCGCAGATGAGCAGCTCGGGCGAGGCCGCCAGCGCTCTCGCGATCGCGACGCGCTGGCGTTGGCCGCCCGACAGGGTCAGCGGCCGCCGGTCGGCGACGGATGCCGCGAGCCCCACCTGCTCGAGCAGCTCCGCCACGACGGGCCGAGCAGCATCAGGGCGGGCGGCGCCGTTCGTCGCGGCGCCGTTCGCGGCATCCGCGATGAGGCGCCCGACCTTCCACCTCGGGTCGAACGAGGCGAGCGGGTCCTGGTAGATCGCTCCGATGCGGTGGCGCTTGGGGCGCCGGTCCCGTTCGGCCAGCTCCGACCACTGCCCGCCGTCGAAGCGCACCGTGCCGCGGTCGGGCGCCGTGAGGGCGAGGGCCAGCCGCGCCACCGTGGTCTTGCCCGAGCCGGATTCGCCGACGAGCCCGAGCGTCTCGCCGCGCCGGAGCGAGAGCGACACGTCGTCGACGGCGGTGAAGCGGCCGCCGGGCACGGCGAACGTCTTGGTGAGGTGCGCCAGTTCGAGGAGCGGAGCCGCCTCGGCCGCGGAAGCCGCGGCCGGCGGCGTCGGGACGGCCGTCGTCGCGATGATCGCCGGTTGCTCCGGTGTCATCGACAGCCGTGCGCCGCGCGGGCTCTGCGCCGGGACCGCCGCGATGAGGGCCTTCGTGTAGTCCTCCTGCGGCGACTCCAGCACGGTGCGCGTGGGGCCCTGCTCGATGATCCGCCCCTCGCGCATGACGAGGATGCGGTCGGCCATGCGCGACACCACGGCGAGGTCGTGGCTGATGAGCAGCACCCCGGTGCCTCGCCCGCGGATCTCGTCGAGCAGCGCCAGGATGCGGGCCTGCACCGTGACGTCGAGTGCGGTCGTCGGCTCGTCCGCGATGAGGAGCGGGGGATCGAGCGCGATCGCGGCGGCGATGAGCGCGCGCTGTCGCAGCCCGCCCGACAGCTCGCCCGAACGGCGCCCGACGGCGAACGCCGGGTCGGGCATGCCGACGTCGGCGAGGAGTTCGAGCACTCGGGCCGATCGCTCGGCCGCCGACAGTCGTAGGTGGATCCTGAGCGGGTCGTCGATTTCGCGGCCGACGGTCCTGAGCGGATCGAGGGAGCCGAGCGCGTCCTGCAGGATGAGCCCCGCCCGACGCCCGCGAACCGCCCGCCACTCGCGTTCACCCGCCGCTCGCAGATCGAGGCCGTCGATGTGCAGTCGCTCCGCCGTGGCCTGCGAATGGGCACCGGCGAGGCCGAGCAGTGCGCGAGCCGTCACCGACTTGCCCGAGCCGGACTCGCCGACGATGGCGACGCATTCGCCGGGGGAGATCGTGAGATCGACGCCGTGCACGACCTCGATCCCGTCGAACGCGACCCGCAGTCGCGAGACGTCGAGCACCGGAGCCTCTTCCGTGTTCATCGCTCACCCCGTCCGCGACGTGTGAGTGCGCGACCGAGCACGGTCGTGGCGATGGTCGTGCCGACGATCATGAGACCCGGGAACACCGTCATCCACCAGGCCGTCGCGAGGTACGTGCGCCCGGCGGCGAGCATGGCACCCCACTCGGCGGCGGGCGGCTGGGCGCCGAGCCCGAGATAGCTGAGGGCGGCCGCCCAGACGATCGCCTGGCCGATGCCGAGCGTCGCCAGCACGAAGATCGGGAGGAGCGCGTTCGGCAGGACGTGCCTCGAGATGATGCGGGCCGGCGAGCGGCCGAGCACCCTCGCAGCCTCGACGTACTGCGATGAGCGGATCGCGACGAGTTGGCCGCGGATGATCCGGGCGTAGCCCGGCGCCGTGGAGAGTCCGACCGCGACCGTCGCGGTGACGGGCCCGGGGCCGTACACGACGATGACGAGCAGCGCGAGGAGCAGGCCGGGGAAGGCGAACAGCACCTCCACGAGCCGGTTGACGCTGAAATCGGCGATGCGCCCGCCGAAGCTCGCCAGCACGCCGAGCCCGAGCCCGAGCGCGAGTCCGATCGCGGTCGCCGTGACCCCGATCAGCAAGGAGGTCGCCGTGCCCGCGACGACGCGGCTGTAGACGTCACGACCCGACTCGTCGGTGCCGAACCAGTGCGCGAGGGACGGCGACTGGAAGGCATCGCCGGGGGCGATCTCGTTCGGGTCCTGCGTGGCGACGAGTTCGGGGGCGACGGTGGCCGCGAGGAGGAAGACGACGAACGCCGCTGCGAGGACGGTGCCGATCCGCGGCATCCGACCTCGGCGCCGTGCCGGCGCATGCGACGCCGCCGAGACGGCCGTCGCCTGCTGCAGCTCGAGATCGCTCATCGGCCGGCCTCCTGACGCAGTCGGGGGTCGGCGATGCGAGCGGCGAGGTCGGTGAGGACGGTCATGAGCACGTAGACGAGCGCGACCAGCAGCACCACGCCGGTGACGACCGGGATGTCGCGGAGTGTCACCGCCTGCAGCAGCGTGCGACCGAGGCCCGGCATCGCGAAGATCGTCTCGACCACCACTGCCCCGGAGAGGAGCCAGCCGAGCGCCCAGCCCGACAGGCTGATTGCCGGCAGTGACGCGTGCCGGATCGTGTGGCGCGCGCGCACGCCGAGCGCGCTCTCGCCGCGAGCGCGGGCGGAGACGACGAACGGCTGCTGCATCGCGTCGAGGAGGCTCTCGCGCATGACCTGGGCGAGGAAGCCCGCGAGCGGGACCGCGAGCGTCACGACCGGCAGCACGAATCCGGCGAGGGTGCCGGTGGCGACCGGCGGCAGCCAGCCCAGTCCGACGCTGAAGACCGCGATGAGCACGGCAGCGAGCCAGAAATGGGGGAGCGCGGCGGCCGTGATCTCGACGCCCTCGCCGAGGGCACTCGCGACCCGCCCGCGTCCGGTCGACCAGATCGCGAGGCCGAGCGCCAGGATCCAGGCCAGCATCAGGGCGAGTGCCGCGAGGAGCAGCGTGCCGCCGAGCTGGGCTCCGAGCAGGTCGGCGACGGGCAGCTTCAGGGCGTACGACACGCCGAGGTCGCCCGTGAGGAGCCGGCCGAGCATCGCGAAGTACTGCGCGATGAGCGGCTGGTCGAGCCCGTAGTCGCGGCGGACCTGGTCGAGCGCCTCCTGGGAGGCCTGCGAGCCCGGGCCTCCGAGGATCGCCTGCGCCGGGTCGCCGGGGATCAGGCGGATCGCGAAGAAGGTGAGCGTGGCGACCGCCCACAGCACGAACACCGCGCCGGCCACGAGCAGGCCGGCGCGGCGAAGGGTCGCGCCGCGGATCGAGCGGCGCTCGTCAGTCGGCGAGCCAGGCGTCATAGAAGGTCGGCGTCGAGACCGTGGGCATCGCTCGCGCGCCCTGCACCGAGGTGCTGAGGAGGAAGCTGTTCTGCTGGTCGTAGAGCGGTAGCAGGTAGTACCCCTCGAGGATGAGCTGCTGCGCGCGTTCGTAGAGGTCGGCGCGGGTGTCGGCGTCGCTCGTCGACGCGGCGTCGGTCAGGAGCGAGTCGACCTCGGGGTCGTCGAGCTGTGCGAGGTTCGCGAAGTAGCCGCTGGGCGCCGGAGTGATGCTGTCGGAGTGGTACAGGATGCGCAGCACGTCGGGACCGACCTTCGTGTACGGCGCGCTCACGATCTCGTACTCGTGCTCGGCGAGTGCTCCGTACCAGCTCGAGAGGTCGAGGAGCTCGATCACCACGTCGAAGCCCGCGGCCTTCGCCGTCGCCTGCACCTGCTCGAACAGGGACTGCTCGGCCGGGATCGACTGGTTCGTGCTGACCGGGAACCGCAGCGTGAGCCGGGCGCCGTCCTTCACGCGGTATCCGTCGGCGTCGCGTTCGGTCCAACCGGCCTCGTCGAGCAGCGCGTTCGCCCGGTCGAGGTCGGGCTCGAAGAGCGCCTCGTCGGAGTACGCGAGCGCCTCGACCGAGGAGAGCGGCGAGAAGGAGCGCTCCGCCGTGCCGAAGAAGAGCGCGTCGATGCCCTCGTCGACCTCGACCGCGCGGATGAACGCCTCGCGCACGCGCTCGTCGTCGAACGGCGCCTGGCCCGAGTTGAGTTCGATGCGGTTCGCCGCACCGGGGCGGGGCGCATCGAGCCAGGCGAGCGAGTCGTTCGACTTCGCCGCCGAGATGGTGTCGGGCTGCGGGTTGTCGATCACGTCGACCTGGCCCGCCTGCAGCGCGGCGTATCGCGACGCGGAGTCGGGCACGAAGCGCCAGTCGATGGCCTCGAGATAGGCGGGCCCGTCGTGCGCGGCATCGGCCGGCGGAGACGTGTAGTCGTCGTTGCGCACGAGCGACACGTGATCCTGCTTGACCCACTCGTCGACGATGAACGGCCCGGTGCCGATCGGCGCCTGGCAGTTCTCGTCCATGCCTCGGGCGAGCCCGGCGGGCGATTCGATGGCGACCCACGGCTGCGTGAGGGACTCGAGCAGCGCGCTGTCGGGCGAGCTCATGACGAACCGCGCGACCTGCTCGTCGACGACCTCGACGCGGTCGACCTTGCCGAGCGCGAGGTAGCCGGTGGAGGACTGCGTGGCCGGGTCCTTCAGGTGCTCGACGTTGGCCTTCACGGCCTCGGCGTCGAGCGGCGTGCCGTCGGTGAAGGCGACGTCGTCGCGCAGCGTGAACTCCCACGAGAGCCCGTCGTCGGCCGCCGTCCACGACTCGGCGAGCCAGGGGATGATCTCGCCCGAGTCGTCGCGCGAGACGAGGGACTCGAGGAACTGCCCGGCGAGGAGGGCCTGCGGGTAGTTGCCGCCCACGTGCGGGTCGAGGCAGGTGGGCTCCGCGTCACCGCTCGCGTAGGCGAGCGTGCCGCCGGAGACCGGTTCGCCGGATGCCTCGGGCGCGGGTGCCTGGCATGCGGTGAGGGCGATCGTCGAGACGACGGCGACGGCGGCGATGCCGATCCGTCGCGGAGTCGGGGAGGTGGTCACGGGTGCAGCACGCATCGGGGTCCTTGCGGTGGGGATCTGGGCGGGCTCGCGTCGGCGTGGGCCCGCACTCATCCTGACAGCGCAGTGCGGCCACGACAAGCAACTTGTTCGCATTTCACTAGAACAATAGACTTTGAGGATGCTGATCCGTCTCGACCCCACCCTCGATGCGCCGCTCTTCGAGCAGCTCGCCTCGGGCGTGCGCGCATCGATCATCGACGGTCGGCTCTCGGGCGGCGAGCGCCTGCCCGCAGCCCGCGAGCTCGCCGATTCGCTCGGCGTCAACGTGCATACCGTGCTTCGCGCCTATCACCGGCTGCGCGACGAGCGCCTCATCGAGCTCCATCGCGGCAGGGGTGCGGTCGTCGCCGTCCGCGTCGGCGGGCACGTCGCGCTCGCGGGCGCGGTGTACGACCTCGTCGACGAGGCGAAGAACCACGAGCTGCCCGAGGCCGCGCTCCTGGCCCTCGTCAGTGAGGCGTATCGCTCGGCGCCGCGCGCCTCCGGCGTGCTCCGTCCCTTGCCGACGCGGTAGTCTTGAGGGCGACGATGTCGATCCGGCTGCTGGCCGGAGAAGCCGTCGTCAGCAGTTCGGCGTCGATCCGGCCATCACCGGGGAGCCTTCGGAAGAACCCAGGCGGGCGCCACGCGGCATCCGCTCGGCAGTAGAACCGAACGGGGCGGCCCGTCACAGCCGGCAATGAGGGGCGAGTCGGTCGCAAGGCGCGACTCGCAAGCGAGGTGGTACCGCGGCGGCGCTCGATCGAGCACCGGCGTCCTCGTGAGAGCATCCGTCCCCGCAAGGAGCGAGCGTGTACCCCCGTACCCCAGACGACCACGGTGTCGCCGCCTCACCCGAGTTCCCCGCCGTCGAGCGCGACGTGCTGGCCTTCTGGAAGGCCGACGGCACGTTTCAGGCCTCGATCGACCAGCGCGAGGGCGCTCCCGAGTGGGTCTTCTACGACGGCCCGCCGTTCGCCAACGGCCTGCCCCACTACGGGCACCTGCTGACCGGCTACGCGAAGGACCTGTTCCCGCGGTTCCAGACCATGCGCGGCAAGCAGGTGCACCGCCGCTTCGGCTGGGACACCCACGGCCTGCCCGCCGAGCTCGAGGCCGAGCGCCAGCTCGGCATCACCGACAAGAGCGAGATCGAGGAGATGGGCATCGCGGCCTTCAACCAGGCCGCCCGCGACGCCGTGCTCCGCTACACCAAGGAGTGGCAGGAGTACGTCACCCGCCAGGCGCGCTGGGTCGACTTCGAGCACGACTACAAGACGCTCGACGTGACGTTCATGGAGAGCGTCATCTGGGCGTTCAAGACGCTGCACGAGAAGGGCCTCGCCTACGAGGGCTACCGCGTGCTGCCGTACTGCTGGCGCGACCAGACGCCGCTCTCGAACCACGAGCTGCGCATGGACGACGACGTGTACAAGATGCGCCAGGACCAGACGGTGACGGTCACGTTCCCGCTCGTCGGCGCGAAGGCCGAGACCCTCGGGCTCACGGCGGTGCGCGCGCTCGCGTGGACGACGACCCCTTGGACCCTGCCGACCAACTTCGCCCTCGCGGTCGGTCCCGACATCGAGTACGCGGTCGTGCCCGCCGGGCCGAACGGCACGCCCGACGCGACCGTGCTGCGTGAAGAGGCCGGCACGGCCGAGACGGGCGCCGCGGCATCCGACACCGAGGTGCTCGGCGGCGAGTACCTGCTCGCGATCGACCTCGTCGGCAACTACGCGAAGGAGCTCGGCTACGACTCCGCCGACGACGCGCGCGCCGCGGTGTCGCGCACCGTGCGCGGTCGCGAGCTCGAGGGCGTGGCCTACGACCGGCTCTTCGACTACTACGCCGACGTCGAGGAGCACGGCCTGCAGAACGCCTGGCGCATCCTCGTCGCCGACTACGTCACGACGGAGGACGGCACCGGCATCGTGCACCAGGCTCCGGCCTACGGTGAAGAGGACCAGAAGATCTCCGAGGCCGCCGGCATCCCGGTCATCATCTCGCTCGACGAGGGCGGCCGCTTCCTGCCGGCGGTGACGGATGTCGCGGGGCTTCTGTGGAGCGACGCGAACAAGCCGCTCACCCAGCTCCTGAAGGCCGAGGGGCGCCTGCTCCGCCAGGCGAGCTACGAGCACTCGTATCCGCACTGCTGGCGCTGCCGGAACCCCCTCATCTACAAGGCCGTCTCGAGCTGGTTCATCCGCGTGCCCGAGTTCAAGGGCCGCATGGGCGAGCTCAACCAGGACATCAACTGGGTGCCCGACAACGTCAAGGACGGCCAGTTCGGCAAGTGGGTCGCGGGCGCCCGCGACTGGTCGATCAGCCGCAACCGCTACTGGGGCTCGCCGATCCCGGTGTGGAAGAGCGACGACCCCGAGTACCCGCGCATCGACGTCTACGGCTCGCTCGAGGAGCTCCAGCGCGACTTCGGCCGCCTGCCGGTGAACCCCGACGGCGAGCCCGACCTGCACCGCCCCTACATCGACGATCTCGTGCGCCCGAACCCCGACGACCCCACCGGTCGCTCGATGATGCGGCGCATCCCCGACATCTTCGACGTGTGGTTCGACTCGGGTTCGATGCCGTTCGCGCAGGTGCACTACCCGTTCGAGAACCAGGAGTGGTTCGACAGCCACAACCCCGCCGACTTCATCGTCGAGTACATCGGGCAGACGCGCGGCTGGTTCTACGTCATGCACGTGCTCTCGACCGCGCTGTTCGACCGGCGCGCCTTCTCGAACGTCGTGAGCCACGGCATCGTGCTCGGCAGCGACGGGCAGAAGATGTCGAAGTCGCTGCGCAACTACCCCGACGTCTCGGAGGTCTTCGAGCGCGACGGCTCCGACGCGATGCGCTGGTTCCTCATGTCGAGCTCGGTGCTCCGCGGCGGCAACCTCATCGTCACAGAAGAGGGCATCCGCGAGGGCGTGCGCCAGTTCATGCTGCCCCTCTGGAGCACGTGGTACTTCTTCTCGCTCTACGCCAACTCGGCGCGCGAGGGCGGCTACGAGGCATCCGCTCGCACTGATTCGACCGACGTGCTCGACCGCTACCTGCTCGCGAAGCTCGGTGCGCTCGTCACCGAGGTGACCGCCGACTTCGAGGCGTTCGACTCGCCGCTGGCGGCGGCGAAGCTGCGCGACTTCGGCGACGTGCTGACGAACTGGTACGTGCGCCGCTCGCGCGACCGCTTCTGGGCGGGCGTCGGCGAAGACGGCTCCGGCAGCGAGGCGTTCGACACGCTCTACACGGTGCTCGAGACGCTCACACGGCTCTCGGCGCCGCTGCTGCCGCTCGTCTCCGAGCAGGTCTGGCGCGGTCTCACCGGCGGGCGCAGCGTGCACCTGGCCGACTGGCCCGACGCGGCGGCCTTCCCGGTCGACCACGACCTCGTCGCCGCGATGGACTCCGTGCGCGAGATCAGTTCGGCCGCCCTCTCGCTGCGCAAGCAGTCGGGTCGTCGGGTCCGGCTCCCGCTCGCGCGCCTCACGGTCGTCGCGACGGATGCCGCGGCGCTCGCGCCCTTCGAGGCGATCCTGCGCGACGAACTGAACGTCAAGGCCGTCGACCTCGTCACGCTCGACGCCTCGAGCGCTGAGCGCTTCGGGGTCACGAAGCGGCTCACCGTCAACGCCCGCGCCGCGGGCCCGCGTCTCGGCAAGACCGTGCAGCAGGCGATCCAAGCAGCCCGTTCGGGCGACTGGACCGTCGACGGCGACGCGGTCGTCGCCGGCGGCATCGCGCTCGAGACGGGGGAGTACGACCTCGTGCTCGAAGCCGGCGGCTCGGGCGACGGATCGAGTGCCCTCGCGCTGCTCGCCGACGGGGGATTCGTGATCCTCGACACGGCGACGACAGCCGAACTCGAGGCAGAGGGTCTCGCTCGTGACGTCGTGCGCGCCGTGCAGGAGTCGCGCAAGGCGGCGGGCCTCGAAGTGGGCGACCGCATCAACCTGACGCTCCGGCTCGACGAGACCGGAGCCGCGGCGGCCGAGCGTCACCGCGAGCTCATCGCGGGCGAGACGCTCGCGACCGAACTGTCCGTGATCGCCGGAGACCCCGGCGACGACGCGAAGTCCGTCGGCGAGTCCTCCCGGCTGACCGTGGAGGTGGCGAAGGCATGACCGACGAACTCGACTTCACCGACGCCGCCGACGCGGTGTACCGCAGCCTCCTCGAACGGGTCGGCGAAGCCGCTCCCGAACGACGGCTCGACGCCACGCGACGCGCGGTGGAGATCCTCGGCGACCCGCATCGCGCAGCACCCGTGATCCACATCACCGGCACGAACGGCAAGACCTCCACCAGCCGCATGATCGAGTCGATCCTGCGTGCCGGCGGCCTGCGCACGGGCCTCATGACGAGCCCGCACCTCGAGCGGTTCACCGAGCGCATCCTGATCGACGGCGCGCCGGTCGCCGATGAGGCGGTCGCCCGCAACTGGGAGGAGATCGAGCCGTTCGTCGCCATCGTCGACGCCGAACTCGAGGCCGCAGGCACGCCCCGGGTGACCTTCTTCGAAGCGCTCACGGTGCTCGCGTTCGCGTGCTTCGCGGACGCGCCCGTCGATGTCGTCGTGCTCGAGGTCGGCATGGGCGGCGAGTGGGACTCGACGAACGTGGCCGACGGCCAGGTCGCGGTGTTCACGCCGATCGCGCTCGATCACGAGTCCGCGCTCGGCACCACGATCGCGCAGATCGCACGCACGAAGGCGGGCATCATCAAGCCCGAGTCGGCGGTCGTCACTGCCTTCCAGGCGCCCGAGGCGCTGACCGTGCTGCGCGACGCGACCGCCGCTCAGGGCGGCACGTTCGCCGTCGAGGGTGGAGCCTTCGCGGTGCTCGACTCCCGGGTCGCCGTCGGCGGTCAGCTCATCTCGGTCAAGGGTCTCGCGGGGGAGTACCGCGACCTCGCGCTGCCGCTCTTCGGCCGCCACCAGGCCGAGAACGCCGCCGTCGCGATCGCCGCGGTCGAGTCGTTCCTCGGCGCCGGCACGATGCGCATGGCCGACGAGGTGCTGCAGCAGGGGCTCGGCGCCGTGACGTCGCCCGGCCGGCTGCAGATGGTCGGCACCGAGCCGCCCGTGCTCGTCGACGCGGCCCACAACCCGCATGGGGCCGCATCGCTCGCGGCCGCGCTCGAGGAGTACTTCGACTTCGACGAGGTGGCGTTCGTGCTCGGCGTGCTCGCCGGCAAGGACGTCGCCGGCATCACGGCTGCGCTCGCACCGCACGCGACCCGGTTCATCGTCACCGCGCCCGACTCCGACCGCGCGATCGGGGCCGAGGAGCTCGCGGCATCCGTCGCCCGAGCCGTCGGGCCGGAGCTTGCAGCGAACGTCGAGGCCGTCGAGCGACTCGACGACGCGCTCGACGAGGCTCGCGCCTGGGCCGAGGCCGCTCCGAAGCGAGCGGTCGTGGTCGCCGGGTCCATCGTGCTCGTCGGCGAGGCCATCGCCGTGGCCGCCGACCGCGAATGGGGGCGCTCGTGAGCGACTCGACGTCCGTACCCGAACCCGACGAGACGGCAGCCGACGCGCCCGTCCGACCGCTTCGCTCCATCCGTCAGAGCCTCGCCGCCATCGTGCTCGGCTTCGAGGTCATCGTGGTGTTCCTCGCAGCGCTCGTCATCTGGGGCCTCTCCCAGGGCGGCGTCGAGGGCTCGCTGCCGTCATGGGTCGCGCTCGCAGCCGGCGGCGTCATCATCCTCGCCCTGATCGTGACGATCGGGCTCCTGCGGTTCAGCTGGGCGTACCCGCTCGGCTGGGTCATCCAGGTGCTCATCCTCGCGTCGGGCTTCCTCAACCCCGCGATGTTCGTCGTGGGCGCGCTCTTCGGCGGCATGTGGTGGTACTGCATGGTGACCGGCGCACGTATCGACCGAGACCGAGCGGCCGCGGCCGCGCAATGGAAGGAACAGCAATGACCAGCCCCATCGAAGAGACCCTCGTGCTCGTCAAGCCCGACGGCGTCGCACGCAACCTCACCGGCGAGATCCTCCGCCGCATCGAGGCGAAGGGGTACTCGCTCGTCGACATCCGCCTCGTGCAGCCCGACCGCGAACTGCTCGCCCGCCACTACGCCGAGCACGAGGGCAAGCCCTTCTACGAGCCGCTCATCGAGTTCATGGAGTCGGGCGCGATCGTCGCCATGCGGGTCGCCGGCAACCGCGTGATCGAGGGCTTCCGCGTGCTCGCGGGCACCACCGACCCCACGACGGCGGCACCCGGCACGATCCGCGGCGACTTCGGCCGCGACTGGGGCCTCAAGGTGCAGCAGAACCTCGTGCACGGCTCCGACTCGGTCGAGTCGGCCGAGCGAGAGCTCGCCCTCTGGTTCTGAGGCTCCGCGCCTCGAGGCGGCTTCCCGCCTCGTACTGCTGAACGACGTCGCGGCGCCCGGGTCACCGGGCGCCGCGACATCCGGAATCAGCTGAACGCGTTCTGCAGGTCGAGGATCACCCGCGGGATCGCGTCCATCTGCGCCTGCGCGAGCAGCACGACCACGGCGAAGCAGATCACCGTGATGAGCGGCACCCATGAGAGCCAGCTGCCCGCGAGGCGGCGGATGCGTGCCGATGCCGGAATATGCCCCTCGCGGAGGTTGTAGAGCGTCAGCGCCCAGAACGTCGGGATCGTGACGGCCCACGTGAGCATGCACCAGGGGCACAGCACGTCGAGCACGTAGATGCTCTGGTAGATGAGCCAGCCCACGAAGACGAGCGCGCCGGCGACGCCGACGTCGAACGCGGCCCAGAACCAGCGCGCGAACGTCGCTCCTGCGAGGATCGCCACGGCGATCGTGATGACCACGGGCCAGGCCATCAGGCCGAGGAACGGGTTCGGGAAGCCGAAGACCCCTCCCTGCCATGACGCCAGGTTGGTGCTGCAGCCGACGAGCACTCCGACATTGCACGAGGGGATGTGCGACGGATCGCTGAGCGAGAGCACCTTCTCGATCGAGAGCTCGAACGCGGCGAGGAGGCCGAGGCCCCCGGCGATCAGCAGGAAGACGGCGAGGCCGACGGGTCTGGAGCGACTGGGGGAGTCCGGCATGCTCGGATTATGGCATGCCGATTCCGCCCTCAGCTGCGAGAGCATGCGATAATCGAAGGAGTCGTCCGGGCCGCGCCCGGCACGACGCCAATGAGGGCTTTGAGGATGCAGCGCATCCGAGTAGGCGGTGAAGGCACCGCAAGACGTGGCGACACAGGCAACCTGCCGGTCGCAGTAATGAAGGATTCGGCGGCTCGGCGCACGCGCGGAGCTGCTCCAGACGAGTACGGGACGACGGCGCGGCTGTCGGAACCGGCGTAGGAGTGCACCAGAGATGGTGGAAGGCAACGAGAAGAACACGAACGAACCCGAGGCCGGCAGCGGCGGGGCACGGCGACGCGGAGGCCTCTTCGGCGCGCGGCGCGCGAGTCGCGCGAAGACGGTCGAACCCCGCGTGACGCCCGAGGTCGAGGTGCCGGCGGTGCCGGTGGCCCAGACTGCGGATGCCGCGGCGCCGGTCGCTCCCGAGCCGGCCGACGCCACGAGCGTCGACGCGGCTGCGGCGACCCCGCCCGCGACGAACCCGACCGCGACGTCCGACGTCGTGCCGGCCGCCGCGGAGGGTCCCGACGCATCGGCTGCGACCGTCGAGGTCGACGTCGAAGCCGTGGTCGAGGCCGTCGAGGTCTCGCCGATCCCCGCGACGCTCACGACGACGTCGCTGATCTTCCACGCACCGCCGGTGCTCGTGGGCTTCGATCGCGACGACCGCGACGAGCGCACCGGTCGTGACGACCGCGGCGGCCGTGACGAGCGGGGCGGCGACCGGGGCGCTCGCGAGTCGGCCCGTGACGAGCGAGCGGGCAGCCGCGAGCGAGACGACGACGAATCGTCGACCGTTCGTCGGCGTACGCGCCGTCGCAGCGGCGAAGAGGGCCGCGCCAACACCGACGAGCCCGCCAACACCGTCGTCAAGGTGCGCCGGCCGCGCGAGGTCGAGCTCATCACCGAGCCCCAGAAGGTCAAGGGCTCGACGCGACTCGAGGCGAAGAAGCAGCGTCGTCGCGACGGTCGCGATGCCGGCCGTCGCCGCGCGGTGATCACCGAGGCCGAGTTCCTGGCACGTCGCGAGTCCGTCGACCGGTCGATGGTCGTACGCGAGAAGGGCGGCCGGATCCAAATCGGCGTGCTCGAAGACGGCGTGCTCGTCGAGCACTACGTCGCGCGCAACCAGGAAGCATCGCTCATCGGCAACGTCTACCTCGGCCGCGTGCAGAACGTGCTGCCGAGCATGGAGGCCGCATTCGTCGACATCGGCCGCGGCCGCAACGCCGTGCTGTACTCGGGCGAGGTCGACTGGGATGCCGCCGCCGAGAACGGCGAGAAGAACCAGCCCCGCCGCATCGAGCTCGCGCTCAAGCCCGGCGACCGCGTGCTCGTGCAGGTCACGAAGGACCCGGTCGGCCACAAGGGCGCCCGACTGACGAGCCAGGTCTCGCTGCCCGGCCGCTACCTCGTGTACGTGCCCAACGGCTCGATGAACGGCATCAGCCGCAAGCTGCCCGACACCGAGCGCGCGCGCCTCAAGAAGATCCTCAAAGAGGTGCTGCCCGACAACCAGGGCGTCATCGTGCGCACCGCGGCCGAGGGCGCGACCGAAGAGCAGCTCACCCTCGACGTGAACCGCCTCATCGCGCAGTGGGCCGACATCTCGACCCAGCTCGAGAAGGTCCAGGCGCCGGCGCTCCTGCACTCCGAGCCCGACCTGCTCATCAAGATCGTCCGCGACGTCTTCAACGAGGACTTCCAGAAGATGGTCATCGAGGGCGACGAGGCTCGCCAGACGATCGAGCGGTACCTTCGCGCGGTCGCCCCCGACCTGCTCGAGCGCGTCGAGGCGTATGCCGGTGAGCGCGACTCCTTCGACGAGTTCCGCATCAGCGAGCAGATCGAGAAGGCGCTCGACCGCAAGGTCTGGCTGCCCTCCGGCGGTTCGCTCGTCATCGACCGCACCGAGGCGATGACGGTCGTCGACGTCAACACGGGCAAGTTCGTCGGCTCCGGCGGCAACCTCGAAGAGACCGTCACGAAGAACAACCTCGAAGCGGCTGAAGAGATCGTGCGCCAGCTCCGCCTGCGCGACATCGGCGGCATCATCGTCGTCGACTTCATCGACATGGTGCTCGAGTCCAACCGCGACCTCGTGCTGCGTCGTCTGGTCGAGTGCCTCTCTCGCGACCGCACGAAGCACCAGGTCGCCGAGGTCACCTCGCTCGGCCTCGTGCAGATGACCCGCAAGAAGCTGGGGCTCGGCCTCCTCGAGTCGTTCAGCGAGCCGTGCGACATCTGCGCCGGTCGCGGCATCATCGTGCACCACGAGCCCGTCGTGAAGCACCGCAGCGCCCAGCAGTCGCAGCAGCCCGAGCGCCGCGGTCGCGGTCGTGGCGGCAACCAGCAGCAGCCCGCGCAGGCTCCCGCCGAGCCGAAGGCCCACACCGGAACCCATGCGATCACCGACGACGTGAAGAACGCGCTCGCGCAGATCGCCGCGTCGACGATTCCGCACACCGAGCACAAGGCCGAAGAGCCTGCAGCGGATGTCGCGGGCGAGCAGCCCGCTGCCACGGCCGACGCCGGTCGCGCACCGAAGGCCGACGCCGACGAGAAGCCGGCCGAGACCTCGGGAGGTGGCCGCCGTCGCGGTCGTCACCGCAGGGTGTCGCAGGATCAGGCGGCAGCGACTGCAGCTCCCGAGTCCGACGCCGAGCCGGCCGCCGCCGCATCGGCTGACGTTGCTCCGCCGGTCGAGGCGCCGGCGGCACCGCCGTCGGCAGAGATCCCGCCGATCCTCGACCTGCCGGTTCCCCCGGTCTCGCGCAAGCGCCCGGTACGGGTCGCCGAGACCGAGGTGCTCCTCGACTCGGTGCTCGACGCGCTGCCCGCTCCGAAGAAGGCGGGAGAGGGGCGCACGCGCAGTCGTCGCGTCTCCACCGCTGCGCTCAGCACGACGGCCGGCGGCCAGCCCGTGATCACCAGGGCCGACGGCTCCGGCGACTCCGCGGCATCCGACTCAGCCGAGTGATGTCCGGGCTGCGCGCTCACGCCGTTCACGCGGCGTGACGCGCAGTCCGCTTCGCCGAAGGCGCTCGACGAGCTCCCTCGGCGAGACCGGCTCGGCGCCTGCGGCGACGAGGTCGTCGTAGCGTTCGATTGGGACGTCGTAGTGGTCGAGGTCGAACGATCTCGGCGGCAGTCCCGTCCTCTCAGCGAACTCCCGGAGTTCGCTGATCGACTCGTCGCTGACGAGGTGCGCCCAGACGGTGCCGTGCTTCGGCCAGAGCGGCGTGTCGATGAGCACGGTCATGCGCCGATCCTACGCGTGACGAGTGCGACTCGCCGGTGGAGTGCGTTTGACCGGCCCCCCGAGATCCGGTAAACTCGACCGTTGGTGCCGCCGCTTATCACGGTGCGCCCACCCGTAGGTCTCCGGTGTTCGGTTCTCCGAGCTCCAGAATCGCCTGCACATCAGTTTTCTGCCAGTCACCACCCTTCTTCCCGCTGGGGCGACCGCGCAGTGACACCCCATCAGACAGTCGGAGCCCCTCGGGTTCCCCAGAGATAGGTACGAGTAGTGGTTTACGCAGTAGTGCGCGCCGGCGGTCGGCAGGAGAAGGTCGAAGTCGGCACCATCGTGACGATGGACCGCATCAAGGCAGACAAGGACGGAAACGTCAAGCTCGCCGCGGTGCTCCTCGTCGACGGCGACAAGATCACCTCCGACGCCAAGGCGCTCGAGAAGGTCACGGTCACGGCCGAGGTCCTCAACGACCTCCGCGGTCCGAAGATCGTGATCCAGAAGTTCAAGAACAAGACCGGATACAAGAAGCGCCAGGGGCACCGTCAGGACCTCACGCGCGTCAAGGTCACCGGAATCAAGTAGAGCCTGAGGAGAGCAGCTAATGGCACACAAAAAGGGAGCTAGCTCCACTCGCAACGGTCGTGACTCCAACGCGCAGCGCCTCGGCGTGAAGCGCTTCGGTGGCCAGGTCGTCGGCGCAGGCGAGATCATCGTCCGCCAGCGCGGCACGCACTTCCACCCGGGCGCAGGCGTCGGTCGCGGTGGCGACGACACCCTGTTCGCGCTCGAGGCCGGTGCAGTGCAGTTCGGCAACAAGGGCGGCCGCAAGGTCGTCAACATCGTGGCGGTCGGCGAATAGTCGATCGACCTTCATCGTGAGGGCGGGCTTCGGCCCGCCCTCACGTGTTTTACTGGGTTTGGAGAGTGCAGCATGGTCAGCTTCGTCGACGAGGTGACGCTGTTCCTGCGTGCAGGTCACGGCGGGAACGGATGCGTCTCCGTCCGCCGTGAGAAGTTCAAGCCGCTCGCCGGTCCCGACGGCGGCAACGGCGGCAACGGCGGCGACATCGTGCTCATCGCCGACCCCCAGGTGACGACGCTGCTCGGCTACCACGGGCGACCGCACCGCTCCTCCGCGAACGGCCAGCCCGGCATGGGCGACCACCGCGCCGGCGCCGTCGGCGAGACCCTCGAACTGCCCGTGCCCGTGGGCACCGTCGTCAAGAGCACCGACGGCGTCGAACTCGCCGACCTCACCGAGCCCGGCGCCCGCTTCGTCGCGGCGGCCGGAGGCCTCGGAGGCCTCGGCAACGCCGCCCTCGCGACCACGAAGCGCAAGGCCCCGGGCTTCGCGCTGCTCGGCACCCTCGGCGACGAGGTCGACATCACGCTCGAGCTCAAGTCCATCGCCGACGTCGCGCTCGTCGGCTACCCGTCGGCCGGCAAGTCGAGCCTGATCGCCGCCATGTCCGCCGCGCGGCCGAAGATCGCCGACTACCCCTTCACGACGCTGCACCCGAACCTCGGCGTCGTCCAGGCCGGCGACCACCGGTTCACGGTCGCCGACGTTCCCGGGCTCATCGAGGGCGCCAGCGAGGGCAAGGGCCTCGGCCTCGAGTTCCTCCGGCACGTGGAGCGATGCTCCGCCCTGCTGCACGTGCTGGACTGCGCCACGCTCGAACCGGGCCGCGACCCGATTTCCGACCTCGAGGTCATCCTCGCGGAGCTCGCCGCCTACCCGGTGCCCGACGGGCAGCTGCCGCTCCTCGAGCGCCCGCAGATCATCGCGCTCAACAAGATCGACGTACCCGAGGCACGGGAGCTGGCCGAGTTCGTGCGCCCCGACCTCGAGTCGCGCGGCTACCGCGTGTTCGAGATCTCGACCGTCAGCCACGAGGGCCTGCGCCAGCTCGGGTTCGCCCTGGGCGAGCTCGTCGGCACCGCCCGTGCAGAGGCCGAAGCCGCGACACCGCCGGCACCCGAGCGCATCGTCATGCGGCCGAAGGCCTCCAACGACCCCGGCTTCACCGTGCGCGCAGAGGGCGGCAGCTACGGCACCATGTACCGCGTGCTCGGCCACAAGCCCGAACGCTGGGTCCAGCAGACCGACTTCACGAACGACGAGGCCGTCGGGTTCCTCGCCGACCGCCTGGCGAAGCTCGGTGTCGAAGATGCCCTCGTTCGCGCCGGCGCTGACGCCGGTTCGACCGTCGTGATCGGCAAGGGCTCGGGTGTCGTCTTCGACTGGGAGCCCACGCTCACCTCGACGGCCGAGCTCATCACGGCACCGCGCGGCACCGACGTCCGCCTCGACGAGAACCGTCGCGCCACGCGTGCCCAGCGACGCAGCGAGTACTACGAGCGCATGGACGCCAAGGCGGAGGCCCGGGCCGAACTCGAGCGCGAGCGCACCGCGGGCATGTGGACCGAGCTCGACGAGCAGACCGACGCCGAGGCCGCTGCAGGTGCCGAGGCCGGGAAGGACTCGAACGGCGAGGATCGGGAATGACCCCCGCCAGCCGAGCAGAGGTCCCCGCATCGTCGCGCATCGTCGTCAAGGTCGGCTCCTCGTCGATCAGCGGTGAGAACTCCGATCAGATCGGGCCACTCGTCGATGCGCTCGCGGCTGCGCACGCGAGGGGCGCAGAGATCGTGCTCGTCTCATCCGGAGCGATCGCGACGGCCATCCCGTTCCTGAGCCTCGACGGGCGACCGACCGACCTCGCGACCCAGCAGGCCGCGGCGGCGGTCGGTCAGAACGTGCTCATGTGGCGCTACCAGACGAGCCTCGACCGCTACGGCGTGCTCGCCGGCCAGGTGCTGCTCACGGCGGGCGACCTCGAGAACTCCACCCCCCGATCGAATGCCCAGCGTGCGATGGACCGGCTGCTCGCCCTCCGCATCCTCCCGATCGTCAACGAGAACGACACCGTCGCAACGCACGAGATCCGCTTCGGCGACAACGACCGCCTCGCAGCCCTCGTCGCCGAGCTCATCGGCGCCGACCTCCTCGTGCTCCTCTCCGACGTCGACGCGCTCTACACGAAGCCGCCGCACCTCGAGGGCGCGCGTCGTATCGAACACGTGCCGTACGGCGACGAACTGGCCGGCGTCGAAATCGGTTCCGCGGGTCGCGCCGGCGTCGGCACCGGGGGAGCGGAGACGAAGGTCTCGGCGGCTCGCATCGCGGCCGAAGCGGGCACCGCCGTGCTGATCACGGCGACGCCGCTCGTGGCGGAGGCACTCGCGGGGCACGACATCGGCACCTGGTTCGATCCCGTGCCGCCGCGTCACACGGCGGAGCGCGACACGCCGCTCGCCTAGGCTTGGGGGCATGGAGCAGCCCGACCTCGACGTCTCGGTGATCGACGCCCGTCTCGCCGCGGCGAAGGACGCCTCACGGCGCCTCGCCCGCGCCTCGACCGCCGAGAAGGACGCCGCGCTCGAGCAGGTGGCGGTGCTCCTCGCCGCGCGCTCGGCCGAGATCATCGCGGCGAACGCACTCGACCTCGAAGCCGGTCGCTTGGGCGGTCTCGGCTCCGGGCTGCTCGATCGACTCGCACTCGACGAACGGCGCGTGGCCGCACTCTCCGACGCGGTGCGCGAGGTCATCGGACTCACCGACCCGGTGGGCGACACGGTGAGCGGTCGCTCCCTGCCCAACGGCGTGCGCATCGACCAGATCCGGGTGCCCCTCGGCGTCATCGGCGCCATCTACGAGGCACGACCCAACGTCACGATCGACATCGCCGTGCTCGCACTGAAGAGCGGCAACGCCGTGGTCCTCCGCGGCGGCACGGCCGCCGAGCAGACAAACCGGGTGCTGCTCGGCGTGCTCCGCGACGCACTCGATGCGGCCCGACTGCCGTCAGACGCGGTGCAGACCGTCGACGACTTCGGCCGAGCCGGTGCCAGGCACCTCATGCAGGCCCGCGACTACGTCGACGTGCTGATCCCTCGCGGCAGTGCCGGACTCATCCGCGCCGTCGTCGACGAGGCGAAGGTGCCCGTCATCGAGACGGGCGCCGGCGTGGTGCACATGTTCCTCGACGAGAGCGCTCGTGAAGACTGGGCGGTCGACCTCGTGCACAACGCCAAGACCCAGCGGCCGAGCGTGTGCAATGCGCTCGAGACGCTGCTCGTGCACGTCGGCTCGGCCGAACGGCTGCTGCCGCCGGTGATCGAGCGCCTCGAGGCATCCGGCGTCACCGTGCACGGCGACGAGCGCGTTCGGGCGATCCGGCCGGAGGTTGCGCCGGTGACCGACGAGGACTGGGCGACAGAGCACATGTCGCTCGACATCTCCGTGGGCGTCGTGGACTCGATCGACGATGCGATGGCGCACATCCGCCGGTATTCGACGAAGCACACCGAGTCGATCGTGACGAACGACCTCGGCAACGCCGAGCGATTCCTCAACGAGGTCGATGCCGCCGCCGTCATGGTGAACGCGTCGACGAGGTTCACCGACGGCGCCGAGTTCGGATTCGGTGCCGAGGTCGGCATCTCCACGCAGAAGTTGCACGCGCGCGGCCCGATGGGACTGCCCGAACTGACCAGCACCAAGTGGATCGTGCGCGGTGCCGGACATGTGCGCGGCTGACCTCGCTAGACTGTCTGGAGCACGACCCGCAGGATTCGAAAGGAACGGCGAATGAGCCTTGTCACCGCAGTGCAGACCGCGACGGTGTTGACCGAGACGGTGCACGCGAGGGAGCTGCCGATGGAGTCCTGGGTCTACGGTCTCATCGCCCTCGCCATCTTCGCCGCCCTCGGGTTCGTCGTCGCCTCGTACCGCGACGTGGCCAACCGCCACGCCGCCAAGGCCGCGGCGTACGCCGCGCGCCACGCCGGAGACGAGCACGGCGGCCACTGAGGCTGGCGAGCGCGCGATGACGGTCGCGGAGCGCCGGCCTCGCATCGGAGTCATGGGCGGAACGTTCGATCCCATCCACCACGGTCACCTGGTCGCGGCGAGTGAGGTCGCGCAGTCGCTCGACCTCGACGAGGTCGTCTTCGTGCCGACCGGCCAGCCGGGCTACAAGTCGAACGTCACGCAGGCGGAGCATCGGTATCTGATGACCGTCATCGCCACGGCGTCGAACCCGAGGTTCACGGTGAGCCGCGTCGACATCGATCGCGAGAAGCCGACGTTCACGATCGACACCCTCCGCGACATCCGCCGCGAACGCCCCGATGCCGATCTCTACTTCATCACCGGCGCCGACGCGATCGCGCAGATCCTCTCCTGGAAAGACGTGCAGGAGCTCTGGGATCTCGCGCACTTCGTTGCTGTGAGTCGTCCGGGACATGTGCTTTCTGTTTCTGGATTGCCGGAGCAAGACGTAAGCTTGCTGGAAGTTCCGGCTCTGGCGATTTCGTCGACCGATTGCCGGAGCAGGGTGCGCCGGGGTTTCCCGGTGTGGTACTTGGTGCCCGATGGGGTCGTCCAGTACATCTCCAAGCACCATCTCTACCGGAGTGTCGAATGACGTCGTCGCAGGATCCGCCGCTGACGCGCCGCGAAATGCGCGAACGCGAGCGACTGCTGGAGCAGCAGGAGCCTTCGGCGACCCCGGATGCCGCCGGCCAGACGCGACCCGTTGCCGACGCCCTTCCTCCGGCCCCGCCGCAGCAACCCCTCCCGCCCGCGCCGGCGCAGTCCGTGCCCGCGCCCTCGTTGCCCGTTGCCGCGACGAGTCCCGCGTACGCGGCACCCCGCCCGGCCGGCACCTTCGGCGAGTCCGCGGTGTCGTTCCCATCGGCTCCGCCCGCAGCGGTGCCTCAGCAGAGTCCGTTCGCGCCGCGTCCGGTAGCTCCTGCTCCCGCTCCTGCGGTACCGATCCAGCCGCCCGCGGCCGCCGCGGCATACGCGCGGCCGGCCGTCGAGCAGCCGCAACCGCCGCAGTTCGGCCTCGGCGAGTCGACGACGCCCGAGCGAACGCTCACCCGTCGTGAACTCCGAGCGATGCTCGACGCGAACCAGCTCGACGAGTTCGATCTCGAAGACGACGAGATCGACGACCCGGCGCCGCATCAGCAGCTGCCCGGGGGAGTCGCCCCCTTCCCGGCGGCCGCGAGCCCGGTGCATCCGGTTCGCCCTGACGAGGAGATCTCGTCGCCGTCGCCGGCTGTCGGCCACTGGACCTCGCAGCTGAACGCCCCGATCGAGACGGCCGAGCCGTTCGACCAGATGCTGTCTCGCGGTGGTGTCAGCCATGGAGTGCCGACGACGACCAACGCCCTGATCCTGCCGACGCTGCCCGACCACGGTTCGCTCAGCGGCGCTCCGCTCGCATCGAGCGGCGAGATCATCGCCACGGGTTCGATCGACCTGCCGCGCTCGTACGGCGCGACGGGCGTCCATCCCAACCGCATCGATTCCTCAGACGTCGACCGCCTCTTCGATCAGATCGAAGAGGTCGGCACCGGTGCGGCGCCCGTCGCGGCGACGCGCGCCATCAGCACCCAGGGCGCAGCCCGCGCCATGATCGCCCCGCCGAAGAAGGAGGGCATGAACGTTCCGCTCGTGCTCGCCGTGACCGCCGGAGTGCTCGCACTCGGTGTCGTCGCCACCCTCGTCATCGGTGCCGTCGCAGGGCTGTTCTGATCCGAGACAACCACAACGCACCGGAAGTGAGCGCATGACTGCATCCGACCAGGCCCTCGAGACGCTCGCGCTGGCAGCGCGTGCGGCTGATTCGAAGGGCGGCGACGACCTCGTCGCCCTCGACGTGTCGCGCCAGATCCCGTTCGCCGACGTGTTCCTCATCGTCACCGGCAACTCCGAGCGCAACGTCATCGCGATCGCCGATGAGATCGAAGACGTGCTGGGCCGCGCCGGCACGCCGACGAAGCGCCGTGAAGGGCACCAGGTCGGGCGCTGGATCCTGCTCGACTTCGGCGACCTCGTCGTGCACGTCTTCCACCAGGAGGAACGGTTGTACTACGGCCTCGAGCGGCTCTGGGCGGACTGCCCGGCGCTTCCCGTGGCGCCGTTGCTCGCCGCGAGCAGCTGATCGGATCGAGCTTCACCGGTCGAGGGTCCCTCGATTTCGTCTGCGGGCGGAGGCTGGTGTAAGCTCAATTCGTTGCCTCGAACGAGGCAGAACGGGTCTGTGGCGCAGCTGGTAGCGCACCTGCATGGCATGCAGGGGGTCAGGGGTTCGAGTCCCCTCAGATCCACCAAAAACCCCTGATGAATCGCAAGATTCGTCGGGGGTTCTTTCGTTGAAAATTGCGGAAAATGGGCCGTTGGGGCCTTTTTCGAAGCGATGACGGGTCGCCACAGGCATCCACATGCGAAGTCCTGAGACGGCAAGTATTTCGGCGTGATGCGCACTCCTGAGGAGTATGAGCACATCAACCCAACCCACCGTTCCGGCATCCCGCTTCGTCGACAAGCTCGGGGACTATCTGAGCGTCGACGAACTGGCGCAGTACCTGCAGCTGTCCAAAGAGACGATCTACCACTGGCGTCTCGAAGGAACCAGCATCTTTCGTCGCATCGACGGGAGCTACGGCACGCTCCGCATCCGCGCGACCTCCAAGGCGCGCGCACGGCGGACGCTCATCGAAGCTGTTGGTGAGGAGTACGAAGCCGCCCACGCGACGGGTGACGGTCTGACGCCGGACTCGTTCTTCGTCGAGCTCGCCCATGAGTACATGGAACAAACGGCGTTCACCGGCGATCAACGCGTACAACGCGGCACGAGAACCGGCGACTGATCCAGAAGAAGATCGCGCCGCTGATGGGAGCCCTTTCACTTCGGGACATCAAGGCGAGCGCGATCCTGCGGGTCTACAAGTCCATCCACAGGGAGATGCACAGACAGGCGGATACATACAAGGCGCTGATCAGTCAGATCCGTTCGTATGCGTCATGAACGATCTCATGATCGCCAATCCAGCTCGAGAGGTGAGGAGCGTCAAGAAACGGCCGAAGCCGATCACGCGCCCGATGCGATTGATTTGGAGCACTTTCGGGCGATCATTCGCGACTACCAGAATCGCGAGGACCGGATGGGGCCGCGGCCGTCGGATCTTCTTGGCGATGTGCACCGACTTCGCCCGTACGCCCGGCGTGCGTTGGCCGGACAAGTAGGCCCGGATCGTTCTACGGTCATGGATGGTGCGACGGGCGATTTCGCTGATCGTCATCGCCTGTCGTTTGAGCGCGTGGATGTCCACGTCGGCCTCTTCCGAGAGCATGAGAGCGGGCCCTTCTCGTGCTGGTGTGTGGTCGAAGACCATCAGCATCGAGAAGGGCCCGCCCTCATGAGCGGAAGCGACCCGGAGTTGGGAATTTCGATGAGCGAAACTGAGGAATTCACTGAGCGCCGTCAAGCATCAACGACACTCGTGGTGAGCGGCGCAATCGAGGCGCGCGCGGATAGGTGCGCCCTAGTCGATGCCGGCGAGTTCGAGTAGTGCGTCAACCACGCGCGCGCGGGTTCGGACTCGCTTCGCGATCGCAGGACCGAGACTCATTCAACGAACGCGATCGAACACGAGCCGAGGGCGCGACACCGATGTCGCAGCCGGGCCCTGGGGAGGGGCTAGCTATTGGCGGATGTCGACGTGATCGATCTGGAAGTAGCTGCCTCCTGTCTTTTTCAGTTCCAGTGTGTGGGGGCCGGCCGACAATCCAGTTGCCGAGTAAGTCAGCACCCGCGCCCTGTACCCGCCTGAGTTGCTGGCAGTGAAGGTGCCTGGTTGGCTCACGCCGTCGACCTTCACCGTGAAGGTTCCATACGACGGGTTGGTCGGCATGTACACGTATGCCGCCGCGCCCGAGAACGTGATGGTTGCGGTGTCGTTGTTGGTCATCGTGTACCGGACATCGTCGTTCCAGTCGCCAGCGTTTCGGTTGCTTGCCGTGGTCCACGATCCGCTGTACGCGATGGAGGCGTTGTCGTTGTTCATACGGGTGCACGCCGACGTGCCGCAATCGTCGTACTGGATTGAGTCGACTTGGAAGTAGCTGCCTCCGGTCTTGGTGATCGTGAGCGTGTGCGGGCCGTATGCCAACCCGTCGATGTCGACCGTCTTCTGCTTCGGGTTGTATCCGCTCGCGGCGTATGCGGTGAATGTGCCCGGTTTGGCGACCCCGTCGACTGTGACTGTGAATGCTCCGTAGGAACTGTGGGTCGGCATGAAGACGCGCGCTCCCGTTCCAGTGAACGTCACCGTCGCCGCGTCGCCATTCGTGGTCGTGTACTGCACATCGTTCTGATAGTCGCCCGCGTTGCGGTTCGCGGAGTGGGCCCACGAGCCCGTGTAGGTGATCGACGACGCGGTGTTGTTGAGCTCGAAGCAGCGCGTTCCACATGTCGCGGCTCGATACCTCTGGCCAACCTCACGGAGCAGCGCGAGGGTTTCCGGATCCCAGACGCCCCCCTCCCACATCATCGGCACGAAACTGATTGTCTTGTGATCCGATCGCGCGGTCTGCAGGTCGTTCAGTACCCTGTCGGTGGTGAGCCCGCTGCTCAGCGAAATGGGTGTGTTTGGCTGGTAGACCCCCCAGCCGCCATTGAGAAGATAGTTGCAGTGCGCGCGCAGCGTTGCAAAGGGTCCACTCGTGTAAACCCCTGTCGAACCCACCGGCGAGCCGGCGCGGGGACCGAGTGGTCCGCAGCTGTCGACGTTCAGCCAGTCCGAGAACGGGGTGTATGCCGCAGCCTCCCAATTGTTCCAGGAAACCAGCCGATCCGGGTTTCCTACCCGGGCCGTCTCCTGCAGCTCCTCGAACTTCGCCGGGTAGTAGTACGAGGCGTCGTCAAAGAACCAGCCGTCAAGATCGGTTCCAAATTGATTTCCGATCGCCGTGATCACGTTCTTCCAGTTGGTGAAAAACGTCGCGCGATCACCAACACCCGTGAGCCGGAACGACGAGGGGAAGTCCTGGCGGTCCCACCAGTTCGCGTCCTGATCATGACCGTTGTGGTAATAGAGCATGAACCGGATCCCCTGCGCAGTGAGTGCGGCCCCGATCTTGCGGTTCAGATCGGCTGAGCTTCCGTCCGAACACGTCTGACCCGTGAGGGTGTTGCTGTTCGGCGCCCCCCCGAGAATCGTGTCGATTGCAGAGTTCCCTCCACTGATTTGATAGGTCCACCAGGTGTACGACCAGACGACGTAGGCCGCCCCCGTGGACTTCACGTTGTTCACGAACGCTGGCACATCGAAGTCGCAAGCTTGGTCGAGCATTGACTTCTTTGCGCCGGACTGCGGATACCCCCACGCTCCGTACTGGAAGAACAAGCCATACCCGGCGTCGCTGAACCACTGATTGGCAGGGCGCTTGGAATCGGCAACGGCAGCATCGAAAGTCGACTGCTGCGAGGTCGCCAAGAACTCGAGAGACTTGATGTCCATGGCCGAGCTGCCCACGGAGGTCCGCTTCAACTCCAGGGTGCTGGTTCCCTCGGGGATCGTGATCGATCCCATACTGAGCCGATCCCATCCGAAGGAGTGCGTCGCAACGTCGAGAGTCCTCGTCGGCTGCCCGCTCTTGGTGCTGGTCAGCCGAAGGGCTACGGATGAGGAAGACGACAACAGAGCGACGATGTTGTACGAGACAGCCGCATCCGAGGTGACCGTCCACGTCAGCGTGGCGCCCGAGTCGTTGAAGCCCTCAACCCAGTAGTGGGCGTCGGCTTGATGGACCTCGACTGCCCCGTCGGTGCGAGCCGCAGCACCGGCCATCAGCATCGCTGGAGACGCCGCAGTACTACTTAGCGAACCATGAGCATCAGGTTCGCCATCGCTGGCATACGCCGCACCCGGCGAGCCAGTGATCATCGCGACAGCGAGTGCGGCCGTGACCGCGACCGCAACGGTCGGGGCCAAGCGCCTGCGCGCCCGGTCCCTCTGAAGTGACAGAGACGTCATTGAACTGCGCCCTTCATTCGAATGGAAAGTCGACCGCAGACCCGTCACCGTCGACGAGGGCAAATATCCAATGGAATGCCCGTAGCCGCATGGTACGCGTATCATGACTTGACCCGCAAGGATTCTAGCCGCTGCAACTCGCCGACAATCAAGGCGAATTGCGCTAGATCGGGATTGCCCCCATGGACCGGCGCGCTCGCCGTGCCGTGGCTCGACAACCGGCAGATATCACGCATCACAGGTCTCGCTGCGCCAGTTGGGCTGCGCCGCTTCGATTGGATCACGCATGCCAACGAACTCACTACCCCGACCCTTATCCTCCACGGATCTGCTGATATGTCGGCGCCGATCGGTGGCGGCGCATCTCGATGGCTACCGCAAAGGAAGGCGCCCTCAAACTCATGGAGACGAATGCGATCGCCGCCTCTGGCTGGAGCGCGGCCGATGCGACGCATGGACCGCTCGGGCAAGTCGTGCGAGGGACAGGTGTGGTTGCGTTGACCAGCGGCGAAGCAGGTCGCGATTCGGTCATCTCGTTCGCCGATGCAGCGCGCCGACTGGGCGGCGTGATTGCCGAAGTCGGTGGCTGCGTCATCGATGTCGCGCAGGTGCAGGTGCCGACGGCAATGGTCGCATCTGAACTCTCGCCGCTCGTCGATATTTTCCCGCTGCAACGGCTGGCTCTCGAGCTTGCCTTGCGCCGTGGACTCGACCCGGATCGCCCCGCCGGACTAGCCAAAGTAACGAAGACTACCTGAGTATGCGTCTACCCACCGGTGAACAATACGAGCTCTCATTCAGCACGCCTAATCATGAGCTGAGCGCGACGATCACACAGGTCGGGGCCGGAATCCGTGGGCTGCAGATCGACGGTATCGACATCGTCACCGGGATGCGTCTGCCATGTCTCGGGTACGAACTGTCTGGTCGGGCGTGGGACTGCTCGATGTGGATCCGGTCGCACGAGTCGGCATGAGGTCGGCGCGGATTGCGTGGGACGCTTTTGGGTCCCTTTTCATCCGCAGGCAACGGCAATTGACCGCAGCCAACGGACACCACGGCATCTCTCGCGCGGCCGCCTGGGGCTGATGATTACTGGCATCCACAACCACACACGTGCGCTTAGGTGATGTGCAGCACTGTCAGGGGGTCAGGGGTTCGAGTCCCCTCAGATCCACCAATTACCCCCGAAGAACTCAGGTTCTTCGGGGGTTTTCGTGTATTGAGAGCGGCATCTGCTGACGGGCCCGCCGGATTCGGAGCGGGTCCTGTCAGGAGCCCGCGCGCATCTCAGCGGCCACCGCGGCGACCTGTGTCCGGAGCCATCGGTGCCCCGCGTCCTCATCGTGCGAGGCGCTCCACCAGAACGCGTGGCGGATCTCCGGCAGTCGCAGCGGCGACTCGACGACGACCACGTCCGCCCTGGTGGCGAAGCGGGTCGCGAGCGATCCGGGAACGAACGCCACGCGATCGGTGCCCGCGACCATGTCGGGCAGGGTCAGGAAGTTTCGCGTGACGACTTCCGTGCGCGGCGAGAGTCCGAGGGTGAGCAACTGGCGCGTGGCGCTCGTCACGGCGGTGCGCCCGCTGTAGGTCACGGCCCATGGACGCTCGCCGAGTGCGTCGACCGTCAGCGCCGGGGCATCCGCACCGTCTTGGGGTGCTGCCACGATGCACGTCCACGCATCGATGAAGAGGTCGAGGTGCTCGGCGTGTTCGAAGTACCCGTGCGGCAGGACGAGCCCGTCGATGTCTCGGAGCGACTCGGGTGCGTTGTCGACCACCTGGTCCTGCATGTGCTCGAATCGCAATTGCGTGTGGGGCGCAGCGCGGGCGACCGCGCGGGCGAGCGGTGCACCGAAGATCGCGGCGATGTAGTCGGAGCAGACCAGGCGGAACTCGCGGTGGCTCTCGGACGGGCGGAACTCGGCCTGTGTTCCGAACAGCCGGCTGAGAACGCCAGTCGCACTGTGCACCTCGTCGAGCAGTTCGGCCCCGAGAGAGCTCAGCACGTATGCGTTGCCCGAGCGGATGAGCAGCTCGTCATTGAAATGCCGGCGGAGCCTCGAGAGCGCGGCGGAGAGCGCGGGCTGGCTCATGAACATGCGCTCGGCAGCCCGGCTGACGCTGCGCTCCTCGAGCAGTGCCTGCAGCGGCACGAGCAGGTTGAGGTCGATGGATCCAAGCTGCATCGGGGCGCGGTGCCGGTCGCCTGGCTCCGTTGCGCCTGATCGCTGCGTTCCCTCTGTCGCCATCGACACGGTCCCTTCACCTCGGCGGGCTAGCGCCCCGTGCTCTGTCGTATCACGAGCGAAGGTTCCAGTCGAACGGCGCGATGCTCGTGTTCGCCCGAATCGAGGTCGTCGAGGAGCAGGCCCACGCCCGCATACCCCAGCTCGGCACCCGGCTGGCTGATGGTCGAGATCTGGATCGGCGAATCCCAGGCTGCTTGGTTGTTGTCGTACCCGATGACCCCGACGATGTCTGGGACGCCGATGCCGCTCGATTCGGTGAAGGCCTGCACGATGCCGGCGGCGAGCAGGTCGGATGCCGCGACCACGCCGTCGATCTCCCCGGTGACGACGCGGGCCGCAAGGGCGTGGCCGACCTTCCACCCGTCAGCCCGATTGATGCCGTCGGGCGAGAGCTCGTCGACGGGGCGGATGCCGCTCGCCGCGAGCGTTCTCCGGAAACCCTCGCGGCGATCGGCCACGGGCTGGAGCGCGCTGGGACCGCCCACGAACACGAGCCGGGAGCGGCCCGTGTCGAGCAAGTGCTGCGTCGCCAATCGGCCGCCGGCCTCGTTGTCGAAGTAGGCGCTGCAGAACGCCGCGGCATCCGCGTGGAAGTTGAGCAGGGTCAGCACCGTGCCGCGCGCCCGGCGCGTGGAGAGCGCCCTGTAGTGCGTTTCGTCGTTCAGCGTGAGCAGCGTGCCGAGCACGCGCGACTCGGTGAACAGGTCGACGTACCGGTCCTCGCGCTCGAGGCGGCCGTCGGCATTGGCCACGAGCAGCGACAGCCCGTGCTCCTCAGCTGCGCGTTCAGCGCCGCGGGCGATGTCGACGAACAGTGAGTTGCCGAGGTCGGAGAGCACGAGCCCGATGGACCTGGAGCGCCCGGCGGCGAGGGATCGAGCGGCTCCGTTCGGCACGTAACCCAGCATCGAAATGGCACGTTCGACGCGGTCGATCGTCTCGGCGGCGACCCGTTCGCGGTGGTTCAGGACGTTCGACACGGTCGACTGGGAGACGCCGGCGAGAGAGGCGACATCGGCGATGCCCGCGGTTCCGGTGCTCGACGCACCGGGTGCTCTCTGGTCGCCGGAACTCATCGTCGAGGTGATCGTCATGAGCACAGCGTACGCGATCGTTGCAGCGTTCCAAGCCACGCAACGACGCGGGTATTCGTAGGTTCGATAGCGGGTATCAGGATACGGATGCCCGAAAACACGGCTGGGCCGCGGCGGCGCACGGTGCATCCGCCTAGCATCCTCTTGCAGCGCTACAACTCGAGAGCGCGGCCGCATTCAAGGAGGAACTGTGACCACAGCACGTATCCGAGCGCGACGACTCGCGCCGCTCATCGCGGGAGTCGGGGCCACCGCGCTCCTGCTGACCGCCTGTTCGGGCGACAGCGGCGGCGAGACCGCGGCGCCGACGGACTTCACGTACCTGTCGTTCGCTGAGAACACGAGCATCCAGGACACGCTGACCTCGCTCAGCACCGGCAGCTGCTCTGCTGAGAACGAGGCGCTCCCGCTCGACATCACCACCCAGCCGCAGGCCAGCTACGACCAGCAGCTCCAACTGCTCGCCGGTCAGAACGCGCTGCCGGTGCTCTTCGCCAGCGGCAATTCGCCGCAGGTCGCCAAGGACCTCAATGACGGCGGCAAGCTCGTCGATGTCGATGCGGCACTCGAGGAGCTCGACCAGAGCAACGCGATCATCCCCGCAGCTCGCTCCACCATCGAGGCACTCTACGGCGGGGACGTCTACGTGCTCCCGACCGAGTTCAACGTCGAGGGCATCTGGTACAACAAGCAGCTCTTCGCCGAGAACGGCATCGAGGAGCCGACCACTTGGGACGAGTTGACGGATGCTGCGGCGAAGCTGAGCGCGGCGGGCGTCACGGCGTTCTCCGCCGACGGTCAGGATGGCTGGCCGCTCACGCGTCTCGTCGGCAACTACCTGTTCCGCACCATCGGCCCGGATGCCCTGCAGAAGGTCATCGATGGCGAGGCCTCACTCACCGACCCTGAATACGTCGAAGCGGCGGCAGCTGTCGCCGACCTCGGCAAGGAAGGGTACTTCGGCCCGTCGGTCGGCTCGATCGACTACATGACCGCCGTCAACCAGTTCCTCACGGGCGAAGCCGGCATGTTCTACATGGGCAGTTGGATCCTCGCGAACTTCAACGACCCCGAGCAGAACAAGATCGGCGCGGAGAACATCGGCTTCATGCCGTTCCCCCACGTCGAAGGCGGCGAAGGCAGCCGTGACCAGCTCGCGGCAAACGTCGGCGTGCCGCTCGCGCTCTCCGAGGCGAGCTACGGCGGCGACGTCTCGGCGTGGCTCGGCTGCTTCGCCGAGAACTTCGGCTCGACCTCGCTCGGCGAGCAGGGCGTCATCACCGGCTTCGCCGTCAACGAACCGGTCGAGGACCTGCCGCCGCTCACGCAGGCGGTGCAGGAGAAGATCGACGCGACCACGCAGAGCGTGCTCTGGTTCGAGGCCCTGTTCAACGCGAAGGCGGCCACCACGAGCCAGACCAACGCGTCGCAGCTCGTGACCGGTGCGATCTCGCCCGAGGAGTTCATGGAGATGGTCCAGGCGGACCTCGAGTAGCTCCCCACCCGAACAGGCCGGAGGTCGCGCCCGCACGCGACCTCCGGCCCACATCCCGATCGAAAGCAACCCTGTGAACCGCGTCCTCGGCGACCCGCGCGCCATCCTCATCCTCCTGGGCCCCGCCCTGCTCGTCTACACGCTCGTCATGCTCGTGCCGATCTTCTGGTCGCTCGGCTACACGGTGTTCGAAGGCAACCCGATCACGGGCTTCGAGTTCGTCGGAATCGACAACTTCGTCGAGCTCTTCAACGATCCGAAGATCGCCGACGCGCTGGTGTTCACCCTGAAGTACGCGGTGGTGCTGACCGTCGCCCAGGTCGGCTTCGGCTACCTGCTCGCGCTCATCTACGTGTTCTGGCTCCGCAAGGCGTCGAGCCTCATTCGAACCTTGGCGTTCTTCCCCGTCGTGCTGCCCACGGTCGCCGTCGCCCTGCTCTTCCAGGAGCTGTTCAAGATCGCGCCGGTCAACGGCCTGGTGAACGACCTGCTGAACCTCGTCGGCATCCCGTCAGTCGACTGGTTCGCCTCGCCCGACACCGCGTTCCTCGTGCTCATCCTCATGGACCTCTGGCGCTCGATGGGCTTCTACGCGGTGCTGCTCTACGCCGGCCTCGTCGACATCCCCGACGACCTGTTCGAGTCCGCACGGCTGGACGGGGCATCCGGATGGCGGCTCGTGCGCCACATCGTGATCCCGCTCTCACTCCCCGTGCTGCTCTCCTCGATCATCTTCAGCGTCAACGGCACGCTCAAGGTCTTCGACTCGGTGCTTGCGCTCACGGGCGGCGGGCCGGGCAACACGACCACCCCGCTGACCCTGTACATGTACCAGACCTCCTTCACCTACGGCGAGTACGGGTACGGAAGCTCGATCGCACTGCTGCTGACGATCATCTGCCTGCTCGTCACGATCTTCATCTTCCGTTCCTCGCGCCGCGATCTGACCAAGGGCTGAACCATGACCGCAACCTTCACCGATCGCTCGCCACGCCTCATCAGCTTCGTTCGACGCATCCCCGTCTGGATCATCGTCGGGATTCTGCTCGTCGTCGTGGTCTATCCGCTGTTCTGGCTCCTCACCGGGTCGCTGAAGACGCAGGAGGAGTTCCTCAACAACCCGACGTGGGCGCTGCCTGAGGACTGGACGAACTTCAGCAATTACGTCGAGGCGTGGACCACCGGCAACCTCGGGGTCTACATCCGCAACAGCGTGCTCGCGGTCGTCCCCGCGCTCTTCTTCACCATCGTGTTCGGCGTGGCCGCAGGCTTCGCCCTCGAGGTGATGGTGTGGAAGGGTCGCGGGCCCGTGCTCCTGGCGTTCCTCGCGGGCATCATGATCCCGGGCCAGATGATCCTGCTGCCGCTGTTCACGATCTACTTCCGTGCCGGCCTCACCGGTTCGCTCTGGCCGCTCATCATCACGTACACCGCGATCGGCCTGCCGCTCACGGTGTTCATGATGGCGACCTACTTCCGCTCCGTGCCGCGCGAGATCTTCGAGGCCGCGACCCTCGACGGGGCGAACATCTTCCGGATGTTCTGGACGATCGGCTTCCCGCTCGTGCGCAACGCGATCTTCACCGTCGCGCTCGTGCAGTTCTTCTTCATCTGGAACGACCTGCTCATCGCCCTGACGTTCACGACCCGCGACGACCTCCGAACCATCCAGGTGGGCCTCCTGAACTTCACCGGGCAGTTCGGGCAGATCCAGTACGGCCCGACGTTCGCGGCCATCGCGGTCAACGTCATCGGCACGCTCGCGATCTACCTCTTCCTGAACCAGCGCGTGATGAAGGGCCTCACGGCGGGCTCGGTGAAGGGATGACCGGCATCGAGGGCCTCCGGCTCGAGCACGCTGCCGCCACACTCGGGATCGGCGTCGCCGCCCCTCGCCTGAGCTGGGCCCTGAGCGGCGAGCGTTCGCAGCGCGCGTACGAGGTCGAGGTGAGCTTCATCGGCGCTGATGAATCGACGACGGTCGTCGTGGATTCCACCGACACGCTCTACCAGCCCTGGCCTGCACGGCCGCTCCGGTCCCGCGAAGCGGCACACGTGAGCGTTCGCTCCCATCTCGTCGGCGACGAGGCGCCCACCGCCTGGAGCGCACCGGTCCGGGTCGAAGCCGGACTCCTCGACGTCGCAGACTGGGTCGTGGACTGGGTCTCCCCATCCCTGCATGCGCCGCACGACGGCGCGCGAGCCGCAACCCTCCTGCGTGCGGAGTTCGACGTCGAGGGACGCGTGCGCCGGGCACGGGTCTACGCGACGGCGCACGGCGTCTACGATCTCGAGGTGAACGGCGCCGCGGCATCCGACGAGGTGCTCGCGCCCGGATGGTCGAGCTACCTCCATCGCCTCCGCTATCGCACGCTCGACCTCACCGAGACGCTGGCCGAGGGGCGGAATGCGATCGGCGCCTGGCTCGCCGACGGCTGGTACCGCGGCAGGCTCGGGTTCAACGGCGGGCTGTGGGACAACTACGGCACGGATGTCTCGCTCCTGCTGCAGCTCGAGATCGAAGACGACCGCGGCGTGCGCGTCGTTCCGCTGCACTGGACGCACGCACCAGCGCCCATCGTCGCCACCGGGCTGTACGAGGGGGAACGCCACGATGCCCGCCTCGAGCCCGACGGCTGGTCCGCGCCGGGATTCGCCGCCGACGACTGGGAGGCCGCGAACACGCTTCCGCGTCGGCAGTTCTCCGCCGTGCTCGAGGCACCGACCGGACCACCCGTGCGGGTGATCGAGTCGATCCGTCCCGTCACCGCGGAACGGCGAGACGACGGCCGCCTCCTGCTCGACTTCGGCCAGAACATCGCGGGCAAACTGCGATTCACCGTGGCCGGAACGCCGGGGGAGACCGTGACCCTTCGGCACGCCGAGGTACTCGAGGCCGGGGAGCTGGCGCTCCGCCCGCTCCGTTCGGCCACGTCCGAGGACGCCTATACGTTCGCCACCGCCGAGCCCGTCACCTGGACCCCGAGGTTCACACTGCACGGCTTCCGGTACGCCGAGATCATCGGATGGCCGGCCGATGCCGGCACCGACGGCATCGAGGCCCTCGTCGTCCACTCCGACATGCGCCGGACCGGCTGGTTCGAGGCAGACCACCCATTGCTCGACCGCTTCCACGAGAACGTCGTCTGGAGCATGCGAGACAACTTCGTCGACCTGCCGACCGACTGCCCCCAGCGCGACGAACGGCTCGGCTGGAGCGGTGACATCCAGGTCTTCGCGCCGACTGCGTCGTACCTGTTCGATGCCACGGGCGTGCTCGAGAACTGGCTTCGGGACCTCGCCGCCGAGCAGCAGGTAACGGGATCGGTGCTGAACTTCCACCCGTGGATCGACTGCGGCTTCCCCGTGGACCCCGCCGCGGCCTGGGGTGATGCGGCCGTGATCGTGCCGTGGACCCTCTACCGCCGCACCGGGGATCTCGAGCTCCTGCGCACCCATTTCGACAGCATGCGCGCGTGGGTGGAGCAGGTCTTCGCGCTCACGCACGAGACGGGGCATTGGAACGAGGGCTTCCAACTCGGGGACTGGCTCGATCCCGCGGCACCGCCCGAACGCCCAGGCGACTCTCGAACAGATGCCAGCCTCGTCGCGACGGCGTACCACGCGCGCACCGCGCGGTTGGTGCTGGCTGCCGCGGAACTCCTCGGCGACACGGCCGCGGTGGCGCGCTACGCGCACATCGCCGACCTCGCAGCGACGGCTTTCCGCACGAACTACGTCGCGCCCTCGGGCAGGGTCGTCAGCGACACGGTGACCGCCCTTTCGGTGGCGATCGCCTTCGAACTGCTCGAGGGCGACCAGTATCGCGAGGCAGGTGAGCGCCTCGCGGTTCTCGTTGCCGAGGGCGATCACCTGATCGCCACGGGATTCGTCGGGACGCCGATCGTGTGCGATGCACTCACCTCGACCGGCCACCTCGACGACGCCTATCACCTGCTCCTCCGCACCGAAGCGCCATCGTGGCTGTACGCCGTGACGATGGGAGCGACCACGGTCTGGGAGCGCTGGGACAGCATGTTGCCCGACGGCCGCATCAACCCCGGCGAGATGACGTCCTTCAACCACTACGCCCTCGGAGCGGTGGCGGACTTCCTCCACCGGATCGTCGGCGGGCTCGAGGAGTTGGAACCCGGCTACCGGCGGGTGCGCATCGCGCCGCGGCCCGGCGGGGGACTCGGACGCGCGTCGGTGCGTCACGACAGCCCATTCGGCACGATCTCGTGCGAATGGGTCCGCGCGGGCGGCCGCATGACGGTCGAACTTCGTATCCCGGTCGGGGTCACCGCCGAGGTGGTCGTGCCGGATGGAACCGACCACGTGGAGACCGTGGGGGCCGGTGCCCACCGGTTCGAGTTCGCCCATCGGACACCCGACGAGGATGCTGCTCGACCGCGAAGATGGAACATCCACAATCCCGAGGAACGCGCGCAGATGATGCTGGAGGGTTCACGATGAGCGCGAACGCGAGCGCGAGCGCCGAGGCGCTCTCTGCCGAGCTCCCACTCGAAGATGCGGCGAGCCTGCTGTCGGGCGCCGACTTCGCCTCGACGAAGGCGTTGCCGGAGCGCGGCATCCGCGCCGTGATGATGACCGACGGATCCAACGGCGTCGCCATGAACCTGCCCGACTGGTCGGGAAAGATACCCGCGACCTGTTTCCCGACGTCGTCCGCGTTGGCGTCGAGCTGGGATCCGGAGCTCGTCGAACGCGTCGCCCGTGCGATCGGTGACGAGGCACGCGCTGCGGGCGCCGACGTGCTGCTGAGCCCCGGCATGAACCTCAAGCGCTCGCCGCTCGGCGGCCGCAACTTCGAGTACTACTCCGAAGACCCCCTGCTCACCGCTCGCCTCGCAACGGCCTTCGTCCGCGGCGTGCAGGATGCGGGCGTCGGCGCCTGCGTCAAGCACTTCGTCGCGAACAACCAGGAGACCGACCGCATGCGCGTGAGCGCCGAGGTCTCCGAACGCGCCTTGCGGGAGCTCTACCTCGCGGCCTTCGAGGCCGTCGTCACCGAGGCGAAGCCCTGGCTCGTGATGGCGTCCTACAACCGGGTGAACGGCTCCTACGTGAGCGAAGACCGACGCCTGCTCACCGGCGTCCTGCGCGAGGAGTGGGGTTTCGACGGGGTCGTGGTCTCCGACTGGGGTGCGGTCGAGGACCGCGTCCGCGCCGTCAGCGCCGGTCTCGACCTCGAGATGCCGTCGACCTCGGGGGCATCCGACGCGCAGATCGTCGAGGCGGTGCGAGCGGGCGTGCTCGACGAGTCCGTCGTGCGTCGGTCCGCCGAGCGGATCATCGCACTCGGCGAACGGGTCGTGGCACGAGCTGACGCGCGCCCGGTCGACCGCGAACGTGCGGCCGCGCTCGCCGTCGAGGCGGCTCGGAAGGCAGCCGTGCTCGTCAGGAACGAGCACGAGACGCTGCCCTTGGGCGGTGCCGCTCGGGTCGGCGTCATCGGCGCCCTCGCCGACGAGCCGCGGATCCAAGGCGCCGGAAGCGCCGGCGTCAACGCTCCCGCGGCCGGTTCGATCGTCGAGGCGCTCCGCCCGCTCGTCGGCACCGTGGATCACGCGCCCGGGTACCTGCCAGATGCCGTCACGACGAGCGATGAACTGCTCGCCGAGGCGGTCCGCGTCGCCGCTGCATCCGATGTCGCCGTCGTCATCGTCGGACTTCCCGAGACCGCTGAATCTGAGGGCTACGACCGCACCACGATGGACCTGCCGGAGGCGCAGGTCCGACTCATCAGCAGGGTCGCCCTCGCCGCTCCCAGCACGGTGGTAGTCGTGATCGCCGGCGGCGTGGTCTCGCTCGAGCCCTGGCGCCCGTACGTCGATGCGATCCTCCTGGCCGGACTGGCCGGACAGGGCGTCTCCGACGCCCTCGCCGGACTGCTCGTAGGCGCGGTGGCGCCCTCCGGTCGGCTCGCCGAGACGGTGCCGCTCGCGCTCTCGGATTCGCCGAGCTACCTGAGCTTCCCGGGTGAGGCCGGCCGCAGCGTCTACGGCGAGGGCGTGTTCGTTGGATACCGCGGGCACGACAGCGCCGGGTCGCCGGTCGCGTATCCCTTCGGCCACGGACTGACCTACACGACGTTCGAGTTCGACGACGCGGATGTCACGCCCGACGGCTCCGGCTGGGTCGCAAGCACGACCGTCCGGAACACCGGTACACGGGCCGCTCGTGCGGTCGTGCAGGTGTACGTGTCCCCGCCCGAGTCCCAGGTCCGCCGGCCCGTGCGAACGCTCGCCGGGTTCGCGGCCATCGAGCTCGAGCCGGGCGCGTCCGGATCGGTCTCGGTACGCGTCGACCGCCGCTCGATCGAGCGTTGGGATGAGGCCGCGGGGCAGTGGGTCGCCGACGGCGGAACGCACGTGTTCGCCTTCGGGGCGTCATCCCGCGACCTCCGCCAGAGCGTCGCCGTCGAGATCGACGCAACGGAACCAGACCTGCCGCTGACCCCGCATTCGACCCTGGTCGAATGGCTGGACCACCCGATCGCCGGCGCGATGCTGCTCGACGAGCTTCGCGCCGCGGATCCGACCGGCGCGACGGTCGGGATGCTGACGAATCCGACCGCAGTGCTCATGATCGGCGGGCTTCCCATCCACCGGCTCGCGGTGGATGCCGGCAATGCCCTCAGCGAGGAGTTGCTCCTGCGGGTGAGTGCGGCTGCCGCCGGTTCGCAGGACCGGCCAGGTACTGCATCGACTCGTCCGACGAGCTGACGAGCGCGCGGTAGCGTCCGCCGGGGCTCGCCTCTGGATGGGCCTGAGGCAGCGCTGCCGCGCGGAGTGCTGCCGAGATGTGCTCGGCGGCCGACTGCAGCGAGTCGACGAGCGGGATCCATGGTGCGTCGTCGTTCGGCACGACCGCGCCGACGGACGCGACGGTCTCGCCGGCCGCGCCCGTGACCGGCACCGCGATGCCGCGGGCGCTCGGGTGGATGTACCCGTCGGCGACGGCGAAGCGCTGGGTGCGAACGCGGTGGAGGACACGGCGCAGCTCCGCGGCATCCGCGATGGTGGCGTCGGTGAGGGAGCGCAGGGGGCCGGCCAGCACCTCGTCGCGGGTGGCGGCATCGGCGTCGGCCATCAGCACGAGGCCCGCGGCCGAGGCATGCAGGGGGAGGCGTCCGCCGATGATCGTCGCGTTCACGACGGCGTCGCGGCTCGAGAGCCGTTCGAGGAAGAGCACGTCGCCGCCGCTCAGGATGCCGAGCTGGACGTGCTGGCCGATCGAGCCATGCACCTCCTGGAGGTGCGGCATGGCGATCTCGCGCAGCCCGAGTGCACCGGGGGTGCGGCAGGCCAACTCCCAGAGACGGATGCCGAGACGGTAGGTGCGATCGGCGCCGCGCTCGACGAGCCGCTGTTCCTCGAGGTCGGCGAGCAGGGCGTGCGTCGTGCCGACCGGCAGCCCGCTGCGCCTCGAGAGCTCGGAGAGGCTGAGGAACGGCGAGTCGATGCTGAACGCGTCGAGCAGCTGCAGTTGGCGACTCAGCGTCGATCGGCCTGCGGATGCGCGTGCCATCATGTCTCCTTCGCACGTCGAGCCTATTCGGTTTTCGATTGATTCGAAAACGCCCACCATCGTGGTCTCGCCCGACCTACCGTGTCCCTACCGATCGTCGACGAAGACAGGGAGGCAGCGATGGCGCTGATCGAGACCGGGGACGACGTCCTGGTGGTCGCCGCGAAGACGAAGGTCGCCGACGATGTCGTCTCCCTCGTGCTGCAACGCCGCGATGGGGGTCGCCTCCCCGATTGGACGCCCGGCGCGCACCTCGACCTGGTGCTGCCCGATGGCACCACGCGCCAGTACTCCCTGCACGGCGACCCCCGAGAGGCCGCCGCCTATCGCATCGCCGTCCTTCGCGAAGCCGAGGGGAGCGGTGGCTCGCGCTACGTCCACGACGAGCTGCGTGAGGGCGATCTGGTGAGGTTCGGCGGCCCGCGCAACAACTTCCGCCTGACCCCTGCGCCCGCGTTCGCGTTCGTCGCCGGTGGCATCGGCATCACGCCGATGCTCCCGATGCTGCGCGCGGCGAGCCTGCTCGGCTCCGACTGGCGGCTGCTCTACCTCGGCCGCTCGCGCTCGCGCATGGCGTTCGTCGACGAGCTCGCCGGGTACGGCGACCGGGTCACGGTCCGGGCGTCCGACGAGGTGGGTCCCACCGACATCCGCTCGTGGCTCGAGTCGGGGCCGGATGCCGCGGCGCCCGCCGAGACGAAGTTCTACGCGTGCGGTCCGACGCGCCTCATCGAGGCGATCTCCGAACTCGCCGCCGAGCGCAGGCCCGGTTGGACGAGGGTCGAGCGGTTCGCGGCGGCCGACCGCGGCGAGCCTGCTCGCACCACGGCGTTCGACGTCGACGTCATCGGCACCGGGCGGAGCATCCGCGTCGTGCCGGGAGTGCCGGTCGCCGACGCGCTCCGAAGCGCGGGCTTCGACCTGCTCACCTCGTGCTCGCGCGGCGTCTGCGGCACGTGCGAGACCAGGGTCGTCGCCGGTGTGCCCGACCACCGCGACTCGATCCTCGACGACGCGGAGCGCGTCGACGGCACCTGCTTCTTCCCCTGCGTCTCGAGGGCGAAGAGCGACCGCCTCGTGATCTCCCTCTGAGGCGGCGCCCTCCGCGGACCGCCTGCACGACCGACCCACCACGACACCCGCCTCGACGAAGAGAGCCCAGATGACCACCCGTACGCCACCATTCGCCACGGCGATTCCCACCACGGACGAGGACCCGTTCAGCCAGGAGGTCCTCGCAGACCCGCTTCCCTTCCAGCATCGGCTCCGCGAAGCGGGGGAGGTCGTCCTCCTCGAACGCTACGGCGTCTTCGCCATGGGACGCTACGAGACCGTGCGAGCAGCGCTGCTCGACTGGCAGGGGTTCGAGTCCTCGGTCGGCGTCGGGATCACCGACTTCCGGAGCGAGGCGCCGTGGCGACCGCCGAGCCTGCTGTTGGAGGCCGACCCCCCGCATCACGATGCGCCGCGTTCGGTACTCGAGAAGATCCTGGGCCCGCGTGAACTCCGCGAACTGGCGCCTCGCTGGCAGGCCGATGCGGAGGGCCTCGTCGACGAGGTGCTCGGGCAGGGGCTGGAGTTCGATGCCGTCGAGGCGTTCGCGGAGGCCTTTCCGCTTCGCGTGTTCCCCGATGCGGTAGGGATCCCGGCCGAGGGTCGAGAACATCTGTTGCCGTACGGCGACCACCTGTTCAACAGCTTCGGGCCCGAGAACTTCCTCGTGCAGCACGGAGCGCCGCACATCGGCGAGCACTCGGCCTGGGTGAACGCGCAGTGCCTGCGGGATCGCCTCAGCCCCGGCGGCTTCGGGTCTGGGATCTGGGCCGCCGCCGACCGCGGCGACCTGACCGCCGCCCAGGCACCGCTCGTCGTGCGGTCGCTGCTCTCGGCGGGCGTGGACACCACGGTGCACGCGATCGGGGCGGTCCTGCACGCGTTCGCGACGCATCCGGAGGCGTGGGCGCAGCTTCGGTCCCAGCCGGGGCTGGCCCGCGTGGCCTTCGATGAGGCGATCCGGCTCGAGGCGCCAGTGCAGACGTTCTTCCGGACCACCACGCGGGACATCGAACTCGGCGGCGTGCGCATCCCCGCCCGCAGCAAGATCCTGATGTTCCTCGGTTCGGCCAACTCCGACCCGAGACGTTGGACCGATCCCGAGCGCTTCGACCTGTCCCGTGACCCCTCCGGCCACGTCGGGTTCGGCATGGGCATCCACCAGTGCGTCGGCCAGCATGTCGCGCGCCTCGAGGCGACGTCGCTCATCACGGCGCTGGCGCGCCGGGTCGCGTCGGTCCAGCTCATCGGAACCCCGGAGCGCCACCTGAACAACACGCTCCGGGCGTGGAAGCGCATGCCGATGCGCGTGGAGCTCGCGTGATCCCGGGCCGTGACGCCGCCGCCGAGCCGGCCGGGCACGGCGCGACGGAGAACGCGGGCCGTACCTGTGTGATCGCATGACCGCGTTCCGCATTGGAGCATGAACGAGGCAGCCCGTCCCGGTCTCCCGGGGCGAGCGGCCCGACTCTGCTGGGAACGATCAGCCGCGACCCTGCTTCGCGTACGGGTTCGCGAGAGCGTCGGCGATGATCACCTCGGCCGTGTCGGGGTGCAGTCCCTCCTCGGTGGCCGACGGTGCGGCATCCGGCGGGAACGACTCGGTCATCGACATCGGCATCGCGCCGTTGCGGTAGAGGTTGTTCGAGCCCTGTGACGGCTTCCAGTCGTTCGGCTCCCAGTCGGGCACGTAGTTCCGGTAGCCGCCTGTGTTGACCTCGACGCGCATGCCGCTCGGGTCACGGAAGTAGAGGAAGTTCTGCTCGCCGATGCCATGGATCGAGGGGCCGTATTCCATTGCGACGCCGTTCTCCATGAGCACGTCGGCAGCCTGGAGGAGGTCTTCGCGGGTGTCGACCCAGTAGGCGTAGTGGTTCACCCGGCCGGCGCGCTGCGAGGTGTCGAGCACCACCCCGAGGTCGTGCGACTTCTCGTTCGTCGTGATGACGCCGAAGACGGTGACCGGTGCCTCGTCGAGCACGGTGTACGCCATGATGCGGAAGCCGAGCACGTCGCGGTACCACTCGGCGAAGCCGCGCACGTCGCGGGCGGCGACGGTCACGTGGTCGAGTGAGCGCGGCCCCACCGCGTGCCGGCTGCGACGCTCGGGACGGTCGGGGAAGACCGAGGCGAACTCGCCCTCGCCCCGGTATTTGTCGACGTCCCAGAAGAGCTTCATGGTGTGGCCGAAGGGCCCGGTGAACGTGTACGAGCGACCGTGGCCGAAGCCGGAGTCGTGCCAGACGCCGGTCACGCCGGCGGCCTCGATGCGGCGAGCCGCCTCGTCGAGCGCCTCGTCGCTCGTGGTGCGCCAGGCCATCTCCACGAGCGCCGGCTCGGCGCCGTGCGAGATCACGAGGCTGTAGTCGTAGTAGTCGCCCCACGAGCGCAGGTACGTCTTGCCGCCTTCGCTGGCGATCGCACGGACTCCGACGAGACGCTCGTAGAAGGCGACGGATGCCGCGGGGTCGGGCGCCGCGATCTCGACGTGCGCGAGGTGGGAGAGGAGTTTGATCATCGTTGATCCTTCGGTCGTTCCGGTTGGGCTGTGCGCACGTGGCGCCACAGAACCACCCTGAGCGCCGCAGTGGTATCCGGGAAGGTGAATCTACGGATACCGCGCATCGATGGCGGTGATACTCGTGAGTTCACTGCCGACGGGGCGAGTATCACTCAGGCTGATGTGTCACATCAGCGATCTCCGCTTTCCTGATGCGCACGGACGCACTTGGATCGAGCACACCGGATGCACCGAAGCATCCGGCGAACGGAGATCCACACGTGACGACGTCGTCAGGCCCGACCGTCCCCTTCGCCCTCGCGCGATTCGCATCCGATGCCGGCCCCGTCCCCGGACTGGTCGTCGGCGATCGCATCCGCCCATTGTCCGCGGCGGAACTCGGCGCGGACACGCTCAACGAGTTCCTCGCGGAGGGTGAGTCCGGATGGGATCGCCTCGAACCGCTCGCAGCCGAGTCCGCCGACGACGCCGACCCGTCGGCTGCCGTCTGGCTGCCGCTCGCGTCGGTCACCCTGCTCGCGCCCGTCGAGCCGCGCCAGGTGCTGCAGACGGGCGCCAACTACCGCACGCACGTCATCGACCTCGTCGTCGCCGGCCGTGCGAAGCAGGACCCCCGCCCGGTCGAGGAATTGCGCGAATGGGCCGCCGAACTCATGGATCGGCGCGCCCGCGAGGGCATCCCGTACTTCTTCATCGGCCTGCCCGCGTGCGTCGTCGGTACCGAGGAGATCCTCGAGCTGCCCGCCTACAGCGACCAGCACGATTGGGAGCTGGAGCTCGCGGTCGTCATCGGCGCGCCGGCCTTCCGGGTGAGCCGGGAGGACGCGCTCGCGCACGTCGCCGGCTACACCATCGTCAACGACGTCACGACGCGCGACCTCGTGTTCCGCCAGGACATGAAGGAGATCGGCACCGACTGGTACCGGGCGAAGAACGCGCCCGGGTTCCTGCCCACCGGGCCGTTCCTCGTGCCCGCACGGCACATCGCGGACGCGGGAGACCTCCGCCTCACGCTCTCCGTCAACGGCGAGACGATGCAGGATGCCACGACGGACGACCTGCTCTTCGACATCCCCGCCCTGATCGCCGCAGCCTCCGAGACGATGCCGCTCCTGCCCGGCGACCTCCTGCTGACCGGAAGTCCAGCCGGCAACGGGGTCGTGCACGGACGGATGCTGCGCGACGGCGACGTCATGGTCGGCACCATCGAGGGCCTCGGCTCGCAGGTCGTGCACGCCGCGGCTGCACGGGTGCCGGCATGAGGACCACGAGCGAACACCCGAGCGCCCTCACCGAGGACCCACGCGAACTGGACCGCACCGACCCGCTGAGCCACATCGCCGCCGCCGCCGAGGCGTACCGCAACTGGGGCCGCTGGGGCGAGGACGACCGGCTCGGCACGCTCAACCTCATCGACGACGACGCCCGGGCCAGGGCAGCGGCGCTCGTACGACGCGGTGCATCCTTCTCGCTCTCGCAGCCGTTCGACATGAACGGCCCCCAGCAGGGCTGGCGCCGCCGCACGAACCCCGTGCACACCATGCTCGACACGGGCACCGACGCCGAATTCATCGGCCAGGGGTTCCCGCACGGCCTCGGCGGCGCCGATGACGTCATCGCGATGCCCCTGCAGTGTTCGACGCAGTGGGACGGCCTCGGCCACATCTTCGATCGCGGCATGGCCTGGAACGGCCGGCCGGCCGGCCGCGTCGTCACGAGCGAGGGCGACCTCGTCACGGGCATCGAGCACGCGGCATCCGCCATCGTGGGCCGTGGTGTGCTGCTGGACCTCGGCCGACTCCTCGGGCCCCGGCTCGACGAAGCCGGCCGCGACGAGCTGCCCGACGGCTACGCGATCACCGTCGACGACCTCGAGGCCTGCATCGAAGCGCAGGGTCCGACCTCGCGCGTCGGACGCGGCGACCTCGTCCTCGTGCGCACCGGCCGCTACACGCGCGCCAGGCGCGAGGGATGGAACGGGTACGCGGGCGGCCCCAGCGCCGGTCTCTCGTTCACCACGGCGGGATGGATCCACCGCACCGGGGTCGCCGCGATCGCGACCGACACGTGGGGCTTCGAGGTGCGGCCCAACGAGTTCGACGACGCGTTCCAGCCGCTGCACCAGGTCGTCATCCCGAACATCGGGCTGACCGTGGGGGAGATGTGGGACCTCGACGCACTCGCCGAGGACTGCGCCGCCGATGGTCGCTACGAGTTCCTCCTCACCGCACCGCCGCTGCCGATCACCGGCGCTGTCGGGTCACCCGTGAACCCCATCGCCCTCAAGTAGCCAGCTCAACGACGGCGCGCGACAGCGCCGAGAATCACCACGACGCACCACCGCAGAACCACAAGGAGTCAACGATGACCGCAGTCTCTCGAGTCGCCATCGCCGGGGGTGGGGTCGCCGGCATGGCCGCCGCGATCCTCCTGGCAGAGGGCGGCGTGCACGTCGACGTGTTCGAGCAGAAGCCCGACCCCGGCGCGCTCGGCTCCGGCATCACCCTGCAGGGCAACGCGCTCCGCGTCTTCGGACGGCTCGGCATCTGGCCGGCCGTGCAGGAGGAGTCCTACTCCTTCGACGTGCTCGGTATCCGTGCGCCCGGCCCGGAAGCACCGGTGCTCGCGCAGATCCCCGACCAGCGCACCGGCGGGGACGAGTACCCGGCCACCGCGGGCATGTACCGGCCCGACCTCGCCCGCATCCTCACCGAGCGCGCTCGGGAGGTCGGGGCGAACATCCACCTCGCCGCGACGGTCACGTCGTTCGCGCAGGACGACGCCGGCGTCGACGTGACGCGCTCCGACGGGCGCACCGACCGCTACGACCTCCTCATCGGCGCCGATGGCCTGCATTCCGGCATCCGCTCGATGCTCGGCATCGACGTGGCTCCGCACCGCACCGGCATGGGCATCTGGAGGGCGTTCGTGCCCCGACCCGAGTCGGTCACGCACACCGACCTCTACTACGGGGGCCCGGCATTCATCGCGGGATACTGCCCGACCGGCGAGGACTCCATGTACGCGTACCTCGTCGAGGCTGCGCAGGACCACGGGGACCTCGGGGAGACCGAGCGCATCGACCTCATGCGCGAGTTGTCGCAGGGCTACGGCGGACCGTGGGACGAGATCCGCACCTCGCTCACGGCATCGGCCCGCGTCAACTACACCTGGTTCACCGCTCACCTGGTGCCCGATGCCTGGAACCGCGGCCGCGTGGTGATCATCGGCGACGCCGCCCACAGCTGCCCGCCCACGATCGCCCAGGGCGCCGCGCAGGCCGCCGAGGACGCCCTCGTCCTCGCCGAGCTGCTGTTGGCCCGTCATGCCGTTGACGCTGCGCTATGGGAAGAGTTCCATGCTCGGCGTCTCCCGCGCGCGAAGGCCGTCGTCGAGGCATCCGTGCAGGTCGGGCAGTGGATGCTCGACCACGATCGCGACGCCGACGTGCCCGGCCTCATGTACCGAGTCGGCTCCTTGGTGAGCGAGCCGGCATGAGCGCGAACGATCCCGTCGTCGACGTGCACGCGCACGTCCTGCTGCCGGCGCTGCAGGGCGTCGTGCAGGCCGCCGATCCGGAGGGGTTCGCGGCCGCTGCGGACCTCGAGGCCCGGCGCAACGGACCCGAGTCGCAGGCTGCGTCCGGGGCGATGATCCGCGAGCGATTCGCGAAGCTGACCGATCTCGGGGCACGCCTCGCGGCCATGGACGACGCGGGCATCGACATCCAGGTCGTCTCCCCGTCGCCGTCGCACTACTACCCGTGGGCGGATGCCGTGCTCGCCGACCGCATCGCACGGGCGGCATCCCTCGCGACCGCGGAGCTCGTGGCTGCGGCCCCCGCCCGACTCCTCGGCCTCGGCCTCGTGCCGCTTCAGCATCCGGCGCTCCTCGTTCCCGCACTCGAGTACGCCGTGCTCGAGCTCGGGCTCGCCGGGGTCGAGATCTCCTCGAGCGCCGGCGACGTCGAGCTCTCCGACGAGCGCCTCGAACCGTTCTGGGCACGGGCCGAGAAGCTCGAGGCCGTCGTCTTCCTGCACCCGTTCGGCTGCACGCTCGACGAGCGGCTCGACCGCTTCTACCTCGCCAACACGGTCGGCCAGCCGACGGAGAACGCCGTCGCGCTCTCGCACCTGATCTTCTCGGGAGTGCTCGACCGGCATCCCGGTCTGCGCGTCGTCGCGGCCCACGGCGGGGGCTACCTGCCCGGGTACCTCGGCCGCAGCGACCATGCGTGGCGCGTGCGGCCGGAGGCTCACGGATGCATCGAGCCGCCGTCGAGCTACCTGCGACGTCTCTGGTTCGACTCGCTCGTGCACGACGCCGCGGGCCTCCGCACGCTCGTCGGCGCAGCCGGTGCCGACCGGGTCGTGCTCGGCAGCGACTTCCCCTTCGACATGGGCGTGGAGGATCCCGTCGCACTGGTGCGCGAGGCAGGGCTGGGCGAGGTCGCCGAGCGCGCGATCCTGTCGGGCAGTATCCGGTCGTTGATCCCGGCGCTGTCTCCCGCGCTCGATCGGGTGGTGTCGCCATGAGGATCGCGCGATGGGAGCACCTCGGTGTCCTCGGCGAGGGCTTCGTCGTCGATGCGCACGTCGAGCGGTTCCCCGATGAGCTCACCGTGCTCGATGTGCTGCGCATGGGGCTGGCCGAACTGCCCGGGATCGCGGATGCTGCGGCCGCCGCCGCCGCCGCCGACTCCGAGCCGGCCCGGCGGACGCCTCTCGCCGACGTGCGGTTGCTGCCGCCCATCGTGCCGCCGAGCGTGCGCGACTTCGTCGCGTTCGAGGAGCATGTCGAGGGCGTCGTGCGCTCGGTCTCGGGCGGGCAGGGCGTGGACGCCGAGTGGTACGAGTTCCCGACGTTCTACTTCACGAACCCGCACTCCGTGATCGCGACCGGCGCGACCGTGCACCCGCCCGTGACGGAGCGGCTCGACTTCGAACTCGAGGTCGCGGCGGTGATCGGGGGAGTCGAGGGTAGCGACGGCTCGAACCTCGACCCGGTCGAAGCCGGCGACCACATCTTCGGCTACACGATCTTCAACGACTGGTCGGCACGAGACCTCCAGGCCCGCGAGATGAAGGTGCGGCTCGGGCCCTGCAAGGGCAAGGACTTCGCCACGACCCTCGGCCCGTGGATCGTGACGGCCGACGAGTTCGCGGGACGCCACGACGCCGACGGGTTCCTCCAGGTCGGCATGGAGGTGCTCGTGAACGGCGACCGCATCGGCATCGACCTGCTCTCGAACATGGGCTGGCCCTTCGCCGAGCTCGTCGCCTACGCCTCGCGCAACTCGCGGGTCGTGCCCGGCGACGTGCTGGGCTCCGGCACGGCCGGAAACGGCGGATGCCTCGGTGAGCTCTGGGGGCGGGCCGGAACGCTCGTGCCGGCGCCCCTCGTCGAGGGCGATCAGGTCGTCATGCGCGTGGAGGGGATCGGCGAGATCCGCAACGTCGTCGGGGCGGCGATCGCCGCTCCGCGGATCGGCCCTGCGCGAACCCGCTCGCGCGCGAGACCCGGGGCACCCGTCGACCCGTCGTACGTCTCGCCTGCGGCCGCGCACTGACCGGGACGTGCCGAGGCCACCGCCACCCGCCACCCGCCACCACGAACGCACCACCCATCCCCACCACCGATCGAGGAGATTCAATGACGAATACCCGCCCGGCGACGCAGCCCGTCGCCGCCCGCACCGCCGGCTTCTGGCAGGCGGTCCTCCTGCTCGCGGGCAGCTGCATGCCCGTGCTCGGATCGGTGCTCATCACGCCGATCCTTCCCCAGCTCTCCGAGGTGTTCGGCGACCAACCCGGCTCAGAGGTGCTCGTGCCGATGATCGTCGCGATCCCCGCGCTCATCATCGCGATCTTCGCACCGTTCGCCGGCCAGATCGTCGACCGTCTGGGGCGCAAGAACCTGCTGCTCGTCACGATGTTCGCGTACGCGCTCGTCGGCACCGCGCCGGCCTGGCTCGAGGACCTGCAGCTCATCCTCTTCAGTCGCGTGCTCGTCGGCGTCTGCGAGGCGGCCATCATGACGGTCTGCACGACGCTGATCGTCGACTATTTCCATGAGGAGAAGCGGCGCACCCGGTACCTGGGACTCCAGACTGTCGTGACGACGCTCGCGGCGACGGTCTTCATCGCCGTCGGCGGCGCGCTGGGCGTCGCCGGCTGGCACACGCCGTTCTGGGTGTACGCGATCAGCATCCTCATCGCGGTCCCGATGATCTTCCTGCTGTGGGAGCCTCGCCGCGACGACCGCACCGACGCGCACGTGGCGGGCATCGCCGCAGGTGAGAAGGTGCGCGTGCCCTGGAAGCTGCTCGCGGCTCCGCTCGTGGTGACGCTCTTCGGCGGGTTCACGTTCTACGTGCTCATCATCGAGACGAGCTACCTCGTCGTCGGCACGGGCGTGGCGGCGACCGACACGGGCGTCATCGGACTCGCCGCAGCGCTTGCCTCGCTCGCCACCGCGGCCGGAGCGTTCACGTTCGCGCGGATCGCCAAGCTCGCGCCGCGGGTGCAGCTGCCGATCGCGTTCGGCCTGCAGGCGATCGGCATGCTCGTGATCTGGCTGGGCGGGGGGCTCCCGGCAGTGATCGTCGGCGCGATCATCGCCTCGGCGGGTTCGGGCCTGCTGCTGCCGACGCTCCTCACCTGGGCGCTGTCGAAGATCGCGTTCGAGCAGCGCGGTCGTTCGACCGGATGGTGGCAGACCTCGTTCTACCTCGGCCAGTTCCTCACGCCGATCCTCATGGGCGCGCTCGGGGCCGCGGTCGGCGGCCTGTCGGTGGCGGTCGGCGTCGTCGGCATCGCGGCCGCCGTCGTCGCGATCGTCCTCGGAGTGCTGCTGCGACGGCCCGCCGTGGTGGACTCCGAGACGGTCTCGGCCTGAGCCGGCCACGCCCGGCGTTCGCCACCAGCGCGGCGCCGGGCGTGCGGGCCTGCTGTGCGGGCCGAGCCGTCGATCTCTCATCGACGGCTTCGATACTCAACCAATGGCCCATCGCGGGGATTGATAAGCTCGGATTCCGCTCCACCTGATCCGAAAGCACGATGCCGTGTCCGATCGCTCCCTCTCGCGCCTCGACCTGAACCTCCTCATCTCGCTCGACGCCCTGCTGACCGAACGCAGCGTGACGCGCGCCGCCGAGCGCCTACGGCTCAGCCAGCCGGCACTGAGCGCCTCGCTCTCACGGTTGCGCGCGCACTTCAACGACCCGATCCTCGCAAGGCAGGGCAACACCTACGAGTTGACGCCGCTCGCGTCGCGCCTCGCCGAGCACACCGCCTCGGCCCTCGACGCCGCCCGTCGCGTCTTCGAGTCGCAGGCCGAGTGGGACCCGCGCGAGTCGACCCGCGAGTTCGCCGTGTACGGGTCCGACTACGCGTTCGCCACCATCGGGCGTCGTGTCTCCATGCTCGCCGCCGAGCGAGCGCCGGGCGTGCGATTCCGCTTCCTGCTGCACACTCCGCAGATCGTCGACGATGCGGCCACTCGGCTCCGGAGCGCCGACGGCATGCTGATGCCGCACGGATTCCTCGACGGCCTTCCCTACACCGACCTCTGGACCGACGGCTGGGTCATCGTGGCCGCCGACGACAATCCCGACGTCGGCGAGGCGCTCAGCATGGAGGACCTCGCCGCTCTGCCGTGGGTCTTCACGTACCAGTCGCGATCGGCGTTCACGTCGGCGACCCGGCAGATACAGCAGTTGGGCATCGAACCGCGCGTCGAGGTCGTCGTCGAGAGCTTCCTCAGCCTGCCCGGATTCGTTGCCGGCACTCGGCGCCTCGGACTCGTGCAGGCCGGCCTCGCCGGCATCGTGCGCGCAATGCCCGGGCTCCGCGTGCTGGCGCCCCCGTTCGAGGCGACCGAGATCCACAACGCCCTCTGGTGGCATCCCGTGCATCGACGTGATCCCGAGCACGAGTGGATGCGCGGTCTGTTCGCCGAGGCGGGCACCGGACTCGCCGCCGCGCCCGCCCCCGACGGGCCGGCCCATGCCCCGCGGTGACGACGACCGCCGGGTCGCCGAGAAGCTCTTCGCGATCGCCGACGCGTTCGAGCGCGGCGACGAACTGACGCTCAGCGAGATCGCCGAGCGGGCGGGGCTTCCGATGTCGACCGCGCACCGACTGCTCGGGGAGTGGGTCGCCTGGGGCGGCATCACGCGCTCCGGCGACGGCCGGTATCGCGTGGGCATCAAGCTGTGGCGGCTCGCGGTGCGCCAGCCCTCGTCGAGGCGACTCCGCATCGCGGCGAAGCCCTACCTCGAGGACCTCTTCCAGTCGACGGGCGAGCATGTGCACCTCGCGGTTCGCGAGGGCCTCGGCGCGGTCTACCTCGAGCGGATGTCGGGAGCTCACGCCGTGCCGTCCATCACCGACATCGGTTCCCGGCTGCCATTGCACGCGACCGGAGTCGGCCAGGCGCTGCTGGCGTTCGCGCCGCCCGGGGTCTTCGAGGATGTCATCGCCGCGGGTCCGCGGAGATTCCTTCCCGGCACGATCATCGACGAAGATGCGCTTCGCGAACGGATGGCCCGGATCCGCGCATCGGGCATCGCGACGTCCGTCGAGGCGCTGACGCGGGGCGCCTTCTCGGTCGCCGCCCCGGTGCGCGACGCCACCGGCGACGTGGTCGCGGCGGTGTCGATCATCGCGCACGTCGAGCGCCTGGACGAGCCGCAGTTCGCCCTCGGAGTGCGCATCGCGGGCCGGGGCATCTCCGCGGCGCTCGGACACCGACCGTAGGCGCACGTCCGTCGTTCCGCCTGGTGTGCAGGGCTCACGCGACGTCGCACGATTCCATCGGATGGAATCGGGGATGCGGTGCGACCCTCGTGCGACGCACGATGGCAGCACCTTCCCACAGACGCGAGAGGATGCAGCGTTGCGATCCCAGGTGGTCATCATCGGAGCCGGCCCAGCCGGACTCCTGCTCGGGCACGTCCTGCACCGAGCAGGCATCGGGTTCACGATCCTCGAGGCCCGGTCGCGCGAGTACGTGCTCGGCCGCGTCCGTGCCGGCGTGCTCGAGCAGGGCTCGGTCGATGCGCTGGCCGAACTCGGCCTCGACGCGGATCTCCGCGAGCGCGGGCTGACGCACCACGGCATCCACCTGCAGTTCGAGGGCGGCCGCCACCTCGTCGACTTCGTCGAACTCGTGGGCCGCACGGTCACGATCTACGGCCAGCAGGCCCTCGTTCGGCACCTGCTCGCCGAGCACGACCGGCTCGGCAGCGACATCCGGTTCGAGGTCGCCGACGTCACCCCGACCGGGCTCGAGGGCTCGAGCCCGAGCGTGAGCTTCACGGATGCCGGTGCCACGACCTCGATCGACGCTGAGGTCATCGTCGGCGCCGACGGGTTCCACGGCGTCTGCCGACCGGCGATCCCCGGCATCAGGGCGTTCGAGCGTTCGTTCCCGTTCGGGTGGCTCGGCATCCTCGCCGACGTCCCGCCATCGACCGACGACCTCATCTACGCGCTGCACCCCGACGGCTTCGCGATGCACTCGATGCGCTCGCTCGAGGTCTCGCGCCTCTACCTGCAGGTCCGTCACGACGAATCCATCGACGACTGGTCCGACGCCCGCATCTGGGACGCGCTGCAGACCCGGCTCGGCGTCGACGGCTGGACCCTGCACGAGGGCGCGGTGCTCGAGAAGTCGATCACGCCGATGCGCTCGTTCGTCGCCTCCACCATGGCGCACGGCCGGCTCCTCCTCGTCGGCGATGCCGCGCACATCGTGCCGCCGACCGGTGCGAAGGGCCTCAACTCGGCCATCGCCGACGTCGTGCTCCTCGGGCGCGCGCTCATCGCCGCCCTGCAGCTCGGCGACGAGCGCGGACTCCTGGCTTACAGCGACGCGGCCCTCGCCCGCCAGTGGAAGGTGCAGCAGTTCTCCGAGTGGATGACCGACCTCCTCCACGTCCACGAGGGGGCGGATGCCGCGGCGCGGGCCTTCTCGTACCGCAGCCAGGTCGGCCGGCTCGAGTACGTCACCGGGTCGCGCGCCGCGCGGCAGAGCCTCGCCGAGCAGTATGCCGGCCTTCCCTTCACGACGGAGTGACCATGCATCCGACCGTCTCCCACCCCGACCCGTCGCAGCAGGTCATCAGCGACGGGATCGCCGACCGGCATGACCGCGAACGTCGGCTGGCGACATCCGACCGCGGACTTCGCGCGCACCCGCGCCGCGACTTCGCGCCGTACCGCTCGACCCTCCTGCGGCATCCGACGCACGAGCTCGTGCGCACCGATCCCGAGGACATCGAACTCGTGTCGCCAGCGTTCGGACACACGGACGTCGCGCCCGAGGAGGCCGATCTCACCATCCAGCATGCGGGCGAACCGCTCGGCGAGCGCATCATCATCACGGGGCGCGTGCTCGACGGCGACGGACGCCCGGTTCGCAATCAGCTCGTGGAGATCTGGCAGGCCAACGCCTCGGGGCGCTACGTGCACAAGCGCGACCAGCACCCTGCTCCGCTCGACCCGAACTTCACGGGCGTGGGCCGCATCGTCACGGGCGACGACGGCTCGTACCGCCTGACCACGATCAAGCCGGGCGCCTACCCCTGGAAGAACCACCGCAACGCCTGGCGGCCGGCGCACATCCACTTCTCGTTCTTCGGTTCGGCGTTCACGCAGCGCCTGGTCACGCAGATGTACTTCCCGGGCGACCCGCTCTTCGCGCTCGACCCGATCTACCAGTCGATCGTCGACCCGGCCGCTCGGGAGCGACTCGTCGCCGGGTACGACCACGAGGTGAGCGAGCCCGAGTGGGCGATCGGCTACCGCTGGGACGTCGTGCTCACCGGCCCGCGCTCGACCTGGATGGAACCGGAGGACGCCGACCATGTCTGAGCAGCACCGACCGCTCGGGCAGACCCCGTCGCAGACGGTCGGCCCGTTCTTCGGCTACGCACTGCCGTATCCGGGCGGGCCCGAGGTGCGAGCGCCCTGGCAGCCTGACGCGGTGCGCGTCCACGGCACGGTCCTCGACGGTGCAGGTGAGCCGATTCCCGACGCGATCGTCGAGATCTGGGGTGCGGATGCCGCGGGGCTGGCCTCGACCGAACGCGGATCCCTCGACCGCGACCAGCACGCCTTCACCGGTTTCGGGCGTGCCGCGGTCGACCGCGACGGGCACTACTCCTTCACGACGATCAAGCCCGGTGCCATGCGCGACGGGTCGGCCCCGTACCTGCTCGTGACGGTGTTCGCCCGCGGTGTGCTGCATCACCTCTTCACGCGGGCGTACTTCGGTGACGAGCCGGAGGCGAACGCCGCCGACCCGCTCCTCACGCGCATCGACCCCGATCGTCGCGGCACGCTCGTGGCCGAGCCCGACGCGGCGTCGTCGTACCGGTTCGACGTGCGCCTGCAGGGCGAGGGCGAGACCGTGTTCCTCGACTACGGCACCGAACGATGATGGAGGCACGGCGATGACGGACTGGGGACTGCTGGATCCCGGAGGAGCCGACGCCGTCGGGACCGACGACGATGCCGTGCTCGCGGCGATGGTCGAGGTCGAGCGCGCGCTGCTGCGAGCGTGGGGGAGCGAGCTCGCCGAAGCCCTCGACGCGCAGGCCGACGCGCTCGATGCGGCCGCGCTCGATCGCGCGGCGCTCGTCGCAGGCGTGTCCCGCGACGCGGTTCCGGTCGTGGCTCTGGTACCGTCGCTCCGGGCGCAGCTCGACGCGGCCGGCCTCGCGAGCGACCGACTGCACCTCGGCGCCACGAGTCAGGACGTGCTCGACACCGCGCTCGTGCTCGTCGCCCGGGACGCGCTCCGCGCAACTCGAGCGTCGCTCGTCGAGGCGGGTGAGCGCCTCGCCGAGCTGGCCGATGCCGAGCGGCAGGGCCTCCGCATCGCCCGATCGGTCGCACGGCACGCCGAGACGAGCACGATCGGGGTGCTGGCGGCGGGCTGGCTCGACGGCGTCTCCTCGTCCATCGAGGCGATCGCCGCCCTCGGGTTCCCGGTGCAGTTCGGCGGTGCGGTCGGCACCGGAAGCGCCGCGGATGCCGCGTCAGGGCGGCCCGGCGCCGTCGAGGCCGTGCGAGCGGAGCTCGCCGCCCGGCTCGGGCTCGGCGATCCGCATCGCTCGTGGCACGCGGAGCGGACCCCCGTCCTCGCGATCGCCGCCGCGAGCGCGAGCGTCGTCGGGGCGCTCGGGCGCATCGCAGGCGATGCAACCTTCCTTTCGCGAGAGGAGCTCGGCGAGGTGCGCCTCGCCGGGGGCGGCGGCTCGTCGGCGATGCCGCACAAGCGGAACCCGGTCGACGCGGTCGCCGTCACCGCAGCCGCGGTCGAGGCTCCCGGCCTGCTGCAGGTCGTCGCCTCAGCAATGATCTCGGGCGACGAGCGGTCGTCGGGCCGCTGGCATGCGGAGTGGGTGCCGCTCCGCCGCCTCGTGCGCCTCGCGCGCTCCGCCTCGGTCGCCGCTGCACGACTCATCAGGGGTCTCGAGTTCGACGGCGACCGTGCCGGGCGCATCCTTGCCGGGTCCGGCCCAGCCGGCGAACGTCCGGATCGCCGCGTGCTCGCAGCCTCATCCGACCGCATCGTCGACCGGGCCGTCGCCCGGTTCTCCGCCGTCTCCGAAGAGAGCCCTCGCCCATGACCGTCCCACGTCTGCTCGGCTCCTTCGCTCCTGGCACCGCGCCGGCCGCCTCGAACCCGCTCCTCGTGCTGCTGCCGTCGCTCGGCACGACGACGGCCATCTGGGACGGGGTCGTCGGTGCGCTGCGCGCCGACCCGCGCACCGCTGCCCTCCGGATCCTGCGCGTCGACCTCCCCGGTCACGGGGCGAGTCCGTCGGCAGCAACCCCGTTCACGATCGCCGACCTCGCCGCGGCCGTCCTGGCCGTCGTCGACGAGGCGGGCGGGGGCGCCTTCCACGTCGCGGGCGTCTCGCTCGGCGGCACGGTCGCCCTCGAGCTGGCCGTCACGCGACCCGATCGCGTGCAGGGCCTCGTCATGAGTTGCAGCGGCGCCCGCATCGGCACGCCCGACAGCTGGGCATCCCGGGCGGCCACGGTCCGGTCGAGCGGCACCGTGTCGCTCGTGACCGGGAGCGCGTCGCGATGGTTCGCACCCGGATTCCTCGACCGAGAGTCGGGCGGACCGGGTGCACGCACGCTCGCCGCGCTCGTCGACGTCGACGACGAGTCGTACGCCCGCTGCGCCGAGGCGCTCGGCGGCTTCGATCGAACGCACGACCTCGCCGCACTCGGCGTGCCCGCCCTCGCGCTCAGCGGCGAGCACGATGCCGTGACGACGCCGGCCTCGATGCAGGACCTCGCCGACGACATCCCCGGCGCCCGGCACGTCGTGCTCGACGGCGCCTCGCACCTCGCCGTGCTCGAGGAGCCGCAGGCGGTGGCCGAGCTCATCGCGGAGCACCTCGTCACGATCGAGCGGTCCGCCGAGGCATCCGTCGCCCTCGACCGCGGCATGCGGGTGCGTCGAGCCGTGCTCGGCGATGCGCATGTCGACCGTGCGGTGGCCGCCACCACGCCCGAGACGGCCGCGTTCCAGGACTTCCTCACGCGCTACGCCTGGGGCGAGGTCTGGGATCGGCCCGGCCTCGCTCGCCGCGAGCGCTCGATCGCGACCCTCGCGAGCCTGACGACCGGCGGGCACGAGCACGAGATCGCCATGCACGTGCGCGCTGGCCTCCGCAACGGCCTCACGCGAGAGGAGATCTCGGAGGTGCTGCTGCACACCGCGCTCTACGCGGGCCTCCCGGCGGCGAACGCGGCCTTCGCGATCGCTCGCACGGTCTTCGCCGAAACGGATGCCGCATCCGAACCCTCACCCGACTCGAACGACTGAACCCGGAGCACCATGGACAAGACCTTCGCGACCGCTGCCGACGCGGTCGCCGACATCCCCGCCGGCGCGTCCCTCGCGGTCGGCGGCTTCGGCCTGTCGGGCGTGCCGATCGTGACGATCCGCGCGTTGCTCGCGCGAGGCGTCGGCGACCTCGAGGTCGTCTCGAACAACTGCGGCGTCGACGGCTGGGGCCTCGGCGAGCTGCTCGCCGCCGGCCGGATCCGTCGGGTCATCGCGAGCTACATCGGCGAGAACAAGGAGTTCGCGCGGCAGTACCTGGGCGGTGAGGTCGAGGTCGAACTGACCCCGCAGGGCACGCTCGCCGAGCGGCTCCGGGCCGGAGGAGTCGGCATCCCGGCGTTCTACACCGCGACAGGCGCCGGCACGGCCGTGTCGGAGGGCGGGATGCCGCTTCGGTACGCCGTCGACGGGTCGGTCGCGCTCGCCTCCGAGCCGAAGGAGCTGCGCCCGTTCGACGCGTTCGGCCGCACTCGCGAGTACGTGCTGGAGCGGGCGATCAGCACCGACTACGGTCTGGTGCGCGCCGCGGTCGGCGATCGGCACGGCAACCTCCGGTTCGAGAAGTCGACCCGCAACTTCAACCCGCTCGCCGGTATGGCCGGCCGGGTCACGATCGCCGAGGTCGACGAACTCGTCGAACCGGGCGTGCTCGGCCCCGACGACATCCACCTGCCGGGCATCTACGTCGATCGGCTGGTCGTGCTCACCCCGGAGGAAGCGGCCGAGCTGCCGATCGAGAAGACGACCGTGCGGGCCCGACCGGGGGCATCCGCCGAGCCCGCGACACCCGGATTCAGCGCCGCGGAAGCCGGCCGAGACGAGATCGAAGGAGCCCGCTGATGCCGTTGACGCGTGACGAGATGGCCGCCCGCGCCGCCCGTGAGCTCGTGGACGGCACGTACGTGAACCTCGGCATCGGGCTGCCGACGCTGATCCCGAACCACTTGCCCGACGGCGTCGAGGTCGTGCTGCACTCCGAGAACGGGATCCTGGGGGTGGGCCCGTACCCGTGGGAGGGCGAGGCGGATCCGAAGCTCATCAATGCGGGCAAGGAGACGGTGACCGTGCTTCCGGGCGCCGCGTACTTCGACTCCGCTGCGAGCTTCGGGATGATCCGCGGCGGTCGCATCGGCACCGCGGTGCTCGGCGCGATGCAGGTCGCCCAGTCCGGCGACATCGCCAACTGGGCCGTTCCGGGCAAGATGGTCAAGGGCATGGGCGGGGCGATGGACCTCGTCAACGGCGCCGAACGAGTGATCGTCGTCATGGAGCACGTCGCGAAGGACGGCACCGCGAAGCTCGTCGATCAGTGCACCCTGCCCCTCACCGGCAGGGCGTGCGTCGACCGGGTCATCACCGACCTGGCCGTCTTCGATGTCACGGAGCACGGGTTCGTGCTCGTCGAACTCGCACCCGGCGTCAGCATCGACGAGGTCGCGGATGCCACGGGGGCGCCGTTCACCGTCGCCGACCCACTCGTCACCTCGGCCGCCTGATGACCGAGCTGCGCGACGTCGTCATCTGCGCACCGCTGCGCACGCCCGTCGGGCGAATGGGCGGCGCACTCGCACCCGTCACCGCCCTCGAGCTGGCGACCACCGTGCTCCGTGCGCTCGTCGAGCGCACGGGCATCGACCCGGCCGGGGTCGACGGCGTGATCGGCGCCCAGGGCTACGCGACCATGGAGGCGCCCGCGTTCGGACGCGTCGCCGCACTGGACGCCGGATTCCCCGTCGAGACGACGGGCTACCAGCTCGACCGCCGCTGCGGATCCGGACTCCAGGCCGTGCTGAACGCCGCGATGGAGGTGCAGACCGGTGTCGCCGACGCGGTGATCGCGCTCGGCGTGGAGTCGATGTCGAACGCGCCCCTGTACACCGTCGAGGGGCGCCGAGGCGTGACCGGCGCCGGCCTGCTGCTCCGGGACGCACTCTCGCGCGGTCGCGAGACCGTCGGTGGCGACCGGTTCCCGACGCCGGAGGGGAACGTCGGCTCCGCGGAACTCCTCCGAGCCGAGTACGGCATCTCCCGTGATGCCCAGGACGCCCTCGCGCTCCGCTCCCACCGTCGGGCGGTCGCCGCGCAGGAGTCGGGTGCCTTCGCCGCCGAGCTCGTGAACGTGCCGGTGCCGGGCCGACGCGGCACGGTGCTCGTCGACCGCGACGAGCATCCGCGAGCCGACACCGGTCTCGAGGCGCTCGGTGCGCTGCGTCCGATCCTGCGCCGCGATCCCGACGCGACCGTCACCGCGGGCAACTCGAGCGGCCAGAACGACGCCGCGGCCGCATGCATCGTCACGACTCCCGGCCGTGCCGCCGAGCTCGGCCTCGAGCCCATGCTGCGCCTCGTCTCATGGGCTGTGGCGGGCAACGATCCACTGCGCTTCGGAGTGGCCCCCGTGCCGGCGACGAACCTCGCGCTCGCGCGCGCCGGCATCCGCTTCGACGACCTCGACGTGATCGAACTCAACGAGGCCTTCGCGGTGCAGGTGCTCGCCTGCCTCGCCGACTGGGGCGTCGACGCCGAGGACCCGCGCCTCAACCCGCGGGGGAGCGGCATCTCGATCGGCCACCCGATCGGCGCCACCGGCCTCCGCATGCTCGCGACACTCGCGCACGAGATGGTCGACCTGGACCGCGAACTCGCCGTCGAGACGATGTGCATCGGCGGAGGTCAGGCGCTCGCGGCCGTGTTCGAACGGGTCTGAGTCCTCGACGAGCTGTGGTCTCCCGGTCGGGACCCGGGCACCGACGGGGCCGACCGGCCGAGATCAGGTGCGGGGTTCGTAGCGCAGGGGCGGGAACGCGCGCGCGACCAGGCCGCGCAGCGACTCGAGGTCGCCCTTCGCGAATCCCTGCGCTCGCGCCTGCACGAGGACGTTGCCGATCGCGGTGGCCTCGACGGGCCCGGCGAGCACGGGGAGTCCGGAGCGGTCGGCGGTGCGCTGGCAGAGCAGCTCGTTGAGCGCTCCGCCGCCGACGACGTGGATCGTCAGGACGTCGACGCCCGAGAGGATCGATGCCGTGCGCACGGTCGTCGCGAACGCCTCGGCGAGGCTCTCGACGATCGAGCGGGCGAACTCGGCACGGCTCGCGGGGGCGGTGACGCCCCGTTCCGCGCACCACTCGGCGATCCTGCCGGGCAGATCGCCCGGTGCCAGGAAGCGAGGGTCGTCGGCGTCGAACACCGCGACGGGCACGGTGACGGACGCCGCGGCGGCGAGCAGCTCCGACAGGTCGATGCGATCGCCGTCCCGCTCCCACCAGCGCACCGACTCCGAGAGCAGCCACAGGCCCATGACGTTGTGCAGGAACCGCACGCGCCCGTCGACGCCTCCCTCGTTCGTGAAGTTCGCCTCGCGTGCGGCATCCGTGGTCACCGGGTGTTCGAGCTCGACGCCGACGAGTCCCCACGTGCCGCACGAGATGTAGGCGGCCGACTCGGCGTGCATGGGTACCGCGACGACCGCCGAGGCCGTGTCGTGCGACCCGACGGCGACGACCTCGATGCCCGAGGGCGCGCCGAGATCGGAGGCGACGGCGGCCCGCAGCGGGCCGAACGACTCGCCGGGGCTCACGAGCGGTGCGAACACGGATGCCGGGAGCCCGAGCCGCTCGATGAGCTCGTCGTCCCACTCGCCCGACGACACGCCGACGAGGCCGGTGGTCGAGGCGTTCGTGCGTTCGGCCAGGCGGGCCCCGGTGAGCTGGAACCCGACGAGGTCGGGTACGAGGAGGAGCGAGTCGGCGACGCCGAGCCATCCGCTCTCCCGCTCGGCGGCGAGCTGGTACAGGGTGTTGAACGGCAGGAACTGCAGGCCGTTGCTGCGGTAGAGGTCCTCGAAGGGCACGAGCCCGTGCACAGCCGTGACGCCCCGATCGTTGCGGTCGTCGCGATAGTGGAACGGCTCGCCGAGCATTCGGTCGCCGCGCAGGAGTCCGTAGTCGACGGCCCATGAGTCGACGCCGATCGACGAGACGCCCGGTTCGCGCCGGAACGCGTCGGCGAGGCCCGCGTTCAGGTCGCGGGTGAGGCCCGTGAAGTCCCAGTGCAGTCCCGACGCCAGCCGCACCGGCCCGTTCGGGAACCGGGCGACGTGGTCGAGCGCGAGCGTGCCCGCGCGGCCGTCGACGTGGCCGAGGATGACGCGTCCGCTCGTCGCCCCGAGGTCGACGGCCGCGACGGTGCCCGCGCTCGTGCCGCTCATCGCAGGAAGGCTGCCGCGACGCCCGCGTCGACGGGGATGTGCAGGCCCGTGGTGTGGCTGAGCTCGGGCCCGGTCAGCACGATCACCGCGTTCGCCACGTGCTCGGGCAGCACCTCGCGCTTGAGGATCGTGCGCTGGGCGTAGAACGTGCCGAGGTCCTCCTCCTCGATGCCGTAGGTCTTGGCGCGGTTCGCGCCCCAGCCGCTCGCGAAGATGCCGGAGCCGCGCACCACGCCGTCGGGGTTGATGCCGTTCACCTTGATGCCGTACTCGCCGAGCTCGACCGCGAGCAGCCGCACCTGGTGCGCCTGGTCGGCCTTCGTCGCCGAGTAGGCGATGTTGTTCGGGCCGGCGAACACCGAGTTCTTCGACGAGATGTAGATGATGTCGCCGCCGAGGCCCTGGTCGATGAGCACGCGCGCGGCGGCCTTCGACACGAGGAAGGAGCCCTTGGCCATGACGTCGTGCTGCAGGTCCCAGTCGGCCTCGGTCGTCTCGAGGAGCGGCTTCGACAGCGACAGGCCCGCGTTGTTCACCACGAGGTCGAGGCCGCCGAAGGCGAGCACGGCGTCGTCGATCGCGCGCTGGATCGCCGCGGCATCCGTCACGTTCGCCTGCACGCCGATCGCGACATCCGTGGTGCCGAGCTCGGCGGCGGCGGCCTGCGCCTTCTCGAGGTCGAGGTCGGCGATGACGACGCACGCGCCCTCCGCCGCGAGGCGGGTCGCGATCGCCTTGCCGATGCCGGATGCCGCGCCCGTGACGAGGGCGATGCGGCCCGCGTGCGGCTTCGGCTTCGGCATGCGCTGCAGCTTGGCCTCCTCGAGCGCCCAGTACTCGATCGCGAACTTCTCGGCGTCGCTGATGGGGGAATAGGTCGAGAGCGCCTCGGCGCCGCGCATCACGTTGATCGCGTTGATGTAGAACTCGCCGGCCACTCGGGCGGTCTGCTTGTTCGCGCCGTAGCTGAACATGCCGACACCCGGGATGAGCACGATGAGCGGGTCCGCGCCGCGGATCGCGGGGCTCTCGGACGTCGCGTGGGCGTCGTAGTACGCCTGGTAGTCGGCGCGGTACGCCTCGTGCAGCTCCTGCAGGCGGGCGACGGATGCCTCGACGTCGGCGTCGGCCGGAAGATCGAGCACCATCGGCTTGACCTTCGTGCGCAGGAAGTGGTCGGGGCAGCTCGTGCCGAGCGCCGCGAGACGCGGGTGCTCGGCACGCGCGAGGAAGTCGAGCACCTCGGGCGCATCGGTGAAGTGGCCCACCATCGGCTTGTCGTGGCTCGCGAGACCGCGGATCGTCGCGGCGAGGGCGGCGGCCTTCGCGCGGCGTTCGGATGCCTCGAGCGGCTCGAAGCCCTCGACGACGGGGCCGAACGGCTCGGCGGCGCCGTGCTCGGCGATGTACGCGGCGGCGGTGTCGATGATCCAGAGCGAGTTCGCCTCGGTCTCCTCCGACGTGTCGCCCCAGGCGGTGATGCCGTGCCCGCCGAGGATGCAGCCGATCGCGGCGGGGTTCGCCGCCTTGATCGCCGCGATGTCGAGGCCCAGCTGGAAGCCGGGGCGACGCCACGGCACCCACACGACCCTGTCGCCGAAGATCTTCGCCGTCAGTTCCTCGCCGTCGGCCGCGGTCGCGATCGCGATGCCCGAATCGGGGTGCAGGTGGTCGACGTGCGCGGCGTCGACGAGCCCGTGCATGGCCGTGTCGATCGACGGGGCCGCGCCGCCCTTGCCGTGCAGCGTGTAGTCGAACGCGGCGACCATCTCGTCCTCGCGCTCGAGGCCCGGGTACACGTCGACGAGCGCGCGCAGGCGGTCGAGGCGCAGCACCGCGAGGCCCTGCTCGGTGAGCGTGCCGAGGTCGCCGCCCGAGCCCTTGACCCACATGAGCTCGACGGGCGCACCCGTGACCGGGTCGGTCTCGGTGCCCTTGGCCGAGGTGTTGCCGCCGGCGTAGTTCGTGTTCTTCGGGTCGGCGCCGAGGCGGTTCGACCGCGCGATGAGGTCTGCTGCTGCCTGGTTCGTCATGAGAAGGTTCCTTCGGTGGTGCGGAGGGTGGTCGGGGGAGGCTCAGGCGCCCCAGCCGGCCTGCACGCCACCGACGCGGTCGGCCGCGATCCGCTGCAGGTAGCCGGATGCCGCGAAGGCGGCCATGGGGTCGGCGGGCAGGCCTCGCGACTCGCGCCACTCGGCGAGGGCCGGGCGCACGTCGGTGTAGAAGGCGTCCATGAAGATGCGGTTCGCCTCGAGCACGTCGCCCGAGACCTGCGCCGCGCGGAGCGCCTCGGTGTCGACGAGCAGGGCGCGAGCCGTCATCTCCTGCACGTTCAGCACGGAGCGGATCTGGCCGGGCACCTTGTCCTCGACGTTGTGGCACTGGTCGAGCATGAACGCCACGTCGGGGTTGTTGAGGCCGCCGCCGCGGATCACCTCGAAGAGGATGCGGAACAGCTGGTACGGGTCGGCGGCGCCCACGATGAGGTCGTCGTCGGCGTAGAAGCGCGAGTTGAAGTCGAAGGAGCCGAGCTTGCCGAGGCGCAGCAGCTGCATGACGATGAACTCGATGTTCGTTCCCGGTGCGTGGTGGCCGGTGTCGAGGCAGACCATCGCCTTGTCGCCGAGTGCGGCGACCTGGGCGTAGCTCGTGCCCCAGTCGGGAACGTCGGTGTGATAGAACGCCGGCTCGAAGAACTTGTATTCGAGCACCAGGCGGTGCTCGTCGCCGAGGCGCGCGTAGATCTCCTCGAGCGAATCCTGCAGGCGGTCCTGGCGGCCGCGCAGATCAGCCTGGCCCGGGTAGTTCGAACCCTCGGCGAGCCAGATCTTGAGGTCGCGCGATCCGGTCGCGTGCATGATGTCGATGCACTCGAGGTGGTGGTCGATCGCCTTGCGGCGCACGGCGGCATCTTCGTGGGTGAGGGCGCCGAACTTGTAGTCGTCGTCCTGGAAGGTGTTCGAGTTGATCGTGCCGAGCTCGACGCCGAGGCCCTCGGCGTGCGTCCGGAGCGCGGAGTAGTCGTCGACCTTGTCCCACGGGATGTGCAATGCGACCTTCGGCGCGAGCGCGGTGAACTTCTGCACCTGCGCGGCATCCGCGATCTTCTCGAAGGGGTCGCGGGGCGTACCCGGCGTCGCGAACACCTTGAAGCGGGTGCCCGAGTTGCCGAATGCCCAGCTCGGGAGTTCGATCGCCTGCTGTTCCAGGGCGAATCGGGTTGTCGAATGGAAGGTGACCATGTGTTGGCTCGTCTGACTGGCTCGAAGGTGGAATGAAACGATTCAATGGAAGTATGATCATGCGTGCCGGTTGTGTCAAACGAGCCGGGACCCGGGGGTGGCGATGGCAGTCAGTGTGCGAGAGGTCGCTGCAGCGGCGTCCGTCTCGGTCGGAACCGTCTCGAACGTGCTCAACCGCCCCGACAAGGTCGCACCCGCGACCGTCGAACGAGTCCTCTCGGCGATCGACGACCTCGGCTTCGTCCGCAACGACGCAGCACGTCAGCTCCGCGCCGGCCGCAGCCGCTCGATCGGACTCGTCGTGCTCGACGTGCGCAACCCGTTCTTCACCGAGGTCGCCCGCGGCGCCGAGGACCGTGCCGACGCCGACGGACTGACCGTGCTGCTCGGCAACAGCGATGAAGACGCAGCCCGCGAGAGCGCCTACGTCGCCTCCTTCGAGGAGCAGCGCGTGCACGGCGTGCTCGTCTCACCGATCGGCGACGATCTGGCCCGGCTCCGGCGTCTCCGCGAGCGAGGCGTGCCGGTCGTGCTCGTCGACCGCGTCGCTCCCGACGGCGTCCTGTCCTCCGTCTCGGTCGATGACGTCGCGGGCGGACGACTGGCCGCAGCCCACCTGCTCGGCCTCGGGCGGCGGAAGCTCGCCTTCGTCGGAGGCCCTTCGGGAATCCGGCAGGTCGCCGATCGAATCGAGGGTGCCGGGCTCTCCGTCGGCGACGTGCCTGGTGCGTCGCTCGAAGTGATCTCGACCGAAGCGCTCACCGTGCTCGAAGGGCGTGCCGCGGGGATGGCCGTGTTGGAGCGCGCGGCAGGCGACCGACCCGACGCGGTCTTCGCTGCGAACGACCTGCTCGCCGTGGGGCTGCTGCAGGCGCTCGTGATGCACGGCGAGTTGCGAGTGCCCCAGGACATCGCGCTCATCGGATACGACGACATCGACTTCGCGGCTGCGGCGGTCGTGCCGCTGAGCTCGATCCGCCAGCCTGCTGCGCTCATCGGTCACACGGCCGTCGACCTGCTCCTCCGGGAGGCCGCTGATGGCGAAAGGTTCTCGGCGGAGCAGATCGTGTTCCAACCGGAACTCATCGTGCGGGCGTCGACCGTCGGCTGAGGTGGATCTCGGAGGAGAGCACCGTCATCGACCAGTCGGCATCTCGGCTCCAGCACGTCGGCACGACGAACGCCGACGGATTCACGTCTGGTCGTCGTCGGTGACGAGCAGTCGCATGAAGGTCTCGAGGAGCGGAAGGGTCGGCCGGCTCGGGTCGAGGAGCGCCTGGATTCGCAGGCCGTCCATCATGGCCATCATCATCGTGACCTTCTCGTCGGCGGTGACCTCTTCGCCGGTCGAAGCCGTCGGCAGTCGTCCGCTCGAGAGGTGCGAGCGCATCCGTTCGCGTCGAGCGATGAAGAACTCGTGCGCGGGGTGTTCCGGATTCGTCGCCGCGACGGTGATCGCGAGCCAGTTGCGCTGATGTTCGGGGTGGGCGAACTCGTCGGCGAGCACGGTCGAGAGCACGCGTTCGGCCGGAACCTGCGACTGCATGATGCGGTGCGCGAGTTCTTCGTCGTCGGCATCGCGTTGGGCGAGGGCGGCGAGCAGGAGTTCGTCCTTGCTCGCGAAGTGACGGAGCAGCGCAGCGTGCGTCACCTCGGCCCGAGCGGCGATGTCGCGGAGGGACGCTCGCTCGTAGCCGTGCTCCGCGAAGCTCGCGAGCGCGGCGCGAACGATCTCGGCGCGCCGGGCGGGCGTCTTGGAGTACGGGCCGCGTCGCGAAGGGCGGGACGACCCGGGTGTCGTCGGGGTGTCGGCCACGGGGCTCGCGGCGCCCGATGGTCGATCCGTCGGCGCGACGGCCGTCGATCCCTGCATCGCTTCTCCTGTTCCCGGTTCCACCGTCCCAGTCTGGCAGTCTCGCCAGCACTGTCGACTTGCCAATTGTAACCGCCATGGTTACAGTTGCCGTCAAGTAACCACGGTGGTTACTTTTGGGTGGTTACCCAGCCGAGTGCGCGTACGATCGCGTGGTCGGATTCACCCCGATAAGGAGTCAATGGTGACGAAGAACGAGCCCGACGCAGAGCAGCTCAGCGCCGTCGGCATCGCCGCGAGCGTGCCGATCGGCGTCGCGGCACAGTCCGATCTGGATGCCACGACGCGCGACGTCGCCGATGGCGCGGTCGGCACCGGACTCGAGCCGACGCAGCCCATGAGCAAGGGGTACATCTTCTGGCTCATGCTGGCGAGCTTCGGCGCGTCGATGGCGATGATGGTGCCGCTGTCGTACGGCATCGCGGTGCGGATCACCGAACTCGCCCCCGGCCACGAGGAAGTGCTCGGATACATCACGGGCATCGCCCAGGTCGCGTACCTGGTGATCAGCCCGCTCGTCGGGATCTGGAGCGATCGAACCCGGTCGCGGTTCGGCCGACGGTCGCCGTTCCTCTTCCTCGGCACCGCGATCGGTCTCGTCGGTCTCCTCATCATCGGTGTCGCTCCGAACCTCCTCCTCGTCGGCGCCGGCTGGATCTTCGGCATGGTGGGCTGGTCGATCGCCGGAGCGGCCCTGCAGACGTTGCAGGCCGACAAGCTGCCGGAACAACAGCGCGGTCGCGTCTCGGCGCTGACCGGACTGATGACGCAGATCGCGCCTGTGCTCGGTATCGGGGTCGCCTATGCGGTCTCGTCGAACACGCTCCTCGTGTTCCTGGTTCCTGGCCTGATCGGCGCGGTGCTGATCGTCCTGTTCCCCCTCGTGAAGCCGGAGGGCAGCTCGAAGGCCCTCGCGCCGTCCACCCAGGTCACCGCCAAGTCGGTGTTCATGAGCTACGGCTTCAGCATCCGCAAGTACCCGGACTTCGCATGGAACTGGCTCGGCCGTTTCGTCTTCTTCATCGGCCTCTACTTCAACACGACGTTCGGCACCTTCTTCTACGCCCAGCGACTCGACATGCCGGTTCGCGAGGTCGCCGGGGTGGTCGCCACGGTCGGCATGGTCGGCGTGCTGGCCGCCACGATCGGTGCACTCGTCGGCGGCTTCCTCTCCGACAAGCTGCAGCGCCGTCGCCTGTTCGTGATGATCGCCGCCGTGCTCTTCGTGATCGGCGCGGTGCTCGAGGCGACGGCCTGGTCGCTCCCGCAGATCATCGCCGGTGCCGTGACCATGCAGCTCTCGATCGCCGTCTTCGCCACCGTCGACCAGGCGATCGTGTTCGCGATCATCCCGGAGCGCAACGAGGCTGGCCGCTACATGGCCGTCATCCAGTTCGCGCAGAAGATCCCGAGTGCGATCGCTCCGATGCTCGCCGGCCTGGCGATTACGATCGGCGCGGTCGGCGGCGAGAAGAACTACACCCTGCTGTACCTCGTGGGCGGCGTCTTCGCCCTCATCGGCGGCCTCATCATCCTGCTGAAGGTGAAGTCGATCCGCTAGCGACCGACTCGCCGAAGAACGACGAACGACGAACACCTCCGAACGGAATCGATCGACCATGCGCAGCGCACCCTACGACCTCGGCGTCGACAGCGGCGGCGACGGGTTCACCGTCACCGGGCCGGCACCACGGCTCTCGTGGAAGGACCCGGTGGATCGCGACATCCGCTCGGCCTATCTCGTGGAATCGATGATCGGTCGTGCAGAGCCGATCGCCGCCGAAGTGACCGGGCGGCGCCTGGTGGCCTGGCCGTTCGAGGCGCTCGGCAGCGGGCAACGGGTGCGGTGGCGTGTGCGCGCCGCCGCGCCCGAGGCCGGCTGGTCGGAGTGGAGCGAGTTCGAGTCGGGCCTCTTGGACGCGGATTGGTCGGCGTCGTGGGTCTCGCCGGTGGAGCCGGCACTCGGCTCGGCTGAGGACGCCGGGTACGGGAAGCGCGCGGCGCACGTGCTCGCCGGTCGGTTCACGATCGACGCGGACCCCGTCTCGGCCCGCCTGTACAGCACCGCACTCGGCGTCTACACGGCGGCCCTCAACGGCGAACGCGTCGGCACGATCGAGCTCGCTCCGGGCTCGACGTCGTACGACCGGACCCTCTACGCGCAGGCATCCGATGCGACGGGAGCGCTGCGCGTGGGGGAGAACCGGATCGAGATCGTCCTCTCCGACGGCTGGTACCGCGGGCAGGTCGGCGCGTTCCGGTTGCCCGCCGGGTGGGGGATGGTGATCGGAGCCCGCGCGGAACTGCACCTCGAGTTCGCCGATGGCTCCCGCCGGGTCGTCTGCAGCGATGCGAGCTGGACGAGCGCTCGTTCGGTCATCACGAGCGCCGACCTGATGGGCGGGCAGACCCTCGACCTCTCGGCGCCCGTGGGCGACGCGGCGCCGGTCCTGGTCGATGTCGTGGCGGCGCCGGCCATCGACTGGTCGCCCTCGCCGCCGGTCCGGGTCATCGAGACGCTGACCCCGCGAGAACTCCGGCACCTTCCGAGCGGAGCATGGATCGCGGACTTCGGCCAGAACGCCTCCGGGTGGATCAGACTGAGCGATCTCGGTTCGCCGGGAACGCGCACCGTGATCGAATTCGGCGAGGCCCTCGACCGTGACGGCGACCTCTCGACCAGTCACCTGGATTCGGAGCGCCCAGGCGAGGCGCCGCTCGCCTTCGTCCAGCGCGATGAGGTCGTGGCCGGCGAGTCCGGTGGTGCGGATACTGCGTTCGAGCCCCGCCACACCGTGCACGGGTTCCGCTACGCCCGGATCACCCGATCGGACGACGGCCCGCTCGCCCCGGAGTCGATCGAGATGCGGATCGTCCACACCGATCTCGAGCGCACGGGCACCTTCGCGTGCAGCGACGACGAGCTCAACCGCCTGCACGAGATCGCCGACTGGAGCTTCCGCGGCAATGCCGTCGACGTGCCCACTGATTGCCCGACCCGTGAGCGGCTGGCCTGGACCGGCGACTATCAGGTCTTCGCCCCCACCGCGACGCGTCTCTACGACGTGCACGGCTTCAGTCGCAAGTGGCTGCGCTCGGTGCGCGACGATCAACTGGACGACGGCCGCATCGCGAACTTCTCGCCCGACGGGCGCCGCATCAAGCACCACCTCGACGACCAGTTCGCGATGATGACCGGTTCATCGGGGTGGGGCGACGCGATCGTCGCCGTGCCCTGGGAGCTGTACCTGTCGTACGGCGACGAGCAGGTGCTCGCCGAGAACGTCGACGCGATGGTCCGCTGGGTCGAGTGGGCCCTCGAGCAGGCGCGCTCGACCCGTCACCACGCCCGCGTGCAGGCGTCGCCAGAGCCTGAGCCGTTCGAGCAGTACCTCTGGGATGGCACGTTCCACTGGGGCGAATGGACCGAACCCCGGGAACGCGCGGCCGACGGCACCCGCATCGACCCGATCAAGCACAACCCGATGGCGTGGTTCATGGCCGACAAAGGCGAGGTCGGCACGGCCTACCTGTATCGCTCGACCGCGGCCCTCGCGCGGATCGCCGAGATCCTCGGCCGCACCGACGACGCCACTACCTACGCCGTCGCGGCCGATCGCGTCGCCGACGCGTGGCGTCGGGCGTACCTGCACCCCGACGGCACCACGTCGATCGACACCCAGGCGTCCTACGTCCGGGCCCTCGCCTTCGGACTCATCCCGGAAGACCGCCGCGAACGCGCGCTCGACCGGCTCGTCGAGCTGATCCGTGATGCCGGCACCCACCTCGGCACCGGCTTCCTCGCGACCGGCGACCTGCTCCCGGTGCTCGCCGACGGAGGCCGAGCGGATGTCGCGTACGAGCTTCTGCAGCAGCGCACCGCTCCGTCGTGGCGGTACATGCTCGACCGCGGCGCCACCACGGTCTGGGAGGATTGGGAGGGCATCGACGAGCACGGCGACGCCCATGAGTCCCTGAACCACTACAGCAAGGGCGCAGCGATTCGGTTCCTGCACACCCACACGCTCGGCCTCCGACAGGAGGAGGGCTCGATCGCGTGGGAGCAGCTCGTCATCGCTCCCGTTCCGGGCGGCGGTGTCACCTGGGCTCGCGGCACGCACGAGAGTCCGCAGGGGTCGATCGCCGTCGAGTGGCGCATCGAAGGCGAGCGGATGCATCTGAGCACCGAGATCCCGTCGGGAACGACCGCTCGCGTGGTCCTGCCCGACGGCACCGAGCACCGCATCGGCGCCGGGCGATTCGAGGCATCCGCTCTGCTGTCCATCACCCAGGCCGTGCCGATCGCCGGCTGAAGACGTGAACTTCCGACTTCCAATCTCAACGAACGAGAGGACCGATCCCATGACCGCCTTCCCCGATGGATTCCTCTGGGGTGCCGCGACCGCGGGCCACCAGATCGAGGGCAACAACGTGAACAGCGACTGGTGGGCGCGTGAGCAGATGATGCCCGGAATGGAGCTGTCCGGCGACGCCGTCGACAGCTACCACCGCTACCGCGAGGACATCCAGCTGCTCGCCGACGCCGGCCTCACGTCGTACCGGTTCAGCCTGGAGTGGTCGCGGATCGAACCGGTGCGCGGGCACTTCTCGAAGGCGGAGCTCGCGCACTACCGCCGGATGATCGAGTTCTGCCTCGAGCTCGGCGTGACACCGGTCGTGACGCTGCAGCACTTCACCACGCCGCAGTGGTTCGCAGCGCTCGGCGGATGGGACTCGCCGGAGGCGGAAGAGCTGTTCTGCGCATTCACGGAGCAGGCGTGCACGATCCTCGACGGCGTCGAGTGGGTCGTGACGATGAACGAGCCGAACATGCAGGCCGCGATCATGACGGCGATGCGGCACCTCGCGGCATCCGGCGGAAGCTGGACCAGCCCCACGGTCGAGGCCGAGGGCGACCAGGAGCAGAAGCAGTCGCACAGCGACTTCCTGACGTACGCCGACCCCGAGATCGGTCGCATGTTCACCCGCATCCACCACGCGGCACGGGAGATCGTCCGCGCACGCACCGGTGCCAAGGTCGGCTGGACGATCGCGGCCGGCGCACTCACCGCGGCGCCGGGCGGCGAGGAGAAGCTCCTGCAGATCCGGTACGGCAAGGAGGACGTCTACTGGGAGGGCAGCCGCGGCGACGACTTCGTCGGCGTGCAGGCGTACTCGAGCCAGCAGGTCGATGCGAACGGCCTTGTGCCGCACCCGCCGCACCCCGACAACACGCTCGTCGGCACCTCCTACCGTCCGGATTCGCTCGCCATGGCGGTGCGCCATGCATGGGAGGTCAGCGAGCACACCCCGATCGTGATCACCGAGAACGGCATCGCGACCGCCGATGACACCCAGCGCATCCGCTACACCGACGAGGCGTTGCGGGGACTCGCCGGCACCATCGCCGACGGCATCGACGTGCGCGGCTACCTGCACTGGTCGCTGCTCGACAACTTCGAGTGGGGTCACTGGGAGCCCACCTTCGGACTTATCGCGGTCGATCGCGACACCTTCGCACGTACGCCGAAGCCGAGCCTCGCCTGGCTCGGGCAGGTTGCTCAGCGCAATGCGCTCGAGGCGACGGAGGCAGCGGCATGACCGGGGCGTTCGCGGATGTCTCCGCCGTCGCACTCGCCGACCTCCTCTCGCTCCACGGCCGCCGCGCCGTCGTGACGGGCGGTGCGCAGGGCCTCGGCCTCGCGATCGCCGGACGACTGGCCGAGGCCGGCGCCCAGGTCGCGATCGCGGATCTCGACCTGGACCGCGCTGTCTCCGCGGCGACCGGCATCGCCGAAGCTCGCGGAGCGTCGACCATCGGCGTGCAGATGGATGTGTCCGACTCCGCGTCGGTCGAGGCGGCCACGTCGCGGATCATGGCCGAATTCGGCGGCGTCGACATCTGGGTCAACAACGCGGGGGTGTTCCCGAGCGCGTCGGTGCTCGACATGAGCGATGAGCAGTGGGACCACGTGTTCGCGGTCAATACCCGCGGCGTCAGGAACGGCGCCCGGGAGGCGGCCCGCCGCATGGTCGACGGCGGCGTCATCGTCAACGTCATCTCGACGGCCGGCTTCCGGGGGACCGCTCCGGGTCTCGCGGCGTACGTCGGCTCGAAGCACGCCGTGCGCGGCATGACGAAGCAGATGGCGCTCGAACTCGCGCCGCGCGGCATCCGCGTGCTCGGCGTCGCACCCACCTTCGTGCCGACCGAGGGCAACATGGCTGCCGCTGCGGCCGCTCTTGCGGCCATGGGCGACGCCGGCATCGACGCGTCGAACATGCCCTCGGCGATGTCGCAGAGCCTGATCGGGCGCGTCGGAACTCCCGACGACATCGCCCGCGTGGTGCTCTTCGCGGCGAGCGACCTGGCGACGATCATGACCGGCAGCACCCTCCTCGCCGACGCCGGCGAGACGATCTGATGATGGCGCAGGCCATCGCACCCGCCGCGCTCGTCGGCGTGCAGCTGTACTCCGTGCGCACTGAACTCGCAGATCTCGATGCCGCGGTTCGGCGGCTCGCGGCGGCCGGCGCCGACGCGATCGAGCCGTTCTCCGCCTACGACCGGCCGGCCGAGCTCTCGGCCGCAGCGGCGGCGAACGGGCTCGCGATCCCGACGGTGCACGCGCCACTGCTCTCCGACGAGATGCACTACGGCGGCCGGGCAGTGCCGGTGCCTCCTGCCACGGCGGCATTCGCCGCGGCAGGGGCACTCGGCGCATCGCTCGTGATCGATCCGATGGTGGCAGCCGAGCGCTGGCGCACCGCCGACGACATCGCCCGCACCGCCGATCGCATGAACGCGGTCGTCGAAGCGGCGGCCGCGGAGGGACTCCGCGTCGGCTACCACAACCACTCGTTCGAGTTCCATCACCGCATCGGCGACCTGACGGCGTACGAGTACTTCGTCTCGCTCCTCGACGAACGCGCCGCCCTCGAAGTCGACGTGTACTGGGCGGCGGCAGCGGGGGAGGATGTCCCGGCCCTCGTCGGGCGGCTCGGGTCGCGCGTGCATGCGCTGCACCTGAAGGACGCGGCGCGGGCAGTCGACGTCTTCGCCGGTGCCGGCGACTACGACCCCGCCGTGCTCGGCCAGTGCGCGCTCGGCAGCGGGAACCTCGAGATCGACGCGATACTCGCGGCCGCACCCGGCGACTGCCTCCCGGTGGTCGAGTTCGACCATGTGGACGGTGACGTCTTCGAGGCGATCGCCCAGTCGATCGTGCACCTGCGGGCGACCCTGTCGCAGGCCGACTGAAAGAAGCCCGATGACCCGCGTCGTCTGCAACCCGCTCGATCTCGCCTACCGCTATCAGGACGTGCGGACACCGTTCGCCGGCCGTAGCGTGCACCGTGAGGCGGCCGATCCCACGGTCGTCTTCTACCGCGACCGGTACTACCTGTTCGCCTCGATGACGCGCGGCTTCTGGTATTCCGACGACCTCGTCGAGTGGACGCTCCGGCCGAGCGAGAAGATCCCCGCGGTCGACTACGCGCCCGACGTCCGCGAGGTCGACGGCGCGCTGCTCTTCACGGCGTCCCGTCGTTCGAACGGCCGGTTCTTCCGCAGTGTCGACCCCATGGCCGATGACTTCGAGGAGATCGCGCCGAGCGACATCGCGTTCTGGGATCCCGACACGTTCCAAGACGACGACGGCCGCCTCTACCTCTACTGGGGATGCTCGCACAAGGAACCGATCCAGGGGGTGGAGCTCGATCGGCAGACCTACCAGCGGATCGGCGACCCGGTGCCGCTCATCGCCGCGGACACGTCGAACCGCGGCTGGGAGCGCACCGGCGACGATTACGTGCCCGTGGTTCGCCGCGGCCTCATGGGCAAGGTCATGGACGCCTACATCGGGGACGCCCCCTTCATCGAGGGCGCCTACGTGAACCGGGTCGATGACCGCTACTACCTGCAGTACGCCGGGCCGGGCACGCAGTTCAACACCTACGCCGACGGCACCTACGTCGGCGACGGCCCGCTCGGTCCCTTCGACTACGACCCGCACAGCCCGTTCTCGTCGAAGCCCGGGGGATTCATCACGGGTGCCGGTCATGGCAGCACCTTCCAGGACCGGCACGGCAACTGGTGGCACGTCGCCACCATGCGCGTCTCGGTCAATGCGGACTTCGAGCGGAGGATCGGGCTGTTCCCGGCCGGGTTCGACGACGACGGCGTGCTGTTCTGCAACCAGAACTTCGCCGACTTCCCGATGAACGTGCCCGATCGCGCGTTCGACCCGTGGACCGAGGCATCCGCCGGCTCGATGCTGCTGTCCTACCGGGCTGCGGCCACAGCTTCGTCATCGCTGGTGGGCCATGCGCCCGCCCTCGCGACGGACGAATCGGTGCGCACCTGGTGGGTCGCGGAGAGCGACCGGCCGGGGGAGTGGCTGCGGCTCGACCTGGGTGCCGAGGCAGACGTGCACGCCCTGCAGGTGAACCTCGCGGACCACGACGTCGCCGCGCGTGCCCCGAAGCGTCGGGACCTTGCGAAGGCCACGTTCGGCAGGCGCGCCGTGTTCCCGGACTCGCAAGCGACCGGGATCCGCGTGGAGCTCTCGCTCGACGGAGTCGAGTGGAGCGTCGTGCACGACACGATCGGCGCCGGCACGGATGCGCCGCACGCCTTCATCACCCTCCCGGAGGTGCAGCGAGCACGGTTCGTCCGCGTGACGGCCGGTGAGATGCCGTTCGGCGGGCCGTTCACGGTGAGCGGTCTGCGAGTCTTCGGCGTCGGTGACGTGCCGCTGCCCGGTGTCACCGACGTCCGGGGCGAACGGCGCGACGCGCGCACCGCCTCGCTGCGTTGGGACGCCGCATCCGGCGCCGTCGGCTACAACGTGCGTTACGGGATCTCGCCGGAGAAGCTCTATCACTCATGGCTCGTGTACGACCGCACCGACCTCGAGATCGGATCCCTGAACGCAGGTCACTCGTACTGGTTCGCCGTCGACGGCTTCAACGAAGCGGGCGTCACGCCCGGCATCGTCAATCGGCTCGACTGACCCGCGTCCGCGTTCGAACCGATGCTCCGCGATGACCCTCGTCGCGGAGCAGATCAGCGACCTTTGCCGTCGTCCTTGCCCGGCGTGCACCGCGTGCCGAATACCTGCTGGATCCGCTGTTCTCGTTCTACTGGCGGATCGCAGTGCTTGCCTAGTGTTGCCCTCGGCTCATGAGGTGGCCGACGGAACGACCGTCGGCCACCGGAGCGGAATCCGAAGGAGCAAACGCAATGGCGCGTAACCCGAAGCAGACGGCCAGCGAGGCAGACGGCGTGTCCTACCGCCGTGCCCGAACCTGGGAGATCGCGCTCTCCCAGATGAACAACGGCTCGGCGATGATCTTCTACACGCTGGTCGGCCTCATGAGCTACGTGCAGAACGCGGGCTACGGCATCGCGGTGGCGGCGGCGGGCATCGTCCTCACGGTCACGCGCGTCTTCGACGGCCTGATCGACCCGGTGCTCGCGCTCATCATCGAGCGGGTGACCTTCCCGTTCGGCAAGCTCCGCTTCTTCATGCTCGGCGGCTGGCTGATCCGATCGCTCGCGATCCTCATGCTGTTCGTCTGGGCCCCAGACACCGGGCTCGGCGCGGTGTTCTTCATCGCGATCTACCTCGTGTACATCGTCGGCTCATCGATGAACGACATCGCCGGCCAGATGACCGGACCGGTGCTCACGAACGACCCCCGACAGCGACCGACCGTGCAGGTCTGGTCCACGGTCTACGCGTACTTCGTCCCCGCGATCTTCTCCATCGTGTCGACGGTCGTGTTCCTCCCGAGGCACGGCAACCGGTTCACCGTGGAGATGCTCAGCGAGACCGCGATCACCTTCGTGGCGTGCTCGCTGGTGTTCCAGATCCTCGCCTGCATCGGCGTGACCCGGATCGACAAGCCCGAGAACTTCGCACACCTCACCGATGCGCGCGCGAAGGCCGACGTCTCGATGCGCGACATGTGGAACCTCCTGACGAAGAACGGGCCGTTCCAGCGCTACCTCATCAGCGGGGCATCCGACAAGCTCGCCCAGGTCGTGAAATCGCAGGCGGTGATCGCCACGCTCATGTGGGGCATCCTGCTCGGCAACATGCAGCTCGGCTCGGTTCTCGGCCTGATCGCGATCCTCCCGGGCATCGTGTTCGCGATCTTCGGCGCCCGGTACACCGGGAAGTACGGCTCGAAAGCCGCGACCGTGACCTGGACCTGGATCTGCCTCGTGCTGGCCGTCGTCCTGACCGTGTTCTGCCTGTCAGTCGACATGGGGTCGATCCTCGCCAGCCTCCCGCTCACGATCGCCTTCTTCCTCGTCTACCTGCTGCTGAACGGGGCATCGATGGTGGTCACCGTCGCGTCGGGCACGATGCGTGCGGACGTCATCGACTACGAACTGGACCGCACCGGCAAGTACCTGCCGGCAACGGTGACCGCCACGTACAACATCGTCGACCAGATCATCTCGTCGCTCGGAGCGACGCTCGCGCTTGGAGCCGTTGCGCTGATCGGATTCACCACGGCCATGCCCCAGCCGACGGACAGCCCGACCACTCCCATCCTGGTGATGAGCCTGGTGCTGTTCTTCGGCCTTCCGATCCTCGGCTGGGCGTGCACCCTGGTCGCGATGCGCGGCTACAAGCTCACCCGTACCGAGATGATCGACGTGCAGAAGCGCGTTGCGGAGCGCAAGGGATCGCTCGCGTCCACGGAACTCGCGGACGTCGCCGTCTGACCTCGCCGCTCACCGGGGTCGCGGGAGCGAGAACCGCGGCCCCGGGGATCACGCGCCGCAGTCTCGGCCCGCGCGTCATTCGGCGTGAGCGCCGCGATAGGCCGACGGGGTCATGCCGTGCGCGGCACGGAACACCTTGACGAAGTAGTTCGGGTCGTCGTAGCCCACGAAGAGCGCGATCTCGCGAACGCTCTGCGAGGTCGTGGCGAGCAGCCTTGCTGCACGCTCGGCTCGAGCGTGGGCGGTGTAGGCGGCGACGGTGAGCCCCGTCTCGGTCTTGAATCGCCGTGCGAGAGTGGATGCCGATACCCCGAGACGCTCCGCGAGATCCGTCGTCGAGACATGATGGCTGAGATGCAGGTCGATCTCGTCGGTCACCTGCCGAACCAGCTGGGAATAGCTGCGCTGCCGGTGGCGGCGCACATGCCGGCAGAAATCGGTGACCATCTGCGCGGTGAAGCCGACGGTGCGTCGCGCATCGACGGAATGGCCGATCCGGTGCAGGCGCTGCGCGTACTCCTGGGAGATCGCGTCGATGGTGGCCGGTGGCAGGCCGCCGCGCTGAGCCGCGACCCGTGCCATGATCCGCAGGATCGTCGTGCCGAGGAACGGGGTGTTCAGGTAACTGATCGTCTGCGGCATGCCGGCGAGTCGTTGCAGGGCGGCGAGCGCCTGTTCTGCGTCGCCGACGGCGACCGCGTCCATGAAATCGCGCTCCAGCCGGTACCGTTCCTCGATCACCGTGAACGACGCGGACTGCGGTGCCTCCCCGTGCCCCGGGGCGATCGTCCCACCCTCCGCCTCGACCTGATGGAGGCCGCCCAGCAGATCTTCGCTCCCGGCTGCGTGCAGCAACGCTGCGGCTGCTCGGTGCGCGTGCTCAGCGTCCACGATCGCGTACCGGGTGCGGTAGAGCTTGTACACGGGCAGGTGTGCACTGGGGATGCCGAGCCGGCTCATCGCCTCCTCCGCCACTCCGGGATGCATCGGTTCGTGCGTGTACGGGCCGATGAGCAGCAACCGGTCATCCCAGCGCACCATGACCATGGCCATCCCGAGCGGTTCGAGGATCTCATGGACGATCTGCGGAGCCATGTCCCGCACGAACCCCCGGAGCGTCGTGGCGGTGAAGGCCGGCTGGATGCCGGGGTCGAGGCAGTGCGCGGCCTCGAAGGCTTCGAGGGTGGCTGCGATATCGGTCGTGACGACCACGGGGCAACTGAGCACTTCGGCGAGCACGCCGCTGATCGCCTCGAGCGACCTCTCGGCCTCGGTCTCCGACGTCGTCGTCATGTGTTGGACCCTTCGTCGAGCCGTGCAACCGGCGCCGAATCGGTGCTGAACATGCGTGATCGATTCTATCTCTCCCCGCGGGGGTATTCGTACCGTAGTGGTGCCCCCGGCGCGCGCCGGTGCCATCTCGCCGAAGGAGATCCCCATGACGTCGACTGCCGCTCCCGCCTCCCGACGGGTGGAGCCGCTCCTCACCGGATGGGCGTTCGCGCCTGTCGAGCTCCCGTCGACCGCGGGGTGGGAGGACGTCGCCGCGGCGGGGGAGCAGGTCGCCCTGCCCCACACCTGGAACGCGGTCGACGGGCAGGCCGGCGGCGAGTATCGTCGCGGGCGGTCGACGTACGCGCGACTCGTCAGCGCCGAAACGGGCGACGTCGAGACTTGGGTGGAGTTCGCGGGCGTGAACTCGTCCGCCGAGATCTACCTGGGCGGGCTACTGCTCGCCCGACACGACGGCGGCTACTCGACCTTCCGGGTGAATCTGACCGAGGGGCTCGCCGACGGCGCGGCGACCCTGCTCGTGATCGTGGACAACGCCGCGAACGACCGGGTGTATCCGCAGCAGGCGGACTTCACGTTCTACGGCGGCATCTACCGCGACGTTCACCTCATCACCGTCGGTCGCGAGCACTTCACGCTCTCCGAGCACGGCGGCCCTGGCCTGACCATCACCCCGAAGCTCGACGGCGACCGGGCTGAGGTGGCGCTCCGCGCCGGTGTGGCGGGCCCGGCCACCGGTGTCGCCACGGGTGTGCGCTTCACCGTCGACGGGGAGGCCGACCTCATCGTCCCCGTCGTCGACGGCGAGGCGAACGCCAGCGTCTCCATCGAGCATGTGCGCCGCTGGCACGGTCTTCGGGACCCGCACCTCTACACCGCTCGTGCCGAGCTGCTCGCGGGCGGCACGGTGCTCGACGCGGTCGAACTGCGTTTCGGCTGCCGGGAGTTCGCGGTGGACCCGCAGCGGGGCTTCCTCCTGAATGGCGAGGAGTACCCGCTGCGCGGCGTCTCGCGTCACCAGGATCGCGAGGGCGTCGGCAATGTGATCACCGAGGAGATGAAACAGGAGGACCTGGGGCTGCTGAAGGAGCTCGGTGCGACGACCGTGCGGCTCGCGCACTACCAGCACGATCAGCGGTTCTACGACCTGTGCGACGAGGCAGGGCTGGTGGTCTGGGCTGAGATCCCGCAGATCACCGTCTTCCTCCCCGGCGCGACCGAGAACGCCCGTGACCAGCTCACCGAGCTGATCGTGCAGAACCGCCACCACGCGAGCATCATCAGCTGGGGCCTCTCGAACGAGATCACCCTCGCCGGATCGGGCGAGGACGTGCTCGCCGCGCACCGTGAGCTCAACGACCTCGCCCACGAGCTCGACCCCACCCGGTTGACCGCGATGGCGAACCTCTTCCTGCTCGAGACCGATCACCCGCTGGTCGGGCTCCCCGACGTCATGTCGTACAACCTCTACTTCGGCTGGTACGTGGGTGAGGTCGGCGACAACGACACCTGGCTCGACGATTTCCATGCGGCCTTCCCAGAGATCGCGATCGGCCTCGCCGAGTACGGAGCGGACGCGAACGTGCAGTTCCAGTCGGCCGCGCCAGAGAAGGGCGACTACACCGAGGGATACCAGGCGCTGTATCACGAGCACATGCTCGCGATGATCGACGAGCGGCCGTGGCTGTGGGCCACCCACGTCTGGAACCTCGCGGACTTCGGATCCGCCGGCCGTGATGAGGGAGGGCAGGCCGGACGGAACCAGAAGGGGCTGGTGTCCTTCGACCGCACGGTGAGGAAGGACGCCTTCTACCTCTACAAGGCTGCTTGGTCGAGCGAGCCCTTCGTGCACATCGCCGGTCGACGGCGGGCCGAACGAGCTGAGGACGCGACCGAGGTGATCGTGTACTCCAACCAGGGCGAGGTCGCACTGTCGGTGGACGGCGTCGAAGTCGGCACCGTCTCGGGCATCCGGGCGTTCCGCTTCAACGTGCCCTTGTCGGGCGAGCACGAGATCACCGCGAGGTCGGGCGGGCTCTCCGACACCATCGCGCTGCGCAAGGTGGACGAGGTCTCCGCGGCGAGCGTCATGCCCACCACGACCATCGCCAACTGGTTCGACGAGGCCGAACTGCCGAGCCCTGCCGGCTACTTCTCCGTCCGCGATTCGCTCGCCGACATCAAGCAGTCCGAGGACGGTGCCCGCGTCATCGCCTCGGTACTCGAGGCGGTGTCGACCAGCCGCGGCGAGGTCGGCCAGGGCGTCGAGATCCCGCCGGCGATGCAGGCGATCGTCGACCGGATGAGCGTGGAGAACCTCATCCGCCAGGCAGGCGGCGTGCCCATCGAGGCGGTGGCGGCGTTGAACTCCCGGCTGAACCTCATCGCCAAGTGATCCAGGTGCACCGGGACTCCGCACGCCTGCTGCCGGTCGAGCCGTCGACGCGGGCGATCGCGCTCGACCTGTACGAACGCGTCGCTGATGCACCGATCATCTCCCCGCACGGGCACGTGCCGCCGTCGCTGCTGCTCCGCGACGAGCCGTACATCGACCCGGTGGCGCTGCTCGTCACCGGCGACCACTACGTGACCCGCCTGCTGCACGCCGCGGGCGTCGATCTGGCCGATCTCGTCGTCGAAGCGTCGGCCGGGCGTGACGCACGCACGGTCTGGCGCACGCTCGCCGCGCACTGGCACCGCTTCGCGGGCACCGCATCGGGGTACTGGATCGAGGAGGAGCTCGACGGCGTCTTCGGCATCACCACACCGCTCGGCCCCGACTCGGCCGATGCGATCTTCGATGAGATCGCGGCCGCGTTGTCACGCCCCGGGTTCCGCCCGCGGGCGCTGTTCGAGCGGTTCGCGATCGAATTCCTCGCGACGACGGATGACCCGCTGGATGAACTCCAGGCGCATGCCGCCCTTGCGGCTTCGACCCTGAAGGGCCGGGTGGCCCCGACGTTCCGGCCCGATCGATATCTCGATCCTGACGTGATCGGGTTCGCGGGCAATGTCGAGCGGCTCCTCTCCTCGACCGGTCGACCAGGCGATTTCGCCGGCTACCTCGGCGCACTCGAGGAGCGGCGCGCGCACTTCATCCGGCACGGCGCAGTCTCGGCCGATCACGGCGTCGAGGAACTGTTCACGCTCGACCTCGACCTGGGGGAGGCGGAGCGACTGTTCCAAGCCGTCATCGCGGGCACCGCGGACGCTGCTGAACGGCGTGCGTTCCGCGGCCACATGCTCGTGCAGATGGCGCGGATGAGCGTCGACGACGGCCTCGTCATGACGATTCATCCAGGCGTCGCCCGAAACCATTCGTCGGCGACCCTCGACCGGTTCGGACCGGACACCGGACATGACATCCCGGTCGCGACGGAGTTCACCCGCGGCATCCGACCGCTGCTGGAGAAGTACGGCCTGGAACGGGACTTCCACCTCGTGCTGTTCGCCGTCGACGAGACCGCGTATTCGCGCGAACTCGCCCCGCTGGCCGGGTTCTACCCCTCGGTCTACCTCGGGGCGCCGTGGTGGTTCCTCGACGCGCCGGACGCGATCGCGCGCCACCGGTCGGCAGTGACCGAGACGGCAGGGTTCTATCGCGGCAGCGGGTTCATCGACGACACCCGCGCGCTGCTCTCGATCCCCGCGCGTCACGACACCGCCAGACGTGTCGACGCCGGCTTCTTGGCCGGGCTCGTCGCGGATGGCCGGGTGCGACTCGACGCCGCGCAGCGCATCATGGACGACCTCGTCGGCGCGATCCCACGTGAGGTCTTCAAACTGTGAGCGGCGCAGCCAACGAGCTCAGCCCGGCCGGAACCGAACGGACCGCAGTCCGGCTGTCCCGGGCAGCGGCGCACCTGCCGACACCTCCGGAGCGGATCGTGCACCTCGGCCTCGGCGCGTTCCACCGCGCGCACGAGGCCTGGTACACCGCGCGTGCCTCCGACGCAGATCGGTGGGGCATCGTCGCATTCACCGGGCGCAGCCGCGACCTGGCCGAGCGGCTCGACCCGCAGGACGGTCTGTACACACTCGTGGAGCGCGGCGCCGATGCCGACCGGTTCGAGGTCGTGCCGAGCATCGTCCGGGTTGAGGCGGGCGACGACGTCGCCGCGTTCGTCGCGGCGGTCGCCGACCCGCAGATCGCCATCCTCACGCTCACGATCACCGAGGCCGGATACCGGCTCGCCGCGGACGGCACCCCGGACCTGGCCGATCCAGACGTGGCATCCGACCTCGAGCTCCTTCGGGTCGCGCTCGCGGCGGGCCCTTCGGACGGCTCGGATGCGGTCACCGCGAACGCAGCGCCGGTGACCGCGCTCGGCCGAATCCTGCTCGCCCTCGATGCACGCCGCAGAGCCGGTGCAGGCCCGATCGCGCTCGTCTCGTGCGACAACCTCCCCGACAACGGCGGACTCCTGCAGCGCGCCGTGGCCGATCTCGCGGGGCGGGCCTCACCCGACCTGGCGGCCTGGCTCGCCCAGTCGGTGTCCGTCGTGTCGACCTCGGTCGATCGGATCACCCCTGCGATCGACGTCGACGCCGAATCCGCCAACGTGCGTGAGGCGACCGGATGGCGCGACGCCGCGCCGGTCGTCACCGAGCCGTTCGCCGACTGGGTGCTCTCCGGGCGGTTCCCGGCGGGCCGCCCCGACTGGGAGTCGGCCGGGGCGCGCTTCGTGGACGACCTCGAGCCGTGGGAGAACCGCAAGCTCTGGATGCTGAACGGTGCACATACCGTGCTCGCCGCAGTTGGGCAGACGCGAGGGCATGCGCTCGTCAGCAGCGCGATCGACGATCCGGTCTGCATTCGGATCGTGGAGGCACTCTGGGACGACGACGCTCGGCAGTTGCCCGGCCTCGATCTCGCCCCCTACCGGGCCTCGCTGCTCGAGCGGTTCCGCAATCCGCGGATTGAGCATCGCCTGGCGCAGATCGCGCAGGACTCGACGACGAAGGTACGACTCCGCATCGTTCCCGTCGCGCTCGATGAGCGGGATGCCGGCCGCACCGCCGATGGTTGCGCGACTGCTCTCGCAGCATGGATGCTCGGCGTCGGTCGCGGCGTCGTCCCGGCCCCGGTCGGCATCGACCCGACGGCAGTGGGATCGCTCGACGCATCCGCTCGCCGTGCCCTGCTCTGCGCTCTCGACGAACGGCTGGCCGCCGACGAGCTGTTCGCGACACGTGTCGCGGCCGCAATCAGCGCGCTCGGTGCATCCGGCACTCCCGCATCCCTTCCCCTGCTGAACCACGAAACCCACGGAACGAGCCCAACATGATCATCGACAAGGCCGAGGTCGTCGTCACCAGTCCCGACCGCAACTTCGTCACCCTCAAGCTCACGACCGACGACGGGCTGACCGGCCTCGGCGATGCCACGCTGAACGGCCGCGAACTCGCCGTGGTCGCCTACCTGACCGAGCACGTCGTGCCGCTGCTCATCGGATCGGATGCGTCGAGGATCGAGGACACCTGGCAGTTCCTCTACCGGTCGGCGTACTGGCGGCGCGGACCCGTCACCATGGCCGCGATCGCGGCGGTCGACATGGCGCTCTGGGACATCAAGGGCAAGGCCGCCGGAATGCCGGTGTACCAGTTGCTCGGCGGTGCGTCGCGCAACGGACTCATGGCGTACGGGCACGCCTCCGGCAAGGAACTCCCCGAACTGTTCGACTCCATCCGCTCGCACCAGGAGCAGGGCTATCGCGCGATCCGGGTGCAGACCGGCGTGCCGACGCTGAAGGCGATCTACGGCATCGCCGCGCAGGGCGCCGATGTCGGCGACGCGACCGTGCGCTACGACCACGAACCAGCGCGCCGCGGAGCCAAGCCGGTCGAGGAGGACTGGGACACCCGTGCCTACCTGAACCACCTGCCCGGCGTGTTCGAGGCGGTCCGGAACGAGTTCGGTCCGGACATCCCGCTGCTGCACGACGGTCATCACCGCATGACGCCGATCCAGGCCGCCCGACTCGGCAAGGACCTCGAACCGTACGACCTGTTCTGGCTCGAGGACTGCACCCCGGCGGAGAACCAGGAGGCGCTTCGACTCGTGCGCCAGCACACCACGACGCCCCTCGCGATCGGCGAGATCTTCAACACGGTGTGGGACTTCAAGGACATCATCCGCGACCAGCTCATCGACTACGTGCGCGGTGCCGTCACCCACATGGGCGGCATCTCGCCGCTCAAGAAGACGCTCGACTATGCGGCGATGTACCAGATCAAGTCGGGCATGCACGGCCCGACCGACATCTCCCCGGTCGGCATGGCGGCGGCGATGCACCTCGGCCTGTCGATCCACAACTTCGGCATCCAGGAGTACATGCGGCACGGCTCGAAGACCGACCAGGTCTTCGAGCAGTCCTTCACGTGGAACGACGGCTACCTGCATCCCGGCGACAAGCCGGGCCTCGGCGTCGAACTCGACGTGGACGAAGCGGGGAAGTACCCGTACGCGCAGGCCTACCTGCCGTACAACCGCCTCCTCGACGGCACCGTCCACGACTGGTGACCATGGCGACGCTGCACGGCGAACAGGTCGCCATCGTGGTGATGGGAGTGGCCGGTTCGGGGAAGTCGACCCTCGCCGCCGCTCTCGCCGAACGACTCGGTGCGGTCTTCATCGAAGCCGACCACCTGCACTCGCCCGATGCCAAGGCGCGGATGGCTTCCGGCGTCCCGCTCACCGACGACGACCGTCGGCCGTGGCTCGCCCGGGTCGCGGCGAGCATCAGAGAACAGGATGCTGCGGGCCACGCGGTCGTCGTCGCGTGCTCGGCGCTACGACGCTCCTACCGCGATGCACTGCGCCGGGACAGCGGCACGGACCTCGCGTTCGTGCACCTGCACGGCAGCGAGGCACGGCTCGCCGAACGGATCGGGCAACGGGCCGGGCACTTCATGCCGGCCACGATGCTCGCTTCGCAACTTGCCACGCTCGAGTGTCTCGAGGCTGACGAGGGAGGCCACGTCGTGTCGATCGAGCTCCCGATCGGCGAGGCCGCCGACCTCGCGGTGACCCTCATCAGCCGCCCCTGGACGAACGAGTGAGCGACGAATCGGCGTCGGATCAGTCCGTTCGCGGGGTCAGCTGGAGGACCGGGATCCGGCGATCGGTCTTCTCGAGGTAGTCGCCGAACTGCGATTCCTCGGCCACGATCGCGTTGTATGCCTCGTGCCACTGGTCGGCCGGGATCTCTGTCGCGGTGACCGGCACCGTCACGACCTCGCCGTCGACGAGGGCCTCGATGTCGAACGAGGGATTCGCCCGAAGGTTGTGGTACCAGGCGGGGTTCTCCGGCGTGCCGCCCTTCGACGCCACCACGCGCCATCCGTTCGCGTTGCGGAAGCCGACGACGGGATTCAGGTGCGTCTCGCCCGACTTCGCTCCGATCGAATGCAGAATGATCAGCTTCGGACCCCAGTAGTTCTCGGTGCCCTTGCTGCTGCGGAACTTCTCGATGACATCGTCATTCCAACCCATGTCACCGACAACATGCCTGCCGTCCGGAATCTTCCCGCGAACCGGGAACTGGTCCGCTCCGAGGACGCGGGTCGTGGCCGGCGGAACCTGGGAGTGCGGCAGTGAACCGGAAAGCACCAACAGACCGGGCGGCCGTGTCCGGTACTGCCACATCCTGCTGAGGGTAGGCTTGCCTCATTCCCACCCCCTGGCTGTCCGGAGGCGTCTGCCGTGCCCACGACTCTCGCCGTACCCCGGCTCATGCTCCGCGGCGGTGCCGATGACGACACCGCACTGGTCGCCGATGGAGCCGCCCTCAGCTACGGCGAGCTCGAACGTCTCGTCGCGGAGCGCCGGCGGATGCTCGGCGACACACGTCGCCTGATCATGCTGCAGGCTTCCAACGACGTCGACTCGGTGGTGACCTACCTGGCCGCGCTCGAGGGCGGGCATCCGATCCTTCTGGTCGCTCCGGGTGACGACGAGGCATCCGTTCGCCATCGTGCGTCGCTGGCGGAGCGGTTCGATCCCGACGTGATCGCTGCCGGGCGGGGGAACGGCGCCGTGCTGCACGAGATCCGCATCGGCACCGCGCACGAGTTCAGCCCCGACCTCGCGCTTCTCGTCAGCACCTCGGGATCGACCGGATCCCCGAAGCTGGTGCGGCTCTCCCACGAGAACCTCGAGAGCAACGCGCGCGCCATCGCGGAGTACCTGCACCTCAGTCCGGCCGACCGGGCCGCCACGACCCTCCCCATGCACTACTGCTACGGCCTCTCGGTCATCAACAGCCACCTCGTGGCGGGTGCGAGCATCGTCCTCACCAGTCGGTCGGTGACCGAGCCGGCGTTCTGGGACGAGGCGCACTCGAGCCGGATCACGTCGTTCGCCGGGGTCCCGTACACGTTCGAACTGCTCGAGACGACGGGGGCCGTCCACCGGATGCCGCCCAGCATCCGGTACCTGACGCAGGCCGGAGGCCGTCTCGCACCCGAGGCCGTGCGTCGCTTCGCGAGGCTCGGCGAGCGCCGTGGCTACGAGTTCTTCGCCATGTACGGGCAGACCGAGGCGACCGCCCGCATGTCCTATGTGCCCGCCGAGTTGGCGGAGCAGGCGGCGGGGACCATCGGCCGGCCGATCCCCTCGGGACGGCTCCGCATCGATGCGGAGCCGGGGGCCGAGATCGGCGAACTCGTCTACGAGGGGCCGAACGTCATGCTCGGCTACGCCGAGCGCCCGGAGGACTTCGCCCTCGGACGGACGGTGCACGAGCTGCGCACGGGCGACCTGGCGCGGCAACGAGCTGACGGGCTCTTCGAGATCGTCGGCCGGATGAATCGCTTCGTGAAGGTGTACGGCCTGCGGGTCGATCTCGATGCGGTTCAGCGGTTACTGGCCGAAGCGGGCATCGAGACCCGGACGGCGAGTGCCGGGGAGCGACTGCTCGTCTTCGTCCGCGCGGAACGCGAGGTCGCAGCCGCGCGCGATCGTGCCGCTGCCCTGCTCGGCATCCCCGTGCACGCCGTGCGCGTCCACCCGATCGCCGAGTTCCCGTGCACCTCGAGCGGCAAGCCGGACTTCAGGGCGCTCGTGCGATACGCGGCCCAGATCGACGAGCCGCTCGCCTCCCCGCGCCATGACGACGGTGCGGTGACCGCCGAGACCGTTCGCGACGTGTTCGTCGAACTGCTGGGATGCCCCGCGGCCACGATCGACGACAGCTTCGCGGGTCTCGGCGGCGATTCGCTGAGCTACGTCGAGGTCTCGCTGCGACTCGAGGGCCTGCTCGGCCGGCTCCCCGCGGACTGGCCGTCGCGACCTGCGCGCGACCTCGCCGCGGCCGTGGTCCCCGCGACCGGAGCCGTCGCCGTTCCGCACGGGAGCGATCCCGCCGTAGGGGGAACCCGGCACCGGAGCATCCGTCGGCCGAACTTCCCCCGTATCGAGACGCCCGCCGTGCTGCGCGCCCTGGCGATCGTGCTCATCGTCGCCACTCACGCCGACCTGATCAACCTGAAGGGCGGCGCGCACCTCCTGCTCGCCGTGGCCGGGTACAACCTCGCGCGGTTCCAGCTGGCCGACGTGCCGGGCGCGACCAGGGTGCGACGACTGCTGCGGAGCGCCGGGCAGGTCGCGATCCCGGCCGTCCTCTGGATCGCAGCCGTGGCCGTGATCAGCGGCAAGTACACCTGGACGACCGCGCTCCTCGCGAACAATCTCGTTCCCGGCGACGGAACGTGGAACGAGCAGTGGCAGTTCTGGTTCCTCGAGGCGGCGGTCTGGGCGATGGCGGCGCTCGCGCTCCTGTTCGCGATCCGCCCGATCGACCGCTTCGAGCGTCGCCATCCGTGGTCGTTCGCCGTCGCACTGCTGGCCGTCACGCTCGCAGCCCGCCTCGCGGTCACTGGCATCGAGGCGGAGCGCATCGACCGCTATTCGGCGGTGCTCGTGCTGTGGTGCCTCGCGCTCGGCTGGGTCATCGCACGGGCGAACTCGACGTGGAAGCGTGCCGCGGTCTCAGCCGCGGTCGTCGTCGCGACGTTCGGCTTCTTCGGCGAACCGGTCCGCGAAGCGGTCATCGTGGTCGGACTGCTGGTGCTGATCTGGGCTCCGCAGCTTCGGCTGCCCCGTCCGATGGTGCCGGTCGTCCGCCTGCTCGCGGGCGCATCGCTGTTCATCTACCTGACCCACTGGGTGGTCTACCCGGCATGGGAGCAGACGGCACCCTGGCTCGGCACCGTGCTGTCACTGCTGGTCGGCATCGCCGCCTGGTACGGCTACCGCGTCATCGAGAGATCGATCGCCGCGTTCCGAGGCCGCCGTCAGCGCGTGCCCGCCCGATCGGATGTCGCGGCCGCCGCGTAGAGCACCACGCCGCCGTCCACCCGCACCGAGACCGCGCAGCCTGCGGGGAAGCGGTGCCCGTCGTACAGCGGCACCCGATGCGTGAGGGCGAATCCGTCGTGCAGCGAGAGGTCGAGCTCGACGGTGCTGCCATTCTGCCGCGCCGCCGTCACTCGGGCGTCGCCCTCGCCGGTCGGCCCGCCGACGTGCAGCTGCGACGGGCGGAGCATCGCTCGCACGGCCTGGCCGCCGTTGCTCAGATCATGGCGGACGTCCAGCTCGCCGAACGCGCAGACCGCCTGGCCGGAACCGGTCGTGCGTGCGGGCAGGAACAGTGCGGCACCGAGGAACTCGGCGACCTCGGCGCTGAGCGGTGCGTCGAAGACCTCCGACGGTGGGCCGGCCTGCACCAGGCGGCCGCCGGAGATCACGGCGAGCTGGTGCCCGAACGACAGCGCCTCCTCCTGGTCGTGCGTGACGAGGATGGTGGTCACGCCACTGCGCTCCAACGCCGCGACCATCGCCTCACGCGTGTGCGCGCGCAAGCCGGTGTCGAGCGCCGAGAACGGCTCGTCGAGGAGGATCACCGTCGGCGCAGGCGCGAGCGCCCGGGCGAGGGCGACTCGCTGCTGCTGTCCACCCGAGAGCTGGTGCGGGTACCGCTCGAGGAGCTCGGGATCGAGGGAGGTGAGTTCCATCACCTCGTGGACCCGCTTCTCCCGGGAAGGGGATCGACGCAGCCCGAACGCGATGTTGCCTCGCACGGTGAGATGGGGGAACAGCGCGCCGTCCTGGGCCACGTAGCCGATGCCGCGGCGATGTGCGCCGACGTTCGTGGTCGAGTCGGCGAGGCGACGGCCCTCGAGGCCGACCGACCCCGTCGTCGGCTCCTCGAAGCCCGCGATGATCCTGAGCAGCGTGCTCTTGCCGCTCCCGGATGCTCCGACGATCGCCAGCCGTGTTCCGCGTTCGACCTCGAAGCCGACGGCTTCGAGCACGGTCGTCGCGCCGAACGATTTCGACACGTCGCTCAATTGCAGCGTCATCCGCTCCTCCGGGCCTTGACTTGGGCGAACATGAGCACGACGGCCGGGACCGACAGCAGGACGAGCGTGAGCGCGTACGGTGCCGCCGCGGCGTATTCGATCGCCGAGGCCGCGGCCCAGAACCCGGTCGCGACCGTGCGGGTGCCGGTCGGCGCGAGCAGGAGTGTGGCGGTGAGTTCGTTCGCGGCACCGAGCGCGACCAGCGCAGCACCGGCCGCGAGGGACGGGACGAGCAGGGGCATCGTGACCCGCCCTTTCGCGACGAGCGGCGAGACGCCCAGCGAGCGCGCGACCTCCTCGAGGTTCTCGGGGATCTGCGCGATGCCGGCCCGGACCGACACGAGCGCTCGGGGCAGGAAGATGAGCACGTAGGCGGCGACGACCGTGGCCACGGTCTGGTACATCACCGGGATGACGCGAAGCGTGAACGTCACGAGGGCGAGCGCCACGATGATCGCCGGGAGACTGCTCGCCACGTAGTAGGTTCCTTCGAGCGCCCGAGCCGTGCGCCCGGGGTAACGGGCGGAGATCCACGCGATCGGCAGTGCCACGACGATCGCGGCCAGAGCGCCCGCGACCGAGAGGAGCACGGTCTGCCAGGTGGCGCCCAGCAGGGGCTGCCAGTCCGCGGCGTCGGTGGCGAACAACCATCGGGCGACGTTGGTCAACGGTACGGCCGCTGCAGCGCCGACGAGCACCACGAGGGCGGCGACGACGAACGGGGTGGCACGGCCCAGCGCGACCCGGGATGCCGGGTGCGGCGTGCCGCTGCCGACCCTGGCGTATCGAAGGCGCCCGCGCGCAGCGGCTTCGATGACCAGCACCACGAAGCACAGACCGGCGAGCACCACGCCGAGCGCTGCTGCGTTCGGGCCGGCGAACGTCGCTTGGTACGCGACGACGATGGCCGTCGTGAACGTCTCGAACCGAAGGAAGGCGAACGCCCCGTATTCGGCGAGGAGGTGCAGCGCGACCACGAGGCCGCCGCCGAGCATCGCCAGTCGCAACTGGGGCAGGACGACGCGGATGAAGACCCGCCATCCGTTCATGCCGAGCGAACGAGCGGACTCCTCGAGTGCGGGGTCGAGCCCGCGGAGGGTGGCGAGCGCCGGCAGGTACACGAGCGGGTAGTACGCGAGCGTCGCCACGAGCAGGCCGCCGCCGAGTCCGTGGATCGACGGAATCGCACTCGCCCAGCCGTAGCTCGCGACGAACGCGGGAATCGTCAGCGGCACGACGAGCAGCACCGCGAACACGCGCCGAGCGGGCAGGTCCGTGCGCTCGACGAGCCAGGCGCCCCCGACCCCGAGGATCACCGTGAACGGGACGCCGAGCAGCACCAGCAGCACCGTGTTGGTCAGCAGTTCGCCCACGCGAGGGCGGAACACCAGTTCGGCGAACTGCGCCCACCCCATGTCGAAGGCCGCCAGCATCACGTATCCCAGCGGGATCAGCGCGGCAGCCGCGAACAACATGGCGAACACGACGAGGCCGACGGGGGGACGCTTGCGGTCTCGTGCGCCCGTCGGCTTCGGTGTCGTGGTCAGGCTCAGAGCAGGCCGGCTTCGGTCATCAGTTCGACCACGTCGGGGCCGTTCAGCGTCGAGGGGTCGACGACGGGTGCGTCGAGCGTATCGAGCGCGGGAAGGGGGTCCCGAGCCGGGATGCCGGTGCTGACGGGGTACTCGAAGCTGTACCCCTCGCCGAGGATCGTCTGGCCCGCGGTGCCGGCGAGCCAGGCGAGGAACTGCTGGGCCTCGTCGATGCGAGTGCTCGACTTCAGGACTCCGCCGCCCGACACGCTGACGAACGCGCCCGGGTCCTGGTTTCCGAAGTAGTGCAGCTTCGTGTTGCCGCTGTTCTCCGCGGTGCCGTCCTGGTCGCGATACCAGTAGTAGTGGTAGATCACGCCGACCGGCACCTCGCCGGCGTTCACGGCCTTCATGGTGGCGATGTTGTTGTTGTATACGGTCGCGTTCTCGTGCATCCCGTCGAGCCATGCGCCGGTCGCGTCGTCGCCCTCGATGGCGAGCATGGCCGAGACGATCGCCTGGAAGTCCGCACCGCTCGGCGCTGCGCCCCAGAGGCCCTTCCACTTCGGGTCCTGCAGGTCCATCAACGATGCGGGAAGTTCCGCCTCGGTGATCATCGACGGGTTGTACACGAGCACCGTGGAGCGCGCGGCGATGCCGGTCCACGCGCCCGACGACGGGCGGTACTGCTCGGGAACGAGTTCGAGCGTCGAGGGGTCCATCGGCGCGAACAGGCCGGCGTCCTCGACGAGCGACATCGCGGGGGAGTTCTCCGTGAGGAACACGTCGGCGGGGGAGGCGGCGCCCTCTGTGACGATCTGGTTCGACAGCTCGCTGTCGCCGCCGTTGCGGAGCGACACCTCGATGCCCGTCTCCTCGGTGAACGCGGCGGTCCACTCCTCGGTCAGCTGCTCGTGCTGGGCGTTGTAGATCACGAGGGCGTCGGTCGTGGCGTCGGCGGCAGGCCCCTCGTCGGCGGCGGCGCAGCCAGTGAGCAGCAATGAGGCCATCGCGACGGGTGCGACGGCAGCTCGAATCAGTCGGTTTCGCATGCAGGGGAGTCCTTTTCGAGCGGGGAGGTGAGGCTATCCTAACCGAGCCGGTGCGCGTCGACGGGTCGGCGGCCGATCCGCTGCGAGAGTCGCACGACCCGATCGAGCATCGACGGCGCGAGGAGCCGCATGCCGGAGCGCGTCCGCGTCCGCGCGACACGGAATCCGCCGCGAACGGGTGATCACGGGCGTGGATCGGCGAACTCGCCCAGGGTCCGGGCACGCCGAACCGCGTCCGTGCGGGAACTCGCGCCGAGCTTCGCGAAGATGTGCGTGTTGTGCCGCTTCACCGTTCCGATGGAGATCGAGAGTCGCTGGCCGATCATCTGGTTCGAGAGTCCGTCGCTGATCAGCTTCAGCACCTCGCGCTCGCGATGCGAGAGCACCGAGCGTGGCGGCGTAGGCGGGACTGAGCCGCTGCGAGCGATGCCTCCTGCGGCGCTGCGGACGGCGTCGACCAGTTCCGAGGAGGTCGCCGACTTCGAGATGAATCCGCTCGCCCCCGCGGCGAGCAGGTGCCCGGCGAGCACCCGGTCGCGGTGCATCGTGACGATGACGATGCGGGTTCCCGGCGATTCAGCGCGAACACGGGCGATCGTCGACAAGACCGGCACGCCGGGCATCTCCACATCGAGCAGCAGCACGTCGGGACGCGTCTCCACGGTCGTTGCGAGTGCACCGTCTCCGTCGGACGCTTCCCCGACGACGACGATCCCTCCGCCGATCGAGAGCATGGCACGCATGCCGTCGCGAAAGAGGTCGTGGTCGTCGGCGATGACGATGCGGATCCGAGTCTCGCCGCTCATGCGCCGCGCGATGCCACGAAGGGGAGCGCGAGCTTCAGGCCCGTGGCGCCGGGGGCGGTGAGGAACTCGACCGAGGCGCCGAGAAGCGAGGCGCGTTCGGCGATGCCCCGGAGGCCGAGCGATGTGGCCTGCGTCGCCCCCGCGTCGTAGCCGTCTCCGTCATCGGTCACGGTGATCGTCACCTCGGTCGGCGACCAGGCGAGTCGGACCGAGACGGCCGTCGCATTCCCCGAGTGCGCTCGGGCGTTGCGCGTCGCCTCCATGACGATCGTGAACAGCTCCTCCTTCGCGAGGATCGTGAGCGGCCGCGGCGTTCCTGCTTCACGGGCATGGACGGGAAGCGATCCGTTGCCACCCGTCGCATACGCGTACTCGTCGATGGCGTCGAGGAGCGGGCGCTCTCCGACGAGCGACCGCAGGTCGAGGGCGAGGTCCTGGGTGTCGGCGAGGGCGACGTGCAGGATCCGCATGGCCGCGGTGACCGATGCATCCGGCCTGGTGGAGTTCGCGATCTCGAGACGCTGGAGCCCGGCCGCGATGCCGTGGGCGATCCGGTCGTGGAGTTCGCGGGAGATCCGCTGCCTGGTGTCGTACTGCGCCTGTTGCAGCCTGTCGCGGAGCACTTCGACGTACGCGATCGCGCCCGGCGGGAATCGACGCCAGATCGCGTGGTGCAGCGCCCCCGCGATGTCGAGTTCACGTCCGCGATGAGCGACGTCCACCCGCGCGACGATCACCGGCAGGGCGATGGCGAACAGCAGTTCCGCGGCCATCAGCGGCTCTGCCGGGTCCATCTCCATCGCGGCGGATCGCCGACCGTGCGAACTGAGCTCGGACAGGTCGTGGTACTCCACGGAGACCTCGGGCTGCTCGGCCGCACCATCGAGCACGGCGAGTGTCTCAGCGACGATGGCCCGCACCTGGAACTCGAGGCCGCCGTCGACCGAGCGTTCGTTCGCGAGCGAGCTGCCTCGAGCGAGGAGACGGCTCCGGAGCTCCTCGAGGATCTCGTCGGGAATCGTCAGCAGCTCGTCGGGTCGTGTCGTCGCGATCACTCGGCCTCCTCTGCACCTCGCTCAACGGTAACGGCATGCGATGAGCTCGAACGATGCGACGGCCGACGCCTGCAGAAGATCCCACCAAAGGGGTACCTGGAACGGGTGCACGCTGCCCCTGCAGGGAATGCGACTTTCGGCCTATCGAGCCGGAGGCAGCGCTCTTCTATCGTCGGCAGGGCACAGGACATGCGCCGGACGATCGATCCGAGCGGGACGTCCGCCGCATCGACGAGGTGGAGGGCAGCGATGAGTGGGCAACAAGGCGTCGGGACCACGACGACGGCGGACGCGGGGGAGCTCGGATTCACGCTCTGGGTCGACTACTTCGTGCTGAACCGATCTCGCCATCCGGCGATGGAATCCGAAATCCGAGGGGAAGCTCCGTGCCGCCTGCCCGATGCCACCCGACGGGCCTTCATCCGTTCGTTCCAGCGATTCCACCTCGGGGAAGGCGGCGATGGCGTGCATCTCCTCGCGCGTGCAGAGCGTGCCGGCGATCCCGCCTACACCCGCGCCCTCGCACTGCTGGTCGAGGAGGAGCAGAAGCACTCGCGACTCTTCGCACGCGGACTCGACCACCTGAACGGGTCGACGCTGTCGAGCCACTGGTCGGACGCCGTCTTCACTTGGTTCCGCCGAATGCTCGGGCTGCGCACGGAGATCGCGCTGTTCCTGATCGCGGAGGCGACGGCGATGGAGTACTTCCGCGCGTTGGCGACGTCGGCTCCCGACCCGGTGCTCCGTGGCATCGGGCGGCGCATCAGCACCGACGAGGTCGAGCACCTGCGGTTCCAGGTGGACCGGCTCGGCGCGGGGTTCGCCGGGACCTCCGCGATCGGACGGGTGTTCCTGGGACTCGCATGGGGCGTCGTCGCCGCCGGCGCGTCGACGGTGCTCGCCGTCGACCATCGCGGAGCACTGCTGGCGTGCGGACTGAGACCCGCGACGTACTGGGCGCGCGCGATGCGTCAGTTCCGGCGATCCGCGACGGACGCACTCGGAGCGTCGGGGAGTGCGATCCGGGGTCCGAGCGTCAGGCTCTGACGGGCGTCAGATGAATGACGGCCATGAGATGAAGCGGAACAGGTCGACGCCGAACCAGAGCAGCGTCTCATGCACGCTCCCGACGAGCACGTAGAGCCCGAGCACGGTGCCGAACGCGATCTCTCGAACGGACCCGGTGTCGCCGAGCACCGGCAACGCCACGAAGCCGTTCGATCGCCAGATGCTGCTGATGATCGGCGCCCTCCGCAGCAGTCTCGGCGGCCGTGGCCTGATCGGCCAGAGCAGGCCGGGCAGGCCGCCGGTCGTCAGGAGGTCGCCCGCGAGGTGGGCGACGAAGCCGACGACGACGGCGAGCGGGAACCATGCGATGCTGCTCGGCGCGAGCGTCACGAGCAGCACGCCGAACAGCGCCCCGAGCACCCAGGCGGTCAGCCACGACTCGACCATGTCCCGGGCCTTCAGTGCGAAGCACATGAGCGCCGCGGCGCCGATCACCGTGCCGAGCGAGAACGTGCCGAGCCGCTCGGTCGTGAGGGTCACGAGCGTCAGCCCCCAGGCGCTGACGCCGACGATCGCCGCCGCGATCAGCGAGTGCGCGCCGTGCCGATGTCCGCCGGAGACCGAGTTGACGGCGCCGGCGGTGAGACGGCCGAGGATCGGGACCGATCGCGCGATGGTGGCACTGTGATGGTCGGCATCGGGCAGCAGGGCCGCACCGGCGCAGACGAAGGATCCCGCGATGACGCCGACCGGGTCGAGGGGGTAGGCGCCGCTCGTGAGGTACGGCATGGCTCCGGTCGCGGCGATCCACGCGGCGGCCCCGCTGGTGGCATGGTTGACGCCCATCATCGTGCTGGGGTGGTCCTCTCGGTGGGCGTGCATCGTCACCCGATGCGGGTAGTCGACGTGCGCGCACCGCTCGTCACCTCACGACCTCGAGCCGTGCCGTCCGACCGTATCGCGGAGCGCTGACACCGGCGGTCGCTCCCGGCTGTGGGAGCGCGGATCAGGCGTTCGTCGCCGAGCCGACGATCAGCGAGCGGAGCTCGTCCGCGAATCGCTCGGCGGGCCCGTCGACGATGAGGCCGGGCGCGACGGTCGTGATCGGGAGGACGGCCACCGGGGACGGCGCCATGCCGACTTCTGTTCGCCACTGGACGATCTGCGCCGCTGACGCCGCGTAGACGATGCGCCCGAGGCCGACCCATGCGTGCGCGGCCGAGCACATCGGGCAGTGCTCGCCCGACGTGTACACGGTGGATCGGGCCCGTTCGGTCGTCGTCAGGTTGGCCGCAGCCCAGCGCGCGATCTCGAACTCGGGATGCCTGGTCTCGTCGCCGAGGGTGGTCTCGCGATTGCGGTCGGCGAAGCGCTCGACGCCGGCGGCGTCGACGAGCACGGAGCCGAACGCTCCGTCACCGTCGGCGGCCGCCTCACGTGCGAGTGCGACGGCGCGATCGAGGAACGCCAGGTCTTCGTCGGTGATGCCCACAGAGCGAGTCTGCCGCGCTTCGTGCCGGCACGGAACCATGACTTCGCATTCGATGTGAATGCGTCGTCGGATGCCGCGGCCCCACGTAGGCTCGGACCGTGGACATCAGAGACATCGCCCTCACGACCATCGACGGCGCACCGACCTCACTCGCCGAGTACGCCGATCAGGTCGTCATGATCGTCAACGTCGCCTCGAAATGCGGCCTCACGCCCCAGTACGAGAAGCTCGAGGCGCTGCAGCGCGAATACGGCGATCGCGGGTTCACGGTGCTCGGCTTCCCGTGCAACCAGTTCGCCGGGCAGGAGCCGGGTGACAGCGATGACATCAAGGAGTTCTGCTCGATGACGTACGGCGTCAGCTTCCCGTTGATGGAGAAGGTGAAGGTCAACGGGCGCCACCGGCATCCGCTGTACGCCGAGCTGACCACGGTTGCAGACGGCAACGGCAAGGCCGGCCGAGTGAAGTGGAACTTCGAGAAGTTCGTCGTGCAGCCCGGCGGCGAGGTGCAGCGGTTCCGCCCGACGACGCAGCCCGACGATCCTGCGGTCATCGCCGCGATCGAGGCGGGACTCGCCGAGGCGAAGGCCGCCTGAACTCGGAGCCGACCGGCTTCCGAGGCGAGCCGCGCGGCACCTTGACCCTTCGGCGCACCCGGCCCACAATTGGGGGGTTGATCCGAATGCCTAGGGGAGCGGAGCACGAATGTCCGACGCGTACACACGTCCGATCGACGACGGGGCGGCGACGACCACTGCCCTGCCGAACTTCGCACCGCCGCCGGCAGGTGAGCCGACCACGTCGTCGGCTCCTGCGGCGAAGGATCCTGCCGAGCGCCGCAAGTGGAGCAGCGACCTGCGGTTCATGCTCGTGGTGCTCGCGGCGATCGTCGCGCTCTTCCTCGCGTTCGCGCTTCTCATCGCCTTCAGCCCCACCGGAGCGGCGATCAGCGCGCTCGCGATCATCGCGGCGCCGATCGCCACCATGGTCGCCGCGTACTACGGCATCTCCCTCGCGCTCCGGCAGGTGAAGGATGCGCGCGACACTGCAGCGGCGAGCGAGGCCCGCGCCCGCGCCGCCGAGCAGACGGCTCGGGAGTCCGACGCGTGGGCAGCCCAGATGGAGTCCGGCCTGCGCGTCGCGGTCGCGAAGCTCAAGGCCGGAGCCCAGGACACCCGTGACGTCGAGCGCGCCGCCGGCACCCCCGACGACTTCTTCTGATCCCAGCGGAGCACGCAGCTCCACGAGCGAGGCGCCTGCCCCGCACGGATGTCAGAGTTCGGCCATCACGGAGACCGGGCGCTCGATGCATCGCGCCACGAACGTGAGGAACGCCGCGGCCTCGGCGCCATCGCAGACCCGGTGATCGAACGACAGCGTGAGCTCCGTCACCGTGCGCACGGTCAGGGCGCCGTCGACCACCCACGGGCGCTCGATGAAGCGGCCGACGCCGAGCATCGCCGCCTCGGGGTGGTTGATGATCGCCGCAGAGCCGTCGACGCCGAGCGTGCCGTAGTTGTTGAGCGTGAAGGTGCCCCCAGTCAATGCCGACGGCGGGAACACGCCGGTGGCCGCTTCCTCGGTGCGGGCCGTGATCGCATCGCGCAGCGTGCGCAGCGGCATCCGCTCGGCGCCGTGCACGACGGGTACGAGCAGGCCTCGCGGGGTCTGCGCGGCGAGGCCGAGGTTCACGGCCGAGTGATAGACGAGCTCCTCGCGTTCCGCGTCGAAGCTGGAGTTGAGGGCGGGGTGCTTCGCGAGCCCCGCGATCACGAATCGCGCGATGAGCGCGGTGATGCCGAACCGCTCGCCGGTCGCCTCCCGCAACTGCCCTCGCGCGGCCAGGAGGCCCGTCGCGTCGACGTCCATCCAGACGGTCGCCTCGGGGATCTCACGGCGGGAACGCGAGAAGTGCGCGGCGGCGGCGCGGCCCATGCGGTCGAGCGGCACGCGCCGGTCGCCCTCGCGGTCGGCCGCGAGGGAAGCGACGGCTTCGGGCGTCGTCGGCAGCGTCGTCGCAGATCCAGCGGATGCCTCGCCGACGTCGGCGGCCGTCGGTGACTCCTGCTCGGCGATGAACGACTCCACGTCGCGTCGCATCACGAGATGGTCGTGACCGGACCCGAGCAACTGGCTCGCGTCGAAGCCGTGTTCACGGGCGAGACGTCGCACGATGGGTGAGACGACGGGGGAGCGACGGGCGGCATCGAGCCGTGCCGCACCGTTCGAGCGGGGGCCGGTCGACCCCGCCCCGCCGGCACCTGGTGCGGAGACGCCGCCGCCGGTGCGACGCCCGAAGCGTGCCGGCGCCGAGGCCGCCCGCTTCGTCACGGTCGACTGCCGGGTGCCGTAGCCGATCAGCACGGCGCCCGATTCCTCGGCGAGCGCGGTCTCGCTCGTCACGATGCCGGGTTCGGCGGGCTCGGCGACATCCGGAACCTCAGCGTCACTGCGCAGCGTCAGCAGGACGGTGCCGGCATGCAGCACTTCGCCCACCTCGCCGCCGAGCGACTCGACGACGCCCGCGAACGGCGTCGGCAGCTGCACGACGGACTTCGCCGACTCGAGCTCGACGACGACCTGGTCGATCGTCACCTCGTCGCCCGGCGCGACGAGCCAGGCGACGATCTCGGCCTCGGTGAGCCCTTCACCGAGGTCGGGCAGGATGAATTCGCGGCTCATGCGTCCCACTCCCAGGTGTCGAGGGCGGCGAGCACCCGGTCGGCGGTCGGCAGGTGGTATTCCTCGAGCTTCGGCGAGGGGAACGGGATGTCGAAGCCCGCGATGCGCAGCACCGGCGCGGCGAGGTGGTGGAAGTTGCGCTCGGTGACCCGTGCGGCGACCTCGGCGCCGTAGCCGCCGAACTGCGCGGCCTCGTGGATCACGGCGGCGCGCGAGGTCTTGCGAACCGAGGCGCTCACGGTGGCGTCGTCGAAGGGGGAGAGGCTCCGGAGGTCGACGACCTCGATCGAGAGGCCCTCGGCTGCGGCGGCGTCGGCGGCCTCGAGCGCGGTGCGCACCGTCGGGCCGTAGCCGATGAGCGTGACGTCGGTGCCTTCGCGCACGACCTCGGCGCGGTCCATCGGCGCCGTCGTGACGGGCAGTGCAAGAGGGGCCTTCGACCAGTACCGGCTCTTGGGTTCCATGAAGACGACGGGGTCGTCGCTCTCGATCGCCTCGCGCAGCATCGAGTACGCGTCGGCGGGGTTCGACGGCATGACGACGGTGAGGCCGGGCGTCGACGCCCAGTACGACTCGGAGGAGTCGGAGTGGTGCTCGACGCCGCCGATGGCGCCGGCGCACGGAATACGCACGACCATGGGCAGCGTCACCCGACCCTTCGTGCGGTTCCGCATCTTCGCGACGTGCGAGACCATCTGCTCGAAGGCGGGGTAGCTGAACGCGTCGAACTGCATCTCGACGACGGGGCGCATGCCGTACATGGCCATGCCGACGGCGGTGCCGATGATGCCCGACTCGGCGAGCGGCGAGTCCCAGATGCGGTGGTCGCCGAACTCCGCCTGCAAGCCGTCGGTGACGCGGAACACGCCGCCGAGCGGCCCTACGTCTTCGCCGTAGACGATGACGCGGTCGTCGGCCGCCATGGCGTCGCGAAGCGCGGCGTTCAGCGCGCCCGCCATCGTCAGCTGCGTCGGGGCGGAGGCCTCGGCGGCCGGGGAGCTCGTCGCGGTCGCGGTCATCGTGCGGCTCCCTCGTGGCTCGCGAAGGCGCCGGCGGCGATCTCGGCCTCGAGTGCGGCGCGCTGTTCGACGAGTGCGGCGCGCTCCCGCCCGTAGACGTGGTCGAAGAGCTCGAGCGGATCGAGCTCGGCCTCGGTCGTCATGACGTCGCGCGTGCGCGCGGCGAGGGCCTCGGCGGCATCCGTGATCTCGGTGCGCATGGCCTCGGTGAGCGCGCCCTCGGAGACCAGGAACTTCTCGAGTCGCTCGATCGGGTCGCGGCGCTTCCAGTGCTCGACATCGCGCGCGGCGCGGTAGCGGGTCGGGTCGTCGGAGTTCGTGTGGGCCTCGATGCGGTACGTCACGCCCTCGATGAGGGTGGGGCCGCCGCCGCTGCGGGCGCGCTCGACGGCGGCGCTCGTCACGGCGTACATCGCCGCGATGTCGTTGCCGTCGACGTGATAGCCGGGCATGCCGTACCCGACGGCCTTGTCGGCGAGGGTCGCGGCGCGGGTCTGCCGCTCGAGGGGCACACTGATCGCGAACTGGTTGTTCTGCACGACGAAGACGGTGGGCGTCTGCCAGACCGCCGCGAAGTTGAAGGCCTCGTGGGCGTCGCCCTCGCTCGTGGCGCCGTCGCCGAGGAAGGTCAGCGCGACGATCGAGTCGTGGCGCAGGCGTGCCGCGTGCGAGAGGCCGACGGCGTGCAGCGCCTGCGTCGCGAGCGGGGTGGCCTGTGCGGCGGTGCGGTGAGCGTTTTGGTCGTAGCCGTTGTGCCAGTCACCCCGGAAGGACTGCAGGATGTCGGCGGGCTCGATGCCGCGGGTGAGCAGGGCGATGCTGTCGCGATAGGTCGGGAAGAGCCAGTCCTGCGCGGTGAGCGCCGCCGTCGCGCCGATCTCGCAGGCCTCCTGGCCGTACGCCGAGGGATAGGTTGCCAGGCGACCCTGCTTCGTGAGCGCGGTGACCTGCACGTCGAAGCGCCGGGCGACGACCATCTTGCGGTAGAGCTCGAGCAGGGTCTCGGTGTTCGGCAGGCCGAACCCGCCGGTCGCCGCACCGGTCACCGCGTGACCGGCATTGTCGAGGAGGCGCAGTGGCTTCTCACTCGGCAGGGTGCGGACGGATGCATGCTCGACATTGAGGCTCATGACCTCATCGTCGGACACTCTCGCGCGCCGCGACGGCGGTCTCGAACAACCGTGAACGAACGGCTCCGCGGGCCCGAAAGCGCGGCCGTTCGTCCGCGATGGAGGGCGTCAGGTGCGCCAGATGTCCAGGGTCTGCGCGGGCGGGTGACCCTCGATCTCGGCGAGGATCAGGTGCGACCGAGTCGACACGACGCCCGGCATGTCGTGGATGTCGCGGAGGATCGCCTGGCTCAGCTGTTCGTGATCGGGCGCGCTCACCGTGAGGATGATGTCGATGTCGCCCGAGACCGCCTGCACCTTCTCGACGAACGGCAACGTCGCGAGCTTTGCCGCGATCTCCTCCCACGAGACCTCGCCGATGCGCACCACGACGAGCGCTGAGATGTTCAGGCCGATCGCCTTGCGGTCGATGTGAGCGCCGAAGCCCGTGATGACGCCGCGCTGCTGCAATTGCTGCACGCGGTTGTGCGCCGCGGTGCGGGAGATGTGCACGCGCTCCGCGAGGGTCCGCACCGAGAGACGACCGTCGCGGCTCAGCTCGGCGACGATGCTGCGGTCGATACTGTCGAGCGCATCGTTGCGGTGCGGTACTGACTGGGTCATCTTCGTCCTCGTTGCTCGGTTCCAGCGTACCGGCTGCGACGCTTCGCGCGGCGAAGGGATGCCCGCAGCGGGGCGTGCCTGATGACGCGGGGGAGCAACGGCCAGACCACGGCGATGGCGCCCAGCCATCCGTTCGCGACTCGTTCGACGCGCGGTGTCCACTGGAACCCGTAGGCGGCCCGGACCGGAGCGGGCAGCAGTGCCGCCGTCATGAGTCGCACGAGCGGCAGCAGCAGGCCGGCGCCGAACGGCAGAGCGGATGTCCCGGTCAGCAGGCTCCTCGCGACCGACCTGGCGTCGTCGCCCACCTCGAGGGCGCCGAGTTGCGCCGTCCACCAGGCGTCGAACTCGGCCCTGGTCTCGGGCCAGCCTTCCCCGGCGGCCTGGAGCCGCATGCCGAGCGGAGCGTAGCCCCGCACGATGACGTCGGCCGTCGCCTCGGGCAAGGGGCCCTCGAGGCGCTCGTGCAGCTCGAGCGCGACCGCGAGCAGCGTCGACGCGACCCAGCGCTGGGCGTCGGCGTCGAACGCGTTGTACGCCGGCTGCCCGCCCTCGGCGTCACCACGCACGGGCGCATGGCGGCGGTTCACGGCGCGCACCGCCTCGGCGGCGACCTCCTCGTCGCCGAAGCCGATCGCGTAGACGTAGTCGAGGGTGCCGATCAGTCGATCGAGCGGGCGATCGCGGAACCCGCTGTGCCGGGCCACGCCGCGCGCGACGCGGGGATCGGCGAGCTGGAGCAGGATCGCGGCGCCGCCGCCGAGGAGCAGCACGCCTTCGGCGCCGTGGCGTCGGAAGACCGCGAGTTCGTCGTCGTTCGTGTCGGCATGCATCAGTACCAGTTGTACCGCTAGTACCAGTTGAACCGCTCCGAGTGGGCCCACGCACCGCACGGGGCGCCGTAGCGGTCGGCGATGTACGAGAGGCCCCACTCGATCTGCGTGGCGGCATTGGTGCGCCAGTCTGCGCCCGCGCTGGCCATCTTGCTGCCCGGCAGCGACTGCGGGATCCCGTAGGCGCCGCTCGAGGCGTTGTAGGCGTCGGCGCGCCAGCTCGACTCGCGGGTCCACAGCTTCAGGAGGCACTGGTACTCGCCCGAGCCCCAGCCGTAGCGTGCGACGGCGGACGCTGCGTAGGCCTTCGCCCCGGCGACGTCGACGACGACGCCGGGCGGCGGAGCGCCGCCGACGTCGACCGTGTCGCCGCTCGCTGCTTCGGCGGCGAGTCGGCGGGCCTCCTCGGCCTGCCGGAGCTCTTCGCCGGCGCGGTACTGCCGTTCGAGCACCGCGGTGCTGTCGCGCAGGCTCGCGAGTTGCGCGTAGAGCGTGTCGACGACGACACGCTGCGCGGCGAGTTCGGCCTCGGCGGCCGCATGCGCCGACTCGGCTGCTTCTGCGGCGTCCGCGGCGGCCTCCGCGAGGCGCGCTCGCTCCTGCTCGGCGACGTCGGCCTGTGCCGAGAGCGAGGCGGACTCGGCCTTCGCGGCCTCGGCCCGGTCGGCGACCCCGCCGTAGATGTTCGCGAGCTGTGCCGCACGCGAGAGCCCCTGCAGCAGGTCGGTCGACGTGTCGTCGGCGAGGAGGAGCCGCAGCGTGACATCCGCTCCGCCCGATCGTGCCAGCATCGCGCCGACCCGCCCGAGTCGTTCACCCGATGCCGTGGCCTCGGCGTCCGCTGCGGTCGCCTGGCCGTCGAGGGTCGCGGCCCGCTGTTCGGCCGCTGCATGTGCCGCTGCAGCGGCAGCCGACTCGCCCGCTGCCGCGACGGCGGCGTCGCCGAGCGCGGCGGCGGTCGTCTCGAGCGAGGCGACGAGGCCGCTGATGCGCGTCGCCTCGGCTTCGCGCGCCGTGACGTCCTGCTTGGCGGCGGCGACCTCCTCCCAGCTGGGATAGTCCTCGCCGAAGGCCGCTGCAGGGGGCAGCACCAGCGTCGCGGCCACGAGTGCCGCCGCGATTACCGCGTACCTCGGTCCAGCTCGCACGAGACCCCCTTCGAGGCGGTGAGTCTACCCACGACGACTCTCGGCGCTCGTTCGGACACGCACCGTAGAGTCGTTCGAATGCGCGCCACCCGAACTGCACGACTGCCGCTCGTCATGACGGCGGTGCTGGTCGCGCTGACGGCGTGCGCCGGGCCTCCCGCCGGCGACGGCCCCTCGAGGCCGACCGACCAGACGCGGACGCCCGGCCCGACGGCAGCCCCGATCGACCCGATCGCCGCGTGGGTCGACGAGCGGATGTCGCAGCTCACGACGGAGCAGAAGGCCGCGGCGCTCCTCATGGTGCATGCGCCCGGTACCGACCCCGCGCCGTTGCGGGCCTACGTCGACGCGGGCGTCTCAGGACTCATCCTGATGGGCGACAACGTGCCGGCGGGCCCGGCAGAGCTCGGAGCGCTCACCGCCGCCGTGCAGGCCGACCCCGAGGCCCCCGTGCTGATCGGCATCGACGAGGAGGGCGGGGAGGTGCAGCGGCTGCCCTGGGATGGAGCGCCCGGCGCCGAGGACCTGCGTGCCGATCCGCCGGCCGCTGCGAACGCGGCCTACGCCGCCCGCGCGGGAACGCTCGCCACGAGCGGCGTCAACGTGAACTTCGGGATCGTCGCCGATGTCACCGCCGACCCGGATTCCTTCATCTTCGGCCGCGTGCTCGGCACCGACCCGGCCAGCTCGGCGGAACGGGTCGCGGGCTCGGTGGCGGGGGAGCAGGGGCTCGTCGCGAGCACGCTCAAGCACTTCCCCGGCCACGGGGCGGCGCCGGGAGACTCCCACTCGAGCGTGCCGTCTGCGCCGCTGACCATCGACGAATGGCGGGCCGGCCCCGCGTTGCCGTTCGCGAGCGGCATCGACGCGGGGGCCGAACTCGTGATGACGGGTCATCTCAGCTACCCCGCCGTCGACCCGGCTCCGGCCTCGCTCTCACCCGAGTGGCACCGCCTCCTCCGCGACGAACTCGGATTCGACGGCGTCGTCGTGACCGACGACATGCTCATGCTGCAGCACAACGGACTGGCCGAGTTCGCCGATCCGGGCGAGAACGCCGTGCGTGCGGTGGCCGCCGGCGCCGACCTCCTGCTCTACGTGCTCCCCGCTGATCCCGCGTCGATGGGCATCTCGATCGACGGCCTCGTGGGCGCGATCGCCGGCGGGGTGCAGTCGGGGCGCATCACTGCGGAACAACTCGATGACGCCGTCGAACGGGTCCTGACCTTGCGACGCACGCTCGCGAGCTGAACCGGAGAACTTCCTGAGACATTTCCACCCGACGGGAATATGCCGACTCTCCATGCGTTTGCATAGTCGTGGCCGAACGGCCGCCACGACACCGAACACGGGAGACCGCCCAACATGACGACGACTGCACCGACGATCGAGATCCCCGGCTACCGCGCTGGCACCTGGAACATCGACCCCACTCACAGCGAAGTCGGCTTCAGCATCCGCCACATCATGATCAGCAAGGTCAAGGGCAAGTTCGAGCGCTTCAACGCCACGTTCATCACCGCCGAGAACCCGCTCGACTCGAGCGTCACCGCATCCGCAGAGGTCGCCTCGGTCACCACGAACGAGCCGAACCGCGACGCCCACCTGCGCACCGGCGACTTCTTCGAGGCCGAGACCTACCCGACCATCGACTTCGTCTCCACAGGCGTGCGCGTCGAGAAGGGCGACTTCAAGGTCGACGGCGATCTCACGATCCGCGGCATCACGAAGCCGGTCACCTTCGACTTCGAGTTCGGCGGCTTCGGCGGCGACCCCTACGGCAACTACAAGGGCGGCGCCACGGCGAAGACCGTCATCAACCGCGAGGACTTCGGCCTGCAGTACAACGCAGCGCTCGAGACCGGCGGCGTGCTCCTCGGCGACCAGGTCACGATCACCCTCGAGCTCCAGGCCGCGCTCGAGCAGTAAGCGTCGAGCGAAAGCTCACGAAGGGTCGGATGCCTCGGCACCCGGCCCTTCGTCGTCGGTTCACCCGGTCGTGATCTCACCGAGTTCGGTCGACCAGAATGCGGCCCAGCGCGTGAACGCCGGTCGGAATCCGCTCACCGCGGGCCGGCCACGGAACCGCTTCACTTCGATGGACGTCGTGCCTCGGCGTTCGGGTGCGCGGCGCCACGTGCCGACGACCTCGCCATCCGCGACGAGGATCGGCAGGAACAGGCCGTTCTTGCCGGGTACGACGCGCAGGGCGTCGACGTCGGAGCAGAACGCCGTGCGGTCGCCGTAGCCGAGGAAGTACTCATCGAACGAAGCGAGTACGTGGCGGCCCGTCGGCTCGACAGGCGCCCCCGCCGTCGGTGCCGAGGGGGCGTCGGCGGCGACGAAGCGCTCGGCGTCGAACGGGATCACCGCGTCGCCGGCCGCGGCTTGCGCGACGCGCGCCAGCGTCAGCGTGAGCCCGGTCCACCAGGCGAAGTCGCGCACCGTGACCGGACCGTGGCCGCGTGCGTACGCTGCGAAGAGGCGTCCGAGGATCTCGTCGGCGTCTTCGGGTTCGTCCGACCGGCGTGGCGACCACTCGTCGAGCAGCACGAATCGCTGTCTCGCGCGGGTCTCGACCGGGCCACAGCAGAGCAGCCCTTCGTTCGCGAGGCGCCAGATGAGGTGGTATCCGCGCTGGCCGGTGGTGTCGATGCCCGCTGCAGTCCAGGCGGCCTGCAGTTCGTCTCGCGTCGCGGCGCGCCCGCCTTCGAGCTCGTGCACCGCGACCCGGCGGGCGACGGCGTGCACCTCGTCGTCGATGCCCTCGTCACGGTGGGTCTTCGCCGCCCGCTGCATGAGTCGCGCCGCTGTGAGGCTGAGGATCGGCCGGAGCATCTCGGGTGCGACGAAGTGCAGGGTGCCGCGCATCGGCCATGAGCGCAGCAGCTCTCGCTCGTCGATGGCCGTGTCGATCGTCGCCTCGGTCGTGCCGGCGACCCGGGCCCCGAGCACCCACTTCGCGGCGGCGAGGTCTTGTGCCTGCAGGCAGACCAGGCGTTCGACCGCCGAGGCTGGGGAGTCGAAGCCGTCGTCGAGACCTTGGGCGGCCAGCCGGGCCGCGCGCACCGCCGAGATCGAAGCGCCCGAGGCATCCATCGTCATGCTGCGAGTCTGCCGGATGCCTGTGACATCCCGCCCGATGAAGGCCGACGACGTTCGCCACCCCGCCCAGCGGGATAGACTGGGAGGCTGTGCCGCTCGGCACGCCATCCCACCCCGTCCGTTTCGGAGGAACCCCCGTGCTCGCCGTTCATGATCTCGAGATCCGCATCGGTGCGCGCGTGCTGATGGAGCACGTCGACTTCCGCGTCTCCGACGGTGACAAGATCGGCCTCGTCGGCCGCAACGGCGCCGGCAAGACCACCCTCACGAAGACGCTCGCGGGCGAGACGCTGCCGACCGGCGGTCGCATCGATCGCAGCGGGGAGATCGGGTACCTCCCGCAGGACCCGCGTTCGGGCGACCCCGAGATGCTCGCCCGCACCCGCATCCTCGACGCGCGCGGGCTCGGCCAGATCGCACTCGGCATGCACGAGGCGAGCCTGAACATGGGCAGTGACGACCCCGAGGTCGCTGAACGGGCGATGAAGAAGTACGGCAATCTCACCGACCGCTTCAACGCGCTCGGCGGATACGCCGCCGAGGCCGAGGCCGCCTCGATCGCTTCGAACCTGAACCTGCCCGACCGCATCCTCGACCAGCCGTTGAAGACCCTGTCCGGCGGTCAGCGACGCCGCATCGAGCTCGCCCGCATCCTCTTCTCCGACGCCGAGACGATGATCCTCGATGAGCCGACGAACCACCTCGACGCCGACTCCGTCGTCTGGCTCCGCGAGTTCCTGAAGAACTACCGGGGCGGCGTCATCGTGATCTCCCACGATGTCGTGCTCGTCGGCGAGGTCGTGAACCGGGTGTTCTACCTCGACGCGAACCGCTCGGCGATCGACATCTACAACATGGGCTGGAAGCACTACCAGCGTCAGCGTGCCGCTGACGAGGAGCGCCGCAAGAAGGAGCGGATGAACGCCGAGAAGAAGGCGGGAGTCCTGCAGCTGCAGGCCGCGAAGTTCGGTGCCAAGGCCTCGAAGGCCGCCGCGGCGCACCAGATGGTCGCCCGTGCCGAGAAGCTGCTCGCCGGCCTCGAAGAGGTGCGCGCGGTCGACCGCGTGGCGAAGCTCCGCTTCCCGACGCCCGCGCCCTGCGGCCGCACGCCCATCACGGCCTCCGACCTCTCGAAGAGCTACGGCTCGCTCGAGATCTTCACCGCCGTCGACCTCGCGATCGACCGTGGGTCGAAGGTCGTCATCATCGGCTTGAACGGTGCCGGCAAGACCACGCTCCTCCGTATCCTGGCGGGCGTCGACGCGCCCGACACCGGGGTCGTCGAAGCCGGCCACGGCCTGCGCGTCGGCTACTACGCGCAGGAGCACGAGACGATCGACGTCAAGCGCTCGGTGCTCCAGAACATGGTGAGCGCGTCTCCGAACCTCACCGAGACCGAGGCCCGCAAGGTGCTCGGCTCGTTCCTCTTCACCGGCGATGACGTGCACAAGCCCGCCGGCGTGCTCTCGGGCGGCGAGAAGACGCGACTCGCGCTCGCGATGATCGTCGTCTCGGGGGCCAACGTGCTGCTCCTCGACGAACCGACGAACAACCTCGACCCCGCGAGCCGCGCCGAGATCCTCGACGCCCTCGCGCACTACGAGGGCTCGGTCGTGCTCGTCTCGCACGACCCGGGCGCCGTCGAGGCGCTGAACCCCGAGCGCGTGCTGATCATGCCCGACGGCACGGAAGACCACTGGAGCCGCGAGTACCAGGAGCTCATCGAGCTGGCGTAGCTGTACAGCTAACGCCGGTCGAGCACGCCGTCCTCGAGATCGGCGTCGGCGTCGCGCCGCTTCACCTTCGGCTTGCGGGCGGCGCGAGTCGCGGCATCCGTCGAACCGGAGGTCTCGGCGAGCGCCTTGCGCTCCTGGTTCGCCGCCCACGCGAGGCCGACGAAGCCCATGAGCGCGAAGACGTACCACTGCAGCGCATACGAGAGGTGCGGGCCCTCGTCGCGTTCGGGTCGCGCCGCCGCCAGCGGCGGTTCATCGGCGTCGGCGCCCGTCTGCACGAGCACGCCGTATGCGGCGGTGTAGCCCGGTTCGCCGACGCGCTCAGAAAGCTCCTCGAGGTCGATCGTCGCGAACTCGTTCCCCGTCGAGGTGCGACCCTCGATGCGCCCCTCGCCGGCCTTCAGCCGGGCCTCGACCTCGACGTGCCCGCTCGGCGGCGGCGGCACCTCGCTCGGCCGGCCCTCGGAGTTCTGCGCGATCCAGCCGCGATCGACCATGAAGACCGCGCCGTCGTCGAGGAGGAACGGCGTGATGACCTGGAAGCCCGAGCTGCCCTCGAACGGGCGGTTGCGCACGACCACCTCTTCATCGGTCAGGTACTCGCCGGAAAGGGACACGACCTGCCAGCGCTGGTCGATGTCGAAGTCGTCGGGGTCGGGGAGCGCCTCGGCGACGGGCACGGCCGCAGCGTCGTAGTTCGCGTCGATGCGCGCGACCTCGGCGAGCGCTTCGGTGCGACGGTTGAACTGCCAGGCGCCGAGCGCGGCGCAGACGATCGCGAAGACGACGGTGAGCAGCAGGTAGCCGGCCCATCGCCGATGCAACAGGAATCGCCAGTCGTTCACGCGTCGTCTCCGTCTGCGGCGTCGGGCCGCGGCTCGATGAGGTCGGCGAACCCGGCGACCGCGACCGGGAACGAACGCGCCTCGAGGAAGCCGCGCAGGTAGTCGACGTGTTCGTCGCACGCGAGCCAGGTCTTGCCGCGGTCGCCCGTGTGGATGCGCGGGTTGCGCCAGTCGATGCGCCAGGTCGCCGGCTCACGGCATTGCGCGCGCGAGCAGGTGCCGTGGTCGGGCGACGCGCCCAGTCCACCGATCATGCGGCGCCGCGTTCGTCGTGGCGCGTTCCGTCGTCGTGCGGCGCTGGGTGCTCGGAACCGGGGGCACCCGCCGAGGGCGGGGGAGTCGTGGGGGAGGTGCGGCGCATGAGGACGCCGGGGCGGAGCACCGTGCTGCGTCGACCGGAGCCCTGCACGTTCGCGAGCACGACCGCGATGTACGGCAGGAAGATCGCCCCGGCCGCGAACACCGCGAGCCACCAGCCGCGTGCGAAGAGCAGGCCGATGACGCAGAGCACGCGGATCGACATCGCGATCGAGTACTTGATCATGCGCGACCGCCGCTCCGCTTCGGGCGAGAGCGGCAGCGTGGTGATCGACTGCTGCTGCTTCATGGTGTTCGCCGTGGTTCTGCGGCACTCCTCTTGCTTCAAGCCTACGTCCGTCAGCGGGTGACGGATGCCCGGAATACAGGAGCCTCTAAGCTGAAACGGGCCGATCGGCCCGACGCCTGAAGGAGAAATACGCATGACGACGAGCCGCACCGTTCTCGTGACCGGTGGCAACCGGGGAATCGGGTTCGCGATCGCCCGCGAGTTCATCGCCCAGGGCCACCGCGTGGCCGTGACCGCCCGCTCGGGCGAGGGGCCCGAGGGCTCGCTCACCGTCCGCGCCGACGTCACCGACGCGGCATCCGTCGACGCGGCCTTCACCGAGATCGAGGCGGCTCTCGGCCCGGTCGAGGTCGTCGTCGCGAATGCCGGCATCACGCGCGACATGCTGCTGCTCCGCATGAGCGAAGACGACTTCACGAGCGTCATCGACACCAACCTGACGGGCGCCTTCCGGGTCGTGAAGCGCGCCTCGAAGGGCATGCTGAAGGCGCGATTCGGCCGCATCGTGCTCATCTCCAGCGTCGTCGGGCTGTACGGCTCGGCGGGGCAGGTCAACTACTCGGCATCGAAGGCGGGACTCGTGGGCATGGCCCGGTCGCTCACCCGCGAACTCGGGGCGCGCAACATCACCGCGAACGTCGTCGCGCCGGGGTTCATCGAGACCGACATGACCGGTGAGCTGCCCGAGGCGCAGCAGGCCGAATACCAGAAGAGCATCCCCCTCGGTCGTTTCGCCGCCCCCGAAGAGGTCGCGAAGGTCGTGGCCTGGCTCGCCGGCGACGAGGCCGGGTACATCTCCGGTGCCGTCATCCCCGTCGACGGCGGCCTCGGCATGGGGCACTAGGTCCGAATCGACGGGGGTCCAGTGCGCTGAGGCTCGCCGAGCGGTGTACCGGGCTCGCCGCGGTCAGAACGCGCTGCCGAGCCAGAGACCGAGGCCGGCCGCGGCGACCGACGACACGAGCATCAGCACGCCGCTCACGAGCGACGCGGCGACCCGTCGCTGGCGGATGAGCTGCACGGTCTCGTAGCTCGCGGTGCTGAACGTCGTGTAGCCGCCGAGGAAGCCAGTGCCGAGCACGATGGCGAACTCCGGCGCCAGCAGGTTCGCGAGTGTCGCGCCGACGACGAGACCGAGCGCGAACGAGCCGGAGACGTTGATGATCGTCGTCGCCCACGGGAACGCCGTGCGGACTCGCGATCGGATGACGCCGTCGACGACGAAGCGCACGCCGGCACCGAGCCCGCCGGCGACGACGACCAGGAGGAAGAGCGGAAGCGTCATGCCGGCCCGCCGTCTCGAACGGCGCGTCCGTGACCTCTGCCGAGAGCCGTGCCGACGACGATGCCGGCCCAGGTGGCGAGTGCGCCCACCAGCACCGTGCCGAGGGCGTAGACCATCGAGACTCCAACGGCACCGTCGACCGCCAGCACGACGGTGTCGCTCGCGAGTGCACTGTACGTGGTGAAGCCGCCGCAGAACCCGGTTCCGAGCAGCAGTCGGAGTTGCACGGCGGATGCATCGTCGTGACCGCGGTGCGCCAGGGCGGCGTACAGGCAGCCGAGCACGAACGCGCCCACGAGGTTGACGATCGCGATGGCGAGCGGAACCTGCGCGACCGGGGGGATCACGAGTGCGAGCCCGGCGCGGGCGGCCGACCCGGCCATGCCGCCCACCACGACGAGTGCGATGGCGCTCCACCGGAGGTGGGGCGGCCGTTCACCCGTCACGAGGCGGTTCCAGAGCCGCGCTGCGAGTCCATGCGCCGCGCGGGGATGACCACGACCGGTCGCCCCTGGCGGTGCGCCAGCTGCGCGCCCACCGACCGGTTGAAGAACTCGCGCAGGCTCCCGCCGAACGCATGGTCATGGGCGCCGACGACGATCATGGCGGCGTCGAGCGTGTCCCCGAGGTGCGCGAGGGCACCGGCGACGTCGCCGGCGAGCGCGAGCGAGCGCCAGGGCACTGCGGTGTCCACGAGCGCGGCGCGCAGCGATTCGGCGAGGGCCTCGTCGAAGACCGCCTCGCGGTCGTCGGCGAAGTCGGGATCGATCGACGCGCTCTCGACGGACCCATCGGCGGACTCCTCGACCGGGTACCGCGCCGGATTGACGTATGCGCACACGAGCGGGGACTCGAACCGGCTCGCGAACGCCGCGGCCTCCTGCACCACGTGGGCCGGCTGGCCGGGTACCACGCCGACGATCACCGGCCGCGCGGAAGGCGCGCCCCCGACCTCAGCCATGCCGCGATGCTACGCCGCGGCCCTCGGCAGGGTCAACGCGCGACTGACGCGGACTCATCCACGCAGGCCGAGCACGGTGAGCACCGGCGACAGGTCTGGGCGGTCGATCACGAGGTCCGCCTGCGCCCGCACGATCGGCTTCGCGCAGAAGGCGATGCCGAGCGCAGCACGGTCGAGCATCTGCAGGTCGTTCGCGCCGTCGCCGACCGCGACGGTGCGCGAGATCGGGATGCCACTGGCATCCGCCCATTCGGCGAGTGCGGCCGCTTTCGCTGCGGCGTCGACGATCGGGCCGTCGACCCGACCGGTCAGACGGCCGCCTGCGATCTCGAGACGGTTCGCGCGGCAGAAGTCGAGCCCGAGGCGCTCGGCGAGCGGGTCGAGCAGCTCGTGGAAGCCTCCGGAGACGACGCCGATGCGACCTCCTGCGGCGTGCACGCCGTCGATGAGCTGCTGGACGCCCGGGGTCGGGGTCATTCGTTCGCGTGCTGCGGCGAGCACCGTGACCTCGAGGCCCGCGAGGGTCCCGACCCGCTCGCGCAGGCTCTCGGCGAAGTCGAGCTCCCCGCGCATGGCGCGCTCGGTGACCGCCGCGACGTGCTCGAGCGTGCCGGCGGCTTCGGCCAGCAGCTCGATCGCCTCTTCGCGGATGAGGGTGGAGTCGGCGTCGAGCACGAGGAGGGGGCCGCTCGCGCGGCCGGTGGTGCGCGCGCTCACGCGGTGGCCCGGACGCGCGAGCCCTTGCCCACCACGGTGATGCCGCTGTCGGTCACGATGAAGCCTCGAGCGACGTCTTCGGCCCGGTCGACGCCGATGCGTGCCCCCGCCTCGACGATGACCTCCTTGTCGAGGATCGCCCGCTGCACGGTCGCGCGCGCATCGATGCGCGCCCGGTCGAAGAGGATCGAGTCGGAGACGTGCGCGCCCGAGCCGACCTTCGCCCACGGCCCGATGACGCTGCGTTCGACGTGTGCGCCCGAGATGACCGAGCCGAGCGAGACGATGGAGTCGATGACCGTGCCGAGGGTGCCGCGGGCGTCGCGGGTGAACTTCGCCGGCGGCGAGTTCAGCTGCTGGCTGAAGATCGGCCACTCCCGGTTGTAGAGGTTGAAGACCGGCAGCACCGAGATGAGGTCCTGGTGCGCCTCGAAGAACGAGTCGATGGTTCCGACGTCGCGCCAGTAGTAGCGGTCGCGGTCGGTCGACCCGGGCACCTCGTTGCGCTGCAGGTCGTAGACGCCCGCTGCACCCTGGGACACGAACGCCGGGATGATGTCCCCGCCCATGTCGTGGCTCGAGTCCGTGCGTTCGCCGTCGCGCAACACGGCGTCGATGAGGGCGTCGGCGTTGAAGACGTAGTTGCCCATCGAGGCGAGCACCTCACCGGGGGAGTCGGGGAGCCCGACCGGATCGGTGGGCTTCTCGAGGAACCGGTGGATGCGGCCCGGGTTGGCGGCGTCGACCTCGATGACGCCGAACTGGTCGGCGAGCCCGATCGGCTGCCGGATCGCGGCCACGGTGGCGGCAGCGCCGGACTCGATGTGCGCGTCGATCATCTGGCTGAAGTCCATGCGGTACACGTGGTCGGCGCCGACCACGACGATGATGTCGGGCTGCTCGTCGTAGATGAGGTTGAGGCTCTGCAGGATGGCATCGGCCGAACCGGAGAACCAGCGCTTGCCGAGGCGCTGCTGCGCGGGCACCGAGGCCACGTAGGAGTTCAGGAGCCCGCTCATGCGCCAGGTCTGCGACACATGCCGGTCGAGGCTGTGCGACTTGTACTGCGTGAGCACGACGATCTGCCGCAGCCCCGAGTTCAGCAGGTTCGAGAGCGCGAAATCGATCAGGCGGTACTGCCCCCCGAAGGGCACCGCCGGCTTCGCGCGATCTTCTGTCAGGGGCATGAGTCGCTTGCCCTCGCCGCCGGCGAGGACGATGCCGAATACCTTGCGCGTCGCCATGCCACAACCCTAGTCAGCGCGAGCCGTCCGCGGGCCAGTCGAGTCGGAGCGTGACGGATGTCGCTGCGCTACGTTTGCATCATGCGCGTCGACCTGCTCACCCGCGAGTACCCACCCGAGGTCTACGGCGGTGCCGGTGTGCACGCCGCGGAGCTCGTCCGAGCGCTGCGCTCGAGCATCGACGTGCGAGTCCGATGCTTCGGCGCGCCGCGCGACGAGCCCGGCACCTTCGGGTATCCCGTCCCACCCGAGTTCGTGGCGGCCGATCCGGTGCTCAGCACGATGGGCGTCGACCTGCTCATGGCCGGCGACGCGGCCGGGGCCGATCTCGTCCACTCGCACACGTGGTACGCGAACTTCGCCGGATTCACCGCGAAGCGCCTGCACGGGGTGCCGCACGTCGTGACGGCGCACAGCCTCGAGCCGCTACGGCCGTGGAAGGCCGAGCAGCTGGGCGGCGGCTACCGCCTCTCGTCGTGGGTCGAGCGCAGCGCGTTCGAAGACGCCGATGCGGTCATCGCCGTGAGCGAGGGCATGCGCCGCGACATCCTCCGCTCCTATCCCTCCATCGACCCGAGCCGTGTCGAGGTGGTCTACAACGGCATCGACCTCGAAGACTGGGCGCCGCACCACGACCCCGACCTCGTGCGCTCGCTCGGCGTCGACCCCGATCGACCGTCGGTGATCTTCGTCGGCCGCATCACTCGGCAGAAGGGCCTGCCCTACCTGCTCCGGGCTGCACGACTGCTGCCCGACGACGTCCAGCTCGTGCTGTGCGCCGGCGCCCCCGACACCGAGGCGATCATGTCGGAGGTGACGTCGCTCGTCGACGAGCTGCGCACGGAGCGCGATGGTGTGGTGTGGATCGATCGGCACCTGCCGCGCGCGGAGCTCTCAGCACTCCTCACCGCCGCCACCACCTTCGTCTGCCCATCGGTCTACGAGCCGCTCGGCATCGTGAACCTCGAGGCCATGGCGTGCGGTGCGCCGGTCGTCGGCACCGCGACGGGCGGCATCCCCGAGGTCGTCGCCGACGGCGTGACCGGGGTGCTCGTGCCGATCGAGCAGCTCGACGACGGCACCGGCACGCCGGTCGACCCCGACCGGTTCGTCGCCGATCTCGCGGCTGCGCTGACCGCCGTCGTGAGCGACCCGGTTCGCGCGGCCGAGATGGGTGCCGCCGGACGACGCCGCGCAGAGACCGACTTCGGCTGGGCTGCGATCGCCGAACGCACGCTCGAGCTCTACGGGCGCGTGCTCGCCCGGTGAACCGGGTCGACGCGCGTGGCGTGCCTCGGCGTGCCGAGCGACCTCCGCGCTGCCGATAGCATGGGACGTATGGCGAGCACGGTTCTGCAGTTCCACGATGTGTCGGTGGTCCGCGATGGCAACACGATCCTCGACTCGGTCAACTGGAGCGTCGCCTCCGACGAGCGCTGGGTCATCCTCGGTCCGAACGGCGCGGGCAAGACCACGCTGCTGCAGATCGCGGCCGCGGCGATGCATCCGACCTCTGGCAAGGCCGACGTGCTGCAAGAGGCCCTCGGCAAGGTCGACGTCTTCGAGCTGCGCCCCATGATCGGCTTCGCGTCCACTGCGATGGCCCGCAAGATCCCGCGCAACGAGACCGTGATCGACGTCGTGCTCACCGCGGCGTACTCGGTCACCGGCCGCTGGAACGAGGAGTACGAGGCGATCGACCTCCGCCGCGCGCAGCGGGTGCTCTCCGAATGGGGTCTCGACGGCTTCGCCGACCGCCGCTTCGGCAGCCTCTCCGACGGCGAGCAGAAGCGCGTGCAGATCGCCCGCTCGGTCATGACCGACCCCGAACTGCTGCTGCTCGACGAGCCGGCCGCGAGCCTCGACCTCGGCGCGCGTGAAGAGCTCGTCGGGCTGCTCGGCGGCTATGCCGCGTCGTCGGCCTCTCCCGCGATCGTGATGGTCACCCACCACGTCGAAGAGATCCCCGTCGGCTTCACGCACGCCCTGCTGCTGCAGAAGGGCGGCATCGTCACGGCGGGTCCGCTCGCAGAGTCGCTCACCGCCGAGAACCTCTCCAAGACGTTCGACATGAAGATCGAACTGACCGAGACCGACGGTCGATACGCGGCTCGCGCCGTGTGACCGCACCTCGCTGTCGATTCTGCTAAGATCGATAGCTGGCCCGTGGGCCACCTTTCTTCCCTGCGCACGCGCAGGCTTCGTATCCACCGTCCGAATGCTTCACCAGCTGAAATCCAAGGAAGTCTCCATGAAGACCGACATCCACCCCGAGTACAACGCGATCGTCTTCCGCGACCTCGCTTCGGGCGCCACGTTCCTCACCCGCTCGACGGCCAAGAGCGACAAGACGATCGAGCTCGACGGTGAGACCTACCCGGTCATCGACGTCGAGATCTCGTCGGAGTCGCACCCGTTCTACACGGGCAAGCAGCGCATCATGGACTCGGCCGGCCGCGTCGAGAAGTTCAACCAGCGCTTCAAGAACTTCGGCGCGTAAGCACTGTCGTACCACGAAGGCCCCGCCATCGGCGGGGCCTTCGTCGTGCCCGCAGGTCGTGATCGGCTCGGAGGGACGCGAGCTGGTCGTCTCCTCGAGGATCCGCGAACCGGGGGAGTCGAACGCGACTCAGCGCACCGGCCAGGCGCCTGACGTCGTGAACTCGGGCTCGCCGTTCTTGCGGCGCCACGCCTGGTAGCTCTCGGCCTGCTCGCGACTCCAGTCGACCTGCCGGGCGTGCAGCTCGGCGACGGCGGTCGCCGCGAGCTCGGGGAAGGTGCGGGCGATCGCCTGGGCGACGCGGCCTGCTGCCACGGCGTCGGCGCCTGCATCGTGGGCGTCGTCGAGGGTGACGCCGTAGTGCTCGGCGGTCGCGGTGAGCGTGCGCTTGCCGCGTCGGTACTTGTCGACGGCCTTATCGATCACGAGCGGGTCGATGACGGCACCGGGGCCGGGCAGGGGAGCCACGCCGTAGCGGGCGGCTTCGCGGTCGAGGATCGTGAGGTCGTACGCGGCGTTGTACGCCACGATCGGCAGCCCCCGCGACGCGGCATCCGTCAATGCGCCGACGATCTCGGCGACCGCGACCGGAGCCCGCTGACCCTCGAGGCGGGCGCGTTCGGTGCTGACGCCGTGGATGAGCGACGCCGCGGTGGGGATCTCGACTCCCGGATCGACGAGCCACTCGCGCTGCTCGAGCACCTCGCCGGAGGCGCCGATCACGCCGACGTGGGCCGTCACGATGCGGCACGTGTCGACGTCGATGCCCGTCGTCTCGAGGTCGAAGACGGCGAGCGTGTCGGCCCAGTGGCCACCCAGAAGATCCATGTCGTCAGGCTATGGTCGGCCACCGTCATCGGCGTCGCGCGAGGGCGCGTGTCGGCGGCATCGGCGGGCTTCCCGCTCTCCACGGCGATCAGCGGGCACTCCGGGACGAACCATAGAATGGCAGGGATGATCACCTCTCCCTACGCCGAGCAGCTCGCTCGCATCCCCGTGCGAGCGCATCGCGTCGACGTCGACGGCACCGAGACGGCCTGGTGGGAGTACGGCCGAGCGGATGCCCCGGTGCTCGTGCTCGTGCACGGCTTCCGCGGTGACCACCACGGCCTCGAACCCGTCGTCGCCCAGCTGCCCGGATTCCGCATCATCTCGCCCGACCTGCCGGGCTTCGGCGAATCAGCGACCTTCGCAGACCGCCCGCACGACATCGGGGCCTACGCCGCATGGCTCGGCGCGTTCATCGACGCCGTCGGCATCACGGGGCCGTACACCCTGCTCGGCCACTCGTTCGGCTCGATCGTCTCGTCGGCCGCCGTCGCAGGGGGCCTCGCTCCCGAGCGCCTCGTGCTCGTCAACCCGATCGGCGCCCCGGCCCTCGAAGGTCCGCGCGGCGTCATGACCCGGCTGGCGGTCTTCTACTACCGCACCGCGGCGGCGCTGCCCGAGCGTGCCGGCTTCGCCCTGCTCCGAAATGGCGCCATCGTGCGCGTCATGAGCGTCACGATGGCCAAGACCCGTTCGAAGCCGCTCCGCCGCTTCATCCACGACCAGCACGACCAGTACTTCTCGGCGTTCGGCGACCGTGACGCAGTGCTCGAGGCGTTCCAGGCCTCCGTCAGCAACGACGTCAGCCAGTACGCCGCCGACATCCCGGTGCCGACGCTCCTCGTCGCCGCCGAACGCGACGACGTCACGCCGCTCTCGGCGCAGCACCGCCTCCTCACGCTCTTCCCCGACGCGACCCTCGAGGTGATCCCCGAGGTCGGCCACCTCATCCACTACGAGACGCCCGGCGACGCGGCATCCCGCATCCTGACGTTCCTCGGCGCCGGGGCGCGCGCGTGAGGATCGTCGTCGACTGCCGCTACACCCGCATCGGGCAGCACGACGGCATCAGCCGCTTCACCGCGGGCATCGTGACGGAGCTCGGCAAGCGGCATCCGCTCACCATGCTCGTGAGCGATCACCGCCAGCTCGACATGCTCCCGGCGATGCCGTGGCAGCTCGTGAGCTCGCCCACGAGCGTCCGCGAACCGCTCGTCGCCCTGCAGGTCAAGAAGCTGCGCCCCGACGTCGTCTTCACGCCCATGCAGACGATGGGCTCGTGGGGTCGCGACTACAAGCTGCTTCTGACGCTGCACGACCTGATCTACTACGAGAACCGCACGCCGCCGCGCGACCTGCCGGCCCCTGTGCGGCTGCTGTGGCGGCTCTACCACCTCGCCTGGTGGCCGCAGCGCATGCTGCTGAACCGCGCCGACCAGGTCGTGACGGTCTCCGAGACGACCGCCGGCCTCATCCACGAGCACCACCTCACCGACCGTCCCGTCACCGTCGTGCCGAACGCGGCCGACGACCTCGGCGCTCCCGCCCTGCCCCGCACGCGCCCCGAGGGGCATCGTCTCGTGTACATGGGCTCGTACATGCCGTACAAGAACGTCGACACGCTCGTGCGGGCCGTCGCGGCACTGCCCGACCACGAGCTGCACCTGCTCAGCCGCATCAGCGCCGACGAGCGTTCGCGGCTCACTCGCCTGGCACCGCAGGCCAGACTCGTCTTCCACGACGGCGTGACGGACGCCGCGTACGCCGAGCTGCTCTCGAACGCCACCGCACTCGTGCACGCGTCGAAGGCCGAGGGCTTCGGCATCCCGCTCGTCGAGGCGATGCGCCTCGGCACGCCCGTGGTGGTCAGCGACATCCCGATCTTCCGCGAGATCGGCGGCGACGCCGCCGTCTACTTCGACCCCGAGAACCCCGAGTCGCTCGTCGCCGCGCTGTGGTCGCTCGAGCGGGCGGGGGAGTGGGAGCGGCGCTCCGAGGCATCCGTCGTCGTCGCCGCCCGCTACAACTGGGCGGCGTCGGCCGAGCGCCTGCTCGCCCTCATGCAGTCGACGGTCGCCGGCAACGGGCGGCGTCGCCGGCGTCGCGCGGGCTGAGACGTTGCGACACGTCGGTGCCGACGGCGCCGACGAGTCGGTGCCTACGCGTCGGTGCCCGTGAGTGCTTCGGGATCGACGAGCGAGAGCTCGCCGGCATCGAAGCGCACGAGATGCACCGAGCCGTTGGCGACTGCGTAGCCGGCGCCCGGGAGCGTCCAATCGCTCAGATGCAGCATGAGCGAGCGGATCACGTCACCGTGCGTGACGACCACGACGTTGCCGCCGGGGTGAGATGCGGCGATCTCCTCGAGCGCGCCCGTCACCCGCGCGATCGCCGATGAGCGCGGTTCGAGCCCCTCGATCGTCGTGACCTGCGCCTCGACGGCGGCGCGGGCGCTCGCGTGGTCGAGCCCTTCGAGCACCCCGTGCGCGCGCTCGGCCAGTCCCTGGTTGATCGTGGGCGCCGGCAGATCGAGTTCGCGTGCGATGATCTCCGCTGTCTCGGCGGCGCGTGAGAGCTGACTGGCGTAGACCACGTGCCACTCGTCATCGCCGGCGAGCCAGGTCGCCGTGCGCACCGCCTGCGCCCGGCCCGTGTCGTTCAGCGGGATGTCCGTCATGCCCTGGAGGCGTCGCTGGCGGTTCCATTCGGTCTCGCCGTGCCGGACCAGGGCGATGAGCACCGAGTCGGTGCGGGTCTCGTCGGTCGCGGCATCCGTCATGGCGACAACTCTTGCAGAACGACCGCAGCCGTCACGAATCGAGGGCGTCGGCGATCGCCACGAGCGTCTCGCTCGCGCCGGCGTCGACCTTCACCGCGGCTCTGCCGTCGCCCTTCGTGACGCCGCGGTTGACGATGACGATCGGCAGTCGCTTGCGACGAGCCTGCTCGAGGAGCCGCATGCCCGAGTTCACGACGAGCGAGGAGCCCGCGACGAGCAGCACGTCGGCGCCCTGCACGAGGGAGGCCGCGGCCTGGAACCGGTCGCTGGGCACGAATTCGCCGAAGAACACCACGTCGGGTTTCAGGATGCCGCCGCACACGGTGCACGCGGGGATCACCATCGCGTCGACGTCGTCGACCTCGACGTCGCCGTCGGGTGCCGGGCGGATCGCGGTCTCGAGGTCGATCTCGGGGTTCAGTTCCTCGAGCCGTGCCGCGATGGCCTGACGGGCGTAGTGCTGGCCGCAGGTGAGGCACAGCACGCGGTCCATGCTGCCGTGCAGCTCGATGACGTGCCGGTTGCCCGCACGGCGGTGCAGTCCGTCGACGTTCTGCGTGATCACGCCGCCGACGATGCCGCGCGACTCGAGGTCGGCGAGTGCGAGGTGGCCTCGGTTGGGCACGGCGCTGCCGAAGCTGCGCCAGCCGAGGTGGCTGCCCGCCCAGTAGCGCTTGCGGGCCCGTTCGGAGGCGAGGAAGGTCTGCACGGTCATCGGAGTGCGAACAGGGGCGCCTTCGCCGCGATAGTCGGGGATGCCGGAATCCGTGCTGACCCCCGCACCGGTGAGCACCGCGACACGCGCGCCGCGGAGCAGTTCGATCGCTTCGGCGAGGTGTTGTTCGGCTGCGACCGGGGCCTCGATACCAGTGCTCACGCGACTCTCCCTTCAGCGATGACCCGAGTCTAGACGTCTCCGTTTTCCGGAATGTTTCGGGCACTGGCAGGCTGGAGGGTGAAGGAGACCCATGCACATCGAACGAGTCCGCGACGCGGCATCCGATGCGGTGGCCGATTACGCACGGCTCACCGACGTCGCGCTGCGAAGCGCCCACGAGCCCGAACAGGGTCTCTACATCGCCGAGTCTGCGAAGGTGATCCGCCGGGCGATCGCCGCGGGCCACCGACCGCGCTCGGTGCTCATGGAGGAGAAGTGGCTCGCGGGCCTCGAACCGGTGCTCGCTCCATTCGACATCCCGGTGCATCTCGCCGACCCCGACCAGCTCGAGGCGATCACGGGATACCGCGTTCATCGCGGCGCCCTCGCCGCCTTCGAACGGCCCGTGCTCGCCGACCCCGCCGAGCTCCTCGCGAACGCGCGACGGGTCGTCGTGCTGGAAGACATCGTCGACCACACGAACGTCGGAGCCATCTTCCGCAGCGTCGCAGCCCTCGGCGCCGATGCGGTGCTCGTGAGCCCCCGCTGTGCCGACCCGCTCTACCGCCGGAGTGTCCGGGTGAGCATGGGCACGGTCTTCCAGGTGCCGTGGACCCGGCTGCCCGAGTGGCCGGAGGCGGCCGAGCTCCTGCACGCCGGCGGCTTCACGATCGCAGCGCTCGCCCTCGCCGACGACGCGGTCTCGCTGCCCGACCTCGCCGCCGCTGCACCCGAGCGGCTCGCGCTCGTCTTCGGCGCCGAGGGCGACGGGCTCAGCCGCACCGCGCTCGAGTCGGCCGACACCGTCGTGACGATCCCCATGCGACACGGCGTCGACTCCCTGAACGTCGCGGCCGCGGCAGCCGTGGTGCTCTATGCGGTCGCCCTCCCCGAAGGGGATGCATCGTGACCGACGTCGAGGCGAACGCGTCGAAGGCGCGGGTCTACCGCCGTCGCCGCATCGTCGTGTTCAGCGCCCTCGCGGTCGTCATCGCGCTCGTCACGACGGGTGGCGTCTACACGGCGAACGCGCTCGGCGCCGCCGTGCCCGCGGCCGCACCGCAGATCACCGACCCCGAGCCGGTCGCGGCGGCCGCGCAGCCGCTCGCGCTGCCGGGCTTCGGCAGCTATGCCGTCGGGGCCGTCGGCTTCGACGGCCTGATGGCAGCCGGCAACGAGTCCACGCCGATGGCGATGGCGAGCATCACGAAGGTCATCACCGCGCTGACGGTGCTCGCCGAGCATCCGATCCCCGCGGGCGAGGTCGGTCCCGACATCGCCTACACCGATGCCGACGTCGACATCTACTGGGACATGGTCGCCCAGAACGGCTCGGTCGCCCCCGTCGAGGCGGGCGCCACCCTGAGTCTCAAGGAGAGCCTCGAGGCGCTCCTCATCCCGTCGGGCAACAACTACGGCATCTCCATCGCGAACTGGGCCTTCGGCTCGGAGCAGGCGCTCGTCGAGAAGGCCAACGCGTGGCTCGCCGCCAACGGACTCGCGAACACGCACGTCGTCGACTCGAGCGGCATCTCCGACGACAACGTCGGCACCGCGGCCGACATGGTCCTCCTCGGCGAGATCGCGCTCCGCGACCCGACGATCGCGGCCATCGTGGCGTCGAAGAGCGTCGAGATCCCCGAACTCGGCACCCTCGAGAACTCGAACAAGCTGCTCGGCACGCACGGCGTCGACGGCATGAAGACGGGCACGACCGACGATGCGGCGAACCTGCTCTTCACGGCCGACTACGCCGTGGGCTCCTCGACGGTGACCGTCGTCGGCGTGCTGCTCGGCGGCGAGACCCACTCCGTGCTCGACGAGGCCATCGCCGCGCTGCTCGACTCGGTCGCCCCGGGCTTCCACGAGGTCGCGCCGCTCGAGGCGAACCAGGTCTTCGCCGAGTACACGACCCCGTGGGGCGAGACGGCACGGGCGCGCGCGGCCGAGGGTGCCATGCTCGTGGTGTGGAGCGACACGCCCGTCGACGTCGAGGTGCAGGCCGAGCCCGTCACGCTCGCGGAGCGCGGCGACGAGGTCGGCTCGGCGATCGTCCGCGCCGGCTCGCAGGAGATCAGCGTGCCACTCGTGCTCGACGCCGCGATCGTCGACCCGGGCACGTGGTGGCGCCTCTCGAATCCGGGTGCGCTCGGCTGAGCCGGCCCCGCCGATCGGCGTCGCCTACTCGAGGGACTCGTACGGCGCGGCATCCGGTCGCTTGGCGCTGATGAGATCGCCCGACGACTGGTGGCGGATGCGTCGCACCACCCAGGGCACGAGGTACTCCCTCGCCCAGGAGAGGTCTTCGACGCGCGCCTGGCGCCAGGTGCTCGACGGCAGCGGCTCGGGGCGCAGCGGCTCGAGATCGTGCTCGACGTTGAGGGCGTCGATCACCATGCTCGCGACCGTGTGGTGGCCGAGCGAGTTGAGGTGCAGCCGGTCGGGCGCCCACATGCGCTGGTCCTGGATGGCCGTGAGCGCCCACTGGTCGGCGACGATGCAGTCGTACTTCGCCGCGATGGTGCGCAGGTTCTCGTTGTAGATCGCCACCTTGCCGCGGATGCCGCGGAACACGGGGGAGAAGCCGACGTCGACGCCGGTGAAGATGACGATCGTCGCGTGGTCGCGGGAAAGGCGCTCGATCGCGTACTCGAATCGGGCCGCGATCTCGTCGGGGTCGGTGCGCGGACGGATGACGTCGTTGCCGCCGGCCGAGATCGTGATGAGGTCGGGGCGCAGGGCGAGCGCCGGTTCGATCTGCTCGTCGATGATCTGCTGGATGAGCTTGCCCCGCACGGCGAGGTTCGCATAGGCGAAGTCCTCGGTGCCCTGCGCGAGCTGCTCGGCGACGCGGTCGGCCCAGCCGCGGTGCCCGCCGGGAGCGTTGGGCTCGGGGTCGCCGATGCCCTCGGTGAAGGAGTCGCCGAGGGCGACGTAGCGCGACCAGGGATGCTGCGGGGAGACCATTCCTCCATTGTGCCAACTCGTTCCCGGTTCGGGGATCTCGCTCCCGGTTCGGGGATGTCGGGCGCCTCCGCTACGCTCGGATCCAGTGAGCACAGCGATCCCTTTCGGCCCCCAACCGGGCACGTCAGCCGCCGAGCACCTCTCACCCTCGTTCCCCGAACGCGCTGCGTGGGGCACGGCCTCGAAGCTCCGGGCCTGGCAGGCCGATGCACTCGAGCAGTACCTCGCCGAGCTGCCGCGCGACTTCCTCGCCGCCGCGACGCCGGGTGCCGGCAAGACGACCTTCGCCCTCCGGCTCGCGGCCGAGCTGCGTGCCCGACGCATCATCGACCGCATCACCGTGGTGGCGCCGACCGACCACCTGAAGCGGCAGTGGGCCGACGCGGCAGCCCGCGCCGGCATCCGGCTCGACCCCGATTTCCGCAATGCCCACGGCCGCAGTTCGCGCCACTATCACGGGGTCGCCGTCACCTATGCGCAGGTCGCCATGCGGCCGGGCCTGCACCGCGACGTGACGCTCTCGGGCAAGACCCTCGTCATCCTCGACGAGGTGCACCACGGCGGCGATGCGCTCTCGTGGGGCGACGCGATCCGCGAGGCGTTCGAGCGCGCCGAGAAGCGACTCTCGCTGACCGGCACGCCGTTCAGATCCGACACCGCGCCCATCCCGTTCGTGCAGTACGTGCCCGACGCCCAGGGTGTGCGGCTCTCGAAGTCCGACTACAACTACGGCTATGGTCGCGCCCTCGCCGACGGCGTCGTGCGCCCGGTGCTCTTCATGGTCTACGCGGGCCACATGCGCTGGCGCACGAAGGCCGGCGACGAGATGGAGGCGAAGCTCGGCGAGGACAACACGAAGGACATCACCTCCTCGGCCTGGCGCACCGCCCTCGAGCCGAGCGGCGAGTGGATCCCCGCTGTCCTCGCGGCTGCCGATCGACGTCTCACCGAGGTGCGGCACGGTATCCCCGATGCAGGCGGTCTCGTCATCGCGACCGACCAGACCGTCGCCCGCGCCTACGCGCAGATCCTCGAGCAGATCTGCGGCGAGAAGGTGACGATCGTGCTCTCCGACGAGAAGGAGGCGAGCTCGCGCATTGAGGAGTTCTCGGCGAACACCAGCCGCTGGATGGTCGCCGTGCGCATGGTGTCCGAGGGCGTCGACGTGCCGCGCCTCGCGGTCGGCGTCTACGCCACGAGCGCCTCGACGCCGCTCTTCTTCGCGCAGGCGATCGGCCGCTTCGTGCGGGCGCGTCGCCGCGGTGAGACCGCCACGGTCTTCCTCCCGAACGTGCCCGGCCTCATGGCGCTCGCCTCGCAGCTCGAGCTCGAGCGCGATCACGCCCTCGACCGACGCGGAGGCGATGACGACGACGACGGCCTCGACGACAGCCTGCTCGAGTCCGCCAACCGCGAGGAGCGCGCCTCCGAAGAGGAGCTGGGGCTCGGCACCTGGGAGGCCCTCGGGTCGGATGCCTCGTTCGACCGCGTGCTCTACGACGGCACCGAGTTCGGCACCCTCGCCGAGCCAGGCAGCGACGAGGAGTACGACTTCATCGGCATCCCCGGCATCCTCGAGCCCGAGCAGGTCTCCGAGCTGCTCAGGCATCGCCAGGCACGGCAGGCCCGGCGCGCGGGGGAGCGCCGCAAGCACGTGGTCGCCGACGAGAATCCCGAGCCGGTCGCGCTCTTCCGCACGCTCAAAGAGCAGCGGTCGCTGCTCAACAGCCTCGTCGGGCTCTGGGCCCGGCACACCGGCGAGCCGCACTCGCAGGTGCACGGCGAGCTCCGCCGCATCTGCGGCGGGCCGGCCGTCGCGCAGGCCACGGTCACGCAATTGCAGGCGCGCATCGAGTTTCTGCGGAAGCGACTCGGCAGCCGCTGACAGGGTCGACTGCAGCGAGCGGATGCCTCGGCTCGCGGCATCCGGAGCGGGTCTAGCATGGCCGTATGGACCGTCGTTCGCGCGTACTCGTCGTCGCCATCGTCGTCTCCTTCATCGCCTTCCTCGACGGCGCGGTCATCAACGTCGCGCTTCCCGCGATCGAGGCCGAGCTCGGCGGCGGACTCGCGCTGCAGCAGTGGGCCGTCGACGCCTACCTGCTGACGCTCGGCTCGCTCATCCTCCTCGCGGGCTCGTTGTCGGACTCGTACGGGCGCCTCCGGATCATCCGCATCGGGCTCTACGGCTTCGCCGCGACATCCGTGCTCTGCGCCATGGCGCCCGACGGCCTCGTCTTCGTCATCGGGCGTGGGCTGCAAGGCGCGGCCGGCGCCCTGCTCGTGCCGAGTTCGCTCGCGCTCATCATCGCGACGTTCCCCGCTGCGGCACAGGGAAAGGCGATCGGACGTTGGACGGCGTGGACGACCGTCGCGTTCCTCGTCGGACCGCTGCTCGGCGGTGTGCTCGTGGACCTCGTCTCCTGGCGGCTCGTCTTCTGGATCAACCTGGTGCCGATCGCCTTCTCCCTCGTCTTCATGCACGCGCTCGGTCGCGACGCCGCAAACCCTGCGAAGGAGCGCATCGACTGGCCGGGGGCGGCGCTCGGCGTCGTCGGCCTAGGCGGCACCGTCTTCGCGCTCATCGAGCAGGGGCGATTCGGCTGGTCGTCGCCAGTCGTCTACATCCCGCTCGTCGTCGGGCTCATCGCCCTCGTCGTGTTCGTGTGGTGGGAGAACCGGACTCCGCAGCCGATGCTGCCCCTCAGCCTCTTCCGGGCGCGCAACTTCGCGGCGGGAAATCTCGCCACGCTCTTCATCTACGCGGCGTTCTCGCTCGGGCCGTTCGCGATCACCATCTTCCTGCAGGAGTTCGCGGGATTCTCCGCGACCGCCGCCGGGCTCGCGACGCTGCCGCCCACGATCATGATCGTGTTCCTCGGCTCCTGGTTCGGCGGGTTGTCGACCCGGTTCGGGCCGCGCATCTTCATGACGCTCGGCCCGATCACGGTGGCCGTCGGGTACCTCCTCACGCTCACGGTCACGACCGAGGTGTCGTACTGGACCCAACTGCTGCCGGGCATCATCGTGATGGGGCTCGGCATGGCGATGACGGTGGCGCCGCTGACCGCTGCGATCCTCGGCGCGGTGGACCCGGCCCGGGCGGGCATCGGATCGGCCGTCAACAACGCGGTCGCTCGAATCGCAGGACTCGTCGCGATCGCCTCGATCGGCGTCATCGTCGGTGCTCAGCTCGATGTCGCGGGCTTCCACCGGGCGGCGATCGCGACGGCGGCGTTCCTCGTGGTCGGCGGCATCGTGTCGTGGATCGGCATCAGAAACCCCGTGCACGCCGCCTCGACGCCGGCGAGTGAGCCGGCGCGCGACTGAGCCGGGACCCGCTCAGCGCACGCCGGGACGGGTCCTCAGCGCGCGTTCGCGGCTTCCCTGGTTTCGGCGCCGCCGTCGAGCCCGCCGAGCTCGGCTGCCCGGTCGAGCGCGGCCATGAGGTCGTCGGTGAGGTCGTCGACGTGCTCGAGGCCGATCGCGAGGCGCACGATGCCCGCACCGGGCTTCGCCTCGCCGGCGACGGGCCGGTGGGTCAGCGATGCCGGGTGCTGCACGAGCGAGTCCACGCCGCCGAGGGACACGGCGTGCGTGACGAGCTCGCAGGACTCGGTGAACCTCGCTGCGGCGTCGTATCCGCCGACGAGGTCGAGCGCGATGATCGACCCCGGTCCCTCGAGCTGACGACCGATGAGGCCTGCAGGGTCTTGGCCGGGGAGCCCCGGGTAGTGCACGCTCGCGACGGCGGGATGGGCGAGCAGACGCTCGGCGAGCGCCGCGGCGGTCGCCTGCTGCGCGCGGACGCGCAGCGGAAGGGTGCGGAGGCCACGGTGCAGGAGGTACGCGCCCATCGGGTGCAGCAGCCCGCCGGTCAGGGCGCGAACCTGCCGAAGGCGTTCGACCCAGGCCGCGTCGGCGGCCACGACTCCGCCCATGACATCGCCGTGGCCGCCCAGGTACTTGGTCGCGCTGTGCAGCACGAGGGTGGCGCCGTGCTCGACCGGGCGTTGCAGCACGGGGGTCGCGAAGGTGTTGTCGACGAGCACGGGCACGTCGCCCGCGGCATCCGCGATCGCCCGGATGTCGAGGAGTTCGAGCGTCGGGTTCGCGGGCGTCTCGATGACGACGAGGCCGGTGTCGGGCCGAATGGCGCTCGCGATGCCCGCGGCATCCGTCCAGGTGACCTCGGTGCCGAGCAGGCCGCTCGCGAGCACGTGGTCGGTGCCGCCGTACAAGGGGCGCACCGCGACGATGTGGGGGCGACCCGCGGACGCCGTGGCGATGAGCACGGCGGCGAGCGCCGCCATGCCGCTCGCGAACGCGACCGCACCCTCGGTGCCCTCGAGCCCCGAGAGCGACGCCTCGAATCGTGCCACGCCGGGCTGCCAGAGCCGCTGGTACACCGCCGACCGGCCCTCGCCGAGGTCGTGGCCCGTTGCGAGTTCCTCATACGAGGCGCCGCCGGTCTCGACGTCGCCGAGCGGGTTCGTGGTGGAGAAGTCGATCACTGGCACATGGGATCCGCTCTCTCGAACGCCCGTCATACCGCCGTGGACGGCACGGGTCTCGAGATGCGACGACGATGTCTGCATGGGTCGAATCAAGCAGAATCTGTGACGTTCGGCAAACCAACGTGAAGGTTCGATGCGATACGCTCGAAATCTCGAATGTTCTGCAGTTTCGACCCCTGAGGAGACCACCGTGGCGCAGAAGCCGGAACTCGATCGAGTCGACCGGGCTCTCCTTCAGGCCCTCTCGACGAATGCACGCGCCTCGGGTGCCGCCCTCGCCGCGGAAGTCGGGGTCGCCGAGTCCACCGTATCGCTCCGGCTCCGACGCCTGCAGACCCTCGGTACCGTTCGCGGCTATCGCGTCGATGTCGACCTCGCCTCGCTCGGCGTCTCATTGCAGGCGCTCATCGCGATCCGTCTCGTCAAGCACGACCGCAGCGAGATCGACGCGTTCCGTCAGGCCGTGCCGCACCTGCCGGGCGTGATCGGCGTCTTCCACATGGCCGGCGCCGAGGACTACCTGATCCACGTCGCCGCGCGCGATGCCGAAGAACTGCGGGAGTTCGTGCTGAACTACCTGACAGGGCACCCCGCCGTCGCACACACCGAGACGAACCTCATCTTCGAGCACGCCGATGGCGACGGCTGGAACAAGCTCGTCGGCTGAACCCGGTTCGGCGATCCGAAATCCTGCCAATCCGCGTGAATCCGGCGATCGCGACGACCCTGCCCGATAGCGTGGCGGAGGCCGTTCGAACGGCCGCATGCGATGGCGCGGGACGAGCTCGGGTCGCAGGCAGCCGAGCGCCCGCGATGACGGGAGCAGGATGAACGACGTACAGCCGACCGGCGCGACCGGCACGGCCGCCGACCGGGCGAGATGGCGGCGATACCTCGCCGACGAACGCGCAGAGGCCGCCGTCTACCGCGAACTCGCAGCTCGCCGCGACGGCGAGGAGCGCGACATCCTCCTGGCCCTCGCAGCAGCAGAGGGGCGTCACGAAGCCCACTGGCTCGCCCTGCTCGGCGGCGATGACCGCGGCATGCCCCGAGCCGATGTGCGCACACGCCTGCTGGGCACCCTCGCGCGCCGATTCGGCTCGATCTTCGTGCTCGCGCTCGCGCAGCGCGCCGAAGCCCGATCACCGTATGCCACCGATCCCGATGCCACGGCCGCCATGGCCGCCGACGAACGCATCCACGGCGAAGTCGTGCGCGGGCTCGCCTCGCGCGGCCGGCGACGGCTCGCGGGCACCTTCCGCGCCGCGGTCTTCGGCGCCAACGACGGACTCGTCTCGAACCTGGCCCTCGTGCTCGGCATCGGCGCAACCGGCGTGCCCGCGGCGGTCGTGCTCTTCACGGGCATCGCGGGCCTCCTCGCCGGCGCCCTGTCGATGGGTGCCGGCGAGTACGTCTCGGTGCGGTCGCAGCGCGAGCTGCTCGAGGCATCCGCTCCCGACCCCTCCGCCCGTGAGGCGCTGCCCGACCTCGACATCGACGCCAACGAGCTCGCGCTCGTCTACCGTGCCCGCGGCATGGAGCAGCAGGAGGCCGTCGACCACGCCGCTCTCGTCGTCGCGCGCGTGCACGCGGCAGAGCAGTTGCAGGCGCCGACCGATGCATTGAGCGTCGTCGAGCACGACGACGAAGCGGTCGGCACCGGCCTGTCCGCCGCGATCTCGAGCTTCTGCTTCTTCGCGTCCGGCGCCCTGATCCCGGTGCTGCCCTATCTCTTCGGCATGACCGGCCTCCCGGCGATCCTGACGGCGACGGTGCTCGTGGGCATCGCCCTGCTCGCGACCGGCGCGATCGTGGGCCTGCTCTCGGGCGCCTCGCCGCTGAAGCGGGCGCTGCGCCAGCTCGGCATCGGCCTCGGCGCGGCGGCAGTCACGTACCTCCTCGGCCTCGCCTTCGGCACCACGATCGTCTAGCGGGAAGCGTCACGGGCACTCGCGCGCGGTCGACTCGTCAGCCGGCGGGTGCCGTCACGAAGTCGATGAGCTCCTCCACTCGGCCGAGCAGAGCGGGTTCGAGGTCGCCGTAGCCGCGCACCCGCCCGAGGATGTGCTGCCAGGCCCGCGCGATGTCGGCCTGCTCGCCGTGCGGCCAGCCGAACGCGTCGCACACGCCGTGCTTCCACTCGATGCCCCGCGGAATCACGGGCCACGCCTCCTTGCCGAGGCGCGCCGGCTTCACGCCCTGCCAGATGTCGATGAACGGATGCCCCACGACGAGCACGTTCGCCCCGTGCGGACCGCGCATGACGGCGTCGGCGATGCGCTGCTCCTTCGAGCCGGCCACGAGGTGGTCGACGAGCACCCCGGCCCTGCGGCCGGGTCCGGGCCGGAATTCGGCGAGCACGTCGGCCAGCACGTCGACGCCCTCGAGGTACTCGACGACGACGCCCTCGACGCGGAGGTCGGCGCCCCAGACCTTCTCGACGAGTTCGGCGTCGTGCCGCCCCTCGACGAAGATGCGGCTCGGCAGGGCGACTCGCGCGGGCGACGACTCCACGGCGAACGAGCCCGACGCCGTGCGCAGCCGACCGGTCGGCGCTTTCGGCTTCGGCTTCACCAGTTGCACGGCCTCGCCGTCGATGAGGAAGCCCGGGCCCAAGGGGAACATGCGTCTGGCACCGAATCGGTCCTCGAGCACCACGATGTTCTTCTCGATGCCGATCACGGCACCGCAGAACCCGTTCTCGGCGAGTTCGACGACGAGATCGCGTTCGGCCTCGACCGTCGGGATCACCGTGCGCCCGCGCGCCTTCCAATCGCCGGCGAGCACATCGCCGCCGTATCGGTCATGGGGGTCGCTGCGGAAGGAATCATGAGGCGTCGCGGGCACCGATCGAGGCTAACGGATGCCGCGTGGTCGGCGTTGCGCCGACACGGTGGTGCGGCGAACCACCTCTGGCGACATCCGACCTGGCGTCAGGTGGGCAGGTTCGCCTGCGAGCGAGCGGATGCACCGGTGCGGCGGAGGAGGACGAGCGTCCACAGTGCACCCATGGCGGCGACGGCCGCCCCGACGACGAACGCCCACGGGATGCCGGCGGCGTGGGCGACGAGTCCGAGCACGATCGGCCCCAGCCCGAGTCCGAGGTCGATGGCGGCACTCGCCGTTCCCGATGCCACGCCGCGCTGTGACGGTGACGCGGTCGCGAAGATCGCGCCGAAGAACGCCGGGGTGCTGAACGCGACGCCGATCGCTGCGACGCCAGTGCCGAGCACGAGGCCGATCGGCGACGCCCACGCCGCGATGAGCGCGAGGCCGATGCCGATCGTCACGAGCGCCGCTGCTCCGAGGGCGAGCGGAGGCACCCGATCGGGAAGACGGGCGAAGACGATGCGGCACACCACGACCACCCCTCCGTAGACGAGCAGCGGGGCGCTTGCGGCCACCGAGCCGACGGCCTCCGCCTGCAACGCCGCGAACGTGAGGAAGCCACCGATCGGCACGAGGGATGCGAGGAAGCCGAGCGAGATCGGCACCGCCGGTCGGTGGATGATCCGCCGATCCGCCTTCGCGGGCGGCGGCCCCTCCCTCGTCTCGCCGACGAGGAGCGAGAGACCGGCGGCGACCACGGCGAGGGCGGCAGCACCGATCCACGCGAGCCCGAATCCGGAGACGCCGACGAGCACCTCGCCGAGTGGCGGTCCGAGGGCGATGCCGAGGTAGAGACCGAGCGAGTTGTACGACAGGGCCTCGCCCATGCGTGCGGGCGGCGCCAGGTCGGCGAGGGCCGCGAATCCGGCGACGAAGAACGCCGCCTCGGCGACGCCGGCGAGGAGGCGCAACGCGATGATCGTGACGAGGTCGCCGGCGGTCGCGAGCAATGCCAGGCTCAGCGCTGCGGTGAGTGCGCCCCCGAGGAGCAGGGGCCGCCGGCCGAGGGTGTCCGTCAGGCGCCCGGCGACGGGACGCAGTACCAGGGCGGACAGGGCGAAGGCCCCGAACGCCAGGCCTGCCATCGCCTCGTCGCCGCCGATCGGGCCGGTGACGGTGAGCGGCAGTGCGTAGATCGACACCCCGACCGCGGTGAAGTAGGCGAGCTCCGCGACGCCCAGCGCGATGAAGGCGGGCGAGAACAGGCGCTGTGCGGCAGGCGGGCCCGTCATCGCGGGGCGCCTCGGCTCGGTGCTCGTGGATCGCAGCTGTCCACGACCTCAGGGTATTCCGCAGGACCGCTCCCGGCAGCTGCGAGGTTCAGCGGAAGTCGCGCGATCGGTGCGGCGCCGTCACGGTGAGTGGCTCGAATCGATCGGCGACGAGGTTGGTGACGCCCTCCGGCGAGCGCTCGAGCATGCCGCGCACGATCATGGCCGGTGCCTCGCGGGCGATGCGGCGGTAGCGGTTCCACACCCCGACGCCCGCGATGACGTTCAGCGTGCCCGATTCGTCTTCGAGGTTGAGGAAGGTGATGCCGCTCGCGGTCGCCGGCCGCTGGCGGTGCGTGACGACCCCGCCCACCTCGAGGCGCCGCCCCGACTCCGCCTGCTGCAGCAGGTCGATGCGGATGACCCCGCGCTCGTCGAGTCGTTCGCGCACGTGCCTGATCGGGTGGTCGTCGGGGGAGATGCCGGTGGCCCAGAGGTCGTAGACGACTTGCTCGGCCGGGCTCAGCATCGGCAGCAACGGCGGCTGCACGACGACGACGGAACCCGCGAGGTACTCCTCGCGGTCGAGCGCCGCCTCGCCCGCCATCCAGAGCGCCTCGCGACGTTCGAGGCCGAATCCGTCGAACGCGCCGGCCGCGGCGAGCGCCTCGAGCTGTGCGGCATCGAGCGCGCCCCGACGCGAGACGTCGGCCATGTCGCGATACGGCCCGCGGGCCTCGCGCTCGGCGACGAGCCGTTCGGCGACCGCCTGCCCGATCGAGGAGACGTCGGCGAGCCCGAGCCGCACCGCGAACGCGCCGTCACGCCGGTGCTCGGTGCTGCGGTCGGGCGCGCGACGATCGAACCCGCCGACGGGCGCCTGCACGGCCTCGGCGCACGCTTCGAGACCGGTGGGTGCGCGGCATCCGTCGTCGCGACCTGATTCGGCAGCGGCCGGGCCGCCGCCTGTGGCCTCGAGGCCCGCGTGCACCCCTGATCGCAGGATGTCGGGCCGCAGCACCTCCACGCCGTGGCGGCGTGCGTCGGCGGTGAGCGTCTGGGGTGAGTAGAAGCCCATGGGCTGGGCGCGCAGCAGCGCCGCGAGGAACGCGGCCGGGTAGTGCAGCTTCAGCCAGGAGCTCGCGTACACGAGGAGCCCGAAGCTCAGCGCGTGGCTCTCGGCGAAGCCGAAGTTCGCGAAGGCCTCGATCTTCTCGTAGATCGAGTCGGCGACCTCGCCCTCGATGCCGTTCTCGGCCATGCCGGCGTAGAGCTTCGCCTTCAGCCGCTCGATCTTCTCGACCCCGCGCTTGGAGCCCATGGCCCGCCGCAGCAGGTCGGCGTCGGCGGCGCTGCAGTTGCCGACCGCGACCGCCATCTGCATGAGCTGCTCCTGGAAGAGCGGCACGCCCAGCGTGCGCTCGAGCACCGGTTCGAGTTTCGGATGCAGGTAGCTGACCTGCTCTTCGCCCGTGCGACGGCGGATGTACGGATGCACCGCGCCGCCCTGCACCGGACCGGGCCTGATGAGCGCGATCTCGACCACGAGGTCGTAGAAGCACCGGGGCTTCAGCCGGGGGAGCGTGCCCATCTGCGCACGGCTCTCGACCTGGAACACGCCGATCGAGTCGGCGCGGCAGAGCATGTCGTAGACCGCCCCCTCCTCTTTCGGCAGGGTCGCGAGCTCCCACACCTCGCCCGTCGACTCGCGCACGAGGTCGAACGTGTACTGCAGGGCGGCGAGCATGCCGAGACCGAGCAGGTCGAACTTCACGAGGCCCATCCACGCGCAGTCGTCTTTGTCCCACTGCACCACGGTGCGGTTCTCCTTGCGAGCGTGCTCGATCGGCACCACCTCGCCGACGGGCCGGTCGGTGAGCACCATGCCGCCCGAGTGGATACCCAAGTGACGCGGGAAGGTCAGCACCTGCCCCGCGAGTTCGACGACGGCGTCGGGGATGTCGTGGTCGTCGCTCTCGACGACGGCGCCCCATCGCTCGACCTGCCGCGACCAGGCGTCTTGCTGTCCGGTGGAGTACCCGAGCGCCTTCGCCATGTCGCGCACCGCGGCCTTCGGCCGGTAGCTGATGACGTTCGCCACCTGCGCTGCGTTCTGCCGGCCGTACTTCGCGTAGACGTACTGGATGATCTCCTCGCGCCGGTCGGAGTCGAAGTCGACGTCGATGTCGGGTTCCTCGTCGCGGAGCGCCGAGAGGAAGCGCTCGAACGGCAGCCGGTACCCGATCGAGTCGACCGCGGTGATGCGCAGGGCGTAGCAGACCGCCGAGTTCGCCGCCGAGCCGCGACCCTGACAGAGGATGCCGCGGCGCCGCGCCTCGGCCACGATGTCGTGCACGATCAGGAAGTAGCCCGAGAAGTCCTTCAGCTCGATGACGTCGAGCTCGCGCTCGAGCCGCTCGCGCACGTGCTGCGGCACACCGGGGTAGAGCTCCTCGGCGCCCCGCCAGACGAGCACCCGCAGCCAGCTCATCGGCGTGTGCCCCGCCGGAACCTCTTGTCTCGGCAGCTTCGGGCGGGCACTGCGCAGGGTGAAGGCGAGATCGTCGGCGAGCGTCACCGAGCGCGCGACGGCGCCGGGGTAGCGGGCGAACCGGGCGGCCATCTCGGCACCGCTGCGCAGGTGCAGCTGATCGGAGGCCGGCAGCCACCCGTCGAGCTCGTCGAGGCTGCGGCGAGCCCGCACCGCGGCGAGGGCGGAGGCCAGGCGGTGCTCGGGCGGCGTCGCGTAGTGCACGGCGTTCGTCGCGAGGAGCGGGAGCCCCGCCCGCTCGGCGAGACCGGCGAGGGCGTCGTTGGCCTCCTGGTCGAAGGGATGCCCGTGGTCGAAGAGCTCGACGACGACGTTGTCGCGCCCGAAGAGCGCGGCGAGGCGATCGAGCTCGCGCGCCGCGGCATCCGCCCCGCCCTCGGCGAGCGCACGGCGCACGGCGCCCTTGCGGCACCCGGTCGGCACGACCCACTCGCCGTCGGCGCGTTCGGCGAGCGCTTCGAGGGAGTACACCGGTCGCCCCTTCTCGCCGCCGGCGAGCTGGGCGTCGGTGATCGCACCCGCGAGCCGGTGGTAGCCGGCCTCCCGTCGGGCGAGCACGAGCAGGTGCTCGCCCTCGGGGTCGGCGAAGCCGTTCTGCGGCCCCTGCAGCCCGAGCGAGAGCTCGGCGCCGAAGACCGTCTGCAGCTCGGGGAAGCTCTCGGCGGCCTCGGCGAAATGCACGATGCCGTAGAAGCCGTCGTGGTCGGTCATGGCGAGCCCCGTGAGCCCCAGGCGCTGCGCCTCCTCGACGAGCTGCTCGGGTGAGGAGGCGCCGTCGAGGAAGCTGAAGTTCGAGTGCGCGTGCAGTTCGGCGTAGGGCACGATCGGCCCGGTCGGCGCCGCGAGTCCCTCCGACGGACGGTACGGATGGCGCTTGCGGCTCCATGCGGGCGAGTCGCCGCCGTCGCCGATGGTCTTCGGGGCACCCGGCCGGCGCTCGTCGGAGAGCTTGCGCTCGAGCTCCGACCACGGAATGCCCGGATTGTTCCACCCCATCAGTCACCGCCCCCTCGTTCCTCTTGCGTCTTCAGTCGAGCCAGGGCTCAGTCGTACCTCGCCTCGGCCCACCAACCCGCTTCATCGCGCACGAGCAGCCATGCGCAGCCGTCGTCGTCGACGATCTGGAACCGGTGCACGCGTCTCGCGTGCTCGGCGTCCCACCATCGCTCGACGACGGGCCAGGGGCCGGCCCAGGCCCGTACGGGAGCAGGCTCAGCACCTGCGAGCGCGAACCGCTCGGGCTTGGCCGAGATCACTCCGCGTGCGTCGATCGTGACGACGGCGCCCCCGCCGTCGAGCAGCCCGATCGGCAGCCGCTCGCGGAACACGCTCGCCGGGGCCAGCGACGGCAGGCTGCCGGGCCACGGTGCACCCGCACCGGCACCCTCACCGGCGCGTTCGGGCGCCCGATCGCCCCAGGGCACGAGCACCTGCCGATCGGCGAGCATGCGACCCCCGCCGATCGCGGCCGTGACGACGGCGTCGTGGCCGAGCATGCTCTGCACGCGCGTGAGCCCGTGGTGCACGCGCTCGTCGGGCCCGCCGCCCCAGAGCCCCTCTTCGTGGTTGCCGGTCGAGTCGATGCGCTCGGGCACGACGCGCAGGCGCACGATCGGGCGGGTGAGCGCGCTGTCGGCGGTGCCCGCGCCCTGTAGCTGCCAGCGCACACGGTCGACGACGTCGGCGGGCGTGAACCAGCGCGGGTGCAACCAGCTGCGGCTGGAATGCCCGCCGGCCTCGTCGTCGATCTCGACGCGGATGCCGGTGCACACGAGCCGCTTCGCCCGCATGCGCTCGATGAACTCGTCTGCCCGGAGCCGGAAGGCGAAGGCGAGCTGGTCGATGCGGTCGAGCGGCGGCTCGAACTCCTGCGCGACCTCGAACTCGGGCGGCGGCGTGCGGGCGAGCACCCTCGCCTGCTCGCGCCCCGCGGCCCGATCGTGCGCGAAGGCGCCCGCCGCGCCGAACCGGCGACGCACGTCGGCCTCGGGCAGGGCTGCGAACTCGCCGAGCGTGCGCACCCCGAGGCGGTTGAGCAGCGTGCCGATGCGGGCGTCGACGACGAGGCGCACCGGCAGCGGCGCGATGAAGGCAGCGGATGCCCCGGGCGCGATGATGCCCACGGGGGATCCGCCCTCGCCGCCCGCCGCCCGTGCCGCCTGCTCGGCAGCGAACGGACCGTCGGCGACGCCGACCCTCGCGCCCACCACGTCGAGCGCGGCGACGGTGTCGAGCAGCGCCCGCGCCGCGGCATCCTCACCGCCGTAGTAGCGTGCCGGGCCGCGGGCGCGCATGGCGAGCGTGCCCGGGCGGACGAGCTGCACCCCGGGCACCGTCTCCTCGACCCGTCGCACGACCGGCTCGAAGACGCGCATGTCGAGCGAGGCGTCGTAGTCGAGCAAGGCGAGCCCGGGGGAGCGGTACTGCGCCTCGCGGAGCTTCAGACCGCGCACCACGCCGTCGCGGCGGGCTGCGGCCGAGCAGGCGTAGATCTGCCCGCCCTCGGTGAGGGCGACGGGCGAGCCGGGATCGAGGCCCGATTCGCGGCAGGCGGCGAACACCGGCCAATCGGGGCACCAGAGCACGATCGTGCGAGTGGGATCGACGTGCACGAGGTCGACCGCCATCAGACGGCCCGCCGGACGTACTCGTCGAGGCGCACCGGCTCGCCCAGTTGCGCCGGCTCGTCGTCGGAGACCCTGAACTCAAGCGAGCGTCCCGGCAGTTGGAGCCGGGAGCGGCCACGGCGGCCGAACTCCCCGCGCCCGCCCGCCGAGACGACGACGTCGCGATCGCTGAGGTGCCCGTGCCCGAGCTCGAGGCCGTGCCACCGGCTCGTCTCGACGCCGAGGCTCGCGTCGCTGCCCGGCCATTGGCCGGCGACGAGCAGCACGGTGCCGCGCTGCCTGAGGCGGGCCGTCAGCCGCGACGCCTCGGCGGAGGAGACCCGGCCGACCGGCCGCACGGCGACCACGGGGATGACGTCGGCGAGCGCCGCGACCACGGCGAGCCACTGCCGCCCGGGGTCGGGCACGAGCGCGAGCCGCTCGAGGTCGATGCCGAACCGCGAGGCGGCCTCGACGCCGAATTCGGGCATGCCGGCGACGGCGACCCACCGCCCGCTCGCCGAGGGGCCGGCGAGCAGCGCCATGAGCAGGGTCGTCGACCCCTCGACCGAGACGACCGTGCCCTCGCGGAGGCTGCCGCCGGGCAGCACCTGCTCGAAGGCCGGATGCGTGGGCACCGTCTTCGAATCGAGCCGCGTCGCCTGCATGCCCCGTATGCGGGCCTGCAGCTCCTCGACGCGCGACGGCGCATCGGGCGAAGCGAGGGGAGCGGTCATGGTCACCCTCACAGTTTCGAACACATGTTCGAATACGGCAAGTCGAGAGTGCCGACCGTCCGGAACATCCGACGACCTCGGGAAAGACATCCGATGAGCCCGGAGAAATCGCGGAAAAGAAATTCGCACGACCCGGTGACATCGCCCTGGAAATGCGAAAAGGCCGGATCAGAAAACTGATCCGGCCTTCTCGACACAAGCGTGCGCGAGGGGGGACTTGAACCCCCACGCCCGTTAGGGCACTAGCACCTCAAGCTAGCGCGTCTGCCATTTCCGCCACCCGCGCTCGTGTCAGGCCGTTCCGATCACTCGGTGGCCCGAGAGAAGACACTAGCACGGTTTCAGAGGTGCCTTCGACCACGGTGGCCAACCACGGATGCCCCGGCTAGCGTGAGTGCCATGGCCCCGTCACCCACCGGCACCCCTTCCGATGCAGAACTCGACGAGACGGCGATCGTCGCACGCGACCTGATCCGCTTCGACACCTCGAACTACGGCGAGGGCAAGGCCAACGGCGAGCGCGAGGCCGCCGAATACGTCGAGGCGCGCCTGGCCGCCCTCGGACTCGCTCCGCAGCTCTTCGAGCCAGAGCCGCGACGCACGAGCGTCGTCGCACGCGTGCCCGGCCGAGACTCCTCCAAGCCCGCACTGGTCGTGCACGGGCACCTCGACGTCGTTCCCGCCGACGCGCGCAACTGGAGCGTCGACCCCTTCGCGGGCGAGGTGCGCGACGGCATGCTGTGGGGGCGCGGCGCGGTCGACATGAAGGACATGGACGCCATGATGCTGACCGCACTCGGCGACATCATCGGCTCGGGCTCGCAGCCGGCGCGCGACCTCGTCATCGCCTTCTTCGCCGACGAGGAGGCCGGGGGAGGCGTGGGATCCAGCTGGCTCGTCGACCACCACCCCGAGCTCTTCGAGGGAGCCACCGAGGCGATCAGCGAGGTCGGCGGCTACTCGATCACGGTCGGCGGCCGCCGCGCCTACCTGCTGCAGACCGGTGAGAAGTCGCTGCTCTGGGTGCGCCTCGTCGCGAAGGGCACCGCCGCCCACGGGTCTCGGCTCATCCGCGACAACGCCATCACGAAGCTCGCCGGGGCGATCGCGACCCTCGGCCGCACCGAGTGGCCCGTACGCCTCACCGACACGACCCGCGAGCTCCTCGGCGAGATCGCGGGCGTGCTCGGTGTCGACCCCGAGCAGGTCTCGCCCGACGAGCTGGCCCTCGCCACGGGATCGGCATCGGGCTTCATCACGGCGACCCTCCGCACGACCACGAATCCCACGCTCCTCACGGCGGGCTACAAGCACAACGTGATCCCCGATCGGGCCGAAGCGCTCGTCGACATCCGCACCCTGCCCGGCGAGGAGGAGGCGGTGCTCGCCGAGGTGCGTGCGCTCGTCGGCGACGAGGTCGAGGTCGAGATCGTGCACCGCGATGTGGGGCTCGAGGCCGCGACATCCGGTGCCCTCGTCGATGCGGTGAAGCACACGCTCGGGGTGCACGATCCCGGCGCCCCGGTCTTCCCCTACCTGCTCTCGGGCGGCACCGACAACAAGGCGCTCAGCCGGCTGGGCATCGCCGGATACGGCTTCGCGCCCCTGAAGCTGCCAGAAGGCTTGGACTTCCCGGCGATGTTCCACGGCGTGGACGAGCGGGTGCCGCTCGACGCATTAGTCTTCGGGAGGCAGGTCTTGCGCGACCTCCTCCTCGACTACTGACCGACCCTTCTCGACTACCGACCGAACTCAGCCCTCCAGCTTCCGCGGAGGCGGAAGGCGGATGCACCAACGTGATCGAAGCGCTCATCCTCGGCCTCGTCCAAGGCCTCACCGAGTTCCTGCCGATCTCCTCGAGCGCTCACCTGCGCATCCTCGGGGAGTTCCTCCCCGGAGCCCAGGACCCGGGTGCCGCGTTCACGGCGATCACGCAGCTCGGCACCGAGGCCGCGGTCGTGGTGTTCTTCTGGCGCGACATCGTGCGCATCATCTCGCACTGGTTCGGTTCGTTCACCGGCCGCGTGCCGCGGAACGACCCCGATGCCCGCATGGGCTGGCTCATCATCATCGGCTCGGTGCCGATCGTGGTGCTCGGCATCGTCTTCCAGGACCAGATCGAGACGAGCCTGCGCTCCCTCTGGATCGTCGCGACGATGCTCATCGTATTCGGCCTCATCCTCGGCCTCGCCGACTGGGCGGGCGCCAAGCGCCGCAAGCTCGACGAGCTCACGGTGCCGCACGGCATCTTCTTCGGCCTCGCGCAGTCGCTCGCGCTGATCCCGGGCGTCTCCCGTTCGGGCGGCACGATCACGATGGGGCTCTTCCTCGGCTACGAGCGTGCGGCCGCCGCGCGCTACGCCTTTCTCCTCGCGATCCCGGCGGTCTTCGGCAGCGGGTTCTTCCAGCTGTTCAAGAGCCTCGACGAGCCCACCGTGTACGGCCCGATCGAGACCGCTGCTGCGACGCTCGTCGCATTCGTCGTCGCGCTGCTCGTGATCGCGTTCTTCATGAGCTACATCTCGAAGCGCAGCTTCCTGCCGTTCGTGATCTACCGGGTGCTGCTCGGCACCACGATCTTCGTGCTCCTCGGCACGGGAGTGCTGAGCGCCTGACTCCGGGTCGACGGCATGCTCAGCGTTCCTCGGGGTCGAGCCCTTGCGCGGCACGGCCGCCGTCGACCGGAAGAACGGCGCCGTTGATGAACGATGCAGCGTCGGAGAGCAAGAACGTCACGACATCCGCGACCTCTCCGGGCTCACCGGGACGGCCGAGCGGATGCAGGTGCGTGATCTGCCGCTCGAAGGCTGCACGAGAGGTGACATCGAGGCCTTCCAGCTGCCGCGAGTAGCGATCGGTCACGTGGAGCCCAGGGCGACCGCATTGGTGCGGATGCCGCGCGGCCCGTAGTCGACCGCCAGGGCGCGCGTCAGCCCCTCGAGCGCCGCTTTCCCCACGGAGTAGGACAGTGCGCCCCGAACCGCACGCTGCGCCTGGTGCGAGGACACGTTCACGACGGACCCGGCGACGCCGGTCCGGACGAATTCCCCGATGGCGGCCGCTGCGCCGGCCACGGTCGGCCTCAGGATCGCGTCGACGATGTCGAGCACGACCTCACTGCCCGCCTCATGCAGCCAGGCGTCTCGGAAGACGGCCGCGTTGTTGACCCATCCCGTGAGTTCGCCGAACTCTCGTGCCCGCTCGATCGCGGCCGACAGCACCGCGGCATCTCCCGCGTCGCCCACGACCACCGCGCCGTCGGCGACTTCATCGAGCCATCCCGCGGATCGGATGTCGACCACGACCACACCGGCGCCGGTCCGAAGGAGCGCCTCGGCGATGCTGCGCCCGACACCACCCGAGGCCCCGGTGACCACATGCACAGCCCGACGCTGTTCCATGCCCCAATGCTAGTTCGGAGCAGGCCGCCGGCGGCGGATCAGCGCGGGCCGTCGCCGCGACCGTCGGCGCGGCCCCCGGGCTCCTCGCCGCGGCGACGGAGGTAGCGCTCGAACTCCTGCGCGATGGCCTCGCCGCTCGCCTCGGGGGCGTCGACGGCGTCGCGCGCCTGTTCGAGCTGCGTGATGTAGCCGGCCATCTCGTCGTCGTCGGCGGCGAGGGCGTCGACCCCCGCCTCCCACGCCTTCGCGTCGACCTCGAGGCTGCCGCGGGGGATGGAGAGCCCGGTGAGCTCCTCGACCTTGCCGAGGAGGGCGAGCACCGCCTTCGGCGACGGGGCGTTGTGCACGTAGTGCGGCACCGACGCCCAGAGCGAGACGGTCGGGATGCCGGCGCGTTCGGCCTGATCGGCGATGACGCTGAGGATGCCGACGGGGCCCTCATAGGTCGAACGCTCGACGCCGAGCGCCGAACGCACCTCGGGGTTCTCGCTCGAGGCGAAGACCGAGAGCGGCCGCGTGTGCGGCGCGTCCGCGAGCATCGCGCCGAGCAGCACGATGCCCTCGATGTCGGCGGCGAGTGCCGCGTCGATGAGCTCGGCGGCGAATCCCTTCCAGCTGCGGGCGGGCTCGGCGCCGAGCAGCACGTGCAGCGCCTCGGCGCCCGGGCCGGTCACCCGGTCATCGTCTTCTTCTGATGCGGGCAGCCCGCCGGGGCCCATGATCGCTGCGCCCGGCCACTCGAGGCGACGTGTCCCGTCGTCGCCGAGCACGATCGTCGGGCGCGTGAACTGGTAGTCGAAGTACAACTCGGGATCGACTGCGGCGATCTCGACGAGGCCGAGGCGCTCGACGAGGAGCTTGGCCGCCCCGGTCGCCGCCTCTCCGGCGTCGTTCCATCCCTCGAATGCGACGACGAGCAGCCTTCCGCCCTCGAAACCGGCCGGCTGATTCACTCCTGGTGCCCCGCTTTCCGCCCCGGATCTCCGGGTTCACCTCCACAATAGGCCGTGCCCGTAGACTTGACGGTTGTGACCACTCGCCTCCCCGCCGCAGTCCTCTGGGACATGGACGGCACCCTTGTCGACACCGAGCAGTACTGGATGGCCGCCGAGACGGAGATGATGGAGTCCTTCGGCCTCCCGTGGAGCCACGACGACGCCCTCGAACTCGTCGGCAGCGGACTCTGGGAGGCGGCGGAGTTCTTCCAGCTGCGGGGCGTCGCGCTCGAGGCCGACGCCATCGTCGCGCGCCTCACGAACCGCGTGCGCGAGCAGCTCGAGGCGCACGGCGTTCCGTGGCGGCCCGGCGCCCGCGAGCTGCTGGAGGCGCTGCGCGAGGCATCCGTGCCCACCGCGCTCGTGACCATGTCGATCCGCTCGATGGCCGATGACATCGTCGCCGCCATCCCGTTCGAGGCCTTCGACGTGATCGTCTCGGGCGACAGCGTCGAGAACGCGAAGCCGCACCCCGAGCCGTATCTCACGGCTGCGGCCGAACTCGGCGTCGACATCGCCGAGTGCGTCGCCATCGAGGATTCGCCCCCGGGGCTCGCTTCCGCACATGCTTCCGGGGCGTTCGCCCTCGCCGTGCCGAACCTCATCCCGCTCGACGGACTTCCCGCCGGCGCGTTGTGGCCGACGCTCGACGGCACGGGCGTCGACGACGTTGCAGCACTTCTGCAGATTCGCGAGATCACGGCATGATCGAGAGCAGGGGCGAGCAGAGTGGTCCGTTCCGCGTGGGCGACCGCGTGCAGCTGACCGGTCCCAAGGGCCGGCTCCACACGATCACGCTCCAGCCGGGTCAGCACTTCCACTCGCACAAGGGCCTGCTCGCGCACGACGACCTGATCGGCCGCCCCGACGGCTCCGTCGTCGCCAACCAGGCCGGCGTCGAGTACCTGGCGCTGCGTCCGCTCCTCACCGACTTCGTCATGTCGATGCCGCGCGGCGCCGCGATCGTCTACCCGAAGGACGCCGCGCAGATCCTCGCACAGGCCGACATCTTCCCGGGCGCCCGCGTCGTCGAGGCCGGCGTCGGGTCCGGTGCGCTCTCGCTCTGGCTGCTCCGCGCCATCGGCCCGGCCGGCCACCTGTACTCCTTCGAGCGGCGCGACGACTTCGCGAGCGTGGCCCGGGCCAACGTCGCAACCTTCCACGGCGCAGACCCCGAGAACTGGTCGATCACGCTCGGCGACCTGGCCGAGATGCTGCCCGAGACGGTCGACGAGGCATCCGTCGACCGCGTGGTGCTCGACATGCTCGCGCCGTGGGAGTGCCTCCCGTCGGTCTCCGCGGCGCTGAAGCCCGGCGGCGTGCTGCTCTGCTACATCGCCACGGCCACGCAGCTCTCGCGTGTCGCCGAGGCCATCCGCGCGACGGGGGAGTACACCGAGCCGCAGTCGTCCGAGACGATGGTGCGCGGCTGGCACGTGCAGGGTCTCGCGGTGCGGCCCGACCACCGCATGATCGCGCACACCGGCTTCCTCATCACCGCTCGACGCCTCGCACCCGACACGATCCTGCCCGAGCTGAAGCGCCGGCCGTCGAAGACGGAGTTCAGTGATGAAGACTTCGAGGCCTGGACCCCCGGCGCGCTCGGGGAGCGCAACGTGAGCGACAAGAGCCTGCGCAAGCGCGTCAGGCAGGCGGATGCCGCAGCCACCCGTTCGCGCGCGGGCGACGAGTCCGCCGTGACCGAAGCGAACGGCGTCGCCGACCCGTCCGACCCCGAATCGCCCGAGACGAACCCCGCCGGTCTGGGCGGGTAGGCTTTCATCGCCCCTCACCGATCACCCAAGAATCGAGGATCAGTGCGCTCGTCATTCGCGCTCATCGCCACGGCCGGCATCATCGCCCTGACCCTGTCGGGGTGCGTTTCGGCGCCCGCTCCGGAAGCGGGGTCCGGTGATTCCTCCAACGCGGTCGAGGTGAAGGGCGACTTCGGCGACACGCCCCGCGTCGAGTTCCCCTCGCCGCTCGCTCCCGAAGAGACCCAGTGCACCGAGGTCATCGCCGGTGACGGCGAGCGTCTCGTCGACGGGCAGCAGAGCCTCGTCGGGCTCGCCGTGTACAACGGAGCCACGGGCGAAGAGCTGCAGGTCACCGGCTTCGGCGGCGAGACGGGCGACCCCGTGCCGCTCGCGATCTCCGAGAACACGCTTCCCGGTCTCAACAAGGGCCTCTCGTGCGGTTCCGTCGGGTCGCGGGTGGCCGTCGTCGTTCCCGAGAAGGACGGATTCGGCCCGAACGGCAACCAGTCCCTCGGCATCGAGCCCGGCGACAGCCTGGTGTTCGTCCTCGACATCCAGCGCGCCTTCCCGGCTCGCGCCGACGGTGCAGTGCGCCTCAGTCGCGACGGCTTCCCGGCCGTGGTCCTGGCACCCGACGGTCGCCCCGGCATCACGGTACCGAAGGCCGACCCGTTCGAGACCACCGAGGTCGAGGTCCTCAAGGAGGGTTCGGGTCAGGTCGTCGAGTCCGGCGACACCGTCGTCGTGCACTACACGGGCGTGACCTGGGCTGACAGCAAGGTCTTCGACTCGAGCTGGGAGAAGGGCGCACCTGCGATCATGACCGTCTCCGACGGCGCCGACAGCCAGGTCATCCCGGGCTTCTCTGAGGCGATCATCGGACAGAAGGTCGGCTCGCAGGTCGCGGTCGTGATTCCGCCGAGTGACGGCTATGGCGACCAGGGGAGCGAGAACATCCCGCCGAACTCGACCCTGTTCTTCGTGATCGACATCCTGGGCGTGATCTGAGCCCGTCGCGGCGGCCCTCGCCGTCACCGCGGTTCAGTAAGATCGCACCTGTGGCGAGCGGCGGAGTGAACAAGGGCGAGTCGAAGATCCCGGTCGAGGATCGCCTGTTCAGCCTCGTCTTGGCTCTGCTCGCGACTGAGACGGGCCTCTTGAAGTCCGAGATCCTCTCGACAGTGCGCGGCTATGCCGAGCGATTCGATTCTGCTGGTCAGAACGCGAATCTCGAGCGCCAGTTCGAGCGCGACAAAGACGATATCCGCGAACTCGGCATCCCGCTCGAGACCGTGGAGTCGCCCGACCGTCCGGGCGACAACCAGGCGCTGCGCTACCGCATCCCCAAAGGGCAGTACGACCTGCCCGCCGACGTGCGATTCACGCCCGACGAGCTCGCCCTGCTCGGTCTCGCCGCCGAGGTCTGGCGCGAGGCCTCGCTCTCGGCCGATTCGCAGCGCGCCCTCACGAAGCTCCGTTCGCTCGGCATCGAGCCTCGTGAACCGGTGATCGGCTACGCCCCGCGACTGCGAGTGCGCGACACCGCATTCGAACCGTTGCGGCAGGCGCTCGATCGTCGCCAGTCGGTGCGGTTCCGCTACTTCAAGCCTGGTGAGCCCGAGCCGCGCCGTCGCACGGTCGATCCGCTCGCCGTGGTGCTGCACGACGGCCGGTGGCACCTCCACGCGTACGACCACGATGCGGCGGCTTCCCGCACCTTCCTGCTCTCGCGCATCATCGGCGAGGTCACGCCCGTGCCCGGGTCGAGTTTCGATGCTCCGCCGCTCGGCGTGCAGGACCGCATCATCGCCGAGCTGCAGGAGCTGCACCAGCGCAACGTCGCCGATCTGGCGGTGACCGGCGGCAGCGATGCCGAGGTGCGGCTCGGCAAGCGCGCGATCGAGGGCGACGAGGACGCCGGGGTCATCCGTCTGCACTACACGGACGCCGCCGTCTTCGCCGACGAACTCGCCGCCTACGGTCCCGAGGTCCGAGTGCTGTCACCGGCGTCGCTGCGAGATGCCGTCCGCGACCGGCTGCGCGCCGTTGCCGCCGCGCATCGCGACGCGACCGATGCCGCCGATGGGGGAGAGCGATGATGGCCAAGCGGCCGAAGCCGTTGAAGGCGCCCGACAAGCTCGTCTTCCTGCTCTCGTTCGTGCCGTACCTGCTCGAACAGCGCGTCGTCGACGTGGCCGAGGCCGCCACTCATTTCGGGCTCTCCGAAGACGAGATCAGGCACGCCGTGCGACTCATCGCGACCTCGGGCCTGCCCGGGGAGACCGGCACCTACCAGCCGAACGACCTGTTCGACATCGACTGGGACTCCTTCGAAGAAGAAGACGTGATCGTCATCGTGCACCACGTCGCGATCGACGATGCGCCGCGGCTCTCCGCTCGCGAGGCGGCAGCCCTCATCGCCGGGCTGCAATACCTCTCGGCCTCGCCCGAGAACGCCGGACGAGCCTCGCTCGCCGCGCTCATGGGCAAGCTCACGGCCGGGGCATCCGCAGCACCCAGTCGCCTCGCCGTCGCCGAATCCGAAGCGGATGCCTCGCTGGCCCGCATCCGCGAGGCGGTCACGGGTGGTCGCCAGCTCGAGTTCGACTACCGCAACGCCCTCGGCGTCGCGGGCCGGCGCCGGGTCGACCCGCTCCGCATCCTGTCGCAGGACGCCGACTGGTATCTGCAGGCCTACTGCCACACGCGCGAAGACGTGCGCAACTTCCGGGTCGATCGCATGAGCGAACTGCTGGTCTCCGACGCCCCGATCGAAGACCACTCCGACCGCACGGTGCCCGACACCCTGTTCCAGGGTTCCGACTCCGATCTCGACGTGGTCGTCGATGTCGCGCCCGAGACGCTGCCGTTGCTCGCCGACTACCTCGCCGACTCGCGGACCGAGCAGGTCGACGGGCGACTGCGAGTCACATTGCGACTTGCGCACGTGCACGGGCTCAAGCGACTCGTGGCCGGACTTCCGGGCCTCGTGACCGTCGTGGCGCCGGCAGAGGCACGCGCGGTCGTCGCCGAGTGGGCGTCGGCGGGCCTTGCAGGCTACGCTGAAGCTGTTCCCTCCGATGTCGGGCGGCAACAGCCTGGCATCGACGACAGGTAGACTGTCGTCACCCTCACTGACGAAACGGACGAACCCCCATGTGGCAAGGCTTCACTGGTTGGCACGCGCTGATCATCCTCGTGGTCATCCTGTTGCTCTTCGGAGCTCCCAAGCTTCCCGCGCTCGCCCGTAGCCTCGGCCAGTCGATGAAGATCCTCAAGACCGAGGTTCGTTCCGACAAGACCGATCCCGACGCGAGTGGCGACGAGACGCCCAAGGCCGACGGCCCGGATTCCGGCAAGAACTCCTGACCACGGTGACCGCGGTGAAAGATCGCGGCGAGAAGGACCGCGAGAAGCGGATGTCGCTCGGTCAGCACTTGATCGAGCTCCGCAAACGCCTCTTCATCTCGGCGATCGCAATCGTCGTCGGCACCGCCCTCGGGTGGTGGCTGACCGATGCGTTCATCTGGGACGCGATTCAGGAGCCGGTGACACGGGTCGCTGAGGCGCAGGGCAATGACGCTGCAGTCATCTTCCCGACCATCTCGAGTGCGTTCGACCTGCGGTTGCAGGTCGCGTTCACCCTCGGGATCGTGCTGTCGAGTCCGGTCTGGCTCTACCAAATCTTCGCGTTCCTGGTGCCTGGACTGAACAAGAAGGAGCGACGGTTCTCGCTCGCCTTCTTCGCGAGCGCGATTCCGCTGTTCTTCGCGGGCTGCGCGGCCGGATGGTTCGTGCTGCCGAACATCGTGAAGCTCATGATGAGCTTCGTTCCCGATGGCGCCGAGTCGTTGCTCACGGCGAAGGAGTACTACGACTTCGTGCTGAAGCTGGTCGTCGCGATCGGCATCGCGTTCGTCGTGCCGGTGTTCATCGTGCTGTTGAACTTCGCAGGCGTGATCAGCGCGGCGGCGATCATCAAGTCGTGGCGGGTGGCGATCCTCGTGATCGTGCTGTTCACCGCGATCGCGACGCCGTCGGCCGATGTCGTCTCGATGTTCATGCTGGCGATCCCGATGATCGTGCTCTACTTCGCCGCCTGGTTCATCGCGCACCTGCATGATCGCCGTGTCGCGCGCCGCAACCTCCTCGAATTCGGGGAGCCTGTCTAGGCTGGAGGGGTGATGAGCCTCTCGCCGGCCGAGCGTTACGCGCTCTCTCGCCAGCAGCGCCGCCAGCCGCGTCTCGCCGACTTCGTCGCGGGCCAGCGATTCGACCTCGACCCGTTCCAGCTCGCCGCCTGCGGTGCGCTCGACGAAGGACGCAGCGTCCTCGTCGCCGCGCCGACGGGGGCGGGCAAGACCGTGGTCGCGGAGTTCGCCGTGTTCCTCGCCATGCAGGAACAGGGTGCGAAGGTCTTCTACACGACCCCGATCAAGGCGCTCTCGAACCAGAAGTACCAGGAGTTCGTCGAGGTCTGGGGTGCGGAGTCCGTCGGCCTCCTCACCGGCGACACGAACGTCAACTCGGGCGCGCGCATCGTCGTGATGACGACCGAGGTGCTGCGCAACATGCTCTACGCGGACTCGCCGCTCCTCGACCGGCTCGCGTATGTCGTCATGGACGAGGTGCACTACCTCGCCGACCGATTCCGCGGCGCCGTCTGGGAGGAGGTCATCATCCACCTCCCCGAAGCGGTGCGACTCGTCTCGCTCTCGGCTACTGTCTCGAACGCCGAGGAGTTCGGCGACTGGTTGCAGGCGGTGCGCGGCGACACCGACGTCATCGTCTCCGAGGAGCGGCCGGTGCCCCTCGAGCAGCACGTCATCGTGAAGTCGAAGATGCTCGACCTCTTCGACTCGTCGGGGCAGGCCTCCACGAATCGCGTGAACCCGGAACTGAAGCAGCTCGCCCGCGCGGGCGGTCGCTCGATCTCGAGCCGATCCACCCGCGGGCAGCGGGGCGGCGACCGGGGTCGCTATCACCGCGACGCGCGCGTCGGCAACGGCCGGGCCGATCGTCCCGAAGTCGTCGCGATGCTGCAGGGCAAGAACCTGCTGCCGGCGATCGTGTTCATCTTCTCGCGTGCCGGGTGTGATCAGGCGGTGCGTCAGGTGCTGCGCAGCGGCATCCGGCTCACCGAAGCGGCTGAACGCTCCGAGATCCGGGAGATCGTCGAGTCGCGTGCCCGCATGCTGCGCGATGAGGATCTCGCGGTGCTCGGGTACTGGGAGTGGCTCGAGGGGCTCGAGCGCGGGGTGGCCGCCCACCACGCCGGCATGCTGCCCGCGTTCAAGGAGATCGTCGAGGAGCTCTTCCAGCTGAAGCTGCTGAAGGTCGTCTTCGCGACCGAGACGCTCGCGCTCGGCGTCAACATGCCGGCGCGCTCCGTGGTGCTCGAGAAGCTCGAGAAGTTCAACGGCGAGGCGCGGGTGCCCATCACGCCGGGGGAGTACACCCAGCTGACGGGCCGTGCCGGTCGCCGCGGCATCGACGTCGAGGGCCATTCGGTCATCCAATGGGTCGACGGGCTCGACCCCGAGGCCGTCGCGTCGCTCGCCTCCCGCCGCAGCTATCCGCTCAATTCGAGCTTCCGGCCCACCTACAACATGGCGGTCAACCTCATCGACCAGTTCGGTCGCGAGCGCACCCGTCAGATCCTCGAACTCTCGTTCGCGCAGTTCCAGGCCGACCGGGCCGTCGTCGACCTCGCGCGCACCCTGCGCAAGCAGGAGGAGTCGATGGCGGGGTTCGAGCAGGCCATGCGCTGCCACCTGGGGGACTTCGGGGAGTACGCAACGCTCCGGCGCCGCATCGGCGAGATCGAGCGCCAATCATCGAAGGGCAATCCCACGCATGCGCAGCGCGAACGGATGCAGCGCGAGCTCACGGCGGCGCGCAAGGCGATGCGGGCGCACCCCTGCCACGGGTGCGCCGAGCGCGAGTCGCACGCCCGCTGGGCCGAGCGCTGGTGGCGGTTGAAGACGGAGCACGAGCAGCTCTCCCGGCAGATCAGGACCCGCACCGGTCAGGTCGCGAAGCGGTTCGACCGGGTCACCGAGGTGCTCGAGTCGCTCGGCTATCTCGACCGCGACGCATCCGGTGCCCTCGTCTCCACCACCTCGGGCCGCATCCTGAAGCGCATCTACGGCGAACGCGACCTGCTCGTGGCCGAATGCCTGCGTCGTGGAATCTGGGATGGTCTCGACGAGGCCGGCATCGCCGCGATGGCGGCAGCGCTCGTCTACGAGCCGCGTCGAGACGACAGCAACGTCGAGTACCGGCTCCCGCGCGGCCGCTTCCGAGAAGCGTTCGAGCGCACCACCGACACCTGGGCGGTGCTCGACGACGTCGAGCGCGATCATCGGCTGCCCGGCAGTGAGGTGCCGTCGCCTGCGCTGGCCTCGGCGATGCACTCGTGGGCGCGCGGCACGGGTCTCGGAACGGTGCTGGCCGACACCGAGCTCGCGGCCGGCGACTTCGTGCGTCTCTCGAAGCAGGTGGTCGACCTGCTCGACCAGATCTCGATCGTCGCCGATGCCGAACTGGGGGCGACGGCGCGATCCGCGATCGATGCCGTGCGGCGCGGGGTCGTGGCCTACGGCGCACCCGCGTGAACGGCCGCCGCGGTCGCTTAGGCTGATCGGGTGCCCGAGAACGTCTACCGCCCCCTTCTGCCGTTCTGGGGCGCGGTGCTGGCCGCCGCGGCCGGCGGGTTCGCCTACGACCTCGGCTTCCCGGGTGCGAGCATCTGGCCGCTCGCGTTCGTCGGCATCGCGCTCGCGCTCGTCAGCCTGATCGGGCGATCGGCGTGGGGGGCGGCCCTCGTGGGGCTCGTGTTCGGGCTCTCCTTCTACCTGCTGCAGGTCTCGTGGACCTCGCTCTACCTCGGCCCGGTTCCGTGGCTCGCGCTCTCGATCCTCGAGTCGCTCTTCGTCGCGGCCGGCGGCGTGCTCATCACGCTCGCCTACCGTTGGATGCCGCTGGTGAGCAGCTCCCGGTGGGTCCGGCTGATCGCACTGCCGCTGCTCGTCGCGGGCCTCTGGTGCGTGCGCGAGGCCGCCACCGGCAGCATCCCCTACGGAGGCTTCCCGTGGGGCCGGGCCGCACTCAGCCAGTCGCAGAGCCCCTTCGCCGAGGTCGTCTCGTGGGCGGGTTCAACGGGCTTGAGCTTCGTCATGGTCGCCATCGTGGCCGGAGTCATCGAATGGGTTCGGCTCGCCGGGTGGCGGCGGCCGGTCTCAGCCCTGCCCGTCGCCGCGCTCGTGGCCGTCGCGATGCTCGTTCCCGCGTGGCAGACCACGCCGGCGGGTGAGCTCCGGGTGGCCAGCGTGCAGGGCAACGGACCCTCCGGGTACTTCGATCAGCGCGAACCGGGCGACGTGCTCGCCGCGCAGCTCGCGGCAACGGAACCGATCCTCGACGAGCCGGGCATCGACGTGCTGCTCTGGCCCGAGGGCGGCTCCGACATCGACCCGACCCGCAGCGATTCGGTCGCGCGCATCTTCGATCGGCTGAGCGAAGACCTCGACGCACCCCTCGTACTCAACACCGTGACGAATCGCGACGACGAGTACTTCAACACGTCGATGCTGTGGCGCGCAGGGGAGGGGGCCGTCGATCTCTACGACAAGCGGCATCCGGTGCCCTTCGGCGAGTACATCCCCGACCGCGACTTCTGGTACTCGCTCGCGCCCGACCTGATCGGTCTCGTGCAGCGTGGATACACCCCGGGCACCAATGCGCCCGTGTTCGATCTCGGCAAGGCCGTCACCGGGCTCGCGATCTGCTTCGACGTCATCTACGACGACCTCGTCTGGGAGGGCGCACGCGACGGTGCGCAGCTCTACATGTTCCAGACGAACAACGCCGACTTCCGCGGCACCGACGAGAACGAGCAGCAGCTCGCCATTGCGCGGCTCCGCGCGATCGAGACCGGTCGCTCGGTCGTGAACATCTCGACAGTGGGCACGAGCCAGGTGATCGACCCGTCGGGTCGCACGATCGATTCGCTGCCGGCCTATGAACCGGGTGCGATGGTCACCGATGTCGAGTTGCGCGACGGACTGACGCCGTCGGTCGCGCTCGGTTCGAGCGTGCCGAACGTGATCGTGCTGGGGTCGCTGGCAGCACTCATCGCCGCCGGTTTCATCGCACGCCGTCGGTCTCGCGACCTGGGCGGCGACGAAGCCGTCGGAACCGATTCGGCCTAGGCGCCGATCTTCTGCTGGCCGCGACGGGCCCGCAGGTAGCTGAGACGCTCCTCGAGCAGCTCCTCGAGCTCGGCACGTGTGCGTCGTTCGAGCAGCATGTCCCAGTGCGTGCGGGCGACCTTCTCGCCCGAGCGGTCGATCTCGACCGGCTTCGAGTCGACGAGCAGCACAGCGGATGCTCCGCAGTGCTTGCATTCCCACGACTCGGGCAGCTCGGCCTCGGTCGAGAACGTCATCACGGTCTCGCGCCCGCAGGTCTCGCAGCGATAGGTGTATTCCGCACGGTCGGCGAACACCACGCCGTCTTCACTCTGCAGGCTCTGTGCGCCGATGCGCATGCCTCGAAGGCTCCTGTCCGCCATGGCGTACTCCTCTCGCTCGTCTCTATGTCTAAACGATCAAGCTGGGCGTTCCCTTTCCGGACCCTGAGGTTTACCGGGGAATTCTCAGTTTCGAGCGAGGATGAGCGGGAGAGCGAGGTCGGCGCGATCGGTCACGAGGCCGTCGACGCCGAGGTCGAGCAGTCGTGTCATGTCGGCGGGGTCATTGACGGTCCAGACATGCACCTCGGCGCCGGCGCGATGGGCGGCGGCGACGAAGCGTTCGGTGACGAGGGGGAGCACGCCGATCCGCTCGGGCACCTGCAGGGCGTGCGCGCCGCGAAGCGCGCGGCTCACGGCTCGGGTCGAACCCGTCAGCGAGGCGAGGCGGGTTCGGACGACTCCGGCGCCGCCGACCGAGGTCGCCGCGTCGAGCACATACGCCGCGAGTCGCCGGCGCCTGCCCTCGGAGAAGCTCGTGAGCAGCACGCGCGACCCGGCCCGGAGCTTCGCCACCGAGGCGACGGTCGCCTCGACCGCGCTCTCGATCTTCACGTCGATGTTGAATCGGGTGTCGGGGAACGCATCTAACGACTCCTCGAGCGAGCAGAATGCTTGGCCGTGGCCGAGGTCGATGCGTCGCAGTTCCGCCATCGTGAGCTTCGAGACCTCGACGTCGCGGTCGGCGACGCGCGCGAGCGTGGGGTCGTGGGCCACGACGGCGACGCCGTCGGCGGTCAGGTGCACGTCGGTCTCGACGTACTCCGCTCCGATCGCGACGGCCTTCGCGAAGGCGAGGAGGGTGTTCTCAGGCGCTTCGAGGGCGAGGCCGCGGTGCGCGAGCACTCGCGGCCTCGACGGCTCGAAATAGGCGGTGGCCACTGACCTGCCGTCAGAGCCGCTGACCGGCCGCCCCAGGGGCCTCCGGTGCCTGCGGGGGAGCGGTGGGCGTGAAGGCCTTGCCGATGCCCTTCAGCGCCTCGGTGAGTTCGCTCGGCACGATCCAGAGCTTGTTCGACTCGCCCCGCGCGATCTGGGGGAGCATCTGCAGATACTGGTAGCCGAGCAGCTTCGGGTCGGGATCGCCCTTGTGGATGGCGTCGAAGACGGTGAGGATCGCCTCGGCCTCGCCCTGGGCGCGGAGCACCGCGGCCTTGGCGTCGCCCTCGGCCTCGAGGATGGCCGCCTGTCTGGCACCCTCCGCGGTGAGGATGGCGGACTGCTTGGTGCCCTCGGCGGTGAGGATGAGTGCACGCCGGTCGCGCTCGGCGCGCATCTGCTTCTCCATGGAGTCCTGGATGGAGTGGGGCGGGTCGATCGCCTTGAGCTCGACGCGTCCGACGCGGATGCCCCATTTGCCCGTGGCCTCGTCGAGCACGATGCGCAGCTGGCCGTTGATGTTGTCGCGCGAGGTGAGCGCCTCTTCGAGGTTCAGGCCGCCGACCACGTTTCGCAGTGTCGTGGTCGTCAGCTGCTCGACCGCGCCGAGGTAGTTCGCGATCTCGTACGTGGCGGCACGGGCGTCGGTCACCTGGAAGTAGACGACCGTGTCGATCGAGACGACGAGGTTGTCTTCGGTGATGACCGGCTGCGGCGGGAAGGAGACCACGGTCTCGCGCATGTCGACGAGCGGCCGCAGGCGATCGATGAACGGCACGAGGATGTTCAGTCCCGGGCTGAGGGTCTTGTGATAGCGCCCGAGCCGTTCGACCACGCCCGAGTACGCCTGGGGGATGATTCGGATCGACTTCGCCAATACGACGATGACGAAGATGACGATCGCGACGACGACGACCGTCGCGATGATGCCGGAAACTTCCATCAAACCCCAGTGCTCCTCTCCATCGGAACGACGACCGCCGTCGCTCCGTCGATACCGGTCACGAGCACACGCTCGCCGACCGCGACATCCGCTTGCTCGGTGATGGGCGACAGTCGAGCCGTCCACACGTCGCCGTTCTGCAGGCGCACCTGGCCACCCGCGGAGGTGACGGTGCGCACGACCTGGCCGTCGGCGCCGATGAGCGCGTCGATGTTGCTGCGCGTCGGATCACCGCCGCGCCGGAGCATCCGCAGGAGCGGTGGCCGCAGCAGCAGGATCAATGCGACCGCGACGAGCGCGGCGATGATGAACTGCGCCCACCACGGGATGCCGAACAGACCCGACAGCAGACCGGCGACGCTGCCGAGTGCGAGCATCAGGAACGTCATCTCGAGTGTGAAGACCTCGATCGTGGCGAACGCCAGGATCAACACGAGCCACACGATCCACGCGTACTGGGTCAGCACATCCAATTCGTTCTCCTTCGCACGGCCTTCTACTGAAACTATCAGGGCGGTCGACCCAGTGGGCCGTGCCTGTGGACTTGATAGTCTCGGTTCGCCTGTTCCCTGCGGACCACGTCCGTCAAGCATCGAGGAGTTCCACTGTGACCAACCCGCTCGCCCCCGGATCGTTGGACGGCCGCGTCGCCCTCGTCACCGGCTCTTCGCGTGGAATCGGTGCCGACACCGCCCGCTACCTCGCGGGTGCCGGGGCATCCGTCGTCATCAACTACCGCAGCAAGGCCCCGCGCGCCGAGAAGGTCGTCGCCGAGATCACCGAGGCCGGTGGCACCGCCGTCGCCGTCGGGGCGGACCTCACCGACGCGTCCTCCGTCGCCTCGATGTTCGAGCGTGCCGCTGCTGAGCTCGGACCCATCGACGTCCTCGTGCTGAATGCCTCCGGCGGCATGGAGACCGGCATGGGCGAGGACTACGCGATGCGCTTGAACCGCGACGCGCAGGTCAACGTCGTCGAGGGCGCGCTTCCGCACCTCGCGCCAGGCGCCCGCATCGTCTTCGTCACGAGCCACCAGGCGCACTTCATCCGCACGACGCCGACCATGCCCGAGTACGAGGCCGTGGCCCTCTCGAAGCGCGCCGGCGAAGACGCGCTCCGTGCGAAGCTCCCCGATCTCGAGGCCGCCGGGTTCGAGTTCGTCGTCGTCTCGGGCGACATGATCGAGGGCACCATCACGGCGACCCTCCTCGAGCGCGCGAACCCCGGAGCGATCGAGGCCCGCAAGCAGGACGCCGGTCGCCTCTTCAACGTCGCCGAGTTCGCCGCAGAGGTCGCTTCGGCCGCGGTCGAGCCGGTGCCCGCTGAGCACACGCGCTACGTCGGCGACACGTCGGGCTTCGCGCGCGTGGGCGACGCCTGATCAATTGAAACGTCGTCCCGGCTCGGCCGAGACAGCGGAAAGCCCGCCGAAGCAGACTGCTTCGGCGGGCTTTCGTCGTTCGTCGGGACTACTCCGCGGCCGGCGTGACGCCGCGTCCGAAGGTGAACGCGCGCACGATCTGCACGATTCCGAGGATGATGAGGCTGATGCCCGCGATGACGAAGAGGATGGCGATTCCCCACAGCGGCGAGAACAGCACCACGATACCCGCCACGATGCTCAGGATTCCGAAGAAGATCGCCCATCCTCGCGAGCCCGCGTCGCTCGACTGCGCCAACGCGACGATCCCCTCGATGATCCAGAGGATGCCGACGAGGATGCCGAGGAAGATGCCGAAGAAGACGGCGGACTCGCTCGGGTTGGCGAGCACGATGATGCCGCCGACGACGAACAGGAGTCCGAGGATGATGTCGAGCGTGCGTGCGCCGCCCGAGATGCCCTTCGAGAAGATGCCGAGGCCGAGGTAGGCGATGCCGGCGATCAGGAAGTAGATGCCGAACAGCACCGTGATGACGATGGCCGAGTTCTTCGGCCAGAACGTGATGAGGAGGCCGAAGATGAGTGCGACGGCGCCGCTGATGCCGAGCGTCGCGCGGATGGTGTTGATCGCCGACTTCGTCAGTGACGATGCGTCGAGCGAGAATGACGCGAAGACCCCGGTGGGTTGCGACGTAGACATGGTTGTGTCCTTTCTGGCGGCGGGTGCCGTGCAGGGTCAGGTTATGGCCGTCGATCGCCTGAGTGTCGGATGTGAATGCGCGAGTCTTCGGATGTCGCGGGGTGACCATGTGGTGGCGTAGATGGCCGAATTCGTCGGATCCGACGCCTGCGAGAACGGGGCTGACAGTATCGGAGCATGACGGCAGAGCTGTTGCACCTCCCGTTCACGGGCCTCTGGATGGCCCAGAACAGCCCTGCTCGGCGCGTGCCGAGCCACGGGGTCGACCTCTTCGGCGAGCGGTACGCGATCGACTTCGTCGCGGTCGACCGGCGACGCCGCACTTCGGAGCAACGCGACTGGCGAACCGTCCTGACGACCGAACCGCCTGAACGATTCCTCGGGTTCGGGCAAGCCATCCTCGCGCCGGCCGACGGCGTCGTCGTCGACCTACACGACGGCGAGCCCGACCACGAGGGCCGGCGCTCCCAGCTCGCCCTCGTGCCGTATGCGCTGGGCCAGGCCGGGCGACTCCGGCAGGGAGTGCACGCGATCGCTGGCAACACCGTGACCATCGCGCTCCGCGGCGGAGATGCGTTCGTCTCGCTCGCGCACTTGCGTTCGGGTTCGATCCGTGTCGCCGTCGGCGACCGCGTCGCGGCGGGGCAGGCGATCGGGGAGTGCGGCAACTCAGGGAATTCCACCGAGCCCCATGTGCACTTGCAGGTGATGGACCGCGTCGACCCATCCAACGCCGAGGGACTGCCGATGGCATTCCGGAGGTTCAGCGAATGGCGGTCGGGGTCCGATCAGCCCGTTGTCGTCGAAGCGGGGATCCCCGGCGAGCGGTCGATCGTGGAGGCGCTCACCTGAACTGCATGCTCGAGTCGGCTACTTCGACGTCGCGACCGCTCGCTCGAGGGCGGCGCGAATGTCGTCGGGGGAGGTGAGGGGCACGAGCTCCTCGTTGATGAAGATCGTCGGGGTGCCCTGCGCGCCGAGCGCGACGGCGGCATCGAAGTCGAACTGCACTCGCGCCTCGGTGGCGGGATCGGCGACCGCTTCGTCGTAGGCCGCCATGTCGAGCCCGAGGTCGTCGGCATACCCGCGGAAGACGTCTGCCTTCGACACCTGCTGCTCACCCCACTCGGCCTGCGTCTCGAACATGCGGTCGTACATCGCCTCGAACTCACCCTGCTGAGCCGCAGCCTCGACGGCGATCGCAGCAGTTCGCGAGTTCGTGTGCCCCGGCATGGGGAAGTACCGCGTCACGAAGGTCACCTCGCCGGCGTAGTCGGCGCGGAGCTCCTCGACGAAGGGGTACACCGCAGCGCACACCTCGCACTCGAAGTCGAGGAACTCGGTGAACGTCACCGTGCTGCCCTCGGCGACGTCGAGTCGGTGGCTGTTCTCGGCGACGACGGGCGGAGGCGTCGAAGCTGCGGCGCCGGGCACCGCAGCAGGAGCCTGGTTCGCGGTGACCGCGAAGACGATCCCGACGGCGGCGACCACGAGCCCTCCGATCACCGCGAGCTGGATCTTCGTGCTGTTCTTCATCGTCACGGGGGAGTGCCTCTCGAGCCGGTGCAGGGCGGATGCCTCGGAGACCGTCGTCTCCGAGGCATCCGTTGGTCTCGATCCAGCGTATGGGCGTTCGCTCGGCGACGTTCTCAGTCTTCTGGGATGGCCCGACCGAACGTCTCACGCCTGAGGCAGACGATGCCTGAGCACGAACGGACGGCGGGGGAGTCGAGACGCCAAGGGTGGAGAAGGATCGTCGACGGGCGGCAGCCTCAAGGTTGCACGGAGAGGTGACGGCGTGGCGTGACGATGCGGCGGGAACGGGCCCCTGTGCGCTTTCATTGGGCGGCGCGGTACCGCTCGACCGCGCTCAGCCCGGAGGCGAGGGCGCCGAACAGCACGGCAGCGATCGGCCAGATCACCCACGAGATGCCCCAGGCGCTGCCGACGAAGCTCCAGGCGAGGAAGATCGCGACCACGAGCGGCCAGTAGAACGCGGCGATCACGCCAACGATGCTGCGCCGTTCGTCGCTGGCGTGCCCGTCACCATCGGTCTTCGTCAGGGTTTCGGCGACCGACTGCGCCCAGTTGGTGGGGATGAAGACGACGAGCCCCGTCGCGACCATGACGAGCGTGCCGGCGACGGCGACGCCGATCCAGCTGTTCGTCACCGCGGGCGGAGCGAGCAGGCTCATCGCGAGCACCGGGGATGCGGCGAGGATCCAGAGCCCGATGGCGACCTGCAGCGCAGTCGCCCGCCTGGGAGCGACCTCCGCAGCGAGTTCGTCTGCCCACCGATCGACGCCGGGAGCCCTCGTGAATTCTCCCGCGGCGAGGCGACGGAACGGGGCGAGCTCCTGGTCACGACGCACGACCATGAGCACACCAGTCACGACGACGACGAGCAGGCACGCGAGTCCGATCAGCACGGCAGGATCCTGGCCGAGCCCGATCGCTCCGCCCGAGCTGAGCGTCACGAGCGCGACGAGCGCTGCGGGCGAGACGACGAACATCGCCACGGCGAACGCGAGCCGGGGTTCGGTGCGGCGGCGCACGTCGGCGTAGCGCTCAGCCTCGTCGCGAGTGACAGGCGCCGGCGCAGGGCGCCTCGCAGTGTCAGAGCCGGCGTACGCCGGGGGCACGGTCGTGGCCGACAGGACGGGTGCGGCCGAGGACGACCCCGGCGCGATTTCGGCCGAGATGCCAAGCTGCGGCGCGAGCTCGTCGAGGTTGCCGAATTCGGTGATGACCCGGCCGACGGCCTCGTTCTCGCTCAGCCCCGCGGCGAGGTAGCCCGTGTAGGCGTCTTCCATCATGGCGTGCAGTTCGGCCTTTGCCTCGAGCATGCGCGGGTTGTGCGGGTAGGCGCTGAACATCGTCTCGAGATAGGCGGTGATGACGTTCATGCTTCGACTCCTTCGATGAACCGGTCGACGACCGACTTCGTGTCGTGCCATTCGGCGACCTTCTGCTCGAGGTGCTCGAGCCCGTTCGCGGTGATCTGGTAGTAGGTGCGCGGCTTGCCCGACGCCGAAGCGCCGGCGTACGAGGTGACGAGGTTCGCCCCCTCGAGCCGCTTGACCGCCGTGTAGAGGGTGGTCTGCTTGATCGTGTACTCGGTACCCGTCACAGCGTGGATCTGCTGCGCGAGTTCATAGGCGTACGACGGCCGCTGGCGCAGCAGTGAGAGCACCATGAGGTCGACGTAGCCGCGGATCGCATCGGCGCTGATCATGCTGACCTCCATTCGAGCTTCGTGGCGATACCACCCTGAACGTACTATGTGTGCCGTAGTACGTCAAGCGCGCGGCACGGCAAGCGATGAGTTCCAGGTGCGGTCATCGGCACGCCGATTCAGCCCGTACGCCATCGAGCGTCGGAACGTGAACGATCGGAGATCCGTCGGCGCGTGAGTTGACATGCCTGAGATGCTGCACCGCGTGAAACCGCTTTGAGAACTTCTCCCACAGAATTCGAGCTCGAAAGTGCTGTTCCCGGCACGAATCACAAGTAGCCGATAATGCACATTATGTCGGAACGAAAGGCGGGAAGGGGCAGATCTCTCCCGTCGAGGCGCTCCTTCTGGGAAGCTTCCGCGCAGTATTCGGAACATGGTGGTAGAACGGCGGGATGCACAGGCTTCTCACGTTCGCTGATCAGCTGAGGCTGATCGACGAACGGTCGGCCGCCTTCAGCGCCGCGGTCGCCGCGGTACCGAGCCTCGACGTCCGGATGCCGACCAATCCCGCGCGCACGCTGTTCGATCACGTGCAACACGTGGGCATGGGTCGCCGCAAGGCAGCCGCGATCGTCACCGCCGGGCCCGCGGACGGCCCGCCGGCCGAGTCCGCATGGCAGGCCGGCAAGGGTGCGCCTCGAGAGCGCGAGGCCCTCCTGAATTGGTGGGCCGAGTCCGTCGCGCACCTGTCGAGTGTGCTGCGCGAGGCGGGCCCAGACCGCGAATGCTGGACATGGTGGGATGACTCGCCCACACCCCCAACCTCCGGGGCGTGGGCGCGGCGCCAACTGCACGAGATCGCCGTGCACACCTACGATGTCCAGCTCGCTGAAGGTGCCCCTCAGCCGATACCCGAGAACATCGCCCTCGACGGTTTCGACGACTGCCAGTTCACCCTGTGCGCGACGACGGTCGCCTGGCCGCACGACCCCGCCGTCGTCGACTACCACGCCATCGAGGGCTGGTCCTGGCGCCTCCGGCTGTCCCCCGACGGCGCACAGGTCGCCCGCCTCGCTCCTGCTGCCAGCGAGCACGCTGACCTGCCCGACGCATCCGCCCGGGGCACTGCCAGTGACCTGGTGCTGTTCTTCTACAGCCGCATATCGCTGCAGTCGGTCGCGTTCGAAGGCGAGCGTCGCATCTTCGGTCAGCTCGCCGCCTGGGACCCGTCCGTGTGACACATCGCCAGCATTTGCGGAGCACCAGTCAGGAGGCGTCGCCAACAGATCAGCGGCGAAGGGTTCTGCCTGATCGTGAGACCACGCCGACGATTCCCTTCACACGAACCAGTTCGCCGGATCGGTAGTATCTGAAAGCCGCGCAGTGCATCGGGGTGTGCGTTCACTGCTGAAGTCGGTCGATGGGGAGACACAGATGGTGACCGTTGAACGCGAGCTCAGGGATCTGATCCTTGAAGTCAAGACCACGGGTCCTGACTTCGATCGGGGTTTCGTGCATCGCGATGACCTCATCGAGAGCGTCAGGTCCGGTCCGTCTCGGCTGGTCACCGTCACTGCCCCTGCGGGCTACGGGAAGACCTCGTTCCTCGCCGAATGGCGACAGCGCGAAGATCGCGCCACCGGATGGCTCACCCTCAGCAGCGACGACGACGACCCCGCAGCGCTCATGCGTCTGCTGACTCGCGCCTGCTCCCCCTTCACACCTGTGGCTGCTTCACTCGACGATCAGATCCTGACCGCCGATCGTGGTGTGCTCGGCCGGATCGCACCGGTACTCGCGCGTGCCCTCTCCCAATGCGAGCAACCGTTCGTGCTCTTCATCGACGACACCCACGTGCTGGAATCACTCGACTCGATCGACGCGCTCAACGTCGTGCTTGCGGGCGTGCCGGCGCGCTCCCAGGTCGTGCTAGCCAGCCGGCATCGGCCGACCTCCTTCGCCCGCGGGCGCGTGGCAGCATCTGCGGCCCATGTCACGGCGGAAGATCTCCGAATCGATGTCTCCGGGGCTGCCAGGATCGCCGAGGGCGCAGGCGCACAGGTCTCCCCCGAGATGCTCGGGAACTGGGTTGAGCAGAGCGGCGGCTGGGCGGCGGGCCTGCACATGTGCGCCCTGTTGTCGCGAAGGGGCCCGGTCGCGTCGATCGGAAGCCAGGATCTGCTCGCCGACTATCTCTACCGCGAGTGCTTGCGCGAGCTGCCCGACGACATCCGCGGGTTCCTCGTTTCCACGTCGATTCTGAAGTCCCTCGTTCCCGCGATGTGCGATGCGGTGCTGGGGCGCTCCGACTCCGCGGGCATCCTCCGTGATCTCGAAGCTCGTCAGCTCTTCATCACCGCGGATCCTCAGCGCCGTTCCTATCGACTTCACCCGTTGTTCGCCGAGTACCTGCAGGCCGAACTCGATCACGACGCCGGTTCGACGGTTGCCGACCTCCACAGACGGGCATCCGGCTGGTGCCAGGAGCATGGCCTCCTCCCGGAGGCGATCAACCACTCGATCGCCGCAGGTGATTTCGCGACGGCCTCCTCGCTCGTGGCGCTCGCTGCGCTCAATACGTACACAGCAGGCGAAACGACGACCCTCGGGCGGTGGATCGAGCAGATCGGCGACCCGAACCTGCTCGCCAACCCGTTCGCCGTCGTGGTCGTGACGTGGTACTCGCTCCTGTCCGGTACCGACGGCGCTGCGCAGAAGTGGGCCTCGCTGCTCGGCAGCATGCCCGACGGCGCCCCGCGGGTCGATGGAATCGATGTTTCGTCGGCGAAGGCGATGGTGCGGGCCATCACCATGAAACGCGGCATGCGAGAAGCACTCGCCGACGCCGAATTCGGGGTTCAGGCGGAGGCCGTCGAGAGCCCATGGCGCGATCCAGCGCTCCAGATCCTGGGCAGCACCCTTCTCCATACGGGAGACGAGACCCGAGCGCGCGAAGTCCTGCGTGAAGCGATCCACACGGCGGAGGCACACGGAAACCCCGCCACCATCGTCATGTGCGAGATCGAACTCGCACAGCTCTCGATCGATGCGGACGACTGGGTCACGGCCGACGCACACGTGCAGCGAGCACTCGACGCGATTCGTACCGGCAACATCGACGGCTACGTCATGTGCGCTTATGCGCATGCGGCCGCGGCATACTGCGCATTGCACGCCGGGCGCCGGGTGACCGGGCAGAAGTTCCTGGCTCTGGCGATGTCTGAACGCGGCCGCTGCGGAAGCGCGGTTCCCTTGATCAGCATCCCCACGCGTCTCTTCCTCATCCACGCGAACCTGCAGATGGGCGATATCGAGGCCGCCCGGATGTTGTCCCGCGAAATCAAGGAGATCCTGCCGCCGCGCGAGGGCCGCGAGGTACTGGACGCTCGTGTGGCTGCGGCGGTGCGAGCGATCGATGAGAAGGACCGTCTCGGTCGACACGCTGCGTCGACCGCATTGACGGTCGCCGAACAGCGCGTCCTCCCCTACCTCCAGACCCACTTGACCCTCGCGGAGATCGGCAAGCGACTCTACGTCTCGAGGAACACCATCGGCAGCCACGTGTCCTCGATCTTCCGGAAGCTCGCCGCATCGACCAGGTCCGAGGCCGTGGAGAACGCAACCGCTCTGGGGTTGCTCGGCGGCCTGAGAACCGCCTCGTTCGACGAGCATGAGCCGATGACGATGGCGCCGGCCGACGTCTGACCTCGGTCCGGTCTACGCGAGGGACGCAGGAAGGGAGAGCGACGAGAATGAGGCCGCTTCGATACTCGATCAACGTGACGCTCGATGGCTGTTGCCATCACGAGGCGGGACTCCCTCCGGATGAGGAGTCGATGCGCTACTGGACCTCGGAGATGGAACGAGCCGATGCCTTGCTGTTCGGGCGGGTGACCTACAGCATGATGGAGTCCGCATGGCGGAAGCCGGCCGCGGGCTCGTGGCCGGACTGGATGGATGCGTGGCAGGTGCCGTTCGCCGAGGCGATCGATGGGGCGAAGAAGCACGTCGTATCGACGACACTGAGCGAGGTCGACTGGAATGCCGAACTCCTGCGCGGCGAATTGGGGCCGGCGGTTCAGCGGCTCAAGCAGGAGCCAGGCGACGGCCTATGGGTCGGCGGCGTGGCACTCCCCCTGGCGCTGGCGGATCTGGGGCTGATCGACGAGTACGAGTTCGTCGTGCAGCCGGTCCTTGCCGGACACGGTCCCACGTTGCTCGCCGGTCTCCGTGAGCGTATTCAGCTCGAACTCGTGGATCGCCACGAGTTCCGGTCTGGCGCGGTCGCTATGCGCTACCGGCCGGTGCACGCTGCCGGTTGACGTGGATCACACCGCTCGACTACCAGACGGTGCCGCCGCCGACTGAGATTCCGCCCCAGGTGAGCGCGATGAAGATCGCCGCGAACACGACCGGTGCGATGCCCTTGCCGTTGCGCGCGAGCCCCTTGAAGAGCGCGATCACCGCGAGGATCGCGGCGATGATGGAGAGGGCGCCGCCGACGATCAGCCCGATGAAGAGCGGGATGGGCATGAGCACGAGGCCGGCCAGTGCAAACCAGAACGCGGCCCAGGCCGCCGGGTTGGAGCGTTCGACAGAGGAAGACATGCTTCATTATGTCGTCTCGGCGGCCCGCAGCCTCGTCGGTGGCCGCGCGTCGTCGCCTCCCGGGTCGGGGCGCCGTCACGAGCTGACGCGAACCCCGCGCCCCTCGAAGCTGACGATGTCACCGAGCTGCAGCTGCCGTCCACGTCGACGATCCACCTCGCCGTTCACTGCCACATGGCCGTCGACGATGGCCTCTTTCACGTCGCCACCGGAGTCCAACAGGCCAGCGAACTTCATGAACTGCCCGAGGCGGATGACCTCACCGCCGATGTGGACGTCGTCGATGGGATCCGTGTTCGTCATCCCCGAATGCTAGTCGACGGCACCCACGGGGACAGGTTTCGCACATGGCTGGACCGAAGACACAGGGGTAGCCAAGAAGTCTCTCGCCTAGCTAGCGTTGGGCCCACTCGACCACGAAATGGAAAGTGGGGGCCTTTCATGTGCACAGGACTGAGCTACACGACGCGGGATCATTACTTCGGTCGCAATCTCGACCTGGAGTTCTCGTACAACGAGACCGTCACCGTGACACCACGGAATTTCCCGTTCGAGTTCCGCAAGGCGTCTGCGCTCCCGACGCATCACGCGATCATCGGGATGGCGACCATCGCGGACGGCTACCCGCTGTACTACGAAGCGACGAACGAGAAGGGCCTCAGCATGGCGGGGCTCAACTTCCCGGAAAACGCCGACTACAAGCCCGAAGCGGAGGGCAAGACGAACATCACGCCGTTCGAATTCATCCCCTGGATTCTCGGGCAGTTCGAGACCGTCGACGAGGTGAAGACGGCCCTCTCGACGCTGAACCTCGTGAAGATCGACTTCAGCGAGACGTTCCCACTCTCCCCATTGCACTGGATCATCTCCGACCGCACGACGTCGATCACGGTCGAAAGCGTGAAGGACGGTCTGAAGGTGTACGAGAACCCCATCGGGGTGCTCACCAACAACCCCACGTTCGACATCCAGTCCTTCAACCTGAACAACTTCATGCACCTGTCGAAGAACCCGCCCGAGCCGAACTTCTCACGCGAGCTGGAATTCGACGTGTACAGCCGGGGAATGGGCGCGATCGGCCTTCCCGGAGACCTGTCGTCGGCATCTCGCTTCGTCAAGGCGGCCTTCACGAAGATGAACTCGGTGTCCGGTGACTCCGAATCCGAGTCGATCAGCCAGTTCTTCCACATACTCGGGTCTGTCGCGCAGCAACGGGGGTGCGTCGAAGTGTCGCCCGACAAGTACGAGATCACGATCTACTCGTCGTGCTGCAACACCGACCAGGGCATCTACTACTACACGACCTACGAGAACAGTCAGGTGACCGGGGTCGACATGCACAAGGAAGACCTCGACGGAACCGATCTTGCTGCGTATCCGCTGGTCACAGGCCAGCAGGTGCATATGCAGAACTGAGGTTCGTGCGCCGCGCCGATCGCCCGGTCGTGAAGCGGTCGCCGACGCGGTGAACACGATCGCGATCGCCGGTGCAATCCAGCGGAGGATTGCGGCGAACGCCGAATGGGCGATCAACCCGGCGCATCCGCTTCGGTGCGTTCCACCGGCAACCACAACTCGCAGGTCGCCGTACTGAAGTCGGGCGCGCGGTCGAGGACCGCCACGATCGAGGGGCCCGGCCTCAACTGCCAGGGGTTCGAGGGGAACCATTCGGTGGCGGTCGCGGCCCACGTGGACTGCAGCGCCGCCGGATAGGCGCCCTCGACGCGGAAGACGGCCCAGGTGCCGGCGCCGACCTCGATGGCGTCGAGGTCTTCCGGCACCGAGGTCGCCTCGGCGACCGCGACGCCATGGAGATAGGTCAGCTCGCTGCCCTCCGTGTAGTCGGGATCCACATCGGCACTCACCTGCAGGAGCCCCGCCGGCTCCGTGTCGCCCAACCCCTTCAGGCGCTGATGCTCGGTCGGCGGCAGCGCGGCGATGTGCGCTTGGATGTGCGGGTTGGCACCGTGGTGGATGAGCGGCACGCGTGCCGAATGTCCGATGAGTCGGAACGCAGGTCGATCGGCGATGCGGGTGTCCATCGGGGTGTTCCCTTCTACGGTCAGGCGGAACCTGAGCTGCGATTGTGTGCGAAGGGGGCCACCGTTCCGGCGGACATCGCCGGGGCCGACGCCGTGCACCGATCTGAACGCCCGGTTGAACGCCTCGGTCGAGCCGTAGCCGAACCTGGTCGCGATGCCGAGCAGGTCACCGTCTCCCAGGACCTCGGACGCGGCGACCGACATGCGGCGGCGCCGCACGTACTCGGACAACGGCATGCCGGCCAATGATGAGAACATCCGGCGCAGGTGGTAGTCCGTGGTGCCGAGGCGGCCCGCAAGGCCGGCGATGTCGATCTCCTCGGTGAGGTGATCCTCGACGAAGTCGACGAGTCGATTGAGCAGTGCGATCACGGATTCCCCCTTCGACGTCCAGCCTGCTCGTCGATGAGGGGCTCCACCCGACTATCGCCGTTCGATGCGATCGCTCCGCACGAGGAACGCCGATGACGCCCGATCGTCAGTCGTTCGCGTGCCGCTCTGCGTATTTCTCGAGTCGCCGCCCAGTGGCCGGCATGCCGAGCTCGTTGTAGGGCCCATCGACCTCGCGCTCTGGCAGCCGTTCGTCGGTCGGGCACACGAGCACGGTGTTCGGCGTCGAGTGATCGATGAAGTGCTCGAACATCGGGTGTCCGCAGATCGGGCAAGCCTTGCCATCGGTCGGCTCGAGTTCCGCTTCATCGGCTGGGGTCGGCGGATTGGTGAAGACCGGCTCCAGCACCCGGTCGACCTTCTCGAAGAAGTGGGTGAATGCGTTGCCGTCGTCGCGGCTCGCTTCGTCACGTGCCATCATGCGCCTGATGGTACGCCCGCTTCAGTCCGCACCGCCACTGCCCGCTCCCCCACCGTCCGCGGCACACGGCACGGCATCGCGAATAGGCTTGATGCATGACGGATGCCTCAGCCCCACGCCAGGTCACGATCATCACCGGCGCGAGCCGCGGAATCGGCGCTGCCATCGCCGAACGCCTCGCCGCCGACGGGCACGACCTCGTGCTGACCTATCGCGAGCGACGTGACGAGGCCGATGCGATCGCACGTCGCTGCGCGGCATCCGGTGCCCGAGTGCTCCTGCTGCAGGTCGACCTCGCCGATCTCGAGGCCGCGTCGACCGTCGTGCCCGCGGCGATCGCGGAGTTCGGCAGGGTCACCGGCCTCGTCAACAACGCCGGCATCACGGGGCGCATCGGGGGGTTCCTCGACGCGAGTCTCGACGAGAGCGAGGTGCTCTTCCGGGTGAACGTACTCGCCCCCATCGCGCTCACGCGGGCCGCGATCGCGCACATGGCGACCGATCGCGGCGGTGCGGGCGGCAGCATCGTGAACATCTCCTCGGGTGCGGCTCGCAGCGGATCCCCGAACACCTACATCCCCTACGCCATGAGCAAGGCGGCGCTCAACGCGCTCACGACGGGGGCGTCGAAGGAGTTCGGCCCCGTCGGCGTGCGGGTCAACACGGTCTCCCCCGGTACGACGCACACCGAGATCCATGCTGAGGCCGGGCGACCCAATGCTCCCGAAGAGCGCGCACCGAACATCCCGATGCGCCGTGCCGGTGAGCCGCACGAGATCGCCGGTGCGGTCGCCTATCTCTTCTCAGCGGATGCCTCGTACACCACGGGTGCGGACATCCGTGTCGCGGGCGGCAACTGACGAGATCACGTTCAGCTCTCGCCGAACCCGGACTCCGCGAGTGCCGCCAACGCGTCGACCGCTTCGCGGCCGCTGAGATCTCGGCTCGAGATGTCGACCTGGGCCCCCTTCGTCAGGCCGAGCGACATGATGCCGAGCAGGCTCTTCGCGTCGGTGCCGTTCACGGTGACCTTCTGCGGGAACGTGCTCGCGAGCTTCACGAGTTCCGCGGCGGGCCGGGCGTGCAGCCCGTCGGAGTTCACCAGACGGATGCTTCGGGTGTAGCCGGATGCCGCGGCGCCAATGTTCGCACCGTCATCCGCGGTCTCCCCGCTCGAGACGGCCCCCGCGCTCGCAGCCGTGGCCGCCCCTCGTGCCGACTCGGCAGCGGCGACGACGACCTCGAGCGGATCCCCCGCCTCGGCGGCGACTGCTGCGGCGACGCCGCCCTCGACGAGCGGAGCGTCGACGATGCGCACTCGTGCGCGAGCATCGTCGTCGAGGAAGTCGAGTGCGGTCTCGGCCGTGAGGATCGCAGAACCGAGATCGCACAGCACGACGACTCCTGAGCCGGAATCGGCCTCGGTGATGCCGGCGCTCACGAGATCGAAGCTCGTGCCGATGCGACCGTCATCGGTGCCGCCCGCGGCGACGAGCGTTGCGGTCGGCGCCATCTGCCTCGCGAGCTCGACGAGCCCCGTCGCGATCGCCGCCGAGTGCGAGACGAAGAGCAGCCCGACCTTCCCCGGAACGGCCATGTCAGGCACCCGCGGATGCCGCCGCCGCGTCGGCGGCCGCTCGAAGCAGCAGTGCGCTCGACTCGGCACCCGGGTCGCGGTGACCGGCCGATCGTTCGCCCAGATAGCTCGCACGGCCCTTCCGCGCGACCAGCGGCTCCGTCGCGACGGCGCCCGCCTCCGCCGCGTCGGCAGCCGCCGCGAAGACGCCGGCGGCATCGACACCCGCCGCGGCCGCGGCATCCGCTGCATCGACGGCTGGAGTCCACGCGTCGATCATCGTCTTGTCGCCGGACTCCGCCTTGCCGCGCGACACGACGCCGTCGCGCGCTGCCGTCAGAATCGCGGCGATCGCCGTACCGTCGAGCGACACGGCACCACCGGCGGCCGCCGCGGCCTTCAGGTAGGCGGTGCCGTAGAGCGGACCAGCCGCACCACCGACCGTCGAGATGAGCGTCGTCGCGACGAGTTTCAGGACATCGCCCGGCGTCGATCCCGCGGCGAGATCGTCGAGCTTCGGCAGCACCGCCTGGAACCCTCGATCCATGTTCTCGCCGTGATCGCCGTCGCCGATCTCGCGGTCGAGCGTGATGAGCTCGACTCGGTGATCGGCGATCACCTGCGCGCTTCGTCTGACCCAGTCCACGGCCCAGGTGATGTCCAATCCCACCGAGATTCCCCCTTCGATCATTCGCTCGGGCCTAGCGGCCCCACCGCAGCGCAGCCGTCTGCACCGGGGCATCCCACAATTCGATCATCTCGTCATCGAGCTTCAGCAACGTGATCGACATTCCCTGCATCTCGAGCGCGGTGATGTAGTTGCCCACGAGAGAGCGGGCGATCTCGATGCCGCGCTCCTCGAGCACTTCCGCCGCCCGCCGATAGGCCAGATACAGCTCGATCTGCGGCGTGCCGCCCATGCCGTTGACGAAGAGCAGCGCTCGCTCGCCGCGCTCGTACGGGAGGTCTTCGAGGATCGGCTCGAGCAGCCGATCGACCAGGCGATCGGCGGGTTCGAGCTTGACGCGTTCCCTCCCGGGCTCCCCGTGGATGCCGATCCCGATCTCGATCTCGTCTTCGGCGAGCGTGAAGCTCGGCTCGCCTGCATGGGGCACGATGCACGGCGTCAGGGCGAGCCCCATGGAGCGCGCACTGGCGTTCACGCGCTCCGCGACGGCGACGACCTCGTCGAGCGAGTCCCCGCGTTCGGCAGCGGCGCCCGCGATCTTCTCGACGAGCACGGTGCCGGCAACGCCCCGGCGACCTGCCGTGTAGAGCGAGTCCTTGACGGCCACGTCGTCGTTCGTGACGACGGAGCGGACCTCGATGCCGTCGGCGGCGGCCAGGTCGGCGGCCGTCTCGAAGTTCAGCACGTCGCCCGTGTAGTTCTTCACGATGTGGAGCACGCCGGCCCCTCCGTCGACCGCCTTCGTCGCGGCGAGGATCGGATCCGGCGTCGGCGAGGTGAACACCGCACCCGGTACGGCGGCGTCGAGCATGCCGAAGCCGACGTATCCCGCGTGCAGGGGCTCGTGCCCGCTGCCGCCACCGCTCACGATGCCGACCTTGCCGGCGATCGGCGCGTCGGCACGCACGACACGGATCGGATCGAACTCCACGCGCACGAGATCGGCATGGGCAAGGCCGAACCCTGCGACCGACTCGTCGACGACCCGCTTGGGATCGTTGATGATCTTCTTCACGACATCCCCTTCCTCGACTGCCGGGCGCCGTTCAGCCGTGCAGCGACGTCGACGCAGCATTCCCCCGCCAACCTACGCCCGACGTGCGCTCAACCGTAAGGGGGCAGTGCGAATCTCACCCGCCCCATTCCCCGCCGTAGCCGCTCTGAGTATCGTGGGCTGTGTTCCGCCCCTGGGCGATGCCCCCGGGCTAGCGAAAAGGATGGATGGTCAACGTGGACAATCTCGGAGTGTTGTTCCTCAGCGAGCTCGTCGGTACCGCGATGCTCGTGCTCCTCGGCTGTGGTGTCGTGGCCAACGTGGCCCTCGCCAAGACGAAGGGCTACAACGGCGGATTCCTCATGGTGACGATCGGCTGGGGCCTCGCGGTCTTCGCCGGTGTCATCGTCTCCTACGCGTCGGGCGCGCACATCAACCCGGCCGTCACCCTCGGTCTCGTCGCCAACGGCGCGACCGAGTTCGGCAACGCCGGGCTCGGCCTCACCGTACCGGTCGATCCCGTCTCCGTGAGCGCCTACATCGGCGCCCAGTTCATCGGAGCGATCATCGGCGCCGTGATCGTCTGGCTCGCCTACAAGCAGCACTTCGACGAGGAGCCGCAACCCGCCTCGAAGCTCGGCGTCTTCTCGACGGGTCCCGGCATTCGCAACTACGCCTGGAACCTCGTCACCGAGATCATCGGCACCTTCGTGCTGGTCTTCGTCGTGATCGGCTTCGGCGGCGGCAGGCAGGGCGACGGCGGTCTCGCGGCCCTCGGAGCGTTGCCCGTGGCACTGCTCGTGATCGGTATCGGCGTCTCCCTCGGTGGCCCGACCGGCTACGCGATCAACCCGGCCCGTGACCTCGGCCCGCGCATCGCGCACGCCATCCTGCCGATCCACGGCAAGGGCGGCAGCGACTGGTCGTACTCATGGGTACCCGTGATCGGCCCGGTCATCGGCGGACTGCTGGCCGGGTGGCTGGCGATCCCGCTGCTGCCCATCATCACCTGATGACGTCGGGGCCGGTCCGTCGGGCCGGCCCCGCGTCATCCGCGGCACGACCGCCGGTCTCGGCCGGCTGAGCAGATTGAGAGAGAAACCGAATGGCCGACTACATCCTCGCGATCGACCAGGGCACGACCTCGTCGCGCGCGATCATCTTCGACAAGGCCGGATCGATCATCTCGACCGGACAACTCGAACACGAGCAGATCTTTCCGCAGGCCGGCTGGGTCGAGCACAACGCCACCCAGATCTGGGACAACACGCGCGAGGTGATCGGCCAGGCCCTCGGCAAGGCCAACCTCACCCGTCATGACATCGCCGCGGTGGGCATCACGAACCAGCGCGAGACCGCGGTCGTCTGGGACAAGACGACCGGTCGCCCCGTCTACAACGCCATCGTCTGGCAGGACACCCGCACCCAGCCGATCGTCGACCGGCTCGCGGCCGACGGCGGCGTCGAGCGATTCAAGCAGCAGGTCGGCCTCCCGCTCGCGACCTACTTCTCGGGCACCAAGATCGTCTGGATCCTCGAGAACGTGCCCGGTGCGCGTGAGAAGGCCGAGGCCGGCGACCTGCTCTTCGGCACGACCGACAGTTGGGTGCTCTGGAACCTTACCGGCGGCGTCGACGGCGGCGTGCACGCGACGGATGTCACGAACGCCTCGCGCACCATGTTCATGGACCTCGAGACCCTCGCCTGGGACGACGACATCCTCGCCGCGTTCGGCGTGCCGAAGTCGATGCTTCCCGAGATCAAGTCGTCCTCGGAGGTCTACGGCCACGCGCACTCCTCGAGCCTGCTGCGCGAAGTCCCGGTCGCCGGCATCCTCGGCGACCAGCAGGCCGCGACGTTCGGCCAGGCGGCGTTCGACGCCGGTGAGTCGAAGAACACCTACGGCACGGGCAACTTCCTGATCTTCAACACGGGCGAGGAGATCGTCCACTCGAAGAACGGGCTGCTCACGACGCTCGGCTACAAGCTCGGGGATGCCGCTCCCCACTACGCACTCGAGGGCTCGATCGCCGTCACCGGGTCGCTCATCCAGTGGCTCCGCGACAACCTCGGCCTGTTCTCGAGCGCCCCTGAGGTGGAGGCGCTCGCCAAGACGGTCGAGGACAACGGCGGTGCGTACTTCGTGCCCGCGTTCTCGGGCCTGTTCGCGCCGTACTGGCGCCCCGACGCCCGCGGCGCGCTCGTCGGCCTGACCCGGTACGTCAACAAGGGCCACATCGCCCGCGCCGCCCTCGAGGCGACCGCGTTCCAGACGCGAGAAGTCCTCGAAGCGGTGAACGCCGATTCCGGTGTCGACCTGACGGAGCTCAAGGTCGACGGCGGCATGATCGCCAACAACACCCTCATGCAGTTCCAGGCCGACATCCTCGGCGTGCCGGTCGTGCGACCGGTCGTCGCCGAGACCACGGCACTCGGTGCCGCCTACGCGGCGGGACTCGCGGTCGGTTTCTGGTCGAGCCTCGACGAGCTGCGGGCCAACTGGCAGGAGGATTCGCGCTGGGAGCCCTCGATGGACGAGGCCGAGCGCGACCGCCAGATCCGACTCTGGAAGAAGGCCGTCACGAAGACGTTCGACTGGGTCGACGCCGACGTGAAGTGACATTCCGTGCTCGCTGAGCCTGTCGAATCGGGACCCCTTCGACAGGCTCAGGGCGCGGGAAAATCAGGCCTTCGTGGCCGCGATCCACTGCTCGAGCTTGCGTGCGGCGGCGCCGCTGTCGATGGCCGCCTCGGCGATGGCGATCTTCTCGGTGAACCGATCGAGGATCGCGCGCTGGAACTGGCTCGGATCCTTCGCGAGCTCGAAGGAGACGAGGCCGGCAGCGGCGTTCAGCACGACGATGTCGCGCACCGGACCCCGGGCACCGGCGAGCACCTCGTGCACGACGACGGCATTGTGCTGCGCGTCACCGCCCGCGAGCTGATCGATCGTGGCACGCGCGATGCCGAGGTCACGGGGATCGAGGTCGTGCTCCTTCACCGTGCCGAGCGACACCTCCCAGACATGGCTGTGGCCGGTCGTGGTGAGTTCGTCGAGGCCGTCGTCGCCGCGGAACACCAGCGCCGTGGCACCTCGGGTCTGGAAGACGCCGACGATGAGCGGCACGCGGTCGAGCTGCGCCACACCGACCGCGGATGCCTCGGGGCGGGCCGGGTTCACGAGCGGGCCGAGGAAGTTGAAGACGGTCGGCACGCCGAGCTCGGCGCGCACGCGTCCGGCGTGACGGAAGCCGGGGTGGAACGCCGCCGCATAGGCGAAGGTGATGCCGGCGTCGCCGAGCACCTCGGCAACGCGCTCGGCAGGCAGCTCGAGGTCGAGTCCGAGGGCGGCGAGCACGTCGGAGGAGCCCGACGACGAGCTCGCGGCGCGATTGCCGTGCTTGATCACCGGCACTCCGGATGCCGCGGCCACGATCGACGCCATCGTCGACACGTTGACCGTGCCGAAGCGGTCGCCGCCGGTGCCCACGATGTCGAGCGCCATCGGGTCGACAGCAAGCGCCACGGCGTGGTCGAGGATCGCGTCGCGGAAGCCGACGATCTCGTCGACCGTCTCCCCCTTGACGCGCAGGGCGATGAGGAAACCGGCCAGCTGGGCCTCGCTGATCGAGCCCGTCATGACCTGCTCCATGCACCACGCGGCATCCGAAACACTGAGATCGGACCCCTCGAGGAGGGAATTCAAGATGTCTGGCCAGTTCTGTCCTGCGGGCATGCGTCGATCCTATCTGCGTGATTCACGGCGGATTCGCGGCCTTCGCCCAGCCCAACTTAGGCTCCCCTTACCCGTCGGGAGCGACACGACTCCCCCGGATGACGAAAACTCAGGCCTCGTTTCAGCCATAATGGGATGGTGACGAGCACCTCAATCACTTATCAGGCGAGCGCGCCCCTGATCAAACGACCGAACACCGTAGCGGTGGGAACGATCGTCTGGCTCGGCAGCGAGGTCATGTTCTTCGCGGGACTCTTCGCGATCTACTTCACGCTGCGGTCGACATCACCCGAGCTGTGGTCCTTCGAGGCCGGCAGGCTCAACGTTCCGTTCGCGGCGGTGAACACGCTGATCCTCGTGCTGTCGTCGGTCACGTGCCAGTTCGGCGTCTTCGCAGCCGAGCGCCTCCAGCCGTATGCGACCGGATGGAAGCCGACCCAGTGGGGCGTGGTGGAGTGGTTCTTCCTCACCTACGCCATGGGCGGTGTCTTCGTCGCTGGCCAGGTCTGGGAGTACGCGACGCTCGTGTCCGAGGGCATCGCACTCGACTCGAACGCGTACGGCTCGGCCTTCTACCTCACGACGGGCTTCCACGCCCTGCACGTCACCGGCGGCCTGATCGCGTTCCTGTTCGTCATCGGCCGTGTCTTCGCGGTCAAGAACTTCGGTCACCGCGAGGCGACGAGCGCGATCGCCGTCTCGTACTACTGGCACTTCGTCGACGTGGTCTGGATCGGGCTGTTCTTCGTCATCTACGTCCTCAAGTAAGTCGCATCAGGAGCGTCAGCACAGCATGCCCGTGAACAGGAAGATACCCATGACTCGCCAGAAGCGACGCACCGGACGCCGGCACCCGCTCGCCACCGTCGCGCTCCTCGCGCTCGGCCTCGTCTTCACCGGCGGCGCATACGCCGCGCTGAGCAGCGGCACGATCGCGCAGGCCGAGGTCGACCCGAGCTCGCAGCAGACGATCGAAGAGGGCAAGAAGCTCTTCCAGGCCAACTGCGCCACGTGCCACGGGCTCTCCGCCCAGGGCACCGACGAAGGTCCCAGCCTCATCGGCGTCGGCGCAGCAGCCGTCGACTTCCAGGTCGGCACGGGCCGCATGCCGATGCAGATGCAGGGCCCCCAGGCGCAGCAGAAGCCGCCGCAGTTCACCGACGAGCAGGTCAAGCAGCTGGCGTACTACGTCGCCTCGCTCGGCCCCGGCCCCGACATCCCCAGCGACCACCTCGTCAATGGCGGCGGAGACGCCGCGAACGGCGCGGAGCTCTTCCGCATCAACTGCGCGATGTGCCACAACGTCGCCGGCGCCGGCGGTGCGCTCACCGAAGGCAAGTTCGCTCCCCCGCTGACGGACGTCTCCGGCGTGCACATCTACGAAGCCATGGTCACCGGCCCGCAGAACATGCCCGTCTTCAACGACCTCAACATCTCGCCGGAAGACAAGCGCGACGTCATCACGTACCTCAAGTACGTGCAGGACAACCGCTCACCCGGCGGCATCGAACTCGGCTCCCTCGGGCCGGTCGCAGAGGGTCTGTTCATCTGGATCTTCGGTCTCGGCGCAATCGTCGCGATCACCGTGTGGATCACGGCGAAGTCCAACTAGCGCACGCCCCGGCACAGAAGTAGCTGAAGAAGGAGAACCATGGCACAGGACGACCACAGCGGCGCAGAGCTCGCCGCTGCCGACTCGTCGCACGCCGCGCACGACATCGCCGTCTCGCCGGGTACCGCGGTCATCGCCGCCGACTCGTTCGAGAACCCCGGCTTCCCGCCGCACCGGCCCCGAGTCACCGACCAGGAGCCGAAGCGCGAGAAGCGTGCCCAGCGCACCGTCTACACGCTGTTCTACCTGTCGATCCTCGGCAGCGTCTGGGCGATCGCCGCGTACATGCTGTTCCCGATCGAGTCCAACGACGTCGGTGCGGTCCGCCTGAACAACATGTTCTTCGGTCTCGGCGCGACCCTCGCCCTGCTCGCCATCGGTTTCGGCGTAGTGCACTGGGGCAAGGCGATCATGGCCGACGTCGAGCTCGTCGACGAGCGCCACCCCATCGGCGGCTCCCCCGAGACGCAGGCGGCCGCGGTCAAGGTCTTCGCTGACGCCGACCGCGAGTCGGGCTTCACCCGCCGTGCCGCGATCCGCAACAGCCTCATCGGTGCGCTGCTCGTCTTCCCGCTCCCCGCGATCGTGCTGTTCCGAGGATTCGCGCCGCAGGACCAGATGCCCGTCGAGCTGCTCAGCCACACGATGTGGAAGAAGGGCACCCGACTCGCGCTCGACCCGTCGGGCGTTCCGATCAAGGCCGGCGACGTCACCATCGGCAGCGCGTTCCACGTCATCCCCGAGGGTCTCCAAGACCTCGAGCACGGCAAGCTCGAAGAGAAGGCCAAGGCAGCGGTGCTGCTCATGCGCCTCGAGCCTGGCGAGCTCAACCATGCGCCCGGTCGCGAGAACTGGGCCTACGAGGGCATCGTCGCGTACTCCAAGATCTGCACGCACGTCGGATGCCCCGTCGCCCTGTACGAGCAGCACACGCACCACCTGCTGTGCCCGTGCCACCAGTCGCAGTTCGACGTCGCGAACGCCTGCGAGGTCATCTTCGGCCCGGCCGCTCGTCCCCTGCCTCAACTTGCGATCGACGTTGACGACGAGGGCTACCTCATCGCGCAGCACGACTTCACCGAACCCGTCGGTCCGAGCTTCTGGGAGCGCAATTGACCACCGCACCGTCCGCAACCGCGCCGCAGAAGCGGTCGTTCACGTCAGCTGCGTCCGTGTACGTCAACGAGCGCACGAGCATCGCGGGATTCGTCAAGGAGCTCGGCCGTAAGGCCTTCCCCGACCACTGGTCGTTCCTGCTCGGCGAGGTCGCGCTCTTCAGCTTCGTCGTCGTGCTCATCTCGGGCACCTTCCTGACGTTCTTCTTCCAGGCCTCGATGGTCGAGGTGCACTACGACGGCTCGTACGTGCCCCTCAAGGGCGTCGAGATGTCGGTCGCCATGGCATCGACGCTCGACATTTCCTTCGACATCCGCGGCGGGCTCTTCGTGCGCCAGATGCACCACTGGGCGGCTCTGCTCTTCGTCGCGGCCATCGGCCTGCACATGCTGCGCATCTTCTTCACGGGTGCGTTCCGCAAGCCGCGCGAGCTCAACTGGGTGATCGGCTTCACGCTCTTCATCCTCGCGATGGCCGAAGGCTTCACCGGTTACTCGCTTCCCGACGACCTGCTCTCGGGCAACGGCCTCCGCATCATCGACGGCATGGTCAAGGGCATCCCCCTGATCGGCACCTGGACCTCGTTCCTGCTGTTCGGCGGCGAGTTCCCGGGCACCCAGATCGTCGGCCGTCTCTACACGCTGCACATCCTGCTGCTGCCCGCGCTCGTCGTGGCGCTCGTCGCGCTGCACCTGGTGTTCGTCGTCGTGCACAAGCACACGCAGTACGCCGGCCCGGGCAAGAGCCAGCAGAACGCGGTCGGCCCGCCCATCCTCCCGATCTACGCGGCCAAGGCCGGCGGGTTCTTCTTCATCGTGTTCGGCGTGCTCGCGCTCATTGCCTCGATGTTCACGATCAACCCGATCTGGAACTACGGTCCGTACGACCCCTCCCCCGTCTCCGCCGGTACCCAGCCCGACTGGTACATCGGCTTCGCCGACGGCGCCCTGCGATTGATCCCGCCGGGCTGGGAGTTCGTCTGGCTCGACCGCACGTGGTCGTTCAACATCCTCGTGCCGTTGATCGTGATCGGCATCTTCATCGTGACCGTGCTGATCTACCCGTTCATCGAGGCGTGGGTCACGGGCGACAAGCGCGAGCACCACATCGCAGACCGGCCGCGCAACTCCCCGACGCGCACGGCGATCGGTGCTGCAGGTGTCACGTTCTACGCCGGCCTCTGGGCGGCGGCGAGCTCCGACATCCTCGCGACGCACTTCTCGCTCACGATGGAGGGCGTGATCCACGCGCTCCAGGCGGTCGTCATCATCGGCCCGTTCGTCGCCTACTTCATCGCGAAGCGCGTCTGCATCGCGTTGCAGAAGAAGGACCGCGAGATCGTGCTGCACGGCTACGAGTCCGGGCGCATCGTGAAGCTGCCCGGCGGCGAGTTCATCGAGGTGCACCAGCCCCTCGACGAGTACGACCGCTGGAGGCTCGTGAGCCAGGAGTCGTACGCGCCGCTCATGATCCGCCCCAACGCGCGGGGCAAGATCACCGCAGGCCAGCACGTTCGTGCGGCGCTCTCGCGCTGGTTCTTCGAAGACCGCATCGCGCCGGTCACGAAGGGCGAACTCGAGTCCGGCCACGACACCCACCACTGACGATCCCGTCAGAGAGATTCGGGCACCGCGCCATGTCGATCGATTCGACCTGGCTGCGGTGCCCGAACTGTTTCCACGATCTCGAGCCGGTCACCGAGCGAGTGCTGGGGTGCGAGTTCGGGCACCGATTCGACCTCTCGAAGCATCACAGCGTGACCCTGCTGCCGCCACGAGCGCCCCGCACGATCGGCGATGACCGTCAGATGCTCGAGGCTCGCGCCGAACTCCTGGAGTCCGGCGCCTACGCGCCGATCGCCGAGGCGCTCGTTGCGGCGATGCAAGCCTGGCGAGCGGGCGACGCTTCAGGGGCCGGTCTCAGTCAGCTCGATTCGTCGCGCGACGACGCATCGACAGCAACCCGCATCGCCGATCTCGGGTGCGGTACCGGCTATTACGCCGACGCGCTCAGGCACGCTGCGCCGGGCGCCTCCATCCTGCTCGCAGATCGGTCCCCTGCGGCCGTGCGCATGGCCATGAGGGCGGTCTCCGGCTCCACGGGCGTCGTGCTCGATCTCTGGCGGCCGCTCCCGATCCGCGACGACACAGCCGACATCGCACTCAATGTCTTCGCCCCGCGGAACCCTCCCGAGTACGCGCGCATCGTGCGTCCACGCGGGATGCTGCTCGTCGTGGTGCCGACGTCGGTGCACTTCGAGGAGCTGCGTCGCCTCGGCGCGGCGCTCGACATCCCCGAGGGCAAAGCCGAGTCCGTCTCTGCACAGCTCTCCGAGGTGGGTTTCGCAAAGGCCGGTTCGACGCGGGTCGAGTATCCCCTCGTCGCCGATGCCGAGACACGCGAGTTGCTCGTCGACATGGGTCCCGCCGCCCATCATCGGACCGACGGTGAGCGGTCGGCAGCATCCGATGCTCTCTCCGTGACCGTGTCGGTCGATGTCGTGACGTTCGTGCGTTCGCCTGCCGTTCAGTGACGGTCGACGATTCGCCTGGGTCTCGCCATCGATCGGCATCCGGACGAGAATGAAGCCATGGACGAGTGCTGCGATCCGCGGGTCCCATGCGGATTCGACGACGTCTTCGGCACCCGATTCGCCGCGAAGCTGGCGCGCCGCTATCGACGGCACGGCCTGACCGACTCCGAGCGCCGCGTGACAGACCGCATCTCGGCTCTCGGCGTCGACGGCAGGTCGGTCCTGGAGATCGGCGGCGGCATCGGCGCCATGCAGCTCGCACTGCTGGCGCGAGGTGCGGCGTCGGCCGTGAACCTGGAACTGTCGGACGCCTACGAAGGGAAGGCTGCGGAGTTGATTCGCCAGGCTGGAGTCGAATCCGCGGCAATGCGCATCGTCGGCATCGATCTCGCCGTGCCAGGCCACGACATCGCACCGGCCGATTTCGTGATCCTCCACCGTGTCGTGTGCTGCTATCCCGACTTCACGAATCTCCTCGGCGCTGCGGCCGCCCATGCGCGGCTCGCGATCGTCTTCACCTACCCGTCGCCGTCGTGGGTGACGCGCGCACTGGTTCGACTGGAGAACGCGTGGATGGCGATGCGTGGGAGTCGATACCGAGGCTTCATCCACTCCCCCGAGGCGATGATCGACGTGCTGCGACGCTCGGGCATGGTCGTCAGCGACCACGATCGCGTCGGCAACTGGAACGTCGCCGTGGCCCTCAGGGCACCGATCGGCAGCGCGGCGACAACGTCGACCGCCTGACGAATCGATGTCGCAGATACGCGAAGAGCCCCGAGACGGAAACCGTCTCGGGGCTCTTCGCGTTGAAACTCAGCGGGCGAAGTTACCGCGGTAGTACTCGTAGACCCAGCCGACGAGAGCGACGATTCCGAGGCCGACCGCGATGAACGAGATCCAGAACCCGATCGCGAGGCCCAGGAACATCAGCGCGGCAGCGGCGGCGAGCACGATCGGCCACCAGCTCCACGGGCTGAAGAACCCGAGTTCGGCGTCTCCATCGTCGATGTTCGCGTCGAGTCGGTCCTCGGGCAGTTCAGCGCCCTGCGCCTTGTGCACCCGACCGAGGTAGAACGCGATGAACGCGCTCAGGACCGCGGTCAGCGTGATGGCGACCGTGCCGGCCCACTCGGGGTGGTCGAGACCGTGCGCCGCGTTGTCGGCCCAGCTCCAGCCGATGTAGACGCCGGCGACGATCGCGAGGAAGACCGTCAGGATCCAGAAGAGGTTGACGTTGGCGCGCATTACTTGATCTCCTCCGTGGCAGCGTCATACGTAGGTGCCTGCGGTGCGTCCTTCGCCGGACCGATGCCGACCGGGATGCCGGCTTCGGGGTGGTTGAGGTCGAACGCAGGTCGCTCCGAACGGATGCGCGGGATCGAGGTGAAGTTGTGTCGCGGCGGCGGGCAACTGGTCGCCCACTCGAGCGAACCGCCGTAGCCCCACGGGTCGTTGACGGTGACCTTCGGAGCCCGACGAGCCGTGATGTACACGTTCAGGAAGAACGGGATCATCGAGACCGCCAGGATGCCGGCGCCGATCGTCGACAACTGGTTCATCCAGGTGATGTTGTCTTCGGGCAGGTACGAGTAGTACCGGCGGGGCATCGCCACGACGCCGAGCCAGTGCTGGATCAGGAACGTCGTGTGGAAGCCGATGAAGAGCAGCCAGAAGTGCCACTTGCCGAGCGTCTCGTTCAGCATCTTGCCGGTCCACTTCGGCCACCAGAAGTAGAAGCCGGCGAACATCGCGAAGACGACGGTGCCGAACACCACGTAGTGGAAGTGAGCGACGACGAAGTACGTGTCGGACACGTGGAAGTCGAGCGGCGGCGACGCGAGGATGACGCCGGTGAGGCCACCGAACACGAAGGTGATGAGGAAGCCGAGCGACCAGATGAGCGGCGTCTCGAAGGTGATCGAGCCGCGCCACATCGTGCCGATCCAGTTGAAGATCTTCACACCCGTCGGCACTGCGATGAGCATCGTCATGAGCGCGAAGAACGGCAGCAGCACGGAGCCGGTGACGTACATGTGGTGAGCCCACACCGTGACCGAGAGGGCCGCGATCGCGATCGTCGCGTAGATCAGGGTCTTGTATCCGAAGATCGGCTTGCGGCTGAACACCGGGAAGATCTCGGAGACGATGCCGAAGAACGGCAGCGCGATGATGTAGACCTCGGGGTGGCCGAAGAACCAGAACAGGTGCTGCCACAGGATGACACCGCCGTTGGCCGGGTCGAACACGTGGGCACCGAAGATGCGGTCGGCGCCGGCAGCCAGGATCGCCGCGGCGAGCACGGGGAAGGCCATGAGCACGAGGATCGACGTCACGAGGGTGTTCCACGTGAAGATCGGCATGCGGAACATCGTCATGCCGGGCGCGCGCATCGTGATGATCGTCGTGATGAAGTTCACGGCACCGAGGATCGTGCCGAAACCGGAGAGGCCGAGGCCGAGCATCCAGAGGTTTCCGCCGACACCTGGCGAGAACGTCGTCGACGCGAGTGGCTGATAGGCGAACCATCCGAACGACGCCGCACCCTGCGGGGTGAAGAAGCCGGCGACCGCGATCAGCGAACCGAAGTTGAAGAACCAGTACGCAAGTGCGTTCAGACGCGGGAACGCCACGTCGGGAGCACCGATCTGCAGCGGCATGAGCACGTTCGCGAAGCCCGCGAAGAGCGGAGTCGCGAACATGAGCAGCATGATCGTGCCGTGCATCGTGAAGAGCTGGTTGTACTGCTCACGCGTCTGGATGATCTCGAGGCCCGGCTCGAAGAGCTGCGCCCGGATGATCAGCGCCATGACGCCGCCGATGCAGAAGTAGATGAACGCGGTGATCAGGTACATGTACCCGATGACCTTGTGGTCGGTGGACGTGATCCACTTGACGAGGATGTTGCCCTTGCGTTCGACCTTGGAAGCGCCGAACGGAAGCGTGCTCGCAGAGGGGCGAGCCGGTGCGGTCGTGGTGCTCATCGCGGCTTAGTGCTCCTCTTTCAATTCGGGCGCGCCCGTACCGGGCAGGTTCTGGTTGCGGTCGTACTCGTTCGACAGCTGGCCTTCCTGGCCGGCGTCGCGGAGCGACTCGATGTAGTCGTCGTACTCGGCCTGCGAGACGACCTCGACGTTGAAGAGCATGAGCGAGTGGTACTCGCCGCAGAGCTCGGCGCACTTGCCCGCATACGTGCCTTCGCGCTCGGGCACGAACGACATGTAGTTGGTCTTGCCGGGGTACATGTCCTTCTTGTAGAGGAAGTCCACGACCCAGAACGAGTGGATGACGTCGCGCGACTCGAGTTCGATCTCGACGTTCGCCCCGACGGGCAGGTACAGGGTCGGCAGCTCCTCCTGGACGAGCGAACCCTTGGGTCCCTCTTCGGAGAGCTGGCCCTGGATGCCGGGCGAGTACACGTCTTCCTTGACGTAGTTGAAGTCCCACGCCCACTGCTTCGCGATGACCTCGACCTTGACGTCGATCTGGTCTTCGGCGAAGCGCTGCTCGATCGCCGCCTGGTCGCGTGCGGTGAAGGCGAAGAAGCCCAGCACGAGGATCAGCGGGATGATCGTGTAGAAGACCTCGATCGGCATGTTGTAGCGAAGCTGCACCGGGAGGCCGGTCTGGCCCTTGCGGCGGCGGTACGCGACGACGGCCCAGATCGTGAGGCCCCAGGTGATGACACCCACGATGAGCAGCACGATCCACGAGGTGACCCAGAGGCCTGAGACGCGCTCGGTGTGATTCGTCACCGGCGCCTCCCCCTCGACGAATCCGGGGAGGAATCCGTTCAACTGGGCCTGCGTGCACCCTGCGAGGACGAGACTGAGCGACGCTGCGATCGGGATTGCAGCCCATCGGAGTCGGCGGTTGTTGCGCACCGGTGACCTTTCGGGAGACTCGAAGGCGCTTCACAGTGAAGCGCGGTGATCGGTGTCTAGCCTACTCCGACTCGACCCCCGGGGTGTGCACTCGGGGCCGGTGTCGGGCGCGTCGATCCACTGATTTCCGGCTCCATCGGTGAAAACACAGAAGGGAGGCCGCTCTCGCGACCTCCCTTCGGAGCTGATCAGGATGCGTCAGTGGAACGAGTCACCGCAGGCGCAGCTGCCTTCCGCGTTCGGATTGTCGATCGTGAAGCCCTGCTTCTGGATCGTGTCCTCGAAGTCGATCGATGCGCCATCGAGGTACGGCACGCTCATCTTGTCGACGACGACCTCGACGCCCTCGAAGTCGACGACGGCATCGCCGTCGAGCAGGCGCTCGTCGAAGTAGAGCTGGTAGATGAGGCCCGAGCAGCCACCGGGCTGAACGGCGACGCGCAGACGCAGGTCGTCGCGGCCCTCCTGCTCGAGGAGGCTGCGCACCTTGTCGGCGGCGGGGTCGCTCAGCTTCACGCCGTGCGCGGTCTCGATGATCGTGTCGCTCATGTCTCTCCTCGGTGCGTCAGGGAACGCGGAACCTGCTTCCATGGTAACCGCAGGAACGGTGGTCGCGCCCTGCGCGCTCTCAGGAATCGCCGTTCCGTTCGTCGAGGCGGGCGAGGAAGAGCGCCTCGCTGAGCAGGGCTCGCTGGAACACGCCGAGGTGCAGCGACTCGTTGGGGCTGTGCGCACGTGAGTCGGGGTCCTCGACACCGGTCACGAGGATCTGCGCGGCGGGGAACTCCGCGACGAGCTCGGCGATGAACGGGATGGATCCTCCGACGCCGATCTCGACGGGCTCCTTGCCCCAGGCCTCCGCCATCGCCGCGTTCGACTCGGCGACGGCCCAGCCCGAGGTGTCGACGAGGAACGGGTTGCCGAGCTCCACCGCGTCGAACTCGAGCTTCGCGCCGAACGGCGCCCGTGCTTCGAGGTGCGAGCGGATGGCCGCGAGGGCGTCGACGTCGCGCTGGCCGGGCGCCACGCGAGCGCTCACGCGAACGGCGACGCTCGGCACGAGCGTGTTGGATGCGTTCGCCACCGTGGGGGCGTCTATGCCCGTGACCGTGATGGCCGGCTGCGCCCAGATGCGGGAGAGGATCTCGCCGCGCCCGATCGGCGAGACACCGTCGAGCAGCCCGGTCTCGGCGCGGAGCTGGGCCTCGTCGTAGGCCGGCGTCTCGAGGTCGGCTGAGGTCAGCCCTTCGACGGCGACGGAGCCGTCGGCATCGTGCAGGGTCGCGAGCAGCTGGATGGCGGCGAGCATGGCGTCGGGCACCGCTCCCCCGAACATGCCGGAGTGCGAGGCGTGCGCGAGCGTCGACACCCGCATGCGGAAGGCCACCGCTCCGCGGAGCGCGACTGTCAGGGCCGGCGTCTCGACGTCCCAGTTGCCGGAGTCGGCGACGACGATCGCGTCGGCTTCGAGCAGGTCGCGGTTCTCGTGCAGGAAGTTGGCGAACGAGAGCGAACCCGACTCCTCCTCCCCTTCGATGAAGAGCGCGATGCCGAGGTCGAAGTCGGTGCCGAGCACCTCCGTGAGCGCGCGGATGGCGCCGATGTGGGCCATCACGCCGGCCTTGTCGTCGGCAGCGCCACGGCCGTACAGGCGGTCCCCGCGAAGCGTCGGCTCGAACGGCGACGACTCCCAGTCGGCGTCGTCGCCGGGCGGCTGCACGTCGTGGTGCGCGTAGAGGAGGACGGTCGGACGTCCGTTGCGCGCAGCACGGCGCGCCACGACGGCAGGCTTGCCGAGCGCGGCATCCGGGCCTTCGCCCTCGCCGATCGCGGCGCGACGGATCTCGACGAGGTCGAAGACGCCGAGGCCGCGCACGAGCTCGGCGACCGCCTCGGCACTCGCCTCGACGTGGGCGTCGTCGAACGCCGCCCACGACACCGAGGGGATCTTCACGAGCCGCGTGAGATCGGCGATAGTGGTTGGGAAGGCGGCTTCGACGGCGCTGCGCAGCGCATCGCTCGTGGAGGTGGGGTCGGAAGTTCCGCCGGCGGCGGGATGAGACTCGGTCATGCCGGTAATCTTAAGGGGACCGATTCGAGGAATCCCGTGGCCAAGAACCCGAACAACACCGAAGAACCGAGCGCCCAGACGCCGAAGCAGGCAGAGACGCTCGAAGAGACCCAGGCTCGCCTGAAGGCCGGCAAGGGTGCGCCCACGCCGAGCCGTGCGCAGCAGGAGGCGGCGCGCAAGCGTCCGCTCGTGCCGAACGACCGCAAGGAGGCGGCGAAGCAGGCGCGCAGCAAGGCTGCCGAGTCGCGCGAGCGCGCCCGCATCGGCATGGCGGTCGGCGACGAGCGCTACCTGCCCGCCCGCGACCGCGGCCCCCAGAAGAAGTACGTGCGCGACTACGTCGACGCGCGGTTCTCCATCGGCGAGGTCCTCATCCCCGTGATGTTCGCCGTCATCCTGCTGACCTTCGTGCCGAGTCCCGAAGTGCAGTCCATCGGCATCCTGGCGCTCTGGGCGTTCTTCCTCGTCGCGGTCATCGACTCGGTCGTGCTCGGCTTCATCGTCACGAAGAAGCTCGCCGCCAAGTTCGGCGCCGACAAGGTCGAGCGCGTGCGCTGGTACGCCGCGATGCGCGCGCTGCAGCTGCGCCCGCTGCGCCTGCCGAAGCCGCAGGTCAAGCGCTGGAACTACCCCGAATGATCGGATGGCTCGGGGCGGCGCCGTCGCCCGCCTCGGGCCCCGTGATCGTCGACTGCGTCAGTTGCGGCTGAACACTCCGCCGCGGATGAGCGGAACCCGGGTCTCCTCGTCACTGAGCGACCCGTGCTGGCCGATCATGGCTTCGGCCTGTCGGTTCGGCTCCCGCCGGTCGTAGTACGCGATGCCCGCGCGAGCCGCGATCACGACGTCGCCGATGCGGTCGCGCACCTCATCGGCGACCTCGCCGTAGAGCCCGGACTCGATCGCCTCGTCACGGCTCAGCACCCACGACCGGTGGCCCTCGGCTGCGCGCCAGCCCTCGACGAGCGCGGTGCGAGCGGATGCCTCGAGCCCGGGTTCGAAGTAGAGGGCCACGCAGCGCGGCTCTCCCCCGACGTGACGCACCCCGACGAGCAGCTCCGGCCGGTCGTCGACGAAGACGTGTCGGTGCGCGGGCACATCGACCACCCCGTGGTCGGCGGTGACGAGCAGGCCCGTGCCACGCGGCATCCGTCGTTCGAACGCCGCGAGCTCGGCGTCGAGCGTCTCGAGCTGGCCGAGCCACTTGTCGGACTCCCAACCGTGCGCGTGGGCGGCCTGGTCGAGCTCGGGGACGTAGAGGTAGACGACGGCGCGCTCGCCGGTCGCGAGGATGCGGTCGGCTTCGGCGAACCGACCGGCGACGGATGCGCCGGGGCGGTACTCCGCCCCGCGGAGGACGGCGCGGGTGAACCCCGAGTCGGAGTAGCGCGCCGCGCCGATCGCGTAGCTCGCGATGCCGGCCTCGCGCATCGTCTCGAAGAGCGTCGGAAGCCGCTGCCAGGTCTCGGGCGGCATGCCCGCGTCCCACCCGCTGAGCTGGTTGACGAGACGATCGTGGGCGGCGTCGAGCACGCGGTAGCCCACGAGGCCGTGCTCCCCGGGAGGGCGGCCCGTCGCGAAGGTCGCGAGCGCTGCCGCGGTCGTCGAGGGGAACACGGTGCGCAGCACGTCGCGCCTCGCCATGCGCGAGGCGAGGAACCTGGCGTGCCCGGCCCGCGCCTGGATGTTCGAGGCGCCCAGCCCGTCGACGAGCACCACGACGACGGCCGATGCCGGAGGAAGGCCCAGTTCGTTCGGGAGGCCCTGGACGGCCGACATCGAACTGCCGAGCACCCCGGCAAGGCGCGGGGCGGTGTCGGCGGGCACCGGTAGCATGGCAGACATCGCGCCCAGTCTGGCACAGGCCGGGCGCGCCCCTGTTTCCCGCGTGCCCGGCACGCCCGCCCCAGAGACGACGGATGACCCGAGCAAAGAATCAGCCCGCTGAAGACCCGATCGTCGAGCGCATCGAAGACGTCGACGTCGCCGCAGAGATGCAGGGCTCGTTCCTCGAATACGCGTACTCGGTCATCTACTCCCGGGCCCTGCCCGACGCCCGCGACGGTCTCAAGCCCGTGCAACGGCGCATCCTGTATCAGATGACCGAGATGGGGCTTCGACCCGATCGCGGCCACGTCAAGTCGGCGCGCGTCGTCGGCGAGGTCATGGGAAAGCTCCACCCGCACGGCGACACCGCGATCTACGACACCCTCGTGCGCATGGCGCAGGCCTTCACGTTGCGCGTGCCCCTCATCGACGGCCACGGCAACTTCGGCTCGCTCGACGACGGCCCCGCAGCCTCGCGCTACACCGAGGCCCGTCTCGCCTCCCCCGCCCTGGCGATGACCGAGGGCCTCGACGAGAACGTCGTCGACTTCGTGCCGAACTACGACAACCAGCTCACCCAGCCCGAGGTGCTGCCTGCGGCCTACCCGAACCTGCTCGTCAACGGTGCGAGCGGCATCGCGGTCGGCATGGCGACCAACATGGCGCCCCACAACCTCATCGAGGTCGTCGGCGCTGCCCGGCACCTCATCGCGCACCCGAACGCCACGCTCGACGAGCTCATGGAGTACGTCCCGGGCCCCGACCTGCCCACGGGCGGCACGATCGTCGGCCTGTCCGGCATCAAAGACGCCTACGCCACCGGCCGCGGCAGCTTCAAGACGCGAGCCAAGGTCAGCGTCGAGTCGATCACGGCTCGCAAGACCGGCCTCGTCGTCACCGAGCTGCCCTACCTCGTCGGCCCCGAGAAGGTCATCGAGAAGATCAAAGACGGGGTGAACGCCAAGAAGATCAACGGCATCTCCGACGTCACCGACCTCACCGACCGCACGAACGGTCTGCGGCTCGTCATCGGCATCAAGACCGGTTTCAGCCCCGAAGCGGTGCTCGAACAGCTCTACCGGCTCACACCGCTCGAGGACTCGTTCAACATCAACAACGTCGCCCTCGTCGACGGCGGCCCCCAGACCCTCGGATTGCGCGAACTGCTCCAGGTCTACGTTGCGCACCGCATCTCGGTCGTCACCCGCCGATCCGAGTACCGCCTGGCCCGTCGTCGCGAGCGGCTCCACCTCGTCGACGGGCTGCTCATCGCGATCCTCGACATCGACGAGGTCATCCAGCTCATCCGGGGCAGCGACGACACCGCCGCAGCCCGCGCCCGCCTCATCGAGGTCTTCGACCTGAGCCAGGTGCAGGCCGACTACATCCTCGAGGTGCAGCTCCGTCGACTCACGAAGTTCTCGCGCATCGAGCTCGAGGCCGAGCGCGACAAGCTGCGCGCCGAGATCGCCGAACTCGAGGCGCTGCTCTCGAGCCGGCACCGCATCGAGGCCCTCGTGTCCGATGAGCTCGCCGAGATCGCCGAACGGTTCGACACTCCCCGTCGCACCCTGCTCACCGATGCCAGGCCGAGTATCGCCGGCGCAGCGGCCAAGCGCGCCGCCGCGATCCTCGAGGTCGCCGATGTGCCGTGCCGGGTCTTCCTCTCGGCCACCGGCCGCATCGCGCGCGTCGACCTGCCGGTCGGCGACGACGGTCCCCCGGTCATTACCGTGCCCGCCCGACGCAGCAAACACGATGCGATCCGCTCGACGCTCGACACGACGAGCCGGGCCGAGATCGGCGCGGTCACGAGCCTCGGCCGACTCATCCGATTCACGCCCGTCGACCTGCCGATGCTGCCTCCGACCTCGGTGCAGCTCGGGGCGGGGGTCAAGATCGGCGACTACCTGGCGCTGCCGAACCGCGACGAGAAGGTGCTCGCGATCGTCTCCCTCGACGCCGATCGCTCGATCGCGCTCGGCACGAAGCAGGGCGTCGTGAAGCGCGTCGCGACCGGCGCCTACCCGAACAAGCCCGAGTTCGAGGTGATCGGGCTGAAGGCCGGCGACGAGATCGTCGGCGCCGTGCAGGGCGACGAGGGCGACGAACTCGTGTTCGTGGCGAGCGACGCGCAGTTGCTGCGCTTCCCGGCTTCGTCGGTACGCCCGCAGGGTTGCCCGGCAGGGGGCATGGCCGGCATCAACCTCGGCAGCGGCGCGCACGTCGTGCACTTCACGAGCCTCGCCTCGAATGACGTGCCGCAGACCGTCGTCGTCACGATCGCGGCGACGACCGACACGCTCCTCGGCACCGACCCCGGCAGCGCCAAGGTCAGCGACTTCACCGAGTTCCCGGCGAAGGGCCGAGCGACCGGCGGTGTGCGGGCGCAGCGGTTCCTGAAGGGCGAAGATGCGCTGCACCTCGCCTGGGTCGGTCCCTCCCCCGCCCTCGCCGTCGGCCCTGACGGCACGGCTCGCACCCTGCCGGACAGCGGGGCCAAGCGAGACGCCTCCGGACAGCCCCTCGAGGCCGTCGTGGGTGCGATCGGCACGCGCATCGGCTGAACGACAACCCGGGCTTGACGCCGGCACTGCCGAGGAGCATATTCGGCCGTGCCGGCCGGTGAACGCCGCGTTCGCTCGCGCCGGTCCACGGGCGAACGGGAGCATTCATGGCGCACGCGACGTTGCACGACATCGCAGGGAACGTGCTGGAGCCCGGCGACGACGGGTACGACGAGGCCCGCACGGTCTGGAACGGCATGATCGACCGGCATCCACGCTACGTCGTCTGTTGCACTGATGCGACCGACGTCGCCGCCGCGGTGCGGTTCGCAACCCGGAACGACCTCGAGATCGGCGTGCGCTGCGGTGGCCATGGCATCGTCGGGCACGCCGTACCCGACGGCGGTCTCATGATCGACCTCCGCCCCATGGGCGACGTGCAGGTCGACGCGGTCGGACGGCGGGCGCGAGTGCAGGGCGGTGCTCTCCTCGGCGCTCTCGATCGAGCCTCGCAGGAGTACGGCCTCGCGACGACAGCGGGCAACGTCTCGCACACCGGCGTCGGCGGGCTCGCACTCGGCGGCGGCATGGGGTGGCTCGCGAGGCGCCTCGGGCTCGCCTGCGACAACGTGGTCGCATTCGAGCTCGTCACGGCCGACGGCGAGTCGCTTCGGGTCGACCACGACTCGCACCGCGAACTCGACTGGGCGCTTCGCGGTGGCGGCGGCAACTTCGGTGTCGTCACCGCGTTCGAGTTCGCACTGCACCCGGTGCCCGGCGACGCGATCGCCGTCGAGTTCCACTTCTCGCTCGATGGCGGCTCGACCACCGCCGCGATGCGAGCGTGGCGGGACCTCAGCATCGACGCCCCACGCGAGGCGACCTTCACCGCGACGATCTCGGGCCGGACGCTCGCCCTCGGCTTCGTGTGGGTCGGGGATGCCGTCGACGCTCGTCGCCACATCGACTCCCTCGAGACCCGCCTGCGCCAGGCGGCCGAGCCGATCGCGAACTCCGTCGATCCGCTCAGCTACTTGCAGCTGCAGACACGCGAAGACGACGTCGAGGGCCACGCTTGGCGCCGGTACTGGAAAGGTCACTACTTTCGCGAACTCGCCGATGACCTGATCGACGCTCTCCTCGACCGCGATGACGACCTCGCGCCCGACGTGAGCCTCCAGGCCTACGGCGGCGCCATCGCAGACGTTCCCGGCGACGCCACCGCCTTCTCGAGGCGCGACACCGCGTTCGAGTTCGTCGCCGCCTCCCGCTGGCGCTCGCCCGACGAGGATGCGCCGCGGATGGCGGCCGCCCGCCGCTACGCGAGCGGAATGGACGGCTACGCCAGCGGCGCCTACGTCAACGTGCTCGGCGATGATGGAGCCGCGGGTCTTCGGCGCGCGTACCCGACCGAACAGCTCGCACGATTGACCGCCGTCAAGGACGCGTACGATCCCGGCAACGTCTTCCACCTGAATCAGAACATCAGGCCGACCGATGGTCGCGCCGGTCACGCCTGACGCGGAACACCTGGAAATCCTTGACACGCAGGAATCGCACAGGCTACTTTTGTGCCCACTTCGGGGGACAAGCAATGACGCTCATCCACGGGCAACGACGCCCGTTCCATGGACCCGAATCCGCTCGCCGACCAGGCGAACGGAGATCGCTCATCTCAGAAGGAGCACACTGCATGAGAATCACGAGAACACTCGCGCTCGCCGCCACCGCGGCGGCCGCGCTCGCCGTCGGCACGGCAATCCCGGCCGCCGGCGCAACCCCGCTCGATGACGTTCCCTCCTACCAGGAGTTCGCGGAGTCGACCTACCGAGACGTCGACGGCAGCTACATCGTCAACGGAGACGAGGTGCTCTCGGACAAGGGCGACCTGAAGAAGTTCTACGACCTGCTCGTCGGTCCTGAGACGCCGACCGACGGTCTCATCGTCAACACGGTCAACGGCGCCGACGACAAGTGGTCGGCCTCGCAGGTCGGCAATCTCACCTACTGCGTCAGCACGAAGTTCGGAACGCGTCACGCCGACGTCGTCAACGCGATGGCGAGCGGCGCAGCACTCTGGGAGTCCGCATCCTCGAAGATCAACTTCGTGTACGTGGGCAGCGCCGACGGTCAGTGCACGACGCGGAACAAGTCGGTGCTGTTCTCGGTCGAGCCGGTGCAGACCTCGCAGTACATCGCCCGCGCGTTCTTCCCGAGCACGGCCGATCGTCAGCAGAACGTGCTCATCGACGACTCGATCTGGAGCTCCGGCTCCTGGACGCCGACCAACATCCTCGGGCACGAGCTCGGCCACACCCTCGGGTTCCGGCACGAGCACACGCGCCCGGAATCGGGCACGTGCTTCGAAGACAACAACTGGCGGCCGCTGACGCCGTACGACTCGTCATCGATCATGCACTACCCGCAGTGCAACGGTTCGTCCGACGACCTGTCGATGACGAACTCCGACCGCACGGGGGCCGTCGCGCTCTACGGCAACTGAGTCACCGCGCGCTCATCGGAGCGTTGTCAGAGTCCGCTGGGCTCGGTCGTCCTCGACCGGGCCCAGCGGCATGTCGTGAGTCGAAGCCCCGAGCACCGGTCGAACGTCACGCGTCGATGCGGTCGCGCTCGAGCGCGTCGGAACTCTCGATGATGAACTCCTTGCGAGGCGCGACATCGGTGCCCATGAGCAGCTCGAACACCCGACCGGCATTCTCGGCGTCGCCGATGCCCACGCGACGCAGTGTGCGCTGCCGGCGATCCATCGTCGTGGTCGCGAGCTGATCGGCATCCATCTCACCGAGGCCCTTGTACCGCTGGATAGGGTCTTGATATCGCTTCTTCTGGCGATCGAGCGTCGCGAGCACGCCCTTGAGCTCGGCTTCGGAGTACGTGTAGATCGTCTCGTTCGGCTTCGAACCCGGGTTCATGACAACGACCCGGTGCAGCGGCGGCACCGCGGCGAAGACTCGGCCGTGCTCGATCATCGGTCGCATGTAGCGGAAGAAGAGGGTGAGCAGCAGCGTGCGGATGTGCGCCCCGTCGACGTCGGCGTCGGCCATCAGGATGACCTTGCCGTAGCGCGCGGCCTCGAGATCGAAGCTGCGACCCGACCCGGCGCCGATCACCTGGATGATCGATGCGCACTCGGCGTTCGCGAGCATGTCGGCCACGCTCGCCTTCTGCACGTTGAGGATCTTGCCGCGGATCGGCAGCAGAGCCTGGTGCTCGCTGTCGCGGGCGAGCTTGGCGGTCCCGAGCGCCGAGTCGCCCTCGACGATGAACAGCTCGCTGTGCGAGACGTCATTCGATCGGCAGTCGACGAGCTTCGCGGGCAGCGACGAACTCTCGAGCGCGTTCTTGCGGCGCTGCGTCTCTTTGTGGGCGCGGGCGGAGATGCGGGACTTCATCTCGGCGACGACCTTGTCGAGCAGCAATGCCGACTGGTTCTTGTCGTCGCGCTTGGTGGAGGAGAAACGCGCACCCAGCTCTTTCGTCAGCACGCTCGAGACGATGGCGCGCGCCGCAGGAGTGCCGAGCACCTCCTTCGTCTGGCCCTCGAACTGCGGCTCGGGCAGACGCACGGTGACGACCGCGGTGAGCCCCGCGAGCACGTCGTCCTTCTCGAGCTTGTCATTGCCGGCCTTCAGGCGACGGGCGTTGAGCTCGACCTGCTGGCGCAGGAACTTCAGGAGCCCCTGATCGAACCCGGCCTGGTGCGTGCCGCCCTTGGGCGTGGCGATGATGTTGACGAACGAGCGGATGACCGTTTCGTAACCGGTGCCCCAGCGCAGCGCGATGTCGACCACGCACTCGCGCTTCAGCTCGGTCGGCACCATCGCGCCGCCATCGGTGAGCACGGGCACCGTCTCGGTGAAGTGGCCGATGCCGGTCAGGCGCCAGACGTCGGTGAGCGGAGCATCCGTCGCCAGGTGCTCGACGAACTCGGAGATGCCGCCCTCGAACTGGAAAGACGTCGTGTGCGGCGCCTCGCCGCGTTCGTCGGTGACGTCGATCGCGAGCCCGGGGACGAGGAATGCGGTCTGCCGCGCGCGACCGAGCAGCTCCTCGGTCTGGAACTCGGCGCCCTTCGTGAAGATCTGGCGATCGGCCCAGTACCGGATACGCGTGCCGGTGACGCCCTTCGCCACCTTGCCGACCACGCGGAGCTCGCTGCGCTGCTCGAACGGCGTGAACGGTGCGTCGGGCGACGGCGCACCGGAGTCGGCGAAGTTGCCGGGCTCACCGCGGTGGAACGACATGGCCCAGGTCTTGCCATCGCGATCGACCTCGACGTCGAGACGTTCGGAGAGCGCGTTGACGACCGAGGCGCCGACGCCGTGCAGGCCGCCGGAGGCCGCGTAGGAGCCCGACCCGAACTTGCCGCCCGCGTGCAGCTTCGTGAACACGACCTCGACGCCCGACAGCCCGGTCTTGGGCTCGATGTCGACCGGGATGCCGCGCGCTCGGTCGCGCACCTCGACGCTGCCGTCGGGGTGCAGCGTCACGCCGATCTCGGTGCCGTGACCCGCGAGCGACTCGTCGACGGCGTTGTCGATGATCTCCCAGAGGCAGTGCATGAGCCCCCGGGAGTCGGTCGAACCGATGTACATGCCGGGTCGCTTGCGCACGGCCTCGAGGCCCTCGAGCACGGAGAGATGGCGGGCGGAATAATCGGAGCTCACGTCGAACAAGCCTACTGAGCGCCGCCGACACATCCATTCAGCCACTACGCGCTGAGCGAAATGCCCGGCCCAACGGAAGGAACCTGCCCTCACTCGTGTTTTCATTGATGAACGGAACACCACGCGTGAGCGACGAAGGAGGAGCCATGACCCAGTACACCGAGACCACCGGTGCGGTCGATGAACTCGAGACCCCTTACGAGCTCACCGCGCTCGATCGATGCGATGCCTGCGGTGCGCAGGCGTACATCCGCGTCGTCGTCGCGAGCGGCGAACTGCTGTTCTGCGCCCACCACGGCCGCAAGCACCAGGAGAAGCTCTCGCAGATCGCGCACAGCTGGCACGACGAGTCGAGCAAGCTGCTCGCCGACCGCAGCTGACCCACCGGTTTCACGAACGAACGCCCCGGCTCGTCCGGGGCGTTCGTCGTTTCACCACTCGGGACGACGCGTGAGCACGGCTCGCCGACGCCCGGGTCGACGTGCGCACGTCCGACATCGCAGCGCGCGAACGCGTCAGGTCGTGGGCAGTGAGACGCCCGCCGCAGCCAGCTGCGCGGCACGAGCTGCCGAGGCGTAGGCGTCGACGGCCTGCGCCTGCTCCCCCGCCACGTATTCGAGCCCGGCCCTGGAGGCCATGGTCTCGAGCAGGCGATCGGCGAACACGGGGTTCTTGGCGAGCACCGGGCCGTGCAGGTGGGTGCCGTAGACGTCGCCCATGACCGCGCCCTCCTGCCCGGAGTCGCGGCCGTTGCCGTGACCGGCACGGATGCGGCCGAGCGGGGATGCCTCGGCGCCGACGTAGTCACGCGCGTGGTTCTCGAATCCGACGAGCATTCCGAAGCGCGGACTCTTCACCACGACGTCACCGGTCACGCGACTCGCGCGCGGCACCGAGCGGCCGGGCAGGATGCCGAGGCCCTCGACGCTCCGACCGCTCGCGAGCTCGATGCCCCAGCTCAGCAGCTCCCAGCCGGTGCCGATCGAGAGGATCGGCACGCCCTCGGTGCCCCACCGGCGGAACTCGTCGTGCATCGTGAGGAGCAGCCCGCGGCTCTCGTCGAGCGACGAGTCGCTCCCGGACCCGAGCACGATCGCGTCGACGCGCGGCGGCAGCTCTGCGGCCGACTCGACCTCGACGACCTCGGCGTCGAGGCCGGCCCACCGCGCGCGCGTCGAGAGCACGCGGGCGTTCTCGGCATCGCCGTTCGTGTTCTGCAGCCGGGGAAGCAACGAGACGATCGTGAGGGTCATTCTGCTCCAGCGAGTCCGAGGTGGGCACGAGTGCGGCGCATCGCGTCGGCGGTGAAGACGATCGTCTTGACGCCGGAAGCGGGTTCCGGCATCGCCAGGAAGTCGTCGACGGCCGTACCGAGGTCGGGCTCGACGCGATCGATCTCGACTCCGTCGTAGGCGAGCATGAGCGCGGCCTCGGCCGACTTCGAACCCGACACGATGGAGACCCTCCCGAGGGAGCCGGCATCCGTCGGCCAGAAATAGGAGGGATCGCGCACATCGGAACCGATCGCGAAGAGAATCTGCTCGGTGCCCGGCGCGATGCTGTCGACGTTGAGCTGGTAGCTCGCAGGGTTCTGCACGAGCACGAACTCGACGTCGTGGCCGCGAACGACGGTGCGCTCGCCACGCCCGAACACGGCGGGGATCGCGCTCAGCGCGTCGGCCGCGGTCGAGCTGGAGAAGCGGTCGCCGAGCACCGCCTTCGCGGTGGCGTACGCGGCGGCCGCATCGACGGCGTAGTGCACGCCGCGTGCCGGCAGGCCGATCGAGACGGATGCCCCGGCGTCGTCGAGCACCGCAGCGGCGCCGTCGACCGCCTCGACGAGCACATCGGTGCCGGTCGAGAGCCGGGTGTCGCTCGTCTCGGTGTAGCCGAGGCCGCGGGGCGACGCCGCGAGCACGGATTCGGTGACGCCGAAGCGGTGCACGGCGACCTCGGGGCGCACCCGTTCGGCGAGGCGCTCGAGGTACGCGTCGTCGGCGTTCACGACGATCGACTCGCCGGCCCGTGCCGCGATGCGGCCGAGCATTGAGGCGACCATCTCGGAGTCGTGGAACCGGTCGATCTGGTCGACCATGACGTTGGTGAGGCATACGACGCGGGCGTCGACGCCCTGCATGACGAGGGCGCCGTGGCCCTCGTCCATCTCGAGCACCGCGACGTCGCCTGGCACGCGCCCGCGCCAGTCGGCCTGTTCGAGCAGGGCGGAGGTGAGGCCCTGGCTGATGTTCGCCGTCGACGGATTGGTGAAGACGTCGACGCCGTGCGCACGGAGGATCGCGACGAGCATCTTCGTCGTCGTCGACTTGCCGCTCGAGCCCGAGACGACCACGAGCCCCTCGGGGAAGCCGGAGAGGGTGCGCTTCAGGTACTTCGGTGCGATGCGGTTGACGACGAGGCCCGGAACAGCCGACCCGCCGCCGGGCTTGCGCAGCCGGGCGGCGAATCGGGTGAGCCTGCCGACGAGGATCGCCGGGGCGTAGCGCACTGGCGGCCTACTCGAGGTAGTCGCGGAGCGACTGCGAACGCGAGGGGTGACGCAGCTTCGCCATCGTCTTCGACTCGATCTGGCGGATGCGCTCGCGCGTCACGCCGAAGGTGTCGCCGATCTGGTCGAGGGTCTTCGGCATGCCGTCGCCGAGGCCGAAGCGCATGCGGATGACGCCCGCCTCGCGCTCGCTCAGCGAGTCGAGGAGCGACTCGAGCTGCTTCTGCAGCATCGTGAAGCCCACCGCGTCGGCCGGCACGACCGCCTCGGTGTCCTCGATGAGGTCACCGAACTCGCTGTCGCCGTCTTCACCGAGCGGCGTGTGCAGCGAGATGGGCTCGCGGCCGTACTTCTGCACCTCGATGACCTTCTCGGGGGTCATGTCGAGTTCGCGGCTGAGCTCTTCGGGCGTGGGTTCGCGACCCAGGTCTTGGAGCATCTGGCGCTGCACGCGGGCGAGCTTGTTGATGACCTCGACCATGTGCACGGGGATGCGGATGGTGCGAGCCTGGTCGGCCATGGCGCGCGTGATCGCCTGGCGGATCCACCACGTCGCATAGGTCGAGAACTTGAAGCCCTTGGTGTAGTCGAACTTCTCGACCGCACGGATGAGCCCCAGGTTGCCCTCTTGGATGAGGTCGAGGAACTGCATGCCGCGACCCGTGTAGCGCTTGGCGAGCGAGACCACGAGGCGGAGGTTCGCGCCGAGCAGGTGGCTCTTGGCGCGCTGGCCGTCTTTCGCGACCCACTGGAGTTCGCGGCCGAGCTGCGAGCGCTTCTCGGCGTCGGTCATGTGCGAGAGCTTCTCTTCGGCGAACAGGCCCGCCTCGATGCGCATCGCGAGCTCGACTTCTTCGGCCGCGTTCAGGAGCGCGACCTTGCCGATCTGCTTCAGGTAGTCCTTGACGGGGTCGGCCGTCGCGCCGGTGATGGCGCTCGAGTAGACCGGGACCTCGTCTTCGTCGTCGACGGCGCGCAGCACGAGCGCGCCGGTGGGATGCGGCTCGACCGCGACGGCCTTCGTGTCGTCGTCGTCGCCGTCGGCTGCCGAATCGTCGGCGCCCTCGACGACCTCGAGGTCGACGACCTCTTCGCCCTCATCGTCGTCGCTCTTGGCCTTCGCCTTCGCGCGTGGCTTCGTCGCGGTCTTCGCGGTAGTTGCGCGCGGCGTCTTCGTCGCGGGGGTGGCCGCGGCTTTCGCCGTCGTCTTCGCGGCGGTCGACTTCGCGGCGGTCGCGCGCTTCGCAGCAGGCTTCTCCGCCTCGCTCGCAGCCGTCGTCGCTTTCGTCGTTGCCATTCGTTACCTCTCCTACCGTCGTGCCCGCGTGCCCTCGCGGACTCGGCTATGCACTCGGTCCGGTCGTTTTCGGACACTATGAGGACCCATGTCAAGTCCGCTGCATCGGCATGGTCTTTCACCACGCCAGCGGGCCAGAACGGGTCCTGCCCCCATTATACAGACGTCAGCTCCGCAGTACGCCTGATCGGGGTCCGACTCGCCCTCTCGTTGCTACAACATCGAGCCGCCGACGGGCATTCCCCCGCGGCTCAGCGCCCGCGCGGCGTGTCGTCGTCGTTCGCGCGGCGGAAGGCGAGGAACTTCTCGAGCTCGGCGGCGATCTCGTCGGCCGACGGCAGTTCGCCGTCTTCGTCGGTGAGGGGCGACCGGAGCGTGGTGCCCTCCATGTACGAGTCGTGCCGCTGCTCGAGCGTGCCGACGAGCTTCGCGAGCTCGGCGTTCTCGGAGACCTGCTCGTCGATGCGGGCGACGAAGTCCCGGCCCTGCTCGCGCAGCGCGTCGGTCGGGAAGATGCGCCCGGTCGCGGCACTGATCGCCTCGAGCGCGGTGATCGCGGCCGAGGGGTACTCGGCGTCGGAGAGGTAGTGCGGAATCAGCAGCACGAACCCCGTCGTGGGGTGATCGAGCGCCTGGAGCCGGAATTCGACCAAGTGGAGCACGTTGGCGGGCACCTGCGTCGTCGGGCGCCAGATCGACATCGCCTCGATGAGTTCCGAGCGGTTGCCGCTCACGGTCACGCCGACCGGTCGGGTGTGCGGCACGGGCATGGGGATCGAGTTGATCCACGTGGTCGACGACACCTCGAATCGCTCGATCAGGTCGAGCACCGCCGAGCTGAACCGCTGCCACTGGTAATCGGGCTCGAACCCGGTGAGCAGCAGGAACTGCTGGCCCAGTTCGTCGACGGCGAGGTCGAGACTCAGGCGCGGTGGCGTGTAGTCGGTGAGGTGGTCGCCCTCGAACAGGATGATCGGTCGGCGGGCGCGGTAGTCGAGCAGCTCGTCGGCCTCGAAGGATGCCACGACGGTGCTGTCGAGCGTTGAGAGCAGGTACTCGGTGGTCTGCGCGACGGCTCCGCCGGCATCGGCGTAGCCGGTGAGCCCCGCGACCAGCGGAAGCCCGGCGGGAACGTTCACGTCGGGGTTCAGCTCGTACAGGGAGCGGGGGTCTCGCATGCTTCCAGCCTACTGACGCCCGTCGCGGCCTCCTCCGGGTCACCGGTCGTCGACGTGATGCCGAGAGCGAACACGTACGATCGACCGCATGGCTGTTCCCACCCTCTCCGTGACCGACTCCCCCGCCTCCACCTCCGACGCCGACGTCGTGCTGCTGGCCGTCCGAAAGGGGGCCGAGGGCCCGGAACTCCTGGCCGAGGCCGGCTTCGAGTGGGTCGGCCCCGCGCTCGAGGCGCTCGAGCTGAGCGGCGCGGCCGAGGAGTTCACCCGCATCCCCGGCACGCCCGGCGGCCCGCGCGTCGTCGCGATCGTCGGCGTCGGCGAGCGAGCGGATGCCGCGAGCCTCCGTCTCGCCGCAGGTGCCGCCCTCCGCCAGCTGAAGGGCGAGCTCACGGTGGCGATCGCCGTTCCGACGGACGACGCCGACGCGGCAGCAGCCCTCCTCGAGGGCGCCGGCCTGGGCGCATACGGCTACGACGGGTTCCGTTCGGAGCCGAAGCCCCGCCCGACCGCCATCGTGCTGCACTCCGTGCTCGACGACGCCGTGGTTAGCGTCGACCGGGTCCGAGCGGTCGTGACGGCCGTCGCGACGACGAAGGACCTCGTCAACATGCCACCGGCCGACCTCTCCCCCGCACGGCTCGCCGACATCGCCGTCGAGACCGCCGCGGCCGTCGGCATCGCTGCGAAGGTCTGGGACGAGCAGGCACTCGCCGACGACGGCTTCGGCGGGATCCTGGCGGTCGGCCAGGGCTCGAGCCGCGGCCCCCGACTCGTGCGCCTCGACTACACGCCGGCCGGGGCATCCGTTCACCTCGCCCTCGTCGGCAAGGGCATCACGTACGACTCGGGCGGCATCTCGCTGAAGCCCATGAACTCCCTCGTCGGCATGAAGACCGACATGGCGGGCGCCGCGACGGTGCTCTCGGCCATGGTGGCCCTCGCCGAGATCGGCGTGCCGCTCCGAGTGACCGGCTGGCTCTGCATCGCCGAGAACCTGCCCTCGTCGACCGCGGTGCGGCCGAACGACGTGCTGCGCATCCGCGGCGGCAAGACCGTCGAGGTCATCAACACCGACGCGGAGGGCCGACTCGTGCTGGCCGACGGACTGGTGGCCGCGAGCGAGGAGCAGCCCGACGCGATCGTCGACGTCGCGACCCTCACCGGCGCGCAGATGGTCGCCCTCGGCCACCGCATCGCAGGCCTCATGGGCGACGACGACCTCGTCGGACGGGTGCGGGCCGCCGCGGACTCGGTCGACGAGTCGACCTGGCCGATGCCGCTCCCCCGCGACCTCATGCAGTACCTGAAGTCCGATGTGGCCGACCTCGCGAACACCAAGCTCGGCATGACCGTGCCGGGGATGCTCCTCGCGGGCGTCTTCCTGCAGGAGTTCGTCGGCGTCCGCGGCGAAGCCGAGACCCGGATCCCGTGGGCGCACCTCGACATCGCGGGGCCCTCCAACAACACCGCGGCCGGCTACGGCTTCACCGGGTCGGGCGCCACGGGGGTCGCCGTCCGCACGCTCGTCCGCCTGGGCGAGCAGCTCGCCGCAGGGTAGTAAGGTCATATGGGCGAGAACGTCGCCCATACACCCTGTCCCGGCAACGAACCGGGGGCAGTCCGTGTCGCAGATCTGGTGCGCAAGGGAGAGAGCGTTTGTCCGAGCAGAACTTTGACATTGTCGTCCTGGGCGGAGGCAGCGCCGGTTACGCCGCTGCGATCCGTGCCGTCGAACTCGGCATGACCGCCGTGGTGATCGAGAAGGACAAGCTCGGCGGCACATGTCTGCACCGCGGTTGCATCCCCACGAAGGCCCTCCTGCACTCGGCAGAGGTCGCCGAGGTGGCCCGCGAATCTGCGAAGTACGGCGTCAAGGCCTCCTTCGAGGGCGTCGACATCGCTGGCGTCTCGGCCTACCGCGAGGGCATCGTCGCGAGCAAGTGGAAGGGCCTGCAGGGCCTCCTGAAGGCTCGCGGCATCCCCGTCGTCGCCGGTGAGGGCCGCCTCGTCGGCACCAACGCCGTGGCCGTCGGCGACGACCGCTACGTCGGCAAGAACGTCGTGCTCGCCACCGGCTCGTACTCGCGTTCGCTCCCCGGACTCGAGATCGGCGGCCGCGTCATCACGAGCGAGCAGGCCCTCGAGCTCGACTTCATCCCCAAGAAGGTCGCCGTGCTCGGCGGCGGCGTCATCGGCGTCGAGTTCGCGAGCGTCTGGAACTCCTTCGGCGCCGACGTCACCATCATCGAAGCCCTGCCCCACCTCGTGCCCAACGAGGAGGAGACGATCTCCAAGCAGCTCGAGCGCGCGTTCCGCAAGCGCGGCATCGAGTACTCGCTCGGCGTGCGCTTCCAGAGCGTGACCCAGAACGACGACGGCGTCGTCGTGACGCTCGAGAACGGCACCACCTACGAGGCCGAGCTGCTGCTCGTCGCCGTCGGCCGTGGGCCCGTCACGCAGAACCTCGGCTACGAAGAGGCCGGCATCACGATCGACCGCGGCTTCGTCATCACGAACGACCGACTCGAGACGAGCGCCCCCGGCGTCTACGCAGCCGGCGACATCGTCCCCGGACTCCAGCTCGCGCACCGCAGCTACCAGCAGGGCATCTTCATCGCCGAGGAGATCGCGGGCCTCGCTCCGATCGTCGTCGAAGACGTGAACATCCCGAAGATCACGTACTGCGAGCCCGAGGTCGCCTCCGTCGGCTACACCGAGGCCAAGGCTGCCGAGAAGTTCGGCGCCGACCAGGTGTCGGCCTTCGAGTACAACCTCGCCGGCAACGGCAAGAGCTCGATCCTCGGCACGTCGGGTTCGATCAAGGTCGTCCGAGTCAACGAGGGCCCCATCGTCGGCGTCCACATGATCGGCGGCCGGGTGGGCGAGCTCATCGCCGAGGCGCAGCTCGCCGTGAACTGGGAGGCGTACCCCGAAGACATCGCCCCCTTCATCCACGCCCACCCGACCCAGGGCGAGGCGTTCGGCGAAGCCGTGCTGAAGCTGGCCGGCAAGCCGCTCCACGCCATCTGATCCCGTCGATCCCATCCACGACTGCAATAAGCTAGAAAGCGTTCCCACGCTGTGAAGGAGACAAGCGCATGAGCGAATCCGTCAGCCTCCCGGCACTCGGAGAGAGTGTCACTGAGGGCACGGTCACCCGCTGGCTGAAGAATGTCGGCGACCGTGTCGAGGTCGACGAGCCGCTGCTCGAGGTCTCGACCGACAAGGTCGACACCGAGATCCCGTCGCCCGTCGCGGGTGTCATCGAAGCGATCCTCGTCCAGGAGGACGAGACCGTCGAGGTCGGCACCGCGCTCGTGACGATCGGCGATGGATCGGGTGCAGCTGCTGCTCCCGCCGCGCCCGAGGCCGCAGCGCCCGCGACCGAGGCTGCTCCGGCGGCCCCTGCAGAGCCCGAAGCACCGGCTGCCCCCGCGGCGCCGGCCGCCGAGCCGGTTGCCCAGGCACCCGCAGCTCCGGTCGCCGAGCCGGTCACCCAGGCACCGGCAGCTCCTGCTGCGCCGGTCGCCGAGCCGGTCGCCCAGGCACCCGCTGCTCCTGCTGCGCCGGTCGCCGAGCCCGTTGCCCAGGCACCCGCTGCTCCTGCTGCGCCGGTCGCCGAGCCGGTCGCCCAGGCACCGGCTGCTCCTGCAGCGCCGGTCGCTGAACCCGCCGCCCAGGCGCCGGCAGCTCCCGCCGCGCCTGCCCCGACCGGTGGCTCGCACGCCGGTCCCGCCGGCTACGTCACGCCGATCGTCCGCAAGCTCGCGAACGAGCAAGGCGTCGACCTCGCCAGTGTCACCGGCACCGGTGTCGGCGGTCGCATCCGCAAGCAGGACGTCATCTCCGCGAACGTCGCGCCTGCGGCGTCCGCTGAAGCGGCTCCCGCACGTCAGCCGCTCGAGGTCTCGCCGCTGCGCGGCACCACCGTGCCGATGACGCGCCTTCGCAAGGTCGTCGCCGAGCGCGCCGTCGTCTCGATGACGTCGACCGCGCAGCTCACGACGGTCGTCGAGGTCGACGTGACCCGGGTTGCGCGCCTGCGCGACAAGGTGAAGGGCGACTTCCTCGCGAAGACCGGCAACAAGCTCTCCTTCCTGCCGTTCTTCGCCATGGCCGCGGCCGAGGCACTGCGTGCGTACCCGATCATCAACTCCACGGTCGACGGTGACAGCATCGTCTACCCGGCGCAGGAGAACATGAGCATCGCGGTGGACACCGAGCGCGGACTCCTCACCCCGGTGATCCGCGACTCGGCCGAGCTCGACATCGCCGGCCTCGCCGCGCAGATCGCCGACCTCGCCGAGCGCACGCGCAACAACCAGCTGAAGCCCGACGAGCTGTCCGGGGGCACCTTCACCCTGACGAACACCGGTTCGCGCGGTGCGCTCTTCGACACGCCGGTCGTGTTCCTGCCGCAGTCGGCGATCCTCGGCACCGGCACCGTCGTGAAGCGCCCCGTGGTCGTCTCGACCGACGGCGCCGACGCGATCGCCGTTCGCTCGATGGTCTACCTCGCACTCTCGTACGACCACCGGATCATCGACGGCGCCGACGCAGCCCGCTTCCTCACCGCCGTCAAGCAGCGGCTCGAAGAGGGCGCGTTCGAGTCGGACCTCGGCATCTAGTCGAAGATCTCTCGGAGTCGCCAACCGGCCTCGCCCCTCATCACGAGGAGCGAGGCCGGTTCTCGTTCGCCCGATGCATAGGGAACGGTGACGAGTACCGCCGAACCCATCTCGGCGGTCACGGCGGCGCCAGAAGCGTCGAACGCCGGCGGCGCGTCTCCGCCGTCGCGCGCGATGCCCATCGCCGCGACTTCGGCGGCTTCAGCAGCGGAACCGGGCTGGACGATCGACTCGAGGCATGCCAGATCGAGCCGGTCGAAGCACTCGGCACGCTGCACGAGCAGCGCCTGAACGGCAGCCACAGGGTCGTCGCCGGAGACCGCATCGAGCGAGGGCGGGTTCGTCGCCGGGTCACGCTCGGAGGTCTCGGCCACCGGCGCAGCGGTCCGGGCTCCAGTCTCGGAGGGCGCGGCATCGACCGACTTCGGCGGCACGAGCGTCAGCAGCAGGACCAGCGCTCCCCCGCCGATGAGCGAGGCGACGACGAGTGCCGGGCGTCGCCGCCGCAGCATCGCCTGCACCCCTTTCCTGACGTCCGGCGGCGCGCCTCGTGCTTCGGGAGCCTCGGCGACGTCGCCGCTCCGACGACCATCGGCGAGGAATGCAGGCCACTGCGCGAGGTCGAGGACGGCACGGATCGCGCTCCGCACCGGCGGGTCGGATGCGCCCCCGTCATCTCCGACGTACGCACCGTCGCGCCGGTCGACCCGCGTCCCGAGCTCGAGCGGCACCGTCACCCGCGAAGGCAGCCCCCTTGGAGCGGCGGCGGCGATGCCGCGGACCGGAGCCGGATCGGCGGCTGCGAAGAGCGCACGCTCGAGTTCCGCCTCGCACGGAGCGAACGGCCGCATCGAAAGACGTGACTCCACGAGATCGAGGACGTCCGCGAAGACCTCCGGTCGCTCTGTCGCCGCCACGACCTCGGCGACCAGCTCGGCAAGGGCGACGTGGCCCGCGCGAAGCAGCGGTGTGCGTTCCTGGGGCGACGCCGAGAGCCGCTCGAGCCCGCCGAGGCCGATCAGTCGGGGTCGCCCTCGGCCGTCAAGCAGCACGTCTCCGGGCGACAGCCGGGTGTGGACGAATCCACGACGCGCGAGTTCGCCGACCGCGACGGCGATCGGGGCGAGCACGGTCACCGCTTCGCCCGGGGCGAGACGGCGCTCGGCGATCACGCGGGAGATCGGGGCGCCGGCGATTCGTTCGACGGCCAGCGCGCAACGCCCGTCGTCGAGTGTCGCGATGTCGATGAGGGCGGGCAGCGACCCCGACGCATCCGTCGACATCGCCTCGATCTCGAGAGCGATCGCCGCTCCGTTCGCTGCGGCGTCGTAGACCCGCACGACCACGAGCGGCGCCGGATCCTCGGCAGGGCCGTCGACGGCCGCGAGGAAGACATCGGCACGCTCACCCGATGCGATGCGCCGGAGCAGGCGATAGCCCGCGAGCGTCGTCTCCGATGGCGGGCGTCGATCGCGCGCCGGCTCGGTGCTGCCGCCGGTACTGGAGGCGGAGTCGGGTGCCTGTCCGTGGCCACGGACCTTGCGTCTGCTGGATCGAACCATGCAGCCAGCGTGCTCCTCGATCCGCGCCGCCGAGGCACCCGCCGCATGTCTGGGGAAGCCGCCCTGTCGACGACCGCTGTCGAGGACGAGTGACCTAAGCTGGATCCCATGCTCGACATCGTCGTCACGGGGCTAAGCGCCAACTCCGTGCCGTACATCGAGGGTCTCGACCTTCAGCGCGCCGTCCATCGCGCGGTTGTCAGGGGCGAACGCCCCGACACCGTACTCCTCCTGGAGCACCCCTCCGTCTACACCGCCGGCAAGCGCACAGCGCCCGACGAACGGCCGACCGACGGGACTCCCGTCATCGACGTCGATCGCGGTGGCAAGATCACCTGGCACGGCCCCGGCCAACTCGTCGGCTATCCGATCCTTCGCCTGCCGGAACCGATCGACGTCGTCGGATACGTCCGGCGGCTCGAGGGCATCCTCATCGACGTGCTCGCGGGCATCGGTCTCGAGTCGCGTCGCGTCGACGGCAGGTCCGGCGTCTGGGTCGGGCCGCCCGGCCACGAGAACAAGATCGCCGCCATCGGCATCAGGGTCGAGAACGGCGTCACCATGCACGGCTTCGCCCTCAACGCGAGCAACGAGCTCGATGCCTACGAGCGGATCGTCGCCTGCGGCATCCGGGACGCGGGAGTGACCACGATCAGCCGTGAGCTGGGTCGCACCGTGACCCCGGCCGATCTCGTCGAGCCGATCTCCGCGCGATTCCGCGCCGAGGCGGCGATCGCCGCGTGAGCACCGCACCCGAGGGGCGCAAGATGCTGCGCCTCGAGATCCGCAATGCCCAGACGCCGATCGAGCGCAAGCCCGAGTGGATCAAGACGCGAGCGAAGATGGGGCCCGAGTACCGGGCGCTGCAGTCGCTCGTGAAGAGCGAGGACCTGCACACCGTGTGCCAGGAAGCCGGATGCCCCAACATCTACGAGTGCTGGGAGGACCGCGAGGCGACCTTCCTCATCGGCGGATCGCAGTGCACCCGGCGCTGCGACTTCTGCCAGATCGACACGGGCAAGCCCGCAGACTTCGACGCCGATGAACCCCGTCGCGTCGGCGAGTCCGTGCTGCGCATGCAGCTGCGCTACTCGACCGTCACGGGCGTCGCCCGCGACGACCTGCCCGACGGCGGCGCATGGCTCTACGCCGAGACGATCCGCGAGATCCACCGTCAGTCGCCCGGCACCGGAGTGGAAATCCTCGTGCCGGACTTCAACGGGGTGCCCGAGCTGCTGCAGCAGGTGTTCGACGCCGAACCCGAGGTGTTCGCGCACAACGTCGAGACGGTGCCGCGCATCTTCAAGCGCATCCGCCCGGCCTTCCGGTACGAGCGATCGCTCGACGTGATCACGCAGGGACGCGAGGCCGGCCTCATCACCAAGTCGAACCTCATCCTCGGCATGGGCGAGGAGCGGGACGAGGTGTCGCAGGCGCTCCAGGACCTGCACGACGCGGGGACCGACATCATCACGGTGACCCAGTACCTGCGTCCGAGCCCCCGGCACCTGCCGGTGGCCCGGTGGGTACGGCCCGAGGAATTCGTCGAGATCAAGGAGGAGGCAGAGGCGATCGGATTCCTCGGCGTGCTCGCCGGACCGCTCGTGCGCTCGTCCTACCGCGCAGGTCGCCTCTGGGCGCAGTCGATGCAGGCGAAGGGGCGACAGCTGCCCCCCGAGCTCTCGCATCTCGCCGATGCGTCGCTCGGCTTCGCCCAGGCGGTCGGCTAACGGCATCCGCCGTCTCGGACCGTGCGCAGATCGCGGTCCGAGACGGCCCTCCGCGCCGGTATCCTTGAGAACATGGCACGCACCAAGGACGCATCGAAGGCTCAGAAGGAGCCCGGCCGCATGAAGCAGATGTGGCAGGTCTTCCAGATGACCCGCCGCTACGATTCCACCGCGCAGTGGCTGATGCTCCTCGGTTTCCTCGCTCCGGTACTCGTGAGCCTGGGCCTGGCGCTCTGGCTGAGCGAGGGCAACGGCTTCACGATCGCCCTCTGGGTCGTCGCGGGCGTGCTCGCCGGCCTCCTCATCGCGCTCGTGATCCTCGGTCGTCGTGCCGAGCGCGCCGCGTACTCGCAGATCGAGGGCCAGCCCGGCGCGGTCGGTGCGGTGCTCCGCAGCGGCCTCCGCGGCGGATGGGTCGGTAACGAGATGCCCGTCGCCGTCAACGGCAAGACCCAAGACGCCATCTACCGCGCCGTCGGTCGCGGCGGGGTCGCGCTCATCAGCGAGGGTCCCGTCTCTCGCACGAAGCGCATGCTCGACGAGGAGCAGCGCAAGGTCACCCGCATTCTCCCGAACGTCCCGGTCACGCAGATCTCGGTCGGCGACGACGAGGGATCGATCGCGCTCCACAAGCTTCCCGTGACGCTCCGCAAGACGAAGAAGGCGCTCACCAAGCCCGAGGTCCTCGCGGTCTCGAACCGCCTCAACTCGCTCCAGTCCTCCCTGCCGATCCCCAAGGGCATCGACCCGATGAAGGCGCGCCCGCAGCGCGGCAAGATGCGCTGACCCGGCACTGAACGAAACGAACGCGGCATCCGATGACGGATGCCGCGTTCGTGCTTCAGGCGAGCGGATGCCTCGGCGCCGCCGGAGCGGATGGGGACCTCAGTAGCGGATGAGCACCGTGCCGGCGACCTTGTCGTGGAAGCCGCGTTGGTCGGAGTCCCACACGAGGGCCGGCACCACGATGAGCAGCAGCGCGGTTCGCTTGACCGGGCGCCAGATGCCGATCCAGCCGCCCTCGAGCGGGATGACCCGCATGCCGAGCAGTCGATGTCCGATGCTGCCGCCGATGGTCGGGATGAAGACGATCTGCAGCACGGCGAACACGAGCGGAGTGACCCAGGTGTAGGCGACCGACTCGTACGGCGTGAAGAGCAGCGAGATGAGCATCGCGCTCGCCCAATCGACGAGCAACGCGGCGATGCGGCGACCGGCTCGGGCCACGGAGCCGCGCCCTTCACTCGGCAGCCCGAGCCGCTCCCCCGGCCACCGGCTCGGCTCGAGGTCTCCGAAGGTCTGGGGTTTCGCGTCAGGCACCCGATGAGTCTACCGAGCCCCGCTGGGCGTAACATGGCCGAAACATTCCGGTCACGGGTGGGAAACGGCACCCGGCTAGCGTCGCTACCGGCTGTGAAAGTCCGTCCGGTACTAGTCCTCTTGGAGACTGCGCAAACATGTTCAGCGATTCGTCCGAAGTTCTCAAGTTCATCAAGGAGACGGATGTCAAGTTCCTCGACATCCGCTTCACCGATCTTCCGGGCGTGCAGCAGCACTTCAACATCCCGGCCTCCACTGTCGATGAAGAGTTCTTCACCGTCGGCCAGCTGTTCGACGGCTCCTCGATCCGCGGCTTCGCGAACATCCACGAGTCCGACATGCAGCTCATCCCCGACGTGACGACGGCGTACATCGACCAGTTCCGCGCCGAGCGCACGCTCATCATGGTGTTCGACATCTACAACCCGCGCAATGGCGAGATCTACTCGAAGGACCCGCGTCAGGTCGCCAAGAAGGCCGAGAAGTACCTGGCTTCGACCGGCATCGCCGACACCGCGTTCTTCGCCCCCGAGGCCGAGTTCTACATCTTCGACGACGTGCGCTACGAGGTCAACCAGCACTCGAGCTTCTACTCGGTCGACTCCGAAGAGGGCGCCTGGAACTCCGGCCGTGTCGAAGAGGGCGGCAACCTCGGCAACAAGACCCCCTACAAGGGCGGCTACTTCCCGGTCAGCCCCGTCGACAAGACCGCAGACCTGCGCGATGACATCACCCTCAAGCTCATCGACGCAGGCTTCGTGCTGGAGCGTTCGCACCACGAGGTCGGCACCGGCGGCCAGCAGGAGATCAACTACCGCTTCGACACCATGGTGCACGCGGCCGACGACATCCTGAAGTTCAAGTACATCGTCAAGAACACGGCCGACCAGTGGGGCAAGAGCGCGACGTTCATGCCGAAGCCGCTCTTCGGCGACAACGGCTCGGGCATGCACACCCACCAGTCGCTCTGGAGCGAGGGCAAGCCCCTCTTCTACGACGAGGCGGGCTACGGCGGGCTCTCCGACCTCGCGCGCTGGTACATCGGCGGCCTGCTGAAGCACGCCCCCGCGGTGCTGGCCTTCACGAACCCGACGGTGAACTCCTACCACCGCCTCGTTCCGGGCTTCGAGGCTCCCGTCAACCTCGTGTACTCGGCGGGCAACCGTTCGGCATCGATCCGCATCCCGATCACGGGCACGAACCCCAAGGCCAAGCGCATCGAGTTCCGCGCGCCGGATGCCTCGGGCAACCCGTACCTCGCGTTCGCCGCGCAGCTCATGGCGGGCCTCGACGGCATCAAGAACCGCATCGAGCCGCACGAGCCCGTCGACAAGGACCTCTACGAGCTTCCCCCCGAGGAGGCCAAGGCCATCCCCCAGGTCCCGGGCTCGCTCGGCGAGGCGCTCGACGCGCTCGAGGCCGATCACGACTTCCTCCTCGAGGGCGGCGTGTTCACCAAGGAGCTCATCGAGACGTGGATCGACTACAAGCGCGAGAAGGAGCTGAAGCCGCTGGCTCAGCGTCCCCACCCGTTCGAGTTCGAGCTCTACTACGGCGTCTGATCCTGCAGCCCCCTCTGCAGTCCCCAGGATCCGAAGCTGCATCCCCCCTGCAGCCGTAGGATCCGACCTTGGATGGGCCCGCACCGCTTCGGCGGTGCGGGCCCATTCGTCGTTCCACGGCAGCGCGACGCCAAGCACCGATCGCGGTGGGATCGCCGTCTACAGCGCGGTCCGGCTCAGCTGATGGATGGCTCGCGCCGCGGTTCGACCCCGTAGAAGCCGCGATCGAAGACGACTCGAGCGCGTCGCGTGACGTGCAGGTAGTCCTGTTCGAGCTGGGTCGCCGAGCCCGGTGGGTAGCCCATGATGCGGGCGACGCCCTCGAGCTGCGAGCGCTCGACGGGCAGCACGTCGGTCGTGCGGTCGAGCCAGAGCGTGAGGGCGGACCGGGCTCGCGAGGCGAAGATCCACGCCGCGCGAAGGGTCTCGGCATCGGATGCCTCGACGAGATCATGTTCGACCGCAGCGGCCAGCGCGTCGAGCGTCGACGTCGTGCGCAGCGCCGGAACGGCGGCGGCGTGCTGCAGCTGGATGAGCTGCACGAACCACTCGACGTCGGACAGCGATCCGCGCCCGAGCTTCAGGTGGCGGGTCGGGTCGGCACCCTGCGGCAACCGCTCGTTCTCGACGCGAGCCTTGATGCGCTTCACCTCGCGCACGTCGCGCTCGCTGATCGCCTCGGGGTATCGCACGGTGTCGGCGAGCTCGGTGAACTCTTCGATGAGTGCGCGGTTGCCGGCCACCCCGCGGGCCCGCAGGAGTGCCTGGGCCTCCCAGGTCAGCGACCACCTCGCGTAGTACGCGCGGTACGCGTCGAGTGAACGGGCGACGACGCCGTTGCGGCCCTCGGGGCGGAGATCCGCATCGAGGTCGAAGGGCAGGCGCGCGTCTTCGCTGAGGCGCACGAGTTCGGAGACGATGCGGAGCGCCCGCGAGTGGGCCGCGTCGGGCGCGGCATCCGTCGGGCGGTAGACGTAGATGATGTCGGCGTCGGAACCGATGCCGAGCTCGCGGCCGCCGAAGCGGCCCATGCCGATCACTGCGAACTCGATGCCGTCGGACTCGGCGCCGCGGATCGCGGCGACGAGGGCGGCGATGTGGTTCTCGGTGACGTCGCTGAGCGCGTGGCCGAGCTCCTCGACGGTGCAGACGTCGAGGATTCCGGACAGCGCGAGCCGCAGCACCTCACGGCGACGGATGGCGCGGAAGATCTTGGCTGCGACGTCGGGCTCCTCGTGGCGCCGCAGCACGGCCCGGCCCTCGTCTTCGAGGGCCGCGATCGATCGAGGCCGCAGCTCGTCGAGGTCTTCGAGCCACGCGACCGATTCGGGGCTGCGCTCGAGCAGTTCGGCGGTGAAACGGGATCCCGAGAGCACCCTGGTCAGCCGCAACGCCGCGTCGGAGGAGTCGCGGAGCAGCCGCAGATACCAGTGGGTCGTACCGAGGGTGTCGCTGAGACGCCGGAACGAGAGCAGCCCGAAGTCGGGGTCGGTGCCGTCGGCGAACCACGAGATGAGCACGGGCATGAGGTTGCGCTGGATCTGCGCGCGCCGCGAGACGCCGGTCGTGAGCGCCGCGATGTGGGCGAGCGCTCCACGCGGGTCACGGAAGCCGATCGCGGCGAGACGCGCTTCGGCCTGCGCGCTCGTGAGTCCGAGACCGGATGCCGGCAGCGCCGCCACAGCCGACAGCAGCGGCCGGTAGAAGAGGCGTTCGTGCAGGCCCCGCACCCGCAAGCGGGTGGCGTGCCAGACGGCCATGAGTTCGTCTGCTGTGCGACCGAGGCCCGAAGCACGGGCGAGCACGCGGAGCCGGTGCTCGTCACGGGGCATCAGGTGCGTGCGGCGCAACCGCTCGAGCTGCACCCGGTGCTCGAGCACGCGCAGCACACGGTAGTCGCGCGCGAACTCGGCCGCCTCCTCGCGGCCGACGTAGCCGAGCTCGGCGAGTGCGGCGAGGGCGGGCAGCGTTCCGCGCTGGTGGATGCCGTCGTCGGACGCGCCGTGCACGAGCTGCAGCAGCTGCACCGTGAACTCGATGTCGCGGATGCCGCCGGGCCCGAGCTTGATCTGCACGTCGACCTCGTCGGCCGGGATGTGCTGGGTGACTCGCTCGCGCATGCCCTGCACGGACTCGACGAAGCCCTCGCGACCAGAACTCGACCACACCTTCGGCGCGACGCCGGCGATGTAGCGCCCGCCGAGCTCGAGGTCTCCGGCGAGCGGCCTCGCCTTCAGCAGCGCCTGGAACTCCCAGCTCTTCGCCCACCGGTCGTAGTACTGCAGATGCGACTCGAGCGTGCGCACGAGCGCGCCGTCCTTGCCCTCGGGGCGCAGGTTCGGGTCGACCTCCCAGAGCGGTGGCTCGATGCCGGGCTCGCCGATGATGCGCATCGTCAGCATGGCGAGCCTGGTCGCGATGTCGAGCGCCCTCGGCGTGGAGACGATCTCTTCATCGGCGGACTCGGCGACGAAGATGACGTCGACGTCGCTCACGTAGTTGAGCTCGCGAGCGCCGGCCTTGCCCATGCCGATGATCGCGAGCCTCGTGGCCGCGACCTCCGCGATGGGATAACGCCCAGGCGCCGCCGGCTCCGCCGGTGTGCGGCCGACGACACGACGAGCGGCCGCGAGCGCCGCATCGAGCGTCGCGCCGGCGAGATCCGCGAGACCCGCGGCGACGACGTCGACGACGTCGACCGCATCGGCACGGGTGAGGTCGTACACCGCGACATCCGCGAGCAGCCGGCGGTACCGGATGCGGATCGCCCGAGCCGCCGCCTCCGTGAGGTCGGCGGTCGCGGCGGGGACGTCGTCGAGCGCCGCCAGCAGTGACGCACGCGCCTCGCCGACGCTCGGCGGCGGGCCCGGCACCTGCGCGAACATCGCGAGATCCGACGGGTGCCGCAGCAGGAAGTCGGCGAAGCCGCGTGACGCCCCGACGAGGCGAACCAGGCGCGCCGCGGCGTTCTCGTGCTCGAGCACTGTCGCGAGCTCGTTCGGCGCCTGTTCGCGGAGTCGCGCGACGACCGCGAGCGCCTCGTCGGGATCGGCGGCCTGGGCGAAGACCTCGAGGAGCGAGTCGAGCTCGACGCCCGTGCCGGTCGACAACGATTCGAGCGCCGACGCGGCGCCGCTCAGATCGCCGAAGCCCGCACGAGCGACTCTTCCGAGCGTGGGGGCCTGACGAGACATCCGCTGCGTCAGAGGATCTCGAGGTTGCGCTGCAGCTCGAACGGGGTGACCTCGGAGCGGTAGTCGCGCCACTCGGCCCGCTTGTTCGCCAGCACGTAGTTGAACACCTGCTCGCCGAGCGTCTCGGCGACGAGCTCCGACTCCTCCATGAGCTGCACCGCGTGATCGAGGCTCGCGGGCAGCGGGTCGTAGCCGAGTGCACGTCGCTCACGATCGGTCAGCGCCCACACGTCGTCTTCGGCCTCGGGCGGAAGCTCGTAGCCCTCCTCGATGCCCTTCATGCCCGCGGCCAGCAGCAGCGAGAATGCGAGATACGGATTCGCCGCGGAGTCGATCGCCCGATATTCGACCCGAGCGCTCTGCCCCTTGCCGGGCTTGTACAGCGGCACGCGCACGAGCGCCGAACGGTTGTTGTGCCCCCAGCAGACGAAGCTGGGCGCCTCGGCGAGCTTGTCGGGCCCGACCCCGCCCCAGAGCCGCTTGTACGAGTTCACGAACTGGTTCGTGACGGCGGTGATCTCTGGAGCGTGGGTCAGCAGTCCGGCGATGAACTGCCGGCCGACCTTGGAGAGCTGGTACTGCGCGCCGGGCTCGTAGAAGGCGTTGGCATCGCCCTCGAACAGCGACATGTGCGTGTGCATGCCACTGCCCGGTTGGCCGGAGAACGGCTTCGGCATGAACGTCGCGTAGACGCCCTGCTCGATCGCGACCTCTTTGATGACCGTGCGGAACGTCATGATGTTGTCGGCGGTCGTCAGTGCATCTGCGTAGCGCAGGTCGATCTCGTTCTGGCCGGGACCCGCCTCATGGTGGCTGAACTCCACCGAGATGCCGAGGTCTTCGAGCATGCGCACCGAGCGGCGGCGGAAGTCGTGTGCGGTGCCGCCGGGAACGTTGTCGAAGTAGCCGGCGGAGTCGACGGGCTCGGGGCCGGATGCCCCGTACTTCGACGACTTCAGCAGGTAGAACTCGATCTCGGGGTGCGTGTAGAACGTGAATCCGCGATCGGCTGCACGTGCGAGGGTGCGCTTCAGCACGTTGCGCGGGTCGGAGACCGCGGGCTCGCCGTCGGGCGTCGTGATGTCGCAGAACATGCGCGCCGTGGGGTCGATGTCCCCGCGCCACGGCAACGTCTGGAACGTCGTCGGATCGGGGTAGGCGAGCAGGTCCGACTCGAAGGTACGGCTGAGGCCCTCGATGGCCGAGCCGTCGAAGCCGATGCCCTCGGTGAACGCTCCTTCGACCTCGGCCGGCGCGATCGCCACCGATTTCAGGGTTCCGACCACGTCGGTGAACCAGAGCCTGACGAACTTGACCCCTCGCTCCTCGATCGTGCGAAGAACGAAGTCGCGCTGCTTATCCATCCACACCCTCTCTCGCACCTCTCAGCGTACTGGCTCGCGGTGCTCGCTCGCGCGCGCTCGCGAGGCTGCGACGGATGGCGCGTGTGCCAGACTTGCCCCATGTCAGGCGAGCCCCAGAACGCAGCATCCGACACGTCGGCCGGCACCGAGCAGAACCCCTACGGCGGTGCCGCCGCATCCGGAGGGCCGAAGCGCGTGCGCACCCGGCATTTCCAGAATGCCAAGCGCGACGGCATCAAGATCACGGGCCTCACGAGCTACGACCAGCTCACCGCTCGCATCTTCGACGAGGCCGGCATCGACTTCCTGCTCGTCGGCGACTCGGCCGGCAACAACGTCTTCGGCTACGAGACCACGCTGCCCGTCACGGTCGACGAACTGATCCCGCTGACCCGCGCGGTCGCCGGGGCCGTCAAGCGCGCCTTCGTCGTCGCCGACATGCCGTTCGGGTCGTACGAGAACGGCCCCGAAGACGCCCTCCACACCGCCGTGCGGTTCATGAAGGAGACCGGGGCGCACGCGGTGAAGCTCGAGGGCGGAGAGCGAAGCCACAAGCAGATCCGTCGCATCGTTGCTGCTGGAATCCCCGTGATGGCGCACATCGGCTACACGCCGCAGAGTGAACACGGCCTCGGCGGCCACGTCATCCAGGGTCGCGGCGAGGGCGTCAAGCGGCTGCTCGCCGATGCCAAGGCCGTGCAGGACGCCGGCGCGTTCGCCGTCGTGCTCGAGATGGTTCCGGCAGATGCCGCGCGTCAGGTCACCGAGCTGCTCGAGATCCCCACGATCAGCGTCGGAGCCGGCCCGCACACCGACGGCCAACTGCTCGTCTGGACCGACTGGGCGGGCCTCACGATCGGTCGTGTGCCGAAGTTCGTGAAGCAGTACGCCGACCTCTCGGGCATCCTCAGCGCCGCCGCCAAGGAATGGCGCACCGACGTCGAGGCGGGCGTGTACCCGAACTCCGAGCACTCGTACGAATAAGGCAGGCGGCGAGGCCGACCCGACGACTCAGTCTTCGGCGGCCTCTTCTTCGGCCCACTTCGCGCTGTTCGCGCGCAGGATCTCGAGCGCCCGTTCGGCCTCGGCACGAGTCTCGAAGGGCCCGACCCGATCGACCGACGGCGACACGAATCCCTGCTCCACCTCACCGGTGTTCAGGTTGTACCAGAACATGTGCTCGACATCCTCGGCCATAGGCTGATCCTATGCCCAAGGACGCCTCAGGCCACCTGATCCCCGGACGCCTGTCGCCGCTTCGAGCGGTGCCCGCCTCGATCCCGCGACCCGAGTACGTGGGCAAGCGTGCGCCCTCCCCGTACTCCGGCGGCGACCGGTACACGCCCGAAGAAGTCGAGCTCGTCCGTGCGGCCGGGCGTGTCGCGGCCGGAGCGATCGAGGCGGCGTCGGGGGCGATCCGTCCCGGCGTGACGACCGATGAGCTCGATCGAATCGCGCACGACTTCGTGGTCGCGCATGGCGCCTACCCGTCGACCCTCGGCTATCGGGGGTTCCCGAAGTCGTCGTGCACCTCGGTCAACGAGGTGATCTGCCACGGCATCCCCGACGACACCGTGCTCGCCGACGGCGACCTCGTGAACATCGACGTCACGGCGTACCTCGACGGCTACCACGGCGACCTCAACCACACGTTCGTCGTCGGCGAGGCGGACGAAGCGACCGTCCAGCTCGTCGAGCGCACCCGTGAAGCGCTGCGCCGCGGCATCCGTGCCGTCGCTCCCGGCCGCGAGGTGAACGTGATCGGCCGCGCGATCGAGGCGTACGCGAAGCGCTTCGGCTACGGCGTCGTTCGCGACTACACGGGCCACGGGGTCGGACGGGCGTTCCACTCGGGGCTGATCATCCCCCATTACGACGCCCCCGAGTTCGACACCGTGATGGAGCCGGGCATGGTCTTCACGATCGAGCCGATGCTGACGCTCGGCGGCGGCATCGAGTGGGACGTCTGGGCCGACGACTGGACGATCGTGACGCGCGACCGCTCGCTCACCGCGCAGTTCGAGCACACCCTCGTCGTCACCGAACGCGGAGCCGAGATCCTGACGCTCCCCTGAACGGCACCCGAACGGGCCCGCGATAGTGTGGCCGCTATGGCGACACAGCACGCGATCGGGATCGACATCGGCGGCACGGGCATCAAGGGCGCGGTCGTCGACCTCGGCACCGGCGAGCTCCTCTCGGATCGGCGCAAGGTCGCGACGCCCGAGGGTGGTCGCCCGACGGACATCCTGGCCGCGACCGCCGAACTGCTCGACGGTCTCTCCGACGAGTTCGGCGACGCACTCCCCCTCGGCGTGTGCTTTCCCGCGATCGTCAAGCACGGCCGCACCCTCTCGGCGGCGAACATCTCGAAGGAGTGGATCGGCCTGCCCGCCGAGGAGCTCTTCGAGGAGACGTTCGGCCGCGAGATCCACTTCATCAACGACGCGGATGCCGCCGGCTACGCCGAGGCCCGCTACGGTGCCGCCGTCGACGCCGACGGCCTCGTGATCCTGACGACGCTCGGCACCGGCATCGGCTCGGCGTTCCTCTACGACGGCGTGCTCGTACCGAACACCGAACTCGGCCACATCGAGCTCGACGGCCGCGAAGCCGAGAAGAACGCGGCCTACTCGGCGATGGAACGGGACTCGCTCGACTGGCAGGAGTGGGCGAGCCGGCTGCAGCGGTTCTACGCGCACGTGGAGTTCATCTTCTCCCCCGATCTCTTCGTGGTCGGCGGGGGCGTGTCGAAGCACCATTCCCAGTTCTTGCCGCTGCTCGACCTGAAGACGCCGATCGTGCCGGCGGTGCACCGCAACAACGCGGGCATCCTCGGCGCGGCGTCCCTCGCGGTGCACTAGGGCGGGCGTGCTACCGTACCGATGATCGTGATCGACGACCAGGAGGTGAGACCCATGAACGCAGTATCCGCAATGGGTGCTCCCCCGCAGTCCGCGATCGCGCGACTGAAGTAGTCGCAACAGGGAGCGCCCCACACGCAATTCGCGAAAGGCGACTCCCATGCACACGACATCTTCAACGCACGACCACCACTCGCGAGCCCTGGTGCTCGCCGGCGCCGGCGCGGCCGGCAACGCCTGGCAACTCGGGTTCATCGCGGGCCTGTTCGACGACGGCGTCGATCTCACCGAAGCCGACGTCATCATCGGCACGTCCGCGGGATCGACGGTGGCTGCCCAGATCACGAGCGGCACCCGGCCGGCCGAGCTGTACGCGCCCATCCTCGCCGAGCCGCACCAGCCGCAGGCAGCCTCCGTCGGATCCGATCAGAGGCGGGCACCGGCGCTCTCGGGGCCGGACTACATGGCGTGGTCGAGCCGGATCATCGACTCTGCTGCTGATGCGAGCGACATGCGTCGACGCATGAGCGCTGCAGCGCTCGACCTCGATTCCTCCGACGGCTCGGATGCGTCCCGCTGGCGCGACATCGTCGCCGCCCGGCTTCCCAACCACGACTGGCCGCGGCAGCGCGTGCTCATCCCCGCCCTCGACGCTCGCACGGGCGAACCGGTCGTGTTCGACCGCGAGAGCGGAATCAACCTGGTCGACGCCGTCGCCGCCAGCACCTCGGCCCTGACGCCGTATCGCATCGGAGACGACCGTTATCTCAACGGCGGATACCGTCGCAGCTCGAATGCCGACCTCGCGGCCGGGTACGAACGTGTTCTCGTGCTGGAACCGTTCAGCGGGAGGTCGCGAACGCCCGCCGAGTGGGGTTTGGACCTCGCAACGCAGGTCGACGAACTCCGAGCGGGCGGCAGCCTGGTCGAGACGGTCTTCCCGGATGCCGCCTCGGGCGACGTGTTCAACGCCAACGCGCTCGACCCGGCAACCCGCCGTCCGGCGGCGCGAGGCGGCTACGACCAGGGTCGATCCCTCGCAGCGGCGCTCGCCGAGTTCTGGAGCTGACGCTCGGCAGGGCCCTCTCGGGAGATGGTGCCGCCAGTCGCTGTGCGAAGAGTGCGAATGGGCCGGCTGATACGCCGGGTTCTGTTCACCGGGCGCTTTCGCGACACCGGCTGGACGGCCATCTCTCTCGGGACTACGTTGCCGCAGCCCTCCAGCGGTCCACCCGGGAACGGGACGGGCAGCCCCATCGTTCCCTGTCTGACCTTGCTCCGGACGAGGTTTACCGAGCCGACCGCGTCACCGCGGTCGCTGGTGGGCTCTTACCCCACCGTTTCACCCTTACCCGGCGCTTGCGCGCCGGGCGGTCTGCTTTCTGTGGCACTGTCTCGCGGGTTGCCCCGGGTGGGAGTTACCCACCGTCCTGCCCTGTGGAGCCCGGACGTTCCTCGGCGCACGATCGAAACCGTGCGACGCGACCGTCTTGCCGACCCACTCGCGGTTCAAGTCTATCGTCGGCGGCCGGGACCGGATCGCCGAGGCATCCGATCGCCGACGACCGTTGCCCGATCCCCGGGGTCGGGTGCGGCTCAGAGACCCGACTCGTCGGTTCGCACGAGGATGCGATCGCACTCGGGGCACAGCACCACCTCGTCGGGCGCTGAGCGACGGACCGACTCGAGGTCGGAACCGGTGAGCGTGATCCCGCAGCCACCGCAGGTGCGGGCCCGGAGGAGCGCGGCTCCGACTCCCCCGCCGCGCACACGACGCTGCTCGTAGAAGGCGAGCAGCGGCTCGGCGACGCCCTCGGCGACGACGGCACGATCGCGTTCGGTCTGCTCGCGCTGGACGCCGAGATCCCCGGCAGCCTCGTCGCGCTCGGCCTCGAGCGCCGCCACCTCGGTGACGATCGCCTCGCGCTGCAGGTCGATGCTCGAGACGGCCACATCGGCCTCCTCGACCCGCTCCATCACCACGAGCTCTTGCTCTTCGAGGTCGTTCAGCCGCCGTCGGAGCGAGGCGAGCTCGGACTCGAGCGCCGAGACATCCTTCACTGACGAGGTGTGCTGCAGGCGCTCGCTGTCGCGCGCGATGCGGGCCTCGACGACGGCGACATCGGACTCGAGGCGCTTGAGTTCGACGCGGGCGTCTTCGAGCGTGCCGAGCGCCTCGGCACGCGTGCCGCGCACGGCCTGGTCGCGTGCCGCGAACTCGGCGAGCCGGCCGGCCTGCGGCAGCGAGCCGAGCTTGTGCGCGAGCTGCGCGAGGCGGGTGTCGAGGGATTGCAGTCGCAGCAGCTGTTCCTGTTCGGCGGGGCTGGCCTTCACGTGGTGCTCCTCAAGGGATCGGGTCGTCGGTGAGGACGGGGGTCGGTGGGGCGGCTGGTCACTGCACGATCTGGAAGTCCCAGGGATCGGTGCGCAGTTCGGAGACGGTGACGGTGAGCTCGGGGTGGGCTGCACGCAACTGCGCGGCCGCGACGTCGAGCCAGAGCCACTCGCTCGCCCAGTGGGAGACATCGAGCAGCGCCGGTCCGCCGGTGAGCTTCGCCTGCTCGCGTGCTTCCGACGCGGGATGGTGGCGGAGGTCGGCGGTGATGTACGCGTCGGCGCGGCGCACCGCGGGGTCGCCGAGCAGCGAATCGCCGGCGCCGCCGCAGACGGCGACCGTCTCGACGGGGTCGTCGAAGCCGCCTGAGACGCGCACGCCCGTCGCCGTCGGAGGAAGGAGGTCGGCGAGCATGCGTGCGAGACGACCGACGGTCGTGGGTTCGGGCAGGCGACCGACGCGGCCGAGCCCGAGCGACGGGTCGGTCGACGGCTGGATGGGCGTGGTCTCGACGAGCCCGAGGCGGTCGGCGAGCACTGCGGAGGTGCCCGCGGAGACGACATCCGCGTTGGTGTGGGCGGTGACCAGTGCGCACTCCGCACGGATCAGTCGCGCGAGCAGCGAGCCCTTGTACCGGTCTTCGGCGATCGAGGTGACGCCGCGCAGGAGCAGCGGATGGTGGGCGATCACGAGGTCGGCACGCTCGGCGATCGCCTCGTCGACGGTCTCGACCACGGCGTCGACCGTGAAGAGCACTCGCCGCACCGGGGCGCTCGGGTCGCCGGTCACGAGCCCCGGCGAATCCCACGACTCCGCACCCGCGGTCGGCCAGAGACGTTCGATCGTCGTCAGCAGGTCGGCGAGGGTGGCGGTCACCCGCTCAGCCTACCTTCGGAGCACCGTCTCGGTCTGCTGCGGCATCCGTCATCGCCGTCCGGTCCCTGCGCTCTCGAGTGCAGCGGTCGAGGATGCCGCGGGGTTCACAGCTCCTCCAACGGAACCCGCTCATCGGCGAGACGCAACGGGTCGACGTGGTTGCCGCGACGGATGACGCCCTGCACCGCTTCGTTGACGTCCCACACGTTGACGTTCATGCCCGCGACCACCCGGCCGTCGGCGATCCAGAATGAGATGAACTCGCGGGCCGCCCGATCGCCGCGGTACACGATGTCGGCGCCGCCTGCGAGCGGACCGAAGCCCGAGTACTCCATGCCCAGGTCGTACTGGTCGGTGTAGAAGTACGGGATGTCGTCGTAGGAGACCGGGATTCCGAGCATCGAGCGGGCGGCAGCGGCGCCGCCGTGCAGGGCGTTCGCCCAGTGCTCGCTCCGGAGTCGTATGCCGGCCAGCGGCTGATACGCCTCGGCGATGTCGCCCGCCGCGTAGACATCGGGCAGATCGGTGCGGAGGGCGGCGTCGGTGAGCACCCCCGAGTCGATCGCGACGCCGGCGTCCCGGGCCAGGTCGAGATTCGGGATCGCGCCGACCCCGACCAGCACGAGGTCGGCGGCGAAGCGCTCGCCGCTGTCGAGTCGCACACCCGTGGCGCGGCCGTGCTCGCCCGTGATCTCGGAGACGACCACTGAGGCTCGCAACTCGACGCCGTGCTCGACGTGCAGTTCGGCGAACATGCCTCCGAGCTCATCGCCGAGCGCGTTCGCGAGCGGCACCGGATCGCGCTCGAGGATGGTCACCTCGTTGCCGAGGGTACGCGCCGTCGCGGCGACCTCCATGCCGATCCAGCCGGAGCCGATCAGCACGAGTCGCCGTCCGCCGTCGGCGAGCTCGTCGTGCAGCGCCTCGGAGTCGTCGAGCGTGCGGAGCGTCCGCACGCCGTGCAGATCTGCGCCGGGGATCGTCAGCCGCCGAGCGGTCGACCCGGTCGCGAGCAGCAGCGCGTCGTACTCGAGCGGCGGCCCGGAGTCGAGGTGCACGCGATGGGCCACCGGATCGAACGAGGTGGCCGTGGTGCCGAGTCGGAGGTCGATCAGGTGTCGGCGGTACCACTCCGGCGACTCGACGAACACCGAATCGCGATCGGCGGCGCCGGCGAGGAAGTCCTTCGACAACGGCGGACGGATGTACGGATGATGCGCCTCGCTCGCGATCAGGTGGATGCCGCCGTCGAAGCCCTCCTCTCGGAGTGTCTTCGCCGCGGTGGCGCCGGCGAGTCCCCCGCCGACGATGACGAAACTCGGCGCCTGGGTCACGATGGTCCGCCTCTCGATGCGATTCGAGCACATCTCATGTTCCCGACCCTACGAGTCGCGATTTCTTAAGTCAACGACGCTTGTTTTAGATTCCTTCTTTCGTCAGGAAACCCTGTTTTAGAGTTAGGATGTCGCGCATGGACGACTCCGCACGTCAGGACGACCTCGCGGCGGTCGCCTCGATCGCCGACCCGCAACGACGGGCTCTCTTCGAGTTCGTGGCGAGGCATCCGGAGCCCGTCGGGCGCGACGAAGCAGCCTCCGCCCTCGGCATGGCGCGCGGAACGGCGGCGTTCCACCTCGACCGGCTGGTGGAGGCGGGCCTCCTCCGCACCGAGTTCCAGCGTCGGAACGGTCGCACCGGTCCTGGCGCCGGTCGCCCCGCGAAGCTCTACCGCGCGATGCCCGGCGAGATCTCGGTGTCGGTGCCCGAGCGTCACTACGACCTCGCGGCAGAGCTGCTGAGCCGCGCGGTGGAGGAATCCGATCGGGCGCGCACGCCGATCGGCCCGACACTCGAGCGCGTCTCGGCGAGGCTGGGGCGTGCGCTCGGCGGTGCCGCCGACTCGATGCCGGCGGTGCTCGAGCGGCTCGGCTATGCGCCCGTCGACGACGGCGACGACGGCATGCTGCTCACCAACTGCCCGTTCGATCGTGTGGCGCGCAACCACACCGCGACCATCTGCGCGGCGAACGCGGCGCTGCTCGACGGCGCGGTCCGCGGTCTCGGTGAGCGCGACGTCGCAGCCGTGCTCGAGCCTCGCGACGGCTACTGCTGCGTGCGACTGAGATCGACGCGGCAGGGCGCTTCGACCAGCCATCGGACGACCGAGGCGTGAGGCTCGGAGAACCCGACCACGTGTCGTCGGGGACCACCCTCGGTTCCGGTGGGCCCTGCCGGGCTCGAACCGACGACATCCACGGTGTAAACGTGGCGCTCTACCAACTGAGCTAAAGGCCCGCGACCGCGCGCGGCGCACGCCAATGCTACCGCGGGCTGCCTAGACTCACGGCCATGGAGCCGATGCAGCAGCATCCGAGCCGGAGCACGCCGACGGAGCACCGGTGGCCCTCCGTCGTCGCCCTCGTCGTCGCGCTGGGCCTCTACGCGGCGCTGCCGAACGAGTTCCTCGGCCCGCAGCGCTTCATCGTCGTCGTCTTCGGCGTCGCCCTTCTCGTGCCGCTCGTCGTCACCAACCCGCACCGGCTCACGCGACGGTCGACGTTCACGAAGTGGGTGTCCATCACCCTCGCCGGCGGTCTCGTCGTCGCGAACCAACTCACGCTCGTGCTCCTGCTCGCGGCACTCGCCGGTGGGGATGCCGACGACGCCCACGGACTGCTCCTCGCCGCGCTGCAGATCTGGGTCGCGAACGTCATCGGCTTCACGCTGCTGTACTGGGAGCTCGATCGCGGCGGCCCGGTCATGCGCACCATGGAAGCTCGTGCCGACCTGCCTCCGGCCGATTTCCGCTTCCCGCAGGACGAGGACGACGACGCCGTCACCGAGGTCGCGGCGCGCTCGTCTGCGGTGCGCGACTGGATGCCGCGATTCGTCGACTACTTCTACACCGCCCTGTCGAACTCGATGGCGTTCAGCGCGACCGACGCGATGCCGCTCTCGCCGCGATTCAAGCTCCTGATGGCGCTCCAGGCATTCGGCGGGTTCCTCATCCTCGCGCTCGTGATCGCCCGCTCCGTCAACATCCTCGGCTGACGTCCGAGGCGGTACGAGCGAGCGGATGCCGCATCTGCTCGCTCAGAGCGCCGCGAGCGCCTGCCGATACTGATCGAGCGACCTGGCCTCGCCGCGAGGGGTCGCGAAGCTCGCGGCGACCATCCCGTCGGCGTCGATCACGAACGTCGCCCGTTCGGCGAGCCCGGTGCCGGCATCGAACGCGCCGAACGAGTCCGCGACCGCGCCGTGCGGCCAGAAGTCCGCGAGCAGCGGGAAGTCGTAGTCCTCGCGTTCGGCCCACGCGCGCAGGGTGTGCTTCGAGTCGACGGAGATCGCGTGCAGCGCGACATCCGGCCCCTCGAACATGGCGATGTTGTCGCGCAGCTCGCAGAGCTCGCCATGGCAGATGCGCGAGAAGGCCAGTGGGAAGAAGACGAGCGCGACGGGGCGACCGCGGAGCCCGGAGAGCCGCACGGGCTGGCCGAACTGGTTCACGAGCGTGAAGTCGGGCGCAGCAGCGCCGGGAGCGAGGATCACGGGACGGCTTCCTTCCGCGGGACGTTCGGTCGACCGGGGCCTCAGCCTAGCCCCCACCTCGCGGGCATAGAATCACTAGGATGGCGTGGTGCCACCCGGCCGTGAACCGGCCCATTCGGCGTGCGCACATCCCACACCCCGCAGGCACGATCTGCTGAAGAGAGAGGTCGAGTGTGACTGTCAACGACCAGGATCCCTACTCGGTCGAGGCGATGGACGCCGATCCGGAAGAGACTTCCGAATGGGCTGAATCCCTTGATGCACTTGTCGCCGAGAAGGGACACCAGCGCGCGCGAGAGATCATGCTCAGCCTGCTGAAGCGCTCCAAGGAGCTGCACCTCGGCGTGCCGATGGTTCCGACCACCGACTACCTGAACACGATCGCCCCCGAGAACGAGCCCGAGTTCCCCGGCGACGAGGAGATCGAGCGCCGCTATCGCGCCTGGATCCGATGGAACGCGGCGGTGCTCGTGCACCGTGCGCAGCGCCCCGGCATCTCCGTCGGCGGTCACATCTCGACCTACGCGTCGTCGGCGGCACTCTACGAGGTCGGCTTCAACCACTTCTTCCGCGGCCAGGACCACCCCGGTGGCGGCGACCAGATCTTCGTGCAGGGCCACGCCTCCCCCGGCACCTACGCCCGCGCGTTCCTCGAGGGCCGCCTCTCGTCCGACCAGCTCGACGGCTTCCGCCAAGAGAAGTCGCACGCGCCCGACGGCCTCTCGTCGTACCCGCACCCGCGCCTCATGCCGGAGTTCTGGCAGTTCCCGACCGTGTCGATGGGCCTCGGGCCGATCAACGCGATCTACCAGGCGCAGGCCAACAAGTACCTGACGAACCGCGGCATCAAGGACGCGAGCGACCAGCAGGTCTGGGCGTTCCTCGGCGACGGCGAGATGGACGAGGTCGAGAGCCGTGGCCAGCTCCAGGTCGCCGCGAACGAGGGCCTCGACAACCTGAACTTCGTGATCAACTGCAACCTGCAGCGTCTCGACGGTCCGGTGCGCGGCAACGGCAAGATCATCCAGGAGCTCGAGAGCTTCTTCCGCGGCGCCGGCTGGAACGTCATCAAGGTCGTCTGGGGCCGCGAGTGGGACGACCTGCTCGCCCGCGACCACGACGGCGCGCTCCGCAACCTCATGAACGTCACCCCCGACGGCGACTACCAGACCTACAAGGCCGAGTCGGGCGCGTACGTGCGGGAGAACTTCTTCGGCCGCGACCCCCGAGCGCTCGAGCTCGTCTCGCACCTGTCCGACGACGAGGTGTGGGGCCTGAAGCGCGGCGGTCACGACTACCGCAAGGTCTACGCGGCGTTCAAGGCGGCCAGCGAGCACAAGGGCCAGCCGACGGTCATCCTGGCGAAGACGATCAAGGGCTACGGCCTGGGTCCGGCCTTCGAGGGGCGCAACGCGACCCACCAGATGAAGAAGATGACCCTCGACAACCTCAAGACGTTCCGCGACCAGATGCGCATCCCGATCACGGACGCGCAGCTCGAGGAGAACCCCTACCTGCCGCCGTACTACACGCCCGGCGATCAGGACGAGGCGATCCAGTACCTGCACGAGCGTCGCCGCGAACTCGGCGGCTACCTGCCCGAGCGCCGGTCGAACCACACGGCGATCTCGCTCCCCGACGACTCGGCCTACGCGATCGCGAAGAAGGGCTCCGGCACGCAGGAGATCGCCACGACCATGGCGTTCGTGCGACTGCTGAAGGACCTGATCCGCTCGAAGGACTTCGGCCACCGCATCGTGCCGATCATCCCCGACGAGGCGCGCACCTTCGGCATCGACGCGTTCTTCCCGACCGCGAAGATCTACAACCCGAACGGCCAGCACTACACCTCGGTCGACCGCGAACTGCTGCTCGCCTACAAGGAGAGCCCGCAGGGCCAGATCATCCACGTCGGCATCAACGAGGCCGGCGCCATGGCGGCGTTCACCAACGTCGGCACGTCGTACTCGACGCAGGGCGAGCCGCTCATCCCGGTGTACGTCTTCTACTCGATGTTCGGCTTCCAGCGCACGGGCGACGCGATGTGGGCCGCCGGCGACCAGATGGCCCGCGGGTTCATCATCGGCGCGACCGCCGGCCGTACGACGCTCACGGGCGAGGGCCTCCAGCACGCCGACGGCCACTCGCCGCTGCTCGCCTCGACCAACCCGGCCGTCGTCTCGTACGACCCGGCGTACGGCTACGAGATCGGGCACATCATGCGCTCGGGCCTCGAGCGCATGTACGGCGGTTCGCACGACGACCCCAACGTCATGTACTACGTCACGGTCTACAACGAGCCGCTCGTGCAGCCGGTCGAGCCCGAGGGCGTCGACGTCGACGGGATCATCCGAGGCATCCACCGCCTGAACGAGTCCGGCGTGGCGGGACCGAAGGCGCAACTGCTCGCCTCCGGCGTCTCGGTGCCGTGGATCCTCGAGGCGCAGCAGCTCCTCGCCGAAGACTGGGGCGTGTCGGCCGATGTCTGGTCGGTCACGAGCTGGGCGGAGCTGCGACGCGACGGCCTCGCCGCCGACGAGCACAACTTCCTGAACCCCGACGCCGAGCGCAAGGTCCCGTACCTCACGCAGAAGCTCACCGGGGCGAACGGCCCGTTCGTGGCGGTCTCGGACTACATGCACGCGGTCCCCGACCAGATCCGCGCGTACGTGCCCGGTCAGTACGCCACGCTCGGCGCCGACGACTTCGGGTTCTCCGACACGCGCGCGGCCGCGCGTCGCTTCTTCAAGATCGACGGACCGTCGGTCGTCGTCCGCACGCTCGAACTCCTCGCGGACCGCGGTGAGGTCGACCGTTCACTCCCCGCCCAGGCGATTGAGAAGTACCGCCTGCACGACGTGAACGCCGGCACCACCGGATCGGCCGGCGGAGAGAGCTAGCAGGCGACGAGGTGGCGACGAGGCCCAAGACGAAGGCGGAGACGCTCGCATGGTTGCGCACCATCGCGGGCGAACTCGCGACGGCGACGCTCAAGCGTCTCGAAGACACGTTGCCGTGGTACGGCGACATGCCTCCGAGCCGCCGCTCTGCCGTGGGCCTCGTCGCCCAAGCCGGCATCTCCTCGTTCGTCGCCTGGTTCGACGACCCGCGGTCGACCCCGTGGATCGCGGCCGACGTCTTCGGCGCTGCCCCTCGTGAGCTGCTCCGCTCGGTGAGCCTGCAGCAGACGCTGCAGCTCATCCGGGTGACGGTCGAGGTCGTCGAAGACCGCGTGAAAGACGGCGGCGAGCCGCTGCGTGAGGCGATCCTCCTGTATTCGCGGGAGATCGCCTTCGCTGCGGCCGACGTCTACGCTCGCGCCGCTGAGGCGCGAGGACTCTGGGACGCGCGCCTCGAGGCGCTCGTGGTCGACTCGATCCTCTCGGGCGAGGCCGACGACGAGCTGCCGAGCCGCATCGCGGCGCTGGGCTGGCACGGGCACGGCGAGGTGTCGGTGCTCGTCGGCACCGCGCCGAAGCAGCTCGACGTCGATCACGTGCGCCGAGCAGCCCGCCACATGCACGCCGACGTCCTCATCGGCGTGCAGGGCAACCGCCTCGTGCTCGTCATCGGTCGCGCCGACCCGCTCGCCCGTGAGGCCGAAGAGGCGATCGGAACCGCCCCGGCGCTCACCTTCATGGAGATCGCGAGCCAGCTCGAGCCGCACTTCGGCCCGGGGCACCTGGTGCTCGGTCATGCCGTGCCGAATCTCGTCGACGCCTCGAAGAGCGCCAAGGCGGCACTCGCCGGGTTCGCGGTCGCCCGATCGTGGCGGCACGCGCCCCGCCCGGTGCACGCCGACGACCTGCTGCCTGAGCGTGCGCTCGCCGGCGATCCGCTCGCCCGGGCGACGCTCGTGCACCGCATCTACCGGCCGTTGCAGGCGCACTCGACCGAACTCCTGACCACGCTGTGGAGCTACCTCGACAACGGGCGTTCGCTCGAGGCGACGGCGCGCGAGCTCTTCGTGCACCCGAACACCGTGCGCTACCGCCTCAAGCGCGTCTCCGACGTGATCGGCTGGGACGCGACGGGGGCGCGCGAGGCGCTCATCCTGCAGTCGGCCCTCATCATCGGTTCGATGAGCGACCACGAGCTGGCACCGCGTCGGCGACCCACCAGCTGAGCTCGCTTCTGTACCGTTCGTACAAGGCTTCTGCCGAGAGCTTGTCGCGTGTGCACACCCGGGGCCGCCCACCGGTTGGCAGACTGGGGTGGTGATCGTCGTCGTCTGCCCTGGACAGGGCTCTCAGACCCCCGGATTCCTCGCTCCCTGGCTGGCCGAGTCGGCCTACGCCGAACGGCTGTCGGCGTTGTCCGACGCCGCGGGGCTCGATCTCGCGCACTTCGGCACGGAGGCCGACGCCGATACGATCCGCGACACCGCGGTCGCGCAGCCGCTCATCGTCGCGGCGGGCATCCTGACGCTCGGCTCACTCCTCGCCGACGGCCGTGCGGCTCGCATCGGCGGCATCGCGGGCCACTCGGTCGGCGAGATCACGGCTGCGGCCGGGTCCGGCGTGCTGAGCGAGACCGACGCGATACGCTTCGTCGCCGAGCGCGGCCGGGCGATGGCGGATGCCGCTGCGCTCGAGCCCACCGGCATGAGCGCCGTCATCGGCGCCGACGAAGCCGCCCTGCTCCCCCGCCTCACCGAGCTCGGACTCGAGCCGGCCAACTTCAACGGCGGTGGTCAGATCGTCGTGGCGGGCGCGCTCGACGCGCTCGAGGCGCTGAAGACGGAGCCCCCGGCCGGATCGCGGGTCATCCCGCTCCAGGTCGCCGGCGCCTTCCACACCCGCTACATGCGCCCGGCGGTCGACCGTCTCGCCGAGGTCGCGGCCGGTCTCGCTCCGGCCGATCCCACGCTTCCCCTCTGGACGAACCGCGACGGCAGCGCCGTGACCTCCGGTGCAGCATTCCTCGAACTGCTCGTCGGCCAGGTCTCCTCGCCCGTACGCTGGGATCGCTGCATGGAGTCCTTCCAGGCGGCAGGAGTCACGGGAATCATCGAACTCGCACCGGCCGGCGCCCTCGTCGGCCTGGCGAAGCGCGCGCTCAAGGGCGTGCCGACGGTCGCCGTGAAGACTCCCGAAGACCTGTCGGCGGCGATCGAGCTCATCGAGCAGCACGCCTGAGCCGGCGACGAACGACGAGAAAGCCGAGCATGACGAATCCCACCCTCCAGCAGTCGCACGGGCCCGCCTTCACGCGCATCTATGCCGTCGGTGCGGCGCGCGGTGAGAACGCGGTGCCCAACGCCGATCTGATCGGCCCGATCGATTCGTCCGACGAGTGGATCCAGCAGCGCACGGGCATCGTGACACGCACGCGTGCCGGCGCCGACGTGTCGGCGACGGACCTGGCCACGACCGCCTCCCGCGAGGCGATCGAGCGGTCGGGCGTCGCCCCCGAGCTCATCGAACTCGTCATCATCGCGACCATCTCCAACGTGCAGCAGACGCCGTCGATGGCGGCCGTCGTCGCCGACCGGGTCGGAGCCAATCCGGCGGCCGCGTACGACATGAACGCCGCGTGCGCGGGCTACGCCTATGCGGTCGCCCAGGCGGACGCGCTGATCCGATCGGGGGCGGCGACCTACGCCCTCGTCGTCGGCGCCGAGAAGCTCTCCGACGTCGTCGACCCGACCGACCGCTCGATCTCGTTCCTCCTCGGCGACGGCGCCGGTGCCGTGGTCGTCGGCCCGAGCGAGACGCCCGGCATCGCGCGCACGATCTGGGGCTCCGACGGCTCGAAGGCGGGCGCGGTCGGGATGAACGGCACGCTCACCGAATACCGCGACGGGGCCGCCGAGTGGCCGACGCTCCGTCAGGAGGGCCAGACGGTCTTCCGCTGGGCCGTGTGGGACATGGCGAAGGTCGCGAAGCAGGCACTGGATGCCGCGGGCGTGACGAGCGACGACCTCGCCGCGTTCATCCCGCACCAGGCGAACATGCGCATCATCGACGAGTTCGCCAAGCAGTTGAAGCTGCCCGACACCGTCGTGATCGCCCGCGACATCGCCACCACCGGCAACACCTCTGCCGCCTCGATTCCGCTCGCGACGCACCGCCTGCTCGAGGAGCACCCTGAACTTTCCGGAGGCCTCGCCCTCCAGATCGGCTTCGGCGCCGGACTCGTGTTCGGCGCCCAAGTGGTGGTTCTTCCCTGAACCACCTCCCCCTGTCCATCTAGACTGTCTCTCGGTCAAACGAGACACCCCCAAGGAGAAAACAATGGCATTGTCCACCGAAGAAGTGCTTGCCGGCCTGGCCGAGCTCATCAACGACGAGACCGGCATTGCGACCGACACGGTTGAGCTGGACAAGTCGTTCACCGACGACCTCGACATCGACTCGATCTCCATGATGACGATCGTCGTCAACGCCGAAGAGAAGTTCGACGTGAAGATCCCCGACGAAGAGGTCAAGAACCTGAAGACCGTCGGCGACGCCGTCACCTTCATCGTCAAGGTTCAGGCCTAGCAGCTGCGTGGAGCGGGCCGGCGCCTTCTGCCCGGCCCGCTCGTTCAGTGCGACCAATCCCTCCATCGGAGTGTTTCTCGAATGACCAAGAAGATCGTCATCACCGGCATCGGTGCGACCTCGCCGCTCGGCGGCACCGCCCCTGAGAGCTGGAACGCCCTGCTCGCCGGCGAGTCCGGCGCGCGCTCCCTCGAGCACGACTGGGTTGCGAAGTACGAGTTGCCCGTCACCTTCGCCGCCGAGGCGAAGGTCCGGCCCGAAGAGGTGCTCGAACGCCCCGTCGCGAAGCGCCTCGACCCCTCGAGCCAGTTCGCCCTGATCTCCGCGAAGGAGGCGTGGGCCGACGCAGGTTCACCCGATGTCGCCCCCGAACGCCTCGGCGTCGACTACGCCACCGGCATCGGCGGCATCTGGACCCTGCTCGACGCCTGGGACACGCTGCGCGAGCGCGGCCCGCGCCGCGTGCTGCCGATGACCGTGCCGATGCTCATGCCGAACGCCGCCTCAGCCGCCATCTCGATGCACTTCGAAGCCCGCGCCTTCGCACGCACGGTGGCGTCGGCGTGCGCGTCGAGCACGGAGTCGCTCGCGAACGCCTACGAGCACCTCCAGCTCGGCTACGCCGACGTCGTGATCGCCGGCGGCTCCGAGTCCGCGGTGCACCCGATCACGCTCGCGTCGTTCTCGTCGATGCAGGCGCTCTCGCGTCGCAACGACGACCCTGCGCACGCCTCTCGCCCGTACAGCGTCGACCGCGACGGCTTCGTCATGGGCGAGGGTGCCGCGAGCCTCGTGCTCGAGACCGAGGAGCACGCCCTCGCACGTGGCGCACGCATCTACGCGGAGCTCGCGGGCGGTTCGGTGAGCGCCGACTCGTACCACATCACGGCCAACGACCCCGAGGGTCGCGGCGCCAGCCGCGCAGTGCTCGACGCACTCGCGCAGGCCGGTGCGACGGTCGACGACGTGACGCACATCAACGCCCACGCGACGAGCACGCCCGTCGGCGACATCGCCGAGTACACGGCGCTGCGCAACGTCTTCGGTGATCGAGTGCACGACATCCCCGTCTCCGCCACGAAGGCGTCGACCGGTCACCTCCTCGGCGGCACGGGTGCGCTCGAGGCGGTGTTCACGATCCTCGCGCTCCAGAACCGCCTGGCTCCGCCGACGATCAACCTGACCACGCAGGATCCCGCCATCCCGCTGCGGGTCTCCGGCGAGCCGCAGCCGCTCGGCGACGGACCGCAGCTCGCGATCAGCAACTCCTTCGGGTTCGGCGGCCACAACGCCGTCGTGGCGATCCGCACCCCGTAGCAGGTTCGGGCTCAACTGAGCCGGACGCATGAGAAGACCCCGGTCGCACCCGCTGCGCCGGGGTCTTCTCGTGAACGGTCCGAGGGTTTCGCTCATGCGCTGCCGGGAATGGTCATCCGACCTCGCGTCACGCCGCCGGCGGACCGAGGTTCGCTCAGCCCACCTGGTGCAACCAGACGACCGGGGCGAAGTCGCTCGCGTGACGGAACGGTTCGAGTTCGTCGTCCCACGCCTGGCCGAGGGCGAGACGCAGTTCGCGGTGGAGCTCGATGGGGTCGGTTCCGCCGACGTCCATCGCGTACCGGATGCGGTCCTCGGGCACCACGGTGTTGCCCGCGGTGTCGGTCTGGGCGAAGAAGACGCCGAGTTCGGGCGTGTGCATCCATCGGGCGCCGTCGGAGCCGGGCGTCGGGTCTTCGCTCACCTCGAAGCGCAGCTGCTCCCAACCGCGCAGCGCAGAGGCGAGCTTCGCGCCGCTGCCGGCGTCGCCCTCCCAGTAGAACTCCGCGCGCATGGCACCGCGAAGCACCGGCTGCTCGCTCCAGTCGAAGTTGACCGCGACACCGAGTGCGGTGCCGGCGGCCCATTCGACATGCGGACACAGCGCCCTCGGCGAGGAGTGCACGAACAGCACGCCTCGCGCGGTGCGCGCTGCCCGCGTGGCATTCTTCGTCATGTCTGTCTCCGTTCTCGAGGTGCGTCTTCCCCAACGACCTCAAAACGGACAGATGACGGTATTCGGTTGTCGACGAGCGAGCCGTCACCGCCGATTATGCCCCGCATCAGGCTCATTGACAAGGCACGAAACCATATACTCAGTGAAACGTTGACTTCGATCGGAGTACGAATGGCTGTTCGCGACGCACTGCTCGCCCTGCTCTCCGCCGGCCCCGGGTACGGGTTCCAGTTACATGGCGACCTCGCCGAGCGCACGGGCGGCCGGCGGGAGGTCAACGTGGGGCAGAGCTATGCCACGCTCGAGCGCCTCGGCAAGCAGGGTCTCATCGAGTCGGCGGGCGCCACCGACGACGGCCTGCCGCTCTACCGCGCGACCGGGGCGGGCTCGGCGGCGACGTCGGCCTGGTTCGCCGGAGCGGATGCCTCGGGCAGCGACCCGTGGGACGAGACCGTCGACCGGGTGCTCGTCGCGGCCTCGTTGCCGGGCGTCGACGCCGGCCCGATCGTCGCGGCGGAGCGGTTGCGCTGGCAGGAGCGAGCGGTCGAGGCATCCGCTCGGGCCGTGATCGACGAGGCGGCGGGTGACGGTGCCGATGCGAGCCCCCTCCCCCGATTGGCAGCGCTGGCCGCCGCCGCGGAAGCGGCGCGGGCTCGCGCCGCCCTCGAGTGGCTCGACGAGGTGACGGCGGTCGCCGGTCGGCATGAACTGGCCTTCGCGCCGCGCATGGAGCGGCCCCGACGCGGCCGTCGCCCATCGAAGCGATCGGCGTCGTCGAATGGCGCAGCCGCCGCTCAGGCGTCGGCCGACGCGTAGCTCTCGACGATCGCGAGGTCGAGCGGGAACTCCACGGGGAAGTCGCCGAAGAGCAGCCGGCCGGCCTCGGTCGCTGACGACAGCACGGCAGCGGCGACGTCGTCGGCGACCTCGGCGGGCGTGTGCACGATGATCTCGTCGTGCAGATAGTAGACGAGGTGGGGCATCCGCTCGAATGCCGGCCCCGAGCGGGAGGCCATTGCACGCGGCGCGGCGGTATCGCCTGCGATCGCCACGAGCCTCGAGCGGAGGCCCGCCATCCAGCAGAGCGCCCACTCGGCCGCGGTGCCCTGGACCACGAAGTTGCGGGTGAACCGGCCCCAGTCACGCGCTCGCGACCGCGCACGTCGTTCGTCGGCCGGTGTCGCGTCGGGTTGGGAGGCGAGGGACTGCGCGGCGCGCCACTCGGCACCCGGCAGCGGCGACGACCGGCCGAGCAGCGTCGTGACGCTGGCACCGCGCTCCCCCTCGGCAGCCGCGCGGTCGACGAGCGCCATGGCACGCGGGTAGGCACGGGCCAGACGCGGCACGAGCCGGCCGCTCTCGCCGGTCGTCGCGCCGTACATGGCACCGAGGATCGCGACCTTCGCCTGATCGCGCGTCTCGACGACGCCCGCGCCGACGATGCCGCTGTAGAAGTCGCGACCCCGGCCGGCGGCCGCCATCGCCTCGTCGTGGGCCAGGCCGGCGAGCACGCGCGGCTCGAGCTGGGCCGCGTCGGCGACGACGAGCGACCAACCGGGATCGGCGACGACCGCGCTGCGCACGTTCTTCGGCAGTTGCAGGGCGCCGCCGCCCGACGTCGCCCAGCGCCCGGTGGCCGTGCCGCCGGGAACGTAGTCGGGCCGGAACCGGCCGTCGACCACCCACTCGTCGAGCCATGACCAGGCGTTCGCACTGTAGAGGCGGGCGAGCTTCTTGTACGCCACGAGGGGCTCGATGGCCGGATGCTCGTGCTCGCGCAGCTGCCAGCGACTCGTCGACTCGACCTGGATGCCGGCACGGCGGAGCGCTTTCAACAGGTCGATCTGGGAATCGAGGTTCACGGCGGGGGCGCCCAGCAGCGTGCGCACCTCGCTCGCGAGCTCCTCCATGCGGGCGGGCTTGCGGCCAGGCGCCGGCTTCGGGCCGAGCTCGGTCTCGAGCACGCGCTCGTGCACGCCTCGGTGCCACGGCAACCCGGCGGCGTGCAGTTCGGCGCCGATGAGCGCACCGGCCGATTCGGCCGCGAGCAGGAGCCGAAGCGCGCCGGGCCGCTCCGACGCCTCGACGAGAGCGAGCTGCCGTGCGTGCTCGGCGAGCACGGCCTCGACCGGCACGCCGAGCACGTCGCGAGGGCCGTGGTCCGGCTCGCGCGACGCGGCATCCGTCTCGTCGTCGAAGTCGAGCAGGTCGAAGAGCGCCGACTGCGCCACGGATGCTGCGGGCGCGGCCGGTATCGGCTGCCCGGCTTCCGCCGGCCCGAGCGGCAGCCAGTCGGGCCGCGGATGCATCCCGCCGTCGCGCGCCGTCGTCGTCGCCGTCGAGTGGTCGAGGATCGCGGAGGCGAGCACCAAGTCATGGCAGCGTTCGACGCGCACCCCTTCGGCGAGCAGCCGTGGGTACCACCGGCGGGTGTCGGCCCAGATCCAGCGTGGACGGCGCGCCGATTCGAGCTCACGAACGACCGTCGGGAGCTCGAGCAGCGGCACCGTCTCGAACGGTGCGTCGGAGACCGCGGGGTCGACCAGTGCGACCCGGCCGGGGCCGTTCGCGCCGACCACGATCCGCATGGTCCCATTCTCGCCGCTGCGTCCGACATCCCGTGCCGGCGATGTCGGTGGCGGCGTCGATGATCGGATCCATGAACGAATGCGGGCGGCGCTCATGGTCGCGGTGAGCTTCCGGTGCGGACACGGTGCAGACCCTGGGGATGCCGGCGCGGTCGCCCTGGCACGCGTGTGCCCCCTGTGCATGCTGCTCCACGAGACGCAGCGCTCACGCTCCGAGCTGCTCTCGCGCGTCGCCCCGCCGCAGCGTGCCGCACTCGCACGAGAGACGCGCATCGGCGCGAGCTACGAATGGCGTTGCGCTCGCGGGCACGATCGGTACCCGGCGACGGTCGGCGAGGTGCTGACCGGCCCGAGCTGCGCGAAGTGCCGATCGAATGCGGCTGCGCCCGGCGCGCGCCGTGAGGCGGGTATGGCCTTCATGAAGCCCGGGCTCAGGCTCGGCACCTCGCAGGTCGAGCAGCGACTGCGCATGCTCCTCGGCGAACGCATCCGCCTCCACCACCGCGTGAACGCGGTGCGCATCGCGCGCATGTTCTACGGCAAGCAAGAAGTCTGGCCCGACATCCTCGTGCCGCAGTTGCGCGTCGCCGTCGAATACGACGATCCCGGTCGCTCGAGGCGCGCGCATCTCGGTCTGAAAGAGGCCTCCGACCTCGAGAAGGACGAAGCGCTCCGCGAAGTGGGCTGGGAGGTCATCCGCATCCGCGCCGGCGGGCTCGAATCACTCGGCCCCGGCAGCATCGTGTGCCGAAGCCTCACGGTCGAGGTCGTCGACGAGGTGGTGGCGCAGATGCGGCGCATTCGGGGAGATGCCGCGGTCGACGCCCTCCTGGTGACCCGCCGGCACGCGGTCTGAGCGTCGGCGACACCGCGCGCACATCGCGTCCCTGATCCCCACCGACACCCTGTGGAGACATCGCTGCACGGAGCGCGTTCGACCGATAGGGTGAGTCGACCCGAGCACCCCTCTTCGCCCGGGCTTTCGCGCGCGCAGAGAGGCAGTCGATGCTCCTTCCGTTCCTCATCGTCGGAGGCATCGGCCTCGTCCTCCTCGTGATCTCGCTCGTGCTCGGCGACATCTTCGACCATCTCGAGATCGGCGACGGTGCCCTCTCGGGCACGGCACTCGCGGTCGGCATGGTTGTGTTCGGTGCCTCCGGCGCGCTCGTCTCCAGCATGGGCCTCGAGATCGTCTGGGTCTACGTGCTCTCGATCGTGCTCGCCGCGGTCGCGTACCTGCTCTGCGTGCTCACGATCCGCAACCTCACCCGGAGCTCCGACGGCGTGCCCGCCTCGGCGGTGGGTCTCTCGGGCGTCGCGCGGTCCGGCATCACGACCGCGGGCGGCGAAGTGAGCCTCGACGGCCCCGGAGAGCTCGAACGCCGGCTCGCCTACTCCGACGAGCCGATCGCCGAGGGCGCCCGCGTGCGCGTCGTCGAGCACGCCGGCAGCCGCGTGAAGGTCGTCGCGGGCTGACCTCGGCCCTCGCCCGCCACGCCCCACTCCTCCCCCGAACCCCCTGCACCACCCCTCCTGCACCACCTCCCTGCGTCTCCTCCCGAAAGGAAACCCGATGCTCTCCCCCCTGCTGATCCAGGTCATCTCGGTCGTCGCGATCGTCATCGCGCTGCTCGCACTGTTGACCTTCATCGCCCGTCGCATCCGCCGTGTGCCGCCGAACGAGGCCCTCGTCATCGTCGGGCGCGGCGCCGGCCGCACCGCACCCGAGCAGTCGTCGGCCCAGCGCGTGGTCATCGGCGGTCGCACCTTCATCTGGCCGATCCTGCAGCAGGGCTTCGCGATCTCGCTCGAGCAGCGCCAGATCGGCATCACTGTCGAGGGCGTCGACAAGAACCGCATCAAGATCGCCATCAAGGCGTCGATCAACTTCAAGGTCAGCGGCACCGAAGACGGCGTGCGCCGTGCAGCCCAGCGCTTCCTCTCGCAGCAGAGCCTGCTCACCGAGATCATCAAGGAATCCCTCGAGGGCTCACTGCGCTCCATCGTCGGCGACATGACGATCGAGCAGATCATCTCCGACCGCAAGAGCCTCTCCGACCGTGTCGTCGCCGAGACGAAGACCGACCTCGTCGAGCAGGGCCTGCAGGTCGACCTGCTGAACATCTCCGACATCTCGACGCCCGGCAGCGAGTACCTCGCGAACCTCGGCCGCGCCGAGGCCGCCCGCGCCCGTCAGGTCGCCGAGGTGAGCGAGGCCGAGGCCGCCCGAGTCAGCGAGTTCGCTCGCATCGAAGCCGCCGAGCAGGTCGCCGAGCGGCAGAAGGCGCTGAGCCTGAAGCAGGCCACGATCAAGGCCGAGACCGATCGGGCCAACGCCGAGGCCGAGGCATCCGGTCAGCTCGCGAAGGCCGAGCAAGACAAACTGGTCGCCGTGCAGGAGCGCGACGCCCTCTCGGAGCAGGCGCTCGTGACGCAGGAGCGCCTCGACATCGAGATCCGCAAGCCCGCCGAGGCCGAGGCCTACGCCGAAGTGCAGCGCGCCACCGCCATCCGCGACGCCGCCAACGCGAGCACCGAGGCCGAGGCCTACAAGCGCACGAAGATCGCCGAGGCGAACAAGGTCGCCGCGGTGCAGGACGCCGAGGCGTCGGCGACCTCGGTGCGCTTCGCCGGTGAGGCCGAGCGCGACCGGCAGGTGGCACTCGCCGCCGGTATCCGCGCCGATGGCGAGGCCCGCGCCGCCGCGATCCAGGCCGAAGGTCTCGCCGAGGCGGCAGCGACCGATGCCAAGGCCATGGCACTGAAGAAGTACGGCGAGGCCGCGCTCGCGCAAGAGATCATCTCTCGCCTGCCCGAGATCGTGCGCGCCGCAGCGGAGCCGATCTCGAACATCAAGACGCTTACTGTCGTGTCGACCGACGGGGCGAGCGCCGTCACGAAGACCGTCGGCCAGGTGCTCGGCGAGGGCACCGAGGTCGTGAAGTCGCTGACCGGACTCGATGTCAGCTCGATCCTCGCGGGACTCGCGGGCGGCCAGCTCGTGAAGTCCGACGCCACGACGGACTGACGCGCCGTACCCCTTGATCGACGTCGGCGCGACCCACTGCCAAGGTGAGAGGACGTTCGATCAAGGGGGAACATGTCAGAGCAGCAGCGTCCAGGATTCACCGCGGCCGAAATGGCGGAGGCAGTGGCCTCGGTGAGCACACCGGACACCGTAGCGTCGCCATTCGGTGAACTTCACTTCTTCGACGGGGTGCCGTTGCCCGAGACGGTCGAGACCGCGTACGACGCGCTCGACCTGATTCGGGCCATCGACGTGTTCCTGAACGCCGTACCCGGCGCGTCACTCGTCGCGTTCCGCGCCGGCCTGCGCGTCGCCGGTGTCACCTCTCCCAGACAGATCGGCATCACCGAACCCCGGGCGACGTCGAAGGCGTTGTTCCTCACGCCGAACACCGAGACGACCTACGGCGTCACCATGCTCGATCTCAAAGCGTGGGGACCCACCGTCATCGAGGCGCCGCCGCAGTCGCTGTGCGTCGTGGACGACTTCTGGTTCCGCTATGTCGCCGACATGGGCATCGCCGGTCCCGACCAGGGCGCAGGCGGCAAGTACCTCTTCCTGCCGCCGGGGTACGAGGGAGACGTGCCCGACGGCTACTTCGTCTACCACACACCCACGTACACGAACTTCGTCGTGCTGCGCGCGCTCGGCGGCGTGCCGGCGATGAAGCAGACCCGCATCTATCCGCTCGCCGACGCAGCGAACCCCGCGGACAACGAGTTCATCAACCTCGCGGAGACCCCGTTCAACACGGTGCACGCGAACGACTTCTCGTTCTTCGAAGAGGTGGCGGAGCTCGTGCAGGAGGAACCCGCATCGGCACTCGACCCGGAGCGTGCCGGGCAGCTCGCCGCGATCGGCATCGCGAGCGGTCAGCCGTTCGCCCCCGATGCACGCCTGCGCGGCATCCTCGAGCAGGCGGCGCCGATCGCCGCCGGGCTCGCTCGGACGGTCAGCTACGCGCCCCGCGACCCCGAGGCAGTGCTCTACGGATCGTGGCGCAACGCCTTCGTCGGCGGCGACTACGAGTTCCTCCGTGACGGAGCACGGCTCCTCGACGCGCGCACCCAGTTCCACTACATCGCGACCGTCATCACCCCGGCGATGGCGCATGCCCAGGTCGGTGCGGGCTCGGCGTACGCGTACACCGTGCACGATTCGGCGGGCAATCTCTTCGACGGGTCGCGCACGTACCGTCTGCACGTCGAAGCCAATCCCCCGGCGAAGAACTTCTGGGCGGTCGACGTCTACGACACGCAGACGCGATCGCTGCTCGTCGTGCCATCGACCCCGTACCCCGCCCTTGCCAGCAACGACGGCAAGATGCAGGCCAACGAGGACGGGTCGTTCGACCTGTACTTCGGCCCGAGCGCACCCGCCGGAAAGGAGTCGAACTGGGTCGAGACGGTGCCTGGAAAGTCCTGGTTCCCGATCCTCCGGATCTACGGCCCGCTCGAGCCCTGGTTCGAACAGACGTGGCGATTGAACGAGGTCGAGCCGATCGACTGAACGCGAGGCCGGCAGCGAACGCGAGCGGGCCGAGCGCGTTGTCACCGCCCGCTCAGGCGGCCGCCATCGAGCTCGGCCCGCAGGTACCTCGGCGCCTGCACCCGCCACGCCTCCGTCACGAGTTCGGCGAGATGCCGCTCGTCGACGGCCGCCATGCGGAACGCGACCTTCGGCTCGCCCCACCTCGTCGTCGTGCGCAGGAACACGTCGGGCGCCATCTCGACGAGGGCCAGGGCGTCGATGGGATCGCTGACCTTCACCCCCACGACGAGTTCGGCCGCGATGATCGCGCGCATGTCGGCCGGGATGCTCGGCCACGGGTGGCACTCCCACGCGTAGAGCTTGCCGCGCACGAACCACGCGGCGCCGCCGGTCGTCGAGCGCTCCTCGCTGCCGGGAAGCTGAGCGGCAGTGCGGCGGAGATCGTCGAGGTTCGGCACACCGCGAGTGTACGGCCGGCCACCGACGCGGCAGCTCGGGCTCGTGATGCGACGCGACGCCCTCGACGAGCATCGCGACCGCCACCTCGTGATCAGTCGTGAGGCGGGCGACGCAATCGCTTGACGTCGGTGCGCCGCTTCTTCGCATCGAGGCGCCGTTCCTTGGCTCCGCGACTCGGCTTCGTCGCTCGTCGCGACGGTGACGGCGGCCGCAGGGCGTCGGCCACGACGGCAGCCAGCCGAGCGCGCGCCGCATCCCGGTTGCGCAGCTGGGCGCGGTGCTCGGATGCCGCGATCGTCAGCACGCCGTCCACGAGGCGACCGCTCAGGTGTTCGAGGATCCGCTCCCGCTGGAGCGTCGAGAGCGCGGCCGAGCGTGCTGCATCCCACACGAGCTCCACCCGCGAGTCGGCCGTGTTCACGCCTTGCCCGCCGGGACCGGAAGACCGCGAGAACCGCCATGACAGCTCGGACTCGGGGATCGTGAGTCCGGCGTCGACCCGGAGACCGGGACGGTGGGCTGCGGGCATAGGTCCATCATCCTCTCCCGCTCGAGCCCTGACACGCGGGATCGCGCGGCAGAGACCGTGCCGATCGCGCGCGACCCGTTCGATGAACGCGAAGACGGAGCATCCGGTGTCGTCGGGGCATGCGACGATCCGCAGGACGGACGATCGTTGGGAGCGAGATGCGGGGCGAGGCCACCGTGCTGCATGCGGATCTCGACGCGTTCTACGCCTCGGTCGAGCAGCGCGACGCGCCCGAACTGCGCGGCCGGCCCGTCATCGTCGGCGGAGGCGTCGTGCTGGCGGCGAGCTACGAGGCGAAGGCACGTGGCGTGCGCACCGCGATGGGCGGCCGACAGGCGCGAGACCTGTGCCCCGATGCCGTGGTCGTCCCGCCGCGCATGGACGCCTACTCGGCGGCGAGTCGGGCCGTGTTCACGATCTTCCGAGATACCACGCCGCTCGTGGAGGGGCTCTCCATCGACGAGGCGTTCCTGGAGGTCGGGGGCCTGCGTCGCATTGCGGGCACGCCCGAAGAGATCGCGGTGCGATTGCGCGAGCGCGTTCGCGTCGAGGTGGGGTTGGCCATCTCGGTCGGGATCGCACGGACCAAGTTCCTCGCGAAGGTCGCGAGCGCCGTCAGCAAGCCCGACGGCCTCCTGATCGTCGAGCCAGGACGAGAGGAGGCGTTCCTGCTGCCGCTTCCGGTGGAACGATTGTGGGGCGTCGGTGCCGTCACCGCCGAGAAACTGCATCGGCTCGGCATCCGCACGGTCGGAGAACTGGCCGAGCTCGAGGCCGCGACCGCGGAGCGGCTGCTCGGCAGGGCAACTGGCGCCCACCTGCACGCGCTGGCCCGTCTGCGGGACCCCCGCCCGGTCGTCGCCACGCAGCGCCGCGGCGCCATCGGCTCCCAGCGTGCACTCGGCAGCCGCCCGCGCTCAGCCGAAGAGCTGGATCTCATCCTCACCCAGCTCGTCGACCGTCTCGCCCGCCGACTCCGGGACGGCGACCGGGTCTGCCGCACGGTCGTGCTGCGGCTTCGCTACGCCGACTTCGCCAAGGCGACCCGATCTCGCAACCTCCGCTCCTCGTCCGGCCGCACCGCGGTGCTGCTCACCGTCGCACGGGAGCTGCTCGCCGGCGCACAACCCGAGATCGACGAGCGGGGCATCACCTTGATCGGCGTCTCGCTGTCGCAGCTCGGCCGCGCCGCCGACCTCCAGCCGGAGCTGCCGATCGACTGGGACGACGGGATGCGCCTCGACACGGCGCTCGACGCGGTACGCGACCGCTTCGGGGCGACCTCCGTCGCGCGGGCGACGCAGCTCGGTCGCGATCCGGGCTGGTCGCCGCCGCTGTTGCCCGAGTTCGAGTGAGCAGCCGGGTCGATCAGCGGCGTACTCGATACCGAAGGTGGAGTACCCGTTCGCCCTGGATGACCACATCTGGATCCTCCAACAGGTGCTGCGCCTGGACGGAGCCGAAGTATCGTTTGCCCGACCCGAACACGACCGGAGCGACGTCCATGCGCACCTCGTCGACGAGGCCCGCGGCGAGCACCTGGCCGCCGACATCGCCGGCGGCGACCTCGACGATGCGGTCGCCCGCAAGCTCCTGTGCGATGGCCACGGCCGCCTCGACGCCGTCGACGAAGGTGAACGGCGCATCGGAATCCCAACCCTCGGGTTGTGGTCGGTGCGTCACGACGACCACGTGGTCGATCCCGCTCGGAGGCGTGCCGTCCCAGCCGTCCGTCAGGTCGAAGACGTGGCGGCCCGCGATCGTCACACCGATCCGATCCCAGTACGGCCGCGTGTAGTCGTACGTCGCCTGCGAGACCTTCAGCACGCCGCTCGCGTCCAACGGGACGTCGCCGCCGGTCAACCAGTCGAACAGCGGTCCGGGCTGGTCGTTCGCGTCGGCGATGAAGCCGTCCACCGACACCGAGCCGTACATGACCACCTTGCCCATGGCACGCTCCTCTGCATCGGGTGTCCCCAAAATATCGTGCTCCGTCGCGCTCGGAAAGACGTCGATCGCCTCAGGAATCGCGTATCCCGACCCGCTTCCGGGGGCGTATCGTGAGCCTTGGGGAGGCCGAACATGAATGACAGAGGTTCGAATGCCGGATGCTTCGCCGGCGGCGGTGCGATCTACGGACTCGGCATCATCGGCGCGTGGGTGTTCTTCTTCCAACAGGCCGATGCGTTCTGGGAGTTCATCGGAGCGTTCTTCCAGGGCCTCTTCTGGCCGGCGTTCATGGTCTACGAGGTGTTCACGGCGCTCGTGGAGTGAGACACGAGTTGGCGAGGCCGCTTACTCCTCGATGGTGCGGACCACGCGTGCGGGTGAGCCGACGGCGATCGCGCCCGCGCCCGCGGGGATGTTCTTGGTGACGATGGAGCCGGCACCGATGACCGCGTCTTCCCCGATGGTGACGCCTGGGAGGACGGTGACGTTGGCTCCCAGCCAGACGTTTCGCCCGATGACCACCGGGGAGGGTATGAGGTCGCTGCGCCGGCGGGGGTCGATGTCGTGCTGGAGAGTGGCGATGACGGCATTGTGGCCGATCAGGCAGTCGTCGCCGATCGTGATGCCGCCTTGGTCTTGGAATCGGCAGCCGGAGTTGATGAAGACGCGCTTGCCGAGCGTGATGTTCTTCCCGAAGTCAGCGGAGAACGGCGGGAAGAGTGTCACGGTCTCGTCGACGGGCTTTCCGGTCAGTCGCGCCAGGAGTTCCCGTACTTCCGCCGGCTCGTGGTAGCCGGTGTTGAGCTCGCCCGCGATGCGGAGTGCGTCTTGACTGGTGTCATGCATGACGGCGTGGGCGGGTGAACCGCCGGTGATGGTCTCGCCGGCGTCGAGGAGTGCGAGAAGTTCTGTGAGCGTCATGCGTGCCTCTGTGTGGATCGGGATGGGACGGCTGAGCGCTGTCATTCTGACGGCGCCGTGCGGGCCGGAACGTCGGCACTCCAGTTGGCGAGCATCTGGAGTCGCTCCGCTGACGGTGACCCGGGCTCGGCCGTGTAGATGAGGAGGCTGAGGCCGTCTTCGGCGGTGACGGTGAGTTCTTCGTAGAGCAGGGTGAGCTCGCCGACGATCGGGTGTTGGAAGCGTTTGGTGCCGGTGCCATGGGTCCGGACGTCGTGTGCGGACCAGAGTCTGGCGAAGGTCTCGCTTCTGGTGGTGAGTTCGCCGACCAGGTCCTGCATGGCGCGGTCATGTGGGTCTCGCCCCGCTTCGACGCGCATGATGCCGACGCACATCTGAGCGAAGAGCTCCCAGTCGGGGTAGAAGTCACGGGATGCGGGGTCGAGGAACTGGAATCGTGCCAGGTTCGGCACCCTGCCGCTGGTCCCGATGACGGGTGAGTAGAACGCTGCCGCTAGGGCATTCGTGGCGATGAGGTTCTGGTGACGGTCCCGGACGAACGCAGGCCCTCCGGTGATCGCGTCGAGCGTGCGTTGCAGACCGGCGCGGGCTGGCTGCTGTGCCGTCGCGCGCCGACGCGGACGACCGGAGGTCGGGATGCCATCGGCCGCCCGTGCGAGATCGAGCAGATGCATCCGCTCGGTTTCATCCAGACGTAGTGCGCGTGCAAGTGCTTCCAGGACTCCTGCCGATGCGCCGGCGATGTCGCCGCGCTCCAGCTTCGCGTAGTACTCGACGCTGACGTCAGCCAGCATCGCCACCTCGGCACGGCGCAGCCCGGCCACGCGCCGGTTCGCGCCGGCCGGGAGCCCGACGTCGGCGGGTGAGATGCGCGCGCGTCGTGACATGAGGAACTCGCGCACCTCCGCCTTGTTGTCCATGCAATCCACAGTAGGACGATCCGTACGCGGGAGGGATGCACTGCGGGTACACCTTCCGCAAGGGACTCCCTCGGCAGGCCTTCCGCGGCTTGACTTGCAACGTGACCAATCGACGCGCCATCTCTGCAGGACTGATCGCCGTCGCAGTGCTCCCCGCTCTTGCCGAGTGCATGGCGAGCGAACAAGCTCCGTCGATCCAGTAACGCAAGAGAGGACCGAACCATGCACATCCTTCCCATCGCCCCCACGGTGAAGAATCCCGCGAAGTGGTTCACCGGTGACGTGTGGCTCGACCAGGTCATCTCACCGCAGGACGACGGCCAGCGGTTGAGCGCTGGCCTGGTGCGGTTCAGCCCGGGCGCCCGCACTGCATGGCATACGCACCCGCTGGGCCAGACGCTTCGCATCATGGAGGGCACCGCGCTCGTCCAGGCCCGCGGCGGAGACGTGATCGAAGTCCATGCCGGCCAGACCGTGTACACACCTCCGGGCGAGGAACACTGGCACGGCGCCGCCCCCGACAGCTTCATGACGCATCTCGCCCTTTGGGAAACGCCCGACGGCGAAGACAGCGCCCACTGGGGTGCACACGTGACCGACGCCGAGTACGGCAACCCCTGAACGAACTCCACCGCTGAGTTCCAGAAGAAAGGACTGCTCATGCGAGCAACCCTGATGTACAACGCCGGCGACATCCGAGTTGAAGACGTCCCCGAACCCACCATCCAAGAACCGACCGACGCCATCATTCGCGTCACGTACGCGTGCGTGTGCGGATCGGACCTGCACCCCTACCACTCGCTCGAGGAGACGCCCGAAGGGCGTCGCATGGGGCATGAGGCGATCGGCGTCGTCGAACAGATCGGCTCGGACGTCGCACGTCTGTCCGTCGGCGACACCGTGATCGTGCCGTTCGCATGGTCGGACAACACCTGCTCGTTCTGTCGCGACGGTGTCACGACGTCCTGTGTGCACGGCGGATTCTTCGACGGGGCCTCGTCGGCGACGCAGGCGGAGAAGCTGCTCGTGCCGCAGGCGGACGGTACCGCAGTCGTGATTCCGGAGGGCACCGACGAATCGTTGATGCCGTCGTTGCTGACCCTCTCCGACGTCTACCTCACCGGGTACCACGCCGCCCACAAGGGCGGAGTCGAGCCCGGAAAGACCGTCGTCGTCATCGGCGACGGTGCGGTCGGTCTGTCGGCGGTCCTCGCCGCCAAGCAACTCGGCGCTGAAACGATCATCCTCATGGGCCGCCACGAAGACCGCACCACCCTCGGTCGAGAGTTCGGCGCCACCCATGTCGTGCCCGAGCGCGGAGAAGAAGGGATCGCGAAGGTCCTGGGCATCACGGGCGGGGAAGGCGCGCACGTGGTGCTCGAAGCCGTCGGCCACATGCCCGCTTACGAGCAGGCCTATGGCATCGTCCGCCCCGGCGGCACGATCTCACGTGTCGGAGTACCGCAGTACGAGGATGCCCCCGTCGGTTTCGCATCTCTGTTCGGAAAGAACGCGACCCTGACGGGTGGGCCTGCAACGGTTCGCGCCTACCTCGAGGCCGCGCTGCCGCAGGTCCTGGATGGAACGATCGACCCCGGTCGGGTGTTCGATCGCGAGCTTCCCCTGGATGAGATCGCCGAGGCTTACCGACTCATGGACTCCCGCGAAGCGCTCAAGGTACTCATCCGCCCGTAGGGCTCGGCCAGCACGCTGGCCCGGCCGCACAGCTTCGTCCGTGGGTCGGGATGCGCCTGGATCGACAGCGGCGACGCCGCGCAGAGGATCTTGAGGAGGAACGGCAGGCTGCGCCCGCTCGCCTGCTCCCACTCGGCGAGATCGGCCCACGCGTGAGCCTGCACATCGGAGAGACCCGCGGCATCGGGGCCGCCCGTGGCATCCGTCACCGCCCGGCTCGGTCCCGAAGGGTGCGCTCCGAGCCAGAGCTCAGCCTGCCGCTCGCCCGTCGGCGGATGCCCGAGCACACGCGAAACGCCGTCGACCGCCCCCACTCGTATCCCTTGGAGTCGTTCGCGATCTTGGTGAAGAGGGGCGGCATTCGGGTCATCGTTTCCTCGGTGCATCTGTGGGTGGGAGGCGGATGCCGAGCCTCGGGCGACGCCCGACATCCGCCCGTCGACTACCGCAGCGTGAGGCGGTCGATCGAGTACTCACCGGCGTTGAAGTACACGAGCACGTCGTGCACGTCGGTGAGGGTCGTCACGTCGCAGCCGAAGGTCTCCATCGGCACGGTGACGGTGGTCGAGGTGTTCTCGGGCACCCACGTCCACGGCGACTGGCACCAGGTCCAGTCCCCGCCCGATCGCACCGCGATCGAGACCGAGGATCCCGTGACCGCGGTCGTGACGTCGAACTCGAGGGAGGACTTCGTCGACAGGTCGAGCAGGGGCGAGTCCGCGGGTGAACCGAACCAGGCGCCCTTCGAGCTCACCTGCAGGGCGGATGCCCCGTCGGTGGCCCCCGCCGCGCCGGTCGAGAGGGCTCCGGGGTCCGACTGCCAGTTCGCCGGCGCCCAGCCCTCGAGGCCGCTCTCCCACGAAGCGAGCACCACGGGATCGCCTGGGGCGGGCTTCACGGTCACCGTGAGGGTTGCCTGCGCCGTGTCGATGCCGTTGCCCACGGAGTACGGGAATTCGACCTTGCCGGTGAAGCCGGCGTCGGGCGTCACGAGCACGGTCCCGCCCGCCTGGATCGCCGCGGTTCCGCCGGCGCGCACGATACTCGTCTGGCGACCCCTCGTCCCGGGGTCGAGGTCGAGCGTCTTCGCCCGCACGGGGAGCGTGAACGAGACGTCGTTGGCGAGCACGTCGACGACCGCGGTCGTGTCGCGCTGGATCGTGACGGCGTCGTGGTCGGCGATGATCTCGAGCAGGGTCTTCGCGCCGCTCAGCGAGAGCGGGACGAGCTTCGCCTGATCGCTCATGAGCTCGCAGACGGGGCTCGGGCAGTAGACCGTGAAGCCGTCGTAGTCGGCGTAGGGCGTGCCGTCATCCTGCTGCGAGGCGAGCATCCAGTAGAGGGTACCGTCGACGCCGAGAAGGCGGATCGTCTTCAGCCACTCCTCGTAGACCGGCATGCGCGTGGCCTTGTCGGTGATACCGAACTCGCCGAGGTAGACGGGCTTGTCGATCTTGGCGGCCGCCTTCGCATGCTCGGTGATCCAGCCGGTGCCCCAGGCGGTGCTGGTCTTCCAGTGGTCGGGGTAGAGGTGCATGGACATGAGGTCGATGTTCGGCAGGGAGGCGAGTGCGACGGTGTCGACGCCATCGGCGCAGTCCTCGCCGAAGCCCGGGCCGTAGCCCGAGGCACCGTACTTCTGGGTGAGGATCCACTGGTCGGCGGGGCGGCAGAAGAACCCCTCGTCGCCGGCCGAGAGCAGGTGGTTGCGGTCGATCGACTTCACGAACGTGCTCATCTCGTCGGCCCACGTCGTGATGGTCGTCGTGTCGCAGTCGCCGTCGGGGTAGACGCCGGCGCTCGTGCATCGGGGCTCGTTCGCGAGTTCCCAGGAGAGGATCGTCGGGTCGTCCTTGTACTGCACGCCTGTGACGGTGTTCGTGCGGTTCAAGAGCGTCGAGATCCAGTCCTGGAACCATCCGCGGATCGTGGGGTCGGTGTAGAAGTCGGCGTGCTCGTCGAGGCCCGCCCAACGCACGTACTGGTCCATGCCGCCGAAAGCGTTCCAGTTGTTCGTGAACGGGATCACGAGCTTCAGCCCGCGTTCGCCCGCCTCCGCGATCGCGTAGTCGAGCTTCTCCAGCCCGTCGGCGCCGGTGTTCACGATCGGCGCACCGGATGCCTCGTCCCACGCCTGGTACCAGACGCCCTCGAAGTTCTGGTGCACCGAGTCCGAGCCGTCGGGGTTCTGGAAGTCCTGGAATCCCCAGGTGCGGATCACGTCGAACCCGGCGGTCTTCGCGTCATCGAGCACGGCGTCGACCATGGCCTCGGACTTGTAGCCGAGGTAGTAGTTGTTCGTGCCGGCGAACTCGTAGGCCTTGCCGGCGAGCGTCAGCCTCGAACCGCTCGCCTTCACGAACGGGGTCGGCGTCGCCTTCGACGAGACGGATGCCGCGGCGGAGGCCGGTGCTGCGACGGCCGGGCCGGCGAGCCCGACGACGCTGGTCGCCGCGAGCACCGCCCCGAGTGCGGTCGCGAGCACTCGGGCCCGCGAGGTGGATCTGTGTGTCATCTTCGACTCCTGTCAGGTGCTGCTCGAGGTGATCGACGATCACCTCGGGGAACCCGGCGCCCGATCCGGGGGTTGGTTCACGTGGTGGCCGAATGCTCCACCGACGCGATGGTCAGGTGCGCCCGCAACGGATGCCGCTCGGCGAGCGCCGCGAGCGCGGCGGAGCCGTCGAGCCCGTTGCCCTTGGGCGCGATGATCTGGATGTGCGGCACGGCGTCCCGCACGCGGTGCTCGAACCGGTTGCGGATGCGGTCCGAGCGGAAGACGCCGCCGATCGCGCTCAGGCGCGGTTCGGCATCGGGTCCGGTTTCGCCAACGCTCTGCAGCGCGGCGAGGACGGAGAGCGCGAGTTCATCGGCGGCGGCGCGGCAGATGTCGGCCGCGACGTCGTCGACCGACGCGAGCGCCGCGACCTGCTCGGCGAATGCTGCGACGACGCTGACCCGGTGCGGGTCGGCCTGCAGGTCGATGTAGGCCTGCTCGATGTCAGGCCAGCGATCGGTGATGAGCCCGCTGAGCAGCGTCTCCGGGCCTCGTCCGTCGTAGGAGCGCATGCCCGCCTCGAGCGCCTCGCGGCCGATCCAGTAGCCGCTTCCGGCGTCGCCCATGATATTGCCCCAGCCGTCGACGCGCCGAACACGCTCCCGCCCGACGCCCAGGGTGACGACACCTGTGCCCGACGCGACGACCGCGCCGCGGTCATCACCGAGCGCGCCGACGAACGACGAGATGGAGTCGTGCGCGAGGAGCACGCGGCGCACACCGAGCGGGGCGACGGCGGCGAGCAGTGCAGCGGCATCGGCATCCGCCCGCGTCAGGCCCGAGACGCCCGCGGTAACGGTGTCGATGCCGGTGATTCCGCCGGAGACGTCCGTCCCCGTGTTCGGTGCGAGCTGCGCGGTGACCTGTGCGAGCTGTGCGAGCAACGGCTCATGCGTGCGGATGCCGGGGAGCAGCGTCTCTCGAACAACGGCGCCGTCGACGACCAGGCGGGTCTTGATGCCCGTCTGGCCGGCGTCGATGGCGAGCACGGACCGGGTCATGCGCTCGCCTCGGCGGCCCAAGCGCGGTACTCGCGCATCATCACGTCAGCGGCCGGCTTGCCGTACGGGCAGTAGTCGTCGTTCAACGATGCCTGCTCGGGGGCATAGAGGTCGGCCGGCCAATCCCACAGCATGAGCCCGCGAACCCACGGCCGCGCCCGGCACGCAGCGAACATCGCCCCGAAGTAACGCACCTGCTCGGCGCCCGACGGCGAACCGACGAGGTTCCAATCGTTCGGGAGCTCGGCCGAGCCCTCGCGTGACGGGCACCCGGCCTCCATGAAGAAGAACGGCTTGCCGTGCTGCAGGGCGACCCGCTCGATGCGATCGAGCTGCTCCTGCCAGGAGTCGATCGGGTAGTACCCGCTCGAGCTGATCACGTCGACCGCATCCCACCAGGTGACGCGGTCTTCCTGGTACTTGTCGCAGTTGTACGTGATCGGGCCTGTGTAGACGGCTCGCACCTCGGCGATGAGCGCACGCCAATGCGCCTCCTGGCCGTCGGCGCGCACCATCTCGCAGCCGATGCAGAGCATCTCGCAGCCCTCGGCTTCGGCGATACGCGCCGCGTGCAGGATGAAGTCGCGGTACGAGGCGAACCACTGGGTCCAGCTCGGCTCGCCCGGCACGTCCCAGTCGAAGAAGCCGATGTTGGCACGCCACGTGCCGTCGGCGACGTTCACGACGGGCTTCAGGCAGACCTTCATGCCGAGCCCGTGCGCGCGCCGGATCGACGCGACGATCTCGTCGTCGGTCACCGTGGGCTCGGCCTCGAACGGGATCTCAGTCGAGAACGGCGTCGCCTGTTCGGCCGCGTACGCGATCGCCGTCCAGGTCACGGCATGTTCGGCCATGCGGCGCATCGACTCCTCGGCGGCCGGGGTCGTCCACGTTCCGCGAATGCCGGTCCAGCCCCAGGTCATGCCGCAGACGGGCTCGCGCAGCAGCTCCACGGCCGCGGCGGCAGATATCGCCGCGGCGTCGACGGCGCTCACTCTGCGACCAACTGGTTCGCGCTGCGCAGCACTCGGGGGTCGCGAACGACGTCGAGGTCGAGCGCGTCGACGCCGCGGACGAGGAAGGTCCACGACTCCCCCGGCAGCAGCGTCACGAGGCCGGACTCGACCGAGGCGCGCACGTCGAGCTTGTCGACGAGCAACGTGAGGTCGCGGACGACAGAGTCCTCGGCGGTCACGGTGACGGCGATCCCGTCGTCACCGGAACCGGTGCTCTTCACCACCAGGTCGGCGGCCTTCAGGGCGCTGTCGCGCGGCTCGACGAACCACCAGAGGCCGCGCACCTCACCGATCGACGCCGTGAGCAGTTCGCCCCCGGCATCCGTCGCCTCGGCGACCTCGGCGGGGATGGGCACGGTGCCCGAGGCGCGCGGTGCCACGTCGACGGATGCAGCGGCGCGCGCGATGACCGATCCGTCGAACCCGCGCCGCTCGAACACGACCTCGCCCGACCAGGCGTCGCCCGTGTCGTTGCCAAAGATCGCCGCGAGTCCATCACCCCGGGGCTGGATCGTCACGACGCGCGGTGCGAACGCGGTGCGGATCGCGTGCAGCAGCGGCTTGGCGTGGCCGTCGCCGTCGATCGCCGCCCACGAGGTGACGGGCCAGCAGTCGTTCAGCTGCCAGACGACCGCACCCGCGGTCTTCGGCCAGTGCGAGCGGTAGTGGTCGAGTGCGCAGGAGATCGCGTTCGCCTGGTTCAGCTGCATGGCCCAGTGCCAGGTCTCCATGTCGTTCGGCACGCGGAAGTGGCGCACGACGCCAGCGGTGAGCTTCGCGTTGCCGTCGATGGCCTTCTGGTGCACGATCATGCCCGGCGATGCGGGCGTCAGTGGGTCGTCGCTGATTGCACGGGTGAGCGTTGACCATGCGGGCGGGCCCTGCCAGCCGAACTCGGCGACGAAGCGCGGTTCGAGGTCGCGGTAGTGCGGCCAGTCCTTCTGGTTCCACAGGTCCCAGACGTGCATGGTGCCGTGCGCCTCGGCGTTCGGGTGCGCGCCGTTCGGGCTGAACGGACTGCCCGGCGCATACGGCACCTGCGGTGCGAGCTCGGCCACGAGGCCGGGAAAGAGCTCGTGGTAGTAGTACGCGCCCCAGGTCTTGCCGTCGAGCGCGAGCTTCCAGTCCCAATCCTCGTAGCCCCAGAGGTTCTCGTTGTTGCCCGTGAGCAGCGCGAGCGAGGCGTGGTGGGCGAGGCGCACGATGTTGTCGCGCGCCTCTGCCGCGACCTCGGAGCGCAGCGGCTCCTCCTCGGAGTACGCAGAGCACGCGAACAGGAAGTCCTGCCAGGTGAGCAGGCCCATCTCGTCGGCGAGGTCGTAGAAGTCATCGGCCTCGTAGATGCCGCCGCCCCAGACGCGAATGAGGTTGAGACCGGCGGATGCCGCCTGCTCGAGCCGTGCGCGGTACCTGGTGCGGCCCACGCGGGACGGGAAGGCGTCGTCGGGAATCCAGTTGACGCCTTTCACGAAGACGGGCTGCCCGTTGACCACGAGCTGGAACGGGGTGCCGTCGGCGTCGGGCGTCGTGTTCCACTCCAGCTCGCGGAAGCCGACGCGACGCGCGGTCTCGTCGAGCACCCAGCCCTCGACGCCGAGACGCACGTGCACATCGTGGAGCACGGGGTCGCCGTAGCCGATCGGCCACCAGCGCTCGACACGGTCGAGTTCGACGCGCACGACTGCCTCGTCGGATCCGGCCGGCAGGTCGACGGCCGCGCGCACGCCGCCGACCTCGAGGTCGAGGTGCAATTCGGCGCCTGCGCCGGCGGCCCCCGCAGCCCGCTGCACGCGAACAACAGCCTCGACGCTGCCGCCCTCGCCGTCGGGCGTACCCCGCACAAGCACCTCGTCGAAGCGCGCGGTCGACCAGGATTCGAGGCGCACAGGGCGCCAGATGCCGCTGGTGTACGTGGCGATGCCCCAGTCCCAGCCGAAGCTGCAGGCCGACTTGCGCATCGCGTCGAAGGGCATGGCGTAGGGCCCGGGGCGCGCGCCGAGGGCGGCGCTCTGGGCGGCGGCGTACTTCACCGGGCTGCGGAACGCGACGACGAGGTCGTTGACTCCGTCCTGCAGCACCGCGGTGACGTCGATGCGGTGCACCCGGTGCTGGTTCGCGACCTCCGCGACGACCGTGCCGTTCAGCAAGACTGTCGCCACGGTGTCGAGTCCGTCGAAGACGAGTTCGTGCACGGATGCCGCGGCGCGGTCGGATGCCGGCAGCTCGAACGAGGTCTCGTAGGTCCAGTCGACGAGTCCCACCCACGCGACCGCCGATTCGTTGTCGTCGAGGTACGGGTCGGGGATGAGCCCCTCCCGCATGAGGTCCAGGTGCACGACGCCGGGCACGGTGGCCGGGATCGCCGAGCCCCCCACGGCTTCGGGAGCAGGGCCGGCTGCGGCGCGCACGCGCCATGCCGTGTGCAGGCGGCGCTCGATGCGGTGCACGTACTGCTGGGATGTGGTGGTCATGATCTCCGGGTTCATTTGACGGCTCCGGCCACGAGGCCCTTGTAGATCCAGCGCTGCAGGAACAGGAACGCGACGAAGGTCGGCACGATCACGAGGATCGTGCCCGCCGCGATCACCTCCCACTGCGCGCCGAACGGCCCCTTGAAGTTGAACAGCGAGGTCGAGATCATGCCCTCCGACGGCAGGTACAGGAAGGGCAGGTAGAACTCGTTGTAGATCGCGATGCCCTTGATGATCACCACGGTGGCGATCGCGGGCTTCAGCAGCGGCAGGATGACGCGCCAGTAGATGGTCCAGCGGTTCGCGCCGTCGATCATGGCCGCCTCGTCGAGGGAGATCGGGATGCCCGCCATGAACTGCAGGAAGATGTAGATCGCGATGATGTCGGTGCCGAGGAAGAGCAGCACGAGGGCCGCCTTCGTGTTGAAGAGGCCGATCCCTGAGATGATCTGGAACGTCGCCACCTGGCTCGTGACGCTCGGGATGAGCGTGGCCACGAGGAAGAGGCCCATGATCAGCTTGCGTCCGCGGAACTGGAACCGGTCGATCGCGTAGGCGGCCATCGTGCCGATGATGATCGTGCCGGTGAGCGAGATGATGAGCACGACCGTCGTGTTGACGAAGCCCTCCACCATGTCGCCGCTCGTGAACGCCGTCGCGAAGTTCTCGAAGTTGAACCAGTTCACCGGCGGGGTGAGGGGGCCGGTCGAACCGTACTCGTTCGAGCTCTTGAAGCTGGCGAAAAGCACGACCGACAGCGGCAGGATCACGAAGACCGCGGCGATGATGAGGGAGGCGTACTTTCCTACGCCGGGCAGTACGCGGGTCACGTGAGGTCCACCTTCTCGTCGGGGAAGAGCTTGCGTTGGATCCAGGTGACGACGAGCACGATCGCAAGGAGCACGACGGCCATCGCGGAGGCGAGGCCGACCTGTCGATACGAGAACGCCGTCTGCAGGGTTTGGATCACGAATGTCGCGGTGCCGTTGGCGCCGCCGGTCATGATGAACGGGATCTCGAACACCGAGAGCGCGCCGGCCACGGCGAGGATGAACGAGAGGCCGATGATGCGGCGGATGCCCGGGAAGATGATGTTCGTGAACTGCTGCCACCGGCTCGCGCCGTCGAGTTCCGCGGCCTCGTAGAGGTCACCGGGGATCGACTGGATCGCGCCGAGGAAGAGTACGAAGTTGAGGCCCGTGTAGCGCCAGACCGAGGTCCCGGCGAGCGAGTAGTTCGCGATCGATGCGTCGCCGAGCCACTGCGGCGGGTCGCTCAGTCCGAACCACGAAAGCACGGTGTCGAGCGTGCCGTCGGGCTGGAACAGGTAGAGGAAGACGAACCCGATCGCGACGCCGTTGATCAGATACGGGAAGAAGATGACCCCGCGGAAGAAGTTCGAGAACTTGGTGCTGAAGCTGAGCAGGGTGGCGAAGTAGAGGGCGAGCGCCATCTGCACGAACGCGCCCACGAAGTAGTAGAGGCTCACGCCGAAGACCGAGAAGATCCTTGGGTTGGTGAAGACCTCGACGTAGTTGTCGAAGCCGACCACGTTCTCGATCCGGCCGAGGCCGTTCCAGTCGGTGAAGCTGTACCAGATCATGTTCGCCGCGGGCAGGTAGGTCAGCAGCAGCAGGAGTCCGACCGCACCGACGAGGAACAGGTACGGGGTGAACCGCGAGATGAGTGGCTTGCTGCCGGCCGGGCCGCTGCGGCGAGGTGCCCGGACCGCGCGGTTGGCGCGCGTGGGCGGGGGGTCCTCGAGCGATGCGACGCCGTGAAGCGGACCGGAGATGCCCACGGGGTCGGGTCCTGTCGTCGACACGGACATGCGGTGCTCCTTCGTCATGCACTCGGCCGTTCGGGGTCGGGCTCGGTGCGGTGGTGCGGGTGGTGCGGGATGCAGGGAGATCCCGGCGCCTCGGGCCGGGGCGCCGGGATCCGAAGTGCTACTCGGCCAGTTCGTCGACCGCCGCACCCCACTGCTCGTTGAGCTGCGCGAAGAACGACTTCTTGTCGCCGTCGGCCTGGCCGCGGGCCACGTCGATGAGCTTCTGGCGGTAGATGTTGCCCCAGACGTCGACCTGGGACAGGTCGGCGGTGTCGCTGAAGAGCGACTCCTCACCCGCGGGTGCCGCGGCGATCTCGAGCAGTTCGGTTCCCGATTCGCTCAGGCCGCTGAGGTTCTCCGGGAGATCGGCAGCCTTGATCGCCGAGATCATGCCCTGCGTGTCGGTGAAGCCCGAGTCCTCGATCAGCCAGTTCATCCAGGCCTCGGCCGTCGCCTTGTTCGACGAGTTCTTGTTCACGCCGAGGAAGTAGTCGCCTGCGACGGTCGCGTACTGCTGGCCCTCGAGGTTCGTCGGGAACGGCATGAATCCGACGACACTCGGGTCGGCACCAGCATCCGTCGCCGCGGCCTGGAACTGCGAGATCGCCCACGAGCCGAGCACCATCGCACCGATCTTGCCGGTCGCGAAGTCGCCCTTCGACTGCTCCCAGTTCGTCGTGAGCGGGTCGGCCTCGGTGAGGCCCTGGTTCACGGCGTCGAAGAGCAGCGAGTCGAGCGCGTAGATGTCGGTGCCCTCGGTCCACGGTGCCGGGTCGTGCGCCATGACGGTCTGTGCGGTCGGGTCGCCCGTCACCGCGCCGATGATGTTGGTCCACTGCCCGCCGAGCGGCCAGCCGTCCTTGTAGTTCGTGTAGAGCGGCGTGACGCCCTTGGCCTTGATCGCCTCGAGGTCGGTGAGGAACTCCTCGGGCGTGGTCGGCAGGTCGGTGATACCTGCGTCGGCGAACACCTCGGTGTTGTAGAGCACGCCGTTGGCGTTGCCGCCGAGGGCGAGGCCGTATTGCGTGCCGTCGACCGTCTTCGGCGCGAGGAACTGGTACGTGTCAGCGAGGTCGGCGGCATCGCCGAGGGGCTCGAAGAAGTCCGCATACTGATCGGGCGAGACGCCGTTCGGAATGAGCAGCACGTCGCCGTAGCCGTTGGGCGTACTGAGACGCGTCTTGACGTCATCCTCGTAGTTGGTGATCGCCTCGACCTTGACCATGGCGTCGGGGTACTTCTCCTCGAACTCCGCGACGTACTCGTCCCAGGTGCCGTCGGTCTCCAGGTCGGTGCGGTTGGTGAGGAACGTGATGTCGCCGTTGACCTCGCCGGAATCGCCGCTGTCGTCGGTACCGCCTGCGGCGCACGACGTCAGCAGCAACGTCGCGGCGGCCACGGCGGCGAGGCCGACGATTGCCTTGCGTGATGCCATGTGAACTCTCCCTTGTGTGTGGTCACCCTCGGATTGCAGTCGAAGGTGCCCTCGACAGCGGGGGTGGCAGAAGTGAGCATACGCATTTCTAAAGCGCTTTAGCAAGTGCTAGTGTCATCGCTGTCTCGTTCTGTCCCCGGATCGGTAGTTCCCCCGATATATCGCCTGGCCTCGCGTTTCTTCGGGTGCGACAGTTGCCGGAATTCGAGAATGTCTTCCCGAATGTCTCACGACAGACATCAGCCGGCACAACCCCAAATGTAAGGAGAATTTATGGCCGTGCAGACCAGGGCGACTTTGCACGATGTCGCGCGGCTGGCCGGCGTCAGCGCGAAGACCGTCTCACGCGTCTACTCGCAACGCGACCTCGTCGCACCCGACACCGTCGAGCGCGTGATGAGCGCTGCGAAGCGATTGCGCTTCCGACCGAACCTCCTCGCCCAGAGCCTGCGGCGCGGCGGCGGGGCGACGACTGTCGGATTCATCATGGGCGAACTACTGAACCCCTTCTACTACACCGTCGCCGCGGGCATCGAGCGAGAACTCGCACTGCACGGGTTCGCGCTCATCGTCGCCACGACCGACGATTCCGTCGAGGGCGAGGCTCGCGTCGCGGACACGCTCCTCTCCCAGCGGGTCGGGGCGCTACTCATGATCCCGGTGGGCGAGGATCAGTCCTATCTGGAGGGCGAACGACAGCTGGGCACACCAGTCATTGCGATCGACCGACCAGCGCGCGATCTCGTCGCGGATTCTGTCGTTCTCGCCAACCGTGCCGGCGCGTATGAGGCGACCAGAGCTCTCATCTCGCGAGGCCACCGACGCATCGCCTACATCTGCAATCCTGCGTCCGTCTATACCCAGGTGGAGCGGGTCACGGGGTATCGCGCCGCATTGGCAAGCGCGGGCATCGACCCCGATCCGCGCTGGGAACGTCTGCTGGACGACCCCGCATCCTCTCCTGAATCAGTCGTGCGCGATCTCATGGTGCAGCCGTCCGTCCCGACGGCGATCATCGCCGGTAACAACCGCGTCTGCATCGGCGCTGTACGGGCGACCCTCGAGATGCCGGCGCCCCCGGCCCTCATCGGCTTCGACGATTTCGAGACCGCCGATGTCCTCGGAATCAGCGTGGTCGGACACGACCCGATGGAGATGGGCCGCCGTGCCGCGCGCCTCGCCGTCGAACGTATGCGCGACCCAATTGGTTTCACCACGCAGCTCGAACTGCCGACCAGGCTCATCGCGAGAGGAAGTGGGGAACGCGCTCCAGCTCTTTCCGAATCGTCCCGTTGATCGATCAGGCCGGTCCGGTAGATCCGCGAACCACGAGGCGCGGCGTCTCGTCGAGATACGCTCCCCGCTCGGCACCGTCGATGAGGTCAAGCAATCGACGGACCACATGCGCGCCGAAGCCAACGACATCGCGTCGGAGGGCGGTGAGCTGCGGAAAAGTGTGCTCGCAGAGCACGGAATCGTCCCATGCGATGATCGATAGGTCAGACGGAACGGAGAGACCACGTTCCATCGCCACGCTGAGACCCGTGACCGCCATCACGTCGTTGTCATAGATGATGGCCGTCGGGCGATCGGCTTCGTCAAGGAGCGACCTCGTCGCGACCCGGCCGGACTCGGGCAGGTAGTCGGTCCGGGCGATGGTGGAACTCAGTCCGAGCCGCTCGGCCTCATCGAGGAATGCGACCTCACGAACCGCGGTATGCGCGAAGCGATCGAGGCCCGCGACCCGAGCGATGCGCCGATGGCCGAGACTGGCCAGGTATCGCACGGCTTCGCGCATGGCAGTGTCGTCGTCGGTCGAGACGCTCGTGAGGCCATCGGCGACGCTCGCATCCCCGACAACGACCGTCGGTAGGTCATCGGAGGCCGCGAGCAGGTCGACCCGGGGGTCATCCGGAGTGAGATCGACCAGGAGTACGCCGTCGACGCGTCTCGTCGCGCGCCATTTCGCGATCGCCTCGAGCTCAGCCGCCGGCGTCGGCACGAGTTGCATCAAGAGTGCGTAACCGCGGATCGCGAGTTCCGACTCCATGCCCGCGATGAATCGCATGTAGAAGGTCTCGATCCCAAGCGTGTCGGGATCGCGGGCAAGCACCAGCCCGATCATCTCGGTGCTCGCGACGGCGAGCGATCGCGCGGCGGTTGAGGGAGCCCATCCGAGTTCGTCAGCGACCTGACGCACGCGCTCTCGGGTGGCCTCGGAGACTCCGTCTCGGCCGTTCAGCGCGAAGGACACTGCCCCGATGGAGACGCCCGCCCGCTCGGCGATGTCCTTGATGGTGACTCGCCTTGCCTGCGGGGCTCGGTCCTTTGCCACGGCTACTCCCCGGCCTTGTCTCGGCGTGTCGGTGCGCCGACCTGCGAGACCGATGGAAGGAGTTGAATGTTGCGCACACGCACAAATCTACGCCCTTCGCCGAGCACCGACTGAGTCGTCGCCGGACTACCCTAACCGGGGGGACTCAGCACGATGAACGATCGCCCTCCATGGGGTGGCGGAGCCCCGCCGCCCGGGGCGGGACATCCTCGAACCAAAGCCAGGCCGCTTGCTGATGTCGTCTTTCGTGGCAATCGCGACTGCAACGCCAATTCGCTGGCCTGGCGGGCAACCGTCTCGGAGCAAGCTCCTCCAGTGTCATGCCGACGACCAGGGATCTCGAAGCCTACAGTCTCGTTGCTAGCCGAAGGAGATGTCCTCCAAGTAGGACGTGGGCCCCGAGCGAGGACTCGTGCAATACAGATTTCAAGCCGGATCGAGCGGGTCGTCTCCTATCCGCGGCCAGCAGGTGTCAGCGAAGAAAAAGCCCAGATCAGAGGCCATTGGTAGGGCGGACGGGACTTGAACCCGTGACCGATGGATTATGAGTCCACTGCTCTGACCAGCTGAGCTACCGCCCCGCGCACCGGGTCACTCTGGAGTGGCGGCCGGCGCGACGTCGGTGACCGGATCGGTCACCGGCTTCCCACGATACAGACTCTCGAACGTCGAGATCGTGCGCTGGATGTCGTGTGCGGCGATGAGCCGGATCGACCCCTCCTTCAGCGCTCGGTACTCGGCCGGCGACGCCTCGAGCACGATGCGCAGCTTCGCGGCGAGGTCTTCGGCGTTGCTCGGCTCGAAGAGGTAGCCGTTCTCGCCGTCGTGCACGAGGTGCGGCAGCGCCATTGCGTTCGCCGCGACGACGGGCAGCGCCGAGGCCATGGCCTCCATGGTCACGATGCTCTGCAGCTCGGCGATCGACGGCATCGCGAGCACCGACGCGCGGTGGTAGGCCTCGCGCAGCTCGTCGTCGGTCACGTACCCGGTGAACTTCACCCGGTCGGCGATGCCGAGTTCGACCGCCAGGTGCTCGAGGTGCTTCTTCTGGTCGCCCCCGCCGACGATCTCGACCTTGGCGTCGAGCTCCTTCGGCAGCAGCGTGAGGGCGCGCAGCAGCACGTCGATCTGCTTCTCGCCGGTCACGCGACCGACGAAGAGGATCCGGTTCTCGGTGCGGGGCTCCCAGTTGGGCGAGTACTTGTGCGCATCGATGCCGCACGAGATCGCGTGCACGCCGACGAGACCGGTGTGCTTCTCGAGGAACTGCGCGGCCTTGCGGGTCGGTGTCGTCACGGCCTCGGCGCGGCCGAAGGTGCGGCGTGCGGCCTTCCAGGCGAGACCGACGGCCCACTCCTGCCACCCTGCGGGCAGCAGGGTGAACTCGAGCATGTTCTCGGGCATGAAGTGATTGGTGCCGATGATGCGGATGCCGCGCTTCTGGGCCTCGACCGAGAGACCACGGCCGGTGATGATGTGCGACTGGAAGTGCACGACGTCGGGCTTGACCTGGTCGATGACCTTGGCGCTGTTCTGCCGGATGCGCCACGGCAGCGCGAATCGCAGCCAGTCGTGCGGGTACCAGCGCCAGCTGCGCAGGCGGTGCGCGGTGATCTCCTGACCCTCGTGCACCTCCTTCCAGGTGCCGTGCTTGCGGTTTCCGGCGGGGGCCATGACGTGCACGTCATGGCCGCGTTCGGCGAGACCTGCCGCGAGGCGCTCGGCGAAGCGCGCGGCACCGTTGACGTTGGGGGCGAAGGTGTCGGCGCCGATCAGTACCGTGAGCCGTCGTTCGGTCTCGGCTCCGGCGGTGCCGGGACCACTCGCACCGGGGGTGTCTGACACGTGGGGTTGTTCCTCACCATTTCAAGGGATCGAGGGCGATCGGCCCTCGTCGGGGCATCGGGGCGCTGCGATAGGCGGCTCGACGCGCGGACTGAATCCGACGATAGTCTACGCAGCGCACCGGATGCTCCCCTGTGCACGCATGTCGCCGGAGCCGTCGTCGCTCAGCTCACAGGCGCGTCTGCGGGTGGTTCCGTGCGAGTTGGAAGACGCCCCACACCGCGATGACGCCCGCGACGATGAAGACGCCGATCGCCCAGAGCGGCGCCTGCGACGCCTCGCCGAGCACCGCGATGCCGATCGCGACGGCGACCATGGGATCGACCACCGTCAGTCCGGCGATGACCAGGTCGGGCGGGCCGGAGGCGTACGCGTTCTGCACGAAGTAGGCGCCGAGGGCGGCGGCACCGAGCAGCCCGATCACGCAGAGGGTGGTCAGCCACTCGAACTCCCCCTGCTCCACCCGCCCGATGACGACCTTGGCGAGCGTGGCCACGAAGCCGTAGAGCACGCCGGCCATGATGACGTAGTAGATCGCGCGGATGTGCTGGCGGAAGAGTGCGAACGTGACGCCGGCGGCCGCGAGCACCACGGCGAGGATGATCAGGATCGTGATGAGCTGCTTGTCGGTGACCGGCTTGTCGACGGCCGTGAACGCGGCGACGCCGACGAAGAGGAACACGCCGCCCACGCACATCACGATGGCCGTGATCGACTTGCGGTTCAGCTTCACGTGATTGATGCGGGAGTTGAGGATCGAGGTGATGACGAGCGCGATGGCGCCGAGCGGCTGCACCACGATGAGCGGCGCGAAGTAGAGGCTCGACAGCTGGAAGACGATCGCGAGGCCGAGCATGACCGTGCCGATGACCCACGAGGGCCGCGCGAGGAGCAGCGCGAGTTGCTTGAAGTTCAGCCCCTTGCCGAAGCTGTCGACGGTGCGCGACTCGACCTTGACCACGCCTCGGTGCTGGAACTGCGCGCCGAGGGAGAGGAACACCGCGCCGACGAGGGCCAGCGGGATCCCGATGAACTGGGTGGGGTCGAGTGCGATCTGCTCGGTGAGGTCGCTCAGGTCCGGTTCCACGCATCGACCCTACCCGGTCCGTGCCGGATATCCTTGCCGAATGGCCGTGCTCCCCATTCGAATCACCGGTGACCCGGTGCTGCATTCCCCCGCCCTCCCGATCGAGGAGATCGACGACGAGATCCGCACCCTCGTGGCGGACATGTTCGAGACGATGGATGCCGCTCCGGGCGTCGGGCTGGCCGGCCCGCAGGTCGGCGTGGGGCTCAGGCTCTTCACCTACGGATGGGTCGAAGAAGACGGCACGCGGTGGCGAGGCGTCGCGATCAACCCCGAGCTCTGGATCTCCCCGCCGCCGGCCGGTGAGCCCGACATCGACGAGGAGGAGGGCTGCCTCTCGTTCCCGGGCGAGCGTTTCGGGCTTCGACGCGCCGAACGCGCGATCCTCCGCGCGACCGACCTCGACGGGGAGCGATTCGAGATCACGGCCGAGGGATGGCTCGCACGCATCTTCCAGCACGAGTACGACCACCTCGACGGCACGCTCTACACCGACCGTCTCGGTGAGCGCGATCAGCGCATCGTCGCGAAGATCACCCGCAAGCTCGGCTGGGGCAAGCCCGGTGCGCAGTGGATGCCGGGCGTCGACGAGCTCGAGGCCTGAGCGGCACCAGATCAGCGGATGCCGCGTGGCGCCGGTTCATGCGAGGGCGCGGATGCCGGCGGCGACGAGCGCGGCGACCGCCACGACGACGATGAACGGCACCCTGAGCGCGTAGAGCGCGGCCGCGACGATCACCGCGGGAACCCGCGCGTCGACCACGATCTCCTGGCCGGCGCCGAGGGTCTGCACCGCGATGAGCGCGGCGAGCAGCGCGACCGTCAGCAGGTCGGCGATACGTGCCGGGCGCTCGCGCTCGAGGAAGCCGGCCGGCACGAGGTGCCCGACGAGCTTGAGTGCCAGGGTCGCCGCACTGGCGATGAGGATGATGTGCCACGTGGTCACGATGCACGCCGCCGATCGAACAGGTTGAACCAGCCGACGACGACCGCGACCACGGCCGCCACCAGCACCGGGAGGCCGGGCATGAGCACCGGCGTGGTGAGCGTCGCGACGACCGCCGCCGCCACCGCGACGGCGCCCGCCTGGAATCGCTTGAGACGCGGCCACAGGAGTCCGAGGAAGGCCGCAGCGGCCGCGGCATCCAGCCCCCACGCCCGCGTGTCGCCGATCGCGTCGCCGATGAGGGCGCCCGCGAGCGTCGTCAGGTTCCAGCCGACGAAGATCGTGATGCCCGTCACCCAGAAGCCCATGCGCGCCGCCCGATCGTTCGACTGTGCGAGCGCGACCGCCGTCGACTCGTCGATCGTGACCCACGCCGCAGCGACGCGTCGCCAGATGCTGCCTCGTCCGGTCGCCGGATCGACGTCGTCGACGATCGGCTTCATGCGCATGCCGTAGACGACGTTGCGGATGCCGAGCATCGCCGCGGTCGCGATTGCCGACCATCCGGCCGCGACTCCACCGCTCGCGAGCACGCCGACGAGCGCGAATTGCGAGCCACCGGTGAACATCACGAGGCTGAGGAAGCAGGTCTGCCAGATGTCGAGGCCCGCCGCCACCGCGAGTGCGCCGAAGGAGACGCCGTAGATGGCGGTCGCGAGGCCGACGGCCAGGCTGTCGCGGACCGCCGTCGAGCGCTCGGCAGCAACGTCGTCGCCGTCGCCGGCGGCGGATGCGTCGGCAGCGGTGCGCTCGTCCACAGACCCTCCTGTTCCGTCCACCAGAATATCCGGGCGCGGCGGCCCCGAAGCCGGCTCGAGGGGCCTCGGCTAACGTTGGCGAGTGCTCACCTTCGTTCACGCCGACCCGACGACCGAGGCCGCGCGCCTGATCCTCCGCCGCTACTACGACGACATCATCGGCCGGTACCACGGGCGCCCCGCGACGGCCGCCGAGATCGAGGAGACGCTCGCCGATGAGCCGAGCGACGACCTGCAGGGCGGCACCGGAGCCTTCGTCCTCGCACTCGACGCCGACCATGTGCTCGGGTGCGCCGGCGTGCGGTACGTCGGCGACGAGATCGGTGAACTCACCCGTGTCTTCATCACGGCGGAGGCGCGCGGCCGAGGCGTCGGGGCAGCGCTCATCGGTGAGGTCGAGCGCCTGGCGGAGCAGCACGGGGTGCGACGCATGCGACTCGAGGTGCGCGGCGACCTGGTCGAAGCGCAGCGCCTGTACCGTCGCTCCGGCTATCGCGAGGTACCGGCGTTCAGCGATGGTCCGTACGCCGACCACTGGATGGCCAAGGATCTCGTCGCACCGGCGTGAGGCCGCCACGGCAGGGCGGAGACGAGAACGGCCCGGCCTCCGAAGAGACCGGGCCGCGAATGCTCCCCCACTTGGACTCGAACCAAGAACCTACCGGTTAACAGCCGATTGCTCTGCCAATTGAGCTATGGAGGATCGCTTGTTCAGCGATGGATACTCTAGCAAAAGGTTCGCCCGACTCCCAATCCGAGGCCGCCTCGACAATGCCGCACGCGACCGCACGGACCTCAGTAGCCTGCGACCGGATCGATCCGACCCTCGAAGTCGCCGTCGCCGAGGAACGCGCGCACGTTGTGCGCGATGCGCTCGGCGAAGAGCGGCACGGTCATCTCCTCGGTGTCGGCCACGTGCGGCGTCACGATGCAGTTGGGCGCCTGCCAGAGCGGATGCCCCGTGGGCAGCGGTTCGGGGTCGGTGACGTCGAGCCCGGCACCGCCGAGGTGGCCCGACTCCAGCGCCTCCACGAGCGCTCCGGTGTCGATGAGACCGCCTCGTGCCACGTTCACGAGCACGGCGCCACGAGGCATCCGCTGCAGCTCTGCCGCTGCGATCAGGCCGCGTGAGTCGCCGGTGAGCGCCGCGGCGAGCACCACCACGTCGGCGTCGTCGAGTGCCTCGCCGAGGCGCGTGGTCGGCAGCGTGCGTTCGGCGCCGACCACGGGCTCTGCGCTGCGCCGCACGATCGTCACGCGCGCACCGAATGGAGCGAGCAGACGCAGCAGCTCGACGGCGATGCCGCCGGCGCCGACGATGACGACGTTCGCACCGTAGAGCGTGCGGCCGACCTCGTCGACGTGCCACGACGTCGCGCGCACACGTCGTGGGAGCTCACGGAGCACCGCGAGCACGAGCATGAGGGCGTGCTCGGCGACGGGCTGCGCGTAGGCGCCCTTCGCGCTCGTCCACACACGCCCGTCGCCGGCCGCACGCCCGATGAGCCCGGCGAACGCGTCGACGCCCGCCCACGGCAACTGCAACCACGCGACCGACGGGTGCTCGTCGAGCACGCCTGCGAGATCTTCGCTGCCGGATGCCGCAGTCCACACGATTCCGCGCGTCGCGGCCGTCAGCGGGGCGACGACTCCCCCGGCGCGCTCGACGGCGGCGACGAAGGCAGGCTCGGCCGATGGCAGGATCGCGATCGGACCCGCCTCGACCGGCGTGACCGCCGCGCGGCGCGAACCTGGTGCGCCGGGCACGACGCGATGCCGTGCGCGCGGCGCGGGCGCCGCGGCATCCGTCATACCGAAGGACCCAGATCGAGGTCGTCGATCACGGCATGACCGGCATCGAGCGCGCCCGCGAGGGCCTTCACGTACGGATGCTGCGGGTCGTCGAGCACCTCGTCGATCGTGCCGATGGCGACGAGCCGACCACGATCGAGCACCGCGACGCGCTTCGCGGTACTGCGCAGCACCGGCAGGTCGTGGCTGATGATGACGGCCGAGAACGTGTGCTCGCGCTGCAGCTCGCCGATCAGCTGCGCCACGACGTCGCGCACGGTGAGGTCGATGCCGGCGGTGGGCTCGTCGGCGATGAGCACCGACGGCCCGAGCACGAGCGCCCGGGCCAGCGCCACCCGTTGCCGCTGCCCGCCCGACAGTTCGTACGGGTACATCTCGAGCTTGCCGAGCGGCAGGCGCACGCCGTCGAGCATGGTCGCGACCCGGGTCGCGAGGGCGCGCGCGTTGTAGCGGTGGTCGCGCTCGAGGATCGGCTCGCCGATGATCTCGGCGACCGTGCGATCGGCGGGCAGGGTCGACGCCGCGTCCTGCGGCAGGTAGCCGACATGGAACTGGTACTCGGGCAGCTTCCGCTTCGGGATGCCGCGCAGCGACTGCCCGAGCACGGTGGCGTCGCCGCCGGTGATGAGCGGCCGGCCCTCGGATGCGCGGGCGTCGAGCGCGACGCCCGCGAGCAGCCGCGCGAGGGTGCTCTTGCCGCTGCCAGCGCTGCCGAGCAGGCCGAGGACCTCGCCCGGCGCGACGGAGAAGCTCAGGCCGTGCAGGGCGACGTGCGCCGGACTCGGGCCACGGGCCGGATACTCGACCGACAGGTCGTCGAGCACGATCGGATAGCCGTGGGCGGCGCCACGCATCACACCGCCTCCCGGAGTCGCCGGAGTTCTTCGCGACGCTCCGCCTGGGCGACCGGGTCGGGGACCGGCAACGACGCGAGCAGTCGCTGCGTGTACGGATCCTTCGGCGCACCGAGCACCTCGGCACCCGTGCCCTCTTCCACGAGCGAACCGCGGTAGAGCACCGCGATGCGGTCGGCGAGGATGTCGACGACGGCGAGATCGTGGCTGATGAAGAGCGAGGCGAAGCCGAACTCGCGCTGGAGCTCGGCGAAGAGCTCGAGCACGCGGGCCTGCACCGAGACGTCGAGCGCCGAGGTCGGCTCGTCGGCGATGAGCAGTTCGGGCTCGAGCGCGAGCGACCGGGCGAGGCTCGCGCGCTGGCGCTGCCCGCCCGACAGCTCGTGCGGGTAGCGGTCGCCGTAGGCCTTCGGCAGCTGCACCGCCTCGAGCAGCTCGTCGACCCGCTTGCGCGCTGCAGCGGGGTTCGAAGCCCTGCCGTGGATGACGAGGGGCTCGGCGACGCATTCGGCGATCGTCAGCAGCGGATTGAAGCTCGACGCCGGGTCTTGGAAGACGAAGCCGATGCGACTGCGCAACGGCCGGAACTCGCGCTCCCGCACGCCGTTCATCTCGTGGCCGAGCACGCGCAGCGAACCGCCCGTGACCTTCGTCAGTCCCGCGATGGCACGACCGATGGTGGTCTTGCCCGAGCCGGACTCCCCCACGAGCCCGAGCACTTCGCCCGGGCGGATGACGAAGTCGACGCCGCCGACGGCCTGGAACCCGGGCTTGCCGAAGCGGCCCGGATAGACGATCTCGAGACCGGATGCCTCGACGACGGGCGCCTGCTCGAGCCAGTCGGCCGGTCGCTTCGCCGCGCGTTCGATCGCGCTCGCGGTGCCGGTACCGACGTAGGGCACCGCGGCGAGCAGCGCCTTCGTGTAGTCGGCCTTCGGCGAGGCGAAGAGGGTCTTGGCATCGGCCTCTTCGACGACCTTGCCCTGGTACATCACGGCCACTCGGTCGGCGAGATCGGCGACGACGCCCATGTTGTGCGTGATGAGCACGATGCCCATGCCGAACTCGTCGCGGCAACGGCGGAGCAGATCGAGGATCTCGGCCTGCACGGTCACGTCGAGCGCCGTGGTCGGCTCGTCGGCCACGATCAGGCCGGGGTCGAGCACGAGCGCCATGGCGATGACGATGCGCTGCTTCTGGCCGCCCGAGAACTGGTGCGGGTAGTGGTCGACCCGGTGCTCGGGGTCGGGGATGCCGACCCGGCCGAGGATCTCGATCGCCTTCGCCCGCGCGTCCTTCGTCGAGATCGACGTGTGGGCACGGAGCCCCTCGATGATCTGCCAGCCGACGGTGTAGACCGGGTTCAGGGCGCTCGAGGGCTCCTGGAACACCATCGCGACATCCGTGCCCCTGACGGCTCGCAGCTGCTTCTTCGAGAGCGAGATGACGTCGCTCTCGGAGGTGCCGGCCTTGTTCGACAGGATGACGGCACCGTTCGTGGTGGCCGTCTCGGGCAGGAGACCGAGGATCGTCTTCGCGGTGACGGTCTTGCCGGATCCCGACTCGCCGACGATCGCGAGCACCTCGCCGCGCTCGACCTTCAGCGAGACGTCGTCGACGGCCTTGACCGCCCCGGCGTCGGTGGCGAACGAGACGCCGAGCCGCTCGATGTTGACGACCGTGCTCATGAGCGGACCCCGATTCCGTGTTCGTCGAATGATTCGCCGTCTTCGAGACCGCCGAGCCCTCCGGGACCCGCGGTCAGCGTGCCGCCGGGGACGACGGAGGTCTCCGCAACGGTGCCGGAGGCCTGTGCGACGCGACGACGGCCGCGCAGGCGCGGGTCGGCGAGGTCGTTCAGGCTCTCGCCGACGAGCGTGATGCCGAGCACCACGAGCACGATCGCGAGGCCCGGGTAGAGCGCCGTCCACCAGATGCCGCTCGACACGTCGGAGAGCGCCTTGTTGAGGTCGTAGCCCCACTCCGCCGCCGCCGTCGGCTCGATGCCGAAGCCGAGGAAGCCGAGGCCCGCGAGGGTCAGGATCGCCTCGGACGCGTTCAGCGTGAAGATCAGCGGCAGGGTGCGGGTGGCGTTGCGCAGCACGTGGCGGAACATGACCCGGCCGTTCGAGGCCCCGAGCACCTTGGCCGATTCGACGTACGCCTCGGCCTTGATGCGCACGGTCTCGGCGCGGATCACCCGGAAGTACTGCGGGATGAACACGACCGTGATCGAGATCGCCGCCGCGAAGACGCCGCCCCAGAGGTTGGACTGGCCGCCCGAGATGACGATCGCCATGACGATTGCGAGCAGCAGCGACGGGAACGCGTAGATCGCGTCGCACACCACCACGAGCACACGGTCGAGCCAGCCGCCGAAGTAGCCGGAGACGAGGCCGAGCAGCACGCCAGCGAACAGTGACAGGATCACCGCGATGACGATGACGTACAGGGCGGTCTGCGCACCCCACAGCACGCGGGAGAGCACGTCGTAGCCGCCGACCGTCGTGCCGAAGAGGTGGTCGGCCGACGGCGGCTGCTGGCTGCCGAAGGGGCCCTCGAGGTCGCGCAACTGCGCGAAGCCGAACGGGGCGATGAGCGGTGCGAAGATCGCGACGAGCACGAAGAGCCCAGTGAGCACGAGGCCCGCGACGAGCATGCCCCGCTGGAGGCCGACGCTCTGGCGCAGCTGGTGCACGACGGGAAGGCGGTCGCGCAGGCGCCGCCTCGGCGGCTGGATGACGGTGTCGGTCGACATGTCAGTACCTCACCCTCGGGTCGATGAGCGCCGCGATGATGTCGACGATGAAGTTGGTGAGCGCCACGATCACAGCGAGCAGGGCCACGATGCCCTGCACGGCGACGAAGTCGCGCGCCTGGAGGTACTCGGAGAGCATGAACCCGAGGCCCTTCCACTCGAAGGTCGTCTCGGTGAGCACCGCGCCGCCGAGGAGCAGCGCGATCTGCAGGCCGATGACCGTGATGATCGGGATGAGCGCGGGGCGGTACGCGTGCTTGCGCACGAGCCGGTACTCGCTCACGCCGCGCGAACGCGCGGCGTCGACGTAGTCGGTCGAGAGCGTGCCGATGACGTTGGTGCGTACGAGCCTGAGGAACACGCCTGCCGTGAGCAGTCCGAGCGCGATGGCGGGCAGCACCGCGTGGGCGAGCACGTCGCCGAGCACCGCGGGATTGCCGGTCATGATCGCGTCGATCGTGTAGAGGCCCGTCTTGTTCGGCAGCAGCTCCATCTGGAGCTGCGCACCGACCGAGGCTCGACCCGAGACCGGCAGCCAACCGAGCCACACCGAGAAGACGAGCTTCAGCAGCAGGCCCGAGAAGAAGACCGGGGTGGCGTAGCAGAGGATGGCGAACACGCGCAGCGAGGCATCCTGCCCCTTGTCGCGGAAGTACGCGGCGATGAGGCCGAACGGAATGCCGACGACGAAGGCGACGATGAGGGCGTAGAACGCGAGCTCGAGGGTCGCGGCGCCATAGGTGACGAGGATCTCGGTGACCGGTCGGTTGTCGGTCAGCGTCGTGCCGAAGTTGCCCGTGGCGATCTGGCCGAGGTACTCGAGGTACTGCACGATGATCGGGCGGTCGTAGCCGGCCGCGTGGATGCGCTCGGCGAGCTGGTCGGCCGGGAGCTGGCCGCCGAGTTTCGCGGTGATCGGGTCGCCCGTCGAGCGCATGAGCACGAAGACGAGGGTGACGAGGATGAACACCGTCGGGATGATGAGGAGGGCCCGCACGATGATGTAGCGGCCGAGGCCGCCACCGGAGGATCTGGGTGGTCTCCGTTTTGCGGGGGACGCGCTACTGGCGGGCGCCGTCGTCGTTGAGGTCAATGTTCGCCAATCGGGTGAGGCTCGAATGCGGATGGCCCGCTCCGGAGAGCGGGCCATCCGTTCCTTGCGTAGAAGTGACTCTAGCCGTTCAGTCGGCTCAGCCCTTCGACAGCGCCGCGTAGCGGAACTTGAACGAAGCGTCGAGCGTCTGGTCGGCGCCCTCCACGTCGGTGCCGGTCACGGCGACCTGGGCGCCCTGCAGGTACGGCACGGTCGACAGGTCGGCCGCCACCTTCTGCTGGATCTCCTCGATGAGCGCGGTACGGGCCGCCGGGTCGAGCGTCGACGCCTGCTCGATGATCAGGTCGTTGACTTCCTGGTTCACGTAGTGGTTCGAGAGGAAGTTCTCGATCAGGAAGAACGGCGTGACGTAGTTGTCGGCGTCCGAGTAGTCGGGGAACCAGCCCAGCTGGTAGGCCGGGTACACGTCGGACGTGCGGTCCTCGGAATACTGCACCCACTCGGTGGTCTGCAGGTTGACCGTGAACAGGCCGGTCGACTCGAGCTGGTCCTTGATGAGTGCGTACTCATCGGCCGACGAGGGGCCGTAGTGGTCGTTCGAGTACTGCAGGTTGAGCTCGACCGGGGTGGTCACGCCGGCAGCCGTGAGACGCTCGGCGGCCTTGTCGGCGTCGGGCGCACCCGAACCGTCGCCGTACATCTCGACCAGCGGCTCGATCGCACCGGCGAGGCCGGCGGGAACGTAGGAGTACAGCGGCGTGTAGGTGCCCTTGTAGACCTGGTCGGCGAGCTCATCGCGGTCGATGAGGTCGGCGACGGCCTGGCGGACGGCGAGCGCCTTGGCCGGGTCGGCCTCGGGCGTCTTCGCGCCGTACGGCTGCGTGTCGAAGTTGAAGACGATGTAGCGGATCTCGCCGCCGGGGCCCTCGACCACGTTGACCTTGTCGTTGCCCTTGAGGTCGTCGATGTCGGTCGCGGAGAGGCTGCGGTAGGCGACGTCGATGCCGCCCTCCTGCACGTCGAGCTTCAGGTTCGACGACTCGGCGTAGTACTTCAGGTTGACCGTGTCGGTCTTCGCCTCGGCGAGAAGGCCCTTGTACTCGGGGTTCTTCTTGAACGAGATGAGCGTGTTGAAGTCGTAGCTCGTGATCGTGTACGGACCTGCGAACGCGTTCGCCGCGACGATCTCGTCGTCGGGGGTCAGCGCGTCGGCCGCGAACACCTCGTCGTCGACGATGGCGCCCGGGAAGCTCGTGAGGATGAGCGGGAAGACCTGGTCGTTCTCGGCCTTGAGGTGGAAGACGACGGTCGTGTCGTCGACGACCTCGGTGCTGTCGAGGTTGTAGAGCAGGCTCGATGCGCCGTTGGGGTCGGCGATCGCGATCTGGCGGTCGAACGAGAACTTGACGTCGTCGGCCGTGAGGTCGTTGCCGTTGGCCCACTTGAGGCCCTCGGGAAGCGTGACCGTGTACTCGGTCGGCGAGGTGAACTCGGCCGACTCGGCGAGGTCGGGCACGACGTCGGTGCTCTGGTAGTCGGTGTTCAGCAGGTACGGGAAGACCTGCGTCTGCACGGCGAGCGAGCCGTTGTCGTACGAGCCGGCCGGGTCGAGCGTCGTCACCTTGTCGGTCGTGCCGACGGTGATCGAGCTGCCGGAGGCCTCGTCGGCCGGCTGGCCGGCCGAGCAGCCCGCGAATGCGAGGGCTGCGGCCGAGAAACCGGCCACTGCGACGAGGCTGCGCCGCCCGTTCTTGGATGCGGATGTCATATCCGTCTACCTCTTCCTGTCAGGACTCAATCGCGCTGCGTTGCGCGCAGGCGCGTTTTCGTATCCCCAACAGGTAGCACACCAGGCATGAAAGCTGCATGGCTCGTCCACAGGACGGCGGAATGTTTACCGATCTGCAACCTGACGCGCAACCGATGAGCGTCGTTCCCGTGCTCGGCGGATTCGCTCAGTCGGCCCTGAGCGCTCGCCGCTCGGTCTCGATCTCGACGAGCGCGCGCTGCAGCGCCGCATATGCGGCGACGTCGGTGCGGTCGGTGCGCTGCAGGCGCCCGAGCAGTTCCGACTTCTGGCGCAGCAGCTCGCGATCGACGAGCGCGCCCACCACGCCCTGCACGTAGACGGTGAGCTCGGCCTCGTTGCGATGCGGCATGGGAGCGACGGCGAGCTGCTGCACGAGGCTCGCGAACGGTGCGGGCACCTCGGCGACGACGCGATCGACGCGCACCTGCGGATCGGGAGAAGCGAGCACGGAGGCGATGCCGTCGCGGATGACCGCGAGCGACGGGTTGCCGAACCGGCAGTCGATCGCGTGGCGCAGGAGGTCGGCGCCGACCGTGTCGGGATGCTGCACCATCGCCTGGAGGGCGTCGCGTTCGAGGCGGGTCGCCGGGTCGCTCGGCAGCTGGGTGATCGAGAACGGGCGCTCTGGGGCATCCGTCGCCTCGGTGGAACCTGCCGGGCCGGATGCCGCGGACTGACCGCTGCCCGACTCCCCCGACTTCGGCCGGCTCGCCGCGGAGCGCACCGCGCGCGAGACCTCGCCGAGCTCGACGCCGAGCATGCGGGCGAGCTCGCGGGTGTATCCGGGCCGCAGCGCGGGGTCGCGGATGTCGGCGACGACGGGCGCGGCCGCCCGAAGCGCCGCGACCCGGCCCTCGACCGTCTCGAGGTCGTAGCGGGCGAGCGTGTGCTTGATGACGAATTCGAACATCGGCGTGCGCGACTCGATGAGGGTGCGCACAGCGGCGTCGCCGCGCGCCAGGCGCAGGTCGCACGGGTCGAGCCCGTCGGGCGCGACGGCGACGAAGGTCTGGGCGGCGAAGCGCTGCTCTTCGCCGAAGGCGCGGATCGCCGCCTGCTGGCCGGCCGCGTCGCCGTCGAACGTGAACACGACCTCGCCGACGCCCGAGGCGTCGCCGAGCACCCGGCGCAGCACCTTGATGTGGTCGACGCCGAACGAGGTGCCGCACGTCGCGATCGCCGTCGTGATGCCGGCGAGATGGCACGCCATGACGTCGGTGTACCCCTCGACGACCACGACGCGATGGGTCTTCGAGATGTCGCGCTTGGCGAGGTCGAGCCCGTAGAGCACTTGCGACTTGTGGTAGATCGCGGTCTCGGGGGTGTTCAGGTACTTGGGGCCCTTGTCGTCGTCGAGCAGCCGCCGGGCGCCGAAGCCGACGGTCTGGCCGGTGACGTCGCGGATGGGCCACACGAGGCGGCCTCGGAAGCGGTCGTAGACGCCCCGGTCGCCTTGCGAGACGAGGCCCGATGCGGACAGCTCTTCGGTCGTGAATCCGCGACCCTTGAGGTGGTCGGTCAGGGCGTCCCAGCTCTTGGGCGCGAAGCCCACGCCGAAACGACGCGCGGCCTCGGCGTCGAAGCCGCGCTCGCCGAGGAACCGCCGGCCGACCTCGGCGTCGGGGGCGCTGAGGCGCTCGACGAAGAACTCGGCGGCGGCCTGGTTGGCGGCGAGGAGACGGGCACGGTTGCCGTGGTCGGACGCCTGGCCGCCGTCTTCGTAGTGCAGCTCGAAGCCGATGCGCCCCGCGAGCCGCTCCACTGCCTCGGTGAACGAGACGTGGTCCATGCGTTGCAGGAACGAGTAGACGTCGCCCGACTCGCCGCAGCCGAAGCAGTGGTAGTAGCCGAGGCCGGGGCGCACGTGGAAGCTCGGGCTGCGCTCGTCGTGGAAGGGGCAGAGGCCCTTCATCGAACCGACGCCGGCCGACTTCAGGCTGACGTGCTCGCCCACGATGTCGGCGATGTTCGTGCGGGCCTTCACCTCATCGACATCGCTCTGTCGAATTCGGCCCGCCATGGCTCTCATCCTAGTTCGCCGCGGGACGTCGGCGGCCGAACGGACCAGTCGTCACCGCTGCGCCACGCCTTCGCCGCTGCGCGATGCCGTGCTGCTGCGCGATGCCGTCACTGCTGCACGAGGCGTTCGTACCAGGCGAGGGCCGACTGGTCGGTCAGGCTCGCGACCTGGTCGACGACGACGCGCTTGCGAGCGGTGTCGTCGCCGGCGGCGCGCCAGTCCTCGGCGAAGCCCGCGTCGAGATGCCGCTCACCGCTTGCGAGGAGCACGTCGGCCAGGGTGGTGAGCACCTCGCGCTGCTGGTGATAGATCGGCTGGCGCGTGTTCTTCGACATGACGTACGCCGCCACGATGCCCTTCAGCACCGCGATCTCGGCCTGGATCTCTCGCGGCACGATGACGTCGGCGTCGAACCGGATGAGGCTCGCGAGCGGGAACGCCGACCGGGTCGCCGAGGTCGCCGCGTGTGCGAACCGGCCGATGAGCTGGCTCGTGAGGTTCTTGAGGCGCCCCTGGTCGACGCGGCTGCCGTTCCACGTGTCGAGCCAGCCGTCGAGCGAGTCGAGGCGGTCGAACGCGGCGATGAGCTCGTCGTGCGTGACGGACCCGCCGACCCACTCGTGCATCGACGTGACGAGGTTCTCGTGGTCGACGCGTGCGCCGAGGGCGGCGACGTCGATGTAGCCGTTGACGATCGCGTCTTCGAAGTCGTGCACCGAGTAGGCGATGTCGTCGCTGAGGTCCATGACCTGCGCCTCGATGCAGAGCCGTCGCTCGGGCGCGCCGGCGCGGAGCCAGCGGAAGACCTCGGTGTCGCTCTGGTAGAAGCCGAACTTCGCGCGCCCGGACGGGTCGGCGACGCTCGTCTCCTCAGGCCACGGGTACTTGCAGCTCGCGTCGAGGCTCGCACGCGTGAGGTTCAGGCCGTAGGTGCGGCCGTCGGGGCCGAACACCTTGGGCTCCAGCCGGGTGAGGAGGCGCAGCGTCTGTGCGTTGCCCTCGAACCCGCCGATGTCGGCCGCCCAGGTGTTCAGCGCCTTCTCGCCGTTGTGCCCGAAGGGCGGGTGCCCGAGGTCGTGCGCGAGGCACGCGGTGTCGACGACGTCGGGATCGAGGCCGAGGCTCGAGGCGAGCTCGCGGCCGACCTGCGCGACCTCGAGCGAGTGCGTGAGGCGGTTGCGGGCGAAGTCGAGGCCCGCCGTGGGGCTCAGCACCTGGGTCTTCGCCGCAAGACGCCGGAGCGCGCTCGAATGCAGCAGTCTCGCGCGGTCGCGCGCGAAGTCGCTGCGCCGCGAGGAGTGCTCTTCGGGAAGCCAGCGCTCGGTGTCGGTGGCCTCGTAGCCGCCGAAGAGTGGTTCGCGCATGCTCAGCCGCCGCTCGTGTCGAGTTCGGCGTCGACGAGCGTCACGCGGTCGTGACCCGCGAGCTCCTGCGAGTCGAGCCATCCCTCGGGCAGCGCCGGCTTCTTCGGCGTGCCCGCGCGGCCGCGAGGGCCTTCGGCGCCTTCACCGGGGTAGGGCATCGACCAGTCGAGCGTGCCGAGCAGCTCGTCGAGCTGGGCGAGCGACTCCACCGTCGCGAGGCGGGCGCGGAGGTCGCCGCCGACGGGATAGCCCTTGAAGTACCAGGCGACGTGCTTGCGGATGTCGCGGCACCCGCGCTCTTCGCTGTCGAAGAACTCGGTGAGGAGTTCGGCGTGGCGACGGAAGGTCTGCGCGACCTGCCCGAGCGACGGGTGGAAGCTCTGCGACTCCCCGCGGAAGGCCGCGGCGAGGTCGCCGAAGAGCCAGGGGCGGCCGAGGCATCCGCGCCCGACGACGACGCCGTCGCACCCGGTCTCGGCGACCATGCGCAGCGCGTCTTCGGCCGACCAGATGTCGCCGTTGCCGAGCACCGGAACACTCGTCACCGTCTCTTTGAGCTTCGCGATGGCCGACCAGTCGGCCTCGCCGGAGTAGAACTCGGACGCCGTGCGCGCGTGCAGCGCGACCGCCGCCACGCCCGCGCCCTCGGCGATGCGACCGGCCTCGAGGTACGTGAGGTGGTCGGCGTCGATGCCCTTGCGCATCTTGATGGTGAGCGGCTTGTCGCCGGCAGCCCGCACGGCTCCCTCGACGATGTCGCGGAAGAGCCCGCTCTTCCACGGCAATGCGGCACCGCCGCCCTTGCGGGTGACCTTCGGCACGGGACATCCGAAGTTCAGGTCGATGTGATCTGCCCGGTCTTCGGCCACGAGCATGGTGACCGCCTCTGAGACGGTCTTCGGGTCGACGCCGTAGAGCTGGATCGAACGCGGCGTCTCGGACTCGTGGTGCGTGATGAGGCGCATCGACTCGGGCGTGCGCTCGACGAGGGCGCGGGAGGTGATCATCTCGCTGACGTAGAGACCGGCGCCGAACTCGCGGCAGAGGCGACGGAAGGCCGTGTTCGTGATGCCGGCCATGGGGGCGAGCACGACGGGCACGTCGAGGGCGAGCCCGCCGATCGTGAGCGGGCCCGTGGGAAGCGTGGTGGTTGAGGACATCACCGTCGATTCTCCCAGAGATCGGGGCGCGCTCGCCCGCTTCGGCCGTGCGCGCCTAGGATTCTCGGAGGAACGAGGCTGGGGAGGACGACATGTCGGAGCTCACGGGCGTGGATCGGGTGCGAGCGGATGCCGCGGCGCGCGGCCTCGAGGTCGAGATCATCGAGCGCCCGGCCGCGAACAGCCTCGAGGAGGCGGCGAAGCTCATGGGCATCACGCCCGCCGACATCGTCAAGTCACTCGTCGTCAAGCGCAGCGACGGCACCTTCGTCTTCGCCCTCGTGCCCGGCGGCCGCAAGATCTCGTGGCCGAAGCTGCGCGCCGTCGTCGGCGTGAACAAGCTGCAGCTGCCCGACGCCTCGCTCGCGCTCGCCGCGACCGGCTACGAGCGCGGCACGATCACCCCGCTCGGCTCGACCACGGCGTGGCCCGTCGTCGCCGACGCCTCGATCGAGGGGCGGCGGGTCTCGATGGGCGCCGGCGAGCACGGCCGCAGCCTCTTCGTCGACGCCGACCGGCTCATCGACGCGTTCGACGCGACCGTGGCCGACATCTCCGACCCCGAGTAGACGAGGTCTCGATACGGCGCCTGAGCGCCTATTCCCCTGCTGCGGTGCCGGGGATGTAGCAGACGTCGCCCTCGCAGACCATGGCCGACGGATCGCCCGCGATCATCGCGAAGGGCGCGGGCGCCGCGGCATCCGCTTTCGCAGTGTCGACGTCGTTCACGCGACGGCGCCCTCGCGCTCGCCGGCGACCTGCGTGAGCGCCTGGGCGAAGACCTCGGCGGGCTGCGCGCCGGAGATGCCGTACTTGCCCTCGATGACGAAGAAGGGCACGCCGTTGATGCCGTAGGCCTGGGCCTGGGCGATGTCGGCCTGCACGGCGGCGGCATAGCGGCCCGAGTCGAGCGCCTCGCGTGCCGCGTCGGCGTCGAGGCCGACCTCGGCGCCGAGTTCGACGAGCTCGTCGATGCGGCCGACATGGCGGCCTTCGGTGAAGTACGCGCGCAGCAGCCGTTCGGTGAGTTCGAGCTGCAAGCCCTGCTCCTTGGCGAAGTGCAGCAGCTCGTGCGCCTTCAGCGTCTTGGTGTGCTGCAGCGCGTCGAAGTCGTAGTCGAGACCGGCGGTCGCCGCGACGCCCGTGACGTGCTCGAGCATCTGCTGCACGCGCTCGGCGGGCATGCCCTTGTGCTTGGCGAGGAAGTCGATCTCCGACCCCTCGAAGTCCACCGGGGTGTCGGGCGCGAGCTCGAAGGAGTGGTACGTGATGTCGACATCGGGGGCGTCGTCACCCAGCGAGGCGATGCCGCTCTCGAGGTGGCGCTTGCCGATGTAGCACCACGGGCACGCGATGTCGGACCAGATGTCGATCTTGATGGGTTCACTCACGAAGTATGCGAACGGATGATTCGCCCGCGGTATTCCCGACTGGAGCGTGGTTCCGGCCCGGTTTAGGGTGAACGGATGCCTCACGCCGCCGATGCCCCACGCGACCACGCACCCCGGCGCATCCTCGTCGCCGGCGCGAGCGGCGCGGGCAAGTCGACGCTCGCGCGGCGGATCGCAGCGGCGGCCGGCGTGCCGTACACCGAGATCGACGCGCTGTTCCATGGCGAGGACTGGACGCCGCGGCCGAGCTTCGTCGCCGACGTCGACGCATTCACTTCGGAGCCCGGCTGGGTGACCGAGTGGCAGTACGACTCCGCGCGTGAACTGCTCGCCGACCGCGCCCAGCTGATGATCTTCCTCGACTACTCGCGGTCTCGCGTGATGCGGCAGGTGGTCGCCCGTACGGTGCGCCGCCGCGTGCGGCGCGAGGAGCTCTGGAACGGCAACGTCGAGCCGCCGTTGACCACGATCTTCAGCGACCCCGAGCACATCATCCGCTGGGCATGGAGCACGCACTCCTCGAGAGGCGAACTCGTCGCGGAGGCCGCCCTGCGTCGCCCGCACCTCGAAGTCGTGCGGCTGCGGCATCCGCGCGAGGCCGAAGCCTGGCTGGCCGACACCTACCCCTTCCATCCGGAGTCGTAGCGATATATCGTTGAGTATCGTTCAATTCGAACGCCGGGAGGTCATCATGAACGGTCAGCGCCCGACAGGCGGATTCGGTGGAGCAGGTTTCGGTGGTGAGCGCGGCTTCGGCGCAGGCAGCCCCGGCGCCGCGATCTGGGAGGCGATGGAGCAGTTGCGCTCCACGTTCGACCCTCGGCCGGGAGCGAAGCGGATGGCGCGGGGCGATGTGCGCGCGGCCGTCCTGGCCCTGCTCGCCGAGCAGCCGATGCACGGCTACCAGATCATCCAGGAGATCGAGGAGCGCAGCGGCGGCTCTTGGAAGCCGAGTGCCGGATCGGTCTACCCCACGCTGCAACTGCTCGCCGATGAAGAGCTCATCGTCGCCGAAGAACTCCGCGGCCGGAAGACCTACTCGCTCACCGACCTCGGCCGCGCAGAGGTGGAGGGCACCGCCGACCGTGCCGCCCCGTGGGAGTCGTCGTCACCGCACGGCAGCGAACAGCATCGTGCGCTCTCGAAGGCGGCCGTCGATCTCGCCGCCGCCACGGCCCAGCTCGGCCGCAGCGGAACGCCCGAGCAGGTGAAGCAGGCCGTCAGCGTGCTCGACGACGCCCGTCGCGCGCTGTACTCGATCCTCGCCGAGAGCTGACACGTGCCGCTGCTGCCTCCCCGTCGAGGAACCGACGAGAGCACGGTGCGATGAGCGACGGTGCACGCCGTGCGCGCTCGCGCCGCATCCTGACGTTCGCCGCCCGGCGGCTCGTCCAGCTCTGGTGGTTCGAACTCGCACTGCCGAAACTGGGCCTCGCCGGCATCGCCGAGCGCACGCGCGAGCGACGGATCCGGCGCCTCGCCGAAGACTTCCGCACGCTCGCCGTCGAGCTCGGCGGCCTCATGATCAAGGTCGGGCAGTTCCTCTCCTCGCGCCTCGACGTGCTGCCGCCCGAGATCACCTCGGAGCTCGAGGGACTGCAGGACGAAGTGCCGCCCGTGCCGTTCCCGGCGATCCGAGAACTCGCGGAGGCCGAACTCGGGGCACGCCTCGGACAGGTCTTCGACCGGTTCGACGAGGTCCCCGTGGCGGCGGCGTCACTCGGGCAGGTGCACCGGGCCCGGCTCCTCGACGGCGACGCCGATGAGACCGGACTGCGGGACGTCGTCGTCAAGGTGCAGCGCCCCGGCATCGATGAGATCGTCGCCGTCGACCTCGCCGCGCTCCGCCGGGTCGCCGGCTGGCTGCGACGGGTACGCATCGTGTCCGACCGAGTGGATACCCCGGCCCTCGTCGAGGAGTTCGCACAGACGAGCCTCGAGGAGATCGACTACCTGCACGAGGCCGCGAGCGCAGAGCGCTTCGCGGAGTCGTTCGCCGACGACCCCCGTGTGTACGCCCCTGCCGTGGTGTGGGAGCGCACGACACGTCGGGTGCTGACCCTCGAGGACGTCACGGCGATCAAGATCAACGACACCGACGCCCTGAGGGCCGCCGGCATCGCGCCCGCCGACGTCGCCCGGGTCTTCGCCGAGATCATGTTCGACCAGGTCTTCACCCATGGCTTCGTGCACGCCGATCCGCACCCCGGCAACATCTTCGTCACGCCGCTGCCGCCCGCGACCGGTCGCGGCGGCGAAGAGCCAGGCGACCGGGCCGGCCCCCTCTGGCGGCTCACCTTCGTCGACTTCGGCATGATGGCCGAGGTGCCGACCGAGCTGCGCTCGGGCCTCCGGGCACTCGTCATCGCCGTGGCCGCTCGTGATGGCAAGGCGATGATCGAGGCCGCGCGCGAGATCGGCGTGCTCATGCCGACGGCCGCGACCGGCGAGCTCGAGCGTGCGCTCGCCGAGCTCTTCGAACGCTTCGGCGGCATGGGCTTCGCCCAGCTGAAGGACGTCGATCCGCAGGAGTTCCGCGAGTTCGGCACGGAGTTCGGCGATGTCATGCGTTCGCTTCCATTCCAGCTGCCCGAGCGACTGCTGCTGTTGATCCGCTCGATGGCCCTCACATCGGGCATGTGCAGCGGGCTCGACCCCGAGTTCAACGTGTGGGATGCCGTCGAGCCCTACGCCGGCCGACTCCTCGACGAGGAGCGGGGCGACCTCGCGAGAGATCTCGCTGCCGAGGCGATGAAGAGCGCGGGGCTGATCTGGCGGATGCCGCAACGCGTCGATGCCCTCATCACGAAGGCTGATCAGGGCCGCCTCTCGTTCGACACGTCGCGTCTCGAGCGGCGACTCGACCGGCTCGAGGGCGTCGCCCGCCGGGTCGTGTCGGCCGTGCTGTTCGCCGCGCTGCTGATCGGCGGCGCAGTGCTCGTCGGGCCGAACCCCGTGCTCGGGACGACGCTGATGATCGCCTCGGCCCTGCCTCTCCTGCACGCCCTGTTCGCCGGAGTGCTCGGCCGCCGGGGCCGCCGCTAGGGGCTGTCCGAATCTTCCGTCGAGTCCGTATCGATCCGCGTGGCGAAAGACGGAGGAACTCCTCCGCTAGCCTCGTCCGCATGGGTGTTCGCGGGTTCACGACGGCGTCTTCGGTGACTCGGGATCGGCTCGCACTCGCGCTCGCCCCCGCGCTCACGCCCGACGGTCCAGTCACCAGTCCGAGCTTCTTCCACGGCTTCTCGACCGAGCCGCAGGTACTGGCACGCGGACTGCTGTCGCTCGCCGACATCACCGCGACACGGTACTTCAAGTACACCCCCACCACCCAGCGCGACCCGGTGCTCACCGCTCACGGCGACCGCCTGCGCGCCGAGGTGTTCTCGGCGTGCAACAGCGTGTACGCGCGCCTCGACCTGCTCGGCTCGGGCCTCGACGGCGGCGAGGTGTCGCATGGAACCACCAACGTCGACATCGGGATGTCCACGCGACGGGCCCTCGCCTCGGTCGGGCGAAATGAGCTGTTCCACCTCGATGTCGGCCGCCATGGTCTGAAGGTCGCCACTCCCTCCGATGCTGCGACCGAACGACCGGTCGAGATGCCCGGTCGCTGGGTCCACGCGCTCGGCAACGTCGCGGAGATGCACCGTCGGCTCACGCGAGCCTTCAGCCTCGACCGGGCGGCCGCACGCGCACTACTCACCTCGATCCCTGCGGCGACCGTGGCAGGGTCGGCCGGATGGCTGACGCAGACCAGCGCAGGGGTCCGCATCGCGCCGCGTCGCACCGTCGGCGCGGTCCACGTGCACGGACTGCAGCGCCTGAGCGCCCTGAAGCGCCTGCTGCCGCACGTCGACGGACTCACCGTGTACGGCCCGGCCGACGGTGAGCCAGGGGCCGCGGCGTTCGAGGTCGATCTCCCGCACTCCCGCCTGCTGCTCGGGATCACGAAGGAGGCGTGGCGCGGCTTCTCGGGTGAGGGGTCGCTGCTGGGCGCCCTGGCCGGCCCCGGGGCGGCCGAGCACGCAGCGCTCGTCTCCGCACTGCTGGCCTTCGAGCCAGTGATCGACGTCGACCGGCTCCGTCTCGCATCGGGACTGCCGACCGCAGACGTCGAGTCGGGACTCGCCGTGCTCGCTGCTTCCGGACGTGTCGGCTGGGACGTGCACGCGGGCGCCCATTTCCACCGTGAGCTGCCGGACGACCCCGCGCGGGTCGCGCGCGACAATCCGCGCCTCGCAGCTGCGCGACGCCTCGTCGCGCAGCACCTCGTGGAACGCGGCACCGAACTCGGCGAGTGGCTCGTGCACGCAGGCACCCGAACCGAACCTGCCACCTACACCGTGCGCGGCGCCGACGGCGGCTTCCGCTGCAACTGCACGTGGCAGCTCACCGGCGGCGACGATCGCGGACCGTGCAAGCACGTGCTCGCCGTGCAGATCCTGATGGAGGAGATCCGATGACCGACGCCCTCACCCGTTCGCTCGAGCTGTTCCGCGACCTCGGCTGGGCCGACGCCGCGCAGGCGGGCGCGCTCGAGCTCTCGGTCGGCACCGAAGCGCAACGGCGCGAGGCGCGTATCGGTCTCCAGCGCGGCGATTGGAGCGACTGGATCATCGAGGGGAACACCCTCACCCGCGAGTCCGTGGTCGGCACGGCCGACCACGGGATGCTCGCACTGTTCGCGATCCGGGTGGGTGCAGACCCGCAACGTGCCGAAGCCGTGCTCGGCGGGCCGGGTTCCGTGCCGGATCACCTCGCTGCCGAGGTGCTCGCGACGCGCGGCCCCGAGTTCGCGATCGCGTTCACCGCACGTGCCTGCCGTTCCAACCGTCGCCCATGGGAGCACGCGACCTCGGTGCACGCCGGTCGCGCGGTGCGCCTGGTGCACCATCACGAACTCCCCGTGCCCGAGAGCGTGGAGTACCTGAAGGACTGGGCCGTGTACGCGGCCGTCGCGCTCGGCCTCGAGGCGGAGCTGTATCCGGCCGACCGTGGCCCGATCGAGACCGGCCTCATTCGATCGCGCTTCGCCGACCACCTGCGGACCGGCGTCGCCGTCGGTGCGCCTGCAACCGGTCCGTTCGGCGGCGTGCTCGCCGCCGGAGCCGAACAAGGATGGATCGAGCGGGACGAAGCCGTCTCGCTCGCGCTCGATGCCCTCGATGCCGCCCAGCGCCCTGGTGATCGCAAGGTGTGGGCCGGACTCCTCGTCGGTTCGCTCGCGCTCACCGACGCCGAGATCGCCGCGCGCGCGGATGCGCTCGTCGGAGCCATCAGCCACGCCGAGGCCCCCGTGGTGACGGCGCTCGCGCCCGCGATCATCGAGCACGGTGACGACCATCAGGCCGCCGACGTGCTCTCCCTCTCGCTCGCCGCGAAGTCCGGAGCCGCCCGAAGGGCGGTACTCGACGCAGCATTGCGCCGCGTGCGGCCCCTCACCGGCGACGCGGCCGCGACCGCCGTGATCGCACTGTCTCCGATCGAGTCCGGACGAGACGGCTCGCTCGCGAAGTCGGCGAAGGCGCTCCGTGAGCGATGGGGTGTCGACACCGAGCACGTGCCGGAAGCAGCGATCGCGTCGACCCCGTGGCAAGCTGCGCCCGAGGTGTGGACGGTACCGCGATTCCGACCGTCGGTCGTCTCCCCTGCCGCGCTCGCCGAGGCCGCTGGGATCCTGGCATCTCGCCCGGACGGCGCGGAGGACGTCGAGGTCGACCGCTTCCTGGAGCTCGCGAACGCGGTCGCGCGTGCGGATGCAGCGGCCGCGCGCGCCGCGCTCCGCGGGCTGAGGCCGAATTGGAGCGCTGGGGTGAGCGCCGCTGCAGACTCGGTCGCCGGCACCCGCATCCGCATGCTCGACCGCCTCGTGCAACCCGGCGACGACGATTGGCGGAGCGATGTGGTCTTCGGTCCGACGCCGTCACGCGAGGCCGCGGTCGTCCAACGGCTCGGCGAGGTCCCCGTGCTGCTGTCCACGCCGTCGTGGGACGACCTTCGGATCGCACCGTACGACCTCGTCGAACGTCTGCAGGCGTACCGCGATGCAGACGCCACCTCGAGCGAGGCGGATCTGTTCCTCGCGCTGCTCCGGCTCGACCTGACGCTCGTCGAGCGACGACACCTCGATGCGTTCGCCGCGCTGCACGTGCCCGTGGTGCTGCAGTCGGGAGCCCTCATGCCCATCGCGGCCGGCCCGGCAGCACGGGCATACGCGCTCGATCCATTGCTCGAACCCGCGTTGGTGCAGGACGAGGACGGCGACTGGCGTCGCGAGCCCACCGCACTTCCGGCATCGCTGGCCCAGTTCCCGCGGCGCATCGATACGACGAGGTACGGCTGGGGCACCCCGGTCGACGTGCCGACGTGGGGCGACGGGGCGTTCTCGGGCGACGGGCTCGAAGCCGGCAGCGGCTACGAGTGGCGGCAGCTCGCGCGCCGCAAGGAGCCGCTCACACCACGCCTCGCTGCACGGATGCTCTGGGGACTCGGCTCACCACACCCGCGCGCGGCCACCGACATGTTCGAGGGCGTGCTCGAGGCCTGGGACCGAGGACTGCTGCGACCGGGAGTGGCTGATCTCGCCCTGCTCGGCCGGGGTGCTCCGGGTGGTGCGCAGCTCGCCCGCGTCGCGCTCGAGCTGAGCGAGGCCGGTCTCGGCTCGGTCGTCTGGCCACTGCTCGACGATTTCGTGGGTCAGTCGCTCGGAGCGGTTCGGATGACGGCGGGCACCGCCGAGATCGTCGAGGCGATCGGCACCCTGCTCACCGCTGCCGCGGATGCCGTCGCGGCAGGGCTCGCCGACCCGTCGACCCTCGACCTGCCGCACACGCGCACCCTTGCTGGACGACCGGGCTCGTCGCGCGCCGTTGCCGCAGCGAAGGCGATCGCCGGGCGGCTCCCCGAACCGAACCCGGCTCCCGGCTCCGATGTCGCTGCGCCGCGGCCCTCGATCGATCTCGACGCGATCTGGCCCGACGGGGACAGCGAAGGACCGGTGGTCGACGACGGCGTCCGCATCGCCTCGTCATCGCACACTCGGGGGTCGAAGCGGTTCGTGCCGCTCGAGTTCGCGCTGCCCGAGGCACCTGCCGTGCGCTACCGGGCACTCATGTCCTGGTCCTACGCCCTCGACCGCGAAGGGCAGCTCGATGCCGACACGATCGAGGGCGACGAACGACGCTGGTTGCAATGGGATGACGCGCTCGACCGGATCATCCCCTCGGAGTTCCGCGATCGCAGTACCAGCACGGACGGGCCGATGAGCAACGGCCCGGTGCCGCCGCTGACGGTGCTGATGGTCGCGGTCGTGCTCGCCTCGCTGTGCTCCGACGTCGAGTCGCGTTACAGCGTCGACGCGATGGTCGCGAACCGCCGATTCAGCGCGGAGTCGGTGCGCCTGGCCGCCGCACGACTCCTGCCGCTGCCCGACATCTCCCCCGCACGAATGATGGGGTCGATCGAACGCGAGCTGCGCGCCCTGCCGGTGCTGTGGCCGCTGCTCACCGAATCCGTCCGCTACGCGGCATCCCAGTCGAAGCCGCCGTCGTGGCTCAATCGCGTGCTCGACGTCGGGCTGCTTCGAGCCCCGGTACTGCGCGCCGCCGCTGCCGCGGGACGGATTCCGGCCGAGCACGCCGTCTGGCCGGGCCTCGCCGAGCTTGCATCGCGGTCGGGATCGAGTGCCGTGCTCACCAAGGCACGAAAGCTCGTCATCGAACTCGGCCTCGGTTGACGCGCACCATGGCCGAAGGAGTCGGGCCGACTCAGCTTCCGGCGGTCGGCGCGTCGACCGCGCCGCCGAAGCGGCGATTGCGCCCGGCGTAGAGCTCGATGGCCTGCCAGAGGTCGACGCGTGAGAAGTCGGGCCACAGCGTGTCGAGGAACACCATCTCGGCGTACGCCGACTGCCAGAGCATGAAGTTCGAGGTGCGCTGCTCCCCCGAACTGCGCACGAAGAGATCGACGTCGGGCAGGTCGGGCACGTAGAGCCGCTTCGCGATGAGCTTCTCCGACACGGCCGACGGGCGAAGGCGACCGGATGCCACGTCGTCGGCGATCGATCGCACGGCGTCGGCGATCTCGGTGCGCCCGCCGTAGTTGACGCACATCGTGAGGGTCAGGGTGTCGTTGCCGGCGGTCAGTTGCTCGGCGACCTGCAGTTCCTTGATGACCGAGGCCCAGAGGCGGGGCCGGCGGCCGGCCCAGCGGATGCGCACGCCCCACTCGTTGAGCTGGTCGCGCCGGCGGTGCAGCACGTCGCGGTTGTAGCCCATGAGGAAGCGCACCTCTTCGGGCGAGCGCTTCCAGTTCTCGGTCGAGAAGGCGTAGACCGAGACGTGCTTCACGCCGGCCTGGATCGCACCGGCGACGACGTCGAGCAGCGCGATCTCGCCGGCCTTGTGCCCCTCGATGCGGGTGAGCCCGCGCCGGTTCGCCCATCGTCCGTTGCCGTCCATCACGATCGCGACGTGCGCCGGCACAGCGCCCTTCGGGAGCTCGGGCGGGTAGAGGCCCGTCCAGTCGAGCGGCCGGTAGGGCACGGCGTCGCGGTGGGTGTAGGGCTTCGGGCTCACTGGGCGGTCGTCTCTCTGGATACGTGCGGCAGCGAGCGGAGGCCCCGCTCGAGGTGCCACTGGGTGTAGGCGGCGATGATTCCGCTGGCCTGCCCGCGGTCTCGGTCGCTCGACGCCTTGGCGAAGGTCCAGTCTCCGGCGAGCAGTGCGCCGAGGAGGGCCACCGTGGACCCGGCGATGCGGGGCGTGCCGGGCGGGGCGCACTCGTCGCAGACGACGCCGCCGAGCTGCACGACGACCGCCGTGTGCTCGCCGACCTTGCCGCATCGGGCGCAGTCCTGGAAGCTCGGCGCCCACCCGGCGAGGGCGAGGGCGCGCAGCAGGTAGGAGTCGAGGGTGAGGCTCGCCCCGTGCTCGTGCCGTGAGAGGGAGCGCAGGGCGCCGACGAGCAGCAGGTACTGCTGCAACGACCCTTCGGCCTCGGTGAGCTTGTCGGCGGCCTCGACCATCGCGTTCGCCGCCGTGTACGCCGAGTAGTCCTGCGTGATGAGCGCGCCGTACGAGCCGAGCGACTCGGCTTGCGTCACGACGTCGAGGCTCCGACCCTCGTAGAGCTGCAGGTCGGCGACCATGAACGGCTCGAGCCGCGACCCGAACTTCGAGCCGGTGCGCCGCACACCCTTGGCGACGGCCCGCACCTTGCCGTGCTGCCGGGTCAGCAGCGTGACGATGCGGTCGGCCTCGCCCAGCTTGTGGGTGCGGAGCACGACGGCTTCATCTCGATACACGGGCACCCTTCATTCTCCCACCCCGCGCAGTCGAACCGTCCGAAGCGGATGCCGCGGCGCTCCACGAGCGTCACGTTCGAGCGGTTCCTCTCGCCGCGTGATTCACTGGTGGCGTGAGCTCCGCACTCTTCGTCATCCCGCTCTGGCTCGACCTCACCGCAGTGGCGATCGGAGCCATCCAGGGAGCGATGTTCGCGGCCCGTCTCACCGAGCGCCGCATCGACCTGCTCGGCGTCGCCCTCATCGGCGTGCTCGTGGGGCTCGGCGGAGGTCTGCTTCGCGACGTGCTCCTGAATCAACCGCCCGCGGCGATCTTCGACAACTGGTACATTCCCGTCGCGACCGCCGCCGCCTTGCTCGGCATGCTGCTGCTCCGGGTCTTCACGAGGCTCAACGGGCTCATCATCGCGCTCGACGCTGTGACGATCGGACTCTTCGGCGCGATCGGCACGACGAAGGCGCTCGCCTACGGGGCGCCGGTGGTGCCGGCCGTCTTCGTCGGCGTGCTCTCCGCCGTCGGCGGCTCGATCCTCCGCGACGTCGCGCTGAACCTGCCGATCGCCCTCATGCACGTCGGTTCGCTCTACGCGATCGCCGCCACCGTCGGTGCGGCGCTCCTCGTCGTGCTCGTCGCGCTCGGGGTCAACGTGATCGTCGCGGGCAGCGCCTGCGTCGTCGTCACCACGCTGATCAGGCTCGGCTCCGTGCGGTTCGGCTGGAGCCTGCCCGAGCAACGTGCCCTCGGCTCCTGGAAGGTCTGGCGTCGAGCCTGACCACGGCACCCTGAACGAGCGGATGCCGCGTGCACACCTCGTGCACGCGGCATCCGATCAGATTCTGGGAATCAGACGCCGACGACCTCGCGCTCGGCCTCGGCGGGCGCCGCGCTGCGGAGCGCACGGTTGACCGCGGAGACGACCGCCTTCAGCGATGCCGTGGAGATGTCGGCGTCGATGCCGACGCCCCAGAGCACCCGGCCCTCGACTTCGAGCTCGACGTAGGCCGCGGCCAGAGAGTTGCCGCTCGCGGCGAGCGTGTGCTCGACGTAGTCGCGCAGCTGCACCGCGACGCCCTCGGCGCCCAGAACGGCGAGGAACGCCGAGATCGGGCCGTTGCCGCTCGCGTCGGCCTCGACGCGCTCGTCGCCGTCGCGGAGACCTACCCGCACGTTGACGACGCCGTCGAGTGCGCTCTCGGTGCGGAGCGACAGCAGCTCGAAGCGTCCCCACTTCTCGTCGGGGCGATCCTGCGGCGCCGGCAGGTACTCGTCGTTGAAGACGCGCCAGATCTCATCGCTCGAGACCTCGCCGCCCTCGGCGTCGGTCTTGGCCTGCACGACGCCCGAGAACTCGATCTGGAGACGGCGCGGCAGGTCGAGCGCGTGGTCGGTCTTCAGCAGGTACGCGACGCCGCCCTTGCCCGACTGCGAGTTGACCCGGATGACCGCCTCGTAGCTGCGGCCGAGGTCGCGCGGGTCGACGGGCAGGTACGGCACGGCCCACTCGAGCTCGCCGAGCGTGACGCCGCGGCGCTCGGCCTCGGCGTCCATGGCCTCGAAGCCCTTCTTGATCGCGTCCTGGTGCGATCCCGAGAACGCCGTGTAGACGAGGTCGCCGGCCCACGGGTGGCGCTCGGGCACCGGCAGCTGGTTGCAGTACTCGACGGTGCGCTTGACCTCGTCGACGTCGGAGAAGTCGATCTGCGGGTCGATGCCCTGCGTGAACAGGTTGATGCCGAGGGCGACGAGGTCGACGTTGCCGGTGCGCTCTCCGTTGCCGAAGAGGCATCCCTCGATGCGATCGGCGCCGGCCAGGTAGCCGAGCTCGGCCGCCGCGACGGCGGTGCCGCGGTCGTTGTGGGGATGCAGCGAGAGGATCACGTTCTCGCGGTGGGCGAGGTGCCGCGACATCCATTCGATCGAGTCGGCGTAGACGTTGGGCGTGGCCATCTCGACGGTCGCGGGCAGGTTGATGATGACCTTGCGCTCGGGCGTCGGCTCGAAGATCTCGATGACCTGGTTGCAGACGTCGACCGCGAACTCGAGCTCGGTGCCGGTGTAGCTCTCGGGCGAGTACTCGTAGAAGACGGTGGTGCCGGGGATCGACGCCTCCATCTCACGGCACTTGCGTGCGCCGTGCAGGGCGATGTCGATGATGCCCTGCTGGTCGGTGCGGAAGACGACCTCGCGCTGCAGGATGCTCGTCGAGTTGTAGAGGTGCACGATCGCCTGCTTCGCGCCGGCGATCGACTCGTAGGTGCGCTCGATGAGGTGATCGCGGGCCTGCGTCAGCACCTGGATGGTGACGTCGTCGGGGATCGCATCGCCCTCGATCAGGCTGCGCACGAAGTCGAAGTCGGTCTGGCTCGCCGACGGGAAGCCGACCTCGATCTCCTTGTAGCCCATCTTGACCAGAAGGTCGAACATGATGCGCTTGCGCTCGGGGCTCATCGGGTCGATGAGTGCCTGGTTGCCGTCGCGCAGGTCGACGGCGCACCAGCGCGGCGCGACCTCGATGCGCTTCGACGGCCACGTGCGATCGGGCAGGTCGACGCGGATCTGCTCGTGGAAGGGGCGGTAGCGATGCACGGGCATCGACGACGGCTGCTGGGTGTTCTGCATGGGGTGCTCTTCTCGCTTACGGATGGGTTTCAGCCGACGACGAACTCCGCAGCGAGGGAGGCCTGAGACTAGGACTCGCTGCGGCAGCTAAGGAGAAGCAGGCCGTGAAGCACACGCCAAGGCTAACACCACCGCTCTCCGCTCGCGCAATATGACGGAACGAGCGGATGCCTCCCCCGACGCATCCGCTCGTTCCGTTCCCCGCAGCACCTCGCAGTCGTGCTCCCTAGTCGACCGCGAGGGCGACCACCGGCGAGACGCGCATCGCACGACGAGCCGGGGCGAAGGAGGCGACGAGCGTCAGGACGCCGGCCGCCACGAGCAATCCGCCGAACAGCGCCCACGGGATGCCCGGCAGCACGAACGTCGGCTCGCCCTGCGCACCGCCGAGCAGCGCCTGGGCCCCCGCCCAGCCGTAGCCGAACCCGAGGACGATGCCCATGAGCGTGGCGGCCAGCGTGAGCGCGGCGCTCTCGACGACGATCATGCCGCGGAGCTGCCGGCGGTCGAAGCCGAGTGCACGCAGCAGCCCGAGTTCACGGGTGCGCTGCATGACGCTCAGCGACAGGGTGTTCACCATGCCGATCGCGGCGATGAGGGCGCTGAAGCCGATGAGCACGGTGAAGATGGCCACGGTGACGTTCAGCATCTCCTCGATGCCCGCGTAGACCTCGGGCTGAGCCTGCTGAGCGGCGAGCAGCATCGCCCGGTACGACTCCATCGTCACCGAGAAGGTCGTCACGAGCGTGACGCCGATGACGAGGCCGATCGTCATGCGGGAGCTCCGCTCGGGGTGACGCACCGCATTCTCGGCGGCGAGCCGCGCCGCGGGCGAGGCACCGAAGAGTCGGCCGACGAGCCGAAGCACCGGCGGCATCACGACGTGGGCGCCGAGCACGATGCCCGTGAACGAGACGAGACCGCCGACCATGCCCACGAGCACGCCGTACGGCTCGGTGAGACCCCAGATCACGCCGGCGACGAGCAGGGCGATGCCCACGACGAAGAGCACGAGCGCAGTGACGTTGCGCCCGCGACGACGACCGAGCTCCTCGCGGTCCTGCTCGTTGGCATTGCCGATCGCCTGGATCGGGCGCACCCTGAGCACGCGGCGCGACCCGACCCACGACGCGAGCCACGTGGTGATGACGACCGCGACCGCCGGCAGCACGATCAACACGTTCAGGTAGTCGTAGTCGGTGGCCGGCATGAGGTCGTTGGCGACGGAGACCTCCTCGAGCCCGAAGGCGATCGCGGTACCCGCGACCACGCCGATCGCCGCGCCGATCGCGCCGACGAGGAGCCCCTCGCGGGCGATCTGCGCACGCTGTGCACGGGCGCTCGAGCCGATGAGTCGCAGCAGGGCGATGAGCCGGGTGCGACCCGCCACGACGGTCGAGACGGTGTTGGCCGTCACGATCGCGCTCACGTACACCGCGATCACGATGAAGACCACGGCGACCAGGGTGAGCATGAGCGCCACCGTGCTGCTCTGGCCGGTGACATCGTCGGCGGCGATCGCGGCGGCGAGCAGCCCCGTGATGTGCAGCAGGGCGACGCCGAACGTCCCGGCGAGGGCGGCGACGAGCAGCGTCGGCCACTGGTCCTTCAGCCGCGTGTGCATCAGGCCGCGACCTCCATCGAGAGCATGAACGAGGAGATCTCCTCGGCGCTCGAGCGGCCCGAATCACGCACGATACGACCGTCGGCGAGGTACAGGATGCGGTCGGCGTGGCTCGCGGCGACGGGGTCGTGCGTGACCATCGCGATGGACTGGCCGTAGCGCGCGCTCGCCGCGGCGAGGAGGCCGAGCACCTCGCGCCCGGTGCGCGAGTCGAGGTTGCCCGTGGGCTCGTCGGCGAAGACGAGGTCGGGGCGCGTCGCGAGGGCGCGGGCGATCGCCACGCGCTGCTGCTGGCCGCCCGACAACTCGTGCGGGCGGTGCCCGATGCGGGGCCGCAGGCCCAACGTGTCGAGGAGCTCGTCGATCCACGCCTGCTCGTCGCGCGTCGGGCGACGCCCGTCGAGGTCGAACGGCAGCATCACGTTGCCGCGCACGTCGAGCGTCGGCACGAGGTTGAACGACTGGAAGATGAAGCCGATGCGGCGCCGCCGCAGCACGGTGAGGGCCGAGTCGGAGAGTTCGGTGATGTCGGTGTCGCCGAGCCACACCTGGCCGGCCGTCGGCGAATCGAGACCGGCCATGATGTGCATGAGGGTCGACTTGCCCGAGCCGGAAGGGCCCATGATGGCGGTGAACTCGCCGCGGCGGAGGCCGAGCGAGACGTCGTCGAGGGCGGTGACGGTGCTCGCACCGGTTCCGTAGCGCTTGCCGAGTTCGGCGACGCGGGCGATGAGGCCGAGGTCGGAGGGTTGGATCTGCATGTCTTCGACGCTACGGACGGCGCGGCTGCCGGGGCATCCGGCTCATGGATGGTTCGCCGTCATCCTGCAGGATGACTCGGCATCGCCCGCGAAGGTCAGGACACCGTCGGAAGCTCGTGCTCGTAGGCGAACACCACGAGCTGCACCCTGTCGCGGAGCCCGAGCTTGGCGAGGATGCGGCTCACGTGCGTCTTCACCGTCGCCTCCGAGAGGAACTCGGATGCCGCGATCTCGCCGTTGCTGAGGCCGCGCGCGGCGAGGGCGAAGATCTCGCGTTCGCGGGGCGTCAGCTCCGACCAGGCGGCGGGAGCCGGGCGCCTGCCGCTTCCCCGGCCGACGTGCGCGAAGAGCGCCCGCGTGGCCGCCGCCGCGATCACCTGGTTGCCCTGGTGCACGGTGCGGATCGCGGCGAGCAGGAACTCGGGATCCGCGTCCTTCAGCACGAAGCCGCTCGCGCCGGCGCGGATGGCCCTCGCGGCGTTCTCGTCGAGGTCGAAGGTGGTCAGCACGACGATGCGCGGCGGCGGTGTGCCGTCGCGGTCTGCGGCGGCGAGGATCTGCTCGGTCGCGGCGATGCCGTCCTGCACCGGCATTCGCACGTCCATGAGCACGACGTCGGGACGCTCGCGGCGCGCGAGCTCGACGGCGGCCCCGCCGTCGCTCGCCTCACCCACGACCTCGAGGTCGGGTTGCGACTCGATGAGCATGCGCACGCCCGCACGGAAGAGCGCCTGATCGTCGACGAGGGCGACGCGGATGCCGCTCATGCCGGGCGGCCCGTCTGTGCGGGGATCCGCGCAGTCACGCGGAACGTCGCGTCGCCGCCGGCCTCGACGAGCAGCGTGCCACCCGTGAGCTGCGCCCGCTCGCGCATGCCGGGGATGCCGTGGCGGAAGGCGTGCGACTCGGGCGCCGAGGCATCCGCTCGCCTGGCGTTCACGAGCGAGACCGTGACGCCGTCGGCGTCCCAGGCGAGCTCGAGGTGCACCGGTTCGGAGGTGTCGCCATGGCGGAGCGCATTCGTGAGGCCTTCCTGGACGATGCGGTAGACCGCGATCTGATGGCCGGTGCCGAGCGGCAGCCGCTCGCCGGTCTCGCTGAACCTGAGGTCGAGTCCGGCGGCGCGGACCTGATCGAGCAGGCCGTCGAGGTCGTCGAGCACCGGCTGCGGAGCCCCGGCCTCGTCATGTCGGAGTTCGGCGAGGAGCAGTCGCACGTCGCCGAGCGCGCCGCGCGCGACGCCGGCGATCGTGCCGAGGGCGTCGACGGCGGCCTCGGGCCGGTTGGGTGCGGCGAACCGGGCGCCGTCGGCCTGTGCGATCACGACCGCGAGCGAGTGGGCCACGACGTCGTGCATGTCGCGCGCGATGCGGTTGCGCTCCTGCTCGACGACGTATCGGTACTCGACGAGCTCGCGCTCGCGGTTCGCGGCCTCTTCACGGCGCCGCACCTCGCGGGTGTCGCGCACGGAGCGCACGAGGAGCCCCGCCGTCCAGGAGAGCACCAGCACCGCGATCGAGGCGACGAAGAGCACGAGCGTCAGCACGACCATGCTGACGGTGTCCTGCGGACCGACGAAGCCCGCGTTGTCGATGAGCGGCTTGACGACCGCGAGGTAGCCGGTCGCGAACAGGGCGCCGACACCAGCGGAGACGAGGCCGAGCCACTTCACGAGGCGGCCGCCGTGCGCCGCGGTCGAGTACAGTACCCCGAGCACCGCGACGTCGTAGAGCTGCAGGTCGCGCAGCAGCAGCATCTGCACGAGCGCGCCGCCCCAGGCGAGGCCGAGCGACCACCCGGGCGATGCACGGCGCACGGCGAGGGCGGCAGTGAAGGCGAGGAGGGCGACGATGTCGGCCCACTCGCCGAGGAGCGCGAACGGCAGGCAGGCCAGGCCGAACACGCCGGCGAGCACGATGTCGGTCGTGAGCTTCGCGCGGCTGATGGTCATGGGCACCGATCCACCGTACGCGCTCCGGCGTTGCCAGACCTCAGCGGACGGCCGGAATCATCCTCGAGTCGTACGCACGCGACGACAGCAGGAAGCGCCCCGATCGCGACCGCGGCGACGGCCGACGGCTCAGAAACCGAGACGGCCGAGCTGCTTCGGGTCGCGCTGCCATTCCTTCGCGACCTTCACGTGCAGCGCCAGGTGCACCTTGCGGCCGAGCAGTCCCTCGATCTGCGCACGGGCGGTCGTGCCGACCTCCCGCAGTCGCGAACCGCCCTTGCCGATGATGATGCCCTTCTGGCTGTCGCGCTCGACGTAGAGGTTCGCGTAGATCTCGAGCAGGTCCTTGTCTTCGCGCTCGACCATGTCGTCGACCGTGACCGCGATCGAGTGCGGCAGCTCGTCGGAGACGCCCTCGAGCGCGGCCTCGCGGATGAACTCCGCGATGCGCTCGCTCGTGTCCTCATCGGTGAGGGTCTCGGCCGGGTAGAGCGGCTGGTCGGACTCGGGCAGGAGCGCCAGCAGCTCGTCGACGAGCACGTCGAGCTGATCGCCCTGAGGTGCGGAGACCGGGATGATCGCCGCCCATTCGCGGAGCTCTGAGACGGCGAGCAGGTGCTCGGCGATCTTCGACTTCGACGCGGCATCCGTCTTCGTGACGATCGCGACCTTCTTGGCCCGCGGGTACTGCTCGAGCTGCTCGTTGATGTAGCGGTCGCCCGGGCCGATCGGCTCGTTCGCCGGCACGCAGAACGCGATGACGTCGACGTCGCCGAGGGTCGACTGCACGAGGGAGTTGAGGCGCTCGCCGAGCAGCGTGCGCGGCCGGTGCAGGCCCGGCGTGTCGACGAGGATGATCTGGCCGTGCTCGCGGTGCACGATGCCGCGGATCGCGCGGCGCGTCGTCTGCGGCTTCGAGCTCGTGATGGCGACCTTTTCGCCGACGAGGGCGTTCGTGAGCGTCGACTTGCCGACGTTCGGCCGCCCCACGAACGAGACGAATCCGGCACGATACTCAGCCACGGGAGTTCCTTCCATCGGTGTCGCTCGACCCGAACGCGCTCTGCACGTCGATGAGCGCCTGGTCGCGCTCGACGAGGATCGTCGAGATGCGCTTGCGTCTGCCTTCGGTGCGCTCGGCCTCGAGCAGGAGTCCCGACACGGTCACCCGTTCGCCCGACTGCGCGAGACGACCGAGCTCCTTCGCGAGGAGGCCGCCCGCCGAGTCGACGTCATCGTCTTCGATGTCGAGTCCGAACAGTTCGCCGAGCTCGTCGATCGGCAGACGCGCATTCACGCGGAACCGCCCGCCGCCGAGGTCTTCGACCTGCGCCGCTTCGCGGTCGTACTCGTCGGCGATGTCGCCGACGAGCTCTTCGATGACGTCTTCGAGGGTGACGAGGCCGGCGATGCCGCCGTACTCGTCGACCACCATCGCGAGGTGGTTCGACTCGAGCTGCATCTGCCGCAGCAGCGCGTCGGCCTTCATCGACTCGGGCACGAAGAGCGCCGGGCGCACGAGCTCGCCCACGGTGAGCCCCTCGGCGTCGAGCGGGCGCTCGAAGCCGAGTCGCGCGAGGTCGCGGAGGTAGAGCACGCCCGTCACGTCGTCGGCGTCGCGCTCGACGACGGGGATGCGCGAGTACCCCTCTTTCAGGAAGACGGCCATGGCGTGCGGCAGGTGGGCCGCAGCCTCGATCGTGACCATGTCGGTGCGCGGCACCATCACCTCGCGCACGACGGTGTCGTTGAACTCGAAGATCGAGTGGATCAGTTCGCGGTCGCCCTCTTCGAGGACGTCGAGCTCGGTGGCCTCGTCGACCATGCTGAGCAGTTGCTCTTCGCTCGATACCCCGGCGAACCTGATGCGCCCGGGCGTGACGCGATTGCCGAGCGAGACGAGCGCGCCGGCGAGCGGTCCGATCAGCACCCGCAGGAAGTGCACGAGCGGTGCGGTGAGACGCAGCACGTTCTCGGCGTTGACCCGCCCGACGCTGCGGGGGCTCGCGCCGACGAGCACGAACGAGACGGCGGTCATGATGAGCGCCGAGTACAGCAGCACGAGCCAGACGTTGTCGAGGAACGAGGCGAAGGCGAGTGTCACGAGCACCGCAGCCGTCGTCTCGGCGATGATGCGAACGAAGTTCACCGCGTTGACGTGGGCGCCGGTGTCCTCGGCGATCGCGAGCAGCGAGCGACGAGCGCGGGATTCGAACGCGAGCTCCGTCACATCGGCGCGGGAGCTCGAGGCGATCGCCGAGTCGACGGCGGCCATGAGGCCGCCGAAGGCGACGAGCACGAAGGCGGCGCCGAGGAAGAGCCAGGGCTGCATGTCAGCGGCGCCGCTCCTGCATGGAGAATCCGACGAGGATGTCGCGCTGCACGCCGAACATCTCCTTCTCCTCGGCCGGCTCGGCGTGGTCGAAGCCGAGCAGGTGCAGGATGCCGTGCGTCGTCAGCAGCAGCAGTTCGTCGATGAGCTGGTGCCCCGCGGTGCGCGCCTGCGCCTCGGCGACCTGCGGGCACAGCACGATGTCGCCGAGCAGTCCGGCAGGCGTCGGCGCGTCATCGGTGCCCGGACGCAGCTCGTCCATCGGGAAGCTCAGCACGTCGGTCGGGCCCGGCTCGTCCATCCACTGCACGTGCAGCTGCTCCATGGCGCCCTCGTCGACGAGCACGATCGCGATCTCGGCATCGGGGTGCACGTGCATCGCATCGAGCGCATAGACGGCGAGCCGCTGGATGGCGGCCTCGTCGACCTCGATCGCCGACTCGTTGTTGATCTCGATGCTCATGCCTTGCCCTTCCTCGGCAGGTGGTCGCGGGGGCCGGCGCCGCGCCGTTCGGCGCGGTTGGCGAACTCGCGCGCCTGGTCGCGCTCGTATCGCTGCGCCTGCTGGCGCTGGTCGTACTCGGTGTAGGCGTCGACGATGCGGCCGACGAGGGTGTGTCGAACGACGTCGTCGCTCGTCAGCCGCACGAACTCGATGTCGTCGACGTGGTCGAGGATGCGCGTGACGAGCCGCAGGCCGCTGGACCCGGTGGGCAGGTCGACCTGCGTGATGTCACCGGTGACGACCATGCGCGAACCGAACCCGAGACGGGTGAGGAACATCTTCATCTGCTCGGGCGTCGTGTTCTGCGCCTCGTCGAGCACGACGAACGAGTCGTTGAGCGTCCGGCCGCGCATATACGCGAGCGGCGCGACCTCGACCGTGCCGGAGGCGAGCAGCTTCGGCACGAGCTCGGGGTCCATCATCTCGTTGAGCGCGTCGTAGAGCGGCCGCAGGTAGGGGTCGATCTTGTCGGTGAGGGTTCCGGGCAGGAATCCCAGTCGCTCGCCGGCCTCGACCGCGGGGCGCGTCAGGATGATGCGGCTGACCTCTTTGCGCTGCAGCGCCTGCACGGCCTTGGCCATCGCGAGGTACGTCTTGCCGGTGCCGGCGGGGCCGATGCCGAAGACGATGGTGTGCTCGTCGATCGCGTCGACGTAGCGGCGCTGGCCCTCGGTCTTCGGCCGGATGGTCTTGCCGCGGCTCGAGACGATGACCTGCCCGAGCAGTTCGGACGGCTTGGCATTGGAATCGGCATCGAGCATTCGGGCCGAGCTCCTCACTTCGGTGGGTGTTGGATCCTGCCCGGCGCGTACGAGCTCGAGCAGTTCTTCGATGAGTCGGCGCACGTGCATGCGCCCGTCGGCGTCGCCCCGGATCGCGATCTCGTTGCCGCGGACGTGCACCTGGACCCCGGGGTACTCGCGCTGCACCTGGGCGAGCAGTCGATCCTGCGGGCCGAGGAGTCGCACCATGGCGACACCGTCGATCGTGAGCCGCTCCTCGTCGGCCGTGGCGGCCTCCGTCGTCGGGCGGTCGGCCGCGGCGCGGTCGTCGATCGGGTCAGTCTCCGGCAAGCGTGGCCTCCTCGAGACCGCCGGCCAGCACATGCGCGTGCACGTGGAAGATCGTCTGGCCCGCGGCGGCTCCGGTGTTGAAGACGAGACGGAACTGGCCGTCGGCGAGTTCGTCGGCCACGCCCTGCGCGACCTCCACGAGTTCTGCGAGCAGCCCGGGGTCGCCGGCGGCGAGTTCGACGACATCGCGGTAGTCGCCCGACTTCGGCGTCACGATGACGTGCACGGGCGCCTTCGGCGCGATGTCGTGGAACGCGATGACCCGGTCGGTCTCGGCGACGAGGCGCGCGGGGATCTCACGGGCGGCGATGCGCTCGAAGAGGGTCGGTTCTGCGCGGGACTCGGTCATGACTCCATCGTAGCGACGGATGCCTCACCACCGCCCGAGCGCGGCGTTGAGCACGGCGATCGCCGCGGGTCCCGCGGTCGAGGTGCGCAGCACGGATGCACCGAGCCGCACGGGTTCGGCACCGGCGGCCGAGAGACGTTCGATCTCGGCGGGCGAGATGCCGCCTTCGGGGCCGACGACGAGCGCCAGGTCGCGCCCGTCGGGCCGGATGTCGGTGAGCAGTGCCGTCGCGGTCGGCTCGAGCAGCAGCATCCGCTGGCCCTCGAGGCGTTCGGCGAGCTGCGCGGTCGTCGTGACGGGCGCCACGGGCGGCAACCATGCCCGAATGGACTGCTTGACCGCCTCGCGCACGATGGTCGCCCAGCGCTGGCGACCCTTCTCGGCCTTCGGCCCCTCCCAACGGGAGACCGAGCGGATCGCCGCCCAGGGCACGATCGCGTCGACGCCGAGCTCGGTCGCCGCCTGCACGGCGAGTTCGTCGCGGTCGCCCTTCGCGAGCGCCTGCACGAGCGTGATGCGCGGTGAAGCACCCTCTTCGACGAACACCTCGTCGACCGTCAGGTCGAGCTCGCGGGCGCCCGTCGAGGCGACGACGCCGTGCACGAGCGTTCCGCGTCCGTCGCCGATCGCGATGCGCTCACCCGCGCGCACCCGTGAGACGGTGACGGCATGGCGCGCCTCGTCGCCCGAGATCGCCACCGTGGCACCGGGCGCGACGGCGGAGAGATCGAGCGACTCGTCGAGGTAGAGGTGGCTCACCGGTGCGACCGCCTAACCGAGGAACCGGTCGCGCAGGCGGGCGAAGATGCCCTGCTGGAAGTGGCTGAGCTCGGGCGCGGGCGCCTTCTTCGACGCGGCGAACTGCTGCATGAGGTCGCGTTCCTTGGAGGAGAGCTTGGTCGGCGTGACCACCTGGATGCCGACCTTGAGGTCGCCGCGGCCGGACCCGCGCAGGCGCGACACTCCCCGGTCCTTCACGGTGAGGATCTCGCCGCTCTGGAGGCCGGCCTTGAGCTCGAGCTCGACGTCGCCGTCGAGAGCGGGGATCGTCGAGTGCGTGCCGAGGATCGCGTCGGTCATCGACACCTCGAGGGTGCACAGCAGGTCGTCGCCGTTGCGGCTGAAGACGTCGTGGTTCTTGACCTTGATCTCGAGGTAGAGGTCGCCGTTCGGGCCACCCGCGGGGCCGGCCTCGCCGGAGCCCGGCATCTGCAGGCGCACGCCAGTGTCGACACCTGCGGGGATGTCGACCGGAACGGTACGACGTGCGCGCACGCGGCCCTGGCCCTGGCACGTCACGCAGGGCGTCGCGATGACGGTGCCGTAGCCGCGGCAGGTGCCGCAGGGGCTCGACGTCATGACGTTGCCGAGGAGCGAGCGCACCGAGCGCTGGATGGAGCCGGTGCCGTGGCAGATGTCGCACGTGACGGGCGCGGTGCCGGGCTGGCAGCACGAGCCGTGGCAGGTCTCGCACGTCACCGCGGTGTCGACCTCGATGTCGCGGTGCGTGCCGAAGATGACCTCGTCGAGGCCGACCTCGACGCGCAGCAGCGCGTCTTGACCGCGCTCACGGCGCGAACGCGGTCCACGGCTCTGCTGGCCGGCCCCGAAGAACGTCTCGAAGATGTCGCCGAAGCCGCCGAAGTTCTGGCCGCCGCCGAAGCCGCCCTGGTCGCCGAGGTCGTACTGCTGGCGCTGCTTCGGGTCGGACAGCACGTCGTACGCGTGCGTCACCGACTTGAAGCGCTCGGATGCCTCGGCGCCCGGGTTCACGTCGGGGTGCAGTTCACGGGCGAGACGGCGGTACGCCTTCTTGATCTCGTCGGGGGTGGCGTCGTGTGAGACGCCGAGGACCTCGTAGTGGTCGGCCACGGAGGGCTTGTCCTTTCGGTTGCCGGATGCCGGTCGTGCGAGACGGGCGGCTGGTTCAGTTCTCGCCGAGCGTTCGGGAGAGGTAACGGGCGACGGCGCGAACGGCCGCCATGCTGTGGGAGTAGTCCATGCGGGTGGGGCCGACGATGCCGAGGCGCGAGATGTCGCGGCCCGGGATCGCGAAGGCGCTCGAGACGACGGAGGTCTCGCCGAGGCCGAACGACGCGTTCTCGCGGCCGATGCGAACGGTGACGGCGTGCTCGTCGGTCGCCATCTCGCCGAAGAGCTTCAGCAGCACCACCTGCTCTTCGATGGCCTCGATCACGCCGAGGATCGAGCCGGCGAAGTCCTGCTCGGTGCGCACGAGGTTCGCCGCCCCGGCGACGACCAGGCGGTCCTGCCGCTGGGCCCGCGCCTGCTCGGCGAGCGTGACGGCGAGGGTGTGCAGCACCGCTGCATGGCGCGGGTCGACGTTGTCGATCTCGCCCGACAACGCGTCCGCGGCATCCGCCATCGCCCGGCCGCCGGCGATCTCGTTCAAGCGCACGCGCAGGTCGCCGAGCGTCTGCTCGTCGACCGGCTCCACGAGCTCGGCGAGGCGCTGCTCGACCTGACCGGAGTCGGTGATGAGGATGCAGAGCACGCGCTCGGGGGCGAGCGCGATGAGCTCGACGTGGCGCACGCGCGCGCTGCCGAAGCTCGGGTACTGCACGACCGCGAGTTGATTGGTGAGTTGGGCGATGAGTCGCACGGTGCGTGCGAGCAGTTCGTCGAGATCGCTCGATTCGCCGAGGAACGTCTCGATCGCCTGACGCTGGGCGCCGCTCAGCGGGCGCACGTCGGTGAGCTGGTCGACGAAGACCCGATAGCCCTTGTCGGTCGGGATGCGACCCGAAGAGGTGTGCGGGGCCGCGATCAGCTCCTCCTCTTCGAGCAGTGCCATGTCGTTTCGGATCGTCGCCGCGGAGACGCCGAAGGCGTGCCGTTCGACGATCGACTTCGAGCCGACGGGTTCGCGGGACGCGACGTAGTCCTGCACGATCGCGCGCAGAACGGCGAGGCTGCGTTCGGAGACCATGACCCTCGCTTCCCTCCATCGCTTAGCACTCGTTCTGAGTGAGTGCTAATCATATCGCGCCATACCGTGACACGGCCGTTGCCAGCCGCCGGGCGCGGCGCTAGCTTATGGGTATCCCCCGCGAGTCACCCCCTTTGCAGCGACCCCCGTCGCGCGAGATGCGGTTCATCTGAGAGCCCCCTGAAAGGCACGCACCATGACCGATTCCAATATTCCCGCCCCCGACGCCGACGGTCAGCCGACACCGCCGCCCGCCGCGCCGCAGGGTGCACCGCAGCCGGTTGCAGCGGCGCCCCTCTCGCAGGAGCAGGACGTGCAGTGGGGTTCCTTCGCCCACCTCGGCGGCATCGTCGGGTTCCTCCCGTCGCTCATCATCTGGCTCGTCTTCAAGGACCGCGGCTCGTTCACCAACACCGAGGCGAAGGAGGCGCTGAACTTCCAGATCACGATCGTCTTCGCCTACATCGTGGGCTCGATCCTCACGTTCATCGTCATCGGCGTCTTCATCGTCTGGGCCGCCTGGATCGTGAGCGTCGTCTTCTCGATCATCGCCTTCCTGAAGGCGAAGGACGGCCAGCACTACCGTTACCCGTTCGCCATCCGACTCATCAAGTAGCGAGCCGGCACCGAGCGCGCCGGGCGGGGTCTTCACCCGGCGCGCTCTGCTGTGCCAGCATGAGAGAGCCTCGACCTTTCGCCCATCGGGCGACGAGACCGAAATCTCGCCCCCGGGCGAGTCGACCAAGGAGACATCATGTCCGGTGCAACCCCGCCTCCCCCGCCTCCCGGCAACCCCTACGAGCAGCCGAGCCAGCAGCTGAGCCCGGCCGACGAGAAGCTCTGGGCGACGCTGATCCACATCGGCGGCATCTTCTTCAGCTTCGTCCCGGCCCTGATCGGCTACTTGGTCCTGAAGGACAAGGGCCCGTTCGTGCGCGAGCACACCGCGACCGCCCTGAACTTCCAGATCACGATGGCGATCGCCTACGTGGTCAGCTACGTCCTGTGGCTCATCCTCATCGGATGGCTCATCACCATCGCGATCGGCATCGTGGTCATCGTCTTCAGCATCATCGCCGCGGTGAAGGCCAACCAGGGCCAGCCCTACACCTACCCGCTCTCGATCAAGTTCGTGAGCTGAGCTCCGACGAATCGTCGAGCAGGCGCCGTACCACGGCGTCCGCGAGCAGCCGCCCTCTCCTGGTGAGTGTCACCATTCCCGAGAGGGCGGCTTTCGCGTCTACGAGGCCGTCGGCCATGAGACCGGCGACCGCGTGGCCGCCACCGGCGTGGAGCGTCTCAATGCTGATGCCCTCGCGGATGCGCGTGAGGAGCAGCACCCGCTCGACCTCGCGGGTCGGGTCGTCGAGCGTCTCGCGGCCGACGGCCGGTGAAACACCCGCGGTCACCCGGTCGGCATATGCCGAGGGGTGCTTCGCGTTCCACCACCGCACGCCGCCGACGTGGCTGTGCGCACCGGGGCCCACGCCCCACCAGTCGTCGCCGCGCCAGTAGCCGAGGTTGTGCCGCGACCGGTGCGAGGCATCCGTCGCCCAGTTGCTGACCTCGTACCATTCGTAGCCGGCGGCCGCGAGCAGGTCGTCGGCGAGCTCGTACATGTCGGCCTCGAGGTCGTCGTCGGGCTGCGCGAGCTCGCCGCGACGGATCTGCCGCGCGAGCTTCGTGCCGTCTTCGACGATGAGCGCGTAGGCGCTCACGTGGTCGGGTCGCTCGGCGACGACGGCCTCGACGCTGCGTCGCCAGTCGTCGATCGACTCCCCCGGCGTGCCGTAGATCAGGTCGAGGCTGACGTCGAGCCCTGCCTCGCGCGCCCAGCGCACGACGAGCGGCACCCGCGCCGGGTCGTGCGTGCGGTCGAGCGCCGCGAGCACGTGCGGCACGGCCGACTGCATGCCGAACGAGATTCGCGTGAAACCGCCCTCGGCGAGGCGCACGAGGTCGTCGGGGCCGACCGAATCGGGGTTCGCCTCAGTCGTGACCTCTGCGCCGGGTTCGAACCCGAACTCGTCACGGATGGCGCCGAGCATGCGCACGAGGTCGTCGGCCGGAAGCAGCGTCGGCGTGCCGCCGCCGAAGAAGACGGTCGATGCTGGGCGCGCAGGCAGAGCGGATGCCTCGAGCATCTGCCGCGACATCCGGATCTCGGCGATCGCGTGGTCGGCGTAGTCGACCTGGCGCGCGCCTCGCAGCTCGTCGGACGTGTAGGTGTTGAAGTCGCAGTACCCGCAGCGCACCCGGCAGAACGGCACGTGGAGGTATACGCCGAAGGCGCGATCGTCGGCGCCGACGGCGGCGGACGCGGGCAGGAGTCCGTCGGCCGGTGCCGGGTCGCCCAGGGGCAGGGCGGATCCCACGACTAGACGCCGCCGGCGGGGTGCAGCGCCCGCAGTTCGAGGCGGGTCAGCTCGCGGCGCCGCTTGCGCTGCATCGGTGCGGTGACGCCGGTCGTCGCGAAGATCGATCGGATCGTGAGCCAGACGGTGTCGTCGTCTCGGTGCTCGACGATGAAGGACTCCTCGCCGCTCTCGGGGCCATCGGCAGTCGTGCCGTACGCGAAGCCGAGGCGCTGCGGCTCGTCGATGACGTACACGATGAGGACGGGGGTCTTCTCGGAGCCGAACCGCTTCTTGCGCTCGAGCGTCGCCGTCATGCCGGGCGCGATGTAGGGCGTTCCGTCGGCGCCGAAGCGCTCCTCGATTCGCGGTGCCGGCTGGTCGGCGAGCGGGGCGCCTTCGGCGTCGTAGACGATGCCCGGGTACTGGGCGCCGGTGCCGGTCGAGATGTCGGAGACCTCGAATCCCGAGCCGCGCTGGATGCCCCAGGTCATGAGTGACTCCGCGGCGCGCTCGAAGCGCTCGAGGCCGGATCCGAGGCGCACGGCGTCTTCGGACGGGCGATAGCCGGCCGGCGGGTAGCGCAGCAGGTCGGGCGCGAGGGTCGCCCCGATTGCTCCGTACGTGACCGACTGGTCGGTGAAGGTGCTTCGGCGGGTCATCCGTGGGCCTTTCCTGTGGTGCGGCGCCTGCCGGGCGCGCACGTCTGATGCGATTGAGGCTCGACAGGCATCGCTCGATTCTACGGAGGTCGCCTGTGTCCGCACTGGTGATGGCGACTCGTCGGCTTGGACTCAGCGTTCGACGACGGCCGATTCGAGCAGCGAGAGGGTTGCGGCATCCGCATCGAGCTGGGCGCGCACGCCGAGCGGCAACGGCAGGTTCGGCGGGTTGTGGCCGATTTCCAGATTCGCGAGAACCGGGATGTCGCGGCCGCCGAGCACGTCGAGCACGACCTCGCGCAGGCCGGGGCCGCCATCGGTGACCTCGATGTCGGCGACCGGGCCGACCAGCATTCCCGCGATGCGATCGAGGATGCCGGCGTGGCGGAGCACGTGCAGGTCGTTCCAGACGGCGGAGGTCGAGGTGTTGACATCCTCCCAGAACAGGATGGCGCCGTCGAAGCGTTCGGGCGGCAGCGCGAACGGTGTCGCCTGCAGACGCACGAGACGGTTCAGGAGTCCGCCGATCAGCGGGCCGACCGCGTGGCCACCGCGCCAGCGTTCCCAGGCGCTGTCGGCCGGCAGGAGGCCGACCGGCGACGTGCTCGTCAGCAGACGGCTCGAGACGTCGGCGAGTTCCTGTCGTCGTTCGGCGCCGGCGCCCTGCCACTCGCCGTACCCGAACGTCACGAGGTCGCCGTGCCCGCCGACGAGACCCGTGCGGGAGTGGAGCGCGAGCAGCACGCCGTCGATGTCGCTGAAGCCGATGACGGGCTTGGGGTCGGCTTCGACGGCCGCGTAGTCGATCAGGTCGAGGTAGCTCAGGGTCATGCGACCGCCGATGAGTGCGAAGATCGCGCGCACCTCGGGGTCGCGGAGCATTCGGTTGAACTCGTTTGCGATCTCGACCGGTGTTGCCGCGCCCCACCACCAATGGCGCCCGGTCTCGATGAGCGGCGAGATCTGCACGTCGAAGCCGAGGCCCTCAAGTTCGGCGACCCCGCGCCGGAAGAGCGCCTCCTCGTCGGCGTCGAGACCATCCGACAGCGCCGCCACGGCGACCGTGTCGCCGGGCCGGAGCGCGCCTGGACGCAGCATCCGGATCATGCTCTGCCCCTCTCGGAGTGAGTGCGACCGCTCGATGCGGTGCGCCTCGTCACCTGCGGCGACCACGCTAGCGCGGCCCGGCGTCGGCGTCGAGAACCCGGGTCGAGCTCTCCGAGAATGGAGGCATGGCAGACACCACCCCTCGAATCGGCAGCTCCGGCCTCAGCCACGTGACCTTCGTCGTCTCCGACCTCGACCGAATGGAGACCATCCTCACGCGCGTGCTCGGAGCGGTGCGCGTGTACGACAGCGGTGCCGAGACGTTCTCCCTGTCGGAAGAGCGCTTCTTCCTCGTCGGCGACGAACCGGCGGCGACCTGGGTGGCGATCATGCAGGGCGACGGCGGGCTGCCGCGCTCGTACAACCACGTCGCGTTCCAAGTCGACGCCGATTCGCTCGATGAACTGCGTCAGGTCATCGATTCGCTCGGTCTCGAGCAGCGACCGCCGCGCTCACGAGTACAGGGCGAGGGCGAGTCGATCTACTTCTACGACGACGACGCGCATCTCTTCGAACTGCACACGGGTTCGCTCCGCGAGCGGCTCAGCGCGTACGCGCCGTGACGCCCGGCACGTCGGAGCGACCGAAGGCTACTTCTTGTCCTTCTTCTCGACGTCGCCCGAGAGCGCGGCGATGAACGCCTCTTGGGGGACCTCGACGCGGCCGACCATCTTCATGCGCTTCTTGCCCTCCTTCTGCTTCTCGAGGAGCTTGCGCTTGCGGCTGATGTCGCCGCCGTAGCACTTGGCCAGCACGTCTTTTCGCATCGCACGGATCGACTCGCGCGCGATGATGCGAGCGCCGATCGCGGCCTGGATGGGCACCTCGAACTGCTGGCGCGGAATGAGCTCGCGCAGGCGCCCCGTCATGAGCACGCCGTACGCGTAGGCCTTGTCGCGGTGCACGATCGCGCTGAACGCGTCGACCTGCTCGCCCTGCAGCAGGATGTCGACCTTCACGAGGTCGGCAGCCTGGTCGCCCGTGGGCTCGTAGTCGAGCGAGGCGTAGCCGGCCGTCTTCGACTTCAGCTGGTCGAAGAAGTCGAAGACGATCTCGCCGAGCGGCATGTTGTAGCGGATCTCGACGCGGTCTTCACCGAGGTACTCCATGCCGATGAGCGCACCGCGGCGCGACTGGCAGAGCTCCATGATCGTGCCCACATAGTCTTTCGGCGCGAGGATCGCGGCGCGCACCATGGGCTCGCGCACCTCGACGATCTTCGCCCCGGTCGGGAACTCGCTCGGGTTCGTGACCGTGACGGTCTTCTTGTCTTCGGTCGTGACCTCGTAGATGACCGACGGCGCCGTCGCGATGAGGTCGAGTCCGAACTCGCGCTCGAGGCGCTCGGTGACGATCTCGAGGTGCAGCAGGCCGAGGAAGCCGCAGCGGAACCCGAAGCCGAGTGCGACGGAGGTCTCGGGCTCGTAGACGAGCGCGGCATCGGAGAGCTTCAGCTTGTCGAGCGCCTCGCGGAGCTCGGGGTAGTCGCTGCCGTCGATCGGGTACAGACCCGAGAAGACCATGGGCAGCGGTTCGGTGTAGCCGGGCAGGGCCTCGGTCGCCGGCTTCGCGGCGGTCGTGACCGTGTCGCCGACCTTCGACTGTCGCACGTCTTTCACGCCGGTGATGAGGTAGCCGACCTCGCCGATGCCGAGACCCTTCGACGGGGTCGGCTCGGGTGCGCTCACGCCGATCTCGAGGATCTCGTGCGTCGCCCTCGTCGACATCATCTGGATGCGCTCTCGCGGCTTCAAGTGACCGTCGATCATGCGCACGTAGGTGACGACGCCGCGGTAGCTGTCGTAGACGGAGTCGAAGATCATCGCGCGCGCCGGGGCATCCGCATCGCCGACCGGGGCCGGGATGCGCTCGACGACGCGGTCGAGCAGCTCTTCGACGCCGACGCCCGTCTTGCCCGAGACCTTGAGCACGTCGTCGGGCGAACCGCCGATGAGGTCGGCGAGCTCCTTCGCGTACTTCTCGGGCTCAGCGGCCGGCAGATCGATCTTGTTCAGGACGGGGATGATCTCGAGGTCGTTCTCGAGGGCCAGGTACAGGTTCGCGAGCGTCTGGGCCTCGATGCCCTGAGCCGCGTCGACGAGGAGGATCGCACCCTCGCAGGCCGCGAGCGACCGGGAGACCTCGTAGCTGAAGTCGACGTGGCCCGGCGTGTCGATCATGTTGAGCGCGTACGAGGCGCCGTCGACCCGCCACGGCATGCGCACGGCCTGGCTCTTGATCGTGATGCCGCGCTCGCGCTCGATGTCCATGCGGTCGAGGTACTGCGCGCGCATGTCTCGATCGCTCACGACGCCCGTGATACCGAGCATGCGGTCGGCGAGCGTGGACTTGCCGTGGTCGATATGCGCGATGATGCAGAAGTTGCGGATCAGCGCGGGGTCGGTGGCAGCAGGCACCGGCGGGTTCGTGGCTCTCGGGGACATCCTGACGATTCTCCCATGACTTCGCTTCAGACTTTCGACGGATGCCCCGTGGCGCGCCCCCGGGCTACGCTCGGAGCAAATGGCGGTCATCCAGATTCCAAGCGAACGCGTCGCTCCCTCGGCCCTGCGACCCGTCTTCACGGCGCTCCGGCTCGGCCTGCACGTGCTCGTTATCGGCCTCACGCTCTTCGTCGTCGTGCGGGCGCTGCTCGACGACGCGCCCGATGAGATCGGAGTGACGGTGCTCGCCGTCGCGTTCCTCGCCTGCTACGGGGCCGGCATCGCGGCAGCGCATCGGAACCTCCCGACCTGGGCGCGGGTGATCTGGCTCGTGAGCCTCCTCGTGCTGTGGGTCGGCATGTCGGCCATGACCCCCGACGCCGCCTTCCTCGCGTTCCCGCTCTTCTTTCTCGAGCTGCACGTGCTCGCGGCTCCGATCGCGGTGCCGCTCGTCGTCGTGACCTTCGGCCTGTCGGTCTGGGGCACGGCGACGCACCTGGGGTTCGAGGTCGGCTCGATCCTCGGCCCGCTCATCAGCGCGGGCGTCGCGATCGTGATCGGCCTCGGGTACCGCGCGATGGCGCAGGAGACGCAGGAACGCCAGGCGCTGATCCTCGACCTGATGGCGACGCGAGAGGAACTCGCGGCGGCGAGCCGGGAGGCGGGCACCCTCGCCGAGCGCGAGCGCCTCGCGAAGGAGATCCACGACACCGTGGCGCAGGGCCTCTCGAGCATCCAGATGCTGCTGCACGCCGCGGAACGCGACGTCGCCGACGAGGCCACGCAGCAGAAGCTGCAGCTCGCCCGCGAGACGGCCGCCCAGAACCTCGGCGAGACGCGCCGGTTCATCCGTGAGCTCGCGCCGCCGTCGCTCGATGCGCAGTCCCTGCCTGCTGCGCTCCGACGCCTCACCGAGTCGACGACCGAGCAGTCACTGCAGTCGGGCACGCCGCTCCGGGTCGAGTTCTCCACGAGCGGCGAGCCCGTGATGCTCTCGATGGCGGCCGACGCGGCGCTCCTCCGCATCGCCCAGGGGTCGCTCGCGAACGTGCTGCAGCATGCGAATGCGTCGCACGCGTCGGTGACGCTCAGCTACCTCGGCGACGAGATCGCTCTCGATGTCGTCGACGACGGCGTCGGATTCCGCTCCGCTCCGGCGAACGGCGTCGACGGCGAACAACCCGGTGACGCCGGCGTCGGCGGCTTCGGCCTGCGGGCGATCCGGCAACGAGCCGCGGCCCTCGGCGGCAGCGTCGACATCGAATCGACGCCCGGCGACGGCACGGCGATCTCGGTGCGCATCCCGGTGGTGGCGCCTTGATCCGCATCCTGCTCAGCGACGACCACCCCGTCGTGCGCGCCGGCATCCGTGCGATGCTCGAGAGCGAACCCGATCTCGAGGTCGTCGGCGAGGCGACGACGGCGGAAGACGCGGTGCGCCTGGCCGAGGCATCCGCCGTCGACCTCGTACTCATGGACCTGCAGTACCCGGGCGCGATGCAGGGCGCGGAAGCGACCCGCCGCATCCGCTCGCAGCAGAGCTCGCCGCGCGTGCTCGTGCTGACGAACTACGACACGGACGCCGACATCCTGGGGGCGATCGAGGCCGGTGCGAGCGGCTACCTCCTGAAGGATGCCCCGCCCGCCGAACTCATCGCCGCCGTGCACGCCGCCGCCGTCGGCGACGCCGCGCTCGCGCCCGGCGTCTCGTCGCGCCTGGACGCCTCGCGCACGAGCGGCGAACGGCTGACCGTTCGCGAGGCCGAGGTGCTCTCGCTCGTCGCCGAGGGGCGCACCAATCGCGACATCGGTCGCGCGCTCTTCCTCAGCGAGGCGACCGTCAAGTCGCATCTCGTGCACATCTTCACGAAGCTCGGGGTCGGCTCGCGCACCGCCGCGGTCGCCAGAGCACGCGAACTGGGTGCGATCAGGGCGGGCTGACGGATGCCTCGCGCTCGCGTCGTGCTCGTGCACGGACTCCGCACCTCATCGTCGATGTGGCGCAGGCAGCTCGAGCTGCTCGGTGCGCACGACCTCGACGTCGTCGCGATCGACCTGCCCGGACACGGCAGCAGGATCGGCGAGGCGTTCTCGATCGAGGCGGCACTGGAGGAGATCGACGCGGCGTTGAATCCCCAGGCTGGAGTCCGCGGCGCTGACCGCTCGGTGCCGCGCCTGCTCGTCGGCCTCAGTCTCGGCGGGTATCTCTCGATCGAGTTCGCCGCACGGAACCCCGACCGACTCGACGGACTCGTGGCCGCGTCGTGCAGCACACGGCCACGAGGCGCGCCCCTGAGTGGCTACCGGCGGCTCGCAGCACTCATCGGACGCATGCCCGATCGCGGACGCGGCCTCAACGATGCGATGGCACGGCTCTTCCTCTCCCCCGAAGCCGCCGACGACGTGCTCGCGGGCGGCGTCGCCCTCGATGTCATGGCGCCGGTGCTCGCGGCCGTCGGCGACCTCGACCCCGTCGGAGCGCTCTCGGCGATCGAGGTGCCCGTCTGGCTCGTGAACGGCCGCTTCGACCACTTCCGCATCGAGGAGCGACGGATGCTGCGCGCCGCCCACGACGCACACCTCGTCATCGTGCCCCGGGCGACGCACCTCGTGAGCCTCATCCGCCCCGACGATTTCGCGGCGGTCGTGCTCGGGGCCGTCGCGGAGCTCGATCGCCGTGCGGCCGCCGGGCGACGCCGTCGAAATGCGCACGCTGGTGCATCTGCGGGCTCGCCGAGTTTCCCCGGGCAACTCGCAGGCGCGAACGTTGGTGACCCACTCTCATAGCTGGTATCGTTGCCTGTTGGCTTGCGTGTGGGTCCCACCCCGCACGATTCGCCGGTGAGGCCCCTCTACCTTTCCCGGCACATCCGGTACCCGCACAAGAACGAAAGACGAACTCCACGTGGCAAACATCAAGTCGCAGATCAAGCGCAACCGCACGAACCTCAAGGCGCAGGAGCGCAACAAGGCCGTCAAGAGCGAACTGAAGACCGTCATCCGCATTGCGAAGGACGCGATCTCCACGGGCGACAAGGACAAGGCGACGACCGCCCTCCGTGCCGCGACCCGCAAGCTCGACAAGGCTTCGAGCAAGGGCGTCATCCACAAGAACCAGGCCGCGAACCGCAAGTCGGCTCTCGCGAAGCAGGTTGCCGCGCTCTGACGCGAACACGCACTCGATGAAGGCCCCGGCACGGATGTGTCGGGGCCTTCGTCATGCTCGGAGCGGTGATTCGATGCCGTCGTGCCTGAGCACCGCTTCGTTCCATCGCGGCGTGCGCGACGGCTCGTCACGGTGGGGTGATCGGGGCTCGCGCGTGGGCGCGCGGGCGTGGGCGTGGGCGCACGGGCGCGGACGCGCAGGCGATGCGGCGCACGAGGCTAGGCGCGGCCGCGGGAGGCGATGACGCCGACGAGCCGTTCGAGCGCGAACACGGGGTCGCGTTCAGCCCCCTTGACGGCGGCATCGGTGGCCGCGAGTGCTTCGATCGCTCGCCCGAGCCCCTCGTCAGTCCAGCCGGCGAGATCGCGCCGCGCACGATCGACCTGCCACGGCGCGAGACCCAGCGAGCCGGCGAGCTGCGCTCCCCCGCCGCGGGTGCCCGACACCTTCGCCATCGTGCGCACCTTCATGGCGAACGCCGCGACCATGGGCACCGGGTCGGCACCGCTGTCGAGCGCGTGTCGGAGCGCGATGAGCGCCTCACCGTGGCGGCCCGCGATGGCGGCGTCGGCGACGGCGAACGCATTGGTCTCGACGCGGCCGCCGTAGTAGCGCGCGACGACGGTCTCGGTGATGTCGGACGGCGCATCGGCCAGGAGCTGTCGGCATGCGGCGGAGAGTTCGCGGAGGTCGTCGCTGAACGCGCCGACGAGAGCACGCAGCGCACCGGGGCTGATCTTGCGACCAGCTGCACGGAACTCCGCGGCCGCGAAGTCCTGCTTCTCGGCGTCTTTCTTGAGTTCGGCGCAGACGATCTCGATGCCGCCGCCACCACCGGCGCGGATCGCGTCGAGGAGCTTCTTGCCGCGCACGCCGTTGCGGTGGCGCAGCACGAGGGTCGTGGACTCGGCCGTCTGCTCGAGGTAGTCGAGCGCGTCGAGGAGGAAGTCGTCGCTGGCGCGCTCGACGCCGCTGACCCGGATGAGGCGCGGCTCGCCGAACAGCGACGGGCTCGCGAGCGTCATGAGCTCGCCGCGCCGATAGCCGTCTGCTTCGAGGTCGCTCACCTCGAGCGCCGGGTCTTCGGAGCGGAGGAAATCACGGAGCATCGTGATCGATCGCTCGGCGAGCACGTCTTCGGCGCCCGTCACGAGCACGACGGGAGCAGGCCGGATCGCGTGCCACGCGAGCTGCGGGATCGCCGCCTTCGCCTTGGGCGATGCCCCTGAGCGCGATGCTCCTGTGCGCGATGCCACCGCACCTCCCGTTCGTCGCTTCGAGTCTACGGGCCGCCGACGACACCGGCAGTGTCGCGCTCGCTCCACAGGCTGAAGCCGCCGCCATCGGCCGTCAGCAGCGCCGTGCCCGACCGATCGGTGCGCACGATCGCAGTGCCGTCGGCACGCAGCAGGTCGAGCAGCCGGTCGGTCGGGTGGCCGTATCCGTTGTCGGCACCGACCCCGATCACCCCCACCGTCGCGCCGAGTTCGTCGTAGAGACGCTCACTCTGATCGGCGGAGCCATGATGGGCGACCTTCACGAGATCGACGCGTCCGAGCGCGGCGGACCGCAGCATGCGCGCCTGGGCCTCCTCACCGAGATCGCCGAGGAAGAGGCCGCGGTAGTCGGGAGTCGAGACGTCGAGGACGACGCTCGCATCGTTGCCCGGTTGCGCGTCGCGCTTCGGCCACACCACGCGCCACCGGGCGTCGCCGAGAGTACCGCCGAACCCTGCCACGACCTCGACCGGCTCGGCGCCCGCCGCGACGAGCGGATCGAGCGCGCGCGTCGAGCGGTCGCCGTCGAGCGGCCCGTGCACCACGGTGTCGACGAGTCCCACCGCCGCCGGGACTCCCCCGACATGGTCGGCATCCCAGTGCGTCAGCACGAGCAGGTCGATCCGCGAAATTCCGAGGAAGGTCAGACACCGCGAGAGTGCAGCGGGATCGGGCCCGGTGTCGATCAGCGCCGTCGCGTCGCCCGAGCGGAGGAGGACCGCGTCGCCCTGCCCGATGTCGCACGCAGCGACATCCCAACCACTGGGCCGGGTCGCCGCACCGATGAGCGGACTGCCGGCGAAGAGCCCAACGGGCACCGCGATCGTGACGATCAGCGTCGCGGCCGCGAGCATGCGAAGTCGTCGGCGGCGCCGTGATCCCAGCAGGAGCCAGAGTCCGATCGCGGTGCACGCCGCGAGCAGCAGCGCGCCCGGGGCATCCGGCAGCCATTCGAGGCGTGCGGCGGGCAGCGCCGATGCCGCCTGGGCGAGCAGCGCGATCCAGGTCGCGGGCAGCCACGCGAGCTGGAGGCACGCGAACCCGACCGACGGCAGCACCGGCAGCAGGAGGCAGCCGATGAGCCCGACGACGGTGCCGATGGGTGCTGCGGGTGCTGCGAGCAGGTTCGCCGGCACACCGTAGAGCGCAAGTGCCGGGTCCAGCAGCACGAGCACGGGCTGGCAGGCGAGCTGGGCGGCGAGTGGCACGCCGATGACTGCGGCGATGGGCAACGGCATCCAGCGCGCGAGCGCCTCGCTGAGGGGTCGCGCGAGCAGCAGCAGACCTGCCGTCGCGAACACCGACAGCGCGAACCCGTAGTCGCGGGCGTACCAGGGATCGATCGCGAGCAGCACGACCACGGCGAGTGAGAGCGCTGCGACACCGCCGCCGGGGCGACCTGCGGCGATCGCCACGAGCACCACGATCGCCATGGTCGCCGCGCGGACCACGCTCGCCTCGGGGGTGACGAGCACCACGAATCCCGTCAGGGCGAACAGCGCGACGACGACACGGGCCAGCCGCGGCAGACCGATCAGGGCGGCGAGGGCGAACGCGGCCGCCGTGACGATCGCGCAGTTCGCGCCGGAGACGGCGGTCAAGTGGCTCAGCGACGACGCCTTCATCGCGGCGTCGAGCGTCTCGTCGACCGCACTCGTGTCGCCGATCGCGAGCCCGGGTACGAGCGCTCCGCCATCGCCGCCCAGTGCGCCGGCGGCGTCGGCGAAACCGGTGCGCAGTCCGACGGTCCAGGCGAGCCATGGCGGGGGCGGTGCAACCGAGCGGATGTCGCCGACCGCCGCCAATCGGAACGCCGAGCCCTCGTCGGCCGGCAACGGCGTGACACGGGCCGTGAACGTGACCCGCGCGCCGAGCTGCAGCTCCCCAGTCGGGAGCGACAGCGCCGTCGTCACCGGTACCGCGCGCGCCGCGGCGCCGTCGACGGAGACGAGCTTTCCCTCGACTCGGAGAGCAGGCGCCTCGCCCTCGGCGAACCAGCTCGAGCGCATCGCCCTCGGCGCACCGGTGAGTTCGATCGTGACCACGGCGGTGCGATGCTCATTCGCCGCCTCGGCGAGTGGAGACGACTCCCTCGCACCGAGCCCGAGCGCCGTGGCGCTCACGACGAGCGCACCCGCCGCGAGTACGACGAGCAGGGTGGCCGCTGCAGCGCGGACGACCCGCGCGACGACGCCGGCGTCATGTGTCGGCGCGGAACCATGGCGCCTCCGCATGGCCGCGGTGATGACGAGTCCGGCGACGAGCCACGCCGCAACCCAGCACGCCACCGCGACGAGCCCGGCAAGTGCGGCGCCGCCAGGGATGCCGATGGCGCACCACGCGGCGATCCACGCGAGCGACGCGGGCAGGAGCAGGCGGAGGTCGCGCACTCAGAGGGCCACGAGTGGTTCGAGGCCCGCGAACACGGCGTCGCCGATGCCGGCGACGTCGAGCAGCTGGTCGACCGAGGTGAAGGGGCCGTTTGCGTCACGCCAGTCGAGGATGCGCTGCGCCAGCGCGGGGCCGATGCGCGGGAGGGTGTCGAGTTCGGCGACGCCTGCGCTGTTCAGGTGCACGAGCCCGTCGGACGGTCCCGCACCCGGCGCCGACGCGCCGCCGGCGGCGGGCGGCGCCACCTGTCCGACGACGGGAACGGCGAGCTGCTCGCCGTCGACGAGCGGCCGCGCGAGGTTCACGCCCGCGGGATCTGCGTCGGGCGCCAGCCCGCCGGCCGCCGCGATCGCGTCGACGACCCGGGCGCCCGCACCGAGTTCGACGAGGCCCGGCCGCACGACGGCGCCGAGCACGTGCACGAGCACCGACGGCGCCCCCACGGTCGAGGTCGCGTCGGCCGAGACATCCGCTCGGTCATCGGATGCCTCGATGCGATCTTGATCGCCGCCGCCGCCGGCGCCGAACGACATGAGCGCGGCGACCGCCACGGCGAGCACGAACAGCACCACGGCGGCGCCGACTCCGACGCGCACCCGCGGGCCGGCGCGGCGGGCGGACGCATCGAGCACCGCCATCGGGTCGACGGCATCACGAGCGGGCATGCTCGCACGCTAGACCGCCGGAAGTCGGTCGAAACGGGAGCGGGCCGCGCCCGTGCACCGGTTGGCGACATCCTCACCTGTCGAGGAAGAGTCGTACCCTCGTTACCGCCGAACCCGCGAGACGGAAAGCTGCGAGGCGCGTGTCCTGCCGCCGGGCGGTGGGTTCGAGAGATCGGCCGAGCCGCCTGCTCCTAGTCCGTGATGGGGGTCGGCAGATTCGCGGCGAAGACGAGTTCCGAGTAGCCGGACAGCCGTTCAGCCACCTCTTCGAGCCGCTGTGCTGCCGCGGCGGTGATGGCGAGTTCGACGGGATTCCTTCGCAGGAGGTCGCGCTGCCACCGTCGCAGTCGTTCGAGGCTCTGCTCCTCCTCTTCCAACTCGCCGAACGTGAACTTCTCCTTCGCGATCTCGCGATCGATCTCCGCCTCGAACTTTCCGCAATCCGCGATGAACTCGCTCCACTCATCGGTCCGGGTGGCGATGAACGCGTCGCGCACCAGAGCGAGATCTCCGTCGCCGTGCGAGTCCACCTTCAGCACTGCGATACTCCCCCCGCCCTTCTCAGCAAGCGTTCGCAGGTTCGGCAGTGGCTCCGTGAACGCAGGCAGATCCGGGATGGCCCAGGCCCCCGACGCGGCAGGCACTGCTCCAAGCCTGCGGAGTTCCCGCCATACCGCGACGCGGTGTCGAGAGGGCTCGGCCGGCACGCGAGGGATCACGAGCAGCCAACGAACATCGGTCTCAGTAGCCATGAGAAGAATGTAACAGAAGTTACAGATGCATATGTGCCGAATGTACGATGTGTCAGGATCCTTCACGCAGGTCGAGCAGCGTCTCGTCGGTGAGTCGGATCTGATCGAATCTGGCTTCGCACGTCTCCCCCAGCGGCGCCTGCGACATGAATCCGACGACCGGCGTGACGTCCGTGTGCAGCCTGAACAGTCGCACGAAGTCCCACCGCTCACCATCCGTCGAGGCGTGGAACGCATACGCCTCTCCGATGCGCGACACCCGAAGATGCACGAACTCCTCCTCGACGATGCTCGAATTGCAGTCGTCCGAGTAGTCGTTGGTCACGACGCTCACCACCATGGCCTGGCCGCCGGGCGAGTACTCGAAGCAGAGCTTCGCCCAGTGGTCCTCGTCGCACCAGAGGCCGAGCACCGCAGCATCGAAGGTCGTGCGCTCGCTCACGACCCGGGTCCGTGCGCTCAGCGTGAAGTCGCCCTCCGGCGTGAATCCCAGCAGGCTCGCCCCGTGCTGACCGGGCCCACCGAGCGAGTCGTTGCTCCAGTCGACCCCGGGAGCGGCGCGCATCACGAGCTCGCCTGCACTCGCTGCGTCTCCTGCCCCGGGGTGGTAGGCAGCGACTGACGCGGCATTCGTCCACTGAAGAGCTGGCAGTCCGGGTATCTGCATGGTGATCTCCTCGCGTCGGTTCGCGTGAACATCCTCCCGCGAAGGGGCACGCCGGGGGTCCACCAATGGGCTCCTTGCTGCTTCATTCTTTGACTGCGAGACCTTCGTCAAGAAGCTCCGATCGTCAGCCCGGCGACGACCAAGACACCGCCCGCAAGTACCAGCGCGCCGCCGACGAACAGCACGGTCCGCACCACTGGCCACCCCGTCGATGCAGCGATGGCCGCGGCGATGCCCGTGACGAGGAGCCACAGGATCACGAAGGCCACCGACGCAATCACGATGCCGAGGTATTCCTCACTCGCGTTCATCGCTGCGTTGTCACCGGGCTCCATGGTGGCGCCGGTGTACGTCTGGTACCCGTGGATGCTCAGCGAAAGCAGAAGGGCGACGTACATCGTGGGCACCAGCGCCAGGACCGACAGAGAGATGATCGAAACCAGTCCACCGGTCGATCGCTTGTGCTGGATGGCTGTGTCTCTGTTCGTGTCCGTGTCTCTGTCCGCTTCGAGTTCAGTCACGGCGCGAGCCTATCGGGAGGGGCGTTCTCGTGTTCATCACGCCGGGATGCTCCTTCGCGCGAACCGAGGGCAGCGGGTTCTCTATTCGAGCAACCCCGCGAACGTTCCGTCGCGATCGAGCTACCTCAGCTTCCACCCCCGCCGCCGATCCCAGTGCCACGCCCAGCATCCGCCGCGTAGGCACGCGCCATCGATTCGGCATGCGATGCATCTCCATGAGCCCCGGAATAATGCTCGCTGAGTGGGCGGTTCCGGCGCTCGCGAAGGCCGAGGAGCGCGGTCGCGACGACTGCGAGCACGACGATGACGACGACCGCAACGACGATCCAATCCATCGTGATCCTCCACCTCCGTTGGCGCACACCCTATATCAGGGGCGGGCAGGCCAAGTATGTGCACCGTGATCACCCGGGCGGCTCACGTCAACACCGTGCCTCGGAGCCTACGACAGCACCATCGACCAGATGACGGCGATCGCCAGCGCCAGCAGCACCCCGCCGAGGATCAGCACCGCTCGAAGGATGCGCCGCCGGCTCACGCTTCCGCGCTCGACCGATGAGCGGGAGAGCTTGTCGAGGTTCGGGCTGATGGCCTGGTACGGAGGGTCCTCGCGACTGCGCGGAATCTCCTCTTCACCATTCACGTCCATGCTGAAGCCCTTCTGCTCGCATCAGGTGGTCCTGCAGCGGGTGTGCTGAGTGTCTCATTCCCACGCGACGTCGTACACCCGCGCCGGGCGGGGGTCATATCCCACCCGTTCACGCGCATCTGCGTTCCCGCTCGGGTCTGACGGGCTCGAGCTGTGATCCGGTCTCAGGCAGAGACGGCGACGACTGACTGTTCCGAAGTCCTCGACCCCTGTGCGCGGGGTCGACGGATGCGTCGTCGCGCCGGCCGCAGGAACGAGTCACGATGATGCGCGGGCACGTAGAGGCGACCATACCGAGCGGCGCGGCTCGGCCGTACGATGAGCCCGATGCAGACGATCGCCACGCCGGCCATCGAGACGGATGCCCCGCATGCGACGATCATGAGGGCGATGCCGACCTGGTCGGCTGAAGTCGCCGACCCCTCGCCGAACGCCGACGAGTGCGCGAGAATCGCGGCTCCGGTCACCATGACAACCGCGCCCACGATCGTCATGGTCCCACCCACCTGCCTGAGCTTCTCACCCTGCGCCACCGCGCCACCTCATTCCTGTCTGCTGGGGTCGTCGTCGAGCGAGGTCACCCGGTGATCACCTGCTGCTCGCCGGTGAGCGCCGAGCCCGCCCGCCTGGCCGGGCGCTCGTACGTCGCTCGATGCACGGCCGGCACGTACCGACTGGCTCGTCGGGTCGCGCGCTTCGAACTGCTGCGCTTCGGCCGGAGCACGAGCCCCATGCACACGAGGCTGACGCCTGCGATCGCGGCCGCTGCTCCGGCTGCGGCGACGAGCAGTGCGACGTCGCGTTGCTCGCCGGTGTCGATGGACACCGTGCCGAACGCCGACGCGAACGCGAGCATCGCCGCGCCCACCACCATGCCGATGAGACCGACCATCGTCACCGCGCCGCCGACGCGCATGAGCTTCTTGCCAGCCTGCATCGTTGTCACCCCCAAGTACACCTTCTCCTCAACAGAGATGTCCGGGTATGGGACCTTGGTTGCATCTTGGGTCGCTCGACCCGACAGGAGCGCTCATCGCAGGCCTTCTTGCCGTGCGCTACACCACCTGCGCGATGAGCACCGCGCCGAGCACCGCCACGGTGGCGTTGCCGATGACCGCAGTCCAGTTCCTGAACGAGGCGCCGGTCTTGTGCCGCAGGCCTGCTCCGAGCGCGACGAGGAGCGCTTGCCATGCGAACGACGCCACGGCGACGCCGACCACGAAGCCGACTTGGGCGGCGCCCGACGATGCCGTCTCCCTCAGGCCGGGGAGGATCGCGACGAAATACAGCAGCGTCGCCGGGTTGATCGCGGTCAGCCCGAGGAAGAGCGCATATCGAACCCATCCGGTGGTTGACGTCGACGGGGTCGACCACGACGGGGTCGCCCCCGTCACGGGGATCGAACGAGCCGCCGGTCCCAGCGCTCGTGTCGAACTCGTGGCGGCAGTCGGGCGTGCCGCGCGCCAGCCCTTCACGAGTCCGTGGATGCCGAGCGCGATGAGCACCGCCCCGCCGCTGATCTGGGGCCAGGGCGCCCACGTGGTGATCATGGGGCTCAACACGGCGCCCGCCGCCACCGCACCGGCGCAGTAGAGCGTGTCCACCGTCGCGACAGCAGCGGCACCCGGAAGCCCGCCCGGCAGGCCCCGCAGGATTCCCTCCTGGACGAGGAGCACGCCGATCGCGCCGAGCGGCGCTGCCAGCGCCAGGCCGGCGACCGCGCCGGCGAAGAGGCCGATGATGAGGTCCGTGTCCATACGACGATGATCCGCTCTGGTTGACCTGCACACTGCGCAAACATCCTGTCGCCTGAGAGAATCATCTGCATGGATGCCGTAGACGAGAAGATTCTCGATGTTCTCCGAGTCGACGGGCGCGCTTCGTTCAGTGCGATCGGCCGTCAGGTCGGTCTCAGCACGAACGCGATCGCCGCGCGGGTGCGTCGCATGGAGAAATCGGGGGTGATCGTCGGGTATCGGGTCGTTCTCGCTGCCGATGGGCCGGAGAGCACCGCGGGTCTCGAAGCGTTCATCGACGTCCGCCTCGATCCCGCAGAAGACTCCGAGGCGTTCCTGGCATGGGCCCGGCTGGTGCCGGAGATCCGCGATGCAGTCCACGTCACCGGTGCCTACGACTACCTCCTGCACATCGGGGTTCGCGACACTGCGGCGCTCGACCGCCTCCTGCGAAGCCTGAAGAAGCAGGGCGGTGCCGCTCACACCCAGACTCGTCTCGCGCTCCGCTGAGTCTGGCCGCACCATCTGCGACCCTTCAGCGATCATCGACTGGAGATCGCCGGGCGTAGCACATGGCACCATCCGTGTTCCGGCTGCTAGCCTCGGCGTTACCAGCGCGTACGGCGGCGGCTCTGTTTCGGGTACTCTGCCTCCTCTCGACCGGACGCGTTGAGTCGGACGAAGAGATCAGAGGGGGGCAACCACTCTTCGCCCCTGAAATGACGCGAGCGCGAGTGCGTGCGCCATCGATGGAACCGCGACCCTACCCGCGTAGGACATCGATGGCCGGGCCGGTGAGACCTCTTCACCGGCCCGGCGGCTCATCTCCGAAGATGCGCGCCAAGCCGGATTCGAGCGACGGGGCGATCTGGATCGGGACGTGCCTTCGATTGGGTGTCGGAGAGGCTACAGTTTTCCGGTGACCACTCGCGCACCCGCCGCAGCTGGACGGCAACGGCGCCGACTCGTTCGGCTTCGGATGCATCCGGCTCAGACGGTCGTCACGGGCTTCGCGCTCGCGATTCTCGCCGGCACCGCCCTGCTCATGCTGCCCATTTCGAAGGTCGGCCCCGGCGGCGGCTCCTTTGTCGATGCACTGTTCACGGCGACGTCGGCGGTGTGCGTCACCGGGCTGACGGTCGTCGATACACCGACCTACTGGACTCCGTTCGGCCAGGTCGTGATCATGGCGCTGATCCAGCTGGGCGGGCTCGGCATCATGATCTTCGCCTCCCTCATCGGCCTCGTCCTCGCACGCAAGCTCTCGGTCCGCTCGCGGCTCAACACCGCCGCCGAAGCGAAGGCGGTCGGCTTCGCCGACGTCCGCGGGCTGGTGCGCGGCATCCTGAAGATCACCGTCCTCATCGAATTCGGCGTCTTCGTCCTCCTCGGCGTGCGGTTCATGCTGGGATACGGGTACGGCGTCGGCGAGGCGGCCTGGCACGCTGCGTTCCTCGCGGTGTCATCGTTCAACAACGCCGGCTTCGCGCTCTACACCGACAACCTCATGGGGTTCGTCGCCGACCCGTTCGTCTGCCTCCCGATTTCGGCGGCGATCATTCTCGGCGGGCTCGGTTTCCCCGTCATCATGCAGCTCCGCAAGGAGTTCACGAAGCCGCTGCACTGGTCGATGAACACGAAGCTCGTGCTCTGGGGCAGCGCGGTGCTGCTCATCGGCGGCACCGCATACATCACCCTCATCGAGTGGAACAATCCCGCGACGCTCGGGACCCTCGACCCTGGCGCACGGCTGCTCGCGGGATTCTTCCAGTCGGTGCAGACTCGCACCGCGGGGTTCAACTCCATCGACATCGGCTCGATGCACGACGCGAGCTGGCTCGGGATGGATGTGCTGATGTTCATCGGCGGCGGGCCGGCCGGCACGGCGGGCGGCATCAAGGTGACCACGTTCGCAGTGCTCTTCTTCATCATGCTCACCGAGCTCCGCGGCGAAGGCTCGGTGAACATCTTCGGCAAGCGGCTGAGTCGAGCCGTTCACCGCCAGGCCATCACCGTCGTGCTGATCGCCGTCGCCGCGGTCGTCGCCGGAACCGCCGTGCTGTTGCTGCTGACCGGTCTCGACCTCGACCGGGTCCTCTTCGAGGCCGTCTCGGCATTCGCCACCGTGGGCTTGTCGACCGGCATCACAGCCGGCCTTCCCGATGCGGCGAAGGTCGTGCTCGTGCTGCTCATGTTCCTGGGCCGGCTCGGCCCGCTCACCCTCGGCACCGCCATCGCGCTCCGCGAACGCCGAGTCCTCTACGAATTCCCCAAGGAAAGGCCAGCCATTGGTTAAGTTCCCGTTCTTCGGCGGAGACACGTCGCGCCGCATCGCCGAGGCCGACTCCGTCGCGGTCATCGGGCTCGGCCGCTTCGGCAGCGCCCTCGCCGTCGAGCTGATGGCGGGCGGCACCGAGGTGCTCGGTATCGACCTCGAGGAAGATCTCGTCCAGGCCCTCAACGGCCAGCTCACCCAAGTGGTGCGAGCCGACTCCACCAAGGAGGAAGCGCTTCGCCAGCTCGCCATCGATGAGTTCGACCGTGTCGTCGTCGCCATCGGCGGTGACGTGTCAGCCTCGATCCTCACCTGCTCGGTGCTGCTCAGCATGCAGATCCCCGTGATCTGGGCCAAGGCCGTCGACGATCGTCACGGGCTCATCCTCGAGCAGCTCGGCGTGCATCACGTGATCTACCCCGAGAAGGACATGGGTCGCCGCGTCGCGCACCTGGTCCGCGGCGCCGCGCTCGACTACATCGAGGTGGCGCCGGGATACGCGCTCGTGAAGACGGCAGCGCCATCGCTGCTGCACGGAAAGCGCCTCGGTGACACCGGCATCCGTGCCAGCCACGGCATCACCATCGCCGCCTATCAGCACGACGACGAGCCCTGGCGGAACGCCGACAACAACACCCTCCTGCACGACGGGGACACCGTCCTCGTCGTCGGCCCGACGAGCAGCGCCGAAGCGTTCGCGCAATTGCGCTGAGGGAGGCGGACTCCCGCAGCGGTTCGAGCGGCGACGCACTCGTCTCGGGAGGGTACGCATTCGCCGGCCGCCCGCTTCGCGCGGGCGCGCCGGGACGTCAGCCCTTCGTCGCGATGTTCACGATTCGAGGAGCGCGCACGATCACGTTGACGATCTCGCGCTCGCCGATCGAGCGCACGACCGCTGCCGAGGCGCGCGCCATCGCCTCGAGCTCGTCGCCCGAGATCTTCGGCGACACCTCGAGCCGGTCGCGCACCTTGCCGTCGACCTGCACGATCGCGGTGACCGACTCCTCGACGAGGAGCGCCGGGTCGGCCTTGCGCCACGGCACGAGAGCCACGGTCGGCTCGTATCCGAGACGCTGCCACATGTCTTCGGCCGTGAACGGGGCGAAGAGATCGAGGATCATCGCCGTGACCTCCGCCGCCTCACGGACCGCAGCGTCACCGGCGCCTGCACCTGAGTCGATCGCCTTGCGCGTCGCGTTCACGAGCTCCATGAGCCGCGCGACGACGACGTTGAACTTGAAGGCCTCGACGAGGCCCGGCGCGTCGGCGAGCAGGCGGTGCGTGATGCGCCGAAGCGACGGGTCGCCCGTCTTCCACTCGACCTCGGGGCTCGAGGTGACCTCGCCCGAGATGCGCCAGGCGCGGGCCAGGAACTTCGAGGCGCCGACCGGGGAGACATCCGCCCAGTCGATGTCGTCTTCGGGCGGGCCGGCGAACGCCAGGGTGACGCGGAGCGCATCGGCGCCGTGCGCCTGCAGCTCGCTCGCGAACTCGACCAGGTTGCCTTTGGACTTCGACATCTTGGTGCCGTCCATGATGACCATGCCCTGGTTCAGCAGCGACGTGAACGGCTCGGTGTAGCTCAGGTAGCCGAGGTCGAAGAGCACCTTCGTGATGAATCGCGAGTAGAGCAGGTGCAGGATCGCGTGCTCGACTCCGCCGACGTACTGGTCGACGGGGGCCCACTTCTCGGCCTCCGCCGGGTCGAAGGCGCGCGTGTCGTCGGTGGGGTTCAGGTAGCGCAGGTAGTACCACGACGAGTCCACGAACGTGTCCATGGTGTCGGAGTCACGGCGCGCGGCGCCGCCGCAGTTCGGGCAGGCGACGTTGACCCAGTCCTCGGCCGCGCCGAGCGGGCTCGCGCCCTTCGGCTTCAGGTCGAGCCCCGCGGCATCCGGCAGTCGCACCGGAAGTTCGCTCTCAGGAACCGGCACCTCGCCGCAGTCGGGGCAGTGGATGATCGGGATCGGCGTGCCCCAGTAGCGCTGGCGCGAGATCAGCCAGTCGCGCAGGCGGTAGTTCTTCGACGAGCGGCCGAGGCCGCGCTCGGCGAGGATCTCGATCACGCGGCGGATCGCGTTGGACTTCGAGAGTCCGTCGAGGGGGCCCGAGTTGATGAGGCGGCCCTCGCCCGCGAGTGCCACGCCGGTCGACGCCGGGTCTTCGAGCGTGACGAGTTCGTCGGGCAGGTACGGGTCGCCGTTCTCGTCGAGCGGGATGACGGGGATCACGCCCGTGACGGGCGCGTTCGTGTCGACGACGACGCGCACGGGCAGGTCGAACGCGCGCGCGAAGTCGAGGTCGCGCTGGTCATGCGCGGGCACGGCCATGATCGCGCCGTGGCCGTAGTCGGCGAGCACGTAGTCGGCGGCCCAGATCGGCAGGCGCTCGCCGTTGACCGGGTTGATCGCGTAGCGCTCGAGGAACACGCCCGTCTTCGGGCGGTCGGTCGCGAGCCGGTCGATGTCGCTCTCGGCCCGCACCGAGTCGACGTAGTCCTGGAAGCGCATGCGCACTTCTGCGGAGGCCCCGCTCGCGAGCTCGGCCGCGAGGTCGGAGTCGGGGGCGACGACCATGAACGTGGCGCCGAAGAGCGTGTCGGGACGCGTCGTGAAGACCGGGATGCGCTCATCGCGCCCCTCGATCTCGAATTCGACGTCGGCGCCCGAGGAGCGGCCGATCCAGTTGCGCTGCATCGACAGCACCTTCGACGGCCAGGCGCCCTCGAGCTGGTTCAGGTCGTCGAGCAGGCGGTCGGCGTAGTCGGTGACGCGGAAGTACCACTGCGTGAGGGCCTTCTTCGTGACGACCGCACCGCAGCGCTCGCAGTGGCCGTCGATGACCTGCTCGTTGGCGAGCACCGTCTGGTCATTGGGGCACCAGTTGACCTGACCGGCCTTGCGGTAGGCGATGCCCTGCTCGTAGAGCTTCAGGAACAGCCACTGGTTCCACTTGTAGTACTCGGGGTCGCTCGTGTGGAGCTCGCGCGACCAGTCGAACGACGGCGCGTACTGGCGGAACGACTTCTTCTGCTGCTCGATGTTCTCGTAGGTCCACCCGCGGGGGTCGATGCCGCGCTTGATGGCGGCGTTCTCGGCGGGCAGGCCGAAGGAGTCCCAGCCGACCGGGTGCAGCACGTCGAAGCCCTGGTGGCGCCAGTACCGGGCCACGGTGTCGCCGTAGCCGAATGCCTCGGCATGGCCCATGTGCAGGTCGCCCGACGGGTACGGGAACATGTCGAGGATGTACTTGCGAGGCCTCGTGTCACCAGGGAGCCCTGCGCGGAAGGGCTCGGACTCATCCCAGACGGGAAGCCACTTCGCCTGGATCGCGGCGAAGTCGTACGCGCCGGCGTCGGCGTGCGCTGGGTCCTGGTCGTGTGCCACGTGACTCTCAATCGTGTATCGCTCGGGGAGGGCTTCCGGGCGCGCCGGAACGCGGCGCACTCGGACATCCAGCCTACTCACTCCGAGACGGGCACGTCCGCGCCCAGCACGGCGAGCAGCGCGCGCGCCTTGACGCGCGTCTCCTCGACCTCCTCGGCCGCGACGGAAAGGGCGGTGATGCCGCCGCCGGTGCCGATCGACGCGCCGCTCGGAGTGAGCACGATCGAGCGGATCACCATCGCGAGGTCGGCACCGCCGTCGATGCCGAGGTAGCCGAACGCACCGGAGTAGACGCCTCTCGGCCCCTGTTCGAGCTCGTGCAGGATCGTCATGGCGCTCCGCTTCGGCGCACCCGTCATGGAGCCGGCGGGGAACGCGGACTGCACGGCGTCGAGTGCGGTGAGCGGATGCCGCAGCCGCGCGATCACCGTCGAGACCAACTGGTGCACGTGGGCGTACTCCTCGACGTCGAGCAGGCTCGGCACCTCGACCGTGCCGAGCTCGGCGATGCGGCCGAGGTCGTTGCGCATGAGATCGACGATCATGAGGTTCTCGGCGCGTTCCTTCTCGCTCTCGAGGAGTTCGCGGCGAAGGGCGGCATCGGCGTCGGGGTCGTCGCTTCGGGGCCGCGTGCCCTTCATGGGCTTCGTGGAGACGAGCCCGTCGGCGTCGACGTGCAGGAACTGCTCGGGCGAGGCGCTGAGGAGCGCCGTGTCGCCGAACCGCAGGTAGCCGCCGTGGTGGCTCGGGCTCGACGTCCGCAGGGCGAGATAGGCGGTCGCCGGGTCGGGATGCACGTCGACGTCGACGCGGTTGGTGAGGCACAGCTGATAGGCGTCGCCACGCACGATCGCCGCCTGGCATTCGGCGATGAGCTGCGCGTACCGCGCGGCATCGTGCCGCCATCGGCTCGGCACGCCGACGGTCCGCGCGCTCGTCGGGTGCGATGCCGACGAGGTCACCGGCACGGATGTCGCGTCGAGCCGCTCGATCGCGCCCGCAAGCGCCGCCGCCCATGCTTCAGGCGTCTTCCGTGCCTCGCGCTCGTCGTCGCCGCCATCGCCATCGCCGTCGATCCAGACGAGCCGCACCGATCGTGCGCCGTGATCGAACACGATCGCCCGGTCGACGAAGAGGAACGCGGCATCCGGCGTCTCCGCCTCCGCGATCGGCACGCCCTCGTGGGCGGCGCCCAGCTCGTACCCGAACCACCCGAACCAGCCGAGGGGCGCGGCGGCATCCGCTCGGGCGGAGTCCGTCTCGGCGGCCGGGCGATGCGCGGCGAGGGCACCGCCGAGCACCTCGAAGATCGACGCCGCCGACGTGGCGGGCTCGGCACCACCGGGCTCGGCCGACCGCGGGCGGCTGCGAGAGACCGTGCCGCGGATCACGTCGGCGGTCACGAACTCGGAGCGCTCGTGCGCGACGGCGAGCACGCTCGAGCCCGACACGGCATCCGCCCCCCCGTCGAGCCAGACGACGTGCTCGGACTCGGCGAAGAGCGCGCGGAAGACCGCCTCGGGGTCGCGCCACACCGGCAGGGCGAGCTGGCGGACGCGACGCGGCATCCTCTCAGCCTAGATCGCCGGCAGGCGACCGTCTTCGATCGTCACGACACGATCGACGAGCGAAGGGTCGACGGGCGCGTGCGAGATGAGCACGACGCTGCTGCCCGAACGGCTCGCGGCATCGGTCAGGTCGCGGAGCAGCGCGTCGGCCCGTGCCGGATCGACGCTCGCCGTGGGCTCGTCGAGCACGAGCACCGGGAAGCGCGCGAGCATCGCCCGGGCCAGGGCCAATCGCTGCGCCTGTCCGCCCGAGACGAGCGCGCCGCGCTCTCCGACTCTGGCGTCGAGCCCGCCGCGCTCGTCGACCCATTCGCGCAGGCCCACGCGCGCGAGCACCTCGAGCAGTTCGTCGTCGGTCGCGGTGTCGCGAGCGAAGATCAGGTTCTGCCGCACATCTTCATCGAAGAGCCAGGGTCGCTGCTCGACGAGCCCGACGATGGCGCGCACGTCGGCGGGGTCGAGGGTCGAGGCCTCGACCCCTCCGAGACGATACGAGCCCTCGTAATCGAGGAAACGCACGAGCACATGGGCGAGCGTCGTCTTGCCCGCTCCGGATCCGCCGCGGACGAGGAGCCGCTCGCCCGGCGCGATCGCGAGGTCGACACCGGTGAGGGCAGCGCCGCGGTCGGCGCCGGCCAGACCGGAGCCCGTGCCGTCGGTGTTCACGAGCGCCGGCCAGCCCGCCTGCACGCCGCGCAACTCGACCGTCGGCGGCGTATCGCCGCTGGGCGGTTCCGCGGGCGACGGCGGCAAGACCGGGATGCCGGCCGGCACGGAGTCCGGCACGGCACTCGCGACCCGGGCGGCGCTGGCGCGCGCGAGCCGGAGCGACGACGCCGCGAGCGGCACCGCCGTCGCGACCTCGGCGATCGCGAGCGGCACGAGGCAGAGCACCGCGAAGGTCGGACCGTCGATGCGGCCGCCCTGCAGGAGCGGCACGGCGGCGGCGAGGCTCGCGGCCACGGCGAAACCGCCGATCGCGCTCATCGCCGCCGCTGCGACACCGGTCGCCGCCGCCCGCGAGCGGGTCGCCGCGGCATACCGGGCGCCGAGCGCGTCGATGCGGCGCCGCCCGGCGCCCGCGGCGTCGAAGGCGACGAGCACGTCGAGAGCCTGCACGTGCTCGACGATCGCCGCCTGGAGTTCACCGCGGAGGGGGGCCGTCGTGCGTTCGGCATGGACGAGCGCCCGCTGTTGCACGAGGAGCGCCACGCCGATGCCGACGGCCAGGCAGATCAGCACGGCGATCGCCGACTCGGGCGCGAGGAACCCGATGCCGACGACGGCTGCCACGAGCACGATCGCCGCGCTCACGAGCGGCTGCACCGCCCGCAGCGGCACGTTCTGCAGCTCGTCGACGTCGCTCACGAAGCGATCGAGCAGGTCGCCGCGACGCGTCGCCGCGATGCCGTCGGGTGCGATCGGGAGCATGCGCTCGAACACGTTCGCGCGGATCATGGCGAGCTGCTTGAACGACGCGTCGTGGCCGCTCAGCCGCTCGAGGTACCGGAAGACCGAGCGCCCGAGGGCGAACGCCCGCACGCCGACGATCGCCACCGACAGGTAGAGCACCGGCGGCTGCTCGGCGGCACGCGCGATCAGCCATGCCGAGCACGCGAGCAGCACGATGCTCGAGCCTGCTGAGCCGATGCCGAAGAGCACCGCAGGCAGGAGCCGGCGCGGGCTCGGGACGGCGCGGCGAAGCATCTCGCGGGCGGGATCAGACATGTGCGGGCTCCAGCTCGATGACACGATCAGCGCGGCCGGCGAGTGCTGCTCGGTGGGACGACACGACGACGATGCGTCCCTCGGCGGCGAGTTCGACCAGGGCATCGCCGAGCGCCGCCTCGCGGTACTCGTCCTGCGCCGAACTCGGCTCGTCGAGGAGCAGCAGCGAGGCGTCGCGCGCGAGCAGTCGATGGATCGCCCGGGCGGTCGCGACGCGCTGCGCCTGGCCCCCCGAGAGGCCGGACCCGCCGGGTCCGAGACGCAACTCGGGGTCGAGCTCGACGCCCGCGAGCCGGCATGCGCGCGTGCAGAGGCCGGGGTCGGCGCCCTCCTCACCGAGTCGCACGTTCGAGGCGATCGTTCCGGCGAGGAGAGCCGGCGTCTGGCCCGACCACGCGATCCGCGACCGACCGCTCGCGTCGGCGCCTGCTCCGGCTCCGTGGCCGGCGTCGGCGCCGAGCACCGCGCCGTCGAGCCGCGCGACGCCCTCGAGCGGCACGAAGCCGAGCAGCGCAGCGAACAGGCTCGACTTGCCCGAGCCGCTCTCCCCCGTCACCGCGACGAGTTCGCCGCGAGCTGCGTCGAGGTCGAGGCCGTCGATCACGGCCCGGTCGCCCCGCATGACCCGGATGCCTCGGAGGTGCAGTCCGTCCGCGGCATCCGCGCCCTCGTTCGCCTGGTCGGCCGGGGCGACCGCGGACGCGCGCGCCGGAGCGCGAACCGCCCGTTCCGCGGCGTCGAGCAGATCGAACGCGTCGGCCGAAGCGGCGACGCCCTCGGTCGAGGCGTGGAACGCGGCACCGACGTTCCGGAGCGGCAGGAAGACCTCGGGCGCGAGCACCAGCACGAAGACGCCCGCGATCAGCAGCATGTCGCCCGCGACCAACCGAAGGCCGATCGAGACCGCGACGAGCGCCACCGACAGGCTCGCGGCGAACTCGAGGGTGAAGCCCGAGAGGAACGTGATGCGCAGCACCTTCATGGTGTGCGAGCGATAGTCGTCGGTGACCGCCCTGATCCTGGCGGTCTGGCGCTCGGCCCTGCGGAAGAGCAGCAGCGTCGACAGACCGCCGACGACCTCGAGGAACCCACGCGAGAGCGAGGCGAGGCTCTCCCACTGGCGACGCTGCACGGCCTCGGTGGCCATGCCGATGAGCGCCATGAACACGGGGATGAGCGGCAGCACGATCACGAGCACGAGCCCCGAGAGCGGATCGGCGACCCACGCCATCGCGATGAGGATCGGCGTGACGACGATCGTCGACACGAGCTGCGGCAGGTACTGCCCGAAGTAGGCGTCGAGGGCGTCGAGGCCGGGACCGAGCAGCGTCGCGATCCGCGCCGTGGGAAAGTCGGGAAGACCCTCGGGCCGCGCCTCGAGCGCCAGGAGCAGTTCGCTCCGGAGCTCCGCCTTGACCCGGGTGGCACCGGCCGACCCCACGACGTCCCAGAGCCACGCGGCGACGGCGCGAACGGATGCCGCGGCGACGAGCAGCACAAGGAGCGGTACGGCATCGGGCATCGCCATTCCGTCGATGAACCCGGTGACGAGGGATGCCAGCGCCCATGCGAACGCCACGATCGCGGCACTCTGGACGAGGGCGAGGGCACCGCCCGCGGCGAGGAAGCCGCGAGCGGCGCGGGAGCGGCGAAGGAGGCGCGGATCGAGCGGCTTCACCTAGTGCGCTGCCGCCTCGATCGACGCGCGCGTGACGCGCTTGCGGAAGACCCAGTACGTCCACCCCTGGTACAGCAGCACCAGCGGGAGGAAGACCACGGCCACCCAACTCATGACGGTGAGCGTGTACGTCGTGCTCGAGGCGTTCACGATCGTGAGGCTGTTCGCCGGGTCGTTGGAGGCGGGCATCACGTCGGGGAACAGCGCCGCGAAGAGCGACAGTACCGCGGCGGCGACCGTGACGGCGAGCAGGGTGAAGGCGATGCCCTCGGCACCGCGCCGATTCGCGAGCCATCCGCCGATGAGCGCCACGGCTGCGGCGACCGCGAGGATCCAGAACCAGAACGTGCCGAACGCGAGGCCGGTCCAGAGGAGGAAGAGTGCCGCGACGACGATCGTGATGAGACCCGACCTCGCGGCGAGCCGCCGTGCCCGCTCGCGCAGCTCCCCCTCGGTCTTCAGCGACGCGAACACGACGCCGTGGGTGAAGAAGAGCAGCAGCGTCGTGACGCCTCCGAGCAGCGCGTACGGGTTCAGCAGGTCGAAGAGCGTACCGGTGTAGTTGTGATCCGCATCGAGCGGCACCCCCTGCACGATGTTGGCGAAGGCGACGCCCCAGAGCAGTGCCGGCACCGCCGAGCCGACCACGATCATGCCGTCGAACCACTTCTTCCAGCGCGACTCGGGTCGCTGGTGGCGGTACTCGAAGGAGACGCCGCGAGCGATGAGTGCGAGCAGGATGAGCAGCAGCGCGAGGTAGAACCCGGAGAAGAGCGTGGCGTACCACTCGGGGAACGCCGCGAAGAGCGAGGCGCCCGCGACGATCACCCACGTCTCGTTGAGGTCCCAGACGGGCCCGATCGTGTTGATGAGCACGCGACGATCGGTCTCGTCCTTCCCGAGGAACGGCAGGGACATGCCGACGCCGAAGTCGAAGCCGTCGAGTACGAAGTAGCCGACGAACATGAAGGCGACGATCCAGAACCAGAGCACGGTGAGATCCATGGGGTGTCCTCCTAGTAGACCGTCGTGGCGGGTTCGACGCGGCCGGTTTCGGGATCGGGTTCGCCGAGCTCCGGCGGCCCCTTCTTGATGGCCCGGATGATGAGACGCACCTCGACGACGGCGAGTGCGCCGTAGATCAGGGTGAACGCCACGAGGGAGATCAGCACCTCGAGCCCGGTCACGTTCGGCGAGACCGCCGATTCGGTGGGGAGCAGGCTGAAGACGATCCAGGGCTGCCTGCCCATCTCGGTGAAGATCCACCCGACGATCATCGCGGCGAGCGAGAGCGGGAAGCTCCAGATCGCGACCTTCCAGATCCAGGCCTGCTTGGGCATGCGGCCCTTGCGGGTGAGCCAGAGGCCGACGACGGCGACGAGCACGTGAGCGAGGCCGAGCCCGATCATCCAGCGGAACGCCCAGTACGTGACCCAGATGATCGGCGCGTAGTCGCCGGGACCGTAGAGCTCCTGGTACTGCGCCTGCAGGTCGTTGATGCCCTCCACGCAGCCGTCGAAGGTGTGCGTCGACAGGAACGAGAGCAGGTAGGGCACGCGGATCGAGAAGAGCTCGCTCGAGCCGTCGGGGGTGCCGAGGGTGAACAGCGAGAACGAGGCATCCGCACCGCAGACGGTGTTGTAGGTCGCCTCGGCGGCCGCCATCTTCATGGGCTGCGTCGCCACCATGGCGAGGCTGAGCTGGTCGCCGAAGAGGGTCGTGAGGATGCCGGAACCCACCATCACCCAGAGGCCGAACTTCAGCGCGGGGCGCATCGAGTCGAGGTGCTGGTTGCGGGCGAGGTGCCAGGCGGCTGCGCTGATGATGAGGCCGGCCGCCACCATGAAGCTCGCGGCGATCGTGTGCGGGAACGCCGCGAGCGCCACCGGATTGGTGAGGAGTGCGCCGATGTCGACGAGCTCTGCACGACCGCGTTCGACGTTCATCTCGTAACCGACCGGGTTCTGCATGAAGGCGTTCGCCGCGATGATGAAGTACGCCGACGCGATCGAGCCGATGGCGGTGCACCAGATCGTCGCGAGGTGGATGCCGCGGGGCAGCTTGTCCCAGCCGAAGATCCAGAGGCCGATGAAGGTCGCTTCGAAGAAGAAGGCGAGCAGGCCCTCGAGCGCGAGCGGGGCCCCGAACACGTCGCCGACGAAGCGCGAGTACTCCGACCAGTTCATGCCGAACTGGAACTCCTGCACGATGCCCGTCACGACGCCCATGGCGAAGTTGATGAGGAAGATCGTGCCGAAGAACTTCGTGATCTTCAGGTACTCGAGCTTGCCGGTGCGGAACCACGCGGTCTGGAAGACGGCGGTGGACGTCGCGAGGCCGATCGTGATCGGAACGAACAGGAAGTGGTACACGGTGGTGAGCCCGAATTGCCATCGGGCGAGCAGCAGCGGGTCCAGCAGCTCGTTCACGGATGCCCCTTTCACACGCGATCGCGTTGTGATGCCGTCTCGTTCTACACGTCGTAGAACGTTCTTCTACAGAGCGTAGAACATTTCGCTCTTGGACGGTAGTCTGGAGATATGGCGAGTCTCGGCGAACTGGAGCGCTCCGTGATGGAGGTGCTGTGGTCGCGCGACGCCGCGCTCACGGCCAACGAGCTGCGCGACGCCCTCGCCCTGAGCGACGACGAGCCCGGCCGCGCCGTCGCGACGACCACCGTGCTGACCGTGCTGTCGCGACTCGAGCGCAAGGGGTTCGTCACGCGCGCGAGAGAGACCCGCCCGCACCGCTACCGCGCGCTCCTCACCCGTGAAGAGCACACCGCCGAGCTCATGCACGAAGTGCTCGACCGCGCCAGCGACCGCGATGCCGCGCTCGCCAGATTCGTCGGCACGGTGAGCGCCGGCGAGGCCGCGACGCTTCGACGCCTGCTCGACGACCTCTCCCGCTCCTGACCATGGTCGCCTCCTGATCATGTTCGCCGTCGCGGTACTGCTCGGCGGGTTCGCCCTCCTGCTCGCCTGGCCGATCCCCCTCATGCTGTCGCGCGCGGCCTGGCCCGCGCACTCCCCGGCGATCGCCCTCGCGCTCTGGCAGGCGATCGCCCTCGGCGGCGGCCTGTCGATGATCGGCTGCCTGCTCGTCTTCGGCGCTTCCCCGGCCGGATCGCTGCTCGGTGCGGCTGAGGCGCTGCTCCCCCATCTCTTCACGGGACCGATTCCTCCCGAGTTCGGAGTCGTGCACGTCGCGGCGCTCACGCTCGCCGCCGGGCTTGCGCTGCACCTCGCGCTCAACCTCGCGCTGACCGCCGTGCGTGCCGAGCGCGAACGTCGCCGTCAGCATCAGCTCATCGACCTGCTCAGCGATCCGATGCCCGGTCAGCCGAGAACCCGCGTGCTCGCCCACCCCGTTCCCCTCGCCTACTGCGTGCCGGGCATCCGCACCGCGACCGTGCTCACCGACGGCCTCATCGACGCCCTCGACGAAGCGGAGCTGCGAGCCGTGATCGCGCACGAACGCGCGCACCTCGACCAGTTGCACCATCTCGTCCTCCTCGCGTTCCGCGCCTGGCACAGCTCACTGCCCTGGTTCCCCATCGCCAACCGGGCCGAGCGTTCAGTCGTGCTCCTCGCGGAGATGCTCGCCGACGATCGAGCACGACGCGAGGCCGACGACGACGCCCTGCGCCGTGCAATGCTGCAAGTGGGCAGCGGCGGCGAGCCCGGTGCCTATGCCGACTCCGGCGGCGTCGTTCCCGACGTCTCGATGCTCGAGGCGAGACTCGCCCGCCTCGGCGAACCGCAGCGACCCTCTGGCCCGCTGACGGCCTCCGCCGTCGTGTGGACCGCGGCGATCATCGTCGCCGTGCCGATCGCCGCCCTGCTCGCCACCCTCGGCGTGGTCGCCTGATCCCCCGACCACGAGCCTGACCCCGACCCCGGTACGAGCCACCCCGCCGCCGAATCAGCCTGCGGTCTGATGTCGTCGTTCAGGGCGCCTCGGTACGCTCGAACGATGAACGAGATCCTCGACTGGATCCTCGACACCGTCCAGGCTGTCGACCCGATCGCCCGCACCCTGCTCGCCGGGCTGGGAATGCTGCTCGAGACCTCCGTGCTCATCGGCCTCGTCGTGCCCGGCGACACGATCGTGATCGTCGCCTCGACCGCGGTCGGCGGCGTCGGCGAGTACTTCGCCCTCACGGTCACCGTCATCATCGGCGCCCTCATCGGCGAGAGCATCGGCTTCGCACTCGGGCGCTGGTTCGGCCCGCACATCCACCGGTCGTGGGTCGGACGCAAGATCGGCGACGAGAACTGGGCACGCGCCGAGCGCTACCTCGACCGCCGCGGCGGCCCCGCGGTCTTCATCTCCCGTTTCCTGCCCGTGCTGCACTCGCTCATTCCGCTCACGGTCGGAATGAGCTCCATGCGATACCGCAAGTTCATGGCGTGGACCATTCCCGCCTGCGTCATCTGGGCCTTCTCATACGTGACCGTCGGCTGGCTCGCGGCCGGCAGCTACCGCGAACTGAGCCGCGAACTGCACTGGGCGGGCTACCTGTTCGTCGGGGTGATCGCGCTCTTCCTCGCCGCCGCCTGGGGCGTCAAGAAGCTCCTCGTGCGTTCGGAGGCCAAGCACATGACAGCAGCGGATGCCCCGACGGCAGCGCCGTCCGACGGCAGCCCCGAGGCGCTCGACGACGGCGAAGGGCCGGATGCCGCGGCATCCGACCCCTCGAATCTCGACGCGAACCGCTAGAACAGCGACTTCTCGGCGAGCCAGTCCTTCGCGATCTGGTCGGCCGACTGCTGCTCGTCGACGCTCAATGCGTTGAGCGCGACGAGGTCTTCAGCGGTGAGGGCCTTGCTCACCGTGTTGATGACGTCGGCCATCTCGTCGGTGACCTTCTCGCTCACCACGGGCACGACGTTCGAGGCGAGGAAGAGCCCCTCGGGGTCTTCGAGCGTCACGAGGTCGCTCGTCGAGATCGCGGGGTTCGCGCTGTAGATGTTGACGAGCTGCACCTGCCCGTCTTCGAGCGCCTTGATGGTCAGCGGGCCGCCGCTGTCTTCGATCGGCGTGAACCCGACCTCGACGCCGTAGACCTCTTTCAGGCCGGTCGGGCCGTAGGGGCGCGTCTCGAGCTCGGAGTTACCGCCGAGCGTCAGCGGGGTCGTGACCTTCGCGAGGTCGGCGAGGCTCGTCACGCCGTTCGCCTCGGAGAACTCCTTCGTCACGTTGTAGGAGTCCTGGTCGGTCGCGGGCGACTGGTCGAGCACGCGCAGCCCCTCGGGCAGCGCCGTCTCGAGCTCGGCGTAGACGTCGTCGCTCGTGGTTGCCGTCGTGTCGGGCACGTAGTACTGCAACAGGTTGCCCGTGTACTCGGGGAAGACGTCGATCTCACCCGCCTCGATCTCGGGGATGTAGACCTCGCGCTGCCCGATGCGAGGCTGCGTCTCGACCGTGAAGCCGTTGGCCTCGAGCGCCTGCGCGTAGATCTCGGCGATGATCTCGTTGGAGTAGTAGTCCTGCGAACCGACGACGATCGTGTCCGACGACGCGTCGTCGGTGCCCGATCCGCTGTCCAGCGGATCGCCCGACGCGCACCCTGCCAGGGCCACTGTCGCCCCGACCGCGACTGCTGCGAGTGCGAGCAGCCGGCCTTTTCCTGCGGAGTTCATTCTCGATTCCCTTCGGTGATGGGTTGCCCCACGACCGCCCGGGGCCGGGTCGGCCGCGAGCGGAGCTCTCTGGTCCTGGTCGCCCGCACACCGGCGGGCACGACGAGGCGCTGGATGATCGCGAAGAGGCCGTCGATCGCGAGGGCGAGCAGGATCACGAGGATCGAGCCGCCGAGCATCTCGGCGTAGTCGCGGGTCTTGAGGCCGGCGAAGATGAAGCGGCCGAGGCCGTCGTCGGCGATGTAGGCGGCCAGCGTCGCGGTCGCCACGATCTGCAGGGTCGCCGAACGGATGCCGCCGACGATGATCGGCATGCCGAGGGGCAGTTCGACCTTGCCGATGACCTGCCGCTCGCGCATGCCCATCGCCCGTGCGGCATCGACCGTGCGACGATCGACGGACTCGAGCCCCGCGTAGGCGCCGGCGAGCAACGGCGGCAGTGCGAGGACGACCAAGGCGATGATCGGTGCCTGCAGGCCGATGCCGATCGACAGCCCGAGGAGTGTGAGGAGGCCGAGCGTCGGCAGCGCACGCAGCCCGCCCGACACCGTGACCGCGCCGTCTTTGCCCCGACCCGTGTGCCCGACGAACATGCCGATCGGCAAGGCGATCAGCGAGGCGATCACGAGTACGGTCGCCGAGATCGCGAGATGCTGCATGATGCGCTCGGGGATGCTCCCGGCACCGGTCCAGTTGGCGGGATCGAAGATCCAGGCGATCGCCTCGAGGAGGAGGTTCATGCGGCGTCCACCCGCTCGACGCGTTCGAGGGTTCGACGCCGAACGGCAGCGCTCGGCCGCCACCATGGCATGAGCAGCCGGCCGATCGCGACACTCGCCCAGTCGAGGCCGATCGCCAGCGCCATGGTGAGGACTATGCCCGTGACGATCTCGGCCTGGATATTGCGCTGGAGGCCGTCGGTGAAGAGGCTGCCGAGGCTCTGCACGCCGATGACGGCGCCGATCGTCGCGAGGCTGACGGTGCTCACGATCACGACGCGCAGCCCCGACAGCAGCACCGGGCCAGCGAGCGGCAGCTCGACGCCCCAGAACCGGCCGGCCGGCGAATAGCCGATCGCGGTCGCCGACTGCCGCACGTCGGGCTCGACCGCGTCGAAGGCATCGGCGGCCGTGCGCACGATCACGGCGATGCCGTACAGCGTCAGTGCGATCACGAGATTGATCGGGTTGGTGGTCCGCAGCCCCGTGACGACCGGGAGTGCGATGAGCAGCGCGAGCGACGGGATCGCGTAGAGCAGGCCGCAGAGCGCGAGGAGCACCCCGCGCGACCACTGATAGCGATGCGCGACCCATCCGATCGGAACGGAGATCACGAAGCTCAGTATGATCGCGGGCACCGACAATGCCAGGTGGGTCAGCGTCAGCTCACCGACCAGGTCGAGGTTCGACCACAGCCAGTTCACGAGGCGAGCACTCCAGCCGGACGGCCGTCGCCGTCGACGACGAGCCTGCGACCGTCGACCTCGGTCACGTGCAGCGCCCGCTTGCCGCGATTCGCGCCGACGAAATCCGCGACGAAGTCGTCGGCGGGATTCGCGAGGATCTCGGCCGGCGAGGCGGCCTGCGAGATCTGCCCGCCCTGCTGCATGATCACCACTTGATCGCCGAGGAGGAACGCCTCGTCGATGTCGTGCGTGACGAAGACGACGGTCTTGCCCAGCTCGCCCTGCAGGCGCAGCAGTTCCTGCTGCAACTCCGACCGCACGATCGGGTCGACGGCGCCGAACGGCTCGTCCATGAGCAGGATGTTGGGGTCCACCGCGAGCCCGCGTGCGACGCCCACCCGCTGCTGCTGGCCTCCTGAGAGCTGGCTCGGGTACTTGTCGGCGAGCGATCGGTCGAGCCCGACCGTGTCGAGCAGTTCGAGCGCCCGGGCGTGCGCTGCCGCCTTCTTCTCGCCGCGGAGCATCGGCACCGTGGCGACGTTGTCGATCACCTTGCGATGCGGCAGGAGCCCCGAGTTCTGCATCACGTAGCCGATGCTGCGGCGCAGTGCCACTGGCTCGAGCGTCGCGACATCCGTGCCGTCGATCAGTACCTGCCCGCCGGTCGGATCGACCATGCGGTTGATCATGCGCAGGAGCGTGGTCTTCCCGGACCCCGAGGACCCGACGAACACGGTCGTCTTGCGCGGCGGCACGACGATGTCGACCCCTGCCACCGCCACGGTGCCGTCTGGGAACTGCTTGGTGACGCCACGGAACTCGATCATGCTGCCTCATTCCACGCTCGGCGCTCGCCGAACCGGCTACCAGCCAAACACCATTCACGTGCCGAGGCAACGAACGCGACGCGGCGCGTCGGCCTCGGAGGTCAGCTCAGGCGGCGGTGCTCGCGCTGCGCGCGGCGCCGAGGTGCTCGGCGAGGTAGTCGTGCACGAGTCGCTTCGCCTCGGCGAGGTATCGGTCGTCGCCGGCCTCGTCACGCTCGAAGGCGCGGCTGATGAGCGCGTCGCCGAGCTCGATCGAGACGCCGAGGCGGAACCGCAGCTCGGCGAGGTCGAGGTCGTCGCTGCCGAACTCGGCTTCGATGAGGCGCGCCAGGCGGTGGGCGAGCTCGGGCTCGATGTCGTCTTCGGGAGTCTCGCGGCGCGCGGCGTGCACGACGCTGAACCCGGGCTCGTCGCGGTACATCGCGGCGCAGGCGTCGATCGCCACGTCCATGAGGTGCCACCAGTTGGCGAGGTCGATGTCGACGAGGTCGTCGGCGATGCGTTCGCGGAAGCGTCGGACCGAGCGCTCGCGGAGCGCGTACAGCACGGCGACGCGGTCGGGGAAGTAGCGGTAGACCGTGCCGATGGAGGCGCCCGCGCGCTCGGCGACCATCTGCGTCGTCAGCCGCTCGAACCCGGACTCGTCGACGATCTCCGCGGCCGCATCGAGCAGGGCGTCGAGGCGCTGCGTACTGCGTCGCTGGGTCGGCTCGGTGCGGATCGAGCGTCTCCGGCTCGGATCGGCCCCCAGGATCAGGTCGACATTCGGCACGGAACCTCCTCAGTTGCCCGTCCACTCTACCCGGAGCGGCACGGGTGATCCGACCAACTCCGGGCATGTTTCGCGGGTCGGTGTCGACGCATGACAGACTGAGTGGATGCCGGCGAGCTCCCCCCTTCCGGCCGGACAACGAGAGCGCCAGGTCCGGCATCGTGCCGCGCGCCTCGAAGACTGGGTGCACGACATCCGCGAACGCTGGGCGCGGCGCCGCGGCCACCAGCCGACCATCGTGCCGTACACCGGCTACGGATCCACCGAGTGGGTGCGCGTGCTCTGCCGTGTGCTGCTCGCGAAGCCGGTCGACCCCGATGAGACGTCGAAGCGCCGTCGCCGCAGGGGCGAGCAGGGCATCCGCGGATGGCGCAGCTTCACGAGCGTGCCCGTCGGCGGCGTCCCCGTGGTGATCGAGGTCGGCGGCACGCGCATCGAGGTGCTCGCCGATCGTGGCGGCGTCGTCGACACCAAGGTGCCCGTCTCGCTCGAACCCGGCTGGCATCGCGTCACGCTGCACACAGAGGGCTCCGAGCCGGTCGAAGCGCCGATCTGGATCGTCGGGCCCGATGTTCGCTTCGGCATCATCTCGGACGTCGACGACACCGTGATGGTCACAGCCCTCCCCCGGCCGCTCGTGGCGTTCTGGAACACCTTCGTGCTCGACGAGCACGCCCGCATCCCGACCCCCGGCATGGCGGTGCTGTTCGAGCGCCTCGTGCGCTCCCACCCCGGCGCCCCCGTCATCTACCTCTCCACGGGTGCCTGGAACGTCGCTCCGACCCTCACCCGGTTCCTGTCGCGCAACCTCTACCCGGCCGGGCCCCTGCTGCTCACCGATTGGGGCCCCACCCACGACCGGTGGTTCCGGAGCGGCCGGGAGCACAAGCAGGAGAACCTCCGGCGACTCGCCGAGGAGTTCCCCGACGTGCGCTGGCTCCTGATCGGCGACGACGGCCAGCACGACGAGGAGCACTACGAGCGATTCGCCATGGAGCACCCCGACAAGGTCGCCGCCGTCGCGATCCGCCGCCTCTCCAAAGGAGAGGCGGTTCTCGCCGGCGGGCGCACGAAGGGCGAGCAGCACGACTCGGGACTGCCCTGGGTGTCGGCGAACGACGGATCGGCGATCGCCGACCGTCTCGCCGAACTCGGCGTGCTCTGAAGCTCAGTCCGACCGACGACCGGAGGCCGGTGATCGCGAGGTCGGGCTCCCGCCTGCGTGCCGGCTCGCTACGCGGCGACCGCCGAACGCCGACTGCGCGCGAACCTCGCGAGGCCGCGGTTGACCTGCCTCGCCCAGAACGGGCCGCGGTAGATGAACGCCGAGTAGCCCTGCACGAGCGTGGCTCCGGCGTCGAGCCGGTCCTGCACGTCGGCGGCGGTCTCGACACCGCCGACCGAGACGACGCAGAGCTCCGCCGGAACCTGGGCGCGGATGAGTCGCAGCACTTCGAGCGACCGCGCGGCGAGCGGCGCTCCTGAGAGGCCGCCGGCACCGATGGCTTCGACGACGGATGCCTCGGCCTTCAGCCCCTCGCGGGAGATCGTCGTGTTCGTGGCGATGATGCCGTCGAGGCCGAGTCGCTCGACGAGCTCGCAGATGCGCACGATCTCGGCGTCGTCGAGGTCGGGCGCGATCTTCACGAGGAGCGGGGTGTCGCCCGCGGCGGCGCGCACCGCTTCGAGGAGCGGCGCGAGCGAGTCGATCTCCTGCAGGCCGCGCAGCCCCGGGGTGTTCGGCGAGCTCACGTTCACCACGAGGTAGTCGGCGAACGGAGCCAGCACGCGGGCGCTCCGTTCGTAGTCGGCGACCGCGTCTTCGACGGCGGTGACCCGGCTCTTGCCGATGTTGACGCCGAGCACCGGACGGTCGCGGCGGCGCGACAGTCGCGAGAGACGGCCGGCTGCGGCATCCGCCCCGCCGTTGTTGAAGCCCATGCGGTTCACGAGCGCGCGGTCGCCGACGAGGCGGAAGAGCCGCGGACGGGGGTTGCCCGGCTGCGCGACCGCCGTGATCGTGCCGACCTCGACGTGGCCGAACCCGAGGTTGCCGAGACCGCGAACCGCGTACCCGTCCTTGTCGAATCCGGCGGCGACGCCGAAGGGAGACGGGAAGCGCAGACCGAGCGTCTCGACGGCGAGCGAGGGGTCGGGCGCCGTGAAGCGCTCGACGAGCGTGCCGAAGCCCAGCGTTGGCAGTGTACGGATCACTCGGAACGCGAGGTGGTGCGCGTCCTCGGGGTCCATGTGGGAGAGGACGGCGCTGAAGAGAAGTCGATACATCGCGCCTCAGGCTACCGGAGTGGGAGCGACCGGGCCGACCTCACTCGACCGGTCGCGCCGGGAGACGGCCGTGCTCTTCTCGGAGCTGATCGATCGCCGACTCGAAATCGTCGAGCGAGTCGAACGCCTGGTAGACGCTCGCGAAGCGGAGGTAGGCGACCTCGTCGAGCTCGCGCAGCGGCGGCAGGATCGCGAGCCCGATGTCGTTCGCCTCGATCTGCGAGGCACCCGTCGAGCGGATCGTCTCCTCGACCTTCTGCGCGAGCACCGCGAGGTCGGAGTCGGTCACCGGGCGCCCCTGGCAGGCCTTTCGCACGCCGAGCACGACCTTCTCGCGGCTGAATGGCTCGACCACGCCCGAACGCTTGATGACGACGAGACTCGCCGTCTCGGTCGTCGAGAACCGGCGGCCGCACTCCGGGCACTGACGGCGGCGGCGGATCGAGAGCCCGTCGTCGCTCGTGCGGGAGTCGATGACACGGGAGTCGGGGTGACGGCAGAAGGGACAGTACATGGTGCTCCCAGCCTAGCGGCGGCCCTCGGGGCGGCGATCGAGGCGGCGCCGACCGCGTGCTGAATCGGAGGCCGGCGACCGCGTCGACTCAGCCCTCGAAACGGGCGGTGACGGCCTCGCCGTGGGCGGGCAGGTCCTCCTCGGTCGAGAGCGCGGCGATCACCGGCGCCACCTCTCGGAGCGCCGGCTCGTCGTAGCGCACGACCTGCTGCGGTCGCAGGAACGTGGCCGCAGACAGGCCCGCCGCGTGGCGCGCCTGGCCGCCGGTCGGGAGCACGTGGTTCGAACCGGCCGCGTAGTCGCCGAGGCTCACCGGGGAGAACGGGCCCACGAAGATGGCCCCGGCGTTCTCGATGCGTGCGAGCGTCGCGTCGACGTCGCGCACCTGGATCTCGAGGTGCTCCGGGCCGAAGGCGTTCGCGAAGTCGGCCGCCTGCTCGAGGTCGTCGACGAGCACGAGCGCCGACTGCGCGCCCCCGATCGCCTCGCGCACGCGCGCACTGTGCTTCGTCGCCGCGACACGGGCCTCGAGGCGATCGGCCACTCGGGCCGCCAGGCCTGCCGAGTCGGTGACGAGCACCGCAGCGGCGAGCTCGTCGTGCTCCGCCTGGCTCACGAGGTCGGCTGCGACGAAGTCTGGGTCGGCGCTGTCGTCGGCGATGACGAGGATGTCGGTGGGCCCGGCCTCTGCGTCGATGCCGGTGACGCTCTGCACGACCCGCTTGGCTGCGGCGACGAAGACGTTGCCCGGTCCGGTGACGCGCTGCACCGGCTCGAGGCCGATGCCTTCGACGCCGTACGCGAAGGCCCCGATCGCCCCGGCGCCGCCCATCGCGTAGACCTCGGTGATGCCGAGGAGCGCCGCGATGCCCGCGATCGTCGGGTGGATTCGTCCGCCGAACTCCGACTGCGGCGGCGACGCGAGGGCGATCGAGCGCACACCCGCGACCTGCGCCGGCACGACGTTCATGATCACGCTCGACGGGTAGACCGCCTTGCCGCCCGGAACGTAGAGGCCGACGCGTGCGACCGGCTGCCAGCGCTGCTCGACGACGGCACCCGGCGCGAGACGAGTGACCTGCGGAGCCGGCACCTGCGCCTCGCTCGCGGCACGGACCCGCTCGATCGTCTGAAGCGCCGCCGCACGGATCTCGGGGGCGAGCCCATCGAGCGACGCGGCCAGCTCATCGGCCGGCACGCGCACGCCGGCCGGACGAACGCCGTCGAAGCGCTCCGCCTGGTCGAGCAGCGCCGACTCGCCGTGCTCGCGCACCTCGTCGATGATCGAGCGGGCGGCGTCGAGCGCCGCCGCGACGTCGGTCGCGGCCCGGGGCACGAGGGCGAGGAGCCCTGCGGTCGTCGGTCGGGTTCCGCGGAGATCGATGGTGCGCAGCATGATGCCTCCAGACTACCGAGCCGTCAGCACACGCTCCCGGTCGTCGTCATACGAGGCAGTTCGGGCCGAGCAGGCTCTTCAGCTCTCCGTAGAGGTCGGCGGTCACCTTGACCGGGTACTGCCCCACCTCGAAGACGCGACCGACGCGGCCCTTCGTCAGCGTGATCCGGACCTCGGTCTCCCCGCGATGGCGAACGAGCACGTCTCGCAACGCCTCGGTCGTCTCCTGCGTCGCCCGTTGGTCGGGCAACGTGATCTTCACGATGCCGGATTCCTCGTCTTGGCCGATCTCAGGCGTGAACACGCTGTAGGCATGCAGGTTCATGCCGTCGTCGCGCATGCTGACCCGCCCGCGCACGACGACGATCGAATCGGCCTGCAGGCCGGGCGCGAACTCCTGGTACGCCTTGCCCATGAACATCACCGTGATCTCGCCCGAGAAGTCCTCGACCGTGATCATGCCGTATTGGTTGCCGGAGGCCTTCGCGATGCGATGCTGCACGCTCGTGACGAGGCCGGCCACCGTGACGGTGTCGGCATCCTGCGTGGAATCCGACGTGGTGAGATCGAGGATCGACGTCGACGCGTGCTTCGCGAGCGACACTTCGAGTCCGTCGAGCGGATGCTCCGACACGTACAACCCCAGCATCTCTCGTTCGAAGGCCAGCTTCTGCTTCTTCGGCCACTCGGGGCGGGCGGGCACGAGCGACGGCGCGGCATCGCGCTCGTCGTCGTCGAAGAGACTGTCGAAGTCGAATCCGAAGTCGCCGACCTCTTCGGCCCGCTTCTCTTTCACGACCGACTCGACCGCACCCTCGTGGATCTCGACGAGCGAGCGGCGCGTGTGTCCGAGCGAGTCGAACGCACCCGCCTTCACGAGCGACTCGACCGTGCGCTTGTTCGCCACCGGCAGGGGTGACTTCTTCAGGAAGTCGTGGAACGACTCGAACCGGCCCTTCGCGTCACGCGCCGCACGGATCGCGTCGACGACGTTGAAGCCGACGTTCCGCACCGCGCCGAGTCCGAAGCGGATGTCTTCGCCGACGGCGGCGAAGTACCCGATCGATTCGTTCACGTCGGGCGGCAGCACCTTGATGCCCATGCGGCGGCACTCGTTGAGGTAGAGCGCGAGCTTGTCGCGCGCGTCGCCGACGCTCGTGAGCAGGGCCGCCATGTACTCGGCCGGGTAGTGCGCCTTCAGATACGCGGTCCAGTAGCTGAGGACCCCGTACGCAGCCGAGTGCGCCTTGTTGAACGCGTAGTCCGAGAACGGGAGCAGGATCTCCCAGAGCTTCTGGATCGCGGCATCCGAATAGCCGTTCGCCTTCATGCCGCCCGAGAAGCCCTCGTACTGCTTGTCGAGCTCCGACTTCTTCTTCTTGCCCATCGCACGACGCAGGATGTCGGCCTGGCCGAGCGAGAACCCGGCCACCTTCTGCGCGATCGCCATGACCTGCTCCTGATAGATGATCAGGCCGTAGCTCGTGTCGAGGATCTCGCGGAGCGACTCCGCGAACTCGGGGTGGATCGGCGTGATCTCCTGCAGGCCGTTCTTGCGCAGGGCGTAGTTGATGTGCGAGTTCGCACCCATCGGCCCGGGTCGATACAGCGCGATGACGGCCGAGATGTCCTCGAAGTTGTCGGGCTTCATCTGGCGGAGCAACGATCGCATCGGGCCGCCGTCGAGCTGGAAGACGCCGAGCGTGTCGCCTCGCGCCAGGAGGTCGTATGCCCCCTGGTCGTCGAGCGCGAGGTCTTCGAGCACGGGTCGATGCCCGCGGTTGGCCTCGATGTTGTCGAGGGCGTCGTCGATGATCGTGAGGTTGCGCAGCCCCAGGAAGTCCATCTTGATGAGGCCGAGCGACTCGCACGCCGGGTAGTCGAACTGCGTGACGATCTGACCGTCTTGTTCGCGCTTCATGATCGGGATGATGTCGACGAGCGGATCGCTCGACATGATCACGCCGGCAGCGTGCACGCCCCACTGCCGCTTCAGGTTCTCGAGGCCGAGCGCCGTCTCGAAGACGGTCTTCGCCTCGGGATCGGTCTCGACGATGGCCCGGATGTCGGAGGCCTCTTTGTATCGCGGATGCTTCGAGTCGAAGATGCCCGTGAGCGGGATGTCTTTGCCCATCACCGCGGGCGGCATCGCCTTCGTGAGCTTCTCGCCCATCGAGAACGGGAAGCCGAGCACGCGGCCGGAGTCCTTCAGCGCCTGCTTCGCCTTGATCGTGCCGTAGGTCACGATCTGGGCGACGCGCTCGTCACCGTACTTCTCGGTCACGTACCTGATGACCTCGCCGCGACGACGCTCGTCGAAGTCGACGTCGAAGTCGGGCATCGAGACGCGGTCGGGGTTCAGGAACCGCTCGAAGATGAGGCCGTGCTGCAGCGGGTCGAGGTCGGTGATGCGCATCGCGTACGCCGCCATCGAGCCGGCGCCGGAACCACGACCTGGACCTACCCGGATGCCGTTGTTCTTCGACCAGTTGATGAAGTCGGCGACCACGAGGAAGTAGCCGGGGAAGCCCATCTGCAGGATGACGCCGACCTCGTAGTCGGCCTGCTTGCGCACCTCGGCGGGGATGCCGTTCGGATAGCGCACCGCGAGGCCGCGGTCGACCTCCTTCACGAACCAGGTGTCTTCGCTCTCGCCCTCGGGCACCGGGAAGCGCGGCATGTAGTTGGCGTTCGTGTTGAACTTCACGTCGGCGCGTTCGGCGATGAGCAGGGTGTTGTCGCACGCCTCGGGGTAGTCGCGGAACACGTGCCGCATCTCGGCGGCGGTCTTCAGGTAGAACTCGTCGGCGTCGAACTTGAACCGGTTGGGGTCGTCGAGCGTCGAGCCCGACTGCACGCAGAGCAGGGCGGCGTGGCTCTTCGCGTCGGCGGCGTGCGTGTAGTGCAGGTCGTTCGTGGCCACGAGCGGCAGCGCCAGGTCCTTCGCGAGCCGGTGCAGGTCCTCCATGATGCGGCGCTCGATGCCGAGCCCGTGGTCCATGATCTCCGCGAAGTAGTTCTCTTTGCCGAAGATGTCGCGGAAGTCGGAAGCCGCCTTGACGGCCTCGTCGTACTGGCCGAGCCGGAGTCGCGTCTGCACCTCGCCCGACGGGCAGCCGGTCGTCGCGATGAGCCCCTTCGAGTACATCGACAGCAGCTCGCGGTCCATGCGCGGCTTGAAGTAGTAGCCCTCGATCGAGGCGCGACTCGAGAGGCGGAAGAGGTTGTGCATGCCCTCGGTCGTCTCCGAGAGCAGCGTCATGTGCGTGTAGGCGCCCGAGCCCGAGACGTCGTCGCCACCGCCGTTGCCCCACCTGATGCGGGTCTTGTCGCCGCGTGCCGTGCCCGGTGTGATGTAGGCCTCGGTGCCGATGATCGGCTTGATGCCGGCGTCGGTGGCCTGCTTCCAGAAGTCGTACGCGCCGAACACGTTGCCGTGGTCGGTGATCGCGACCGCGGGCATCCCCTCGCCCTTCGCGGCCTGGATGAGCTCCCCCACCCTGGCGGCGCCGTCGAGCATCGAGTACTCGCTGTGCACGTGCAGGTGGACGAAGGAATCGGTGGCCACTGGGCTCCTCATCGGGTACGGCGAGTGTGTTTCGGGGGTCTTCGAAAAGTCTACGGCGACCGGGCGACGCCCGGCCCCTGGGCGCGCGATCGGTGCGGCTTCAGTCGCCGCGGAGCACGTCGAGCGCGTGCGCGAGGTCGGCCGGGTACTCCGACACGAAGGTCGTCCAGGCGCCGTCGGCGGGATGGGCGAAGGCGAGCTGCTTGGCGTGGAGCCACTGGCGGTCGAGGCCGAGCTTCGCCGAGAGCGTCGGGTCGGCCCCGTACATGGAGTCGCCCGCGCACGGATGCCGCTGTGCGGCCATGTGCACCCGGATCTGGTGCGTGCGGCCCGTCTCGAGGTGCACCTCGAGGAGCGACGCGTACGGGAACGCCTCGATGGTCTCGTAGTGGGTGACGGCGTGCTTGCCCTCGGCGGTCACGGCGAACTTCCACTCCGAACGCGGGTGGCGGCCGACCGGAGCATCGATCGTTCCGGCGAGCGGATCGGGGTGGCCCTGCACGACCGCGTGGTAGATCTTCTCCACCTCGCGGTCGTGGAACTGGCGCTTGAGCTCGGTGTAGGCGCGCTCCGACTTCGCGACGACCATCAGCCCGCTCGTGCCGGCGTCGAGCCGGTGCACGACGCCCTGGCGCTCGGAGGCCCCGGAGGTCGAGATGCGGAATCCCGCCGCAGCGAGCGCGCCGACGACGGTCGGCCCGTTCCAGCCGACCGAGGGGTGCGCGGCAACACCGGCCGGCTTGTCGACGACCACGAGGTCGTCGTCGTCGTGGATGATGCCGAGGTCGGGCACGGCGATCGGATCGATCGTGAGACCGCGCGGTTCCTCCCAGCTCACCTCGAGCCAGGCGCCGGCGCGGAGCCGGTCGGACTTGTCGACGGATGCACCGTCGAGCGACACGCCGCCGGCCGAGGCGATGTCGGCCGCAAGGGTGCGCGAGAACCCCAGGAGCTTCGCGAGACCGGCGTCGACGCGCGAGCCCTCGAGCCCGTCGGGAACGGGGAAGGAACGGTGCTCCATCAGGCTCCGGTCGCGGCTTCGCGAAGCGGTGCGTCGCCCTCGGCGGCAGCGGGTGCGTCACGCTGCACGGACTCCGCCGAATCGCGCTTCGCCGGCCGCAGTTCGCGCGAGCCGTCGAGCCCGATGCCGCGGATGGTGAGGATCATGAAGAGCACCATGCTCGACACGATCGCGATGTCGGCGATGTTGTAGATCGCCGGGATGAGCCACGGTGTCGAGATGAAGTCCACCACGTGGCCGAGGCCGAACGACGGCTCCCGGAAGAGCCGGTCGGTCAGGTTGCCGAGCACGCCGCCGAGCAGGAGCCCGAAGACGACGGCCCAGGCGATCGAGCGGATGCGCCGGGCGAACCACACGATGAAGGTGATGACGCCGGCCGCGAGGATCGTGAAGATCCACGTCATGCCGCTCGCGAGCGAGAATGCCGCTCCCGGGTTGCGCACGAACTGCCACTGGAGCAGCGAGCCCAGCACCGGCACGATCTCACCCTCGGTGAGGTTCGAGACGACGAGGAACTTGCTCAGCTGGTCGAGGCCGTACGCCGCGAGTGCGGCGCCGGCCACGACCAGGAGGGCGGTGGCGGAGCCGACCTTCGCGGCCGGCTCAGCCTCCAAAGCCCTGGAACGTCGGTGCAGGCTGCTCAGCGGGCAGGCCCGATGCGCCGACCGGCGACGAGAAGCCCTGGTTGCCGGTGACCTGCACCGGCGCTGCGGTGTCGAGCTCGCGGAGCTGACCCTCGATGTAGTTCTTCAGCTTCGCACGGTAGTCGCGCTCGAAGACCCGGAGCTCGTCGACGCGCTTCTCGAGTGCGACGCGCTCCTGGTCGAGCACGCCGATCTGGGCGCGCTGCTTGGCCTCGGCCTCGGCGACGACGCGCGCCGCAGTGGCGTGGCCCTCGGCGATGAGCGCATCGCGCTTCTCGACGCCCTCGCGGACGTGCTCCTCGTGCAGTCGACGCGCGAGCTGCAGGAGGTTCGTCGTGCTCGCCTGCTCGTCGAAGTCCGACTGCTGCGACGCGGGCTGCTGCATCGGCACCGCGACCGTGGGCGGCGGAGCCGCCGGCTCGGTGTAGACCGCGGCAGCTGCCGGCGCAGCGGCGGCGGGAGCCTTGGCGGCCTCCGCAGCACGGGCCTCGGCCGCGGACAACCGCTGACGCAGTTCCTCGTTCTCCCCGTTCAGTCGACGAAGCTCCACCACGACCTCGTCGAGGAAGTCGTCGACCTCGTCTTGGTCGTAGCCTTCCCGGAACTTCGTCGCCTGGAAGCGCTTGTTGACCACATCTTCCGGAGTTAGCGCCATGGCTTTCCACCCTCAAATCTGTCGAACTGTTCGATCACGTTCAGCTAACGGTAGCAAAGACATCCTCAGAGTCGTGAGTGCCGATCGTCTCGACCTCATCCCTCGCAGGAGATCATCAGGCGGGCATCGCTGCCGCCTGCTGCAGAAAGGACACCACGGTCATCGCGACGATCACGACGAGCATGGCCAGACTCCACCCCAGATCCAATGCGACCTGGCCGATGCGGATCGGCGGCACGAGCCGCCGGAAGAACCGCACGGGTGGATCGGTGAGGCTGTAGACGGCCTCCACGACCACCAGCCAGGCGCCGCGAGGACGCCATGACCGGTTGAAGGTGCGCACGAGATCCAGCACGAACCGCCCCCACATCACGAAGAAGTAGATGAGCAGCAGCAGGTAGAGGATGTTCCAGACGACGAGCAGCGCGCCCACGACGGGCTACGCGTGCGTGAAGAACGACGCGTCCACGTCGCCTTCACTCTCGCCGGTCTCCCCCGAGACGACCACGTGTGCGGGCGAGAGCAGGAAGACCTTGCTCGTCACCCGTTCGATCTTCCCGTAGAGGCCCTGCGAGAGGCCGCTCGCGAAGTCGATGAGACGACGCGCGTCCGCATCCGACATCTGCGAGAGGTTGATGATCACGGGGACGCCCTCTCGGAACGACTCGGCGATCACCTGCGCGTCACGGTATTGACGCGGGTGGACGGTCAGGATCTCGTTCATCTCCGCCTGCGGTGTACTCGGTTGGACATGGTTCTTGCGCAGCGGCGTGACCGATGCACCAGTCCTCGGTGCTGGCGTCGCGTTCACTACCGGGGTCACCGGTGCGGGCGCGTGGGCCTGCGTGGTCTCCTCTTCGAGCTCTTCATCGGCGAGGCCGAGATAGACCATCGTCTTCTTGAGCGGGTTCGACATCGCTGCCTCCGTCTGTGTTCCGTCTCTTCGAGGTTAACCGGCGACCGGCCGATTCCCGGTGATTGCCGTTCCGATTCTCAGGTGTGTCGCACCCTCCATGATCGCGTCGCGAAAGTCGTGCGACATCCCCATGGACAGATCGTGAGCGGTCGGGTCGAGTTTCTGCACCAGCTCGGACATCGCGCGGACTCGGGCGAACGAGGGGCGGGCGGGTTCGCCAAGCGGCGCGACGGCCATGAGGCCGCGCAGTCGCAGCCCCGGGGTCTCGAGCACGTGCTCGACGAGCGCTTCGAGCGCCTCCGGTGCGACACCCCCGCGACCGGGGTCGTCGGTCAGGTTCACCTGCACGAAGCAGTCGACGGATGCCTCGTCCGAACGCAGCGCGTCGACGAGCGCCGTGCGGTCGACCGAGTGGATCGCCGACGCGTAGGCTCGCGCCTGCCGGGCCTTCTTGCTCTGCAGCTGCCCGACGAAGTGCCAGCGCAGGTCGAGCTCCGCGAGCTCGGCGGCCTTCGCCTGCGCCTCCTGGTGGCGGTTCTCGCCCACGTCGCGCACGCCGAGCTCCGCGAGCTGCGCCACGAGAAATGCCGGGTGGAACTTCGTGACGACGATCGTCGTGATCTCGGCGGGGTCGCGACCCGCGTCGCGCGCGGCATCCGAGACCCGCCCGGCCACCTCCGCGAGGCGCCCGGCCAGCGAGTCCGCGGCCGGTGTCGCGTCGCTCACTTCAGGAAGTCGGGGATGTCGAGATCGTCGTCATCGGTGTCGAATGCGGGGTCCGAGACGATCTGGTCCGCCGTCGCCGACTCGACCTCGCCCCAGTTCGCCGTCTCGACGAGCTCGTCGATGTCGATCTCGGCGATGACGTCGGCAGCCTCGCTCGAGATGGCGCCGCCGCCGACCGCCGCGCCGACGGCTGCCGGCACGAAGTTCGTGCGACGCGCCTCGACGGGCTTCGCGTTCGGCTCGCCGCCGTCGAATCCGGCGGCGATGACGGTGACCCGCACCTCGTCGCCGAGCGTGTCGTCGATGACGGCACCGAAGATGATGTTCGCCTCGGGATGCACGGCCTCCTGCACGAGGCGGGCCGCGTCGTTGATCTCGAAGATGCCGAGGTTCGAGCCGCCCTGGATCGAGAGCAGCACGCCGTGGGCGCCGTCGATCGACGCCTCGAGCAGCGGACTCGCGACCGCGAGTTCGGCGGCCTTGATCGCACGATCGGCGCCCCGTGAGGAGCCGATGCCCATGAGCGCCGAGCCCGCGCCCTGCATGACGGACTTCACGTCGGCGAAGTCGAGGTTGATGAGGCCCGGGGTCGTGATGAGGTCCGTGATGCCCTGGACACCGGCGAGGAGCACCTGGTCGGCCGTGGCGAACGCCTCGAGCATCGAGATGCCGCGGTCGCTGATCTCGAGCAAGCGGTCGTTCGGCACCACGATGAGGGTGTCGACCTCTTCCTTCAGGCGCGCGACGCCCTGCTCGGCCTGGGTCTGGCGCCGCTTGCCCTCGAAGCCGAACGGCTTCGTGACGACACCGATGGTGAGCGCGCCGATCGACTTCGCGATGCGGGCGACCACCGGGGCTCCGCCGGTTCCGGTACCACCGCCCTCGCCCGCCGTGACGAAGACCATGTCGGCGCCGGCGAGCGCCTCCTCGATCTCCTCGGCGTGATCCTCGGCGGCGCGACGGCCCACCTCGGGGTCTGCGCCGGCGCCGAGGCCGCGAGTGAGATCGCGCCCGACGTCGAGCTTCACGTCGGCGTCCGACATGAGGAGCGCCTGCGCGTCGGTGTTGATCGCGATGAACTCGACTCCGCGGAGCCCGAGTTCGATCATGCGATTGACGGCGTTGACACCGCCGCCGCCGATCCCGACGACCTTGATGACAGCGAGGTAGTTCTGGTTTGTCGACATGACCGGCCTTCCGTGCGAACTCTGAACCCTGAACCTCTAGTCGAAGGTTAAAGTTTTGCTGAGTATGCAATTCCTGTGATGACGGTAGGCTCCCCGCGGCCTCTCCCGCGAAAGGATCGCCCGCGTGTCGCGAACCGCCGTGCGATTCGGGGTGGATCCACCCGATTTCCCGGTGCGCGCTACCGTGTCACGGCGCTCGCGGGCGACGACACGTCGTACTCTCCGACCGTGTCGGGCGGCGCCGCGACCATGAGCCTCGCGAGCACCGCCGCCTTCGCGGCGGACTCCTCGGCACTCCCCCACACGACGGTCGCCCCGGTCGACAACTCGAGCCGCACGTCGTCGGCCGTCTCCGCGGACGCGCCGACGAGCTGCCCGCGCACCTCGGCCGGCAGGCTCCGGATCACGGCGGCCGCGGCACGGAAGCCCTCGCCGGCGACGCCGTCGTCGGTGACGATCAACGGCTGCCCCTCGGGGCGCTCCGCCGGTCGGTCGATCACGACGCCGGCGGCGTCGACGAGCTCGAGGCCGGAACCCGTGTCGACGACGCCGACCGGCACTCGCTCGACGATGCGCACGACGAGCGTGCCGGGCGGGATCGTCTCGGTCGAATAGGTCTCGATGAGCGGAAACGCCGAGAGCGCCGCGAGTACGTCGGCGCTCGCGATGAGCGGCAGGGGTGTGCCCAGCGTGTCGTCGAACGCCGCCTGCACGTCGGCGACGGGGATCCGCGAAGCACCCTCGACCCGGACCTCGCGCAACGCCATGAGCGGCGAGTACGCGCCGACTGCGACCACGAGCACGAGCGCCACCACAGAGCCGAGCACGACAGACCACACGATCCGACGCCGACGCGACCGCTTCGTGAACCGTCGCACCTCCTGGCGCTCGTACCTGCGCCGCTCCCGGCTCGCCGCAGCGAGCTCCCGTTTGGCCGCCCTCGCGCTCTTCGGCGCCGCGGGCGCGTTCACGGCCTCGCCGGTCCCGGGCATGGCCGGATGCCCCGTCGCGGCACCGTCGACCGGCGTCCGGGCGGTGCCAGAGGCGAGCGGGACCACGGGCGTCGCGACGACGATCGCGATCGGCTCGGTCGAGACGCGGTCGGGATCAGCCGTTCGCCGCCCATCGGCAGGCTGTGCAGGAGCCGTCGCCGAACTCCGCCCGACGCCCTCCGCCGGCTGGCGCGCCGGACGGGAGGGTGGGGCGGAGCGCACGTCTGACGACCGCGGCCCGGCTGGCCCCACCCCGTCAGCGGCTGGACGCGGTGTGCGCGGCGCACGTGCGGCCGGCCCGTCGAACCCCTGAGGCCGTTTCACTCGTGCTCCGGCGTCATCCGCGCTCGCGCTCGAGGGAGCCGATCAGTTGGGGCACGATGCGGTAGACGTCACCGCAGCCGAGGGTGATCACGAAGTCGCCGTCGCGGGCGATGCTCGCCGTGTAGTCGGCGGCCTGCTGCCAGTCGGGCACGAACGCGACATGGGCGGGGTCGGCGAACCGCTCGCTCACGAGCGCCCCGGTGACGCCCGGCACGGGGTCCTCGCGCGCGCCGTAGACGTCGAGCACGACGGTCTCGTCGGCGTACTGCTCGAGCACCTCGGCGAACTCCTTCGCGAAGGTCTGGGTCCGGCTGTACGTGTGCGGCTGGTGCACGGCGATGATCCGGCCCTCGCCGACCACCGTGCGCGCCGCCGCCAGGGCTGCCGCGACCTCGGTGGGGTGGTGCGCGTAGTCGTCGTAGACGCTGACACCGCCGACCGTGCCGTGCAACTCGAATCGTCGGCCGGTGCCGGCGAACCGGGCGATGCCCTCGAGGGATGCCTCGGGGTCGAAGCCGAGGCCGACGAGCACGGCGAAGGCGCCCGCTGCGTTGATGGCGTTGTGCACCCCGGGGATGCGCAACGTCGCGCGATAGGTCGCGCCGGCGTAGTCCACGGCGAACGCGACGGGGCCCTCGGTCTCGACGGAGTGCACGCGCACCGTGGCATCCGCCGCCTGGCCGAACGTGACCACGCGCTCGTGCGACAGCCGCTCCGTGACCCGCTTGGCGCCCGCGTCGTCGGACGAGACGACGACGAGCTCGCGCGCCCCGTCGCCGAACGAGACGAAGGCCTGCTCGAACGCGTCGCGCGAGCCGTAGTGGTCGAGGTGGTCGGGGTCGACGTTCGTGATGAGGGCGACCGAGGTGTCGTACAGCAGGAACGAGCCGTCGGACTCGTCGGCCTCGACGACGAAGAGCTCGCCGTCGCCGGCAGCCGACGAGACGCCGAGCCCCTCGATGACGCCGCCGTTGACGAAGTTCGGGTCCTCGCCGAGGGCGAGGAGGCCGGTGACGATCATGCCGGTCGACGTGGTCTTGCCGTGCGCGCCGGCGACCGAGACGAGGCGACGCCCGGCGATGAGCGCGGCGAGAGCGAGGGAGCGGTGCAGCACGGGCAGACCGCGCTCGAGTGCGAGGCGGTACTCGGGGTTGTCCTCCCACAGCGCGCCGGTCACGACCACCGTGTCGATGTCGTCGGCGAGGTTCGCGGCATCGTGGCCGATCGAGATCTCGGCGCCGAGTTCGCGGAGGGCGGCGATGTTGGCGGAATCGCGGACATCGGACCCGGTGACCCGATGGCCGTCGCCGAGCATCAGGCGGGCGATGCCGCTCATGCCGGATCCCCCGATGCCGACGAAGTGCACGGCGCCGAGTTCGGCGGGGATCTGGGCTGAGAGGTCGGGCTTGATCGTCACGATTGCTGCGGTTCTTCCTGGCTGCGGTCGAGTGCGGACGGGTTCGAGGCGCCGGGGCGCCGGTTCGTGCGAGCGGATGCCGCGGCATCCGCTCACTCAACGTTACGCGCCTTGCGGGCCGGCGCCGCCTGGCTCGCCGAGCGCTTCGTCGACGAGGGCGACCATGCGGTCGGTGCCGTCGCGGAAGCCCACCGAGCTCGCCGCCGCCGCCATTGCCCGGAGGCGCCCCGTGTCCGAGAGCATCGGCAGCAGGGCGGCGTCGACCCATTCGGGCACGAACTCGGCGTCGTCGACGAGCACCGCACCGCCGGCGGAGACGACGCCGGCGGCGTTGAACCGCTGCTCGCCGTTGCCCACCGGGTACGGCACGAAGACCGCGGGGATGCCGAGCGCCGAGAGCTCGCACACCGTCGCGGCTCCGGCGCGGGAGACGGCGGCGTCGGCGACGGCGAGGGCGAGGTCCATGCGGTCGGCGTATTCGACCATTCGATAGTCGGCGACGCCGGGATCGTCGACCTCGGAGTTGGCGCCAGTGACGTGCAGCACCTGCCAGCCGGCTGCCGTGATCGCGTCGGCCGAGTCGACCATCGTGCGATTGATGCGCCGGGCGCCGAGCGAGCCGCCGGTGGCGAGGAGCACCGGCCGCGTTGCATCCAGGCTGAAGTGGGCGGCGGCCTCCGCCCGAAGCGCAGCCGGGTCGAGTGTCTCGATCTCACGTCGGAGCGGCATGCCCACGAGTCGCGCCCGTGGCAGCGGGGTGCCTTCGAAGGCGATGCCGACGGTCGCGGCGAAGCGCGCGCCGAGCCGGTTCGCGAGGCCGGGGCGGGCGTTCGCCTCGTGGATCGCGACGGGGATGCCGGCGCGTCGTGCTGCGAGATAGGCCGGGGTCGACACGTAGCCGCCGAAGCCGACGACGACGTCGACGTCGCGCTCCTCGATGATTCCGCGGACCGCCGCGATCGACGCCCGGAACCGTGCGGGGAACGCCACGGCCGCGCGGTTCGGCCGACGCGGGAACGGCACCTTCGCGATCGTCAGGAGCTCGTAGCCGCGAGCCGGCACCAGCCGAGCCTCGAGGCCCTCGGCCGTGCCGAGCACGAGCACGGATGCCTCGGGGTCGCGTTCGCGCAGGCGGTCGGCGACGGCGAGCAACGGGTTGACGTGGCCGGCGGTGCCCCCGCCGGCGAGGAGGTACGTGGTCATCGGGCGGTCCGCGATGCCGCCGGGCGGCCGCTCTTGCGGGCTGCGGCCCGGGCGGCGGCCCGCGCCGGGGCCTCCGGGTCGCGCGCGACCGACAACACGATGCCGATCGCGAAGAGCGTGGTGAGCAGCGCCGTGCCACCCGCGGAGACGAGCGGCAACGGCACACCGAGAACAGGGAAGACGCCGAGCACGACACCGATATTGACACACGCCTGGCCGATGATCCACACGAGCACCGCGGCGGAGGCCGCGCGACCGAACGGCGTGCGCGCCCCGCGGAGCACGCGGCCGAGCGCGACGGCGAGCACGACGAACATCGCGATGATCACGATCGCGCCGATCAGTCCGAGTTCCTCGCCGATGATCGCGAAGATGAAGTCGTTGTCGGCCGCGGGCAGCCACGACCATTTCGCAGCGGAGTTGCCGAGGCCCACGCCGAAGATGCCGCCGTTCGCGAGAGCGAACGACCCGTGCTGGATCTGCCAGCAGTCGCTGATCGCGTCGCCCGTGCCGCCGCTCTCGCAGTTCGCGTCGAGGAAGGAGGTGATGCGCCGCATGCGGTTCTCGCTGGAGACCGCGACGATCACGAACAGCACGATGGCCGCGAAGATCGGAGGAAGCAGCAGCCGCAGGCGAACGCCGATGAGGAACAGGGCGCCGAGCAGCATCGACCCCATGATCATGACCGTGCCGAGGTCGCCGCCGAGGAGGACGAGGCCGATGGCGCCGCCGCCGACGAGCACGATCGGCAGCACGCCGTGCACGAAGTCGCCGAGCAGCGCCTCCTTCTTGGTCACGATGAGGCCGAGCCACATGACGAGGGCGACCTTGATGAGCTCCGACGGCTGGAACTGCATCGGGCCGAGCTGGATCCAGTTCGTGTTGCCGCCGACCTCGATGCCGAGCGGGGTCGCGACGACGAGGAGCTGCAGGGCGCACGCGAGGATGAGCGTCGGCCAGGCGAGCCGCATCCAGAACTTCTCGGGCATGCGGCTCGCGATGAGCATGATCGGGATGCCGAACACCGCGAAGAGGCCCTGTCGCAGCGCCTGAGCGAAGAAGCTCTCGTCTTCGAGGTGCGACTGCACGACGGAGGCGGAGAGCACCATGACGAGGCCGAAGACGACCAGGAAGAGCGTCGTGCCGAGCAGCAGGAAGTAGTCGGCCGACTCGACGCGGAAGACACGACCGAGGCGGATCCTGGAGGCCGAGACGCCGGTGGGCTCAGGCTCCGGGTTGCGGTTCGCGCGGGGCGGAGTCGCCATCCGCCTCACCTCCCAGCATCGATCCGACTGCGTCGTGGAACCGCCGTCCGCGATCGCCGTAGTCGGCGAACTGGTCCATCGACGCCGCAGCGGGCGCGAGGAGTACGGTGTCGCCCTCTTCAGCGACCGCCGCGGCCAGTGCGACCGCGTCGGGCATCACCGTCTCAGTGTCATCCGTGACGACTTCGAAGAGCGGCAGCTCGGGCGCGTGTCGGCGGAACGCCGCGACGAGCGCTGCGCGGTCGACGCCGATCACGATCGCGGCTCGGAGCCGTGCGGCGTGGGCCGCGACGAGCGCATCCGCGTCGACGCCCTTCAGGAGTCCGCCCACGATCCACACGACCGTGCCGAAGGCGCGCAGCGAGGCCTCGGCCGCGTGCGGATTCGTCGCCTTCGAGTCATCGACCCACCGGATACCGCCGGACACGGCGACCGTCTCGATGCGGTGCGCGTCGAGACGGAACGTGCCGAGCGCGTCGTGGATGACGCCCACGGGCACGCCGAACGAGCGCGCGAGCGCGGAGGCCGCGAGGATGTTCGCCACCACGTGCGGTGCTGTGAGCCCTCGCGGCTCGAGCTCGTCGAGCGTGATCAGCTCGAGAGCGGCGGAATGACGGTCGTCGAGGAACGCCCGATCGCAGAGGATGCCCTCGACGACGCCGAAGTCGCTCGGCCCCGGCACGTCGAGTCCGAAGCCGATGGCGCGCGCGCCCTCCTCGACCTCGGCGTCTTCGACCATGCGACGCGTCGCGTCGTCGGCGCGGTTGAACACGCACGCGACCTTCGTGTTCTCGTAGACCGTCGCCTTGGCATCGCGGTACGCCTCGAACGAGCCGTGCCAGTCGAGGTGGTCGTCGGCGATGTTCAGCACGGTGCTCGCCCACGGGTGCAGCGCGCCGGGCCCCGCCTTCGGGAGGTGGTGCAGCTGGTAGCTCGAGAGCTCGACGACGAGCACGTCGAACCCGCCGGGGTCGCGCACCGCGTCGAGCACCGGCACGCCGATGTTGCCGCACGGCGCGGCGCGCAGGCCGTTCGCCGCGAGGAACGTCGCCGCCATCTGCACGGTCGTCGTCTTGCCGTTCGTGCCCGTGACGAGGATCCACTCGGCGGTGTTCACCTTGTCGCGCACCCGCCAGGCGAGCTCGATGTCGCCCCAGACGGCGATCGATGACTCGGCCGCCCATGCCAGCACCGGGTGATCGGGATGGAACCCGGGCGAGGCCACGATGAGCTCGGGAGCGAAGTCCACGACCTCGGCCGGCACCGAGTCGAGCGGATGCCGCAGCAGACCGGCCCCGATGACCTCGAGGATCCGCGCACGGTCGTCGTCGACCTCGGGCGCGGCGACGAGCACCGAGGCGCCCAGTTCGGTCAGGGTGTCGGCGACGGCGAACCCCGTGACGCCGAGACCCATGACGACGACGCGGAGGCCGCGCCAATCGGCATTCCAGCTGGTCAGGGCATCGAGACGATCGGAGAGGGCGGCAGCGGCATCCGTCATCAGCTCTGCAACCACTCGAAGTAGAACGCGCCGACGCCGGCCGCAACGAGGAGTCCGCCGATGATCCAGAAGCGCACGACGATCGTGACCTCGGCCCAGCCCTTCAGCTCGAAGTGATGGTGGATCGGGCTCATGAGGAAGATGCGCTTGCCGCGGGTGAGCTTGAAGTAGGCGCGCTGCACGATGACCGAACCGGTCTCGATCACGAAGAGGCCGCCGATGAGGAGCAGCAGCAGTTCGGTGCGGCTGACGATCGCGAGGGCGGCGAGGGCGCCGCCGAGCGCCAGGGAACCGGTGTCGCCCATGTAGATCTTCGCCGGGTTCGTGTTCCACCAGAGGAAGCCGATGAGGCCGCCGACGATCGCGGTCGCGACGATCGCGATGTCGAGCGGGTCGCGAACGTCGTAGCAGCGGTACTGGTCGTCGGGGTTCAGTCCGGGCGAACCGCACGCCTGGTTGAACTGCCAGAAGCCGATGATGACGAACGAGCCGATCGCGAGGATCGAGGCGCCGCCCGCGAGTCCGTCGAGTCCGTCGGTGACGTTCACCGCGTTCGACGTGCCGACGGCGAGCAGGCAGATCCAGACGACGTAGAGGATGATGCCGACGACCGCGCCGAAGACCATGAAGTCGAGCGGGAGGTCCCTGATGAACGAGATCTTGGTGTCGGCGGGCGTGACCCCGCGATCGTTCGGCCACTGGATCGCGAGCAGGGCGAACGCGCCGGCGATGATGACCTGCCCGACGACCTTCGCCCAGCCGCCGAGCCCGAGGCTCTGCTTCTTACGGGTCTTCAGGAAGTCGTCGATGAAGCCGACCACGCCGAGGCCGACCATCATGAACAGCACGAGCAGGCCCGACGCCGTCGGTTTCTCGTCGCTCACGAGGAGCGTCGCCACGAAGTAGCCGAACAAGGTGCCGAGGATGAAGATGATGCCGCCCATGGTGGGCGTTCCGCGCTTGACGTGATGGCTCTGCGGCCCGTCGTCGCGGATGAACTGCCCCCAGCCGAGCCGTGTGAACAGCCGGATGAACAGCGGGGTCAGGAACAGCGTGAAGGCGAGCGACAACGCCCCAGCGGTCAGCAGCGCTCTCATGCGAACCATTCTCCCAGTCGGTCGCCCAATAGGCGGAGACCCGCCGAATTCGACGATTTCACCAACACCGTGTCACCGGGGCGCACGGACGACGTGACGAGGTCGAACGCCTCGTCTGCGGACTCGACGAAGGCTGATTCGCCGTCCCACGAGCCCTCGTTGATCGCCGTGATGTGCAGGCGCCGAGCGCCCGCTCCCACGACGACGAGCTGCGAGATGCCGAGTCGCACCGCGAGCAGGCCGATGCGATCGTGCTCCTCGCCCGAGAACTCGCCGAGCTCGCTCATCTCGCCGAGCACCGCGATCGTGCGCGCCTCGGGGTTCTTCACCTGGGCGAGCGTCTTCAGCGCGGCCGACATCGAGTCGGGGCTCGCGTTGTAGGCGTCGTTGATGATCGTGACGCCGTCGCGACCACCCATGACCTGCATGCGCCAGCGCTCGGCGAGGGTCACCTGCTCGAGTGCGGCGACGGTGTGGGCGAGCGGCACGCCGAGTTCGACGGATGTCGCGATGGCCGCGAGTGCGTTCATCACGTGATGCTCCCCCAGCACCGCGAACTGCACGTGCGCCGTCTCGCCTCCGGGGATCGTCACGGTGAAGTCGGTGCCCCTGGCGTGGGCGCGGATGTCGGTGGCGCGCACCTCGGCGGACTCGCCGAATCCGAACCAGACGACGCGCGCCGCCGTGAGACCGGCCATGGGCACCACGCGCGGGTCGTCGGCGTTCAGCACCGCGACATCCGTCTCGAGCAGGTCGGTGACCATCTCGGACTTGGCGCGCACGGTCTGCTCGATGCCGCCGAACTCGCCGGCGTGCGCGAGGCCCACCTTCAGGACGATGCCGACATCGGGCCGGGCCATGCGCACGAGCCGTGCGATCTCGCCGACGCCCGATGCGCCCATCTCGGCGACGAGGAACTCGGTCTCGTTCGTCAGCTCGAGCATCGTGATCGGAGCGCCGACCTCGTTGTTGAACGAGGCGCGTGCGGCGACCGTCGGACCGACCTGTTCGAGCACGGCGCGGAGGAGGTTCTTGGTCGTCGTCTTGCCGTTGGAGCCGGTGACGCCCACGATCCGCAGTCGGCCGAGCGCGCGCACCCGGCGCACGACCTCGGTCGCGAGGGCGCCGAGGGCGTCGACCGAGTCGGCGACGACGATCTGGGGAACGGGCAGTTCGAGGGGGTGCTCGACGATCAGGAGCGCGGCGCCCTGCTCGCTCGCAGTGGGCGCGAACCGGTGGCCGTCGTCGAACTCGCCGCGCTTGGCGACGAAGACGCCGCCGGGCTCGATCTCGCGGGAATCGGTCGTCACGGCACCGTCGACGACGGTGTCGTGGGCCGCCGAGGTGCCGTCGAGTCGGAGCACGCCGTCAACGGCCGAGGCGATCTCGGCCAGGGTCAGTGCGATCATGCGAGCCACCCCGCGTCGCGCAGCGCCTGTCGGGAATCGTCTCTGGCGGAGTACGCGATCTTGATGCCCTTCACCTCGTGGTAGTCCTCATGGCCCGGGCCGGCGTACAGGATCGCGTCCCCTTCACCGGCGAGGGAGAGCGCGGCGCGGAACGCCTCGCGTGGATCGGCGATCTCGTGGATCTCGCGGTCGGGGACCGCCTCGCGTGCACCGGCGATGAGCGCGGCGCGAATCGCAGCCGGGTCCTCGAACCGCGGGTGGAAGTCCGTGATGACGACCACGTCGGCGCCGCGTGCGGCGATGGCGCCCATCTCGGCGCGCTTCGTCGTGTCGCGGTCGCCGTCGGCGCCGAACACCATCACGACGCGGCCGTCGGTCGCACGACGGATCGCGCCGAGCGTCTGCAGGAACGCGTCGGGGCTGTGGCCGTAGTCGATGTACACGACCGGGCCGCGATCGCCGGAGATGCGTTCCGCCCGACCGGGGATGTACGCGTCGACGCCGACGTCGCGTTCGAGCGCCGCAGCGATGAGGTCGAGGTCGTATCCGGCTTCGACGAGCATGACGATCGCGAGTGCGGCGTTCGCGGCCATGTACCAGCCGAGGAGCGGCACCTGGGTCTCGAGACGCCGGCCACCGGGGCCCTCGAGGAGGAACGAGGTGTGGTCGGCGCCCTCGTCGAGCACGGTGATGCGCCAGTCGGCGTCGACGCCCGCCACCGAGGCGAGCGTCGTCACCGGGATGCCGGACTCGGCGAGGAGGCGGCGACCCCACTCGGAGTCGACCGTGACGACGCCTCGTCGCGCGCGCTCGGGCCGGAACAGTTCCCGCTTGGCCTCGAAGTACTCGTCCATCGACGTGTAGTCGTCGAGGTGGTCGTGCGTGAGGTTCGTGAATCCGACGACATCGAAGACGAGGCCGTCGACGCGGTGGCGCGAGAGCGCCTGCGCCGAGACCTCGATGCCGACCGCGCTCACGTCGACCTCTCGCATGCGCGCCAGCAGGGCGTGCAGCTCGCTCGCCTCGGGGGTCGTCAGCGAACTCGTGACGGCCTCGTCGCCGATGCGTCGCTCGGCGGTCGAGGTGAGACCCGCGACGACGCCGAGCTGCCGGAGGATGCCGTAGAGCAGGTACACGACGCTCGTCTTGCCGTTGGTGCCGGTGACCGCGAACATCGTGGCGGGGTTGTCGGCGGTGCCGTGGATCCAGGCCGCGACGTCGCCGAGCGCGGCGCGCACGTCGTCGGTCACGAGGATCGGCAGACCAGCGTCGGCGGCGCGCTCGGCTCCGGCGGGATCCGTCAGCAGCGCGACGGCGCCGGCATCACGAGCCGCAGCGGCGTAGTCGGCGCCGTGGGCGTTGCGCCCGGGAACTCCGACGTAGAGGTCGCCGGGCTCCACGCTCTTCGAGGAGAGGCCGGCGCCGGTCACCTCGAGACCGTCGATCTCGCCGAGCACGGAGAATCCGAACGCTTCGGCGAGGCCGGGAAGCGATCGAGGACTCGGGTGCTTCGGCCGGAGAGCCGTGAGAGGCGATCCGGTCACGAACCCAACTTTCTCACCAGGTAGCTGGCAGCTCGGGCGCCGGGGCGCCGGATGGAACTGTCCGGTACTTCTTCAGCACCTGGCTCATCACCTCTTGGAAGACGGGAGCGGATGCGGCGGACGAATTCATCTTAACGGGATTCATGATGCTCACCGAAACGACGAACTGCGGATCGTCGGCCGGGGCGAAGCCCGACACCGAGACGAGGTAGCCCTTCAGGTAGCCGCCGTCGCCGTCGGGAACCTGAGCGGTTCCGGTCTTCGCGGCGACCCGGTACCCCGGGATGTTCCACTTGTCGGAGAGCCAGGCGTCCTGGTAGACGCGCTCGAGCATCTGGCTCGTCTCGGCGGCGGCTTCCGCCGAGATCACCTGCTCCCCCTGCGTCGGCGGGGTCGTCTCCGTGCCGTCGTCGTTCTCGCAGCCGTCGACGAGGGTGACCGGCATCCGGACGCCGCCGTTCGCGATGGTCTGGTAGACGCTCGCGATCTGCACCGCGGTGGTGGTCAGGCCCTGGCCGAACATGGTGGCGTACTTGGTCTGGTTGTCCCAGTCGTCGTCGGGGTCGCCGTGCAGGTCGCCGCTGGCCTCGGCCGGGAAGCCGACCTCGGTCTCGGAACCGAGGCCGAACTTCAGCATGTCGTCGTAGCGGGCCCGGTCGCTCATGAGCTCGCCGAACTGCGACATGCCGGTGTTGGAGGACTCGATGAGCACGCCCGTGAGTGTGAGCTGCTGGTCGTCATGACGGGCGCTGTCGTTGACGTTGGCCCCGTTCGGGAAGATGATCCGGTAGGGCGCCACGATCTTGCTGAACGGATCGGCCAGGCCCGCATTGATCACGGATGCCGCGGTGAGCGCCTTGAACGTCGAGCCCGGCTCGAACGGGGCGGTGAACGAGCGCGATCCCCGATCGTCCTCGTCGATCGCCGAGGGATTGTTCGGATCGACCGTGGGCACATCGGCCACGGCCAGCAGCCGTCCGGTCTTCGCCTCCATCACGGTCACGGTCGCCCAGTCTGCGCCGGTCGCCTGACGCTGCGCCTCGGCGATGCGCTGCACCTCCCATTGGAGGTCGGTGTCGATCGTGAGGTTCAGCGTGCCGCCGTCGTGCGCCTGCTTGTGCACGATCTCGGTGCCGGGGATCTTCACCCAGTCCTGCAGGCTGTGCAGGTAGCTGACCTCGCCGTTCTCGCCGGCCAGGCACTCGTCCTCGCCCAGCTCGAGCCCCGCGCCGGGGTTTCCGTCGGAGTCCATGAAGCCGATGAGGTTGCCCGCGACCGCGCCGTTCGGATAGCGGCGGCTCGGATGCTCGTCGGCGTACACCCACGGGATGCCGAGCTCCTTCACCCGCTCGTAGGTCTCCGTGTCGACGAGTTTGGCGACGTAGGCGTAGTCGGAGTTCGGATCCTCGGCGAGCTCCGCCGTGATGATCCCCTGCACCTGGTCGCCCGTCAGCCCGACGACGGCACCGAGCTCGGCCGCGAGTTCCGGAAGGGGTACGACGACGTCCGTCGTCTTCTCGGGATCCGCCGGATCGGGGACCTCGCGTTCCACGACCGCCTTCGAGGCCTGCTTGGGCGAGAGCACGATGTCGTAGCGCATCACGCTGTCGGCGAGCACCTTGCCGTTGGCGTCGACGATGTCGCCTCGCGCTCCGTACACGGTGACCGGCTGCGATCGCGCCTCCTGCGCCTGTTCGTTCAGCTCGGCCGCGCGCACGATCTGAATGTCGACGAGTCGCACGACGAAGACGCCGACCAACGCCACGAGCACGGCGGCGGAGAGCAGGATCCGACGCATCGGGTGGCGGCTGGTGCGGTTCATCGAGTGGGTCCTCGCAAGCGGTCGAGCGGTCGAGCGGTCAGTGCGTGGCGGGTGTCGGCAGGCCGCCGTCGACGGGCGCCGGGGCCCCGGCAGGAGCCTTGGTCGCTGCGTCGCCGGAGTGACCGGGACTCCCCTCGAGCGGAGTCTCCCCCGCCTTCGGTCCGTCGCCGAGCGGCACGCCGTCGATCAGCGCATTCGGGACGAGCGGCGCGGATGCCCCCGCGCCGCCCTCGGCCGCCGTCGGCTGCCCGAGCACCGCGCCGTCGGAGAGCCGGAGATAGACCGGGTCCGAGTTCGGAACCATGCCGAGTCCTTCCGCCTTCGTGGCGAGGAACTGGGGCGACTCGACGCGATCGAGGTCTTCGGAGAGCTTCTGCTCGTCACGCGTGAGCGTGGTCTGCTGCATCTGCAGGGCGTCGATCTCGTACGCGCCCTGCGTCACCGCGATCGAGAGCAGCAGCTGGGCCACGATGATGACGGCGACGCCGCCCAGAGCGATCACGGCGTAGGCGAGCCGCGGCTTCGCTCGGGCGGCCCGCTCGGGCGCCGGCCGGAGCCGTCGCTGCGGGCGCTCGTGATCGATCCGCCGGGGGGCGGGGAGGGACTGGGCCTGCACTGCGCTCACGATGCCCTCCTCAGTCTCTCGGCGGCCCGGAGCCGCACGGGCTTGGCCCGCGGGTTCTCGGCCTGCTCGTCTTCGCTCGCGAGTTCGGCGCCTCGCACCAGGAGCTTGAACTCGGGCCGGTGCTCGGGCAGCTCCATCGGCAGTCCGGCGGGAGCCGTCGAGCTCGACGCCGCGGCGAGCGATCGCTTGACGATCCGGTCCTCGAGCGATTGGTAGGCCAGCACGACGATGCGGCCGCCGACGGCGATCGTGTCGAGCGCGGCGGGCATCGCCCGCTCGAGCACCGACAGCTCTTCGTTGACCTCGATGCGAAGTGCCTGGAACACCCGCTTCGCAGGGTGACCCTGACGCTGGATCGCGACCGGGGTCGCCGCCTGGATGATGGTGACGAGCTCGCCGGAACGCGTGATCGGGGCATCCGCTCGCGCCCGCACGATCGCCCTCGCGTACCGCGCGGCGAGCTTCTCCTCGCCGTAGTCGAGGAAGATGCGGCGGAGCTCCTCTTCGCTCTCCTCCGCGATGACGTCGGCAGCGGTGCGCCCGCTCGTGAAGTCCATGCGCATGTCGAGCGGCGCATCCTTCGAGTAGGCGAAGCCGCGCTCGGCCCGGTCGAGCTGCAGGGAGGAGACGCCGAGGTCGAAGAGCACGCCGTGCACCTCGCGAAAACCCTCGCTGCGAACCGCGTCGACGATGCCGTCGTAGACCGTGTGCACGAACCGGGCCCGGTCGCCGAACTTCGCGAGTCGTTCGCGGGCGATGCCGAGTGCGTCGGTGTCGCGGTCGAGGCCGATGACGGTGAGCTTCGGGAAGCGCTCGAGGAAGGCGGCCGTGTGGCCGCCCATGCCGAGGGTCGCGTCGACCATCACGGCGCCGTCGGCCTCGAGGGCCGGGGCCAGGAGCTCGAGCGTGCGCTCGAGCATGACCGGGGTGTGAATGCGTTCGATGTCCATGATTCCGCCTTGCCTTCGTGGCCTCGGGTTCCGATCCCCATCCGTTCGTCCTGATGCGGGGAAGTGCACCAGGCGCGGCCGGCTGGGGGTCGGAGCCCGAGGACTAGAAGAGTCCGGGGATCACCTCCTCCGCCGTATCCGCGAAGGCCGCCTCCTGCTCGGCGAGGTAGGTCGCCCATGCCGTCGCATCCCAGATCTCCACCCGGCTGCCCGTTCCGATGACCGTGAGGTCGCGGTCGAGGCCCGCGTAGGCGCGGAGCGTGGCGGGGATGGTGACGCGATGCTGCTTGTCGGGGGTCTCCGCGGAAGCCCCCGAGAGGAAGACGCGCATGTAGTCGCGCGCCTGCTTGCTCGTTACCGGGGCTTGGCGGATCTTGTCGCTCATGCTCTCGAACTCCCGCGCGCTGAACACGTAGATGCAGTGTTCCTGCCCGCGCGTGAGCACGAGACCGCTCGAGAGCTCCTCCCGGAACTTCGCCGGAAGAATGACGCGGCCCTTCTCATCGAGCTTTGGTTCGTAGCTACCGAGGAACACCGCACCACCCCCTTTCCTCCGGCCAGAATCCAGGTAACCCCACTTTACTCCACTCTCATCCACCGATCAACGACATTCGCTCGTTTCAGCGTGTCGACGCCCGTGAAAGTGCCGTGAATGCTGGCATTCGAGCGGTGGAGCGGAGTGGAGGGATTCGGCTCGGAATGGCCGCGCGCGTTGCGCCGCGTCACCCTTCGATCAGCGGATGCCGCGTGCGGCACGGGCGATCGGCAGCGAGCCCGTGCCGGGGCGCACGAAAAACGGGCCGATCCGAAGATCGACCCGTTCAGGTGGTGCGAAGTGGAGGGATCAGCCCTGGTCGTCCTGACGACGGTCCCAGCGCTCGTTCATGCGATCCATGAAGCCGCCGCCCGAGGTGCTGCGGCCTCGTCGACCCGCGGCCGAGGGCTCTGCAGGCGGGGCAGCTGCGGCGCCGCGCTTGGAGGGCGTGATCGCGACGAGCACGCCGGCGAACATGAGCGCGAACCCGACGACTCCGATGATGAGGAGCTGCGAGGCCACGCCTGCGATGAGGGCACCGGCACCGGCGACGGCGAGCAGGACTCCGAGCACGATGGCCCGGTAGTTCGGTCGTCGACCACGAACACCGCCGACTGCTTGCACGAAGTCGGCGTCATTGCGATAGAGGTTCCGCTCCATCTCCTCGAGAAGACGTTGCTCCTGCTCTGAAAGCGGCATCTCATTCCCCTCAGGCTCGGGATCGACGCATCCGAGTCCATTCTAGCCCTGCTCAGCCTCGCTAGGCTAGGCGGGTGGCTCACGGTTCCCGACTGGTCGATTTGGTGCACGAACGCATCGAGGATTTCCTCGCCGAACGCACTTCCATTCTCCGCGAGATCAGCCCCGACCTCGAACCGCTCGACGCGTTCTCAAGGCGATTTCTCAGCGGGGGCAAGCGCTTCCGGGCCCTGTTCTGCTACTGGGGCTGGGAAGCGGTGGGCGGACGCGGTTTCGACCCGTTCGCCGAAGAGGGCGGGCGGGACAAGTTCCCGGTCGTCTCCGCGGCATCCGCGCTCGAACTCTTCCACGCCGCGGCGCTGCTGCACGACGACATCATCGACAACTCCGACACCCGACGGGGCGCCCCCTCGGGGCATCGCCTCTTCGAGCAGCTGCACGCCGAATCGGGCTGGGCTGGTTCCTCGCCCGAGTTCGGCCGCGCTTCGGCGATCCTCCTGGGCGACCTGCTGCTCGGCTGGAGCGACGAACTGTTCGACGAGGGTCTCGCGGCCCTCCCCGACCGCGACGCCGCACGCACCGCGCGCGCGGAGTTCATGCGCATGCGCACCGAGGTCACGGCCGGCCAGTACCTCGACATCCTCGCGGAGCGCGCGTGGCGGAGCCAGGCCGAATCCGAGCAGCGCCTGCGCGCCGAGCGCGTCATCGTCTACAAGTCGGCCAAGTACAGCGTCGAGGCCCCGCTCGTGATCGGCGGCGCCATCGCGGGCGCCTCGACGGCGCAGTTCGACTCGCTGCGCGCCTTCGGCCTGCCGCTCGGCATCGCGTACCAACTGCGCGACGACCTGCTCGGCGTGTTCGGCGACCCCGAGGTCACCGGCAAGCCGAGCGGCGACGACCTGCGCGAGGGCAAGCGCACGATGCTCATCGCGATCGCCCGCGAACGGCTCGCGCCGGGTCAGCGACGCCTGCTCGACGAACTCCTCGGCGACCCCGAGCTCGCGCCCGAACAGGTCAGGATGCTCCAGCAGACGATCCGCGAGTGCGGCGCCGTCGACGAGGTCGAGGCGCTCATCACGTCGAACGTCGCGACGGCGACGGCGGCGCTCGAAGCGGCCCCGATCAGCAGGGACGCCCGCACAGAGCTCGGCTCACTCGCCAGGGCCGTCACCCGCCGCACGAGCTGACCCCGGCGCCGCTCGCGAGCCGCCCAGCAGGGTCTGGTTCCGCAGGGGCTCGGCCGTGACGCGGCTCAGCCGGTCAGGCGAGCGCCTGCGCAACGCGGCGCACCTCGGCCTTGCGACCGGCGAGCAGCGCGGCGATCGGCGAGGTGCCGAGGCTGTCTTCCTCGGCGAGCATCCACTCGAGCGCCTCTTCGTCGGTGAAGCCGTTGTCGGCGAGCACGTTCGCCGTCCCGTAGAGCTCGGGCAGCGGGGCGCCGTCGCGGAGGAACACCGCCGGCACCTTGAGCACGCCGTCGACGCGGGCGGCGAGCAGGTGCCGGTCGTCGATCAGTCGACGGATGCGACTCGGGCTCTGCCCGAGCATCTCGACGAGGTCGGGAACGGTCAGCCAGTCGGTTTCGGCAGCATCGGTCACGTCTCAAGACTGCCACGAGCCGGGCATCTTGCGGAACCATCGGTCGCGACACGCCCCCGCCTGCATCCACCGTCCGCCTCACGGGACTCGCGTCGAGGTGTTTGACTCCCCCATTCCGCTATGCGACGGTTGCCGCGGGGGCCGGGAGCACTATGCCGGGCGAAGGGGGCAACGATGACGTACGACGCCGAGACCGCGAACGAGGCCGTCGACCATCCGCGTCGACAGGCGCGTGGCGCGAACGACCGTCGCCGGGGCATCCGTCGCCTCATCACCCTGCCGCTCGCCGTCGTCTCGACCATCGCGGTCACGCTCGGCATCGCGCAGCCCGCAGAGGCGGCCCCGCAGTCGGCCAAGCGCATGCCCAAGCCCAAGGCCTCGAACGACGGCCCCGACCGGCACGCCTCGACGACCGCGTCGACGGGCTCGGTGCCCGCGGAGGTGACGGTGGGCGACGGCGACACCGTCAGCGGCATCGCCGAACGATACGGCGTCCCCACCGCCGACATCCTCGCGCTCAACGGCCTGGGCTGGTCGAGCCTGATCTTCCCGGGGCAGCGACTCGCACTCCCCGGCAGCGGTGCTGCAGCGCCGGCACCGGTCCCGGTCGCCGCCGAACTCCCCCGTCACACCGTCGTCGCGGGCGACACCATGAGCGGCATCGCCGCCGCGTACGGCGTCGCGCTCGACCAGATGCTGAGTGCCAACGGCCTCAGCCGGCAGAGCCTGATCTTCCCCGGGCAGTCGATCGTGCTGCCCCCCGGCGGTACGGATGTCGCGGCTCCCGCCCCCGCAGCGCCGGCGCCGGCGCCCGTGCCCGCCGCGCCGAGCGGCGGTGAGGACTACACCGTCGTCGACGGCGACACGCTGTGGGACATCGCCGCACGGCACGAGCTCCAGGTCTCCGAGCTCGCCGCGATCAACGGGATCGACGTGTCCGCGGTGATCCGCGCCGGCCAGGTGCTCCGGGTCGCGCGGCCCGTCGCCGCGGTCAGCGTGGCCTCGGTCAGCGTCGCGCTCACCGAGGAGATGCGGGGGAACGCCCGCATCATCGTCGACGTCGGGCGGGCGCTCGGAGTCCCCGAACAGGGAATCGTCATCGCCCTGGCCGCCGCCGCGCAGGAATCGGGCCTGAAGAACCCGGAGTACGGCGACCTCGACTCGCTCGGACTCTTCCAGCAGCGCCCGAGCCAGGGCTGGGGCACCGTCGAGGAGGTGCTCGATCCCGTCCGCTCCGCGACGGCGTTCTACGGCGGCGCCGACAACCCGAACGCCGGGCGCACGCGCGGGCTGCTCGACATCCCCGGTTGGGAGTCGCTGACCGTCACCCAGGCCGCGCAGGCCGTGCAGTTGAGCGCACACCCCGACCACTACGCGAAGTGGGAGGCGTCCGCACGGGCGTGGCTCTCCGAACTCGGGTGAGCCGCGGCATCCGCTCATCACGATGGGATTGCGATCGGCGCGCCGTCGGCGTTTGCAACGGTTGCGGCATATAGCTCTTCGTAGACTCTCAGAGTGACCACTGCGCCCGTCGACCCCATGATCGGCCGTCTCATCGACGGCCGCTATCAGGTGCGCTCCCGCATCGCGCGGGGCGGCATGGCGACGGTGTACCTCGCGACCGACCTGCGCCTCGAGCGCCGCGTCGCGATCAAGATCATGCACGGCCACCTCGCCGACGACAACACCTTCAAGACCCGGTTCGTCCAGGAGGCCCGCTCGGCGGCCCGTCTTGCGCACCCGAACGTCGTGAACGTCTTCGACCAGGGTCAAGACGCCGACATGGCGTATCTCGTGATGGAGTACCTGCCGGGCATCACCCTGCGCGAGCTGCTGAAGGACTACAAGAAGCTCACCCCCGAGCAGACCGTCGACATCATGGACGCCGTGCTCGCAGGCCTCGCGGCCGCGCACAAGGCCGGCATCGTGCACCGCGACCTGAAGCCAGAGAACGTGCTGCTCGCCGACGACGGCCGCATCAAGCTCGGCGACTTCGGGCTCGCCCGCGCCGCGAGCGCCAACACGGCGACCGGTCAGGCGCTCCTCGGCACGATCGCCTACCTCTCCCCCGAGCTCGTCACCCGCGGGGTCGCAGATGCCCGCAGCGACATCTACGCCGTCGGCATCATGATGTACGAGATGCTCACCGGCGAGCAGCCCTACGTCGGCGAGGCGCCCATGGCGATCGCCTACCAGCATGCCAACGACCAGGTCCCGACGCCGAGCTCGAAGAACCCGGCGGTCCCCGTCGAACTCGACGAACTCGTGCTGTGGGCGACCAACCGCGATCCCGAAGCCCGCCCCGACGACGCCCGCGAGATGCTCGAGCGTCTGCGCGAGGTCGAACCGGGCATCCGTTCCTCCCACCGACCGCTGCAGACCCAGGCGACCATGGTGCTGCCCGGCGGCGCGATGCCGGCCGGGGCCGCGACCGCCGAGACGCGCGTGATCGGCGCGGGCGGATCAGTCGCCGCGGCGACCTCGACCCTCGAGGCATCCGATGGCGACGACACCGAGGCGCTCGCGAAGAGCGCCGAACGGCGCAAGCGCCGCGGCTACTGGATCATCGCGCTCGTGCTCTTGCTGACCGGACTCGCCGCAGGCACCGGCTGGTACTTCGGAGCCGGACCGGGGGCGCTCACCTCGGTGCCCGAGACGGCGACGCTCGCACCGGCTGTCGCGACCGCCGCGCTCGAAGAGGCCGGATTCGCGGTCGAGCCAGCCGAGCGCAACGATCCCGTCGTGCCGGCCGGCCAGGTGTCCGGCACCGACCCGGCGGGCGGCGCGCAGGCGCAGCGCGGATCGACCGTGACGCTCTTCGTCTCACTCGGCCCGCAGATCCTGCCGGTCCCCGAGGTTCGAGGCACGCCGTCGGCCGATGCACGTGCGGCGCTGAAGGACTTCACCGTCGTCGATCCGAACGTCTTCCAGTTCTCCGGCGACGTCCCTGCCGACACGGTCATCGACGTGCTCGATGTCGAGGGCAACCCGGTCGGAGCGGAGTACCCCGAACTCGGCGAGCTGACGCTCGTGGTCTCCGCCGGGCCGCTGCCCGACGTCGTCGGAATGTCGGCTGCCGACGCCGAGGCGGCATTGGCCGCCGTCGAGCTCCAGGTCGCCTATGGCGAACCCGAGTTCAGCGATGAGGTCGCGGCCGACCTCGTGCTGTCGCAGGCCGCGACGACCGACCCGGTGCGACCCGGCGACACCCTGACCCTCGTCATGTCGAAGGGCCAGGACCTCGTCGAGGTGCCGAACGTCATCACGGGCCAGACGGTCGCCCAGGCGCGCGAACAGCTCGAGGCGCTCGGGTTCACCGTGGCATCCAACGTTCCCGCCTTCCTCGAGGGCGCCGTGGTGGCATCCGTGCAGAGTCCGGCTGCCGGCGAGAAGATCAAGCGCGGTTCCGAGGTCACGGTCAACTTCGGCTGACCGGCCGATCATCCGGCGCGAGGACGACGAAGGCGCGGGACATCCGAACCGGATGCCCCGCGCCTGAGGCCCGTCAGCGGGCCGCGAGCTCCTCGGCCACGAGGAACGCGAGCTCGAGCGACTGCATGTGGTTCAGCCGCGGGTCGCAGAGCGACTCGTAGCGGGTCGCCAGCGTCTCTTCGTCGATGTGCTCCGAGCCGCCGAGGCACTCGGTGACGTCGTCGCCCGTGAGCTCGACGTGGATGCCGCCCGGGTGCGTGCCCGCGTCGCGGTGCGCCTCGAAGAAGCCCTTGACCTCGTCGACGACGTCGTCGAACCGACGCGTCTTGTAGCCGTTGGGGGTCGTGATGCCGTTGCCGTGCATGGGGTCGGTGACCCACAGCGGGTTGGCATCGCTCGCCTTGATGGCCTCGAGCAGCGGCGGCAGCGCGTCGCGGATCTTGCCGGCGCCCATGCGGGTGATGAAGGTCAGGCGCCCGGGCTCGCGCTCGGGGTCGAGCTTCTCGACCAGCTCGAGCATCGTCTCGGGCGTCGTCGTCGGGCCGAGCTTGACGCCGATCGGGTTGCGAACCCGCGACAGGAAGTCGACGTGCGCGCCGTCGAGCTCACGAGTGCGCTCGCCGATCCAGATGAAGTGGCTCGACGTGTCGTACGGCGTGCCCGTGCGCGAGTCGATGCGGGTCATGGGGCGCTCGTAGTCCATGAGCAGGCCCTCATGGCCCGTGTAGAACTCGGTGTGCTTGATCGCCTCGAAGTCGGCGCCGCAGGCCTCCATGAACTTGATCGCGCGGTCGATCTCGCGCGCCATGTTCTCGTAGCGCGCGTTCGCGGGGTTCGACGCGAAGCCCTGGTTCCACGAGTGCACCTGGCGGAGATCGGCGAACCCGCCCTGCGTGAACGCGCGGATGAGGTTCAGCGTCGATGCGGCCGTGTGGTAGCCCTTGATCAGGCGGTTGGGGTCGGCCGCGCGCGACTCGGGCGTGAAGTCGTAGCCGTTCACGATGTCGCCGCGGTAGGCGGGCAGGGTGACGTCGCCGCGCGTCTCGGTGTCGCTCGAGCGCGGCTTCGCGAACTGGCCCGCCATGCGGCCCATCTTCACGACCGGCATCGAGGCGCCGTAGGTCAGCACGACGGCCATCTGCAGCACGGTCTTCACGCGGTTGCGGATCTGGTCGGCCGTGGCGCCCGCGAAGGTCTCGGCGCAGTCGCCGCCCTGCAGCAGGAACGCCTCACCGCGCGACGCGGCGGCGAGCCGGTCGCGCAGGATGTCGACCTCGCCCGCGAAGACCAGAGGAGGCAGGGTTGCGAGCTCAGCGGATGCCGCGTGCGCGGCTTCGAGGTCGGGCCACGTCGGCTGCTGCTTGATGGGGAGGGTCCGCCAATAGTCGAGGCCGGCAATCACGGAGGGATCTGCATTCACGACCGGCTCGACGAGCTGTACCACGGGGAACGTCCTGAGGGTTCGGGGCGCACACGGCGCCGAAAAGAGAAACGGCGACGCACGTCGCGTCCCCGCGGAACGAGCCTATCGCGATTGAGAGGCGCGCTTCTCCTTCACCGAACTGGCGTAGACGTCGACGTATTCCTGGCCGCTCAGGCCGCGCAGATCGTAGACGAGCTCGTCCGTCACGGAACGCAACACGAAGCGATCGCCCTCGAGTCCCTCGAAGCGACTGAAGTCGACCGGCTCGCCGAGGATGATGCCGATGCGTCGCACCTTGGGCAGTCGTGAGCCGATGGGCATCACGTGCTCGGTGCCGATCATCGCGACGGGGATCACGGGGACTCCGGCTTCGAGCACCATGCGCGCGACGCCGGTGCGGCCCCGGTACAGCTTGCCATCGGGGCTGCGGGTGCCCTCGGGGTAGATGCCGAGGATCTTGCCCTCGCCGAGCACCCGGAGGCCCGTCTCGAGCGATGCCTCGGAGGCCTTGCCGCCCGAGCGGTCGATCGGCAGCTGGCCCGCCGCTTGGAAGAAGACCTTCGTCGCCCAGCCCTTCAGGCCCTTGCCGGTGAAGTACTCGCTCTTCGCGAGGAAGACGACCGGGCGGTCGACGATGAGCGGCAGGAAGATCGAGTCGATGAACGAGAGGTGGTTCGAGGCGAGCACGACCGCCCCCTCTTTGGGCACGTTCTCGAGGCCGACGACCCACGGCCGGAAGATCGAGAGGAGGATCGGACCGATCACGAGGTTCTTCATGATCCAGTAGAACAACACGGACCCCCTTCCCTCTGCAGCACCCGACTCAGCCTAGCGTCGCGGGGTTCCGGCGTGCTCGGCGACCCACACGCGGGCGAGGTCGGCCGCGCCCACGACTCCGGCGTCGTTGACGAGCTCGGCGATCACGAAGTCGGGCTCGGGGTGGTAGCCGCGTGCCGGGAGGTGCTCGAGATAGGCCGCGCGGATCGGCTCGAGCAGGAGCTCTCCCGCCACGGAGACGCCGCCGCCGAAGACGAAGCGCTGCGGGTCGAGCACGGCCGAGAGGCTTGCGGCGGCCTGGCCGAGCCAGTGCCCGAGCTGACGCAGGGCGGCGATCGCGCCGGCATCGCCCGCGGCGATCTGCTCGCCGACGAGTCGCCCGTCGAGTTCGCCGTGCTCGGAGCGCACTCGGGCCAGGCCCTGACCGATGCCGCCCGCGTCGGCGATCTCGTTGGCCATGCGCAGCAGCGCCCGCCCGGATCCGTACTGCTCGATGCATCCGCGCTGGCCGCACCCGCATGCGAGTCCGTCGGGGACGACGCGCAGGTGGCCGAGCTCCGCGCCCGCGCCGAAGCCGCCCCTGAACAGGCGGTCGCCTGCCACGATCGCGCCGCCGACGCCGGTGCCGATCGTGAGCATGACCATGTCGCTCACGAGCCGTCCGGCACCGAAGCGGAACTCCGCCCAGCCCGCCGCGTTGGCGTCGTTGTCGACGACGACGGCAGTACCGACCCGTGCCTCGAGCTTCTCGCGGAACGGCTCGTTGCGCCAGTCGATGTTGGGCGCGTAGTAGACGGTCGACTGGGCGGCGTCGACGAAGCCCGCCGCCGCGACGCCGATCGCGACGATCTCTTCTTCGGCTCGTGCCCGGAGCGAGTCGATCATCTGCACGACCGCGTCCTCGAGGAGTGTCGAATCACCTGCGGGCGTCGGCACGCGGTCGCTCGCGACGATGTTGCCGAGCTGGTCGACGATCGCGCCCGCGATCTTCGTTCCACCGATGTCGATACCGATCGCATGCACCGGGAGGCTGCCTTTCAGAAGGGGACGAAGCGTGATGGAGCTGAGACCTGGGGCGGTCGTGAGCAACGACTAGAGTGTAATGGACCCCAATGCCGAGGTTCGCGCTGGTGCCCGAGCCGCGCGCAACCCTCCCGGTGCCGAAGGAGCTACCGTGATCGAATTCGCCACCCCACCCGTGGTCGCAGCTGACCCAGAAGCGAACACCACCGACCTGCTCGTCGACCGCGTCGCCGCGACTCCCGATTCCGTCCTGTTCTCGCTCCCTACTGCCGACGGCGGTTGGTCCCCGGTCACCACGAAGGAGTTCTACGACCAGGTGATCGCCCTTTCCAAGGGCCTCGTCGCGGCCGGCATCCAGCCGGGCGACAAGATCGGCCTGATGTGCAAGACCCGCTACGAGTGGACCCTGATCGACTTCGCCACGTGGTTCGCCGGCGCAGTGCTCGTGCCGATCTACGAGACCAGCTCCCCCTCGCAGGTGCGGTGGAACCTGAGCGACTCCGGCGCGATCGCCGTCATCGTCGAGACCCCCGACCACTTCGCCCGGTTCGACGAGGTGCACCCCGACCTCCCGGCCATCCGGGGCGTCTGGCAGATCGACCTCGGCGACCTCGACAAGCTCGTCGCCGGCGGCACCGAGGTCCCCGACGAGGAGATCGAGCGACGTCGCAACCTCGCCGTGGGCTCCGACATCGCGACGCTCATCTACACCTCGGGCTCGACCGGCAAGCCGAAGGGCTGCGTGCTGACGCACTCGAACTTCGTCGAGCTGTCCCGCAACGCCGCGGTCGCCCTCAACGAGGTCGTGCTCGACCCCAACGGAGCCTCCACGCTCCTCTTCATCACCACGGCGCACGTGTTCGCCCGCTTCATCGCGGTGCTCTCGGTGCACGCCGGCGTGCGCGTGGGTCACCAGGCCGACACGAAGCAGTTGCTGCCCTCGCTCGCGAGCTTCAAGCCGACCTTCCTCCTCGCAGTGCCGCGCGTGTTCGAGAAGGTCTACAACGCGTCCGAGCAGAAGGCCGAAGCCGGCGGCAAGGGCAAGATCTTCCGCGCCGCCGCCGAGACCGCCGTCGCGTACTCCATGGCGAAAGAGGCCGGCTCGGTGCCGCTGGGCCTCAACCTCAAGTTCAAGGTGCTCGACCGACTCGTGCTCTCGAAGCTGCGGGCCGCGATGGGCGGCAACGTCAAGTACGCCGTCTCGGGTTCTGCGCCGCTCGGTCCGCGACTCGGGCACTTCTACCACGCGCTCGGCATCACGATCCTCGAGGGCTACGGCCTCACCGAGTCGACCGCGCCAGCCACGGTGAACCTGGCGAACAAGTCGAAGATCGGCACCGTCGGCCCCGCCCTCCCGGGCGTGGCAGTGCGCCTCGCCGACGACGGTGAAGTGCAGATCAAGGGCGTCGACGTCTTCAAGGAGTACTGGAAGAACCCCGAGGCCACGGCCGAGGCGTTCGACGGCGAGTGGTTCAAGACCGGCGACATCGGTTCGTTCGACGCCGACGGATTCCTCACCATCACCGGCCGCAAGAAGGAGATCATCGTCACGGCCGGAGGCAAGAACGTCTCCCCTGCTGCGCTCGAAGACCCGATCCGCGCGAATCCGCTCGTCGGCCAGGTCGTCGTGGTCGGAGACAAGAAGCCGTTCATCTCGGCCCTCATCACGCTCGACCCCGAGATGCTCCCGGTGTGGCTCAACAACAACGGCGAAGACGCCGGCATGAGCCTCGAGGAGGCCACGGTCAATCCCGCGGTGCTCGCCGAGGTGCAGCGGGCCATCGACGCGGCCAACGAGACGGTCTCGCGAGCGGAGTCGATCCGCAAGTTCACCCTCCTCGCGACCGAGCTCACGGAGGCGAGCGGTCACCTGACGCCGAAGCTCAGCATCAAGCGCAACATCATCCTCGAGGACTTCAGCCCGAACATCGAGGCGATGTACTCCGGTGCCCCGGCGACCGAGGGTCACTCGATCGTGCACTGAGCACGTCAGACGCATTGAAGGCCCCGCGGGTTCCGCGGGGCCTTCGAATGCATCCGAGCTCAGAACCAGTCGGACTCGCGCACTTCTTTCATCGCGAGGCGGCGTTCATCCTTCTCGAGCCGGTCGAGGTAGAGCAGCCCATCGAGGTGATCGGTCTCGTGCTGGAGGGCCTGGGCCATGAGCCCGGTGCCCGAGAGCTCGATCTCGTTGCCGTCGAGGTCGATGCCGCGCACTCGCGCGAACGGATGCCGCGGCGTCTTGTGCCAGAGACCCGGGACCGACAGGCATCCCTCGTCGATCAGTTCCTTCTCGCCCGTGACCTCGAGCTCGGGATTCAGGATGTACCCGACCTCGCCGTCGACGTTGTAGCTGAACGCGCGCAGGTTCACCCCGATCTGGGATGCTGCGACACCGGCACGGCCGGGCAGCTTCACGCTGTCGATGAGATCGGCGACGAGCCCGCGCACACGATCGTCGACCTGTTCGACGGGGGCGGAGACGGTCTTCAACACGGGGTCGCCGAACAGGCGAATGGGGCGTTCCGGCAACAGTTCTCCGTTTCAGTGCTCGCGCTCGGCGGGCATGCCTTCCACCACGAGCGCCGCGAGCTCTCGAGCCGCGTGCTGGGTGACGGGTCGCAACTCGTGCCAGTTCACGACGGAACCGGCGGCGAGCTGGGGGTCGTACGGGATGCGCACGATCTCGCGCACCCTCGATTGGAAGTGGGCCTCGATCTCGTCGACCTTCACGAGGTGCGTGCCCTGCGTGGCGAGGTTGATCGCGACGACCGCATTGCGCACGAGTTCGCCGTATCCGTTGGCCTCGAGCCAGGTGAGGGTCTCCGACGCGAGTCGCGCCTCGTCGACGCTGCCGCCCGAGACGATGACGACGGAGTCGGCGCGCTGCAGCGTCGCACGCATGACGGAGTGCACGATGCCCGTGCCGCAGTCGGTGAGCACGATCGAGTAGTAGCGAGCCGCGAGTCCGGCGACGACGTTGTAGTCGTTGTCGTCGAACGCCTCGGAGAGGGTCGGGTCGGTGTCTGACGCCAGGATGTCGAGGCGCGTCTCGTCACGCGAGACGAAGCGCGAGAAGTCGGTGTAGCCGCCGATGGACGAGGCCTTCGCCACGACGTCGCGCACGGTCTCACGGGTCTGCCGATCGACACGCTCGGCGAGGGTGCCGCGATCTGGATTCGCATCGATCGCGATGATCCGGTCGTCGCGGGCGTCGGCGAGAGCCATGCCGAGGAGTGCGGTGATCGTCGTCTTGCCGACGCCGCCCTTGCGCGTGAGCACGGGCACGAATCGAGCGCCGCCCTCGAATCGTCGCTGGATGCGCTGGCTCATGGCCTTGTACGCCTGAACCTTCGGCGAGTCGCCGAGATTCACCAGGTGAAGGGATGCCTCGTAGATGAGGCGGTTGAACCCGCCCTGCGGCGCCGGCCGGGTCGTGCGGTTCAGATCGATGAGGCGGTCGGCCGTGAGCGAATCCGCCGTCTCGGGTACCTCAGCGGGCAGCGCGGGCTCGCCCGGCACGTCGACGATCGCGACATGACTGCCGGTATCGGTGCTCACGCGCTCACGTCGGGTCTTCGTCGCATCCGACGCGAGCAGCGCACTGTAGGGCGACGGCTCGCGCCGCGACCCGCCACGGTAGCCGGAACCGGCCAGCGCCGGAGTGATGACCTCGACCGAGGTCGTGCTCGCACCGCCGCCGACGAGGCTGCCGGGATTGACCGCGACGTCGTCGATGGCCACCGCCACCTCGTCGTCGGGCATCTCGTGCACCGGCGCGGGGGGCAGATCGACCCGGACGCTCGGGTTCGCCGCAGCGTCGTCTGCCGAGTGCGCGCCGGACGCCGCCGCCCTGCGCGCGCGGTCGAGAGCGGACGTGCCCGCTCCCGACGCACGACGCGACGCCGTGCCGTCGTTGAAATCGTCTTCAGTCACCGATACCCCTCCTCATCAGTGCCAACCGCTCCAAGCCTAGCGCGGCGCACCGCCGAGAGCGGTCGCACCGCCTAACGAGGGCGGACCACGACCAGCAGGTCACCCGCTTCGACCTGCTGCGTCTTGGGGATGGCGACGCGCTCGACGACACCCGCGATGGGCGAGGTGATGGCAGCCTCCATCTTCATCGCCTCGATGGAGGCGACGCTCTGTCCGGCTGCGATCTCGGCACCGGCCTCGACCTGGAGGGTCACGACGCCGGAGAACGGCGCCGCGATCTGCCCGGGCTGCGAGGCATCCGCCTTCTCGGCTGCGCGAGTCTCGACGACGATGGATCGGTCGCGGACGAAGACCGGGCGGAGCTGCCCGTTCAGGATCGTCATGACGGTGCGCATGCCCTTGTCGTCGGCCTCGCCGATCGCCTCGAGACCCGCGTAGAGCTTCACACCGGTCGCGATCTCGACGACGTGCTCGGCGCCCTGACGGAGTCCGTACAGGTAGTCGGCGGTGTCGACGACCGAGAGGTCGCCGAACAGCTCCCTGATCTGCTCGTACTGGCGGGTCGGCGCCGGGAAGAGGAGCGCGTTCAGCATCGCGCGTCGGGTCGTGCTGTCGGCCTCGAGTGCCTCGCGCTGCTCGGCCGTGAGCTCGGTGACGCCGATGCGGACGTCTTTGCCGGCGAGCACCTTCGTGCGGAACGGCTCGGGCCATCCGCCGGGCAGGTCGCCCAGCTCGCCGGCCATGAAGCCGATCACCGAGTCGGGCACGTCGTACTTCTCGGGGTTCGCCGCGAAGTCGTCGGGGTCGGCCTTGACGGCCGCGAGGTGCAGGGCGAGGTCGCCCACGACCTTCGACGACGGAGTGACCTTGGGCACCCGGCCGAGGATCCGATCGGCTGCCGCGTACATGTCCTCGATGAGCTCGAAGTCGTCGGCGAGGCCCAGTGCGATCGCCTGCTGGCGCAGGTTCGACAGCTGTCCGCCGGGGATCTCGTGATGGTAGACGCGGCCGGTGGGGCCGGGCAGGCCCGACTCGAAGGGGCGGTACAGGCGACGCACGGCCTCCCAGTACGGCTCGAGGTCGGAGACGGCGTCGAGCGAGATGCCGGTGTCGCGCTCGGTGTGCGCGAGCGCCGCGACGAGCGAGGAGGCGGACGGCTGGCTCGTGGTGCCGGCCATCGGCGCGCTCGCGACGTCGACGGCGTCGACGCCCGCACGGCTCGCGGCCAGGAGCGTGGCCAGCTGGCCGCCTGCCGTGTCATGCGTGTGCAGGTGCACGGGCACGTCGAACCGCTCCCGCAGGGCGCCGACGAGCTTCTCGGCGGCCGCGGGGCGGAGCAGACCCGCCATGTCCTTGATCGCGAGCACGTGCGCGCCCGCCCCGACGATCTGGTCGGCGAGCCGGAGGTAGTAGTCGAGCGTGTACAGATCTTCGGCCGGATCGAGCAGATCCCCCGTGTAACACAACGCAACCTCGGCCACCGCGTGGCCCGTCGAGAGCACCGAGTCGATCGCCGGACGCATCTGCGAGACGTCGTTCAGCGCATCGAAGATGCGGAAGATGTCGACACCCGTCGCGGCGGCTTCGCGCACGAACGCATCGGTCACCTCGGTCGGGTACGGGGTGTAGCCGACCGTGTTGCGCCCGCGCAGCAGCATCTGGATGTTGATGTTCGGCAGTGCCTCGCGAAGGGCGGCGAGACGGTCCCACGGGTCTTCGCCGAGGAAGCGGAGGGCGACGTCGTACGTGGCACCGCCCCAGGCCTCGACCGAGAGGAGTTCGGGTGTCATGCGTGCCACGTAGGGCGCGACGGCCACGAGGTCGCGCGTGCGCACCCGGGTCGCCAGCAGCGACTGGTGCGCGTCGCGGAACGTCGTCTCGGTGACGGCGAGCGGCGTCTGGTCGCGGAGTGCCTTCGCGAAGCCAGCCGGGCCGAGCTCCAGCAGACGCTGGCGCGAGCCTGCCGGGGCCGGAACCGAGAGGTCGATCACGGGCAGCTTGTCGGCGGGGCTGACGCTCGTCGGCGCCGGTCCGTTCGGCTGGTTCACCGTGACATCCGCGAGCCAGTTGAGGATCTTGGTGCCGCGGTCCTTCGAGACGCGACCGCGGAGCAGTTGCGGCCGCTCGTCGATGAACGACGTGCTGAGGTCGCCCGCGACGAACGCCGGGTCCTCGAGCACGGCCTGGAGGAACGGGATGTTCGTCGAGACGCCGCGGATGCGGAACTCGGCGAGGGCGCGCTTCGCCCGGGCCACCGCGGCCGGGTAGTCACGTCCACGGCAGGTCAGCTTGGCGAGCATCGAGTCGAAGTGCGGGCTGATCTGCGCGCCCGGGTTGATCGTGCCGCCGTCGAGACGGATGCCGGCGCCGCCCGGCGAACGGTACGTCGTGATCTTGCCCGTGTCGGGGCGGAACCCGGCAGTCGGGTCCTCCGTCGTGATGCGGCACTGGAGCGCAGCGCCGCGGAGCCGGATCGACGACTGCTCGAGGCCGAGCTCGGCGAGGGACTCCCCCGCCGCGATGCGGATCTGGGAGACGACGAGGTCGACGTCGGTGACCTCCTCGGTCACCGTGTGCTCGACCTGGATGCGCGGGTTCATCTCGATGAACACGTGCTCGCCGGCGCGCTCGCCTGCGGTGTCGAGCAGGAACTCGACGGTGCCGGCGTTGACGTAGCCGATCGACTTCGCGAAGGCGATCGCGTCGCGGTAGAGCGACTGCCGCACGTCGTCGGAGAGATTGGGGGCGGGAGCGATCTCGATGACCTTCTGGTGCCTGCGCTGCACCGAGCAGTCGCGCTCGAAGAGGTGCACGGTCTCGCCCGAGGCATCCGCGAGCACCTGGACCTCGATGTGGCGCGGCCGGAGCACCGCCTGCTCGAGGAACATGGTCGGGTCGCCGAATGCGCTGTCGGCCTCGCGCATGGCCTCTTCGAGGGCGGCGCGCAGGTCGTCCTTCGTCGCGACGCGGCGCATGCCGCGGCCGCCGCCGCCGGCGACCGCCTTGGCGAAGATCGGGAAGCCGACCTCGTCGGCCTGGGCCACGAGTTCTTCGATGTCGCGCGACGGAGGCGTCGACTTCAGCACGGGGACCCCCGCGGCGATCGCGTGCTCCTTGGCCGTGACCTTGTTGCCCGCCATCTCGAGCACGCGCTTGGGCGGGCCGATGAAGGTGATGCCGGCCGCCTCGGCGGCCTGCGCGAGCTCGGGGTTCTCGGAGAGGAACCCGTAGCCGGGGTAGATCGCGTCGGCGCCCGACAGCTGCGCGACGCGGATGATCTCGGCGACATCGAGGTAGGCGCGCACGGGGTGGCCCGGCTCACCGATCTGGTACGCCTCGTCGGCCTTCAGCCGGTGCAGCGAGTTGCGGTCTTCGAACGGATACACCGCGACCGTCTTCGCACCGAGTTCGACGGCGGCTCGAAACGCTCGAATGGCGATCTCGCCGCGATTGGCAACCAGGATCTTCGTGAACATGCAGACCTTTCAGACTGGATTCCCCACAGCGAACGTTTAGGTTTCGCCCAAGCAATAGAGGTAGCGTATCTGTTCGTGCACGTACTCAGCGTCAGTTCCCTCAAGGGCGGTGTCGGCAAGACGACCGTCACCCTCGGACTGGCGTCGGCCGCGTTCGCCCGTGGTGTCCGGACGCTCGTGGTCGATCTCGACCCGCAGTCCGACGTCTCCACCGGCATGGACATCCAGGTCGCCGGACACCTCAACGTCGCCGACGTGCTCGCCTCCCCCAAGGAGAAGATCGTGCGCTCGGCGATCGCGCCGAGCGGTTGGGCCCGCTCCAACCCGCAGTCGACGATCGACGTCATGATCGGCAGCCCGTCGGCCATCAACTTCGACGGACCGCATCCGTCGATCCGCGACATCTGGAAGCTCGAAGAGGCTCTCGCCAACGTCGAGGCCGACTACGAACTCGTGCTCATCGACTGCGCGCCGTCGCTCAACGCGCTGACCCGCACCGCGTGGGCCGCGAGCGACCGTGTGGCCGTCGTGACCGAGCCGGGGCTCTTCTCCGTGGCCGCGGCCGACCGCGCGCTCCGGGCGATCGAGGAGATCAGGCGAGGCCTCTCACCGCGACTCCAGCCGCTCGGCATCATCGTGAACCGGGCGCGCGTGCAATCGCTCGAGCACCAGTTCCGCATCAAGGAACTGCGCGACATGTTCGGCCCGCTCGTGCTCTCCCCCCAGCTGCCCGAGCGCACCTCGCTCCAGCAGGCGCAGGGCGCCGCGAAGCCGCTGCACATGTGGCCCGGCGAGAGCGCTGAAGAGATGTCGTCGAACTTCGATCAGCTGCTGGAGCGCGTGCTGCGCACGGCCCGCATCGGGGAGTTCGCGGGCTTGCCGCTCGAAGCGCCGAGCCCCACCGCCTGAGAGCCCGCACGAACGTCGTCGTCGTCGTCGGACGATGCGTCGACCGTTCGACCGAGCCGTCGAATGACCGGCGAATCAAGTCGTTTTATGACAGACGAGCGAGTCGGCGCCTGACCGACGGGTCGACTGAGACGCGACTCAGGAGATCTTGCGAGAGCGCACGCCGCGACGCGCAGCGAGTTCGTCCATCGGGTCGGCCGGCTGCGTACCGATCTCGACGAGGGTCGATTCCACCTCGCGGAGCACCTTGCCGACGGCGATGCCGAACACGCCCTGGCCGCGATTGACGAGGTCGATGACCTCGTCGTCGGAGGTGCAGAGGTAGACGCTCGCACCGTCGCTCATGAGCGTCGTCTGGGCGAGGTCGTCGATTCCCGCCTCGCGCAACTGCGTCACCGCCGTGCGGATCTGCTGCAGGGAGATGCCCGTGTCGAGCAGTCGCTTGACGAGCTTCAGCACGAGGATGTCGCGGAAGCCGTAGAGGCGCTGCGTTCCCGAACCGGCGGCGCTGCGCACCGTCGGTTCGACGAGTTGCGTGCGCGCCCAGTAGTCGAGCTGGCGATAGCTGATCCCGGCGGCCCGGGCCGCGACCGCGCCCCGATACCCCGTGGCATCGTCGTGCTCGGGCATGCCGTCGGTGAACAGCAAACCGAGGTCGTACCGCGAGCGTGGAGTCCGGTCGAGCTCACTCATCCGATTCGCCCCTCACTCTCGCACCCCGTCGGCGCGAGTTCCACGCTACCGAGGGCGGCAGGCTCTGTCGAACACATCCGGCCGAACGTCACGGCGTGTCGCGAGATCATCGTGCGAGTCGGCCGAGCGAGGCCCGTACGACGCTCGCGTGCACGGCCTCGAGATGTCCGGCGAGTTCGAGCCCGCGCTCGGCAGCACGGGCCTTGTCGGCGGCATCCGCCCGTCGTGACGGCGCGATCGCGCGCTCGACGAGCGCCGCTTCGCGTTCGGCTGCAGCACGGACGCCGCGAAGGTGCCGCGGTTCGATGCCGACGGCCCGGAGCGCGACGAGCGAGCGGAGCACGCCCAGCGCCTCGTCGCCGTGGTACTCGGCGGCGGGCAGGAGCGAGGCCGAGACGGCGTCGTCGAGCAGGGCGGCCGTGGCACCGGCCTCGGCGATGAGTTCGTCGCGGCGGTACCTGCGCGCTCCCGCGAGGAACGCGGCGGCGCTCGTGGCGCCCGGCAGCGCCGGCGTCTCACCCGCGTCGACGGCCTCGAGGTGAGTCCTGATGACCTTCAGCGGCAGGTAGTGGTCGCGCTGCATGGAGAGGACGACCGTGATTCGCTCGACGTCGGCCGTCGAGAACTTCCGGTACCCGGCCGCGGTGCGGGCGGGCGAGACGAGTCGCTGCTCCTCGAGGAAGCGCAGCTTCGATGGGGTCAGGTCGGGGAACTCGGGCTGAAGCCGTGCCAGCACCTGACCGATGCCCAGCAGTGGCGCCTGACCGCTCGCGCGCGTGGACGCAGCGGGAGCTGCCACTATTCGCTCGCCACCGGAGCCAGGTCGCGCCGCGAGGCGTAGAACGTGAGCCGGAACTTGCCGATCTGCACCTCTGCACCGTCGCTCAGGAGCGCCGTCTCGATGCGGACCCCGTCGTAGTAGGTGCCGTTCAGCGAGCTGAGGTCGCGCACCTCGAACGCGGAACGGTGCCGCACGAACTCCGCATGCTTGCGCGAGACCGTCACGTCGTCGAGGAAGATGTCGGCGTCGGGATGACGACCCACCACGGTCACGTCGGTGTCGAGGAGGAATCGGGCCCCGCTGTTGGGGCCGCGGCGCACGATGAGCAGCGCGGAACCCGAGGGCAGCGCGGCGATCGCCTCCTGCTCTTCAGCCGTGACGTCGGCATCGAGCGCGCTGAGTTGTGCCGCTGCCTCTCGACTGAAGCCGATGGTCGTGTCGGTGGCCCCGCCGACCGCGGCGTGCGTCGACGTGGTCGTCGCAGGCTCGCCCCCGGTCTCAGTACCGCCGGCCTGAGTGTTGTCGCTATCCGCCACACTAACCTCCCTGTTCCAGCGTATCCGATCGCGGCTCCTCCGCCACCCGCGGGATGCGGATGACGCGAGCCGTCTCGATCGCGTAGATGATGCCCGCCCACCAGTACAGGAACGCACCCCAGAGGGTGATCGCCCAGCCGACCGGCTGACTGACGACGGCGACGCTCGGGAACGCGAGTCCGAGCATGATCACCGGCAGGCCGAAGAACAGTGCGAATGTCGCGACCTTGCCGAGCTGATGCACGGGCAACGGACCGAAACCGTGGTTCGCGAGCACGACGCCGAGCACCAGCAGGAGGACGTCACGGGCGACGATGACGACGACGATCCACCACGGTACGAGTCCCTGTGCGGCGAGACCGACGAGCGCGGCGAAGATGTACAGCCGGTCGGCGGCCGGGTCGAGCAATTGCCCGAGCCGGGTCACCTGCCCGAGGCGCCGCGCGAGGTAGCCGTCGAGCAGGTCGCTCAGGCTCGCGACGACGAGGACGACGAGCGAGATCACGTAGTCGCCGCGCACGATGAAGACGAGGAAGACCGGAACGAGTGCCAGCCGGAGCATGCTGAGGATGTTCGGGATCGTCCAGATCTCCGAACCGACCTCCCCCGAGCGTTCCCCAGCCACGTTCCGATCCTATCGATCCGTAGAATGCCGACATGGGTCCGCTCATCGTGTGTCTCGTCATCTGCGCTTCGATCACGCTCGCGACGTGGGTCGCCTCGGTCGTGACCCGCGAATACTCGTGGGTCGACCGCATCTGGTCGATCGCACCGATCGTCTACGTGTGGGTGTTCGCGGTCGCGTCGGGGTTCGACGGACGACTCGTGCTCATGGCGGTGCTGGTCTCGGCATGGGGCATCCGCTTGACCTTCAACTTCGCACGAAAGGGCGGCTACCGGCCCGGCGGCGAGGACTACCGGTGGGCAGTGCTCAGAGGGCGGATGTCTCGAGCCGGGTTCGCCGCGTTCAACCTGCTGTTCATCTCGGTCTACCAGAACGCGGTCATCCTGCTCTTCTGCCTTCCGGCCGCCACGGTGTTCGCCGCCGGCGGCGTGCCGCTCGGTCCGGCCGACGTCGCGCTCGCCGTCGTCTTCCTCGCCCTCCTCGTGGGCGAGGGCGTCGCCGACCAGCAGCAGTGGACGTTCCATCAGTGGAAGGCGGCAGAGCGGGCGGCCGGCCGCACCCCGCAGCCCGGCTTCCTGCAGACCGGGTTGTTCCGCGTCTCCCGGCACCCGAACTTCTTCTTCGAGCAGGCCCAGTGGTGGGTCTTCTACGGCTTCGCGGTCGCGGCGACCGGCATCTGGCTGCACTGGTCCGTCGCGGGGGCGGTGCTGCTCACGACGCTCTTCATCGGCTCGACGATCTTCACCGAGTCGATCTCACGCGGGCGCTACGCGGACTACGACGACTATCGGGCCCGCACCTCGCCGATCGTTCCGTGGTTTCCGCGGCGGGCGTCGGCGCCGATCGGCGAGCCCACCGCCTGACGGGCACCAGCTTGACGGCGAAGCGCTTCAGAGGCGCTCCGCGAGTGCGGTCCAGCCTTCGGCGAATCGCGGATGCAGCGGCATCTCGGTGACCCGATCGATCGCGATCCATCGCAGCTCGATGCTCTCGGGGTCGCTGACCACCGGTGCGAACCGTTCGGCGGCATCGGCAACGACCGTCGTGTACGACCAGTAGCCGAGGTCGAGTACGGTGCTGAACCGCACCTCGACGAGCGCCGGCGGCACGCCCGCCTCCTCGCCGGCCTCGCGGACGGCCGCCTCCACAGCGCTCTCGTGCTCGTGACGAGCGCCGCCCGGCATGCCCCAGGTGCCGCCGAAATGACTCCACAGCGCCCGATGCTGGAGCAGGACCTCGCGCTGCGGACTGACGACCAGCAGCCCGGCCGCCCCGAACCTGCCCCAGTACTTCGAACCATCGGGGCCCACGACCCATTCGTCGCCGCTCGCTCCGCTCATGAGTCCAGCATGCCGCACGAACCTCCCCGCTTCGTCACGGCCGTAGGCTGTTGTCATGAACGGCGAGTCCCCCGTGCGCGTCGACGCCTGGCTCTGGGCGGTGCGGCAGTTCAAGACGAGGTCCGCGGCCACGGCGGCGTGCAGGGCCGGGCATGTGCGGGTCAACGGCGAGCGGGCGAAGGCGGCCCAGTCCGTGCGCCCCGGCGACGAGGTGCGCGTGCGCGTCGACGGGTTCGACCGGATGCTCGTGGTGCGGCAGACGCTCGTCAAGCGGGTGTCGGCGACGGTCGCGGCGACCGCGGTCGACGACCGCACGCCTCCCCCGCCGCCTCGCGAGACGGTCGCGATCGTCGCCACACGCGATCGCGGTGCCGGACGCCCGACCAAGCGCGAACGACGAGACCTCGAGCGCCTTCGCGGTCGCTGACCGCCCGCGGCGTAGCCTGATCACGTGCACACCGAACTCACCCACGAACCCGACGCCCGCCGATACGTGCTGCGCGTCGACGGGGACATCGCGAGCGTGCTCGACTACCGGGAGCTCGGCGATTCGGTCGCATTCACCCGCACGTTCACGAATCCGCCGTACCGCGGCAGCGGCCTTGCCGGCGAACTGGTCGCGTTCGCGGTCGACGACGTCGAGGCGAACTCCACCAGACGCATCGTGCCGAGCTGCTGGTACGTGGGCGAGTGGTTCGACCGGCATCCCGATCGGGCGGGTCTACTCGACCCGCGCACCGTCTGAACACGGCGCCTGACGCCGGAGCGACGCCCGGCTCGCGACGGGCAACCCATCGCTCAGCTCAGGCGCCGCTGCGGTTCAGCGCTTGCGGTGCGTGGCCTCGGTCACCGCGTCACTGCTCGACCGGTTCTCGACCTTGGCCTTCTTGTCGGCGCGCTTCTCTTTGAGGGTCTTGCTGGCAGCCGTCTTGGACGACGACTTCTTCGGCGACTTGTCTGACATGGATTCGCCCTTTGATCGGAGACCTGGACGGCCTCGTGCCGGCAACCCTACGCGAGATCCCCCGGGGTCAGTACCAGTTCATCGACTGCGAGTGCGACCACGCACTGCAGGGCGTTCCGTAGCCGCGTGCGATGTAGTCGAGGCCCCAGCTGATCTGCGTCGCGGCGTTCGTCTGCCAGTCGGAGCCGGCGGAGGCCATCTTGCTGCCCGGCAGCGACTGCGGGATGCCCGTTGCGCCGCTCGATGCGTTGTAGGCGGTGTACGACCAGCCCGACTCCTTCTGCCAAAGCTGGTTGAGGCACTGGAACTGCGAATCGTTCCAGCCGTACTTCGATGCGGCGAGGGCGCGCGCGGTCGCCCGGGCGCCGTCGGGCGTGTTCGCCTGGGCGAGGGCGGCGGCGGCGGCTGCCGCCTGCTCGGCCTGCACGCGATCGAACTCGGCGGCCGCGGCCGCCGTCTTCTCGGTCTCGGCGCGGGTCTGCTTCGTGAGGTCGACGATCGAATCGATCGGCAGGCGCTCGTAGTCGCCGAGCGAGGCGACGGAGGCGGCGAGGCCGCTCGAGTCGACCTTGCCGCCGACCGCGGCGAGCGTGGCGTTCGCGGCCGTGAGGGTGTCCTGTGCGCTGTGACGCGTGCGAGCCTCGGCGATCGCGCTGTATGCGCCGAGCTGGTCGGAACGCACTCCCGTCGACTCGGTGAGCGCGGTCGTCGCGTCGATGCTGGCCTGGGTGCTGATCGCCGACTGGACGGTGAATCCGGTGCCGACGATGAGGCCGACGGCCATGACGGCGCCGACGGCGACGAGCCGCTTGCGTCCGAGACGGCGCTTGCGGATGCTGCGGCGCGGGTGGAGTGCTTCGGGGGCGGTTTCGGTTTCGGGCGTGGTGATGTCGTTGCGCATAGGTTCTCGGGTGCTCGGTCAGGATGGGGGACGCCCCCGAGCGAGGGCAGAAGTCAGACACTCTGCCCCGAGTTTCTGAAGGGTTCCTCATTTCTTCCTGTGCAGACCATGAAGATGGCCCTCGGAGACCGCGATACTGGGAGGATGCCCAGCCACACCCCTCCCCTCCGGCCGACCGCGGACGAGCGGTGTCCCTGCCGCAGCGGGAACACCTTCGGGGACTGCTGCGGTCCGCTCCTCGCTCGCATCGCCGTGGCGCCGACCGCGGTGCAGCTCATGCGATCGCGCTACACCGCATTCGCGGTCGGCGACGTCGACTACCTCCGCGCGACGTGGCATCCCGACACGCGCCCGCGCGACCTCGATCTCGACGACGAGACGCGGTGGATCACCCTGGAGATCGTCGCGACCGAGCGCGGCGGCCCGTTCGACCGTGACGGCGAGGTGGAGTTCCGTGCGTCGTATCGTTCGCCCGACGAACGCGGCGTGCTGCACGAGCGGAGCCGCTTCATCCGAGAGGGCGGCAGCTGGTTCTACGTCGACGGCGACGCCTGAACCTGCGATTCGTCAGTCGCGCTCGGCCTCGGTGCCGAAGCCGTCGCGAAGCGCTCGCTCCTCCGACCCCTCGAGCTCCTCGAAGACCGTGATCTGGAGGCCGGCCGGGGCGTCCAGACGTGAGTTGAGCGAGCGCCACGGCGTCTCCACCGGTTCGGCGACGACCGCGGCCCCGGCACCGGCGAGGCGCCGGGTCGTGCCCGCCGCGTCCGTGACCTCGAAGGCGAGGCGGATGCGCTGGCTCGGGCGCCCATCGGCTTCGAGCTCGTCGATCACCCGCTTGTGCGTCGGGTTCGCGATCTCGATGGTCGCCCGGCCGGCCTCGAGGATCGTCACCCGGTCGTCGCCGCCCTCGGCGTAGGCCATGAGCTCCGGCATGCCGAGCGCGTCGCGGTAGAACGCAACGGCCCGTTCGTAGTCCTCCGCCTCGATCACGACTCGGAGTTGCAGGACCGGTGGCTGCGCGGCATCCGTCATGTCCGCATCATCCCAGATGGTCGCACGGGTGTCAGGCCTGGTCGCGAGCGACGGGCCAGCACCGCGTCGTCACGCCGATCGCGTCCCACACGTTGATCACGATGATGAGCGACACGAGTGCCGCCGTGCGCTCCTCGCCGAAGCGGGCGGTCACCGCGGCGAGGTCCTCCTCGGGCACGTGCGTCTCCGAGAGGCGCGTGATCGACTCGGTGAGGTGGAGCACCGCACGCTCCGCCGCGGTGAACAGCCCGGAATCGCGCCAGACCGCGATCGCGTGCAGCTTCTGCTCGGTGACGCCGGCGGTGCGCGCATCCTTCGAGTGCAGGTCGACGCAGTAGACGCATCCGTTGATCTGCGATGCCCGGAGCCGCACCATCTCCCGCAACTGCCGGTCGATGCCGACGCGATCGAGCTCGGCGGTCGCGGCGTGATCGAGCGAGGCGACCGCACGCGAGAACCGCGGGACGATCGCGTCGAAGTCGAGGCGGACGGGGATGTCGACGAGTGCATCGGTGAGGGTCATGGCTCCACGCTACGGAGCCATCGGCCCACTGCTACAGTCCAATCCCATGGGTGAATCATGGGCCATTCGCGGCCTCGACCTGCACCTCGACCTCGATGGTCGCCGGAAGGCGTCGTCCCTCGAGGAGGCGCTCCGCAGAGCCGTGCGCGACCGGCGCATCGACGCCGGCACCCGGCTGCCCGCGAGCCGCACGCTCGCCGCCGACCTCGGCATCGCCCGCAACGTCGTCGCCGAGGTGTACGGGCGACTCGCCGCCGAAGGGTGGCTCGAAGCGCGCGTCGGGGCGGGCACCTGGGTCGCCGGCCGCCCGGGTCGCGATGCACCGGTGACGGGTGCCGACTCGGCGTCGCCGGCCCTGCACCTCGGTCTCGACCTCCGCGGCGGCATTCCGGATGCCTCGTCGTTCCCGCGACGCGAATGGGCGACCGCGGCACGGCGCGCGACCCTCGACCTCCCGGCCTCCGCATTCGGCTACGGTCCGCGCCGGGGCTCGCCCGCCCTGCGGTCCACGCTCGCCGAGTACCTCGCCCGCACCCGTGGCGTCTGGGCCGAGAGCGAGCGCGTCGCCGTCACGCGAGGATTCGGCGCCGCCCTGGCGACCGTCGGTCGAACCCTCGTGGCCGAGGGTGCGCGGCGCATCGCCGTCGAGGAGTTCGGTCACGAGGCGCATCGCGGCATCCTCCGCGCGGCGGGCCTCGACGTGGTGGCGCTCCCGGTCGATGCCGACGGCGCCGTCGTCGACCGACTCGGCGACCTCGCGGTCGACGCCGTGCTCCTGACCCCGGCCCACCAGTTCCCGACCGGTGCGGCGCTCTCCCCGGGCCGGCGGATCGAGGTCGTCGCGTGGGCCGAGCGGAGCGGCGCCTTCATCATCGAGGACGACTACGACGGCGAGTTCCGCTATGACCGCCGAGCGATCGGCGCGCTGCAGTCGCTCGCACCCGGCCTCGTCGTCTACCTCGGCACGGCGTCGAAGAGCCTCGCCCCGGCCGTGGGGATCGGATGGGCCGTGATCCCCGAGCGACTGGCCGGGGGCTTCGAGGCGCAGACCGTCGCCGTGAACGGCATCCCCGATGCCCTGAACCAGGCTGCCCTCGACGCCTTCATGCGGGCGCACGAGTACGACAGGACCGTGCGCCGCCGACGCGCCGAGTATCGCGCCCGTCGCGAGCGGGTCGAGTCGCGGGTCGCCGCCGAACTCGACGGCTGCCGCGTCAGCGGGATGCGAGCGGGCCTGCACTGCCTCCTCGAGCTGCCGACCGGCCTCGACGAGCGTTCCGTCACCTCGACCGCCCGGCGGCTCGGCGTCCGGTTCGACGGACTCGGCTCCTTCCGGCTCGGGGCATCTTCGGCACCGCGAGCCCCCGCGATGGTCGTCGGCTACGGAGCGCCGCCGCCGCATCGCTTCGAGGCGGCGCTCGACCGTGCCATCGCCGCGGTCCGTGCGGAGCTCGGGATCTCGATGGCGGCGGATCCCTCCTGACGTGAACGGCGGGCGCCGGCCCGCACCGGGGTCGTTCGGTCAAATCTCGCGCGGGCGACCGAGCTCGCCGAAGAACGCGGCGAGGTGACCCGCGAGCAGTTCGGGTTCCTCATGCGCCATGAAGTGACCGCCCACCGTCGCCGGGTGCCAGGCCCTGATGTCGCTGCAGGCGCGTTCGGCGATGCTCCTCGGAAGGTCCCGTATGATCGCCTCTGCGCTGAGAGTGAAACCAGCAGGCACCCGGATCATGGGTCGCGGCGCGTTCGCCGGGAAGTCGAAGTACTGGCGGAACGAGGTGCCGATCGAACCGGTCGACCAGTACAGGGTCGCGAGGGTGAGGAGCGTCGCGCGATCGAATCGGCGCTCGAGGTCGCCGCCGGCGTCGCTCCAGTCGCGCAACTTGTCGATGATCCATGCGAGCAGCCCCGCGGGTGAGTCGATGAGCGCCGCCCCGATCGTATCGGGCCGGGTGATCATGATGGCGCTGTAGCCCCCGTCGCCCTCGTCGAACTCGGCTTCGGCCTCGAGCAGCGCGCGCTCTGCCGGCGTCAGCGGTTCCGTGAACTCCGCAGGGAACGGCGGATGGATCATGTACAGCCCGAGCACCCGGTCGGGATGCTTCGCGGCGATCCATGCGGCCACGGTGCCGCCGATGTCACCGCCGAAGACGCCGAACCGTGCATCCCCCACGACCTGGCGCATCAGCTCGCACATCAGGTCGGCCATGACCTCCCGCGTGAGCGGGGCCTCGGGCAACTCCGAGAAGACGAAGCCCGGCATCGAGGGGATCACGAGGTCGAATCGGAGTCCGTGCCGCTCACCCTCCGCCTGGAGCGCGTCGGCGAGCGGCAGCATCTCGAGGAAGCTCGACGGCCAGCCGTGCATGAGGAGCAGCGGGACGACCACGCCATCGGCTGCACCTGCGCTCGCCCGGACGAAGTGCACCCGGGTCCCGTGCACGAGTGCCTGCCGGTGGTCGAGCCGGTTCAGGCTCGACTCGACCGAACGCCAGTCGAAGGTCTCGGCCCACTCGGAGACGAGGCCCGCGAGGTAGCCGGGATCGACGCCGCCGGCCCAGGAGCGGCTGCTGCTCGCCTGGACGAATCGGGTGCCTCGGAGTCGCCGGCGCAGGTCGTCGAGCTCGGCATCCGGGACGTGGATCGTGAACGGATCGCCTGCAGCGCTCACACCCGTGCCTCCCCCTGCGCATCGAGTGCGCGATACGCGCGCTCGACCGCACCGCCGAGCGCGTCGACCGGGATCGACCAGTCGTCGTGCGCGTCGAGCGCCTCGGCCGGAGTGAGGCCCGCCGCGTGCGCTGCACGGAAGCGATCGGCGATGAGCCCGAGTTCCGCGGCCTGCCGCTCGACGAATGCCCGGTCGACCACCCGGCCGTGCCCGGGCACCACGGGATCGCTCGGCCGCATCGAGGCGGCGAGGTCGACGAGCACCCCCGGCCATCCGAGCGGGTAACTGCCCGATCCGTACATCACGGGGCCCGATTCCTCGATCAGGTCGCCGAGGATCCAGACCCGCTCGTCGGGCACGAAGAGCACGAGATCCGTGTCGGTGTGCGCGGGCGACTGCGGGCGCAGTTCCACCAGTCGGTCGCCGAGGTTCAGCACCAGGGGTTCGACGAGCGGATGCGTCGGCGGCGTCAGCACGACGTCGTCCCACTGGCGATCGGGCTCACGGCCCGGATCGGCACGCCACGCGGCGAGGCGCGGCCCCTCGAACTCGGCGAAGTGGGCGGCGATGTTCGCATGGCCGTAGATCGCGGCATCCGTGGCCGTTCCCGGCCCGAAGACCTGGTTGCCGAAGGCGTGGTCGAAATGCGCATGGGTGTTCACGACCCAGCGCACCGGGCGGTCGAATCGCGTCGCGATGTCGTCGGCGAGTTCGAGCGCTTCGCTCGGTTGCACGCGCGTGTCGACGAGCAACAGGCCGTCGGAGCCCTCGATCACGACGATCGAGATGTCGAACGGGTCGTACCGGCGTTGGTGGATGCCGGGTGCCACGGTGAGCCACTGGGTCATTCCTCGAGCGTAGCGACGCGCCGAGCGGGGCCCGCTGCGCTCGGGGCGAACGCGGTCGCAGATCAAAGGAAATGCAGAGCTTCGCGCCGTAGCGTGACATCCGTGACCCCGCTCGACGGCACCCCGCCCACCCGGCATGCCACTCCCCCCATGCTCACCGCGCGCGCACAGCGAACGCTCGAGACCATCGACGGCCAGACGCTCGACGAGATGCGCGCGCTCCGCGACGAGACCGAGCGGTTCATGCTGCGCTACAAGTTCGGCATGGACGAGGTGATCACGAAGCTCTCGATCCTCCGCGAGGAGTTCAACCAGACGCACGACTACAACCCGATCGAGCACATCTCGAGCCGACTGAAGAGCCTCGACAGCGTCGTCGAGAAGATGCAGCGGAAGGGCATCGATCCCACGTTCGACACCATCCGCGAGACGATCACCGACATCGCCGGCGTGCGCGTGACATGCAGCTTCGTCTCCGACGCCTACCGCATCTTCGAACTGCTGACCGCGCAGCGCGACATCAAGGTGCTTCGGGTGAAGGACTACATCGCCGAGCCGAAGTCGAACGGCTACCAGAGCCTGCACGTCATCGTGGAGGTGCCGGTCTTCCTCTCCACCGGCGCGCACCCGGTCGCCGTCGAGGTGCAGATCCGCACGATCGCGATGGACTTCTGGGCCAGCCTCGAGCACAAGATCTACTACAAGTACGACCGGCAGGTGCCGCAGGAACTGCTCGACGGGCTGACGGACGCAGCACACACCGCTGCCGAACTCGACACCCGCATGGAACGGCTGCACCGGGAGGTGCATGGCGCGCCGCGGCCCCCGATCGGCGCCGACGTGCACCCGGTGCCCGGACGGCCCGGCAACCGGGTCTGACGGCAGGTCCGGCTCAGCCGCGCGCGAGCTCGTCGAACTCCCGGGCGCCCTGTCCGGTCACGCGGAGCGAACGATCACCCCGCCGACGCTCCACCCAGCCCTCGGCGATCAGGCGTTCGAGCACGTGCGCGCCGAGTCGACCGGCGACGTGCGGGCGTCGCTCGGTCCAGTCGAGGCATCCGCGCAGCATCGGACGTCGAGAAGAACCCGCTCTCGCGATGCCCTCATCGATGCCGAGCCGCTCGGCGAGCGGCGTGCCCGGGTCGAGCACTCGCCCCGGCTCTCCCGCGACGAGCGGGGTGATTGCGCCTTCGTGCACGAGCGCATCGGCCAGGTCGAGGGCCAGCCGGCCCGCGAAGTGGTCGTAGCACGAGCGCGCGAGGGCGAGTCGCTCCGCGGAGGCCGACTGGGCGTACGAGGAGACGCTGCGGCGGGGCGCGATCAGTTGCAACGCCTCCACCGCGTTGGCCACGTCGGCGCTCGCGAGGGTGAAGTACCGGTGGCGGCCGAGCCTGCGGTCGGTCACGAGCCCGCCAGCGAGCAATTGCGCGAGGTGCGTGCTCGCGGTCGACGCTGTGACTCCGGCCACGCCGGCGAGCTCGCTCGCCGGCAGCGACCGGCCGTCGAGCAGTGCCACGAGCATTGCGGCCCGGGCGGGCTCGCCCATGAGACGGGCGGGTTCAGCGAGATCGGCGTCTCCGTGCATGCCTTCACGATACGTCGAGGACACTTCGCCCTGCATCGAAGCGTCCCGGGCGTAGCGTCGAACCATGATCGACATCATCGAGCGGGCCGAGGTCGAACGCATTCTCCGCGACCCCGAGTCACGGGTGCCGTCGGCGTCGGCCCCCATCACGGCCATGACCGCCGCGTCACCGCTCGGTGCCTTCCGTGCCGGCGCCTCGCGCTTCGTGAACGGCGCCGAGCACGCCGCCAGGCGGGAACACCTCGACATGCTGCTCGACGAGCTCGACCCTAACCTCCTCGTCGCGGCCGCCGTAGCGCGCACCCGCGAGAGTGCCATCCCCCGGGACATCCCCGTCGCCGTGCTCGCGGAAGCGCTCGGGTTCGCGCGACCCGATGCGCTGCCGCCGCTCGTCGAGGTGGTCGCGGCCGCCTACCCGACCGGCGAGTCGTCGGACCCCGATGAAGCGGATGCCGCGATCATCGCCCTGCTCGAGGCATCCGGTGCCGCAGACGCCGACGAGCGCGTGCTGCGCGTGCAACTGCTCGTGCAGGCGCACGCGGCGACCGCCGCCCTCGTCGAGCGGGCGATCGTGCTGGCGCGATCGCGAGACGCTTCCGTGTCGACCCGGGCACTGCTCGAGACCGTGCTCCGCGACGACTCGCCGGTCCCGCTGACGCGCCGGATCATGCCCGCCCGACCCCGTCACGGCGAGACCCTGGTCACCCTCCACCTCGACGGACCCGACCGCGAGGCGACCCCCGAGCGCCCCGCACGCATCCTCGCATTCGGCGCCGGGGACCGAGCCTGCCCGGCGCCCCACCACGCCCTGGCGATCGCCGCCGCGATCGTCGAGACGACGCGCGACGAGACGACGCACCGCGACGCCGACCGAGAAGAGGTCCCCCACGATGCTGACGCCCGCTGAGTTCCACGCCCTCCACCGACCGGGCAGCCCCATCCTCCTGCCGAACGCGTGGGACCTGGCCTCGGCGCGCTGGCTCGCTGCCGCCGGGCACCGCGCCATCGGCACCACGAGCCTCGGCATCGCCGTCGGCGCCGGGAAGCGCGACGGGGCCGGTGAGATCGCTGCGGAGTCGCTCGCGCTCGCGCTCGAAGCCGCACGTCACGGCATCGCCCTCAGCGTCGACCTCGAAGCCGGGTTCTCGGACGACCCCGACGAGGTCGGCCGGTTCGTCGCCGAACTCGCGGCGATCGGATGCATCGGGGTGAACATCGAGGACTCCACCCCTGCCGGCGAACTCGTCGATGTCGAGCTCGCCGCGGCGAAGGTCGCCGCCATCGCCGCGGCAGCGCCGCGGCTCTACCTGAACGCCCGCACCGACGGGTACTGGATCGACGCCGACGACGACGCCGACCGCCGCCTCGACGAGGCGGCGGCCCGTGCCGACCGCTACCTGGCGGCCGGTGCATCGGGAGTCTTCGTGCCCGGCGTGCTCGACCCGGCCACGATCTCCGCCCTCGTCGGTGCCGTCGAGGCGCCGCTCAACGTGCTCGTGCAACCCGACCTGCCGATCTCCCGGCTCGCCGAGCTCGGGGTCGCGCGCGTGAGCACCGGGTCGCTGTTGTTCCGCACCGCGCTCGGGTCGATCTCCGCGGCGGTCGAGGCCATAGCCGGCGGGCGCGGTGGGGCGAGCGTCCAGCCGGCTGTGCCGCTCGAAGTGCCGTCCTACCCCGACGTCGCCGGGCTGCCGCCCGCCGCGAGGTGAGTCAGGGCTGCTGCTTCGCGCGGCTCGGCTGCACGCGCATCGGCTCGCCCGGCATTTTCGGGAAGTCGGGAGGGAACGGCAGCTCGCCGAGCCCGTCGTCGAGATCTCGCTGCCACCACTCCAGCAGGGTGTCGATGCGGCCCGGTGCGTCGTGCATGCCGTGCCACGGGTCGCCGACCCGCTGCAGCCGCTCCGGAACCGTGCGCACGGTGTGGTCGGCGGGGTCGGTGGAGTCGAGCTCGTCCCACTCGAGCGGGCACGACACCGAGGCCTTCGGCAACGGGCGCGGGCAGTACGCGCCGGCCATCGTGCGGTCGCGATTGGCCTGGTTGTAGTCGATGAAGATGCGGTCGCCGCGCTCCTCCTTCCACCAGTTGGTGGTGACCTCGTCGGGCATGCGGCGTTCGAGTTCGCGCCCGAGGGCGATGACGGCGTGCCGCACGTCGAGGAACTCGTGCTCGGGCTCGATGGGCGCGAACACGTGGATGCCGCGGCTGCCCGAGCTCTTCACGAACGCCGTCAGGCCGACTTCGCCGAGCAGCTTCCGCAGCTCCACCGCGACGGGCGCCGCCTCGGCGAAGCCCGTGCCGGGCTGCGGGTCGAGGTCGATGCGCAACTGGTCGGGGTTGTCGGGGTTCCCGGCCCGGGACGCCCACGGGTGGAAGACGATCGTGTTCATCTGCGCCGCCCAGACCGCACCGGCCGGCTCGTCGATCACGAGCTGCGGGTGCGTGCGCCCGCTCGGGTAGGTGACGGGCACGGATCTCACCCAGTCGGGTGCCCCCTTCGGCGGGTTCTTCGAGAAGAACTGCTCGCCGTCGACGCCACCGGGGAATCGCTGCAGCGATACCGGCCGGTCGCCGTTGGCCTCGACGAACGGCGTGCCGACGGCGATGAAGTACTCGGCGAGCTCGAGCTTGGTGATGCCGGCCTCCGGCCAGATCACGCGCGTCGGACTCGAGATCCGCACGTCGCGATCGCCGTGCGGACCTGGGACGGTGAGAGTGACGGCATCTGCCATGGAGGCGACGCTACTCCCCTCGCGGGTGACCCGCTCGGGTGCCGCGGCGCGTCACGCGATCTGCGCCGTCGCCTGCGTCGCGTACCGTCGGGCTGCCCGCTCCCGGGCCTTCGCGGCCTCCTCGTCGCGGTTCTTCGGCGGCGCGGTGGTCACGAGGTCGTCGAGCAGGTGACGGGTCACGTGCGCGATCTCGGCCACGGCGCGGTCGAACGCCTCGGCGTTGGCCTTCGAGGGTTTCGTCGAGCCGCTCACCTTGCGCACGAACTGCAGCGCGGCCGCGTGCACCTCGTCGTCGGTCGTGGCCGGCTCGAAATTGTGGAGGGTGTGGATGTTCCTGCACATGCCACGAGCCTAACCCGCAGCGTCGAGGATGTCTCGGATCAGCGCTGTTCGTCGCGGGCGGCGCGCGCCGCCTCGCGGGCCGCGTCCCGAGCGGCATCCGCCGCGGCGGCCGCTTCGGGCGTCGGTGCGGTGCCGCCGAGCGAGCGCGGCTGCCACCACGCTCCCGTGCCGTCGACGGGGTACTCGGCCTGCAGCCGGTCGACCATCCGCTGCAGGGTGGCGCGCAAGCGCTCGGTCACGGTGTGCGGATCCTCACCGGCGGCGACCATGATCGGCTCGCCGAACGCGAAGCTCACCGGCACGCCGAACCGCCCGAAGAACTTCACCTTGCGACCCTTGGTCATGAGCCGATGCCCGCCCCAGACGGCGACGGGGATGATCGGCACTCCAGCCTCGGCCGCGAGCCGCGCCGCGCCGGTCTTGAGCTCGCGCACGGTGAACGACGCGCTGACGCCAGCCTCGGGGAACACGCCGAGGAGTTCGCCGTCGCGGAGCGCCGAGACCGCCTTCGCGTAGGCGGCGGCACCCGCCTTCATGTCGACCGGGATGTGCTTCATGCTGCGGAGGAGCGATCCGACGACCGGCTTGTCGAACACGCCCTGCTTCGCCATGAAGCGGATGCGCCGGCGGTTCGCGAGCCACGTCGCCCACTCGACGAGCGCGAACTCGAAGTAGCCGAAGTGCGTCATGGCGACCACGGCGCCCCCGGTGACCGGGACATGTTCCGCACCCGTCACGTGGCGCTTCAACCCCCAGAAGCCGAACAGCGCGCGCCCGGCGATGATCGCCGTGCTGTAGATCGGGTCACTCCGGCGTCGCGTCATACGCCCAGCGTAGGCCGTGGCGCTGAGCGCGGCCTGCGACCGCGCAGGCCGCGTCGAGACGTCACATCGACGCGTGTTGCACGTCGGCGACCGGCTGCAGGAGGAAGAGGCGCACGACCCGACCCGACTCCCGTTCGTAGGCGCGGTAGCCCGGCCACTGCGCCTCGATGCGCGCCCAGGCTGCGTCGCGCTCGTCATCGGCGATACGGCTCGCCCGCACGGGCATGGTCCTCCCCCGGACCGTGATCGCGGCATCGGGATGCGCGATCAGGTTGTACGTCCACCCGGGATGACGATCGCGGGCGAAGCTCGTTCCGGCGACGATCGCGCGCCCGTGCCCGTCGGGCGTGTACATCAGCGCCGAGTCGCGCGGTTCGCCCGATCTCGCGCCCGTGGTGTGGAGCACGAGCGACGGCACGAGCAGGGCGCTGAGTTGCACCCGCCCGCCCGAGACGGCGGCGATCACGCGCTCGACCGCCGGGAGCACGCGCGGGGCGCACCAGCGGAAGAAGCGGGTGCGCGTCAGCGGGGACACCACGGAACGGACGAGATGCAGCACGGTCGGCATCCATCCATTCTGTCGCGAGAGCCGCTCGCCGTCACGAACCGTGATCGAGGGCGCGCACGGTTGTCACGAGCTCTCGGCGCGCTCCTTCTCGACGGCCTCCCGCGCGGAGACGACCTCCGCCGCGGCGTCCGTCGCCCGGCGCTCCGCTCGCTGCAGCCGCCGGATCGCGAACGTCGGGGCGCCGTACTTCGCATGCACGCGATCGTGCTCGTCGTCGACGCCGGTCACGATGTACGCCCCCGCGATGAGGATGACCTGGCTCGAGAGGTTCAGCCAGATGAGCAGGGCGATGAGCGAACCGAACGACGCGAGGAGCGGATTGCTCGTGGCGCCGCCCACGAAGAGGCCCGAGAGCACCTGCAGCACCGAGAGCCCGACGGCGCCGAGCAGCGCACCGCTCCAGAGCGAACGGGCGCTCGGCCGCATGCCGGACAGCACGCGGAACATGACCGCGATCAGGAGCGCATCGATCGCGAAGGTGACCGCGATCGACACGAATCGGGACGATGCGTCGAGAACCGCGTCGCGGCTCGAGATGCCGAGCCAGCCGAGCAGGGTGCCGAGCGCGCTCGTGCTGAAGACGGTGACCGCGGCGGCGGCGGCGAAGGCCGCGCCGAACCCGATCGCGAGGAGGAGGTCGCGGAGCATGACCCAGATGAAGAAGGTCTGATCGTCGGGCTGCGATCCCAGCCTGCGGAAGGCGGTGCGCAGCGACCCGATCGCACCGATGGCTGCGCCGACGAGACCCACGAGCGCGAGGATGCCGGCGATGCTGAGCGTCAGCGGTTGCACGAGGTCGTCCGGGGCGATCAGCCCGCCTTCGCCGAACAGGCCTGGGATGGCGGCGTCGATCGACTCGACGAGCGCCTCGAGCGCGTCGGGATTGCCCGAGAGCCACACGCCCGCGATCGCGAACCCGAGGAAGACGCCCGCGAAGATCGAGAAGAGCACGCGATAGGTGACGCTGTCGGCGAGCATCGCACCGTGCCGCTCGAGGTACAACAGGAACGCGCGCACCGGCTTCAGCTGGAGGGCCCATGCCGTCACCCGGGCGCCGAACGCGATGATTCCGGCGAACAGCCCTCGTTTCGCGGCCTTCCCGGCCGTTCCCCCGCGCTCGTCCATGGCGTCAGGCTATCGAGGCGCCCAGGTTTTCCGGCAGTGGTTGACACGCCGAACCGGCCCGCGCACGCGAAACGGCGGCGCCGCGGGCCTCAGCCCGACGTCGCCGCCGTCTCGTCGATCGAGCGGGATCAGTACCAGCCGGACGACTCCGACTTGTCCCACGCGGCGCACGGCGTGCCGTAGCGGCCCGCGATGTAGCCGAGACCCCAGGTGATCTGGGTGGCGGGGTTGGTCTGCCAGTCGCTGCCGGCCGAGCCCATCTTGCTGCCGGGCAGTGCCTGCGGGATGCCGTAGGCGCCGCTCGAGGAGTTGGACGCGTAGACGTTCCAGCCCGACTCCTTGTTCCACAGCGAGACGAGGCATCCGAACTGGTCGTCGCCCCACCCGTACTGCGCGGCCATGAGGTCGCGGGCGATCGCCTGGGCACCGCTCGGGTTGGCCGGTCCGGACGGGCGGGATCCGGTCGACGGCGCCGACGATTCCTCCGCCTGTGCGGCGGCAGCGGCGGCAGCCGCGGCGGCAGCCGCAGCAGCGGCGGCCTGCTCGGCAGCGATGCGATCGGCCTCGGCCACGGCGGCGCGCACCGGCGCTGCATGCGCCTCGATGCGGTCGGCGAGTTCGAAGACGCGCTCGGGTGCCAGGAGTCGGTAGTTGCCGAGTGCGGCGGCCGAGGAGGCGAGCTGCGAGGCATCCGTCTTGCCCTGTGCGGCGACGATCGTGTCGTTCGCTGCGGCGAGCGTCTCGTTGGCCGTCTTGACGGCACGCGCTTCGAGGATGCCGGCGTGGGACCCGAGCTGCTCGACATCGAGGTTCGCGGCGTCGCGCAGGGCATCGGTCTCGGCGATGCTGTCGTTCGTGGAGGCGACCGCGGACTGCACGGCGAATCCCGTGCCGACCATGGCGCCGATGGCGACGACGGCGCCCGCTGCGAGCATCGGACCGCTCCTCCAGAGCGGGTGATTCCGACGCGCCCGTGGGCGGAGGGCTTCGGTCTGTCGGGCTTCGGACGAGGTGTTTTCAGAAGATGAAGGCTGGTTCTGCATGACTTTCACACGGCGGATCGTCTCGGCGCAGAGCGCTGGACGACCCTTGATCGACGTTCCACGAGCGGGGGCGCCCGGGCGAAGTGGCCAGTCTGCCGAGGCCTTCTGGACAGAACCTCAGCTTCTCCTGTGAAAGTCATGCGAATGGACGACCGTTCGCGACGGCTGCGGTAGCGGATCCGCCAGCACGATCAGTACCAGTTGTTCGCCTGGAAATGGGCCCATGCTCCGCACGGCGTTCCGTACCTTCCGGCGATGTATCCGAGCCCCCAGCTGATCTGCGTGGCCGCGCTCGTCTGCCAGTCCGCGCCCGCCGACGCCATCTTGCTGCCGGGGAGGGCCTGCGGTATCCCGTAGGCCCCGCCCGGGCTGCCCGCGGTGACGTTCCACCCGGATTCCTTGTTCCAGAGCGCCACGAGGCAGCCGAACTGATCATCGCCCCACCCGTAGCGGGTCGCCATCATGTCGCGTGCGATGACCTGCGCCTCGCTCGGGTTCGCAGGCGCCGCCGGTGCCGGGCCGGTCGCCGGCGGCGTCGCTGCGTCGCGCTCGGCCGCAGCGCGTTCAGCGGCCGCACGCTCGGCGGCGGCCTGCGCTGCTGCTGCCGCTGCAGCCTGCTCCGCCGCGATGCGGTCGAACTCGACGACCGCGGCCTGGACCGTGACCGCGTGCGCCCGTGCCGCATCGGCGAGCTCGAAGACCCGCTCGGGCGCGAGCAGCTCGAACGATCTCAGCGCGGCGACGGATGCCTCGAGGTTCGAGGCATCCGATTTGCCGCCGGCCGCGGCGATCACGGCCTCGGCCTGGTTCAGCGCGTCGACCGCGTCCTGCGCGGCCCGGGCCGTGAGGATGCCCTCGTGCGCGCCCAACTGGCTCGCGTCGAGGTCGGTGGCCGCCGACAGCTCTGCGGTCTCGGCGACCTGCTCCGCCGCCAGTTGCGCGCGCTCCGCCACGGTGTCGGTCGAGATCACGCCGGTGCCCGCGACGGCTGCGAGTGCCAGCACCGCCGCTCCGGATGCCACGGCGCGCCAGCCCCCGGCTGCCCGAGGGCGTTGCCGTGGGACCCGTGGTCCGGTCGATCCGCCCGCTCTTGACCGTGCGGTGGTCGTGACTCCGGACGCTTCGCTCATGCTTCTCCCCAGCGGGGACGCGACTCACCGGCCGATCCCCATCGTGCGAGATCCGCGAGCGCCTTCCGCCCGCGGGAAGTTGCCAATCCGCACAGACTAACCCAAGGGTTCCTCGGGTTCGCAAGTGGTTCGTGACACCTGTCACATCCGTTCATGTCGGGTTGTTTCACGCGTTGAAGCCCCTGTACCGAGCATCGGTAGGGTGGTCGGCGTGCGATCCCCCCTCATCTCCCTCCTCCTCGTCGGTGTCTTCGCGTTGAGCGGTTGCGCCGCTGCGACACCTGCCCCGACCGCCGATCCGACACCGGCGGCGAGTGCTGAAGCCAGCGCCGACAGCGGCGCCGAGTGCGACGGCGTCGCCGTCATCGTCGACTTCGGCACACTCGACGCCGAGGGCGAATCGGCGTGCGTCGACGCGACGTCCGCGATCGCTGCAACGGCCGCGCTCGACGAGGCCGGCGTCACGACCGAGGGCTCGGTGGAGTGGGGCGACCAGATCGTGTGCCGGGTGAACGATCGACCCGGGCCCGACGAGACCGTCGACGTCGAGGGCGAGGCGTCCTTCGTCGAGTCCTGCCAGTCGATGCCACCCGCCTACGCCTATTGGGCGCTCTGGGTGAAGCCCACGGCCGACGGCGAGTGGGAGTACGCACAGGAGGGACTCGGCACGCTCCAGGTCGAGCCCGGACAGAGCGTCGGCCTCGTCTACACGACCGGCACGGAGACTCCGACCCCGGCCGGATGATGCGGTTCCGCGCGGCACCACTGCGGGCGGCGGCGATCGTCGCGGCGGTATTCGTGGTGTCGCGTGTGCTCTACCGCATGGTGTTCGGCGGGGCATCCGGTGGCGGATCGCTCCTGTTCGACCTCCCGAAGGTGCCCCTCAGCGGCCCCTTCGCGCACATCACGCTCTTCGGGCCGATCACGACCGGCGGCATCTGGAACGCGGCGGTCAGCGCCCTGCCGTTCGCGGCCGTGATCCTCGCCTTCGGCGTGCTCAACGCAGTCATCGACGTGCAGCGCCTCTTCGTGCGCGGCTCGACCCGCGGCCCGATCCGCGCTGTCTCGCGCGCGCTCGTCATCGCCTGGGCCACCGCGCCGGCGCTCGCGCAGTCGGTGCGGCGGATGCGTCGGGCTGCCGCCCTCCGCGGTGAGCGCGGGCCCGCCGCCCTGCTCGTGCCGGTGTTCGAGCACACGGTCGAGCGAGCCCTCGCCCTCGCCGCCTCGATGGAGGTGCGAGGCTTCGCCGCATCCGACAGACCGGCGGGAGACGTCGAGCACCCGGTGCGGTTCACCGCGGCATCGCTCGACCAGGGCGGCGCCTGGCGACTGACCGGCGCCGATCTCGAACTCGCGCCCGGCACCCTGACGATCGTGTCGGGCGCGACCGGCTCGGGCAAGTCGAGCCTGCTCGATGCGATGAGCGGGCTGTTCCAGCACTTCGAGGGCGGACATCAGACCGGGCGCATCGAGGTCGGCGGGCTCGATCGGCGTCGGCACCCTCCGCGAGAGACGGCAGGCTTCGTCGGGGTCGTCGCCCAGCAGGTTCGGCTCTCGTTCGTCGCCGAGACGGTGCACGACGAGATCGGCTTCGCGCTCACCACGCAGGCCCTCGACGCCGAGGCCGTCGACGCCCGGGTGCGGCAGACGGCCCACGAGCTCGGCATCTCCCGACTGCTCGACCGGCCCGTCACGGCGCTCTCCGCGGGCGAGGCGACCCTCGTCGCGATCGCCGCGGCGCTCGTCTCCCACCCAGTCGTCCTGCTCGTCGACGAGCCGCTCGCGGAGCTCGACGCGGCAGCGCGGCGTCTCGTGTGCGAGGTGCTCGACCGGGTCGCTCATGAAACCGGCACCTGCGTCGTCGTCGCCGAGCATCGGACCGCGGAATGGCGTGGACTCGCCGACACCTGGCTCGAGATCGACGGCGGGTACGTCGCGCTCGGCGAGGCCCCCGAGCCAGAGGCGATGCCGACGACGACGCGGGCCTCGGCGCGAGCAGCCGATGAGATCGGTGAGCCAACAGCAGCGGGTCCGGGGCATCCGCTCGTCTCAGTGCGGGGGCTCGACGTGCGGCACGGCGACGCCGTCGCGGTGCGCCAGGCGCGGTTCGCGCTGCACGCCGCCGAACTCGTCGCGCTCACCGGCGCGAACGGGGCGGGCAAGAGCAGCCTGCTGGGCGCGATGGCGGTGCCGGATGCCGCGGGCGCCGTGCTCATCGACGGCACCGATGTCGCAGCGCTCGACCCCGCTGCGCGCCGTCGAGCCGTGGCGCTCGTGCCCGAGCAGTTCGACGACCTCTTCTTCGCGACGACCGTCGCGGCCGAGTGCCACCGCGCCGACCGCCGGAATCGGCCGTCGACGCCGACCGACGAGACCTTCGCAGCGCTGCTCGGTCGCGAACTCTACGAGGGCATGCTGCTGCGTCACCCCCGCGACCTCTCGGCCGGTGAGCGGCTGTGCCTCGCGATCGCCATCCAGCTCGCTCCCTCGCCGGCGGTGCTGCTCGTCGACGAGCCCGCCCGCGGTCTCGATGCGGCGGCGCGGCGCCTCGTCGGCGAGGCCCTCGTCACCATCGCCGAGGCCGGGCGGGTCGTGCTGTTCGCCACGCACGACCGCGAATTCGCCGCTCGCTTCGCCGACCGCGAGCTCACGCTAGAACACGGCATCGTGTCTGCCGTGGCCCGCACAACCGCCGAGTTGAGCTCGTGACCGCCGTCGAGTCGCCCGCCGGCCGGTCCGACGCTCGCGGCGACCGCGACCGCGACCGCGACGACCGTGCCGCTCAGCGGCGCGAGCGCGCCACCACGGTCGCGCTCCTGGCCGGCAGCACCCTCGCCCTCGCCGCGTTCGGCTGGCCGCTCGTGGCCACGGCGGTGCCGGCCGATGCGCAGCGCGCCGCTCCGTTCGTGGCGTTCGCCGTGCTGCCGGCCGTCATCGCCGTCGTGCTCGGTGTCCTCGATCGGCAGATGCACTCGGCGAAGGCGGTGGCACTCCTCGGCGTGCTCGCGGCGATCGGTGCCGGCATCCGAATCGCGGGCGCCGGAGTGGGCGGCATCGAAGCCGTCTTCGTCCTGCTGATCCTCGCCGGTCGGGCGTTCGGCGCACGATTCGGGTTCCTCCTCGGCATGATCACCATCGCCGTGTCGTCGGTGCTCTGGGGCGGCATCGGCCCGTGGACCCCGTTCCAGATGTTCGCGTGCGCCTGGGTCGCGGCCGGTGCGGGCCTGCTGCCGGCGATCCGCCCGCGAGCGGCGACCGTCGCGGCCGTGCGCCGGGCGACGGCCCTCGAGATCGCCATCCTCGCCGCGTACGGCGTGGCGGCCGCATACGCCTTCGGGCTCGTGATGAATCTCTGGTTCTGGCCGTTCGCGGTCGGCATGGGCACCGACATCTCCTACGACGGGTCGGCGCCGATCAGCGAGAACCTCGCCTCGTTCGCGCTCTACTCGCTCGTGACCTCGACACTCACGTGGGACACCGTTCGCGCGGTCACGACCGTGGTCGGCATCGCTCTGATCGGCCCGGCCGTGCTCGCCTCGCTCCGGCGCGCGAAGCTGCCGTCGCAGGGCGCGCCCGCCGTGCGCGGGTCGGCCCGCTCTTAGACCGAGAAGTACTTCGCCTCGGGGTGGTGGAAGACGAACGCGTCGGTCGACTGCTCGGGGTGAAGTTGCAGTTCCTCGGAGAGCACGACGCCCATGCGCTCAGGCTTCAGCAGCTCGACGACCTTGCGGCGGTCCTCCATGTCAGGGCAGGCGGGGTAGCCGAGCGAGAAGCGCGCCCCTCGGTAGTGCAGTTTGAAGAGTCCGGCGACGTCGTCGGGGTCCTCTCCGCCGAGACCGAGTTCGTCGCGCACCCGCGAGTGCCAGTACTCGGCGAGCGCTTCAGTGAGCTGCATCGCGAGGCCGTTGAGCTCGAGGTAGTCGCGGTAGCGGTTCTCGGCGAAGATCTTCGCGGTCGCCTCGCTCACACGCTGGCCCGCCGTCACGAGCTGCACGGCGACGACGTCGACCTGCCCGGCATCTCTCGAGCGCACGAAGTCGGCGAGGCAGAGGTGGCGGTCGCGGCGCTGCCGCGGGAAACGGAATCGCAGCCGGTCGCTGCCGATCGCACCGCCCGAGCCTCCGTCGGGGGCGAGCAGCCCCGCAGCTCCGAGCAGCCCGTCGGGGTCGTCGCCGTGGTGCAGCACGACCATGTCGTCGCCATCGGCGACGACCGGGAAGTAGCCGTAGGCCACCGACGCGTCGAGCAGTCCCTCGGCGAGGATGCGGTCGAGCCAGTACCGCAGGCGCGGTCGCCCCTCGGTCTCGACGAGCTCGTCGTAACTCGCGCCGTCGTCGGCGCGACTCGGTTTCAGGCCCCACTGCCCCATGAAGGTGGCGCGCTCGTCGAGGAACGCGGAGTACTCGGCGAGCGCGATGCCCTTGACGATGCGGGTGCCCCAGAACGGCGAGGTCGGCACGGGGTTGTCGGCCGCGACATCCGATCGTGCCGGCATCTGCTCTGGCTCGGTGACGGTGAGCAGCCCTGGCCGATGGATGCGCTTCTTGAGGGCCGGCAGGCCGACGGTCGTCGGGTCGGCGCCGCGGGCGATGGCCACGAGCGGTTCCATGAGCGCGAGCCCCTCGAAGGCGTCGCGGGCGTAGCGGACCTGGCCGTCGAAGATGCCGGCGAGGTCGTCTTCGACGTAGGTGCGGGTGAGGGCGGCGCCGCCGAGGATGACGGGCCAGCGCTTCGCGAGCCCACGTGCATTGAGTTCGAGCAGGTTCTCCTTCATCACCACGGTCGACTTGACGAGCAGTCCCGACATGCCGATCACGTCGGCGTCGTGCTCTTCCGCCGCCTTGATGATGTCGGCGATGGGCTGCTTGATGCCGAGGTTGATCACCTCGTAGCCGTTGTTCGAGAGGATGATGTCGACGAGGTTCTTGCCGATGTCGTGCACGTCGCCGCGCACGGTGGCGATGACCATCGTGCCCTTGCCGCCGGCGGCCGACTTCTCCATGTGCGGTTCGAGCAGGGCCACCGCGCTCTTCATGACCTCGGCCGACTGCAACACGAACGGCAGTTGCATCTCGCCTGAGCCGAAGCGCTCGCCGACGACCTTCATGCCCTCGAGCAGGTGCACGTTGATGATGTCGATCGCGCTGAGCCCGCCGGCGCGCGCGAGGTCGAGGTCGGCTTCGAGCCCCTTGGCCTCGCCGTCGATGATGCGGCGCTCGAGTCGCTCGCCCACGGGCAGCGCCGCGAGCTCGGCGGCGCGCGCGTCGCGGATCGCGGCCATGTCGACGCCGGCGAAGAGGTCGAGCATAGCCACGAGGGGGTCGTACGTCAGGGTGCCCTCCGCGTCGTACTCGCGCCGGTCCCACACGAGGTCGAGGGCGACCTTGCGGCGGTCCTCAGGCACCGAGGCGAGGGGCACGATCTTCGCCGCATCGACGATGGCGCTCGTGAGGCCGGCTTCGACCGCTTCGTGCAGGAACACCGAGTTCAGCACCGACCGTGCAGCGGGGTTCAGCCCGAACGACACGTTCGAGACGCCGAGGGTCGTGTTGATGCCCGGGTACTTCGCGGTGATCTGCTTGATCGCCTCGATCGTCTCGATGGCGTCGCGCCGGGTCTCCTCCTGCCCGGTCGCGATCGGGAAGGTCAGTGCGTCGACGATGATGTCGTCGACGCGCATGCCCCACTCGCCCACGAGCGTGTCGACGAGCCGCGAGGCGATGCGCACCTTGTTCTCCGCGGTGCGCGCCTGCCCCTCCTCGTCGATCGTCAGGGCGATGACCGCCGCGCCGTGCTCCTTGACGAGCGGCATGATGCGGGCGAAGCGGCTGGTACCGCCCTCGCCGTCCTCGAAGTTCACGGAGTTGACGACGGGCCGACCGCCGATGAGCTCGAGCCCGGCCTGCAGCACCGCGGGCTCTGTCGAGTCGACCACGAGCGGCAACGTCGAGGCGCTCGCGAGCCGTGAGACGACCTGGCGGATGTCGGCCACCCCGTCGCGGCCGACGTAGTCGACGCAGACATCGAGCAGGTTGGCGCCGTCGCGCACCTGGTTGCGGGCGATGTCGACGCAGTCGTCCCACCGCTCGTCGAGCATCGCCTCGCGGAACGCCTTCGACCCGTTGGCGTTGGTGCGCTCGCCGATCGCGAGGTAGGAACTCTCCTGCTCGAAGCTGACGTGCTGGTAGAGGCTCGCGACACCGGGGTCGGCCTCGATACGGCGAGCGGATGCCTCGGCGCCCCGCAGCCTCGCGACGACGGCGCTCATGTGCGCCGGCGTGGTGCCGCAGCATCCGCCGACGAGGCCGAGGCCGAACTCGCGCACGAACTGCTCGTGCGCGGTCGCGAGTTCCTCGGGGGTGAGCGGATAGCTCGCGCCGTTCGCGCCGAGCACCGGCAGGCCGGCGTTCGGCATGCACATGACGGGCACGTTCGAGAACTTCGAGAGGTGACGCAGGTGCTCGCTCATCTCGTCGGGACCGGTCGCGCAGTTCAGGCCGATCGCATCGACGCCGAGCGGTTCGAGCGCCGTGAGGGCCGCGCCGATCTCGGAGCCCATGAGCATCGTGCCGGTCGTCTCGACGGTGACCTCGACGAAGATCGGCAACCGCACCCCGGTCGCCGCGATCGCCTGCTTGCAGCCGTTCACGGCGCTCTTGGTCTGGAGCAGGTCCTGCGAGGTCTCGACGAGGAACGCGTCGGCCCCGCCGCGGATGAGGCCCTCGGCCTGCAGCGCGAAAGTCGACTTCAGGTGGGCGTACGTCGTGTGACCGAGGCTCGGCAGCTTCGTGCCCGGCCCCATGGAGCCGAGCACCCAGCGCTCCCGGCCGTCGCGTGCCTGCCATGCCTCGGCGCGCTCGCGGGCGATCGCCGCGCCCGCCGCGGCGAGCTCCTCGATACGGTCGTCGATGCCGTAGTCGGAGAGATTCGACCAGTTCGCGCCGAAGGTGTTCGTCTCGACGGCGTCGATGCCGGTCTCGAAGTAGGCGTCGTGGATCTGGCCGATGATGTCGGGGCGACTGACGTTCAGGATCTCGTTGCAGCCCTCGAGCTGCTGGTAGTCGTCGAGGGTCGGGTCGTGCTCCTGCAGCATCGTGCCCATCGCTCCGTCGGCGATCACGACGCGCGCCGCGAGCGCTTCGAGCAGGTGCACCGATCGCTCGGGTCGCACGGCGCCCTCGATGTCGGTCGAGGCGGGGTCCGTCTGCGCTGAGGCCTGAGTCACCCGGCAATCGTAACGATGCCGGGTGCGGGCCGCCCCGCGTATGACGACCCCCGCGTCATGTGCGAGACGGGTGCGCCCGCGAGGCATCCGCTCACAGGGAACCCACAGCTGGCAGCCTGTGCGCGCGGAACAGCACCGGCTCCCCCACTGTTCTTCTCAGTGGGCGTCGCAGCCGGCGGCGCCGAACAGGAGGACCACGTGTCACAGGACTACCGGAAGACTCCCGAGGCCATCGCCCGCCTCACGCCGAAGCAGTACTTGGTCACGCAGGAGGACGGCACCGAGCCGGCCTTCCGCAACGAGTACTGGGACAACCACGAGCCCGGCCTTTACGTCGACGTCGTCTCGGGGCAGCCGTTGTTCGCCTCGACCGACAAGTACGACAGCCGTTCGGGCTGGCCGAGCTTCACGAAGCCGATCGAGCCCGACGCGGTGACCGAGAAGACCGATCGATCGCTCTTCATGAAGCGCGTCGAGGTGCGGTCGAGCGGCGCCGACAGCCACCTCGGCCACGTCTTCGACGACGGACCGAGCGAGGCCGGAGGGCTTCGCTACTGCATGAACTCCGCGGCCCTGCGGTTCGTTCCGCTCGCCGAGCTGGACGAGGCGGGCTACGGTCGATACCGCGCACTGTTCGAGAACCAGGAGAACGCACGATGACTGCACGAACCGAGACCGCGATCCTCGCCGGCGGCTGTTTCTGGGGCATGGAGGACCTGATCCGCAAGCGCCCCGGAGTGATCAGCACCCGCGTCGGCTACACGGGCGGCGACGTGCCGAACGCGACGTACCGCAACCACGGCACGCACGCCGAGGCGATCGAGATCGTCTTCGACCCCGAGGTCGAGTCGTTCCGCGACCTCCTCGAGTTCTTCTTCCAGATCCACGACCCGTCGACGAAGAACCGCCAGGGCAACGACATCGGCACGAGCTATCGCTCGGCGATCTTCCCGACGAGCGACGAGCAGGAGGTCGTCGCGCACGAGACGATCGCCGACGTCGACGCCTCGGGCCTCTGGCCGGGCCCGGCGACGACCGAGGTCTCGCCCGCCGGCCCGTTCTGGGAGGCCGAGCCCGAGCACCAGGACTACCTCGAGAAGTACCCGAACGGCTACACGTGCCACTTCGTGCGGCCGGGCTGGAAGCTGCCGAAGCGCGACAGCGAGCCCGCGGCATAGTCCGCAGTGCACACGGGCCCCGGCGATCGATCGATCGCCGGGGCCCGACTGTGTCCGCCGCCGTCTCTAGCGCCGACGGTGTCCGACCGGCAGGATGAGCTGGTGCAACCACTCAGCGACGAGCGGGCACCCCTCGAGGGTGTCATCGAGATCTCCACGGGCGCCTTACGCGGCGAGACCCGCGACGGCGTCGCCCGGTACCTGGGCGTCCCCTACTCCGCGGCGCCCTTCGGCGACCGCCGGTTCCGCCTTCCGGCCCCGGTCGAACCGTGGGAGGGAGTGCGCGACGCGACGGCCTTCGGCCCGACCGCTCCGCAGTCGCCCTACGCGGGCGCGCTCGGCGAACTGCTGCCGACGGTCGCGATACCGGGCGACGAGATCCTGCACGTCAACATCTGGGCGCCATCGGATGCCGCGGGCGCGCCGTACCCCGTCATGGTCTGGATGCACGGCGGCTCGTTGAAGCACGGCTCGAACGCGCTGCCCGGCTACGACGGCGCGACGTTCGCCCGCGATGGAGTGGTGTTCGTCTCCGTGAACTACCGCTTGGGCGCCGAGGGATTCTCGGTGCTCGGCGGTGCTCCCCTGAATCTCGGCCTGCACGATCAACTCGCCGCACTCCGCTGGGTGCAGGCCGAGATCGCCGCGTTCGGCGGTGATCCTCGCCGCGTCACCGTGTTCGGCCAGTCCGCCGGTGGCGCGACGGTGGCTGCCCTCGCGGCATCGCCCGTCGCGGGCGAGGTCATGCGGCAGGCCCTCGTCATGAGCGGGCCGCTCGAGGCGAAGGATCCAGCCGATGCCGGCAGGATCACCGCACTGATCGCCAGGGAGCTCGGGGTGGAGGCGACGCGCGACGCCTTCGCGGCGGTCGACCCCGACCGGCTGGTGGCGGCGCAGGCGAAGGTGCTCGCGGGCAGCTCGCCCCTCGGCGGCGGCCCCGCCTACGCCGTCGCGATCGACGACGACCTCGTGCCGGTCTCCCCCGGCGACGGATTGTCAGCCGGAGCCTCGTCGAACGTGCCGCTCGTGATCGGCACGACGACCGAGGAGTACCGCCTGTGGCTCGTGCCGAGCGGCGCGGTCGACAGGATCACGCGCCTGCACCTCGCCATCGGCCGTCGCGCCGCGAAGATCTCCGCAGCCGCGGTGCGACGCTATCGGGCCAATCGGCCCGGCGCGAAGCACGGCGAGGTGTTCGGCGCGATCCTCACCGACGTGCTGCTCCGCCGTTCCGAGTACCGGGCGGCCGATGCACGTGCAGCGGCCGGCGCCCCGACGTGGGTCTACGAGTTCGCGTGGCGGAGCCCGGTGCGCGAACTCGGCGCGGCGCATGCCGTGGAGCTCGGCTTCGTCTTCGACGGACTCGCGGGTGCCGACTCGGTGGCACTCGCCGGGGCATCCGCTCCCCAGTCGCTCGCCGCGGAGATGCACGGGGCGTGGGTCGCCTTCGCGACGACCGGCGATCCCGGGTGGCCGAAGTGGAGCACAGAACGCACCGTGCGCGTCTTCGGCGGGGCTGGCGGCGGCGCGACCGTCGTGCCGGCACCCCGACTCGACGAGCTGCAGGAGCTCGGCGGCTGATGCGTCACGGCTCGGTCGCCCCGCGAGACGGCCGCGACGTTGCGCAGCCCACGCGTCAGGCGGGCGCCGAACGGACCCGGTCGTGCAGCAGTTTCGCGGCGAGGCCGAGGGCCTGCTCGGCGGCGGGTTGACGCTGCGCCGGAACGGATGACTCGCTGAGCACGGCGATCGCGATCGCGCGACCGTCCGCGTGCTCGAGCACGCCGATCTCATGGCGCAGGTGCAGGAACGTGCCCGTCTTCGAATGCCACACCGCATCGTCGGATTCAAGGTCGGGAGCGAGACGCTGCCGCATGACGTTCATCGCCAACAGGCCGCGCAGCCGATCCCGCTGGGGAGCGAGTGCCGGTGCGCGCCAGATGCGGTCGAGGAGCTCGACGCAGGCGTTCGCGGTGCCCGCGTTCGCACTCGAGACGTCGAGCTGCGGAATCAGGTGACCGCCGCCCCGGGTGGACGCGCGGATGGCGAGCGCGAGCGCCTGCGGCATCTGCTCGGGCGGCAGCACGCTCGCGAGGGTGCGGTGCAGCTCGCGGATCGAGTGCCGCACGGTGATGCCGGTGATCCCCGTCTCCCGGAGCGACGCCGTCACCGCGGCAGGCGCACAGAGGTCGAACAGGGCATCGGCCGCCGTGTCGTCGCTGAGGCAGACGGCCATGTAGAGCAGGTCCTCGACGGAGACGGTGGTCGGGTGCTGGAAGCGGCAGTAGCCGACCAGTCCGGGTGTTCGATCGTCGGGTCTGAGCGTCACCGGCCGGGCCGGGTCGAGCCGGCCCTCGTCGATGCGCTGCAGCACGGCGAGCGCGAGTGGGAGCTTGACGACCGAGGCGAGCGGGTAGTCGTCGTCGCCCGCGATCGACAACTCGCGTCCGCTCCCAAGGTCGCGCACCACGATCGAGGCGCGAAGACCCGCCGAGCGGAGGACCTCGGCGGCGTCGCGCAGCAGGGCGCGGTCAGTCTGCATGCGTCCCGCCGTGCGCCGATCGAGTCTCGCGCGCGATGCCGGTGACCGGTTCGGAGTGCAGCAGATCGACGAGCCGCGGTCCCGCGAATTCGAGGAACCGGGACGAGACGTCACGCTCGCGTGCCGCGAGGGCGTACCCGCGCACGAGACGCAGGTCGCCGAGCGCCCGCCACCGCAGGCCGAACGCGTCGGCTTCTGCGCTCGTGCAGAGCACCAGGTCGTCACTGCTGAGAGCCGCGGCCATCGCGGTGATGAGCGACGCCGCCGTTCGAAGCTGGGTCGGCGCGAGCCCCGCGCCGTTCCGCACCAGCTCGAGTCGGTCGCGCACGTGCGGCGCGTCGTCCTCGGGCACCAGCCAGAGCCTGACGAGCGAGCGGATGCCGCGGTGCGGCCGGAGTTCGGTGAAGTAGAAGTCGTCATCAGGTCGGCCGCGGTCCCCGCAGCCGACCCCGAGCGGGGCCGCCCACCGTGCACGATCCGGCGCGACCGGCTCGAGGTTGAGCGAGACGCGTCCCGCCGCGAATGCCGCCTCCCGTTCCTGGGGCAGTCCGGGAACGAACTCGACGTTCATCGAACCGTCCGACCCGGCCGCCGCGATCCTCGCGGCCGCGGCCGGATCGTAGGCATGGGGCACCCCGAGTGTCACAGGCAGTCGATGCGATCGCTCGGCATCCTCGGAGAGTTCGAGCGACGCGTCGACGAGCTTGATCGCGCTCGGCAGGACGCCGCGCCCGAACTCGGTCAGCACGACGCGGCGCGACGTGCGCTCGAACAGGCGCGCCCCGAGGTGCTGCTCGAGCGCTGCGATGCGCCGGCTCGCGACGGACTGGGTGACGCCGGCGCCGACGGCTCCGGCGGTGAAGCTCTCGCGTTCGGCGACGGAGACGAAGGCCTCGCACGCCGCTCGCAGGTCGAGATTGCGTGCCATGCATTCGATTCTTGCATCGATCGGGTCGATTCGGCCTTTGCATGCATCGACAGGTCACCGACAGACTCCCGGCTATGACTGATCGACCGACATCCAGCCAGCTCTCCCGACGATCCCTGCTCGCCATCGGCGGCCTCACCACCGCCGGCGCGGCGGCCACCGCGTTCTCGTCAGCGCCCGCCGTCGCGGCACCGTCCGCCTCGGCCGTCGGTGGCCACCGGCGGCTGTCCGACGCCATCGCGGAGCTCGAGCAGGCGACATCCGTCACCATCGGCGTCACCGCGATCTGGCACGACTCGCGACGCGCATTCCGGTACCGCGGCGACCAGCGCTTCCCGATGTGCTCCGTGTTCAAGACGCTCGCGGCCGGCGCCCTCGTGCAGGCGCGGGGCTACGACGAGGCGTACTGGGCGGGACCCATCCCGTTCACCTCCGCCGACGTCGTCGGCGACTCGACGAAGCTCGACACCACGACCTGGACCGCGACGCCGGAGCAGATGGCCGATGCCGCGCTGCGGTTCAGCGACAACACCGCCGGCAACCTGCTGCTGCGCGAACTCGGCGGGCCGCAGGCCGTGACCGCCTTCGCCCGCTCCCTCGGGGCGACTCGAACGCGCCTCGACCGGCCGGAACCGGAGGTCAACGAGGCGACGCCCGGGGATGAGCGCGACACCTCCACGCCCGACGACATCGCGTTCCTCTTCCAGAAGCTGCTCATCGACCAGGGCGCCGGCGCCCTCACCACGGCGCGACTGCAGGAGTGGATGCTGCGGAACACGACCTCGGGCAAGCGCATCCTCGCTGGCCTGACGTCGCCGTTCGAGCTCGCCGACAAGACCGGGCTCGGAGGCTACGGCGTCGTGAACGACGCCGGCGTGATCTGGCGCCCGGGCGAGGAGGCGTTGACGCTCGCGATCCTCACCCGCACCGACCGCGCCGACGCTCCGAGCAACCACGACGTGCTCGCCGACGTCACGCGTCTCGTCGTCGCCGCCTGACGGACCGGGTGGCCCGAGGCGGCGAACGCCCGCGTCGCTCGAACTCCGACGACGGGCTCAGAGCCGCTGCGGCCCCGCTCCGTGCTCGCCGAGCTCGTCGTCGGGGTTCAGCAGCCGGCAGGCCTTCATCGAGAGGCACCCGCAGCCGATGCATCCGGTGAGCTCGCGTTCGAGCTGTTCGATGCCGAGTCGTCTCAGTTCGAGCTGCCGCTTCCAGCGGCGCGACGCCGCCTGCCAGTCCTCGTGACTCGGGGTCGTGTCGAGCGGCACGTTCTCGAACGCCGTCTGCACGTCGGAGAGCGGGATCCCGAGCCGTTTCGCCACCGAGATGAGCGAGACCCGGCGCAGCATGTGGCGCGGGTAGCGCCGTTGGTTGCCGCCGGTGCGGTGCGAGGCGATGAGCCCGAGGTCTTCGTAGAAGCGCAGCGCCGACGGGGCCACCCCGGTGCGGCGGCTCATCTCGCCGACGGTGAGCAGTTCGTCGGGCGCGTGCTTGCCGGTCGGGCCCGGCTCGGCCTCGATCTCCATTTCGTCGTGCTGCGACATCCGCACCCCTCGTTTTGACTTCAAGGGTACTTGAGGTTTTACGGTGGAGGCATGCGAATCGTGAAGTCGGTGGTCGCCCCGTGACCTATGTGATCGCGCTGCCCTGCGTCGACGTCAAAGACAAGGCCTGCATCGACGAGTGCCCCGTCGACTGCATCTACGAGGGTGAGCGCTCGCTCTACATCCACCCCGACGAATGCGTCGACTGCGGTGCGTGCGAGCCCGTCTGCCCCGTCGAGGCCATCTACTACGAGGACGACCTTCCCGACATGTGGGCCGACTACTACAAGGCCAACGTCGAGTTCTTCGAGATGGCCGCCGGCGGGGCATCACCGCTCGGCTCGCCCGGCGGTGCCGCGAAGACCGGCATGCTGCCGTTCGACCACCCGGTCGTCGCAACCCTGCCCCCGCAGGAGGCGCACGCATGACGGATGCCGCGACCGCGCGCCCGGCCCTCGCCACCACCGATGCGTTCAAGGCCGCGTTCCGCGACCATCCGGCCGGCGTCGCGCTCATCACGGGCATGACGCCCGAGGGGCCCGTGGGCCTCACCGCTTCGAGCGTCGCGTCGGTCTCGGCCGAACCGGCCGCCCTCTCGTTCTCGGTGACGCGGGCGACGGGCTCGGCGGGCGCGCTGCTGGCGGCCGACAGCGTGGTCGTGCACTTCCTCGGATCCCAGCACGTCGATGTCGCACGTGCCTTCGCCCGATCGGGCCAGCCGCGCTTCACGCCCGAACAGGGCTGGTCGCAGCTCGAGACCGGTGAGCCCTGGCTCGCCGACTCCCCCGCGGCGCTGCGCTGCCGTACGCTGCACGTGGTGCAGGTCGGCGGGTCCTCGCTCGTCGTGGCCGAAGTGCTCGACGTGTTCCTCGGCGACCAGGCGCCGGCGCTCGTCTACCGCGATCGCCGATTCCACCGCCTCGACCACGCCGCCCCCGAACTCTGACTCCCGCCACCCGCCGCACCGCACCCGCGGTCGGCACACCGAAAGGAAGCATCCGGATGCCCGCCTATTCACTGCCCGAACTGCCGTACGACTACTCCGCACTCGAGCCGCACATCTCGGCGACGATCATGGAGCTGCACCACTCGAAGCACCACCAGGCCTACGTCACGGGCGCGAACACGGCGCTCGACCAGCTCGCCGAGGCACGCGAGAGCGGCAACCTCGCGAACGTCAACAAGCTCGAGAAGGACCTCGCGTTCAACCTCGGCGGCCACATCAACCACAGCGTCTTCTGGCAGAACATGTCGCCCGACGGCGGCGGCTCCCCCGAAGGCGAGCTCGCGGCGGCGATCGACGACGGCTTCGGCTCGTTCGACGCCTTCCGCGCGCACTTCACGGCGACGGCGCTCGGCGTGCAGGGCTCGGGCTGGGCGGTGCTCGCGTGGGACAGCGTGGGCGCTCGCCCCGTCATCTTCCAGCTCTTCGACCAGCAGGGCAACGCGCCGCTCGGCGTCACTCCGCTGCTGCAGCTCGACGTCTGGGAGCACGCGTACTACCTCGACTACCGGAACGTGCGTGCCGACTACGTCAAGGCCTTCTGGGAGATCGTGAACTGGGCCGATGTGCAGGCCCGGTTCGCTGCTGCCAGCGCCGCCACCAACGGCCTCATCGTGCCGAGGGCCAGCTGAGCACTCCGCCCGACCCCCCACGCGCGCCGCGGCGCCGGCGGAGACCGCGTCGGCGCCCGTCGGTCGCGCTCCTCGCCGTGCAGCTCCGACGCTACGGACTGCTCGGCCTCATCGTCCTCACCGCGATCGGCACGCTGATCGCCTGGTTGAGCCAGTAGAGGCCTGCGCGGGCAGCGGCTCGACTAGACTGGGAAGTTCTTTGCCAGACGGCCCGAGAGGGTCGCCGAGAGGGAGGAACTCCCCGATGACCACGGAATCCGTGTGGATGACCCCGGCCGCGCTCGAGCGGCTCGAAGCCGAGCTCGCCGAGCTCTCACGACCCGGCCGAACCCTGACCGACACCGAGCAGGCACGCGCCACCGAGCTTCGCGCGATGGTGCGCAACGCCGAGGTCGGCCTGAAGCCCGACGACGGCCTCGTCGAACCCGGCATGCGCATCACGGTGCGGTTCGACGACGACGCAGAGCCCACGAGCTTCCTGCTCGGCAGCCGTGAGCTCGCCGACCTCGACGACAGCGTCGACCTCGACGTCTACTCGCCCACCTCGCCGCTCGGTTCCGCGATCACCGGCCGATACGTCGGCGACGCCGTCACCTACCAGGCGCCGAACCGCGCCGTGCAGGTCACGGTGCTCGAGGCGGTGCCGTTCGGCTGAGCCGCAGCGATCGAGCGGATGCCGCGGGCGCACGTCGCCCGCGGCATCCGCTCGTTCGACCCGCCGTTTCGCACGCCGTTCGTCGTACGCCGGGTCTAGCGTGGGGTCATGCCCATCGAAGAGCTCCACGGAGTGCGCGTCGATCGCCTCGACGTCGACGGACCCGCGATCGCGACCGACGACGACACCTCCGACCTGATCGGCGGCGCCTGGTCCAACCGGGTGACGCTCATCGCCATCCCGGTCGAGCGACTCGACGAGCGATTCTTCGACCTCTCGAGCGGGTTCGCCGGCGAGATGCTCGGCAAGCTCGGCAACTACCGCCTGCGGATCGCGATCGTCGGCGACGTCTCGGAGCACACGGCGGCGAGCAGCGCCTTCGCCGCACTCGTTCGGGAGTCGAACCGCGGCGACGGCGCCTGGTTCCTGCCCGATGCCGCGGCGCTCGAGACCAGGCTCGCCGACCGCGCGCGACGCTGAGCACTCACCCGCGCTGAGCTCGGCCGAGTTCTGCCAGCGCGGTGCTGATGGTGTGCTCGATGAGCTCGCTGTCGATCACCTGGAGGCCCGGAAGCAGCGCCCGCATGAGGAGCGGTCCGGTCAGGAGATCGCTGATCCACTCCACATCGACGGATGCCGCGACCTCCCCTCGGTCGATCGCGCGCTGAACGGCGCGCGTCGTCGCCGTTCGCCGGGGCCCGAGGAACTCCTCAGAGAAGTGCCGTGCCGCTTCGGGTTGGAGCGAGAGGTCGTCGATGAGCCCCGGGAGGCCGCGCACGATGAGCGGGTGGGCGAACAGTTCGAGGCGATGCTGCTGGATCGTCCGGAGATCGGTCTCGAGATGCCCCGTGTCGACGCCGGGGTCGGTGCCGAACCGGTCGCCGAGCACCGCGATCGCGAGCTCGGCGGTCGTTGCGAACCGCCGGTACACGGCGGCACGCGTGGTCGCGGCGTCCTGGGCCACCCGGCCGATCGTGAGCGCCCGGTAGTTCTCGACCTCGATGATCCGCGCCGCGGCGTCGAGCACGGCGCGGTCGATGCTCTCGTGCCGGGGTCTGCCCAGCGTGGTTGCCACCATACGATACATTCTGTACCGTAAAGCTACGAGCCCGCCATCCCACCATCCGGCGGCCTCGCCCGGCCGGGGACACGATCGAGACGGCCACCAGATCTCCTTCGTTCCCCGACATCGCCCGGTGAGGTACCCATGCCCGTCGCAGCACTGCTCCCCCGCCCGTCCCGACGCTCCGGCGGCACGACCCGGTCCCCGGTGCGCGACCTCCTCGCACTGACCGAGAATCCCGACGTCATCTCGTTCGCCGGCGGACTGCCGGCGCCGGAGCTCTTCGACCTCGACGGACTTCGGCGCTCGTTCGATGCGGCGCTGCGAGCGCCCGCCGGCCTGCAGTACTCGACCAGCGAGGGAAACCCGGCACTCCGGGAGTTCATCGCCGATCGCTACACGGCCCACGGGCTGACGACCACTCGCGACGAGATCCTCGTCACGACCGGGTCGCAACAGGCGCTGAGCCTCTTGGCGACGACGCTGCTCGATCCCGGTGACACCGTCTTCGTCGAGCGCCCGAGCTACCTCGCCGCGCTCCAGGCGTTCACCCTCGCCGGCGCGCGGATCGTCAGCGTGCCGATGGTGGCCGGCGGCGTCGACCTCGACGCACTCGGTGCGCTCGCCGAGCAGCACCGCCCGAAGCTCATGTACACCGTGCCGACCTTCCAGAACCCCACGGGCACGAGTCTCGACGTCGCGAACCGCGACGGCCTCGTCGCGCTCGCGACCGCCCACGGCTTCCGCATCGTCGAAGACGAGCCCTACCGCGAACTGCGGTACTCGGGCGACCCGCTGCCCTACCTGGCTTCGTTCGCCGCCGAGCACGTCGTCACGGTCGGCAGCTTCTCGAAGGTGCTCGCCCCCGGGCTCCGCCTCGGGTGGATCCGGACTCGAGGCGACATCCACTCGACGGTGGTCGTGACGAAGCAGGCCGCCGACCTGCACACGTCGACCGTCGACCAGGCCGCCGCGGCGCACTACCTGACGAGCGGTGGTCTCGAGACCGCGCTCGACCGCATCCGCGCGGCGTACGGCGAACGTCGCGACGCGATGCTCGCGGCCCTGCCCGACGCCCTCCCGGCCGGCAGCAGCTGGAGCACCCCGCACGGCGGCATGTTCGTGTGGGCCGCGATGCCGTCGGGGTACGACAGCACCCGGCAGCTGTCGGCGGCGATCGAGCACTCGGTCGCCTTCGTGCCGGGGGCGCCGTTCTACGCGGAGCATCCCGACCCCGCCACCATGCGCCTCTCGTTCACCACCTACGAACCGTCCACGATCCGCGAGGGGCTGCGCCGCCTGGAGCGCTCGTTCGCTCGGTCGTGACAGCCAGGGCTCAGCGTGCGGTCGAGCCACCGACGCGCACGAGCATCTTGCCGGTGTTGGCACCGCGCATCATGTCGAGGAACGCGTCGACCGTGCTCTCGATGCCGTCGACGATGGTCTCGTCGTAGGCGATGCGCCCCTCCGAGAACCATCCGGTCATGTGACCGTTGAACTCCGGTGCCAGGTGGAGGTACGCCGCGAGCGTGAACCCCTTCACCGAGAGGCCGCGCGTGATGATGTTGGCCAGGTTGTCGGGTCCGGCGACCTTCTCGGTCGTGTTGTAGCTCGTGATCGCCCCGCAGAGGGCGATCCTGCCGCCGTCGTTCATGACGTCGAGCGCAGCCTCGAGGTGATCGCCGCCGACGTTGTCGAAGAACACGTCGACGCCGTCGGGAGCGAGCTCCGCGAGCTGCTCGCGCACCGGGGCATCCTTGTAGTTGAACGCGGCGTCGTAGCCGTACTTCTCGGTCAGGAGGCGCACCTTCTCGGCCGAGCCGGCCGAGCCGATCACGCGACCGGCGCCGAGGAGCTTCGCGATCTGGCCGGCGGCGGTGCCGACAGCGCCGGCAGCACCGGAGATGAAGACGGTGTCGCCGGGCTTCATGCCCGCGATGGCGGTGAGGCCGACGTAGCCCGTCAGCCCCGTCATGCCGAGGGTGCCGAGATACAGCGAGAGCGGCACTCCGGGGAGCTCGGGAACGACGCGGAACGTCGTCGCCTCGCCCTGCACGAGGTCGGACCATCCATGCTGGTGCAGCACCACGCTGCCGACGGGGATCGCGTCGGCCTCGGATGCCACGACGCGGCCGATCGCCCCGCCGCCGATGGTCTCGCCGAGGGCGTAGGGCGCGACGTAGCTGCGCACGTCGTTCATGCGGCCCCGCATGTACGGGTCGACCGAGACGAACTCGTTCTGCACTCGGATCTGACCCGGCTGCAACTCACCATATTCGACGGTCGCGATGCGGAAGTCGGCCGGCGTCGGCCATCCCTCGGGGCGGGCGATGAGCTGGACGTGCGTGCTGGTCGTGTTCGACAAGTGCTGCTTCGCTTTCCCGGCCTCGTGGGCCGTGTTTCATGTAACGATCGTTCTAATATATACTGGAACGACCGTTCCGCAAAAAGGAAGCCACCACATGGGTCGCCATCAGACGTTCGACACCGCCGAGGTCGTTCGCGCCGCTCGAAAGGTGTTCTGGGAGCACGGCTACGAAGACGCCTCGATCCCCGACCTCGAGGCGGCGACCGGGCTCAAGCGGTCGAGCATCTACCATGCGTTCGACAGCAAGCGCGGCCTCTTCGATGCCGCCGTGAACAGCTACCTCGACGAGGTCGTCCGCCCGCGGATCCGCCCCCTCATCACCGAGCCCGTCTCCCCCGACGCCATCGTCGAGTACCTCGCCGGGCTTCGAGCTGCACTCCGACAGGCCGGTTCGTTCCACGCCGAGAACGGCTGCCTGCTCATCAACGCCGCCGGCGCCCCGATCGCTCACGACGCGGCCGTCCGCGAGTCGGTCGCCGCCTATCGCGCCGAACTGCACGCGGCCATCCGCAGCGGCATCGCGGCCAGGTTCCCCGAACGACCGGCAGGCGAGGTCGATCGCCTCGCCGAGACCTGCACCGCCCTCGTCGTCGCGACCTTCGCGCTCACCCGTGTCGACGCCGACGCGGCGGTCGGCAGCCTCGACGCGGCGGTCCGCCTCCTCGGCTGACCGCCGGCCGCCGTGCCGTCTCGGGCGGCCTCGTCCACCGATAGCCTCGAAGGCGACGATGCATCCGCTCGTCGAGGAGGGATGACGATGGAGCACGTCGACACGATCGTGATCGGTGCGGGGGTGGCGGGCCTGACCGCGGCCCGGCTGCTGGCAAGGGCCGGCCGACGCGTCGTCGTGCTCGAGGCTCGCGATCGCGTGGGCGGCAGGGTCTGGACGGATCGGAGCGACGGCCTCATCACCGACCTCGGCGCCTCCTGGATCCACGGCGTCACCGGCAGCCCGGTCGCCGCGGCGACCGAGGCGTTCGGCATGCGATCGGTGGAGTTCACGGTCGGCGGGTACCAGCCCGACGGTCGTCCGATGGCGTACTACGGCCCCGATGGCGAACGACTCCCGGATGCCGCGGCGCAGCGATTCGCCGGCGACATCCGCTTGGTCGACGCCGCACTGCTCGAGGTCGTCGCCGCATCCGAACCGGATGCCTCGTACCGCGACGTGACCGAATCGGCGCTCGCCCGCCAGGACTGGGACGACGATCGAACGCAACGCGTGCGGGAGTTCCTGGAGCACCGGGCCGAGGAGCAGTACGGGGCATGGATCGAGGATCTCGCTGCGCACGGACTCGACGACGACTCGATCGACGGCGACGAGGTGGTCTTCCCCGATGGGTACGGCCGATTGCCCGAGCACCTCGCGGCCGGACTCGACGTCCGTCTCGGACACGTCGTCTCGCACGTGCGGTGGTCGACCGACGGAGTCGCCGTCACGAGCGATCAGGGCGAGTTCACCGCGGCGAGCGCGGTGCTGACGGTGCCGGTGGGCGTGCTGCAGGCTGATGACTTCGTGATCGAGCCATCGCTGCCGGAGCCGGTCGCGGGCGCGCTCGGCCGGCTCGCGATGAACGCATTCGAGAAGGTCTTCATGCGGTTCCCGACGAGGTTCTGGGACGAAGGGGCCTATGCGATCCGGCAGCAGGGGCCCGAGAGTCGATCGTGGCACTCCTGGTACGACCTCACCGAGCTCCACGGCACTCCCACGCTCCTCACCTTCGCTGCCGGCCCGACTGCCAAGGAGACGCGCGAGTGGAGCGAGGAGCGGATCGTCGATTCCGTGCTCGCGCAGCTTCGCAGGCTCTACGGCGAGCGCGTGGAAGATCCGAGTCACGTGCACGTGACGGCGTGGCAGGATGACCCGTTCGCCCGTGGTTCCTACGCGTACATGACCCTCGGCTCGACGACCGCGGACCACGACGATCTCGCGACCCCGGTCGGCGGGGTGCTCCACCTCGCCGGTGAGGCGACGTGGACGGACGACCCCGCCACCGTTCCCGCCGCCTTGTTCTCCGGGCACCGGGCGGCTTCGAACGTCCTGGGGCGTGAGATCGCGATCGACGAGGTGTGGGCTGCCCGCTGATCGGTCACTGCTGCATCCTCGGATCCTCGGTGGGGTCGAAGTACTTCGCCGGGCACCCCTGATCGATCGCCTCCGGGTGCAGCTCGAAATGCCACGGCTCGTTGTCGTAGATGGGGCAGAGGCCGTACCCGGCACCGTGTTCGGACAGCCAGTCGGTGGCATCGTAGGAGCCGACGTCGACGGCACTGCCGGCGACGTGCGCAGAGGTCTCCGCCGTGGCGACCCATCGAGCGGCCTCCTCTTCCGACCCGTACTCGTCCACGGCGTCGCGGAGCAACTGCTGCTGGTAGTCCGGTGAGCGCCAGCCGCTGTTGACGACGAACTCGACGCCGTCCTCGCGCGCATCCGACGCCGCGTCGCGCAGCGCCCGGAGCAGGTCGGGGTCGAGGTTGACGATTCCGGGATGCTGCTCGTCGAAGGCGGACGCCCCGACGGGCATCGCTCCATCGGCTTCGGTGACGACGCCGTCGGCAGCGGTCATCGCCGAGGCGTCCTGCGCCTGCGTGCCGGCCGATCCGACGGATGGCGCGGCGAGCGATCGGGCGAGGGATCCGACCATCATCGTGATCGCGACGACGATCGCGACGAGGACCACCGCAGCCCAGAGGATCCTGCGATTCCGAATTCGGATTGGTGCATCGTGACTCATGATGCCCAGTCAACGCAGCCAGGTGTTGCCCGCCCGTATCCGGTTTCGGATACGCCCGCGATATGCGCGGGCTTCTAGCATTGCCAGCATGCGTGTGCTGGTGGTTGAGGACGAACCCTTCATGGCTGAGGCCATTCGCGATGGGTTGCGCCTCGAGGCGATCGCCGCCGACATCGCGGGCGACGGGCACACGGCGCTGGAACTGCTCGGCATCAACTCCTATGACATCGCCGTGCTCGACCGCGACATCCCCGGCCCGTCTGGCGACGAGATCGCCGAGCGCATCGTCGCCTCCGGCAGCGGCATCCCCATCCTGATGCTCACGGCGGCCGATCGGCTGGACGACAAGGCGTCCGGGTTCGGTCTCGGTGCCGACGACTACCTGACGAAGCCGTTCGAACTGCAGGAGCTCGTGCTGAGGCTGCGGGCGCTCGACCGCCGTCGCGCGCACAATCGCCCGCCAGTGCGCGAGATCGCGGGGCTTCGTCTGGACCCCTTCCGCCGGGAGGTCTACCGCGACGGCCGGTACGTCGCGCTGACCCGCAAGCAGTTCGCCGTGCTCGAGGTGCTCGTCGGCGCGGAGGGCGGCGTGATCAGCGCCGAGGAGCTGCTCGAGCGGGCGTGGGACGAGAACGCGGACCCCTTCACGAACGCCGTGCGCATCACCGTCTCGGCACTGCGGAAGCGGCTCGGCGAGCCCTGGATCATCGCCACGGTGCCCGGTGTCGGCTATCGCATCGATCCCGGGACAGCCGATGCGGAAGGTCGGACGACGTGACCCGTGCTCCCGGAATGAGCGTTCGGCTGAAGCTCACGCTCAGTTACGCAGCCTTCCTGATGGTGGCGAGCGTGCTGCTATTGGCCGCGGTCTGGCTCTACCTCCTGCGGTACGTGCCCGCGCGTGCGAGCCAGACGATCGGCGGATTCGTGCCCGGGCGGGACGATCTCATCCGCGCGTTCGGCCCGGTGGTGACCGTGGTCCTGTTGTTCCTGCTGGTCGTCGGCCTGGTCGGTGGGTGGTTCCTCGCCGGCCGCATGCTCGTGCCGCTCGATCGCATCACGGAGGCCACGCGCAGGGCGGCAGAGGGGTCGCTGTCGTATCGCATCCGATTGGAGGGCCGGAACGACGAGTTCCGCGAACTCGCCGACAGCTTCGACGCCATGCTCGCCCGGCTCGAAGCGCACGTGGCCGAGCAGCAGCGGTTCGCCGCGAACGCCTCGCACGAGCTGCGAACCCCGCTCGCGATCACGCAGACCATGCTCGAGGTCGCGCGCAACGACCCGGGCCACACCGACGACGCACTCGTCGAACGACTCACGGCCGTCAACGCGCGCGCCATCGACCTCACCGAGGCGCTGCTCCTGCTGAGCCGCGCCGACCAGCGGTCGTTCACGCGAGAGGTCGTGGACCTCTCGCTCCTCGCGGAGGAGGCCGCGGAGACGCTCCTGCCGATGGCGGAGCGGCGCGGCGTCACCATCGAGACATCCGGCGACATCGCTCTCACCCTCGGTTCGCGGGCGCTCCTGCTGCAGCTGACCACGAACCTGCTGCACAACGCGATCGTGCACAACCTGGCCGAGCGCGGCACCGCACGGGTCGTGACGAGTCTCGAGAGCGGCTCCGTCGCGCTCGTGGTCGAGAACACCGGGGAGCAGGTCCCGGCTCAGTTGCTCTCCACGCTCACCGAGCCGTTCCAGCGGGGCGCGGAGCGCATTCGCGGCGATCACGGCGGGGTGGGCCTCGGCCTCGCGATCGTCAAGAGCATCGTGAACGCGCATGACGGCACCCTCACCGTCATCGGCCGCCCCGAGGGCGGCATGCTCGTCACGGTGCAGCTGCCCGCCGTGCCGTCGGGCGATGCCCGATGAGCGTCGAAGACCTGCCGCGTTCATCGACGGCGCATGGCAGCGGGGCCGACGGCGAGCCGACTCGCGGCGCACGGCGGTTCGTGCTGCCCGCCTTCTTCGCGCTGTATCTCGCGCTGCTCGCCTGGATCGTGATGTGGAAGCTCGAGGTGCCCTACCTCGGCATGGGTGAGCTGCGTCAGGTCAAGCTCGTGCCGTTCGTCTCAGATGACTGCAACGGTGCCAGCGCGCCATCCGAAGTGGTCGCGAACGTCGTGTTCTTCGTCCCGTTCGGACTCTACCTCGGGCTGCTCGCGCCGGCGTGGCCGTGGTGGAAGGCCACGGTCGCGATCGCCGGGGCGAGTCTCACCCTCGAGGTCGCCCAATACGCGCTGGCGGTCGGCAGCACCGACATCACCGACCTCGTCACGAACACGGCAGGCGGCCTGATCGGGCTCGCCCTGCTCGCCATGGTGCGCCGCCGGCTCGGCGAGCGAACCACCGCGGTCATGACCCGAGTCCTCTCGGGCCTGACGGTGCTCATCCTCATCGCGACGGCAGCGTTCGTCGCGTCGCCGATGAGCTTCGCGCCGCAACGGGACGTCTGGGTCTCCGGGCCTGGCATGCCGGTAACGAGCCCTGGCACGGGCGGCGACGTGCGCGATCGGATGGATCCTGAGGCGCGCGACCGGCAGTGCTAGCGCACTACCCGGTGCCGGAGGAAGACGACTCCCGAGTCGAAAGTGCGACTCTCGAGGAGCTCGAGGTCGACCTGGCGTTCGTGCTGGGCGAAGAGCGGAATGCCGCCGCCGACGAGCACCGGATACACCCTGACCCGGTACTCGTCGATCAGGTCGTGCGCAGCCACCTCAGCGGCGAGCGTCGCCCCGCCGATCGCGATCTCACTGTCGCCGGGCTCGGCCCGGAGCCGCTCGATCTCCTCGGCGACGCTGCCGGTCGCCAGGCGGGCGTTGCCCTGCACCTCGGAGAGCGTGGTGGAGAACACCACCTTCGGCATCGGGTTCCAGAGGGTGGTCCACTCGCGCTCGGCATCATCGAGCGTGCGCGGATCGACGGTCTCCCAGTAGAGCATCGTCTCGTAGAGCTTGCGTCCCAGCAGGTGCACCCCGACCTGCTGGATCTCGTCGAGCGCGAGCTGGAACACCTCTGGATCGGGGACACTCCAGTCGAATCCGCCGTCGGGCCCCACGATATAGCCGTCCAGCGAGGCGCTCATCGAATAGGTGACTCTGCGCATCGGATGCCCTCCTCAGTCACTGCTTCGACGATACGACGCCTGCCGTCGTGATGTCACCCTCGGTCGCGTCAGTCGAACGCGGCCGGAGTCTGGCGTGGATACTCTCCCCCGGCCAGCTTCACGAGGCGCGCATGCGCGTACTCGCACACGAGCGCATGCCGATAGACCATCCGCGGCACGTCGACGTTCGAGTCCATCCAGAGGCTCATGCCCGCCAGCTTCCAATGGCGGAACGTGTCATCGTCGGTGACGAGGGCGAGGATCTCGAGGAACGAGTCGTCGAACCGGATGGAGTGCACGGCGCGTCGGTACTCCTCGACCGTGAGCGCCATCGAGAACGGGATGTTCATGAAGCAGAGGGCGGTCTGGATGTCGAGGCGGACGAACCGACGGCGCCCTCGTTCGGCATCGAGCGGCGGGATGTCGAGCTGGGCGAAGTCGAGCTTCTCGGGCCGCGTCAGCTGCACCGCGTCGAGCGCGATGAGCACGTCGTAGACGTTGACGTCGTGCTCGACGACGGCCTGGTCGCCGAGCCCCGAGAGCGCCTCGGGCCGCAACGTGACCGGTTCCATGTCGACTGGGGTGTTGCGGATGATGAAGTTGACGAGATTCGTCTCGACGACGAAGTGCCGGATGAGCAGCTCGACGGCGTCGGGCGACACGAACCGCCGGAGGAACCAGACGCACAGCACGTCCATCGTGTGGAGCGGCATCCACCGGAATGGCAGCACGCGCTTCACGATCGAGATGATCGCGACGAGAATGCGTGAGACCACCCGTGCGATCGGGTAGAGCCAGCGCCGCGAGAGACGTCGCTGGTCGTCGATGATCAGTCGCACGAGCGCACGGTCGAGGGGCACGGATGGATCGGCGTACACCGCCTCCCACATGCTCGGGTCCGAACGGACGAACTCCGCCATGTCAGCGATCCAGCTCTTCGAGTTGCAGCGCGTAGAGGCGGGCGACGACCTGTGCGCAGCGCACGATCTCGTCGGCCGCAGCGTCGTCGATCATCCCGGAGGTGAGGATCGCCTCGAGGTCGCCCGTGTGCTCACTGTCGGCTTCCTGGTGGTACTGCATGAAATGCACCTGGCTGTCGGCGAGGCCCAGCACCTCCTGGAACCTGCCGGCCCAACCCGCCGCCCGCTTCGCGCCGAGACCCTCGATGATGAACATGGCGCCGAGCAGCCCCACCGGGTTCGGCTGGTCCGCATAGTGGAACATGTAGCCCGAGAGCGCCTCGGAGCCGAGGTTCTTGCGGCCGGCGCGCAGCTCGGCGAGCGACCCGCCGATCGCGACGTAGTCGCGTTCGAGCATCAGGTAGTCGCGGTGCTCCTCTTCGGCGTGCTTGATCGCCGCGGCCCGCAGCTCGAAATGATCGATGTCGAAGTTGGAGGCGGCACGGGAGATCCACGGCGAGCCGTCGACCACCTGCTGGCGGAGGTTGAAGAGCAGGCGGCGATAGTCGTCGATCGTGACCGTGCCGTCGCCGAGTCGGCGGAGCACGGGCACGCGCTCGAGGTACTCTTCGAGCTCGACCCAGACCTCGCCGAGCCGCTCGAAGAGCGTGGAGACATCCGCAGATCGCAGGTCGTCGGCAGCGGTCGTCGTGTCGATGGTCATTTCGATGCTCCTTGCTGATCGGGTGGGGCGACCACGGTGAGGTGGGCGAAGGCGAACGAGAATCGGCCCGACTCGGGCACCGCCAACAGGATCGTCTCGCCGGGACGGAAGCGCCCCGTGCTCCAGGCCTCCTCGAGGGCGATGAAGATGCTCGCCGCCCCGGTATTGCCCCGGGTCTCGAGGTTCGAGTACCACTTGTCGGTGTCGAGCGACGGGATGCGCCGTCGGAGCCCGTCGAAGGCGGCATCGCGGAACGCATTCGTGCTGTAGTGGCAGACGACGTGATCGAGATGATGGACGTCGACGAGGCCGATGTCGACGAGCTCCTCGAACTGCCGGATGCCGGCTTCGGCGAGGTCGTCGAGCACGGTGACATCCTGCCGCAGCACGAACATGCCGCTTGCTTCGGCCTGGGCGACGCCGACATCCTGCCAGGTGCCGCCCACGACTGGCTCGGTGCCGTCCATGCCGGCTCGCATGCATACGTCGTGCTCGTGCGCGAGCGAGACCTGGCGCACCCAGTCGACGCGGAGGGACGGCCTGCTCGGGTGCGGCTGGAACTCGACGACGACCGCGCCGGCGCCGTCGGACAGCATCCACCGCAGGAAGTGGGAGTCCATGCCGGCCCGGATGTGGTCGAAGCGGCGCTGCCGAAGGCTCCGGCTCGCCAGTTCCGAACCGACGACGGCGACGAGCGGGTGGTCTCCGAGCCTGACCTTGCTCACGGCCGCGTCGAGCGCCGCGAGACCCGACGCGCAGACGCCCGAAGCCGACAGCAGCTGCATCGGCCCGCCGCCGAGCCGCCCGTGCACCATCGACGCGAAGCCTGGCACCAGCACGTCGCCCATCGTCGTCGCGCACGCCAGCATCCGCACCTCGGATGCGTCGATCCCGCGGTCGTCGAAGGCAGCGCGAAGCGCCTTGACGGCGAGCTCCTCGTTGAGCTCGGTCGGTTCGCCGTGCTCATCGAGCGCGTAGTGCCGCTGCCGGATGCCGTTGGCGTCGAGGATGCGACGCCGGATGCGCTCGGTGACGGCATCGTCGCCGCCGAGCCGCGCCGCGATGCCGTCGTTGTCGACGGGATCTCCGGGGAGGTACCGGCCGAAACCCGTGAGGTACGCCGTCGCAGTCGAGCCCATGGAGACGACCATAGGGCACCCCCGTCGATTGCGGTCCGGAAGCTGTGGAGAGGGCTCCAGCGGAGAGGTCAGACGCGACGGCGGCGAGCGGCTGTGTACACGCGCTCGGCGATCCACAGCACGACCCCGATGCCGAGGAGCGCCAGCGCGATGCCGTATTGGCCGGCCGGACGACCGGAGGTCCACGGGAATACGAGGTACAGGCACGTGATCGCACCGATCACCGGCAGCACGTTGGGCGTGCGGAAGTGCTTGTGCTCGACCGGCTGGCGCCGGAGCACGAGCACGGTCACGTTGACGATCGCGAACACGGTCAGCAGCAGGAGCGACGTCGTGCCGCCGAGCAGGGCGACGATCGAGCCCTCGGCGTCGAGGGAGACGTAGACGATGAGGCCCGCGGCGAGCGCGCTCGTGAACAGGATCGCCGCCCAGGGCGTCTGCCGCCGCGGCGCGACCTTGCCGAGGAACGGCGGCAGCACCTGCTGCCGGCTCATGCCGTAGAGGAGGCGGCTCGCCATCATCATGTTGATGAGCGCGGTGTTGGCGACCGCGAACATCGAGATGAACGGCAGCAGGTCGTTGATCGGGAATCCGGGGGCTGCAGCCTCGACCGCGGTCACGAGCGGCGTCTCGCTGCCGACGAGTTGGCCGATCGGCACCAGTGCGACCACCGTGATCGACACCAGCACGTAGATGACCGCCGCGATGCCGAGCCCGCTGAGCATCATCTTCGGGAAGATCCGGCTGGGGTCCTTCGTCTCCTCCGCCATGTTGACCGAGTCCTCGAAGCCGACCATTGCGAAGAATGCGAGGGATGTCGCGGTGCTGACCGCGAGCAGCACGCCCTTGTCTTCAGGCGTCTCGAACGCCACCACCTGCGACCAGTCGGCGTTGCCGCCGGCGATCGCCCACATGCCGATGAGGATCACGAGGAGCAGTCCCGAGAGCTCCACGAGCGTCAGGAAGACGTTCAGCCAGACGCTCTCGCTCACGCCGCGGAGGTTCACCAGCATGATGAGCACGATGAACGCGAGCGCGATGAGCATCGTCGTCACCGTGGCATCCGGAATTCCGAAGGCGACCAGCAGGTTCGCGGCGAACGCGCGCGATGCCGTCGACGCCGACGTGATGCCGGAGGTCATCACGATGAAGCACACGATGAAGGTGAAGAAGTGGATGCCGAACGCCTTGTGCGTGTACAGCGCTGCACCGGCCGCCTGCGGGTACTTCGTCACGAGCTCGAGGTAGGAGAACGCGGTCACGGTCGCCACCGCGAACGCGAGGAGGAAGGGCAGCCACGCCGCTCCGCCAACCTCCGCGGCCACCTGCCCCGTGAGTGCGTAGATGCCCGTGCCGAGGATGTCCCCGACGATGAACAGGAGCAGCAGACCGGGGCCGAGTACCCGCTTGAGCTGAGGCTGCTCCGGCTCGACGGCCTGCACGACTTTGGTCCACGACGGGTCGTCGTTCATCTCGCACCCCTTCCCCCGAGGCCAGCCGACCACATCTCGTTCGCCGGCTCAAGTGCGCGCTCGCGTGTCGCGCCTCGTGAGCGGGACCGAGACTCATGCGATCCGCATGACGGGGTCTTCGCCATCCACTGGCACAATCACCCGGGTAACGACCGACGAGGGGGCTCAGCGTGACGATCGAACACACCATCGGGGCACGACCGACGAATCAGCAACTGGCAGAGGAAGTGGCGCACATCTCGACACCCGACCGGATGTCGACGCCGTTCGGCGAGTTCGAGTTCTTCGACGGCGTGCCGAAGCCGGAATCGGTTCAGTCGATCTTCGACGGCCTCGATCTCGTACGCGGGATCACCGCGTTCCTGGACACGGTTCCTGGCGCATCGCTGGTGGCCATGCGGCGAGGCCTCCGAACCGCGGGAGTCGACTCGCCCGACAAGATCGGGTTCACCGATCCGAGGTGCACCTCCACCCCCATCTTCCTCACGCCGAACACCGAGACGACGTACGGCATCACGTTCCTCGACCTGAAGACGTGGGGGCCGACGGTCGTCGAGGTGCCGCCGCAGTCCCTCTGCGTCGTCGATGACTTCTGGTTCCGCTACGTCGCCGACATGGGGATCGCGGGCCCCGACCGGGGCGCTGGAGGCAAGTTCCTCTTCCTGCCGCCGGGCTACGACGGCGAACGGCCCGACGGCTACTACACCTACGACTGCCCGACGTTCACGAACTTCGTCGTGATCCGCGCGCTCGGTGGGGTTCCCGCCATCAAGGAGTCACGGATCTACCGGCTCGACGATGCCGCCGCCGCGCCGGAGAACACGTTCGTGAACGTCGGCGATCAGGCGTTCAACACCGTCCACTCGAACGACTTCTCGTTCTTCGAGGAGATCGCCGAGCTCGTCGCCGAGGAGCCCATCGGCGCACTGGATCCGGAGCGAGCCGGCACTCTCGCCTCGCTGGGAATCGCGCACGGAACGCCGTTCGAACCCGACGAGCATCGGCGCGGCATCCTCGACGACGCGGCGCGGATCGGCGCGGCCATGGCGCGGGCCACGCTCTATGCGGCACGGGATCCCCAGTCGTTCCGTTGGGAGGGATCCTCGTGGAAGAACGGGTTCGTGGGAGGCAGCTACGAGTTCCTGAACGACGGCGCTCGCAACCTCGACGCGCGCACGCTCTTCCACTACGCGGCGACGGTGATCACCCCGGCTATGGCGCATGCGCAGGTCGGAGCAGGGTCCGCCTACATGTACACGGCGGAGGACTCCGAGGGCGCGCTGCTCGACGGAGGCGCCACGTACTCGCTGACGATTCCCGCGAACCCGCCGGCGAAGAACTTCTGGTCGATCGACATCTACGACACCCAGACCCGATCGCTCCTGCAGTCGGCCGAATACCCGGCGGTGTCGAGCTTGTCAGGAGACCTGCAGCTCGAGGCCGACGGGTCGTGCGTGCTGTGGTTCGCCCCGACGGCGCCCGAGGGCAAGGAGTCCAACTGGATTCCCACGCTTCCGGGCAAGTCGTGGTGGCCGCTGCTGCGCCTCTACGGCCCGCTCGAACCGTGGTTCGACCTCTCGTGGCAGCTGCCCGAGTTCGTGCGTGCACCGCGATGACAGCGGCAGCGCGGCATCCCTGACCGCGTTGTGACCACGAGAGACGGGTCGACCCTGCAGGTTGGCCGCCCTCACTCCCCGAGGAGCCCGACGGCGATCGCCCGTTCGACGGCTGCGCTGCGTGTGGTCGCGTTGAGCTTTCGATAGATGGAGCCGACCTCGGAGCTGACCGTGTTCCGCGAGATGAACAGTCGGGTTCCGATCTCGCCGATCGTCAGGTGCGTCTGGAGGTAGGGCAGCAACCGCAGTTCTGCCGGCGTGAGGGGGATCGCGCCGGTCCAGCCCGACATGCGATCGATCCGAAGCTGCAGGACCTCGATCTCCTCGACGAGGAGTCCGAGGTGCGGGCGCCTGCGGATCAGCTCATGCATCTCGCGGACCAGGTGCCGCGCAGTGACGTGATCGCCGAGTTCGATGTTCGCCGTGGCGAGTTGCAGCCGCACCTTCAACGAGACGAAGGGAAGCACGAACGTGCACTGCACCCGCGCGCGCATGCCGCGCGCCAGGTATCGTTCGGCGCGGTCGCCGTCGCCGGCATGGATCGCGATGCGTGCCGCAACCGCGAGGGCGAGCGCAGACGTCGAGTAGCCCTCCATATGGTTGGCGTCGATGGCGTCCAACGCGACGCGTGCGTGCTCTTCAGCCGCGCGCCAGTGGCCGGCTTCGATCGCGAGAATCGCCGACTCGGCTTCGGCCAGGAGCAGCGCACCCGTATTGCCCGACGAGGGCGCGAGAGCGGATGTCTCGGCGAACGCGCCGCGGGCGGAGTCCACGTCGCCCACGAGCAGGCAGATCGACCCGTAGAGCTGCAGTGCCAGCGCCCGCCATGGCCCCCACGTCGGCTCGTTCGCGACCGCGAACGCGGCATCCGCCAACGCCGCTTCGGGACCGTCGGCGCACATCGCCGCGCGGAGCATCGCGCGTGAGGAGTCCAACGCCAGTCGTTGCTCGACCGATGCTTCAGTCCATTCGATCCGCTCGAGCGTCTGCATCCAGCGTTCGGCCTCGGCGGTCGCCCCCAGCAGGGCGCATTTCCAGGCCGCCATCACGACGAGCGGAGGATACGTCGCCACAGCGGCATCGCCGATCTCGGAGATCCAACGTTCGACGACGGCCACCTGACCCGACTGGTACGTCGGCAGCGCGAGTTTCGCGACCAGCTGGGCGGAGCGGTCGCGATCCCCTGCGGTCAGCAGATGCTCGATGGCGTGGGCAGGCAGCCCGTTGGCTTCGAACCAAGCGGCTGCTCGCAGGTTCAGCTCGACGAACGCCGCCGCCTCGACCACCTGCAGTTCGGCGAGGAGGAAGTCCCGGAACAGCGAGTGATATCGGTACCAGCCGCGCCTGCGATCGAGTGGGATGAGGAAGAGGTTGAGGGACTCGATCTCTCGCAGGCGCGCGGCGGAGTCCCCCGTTTCGAGCACGGCATCGCAGACGGCGCCTGACAGCTGCTCGAGCACCGCCGTCCGGCGGAGGAATCGCTGCGTCACGTCCGGCAGTCGCCCCAGGCACTCGCGGTAGAGGTAGTCGGCGACGAACCGGTCGTCTCCCGTCACCGCGAGGGCCTGACCGCCAGAACGCTCGACCAGTGCGCAGAGGAACACGCCCGTCGGCCATCCCTCGCACCGCTCCACGATCTCGGCGAGTTGATCATCTTCGACGTCGATGCGAGCACGGTCGAAGATCATGCGCGCCCCCTCGACCCCGATCCGGAGATCCGCGATTCCGATGTCGACCGCCTCGCCGCTCGCGCGCAGGCGGGCGAGGTGCGGTTGCGCGTGCCGGCTCGCGAGCACGATCTGCGAGCCCGCGGGAACACCCGTGAGCACGATCTCCAACGCATCCTGACAGCTCAAGGAGTCCGCGAGGTGGAGATCGTCGACGAACAGCACGAACGGGACCGGCGTGCTCGTGAGCGCGGCTGCGAGCAGCGGTGCCGACCGTCCGAGCGTCGAGGCCCCGACCCCCCGCATCTCCAACGCGACCTCCGAGACCGGCGCGGAGATCGTCGCGCACGCGGAGGCCAGGAGCGACAGCAGGGCCGCCGGATCGTCGTCGAGCCGGTCGATCGAGGCCCACGCGACCGGGCGATCCTCGATCTCCGCCCATTCCGCGAGCAATGTGGACTTGCCGTATCCGGCCGGTGCCGTGATTCCGATCACGCGTGAGCTGCTCGCCCGTGCTCGCTCGATGAGCTCTCGACGGCTGACTCCACCGCCGGTCGGCGCCGGAACGCGGACCTTTCCCCCGAGCAGGAGCTGCTGCAGATCGAGACGCGACCCCACCGACTCCGGATTCCCCTCGATCACCGTCGAAGCATATGGGGCACGAGCATGGCCGCTCACGTCGACCCACCGGTGTTCCAGAGACGGACACCGCGGCGAAGGCCGCCATCAACCTGCCGGACCGACAGGGGCTGAACCTGCGCCCCCTTGGCCCACCGTCCGCGGCACGGACGTCGGCCGCGAGTGCCATCTAGACTCGGCGAGGTGAGCGAGCGTCCCGTCTTCCGCCTCCCGTTCCAGTTCGAGGAATCTCTCACCGAACGCCTCCGCCTCCGCACCATGCGTGAGGCGGACCTCGGTGACATCCTCGCCTACCAGTCCCGGGCCGACGTCTGCGAGTACCTCCTCTACGAGCCGCGCGATCGCGAGACGCTTGCCGCCAGGATCGCGAAATGGTCGGAGCAGTCGACCCTGGCATCCGATGGCGACTTCCTCGAACTCGCGGTCGAGCACCGGAGTGAGGCGCGCGTGATCGGCGACCTCTACTTCATGCTCGAGCGCGCCGAACACGGCTGCGCGGCGATCGGCTGGGCCTTCCACCCCGGGTACTCCGGTCAGGGATACGCCACCGAGGCTGCGATGGAGGTGCTCCGGCTCGGATTCGACTCGATCGGCCTGCATCGCATCGTCGCCGAGGTGGATCCTCGGAATGCGGCATCCGTCGCGCTCTGCCGGCGACTCGGAATGCGCAAGGAGGCGCACCTGATCGAGAACATCTGGTTCAAGGGCCGTTGGGCCGACACGGACGTCTACGCACTGCGCGAGACCGAGTGGCGCGACCGGCCCGATGCGACGCCACCGCCTTCCCCTCGATCACCGTCGAATCACGTGGGGCACGAAGGTCACGGCTGACGCTGACGCTGACGCGTTCACACCGGAGTGGCGATTCACGCCGAGCGACGGCCTCGTTCGCCGAAGTGCTGCCGACAGCGTGCCTGGTACGACTCGATCCCGCCCACGTGCTCGGCGGTCGCGAGGCGAGCGTCCGCGACGTCGTCGGCGAGCACGCGCTGATGGAACGCGGCATCCTGCCCGCAGACAGCGCACACGGCTGTGAGCTTCGTGACATCCTCGGCGAGCGCCATGAGCGATGGAAGCGGCTCGAAGGGGCGGCCGTCGAAGGTCACGCAGAGACCGGCGACGACGACCGACATTCCAGTGAGCACCAGCCTGCTCACCGCCGGGACGAGCTCCGTCCCGAAGAACTGGGCCTCGTCGATCGCGAGCAGGTCCAGCTCGCGATCACCGACCAGCTCCACCAGCGAGCCGACGTCGGGCACCGATCGGGACGCGATGCTGAGCCCCGAATGCGAGGCCACCCGGCCCCCGGCGTGCCGATCGTCGAGCGCGTGGTTGACGACCTCGACGGCGAGTCCGGCGAGTTGCGCGCGACGCACGCGCCGCAGCAGCTCCTCGGACTTGCCGGCGAACATCGGCCCGCAGACCACCTGGAGCCGGCCGTTCGGGATGCTGCGCATGGAGAGAGCTTACGAGGCCGTCATCAGGCGGAGAAGACCGGATGCCCCGACGCCGTCGCTCTCCGACCGGCGGCGTCGGCCCGTCCCGGAGTGAGTGGATGCCACGCGGCATCCACTCACCCCTCGCGCGTCAGCGCGTCAGTCGAACCCGAGCCCGTGGCCGAACGGGTACAGCACGCCGGTGCGGTCGGCCGTCGGGATCGTGACCGGCAACCTGCCGACCGGTTCGTTCTCGCCGAAGAGCACACGCGTGAGCGACTCGAGCGACGCCGCCGTGTAGCCGTAGGTCGCGAGTGCCGTCGGCACGTTCGTCATGACCGAGATGTCGTACGGGTTGCGCATCGCCGACACGACAACGGGCGTGCCACTCGCCAGCAGCGCCTGCACGAAGGCCTGCTGGGCTGCGGCCGACGCGGTCGGCAGCCCGGTCGTGGCCGAGACGTTCGACGCGTTGTTCGTCGAGACCACGACGAGGTCGTGGTCCGCAGCCGCCGCGGCGACCTCGGCGATCACGGCCGCACTCGGCGTGAGCCCCGTTTCGCGCACCGTGATGCTCTGCCCACGGGCGGCGATCGCGCCTCCGAGCGTCGACGTCGTCCCGACGCCCCAGCCGGTGACGAGCACCTCGCGCGGCTCGCTCGAGAGCGGCAGCACGCCGGCGTCGTTCTTGAGGAGCGTGGTCGTGTCGTCGGTGATCGTCTGCGCGTCGGCGACATGAGCGGGTGCGCCGACGATCGATGCCGCGGCCGCGGCATCGACGAACGGGTCCGCGAAGAGGCCGCGCTGCATCTTGAGCCGCAGGATGCGGTACACCGACTCGTCGAGCCGCTTCTCGGAGATCTCACCGCTCAGCACCGCGTCGAGCACGGCGTCGTAGGCGACATCCATCTGGGGTGCGAGCACCAGCATGTCGGCGCCCGCCTTGAACGCCTCGACGGGGGCGACGTTCGGCGGATACGTGCTCGTAGCACCCTGCATGTCGAGCGCATCGGTGACGATGAGGCCGTCGTAGCCGAGCTCTTCGCGCAAGAGGCCCGTGAGGATCGGCTCCGACATCGTGGCGGGGGCGCCGCTCGGGTCGATCGAACGCAACACGACGTGAGCGGTCATGATCGTGTCGACGCCTTCGGCGATCGCGGCCCGGAACGGAGGCAGGTCGATGGCCTCGAGCTGCTCGCGCGTGTGCGTCACCTCGGGGAGCCCGAAGTGGCTGTCGGTCGCCGTGTCGCCGTGTCCGGGGAAGTGCTTCGCGACGGCCGCGATGCCGCCGTCGTGGAAGCCGTCAACCTCTGCGGCGACGAGTTCGGCGACGAGCTGTGGGTCTTCGCCGATCGAGCGGATGCCGATGACCGGGTTGGCCGGGTTGACGTTGACGTCGGCGACCGGCGCGTAGTCCTGGTTGATGCCGACCGCGGCGAGCTCGGTGCCGATCACCTCGGCCGAGCGGTGCGCGTGCTCCGCCGAACGGCTCGCGCCGAGCGGCATCTGCCCGGGCATCTGCGTCGCCGGAGCGCCGAAGCGCGCGACCAGCGCGCCGCCCTCCTGGTCGGTCGAGATGAGCAGTGGGATGCCGGCCGACTGGTTTGTCGCCGCCGTCTGCAGCCCGTTCGAGAGCGTCGCAACCTGGGTCGGAGTGCCGAAGTTGTCGGGCCCGCGGGTCGTGAAGTAGATAACGCCGCCGGGCTTGTACTTGTCGATGACCTGGGCCGGAGTATCGACGCCGTACAGCCGCCGGTTGTTCGCGGCGGCGGTGTCGCTCACGGTTGTGGCGTCGCGCCCGTACACCTCGACGACGAAGAGCTGGCCCACCTTCTCTTCGACGCTCATGTGCTGGAGCATGCTCACGATGCGCCCGCGGTACGGAGCATCGTCCGAGTGCCCCGGACCTGCAACCGCGGCCGGAGTCACCGCGAATCCCAGCATCCCCATGACGGCGGCGGCCGTGACCAACGACCTCCTGCCGATTCCGTGTGCCATGTCGACCTCCTTGTCGCACACCGGCCATTGTGACCGTCTCCGCGGATGCTATCGAGTGTCTCCGCCCGTGTCACCCCTCCGGGGGGCACCTGGCTGGTACCACACGGCCGGCCGGTTCGGCTCGTCCGTCACCCCTGTCACCTGGCTGCGACGTTGAGTTCCACAGCCTCAGCCACGAGCGCCTTGACCGCCGCTTCGTCCACGCGGTCTCCATCGAAGTAGTCGATGGCTCGAACGCCCTTGCTGTCCAGCCGTGTGTTGAAGAGATCGCTGCTTTCCATGCGGGCACCCTTCGCGAACGTCAGCCTCACGGCGCTCTTGAGCACATCTACGAAGCAGACGTCTCCGTCATGCGTCCAGAACGGAACTCCCTCGGGCTTGGAGGGCTTCTTGTACTTGACCACCTCGACGGCAGCCGGGTCGGCGGCTGTGATCGCAGCTCGGAGCGCGACGAGCACGTCCTGCTTCCAGCCGCTCTGTTGCGCGATGATGTCGTCGATCTGCTCGGAATCGGACTTGTCACTCATGCGCGAATACTCGCGAAGAGAACTGACGAAGTCAACAGCCGAAGTCGGTCGCAAACGCGGGTGGCAGGATCCCTCACCGACGGACCGCGTCGGCCTTATGTGGAGATCGGCGTACTGCGTCAGCGTGCCCATAGGATCGCTGCGTGGACCCGAACACTGCGAGATCGACGCTAGGGATGAGACGCCTGCCTCGACGAAACAGGGCACGCCTCGATCTGCAAAATGCGTGGGGTCGCTGGGCGGCTAGGACGGTGGAAGCGCGAGCTCGACGCTGAGAGGTCGAAGGACGCCCTGCCGCGGCGAGATGTTTGGTCGTTGAACCATGTTCCCAGGCGGCGTTTCAGCACGCGTCGTCTGCTGTGTTCGAGGCACCTTCACCGGCCATTATCGCGGGCAGGCAATACGGGAACCGGAGAGTTGCCGGATGCGGCCCCTCAAAGCCCGCCTTGAGGACGAGTCGAGCGTTTCGGTCGGCGACGGCTTGAGGGGCGCCGGGCGTGAAGGCACCTACTAGGTTGTGGAGGATGACAGATCTCCACACTGGGGTGGGCGGGCAAGGTGCCTGAGGACATCCACGGCGGATGGGCCACCCGCGAACTTGAGCTGCTGTACGACAACGTCCTCTCAGAACTGGACAATCAGAACTGGGCCAGCAACTTGGGTCTGACGAGCGCGGCGCTGGAGCAGCTCGCGTGGGCAGTCACCGCTTCGATCGATTATGCGTTCGACGTCCGCTGGTGCCCCGACTGGGTGAGGCCGGCGCGCCTCACGTCTGGCACGATGACGACGGCTGGCACGCTCGCTGCAACGTCTGCCTGGCTGAGAACCCGGCATCGACGGATGAAGACGCGGTGCGAGGGTGGTTCACCCGCCATGCACATGAAAAGCATCCCGAGAACTCTTAGGGATTCCGGTGAGCGACTGCCAATCGGGCGGTCGCCGTTGTGAAGCCGAAGGCCGACACCGCCGAGGCTCGATATCTATCTGTCGCTGCGCTCGCAGTGGACACTGCACTGAGGCAGGACACCGACGGATCGGCTAAGTCACCAGCGCGGCGACTTGCACCTGACGGTACTGCTGATAGGCGCCAAGGTGGATCGCGTGCAGCCCGCCAACTGAGGCTACCGGGATCAGATAGAAAGCAAGGCTCCCATCGATGACGAAAAAGTCATCGATCTCGTCGGGATCGTATCCCCTTCTCTCGCGACCTGAGGTGGAGAGATAGACCTTCCAGCTACCGCCCGCGCGCACCGTCGTCGTCTTCACTTGGACGCGGCGAATACCCGCCTCGGTGCAGACAAGCAGATCATAACGACTGGGTTCAAGCGGCCACGAGACATCCTGCCCGCACAGGGCAAACCAAGAGGCCGCGAGAAGTGAACCAGCGCGGCTGAGATGACCGAGGTCCGGTGTGAAGCCCATACTTGGCAGATCCTGCTGCTGCCTTGTTAGATGGGCGACGTCGAGTCCGAGTCGTAATGCGTGCCCTTTCAGCGTCGTGATCACTGAGGCATCCTGAAGATTCAGAAGCGCGCCCACTTCCGACCACGTCGTGGCGTTCGCGACTGCCGCTCGCAGGTCCTCCTCCGCCCAGCGGCGTTGACCCGAGAAATGACCATAGTCGGCACCGAGACGGTCGGCCTGCAAACGAACAGATCTCATCGCCCCGGAAGATGTGGCAACAAGACCCAGCTCACGCAGCAACCCTCGCCATGAATTTGAGACGGCGACCGCCTTGACGAGCTGTTCGTCGGTGTACGCCCGCTCACGCTTCATGATCTGAACGTACGACCGCCCACTGACGTTCGAACGCCCGCTACCCAGAGATACGCATGGTCCTGTCCGGGCACTTGGATGCACGCGAAGGTTTACGGACCCATCGACGTAGATACCGTCGGCAATGCCACATCTGGGACCAAGCTATTGCCGGCTACTGCCTGGCCCGCCTCGCCCGGTGCACCTGGGTCACCTGAATCGGCGACGCTGAGTCCTGCTCCACGTTCACAAAACGTCCCAAATACAGGAACGACGAAGCCCTGATGAGATGCATCATCTCATCAGGGCTTTTCTGTCGGGCTGACAGGATTTGAACCTGCGACCCCCTGACCCCCAGTCAGGTGCGCTACCAAGCTGCGCCACAGCCCGATGCCACCGGATTTCTCCGAAGACAACTTGACCATCATAGCGGCATCCGAAGGGGTGCTCGTGACACACGGGCGACCACGAGGCATCCGCTCGGTGCGAATTCAGCCGGCGAACCCACGCACGCCGGCTCGACGTCAGATGTACTTCCGCACCTCGTCCATGAACGCAACCGGGTCGTCGACCCAGATGCGCAGTGCCGTCACCGACTGATCGCCGCCGGTCTTGCCGTGTCCGGGCAAGGTCACGAGCTTCGGCCCCTCGAGCTCGATCTCGAGGTTCGTCTCGTCGGTCATGCGCAGCATGAGGGTGCGCGAGGCATCCGTCTCGACGATCTTCGGCGACCTGGGCTCGTCCACCCGCAGGTTGCGCGCAACCGACGCGATGTCGTCCCAGCTGAGCGCGATGTCGAGCTCGAGCCCGCCGCGCACGCGGATGCCGTCGGGTCCGACGGTGTGCGGCCGCATGAGGTAGGCGCACAGGAGCCCGAACATCCACGTGAGCCCCCAGATGCCGAGCACGAGCAGCGTGATGCGCACGGCGGGCCAGCGATGCACGATGAGGTCGAAGATCGGGATCTCGACGGCCGACAGCACGATGAAGATCATGAGGATCGTCATCACGGGCTTGTGGAAGCCGAACCCCTTCGCGCCGGGCGCGATCGCCGGGCGGCGCGCGATGAACCGCCCGATGCTCGCGTAGATGCTGAGCTCCATGATCAGCGCGCGCTTCAGGAACCATCCGACGCGTCGCCAGACGGATGCCTCGGCGCGCGTCGCCGTCGCGGTGCTCATTCCCCCACCGCCTGAGACTGCTCAGCGCCTCGGCGCTGCTCGTCGGCTTCGATAAGTTCGCGCAGACGCCCGGCGATCGCCTCGATGCCGCGCAGCAGCGCGTCGCGGTCGGCGGGAGCGACGGCGCCGAGCAGTTCGGCCGAGAGCTCGGCATGGTCGCGCTGCATGTCGCGCATGAATTCCTCAGCGGATGCCGCGAGCGACACGACGATCGCCCGCCGATCGCTCGGGTGGCGCGAGCGGGTGACATAGCCGCCTGCCTCGAGCGCGTCCACGAGGCCCGTGATGTTGCGGGGGCTCACCTCGAGTCGGGCAGCGAGGGCGTGCTGGGTCGACGGACCGGTCGCCGCGAGTTCCCAGAGCAGCCTCGTGCGCGCCGGCGTCAGCGGGGTACCGGCGAAGGCGTTGGCCATGTCCTTCTGGAAGAGCTCGCTGACCTCGAGCAGCCGGTCGAGAACGGTGATCTCGGGAGTCATATCATGATGATACTGCATTGTTACCTATGTTCACGATCTCACGCGACGCGATCAGGGCGACCGCTGCGGATGTCGGTGGTCGGCGCTACATTCGAACCGTGATCACCGACGTGACCGAAGATCTCGAGCCGCTCAGGCTCCGCGTCGCTCCTGCGAGCGAAGTGCCGTTCACCGATGTCGAGGCCGTCTTCGGCACTCGAGGCGACCCTGCGCACTGCTGGTGCCAGTGGTACAAGATCCCCGGCAGCGACTGGCGGCGGTTCGGCGACGACGGCCTGCGTGACCGGCTGCAAGAGCAGTTGAACGCATCGGGCATCGGGCGCGGGCTCATCGCGTACGACGGCGAGACGCCGGTCGGCTGGTGCGCCGTCGAACCTCGCACCGATCTCCCCAGGGTTCGCCTGAGCACCATCGTCAAGGGCGGCACCGCGCATCCCGACTTCGACGACGACGCCGTGTGGGCCGTCTCCTGCTTCGTCGTTCCGCGCGACCACCGGGGCCGGGGCGTCGCCCGCGCTCTCGCCGAAGCGGCCGTCGACTTCGCCCGCGCAGGCGGTGCCGTCGTCGTCGAGGCCTACGCGGTCGACCCGAAGATCCGCGCCAAGGTGTCGGCCGACGCGCTCTTCCACGGCACGGTCTCGATGTTCACGCACGCGGGCTTCACCGAGATCGCCCGCCCCCGGCCAGACCGCGCGATCATGCAGGTCGAGCTGGTCGAGTCGTCGCGCTGAGTGAGTGAGGGTGAGTAACGGGGCTTGAACCCGCGACCTCCACTCAGTCGTCGATTTGCACCCGCTTCACCCGTGCTGACTCCCCTCGCAGGATGCGCACGCGGCTGCGCGGCACACCGTAGTGGGCCGCAAGGGCCTCGATGACGCCGACGTTCGCGGCACCGTCCACGGCGCGCTCCCGCACGAACACCGTGAGCGAGGCCGTGGGGTCACCCTCGACCGCCTCCACGAGCGGTCCCTTGCGGCTCCCGGGCTTGACCCTGATCGTGACGTCCATCACATCGTGGCGCGGCTGGAGAAACCACGAACGCCCGAGCCTGCTCCCTCGCGGGAACGACTCGGGCGCCGCGACATCCGTTGCCTACTTCGAGCGGTCGCGCTTCTCGCGCACACGCATGTTGATGACGATGGGCGAACCCTCGAAGCCGTAGATCTCGCGCAGGCGTCGCTGGATGAACCGGCGGTAGCCCGGGTCGAGGAACCCGGTCGTGAAGAGCACGAATGTCGGCGGGCGGCTGGCCGCCTGGGTGCCGAACAGCACGCGGGGCTGCTTGCCGCCGCGCACGGGGTGCGGGTGCTCCTGCGTCAGCTCGGTGAGGAACGCGTTGAACTTGCCCGTCGGGATGCGGGTGTCCCACGACTCGAGCGCGGTCTCGAGCGCAGGAACGAGCTTCTCGAGGTGACGGCCCGTCTTCGCCGAGATGTTGACGCGCGGCGCCCATGCGACGTGATGCAGGTCCTGCTCGATCTCGCGCTCGAGGTAGCGACGACGTTCGTCGTCGAGCAGGTCCCACTTGTTGAAGGCGAGCACGAGCGCCCGGCCCGATTCGAGCACGAGGTCGATGATGCGCACGTCCTGCTCGGAGAGCGGCTGCGAGACGTCGAGGAGCACGACGGCCACCTCGGCCTTCTCGAGCGCCGCCTGGGTGCGGAGCGAGGCGTAGAAGTCGGCGCCCTGCTGCAGGTGCACGCGGCGGCGGATGCCGGCGGTGTCGACGAAGCGCCAGATCTTGCCGCCGAGCTCGATCTGCTCGTCGACGGGGTCACGCGTGGTGCCGGCGAGCTCGTTGACCACGACGCGTTCTTCACCCGCGGTCTTGTTGAGCAGGCTCGACTTGCCGACGTTCGGGCGACCGAGGATCGCGACACGACGGGGGCCGCCGAACTCGTCCTTCGCGACCGCGGAGACCTGCGGCAGCACCTTGAAGACCTGCTCGAGCATGTCGGCGACGCCGCGGCCGTGCAGCGCCGAGACCGGGTGGGGTTCGCCGAGTCCGAGGTTCCAGAGCGCGGCGGCCTCTGACTCCTGGCGGGCGTCGTCGACCTTGTTGGCCAGCAGGAAGACCGGCTTCTTCGTCTTGCGGAGCAGCCGCACGACGTGCTCATCGGTGGACGTCGCGCCGACCGTGGCGTCGACGACGAAGAGCACGACGTCGCAGAGCTCGATGGCGACCTCAGCCTGCAGGGCGACCGAGGCGTCGATGCCCTTCGCGTCGGGCTCCCAGCCTCCGGTGTCGACGAGCGTGAAGCGGCGGTCGAGGTACTCGCCCTTGTATGAGACGCGGTCGCGAGTGACACCAGGGGTGTCTTCGACGACGGCCTCACGCCGGCCGAGGATTCGGTTGACGAGGGCGGACTTGCCGACGTTCGGTCGACCGACGATCGCGATGACCGGCAGCGCGGGGAGGTAGCGGATGGCCTCCTCGCCCTCTTCCGAGAGCTCGAGCACGTCGAGGTCGTCGTCGTCGAGTGCGTAGTCGGCGAGTCCCGAGCGGAGCGTTGCTGCGCGCTGCTCGGCGAGGTCGTCGTCGACGTCGGCAAGACGCTCGACGAGGTCGTCGTCGGGAGCGTCGTACTCTTCGCTCTGGTCGGTCATGGTGTCTCCTCTGAAATCTGTGCGCCCCTGGCGACGTGCTCGGGGGCGAGGAAGGGCGCCGCTTCGCGGATCACGCCGATCACCGCTTCGACCGTCTGGTCGAAGTCGAGCTCCGTCGAATCGACGGTCGTGACGCCGTCTGCCGCGGTCATGAAGTCCACGACCTTGGAATCCGCCGCGTCGCGCTTCCGCAGCTGCTCCCCCACAGCTTCGACCGACGATCCGGTCAGCTCAGCGGAGCGCCTGCCCATTCTAACCGCTTCCGATGCTGTGAGGAGTATGCGAACGGGGGCGTCGGGAGCCACGACGGTCGTGATGTCTCGGCCCTCGACGATGATGCCGGACGCATCGACCGCAGCCATGATCGACCGGAACAGTTCGATGAGATGGCGCCGCACCTCGGGCACGCGCGCCACGGCGCTCACGACCGCGGAGATCTGCGGGTCGCGGATCGCCTCGGTCACGTCGACCGCTCCGACCTGCACCGAGTAGCCGGTCGGGTCGGTGCCGATGCGGTAGTCGAAGGAATCGAGGCACGAGACGACGGATGCCGCGTCGTCGGTGTCGATTCCGGATGCCTCGGCGTGCCATGCCAGGGCGCGGTAGGCGGCACCCGTGTCGAGGAAGCCGAAGTCGAGCCGTCGCGCGACCTCCTTGGAGACGCTCGACTTGCCGCTGCCGGCCGGACCGTCGACGGCCACGACGAACGGGATGACGGGTGACACGTTCAACCTGCAATCCGCCAGCCGCGTGCGGCCAGCTCATCGGTGAGGTGCTGCTGCACCTCGGGGAGCACCGAGATCTCGGCGAGGCCGATCTGCGCGCCCGGCGAGTGCTCGAGCCGGAGGTCCTCGATGTTGGCGCCGGCCTCGCCGACGTCGTTGAAGAGCCGCGCGAGCTGGCCCGGCCGGTCGTCGATCATGACGATCAGGCTCGAATAGCGACGGTCGACGCCGTGCTTGCCCGGCAGCCGTTCGACGCCGGTGTTGCCGCCGAAGAGCTCCTCGGCGACGCGACGACGTGCCCCCGGTGCATCCATGTTGTCGAGCGCGTCGATGAAGCGGTCGAGGTCGTCGCGGTAGCCGCGCAGGATCTCGGCGACGGGCTCGGAGTTCTGCCCGAGGATCTGCACCCAGAGCTCGGGGTCGCTCGCCGCCACGCGGGTGACGTCGCGGATGCCCTGCCCGGCGAGGTTGACGGAGGCGTGCGGTGCGTCGATGAGGCGCCGGGCCATGAGGCTCGAGACGACCTGCGGTACGTGGGAGACGAGGGCGACGGCGGCATCGTGCTGCTCGGGCGTGAGTTCGACGAGCGTCGCGCCGAGGTCGAGGATGAGGTCGTCGATCGCCGAGCCGTCCTGGTACGAGATGCCGCCGTGCGCGGCGACGACCCACGGGCGGCCGACGAAGAGGTCGGCTCGGCCCGACATGGGGCCGCCGCGCTCGCGACCGGCCATGGGGTGAGTGCCGATGTAGCGCGAGAGGTCGGCGCCGCGCGCCTTCAGGTCCTCGTAGACGGCGAGCTTCACGCTCGCGACATCCGTGACGATCGCCTCGGGGTACGCCTCGAGTTCGGCCGCCACGACGTCGGCCGTGACGTCGGGCGGCACGCATACGACGATGAGCTGCGGGCGGTCGCCTGCAGCTGCCGCCCGTCCGGCGCCGTAATCGACCGCGATCGCGAGGTGCGTCGGCGAGGCGTCGGCGAGGATCACCTCGACGCCCTTGGCACGCAGGCCGAGGCCGATGCTCGCGCCCAACAGTCCCACACCGACCACGCGGACGGGGCCGGTCAGCCGTGATTCGGTCACGACTCGCCTCCCTCGCGATCGGCTTCCGCCGCGCGGGAGATGGTGAGCAGTTGGCCCCGCTCCTCCTTCGTCAGCTCGCGCATCTGGCCAGATCGGAGCGTGCCGAGGTTGAGCGGGCCGAAGCTCCGACGCACGAGGTCGACGACCGGATGTCCCACCGCGTCGAGCATGCGGCGCACGATGCGGTTGCGGCCCGAGTGGAGCGTGAGTTCGACCATCGAGTGCCGGTCATCGCCCTGCTGCTGCAGGATGCGCGCCTTGTCGGCCTTGATGGGGCCGTCGTCGAGTTCGATGCCGTTCTTCAGCTGCTGGATGACCTGCGGCGTGACCCGGCCGGTGACCTTCGCGATGTACGTCTTCGAGACGCCGAACGACGGGTGGGCGAGCACGTGCGCGAGGTCGCCGTCGTTCGTGAGCAGCAGCAGTCCGCTCGTCTCGGCGTCGAGGCGGCCGACGTTGAACACCCGCTCCTCGAGGCCGTCGGTGAAGCGCGTGAGGTCGGGGCGTCCCTGCTCGTCGCGCATCGACGAGACCACGCCGCGCGGCTTGTTCAGCATGTAGTAGCGCTTCGCGGGGTCGAGCTGCACGGCGACGCCGTCGACCGCGACGAGGTCGGTCTCGGGGTCGATGCGGCGGCCGAGCTCGGTCACGATCTCCCCGTTCACCTCGACGCGACCCTCGGCGATGTACTGCTCCGAGACCCGCCTGCTCGCGACGCCCGCCGCGGCGAGCACCTTCTGCAGTCGTACGCCCTCAGGGGCGGGTTCGCCGCCCCAGCCGGTTGCGTCAGTCAAAGTCGAATCCTTCCTGGCCGTCGTCGAGCAACGGCGAGATGTGGGGCAGCTCGTCGAGCGAGTTGATGCCGAGGTTCGTGAGCAGCAGCTCGGTCGTTCCGTAGAGGATCGCGCCGGTCTCGGGGTCGGTGTCGACCTCGGTGACGAGGCCGCGCCCGAGGAGGGTGCGCACGACGGAGTCGACGTTCACCGCACGGATCGAGGCGACCTGGGAGCGCGAGATCGGCTGCTTGTAGGCGATCACCGAGAGTGTCTCGAGCGCCGCCTGGGAGAGCCGGGTCGACGACTGCGTGAGCACGAAGTCGGCGACGAGGGTGTCGTACTCGGCACGCACGTAGAATCGCCAGCCGCCGCCGACCTCGCGGAGTTCGAACCCGCGACGGATGCTTCGTGGCTCGGGCTCCCCCGCGACATCCGTTCGCGGCTCGCCCGACGCCCCGGCGCCGTCGTAGTCGGCACGGAGCCGGGCGATCGCGGCGCGCACTTCGGCGACCGGACGCGCGACCGCAGCCGCGAGCGAGACGACGCTCTGCGGCTCGTCGGCGATGAAGAGGATCGCCTCGAGGGCACGGTCGAGGTCGAGGCGGGGCTGGCCGGGCACGTCGAGCGGGGTCACGATCGACAGCTCAGGGCCGTCGGTCTCGGTCTCGCCCACTGCCTCGGTCTCGCCCACTGCATCGGGCTCGTTCACCGCGGTGACGAGCTGCTCGTCGGGCACGTCCGTCGCCGCGACATCCGTCTCATTCGTCATAGTCAGCCCCCAGGCTCTCGAGGTTCTCGTCGGACCAGTTCTCGGCCGACCAGCGCAGCGTCAGCTCGCCGAGCGGCTCGAGCTGCTCGAAGCCGATCGCGGCATGCCGGTAGAGCTCGAGCACGGCGAGGAAGCGCGCGACGACGACTCCCGACTGGCCGACGCCGGCGATGAGCTGGCGGAACGTCACGGGATCGCCGCGCCGGAGCACCGCGACGACGTGCGCCGCCTGCTCGCGGATCGAGACGAGCGGTGCGTGCAGGTGGTCGAGGCCGACGACCGGGATCTCGCGCGGCGTCAGCGCCAGCGTCGCGAGCGCGGCGAAATCCTCGGCCGACAGGGTCCAGACGAGCTCTGGAGCGCGCCGGCGGAACTTCTCCTCGAGCCGTACATTGCGGGCATGACGCAGCGACTCGCGCTCGAGGTTGCCCGAGAACCAGCGCGCCGCCTCCTTGAAGGCCCGGTACTGCAGCAGCCGGGCGAACAGCAGGTCGCGGGCCTCGAGCAGGGCGACGTCTTCAGCGTCGACGAGCTCCCCCTGCGGCAGGAGCCCCGCCACCTTCAGGTCGAGCAGCGTCGCCGCGACGACGAGGAATTCGGAGGCGCGATCGAGCTCCTCCTCGGAGTCGAGGCCGCGCAGGTACGAGATGAACTCGTCGGTGACCGCCGACAGCGACACCTCGGTGATGTCGAGCTCGTGCTTCGTGATGAGCGAGAGCAGCAGGTCGAACGGGCCCTCGAAGTTCGTGAGCGCGACGCGGAAGCCGCCCTCATCGGCCGCGGGCACGTCCGACATCGGCGCGGCCGACGCCGTCATGGCCGAGTCGTCCGACCGCGCTGGCGCGTCATCTCCTTCGGCCGACACCCTCGCGTCGGACGCGTGCTGTTCGGGGGCCGACGCCGCCTCAGGCGACCGCGCCACGGAAGACCAGCTCCCTGGCGAGCTGGCGGTACGCCCGCGACGCCTGGTGCTCGGGTGCGAACTCGGTGATGGGAGTCCCGGCGACGCTCGCATCGGGGAACTTCACGGTGCGGGTGATGACCGTCTCGAGCACCTCGTCGCCGAACGCGTCGACGACGCGCTCGAGCACCTCACGGGAGTGCAGCGTGCGGGAGTCGTACATCGTCGCGAGGATGCCGTCGAGCTGGATCGCCGGGTTCAGGCGGTCGCGCACCTTGTCGATGGTCTCGATGAGCAGCGCAACGCCGCGCAGCGCGAAGTACTCGCACTCGAGCGGGATGACGACGCCGTGGCTGGCCGTGAGCGCGTTCACGGTGAGCAATCCGAGCGACGGCTGGCAGTCGATGAGGATCACGTCGTAGTCGGCGGAGACGCGGCGCAGCACACTCGCGAGGATCTGCTCGCGGGCGACCTCGGTGACGAGGTGCACCTCGGCGGCCGAGAGGTCGATGTTGGCGGGGATCACGTCGAGCCCCTCGACGCTCGTCTTCTGGATCACCTCGGCCGGGTCGAGCGTGCGCGAGAGCAGCAGGTCGTAGATCGTGGGCACGTCGTGCGTCGGCACGCCGAGGCCCGCCGAGAGCGCGCCCTGCGGGTCGAAGTCGACCGCGAGCACCCGGCGGCCGTACTCGGCGAGCGTCGCGCCGAGGTTGATCGTCGTGGTCGTCTTGCCGACGCCGCCCTTCTGGTTGCAGAGGGCGATGATGCGCGCCGGGCCGTGGGAGGTGAGCGTGACGGGCTCGGGAAACTCGCGAGAGGGGCGACCAGTGGGACCGAGCTCTGGCGGAGTTGCGATTCCGTCCGCTGAGTGGTTCGTCTGGTGCGTCACGTGGCGTCTTCTCTCCTGGGGCCGGGCGGGTGCTTGGTCGATTCTAGCGAGCACGCGGGTGGGCCGCGGTGTACATCTCCCGGAGTGTGTCCGCTGTGACGAGTGTGTAGATCTGGGTGGTGGCGACCGAGGAGTGGCCGAGGAGCTCCTGCACGACGCGCACGTCGGCGCCGCCTTCGAGCAGGTGCGTCGCGAACGAGTGCCGCAGGGTGTGCGGCGAGACGGATGTCGCGAGCCCCGCCGTCTCGGCGGCGTCGCGGAGCGCCTCCCACGCGGCCTGCCGCGACATCCGCTTGCCGCGCACGCCGAGGAAGAGCGCGGGCGTCGCCGTGCCGCGTGCGGAGAGCAATGGCCGGGCACGCACGAGGTAGGCGTCGACGGCCCGGCGCGCGTAGCTGCCGAGGGGCACGATGCGCTGCTTGCCGCCCTTGCCGAAGAGCCGCACGACCTCCTGGTCGACGAGGTCGTCGACGTTCAGCGACACCGCCTCCGAGACGCGCGCACCGGTCGCGTAGAGCACCTCGAGCAGGGCGGTGTCGCGCAGGTCGGTCGGCTCGTCGCCGCCAGCTGCCGCGATGAGCGCCTCGACGTCGTCGACCGGGATCGCCTTGGGCAGGCGCATCGGCAGCTTCGGAGGGCGCAGTTCGCGCGAGACGTCCGTCGGCACGAGCCCCTCCTCGGCGAGGAACCGGTGCAGGCCGCGCACAGCCGACAGCACGCGGGCGATCGACGAGGTCGCGAGCGGAGGCACCCGTTCGGCGCCGAGGAAGCGCACGAAGTCGCCGAGGTCCTGCTCGGTCGCCGCCGAAGGCCCGGCGATGCCTCGGGAGGCGAGCCAGTCGGCGTAGATCGCGAGGTCGCGTCGATACGACGAGATCGTGTTCCGCGCGAGCCCCCGCTCCACGACGAGATGCCGCAGATAGTCGTCGACGGGGGTTCCGGTCATCGTTGCGAGCGCTCCGTGCGGCCGACGGCCTGCCCGGGCCACGGGGCATCCGCTGGGCCGAGACTCGACCAGTCGCGGGCGCGGGCCGCCATGGCCGCGAGCACCGCGATCGCGAGCGGCGCGTTGTGGATGCGTCGCTCGAGGACCGCGTCGACGCACTCGTCGAGCGGCACCCAACGGGTCTCCATGTCGGCCTCCTCGCCCTCGCGGGCGAACGCCTCGGCCGTGACCGAGAGTCCGCGCGCCAGGTACACCCGGATCAGCTCGTCGCTGCCGCCTGGCGACGTCGCGATGTCGGTCAGCACCGCCCAGTCGGATGCCTCGAGGTCGGCCTCTTCGGCGAGCTCCCGCTTCGCGGCGGCGAGCGGCGGTTCGCCGTCGACGTCGAGGAGGCCGGCGGGGATCTCCCAGTCGCGCATGCGCACCGGGTGGCGGTACTGCTTGATCAGCAGCACGTTGTCGTCGTCATCGATCGCGAGGACGCCGACCGCACCCGTGTGGTCCATGTACTCGCGCACGATGGTCTCGCCGCCGAATTCGAAGGCGTCGCGGCGGATGTCCCAGACCCGACCCTCGAAGACCCGTTCGCTCGAGACGACGGGCACCACGACCCGTTCATCGGCGAGCGGCTCGCGCCGCCCGCCGATGCCGGAGCCGAGGGAATCAGCCATTGCTGACGTCGTCGAACAGCTTGCTCGCCTGCTGGCGCTCGAGCGCCGCACCGACGAGGCCGCGGAAGAGGGGGTGGGCATCGTTCGGGCGGCTGCGCAGCTCGGGGTGAGCCTGCGTGCCGACGTAGAACGGGTGCACCTCGCGCGGCAGCTCGACGAACTCGACGAGGTGACGGTCGGGCGACATCCCCGAGAACGAGAGGCCCGCCTCGGCGATGCGGTCACGATAGGAGTTGTTGACCTCGTAGCGGTGACGGTGACGCTCGGAGACCTCGGTCGAGCCGTACAGCTCGGCCGCGATCGAGCCCTCCGCGAGCTTGGCCGGGTAGAGGCCGAGACGCATGGTGCCGCCGAGGTCGCCGCCGGCGATGATCTCGACCTGCTCCTCCATGGTCGCGATGACCGGGTACTGCGTGTCGGGGTCGAACTCGCTCGACGAGGCGCCGGGCAGGCCCGCGACATTGCGCGAGTACTCGATGACCATGCACTGCAGGCCGAGGCAGAGGCCGAGCACCGGGATGGCGTTCTCACGCGCGAAGAGCAGGGCGCCGAGCTTTCCCTCGATGCCGCGCACGCCGAAGCCGCCCGGCACGCAGATGCCGTCGAGGTGCGCGAGGTGCTTCTGCGCCCCCTCGGGGGTCTGGCACTCGTCGGACGGGATCCACTCGATGTTGACCTTGGAGTCGTTCGCGAAACCGCCGGCGCGCAGCGCCTCGGTGACCGAGAGGTAGGCGTCGGGCAGGTCGATGTACTTGCCGACGAGCCCGATCGTGACCTCGTGCTTGGGGTCATGGACGACGTCGAGCAGGCTGCTCCAGCCCGACCAGTCGACGTCGGCCGCCTTCTCACCGAGACCGAGGGTGTCGATGATGTAGGCGTCGAGGCCCTGGTCGTGCAGCATCGTCGGGATGTCGTAGATCGACGGCACGTCGACGGCGTTCACGACGGCCTGCTCGTCGACGTCGCACATGAGCGCGATCTTGCGCTTGTTCGACTCGGTGACGGGCCGGTCGCTGCGGAGCACGAGCGCGTCGGGCTGGATGCCGATGGAGCGGAGCGCGGCGACCGAGTGCTGCGTCGGCTTGGTCTTCTGCTCGCCCGACGCGCCCATGAAGGGCACGAGGGAGACGTGCACGAAGAAGACGTTCTTGCGGCCGAGCTCGTGGCGCACCTGGCGGGCCGACTCGATGAACGGCTGCGACTCGATGTCGCCGACGGTGCCGCCGATCTCGGTGATGATGACGTCGGGCTTCGGCGACTCCGAGGCCTGCAGCCGCATGCGCCGCTTGATCTCGTCGGTGATGTGCGGGATGACCTGCACGGTGTCGCCGAGGTACTCGCCGCGGCGCTCCTTGGCGATCACCGTCGAGTAGATCTGGCCGGTGGTGACGTTCGCCGCCTGGCTCAGGTTGATGTCGAGGAACCGCTCGTAGTGACCGATGTCGAGGTCGGTCTCAGCGCCGTCGTCGGTCACGAAGACCTCGCCGTGCTGGAAGGGGTTCATCGTGCCCGGATCCACGTTCAGATATGGATCGAGCTTCTGCATGACGACTCTGAGGCCCCTGGCAGTCAGGAGGTTACCGAGACTCGCCGCCGTGAGTCCCTTGCCCAACGAAGAAACGACACCACCGGTCACGAAGATGTGCTTGGTCGTGTCGTTCTGATTGTCTGTTCCGCGTTCATCCACCACGGGCTTATAGCCTAACCCACGTTCCTGATCATTCGACCCGACATGCCCCACGCGCTCCCCCATTTTCTCGGGATCCACTCGATCCCGTTCGTTCGCGGCCGGCGACCGCGCGTCACGCCGCGCGGTCGGCGGCGATCTCCAGCAGTTCCCGGGCGTGCGCGAGCCCGCTCTGCGAATCGGCGAGCCCCGACAGCAGCCGCGCCATCTCGGCCTCCCGTTCGGCCCCGGCGAGCTGGCGGACGCTCGAGGAGGTGACCTGCCCGTCGGTGCCCTTGACGACGCTCAAGTGGTTCGTCGCGAACGCGGCGACCTGCGCGAGGTGGGTCACGACGATGACCTGCGAGCGCTCGGCGAGTCGCGCCAACCGCCGCCCGATCTCGATCGCGGCGGCGCCGCCGACGCCGGCGTCGACCTCGTCGAAGACGAACGTCGGCACGGGGTCGCTGCCGGCGATGACGACCTCGATTGCGAGCATCACTCGCGACAGCTCGCCGCCGGAGGCTCCGCGCGACACCGGCCGCGGCTCGGCACCGGGATGCGGTCGGAGCAGGATCGACACGGCATCGCTGCCGTGCGACGTCGCTTCGGCGGTCGGCTCGATCACGACGGCGAGCTGGGCATCGGGCATCGCGAGTGCCGCGAGCTCGGTGGTGACTGCGGTCGCGAGCCGCCCGGCCGCGTCGGTACGCAGCTCGGTGAGTGAACCGGCGAGCCGGTCGACCTCGGCTTCGAGCGACGCGACGGATGCCTCGAGTCCCTCGATGCGCTCGTCGTCGCTGTCGAGTTCGACGAGCCTGAGACCGCCGTTGCGGCGGAACTCGAGCACCTCTTCGAGGCCGCCGCCGTGGCGACGTACGAGACCCCCGAGCACGGCGCGGCGCTCCTGCACGATCTCGAGCTCGCGCGCACCGTCGGCGTCGAGCCCGGCGAGATATCCCGACAGCTCGGCCGCCGCATCGGCGAGCAGGAACCCCGCGTTCGTCAGCATCTCGCCGATGGGCTGCAGCGCTGCGTCATGCTCGGCGACGCGCTCCAGCTGCCGTCGAGCGCCGTCGACGAGCGCGACGGCGTCTGGGACGTCGTCGACAACGTCTTCGGCCGAGATCAGGGCACGAGCCTGTGCAGCTGCGAGGCGCAGCTCTTCGAGGTTCGAGAGCCGGTCGGCACGCTCCTGCAGTTCGAGGTCTTCACCGGGTTGCGGGTCGGCGGCTTCGACCTCGTCGAGGGCGGCGCGCAGCTCTTCGGCCTCGCGCACCCGCGACTCGTGATCGGCGCGGAGACGCTCGAGCTCGGCGGCATCCGTTCGCCAGGCGTTGAAGGCGACTCGATACTCGTCGAGCACGGCCTGAAGCTTCGATCCGGCGAAGCGGTCGAGCGCCTCGCGTTGCGCGACCGCTGAGCGGAGCCGCTGCTGGTCGGCCTGGCCGTGCACGACGACGAGTTCGTCCCCGAGCTCGGCGAGCACGCCGACGGGGGCGCTCCGTCCGCCGACGACGGCCCGGCTGCGTCCCTCTGCGGAGACCGACCGGCCGAGCAGCAGCTCACCGGCTTCGATCTCCCCGCCCGTCTCGGCGACGCGCTCGGCGACGGTGCCGTCGTCGGGCACGAGCCAACGGCCCTCGACCCACGCCTGCTTCGCGCCGGCACGCACGGCGCCGGCATCGGACCGCGAGCCGAGCAGCAGACCGAGCGCGGTCACGACCATGGTCTTGCCCGCGCCCGTCTCGCCCGTCACGGCCGTGAATCCGGCCCCGAGCGGAAGGGTGGCCTCGGCGATGACGCCGAGATCGCGGATGCCGAGTTCCTCAATCAATACAGCCCTCGATCACTGCAGCCCTCGATCACTCTCTGACTATTCACGCCCGACCGGCCCCCTCCACCCGGTGACCGGGAGCTGGAACTTGTTGACCAGGCGGTCGGTGAACGGCGCCTCGTGCAGTCGCGCGAGGCGGACCGGCATGGGCGACCTGCGCACGATCACGCGTGAACCCGGCGGAAGGTCGAACGTGCGCCGGCCGTCGCACCAGATGACGGCGGATGCCTCGGTGCGCTGGAGGATCTCGACCGCGAGCGACGACTCGGGACCGACCACGAGGGGCCGGGCGAAGAGCGCGTGCGCGCTGAGCGGCACGAGCAGCAGCGCTTCGAGGCTCGGCCAGACGACGGGGCCGCCGGCGGAGAACGAATAGGCGGTCGACCCGGTCGGCGTCGACATCACGACGCCGTCGCAGCCGAAGGAGGAGAGCGGTCGACGATCGACCTCGATGACGACCTCGAGCATGCGCTCGCGTTCGGCCTTCTCGACGGTGACCTCGTTGAGCGCCCAGCTCTCGTAGACGACGTCGTCGCCGACCTTCGCGCGCACCGCGAGCGTCATGCGCTCCTCGACCGTGTAGTCGCGTGCCAGCGCGCGGCCGATCGTGTAGCCGAGATCGTCACGCTCGCTCTCGGCGAGGAATCCCACGTGGCCGAGGTTCACGCCGAGGAGCGGCACCGGGTAGTCGCGCATGATCTCGGCGGCCCGGAGGATCGTGCCGTCGCCGCCGAGCACGATGACGAGCTCGATGCCCGTCGGGTCGGTCTCCTCGAAGCGCTCGACCGAGCCGTTGAGCTCGGGCACGAAGTCGTGCACCTCGTCCCAGTGCTCTGCCGCGATGACCGGCACCGCGCCGGCGGCCAGGAGCTGGGTGCAGACCTCGCTCGTCGCCTCGAGGGCGGATTGCCGGCCCGTATGTGCGACCACCAGGAAGCGCCGTGCGTCACTCACGCCTTCGCCCTCCCCGTCACTTCGTCTACCCGACCTGACCATTCTGTCGGATTCACTCCGCGCGCGGCGCTCAGATGCACGAGGTACTCGAGATTTCCGTGGCCGCCCGCGATTGGGGAGGACAGGACGCCTGCGGTGCCGAGCCCCGCGTCGAATGCCGCCCACAGCACGTTCGCGACGGCCTCGGCGCGGAGTCCGGCGTCACGCACGACGCCCTCGCGCACTCCCCCGCGCCCGACCTCGAACTGCGGCTTGACGAGCAGCACGAAGTCCGCGTCATCGGTCGCACTCGCACGCAACGCCGGCAGCACCACGGTGAGCGAGATGAACGAGAGGTCGGCGACGACGAGCGACGGCCGCTCGTCGACCCCGGTGAGTTCTGCGAGCCGCGCGGCGTCGAGATGCCGCACATTGCACCCCTCGACGAGCACGAGGCCGGGAGCCTCCGCGAGTTCGGGCGCGAGCTGATCGTGTCCGACATCGACGGCGAGCACCCACCGGGCGCCGCGCTCGAGGAGCACCTGGCTGAACCCGCCAGTCGAGGCGCCCGCGTCGAGCGCGATTCGACCGGCGACGTCGACGCCGAAGCCGTCGAGACCGGCGATCAGCTTGTGCGCCGCACGGCTCACGTAGTGATCGGATGCCGCGACCTCGAGCAGCGCGTCATCGCCGACCTTGGCCGCCGCCTTGACGACCGGACGACCATCGACCGTCACGACGCCCGCGGCGATGAGTGTCGCGGCGTGCGTGCGCGAGCGGGCGAGTCCGCGCGCCGCGAGCGCCGCGTCGAGTCGTTGTTCGGTCATGCGTTAGTTGCGCAGCGACGGGTCGGACTGCTCGAGCTGCGTGCGCAGCTCGCCGGCGAGGGTCTGGTACGCCTCTGCACGTTCGGCGAGCGGTCGCGACTCGACCTCGGCGAGCACGGCCGACACCGACGAGGAGGCCGCATCGGCCGCGGGCGGGATCGTCGCGGCCGCTTCTGATCGATCGGGTTCAGTGCTCACGTGTCAACGCTACCCCGAGCCGCCGACGCCGGGCCGACGACCGACCGGTCAGCTGTAGAGCCGGGCCGGAACGTCGAGCACGTGGATGCCCATGCCCGATCCCCAGATCGCCGCGCACGCGGCACGCAGCAGGTCGAGCCGGTCGTCGCCGTCGTCGACGATCTCGACGCGGTTGCCCGACATGCGCACCCGGGCGGAGCCGACACGGGTCACGCCGCCACGCACCTGCTCCGTGGCCGGATACGGGGCGTGCAAGCCGTCGAGGTCGGCGAGGATGAAGTCGGGTCGACTCGATTCGGGAGCCGCGAGCACCTGCTTGGCCGTGTCGATGCCGGTGAGCACGAGAGCGCTCAACATGCCGGCACGCCGCGCGCCCAGGATGTCGGTGTCGAGGCGATCGCCGACCATGAGCGGCTGCTCGGCGCCGAACCTGCGGCGCGCCTCGTCGAAGATCGGCGTCTCGGGCTTGCCCGCGACGAGCGGGAACCGGCCGACCGCCGTGTGAACCGCCGAGACGAGCGTGCCGTTCCCCGGCGCGATGCCGCGCGCGACCGGGATGGTCCAGTCCATGTTCGTCGCGATCCACGGGATCCCCGTGCTCGCGCCGTCCGGGCCGCCGGTGGCGGTCAGCGCGAAGGATGCCTCGGCGAGCTCACGCCATCCGAGCTCGGGTGCGAAGCCCTGCACGACCGCCTCGGGCGCGTCGTCCGCCGAGCGCGTGATGCGGTAGCCCCGCTTCTCGAGTTCTGAGGTGATGCCCTCTCCGCCCACGACGAACACGAGCGCGCCCGGCGCGACCTGTTCGGCGAGCAGTGCCATCGCGGCCTGCGGCGAGGTCACGACATCGGCTGCGACGACGTCGAGGCCGAGCTCGGCCAGGTGACCGGCGACGGATGCATCGCTTCGCGACGCGTTGTTCGTGATGTAGCCGACAGCCCGATCGCGCTTCGCGAGGTTCAAGCTCTCGACGGCGCGCGGGATCGCGTGGGCGCCGGCGTAGACGACGCCGTCGAGGTCGGCGAGCACCGCGTCGACGCCGTCGAGCGGCGTCGGGTGCTCAGTCTTCGCGCGGAACAGTCCCACCGGACGTACCCTCGCTCTCGTCGACTTCCAGGGCGGCGAGCACCTCGCGCACGTCGTCTTCGAGCACGTCGCGCGGGTCGCCGTCGAAGGCCTCCTCAGCGTCAGCCTCTGCGGGCGCCTCTTCGTCGGCGTCGCCGAGCTCCCCGGCATCCGCTGCCTCGGTCTCGGCCACGACGGCCTCGTCCGTTGCTGCGCCCTCGCCGGTATCGTCGACGGACTCGTCCTCGACGACCTCGCCCGCGTCCTCGGGCTCGTGAGTCTCGTCGGCTTCGTCGGCGAACTCCTCGAGCTCCACCTCGAAGATCTCGATCGACTCCGCCTCAGCCGGACCACCCAGCGCCGCTTCGGCACGGTCAGCACGGGCCCGCCACTTCGCGGCCTCGTCAGCGCGACCGAGCTCCTCGAGTACCTCGGCGTACGCCGAGAAGAGAGCCGGACTGTACGAGAACGCCCGATCGGGGTCGAGCTGGGGAATCTCGAGCTCGGCGAGGGCGATCTCGGGTTGGCCGAGGTCGAGACGGGCCCCCGACATGGCGATGGCGAGGCCGACCTGCACGGCCGGAGCGAGCGTCGAGCGGTCGACGGCGCGGCCGACCTCGAGGGCACGGTCGGGTCGGCCGACACCGCGCTCGCTGTCGACGAGCAGCGGCAGCTGGTCGTTGCTGCCCGAGATGCGGCGGTACGTACGCAGCTCGCGGAGCGCGAGCGCGAAGTCGCCGGTCGCGTAGGCGGTGATCGCGAGCGTCTCGCGCACGACGGCGATGCGGCCGGCACGGCGCCCTGCCGAAAGTGCGTGCTGGTGCGCGAGCTCGGGGTCGTCCTCGAGGAGTTCGGATGCCGCGACGAGGTGCCGCGCGACCCAGTCGGCGTTCTCCTTGCTCAAGGTCTTCAGCTCGGCGCGAGCGCCCTTGTCGAGGTCGCGTGCCTCGATCGACTCGGGAATGAACGGGTCGTCGTGGCGCGGACGCACCTGCAGGTCGGCCGCACCGTAGTTCTCACGGGGAGGTGCATCGCGCTGGTCGTCGCTCCCGCCTGGGCGTCCGCCCCGGGGCGAATCGCCATAGGGCTTGCGGTTGTCGCGGTCCCCGTACGGCTTCTTCGCGTCACGGTCGCCATACGGCTTCCGGTTGTCGCGGTCCCCGTACGGCTTCGACGCTCCGCGGTCGCCGTAGGGCTTCGCGTCGCGATCGCCATACGGCTTCCGGTTGTCGCGGTCCCCGTACGGCTTCGACGCACCGCGGTCGCCGTAGGGCTTCGCGTCGCGATCGCCATACGGCTTCCGGTTGTCGCGGTCCCCGTACGGCTTCTTCGCGTCACGGTCGCCATACGGCTTCCGGTTGTCGCGGTCCCCGTACGGCTTCTTCGCATCGCGATCGCCGTACGGCTTCGACGCACCGCGGTCGCCGTAGGGCTTCGCGTCGCGATCGCCATACGGCTTCCGGTTGTCGCGGTCCCCGTACGGCTTCTTCGCGTCACGGTCGCCATACGGCTTCCGGTTGTCACGATCACCGTACGGCTTCTTCGCATCGCGATCGCCGTAGGGCTTCGCGTCGCGATCGCCATACGGCTTCCGGTTGTCTCGGTCCCCGTACGGCTTCTTCGCGTCACGGTCGCCATAGGGCTTGCGGTTGTCACGGTCCCCATACGGCTTCGACGCTCCGCGGTCCCCGTAGGGCTTCGCGTCGCGATCGCCATACGGCTTCCGGTTGTCACGGTCCCCATACGGCTTCTTCGCATCACGATCGCCATACGGCTTCTTCGCGTCACGATCGCCATACGGCTTCCGGTTGTCGCGGTCCCCGTACGGCTTCTTCGCTGGAGCGCCGTCTCGAGCGGTGGAACCGGAACGCGCACTCGCCGGCCGGCCGGCTCCGTTGCCGCCGCCGCTGTGCTGATCGCGTCGCTCAGGTCGCCCCTGGTCTGCCGAGCCGTGCTTGGAGTCGCTCACGATATTCCCGTCGTGTGTGGAGTCCTCATGGGACTCAACCGTAATGGGGCACCTTGTGAAGTACCCCGTTAACGAAGAAAGGCCACCCGTCTTCGGGTGGCCTCTCTCCTCAATGTTTGTCCGGCGGTGTCCTACTCTCCCACAGGGTCCCCCCTGCAGTACCATCGGCGCTGCGAGTCTTAGCTTCCGGGTTCGGAATGTGTCCGGGCGTTTCCCTCGCGCTATGGCCGCCGAAACTCTAGAACCAATCGCACCCTGGTTGGGGTGGTTGGTGGTCTCGGTGACCGCACCAACCCAGACCCTGTTACAGGGTGTGGTGGTGCGGGTGTGTTCTCAGTGTTGAGTTTTTGGGTTTCCCGTCTGAAGGGAACCACAGAGTGGACGCGAGCGTATCTTTGGCCACTCACACGGCCTTT